>CAWJQN010000003.1:182500-824871 GCA_963845115.1 uncultured delta proteobacterium | reverse complement strand
GGAACAAGCTTTTGAGAATGGAAAAGCAAAACTAAACACCTTCGATCTGGTAATTTGAAAGTACACCGCGATGTAGATTTGCATGGCAATGTTATTGCGCTGAGCTCATTGAGCTACTAATGTAGTTTGATGTATTGTTAGGAAATTCTTATCGCTTATTGCAGGCTTTAATCTGGATCAAATTAAGGTTGCTATCTGTTCCACTGGCGTTACCAATTCAGGCACTCGAGGAGAGCATGACGGTTGACATCCCTAAATCTCGGTCTGACCCCATTTCTAAAAAGCAACAGAAGTCATCAAAAGTCAGGAGACTCAAGCGCATGGCCATCGCAACGTTCGTCGTCGTTTTTCACGTTTTGGGGCTGCTGTCCTCGATCCACGCTATCATGAGTACCCGAACCGAGCAGGGCGCCGTCGCCTGGGCAGTATCGCTGAATACCTTTCCCTACGTCGCCGTACCGGCCTACTGGGTTCTGGGACGCAGCAGGTTTGAGGGCTACGTCACAGAGCGGCGGATTGAAATGGAGGAGATCGCTTATCTCGAAAAGTTAGCGGGCGCCGATAGTGACCAGTACGTGCTGCCCACCGAGAATATCTCTCCCGCCGGGCAGGCAGCCGTTAACCTGGCAGGGCTGCCTTTTCTCGGCGGCAACTCGGTGGAGCTGCTGATCGACGGTGAAAATACTTTCGCCAGCATCCTCGAGGGTATCGATGACGCCAAGGAGTACATCCTATTCCAGTTTTTTATTGTCCACGATGACGAGATCGGGCGTAAGGTCAAGGAGCACCTGATCGAGCGAGCAAAGGCCGGTGTACGGATCTATTTCCTCTTTGACGAGGTGGGCAGCCATGACCTGCCGAAAGCATACATGGAGGCGCTGCGCCAGGCGGGTATAGAGGTGAGTGCCTTCAACACCAGAAAAGGCCCTGGCAACCGCTTCCAAATCAACTTCCGAAACCACCGCAAGGTTGTGGTGGTCGATGGCAAGGTTACCTGGGTTGGCGGTCACAATGTGGGTGATGAGTACCTTGGGGGTGATCCCAAGTTCGGCCATTGGCGCGACACTCACGTGCGCATTCAGGGACCGGCCACGCTCGGTGCCCAGCTCTCCTTTGCCGAAGATTGGTACTGGGCAACCGAACAACGGCTCGAACTCGATTGGCAGCCGGTGGCGTCGAAAGACGCAAATGTCCCTGTGTTGATTATTCCTTCAGGGCCGGCCGACACTCTCGAGACCGCCAATTTAATGTTCGTTCATGCCATCAACACGGCCAGGGAACGAATCTGGATTGCCAGCCCCTACTTCGTGCCTGACCGCCCGATCATCACCGCATTGCAACTTGCCGGGCTGCGCGGGGTCGATGTCCGGATTCTCATCCCCGACAAGGCGGACCACCTGCTGGTCTATTTAGCTGCCTATTCTTATTTGGACGAATCTGCCGAAACCGGCGTTAAGTTCTACCGCTATCAGGATGGCTTTTTGCATCAAAAAGTAATGCTCATAGACAATAACTTCGCAACCGTCGGCACCGCCAATTTCGATAACCGGTCGTTCCGCCTCAATTTTGAGATAACCGCAGGAATTGCCGACCACCGCTTTGCAGACGAGACTGAGCAAATGTTTGAAAATGATTTCACCAATTCGCGCCTTATGGAGGCGCGGGAATTCGAGGCCAAACCGTGGTGGTTTAAATTCGCCGTGAAACTTGCCCGGCTGACCGCGCCGGTACAATAGTAATCCCACTTGATTCAGCACAGCCGCATCATATAATCTAGAAAGTTTGTACATGTGCTAAAATTAATCCGATAATTTTTGGACAATTTAACGAAGAAAAGCAAAGCAATATGACACTCATCGACATGATCCAACAACAGGTAAAGAAGGCGAGGCGGGTTGCATGTCTTCTTCGCTCTCACTATCCCTCGTCGCGGCGGTGCTTTTGCCATCGACAAATTGCCCCTGTTCACCGCCATGGTCGCTATAAGCGACGTCTCGTTGCTTTCCGGCGAGCTTTGCTGCACCTCGTAGACAGCACGGAGAATAACCGGGACACGATGTACTCCCGAGGTGATGCGCAGCGACAGTTTCCCTGTTTCATGTTCTGGGGCTGCTGTCCTCGATCCATGCCTTCATAGATACCTGAACCGAGCAGGGCTCGGTCGTTTGGGCAGTATCGTTGAATACCTTTCCGCACGTCAACGTGCCGGCATACTAAGTTCTGGGATGCGGCAGGTTTGCGGGCTACGTCACAGAGCGGTGGACAGAAATGGAGGAGATCGTTTATCTCGAGAAGGTAAGTCTCAGATCATATCGGAACAATAAGAAAAAATTTGCTTTTTGCTTCCTGTATCTGGACTGAGGTGCTTCTTGCAAATTTTCGTATTCTAAATCAAGTAGATTTGGTGGTTTCTGATAACTGATATTGTACTATACTATGAACATGGTTGAAGAGAATCCTGAATACAACGGTGGTGAAGCAGTCGTGCGGCGTAAACCTAAAAGGGATCCGGTCCGCATGTGGACCTATATTGTTCTGGCGATCTGTTTGCTCCTTATCGGCTGGCATCTCCGGGCGGACCGGATAACGCCGTTCACTGGGCAGGCTCGCGTCAATGCGGTGGTTATACCGATTGCCCCGCAAGTTTCAGGTGTTGTTACCAAGGTAGCCGTAAGAAATAACCAACCCGTGCAGGAAGGACAGGTGTTGTTTCGTATCGACGACAGCAATTATCGTCTCGATCTGCAGGCGGCCGAGGCGCAGTTTGCGGGAGCCCAGCAGGCTACGGCTGCAGCCGGAGCGGCGATAGATGCAGCCCGGGCCCAAGTGGTTTCAGCAGAGGCCAGTTTGGAGAGATCGCGTAAAGATGCGGAGCGCATGCGTGAAATCAGGAAGCAGAACGCAGGCGCCATCTCCGAAAGAAGGCTGGAAGCGGCGGAAGCTACGCTGGCCGCATCGGAGGGGAGCCTTGGTGCTGCCCGGGCAAATCTGCAGCAGGCCATCGACAACTATGGATCTGAAGGTGAGCGGAACTCGCGCATTCTCCAGGCTCAGGCAGATCTTGATCAGGCCAGGAAAAACTTGGAGCGCGCTACCATCCTGGCACCAGGCAATGGCGTGGTTACCGGAGTCAGGCTCGACAAGGGAAATTATGCTGCTGCCGGGACGCCGCAGATGACCTTTGTGGCTACTGATAATTATTGGGTTCAGGCAGATTTTACCGAGAACAATCTAGGCAATCTCAGGCCGGGGACCATGACTGAACTGGTTTTTGACGCCTATCCCGGCAGAGTGTTCAAGGGTACGATCAGGGAAATGGGCTTTGGCGTAGCCGTAGACACGGCTCCCCTGGGATCCCTGCCCACCATTGAAGACGAGAGAATCTGGCTGCGTGACGCCCAGCGCTTTCCGGTTCTGATCGATTTCTCCCCGCCCGAAAATGGACAGAATAATAAACTGAAAATCGGTTCACAAGTAACGGTTGTCGCCTATACCGGTGATCATGTGTTCTTCAACGGGCTGGCCCGGTTGCTTATCCGCCTGTCTGCCCTGCTGTCCTATGCCTATTGAGCCTATCCTCTAAGAGAACGATGATGGACGGATACTCAATTGCAAGCAGAAGGATACTGCGCCTCGCGCTCGGGACTGCACTGGCAATCGGAGTCTCACAGGGTGTCGACTGGCCGATATCTTTCATAACGCCGATCATCACCGGACTCCTGCTTTCCCTGCCGCTGCCGCCTCCCTCTCCTAAACTTGCGTTCAAATTCCTGGTCTTTCTGGCCGGAACGATGCTCTGCAGTTTTTTGCTCTTGCCATACCTCTACTATGCCCCGACCGCCGGTATCATTCTTGTCGCCCTGGCTTTATTCGGCAGTTTCCTGATAACCGCGATGGGCGGGACCGCCCTGATCGGAACGGTGATGACCATTGCCCTGACCCTGCTCACGACGGTCGGCAGCGTCAGTATAGACATGCTGGCAAACCTGGCCAAAGGACTGACCTGGGGTGCCTTTGCCGGCTTTGTCTTCGTGTGGGTCTCGCATGCCTTGCTGCCCGACGGACCCGTTCAATCCTCGCCGGCTGACGGAAAGGCTGAAAAGCCTGTGCCGTCAGAGCCGGACAGTAAAACGGCAATACGGAGTGCCTTCCGGGCACTGGTCATTGTCTTTCCGGTCATGCTTGTGTTTCTCTTCCTGAGTACCAGCAGCGCCTACACGATCATTATGATCAAGATCGCCACCATGGGCCAGCAGGCGACAACCTGTAAAAGCCGGGCTTTGGGCAGTGAACTCATGGCCTCGACTTTCTGGGGAGGTCTCGGTGCCTTCATCGCCTGGCTGGCAATCAAAGCGTACCCCTCCCTTTTCCTGTATATCTTTATTATCGCTCTGGCCGCGCTTTTGTATGGCAGAGGTATCTTCAGGGAGGGGGGCATGCATCCCAAGGCTGCCATGTGGCAGTATGCTTTCATCACCCTGATCATCGTGCTCGCGCCGACTGTCGGATCGATGGCCACCGGCCAGAGTGCCTCAGATAAGTTCTTGCTGCGGCTCGTTTATTTTGTCATTATAGCTGGATACAGCTGGCTCGCAGTCACGGTGTTTGACGGATTCTGGAAAAGCCGGCCTGCCCGTGCGCTAGAAGCCTAAAGATCAGGAAAACGCTCTGACATTATTTACCACTCGCTAGGTTCTTCTTCGAGTCATCTTGCGGGTCACTATCCACGCTATTAGCCCAACCATTAAGCCGATAAATCCTCCAACCACTATGTCTGTTGGTGTGTGAACTCTTAGAATGGACCGGGAGTAGCAAACTGCGACCGCCCATGGCAGCAAAAAGTAGAAAGGCCAGAGTCTGCTCATTGAAAGGTATGTAGCAGATAGAAAGAGAAAAAAGGTGGCTATGGACATCGATGCAAAGGAATGGCCGGAAGGAAACGAATACCCTGTTTCCTTGATCCAGTGAGTTTTGATGCTGGGGATAAGAGACACCGGATTTGACTCACTGTTGAGAACTTCTGCCAGTAATTTACTTCGAACTACCTTATCTCCTGATCCATAAAAATCTTCCGGCGTCATTCCCAGAGGTCCGCTGCCATTTTCTCCAGCCAGTGCAATGATATTGGGACGAGGAACTTTAAGTTGTTCTTTAATGATGAACTCATTTAAAAAAGCACCACCGCCTATGCATCCCGCCACTATTAAAATCATGATACCGATTGTCAGAATTTGTCGTTTTGATGTTACCCTTCCGTAGATTAGCAAAAGAGCCAGCATCAATACTGCTATAATAGTGGTTCCTGTTGTGCCCCCCGATTGACTCAGCAGATATAAAATGTGGGATTCCTTGCTTCCCAGGTCTGCAAATGGCTCTCTTGTAGAATCAATCAGGGCAATAAAATAAGCTAAGAACAATAGCAGCCAGGCAATAATAATGGGGAGGCCTGCTCGAAAGAAAATAGTACTGAAGGTTGCCTGATTATCTATGCCGTTATCCACTGTAATTCAGTCACTCGTCTGTCTTTGTGAGGAATATAAATTTAAATGAGATTTGAGGGTGGAAATTTTATATCTCAATGCTCAAGACAAAACATAATAAAACTTTCCACACTTCTACTTCTTCGCAGATTTATTTTCACTCTGTTAAGAGTGGAGGAGTGAATATAATCACGCTTCGCGGATGGTTACAAATCCTTTCATTAGAATCTCCTTCTAGTTGCCATCTTGCGTCGTGACTTGTGCGTTGGTACCAATACGTATATAATCAATTATTATGTTAACCAGATACCGCTAGTGTGTCATTTTAAATATATGAAATATCTTTATATTTTAACTAATTATAAATTACTAGTTGCGGTTAGTGGAAATTGGTGGACAAGTGAATAGACCGGATATCGATCGAATAGTGGAGAAGATCATTGGATATGCAAATCTTCAAGATGGCGTAGATATGTCCAAAAAAATGTGGAGATTGTGGAAGTATTGTTTCGACCGTGGGGTGAGTTTCTCTTGGCACGGGCGGCGGGATCGAGAGGTAATCGGGAGTCCTGATAATTATCTCCAGGCCAGAGAGCTGGCAATTCGTAACAGCCTTCGTGAAGTTCTGGATACACTGATTGCTGGAGGGAAGGTCGATATCAGTTTTTATGGCGAGGTGAGTGGGGCCGTTGGTAGTGGTGGGCCTGCAGGTCTGTGGCTGAGACTGAGCGATAATGATGGGGACATCTATATTCTTGCTAAGTTGATGGTCCACCTATTATTGTTTTCAGGCGTAAAAGAGGTAAAGAGGTGCTTGGGGTGTGGAGATTACATACTGCTCAAAAAAAATAACGGTAAAGAAACCTGTGGTACTACATGCAAACAGATCGTCTACCAAAGAGGGCTAAGCAAGGAAAGGCGGCATAAGCAGCGAAAGAAACGGTCGGCTGCTTACTATAGAAAGAAAATGGAAAAGATAAATGCATGAGAATCGGATGGGAAATTTTAGAACCGGCTGAGAACCAAAAGAAAAAAGGACTTAAAGCGTTTTGCTCTAAGTCCTTGTATTTCATGGTGGAGCTAGGCGGGATCGAACCGCCGACCTCTTGAATGCCATTCAAGCGCTCTCCCAGCTGAGCTATAGCCCCACGCACCATGCTGTAAAAAGATCATTTTTTACCAGCCTTTATTTCCACTGTCAATAAAAAACACCTCGGCGATCCGGGCTATCCGCCATTAATCTTGCCAACAATGCAGTGCTCTGGTATCTTTATCCAGTTGAGAATCAGGTATTTCCCCAGACTTCCTGCCAACTATCTAACTGATTGGAAATCTGAGATAAATTTATATGAGAGCACCTTCTCTAGCACCTTACCAATAAGGATAATTTTATGTACTCACCGTTCAATTTTTTGTTCGGCTGGCTATCCAACGATCTGGCCATAGATCTGGGGACGGCGAACACCGTGCTGTACGTCAAGGGCAAGGGCATCGTCCTGCGTGAGCCCTCGGTCGTCGCTGTCCGTCAGGACGGCCGGATGAGCAAGGTTCTGGCCGTCGGTCAGGAAGCCAAGATGATGCTCGGCAAGACGCCGGGAAACATCACAGCCATCAGGCCGATCAAGGATGGCGTCATTGCCGATTTTGAAGTAACCGAGGCGATGCTGCGCTATTTTATCAAAAAAGTGCATAACCGGCGGACGCTGGTGCATCCCCGGATCATCATATCGGTGCCGTCGGGGATTACCCAGGTTGAAAAGCGAGCTGTCAAGGAATCTGCCGAGTCGGCCGGTGCCCGGGAGGTATATCTGATCGAAGAACCGATGGCAGCGGCAATCGGGGCGAATCTGCCGATCACCGAACCGACCGCCAACATGATCGTCGACATCGGCGGCGGTACCACCGAGGTGGCAGTGATTTCCCTGGCCGGGATCGTCTATGCCAAATCGGTCCGGGTGGCCGGGGACAAGATGGATGAATCGATTCTCCAGTATATCAAGCGCAAACACAACCTGGCAATCGGCGAGCGCACGGCGGAGCTGATCAAGACGACCATCGGCAACGTCATCCCGGAAGAGCCTTACGAGATGATGGATATAAAAGGCAGGGATCTGGTATCGGGCGTGCCCAAAACGATCACCGTTGGAGCCGACGAGATCCAGTCGGCCATCGCTGAGCAGGTCGACGTCATCGTCGAAGCGGTCAGGGTGGCTCTGGAGGTGACGCCTCCGGAACTGGCGGCCGATATCGTCGATCAGGGAATTGTTTTGACCGGCGGGGGCGCCCTTCTGAAAAATCTCGACAAGTGTCTCAAGCAGGAGACAGGCATGCCCATTATCGTCGCCGATGACCCGCTCTCCTCCGTGGTGCTCGGCTCCGGGGCGGCGCTCGATAATCTGGACATACTCAGGGAAGTTACCATCGATTAAGCTGCTCCCGGAATGACATCGGAGAGCGGCCGTTTAGATAGTGAGTAAACAGAGCAAGGATAGAAAGAAACGGACCGGGGCGCTGGGCTTTCGGTCCGTTTTGTTTGCGGTTCCGCTGGTGCTGGCCGGATTGGTTCTTCTAGCCTACACCTTCGGCGGCAGTTTCGGCCTTTCCCATCAGGTCACCCTGGAAATTCTCGGACCTATCCAGTCCGCTGCGGCCAGGGCCACATCTTCGGTGCGCGGCTTCTGGGGTGATTACCTCGCTCTCCTGTCTGTCCGTCAAGAAAATCAGCGCCTCAAGACGATGCTCGATTCCTATGAAGAGGACCTGGCCGAGTATCGGGAGGCCTACACCACCTACCTGCGGCTGCAGCAGGAGCTCGACTTCAGGGAGAAAACCGATTTCCCGCCGCTCAGCGCGCGGGTGATCGGCAAGGATCCGAGCTTCTGGTTTCACACGATTATCGTTGACCGGGGGGAAAATGACGGCGTGATCGAGGGGATGGTCGCCCTGAACTCCAAAGGGGTCGTTGGTCAGGTTATTCATGTGTCCAACAACTACTGCAAGGTGCTGCTGGCCATTGCCCCGAGCAGTGCCATCGATGTGTTCGTCCAGCGGACACGGGTACGTGGCATCTTGAAAGGCGCCGGTGAGAACGGCTATATGCTCCATTACGTGATTAAGAATGCCGAGGTGTCCCGAGGCGATATGATTGTCACGGCCGGGATCGGCGGGGTTTTCGAGTCGGGCATACCGGTGGGAACCGTTTCTGAGGTACACCGTAAAACAAGAGGGATGTTTCTGGAGATCGAGGTGGAGCCGTCGGTCGATTTTCAGCGGCTTGAATTCGTGCAGCTCAACCTCTCTTTAAGGCAGTCCCTGATCCAGGAGAAAATCGATTCGGCGGGGGGGGAACTGCGATGAAAGTCACCTTGTTTCTTCTGGTCGGTATGTTTCTGATTGTCATGCAGACCACGGTCCTGCAGATTCTGCCCGCCTGGTTCGGCTTTCCCGATTTTGTCTTTATCCTGGTCGCCTTTGTCGCTTTTCGTTTCGACTGGCTGCGCGGCTGCCTGCTGTCGTTCACGCTGGGCTGGATGATGGATGTGGTATCGGGCATCTACCTCGGTATGTTCGTGGTTAAATATCTGATACTGTTCTTCATCCTGCACCTCTTTACCCAGAACAGCCCGGTCAAGGAATCCGCCTATCAGGTGCCGCTGGTCGGGGTCAGCTATTTTCTGATTCAGCTCGGTTTCTATGCGGCTCTGGCCCTGGCCGCCGCCGACCTCGTGTCTCCCTGGTCCTGGAACCGGATGGCCATGGAAACCATTATACTGATGATCGCCACCATTCCCTGTTTTCTGTTGTTCAACAGCCTCTACGAGTATATGCTTAAGCGCAGAACAGTAACCCGCGTCGTCAGAAAACGGGGTGCAAACCGTTTCAGGTAGCGTTATGGAAAAGAAGCTTTTTATCGAGGACATCGAAGAAATATCCGAGCACGACGAGGAAGCGGTCAATATGCTCAAGCGAAGGGCGATGGTGGCCCTCGGCCTCATCATCTTCTTCCTGCTGGTGATCGTCTCCAGGTTCTGGTATCTGCAGATAAATCTCGGTGATCACTATCGTTCCCTGGCTGAAAATAATCGTGTTCGGATTCGTTCGGTGCCTCCTCCCCGGGGCCACATCTTCGATAAAAACGGACGCGAAATCGTTACCAACCGGCCCTCTTTCAACGTATCGCTGATCCGCGAGGATTCATTCGATATCGAAGACGTCCTGAAACGGCTGTCGGTCGTGCTCGATGAAGATATCGAGGTCCTCTGGGAGCGGATCAGGAAAGGAGCTTCCACCCCCCGCCACCTTCCTATCACCCTGAAAGAGGATGTGGACTGGGAAACGCTCGCCTACCTGGAAAACAACAAGTACAAATTCTCAGGTATACGGATTGGCGTGCAGCCGGTGCGCACCTATCATTACGGAGACCTGGCGGCCAACATCATCGGCTATCTCGGAGAGATCAACCGGGCCGAGCTGGAGGTCGATGAAGAGGGGGTCTACGAGGGAGGCGACCTGGTTGGCAAACGAGGGCTGGAACGCATTCGCGAAGAGGACCTGCGCGGCGGAAAAGGCAGCAGTTCAACCGAGGTGGACGCCCGTGGCTTCGAGCAGCAGCAGCTTAAATATGAGGAGCCGCTTCCGGGCCGCGACATCACCCTGACCATCGACCTCGAACTCCAGAAGGCGGCTGAGCAGTATATGGCCATCAGCGACAAGGCCGGGGCCGTGGTGGCTTTGGAGGTCGATACCGGCCGGGTTCTCGCCGCGGTTAGCACACCGACTATTCATCTCGAGGACTTCATCGGCGGTATTTCCCAGAAAAACTGGAACGCGCTGCTGGAGAATCCGCGCAACCCGCTCCTCAACAAAGTGGTCCAGGGGGTCTACCCCCCGGGGTCGACCTACAAGGTGGTCACCGCCCTGGCCGGTTTGGTTGAAGGGGTGATCACCCTGGACACCACCTTCTACTGCCCCGGTCACTACTATTTCGGCGGCCGCCTCTACCGCTGCTGGAAACACAGTGGACACGGCACTGTGGACGTCAGACGGGCCATCACCGAATCCTGTGATGTGTTTTTCTACCAGGTCGGTCAGCGGCTCGGGGTTGATCGCCTGGCCGACTATGCCAAAAGACTTGGGCTGGGCGTCAGGTCGGGTATCGAACTCGAGCATGAAAAAGGCGGCATCGTCCCGACCAAAGAGTGGAAGCGTAACCGTTTCAAAGAGAAGTGGCACGAAGGGGAGACTCTGTCAGTGGCCATCGGCCAGGGCTTCAACAATATGACGCCCCTGCAGATCACTCTGATGACTGCAGCCGTTGCCAACGGTGGAAAAATATTTCAGCCGCAGATCGTGGAGATGGTTAAGACCACGGAAGGGGAGATTCTCGAGCGGTTCGAGCCGAAACTGACCGGGGAGCTGTCAGAACGTGAAAAATCGTTTCTTCCTTACATTCAGCAAGGCCTTTTCGACGTGGTTCAGGGCAAGCGCGGCACGGCCCGCAATGTCAGGATAGAGGGACTGACCGTGGCCGGCAAGACCGGCACGGCCCAGGTGGTGCGGCTGGCCCAGTACAAGGGACTCAAGGAGCAGGATATACCATACAAGTGGCGGGATCATGCCTGGTTTACCTGTTATGCCCCGGCCGACAACCCCAAAATTGCGGTGACCGTGCTGGTCGAGCATGGTCTGCACGGCGGCTCCGGGGCCGGCCCGATTGCCCGGGTGGTCCTGAAGAAGTATTTCGAGCAATATCTTGCCGACCAGGCCCGGAAACAGGCCGAAGAGGAACAGGACGGCAAGGCCTGAGGAAGCCGGATATAACTCTGAGCCTGTGATAAGACCGTAATGATTCGTTTTGACCGAAGACTTCTCGCCCACTTCGACTGGTGGCTGCTGATCATGTTCCTGCTGGTCAGCGGCATGGCCCTGTTCAACCTTTACAGCGCTTCCTATCCGCCCAGCCCCTGGGGTACTCCTCCCTATCTCAGGCAGCTCTATTTCTTCCTGATCGGGTTTGGCTTCATCCTGGTAATTCTGGCCGTCGATTACCAGGAGCTGCATTTCTGGAACTATTTCTTCTATGCCATCGTTGTCGGGCTGCTGCTGGCAATTCTTGTAATCGGCAAAACAGCCGGCGGTGCCCAGCGCTGGATCAATCTCGGCTTTTTTAACCTGCAGCCCTCCGAACTGGCCAAGCTGATGCTGGTGATTAGTCTGGCCAGTTACTATTCGCGCAAGGAAGTAGTCGACGGCTATACGATCAAGCTGCTTATCCCGCCAATCCTTCTGACGCTGCTCCCCTTCGTCCTGATTCTTCTGCAGCCGGATCTGGGAACGGCGCTGATGCTCGGGTTTATCTTCGTGTCGATGACCGTCTATGTGAAACTGCGCTTCTCGGTCTACGCTATTCTGGGCAGTACCGCCGTGGCCATGGTCTTTGTGGCCTGGGAAAAGCTGCTCAAACCTTACCAGAAGCAGCGGATCCAGACTTTTCTGAACCCCGAGGGCGACCCGATGGGCCACGGTTACCAGATCATGCAGTCGAAGATCGCGGTGGGCAGCGGCGGCCGCTTTGGCAAGGGGTACCTGGAGGGAACCCAGGGGCATCTGCATTTCCTTCCAGAACGGCACACCGATTTCGCCTTTGCGGTATGGGGTGAGGAATGGGGGTTTTTCGGCAGCCTCTTTTTTATTCTGATCTATTTTCTGATGCTGCTCTGGGGACTCTACTCGAGCGCTTTCGCCCGGGACCGCTTCGGCATGCTGCTCTCATTCGGCGTGGTCATGCTGATCTTCTGGCAGGCGGTGATCAACCTGCTGATGATTCTGGGGCTGCTGCCGGTGGTCGGTATCCCGCTGCCGCTGGTTTCCTATGGCGGGTCATCACTGCTCACTACACTGCTGGCCTTCGGCATCCTGCTCAATGTCAGGATGAGGCGCTTTCAGACCGGTCAGGGTGGGGGGGAGTAGCAAGAAGGGACTGGAGGACGATGTCCCTGAGGGCCTCGATGAAGCTGGGGTCATCGTTGAAGGATTCGGTGGTTTCCAGCCTGATGCCGTGTTCGGCGGCGAACTGGCGATACTGCATATTGATTTCCACCAGGGTTTCCACATGGTCGGACACGAAGCTGATCGGCACCATGAGCATATTGGTGCAGCCGTCGGCTGCCGAGGCCGTGATCATTTCAGGGGTTGACGGCGTCAACCATTGAACCGGACCCGAGCGGCTCTGATAGCAGATTCTGCCGCTTTTGCCGGTGATCTTTTCCACCGCTGTAATCGTCCGCTGCAGGTGGTCCACGTAAGGATCGCCTTCTTCGATAAAGGATACCGGGAGGCTGTGGGCACTGTAGACCAGTTCAACCGGATCGCTTCCGAATTGGCCCAACCCCCGGACGATTTTTTCGGCCAGACACCCAATATAGCCGGGATGATCGGGCCAGGAATCGATTTCGACCAGTTCGCTGCCGAGCGGTCTGTCGAACAGGCAGCGCCTCAGTTCATTCATCGACGAGCCGCTGGTGGCGCAGGAATAGTGCGGGTAGAGGCTCAGGGCGACGAGCCGGTCGACATTGTTCGCTGTCAATATGCGCAGCGCCTCATCGGTGGTGGGATGCCAGTAACGCATCGCCGTGGTGACCACGAAGCTGCCGTCCTGATCGAGCATCCTCTGCAGGGCCTGTTCCTGGGCCCGGGTTATCTTCGTTATCGGAGAGCCGCCGCCGATCTTTTCATAGGTGGCCGTTGATTTCGGAGCCCGTTTACGGGAGATATACCAGGCCAGCGGTTTCTGCAGAAAGGCCGGTCCCAGCCTGATGATTTCCCGGTCGGAAAAGATATTGTAGAGAAAAGGCCTGACGTCCGCTGGCTTTTCAGGCCCGCCCATATTGAGAAGAATGACACCGGTGGTGGCTGCCGGGATACGACTGAAAGTGTCGTTGTTTGAGTCCATAGTCAGCCATTCTTACCACATCGGCCTGGAGCTGAAAATAAAAGATTACAAAATCGCCGGCTTGGCTGTAAACCGCTGCCGGCTTTTGGAAAAAATGACGGCATAACTTGATTATAAAGGGTGCAACCATATATTATTGAATAGAGAAAGACCCAAGAAGTATTTTTCAAGAGTTTCAGAGAGCCCTAGTGTTGAGATTCCGTTTATTCCTTTCAACATCCACCACCGCAGTAACTCAAACGTTGATCATAGCTGTCCGTTTTCAGTCTGAATCGAGAGGGATTCGGGAGAACGGCGTTGTCGAGGCGCGTCCGCGGGGACGTATGTTTTTGGCAGCTGCTGCTGTCGGAAAACCAGACGGAGGAAATCTATGGAACTGAAAGTCGAAGCCCGAAATGTTGAGTTGAAAAAAGGCTGGCAGATTAAAATAGAGGAGGAAAAGGAGAAGCTGCTCAAACATCATGCCGGTTTTGTCCTTCATCTCAGAGTATCGATTGAGGCGACGTCTCATCATAAAGAGGGCGGATACGAAGTCAAGGTTGTGGCTTCGGTACCCAACGACACAGTCGTGGTAAGCAGGAAAGGGGAGATGGTGCGCCCCCTGCTCATCGAGGCATTCGATGTTCTGGCACTGCAGTTGAAAGAAATCCTCAGGAAAAAGAGGAAAACCCAAAAACAGGCGGAACCGGCCGCTGCCGCTGACAGCGTCGGCGTCATCAATAAAGTCTCCCCCCACGAGTCATACGGCTTTATCACCACTTTCGATGAGCGGGAGATCTATTTTCATGAAAACGCCCTTAAAAACGTGGAGATCGATGATCTTGCCGAGGGCGACAGCGTTATTTACGGAGAATCCCTGGGCGATAAAGGCCCCCAGGCCTCCTGGGTGAGGGTTGCCAAATAGCGGCTACCCCACGTTCATAAAAGCGACCTGAAAAAGGTCCCGGTGCAGCATGCTGCCCGGGACCTTTTTTGTTTCAATCCGCTGTCAGCTGTTCAATACTTGGAGAAGCAGAACCGGTCATTTTCATAGAGATCGGGGTCCGCGTCGGGGTAGCTTACCTGCTCCCCGTTCCAGGGCTTTGTCAAAATGTAGCTGCCGTTCTGCTCGCCGGCCACGTTGGAGCGGTGCAGCGGTATTTTGCCGCCGGCGGTGGCAATATAGCGGGGGATGGCGTCACCTGAAATATTGCCGTACATCGATTCGACAATATCCCGGCCAACTTCGAGGGGCACCCGGAAATGGGCGAACTGCGGATTGCGGTAGCTGCAGTTGAAGATGTAGTAAGGCCGCACATAGGCCTCCTGGATGGTCTCACAGAGCTTCCACATTTTCACCCTGCTGTCGTTGATCCCTTTGAGCAGCACGGCCTGGTTGAGGACGGTGAAGCAGCGCTTGGAAATACGCCGGAAGGCGTTTCTGGAAACCGGCGTCACTTCCTGGGCGGTGTTTATCTGGGTCACCACCCTGATGGGTTTTCTGTCGTTGCTCTTCTCCAGGATATCGAGCAGTTCGTCGTCGACGCGCATCGGAATGGTTACGGGAACCCGGGTGCCGAGGCGCTTGACTTTGACATGATCGATTTCATCGAGCTGGGTGAGCAGCCAGTCGAGCATGGTGTTGGGCAGCACAAAAGCGTCACCGCCGGTGATCAGCACGTCCCGGATACGTTCGTTGGCCCGGATATAGTCCAGAGCCTCATTGTAGGCCTGGCGCGAATAGATCTTATCCTTGCGGCCGATGTGGGCGATGCGCAGGCAGTGGGTACAGTACATGGCGCACATGTTGGTGGCCTTGATGGTGACCACCCGGGGGTAGAACTGGTCGATCAGCCGGGCCGGCGAGTGGTCGGCAGCCACCGGCGGTATCTCGATGCCGGCGTTGTCGATCATTTCACCGGTGGGGATGGACTGCAGCATGATCGGGTCGTTGATGGAACCGGGCATGATCAGGCTGGCGTAGTAAGGGGTCAGCCGCATCCGGTATTCCTTGGTGACCCGGCCGATGGAGGCAACCGCTTCGGGGGAGAGATCGATCAGCCCGGCAAGCGTCTCGATGGAGTTGATGGCGTGCTTTATCTGACCCTGGAAGGAGTCCCAGTCTTCATCGGAGATGAGCAGTTGCTTTTTAATCCGCTGCTGATTTTCGAGGATGGTGTCCCAGGCTTCGATACCGCTGGGGGCTTCCGTATCCTTTGCCGAGAGGTAGGCATCGACCCTGTCGTTCGCCATGGCAGCAATGGGCCGTGCCTGGGTAAGCCGGCCGCCGACACTGACCAGGTGTTCGTCGATCTGTTCGTGCCTATCCGCCAGTTTTTCGAGCTGCCGCCGGTCGAGGCCAAATGCTTCCGGCGAACAGCCGTGCTTTTGTTTCTGGGTGAGCAGGAAGCTGAACAGATCAATGATGGCATCGGTGCGATCCGTGTCGACTGCAGCTCTGAGCAGGGCTTCAGCCCTTTTCAGTTCAGCCGGTCCGGGCTGCCCGGCGGCTGAGTTATCCTCGAGCAGATCGTTCAGCAGTTCTCTGGTGTAGTTGTCCACGACCGTCTTGGTCCGGGCGGCCGTATCATTGTCAGTCATTGTTCTCAGCCTCGATTACCGTTTGTTTGATGAAACCGACTCCCTGGCACAACCCCTCGTCCACGTCGTCGCGATTTCTCGCCACCGACACGACCCGGGCCAGGAAACTGCCCGGCATGACCAGGAAATTGGTTCCCGGATGCTCGAGGATGACAAAATCCTTGATCAGCTCGCCGCTGGCGACCTTCCTGAAGGTCTCTCTTTCATAAGGATTCTGGGGGATATAGCCGGTGGTCAGGTGTTTTTTGTCCAGTTTGTAATTGTATGTTCCCCAGTGGATATTCCTGATGTTTTCCTTCATCTCCACCAGGTGGGGCGGGAAGCGGTTTTCGGTAACCGCATAGTATTCGAGCTCCGGTAGCATCGGCGAACCTTCAGGCAGGGTCTGCTCCAGGGTAAAGCAGAACTCCAGGGTGGTGCCCTGTTTTCTGGCGTTGATTTCCAGGAAAAGCACCCCTCCGTCATTGTCCACCAGGTAGTCGCAGCCGAAGATGCCCCGATACCCTTTCTGGCCGAGCATCTTGCCGACCGCGGTGGTGTGTTCGTATAATCTGGCCCGCTGTTCCTCACTGACCATCGACGGATATTTCGAACCGATGAAGCGATTACCGTCGACAATTACCTGGTCGGCAACCCCGGCTATGTATACATCATCCTCATTGGCGACCACAGCCAGCACGGTCGGGTCGAGCTGATGCGGGATGAAGCGGGATATCAGGTAGACGTCGTTGGTGTTGCCGAATTTCTGCTCAACCTGTTTCTGGTTGAAGGTTACGGCCGAGTTGATGCCGGCGGCCGAGTAGGCGCCGCTGACGAAAATACCGTCGGTCCACCGGTCTCTCAGACCGGCGGTGATTTTCAGCAAACACTCACGGTTTTCACAGACCTTGTGCTCTGCCAGCGGCACGATTCCTTCCAGGGCCTTGTACTGGGTGATCTTGTTGTTGAACTGCCGGGCCAGGTATTTGTCGGGACCCAGGATCGAGACCCGGTCGATTTTATCGAGCGTCATCTCCAGGACACTCTCGTAGAGATTGATGAACAGCTGGTTCTGGCGCTCCAGGATCCGATCGATCAATCTTCTTACCACGCTGCTGCCCGACACCGCACTCATGAATTTGGCGGTATCGATCCTCCAGCTGCGGCGCGGCTCCTTGCCGTTGATCACAAACGAGTGGTCCGAAATGAGCTCTTCGTCGCCGCACGGATTAATAACGATAATGTTAGCGTAGTTGTACTGGATACAGACGTCGGGAATGATCGACACGAATCGGATCTGCCGGTTTGGTATGCGGTGGGCCAGAGCTTCCTGGACGAAATAGTTGAGGCTGTACGACTTCAGTTCACCGACATAGAGAAAATAATAGAAATCGGGATTGTAGGTGAAATTGGTAAACAGTATTTCGTCGTCTTCCAGTACCATGATTTCATCTGTTGGTGTGGTTTACCTGCTCATACCGTGCCGTCTGCGCAACCGATCTGGTAAAAAAAAAGCACTGATCGCAACGACTTGGTGTCTGTCCGATCGGTGCTTTGCGTTTTCCCAGGAACTTCTCCGGCGGAAAACAGTCTGCCTGCTGCTGAGAGCTCATCCATTTGCCGCTCTCATTGAGGCGCCGGGATTTCAGTTTCATCGGTCACGGTCCATAACCCCTTGAGCGTCGGGCAGCCCGGCGAATGCACCGGCCAGCCAGCTCAGAATACGCTCTGAATAACCCCGGGGATTACCTTTGTCAAGCAAATGGTTGGAGCAGGCCGCAGCGGGCCGAAATCGAGAAAGTTTTTGCAGAAGCAATCAGGGTGTTTATTGTTTAACTGATATTCGATCTTCGTCGAACTTTTCTCTGTTTCGGGGAAATGGCTTGACTTCTGTTCTAAATTTTGTGATTAATATGTACACCTTAGTACATTTTCTATGAACAGTGCGGAGATCTCATCAGCGGCGGGTGGCGACAATCCGTGCCGACCGGGCGCTTGTCTGTTTAAATCCGTCGTCTGTTCACATGGTTCAAAAGGCCTGCCGTGACCGGTGGCCGATCAGTGTCTCTTGGCAAGGCATCAGGTAAGAGATAGTCTTTCAATTCAAACAGAAGGGAGCAAGAGTATGAAGAGAAAAAGATCATTGTTAGCAGCCCTGACCCTGGGTTTTGTTATGGCCTTCAGTTCCGCGGCCGTCAGTGAAACCACCTTTGTCACCATCGGAACCGGCGGCGTTACCGGTGTGTACTATCCGACCGGCGGCGCCATCGCGCGTCTGGTCAACAAAGGTAAGAAAGAGCACGGTATTCGCGCTTCGGTCGAGAGTACCGGAGGATCGGTTTACAACCTCAACGCCATTGCCGCCGGTGAGCTGCAGATGGGCGTGGCCCAGTCCGACTGGCAGTATCACGCCTATAACGGTACCGACAGGTTTAAAGAGCAGGGACCGAACAAGGATCTTCGCGCCGTTTTTTCAGTACATCCCGAGCCGTTCACCGTTGTGGCCCGAGCTGATTCCGGAATAAAGAATTTCCAGGATCTGAAAGGCAAGCGGGTCAACATCGGCAATCCGGGATCCGGTCAGCGCGGCACCATGGAAGTTCTGATGGGTGCGCTGGGCTGGCAGATGAGTGATTTCAAACTGGCTGCCGAACTCAAGCCTGCAGAGCAGTCCCAGGCGCTGTGCGACAACAAGATCGACGCGTTCGTATATACCGTCGGTCACCCAAACGGCTCGATCAAGGAGGCCACCACCTCCTGTGACGCGGTCCTGGTCAATGTGACCGGCCCCGAGGTTGAAAAGCTGGTCGCCGACAACTCCTATTATCGTATAGCCACCATTCCGGGCGGCATGTACCGCGGCAGCGACGCGGATGTGACGACTTTTGGTGTGGGTGCGACTTTCGTCAGCTCCGCCGCGGTTCCCGAGAATGTCATCTATGTGGTTGTCCAGTCGGTCTTCGAGAATTTCGATGAATTCAAGAAACTGCATCCCGCTTTTGAGGTTCTGAAGAAAGAGGAGATGGTCAGAGACGGTCTTTCGGCCCCGCTGCATGACGGCGCTGCCAAATATTTCAAAGAAGTCGGCCTGATTAACTAACCCAGGCTGTCTGCTCGACAGGTTGTGCATACTGATATCCAAGTGTGCACAACCTTTTTTTTTCCGCCTGTCAGGTCCGATCTGTTCAGGCGCCGGGTATCGCGGAGTTCAGGTGACCGTCGTCTCGCACCAGGCTTGACCGATACGCCCCATCCGTGCCATACATATATCTGAAACGGTGATCGTTACTCTGTAATCCGCCTCCGTCAATAATCGTTTATTGAATCGCCGAACAGGAGCTGCAATCATGACCAAGCCAACTGAGAAGCCCCCGAGCAGCACCAGCGCGCATGACCTGATCGCCGAGGTCGATACCGGAGCGCGCAAACCCAAGGGTGCTGTTTCCAAGAAAGTACTGTTCTTCGTTCCGCTCACCTGGACGCTTTTTCAGTTGTGGTATGCATCACCATTGCCGTTTATTTTCAATATCTTCGTTCTGAATTCAACCGAGGCCCGGGCCATCCACCTGGCCTTTGCGATGTTTCTGGCTTACACGGCGTTCCCGACCTTCAAGTCTTCCCCCAAAAGCTATATCCCGATTCAGGACTGGCTGCTGGCCTTTGTCGCCGCATCCAGCTCGGCCTACATATTCATTTTGTACTCGGCGATCGCCCAACGTCCCGGTGCCCCGACCACGATGGATCTGGTGGTTGCGGTTATCGGCCTGGTACTGCTGCTCGAAGCGACGCGGCGGGCGCTCGGGCCCCCGCTGATGGTGGTGGCCGCCGTCTTTCTGCTCTACACTTTTGCCGGCCAGCACATGCCGGAGGTGATCGCCCACAGGGGGGCGAGCCTGACCAAGGGTATGACGCACTACTGGCTGACCACCGAAGGTGTATTCGGTGTCGCCCTCGGTGTTTCTACCGGGATGGTGTTCATGTTCGTGCTTTTCGGTTCGCTGCTCGAGTCGGCCGGGGCGGGCAACTATTTCATCAGGACCGCCTTTGCCGGATTGGGGCACATGCGCGGCGGACCGGCCAAGGCCGCCGTCGTTTCCTCGGCCATGACCGGACTGGTGTCCGGCTCATCCATTGCCAACGTGGTGACCACCGGAACCTTTACCATCCCCCTGATGCGAAAGGTGGGGTTCACGGCGGAGAAGGCCGGGGCTGTCGAGGTCGCCTCGTCGACCAACGGGCAGCTGACCCCGCCGGTCATGGGGGCGGCCGCCTTCCTGATGGTCGAATATGTCGGCATCTCCTATCTCGAAGTCATCAAACATGCCTTTCTGCCGGCCATCATCTCCTATATCGCCCTGGTCTATATCGTTCATCTCGAGGCCTGCAAACTGGGGCTGGAAGGGCTGGCCCGACGCAAGACCAGAACCCTGGCCCAGAGCCTGCTCAGCTTTGTCTGGACCATACTGGTGCTGATCGTTATCGGCGCGGCGACCTACTACGGACTTGGCTGGATCAAGGTGGTGGCCGGCAAGGCGACCATCTACGTCGTCTGCCTGTTGCTTTTCGCCGCCTACCTCATTCTGCTCAACCTGGCCTGCCGGGTGCCGGAACTTGAGATGACCACCGAGATAACCGAGCTGCCGCCACTACGCGCCACCGCCCAGGCCGGCTACTTTTTTCTGCTGCCCATCGTGGTGCTGATGTGGTGCCTCACCGTCGAGCGCCTGTCACCATCGTTATCGGCTTTCTGGGCCACGGTCCTGATGATGTTCATCGTCCTGACCCAGCGCCCCATCAAGGGAATGATGCGCAAGGTTGCCGGCGACGATTATGCCTTCATCAGAGGCTGGAGAGACCTGATCGACGGCATGGTCTCCGGAGCCCGGAACATGATCGGTATCGGCGTGGCCACGGCTGCGGCCGGTATCGTGGTCGGGACGGTCACCCTCACCGGAATCGGACTGGTCATGACCGAGTTCGTCGAGTTCATCTCCGGCGGTAACCTGGTCCTTATCCTGCTGTTCACTGCGGGTATCAGCCTGCTGCTTGGCATGGGGCTGCCGACCACGGCCAACTATATCGTGGTCTCCACCCTGATGGCCCCGGTCATTGTCAGTCTGGGTGCCCAGAACGGCCTGATTGTGCCGCTCATCGCGGTACACCTTTTCGTCTTTTATTTCGGTATCCTGGCCGACGACACGCCGCCGGTGGGGCTGGCCGCCTTCGCGGCCGCCGGGATCTCGGGCGGTGACCCGATACGGACCGGTATCCAGGGGTTCGCCTATGACATCAGAACGGCGATCCTGCCCTTTATGTTCATATTCAACACTGAACTGCTGCTGATCGGCATCGGTACGCCGCTGCACCTGGTAATCGTCGTCGGGGCTTCGGTCATCGCCATGCTGGTTTTTGCCGCCGCCACCCAGGGGTTCTGGCTGACCAGGAACAGGATCTGGGAGACCCTGGTTCTTTTGCTGGTGGCATTTACCCTGTTCCGGCCGGGATTTTTCTGGGACATGCGATATCCTGAACTGCTCGACCAGCCGGCCGACAATCTGGCTCAGCTGGTCGAGCAGATGGAACCGGGAGAGCAGCTGCGCATGAGTCTGAAAGGTGAGAAGATCGACGGCACCGAATTCATTATGGCGGTGATGCTGCCGGTGGGAGATGAACCGACCGGAGCTGAACGTCTGCAGGCCATCGGTTTTGAGACGCGTCATGAGGATGATAAAATCTTCGTTGAAAACGTGGTCTTTGCCAGTTCTGCAGAAAAAGCCAATATCGATTTCGATCAGGAAATCCTCAATGTCCAGGTGCCCAACGAGCGGCCGCCCAAACAGCTGATGTTCATTCCCGCTCTGCTGCTGCTGTTTCTGATCTACCGGCTGCAGAAAGGCAGAATCAGGAAAGAGCAGACCGCTGCCGCCTGACGGCACGGTGCAGACAACCATCACCGATTCCAGACACTCAGATCCGGAGGATATCAACATGATTGCAAGGATAATGGTTCCTGTAGCGTTTTCTAAATACTCCCGCGGCATTCTCGACTATGCCGCTGAAATTGCCGAACCGCTGGGAGCCGAACTGCTGGTTGTCAATGTCATCAGCGACCGGGACCTGGAAGCGGTCAACAAGATCACCGAATTCGGCTACAAGGTCGACAGTGACAAGTATCTTCAGATCGTCAAAAAGGAACGGCGCGAGTCAATCACCGCCATGGCCGATCATCTGACTCTGCCCGACGACAAAGTCTCGTTCACCTTCCTGATCGGAGATCCGACCGCGGAGCTGCTGAGATTTGTGGTGGAATCAAATATCGACCTGGTCGTGATGGGCATCAGGTCCAGAGATATCAAATATATGTTCGCCGGGTCGGTGGCCGAGCGAATGTTCCGAAGGTGCCCGGTGCCGGTTCTCTCCTATCGCGGCGAAGATGTCGCCGAAAGGCTGGGCCGGCGGATCCGCAAGCATATTCTCGACCAATGACCGCATCGGAGAGATGCATCACAGGATAGGCGAAAGGAGGGGCTCGGCCTCTCCTTTTTTTTGTTGTGCGCCCGGCAGGGCGCACCCACTTGGAGGTGCAAGTCCTCTACACACCCGATAGGGGGAAGTGTTAGCCGGACGGCAAGGTGTGAACCGTGAGGGACATGCTGAAGGAAGCCGCAGGCAAAGCGCTGGCCCGACGAACAGGAATCGCATATGAGGCGGTGATGCTGGATGAGAAGGCAACTATCTTCAAAGTCCGATACCTATCCGGAAAGCATTATCGTAGATGCGGCGGGCATAAGCGTGAAGGTAGGAGCGCATTACCCGGGGAGATCTCGTATCATGCCGCAGTGCTATCGTCATCGTGAGGTGACGAGATGTGATCCGAGAAGTCAGCAGAGGCCATATTAGCCTTGATCGATCAGAGGTGAAGGGCCGAACTTTATGTTAAGGAGTGGACTCTTTTGTTGTGCGAGTAAATGGAGAACCAGAAGATACACCTGAGATGATGTATGCTTATGTTGAGGGTAGCGGGCGGAACCTGCGAGAGTAGGCATGAGTGGCTCAAATTGCCCATTGGCGGAAGATCAATCCTTCCCTGCGAGTTGCACTGCTTTATCCAGATGATCGAGCATGTTCTGTGGCCTAAGCAGGTATTTCTACGCAGAATAACATTAACATAAGGAACCGCCGTGGTACGGAACCGTATGCCCGGTGGTGTGAGAGGTTGCGAGGGTGACCTCGCAACCTACTCGATTGGGGCAGACAACCATGACGTTTACAACAGCAGCGAGGTCAACCTTTGAAAGAGATCTATCTGATTGACGGCAGCGCCTTTATTTACCGGGCTTTTCATGCCGTTGCCCCGCTGACCAACGCCAGCGGTTTCCAGACCAATGCGGTGTTCGGCTTCGTGAGCATGGTCAATCGTCTGCTCAGGGAGCGGCAGCCGTCGCATATCGCCGTTGCCTTTGACCCCAGGGGCAAGGTCTTCAGGCATCAGATGTATCCCGAATACAAGGCCAACCGGCCTCCCATGCCCGAAGAGCTGGCCGCCCAGGTTCCCTATATCAAGGAAGCAGTTGCAGCAATGGGGCTGATCAGCTACGAGGAAAAAGGGATCGAGGCCGACGATATCATTGGCACGGCGGCCCGGGGGTTGAGCAGTCGGGGCCATCAGGTGGTTATCGTTTCCGGCGACAAAGATCTGCTCCAGCTCATCGACGAGCGAATCACCATGTGGGACCCGATGAACGACCGGCTGATGGACCCCGATGGCGTCAGGAAAAAATATCAGGTCGGTCCGGATCAGCTGCTGGACTGCTTTGCCCTGATCGGCGACAGTTCCGACAACGTACCCGGCGTGCCCGGCGTCGGCCCGAAAACGGCGGCCAAACTGATCGGCGAGTTCGGCTCCCTGGAGAAGCTCTACGATAATGTCGAGACGTTGAAAAAATCGAAGATGAAGGAACGGCTTGTCGAAAGCAGGGAGACCGCTTTTCTGTCCCGTGATCTTATTCGCCTGAAAATGGATGTGGGGGTGCCGCTGACGCCTGAGGGCTATGTGCGTCGCGACCCGGATGAGGAAAAGCTCAGGAAACTCTATACCGAACTCAGTTTCACCTCCCTGCTCAAGGAACTCGACAGCGGGGTTAAGAAAGTCCCGACCGGCACGTTTTCGATTGTCACCAGTGAAGATGGGCTGAAAAGGCTGACCGCCGCCCTGGCCGATGCCCCCATCCTGGTAATTGACACGGAAACCGACTCGCTGCACAGCCGCTCCGCCGGGCTGGTCGGAATTTCACTGAACTGCGGTGGAGACGACTGCTGGTATATTCCCCTTGGTCACCTCGACGGGGACGGCCGGCGCATCGAGTCCCAGTTTTCAGTGGAGCGGGTCCGTCAGGAACTGATCCCGTTTCTGAGTTCGCCGACCCTGCCCAAACTGGCTCACAATCTGAAGTTCGACTACGCGGTGTTCAGACACGGTTTTAAAGTGAACCTCGAAGGCCCGCTGCTCGACACCATGATTGCCGCCTACCTGATCGAACCGTCCCGCCGTTCCTACAAGCTCGATGACCTGTGCCTGGAGCACGGCCTCAAGCTGACTTCCTACAAAGAGGTGACGGACGGGGACAAACGTTCCGACAGCTTTGCCTATGTCGATATCGAGCGGGCGGGCAATTACTCCTGCGAGGATGTCTATGGTGCGCTGCAGCTCTGGGACCATTATCGGCCGCTGCTCGAGGAACAGGGGCAAAGCGGGCTTTTCAATGATGTGGAAATGAAGCTGGTGCCGATACTCGAGGAGATGGAGGCTGCCGGTGTGCGGGTCGATCCGGATCATCTGAAAATGCTGGCGAAGGAGTTCCGCCATAAACTGGAGCAGCGGGAAGAGGACATTTACCGGCTGGCCGGCCGGACCTTCAATATCAATTCTCCCCAGCAGCTGGGAACCATCCTCTTCGAAGACCTGCAGTTGCCCCACGGACGGAAAACCAAGACCGGTTATTCCACCGATATCAAAGTGCTTGAAAAGCTCGCCCCGGAGCACGATCTGCCGGCTCTGATAATCGAATACCGCAATCTGGCCAAACTGCTCTCCACCTACGTGGATAAAATGGCCCAGCTCATCGATCCGGACAGCGGGCGGATCCACACCTCGTTCAACCAGACGGTGACCACCACCGGACGCCTCTCCAGCTCCAACCCGAACCTGCAGAACATCCCGATAAGGGGAGAGGAGGGGGCCCGGATTCGCGAGGCCTTCGTCCCGGAGGAAGGCAACATTTTCCTGTTTGCCGACTACTCACAGATCGACCTGCGGGTGCTGGCCCACTATTCTCAGGATGCGGCGCTGATCAGGGCCTTCAAGGAAGGAGAGGATATCCATACCAGGACGGCGGCGGAAGTGTTTTCCGTATCTCCGCTGCTGGTCACCTCAGAAATGCGCCGGGTGGCCAAGAGCATCAATTTCGGCATCGTCTACGGCATGAGCAGTTTCGGGCTGTCCAACCAGCTCAGGATCAGCAGGCGGGAAGCATCTCTTTTCATTGAGCGCTACTTCAATCTCTACCGGGGGGTCAAACAATTCATGGAGGATATCGTCGAGCAGGCTAGAAAAGACGGTTATGTGACGACCCTGCTGAGCCGCAGGAGGTATCTGCCGGAGATTGACGATTCCAACAAGATGCGCCGGGAATTCGCCGAGCGTGCCGCGCTGAATACACCGATTCAGGGCACTGCCGCCGACATCATCAAGCTGGCCATGATCCGGGTTGATGAGCTCCTGAAAAAAAGCGGAAGCTCATGCCGGATGCTGCTGCAGATCCACGACGAACTGGTGTTTGAGATGAGTCTTGAGGAGTGCGAGGAGCTGAAACCGCAGATCCAGCAGACCATGGAACAGTCCATGCAGCTCGATGTGCCCCTGGTGGTCAACATGGCCGCCGGTACCGATATGGCCAAATAAGCAGCCGCAGGCCGATACGGTCGGCTACGGCCTTTCCTCCATCGGTGCAAAAGAACGCTCGATGACCCCCTGGTAGATCTGGCGGGGACGGCCGATGCGGTTGCTCTCTTTATCCATGTGCATCTCCTGCCAGTGCGATATCCAGCCCGGCAGCCGGCCGAGAGCGAACATGACGGTGAACATGTCGGTCGGAATTCCCATGGCCCGGTAGACGATTCCCGAGTAGAAATCGACGTTTGGATAGAGGTTTCTGGAGACGAAATAATCGTCCTGGCTGACCCGTTCCTCGAGTTCCTGGGCGACGTCGAGCAGCGGATCGGAGATCTTCATGTTGCTGAGAATTTCGTGGGTTACCTGCTTGATGATTTTTGCCCGGGGATCATAGGTTTTATAGACCCGGTGGCCAAACCCGGTGAGCCGGTAGGGATTATTCGAATCCTTGGCCATAGCGATATATTTGTCAAAATTCTTATCGTCGGCGTAGATCGTTTCCAGCATCCTGATTACCGCCGCATTGGCACCGCCGTGCAGTGGTCCCCAGAGCGCATAGACCCCGGCGGAAATACACGGGTACAGTTTGACGCCGGAGCTGCCCACCAGCCTGACGGTGGACGTCGAACAGTTCTGCTCATGGTCGGCATGCAGGATCAGCAGCTTGTTCAAGGCTTCGACCATCAGCGGTTCAACGATGTACGGTCTGTTGGGGCGATCGAACATCATGTTCAGGAAGTTCGAGCAGTAGTTCAGATCCGCCCGGGGGTAGACGAGCGGGTGACCGATGCTCTTCTTGTAGGAGAAGGCGGCAATTGTCCTGATTTTGGAGAGCAGTCGGGCGGTGGCTGTGGTGATGCCGCCGTACGGGTCTTCGTCGAGGTCCATTTCCGGATAGAAGTCGTGCAGCGAACCGACCATGGTCGAGAGAATCGACATCGGTGATGCATTGGGCGGAAAATGATCGAAGAAGTGGATCATGTCTTCGTGGATCAGCGCAAAACGGATCATGTCGTCCCTGAACTGATCGAGCTCCTTTTCATTCGGCAACTCACCGGTGAGAAGGAGGTAGGCGACCTCGATAAATGTGCATTTTTCGGCCAGGTCCTCGATGTTGTAGCCGCGGTAGCGGAGAATGCCATTTTTGCCGTCGAGGTAGGTAATGCCTGATTCGCAGGAACCGGTGTTCATATAGCCGCTGTCAAGGGTGATATAGCCGGTCTCTTTCAGCAGGGAGCGGATATCGATCGCTTTTTCGCCGGTGGTGCTTTCGACGACGGGCAGCTCGTAGGGCGTGCCTTCTATCACTAATTGTACCGTCTCTTTTGTCATGCTTCCCTCACGTATTAGAATACATCTGCGGCACCAATTCCTGTTTCAATGCAATGCAAGCATTTCAACCGGTGCCGGTCAGCTTTCAGATATGAAGTGTGTCGTTAAGGGTTCGGAGCTGAACCCGCGATGATCCTGGAACAGGCGCCAGCAGCATACTCATCTTACACGGGTGTCGTTGCAGACAGATGGGTGCAACAGAAAAACTTCATATACACATTCAGTAAACTGATAACAATATAACCGGAAAGCCCCGTTTGGGCAAATCCTCTTTAGGATGGCCTGGATGAATATGGTGGATGGTTGTCGTTTCTGCGGTTTACATTTTGCCAGCCAGCCTGTTTGCTGGTATAGATGTCAGAAAGCCTGAAGGGGCCTGAACTGAGGAGGCAGGCTGGCTTCCGAGATATTTAATGCAAAGCGGAATTGATTGTCATGAGTGAATTGGAACAGGAAGTGGCGCAGTTGGACCTGCGTGTGCTGATCGAGTACGGTGTTGCCCCTGAACACAAGAAGCAGGCACTGGCGGTGTATGAGAGGTTCCGGCGCAGTGCGGCAGCGGTTGCCCTGCTGCGCTGCTACTATTCGGATCTGCCCGAGTCCCGTGAAGAGATGGCTGTCGATCTCAAGATCGTGGCCTCCAGGCAGGGCAGTGAGCTTGTTGTACTGCAGTCGACCGACCACGACTATCTCTACCTGTACGCCACCGGTCAGGCCCTGTTCCTGGGCGAGTTCAAAGACGGTATCGAAGACGAGCGTATCCTGCGCCATTTCGATTTTGCCAGCAGTGACGATTTCTGGAAGAAGACCGCCGCTGAACCTGCTGATCTGCCGTCGATGCCCACCGATGTAACCGATTCCTCAGCAGCCTGCGTGGCCTGCGGGGTCAGCCCGGGAGAGGTTCATATTCTCGGTTGCCCGGTGGAGCAGTGCCCCTGGTGTCAGGCCCAGTTGAACCATTGCAACTGCCGCTTCGACAAGCTGGGCGTCAGCGTCATCGAGGATGACGAACAGCTGGATCGATTCGAAGAGCTTCTGGAGGACAAGGGCCGAATTGTCTTCACCGCCGAGCAGAACCCCTCCTACCCGACGGCGGGCAGCGACCCGCCGCCTTTTGGCGACGACGAGCAATAAAAAACCCCCGCCGGGAACCGGCAGGGGTCGAAGACTGCAGCAGCAAAATATCCAGGCTAGTTGCTGCCGACTATATTCTTGACACTCTTCAGATACTTGTAGATGTCGGAGTCAGAGGAGATCACCAGGGAGGTGTTGTCACCGATGATCTTCTCGTAGCTTTCCAGAGTCTTCATAAAGGAGAAAAATTCGGGATTCTGGCTGAAGGCCTCAGCGTAAATCTTGGTGGCCTCGGCATCCGCTTCACCCTTGATCTCAAGCGCTTCCTTGTTGGCGGTGGAAGTAATCTCGCGGAGCTGTCTGTCAACGGTACCAAGAATCCTGGCCTTCTGCCCTTCGCCCATGGAGCGTTTTTCGGCGGCGATCCGCTTGCGCTCGGAGATCATCCGATCATAGACACGCTGTCGGACGGTATCTATATAATTGACCCGGCGGAACATCACGTCGACCAGTTCGATGCCGTACTGGGGCATCGGCCGTTGGGCGATTTCAAGAATCTGGGCGGTAATCACATCTCTTCCCCGCTCGGGTGTGGTTCCCGGCTCCTGGTTGGAGGGAGTCATGGTGTCGAGTGACCAGTCGGAACTGCGGATAATCTCGATAAGGTTGTTTTTGTTGACCATATCGCGCACCGTGCCGCCGATAATGTCATCGAGCAGCGACTGAGCCCTGGATTCGGTTTTGACCGCCTGCATAAATTTGAGGGCGTCAACGATCCGCCAGCGCGCCGTGACATCGAGATAGACGAAGGTTTTGTCGTTGGTGGGGATCTGGTTCGGCTCTCCGTCCCAGATGAAAATCCTCTTGTCAAACTCGTTAACCTGCTGGAGAAAAGGCATTTTGAAGTAAAGGCCGGCTTCGGTTTTCGGCGTGCCGATCGGTCTACCGAACTGGGTTATCATCACCTGCATTCCTTCCCGGACAATGAAAAAGCCATCGTAGACGACAACGATACCGAGCAGGACAAGACCGATAAGGAGAAAATTGGCAATCTGTTTCATGATATATCCTCTGGTGGGCTATTGTCCCTGCTGGACGGTTTGACTGTTCTTGCGCAGATTGAGCAGCGGCAGGGGCCCCTGCTGGTTCTCATCCATCACGTAGATGTTTTCAACTTGCGGCAGTACCACCTGCATGGTTTCCAAGTACATGCGCTGCCTGGTGACGTCCGGTGCATTTGTGTACTCGCGCAGGATTTGCAGGAATCTGGTTGTTTCACCCATGGCGTTATTGACCCGCTCGGTGCCGTAACCGCGTGCTTCCTCGACGATCTTCAAGGCGTTACCCCGGGCAGCAGGTATCAGACGGTTATACGTTTCTTCAGCCTCGTTGACCAGTCGTTTCATGTCCTGGTCTGCCTCGTTCACCTCGTTGAAAGCCGGTTTTACCTGATCAGGGGGGTTGATGTCCTGGAACTGCACGGTAACCAGTTCGACACCAGCCTCCAGGACGTTGAGCTGTGCCTGGAGTTCCTGTTTGACGGATGCGGCCAGCACTTCGCGGTTGCTGAGTACGAAGTCGAAATCCATGTTGCCGACGATCCGCCTGGTGGCGGCTTCGGAAAGATCGTGAACCGCCTGCTTGACGTCCTGGACCTTGAACAGGTAAGCGATGGGATCACCAATCCGATATTGTACGATCCAGGCCACGTTGATGACGTTTTTATCGGCGGTCAGCATCAGCGATTCCATGTCGTAGCCGGTGCTGTCAAAAGTCGATTGCTGTCCTGGAAAACGGGTACGAAAGCCAAACTCAAGCTTCTGGATCTGTCGTACGTTGACCTTGGTGAGATCTTCAATGTAGGGGATCTTCAGGTGCAGCCCCGGTTCAGTGGTGCGGTTGAATTTCCCGAAGCGCAGCACCACGCCGACCTCGTTGGGGGCCACCTTGAAAAAGGACTGGTAGACACCCTGGAACAGGATAATGACCAGGGCCAGGATGAGCACCTTGGAGATAATCGAAAAGGGACTGGGGGGGGTGCGCTTGGGGCTCGGCTCGCTGTCACCGGAGTCCGGTTTTTTCGAGTCGGAGAAATAATCCTGCACCTTCTTGATCAGTTGAGCGATGATCTCCTCTGGCGTCTGCGGTCGTTTTTTCCGGCCCCAGGGAGGTTGCTGATCTTGGTTGGCCATGTGTTACTCCATCGTAAGGTTCATGTAATTAAAAGGCAGACCGCCGTGGTGCGCCGGCCTGCCGTGCATAGCTTCTGAAATCTGACTATAGAATTAAGTATCATTGTTTACAAATCAAGCAAAAGACGGCAATTGATCGACATTGTGCGGGCAGGACCGGCTCATACCGAAAGGGCTAGGTTCCAGCAGGTCAGGACCATGAAAATCGAGGCCAGCAGACTGCAGTTCTGGGCGAAGGGTGATTTTCTCAAACGCTGCATCGGCAGCAGGCTGAGGCAGACGCCCAGAGCCAGGCCGCTGAGCAGACCGAAGAGGTGGGCACCAAGGTCGGTGCGCACCCCTGAACTGCCCAGCATGGCCAGCAGTCCGGCACCGCCCATCAGGGGCACCAGCATCCTGAATCCGGGAACCTGTCTGCGCTCGACCATCTGGTGGGCGGCCAGCAGGCCGATCATGGCGAATACGGCGGTGGAAAAGCCCACCGAAATATGGCCGGGTCCATGGACCATGGCATTGATCCAGTTGCCGGCCGCGGCGGCCGCCAGCAGCGACAGCAGGCCGATCCCCGTACCGCTGATCTGCAGGTAGAAGTGAATCAGGAATCCGCCGATCAGCACGTTTCCGGCCAGATGGGAGAAGTCGGCATGCAGACAGAGGGCGGTAATCAGGCGGAAATACTCCCCCTGCTCGAGAATGGCGGTGCTGTTGGAGGCTCCCTCACGAAACCAGCTGCTGTCATACTGATACGGCCCGGTCACCAGGTAGAAAACAGAGAGCAGCGCGGCCACCAGGAGGGCCGGCAGCTCGGAGGACAGCGGCTGAACCCGGGTATCGATCAGCGGCGGCGGCCAGTTTCTGTTTTCCTGGAAATAGGCCTGCAGTTGCCGGACAGCTTCGTGCTCCCGCTCAGCCCTGACGAAAATCGAGGCCGATCCGTCGGGGCTCCGCTCGATCCGGTGGGCAATGTTCTTCGAGGAGAGAACGAGCGAACAGGTGTCAACCTGCATCATCTCCCCGGATGAGAAGACGACGCGCTCTTCCGGCTGGTTTTCAGCGTTATCTGTCATGAATAGAGGCCGCCCCGCCTGCGGTCTGCCGGCGAGGCGGTCTGAAACGATGCGGCGTGCCGCTCAACTCAGATGGTCGATGCTGACAACCGGGCCGAATTTATCTTTCAGGGACAGCAGTTCAGCTTTTTGTTTTTCATAGATGGCGAAGAGCTGGGGCGGAATGTTTTCCTCTTTCCGATACGCCTCGGTCTGCAGGTCGATCCGGTCGACGATATTGTCGATGTAGAGGGAGAACTGCATCTGATAAAGTGACTCGGGATAGGCTTTGTTGATAATGTCAAAAAGCTTTTTGAGATCTGCATAGCGGGGCAGCCAGCCGATCGGCGTCTCGATTGCCTGGACGTCACCGTTGGCGAACAGGTCGAGCCAGCCGAGCCAGACTCTCACGTCACGTTTTTCGCCAAGCAGCCCGGACCCTGAGCTGCCGCGGTTGGCGTGGGTCAGAAAATAGTTGAGACCGGCAAGCACCGGTCTGCCCTCGTCGGAGATCTTGTCCGAGTTGAAGAAGACGAACTGGGCGTCCATATAGTCGGCCAGGTCGCCCGGGATAAACGGCGCGTTTGCCCAGGGTTGTCTCCTGACGCCTGAGACGCCGACTTCGGTGGCGGTGGCCTGGGAGACGATGGAGGCACCGATGACCACCCCTTCGTCCATGCTTTTCGCCGCCCATACCGGGGGCATGGTATCGCTGTCGCGGCCCGAGTAGGTGAAGACCTTGACCGGCACGCCGGCCGAGTCTTCGGAGGCAGCGGTGTTGTGGTTGGCAATGGCCGCGGCCAGCAGGGTGCAGCGCGAGTTCTTGTGCGACATCGGCACCGGCTTGCCCTGGTCGTCGGTTTTGCCGGTCCACCAATCGCCCTGGAAGTTCACCCCTTTTTCGGGGGGCGGTTCACCGTTGCCGACCCACTGGGGAACGTCATTTTCGTCAATCAGTACATTGGACCAGATGACTTCGGTACCGTCTCCCCTGAGGCATTCCATCAGGTATGGGTCGCCTTCACGATTGACATCCTCGACGATGCCGAATATCCCCTTCTCCGGGTTGATCGCCCGGATCGTGCCGTCATCGGCGATCCAGATCTGGGCCAGATCGTCGCCGATGAAATCGGTTCCGACCATGGCGGTCGTCGTTTTGCCGCAGCCGGACGGGGCGGCGCCGGCCATGTAGGTGGTGCGGCCGTTGTGATTGGTGAGACCGGTGATGAACATATGCTCCGAGAGCTGTTCCCCCTTTTTATAATAGGTGGCATAGTCTACGCAGAAACGGTGGTTGCCCTTTTTCATCAGCAGGGTATTGCCGGCGTAAGTGCAGTAGCAGGAAAAAGTGGTGAACCAGCTGCGGTCCATCAAAATACGTGCGTTGGGGACATCCTCGGGGCGGTTTTTCCCCTCGGAGTGCACATTGGTGAAAAAGATGCCCATTCTTTCCGCTTCCGAGTCGAACTGATCATAACAGTTCCGGTAAAGCAACTCTGCCGAATGCATTACGTAGGCCGATGAGGAAATCTCGATGGCCGGCACCGCCGCCTCGGCCCCGGCGGGTCCGCGGCTGTAAAAGCCGATCATCATGGTCAGTCCTTTCATGATGCCGTCCATGTAGGTACGGATATAGTCGGTGGCTTCTTCGCGCAGCAGCGATTTGGCCAGTGAGCTCAACTTTTCGCCCGCATTGATGATGTAGTAGGTCTGGTTGACCAGGCGGGCCTGGTCCTCGGGCAGGTCGAAATGGATCGTGTGGCCGGTTTTGGCCAGTTTCCGTTCCTCTCCCTTGTCGAGGCTGTGGTGCCTGATCCAGTCGATGTCCTCAGGGCTGCCTGTATTGACGAAGACGGCGTCCGGTTTACAGTGGACGATGGCGTTGGCGATCCTTATCAGGGCATCGGGATTGCTGATCGGCGAAAGTTTCCTGAGATTTGTATCATCGAGATTGGCCGCGATGATTTTCTGCGCGTCTGATAAAGATTTTATGCTGCCGACTGCCTCCAGGATATCGGCTCCTTTGGATAACTCCAGCATGCTGCACTCCTTGACTTGTGATTTTGTAAGGGTAATCAACGATTAAAAGGCGATTTTTGTATCACCATATTCATAAACAATCGGGCAATCATAAATATAATTTATGAGTGAGTCAAGCACAGTTGGTGGATGCTGCTTCCATTGCTCAGGATTTAACCTTACTTTATTTCCATGCCATTTAAAACCAAATGACGTAATCTGTTTATATCGTTCTTCATTCAAGAATAGGAGGGATGGTGAATATTGCTGACAATCGCAAAAAAAAGGGAGAGATAACCATGATTCACGTGCTGGCATCGGTATCGGTCAAACCAGGCAGAAAAGATGAGTTTCTGAGGATATTCAAGGCCAATGTGGCCAATGTCATAGAGGAAGACGGCTGTATCGAGTACCGGCCGACCGTCGACGTCAAGACCGGACTTGATCCCCAGGTTGTCGATGAAAACCTGGTTACCGTTATCGAAAAGTGGGAAAGCGTCGAACATCTGAAAACCCACCTGGGGGCGCCCCATATGCTCGACTATCGGCAGAAGGTCGCGTCGATGGTTGAAGGGGTTTCTCTGAAGGTACTCGAGGACGGCTGAGAAAAATCGATCACCAAACTTCAATTACCTCAAAGTTGACTTATTGTGTCGAACCGATGCGGAAGTCCGACAGCGGATGAACAGGGGAGAAAAAAACAATGCAGATGAGATGGCTCGTTGTGCTTGACCCGATCGACGGGTTGCAGTCCAGGACCGACACATCACTGGCGGTGATAACCAGGGCCCGGCAAAAGAATGTCGAGGTCGATACGGCCACCATAGAGCAGCTCTATTTCGACGAAAAGGCCCGGGTTCTGGCAACTGCAGAGGACGGCAGCAGCCGCTCCGCAGCACTGGGCGATTACGATCTGATCTTCATGCGCAAGGAACCGCCCTACGATCTGCGTTTCCACTACGCCACCCAGCTGCTGTCGCTGAGTTCCACCCTGGTGCTCAACCGTCCGTCGGCCCTGCGCGATTTCAACGAAAAGCTGATCGTCCTGCCTTTCGTCAAGTACATGCCGCCGACCCTGGTGGCGTCTGATATTTCAGTCATTGGTGAGTTCGTCAGCCGCCACGGCCGGGCGGTGATTAAATCGCTCGACAGCTTCCAGGGTAAATCGGTTCAGAAGATCGAAGCAGGGGATGAGGCTGTCATTGGTGCTTTCACCGATGGGGGGAAGCGGCCGGTCATGGTGCAGAAATTTCTCGAAGAAGTCTATGACGGGGACAAGCGGGTGATTACCCTGGGCGACCGGGTGGTCGGTGCCGCGATGCGCAAGCCCCGGCAGGGCTATCACGCCAACTTTGCCAGCAGCGAAGCGCTGCAGACCGGTCTCAGCGATCGGGAGCAGGCGGTAATGGATGAGCTGTGCCCGTGGATGATCTCCCGGGGGATTCATTTTGCAGGACTCGATTTCATCGGCGGGTATCTGACCGAAATCAATATCACCTGCCCGACCGGGATCATACAGATCTCCGAACTCGACGGCACCGACCTCGCCGGTGAAACCGTCGACTATTTCGTCAACCTTGTCCGAGTGATGCCAGATGATGAACGCCCTGTCCATTGAGGATCTGAAAAAAACCTACCAGAGCGGTCACGAAGCCCTGAAAGGTATTTCCCTCGATGTCAAAGAAGGGGAGTTTTTCGGCCTGCTGGGCCCCAACGGGGCCGGCAAGACCACGACCATCGGCATCGTCACCTCGCTGGTCAACAAGTCGGGCGGACGAGTCAGGGTGTTCGGCGTCGATATCGATCAGGATTTCCCGGCCGCCAAGCGATTGATCGGGGTCGTTCCCCAGGAGTTCAATTTTTCGATTTTTGAAAAGGTGGAGGATATCGTCTGCCAGCAGGCCGGCTATTACGGCATTGGCCGCCGCGAGGCGTTCGTCCGCTGCGAGAAATATCTGCGCCAGCTCGGTCTCTGGGAAAAGCGGCACACGGCGGCCCGGGAACTCTCGGGCGGCATGAAGCGGCGGCTGATGATTGCCCGCGGCCTGGTCCATGAACCGAAGCTGCTGATTCTGGACGAGCCCACCGCCGGGGTCGATGTCGAACTGCGGCGGGGCATGTGGGATTTTCTTGAAAAGCTGAACAAAAGCGGCAGAACCATTATTCTGACCACCCATTACCTGGAAGAGGCCGAGCAGCTCTGCTCCCGAATCGCCATCATCGCCAACGGCGAGATCATCGAGAATGCCAGCAAGCGCGACCTGCTCAAGAAGCTCGACAAGGAGACCTTCGTGCTCGATGTCAGGACCAAAGATCTCACGATTGCTCCGCTGGAGCAGGTGATTTTCACGGTGGTGGACGACACCACGCTGGAGGTGACCACCGTCAGGGATCAGTCGCTGAACCGGGTTTTCGAACATCTGGACAAACACGGTATCATCGTCGATTCGATGCGCAACAAGTCGAACCGGTTGGAGGAGATTTTCATGGAGATCGTCGAGTGATGCCTGAGAACCTGATCTGCCTCTACACCATCGCCCGACGGGAAACCACCAGGATTTTCAGGATCTGGGTGCAGACGCTGGTGCCGCCGGTCATCACCATGACCCTCTACTTCGTCGTCTTCGGAACCTTTATCGGCTCACAGCTCAACGGCATCAAGGGCTTTGACTACATGGCCTTCATCGCACCCGGCCTGATCATGATGTCGATCATCACCAACTCCTACACCAATACGGTTTCCAGCTTTTTCTCGACCAAGTTTCAAAAAAATATCGAGGAGATGCTGGTCAGCCCCACGCCGAGCTGGGTGATCGTGCTCGGCTATGTCTCCGGAGGCATGATTCGCGGCCTCAGCGTCGGCTTTCTGGTCTCGGTCGTCAGCCTGGTTTTTGTCCGGCTGCCCCTGTACAGCCTGGGCTATGCCGCTGTGTTCGCCTTTCTGACCAGCTTCGTTTTTGCGCTCGCCGGTATGATCAACGGCATATTTGCCCAAAAATTCGATGATATATCGATAATCCCGACCTTTGTGATCACGCCGCTGACTTATCTCGGCGGTGTTTTTTATTCGATCACGCTGCTGCCCGATTTCTGGCAGATGGTCTCCAAGGCCAACCCGATCATCTACATGATCGACGGCTTCCGCTACGGATTCCTCGGTATTTCGGACATGAGACCGGCCACCGGGCTCGGTATGCTGCTGGTTTTTGCGGTGGTTCTCTTCGGGGTGAATCTCTATCTTCTGGAAAAGGGAACCGGCATCAGAACCTGAATCCTTCCATCACTGCGGTGTAAATCATGTTAGAACTCTATATCTCCTCCACCTGTCCGTTCTGCATCAAGGTGATCCGGGCGGCCGAACAGATGGGCCTTGCAGAAGGCACGGACTACCTCATTGTCGATGCGGCTGTCGGGACTCCGGGCCGCAAAAAAGTGGTCGAGACCGGCGGCAGGGCAATGGTACCGTTTCTGATCGATGGTGAGGTCTGGATGTATGAAAGCGATGACATTATCGCCTACCTTGGTCGGAACCAGAACGGTTAGGCCGGGGCTGTTGTAAAGCTCGACGAAACTGCTGTGCGCTGATCAGGACAGCAGCTCCACGAACTGCTCTTCTGAAAGGATGGTTTTGCCCTCCTCCCGGGCCTTTTTCAGCTTTGACCCGGCTTTTTCCCCAGCGACGACATGGGTAACTTTTTTAGTCACCGACGAGGCGATGGTTCCGCCGTGTTCTCTCACCAGTTTTTTGGCTTCGTCCCGGGACAGGGTAACAAGGCTGCCGGTAAACAGAAATGTAGCGCCTGAAAGCTTCTGCTCTCCTCCGGCCTGGTGGACCGGGGCGGGTGCCACGCCGGATGCTTTGAGTCGCTGGAGGATGTCCCGGGTCGTCTCATTGCCGAAGAAATCGACCAGGCTCCGGGCGGCCTGTTCACCGATGCCGTCTATTTCAAGAAGATCTTCCCTGCTGGCCGCAGCCAGGCCGTCGAGTGAGCCGAAATGGCGCTGCAGCAGCGCTGCCGAGGTTTCGCCGATGAAGCGGATGCCCAGGGCGGCGATAAAATTGGCCAGCGCAGGGGTTCTGGCCGTATCGATTGCGGCCAGAACGTTGTCGGCCGACTTTTCGCCCCAGCCCTCCAAATCCTTTATCACCGTCCTGTCCAGATTATAGAGGTCGACAATATCGTTGACGATACCCGCCTCGAAAAGCTGCTCGACATAGCGTTTTCCCAACCCCTCGATATCGAGCCCGGCCTTGGAACAGAAATGGATCAGGCCCCTGAGCCGCTGGGCAGGACAGAAGATGTTGGTGCAGCGGCTGACCGCCTCGCCTTCGGGCCTGGATATTTCCGTTTCACAGGCCGGGCAGCGGGCAGGAAGAACGATCGCGGTCTCTTCTCCGGTACGTTTCTCGACGATGGGTTTGACCACCTCGGGTATCACGTCACCAGCCCGCTGGACCAGAACCGTGTCGCCGATTCGCAAATCCTTGCGGTCGATCTCATCCTGGTTGTGAAGGGTTGCGCGACTGACGGTGGCGCCGTCGAGTTTGACCGGGTTCAAGAGTGCCACCGGGGTTATCGCGCCGGTGCGGCCCACCTGGAATTCGACATCGACCAGGGTGGTTGTGGACTGGGTCGCGGGAAACTTCCGGGCGATGGCCCAGCGCGGCGCCCGGGCCTTGAACCCGAGCCGGTTCTGCAGGCCCAGGTCGTCGACCTTGATGACCAGACCGTCGATCTCGTAAGGCAGATCGTGGCGGATCGACACCAGCCGGTCATAGTGGTCGACAGCGGCGGCGATATCCGGGCAGAACCGGTTGTGCGGGCAGACCGGAAAACCGTTATCCCTGAGGTACCGGAGCAGGCCGGTCTGGGTGGTGCAGGGCAGGGCGCCCGGCTCGCTGACCCCGTAGGCGAAGAAACGCAGCGGCCGGTCGGCGGTCACCGCGGGGTCGAGCTGTCGCAGGGATCCCGCCGCAGCGTTGCGGGGGTTGGCAAAGGGCGGCAGTTCGCGAGCCAGCTGACGCCTGTTGAGGTCGGCGAACCCCTGCTTGTCCATGTAAACTTCACCCCGCACCTCGAGCAGATCGATCGGCTCTTGTAGAAGCCTCAGCGGTATTGCACTGATGGTCCGCAGTTGGGCGCTGATATTCTCACCGGTGGCGCCGTCTCCTCTGGTCGAGCCGGAGACGAGGCTGCCCTTGCGGTAGACCAGCTCGACGGCCAGGCCGTCCAGCTTGGGTTCGACGGAAAAGCCGCTGGCCAGCGGCCCGTTCAGGTAGCGTTCGAGCCGCTGGGCGAAGTCGGTCAGGTCCTGGTCTGAAAAGCCGTTTTCCAGGCTGAGCATCGGTACCCGGTGCTCGACTTGATCGAACCTGTCCAGTGGACTGCCGCCCACCCTGCTGGTGGGGGAATCCTGCCGCGCCAACCCCGGATAGGCTTCCTCCAGGCTTAGCAGTTCCTGAAACAGCCGGTCATACTCGCCGTCAGAGATGACCGGGTCGTCGAGGACATGGTACCGGTAGATGTGGTCGTTGAGTTCGCGGGTCAGTTCCTCGATGCGGCGGGCCGCTTCCATCGGGCTCAGCTGTCGCTCAAAAGAGTCCCGGTCTTGGCGACGTTGTCCCGCTCGACCTCGTCGATGAAAATAAGAACAGCCTCGGGCGGCTTGTTGGCCTCCCTGCTGATGACCTCGGTTACGCCGCGGCTGATGTTGGCTTTCTGCTCTTTGGAAAGGGTTCCGGCGACCCTGATATTGACATAGGGCATAATTCCTCCAGGATGGGATGGTTTTAGTCTTGCCCGAATACGGCCTGAGCGCTATGGTGCTGCATGCGCCGCCCGGTTACTGATAGGCCGGCACCGTTACGAGTGCAGAATAATTTTGATTGTCATTCGAGTCAATGACTGAAGGGATAATTGGTTATGAAACATATACTGGTGACCGGCGGGGCCGGCTACATCGGCAGCCACACCTGCCTCGAACTGCTTGAGCAGGGGTATGAGATCACGGTCGTCGACAACCTGGACAACGCCAAGCGGGAGTCGCTGACACGGGTCGAGCGGTTGAGCGGGAAATCGATTTGTCTGGTTGTGCAGGATGTTCGAGACCGGAGTGCGATGAGGGATGTTTTTTCGAGGGCCGCCCGGCCCGTCGATGCGGTCATCCATTTTGCCGGTCTGAAGGCGGTTGGTGAGTCGGTTGAAAAACCGCTGCTCTACTACCAGAACAACCTGATTTCAACGCTGACGCTTACCGAGGTCATGCTCGAGCACGGGGTTGACAACCTGATCTTCAGCTCCTCGGCCACCGTTTACGGTGATCCGGAGAGCAGCCCGATCCCGGAGGATTCGCCCCTGTTCTGCACCAACCCCTATGGGCGGACCAAGCTGTGGACCGAGCAGATGCTGACCGACATCCAGCAGGCTAATCCCCGCCTCAATGTCGGCCTGCTGCGCTACTTCAACCCGGTCGGGGCCCATTCGAGCGGCGAGATCGGTGAGGACCCCAACGGCATACCCAATAACCTGACGCCCTACATCACCCAGGTGCTGGTCGGTAAGCTGGCTGAGGTCGCGGTATTCGGCAACGACTACCCGACCCCGGACGGTACCGGGGTGAGGGACTATATCCATGTGATGGATTTGGCCCGGGGCCATGTCAAGGCCCTTGAGAAGCTGGCCCAAAAACCCGGTGTGGTTGCCTACAACCTGGGAACCGGGCGGGGGCACTCGGTGCTGGAGGTGATTCACGCCTTCGAGAAAGCCGCCGGCCGGCTGGTTGCCTACCGGATTGCCCCGCGGCGGCCCGGTGACGCGGCAAGTTGCTATGCCGACCCGGCCCGGGCGGAACGGGAGCTGGGCTGGAGAGCCCAGCATGGTCTCGAGCGGATGTGTGCGGACAGCTGGAACTGGCAGCGCCGAAACCCTGACGGTTATTGATCGCCAGGTGGTTGAGTTCGTGCTGTTTTTCCACAATGTCGTACATGTTTTTGTTGAATAAATCCATCCAGATACGACCATTTCATCAAATTTCCTTACAGTACAGATAAATTTTTCTTGAACCCGTCTTTCAAGGGTGCTACGTTGTATTTTGTTTTTATTATGCAACGTTTGCACAAATTGAATAATTATGGGTTCGACGATTATCTTTGGTTGCGGCAACACCCTGATGGGCGATGACGGGTTCGGTCCGGCGGTGGTGGAACAACTCAACAGTTCAGGCAGACTGCCTGCCTCGGTGGAGGCAGTCGATGCCATGACCGGAATCCGCGAATACCTTTTCGACTATCTGCTGAGCGAGGAGGGGCGGCCCGATCACATCATCATTCTTGATGCGGTCGACTTCGAGGGGAGGCGGGCCGGAGAGCTATTCTGCATCGAGTCGTCCTCCATTCCAGCCAAAAAAATCCACGATTTTTCCCTGCACCAGTTCCCGACGGTCAATCTGCTCCAGGAACTGGAGGCCCACACCGCCATTCGCGTTACCATCCTGGCCGCCCAGGCCGAATATATACCGGCCGAAATCGAGCCGGGACTGACAGAGTCGATGAAATCTGCCGTTAACGAGGCATGTGAGCAGTTGCTGCTCATGGTTCAAAATAAGCAAAACGAGGTGACCATCAATGATGTATGAGTTCAGAGTCAGCGAGATGGCCGAAGAATTTGGGGTGCATCGCAACACCATAAGGAACTGGATCAACTCCGGCACCCTTCCGGCCAAGGAAGGTCCGGGGCGGAAATACCTTATGAAGTTCGAAGATTACCAGACGCTGTGTGATAAATTCGGCCGTCAGCCGCTTATCAAACCGTCGAGTTATGTGGATCAGGACAAGGTTCGCAAGCTCGAAGACCGGGTGAACCGGCCCGAACCGCTGGCGGTCGGTTTCAAGGATAAGACGATTTACAGCGATACCAGTTGGGCCGATACCTGTCTGACCTGTGGAACCTGCGCCAGCGCCTGCCCGATTGCCGGAGTTGACGGGCTTGATCCGCGCAAAATCATCAGAATGGCGGTACTCGGACTCGAGGACGAACTCAGGGATACCAACTGGCCCTGGAAATGCACCATGTGCGCCAAGTGCGAGAACGCCTGCCCGGCAGGCGTTCAGATCATGGCCCTGATGCGGAGGCTGCGCGGCGTGCGCGAGCGCGACCTGGTGCCGGGCCCCATACACAAGGGGGTTGTGACCTGCCTGGAGCGGGGCAACAACCTCGGTATCCCCAAGGATGACTTCATCTATCTCTGCGAGGAATTGGGTGAGGAGCTTGAAGAAGAAGGCCTGAGCGGTTTCAAAACCCCGATCGACGTGGTCGGTGCCCGGGTCATGGTGACGGTTAACTCGAAAGAGCCGTTTGCCGAGCCGGACGACATGAAATACTGGTGGCGCATCTTCCATGCCGCCGGCGAATCATGGACCATTCCCTCGGAAAACTGGGAAGGGGTCAACTGGGGCCTTTTCTCGGGAGATGATGAAGCGATGAGGACGGTGGTCGGCCGGCTGGTTGACAACATGAGACGGCTCAAGTGCGAGGTGCTGCTCCTGCCCGAATGAGGCCACGCCTATTATGCAACCCGGTTCGGGTTGAACAAATGGTACCCGGAAGCGCTGAACGAGTTCAAAATCGTCTCGGTTTTCGACCTTCTGATGGAGTACGTCCGCGAGGGCCGCATCAGTCTCGATGACAGCAAGCATCAGCTGCGCGCCACCTATCACGACCCCTGCAACTACGGGCGCAAGTCGATGAAAGCCTTCGGCGTCGCCTACTACGAGGAAGGCAGGGAGATCACCAGGCAATGCTGTTCTGACTACAAAGATATGGAGCCCAACCGGGAGAGCAATTACTGCTGCGGCGCCGGCGGCGGCGCCTGGGCCATGCCCTTCGCCCCTGAACGCGTCTTCTACGGCCGGATCAAGGCCCGGCAGATTCAGGAGACCGGGGCTGAGCTGGTCATCGCCCCGTGCCACAACTGCCGGGACCAGCTGATGAAATCGCTGAACCAGGAATATGACCTCGGAATCGAAGTCAAATATCTCTGGGAACTGGTTGCCGATTCACTGGTTCTTCCCGGCCAGGAACAGGTCCGGGAAGAAACGGTCGAAGCTGGAGAATAGCGCGGCGCTGCGTTGACGGAATAAATAGAATAGATCCCGGACAGCCCGGGATGCCAAGAATATGCAAAAGGAGACACACACCATGCTGGATACGAAAAAAGTCGGGTCGGTGATGATTGTCGGCGGCGGTATCACCGGTATGCAGTCAGCCCTGGATCTGGCCGATGCGGGGTACTATGTCTATCTGGTCGAGCGGTCCGGGGCCATCGGCGGAGCCATGGCTCAACTGGACAAGACCTTTCCCACCAACGACTGCTCGATGTGAATTATCGCGCCAAAGCTGGTTGAGTGCGGTCGGCACTTAAATATAGAATTGATGACCCTGAGCGAGGTTACCGCCATCTCCGGAGAGGCGGGCAGCTTCGATGTAGCTATAAAGGAACATCCGCGTTACGTGGATATGGACAAATGCATTGCCTGCGGCGAGTGTGCGGCAAAATGCCCGAAGAAGGTTGACAGCGAGTATGATGCAGCCACCGGCAAGCGTAAGGCAATCTATGTCAAATACGCCCAGGCGGTGCCGCTCAAGTATCAGATCGATGCCGAAAACTGTATCCGCTTCAAGAAGGCGGGTGCCTGCGGCTTCTGCGAGAAGGTGTGCCCGGCCGATGCGGTCAATTTCGACGACACCGAAAAGATGCACAGCATCAACGTCGGCGCCATCATCATGGCGCCCGGGTTCGAATCCTTCGACCCGGGCCCGGCCGGAGTATGGGGCTACGGGAAGTACCCCAACGTCATTACCTCCCTGCAGTTCGAGCGCTACATGTCGGCCTCCGGACCCACCGAGGGACACCTGATCCGTCCCTCGGACGGCAAACAGATCACCAAGGTGGCTTTTCTGCAGTGTGTCGGCTCGCGCGATGAAAACAAGTGCGGCAACGGCTACTGCTCCTCGGTATGCTGCATGTATGCGATCAAGGAAGCGGTCATGGCCAAAGACCATGTCCCGGGACTGCGGACCTCCATATTCATGATGGATATGCGGACCCACGGCAAGGATTTCGATCGTTACTATCAGCGCGCCAAAGAAGAGTCGGGAGTGCGCTTCGTGCGCTGTCGGGTTCACGGAGTCGAACCCGAGGGTGACAGCGGCGACCTGCGCCTGCACTACATCAATGAAGAAGGTCGCCAGGTGGAGGAGTATTTCGACCTGGTGGTCCTGTCGGTCGGTCTGCAGACCCCCGATCATGTAAAGAAGCTCAGTGAGATGGCCGGAGTCCGGATGACCGGCGACAGTTTTGCGGCAACCTCCGACTTCTCCCCGGTCTCAACCTCGAAGAGAGGAATTTTCACCTGCGGCGCTTTCGCCGGCCCCAAGGATATCCCCCAGTCGGTGCTCGAGGGCTCCGCCGCCGCTGCGGCCGTCGCTGACATTTTAGCGCCGGCCCGGGGGCAGTTGACCGAGGAGAAGAGCTTCCCCGAAGAGCGCCAGGTCGGCGATGAAGATCCGCGGGTCGGTGTCTTTGTCTGCCACTGCGGCTCAAACATCGCCGGCGTGGTCGATGTGGAGGCGGTGGCCGATTATGCCGGGACCCTTCCCGGTGTGGCCCATGTGGAGCGCAACCTGTTCTCCTGTTCGCAGGACACCCAGGAACAGATGGTCAAGACCATCAAGGAGAAAGGGCTGAACCGGGTGGTGGTCGCCGCCTGTACGCCCCGTACCCACGAACCGCTGTTCAGGGAGACCCTCAAATCGGCCGGTCTGAACGAGTATCTGGTCGAAATGGCCAACATCCGCAACCAGAATTCCTGGGTTCATGCGGCCAGCCCCGGGGTGGCCACCATCAAGGCCAAAGATCTGGTTCGCATGGGCGTGGCCAAAGTCTTGCGCCAGTATGCTCTGCAGCCGATTTCAGTACCGATTATACAGAAAGGGCTGGTGATTGGCGGTGGAATCGCCGGTATGACCGCTGCCCTGAACCTGGCCGATCAGGGGTTTGAGGTCCATCTGGTCGAAAAAACCGAAGCTCTGGGCGGCAATGCCCTGTTTCTCGGGCACACCTGGTCCGGGGAGGCGATCGCCGATCGGACCCGTAAACTGATCGACGAGGTTGGTAAGAACGACAAAATCATCCTCCATCGGGGTTTCGAAGTGAGTGCTGCAGAGGGCTTTGTCGGCAACTTCAGAACCACTATCGCCACCAGGGACGGCCTGACCAAAACCATCGAACACGGCATCGGCATCGTTGCCATTGGAGGCCGCCCGCTGCGGCCCAGGGAGTATGGTTACGAAAGGATCCCCAACGTGGTCACTTCGCTGGAATTCGATCGGCTCTTCGAGCTCAAGGAGCAGCATGCCGCAAAGGCTAAATCGATCGCCTTTATCCAGTGTGTCGGGTCCCGGGAAAAGGGCCGCATGTATTGCTCCAAGGTCTGCTGCACCCATTCGGTTCAGACGGCCATCGAGCTCAAGAAGGAAGACCCGACCCGGACGATCTATATCCTCTACCGCGACATGAGGACTTACGGTCAGCGCGAAGCGCTGTTCAAGAAGGCCCGGGAACTGGGTGTCATTTTCATCAACTACGAACTGCATGGGAAACCGCAGGTTGATGTCAAGCACAAGCAGGTCACCGTCGATGTCTGGGATCATGTCCTGCATCGGCCGCTGCAGCTCACCGTGGATATGGTCGTTCTGGCCACCGCCATCGAGTCCAATCCGGACGCTGACAAGCTCAGCAAGATATACAAGGTGTCTGTGGACGGCGACAGCTTCTTCCAGGAAGCCCATGCCAAGCTGCGGCCGGTTGATTTTGCCACCGACGGCATGTTCGTTGCCGGCCTGGCCCATTACCCCAAACCGGTCGAGGAGTCGGTGGCCCAGGCCCTGGCGGCCTCTGCTCGGGCGGCTACCCTGCTGTCCCGTTCGCAGGTCAGCCTCGATGCGGTCAAGGCCGAGCCCGATCTGAACTACTGTGACGGCTGCGCCCTGTGTATCGATGTCTGTCCCTACCATGCGATCAACCTGGTCGAGGAGAACGGGGATGGGGCGACCCGCAAGTATATCGCGGTCAACAAGGCGCAGTGCAAAGGCTGCGGTCTCTGTCAGGGGACCTGTCCGAAGCGCGGTGTGTCGGTACAGGGGTTCACCATGGACCAGATCAGCGCCCAGATTGATGCGGCTCTGGCCCTTTGATGACGGGAAAGGGAAAAATGTCCCATAACAATAGAGGAGTTAATCGATGAGTTTTGAACCCAAAATCATTGCCTTCTGCTGCAACTGGTGCTCCTATGCCGCAGCCGACCTGGCCGGTACGTCGAGGATGCAGTATCCGGCCAACGTACGGATTATCAGGGTCATGTGTTCGGGCATGGTGCATCCGGAGTTCGTCACCAATGCACTGGATCAGGGCGCGGACGGCGTCATGGTCCTTGGCTGACATCTGGGTGAATGTCATTACCTGGATGGTAATTATAAAGCAATGTCACGTTCGGATATGATCGTTGAACTGCTGGAGGACTACGGCTATGAGCAGGAACGTTATTCCATAACCTGGGTATCTTCGGCAGAGCCCGACAAATTCGTCAGCGCCATCAGTGAAATGACCGACAGGATCAAGAAGCTCGGTCCGGCTCACAATCAGGCTCAGGCCATTTAAGGGAGGGTTTCATGGGAGTTACAACTGCTTTAGAATGGCTGAGTTCCTGTTCCGGCTGCGAGATTGCCATACTCAATATCGGCGAGGATCTGGTTGAGCTGCTGACCGAGCACCTCGACATCGTTCATGCCCCGGTGATCATGGATCACAAGTATTTCGGGCAGTGCGGGGACGAGGACAAGCACCTGGAGATTCCCGAGGCGGTGGTCGGCATCGTCAGCGGCGGCGTCTCCAATGAGGAGCACATGGAGGTGCTCGAAGAGATGCGCAGGAAGTGCAAAATCCTGATTGCCCTCGGTTCATGTGCCACCCAGGGAGGGATACCGGCCCTGATGAACGGTCAGGATGGTGCCCGCAGTTTCGATGAAATTTTTCAGACCCCGTCGACCGACGAGGGCGCCGTCATGCCCGATCAGGGAGTGCCCGCCCTGCTCGATCGAACCTATGCCCTGGATGAAAAGGTCAAAGTCGATCTGATGCTTCCCGGCTGTCCGCCGAACCCGGCCCACATCGCCGAAGTGATCAGGGCGCTGCTCGAGGGCCGCGATCCGGAACTGCCCACCAAGAGTGTCTGCGATACCTGCCCGACCAGAAGGGAAGGCAAGGGCAGCGTCACTACGGTGAAGCGTTATCTCGAAAATGTCGATTTCGACCCGCAGAAGCCGATCAGCGAGATGCGCTGCCTGCTCGAGCAGGGTTACATGTGTATGGGTCCGGTGACTGCTGCCGGCTGCGCCAAGCGCGGGGCACCGAGCTGCATCGAGGCGCGGGTTCCGTGCCGCGGCTGCTTTGGATCGGTTCTGCCCAAAGGCAACCAGATGCTCGATATGATGAATGCTCTGGCCAGCAACGGCATCGATTTCAAATCCGTGGTGGACCGCCGGTCCATGCTGAGGTTCAGCGGCGCCCACAACAATCTGCGGCCCAAACGGAAGGCTGCCGTGAAGGAGGACTAACGACAATGGGTAAGGTATTACAGATACAACCGGTTACCCGGATCGAAGGGCATGCGCGGATTTCGGTGCATCTCAACGACGACGGTAACGTCGAAGACGCCTATATGAGCCTGATGTCTCTGCGGGGTTTCGAGAAGTTCATAGAGGGGCGGCCGGCTGAAGAAGTACCCCGGATCGTCAACCGGATCTGCGGGATCTGCCCCTGGATGCATCACACCGCATCCAACAAGGCTGTGGACGGCTGTTTCGGCGTGACGCCAACCCCGACCGGTTACAAGCTGCGGGAGCTGCTTCAGGTCATGGCGCATATCAACGACAAGATCCTGCACTTCTTCTTCCTGGCGGCCCCCGATTTCGTGCTGGGCCCTGACGCCGACTACTCGGTCAGAAACGTGATTGGCGTCGTCAAGGCGGCCCCGGAGCTGGCAACCAAAGTGGTCAAGATGCGCCAGCTTGGCCAGATGATGCTCGACCGTTTCGCCGGCAAGGCGATCCACCCGATCGCTGCCGTGGTCGGCGGCTTCTCCAAGCCGATGCTGGAGAGTGAGCGTTTGGAACTGCTCAAGGACACCGAGACGCTGCTCGATTTTTCCCAGTACGCGCTCGATTTTGCCAAGGAAAACGTATTCGCCAAATATCTCGATGTGATCGGCGAACTCGGTGTTATCACAACCGGTTTTCTGGGCACCGTGGACCGCGAGGACGGATCGTTCAGAATTTACGACGGCCAGCAGCGGCTCATGCGGGCCGACGGGTCCTACGTGGATTTCGAGGGAGAGGACTACCTCGACTATCTCGGGGAACATGTGGAGCCCTGGGGCTACGGTAAAATGCCGTACGCCAAATCCTGGGATGAGGGTTTCTCACTCGATCTGGAAGCACCCAAAGGCATTTACCGGGCCAACACCCTGGCCCGCCTCAACGTCTGCGACCAGATGTCGACGCCCAAAGCCCAGGCGGCCCTGGAGGAGTTCAGGGAGGCCTTCGGCCGACCGGCCCAGGCTACGCTGCTCTACCATTACGCCCGCCTGATCGAGCTGGTCTATGCCTGCGAGCGAACCATCGAACTGCTCAACTGGGACGGAATCACCGATACCGATGTCCGGGCCGCGGTAACGCCCGGTGCGGGACGCGGGGTCGGGATTGTGGAGGCGCCCCGGGGAACGCTGATCCATGATTATACGACCAATGCAGACGGCTGCATCGAGTCGGCCAACCTGATCGTCGGCACCACCCACAACATCGGGCCGATGAACATGAGCGTCAAACAGGCGGCCACCTCTCTGATCAAAGACGGCAATTACGACCAGGGAATCCTCAACAAGGTGGAGATGGCTGTTCGGGCCTACGACCCGTGAATGTCCTGCGCTACCCACCGCCTGGATGGCGGTATACCCCTGGCCCTGGAAATCGTCGATGCACAGGGAAAGCTGATCGATACGATTACCAATTAAACGGGGCCGGCCCGGTACGTGGCCTCAGGCGCCGCCGGTCAGCGACGGCGCCTGAGGCTCTTGACGCCGGATATATTTTTGAGTATCAAAGAGTGGCTGATTCGGCAAGCTGCGCTCCCCTTCAGCCACGCTGCAAATAAACGGAGTCTCTATGACGGCACAAGAAAAGCGGTCCAGAAGAGCCCGGGTGCGGGCGGAAAATCCCAGTGGTGCCTGCGGTAATGTGGATCACATGACCATCGATGAGTTAAAGGCCCGGGCGGTCGATGAGAGTTTCGACGGCAGCTGCCCCGCCTGCGGAATGTTTCACTTGACCAGGGCCGATATCGAAGCCATCGAAGCTGAGAAAATCAGTGAATCAGAGTACTACGCCGACCTGAAAAAGGAGGCGGAGCAGGCCTGATTTCTCCCAATACTATCGGGTACCTCGAAATTAATGAGGTACCCGGGCCCCGCATTGAGATCGGGGTCGGGGTAACGAACAATCCATGGTAAACTCTTTGCATCAGATAGAGCAGGCAGTTCCCGCCGCCCTGGTGGAAGAGCTGCAAGCTCTGGTGGATCGGCCGATCAGGGTGATGGTCATCTGTGGAACCCAGACCCGCACGCTGCTGAAATACAGCGACGATGACATCCTGCCTGAAAAGCTCGAGATCATCGCCGGCCCCGGCTGTTCCATCTGCGTCATGCCGGCCGGCCACATCGACACCTTCGTGAAAATCGGCAGGCAGGCCGACGTGATCACCGCAACCTGCGAGGACCTTTTGAGGGTTCAGGGCAGCCGGGAGTCGCTGGCCTCGATCAAGCAGAAAGGGGCTTTGATCGAAGTCGTCGATGCACCGATGGAGGCGCTTGATCTGGCCCGCAAGTTTCCCGACAAGATCGTGGTCTTCACCGCCGTCGGCTTCGAGGGCGCTGCTCCCGATGTGGCCGAAACGATTCTCGAGGCGGCCTCGGAGGGCATCGGCAATTTCTGCGTCATTCCATCCATCCGTCTGCTGCCCCCATCGCTCGACAGCCTGATGAGAGACCCGGAACTCAATATCCGCGGGCTGCTCATCTCAGCTCATATCCAGTCGATTACCGACAGTCAGGCTTATGCCGATCTGGCCCGGCACCATCACCTTTCCTGCGCGGTGACCGGGTTTGGTATCACTGAGATTCTCGAAGGGCTGATCTCCATTGTCACCCAGATCAAATCGGGGGCGCCGGTGAACACCGATCTCTTCAATGGCAACGGCCAGAGTGAGGAGACGCTGCGCAACCGGAGGATGATGTCAGAAGTTTTCTTTGCGGTTGAAACCGACTGGCGCGGTCTGGGCAGCATCGAGGGCAGCGGTTTCGTGATCCGCGACGAACTCTCGCTTTACGATGCGATCAAACGCTTCAACGTCAGGTTCAAGAAGGGTGCAGAGGAGTTTCAGTGCCAGTGCGCCGATATCCTCGCTGGCCGTTCCACGCCCGACGAGTGTCCCTCTTTTGGCATCTTCTGCACCTCAAAGCATCCGGTCGGGCCCTGTATGGTTGCCCAGGAAGGGCTCTGCGCCTCCTATTTTCGCCACATATTCGGCCGGCTCTAGTGCCCTGTCAAGCCTCATCTGTCGCACCTGTCTTGCTCTTTTGGCTACCTGGCTTCGTTGCTCCTTCGGTTACATAGCGCTGCTATGCGCCCTCAGTAGCGCCTCGCAGGAAGTCAAAATTGCTGCGCCATTTTGCAACATCTGAGACTTGACATGACATGAGGTAAAAACAGCCCGCCATCGCGTCTTTCAGAAAGCTCATTCAAAAGGGGGAAAGCGCCGTGCAGGTCGGCTTCTGCCTGGGTTCAGGCCGGGAATGCATCATGCTTCAGACTCTCCTGACGCATGATAAAGTCGGTCCAGGTCCAGGGACTGTTCTCGATCCGGGCACCGATGGTCTTGGTCGTTCCATCGTCCCGTTCCCACACCGGCCGGACCAGCAGCTTGAAGTGGGTGCCGGGTCCGGGTCCGTCGAGGATGACGGAATAGATATCAGCCGACTTCTCCAGATCCCGCGAAACCTCGCCGATGGCAAGTCCGTAGCGGGACAGGTTCTTGACTGTGCCACTGAAAAAAACCTTGCCATCCGATACATCGGCCTGGATGTCAGGTAATTCCATTCGTGGGTATTCTCTGTTCTGCATGATATGTCCTGTTACTGTGACCTGGAATGCGGTTCCGGTTCGGCACAAATCGGTTGATCTGACTGGTTGAACGTTCTGACAGCAGCATAATTCAGTTGCTGGATGGTCGTCAAGATCGTTTCAAGTTCATTTTGGCTAGCTGTATCATATCAGTAACTTAAGCAATAGAAAAAGGTTATGTCCCCAGGGGCAATTATAGGAAATTACTATTGTACAAATCGAGATATTGCTGCCAGTATAGGACAGAAAATTTGATCACATCATCGAAACAAGACAGACAATTTGAAACATTCTCAAACAGGATGGCGGGGCTGGGTTGATCTGGCCGCCCGGTTTATTCTGGCGGCGATATTCCTGCTGGCAGCCATTCCCAAAATGCTCAACCCGGCCGATTTCAGCCAGGTTATATCGATGTATGGGCTCGTTCCCAACGGCCTCGTGTTCGAGGCGGCCGTTCTGCTCATCGGAGTGGAACTGATTACCGCTGTCGGCCTGCTGCTTGGCAGGTTCTGGGCGGTGGTAAGCGCCGCTGTCATGCTGCTGCTGTTTATTGCAGTGCTGGCCTACGGCATCTATCTCGGCCTTGACATCGACTGCGGCTGTTTCGGGCCGGGTGACCCCGAGCATGGCGCGGTCAGCAGCCTCAGAACCAGCCTTGTCCGTGACCTGTTTCTGCTGATACCGGTCATCTACCTGCTGATCACATCGACTGGAAAGAGAACCGCTTTATCAACCATTAACCTTATAAAAACCAACGAGTGAATGATCATGAATCTGCAAAAAATCAGCTATTTAGTCTTTGTTTTCGCCATCATGTCAGGATTGACCGCCGCCCCGAGTTTCGGATTTCTCGGCGATGACAAGTTCAAGCAGGAGGTGGACAAGGAACAGAGTGCCATCAAGCTTACCAGAGAGGTAATGGAGGGCGGCTACAAGGTCATCTCCACCGATGAGCTCAAGGCCATCATCGACAGCGGCCAGGACTTTCTGCTGATCGACACCATGCCCTTCGAAGACAGCTATGCCAAAAACCATATTCCCGGTGCCGAACAGTTCCTGTTCCCCATCCCTGAGATGGAGCAGTGGGATTCGGCCCAGACGGCAGACAGGAGCATGGACGACTTCACCGCCCTTCTTGGAGATGATAAAGATCGCAAGATCGTCTTCTACTGCGGGTTTGTCAAATGCACCAGAAGTCACAACGGGGCTCTGTGGGCGGTAAAGCTTGGGTACACCAATGTCCACCGCCATCCGGGCGGTATCTTCGCCTGGAAGGGTGCCGGTTTCGACGTGGAGACGGTCGACTGACAGCTGGTGCGGAAGCGAAGCAGCGGCGGACCGGCGCGCAGGCCCTCAGATCCGCACCTCAGCCCGCCCAGTCAAGCAGGCTGACCAGGCTCCAGCCTGCGGTGCGCAGCCAGTTGGTGTTGATCAGCCGGTTTGCCGCTGTACCTTCGTAGCCTGCACTGAGACGGCGGTGCAGCGGCACCGAAATCAGAGCGGTGACGCCCCAGATGAAGATGATCAGCAGGACCTGGGTGAGCGCGGCGGCCGTGGGCGCAACAATCAGCTGCCGGGCAGCCAGGCTTGCCTGAGCGAGCATGAGCGGAGCAACGATCAGTGCAATTTTGTGACTGTAGCTTCTGTGCTGTTCGCTGAAGGTCTCTCTGTCCCAGGCGTGCATGCCCGGGTAGATGATGATCTGCACCAGCCAGATCAGTACGAGCAGACCGCTGTTGATTGAAACGTATAGTTGGGTATATACGGTTGCTTCCACCTCCTTTATAGCCCCCTCTCAGCTTTTCTGGACAATCGAGTCGATCCGACCCGCCAGTTTTAAGTCTTTTCCGGTGATACCGCCGGCGTCGTGGGTGGACAGCTGAACCGTTACCCGGTTATAGACATTGCGCCAGTCGGGGTGATGGTTGCTTGCTTCGGCCACCAGGGCCACCTGGGTCATGAACCCGAAGGCCTCCCGAAAGTTACCGAAGCTGAAGGTGCGCTGCAGGAAGCCCTCGGTTACGGCCCATTCGCTGTGATCCTGGAGGAATGTATCGATCTCTGCTGAGGTTGCGGTTGCGGTGGTCATGGTCTGCTCCTTGTTCAGTGTCGTCATGTTCAGTTAATACAGGCAGAAAGCTTAATCCGAAACCTGATCGGAAGGACCGGATGGTCGGCGGCCGACAGGGGGCCGGGGCAAATATCTGACAACAGTTCCAAAGGCCGGTTGCTGATTGCGGCAAGCAGGCGAAGCCGGCAAAAAACGCCAGCTTATCTGGTTTGAAAGGTGAAACTGATCACACATTCATCGTCCCCGTTCACCAGGCTTTTTTCAATCCTGTGCAGCGGCTTCAGGCGCAGGGCTTTCATCACCCCGTTTCTGATCGCCTGGCACCCGCACTGGTAACCGTGGGTCATGCCGGCCCGGTCAAGCGATTCATAGGCGCTGCAGCGGCTCCCTTTCCAGGTGGCGGTGTTCCCCTCTACGGTAATCGGTTCATGGATATACATCTCATCAAAGAAACAGGTCTCCCATATTTTTTTGAAAATTCCGACCAGTTCTTCAATCGATGATGGCCGCTCGATTGCCCCCGATTTAAGTAGAATAAGCGTATATTTTCTGAAAAAACGCTCATTGGCTTCGAGGTTGAGCCGGCTGGCCTCTTCTTCACCGAGTTCCTTGACCAGGGTCGCGTGCCAGTAGGAGTCGTGCAGCCACCACAGTTTCTTGGTGAGATTGAGCTGCTCGCTGAAGTCTTCTATCATCTTTTCCAGTCCATTATAGAGATGAATGTGCTGAACCGGGCCTGCCTGCGCGGCCCGTCATAACAGATCAGTGCGGTGAACCGACATTTATCGGTGTTACGGACCGGTTATTATGGTACCTATCGGTTAACGCCGTCTTTGTGGATAGCCAACGTTTCCAGGACAACAACCGGTCGCGAGTCGAGTCATCCCCCATGCCGCCCATTGTTCAGACTTTTTTAAACCCGATTTTTCCGATTTTTGCCATGATGCTTCTGGGAATGATCCTCGGGAGAAAAAAGGTTTTCGATTTCGATGACGCCCAGACCATCAATCGTTTCGTTTTCTATGGTGTTCTGCCGCCCCTGATATTTTCCCTGACCTATGGTGCTCCGCTCGGGCAGCTCAATGGCGCCGTCATCGTCCTCTATCTGGTTTCGGAAGCGATTCTTTTCAGCCTGACCGCCGGCCTCGTCCGTTTCTGGCTGAAGCGCAGCCTGCTGGAATCGATTCTGCTGGGGATGGCGGCAGGCTTCGTCAACCATGTCTTTTTCATTCTGCCCATCGTCACGCTGCTCTATGGGGAGCAGGGCGTTTTACCGCTGTCGGCGATCATTGCCATCGATACGGTGATCGTTTTCTGCGGCATGATCATGGGGCTTGAGATCGTCTCCCGCCGCGGTGAATCCTATCTCAGCGTGGGTGCCTCGCTGCTGCGCAACCCGGTTCTTGCGGCCATGGCCCTTGGCTTGATCGTCAACATCATGGGTCTGAGCCTGCATGGCGGCATCCAGACCTTTCTGAGTTTCGCCTCCAAGGCTGCAGCTCCTGCCGCACTCTTTTCTCTTGGTATCATCATGTCCGAGGTCCGGGCCAGCAGGGTCGATGGCGCAGCACTGCTGGTGACGGGTATGAAAATTATTGCCCATCCGCTGATCCTGTGGCTGCTGTTTTCGTCAATCTCAATACCGGATACGAACTGGGGAAGAACGGCGCTGCTGACCGCCGCCGGCCCCTGCGGGGCCATGCCCTTCGTGCTGGCATTGCAATATAAAATAAAAGCTGACAGTATTGGTGTGGCGATCATCTATTCAACCGTTGCCTCACTCCTTACTTTGTCGATTATCGCCTGATATCATAAAAAATCAGCTTCAGGGGAGCATCCAATGAACGATGAAAACAAGGCCGAAATGATCAGGCCGGAGCTGAACGTTATCGGTATTCTCCACAGTGACATCAGCAGCCTCGATGACGCACCCAAAGGGTATGACGAATCGAATCGAACCGGTACGCTGGAAATCTTTTCCGAGTACGAAGACGGGCTTGAGGGGGTGGAAGCCGGGCAGACGCTGGTCGTGCTTTTCTGGCTGCACCGATCGGCACGGGACATACTCAAGGTGCACCCCCGGGGGAACAGACAGAAGCCGCTCAGGGGCGTATTCTCAACCAGGAGCCCGGTGCGGCCCAACCCCATCGGAATATCGGAACTGGAGGTAGTGGCGGTCAACGGCAATCGTATTCAGGTTCGTAAACTCGATATGCTGGACCAGACGCCGATCATCGATATCAAAAAGAAAATCTGAACCTGGCCCGGTCTTTTGCAAAATTTCCTGGCCGGTCGATCCCGGCGCCCCATGCGCCGGTAAATTGATAGTAGATGCTATCCCTATCCTATGGTTCATTTGATATTGAAAGGTTGATTCAAATCCTTACATTAAGAAATAACGATATGATATCTGTCACCCCTGTGAGGAAAGCTGATGAAACGTTTTAAAAATATACTCTACCTGGTGGATGAGGAGTCTCTGAATCGGCCCGATGGTGCCGACAAGGTTGCCGGCCTGGCCCGCATCAACGAGGCACGGGTGAGCGTAATGGTCGCCGACGAGGCCACGCTGCTCGATGAGCTGAGCCTGAAGATCAGCGGTCGGTATGCAGCGGTCAAAGAGGCGATAGACAAGCAGCACCGTGAGCAGCTCGACAAGTTTCTGCAGGCGGAGCGCTGGCAGGGTATTGCGGTGCAGGCCGACTACGATGGAAGTGCCAATTTCATCTCGATCATCCAGAAAGTGCTGCGCGAGAAGCATGACCTGGTGATAACCGGTTCTTCCCTGGAAAAGGGCATCGACCAGCTTGCCATGCGCCTGGTCCGCAAATGCCCCTGTCCGGTCTGGGTGATCAAATACAGTGCAAAGGATTTCAAGCGTATCCTGGCAGCTGTCGATGTCGGCGATGATTACCCGGAAACCCCGGCCCTGAACAGAAAGATTGTCGAGTTGACCCACTCGCTGGCCCAGCGTGAAGGCGGTGAAGCCCACTATCTCCACTCCTGGCGGCTGGAATACGAACTGATGTTGAGCGGCCCGCGCTTCAAAATCTCCGCTGAAGAGATATTCAACATCAAAAGCGAGCTGGTCGAGGAGCGTCGCTCCATCCTGCTGGATCTGCTCAAGGACAACCATATCGATTTCAAGGAGCATCAGGTGCACCTGTGGGAGGGGACCAGTGGTGATATGATCCACAAAGCCATCGCAGAACTCGATATCGATGTGGTGGTGATGGGGTCGGTGGCCCGCTCCGGCATACCCGGTCTGCTGATCGGCAATAAAGCTGAAAAACTGCTCGGCACCATCAACTGCACCGTCCTGACCGTTAAACCGGACGGCTTTAAATCTCCGGTATCACTGAACTGAGCGTTATGAAACTCGTAAACAAAGACGATGACCGGTTCCTCTGGCTGCTCAAGCAGATCATCCACCTGTGCCTGAAAGCGCTCGGGCTGCTGATGATCGTCGTTATCATCTCAGGGGTGGTTGACGTCGCCTGGACGATCTATCAGAGATTTGAGGCGGAACCGCGCTTTATCCTGACCATGAGCGACATCCTGCTGACCTTCGGGGCGTTTATGGTGGTGCTGATCGCCATTGAGATATTCCAGAACATCATCCTCTACCTGCGCGACGATGTCATCCATGTGAAGATCGTTCTGGCCACGGCCCTGATGGCAATCGCCCGGAAAGTAATCATTCTCGATTACGAGGAGCTTGAACCGATGTATATTTTTGCCACCGGCGTGGTTCTGGTGGCAACCGGGATCACCTACTTCTTCGTGCACAAACTGCCCTCCGATTCGCAGAGCGATTATTTTGACGAGAAGGATAGATGAGCGGTTCAGAGGATCCGTTTCTTCTGCCGTTTTAACAATACCGTTCTGATGATGCTCATGCCGATCAGGTAGGTGACCGCCGCCGCGATAATTCCGACGATGAGGCTGCCGATCAGCAGGGGGATGACGATGGAGGTCGAGAGGCCGAGCATGGCTTCGAACTGTTCCCTGAAGTCCCAGAAATCCAGTTTGACCAGCTGGCTGCCCATGGCTCCGAAGGTCTTGTAGACCTCGGCCACCGGCGGTCCCTCCCAGATGAGGCTGCCGACCCAGTAGTTGAAGGTGTATATCGGCACCATGGTCGCCACGTTGGTGATCCAGACAGCCAGGATAGCCGCCGGCCGGTTCAGATTGAGGATGGTGCCCAGAAAAATGACCAGAAAAATCTGCACCCCCATGGTCGGAGTGAAGGCAACGAATACGCCCATGGCAAATCCCCCGGCCACCGCCCGTGGGGAGCGCCGTAAACGCACCAGCCACTTGAATACGGCACGAAAAGGAATGACGATCCGCCGTTTGCCGGTGAACTCGGGTTTTACGCCTGGTTTGTGCGGGCCGCGGCCTGATGGCATTAAGGGTTATGCATGGGCTGAATGTTAACGCGGCTGCATGCCGCAGGAGTGTTTCGCGCTGTTCAGGGACAGCACCAGAGAGAGATTTTATCGGCCTTTTCTATCAGGCTGGTGGTCGTTCCGCCGGCCAGATGCAGACGCTTGAGAATTCCTTCGTCGACACCTTCCAGGCCAACGGCGATGGCGGCGACGCCGCTTTTCTCGGCATAGCCGGTGATGGTTCCGGCCACATTGAGCCCCCAGACCGTGTCGGTACTGAGCCGCTCGTCGCCGATCTTGTGATCGTGCAGAATACGGGTCGATTTCTGGAAAATTTCCTCGGCATTGAGGCCGGCACCGTTTTCAACATGCAGCAGGGTGATGGCATGCTGGTCCTGAAGCGAGAGGATATAACCGACATGATCGACGGCCCTGAGCGACCCCGCCGAACCGTCGACGCAGACAACAACGTTTTTCCTGCCCATTTCAGTTTCCGGGCAGATCCACAGGGGGGAAGCCAGCGAACTGTCCTTGAGAATTTTAAGAGCCGTTTCCTCCGCCGGCCGCTCGAAAAACCACTGCAGGGTATAACTGGCCCGTTTTCCTAAAATTATTGCGTCGTAGAGTCCCGTGGCCCCTTCATTGAGGATGTCCTTTATTTTCCCGTATCGCTCGGGAAAGGTCTTGGTGACCATCTGATTCACCGACATATTGGATTCACTCAGGATGCTGATGGACTTGTCGAGCGCTTTTCGGGCGCCGACGGTCAATCGGCCGCTGACTTTGTCATCGGGCCGGTCCCACATCTTCAACAGGGACTGATTCATATCTTCGGCATCGAGTCGGGATATGTGCAGCAGGGTGATCTGGTGCTCCGAGAGCTGCTTGAAAAAAGAGCAGACAAACTCCACCCCGGTGAGATGCTCATAATCATCGGAGACGGTGACGAGAAAATGCTTGTTCACGTATGTTGTCCTTTTATTTAATTATATCAGTCTATTACTTGATAAAAGATACAATAAGGCGTTATTGACTAAGAGCAACGCGCCAGCGGCTAATTTAATTGGCCGGCGCTGGAATGGACGAAACGGTTGGTAAAAGGTAAAAGAGCAGGGAGACCTAAGCGGGCTTTTTGACCGGCTCGTTCAGGCACCGCTCGCAGTCCTTGTCGGTGCAGCCGTGTTTGCAATAGTAGCCAAAACCGGATTCCCAACTGACGCCGCCCTTGGGACAATGGTCGACGTACTCACCATATTTGACCAGCCGCTCGATGATCGCCTTGGGCACGTGATGCTCCATTTTACAGGCCGCGGCATCGGCATCCTCTCTGTTTATGCCCAGAACATTGACCAAAAATTTTTCCAGCGCCTGGTGGCGGTAGACGATCTCTTCGGCAATAACCCTCCCCGTATCGGTCAAAGTGATAAGGTCATACGGGGCGTAGTTGATCAGTTCATGTTTGCCGAGAATGCGCAGCGCTCCGGTTACCGATGATGCTTTGACGTCGAGGTAGTGGGCGATATCGGTTGCCCGGGCCGCCATCTTCTCGTTGGAAATATGGAAGATGGCCTCCAGGTAGTCCTCCTGGCTGGCGCTTAGTTTTATCTTTGAACTCATTAGAATAATTGTAAAAAAGATTAAAAAACATGATCTCCTAAAATTTTACGGCATCGCTAAAAAAAGTCAATAACTCTTTTTCCGGGTTTTTTCGCCGATCCGGTACCGGTGAACTGGCAACCCGTATGTTCATGCCTGTGGATATTTTTAGGCGCGCCTTACTTTTTGTGTTGCATCATAATCCGCTCTCATTTATAATCGCCAATGGTTATGAGGCGTCGTTATTTACAGCCGCGCGTCAGCCGGGGGTGGACTGAGACACCCGGTGAAGGGCGGAGAAATTTTTTTCATATTGTGATTTATATGGGTAGAAACATTCATCTGGCCGACATCAGCCGAGGCGTTTCCTACGAGGTTGTCGGTTTTGAACCGGAAAACTCAGCCTACGCTGAAAAACTCTATAAAATGGGATTTGTGAAAGGTACTCCGGTGGAATTGGCCCCGGTCGCCCTGTCAGATCCGATGGTGGTGCAGATACGGGGCAGTCGGATTGCCCTGCGCAAAAATGAAGCCCAGGAAATTCTGGTGAAGGAGCGGCAGCGTGCATAAGATCGAGCGCATCGCCATCGCCGGTGTTCCCAACTCGGGTAAAACAACCCTGTTCAACAGCCTCACCGGCGCCCGTCAGAAGGTGGGCAACTGGCCCGGCGTCACCGTCGAGAAGATCGAAGGATCTTTTCCGCTCAAAGGCACCCGGGTGGAACTGGTAGATCTGCCGGGAACCTACAATCTGAGCCCTGACACGGAGGACCAGAAAGTCGCCGAGCGGGTTATCAGAGGCGGTGAGTACGATCTGATCGTCAACGTCATCGATGCCACCAACCTGTCCCGCAATCTGTTTTTGACCATGGATCTGCTGGAGCGGACCAACCAGATCATCGTCCTGCTCAATATGCTCGACGTTGCCGAGAAAGAGGGCATCAAGATCGACATAGACCGCCTCAGTGAAGACCTCGGCGTCCCGGTAATTCCGGTCATTGCGGTCAACAGGGCCTCGATCAGAAAAGCGGTCGAACAGATCGAGGAGGCCATCGAGCACCTGCCCGAGCACGATTCGCACGTTTCCACCCAGGAGGTCGTCAACACGGTTCAGAAGTATTCCAACATTGATGAGATTTACAGCCGGGTAGCCCGGGAGGTCAAGGATCGGTCGGCCAACTTCACCAACCGGGTCGACAATATCGTCATGAACCGTTTTCTGGCGATACCCATCTTCATGGTTTCGATGTTCATTACCTTCTGGTTTGCCATCGGGCTGGGATCGGTTTTTATCGACTTTTTCGATATTCTCGGCGGGCTGCTCTTCGTCGACCTGCCCACCGCCCTGCTCAACGCTGTCGGTGCTCCCCAGTGGCTGACGGTCATCATCGCCGGCGGTATCGGGGTCGGCTGCCAGACGGTTGCCACCTTCATACCGGTGGTCTTCTTCATGTTTTTCGCCCTGGCCATACTGGAGGATCTGGGCTATATGGCCCGGGTCGGGGTGGTGGCCGATCGCTTCATGAGAAAGATCGGGCTCCCCGGTTCGGCCTTTATCCCGATGATCGTCGGTTTCGGCTGTACGGTTCCGGCGGTGATGGCAGCCCGGACATTGAGCAACAGAAGGGACCGGTTCATGACCATTTTCATGGCCCCGTTCATGTCCTGCGGCGCCCGTCTGCCGGTCTACGCGCTCTTCTGTGCAGCGCTTTTCGGGGCCTACTCGGGCCTGGCCGTCTTTCTGATCTACCTGGTCGGCCTTTTCATGGCCATACTCACGGGCTATTTCCTGAAAAACACGCTGTTCAGGGGGACGCCGTCCAATTTCGTCATGGACCTGCCGCTCTATCATACCCCCCGGCTGGGGGCAGTGTTCAAGAACGCCTGGCTGCGGCTGCGCTCATTCATCAGACGGGCCGGGGTTATCGTGGTTTCCGCGGTGTTCGTACTGTCGATTCTCAACTCCATCGGTTTTGAAAACGGCGAAGCGACGTTCGGCAATGAAGATTCGGCAAACTCCATCCTTGCCCATGTCGGCAAAGCGGCCAGTCCGGTGTTCAAGCCGATGGGCATCGCCGAGGATAATTGGCCGGCCACGGTGGCCCTGTTTACCGGCCTGTTCGCCAAAGAGGCAATTGTCGGTACGATCAACGCCCTCTATGCCGCCAACGATCTGTCCGGACAGTCCGCTGCCGCCAGCGAAGCCGCGGTTCAGAAAATCGATGTCGGGGCAGCGGTGACCGAGGCCTTCACCTCGGTTGGTGAAGGGCTGGCCGCCATCATCGGCTCTTTCGACCTGATCGGCGTGGGGATCATTGGTGAGGACCAGGAAACGCTGGCCGAGGAAATCGGCACCGACACCTCGGTGTATAAACATATCGCCGCCAACTTCACGGTGTTTTCGGCCTTTGCCTATCTGCTTTTCGTCCTGATGTACTTTCCCTGCCTGGCGGTCATCGGCGCGGCCCGGCAGGAGATGGGCGGCTACTATGCCGTCGTCATGGCCGTCTATTCGACGCTTCTGGCCTGGTCGGTAGCTACATTTTTCTACCAGATCATGGAGGGCCGCAATCTGTTCTATATCTTTCTGTCGCTGGCCGTCCTGGTGGGAATCTATGGCTGGCTTCACCTGCTCGGCAAAAAGGAGCGGCCCGATGTGCCGCTGGTTGTACCACCGCCGGTGATCAAAAATTGCCACTGATCGATAATCTGCCCGGGAAATCTCGGCTCAGCAACGATCGCCGCCCCTGATCCGGGTTGCCGGCGGTCGGCTGAGCCGTTTCTGTTTGGCTGGCTTTTCCGTACCAGATACCGTATTTTATTAAGCGGTTGACGCTGTTATACCCATGGACTTTTCCGCTAAACATTCGAAGGAGAATCATCATGCCCGTTTATGATCGGGGCGAATGCAGAGATAACTGCGGTTTCGGACTTATTGCCCACATGGACGGCCAGGCAAGCCACCGGCTGGTGCGGACGGCGATAAGCGCCCTTGACCGCATGGACCACCGCGGTGCCGTCGGTGCCGACGGCAAGACCGGAGACGGCTGCGGCCTGCTGCTGCAGAAGCCGGACACCTTTTTCCAGGCTCTGGCCAGGGAACAGGGCTGGAGCCTGAGCTCCCGCTACGGGGTCGGCACCGTTTTTCTGGGGCACGGCCCGGAGCGGCTGCAGCTGGTCAAGAAGGTCTTCGATGAAGAGATCGGGGCGGAGACCCTTTCCATTGCCGGCTGGCGCGAAGTTCCCGTCGATCCTTCGGTGCTGGGCGACATAGCCCGCAGTTCCCTGCCGCTTATCATGCAGGTATTCGTCAACGGTCAATACGGTTGGGGCCCCCGTGACTTCGAGCGGCGGCTGTTCATGGTGCGCCGGCGCATTGAAAAAAGAATCACCGATGACCCGGATTTCTACATACCCTGTCTGTCCAACCTGGTGACGATTTACAAGGGCCTCTGCCGCCCGGGGGACCTGCCCCGTTTTTACCTCGATCTCGGCGATCTGCGCATGCAGGCCTCGATCTGTCTTTTCCACCAGCGTTTTTCCACCAACACCCTGCCGCGCTGGCAGCTGGCCCAGCCCTTTCGCTATCTGGCCCACAACGGCGAGATAAACACCATCACCGGCAACCGGCAGTGGGCCCGGAACCGCTCGTACAAACTGCAGTCGCCGCTGCTGCCCGATATGCAGGAGGCGGCCCCGTTCGTCACCACCCATGGGTCCGATTCGGCCTCGCTGGACAACATGCTGGAGACCCTTCTGGCCGGCGGTATGGACCTGTTCCGGGCCTTCCGGCTGCTGATCCCGCCGGCCTGGCAGAACCACCCGCAGATGGATGAGAACCTGCGGGCCTTCTACGATTTCAATTCGATGCACATGGAACCCTGGGACGGCCCGGCAGGCATCGTCATGAGCGACGGCCGTTTTGCCGCCTGCGGCCTGGACCGCAACGGTCTCAGGCCGGCCCGCTATGTTATCACCAGGGATCGGCTGATCACGCTGGCCTCTGAAATCGGCATCTGGGACTACACCCCGGACGAGGTGGTGGAGAAGGGCCGGGTCGGACCGGGTGAGCTGCTGGTGGTCGACACCCACAACGGCAAATTGTGGAGCTCCTGGGATATCGACAACGAATTGAAGACCAGGCACCCGTATCGTGAGTGGCTCCAGCGCAGCTGTCAGTGCCTGATCCCCACCGAGCAGCTCGACGAGGACAAGCACGGAAAACGGTCCCTGTCGGATGAGCAGATCCTGACCTACCACAAATTGTTCAATTACTCCATCGACGAGCTGGACCAGGTGCTGCGGGTCTACGGGGAGACCGGCAGGGAACCGGTGGCCTCGATGGGCGATGACACACCGGTGGCGGTGCTGTCCCACAAACCGCGCCTGCTGTTCGACTATTTCCGGCAGAAATTCGCCCAGGTGACCAATCCGCCGATCGACCCGCTGCGCGAGCAGCATGTGATGTCACTGGCCACCTGCATCGGCAGGGAACAGAACGTCTTCAACGAGACCATGGGCCATGCCAGCCGGGTTCTCTTCCAGTCGCCGGTTCTGGTCTACAGCGATCTGCTGCAGCTCAAGACGCTCGACGACGAGCACTATCGCCACTGCATTATCGATCTCAACTACAAGGTTTCCGAGGGGCTGGAGCAGGCACTCAAACGGGTGGTCGCCAGTGCGGTGGAGCAGACCCGCAGCGGCGCCGTGCTGCTTATCCTGTCGGACAGAGATATCGGTCCCGACACCCTGCCGATTCCCGCCGCCGCCGCCGTCGGCGGGGTGCAGACCGCCCTGGCCGAGAACAACCTGCGCTGCGATGCCAATATCATCATCGAAACGGCTGAAGTGCGCGACGCCCATCACTTCGCCGTGCTGATCGGCTTCGGGGCAACGGCAGTCTACCCATACCTGGTCTACGAGACTCTGGCCAAAATGGTCGACGACGCTGCCATCAGGCTGCCTCTGCAGACGGTGCTGAGGAACTATCGTACCGGCATCAACAAGGGTTTGTTGAAAATCATGTCCAAGATGGGCATCTCAACCATCGCATCGTATCGCTGTGCCCAGCTTTTCGAGGCCATCGGCCTTTCTTCTGAGGTGGTGGATCTCTGCTTCAGGGGGGTGACCAGCAGAATCGAGGGGGCCGGCTTCGAGGATATCGAGTCTGACAGCGCCCGCCGCGCCAGGATGGCCTGGAAGCCGCATCTGGTTCTCAAGGGTGCCGGGTTGATCAAATACATGCATGGGGGTGAGTTTCATGCCTACAACCCCGATGTCGTGACCTCGCTGCAGAAAGCGGTGAGAAGCGGTGACATGCGCGATTATCAGGTCTATGCCGATCTGGTCAACAATCGGGAGGTTTCCAGTCTCAGGGATCTGCTCAGGCTGAAATTTCCGGAAAAACCGATCGATCTCGACCAGGTCGAGGCTGCGGAGAAATTTTACCGGCGATTCGACTCGGCCGCCATGTCCATCGGGGCCCTGAGCAGCGAGGCCCACGAAGCGCTGGCGATGGCCATGAACCGGCTGGGGGGCTATTCAAACAGCGGTGAGGGGGGAGAGGATGCCTCACGCTTCAACAGCGAGCGGGTTTCCAAGATCAAGCAGGTGGCCTCGGGCCGGTTCGGGGTGACGCCTCAATACCTGATGAGTGCGGAGGTCATCCAGATCAAGATTGCCCAGGGCGCCAAACCGGGTGAGGGCGGACAGCTTCCCGGCCACAAGGTTACCGCCATGATCGCCAAGCTGCGCCATTCCATGCCCGGTGTCACCCTTATCTCCCCGCCGCCGCATCACGATATCTACTCGATCGAGGATCTGGCCCAGCTCATCTTCGATCTCAAGCAGGTCAACCCCGAGGCCCAGATCTCGGTCAAACTGGTCTCCGAGCCCGGCGTCGGCACCATTGCCACCGGTGTGGCCAAAGGCTATGCCGACATGATCACCATTTCCGGTTATGACGGCGGCACCGGCGCCAGTCCGCTTTCTTCGGTCAAATATGCCGGCAGCCCGTGGGAACTGGGACTGGTCGAAACCCATAATTCCCTGGTCGAAAACGGCCTGCGCCACAAGGTGCGGCTGCAGGTGGACGGGGGGCTCAAGACCGGACTCGATATCATCAAAGCGGCCATTCTCGGGGCCGAAAGCTTCGGTTTTGGCACGGCACCGCTTATATCGCTGGGCTGCAAATACCTGCGTATCTGCCATCTTAACAACTGCGCAACCGGGGTGGCGACCCAGGATGAGACCCTGCGCCGGGATCATTTCAAAGGGCTGCCCGAAATGGCCATGAACTATTTCAAGTTTGTCACCGCCGAGACCAGGGAGTGGATGGCCCGTCTGGGGGTTACCCAACTCACCGACCTGATCGGCAGGGTCGATCTGCTGGAGATCGTCGACGGAGAGACTGACAAGCAGCGCAAGCTGGCTCTGGACGGTCTGCTCGAGGTGTCGACGCCGCCGGAGGGTTCAGCGCTGTTCAACCTGCAGCGCAACCCCCCCCACGATACCGGGGAACTCAACCGCAACCTGGTCGATCAGTACGGCGACAGTGTGGTTGCTAAAAGCGGCGGCCGGGGATACCGCGTTATCCGCAACACCGACCGTTCCGTCGGGGCCCGGCTTTCCGGCCTCATTGCCCGGACGCACGGTGACCGGGGTATGGACGACGCACCGCTGACCATCGAGATGCAGGGCACCGCCGGACAGAGTTTCGGAGTGTTCAACGCCGGCGGTCTCAAACTGGTGCTGACCGGTGATGCCAACGACTACGTGGGCAAGGGCATGGCCGGCGGTATGCTGGTCATCAGACCGCCGACCGGCGTTTCCTACAAGTCCCACGAAGCGGTGATCATCGGCAACACCTGCCTCTATGGCGCCACCGGCGGCCGGCTCTATGCCGCCGGCCGGGCCGGGGAGCGGTTTGCGGTGCGCAATTCGGGAACCCGGGCGGTGGTGGAGGGCATCGGCGACAACGGCTGTGAGTATATGACCGGCGGCGTGGTCGCGATCCTCGGAGAAACCGGGATAAATTTCGGGGCCGGCATGACCGGCGGCTTCGCCTATGTGTTCGATGAGTTCGGTCAGTTCGAGGGGCGGGTCAACAAAGAACTGGTAGACGTGCTGCCAATGAGTAATATCGATCAACTCAGAGAGCATCTGCGCGGTTTCATCGATGCCCACCTGAATGAGACCGGAAGCGATCGGGCGGAGATGATTCTCGATGATTTCAGCACCCTCTGCAAACGCTTCAAGCTGGTCAAGCCCAAAGGGCTGCGGGTCGAGGATCTGCTCGGTAAACGGGGACGTTCGGCTAACGAGATGCTGCTGACCACCCAGTAAAGAACGACGGGGAGCCCGGCACGGGCCCGGCTGACCGCATATTCTGCAAGGTACGATACATGGATCAGAATGTTTTTCAGTTTCTGGAAGTCGAGCGGGTGGAGCCCCAGAAGCGTTCGATCAAGACCAGAAAGAACAGTTTCGTCGAGATTTACCGGCGCTTCAACGAGAACCAGGCCCGTATGCAGGCCGATCGCTGCCTGGGCTGCGGGAATCCTTATTGCGAGTGGAAATGTCCGGTACACAACTATATTCCGGACTGGCTCAAGCTGGCTGGCGAGGGCCGTATTCTCGAGGCGGCCGAACTCTGTCATCTGACCAACAGCCTCCCCGAGGTCTGCGGCCGGGTCTGCCCCCAGGATCGGCTCTGCGAAGGGGCCTGCACGCTCAACGATGAATATGGCGCGGTGACCATCGGCTCAGTGGAAAAGTATATTGTCGATACTGCTTTTGATATGGGTTGGCGGCCGGATCTTTCCCGGGTCAAACCGACCGGTCGGCGGGTGGCTGTGATCGGCGCCGGCCCGGCGGGCCTGGGCTGTGCCGACGTGCTCGTTCGCAATGGGATAAGCCCGGTGGTCTATGATCGATACCCGGAAATCGGCGGCTTGATCACCTTCGGCATTCCCGACTTCAAGCTCGAAAAAGAGGTGATGATCCGCCGCCGGGAGATTTTTACCGATATGGGCATCGAATTCAGGCTCAACACCGAGGTTGGAGGCGAGGTCTCCTTCCGGGAACTGGTCGACAGTTATGATGCCGTTTTTGTCGGCACCGGCGCCTACCGTTCGATTCGAGGCGGTTTCGACAAGGAGGACAGTGAGGGCGTCTATGAGGCCTTGCCGTACCTGATTGCCAATATCTGCCGCGAACGGGGTTACCGCTATGACAAATACGACTACGTCTCCTTTGGTGGTCGGCGGGTGCTGGTCCTGGGCGGCGGCGATACGGCCATGGATTGTCTGCGGACCGCAGTCCGGCAGGGGGCGGCCACGACCACCTGCGCTTACCGGCGCGATGAGCGCAACATGCCCGGTTCAGCCAAGGAGGTCACCAACGCCCGCACCGAAGGCGTCGAGTTCCTCTGGAACCTGCAGCCGCTGGCCATAGAGGTTGATGCTGCCAAGAAGGTCAGAGGCGTCAGGATGGTGCAGACGCGGATGGGGGAAGCTGATGAGTCGGGACGGTCCCGGCCGCAAATCGTACCCGGAAGCGAAACCGTAATCGAGGCCGATGCGGTGATCACCGCCTTCGGGTTCAGGCCGGAGCCGGCCGCCTGGATGAAAGAACTGGGCGTCGAGCTGGACGATTCGAACCGCATCAAGGCTGCCGAGGGCGGCCGCTACCCGTACCAGAGCTCTCAGCAGAAAATATTCGCCGGCGGCGATGTGGTCAGAGGCTCTGACCTGGTGGTTACCGCGGTTGCCGATGGCCGGGCTGCGGCGGAAGGAATTATCGACTATCTCGAGGTTTGAGTGTTGTGCGGCAGGGCCTTCAGTTCAACATCGTTTTGAACTGTTCTATTTCGTCCAGCTGACCGAACAGGGTCAGCACGTCCCCGACCTTTATCTGGTGGCGGCCCCGGGGGATGATCATCTTCGAGCCTCGTTTTATCGAAACCAGCGTGACGTTTTCCGGCAGGGGCAGGTCCTTGACCGGGATATTAGAGCAGCTGTTGTCCTCGTTGATCACCATTTCCACAAAACCGGTTTCGGTTGCCGTACGCAGGGTAAACTCTTTTTCCTCCATCTGGCCGCGCTGTTTGCGGACAATGCCGACATCATAGGCCCTGAGAATATCGCTGCGGCTGATCGAACCGACCAGGCGCAGAGAGCCGTCCCGGGAAACGACCGGCAGCCGGGCCAGGTCCCGGGGGGACATTTTCTGGATGGCGACCCAGATGGGTTCATCGGGAAACACCGAGATCGGCCCTTCGATGGCGAGATCGGCGACCTTCATGTCCCGGGGGGAGAAGCCATCCAGACTCTGGGCCCGGTGGACATCCTGAAGGGTGATGATGCCCCACAGCCGGTTGCCCTCGGTAACCACCGGGAAGCCGAGCAGGTTGGTCTCCTGAAACAGGGCCATCAACTCCGAGACGGACTTGTCCTTGTGGATGGTCACCAGCCGGGTGCGCATCACTTCCTCGACTTTGACACCCTGCATGATGTCCATGTCCCGCCCCTCGAAGAACCTGATTCCCCGCTTGGCCAGCTTGAGGGTGTAGATCGATTCGGGGTGCAGCCACTGGGCAAAATAGGTGGCGCTGATGCCGGCCACCATCAGCGGCAGGATCATCAGGTAGTCGTTGCTCATCTCGAAGACAATCAGCATGGCGGTCAACGGAGCCCGGGCCGTGGCGCCGAACAGGGCAGCCATGCCGACGAGCGCGTAGGCTCCTGATCCGCCGGCGACTTCAGGGAAAAAACGCTCCAGAATAAGGCCGAGACAGCCCCCCAGCATGGCTCCGATAAACAGAGACGGGGCGAAGACACCGCCGGAATTCCCGGAACCGAGGGTGAAGGAAGTGGCCAGCGGTTTCAAGAAAATCAGCAGGAACAGCATCCAGAAGGGCACGTTCTCGAGCAGCACCTGCTCGATGAAATGAAAACCGGAGCCGTACATGTAAGGCATGAAAATCCCCGATGACCCGGGCAGGTACATGAAGATCATACCGGTGATGCCGAGCAGGGCGGCGCCGACCGCCGGTTTGTAGATCTGGGGGAAATCCCAGTTGTCGAATGTGTCCTCGGCCCTGTTGAGCATCCTGATGAACATGATGCCGACCAGCGCGGAAAGCAGGCCCAGAATGAGGTAAAAGACTAATGAAACCGGCGAGACCATCGAGTGGATCGGAACCGAAAAAGCAGGCCGGGCCCCGAGAAAAAAGCGGCTGACAATCGATGAGGAAACGGCGGCGATGACCACGTTGCCGAAAGAGCGGACCTGCAGATTGCCCATCAGTACTTCGATGGCGAAGACCACACCGGCGATCGGGGCGTTGAAGGTGGCGGCAATGCCGGCCGCTGCGCCGCAGCCCACCAGGTTTCTGATCCGGTCATCGGAGAGCCGCAATACCTGGCCGATGCTTGAGCCAAGGGCTGAGCCTACCTGGACGATCGGACCCTCCCGCCCGGCTGAACCGCCGGTACCGATGCACAGGGCGGAAGCGACGATCTTGGCGGCGGCCACCCGGGCCCTGATGCGGCCACCCCGGATGATCAGGGCCTGCATGACCTCGGGAACGCCGTGGCCCTTGGCCTCCTTAGCGAACAGGATCAGCGGTCCGACCAGCAGTCCGCCGATGACCGGTACGATGAAGTAGACGAAGTTGCCGAGACCGGGAAGCAGTGCCGGCAGTGTTTCATAGCCAAGATACTGAATGGCGTAGATCAGTTTGATAAACAGCACCGCGGCCAGACCGGTCCCCGCGCCGATGGCGATGGAGAGAATCATCAGCAGGAGGCCGACCGGCGGAGCCAGTCGATCGAGAAATTTGCTCAGGGCTGTCTGTTTGAATGTCATCGGGGCCTGTCAAAGATAACAGGTTGTCACGGCTGATTTTATAACGTGCAGTGTTGGCACCGCCATTGGTCGTCGGCGTTGCGGGCCGCTCTGTTGTGGGCACAAGCATGACATATTAGCGCATTATAACCATCCGTCAACCATTTACCCGGATTTACCGACAGCTCTGGCCTGAACCGGAGGCAAAATTCTCAGTCGCCGGACCGTCTGGAGGAGCCGTGAGATAGCCGGCAGGAGGTACTAGGCAACCTTTTCTTCCAGGCCCGGGGCCTGGTGGTTGTAGTGGACGAATTTGGTGATCGCCGTCAGCATCCCGCTGTGCAGCCGGCCGATTCGTTCATGACAGACGTGCAGGTTGTCAGGATCGTACCACTGGGGCGAGAGGTAACTTTTACGATTCAGCTCTATCTGAATCCAGGGAAGATGGCGGCTGTGGCGCTGCACGATATAGCCGCCCAGAAAAGGGTCGTTCAGGGTTATGTCATGCGCTTCTTCGGGAAACTCCTCCTGGAGGAACCGGGCCAGGGAGCGTATCATTTCAGGGGGGCAGGTCAGTTGCCTGTCTTTCTCCCGATTGCCGCGCCGATTGCCGCGGTTGCTCAGGCAGATGAAAGGGCGCGGCTTGCCGGGCTGGGAACTGGCGGCAGGAGAACGGTCGAGCATTGTATGGCAGTCGATGCCGCAGAACAGACCGGGTATCCTGCTTTTCTTTCCCAGTCCCTCGTGGTACGGGGTGTGATACTTTTTGAGCAGCAGCCGGCGGGCGTCTCCGCGGGGGATGTGGTCTCTGCGGTAAATTTTTTTGCCGGTAACGGTGCGGCTCTTTACCACGCCATCGTGGTTTTCCGGCGGCAGGTCATGCGGTGCGCGATTGAGGTCGACCAGAGCCCGGGCAATGGATGTTTCAAAATAGTGCTCCGTCATGTTTCTGAAGTCATAGATCTCACGGGTCAGCGGATCACCGTCACTGAATATATCTCGGCGGGACAGAAGGGTACGGTCGGACATCTCCGGGGCGATGATTTCACCCCCATGGGGTACGGAAATAATAATCGGCAGCTTTTCAGCCATAGGATGAACCGTAGAAAGTGAAAATGACGTACAACGGAAAAACAGGGAAAAAGCAGCTGAGCGTTCTGAATTCCAGTGATACAGAAAGTGGTACCCGGTTATAATGTCGCATAATAACCGAGGTGCTGGAATATTTCAACCGCTGGCCGGTGTGAATGGCTGAAGGATGTGCAGCACGGTCCAGCAGTTTTTTTGTTTTCCGGCCGGTGCAGGACGCCTTTTCTGATGTGCCGTGGTATAGTGAGGCGTATGTTTTACCTCTGGTGCGGTACAATATCGGTACTCAATGCTAACAAGGAGACGCAATGAGTCTTAATCCTGTGTACACCATGCTTGGTCGCCGGCTGCGCCTGGCCCTGATCGGCGGCGGGCCCGGGTCCTTTATCGGTTCGATGCACCGGCAGGCGGCCCGGCTGGACGATCGCTATGAGGTGGTCTGCGGGGTGCTGTCCTCCGATCCGGAACGGGCCAAGGCTGCCGGCCGTGAACTTGGCCTCGATGAAGATCGGACCTATGTTGAAGTCGGTGAGATGCTGGCGCGTGAATCTGACCGGGATGACGGTGCCGAGGTGGCGGCCATCATGACCCCCAATGACTCACATTTCCCCTACGCCTGTGCGGCCCTGAACCAGGGTTTCGATGTGATCTGCGACAAGCCGATGACCAACAGCGTTGCCGAGGCCGAAGAACTGGTGCGGCTGGTCGAGGATTGCGGCCTGATATTCTGTCTGACCCACAACTACACCGGTTACCCGATGGTGCGCCAGGCCCGGGCCATGGTCGAGGACGGTCTGCTGGGGAGTCTTCGCCTGGTGCAGGTCGAGTACGTTCAGGGCGGCAAGGCCAGGGAAGACGACCCCGATCCGGACATGGGGCCTGTTCCCTGGCGGTTCGATCCGGCCAAAAGCGGGCCGTCCCTGGTGCTCGGCGATATCGGCAGCCATGCCCACAACCTGGTGCGTTTTATTACCGGGCTCGAGGTGACCGAGGTGGCGGCCGAGGTCGGCGCCATCGTGCCGGAGCGCCGTGTAGACGATTTCGCCGGCGCCCTGATGCGGCTGGAGCAGGGCGTCCGAGGCTGTTTCTGGGTAACCCAGGCTGCCGCCGGTGTGGAGAACTGCCTGCGAATCCGGGTGAGCGGCACGCTCGGCTCGCTGGAGTGGATGCAGGAGCAGCCACAGGTGCTGCACTTCAGGCCGCTGGGCGCCCCTGCTCAGATCAGGACCCCCAACGGCCCCGGCACACTGCCGCTGGCAGCCCGCTCGAGCCGGATCGTGGCCGGCCACCCCGAGGGTTTTCCCGACGGCTTCGCCAATCTGTACAGCGATGCTGCCGAGGCCATCGCCGCCCGCCGAGCGGGTATCGAAGCCGATCCGCTGGCTCTGCATTTCCCGACCGCCAGGGACGGTCTGGTCGGGGTCCGTTTTATCGACAGCGTCCTGGCCTCGAGCAACCGTGGCGGCAGTTGGACGGCCTGTTAACCCATACATCTATATCGAGGTGATACGGCTATGACCAAGGGACTCGAGGGAATAAAGGTAATCGAAGTCGGTGGCGCTTTCGCCATGCCCCTAGCCGGTATGTTGATGGGCAGCTGGGGGGCGGAGGTCATCCATGTCGAACCCCCCGGCCGGGGGGATCTGCAGCGTCACCTGCTGGCTTCGGGGATGGCCGGCTGGGCGAGACCGCACCAGGTCAACTATATCTGGGAGCATGTGGACCGGAACAAGAAAAGCCTGACGGTAAACCTCAAATCACCCGAGGGGCAGGAGATTATTCACCAGCTTGTCGAGGGCGGTGATGTTTTCCTGAACAATCTGCGCCCCTATGAGATGGAAAAATTTCATCTTGACTACGCAACGCTGTCACAGAGAAATCCGCGAATCATCTATGCCAACCTGACCGGTTATGGCCAAAAGGGACCGGAAAAAAACGTCGGTGGTTATGACTCGGTCGCCTTCTGGGCCAGAAGCGGGGTGATGGATCTGATGCACGAGCCGGACAGCGCTCCCAATATTTCCCGGCCGGCCTACGGCGACAGTATCACCTCCCAGAGTCTGCTGGCCGGGGTCATGGCCGCCCTGTTTATGCGCGAGCGCAGCGGCGAGGGCCAGGAGGTGGAAGTTTCGCTTTACAACAGCGCGATTTTCGCCCTTGGCACCGATATCACCGGCTGCCTGATCAGCGGCGAGGATTCGGTGCGTCCCTCGAGGCGAAATATCGGCAACCCCATCCGCAATATCTACCCCACCGCAGACAATCGCTGGATCATGCTCGGTATGACCAACTCCGAGCACTACTGGCCGACGTTCTGCACGGCCATTGACCGGAAGGAGCTGATCGATGACCCCCGGTTCTCCAACCAGCAGGCCCGAGCCGAGAACGCCGCCGAACTGGTAGCGCTGCTGGAGGAAGTCTTCCGCTCACGATCTTATGCGGACTGGGGCGAGGTACTCAGTCAGAACAAACTTATCTGGTCCCCGCTGCAGACCCCGCTCGAGGTGACGCGCGACGACCAGGCCCTGGCCAACGACTATTTCGTTGACTGGGATCACCCTACCTATGACCGGATCAGGCTGCTCAACAACCCGATCAAGCTGTCCCGGTCCCCGGCTGAAAACCGCTGCAAGGCGCCCGATCTGGGGGAGCATACCGAGCAGATCCTGGAAGAACTCGGCTACGATCGAGCCGCTATATCAAAGCTTAAGGCCGACGGGGTTGTCTGAGCATAAGGCCGGCACCGCCGGGGAAGTGGTGCCGGCCTCATGGCTAAATCGTCAGAAACGGCTTGATCTTATCCAGGAGCCCGGCATCGATCCCCTCGATATTGGCCAGCTCCGAGAGCGACTTGAAGGCTCCGTTCGCTTCCCTGTAAGCGGCGATCGCTTCACTGATCTTCTGGTCCAGGCCGGGTATCTTGGCCAGCGACTCGATGCTGGCCGTGTTGACATTCAACTTGTCCATCATTCCAGCAGCTTTACCCGCCATATCCGATGCCTGAGATGCCGCCGTGCCGTGGCCGGAGGCAATCAGGGCCGAAGACCCGAAGCTGAGAGTTACAAGCAGTGCAGCGGCCACAATACAGATGTATTTGTTGAGCATGATACGTCTCCTTTTTTCATGTTATCCGTCAATGTCGGTGGTTTCTGTCTGCGTAGCAGACATCAGATAGAATTATCAGCAATTTCCATTTGTCCAGATGGATCGATAATCTGGCCAGTGGTTGGCTGCATTCCCGCTGGCCCGTTTCCCGGGCAGGCGGCAGAAGATTCGACGCCTATTTTTCCCCGGGCTGGCGGGCGGGGTTCTGCTCTGCCGGCCGGGTTGTCGAGGTTTTTCGGGGGTCCGCCGGGCATCATTAAATCAGGCTTTTCAGTTGATGATCGGGGGCATTGCTGATATGGTTTGATCAGTCAAAATTTTTACTCATCAACCAAGGAGAAGAACATGACTGACCCGAAAGAAATGTATCAGTGCCAGGTAAGCAATTGCGGCTACGTCTACGACCCTGAAAAAGGAGAGCCGAAAACCGGCACCCCTGCCGGCACCTCTTTCAAGGATCTGCCGGACGACTGGCAATGCCCTCACTGCGGTTCATCGAGGAAGACCTTCAGGCCTCTGGCCGGACCCGGGTCAGTTCTCGAGGAAGGTATCTGATCCGCTTTCGTTTCTTTTTATCGGGACATGTCAGCTTTTTCCGTCCTTCCCGCATGATCCCCAACACGCGGCCAAGACCGTCTCTGCTGTATGGGGCAGCGGCCTGGATTGGTATAATCCTGGCTTCAACAGCCCGGGCCGCCGAACCAGAGCAGGCCCGGCAGCTCGACACGATGGTGGTCGATTCACTGCGCCCGCTCTACGAGCTGGTTTCTTCTAATCCCTGGGTCCAGGGCAGCATCGTCATCCTGGTCACCTTTACCAGTGCCTCGCTGCTGACCTGGCTGGTTTTTCGCCTCCTCCGTTCGATCACCAGCCGTACCCGCTTCCAGATCGACGATCAGATCATTCTGCTGCTGCGGCCCCCGGTATATTTCACGCTCGTGGTTATCGGCCTGAGCGCCGGCATTGCCCTGATGCCGATCAGTGTCTGGAACATGTATCTGATCAGGGGCATGCGGACCGTCGGAATCGTGATCTGGGTGATATTTTTCAGCAGCCTGTCGTCGCTGTTTCTGCAGCGGGTTGCCGGTCTGTCCAATAAGTTCACATTCATCCAGCATCGCACCGTCACCCTGTTCGACAACCTGGCCAAGATCGTTATTTTCGGGGGCGGTGTCTATGCTTTCTTCGTGATCTGGAACATCGACATGACGGCCTGGCTGGCTTCGGCCGGTATCGCCGGTATCGCCATCGGCTTTGCCGCCAAGGACAGCCTGTCAAATCTGTTTTCCGGGGTCTTCATCATTGCAGACGCTCCCTATAAGGTAGGGGATTACATCGAGCTGGACCGGGGCGGCCGGGGCAAGGTGGTGAATATCGGTCTGCGCTCCACGCGCATTCTGACCAGAGATGACATCGAAGTGACGATTCCCAATTCGATAATCGGAAACTCGATGATCATCAACCAGTCCGGCGGGCCGTATGAGAAGATGCGGGTCCGTCTGAAGATCGGCGTGGCCTATGGCTCAGACGTGGATCTGGTCAAGCAGATCCTGGTCGAGACCGCCAAGGCGGACCCGCTGGTCTGCACGATTCCCGAGCCGCGCGTGCGCTTTCGCCAGTTCGGGTCCTCAAGCCTCGATTTCGAACTGCTGTTCTGGGTGAAAGGTCCTGAGGACAGGGGCAGGGCTGTCGATACCATGAACACCGCTATCTACAAGCGCCTCAACCTTGAGCAGATCGAAATACCTTACGCCAAGCAGGACCTGTATATCAAAGGGCTGCCGGATACGCTTTCGGCCCCGAGCCCCGGCGAGCGGAAAAATTTCGGCGAGGACAACTGATCCTGGAGGCAGGCAAGCATCTTCGCGCTGTCCGCTAAAGCCGGCCGAATGCCAGCCGGGCTTCCTGACGCATGGCCATATCGATGATCACCAGCGCCGCCATTGACTCGACGATGGGCACAGCCCGGGGGACCACGCAGGGGTCGTGCCGCCCCTTGGCCTGCAGGGTGACATCGGCGCCGTGATAATCAGCTGTCTGCTGGGCTTGTGAGATGGTTGCCGGCGGCTTGAAGGCGACCCTGAAATAGATCGGCTCACCGTTTGATATGCCGCCCTGGATGCCGCCGGAGTTGTTCGTGGTCGTACCCAGGCCGGCTTCTTTCATGGTGAACGGGTCGTTGTGCTGGGACCCGCGCAGCTGGGTGCCGCCGAAGCCCGAGCCGATTTCGAAGCCCTTGGTAGCCGGGATGGCAAGCATCGCCTGGGCCAGTTTTGCTTCGAGTTTTTCGTAGACCGGCTCGCCCAGACCGGGCGGCACGTTGCGGATTACGCAGGAAACGGTCCCGCCGGTTGAGTCGCCGCTGTCTTTGAGCTGCATGATCAGATCACGCATGTCGTCTGCAACCTGGGGATCCGGGCAGCGCAGATCGGTCTGGTCCACCGTCATCCGGGTGATCGATTTCAGATCGACCGGCAGGGCCGTAAAAGGGCCCACCGAACTGACCCAGGCGACGATTTCAATGCCGTACTTGAGCCCCAGAATCTTGTCGGCGACTGCCCCGGAGGAGACCGTGCCGATCGTTTCCCGGGCACTGGAGCGGCCGCCGCCGGAGGATGCCTTGATACCGTACTTGGCCATGTAGGTGAAATCGGCATGGGAAGGGCGAGGGATGGTTTCCATATCGCCGTAATCGCCCGGCCGCTGGTCCTGGTTGTCGACCTTGAGCCCGATCGGGCTGCCGAGGGTCAGGCCGTTTTCCGTTCCCGATAAAATCTGTACCCGATCTTTTTCCTGGCGGTCCGTGGTCAGCTTCGACTGCCCCGGCCGGCGCCGGTCGAGTTGAAGCTGAATGTCCGCCTCGACCAGGGGAAGTCCGGGGGGACAGCCGTCGATGACCACGCCGACACTTTTGCAATGTGATTCGCCGAAGGTGGATACTTTAAATAAGGTTCCGAAATTGCTTGACATAAAAACTCCAACAAAGGGTTGTTCAGGACTCTAATGGATAAGGGTAAGTATCTCTTCAGCTATTTCAATCAGTCGGTTCCAATTGCCCACCATCACCATCGGAAATAGCCTGGTCGGTCAGGCGGCTGACTTCTTTGATCAGGTCGAGCTGTTCGAGACGATACCTGGTATCGGTTTCGATGTCGTCGGCCACCGCCAGCGTCTGGTACTGATTCATCCAGGCAAACATGGCCCGGTTGGCCTCCTGCAGTGCCGCCACCCGCCGATCGATTATCTCCCGGCTGAGTCCCGGCGGCGGGTCGTTCTTCAGTTTCATCTCGAGCGCAAACATGGTGCCGATCTTTTCCATGGCCCGATCATGGACCTCGATGATCTCTTCTCTCAGCGCTTCATTCTTCTCAGCCTGCGGATTGGTGCAACCGTACTGACAGGCAAATGCTGCGGCCAGCAGGATCGACAGTCCGGCCATGAACCGGCTGGCGCTCTGCCGCCACCTTGTCAGGGACAGGTCGTGAGCCATGCGGCAACCGTCTGCTCGGAAATGGTGATGTGGTTCGTTCCCCACCTGCTGTCAAGGTATACGATGAGATCGCTCATTTCCCCGCTGGTAAGCTGGGGAAAGCCGGGCATCCGGATGGAATTCCCCGCTCCTTTTCTGATCAGGCAGGGCAGTTGCTCAATTTTTCTGTTCAGGTAGACCGAGCCCTCAAGAGCTGGGTATAAGGACCGCAGTCCCTGGCCCTCGGGGCCGTGACAGGCTGCGCAATATTTTCTGTAGAGGGCGGGGTCGCCGCCACTGGAGCTGCAGCCGCTGCCAAGGGAGCTCAATGCGGTGACAAGCAGGATGGCCGCAGCGCTTTTGAACAGGCCGGTTCCGGCCAGCCAGTCATGACTCATCGAGCAGCCGCCTGATATCTTTGATCAGTCTGTCGACCGGTTCGTCCTCCGTTCCCTGGTAGTAGCCTCTGATTCTTCCCTGGCGATCCACCAGGGTAAAGGAGCCGGAGTGGATGAACCCTCCCGGAGCCCTGTCGTCTTCCATGGCGGCCAGGCCGAAGCGGTAGGCGGTGTCGTAGATCTCCTCCTTGTCGCCGGTGACCATGCGCCACCCCTTGGCATCGATTCCGAGCCGGGCGGCGTATTCATCGAGCACGGCGACGGTGTCGTGCTCCGGGTCAATGGTGTGGGAGAGCAGCACGACCTGATCGTTGCCCTCGAAAGCCTCGTACACCCGGAGCATCTGGGATTTCATGATCGGGCAGATGGTTGGGCAGGTGGTGAAGAAAAAATCTGCCACGAGAATCCGGTTGGCGAACATCTCCTGATTGAACGGCTGGTTATCCTGGTCGATGAAGGTGTATGGGATATCGATGGCGTTGAGCACCGGGAGCGGCTCGGCCGGACGGCATCCCGGGAACAGGGTCAGGCAGAGCAGAGCTGCAAGGACGACGGCGGCCGATGAACGGCGCGTTTTTACACAAGGGACATTTGTCATAGGTATCTCTGGCAGGTATATCCTAAAAGTTGTAGACTTCTCATGAGTTACATGATTTTAACGGGGCAGACAAACGATTTTCTGAATCATCGTAAAAAATTAACCTGTTGTGAGGGAATAGCATGGATAAAATTGTCCTGGTCACCTACAATCCCGAAATGATCTGTTTCGGCCATGTACTCCTCTACGCACTGGACTTTGATGAGAAAGGCCATGAGGTCAAAATCGTCATCGAGGGTGGCGCCGTGAGGCTGGTGTCGGCTTTCAAGGACCCCAAAGCCCCGTTTGCGAACCTCTATGAAAAGGTGAAGCAGAAAGGGCTGATCGACTGCGTCTGCAAGGCCTGCTCTGCCAAACTGGGCTCCATCGAGGATGCCCGGGCCCAGGGGCTTACCGTGGCTGGTGACCTGATGGGGCATCCCTCCATGGAGGCCTATCTCAGTCGCGGTTATAGGCTTATAACATTCTGATATCATACATCTATCAAAGAAAACCTCCGGAGATGGAATTTCCCGCTATCAGCCAGCTGAAAGAACAGCTCATCGACAGCTTCACCACAGAGCAGCAGATCGCACCGGCTGAGATCTCGGTGATTGCCTCGCCCTACCGGATCTGCCCGCTGGGTGCCCACATTGATCACCAGGGCGGCCCGGTGCTGGGTATGACCATCAACGCCTGCACCCTGATGGCTTTTTCCAGCAGTGGTGACCAGACGGTGGTGCTGAGAAGCAGAAATTATCCGGGCAGGGTCAGTTTCGACCTGGGCTCGATCGGTGATTCCACCGGCAGCTTCTGGGGTGTCTATTCCCGGGCGGCGGCCCTGGCACTGCAGGAAAAATATGAACTCAAGCGCGGGATTCGCGGGCTGCTTGACGGAATGCTGCCCGGGTGCGGGCTCAGTTCATCGGCCTCGGTGCTGCTCGCCTATCTGCATGCGCTGGCCAGAGTCAACGAACTCGAGCTTTCGCCATGGGACTACGTCAACCTGACGCGCCGTGCCGAGAATAACTATATCGGCCTGAACAACGGTATCCTCGATCAGGCCTCGATCGTGTTCGGAAGGAAAGGTCATCTGCTGCATATCGACACGGTGGACAAAACGGTGGTTGAGATGGTGGACCGCTGCACATCCCGCGACTACCGGATCATCGTCGCCTACTCGGGATATTCGCGGGAACTGACCACCTCCGGATATAACTCCAGAGTCGATGAATGCCGCATTGCCGCAGCACGGTTGTCGGCCCTGGCCGGAAACGGGGAGGCCGATCAATTGTCCGGCGTGCAGCGTTCGATATTCGAGCGTTTCGGGACAGATCTGGAGAACCATATCCGTCGGCGGGCCAGCCACTTCTTCGACGAGTCGCAACGGGTAATGGACGGGTTGAGGGCCTGGGACGACGGCGATATCGAGACCTTCGGGCGGCTGATGAATGAATCGTGCAGGAGTTCCATCGAGCAATACGAGTGCGGGGTTCCGGCGGTCTGCGATCTTCAGCAGATCGTCAGTGGTGCCGACGGGGTCTATGGCTCGCGCTTCATGGGCGGTGGCTTTGGCGGCTGCGTGGTCGGTCTGGTGAGATCCTCATCGGCGGAAAATACGGCCCGTGAGATCGAGGCCGCTTACCGGCAGCAGCATCCCGAGGTGGCCGACCAGGCTTTTGTCTACCTGGGCCGTTCTGATGACGGGGTGCGTTTCGTATGAACGCGGTTCTGCTGTGCGCCGGGTTTGCCACCCGTATGTACCCGCTGACCAGTAATTTCCCCAAACCGCTGCTGCCCGTTGCCGACCGGCCGGTGCTCGATTATCTGCTGGAGCAGATCGCCGGCCTGCCCTCGATCAGTACCGTGCACCTGGTCAGCAACGCCCGGTTTCACGATCATTTCCGCCGCTGGCGAGACAGCCGCCAGGAGCGGGGAGCCTGGGGTTCCCTGGTCATCGAGGTTCATAACGACGGCTGCATGGACAACGACAGCCGCCTCGGGGCGGCCGGGGACCTGGCGCTGGCCCTGAAGATGATCGCCGCACCGGACAAGATCCTGGTTTCAGGCGGTGATAATATCTACCGCTTTGCACTGGCGCCGCTGTGGGATGATTTTCTGCGCGGGGATGAGCATCGGGTGGTCGCCCTTGCCGAGACCGAAAGAGCCAACCTGCGCAACACCGGGGTGCTGGAATTCGGCGACAGCGACCGGGTACTGCGCCTGCATGAAAAGCCGGAGCATCCCCCGTCGCAGTGGATCTGCCCGCCGCTCTATTTTTTTCAGGCCAGCGTCTGGTCAGAGCTCGAAACTTTTTTGTCGACTTCGGCCAACCACGACGCCCCGGGCCACTTCATCGATTATCTCTGCACCTCCAGCCGGGTCAAAGGCTTCCGGCTGAACTCAGGCCGGCTCGACATCGGTTCCATCGACAGCTATAAGCGCGCCGATCAGATGCTCAGGCAAGAATCAGCGGGGTCTGTCTGAGCCGTGCCGGTGCCGATCAGTGATAGTAGAGGTGGGGGCCTCCCATGGTCAGCAGCGCCTTGTGAAGGTTTCTTCTGAAATCCCTCCTGTCCCATATCCCCTGAATATGGCCGCGTCTCAGCGCGTTTCTGGCCGAATGGTAATCCGGCGGAATATCGATGCCGGTGGTTTCCCTGATGACCCGGGGGCCGGCGAAGCCGATCCTCGATGAGCGGACGGCAAACTGGTAGGGAGAGCAGCCCAGGAAGGAGGCCACCGGTCCGGCGTAGGAGTTGTTGTCGTAAATGACGATGTAGAGCCCTCCCGAATCGATGTACTCCCGGACCGCCATGGTGCATTTGGGCATCTGGATGACGCCGAGGGTGCCTTCCTGGATCCTGATTCCCCCGGTCGTGTGGACGTAGGCGAGCAGGGGCCGTTTTTTGCGCTGGGCCAGTTTGCAGGCCTGGACGAACTTTTCTCCTTCGGTGGAGCCGACCGTGCCGTTTCTGAAGTCGGAGTAGAGTACCGAGGCCACGATCTCGATGCTGTTGATGGCTGCGGTAAAGGTCATATTGGCGCTCTTGCGCCCGGTTTTATCCATCGATGCCTGCAGCCGTTTACCAAAACCGGTATAACCCAGCGGGTTCTGGGCGGTGAGGTGGGTGTTGAACAGGCGGATCGACCCGGGGTCGAAGACATTTTCCAGGTACCATTGATATTCCAGTGGAAAGTGGTGGCCGCAGGTTTCGCAGACGCCGCCAAATTCGCCGTACAGATCAGGTATCCAGAGATCCTTGCAGCCGTGGACTTCGGCGTTGGGACAGGTAACGGTTCGGTCCTCCCTGGCCAGAGGGCTGGTGTACGTGTCGGTGATTTCCAGCGGGTCCTGCTGCTGGGTCAGATTCTTGCCGTTACCGGTATAGGTGATCAGCCGGGTCGGTGGTTTTTTCTCGCTGCCGCTGAGAAAATTGAGCACTGAGAGCAGTGGTTCGGTGACCCGCTTCATCATCACCGATCCTTCACCGGAAACGTCGCTGAGCATTTTCTCGAGCTGCCGCTTCTGGTTTTTCAGGATATCGTAGCGCAGGGTGTAGTAGAACTGCTCGCTCTGGGTGCGGACCTGGCTGAACATCGTCTCATGGGCTTCGGGCTGACCGATATAGCCATGCGAGGCCATCGACAGGTATTTCTGTGAGCGCTGCTTGAGCAGCCGGGTGGTCTCGTCGTTGGAAAGATCCCAGGATATTTCCACATCAAGCTCTCTATTCTCCGCCTTGGCCTTTTTCCTTCCCAGTTCCCAGGTTCTGAAGGCCTGAAAGTTCTTGGTCGACAGCACTACCCGGTCGGTGGCGTTGACCATCTCCGAGCGAAGCTTACCAAAAAAGGCGAAGTCGTCTCTTCTGGCACCCAGCGGCGGTTCCTTGATGATCCGGTCGATGATCCCGTGATTGAGGTTGTCCACGGCCGTCAGCCGCAGCCGATCGGCACAGACCTCGACCAGTTCACTCGGTACCCTGTTTCCCTCTCCGATGCGCCCTTCGATGGCGGCGGCGCCTTCGGGCGAGATGACTGAATAGTATCCGTGGCTGGCCATCAGCCGGTAGTCGGACAACCCGATGGCCTCGGCGCCGCCCGAGCCGCCTTCCGATATGAAGGAAACGGTCGGTACCCGCAGCTTGGTCATCGTGTAGATGTTCCTGGCAATCTGCTGGGCGGCACCGGGGTATTCCTCAACCGGATAGGAGCCGGGCGTGAACACGTAAAAATGGATGGGGATGCCCTCAGTCTCGGCGACCTTCATGTAGCGCATCGCCTTCTCATTGCCTTCCGGCCGGCAAGAACCGCCGTTGCGGAACTCTTCGCCGTGGCCGCACTCCTGGCCGATGACCATGACGCTGACAGTGTGACTCTTTTTTTTGCCTTTTCTCGTCAGGGTAGCCTTGGCACAGATCATGGCCGGGTCGATATTGGCGTCTTCCTCGCCGCCCAGTTCGGTGTAGTCGTCGTAGACGTTTTCAAGAATGTCCTTGAGACTGAAACGCTGCACCGAGCGGACGATGCGGACCCGCTCCATGGGTGTCAGCTGCTCCTCGGCCCGCTCTTCGAGAAACAGGATGGAGTCGTTCAGCTTGCGGATCTCTACGCCAAGCTCCTCCTCGCTGAAATCGTAGACCGTGGCCTTGAGCTGCCCACAGGAATTCTTAAAGCCGTCCAGGTTACCCCAGTTGGAGTAGTCCTTGATCTGGATCAGGTAGTTGATCCGCTCCTCGATATTTTGAAGCTGCTTGAGTTTGTCCTTCATAACTCGATACGATAAGCTCAGAACGTCAGAAGACGATCCAGATTTTCCTTGAGATAAGTTAGGTTGGTGATGATCGGGCCGCCGCTGGAATCAGTGCCGCGAATAACCGATTCATCGATAAACCGGGCTGCCCGCTGTTTGGCTTCGTCCATGGTATCGGCCCAGACCAGGGCCAGGGCCAGGTTGGGGTCAAAGTCGCTGGGTATCGGATAGTCCCGGTCGCCGGGTACGTGGGTATAGACCACTGACCAGTCGTGACGGGGAAAGGAGAATTCGCTGATGGTACCGATCCAGGGAGCGAAGCCCCGCCTGGTGTCCTCGGCCACGATGCGCAGTTCGATGGCGGCTCCGCGAAAGGTGATGTCTTTTTGTTTGAAGCCGATGCGCTCGCCCAGCGCCAGCCGGATCTGTTCGCGGATCAAATTGGGTTGCTCGCCGTTGATATAGGATATCCGGGCGGAAACATCATTTTCCACCTGAATTCTGGTGTTGACTTCAAGCAGGTAGGGCTGACCCGTTCTGTCGACGATCCACTCCCAGGTCCCGACGTTGTCATAATTGACATACTCGGCCAGTTTCAGAGAATAGTCGACGATCTGGGAGAGAACTTTCTGCTCGTCGAAATCATAGGAGAAGCAGGAACTGTGGAAGCCCGGGGCCGCCTCGACCCGTTTCTGCCGGCCGGTTGACTGGATGGTGCAGTTGCGCGAGCTGAAATGGATCCTTTCGCTGTAGCGCGAGCAGAGCAGCTGGACCTCCAGGTGGTTGTAATCCCGCAGGCACTGCTCGATCAGCACGCCGCCGTCGCCGAACTGCCGTTTGGCGTAGTTCTGAAGCTGCCGGTAAACCCGCCGGAACTGCTCGATCTCGGTGACTTCCTCGATGCCCATACCGCCGCCACCGGCCGCCGCCTTGACCAGCACGGAAGGATCGCTGATACCGAGAATGCGCTGGTTCTCGAGCAGTGAGAAAGCGATTTCTTCGGCGTCCATCTCGTTGTAGATCGGGGCGTCGGTGCCGGGGATGGTGGGGATATTGAGTTTGTTGGCGACCCGTTTGGTGTTGATCTTGTCTCCCAGGTCCCTGATCACCTGCCAGCTCGGCCCGATGAAGGTCAGCGGCCGCTTTCTGGTTGCCGCCCGGCGGGCGAATCGGTAGTCCTCGGAGAAAAAGCCATAGCCCGGATGGATGGCCGTGCACTGCGCGTGATCGGCCACCGCGAAGATGTCGTTGGGTTCGGTGTAGCTGGTTATTTTCCAGCCATTCTGATCCGGCCCTTCGGTCCGGTTGCGGCAGACATGTTCCGAGTTCCGGTCCGCTTCGGTATAGACGACGACATATTCCAGGCCCAGGTCCCGGCAGGCATTCATGATGCGGATGGCAATTTCGCCGCGGTTGGCGATGAGTACCTTTCCTTCCACATTGGTCCTCTTGATGTTGGTGACGTAAAAATAGTTCTGCGGCGATCTCTTTCGCCGCCGGCTGCATGAGCCGGACAAACGACGGTTAATCTTCCTAATATAGTTGGCCTGGCCGATATTGCAAAGCGAAAGGTGAAATCAGGATGACAAGCGCAGCTCCGGCAGCCCCACTATCCTGGCGGTCAGCCGCGGCCCCGCCTCCTTTGCCCTTGACTTTCGGCCAAAAGAGTCCTAGAAATTTCAGCATACAAAGCAATGATCCAAACCGGCGCAAACCAGAACTTTCCCGACCCGGGACCCGCATTCACATTCGACATCACAGCCTATGAACAGCAATGGTAGCGACCCTCCCCAACCTTCTGACAACGATAAGGAGCCGTTTTTAAAACGACTGCGCGTGTTGTTTCCGTTCGGGCGCTCCCCCGATACCACCGAAGCACTTGAGCATGAGATTCAGGAGCTGCTCGAAGAGGGCGAAGAGCAGGGACTGATCAGCAGCATGGAGGAGCAGATGATCTCCTCCATCTTCGATTTCCGTGACACCCTGGCGGTGGAAATCATGACCCCGGCCGCCGAAATCGTCAGCTTCGACGTCAGTGCGCCGGTTGGCGAAATCATCGAAGCGGTGATTGACGAGGGCTATACCCGGATTCCCATCTACCGCGACGTCGCTGATCGGATTATCGGCATCCTGCACGCCAAGGACCTGCTCAGGCTGTGCGCCGGTACAGAGCGATGTGAGGGCGATATCGAGGCCTATCTCAACCAGCCCTATTTCATCACCGAGGACAAGCCCATCGTCGACCTGCTCAGGGAGTTTCAGAAGAGCAAGATCCACATGTCTGTGGTCATGGACGAATTCGGTGCGGTTCGCGGGCTGGTAACGCTTGAGGATATTCTCGAGGAGATCGTCGGCGAAATCGATGACGAGTACGATGTCCACGATGACGACTTCGAAAAAATCGACGACAGCACATTGCTGGTCAAGGCCAAGGTTGACATCGAAGATGTCGAGCGCTACCTGAACATAGAGCTGCCGGAGGGACCCTACGAGTCGATCGGCGGATTGATCATCCACATGCTCGGCCGCATCGGGGTCGAGGGGGACACGGTCGTGGCCGGCGGCGCTCGGCTGATCGTCCACACGGCCGGCAGAAGAAGGATCAAAAAGGTCAAGATCATCAGGCTGGAGGGTCAAGACCTGTCCTGATGGCGCCCGTTTCTGTTCCGATATACGCCGCCCTGGTAATCAGTTCGGCCCTGTTCACCTGGCTCGGGCTGCCCGGCAATTTCTCGTTCTGGCCGCTGCTTGCTGTCTGCCTGGTACCGCTGTTTTTTCTGCTGGAGCGTGCTTCATCCTGGCGCACGGCGCTGACTTCTGGATTTGCTTTCGGACTCCTTTTTCATGCGCTGCAGCTCTACTGGATTGTCACGGTGCTTCAGCAGTACGGCGGCCTGCCCTGGATCGTTGCGGTGGCCGCGGCCCTGCTGCTGGTCATCTACATGAGCTTCTATCCGGCCCTGTTTGCGGCCGGCTGGTATCTGATGCAGAGAAACGGCCGCCACCTGCTGCTGCCGGCAGGTGGAGCTGCCTGGTGGGTCGGCCTCGACTGGCTGCGTTCCTGGCTCATCAGCGGTTTTCCCTGGATGGACCTCGGTTATGGTCTCTGGTCCCAGCCCATACTGCTCCAGGCCGCCGACCTGTTCGGTCACCACGGTTACACTTTTTTGATCGTACTGATCAACGCCACGCTCTTTTTCCTGCTGCAGAAGAACTATCCGACCGCTCACCGGGTCAGTGCAGCCGCTATCCTGGCAGCGGTCTGCCTGGCATCTGGATGGTACGGCGACGGCTCGCTGGCAGCAGGTCGAACAGATGATCGGCGAGGCTGCAGAAACAACGGTCGGGGTGGTGCAGGGCAATGTGGAGCAGACCAGGAAATGGTCTCCTGAAGAGCGGCGGCGGACGGTCAGCGACTATGTCCGTCTGAGTCAGACGCTGATCGCAGACCAGGCACCATCGCTGATCGTCTGGCCTGAGACGGCGCTGCCCTTTTACCCGCGCCCGGACGAACTGATGCAGCCGGTCGTCGATTTTTCCAGAGACAGCGGTGCCGCGCTTATCGTCGGTGCCCCGTGGTTCGAGGTCGAGCAGAGCCGGACCCGGCGTCAGATCAATTACTACAACGGCGCACTGCTGATTGAACCGACGGCAGGTTTCAGCTTCGGCTACTATAAAAGCCACCTGGTGCCCTATGGAGAATATGTGCCGCTGAAGAAATATATGCCGTTTCTGGCACCGCTGGTGGAGGCGGCCGGCGATTTCACCCCGGGTACCATCGAAGAACCGATACAGGTTGGCGACATCAGGGCCGGAGTCCTGATCTGTTTCGAGTCGATTTTTCCTGAGCTGAGCCGGGCCTGGGTGAATGTCGGGGCCAACCTGCTGGTTAATTTGACCAATGATGCCTGGTATGGTAAATCGAGTGCCCCGCACCAGAGCTGGGCAATGACCGTCTATCGCAGCGTCGAAACGAGAAGAGCGCTGGTGCGCTCGGCAAACACCGGGATTTCCGGTTTCATCGATCCGCTCGGACGGGTGGGCAGCAGCTCTGGTCTGTTCGTTGAATGGGCCGGTAAAGAAGCGATAGTGCTGCTGAGCACCAGGACATTTTTTGTGCGCGGCGGCTATCTTTTTGCCCCCATCTGCGCAGCGGCGGCAGTCATGCTTATTATATTGGCGATGACCGTCGGAAAAACCAGGCCGGCCCGGTAGAGAGGCCGGGTAATCTTGAACCGGAAGAGAACCATTCGACCAGCAGATCGATCAGGTTAACCGATCGGAGAGGAACTTATGGCACAGGAAAGCGGATCAGCATTATCGTTTCAGAAGCTCAATGATATGAAAGGCCGGATGCTGGCCTTGAAGGAGCATCTTTGACTTACCCGGAAAAAAAGAGGAAGTGGAGCGGCTCGAGCGTAAGATCATGGAACCTGACTTCTGGTCGGACGGTGACGCGGCCCGTATCGTTCAGAAGCAATTGGGCCAGATGCAGGAGATAATCAGGAGCTGGGAGAATTCCTGGGCCGAAATCGATGAGGTCGGCCTGCTCCTGGAGATGGCGGTAGAAGAAAATGACAGCGAGGCCGAGAAGGAGGTGGCCGAAAGCCTCGTGGTCATCGAACAGGATATCGGCCAGACCGAGCTTGAGTGCATGTTCAGCGGCGAGCATGACGCTGCCAATGCAATGATTTCGATCCATGCAGGCGCCGGCGGCACCGAGGCCCAGGACTGGGTCGACATGCTCCTGCGCATGTATCTGCGTTGGGCTGAGAATAAAGGTTTCAAGACCAAGTTCCTCGATTACCTGGCCGGTGACGAGGCCGGGGTGAAAAGCGTCACGATTTTTGTCGAAGGCCGCTACGCCTATGGCTATCTGCGTTCGGAGGTCGGTATTCACCGGCTGGTCAGGATCTCACCGTTTGACGCCAGCGGCCGGAGGCACACCTCATTTGCCTCGGTGATGGTCATGCCCGAACTTGACGATACGGTCGTGGTCGATATCAACGAGAAAGATTTGCGTATCGATACCTACCGGGCCAGCGGCGCCGGCGGTCAGCATGTCAACAAGACCGATTCGGCCATACGCATTACCCACCTGCCCACCGGCATCGTGGTCCAGTGCCAGAATGAACGATCCCAGCATCGCAACAAGGATATGGCCATGAAGATGCTTTCAGCCCAGCTCTACGAGCTGGAGCGGGAGCGAAAGGCGGAGGAGCAGCAGAGCCTGCACGGGGAGAAGAAAGAAATTGGCTGGGGGAGCCAGATCCGGTCCTATGTTCTGCAGCCGTACCGGATGATCAAGGATCACCGGACCGGTAGCGAGATGGGCAACGTCGATGCGGTGCTGGACGGTGAACTCGATTCCTTCATCAAAGCATATCTGCTCTGGGCCAAATAGATGGGTGATGTCAGGTCTGTTCAGAATTCAGCTGAGAATAAAAAACACTGCGCCAAGTGCGGCGCCTGTACCCCGGTCTGCCCGGTGTTCAGAGCCAGTGGCAACGAGATCTACAGTGCCCGGGGCAAGCAGCATCTGGCAGAGGTATTCAGTGATGAGCAGCCTGGTCCGGTTTTCGAGGACATCTACTCCAAATGTCTGCTGTGCGGGGCCTGCTCCGCGGTCTGTCCGCAGCATATCGACATCAGCGAGGCGGTCATCGAAGCGCGGTCGGATTTTTCCGGTTTATACGGTGAGCACGGCTATCAGAAGTATCTGGCCCGCAAGGCTCTGAACCGGCCTGAACTGCTCGGGGCGGCCCGTGTCCTCGGGAAAAAGGCGGCCGATATCCTCTTCAGGCGGCTGCCGCCGGCCAGCGGCCTGCGGCTGAGGCTGGCCCTGTTCGCCCGGTCACCCGTTCCTGAACAACTGCTGCCGCCTGCTGCGCCAGGCGGCCGCGACGCCGGCGCCGGTGCCCCCATTACCTATTTTCCCGGCTGCGCCGCCCATTATCTCTATCCCGACATCGTCGATGCGATCACCGCGGTGCTGGGCCGCAGCGGCAGCCGGCCGGTCATCCCTGGAAACCTGGGCTGCTGCGGGCTGGCAGCCCTGGCATCGGGAAAGAAAGACGAGGCCCGGCGGCTGGCCAGGAAAAACATCAAGGCCCTCGAGTTGAGCGATGGGCCGATCCTGGTATCGTGCGGCTCCTGCTACGCTCATCTTGGATCTTACGGGAGGCTGATGGGTGATGATCCGGACTGGAAAATCCGGGCAGAACTGATCAGTGAGCGGGTCATCGAGATCTCCGTTTTTCTGGAGTCGCTGCTCAGGGACGAGCTCGTCGAGCTGGACACAGAGAAGAAAAACATCCGGGTTTTTTACCACGACCCCTGTCATATGCGCCACGAGGCGGCCATTACCGAGGAACCGAGAACATTGCTCAAGACGCTGCCCGGCGTTGAACTGGTCGAACTTGAGAACGGCCCGCAGTGCTGCGGGCAGGGCGGCCTGTTCCATGTCGGGGCGCCGGAGATCGCGGCCCGGATCAGAGACGACCTGGCCGGAAAAATCGTCGGTCTTAAGCCCGATCTGGTGACCACCACCTGTTCAGGCTGCCTGATGCAGCTCAAAAGCGCGATGGCGGCCCTGGACAAGGATATCCCCGTGGTACACCTTTCTGCTCTGGTTAACAGCTATGCGGGCGAAAGCTCAGCCGCACCAGCTTAGGCCGGCCCATTCAGGCCCGCGGCGGCTGCAACATCATCAACCGCAGTCGTTCTGCCGGCAGAGAGCCTGGCGGCGTCGATCTTTTTTTTCTCCGGCTGAGACTACTGCAGGCATGAGCGGATCAGAATGTTTATTCTTTTGAGATATGGGAATCCCGTTCAGAGAAATGGAGGCGACATCCATGCAGTGTGATTACCGGAAGGTCTTTGAGCTTATCGATGACGGCGACTGGCACGGTGCCCACCAGATGGTGCAGGTGCATTCCGACAGATATTCCTGTCTGATCCACGGCTACCTTCACTGGGACGAGGGGGATATGGGGAACTCTGCCTATTGGTATCAGCGGGCCGGTGAAGAGCGGCCCGGCCATGGGCTGGACCAGGAACTGCAGCGCTTGAGGCGGATGATCTTATAGATGAATGACATGGGGGATGGGTGAATGGCGAAGAAAGAGCTGACCGATAAAGCCTATGAAAAGGAACTGCAGAAACTGCAGGAAGAACTCTGCCTGCTGCAGCGGTATGTCAAGCAGCAGGGACTTCGGGTCGTGGTGGTTTTCGAAGGGCGCGATGCGGCCGGAAAGGGCGGTGTAATCAAGAGAATCACCGAACGGGTCAGCCCCCGGGTTTTTCGGGTCGTGGCCCTGCCGGCACCGACCGATCGGGAAAAGACGCAGCTCTACCTGCAGCGCTACATCAAGCATATGCCGGCGGCCGGAGAGGTCGTTTTGTTCGACCGGTCATGGTATAACAGGGCCGGCGTGGAGCGGGTGATGGGCTTCTGCACCGAGAAGGAGTACCGGGAGTTTCTGCAGAATGCCCCGTCCTTCGAAAAATATCTGGTCGATGCGGGAATCATGCTGATCAAATATTTTTTCGATGTGTCTCAGGAAGAGCAGCAGCGAAGGTTCCAGAAGCGCCTCAATGACCCGATGCGCCAGTGGAAGCTGAGTCCCATGGATGTCGAGTCCTATCAGCGCTGGTATGACTATACCGACGCCTACGACCGGATGATCATGACAACAGACACCCGGCATGCCCCCTGGTTCCGGGTCAGGGCGGACAACAAAAAAAAGGCCCGTCTCAACTGCATAGCCCACCTGTTGAGCACAATCGATTATGACCGTCTGCCCTATCGCAAACCCGATCTTGGCAGACGTAAAAAAGCCAAGAAAGGGCAGCCGGAAAAAATCGGCTTCACTCACACCGTAAAGGAGCGGTTCTGACTTCCGGCTTCAGCTTTTCCCCCGGGCGTCAGCACAGTATGCCTGGACCAGTTCACCGGCGGCGGCGGTCGTCAACCCCTTCATTCGTGCAAATACGGTTTCGCACTCCTGGTGACTGAGTCGACTGACCAGCTGGCTGGCCCGCCAATCATTTCGTAGATGAGGAAAGTCGTTGTGCCAGCCGGTGTATTCCTCTTTTCCGATTATTTTCATGAAGATCAGGGCCCGTCCGCAGAGCAGGCTCTGGTGCTCATCGGAAACGGGGTGGTTCAGCAGATAGTGGGCGGTCAGCACATCCCCGGGGCTGTAAAGCCCGGATCGACAGCCAATGGCCTGCAGGGCCCGGTTTTCGACAAAAACCGGATGTACCGACCAGCCTGACGGCAGGGCGCTTCGCAGATATCGAAAGAGCAGCAGGTGCATCGGGCCCGCTTCCACGCAGACACGACTGAACCGTCCCGCCTGCCTGGCAATGGCCTGTGCCCTCAAACGGTCGCGCAGTCTGAAGCGCTCGGCATCGGCCCGGGCGAAGATTTTTACCGCTTCGATGATTTGTCGAAAATCATTTTGTTTCACCGATGTGTAATAATCGATGAGCCTGCCGGTGGCCTCTTTTTCAATCAGGTACACCCGGTATTGCTCTGTGGAAGGATCGAGCTGGTCGGGGCGGTGTCCGTCGGCAAAAAAATTCTGGACCGTGAAGAGGTGCTCGAAATAGGGCTCTTCCTGGATAATCTCCACACCCGACTGGTGATACAATTTCAATACCCGGCACTGTTCACTGCCAAACGCCGGGTATTCGATATCCTGTTCGTACAGGTATTCGTCGGTGCTCAGGCTGCCGTTCAGCATGGCCGGTAAAAGGCGGCTGGGCGGCTCTTCGAGAATGACGGCCTGGCTCTGCCGGATAAACGGCTCGCTGAGGCGGATCGTTTCGGGCCGGTGGTTGGCGTAGGCTATGGTCAAATGGTTCATGGTGGTCGGTGTGGACCCGTTTCAGGCCGGGGAGACAGCCGTGGCATTTCAGCCTTCTCTGGCTGAAGAGCTGCAGGTCTGTTTTTTTATCCGATTACTTTTTCAGAAACGTTCATATAGTAGTGCCGAGCTATTGAACAGCCGATGCCTCCATGGGAATGTACCTTTCTGCCCAGACAAGGCGCGCTGCCTGCGATAATATGAGCATGGCAGTAGCGCCATGTTGGGGAGAACGGCCCGACACGGTTCTTGTTTTTCAACCAGAATCCTGATTGTGCAAAATTTCCGTATCATTTAGCTTTAATCCACAATCATAATATATTAATGATTTGTGCATCGATAATCATCTGCAGTCCGCCCGTTCACAGCCGCACCGGTCCTGGATGGGTAACAGCGGCTGCCAACAGAGACTGGACCCCCGGATTATGAATCCCATTTGCATTGTAGACGATCAGCCCCACATCTGCTCCACCGTCTCCGGCATCCTCAACGACGAAGGCTATGAAACCACGGTATTTCAGGATGCGGAGAGCTTCTGGCAGAGCCTCGATACCCGCGAGCCGTCACTCGTTCTGCTGGATATCTGGCTGCCCGGCGTGGATGGCCTGGAACTGCTGAAGCGTCTGCACGAGCGCTTTCCCCGACTGCCGATAATCATGATGAGCGGTCATGCCGGGATCGAGACAGCCGTGACGGCCATTAAGGCCGGGGCCACCGATTTCATGGAAAAACCGCTGCACCTCGAAGCGCTGTTGGAAAAGGTTGACAACGCCATCAGTCAGCGGCCGTCGAGAAACGGCGCGGCTGCCGCCGCCGGGGCAGGGCACGGCAGCGCCGGGCCGGAATCGTCAACCCCTGGCGGAACGGTTGATGTGGTCCTCTCCTCCGAACCTCAGCGCACACTCGGCGACAATGTCGTCCTCAACGGGGTCGGGCTGCTCAGCGGCAGAAAAACGGGCATTATCCTGAGCCCGCTGGGGGTGAACGAAGGCGTCGTCTTTCAGACCCTGGACGGGCAGACCATTCCGGGGCACATAACATCCCTGGAAAACTTCTCCAAAACCGACCCGTCAAAAATTTTTTCGGCCAACTCGACAACGCTGGAAAACGGCCGGCAGCAGGTTCGCACGGTCGAGCACCTGATGGCTATCTTTTCGATCCACGGCATAACCAATGTACTCATAAAGGTCGATGACGAAATACCAAACGTCGATGGTTCGGCCAGGGACTTCAATGACCTTATCGCTCAGGTCGGGATCGTCGAGCAGCAGGCACCGGCCAAGCTTGCCGTGATCAGGAAAAAAATCGGCCTGGGCAAAAGGCAGAGCCACGAGAAGCACCTCTATGCGGAACCGTTCGAGGGTTTTGAAGTACAGATGCGGGTGGATTACCCGCCGCCCATCGGTGAACAGAAGCTAACCTTCAATCCTGAAAAGAATTCTTTTGCTGATGAAATAGCCCCCGCCCGTTCATTCAACACCTTCGAGAATATCGAACTGGCCCAGCGGCTCGGAAAGGTGGGAAGCGGTTATCTCAATTCCCACATCATCATGCATGAAGGCAAGGTGATCAATACCGAGCTGCGCTATCCCGACGAATTCGTACGCCATAAGATCCTTGACCTGATCGGTGATCTCTATCTGCTCGGTTTGCCCATCAGGGGTCGGGTCGTCGCTAACATGACCTCACATGGGTACAACCAGGCTCTGGTCGAGCGGCTTTACCAGGCCATTCAGAACGGCGCGGCAGCACCGCAGAAATAGCCCGGCCACAGTAGAGACCCCGGCAAAACAAAACGCCCCCCGTCAGCCGGAGCCGACAGGAGGCGCTTTGTGGAGGAGGTTGAGGGAGAATGAGTTGTTAAATGGCTTCCTTGCCCTGTTCGCCGGTGCGAATCCTCATAACGTCTTCGACCGGTAGAACAAAGATTTTACCGTCGCCGATCTTGCCGGTGTTGGCGGCATCGCGGATGGCAGTGACCGCCTTGCCGACCAGGTCGGAATCGACGACCAGTTCAACTTTGGTTTTGGGGTTGAATTCAACTTTGTACTCGGCACCCCGGTAGACCTCGGTGTGGCCCTTCTGGCGGCCATAACCCTTTACTTCGGTGATGGTCATGCCGGTGATGCCCAGCTCGGTCAAGGCTTCCTTCACCTCCTCGAGCTTGAACGGCTTGATAATCGCTTCTATTTTCTTCATTGCAGTCTGCTCCTGTGAATCAGTCTTTGGTAAATTCAGGATAGGCGTCAAGCCCGCATTCCGAGATGTCGCAGCCTTCCATTTCCTCTTCATCGCTGACCCGGATACCCATGATCGCCTTGATGATCAGCCAGGTGACGAAACTGGTTCCGAAGACCCAGCCGAAGATCACCGCCGCACCGATAACCTGGGCGACGATGGAGCCGTCGGGGTTGGTGAAGGAAACAGCGAGCAGTCCCCAGATACCGACCACGCCGTGGACCGAGATGGCACCGACCGGATCGTCGATCTTGGCTTTGTCGATGAAGACGATGGCAGCAACCACGATCAGACCGCCGATGGCGCCGACGACGGTGGCCAGCAGCGGACTCGGGGTGAGCGGCTCGGCGGTGATGGCAACCAGTCCGGCCAGGGCGCCGTTGAGGGCCATGGTCAGATCGGCCTTGCCGAACCAGGCCCGGGAGAAGAGCAGGGCAGCGACCAGGCCGCCGGCTGCGGCGGTGTTGGTGTTGACGAAGATCATCGAGACCGCGTTGGCTTCATCGATGGTGGAGATCATCAGCTCGGAGCCGCCGTTGAAACCGAACCAGCCGAGCCAGAGAATGAAGGTACCGAGCGTTGCCAGCGGCAGGTTGGCGCCGGGAATCGCATTGATCCTGCCGTTAACGTACTTGCCTTTACGCGGACCGAGCAGCAGCACACCGGCGATGGCCGCCGAGGCGCCGCACAGATGGACCACGCCTGAACCGGCGAAATCGAGAAAACCGAGGGCATCGAGGAAACCGCCGCCCCACTTCCAGTAGCCCTGTACCGGGTAAATAAAACCGGTCATGACCACGGCAAAGACCAGAAAGGCCCAGAGCTTCATGCGTTCGGCCACGGCGCCGGAGACGATCGACATGGCGGTGGCCACGAAGACCACCTGGAAGAAGAAATCGGAGAGGCCGGAGTAGTAGATCTCACCGCCGCTCTTGAGAACGTCGTCAACGGCGTTGTCGGCCCCGAGGAAAAAGCTGATGCCGGGGATGAAGCCGTTTGGTCCGCCGCCGTACATGATATTGTAGCCGACGACCATGTACATGATACAGGCGATGGAATAGAGAGCCACGTTCTTGGTCAGGATGACGACGGTGTTCTTGCCGCGCACCAGCCCCGCCTCGAGCATGGCGAATCCGGCGGCCATCCACATGACCAGTGCCCCGGACATGAGGAAGTAGAAGGTGTCGAGTGCGTAGGCCAGGTGAATGACCGATTCAGCGGCATTGATCTCTTCGGCCAGGGCGGGCAACCCCACGGCCAGGAGGCCGAGACAGACGGCGCCCCCCCAATAGGTTTTTGGTTTCATCTTCATCTTCAGGTTCACGTTGTTTCCTCCTGGGTTGATTAATCGTGTTGACATCGATTTGTTAAGCGAATCGTTTGTTGCCTGGTCGGGTAATTACAAAAGACGTGCCATTTTTGAAAATTACCTAAAAAGATGATAAAAATATATTAAATCAGTTACTTGTGATCATGTTTTCTAATCTTTTGCGGGCGCCAAAAACAACTAATATGTAATAAAACACATAATAATATTACAGAAATGTAAGCTAGCCCCATGGAGCCGGGCTCCCTCCAGCCGGTTCCGGTAAATCCGGAATATGTCAGGCTGCCGGCAGGCGGAGGCGGGGGCATCAACCAAAAGACTTGTATCGGCTCAGTCCGTATTTTTTTATACGGTAGCCTATCTGACGCTGGGTGAGCCCCAATTCGCGGGCGGCACGGATCTGAACCCAGCCGTTGCGTCTCAACGATGCTTCGATTTCGCGGCGCTCGATCGACTCCAGTGAATCGCCGGAGTGGGCTCTGCCCTGCGGCGGGTTCTGGTGGGTGGGGGTAACGAGGTCCCGGCTCAGGTTTTGTATGGGAACGATGAAATTTGACGGGACGTCGTCGATGGTCAGGTGGTCGCTTTCCGCCAGAATGACCATGCGCTCGACCAGGTTCTGCATTTCTCTGACGTTGCCGGGCCAGGGGTGCTCGATCATGAAATCAAGCAGCTCCGGGGTGATCTTCAGGTCCTTGTCATTACGCTTGTTGCTCTTGTGGAGGAAAAAGTTGAACAGGGTCGGGATGTCCTCCTTGCGTTCCCTGAGCGGAGGGAGGACGATGGGTACGACATTGAGCCGGTAATAGAGATCGGCCCGGAATTTTCCCCTGCTGATCTCCGTCTCGAGGCTCACATTGGTGGCGGCGATGATGCGCACATCGGCGTTGTAGGTTTTCAGCCCGCCGATGCGTTCGAACTGTTTCTCCTGCAGGATCCTCAACATTTTCGCCTGGAGGGCCAGCGGCATCTCCCCGATCTCATCGAGAAAGATCGTCCCCCCCTCGGCCAGTTCAAAGCGGCCGGGCCGGGCGGCGTGGGCGCTGGTGAAGGCCCCTTTTTCGTGACCGAAAAGCTCGCTTTCCAGAAGCGTTTCAGGCAGGGCGGCGCAATTGATTTTTATAAAAGGCTTGTCACAGCGCCGACCGCCTTCGTGGATGGCCCGGGCCACCAGTTCCTTGCCGGTTCCCGATTCGCCCAGCAGCAGTGCTGTGGCATTGGAGTCGGCAATCTTGTCGATGATGGAAAAAACCTCCTGCATCGGTTTTGAGTGGCCGATGATGAAATGCCCGCCATGGCGCGGATGAAGTTTCGCTTTCAGGCTCTCATTTTCCCTGATGAGTTTGGCCTCTTTTTTCTCTATTTCCCGGTGCAGGGTCAGAAATTGCCCGACCAGGGTCGCCAGGATGGTCAGGAAGCGGATGTCTTCCTCGAACGAGACGTCGTCCCCGAAGAGCCGGTCCACGGTGAGGACGCCCTCGGGGATGTCATGGACCATGACCGGTACGCCAAGAAAAGATATCTTCTTCCTCGGCATGGTCTGCCGGGCTCCGGTCCGGTTCAGAAATAGCGGTTCGCTGGTGATGTCTGGAACGATGAACGGCGCCCTGGTCCTGAATATTTGCCCGATAACTCCTTCATCCGGGCGGTACACGCCCCGCATTTTCTCCTTTTCGGAGAGGCCGCAGGAGGCCTTGATAGCCAATTTCTGCGAGGCCCGGTCGAAGAGAAGGATGGTCGCGCGCTTCATTTGCAGGGTGTCGTTGAGAATTTCCAGGATGGAGCTCAGCAGTGAGTCGAGCTGGGCGGCGTTGCCGATCAGTTTGGTTATCCGGTAGAGGGCATGAAGCTCGATGCCCTGGGTTTTACTGTTCTCAACGGGGGTGTTCTCGACTGACTGTATCATGCACGGTTCCTGCACGGGGTTATCCATCATTTTCTGTCCGGTCCGGTTCGGTTTCCGCGAGGGACTCTGCTGGCTCCATCATGGCCATCGGACGCGGAAGCCCGGAGCGATTGCTGCACAGTCTATAATCAATTTCCATGCCATGTCTTCAATATACTGAAATAATGAGACAATATTTTTTTGAAGCCAATAATGCACGGGCCATAAATAACAAATTTGTTTGTATGATGATCACCATGGTTACAAAAACGTAAAGCAGGGCCTGGTCTTTTTAGGCACAAAATAGCGACGGCAAGAGACTACAAAAATGTCGATAACTTACAAAATCAACGGAAACGTTGTGTGGGGTGCGCCAGGGTCAAAAGAAGATAAATATTTATAATATGTTGAAATATATTGATAAAAATTTGTTTTGAACAGATGGCACAAGCTTTGCTCTGGTCAAGGACAAGACCGAAAAAAACAGGGCTTGGGAATCACTTTCAAGCCCGGTTGTTAACTCAGCAGCGGGTCAACGTACCTGACAAGGAGATGAACATGAGAAAGGTAGCAATCTACGGAAAGGGGGGAATCGGAAAATCAACCACAACCCAGAACACGGTTGCGGGTCTGGCAGAAATGGGGCGCAAAGTCATGGTTGTCGGCTGCGACCCGAAGGCGGATTCTACCCGGCTGCTCTTGGGCGGCCTGGCCCAGAAATCTGTTCTCGACACCCTTCGTGAAGAGGGCGAGGATGTGGAACTGGACGACATCAGAAAGCCGAGTTTCGGTGGTTCCTGGTCCGTTGAGTCAGGCGGGCCGGAGCCGGGTGTCGGTTGCGCGGGAAGGGGTATCATCACCTCGATCAATATGCTCGAGTCGCTTGGTGCCTATGAAGAGTCGGAGGGTCTTGATTACGCCTTCTACGATGTTCTCGGAGACGTCGTCTGCGGCGGCTTTGCAATGCCGATCAGAGACGGCAAGGCTGAGGAAATCTATATCGTCTGCTCGGGCGAAATGATGGCCATGTATGCAGCCAACAACATCTGCAAAGGGATCCTCAAATATGCCCAGTCCGGCGGGGTTCGTCTGGGAGGGCTTATCTGCAACTCCAGAAATGTCGACAACGAGCGTGAGATGATCCAGGAACTGGCCAAACGGCTCGGCACTCAGATGATCTACTTTGTTCCCCGCGACAACGATGTCCAGAGAGCAGAGATCAACCGCAAGACCGTCATAGAATGGAATCCCGATTGTCCGCAGGCCAACGAGTATCGCGGGCTGGCAAAGGCGATAGACGACAACGAGCTGTTCGTCATCCCCTCCCCGCTGGAAATCGAAGACCTGGAGCAGCTTCTGCTCGACTTCGGGCTGCTCGAGGCGTGAACCGGCCAACTCGTTGAAGAGACCACAACAAACCATAAATAACGGAGAGATTACCAATGATGATCATGATCAGAGCCATAGTTCGACCGGAAAAGGCTGATGACATTCTGGCCGCCCTGATGGATGCGGGATTTCCTGCGGTGACGAAATATTCCGTCGCCGGCAGAGGAAAGCAGCGCGGTATAAAAATCGGTGAGGTGACCTACGATGAGATCCCCAAAACCATGCTGCTCAGCGTGGTTAAGGCGGTTGACAAGGATTTCGTCATCAACACGATAATGGACGCCGGCCGCTCGGGTAAAAAAGGCGCTTTCGGGGACGGCAAGATTTTCGTTTCCGCGGTTGAGGAGGTCTACACCATCAGCTCCGGCATCAAGGAAGGAGTGGCATCCGAGGAGGTGGCGGCATGAAGGAAGTGATCGCCGTTGTCAGGATGAACATGATGAACAAGACCAAGGCTGCCCTGACTGAAGCAGGCGTCGATGCCTTCTTCGCCCATGAAGCCCAGGGGCGGGGGCTTGGTTTCGTCAACAAGAAACTGATCGAGGGCACCGAAGAGGGTTACGAGGAAGCAGCCGCCCTGCTCGGGGAAAAGGGAAAGCTCTACCCGAAGCGGATGGTCAGCGTAGTCGTCAAGGATGATCAGATCGACGAGGTCATTGAAGCGATTATTTCGACCAATCGTACCGGCAAGCCGGGGGACGGAAAAATTTTCGTCATGCCGGTTGCCGACTCGGTTCGAGTCAGAACCGGCGAGAAAGGTCTGAAATCGATAATGTAACTACTCCGATGGAGAACGAGATGGGAAAAGCACAAAAGATGGTGCCGTTGGAACCAACCGAGGTCAAGGAAAAGCTGCTGGCGAAGTATCCTCCGAAGGTTGCCCGCAAACGTGCCAAGCAGATACTGATAAATGAAGCGCAGCAGAATTCGACGCCGGAGATCACCGCCAATGTCAGGACCATTCCCGGCATCATCACCATGCGCGGCTGCACCTATGCCGGCTGCAAAGGGGTTATTCTCGGACCGACAAGCGATATCGTCAACCTGGTTCACGGGCCGATAGGGTGCAGTTTTTACGCCTGGCTGACCAGGAGAAACCAGACCAGCGCATCGTCTGCCGAGGGCGAGAACTTTCTGCCCTATGCCCTGTCTACCGACATGCAGGATTCCGACATCATTTTCGGCGGTGAGAAGAAACTCGAGGCGGCTATTCAGGAAGCCTACGACCTGTTCAAGCCGAAAGGGATCGCCGTTTTCGCCACCTGCCCGGTGGGCCTGATCGGTGACGACATCCATGCGGTGGCCAAAAAAATGAAAGAAAAATTTGGTGACTGCAACGTTTTTGCCTTCAGCTGCGAGGGTTATAAGGGCGTTTCGCAGTCGGCCGGCCACCATATCGCCAACAACCAGATATTCAAGCATGTGGTCGGTACCAGCAAGACGGAGAAAACCGACACGTTCAAGATCAATCTCCTGGGCGAATACAACATCGGCGGCGACGGTTTCGAAATAGACCGGATTCTCGATGATTGCGGGATAACCAATATCGCCACCTTCTCGGGCAACTCGACCTACGATCAGTTTGCTTCGGCCAACCAGGCTGACCTCAGCTGCGTGATGTGCCACCGGTCGATCAACTACGTGGCCGACATGCTGGAGACCAAGTACGGCATACCCTGGATCAAGGTCAATTTCATCGGTGCTGAAGCCACCGCCAAATCGCTCAGAAAGATCGGTCAGTATTTTCAGGAGCAGTCCCTGATCGACCGGATCGAAGAGGTCATCGCCCGGGAGATGCCGGCCGTCAGGAGCGCTCTGGATGAGGTATATCCACGGACGCAAGGCAAAACAGCGATGCTTTTTCTCGGCGGTTCGCGGGCCCACCACTATCAGGAGTTGTTTAAGGAGATGGGTATGAAGTCCATTTCCGCCGGCTATGAATTCGCCCACCGGGATGACTATGAAGGGCGTCAGGTCATCCCTGATCTCAAGGTCGATGCGGACAGCAGAAATATCGAGGAGATCACGGTGGAACCCGATACGGAGTTGTACAATCCACGGAAAAGTCCGGAACAGATCGCCGAGCTTGAAAAAAGCGGGTTCAGTTTCAAAGAATACGACGGTCTGATTCCCGAGATGGAAGAAAATACGTTGATAATCGATGACCTCAACCAGTACGAAGCGGAAAAGCTGGTCGAGCTGATGAAGCCTGATCTTTTCTGTGCCGGTATCAAGGAAAAATATTCAATCCAGAAACTTGGTGTGCCGATGAAACAGCTTCACAGTTATGACTCGGGCGGCCCTTACGCCGGATTCAAGGGGGCGGTTAATTTTTACCGGGAGATCGACCGGCTGGTGAACAGCCGGGTCTGGGGCTATATGAAAGCCCCGTGGCAGGAAAACCCGGAATTGTCGGCTACCTATGTTTGGGAATAACTAAACTCAGCTTCAAGGAACAACCATGTTACTACGACATACACCAAAAGAGATCAGCGAGCGCAAGGCGTTGATGATAAACCCGGCCAAGACCTGTCAGCCGATCGGGGCCATGTACGCGGCGCTGGGCATCAAAGGTTGCCTGCCGCACAGTCACGGGTCCCAGGGTTGCTGTGCCTATCACCGGTCCACATTGACCAGGCATTACAAGGAGCCGATATCTGCTGCAACCAGCTCTTTTACCGAAGGAGCCTCGGTGTTCGGCGGTCAGGCCAACCTGGTGCAGGCCATCGACAACATTTTTACCGTTTACGAACCGGAGGTGATCGCGGTCCATACGACCTGCCTCTCGGAGACGATCGGAGATGACCTGCCCCAGATTTTTGACAAGGCCCGCAAGGACAGCAAAGTGCCGGAGGGCAAGACGCTGCTGGGTGCTGCCACTCCCAGCTATGTCGGCTCCCATGTGACCGGTTTCTCCAACATGGTCAAAGCCATGGCGGCGCTGGCCGAGAAAACCGGCACCAAGAACGGCAGGGTCAACGTGATCCCCGGGTGGGTTGAACCGGCGGACATGGAAGAGCTCAAGCGGATTGCCGAAATGATCGGCGTCCCCATCAACATGTTCCCCGATACCTCAGGGGTGCTGAATGGTCCTTTGAACGGGGAATACGCCATGTTTCCCGATTCAGGGGCCTCGATCGACGACATCGTCTCCAGCGGCGACAGCAGCGGGACGCTGGCCCTGGGGGAGTGGTGTTCGGCCGATGCCGCCCGACTGCTCGACAGCCGCTGCAAAGTTCCCTGTTCGATTCTGGACATGCCGTTTGGCCTGAAGGCCACCGACCGGTTTGTCGATGCGCTGCGCATCGTCGCCGGAACCTCGGTACCCGAGGAGGTAACCAGGGAGCGCGGCAGGCTGGTCGACATGATATCTGATATGCATCAATACTTTTACGGCAAAAAGGTGGCGCTGGTCGGGGACCCCGATCAGCTGATTTCAATGACCGAGTTTCTGCTGTCGATCGATATGCATCCAATCCATATCGTGACCGGTACCCCGGGTAAAAAGTTCGAGAAGAGAATCAGAGCGATGGCCGAAGAAGCCGGATGTGAGGTGAATGTCAAGGCTGCCGGCGACATGTTTCTGCTCCACCAGTGGATCAAAAACGAACCGGTCGATCTGCTGATCGGCAACACCTATTGCAAGTATATTGCCCGGGACGAGGATGTACCGCTCGTCCGCTGGGGGTTCCCGATACTTGATCGGCAGGGCCACCAGCATTTTCCGACGGTTGGCTATATGGGAGGTTTGCGGCTGCTGGAGAAAATTCTGGGCGTGCTGCTCGACAGAAAAGACCGGGATGACCCCGAACCGCAGTTCGAGCTTGTCCTGTAGTAACCGTCATAGTCAGGTTTTGATATGAATGTGATGGCAGCTGGTCGGCAACCACCATGGTCGAATGGGAGTGGCGGGGTTATACATCTTCCTGTCGCTCCCCAGGTGACGGCGCGCACAAGGTTTGCCTCGGCGCTGCCCAGCAGGATTGACTTCATGATGCCCAACGAGGCTCTCGATTACCTGGAACGGCTGAATGAAGAAGGAGATCCTGCTGCGATGATAGCGATCAGTGGCCCCGGCGACCCCCTCGGGGTTCCTGATACCACGATCAGAACCTTCGACCTGGTTCGCGCCCGCTTCCCCGAGCCGGTGCTGGCAATCAGAACGCTGGGCATCGGGGCGGAGCGGTTCGCGGCTCAGCTTGCTGCCGCTGGTGTGGAGTATGTGGAGATGGTGGTCAACGGGATTACGGCTGAAACCATCGAAAAACTCTACGCCTGGATCCGCCCGGGCCAGAAAACCCTGAAAATAGGCGCTGCGGCGGAACTGTTGATCAGAGAACAGAAGAATGGTGTGCCAGCCCTGAAGTTTAACAATATAGCAGTTTCCATCTCTACCACCCTGTATCCGGGGTTCAACGACAAGCAGATGGGCCGGATCAGCCGGACCATGATGGAACTGGGCGCTGATTCAATCTCGATTCTTCCCTACCGGCCCGATCCGGGCAGCGAGGTGGTTATCGACGGGCCGGACCAGGCTTCGCTGATACGGGCGAAGCGGGCGGCGGCAGAGCATCTTGAACTGGTTGAACCACTCCTGGCCGAGTATTGCGACCCGGCGACCGCAGACCTTCAATCGCCGGCAGCCCCGGCAGCACGTCCAACCAGCAGCAGACCGAATGTCGCCGTACTGAGTTCCAACGGGGTTGATGTCGATATGCATCTGGGAAAGGCGAAAAGAATACTTATTTACGGACCCCGGACTGATGGACTTACCTGTCTGCTCGGCACAAGAGAAACCCCGCATCCGGGGAGAGGGGCGGTGCGCTGGCATGAACTGGCCGAACGGCTCGACGACTGTTTCGCCGTTCTGGCCGCCGAGGCCGGCCAGAGTCCCCGCTCGATACTGGCTGAACATGGCCTGACTGTTATCATTAGCGATGATCAGATCGACGGTCTGGTCGATGTTTTGTACGGCGGCTCGAAAAAGAAAAAGAGATAGATGCGCTCTGTTCGCCACCAACCATTTTTAAAACCATTGATTAATTATAGGAGACCACCAACATGGCTTTACCGGAAATGCAACTGATGCTCTGCCAGAGCTTCCGCCTCAAGGGCGACCCGAAGGGCATCTGTCACAAACAGACAGACGGTTTTCTGCAATATATCGAAGAGGAGATTCTCGACCGCGGACTTGATATGCAGGTCGTCGCCACCGGCTGCCTCAAACAATGCGAGGCGGGACCGATCATGGTGATTCAGCCCGCCAATCTGTGGTTCAAGGGAATCAACAGTGAGGAAGCGATTGATGCGGTGCTCGACGGCATCGAAGACGGCTCGCCGCCGGAAGAGTATCTGATCGGCCCGTAGAACTGTCCCAGGATCATGATACGGGAGGCAGCGGCGGCAGATATCCCGGCGATGGTCGGGCTGCTTGAGCAGCTGTTCGGCATCGAACAGGATTTCGAGGCCGATGAGCGTCGCCAGCGCTCGGGGCTGGCCATGGTGCTCGGTTCCCCGACCGCCTCGCTGCTGGTGGCCGAACGGTGCAGCAGGGTCATCGGCATGATTTCCTGTCAGCTGCTGATATCCTCGGCGGAAGGGGGGTGGTCGCTGCTGGTGGAAGACCTGGTGGTCGATCAACGGGAGCGCGGCGGCGGTGTCGGCCGGAAGCTGCTGTCAGCCGCCGCAGACTGGGGACGTCTGCGGGGGGCCGGCAGGATGCAGCTTCTGGCCGATCGCAATAACGAGCAGGCCCTGGATTTTTATCAGAGTCAGGGGGTTGCCGCCACCAGTTTGATCTGCTTGAGAAAATTTCTGCTCTAAAACAACAGGATTAAATCAGATGCAGACGATACAAATCGCTGATTGGCGCACCTACCGGCGGGATGGAGAACAGTTTCTGAATACCGCCCTGGCAGCGTATCGAAAGAAGAAAACGGCTTTTTCAGCAGACACGCTCTACAATCTTACCTGTATGGCCATAGAAAAGCTGATCATGGCATTTCTCATGAGCCGTGGAGACCTGGCTGAGAACCATACCATGGCCGACCTGGACAGGGCGCTGCAGCATCACCTGGGCAGCGGCTATGGACTGTCGGAGCGGCTGCTCTATCTGAACGGGTTTCAGGAGATCTGCGACCTGGAGTACTATCAGGTTCGGTCCCCCGGCAGCAGTGACATCGAACTGATTCTCGACACCGGTGTCCAGACTCAGCAGCTGCTCACTCCCTATTTGGAGAATCCCTCGCTGCAGGTGAATGGTTGAAAATGACAAAATAGACACCGGCCTTCAAAATTGTAACCCTTCCTACACGATTCCCGCCGCCGCCCGCTCCCCTTTCCTGGTTGAACACCATAACTATCCGGAAAAAGGTATAAAAAAATATGCCCACCGGCTGGCATACCCCTTGCTTTACAGATTTACAACAGCGGCCATGAGGCCAATCAAAGCAAACGCAGCAGGGGTGTTATGGATACGGCAATACTTTACAAAGAGCGGGTTGGACAGATTCATCAGAAAGGCAGTACGCCAATAGATCTGGACTGCAACAAGGACAGCCTTGCGGGGGCGGTCAGTCAGCGCGCCTGCGTCTTCTGCGGGTCGCGGGTGGTCCTCTATCCGATTGCCGATGCTCTGCACCTGGTGCACGGGCCGATCGGCTGTGCCGTCTATACCTGGGATATACGGGGAGCGCTCTCTTCGGGGCCCGAGCTTCATCGGCTCTCGTTTTCCACCGATCTGCAGGAGATGGATGTCATTTTCGGCGGTGAGAAAAAACTGGAAAAGGCACTGCTGGAACTGATCGATCGGCACCAGCCGAAGGCCGCATTTGTCTATTCAACCTGCATTGTCGGCATCATCGGCGACGACCTCGAAGGTGTCTGCGCATCCGTTTCCCGCCAGACCCATATCCCGGTTCTGCCGGTCCAGTCCGAGGGATTCAAGGGCAACAAACGAGCCGGATACGAGGCCGCCTGCAGGGCCATGGGCAGACTGGTCGGCACTGGTGATACGCAAAACATCTCCCCCTATTCGATTAACATCCTCGGCGATTTCAACCTGGCTGGGGAAATCTGGCTGATCCGGGAGTATTTTCAGCGTATCGGCATCGAGGTGGTTGCCAATATTACCGGGGATGGCCGGGTCGCCGATATTCAGCGGGCCCACGGCGCGGCACTCAACGTTGTGCAGTGCTCGGGGGCGACGATGGATCTGGCCACGATGATGGAGGAGCGATACGGCACGCCGGTTATTCGGGTCTCCTATTTCGGTGTCGAGGACATGGCCGAAGCTCTCTATGCGGTGGCCCGTCATTTTCAGGATCCGGAGTTGATGAGCCGGGCCCAGGAACTCGTTCGTACAGAACTGGAAGGCCTTCTGCCGAAGCTCTCGAGATACCGGGAAGCGCTCCGTGGAAAAAAAGCGGCAATCTATGTCGGCGGCGCTTTCAAGGCATTTTCTCTGGTCAAGGCCTTTCGACTGATCGGCATGGACGTGGTGATGGTCGGTTCCCAGACCGGTACCAGGGAAGATTATGAGGAACTCGAGGCCATCACCGATGAGGGTACGATCATCGTTGACGATTCCAACCCACTGGAGCTCTCGGCCTTTATCCGGGAGAAGGACGTCGACCTGTTTGTCGGCGGCGTCAAGGAGCGGCCCATCGCCTACAAACTCGGCGTTGCTTTCTGCGACCACAACCATGAGCGGCAGCAGATGCTGGCCGGTTTTCAGGGGATGCTCAATTTTGCCGAAGAGGTTTATGGATCGGTCATGAGCCCGGTCTGGAAATTCGTACCGCGAAGGGAAAGAGGTGAAAGCCATGACTAAGAACCCCGCCTATGTGTCGACCACCAACGCCTGCAAACTGTGTAAACCGCTCGGCGCCTCGATAGCCTTCAAAGGCGTTGAGGGGTGCGTGCCGTTCCTGCACGGCTCGCAGGGCTGCGCTACCTACATGAGGCGCTATATCATCTCCCATTTCAACGAGCCCATCGACATCGCCTCCTCATCGCTGGGTGAGAAGCATGCCGTTTACGGCGGGGGGCCCAACCTCAAACTCGGCCTCAACAACGTTGCCGAAAAATACCGTCCGCAACTGGTCGGGCTGGCGACAACCTGCCTGACCGAGACCATCGGCGACGATGTGAAGATGCTGCTCGCCGAGTACCGCCAGGAATTTGGAGATGAGACAACCCCGGATATCGTGTCGGTTTCGACACCGAGTTACTCCGGCACCCACATGGAAGGCTTCCACGCCGCGGTTCAGGCGGTGGTCGAACAGTTGACTGGTGCGGCGGTCCCAAACGGGACCATCAATCTGCTCAGCGGCTTCATATCGACTGCCGATATACGCTATCTCAAAGGGATCTGCCGGGACTTCGGGATCGACATAACGCTGCTGCCCGATTACTCGGATACCCTCGACGGGCCGGCCCTGAACGACTATCCCCTGGTTCCCGAAGGGGGAACGCCGATCGCTTCGATCAGGCAGATGGGCGGGGCAAAGGCGACCATCGAGTTCGGTTCGACCCTGGGCGAAAAGTCGGCCGGGACCTATCTGGAAAAGGCCTGCTCAGTTCCTCTGAACCGATGTTCTCTGCCGATCGGCATCTGCGCCACGGATCATTTTCTGGGTCTGCTCGAAACTTTCAGCGGCAGGGAGACCCCGGAGGAGTATCGGTCGGCCCGGGGCAGGCTGGTGGACGCCATGGTTGACGGCCACAAGTACGTCTTCGGCAAACGGGCCGTGGTCTTCGGAGAAGAGGACCTGGTAGTCGGACTCACCGCTTTTCTGGCGGAGATAGGGGTTAAACCGGTGCTTTGTGCTTCCGGTGGAAAAAGCACCAGGTTTGCTTCGGCAATTGCACGGGCGCTCGAAGGATCAGGGTGCGAACTCCCTGAAGTAAGAGAGGACGTCGACTTCTATGAGATCGAGGAACTGGCCGAGGAGTTGGAGGTCGATGTGCTGATCGGCCATTCCAAGGCTTACGGCTTCTCCCGCCGCAAAGATATACCGCTTATCCGGGTGGGTTTTCCGATCCATGACCGGGTCGGCGGACAGCGCCTTCTGCACCTTGGTTATCACGGCGCCCAGATGCTGTTCGACACCATCGCCAACACCATGATCGAGCGCAAACAGAATCGTTCGGAAGTGGGCTACAGTTATATGTGATCACGGGGCAGGCTTACTCAGAAAACCAGACAACGGTACGATAATGAAACCACATGAGACAAAAGATTTCAGCAGGCACCCCTGTTTCAACCCAGAGGCAAAGGGAAAATTCGGCAGGGTCCACCTGCCGGTTGCACCGAAGTGCAATATAAAGTGCAATTTCTGTGACCGTAAATATGACTGTGTCAATGAATCCCGGCCGGGGGTCACCAGCAGTGTTCTCAACCCCGAGCAGGCCGGAGTTTACATCGACAGGGTGGTTGAAAAAGAGCCGCGCATAACCGTGGCCGGTATCGCCGGACCCGGCGACCCTTTTGCCAATGGAGTCGAAACCATCGCCACCCTGAGGACCATCCGCCGAAAACATCCCCAGATGCTTTTGTGCGTGTCTTCCAACGGTCTTGGCATCGCGCCCTACATCGGCGATCTGGCAGAAATCGGGGTGTCCCACGTGACCATTACCGTCTGTGCCGTCGATCCTGATATCGGGCAGCGCATCTATTCCTGGGTAAAGGACGGCAAGGTGATCTACCGCGGCAGATCGGCGGCGGCGCTGCTCTGGCAGCGGCAGCGCGAAGCCGTTATATCGCTTAAAGAGCACAACATTACGGTGAAGATAAACTGTATCGTCATACCTACGGTAAACGAACATCACATCGAGGAAGTTGCCAAAGTCATGGCCGGACTAGGGGCTGATCTGTTTAACTGCATGGCAATGTTTCCTAATGCCAAAACCGTGCTGGGTCACCTCGAGCAGCCCGATAAACAGACCATGGCCGAGCTTCAGGCCATGGCCGAGAACTATCTTCCCCAGATGCGTCATTGCACCCGGTGCCGGGCCGATGCGGTGGGCCTTCTCGATGAAGACCGAACCGATGAGTTCCGAGCCTGTCTGAGCGACTGTTCGACCCTGGGCCCGCTGCCGCCCGGCCAGCGTTCCTACGTGGCGGTTGCCACCAGAGAGGGCGTGCTGGTCAATATGCATCTTGGCGAAGCCAGGAAATTCCAGATATGGGAAGCATCGGGGGATGGTTTCAGAAAAGTGGAGGATCGGCCGGCTGCTGATACCGGGGGCGGTATCAAGCGCTGGCATCAACTCGCCAGAGTGCTGGGCGACTGCCGCGCCATTCTGGTAAGCGGGGTCGGAACGACGCCGTACGATATCCTTGTCAACTCAGGAATACAACCGGTCGAAGCTTCCGGGTTTATCGAGGAGGGGTTGCGGGTTGTTTATGGGAACCGCAAGACGGCGACGCTCAGGGGACGTCGCAATCCTTGCAGCGACGGAAGCTGCACCGGATCGGGCGGGGGGTGCGGATAACAGGCTTTGGAGAAGGCACCGGGTGATTGCTAAACCTTCGGAGGTGCTGCGCTTCTCATCCGTTCCAGACTGCTTATAGTAGTCACCATGGAGAAGATGAAATGCGCTACCGTGAACACCACTAACCGGTCACCATGGTCACCATGATCAGGCTCGCTGTTCTGGCCGCCCTGGCCCTGCTGATTGGCGGCTGTTCGCCGCTTACACTGGTAAACAGTATCGCGCCTGAGCACGGCTTCGATATCCGGCAGGGAATTGCTTACGGCCCCCACCAGCGGCAACAGCTCGATGTCTATGTTCCGCAGTCGGCCCGGCCCGATGGTCCGGTCATCGTCTTCTTCTACGGCGGCAGTTGGAGAAACGGAGATCGGCAGAAATATCGTTTCGTCGGCCAGGCCCTGAGCGCCCGGGGGTATACGACCGTGATTCCCGACTATCGGCTGTACCCGGAGGTTCAGTTTCCCGATTTTGTCGACGACGGTGCCGCCGCTGTGGCCTGGGCCAGAAATAATCTCAGCCGGGCTGAAAACGGCATCATTCTTATCGGCCATTCCGCCGGAGCTCACATGGCGGCATTGATCGTGCTCGATGAGCGCTACCTGGCGAACAAAGAAATCAACAGCCGGAATAACCTCCTCGGTATGATCGGGCTGGCCGGCCCGTACGCTTTTGAACCGCAGAAATACCGCCGCTTCAGGGCCATCTTCGAAACCGCCCAGCCCCCGGAACTCTCGCAGCCCGTCTACTATGCACGGGGGGATGCCCCCCCGCTCCTGCTGTTCCATGGTTCCCAGGATAGGGTCGTCTGGCCGATTCACTCACAGTTGCTGGAGGAACGGATAGATGCGCAGGGAGGCCGAGTGGACCGGCGTGAGCTGGAGGATGTCGGCCACTACGCCATCGTGCTGGCTCTCTCCGAACCGTTCGCCCATCTCGCCCCCGACCTTCTCCCCAGTATTGAAAAGTTCATTCAGGAACAGATCTAGCCGTGCGGCCGCCACCCCGGCAAGTCATGCCCCGCGCCTGAAATTCCGATTTTATCTTGCCTTCAGGCAGGCATGTACGGTACTGTCATCGAACAAATAGCTGATTGTTTTCAGGAGTTTGGGGTGCTACGCGGTGGTACGCGGTGGGCGCTGAACGCCATCAATACGGTCAAACGGTATACAAGATCATGAACAGACAACGCGCTGCTCGTTTAATTTTCCTGCTCTGCTTCCTGCCCGCCATCGGTGTCAACGGTGAGGAACTCAATCTCAGCGCCGAAACGGAGGATTGTCTGAGCTGTCACTCCGAACTGCATCCCGGGCTGGTGTCCTCCTGGCTGAACAGCCGGCACAGCAGGATTTCGCCGGCCGAAGGTTTAACCAGGCCCAGCCTGGAGCGGCGAGTCTCCTCCACCGGCATCCCCGAGGAGCTGCAGCAGACGGCTGTCGGCTGCTATGAATGCCACGGCCTGCGGATCGACAAGCACGAGGACGCCTTCGAACACAACGGCTACGAGATACACATCATCGTCTCTCCGGCTGATTGCGCCACCTGCCACAGTGTCGAGGCCGACCAGTACAGCAGAAACATCATGGCCCACGCCTACGGCAACCTGGTCAACAACGCACTTTATCGGGATTTTATCAGGGTGGTCAACAATCAGTATCATTACGTGGATGGATCTCTGACGATTGGTGAAGGCGACATGCTCACCGAGTATGAGTCCTGCCTCTACTGCCATGGCACCAAGGTCGAGGTAAAAGGGCTGGTCACCCGTGATACCGACTACGGTGAGCTGGAATTTCCCGAACTGGAGGGTTGGCCCAACCAGGGGGTTGGCCGGATAAACCCCGACGGCAGCATGGGGGCCTGCTCATCCTGCCATACCAGGCACGATTTCTCGATCGAGATGGCCCGCAAACCGTCCACCTGTTCCGAGTGTCACAAGGGGCCTGACGTTCCGGCCTACAAAGTATACGAGGTCAGTAAGCACGGCAATATCTACAACTCCAAGAAAGATGACTTCGATTTCACCACCGTGCCCTGGCGGGTCGGCACCGATTTTACCGCACCGACCTGTGCCGCCTGCCACGCCAGCCTGCTCGTTTCACCAGATCAGACGGTAATCGCCGAGCGTACCCATCAATACAATGACCGGCTCAGCTGGCGCCTGTTCGGTGTGCCCTATGCGCACCCCCACCCGATCGATGCGAACCTCGACAAGGTGATTAATTCCGAGGGATTGCCGCTGGCTGTGGAGCTGAACGGTGACCCGGTGGCTGAATTTGTCATCAGCGCAGAGCAGCAGGAGGAGCGCAATCAGGTAATGAAAGCGGTCTGCCTCTCATGTCACTCGACGCAATGGGTAGACAATCATTTCCTGAGGCTCGACAACACGATCCGGCAGACCAACCGGATGACTTTTGAGGCGACCAAGATTCTCCAGGACATCTGGTCGGAAGGTTTCGAGTCGGGGCTGCCCCACAATGAAAGCATTTTCGATGAAAAGGCGGAGCGGATGTGGACCACGATCTGGCTGTTCTATGCCAATTCGACGCGGTTTGCATCGGCAATGGCGGGCGGAGGGGATTACGGCGTTTTTGCCAATGGAAGATATCAGACAACGGAGCAGATCACCGAATTGCTCCATGAGTTGAACCTTTACCGGGCGATTGAAGCCGGCAAGTGATTACCTGACGGTGCAGGGCCGAAGAGTCAAAGATGTCGGTACGCTTTGATCCAGTCGATTTCCAGCCTGAACGGCCCGGGCTGCTCATCGGCAATCAAGAAGCCTATCTGCCGTATCTGTTCAGCTGCCAGCGGCACCGCATCGCTTAACGGGCGTCCCCGGAATACGGCAACGAAGTCTTCGAGGGGAAGCTGGATGGTCATCCACTCGTTTTTAAGCGTGGTAAATACCTGGCGATAGGCGATCCCGTCGATTTGTTCATCGGTACGAATGCGAAACTGGTAGGATCGGCCATCCCCTCTGATGCGTATTCCCAGGGTGTCATACCCTCCCAGTTCGAAACTGCCGGGCCTGGTACGGGTCGAGGAAAAACCACCATTGTTTTCAAGCGAAAGGGTCCCCCGGAAGACGGCTGTATCATCGGGGCTGGGGATAATTTCACTCTGCGACAGTCCGCCCATCACCCCATCGTTCACCACCCGCCAGTTTTTTAGGTCGTCCGGTTCACTGAAATCGTAGAGGATCTTCTCGTCTGTATTCATCGTTTCGTCATCAGTTGCGGCATACACCGGATGGGCTGCGAAGATGAGGGGGAAAACCAAGAGCAGGGTTCTGATGGTCAGCGATTGCAGCATAATCTTGTTGGGTGGCGCCATGTATCGGCTGGAAAGAATCGATAAGCGGGCACCCCATTCAGGCGGCCCGGAGCGGCAAACGGGCCCGGCAATGACCAGGCCCGTTTAATTCAAACATGGGTACGAGTCACAAGCGGTTAGGGAAGCAGCACCGCGTCAATGACATGGATGACCCCGTTGCTGGTCATGATATCGGTCTGTATTACCTGTGCGTCATTGACCTTGACCGCAGTACCGTCGACCATGATAGCCAGACTCATCTCATTGGCCGTATTTGCCGAGGTCAATTTCACCACATCCGCTGCAGTTACTTTTCCCGGAACGACGTGATACAGCAGTACTGCCTGGAGTTTTTCCTTATTTTCCGGTTTCAGCAGGTTTTCAACCGTTCCGTCGGGCAACTTGGCGAAGGCCTCGTCGGTCGGAGCAAAAACGGTAAATGGACCATCTCCTTTGAGGGTGTCGACCAGGTCGGCGGCTGTGACCGCGGCCACCAGGGTATTGAATGAACCGGCGGCTACCGCCGTGTCGACGATGTCTTTCCCGTGATTTGAGCTGTGTGCGGGTACGCTTGCCATGAGAGCTATGCTTAACATCAGGGTGATCAATAGTGATTTCATTAGTGGTAAACTCCTGGTTAATATCGAGATCAATGGGCGTTTGTTAAAAAAGTTCAGAGTAAAGGTGGTGGGCAGCGCCGACGACTGAACATATTTATTGACCTCTCAAATTTTTCAGCGGTGCCGTTACTGACAATGGTAAGCGTGTAAACGGGATTAACAATGGTACAAAAAAAACAGATAATTAATAGTAAAACCTATCATATTAATCTGATCACTACACCTCTGCGCAGGGGATGACAGTCGTAAAAGAATCCGTCAGCATTGATGTGAGCGGCAACAGTGCAGATTGTATCTGGCGATGCACGATCTGTAGAAGCCTCCTCCTGCCGCATATGGTGGGGCAGGGGAAGGCGAACCGATCAGGTAAACAGTATAAGGGAGGTTGTTATGGGAATTTTATCGTGGATTCTGATGGGGCTCATCGTTGGTGTCGTGGCAAAAATGATCATGCCGGGAACGGACCCCGGCGGTTTTATCATTACTATCGTTCTTGGGATCGCCGGGGCCTTCGTCGGCGGATATCTGGGTTCGGCCCTGGGTCTGGGCGATGTCACCGGCTTCAACCTGGGCAGTCTGCTGCTGGCCATTGGCGGGGCGGTGCTGCTGCTGATAGTCTACCGTGTCATCAAGCGTTGAGCCGGTGCCTGTAAATCTGCAGATTATGGTCAGAGCAGCGTCTGACAATAAAGCTGAGGAATGGCTATGAGTGATGAAATTCAGGGCATAACAGATGGGCAGCCCCGAAGAGGGTTTTCGGGGATGCAGGTGATGGCCATCGTTTTGGTTTCGGTAATTGCTGCCGTTGTGGTCACCATCCTTGTGATACGGTATGTCCTGTTTCCACCACCATTCGAGCCGGTTGTCCTTTCGACTATCGAGGAACAGCAGCTGGCGGTCAAGCTCGATGTTCTGGAGCAGATCGGCAGCCGCGACGAAAGTTCCAGAGCGGACAGTCCGTCCCTGAAACCGACGATGGCCGGACCTGGAACCGACGGTGCATTGAAGCCGGAAAAATACAGCGAGGAAGGGTCGTCTCGCCAGATCGATTTCAGTGAACGTGAAATCAACGCGATGATAGCAAAGAATACTGATCTGGCTGACAAACTGGCCGTCGATCTGGCTGAAGACCTGGTCAGTCTCAAGCTGCTGATACCGCTTGACCCCGGTATGCCCATGTTCGGCGGTAAGACCCTAAGAGTCAGTGCCGGCGCCGAACTGGCCTACCGGGAGGCTCGGCCTGTCGTCGTCCTGAAAGGCATCAGCATCATGGGGGTGCCGGTGCCGAGCGGTTGGATGGGCGGCCTGAAAAATATCGATCTGGTCAAGGAATTCGGCGACGGCGATGGGTTCTGGAAGACGTTTTCAGACGGTGTTGAGTCGATCAGCGTGGTGGACGGTGTTTTGAATATCCGCCTCAAGGAGTAGGCCAGGCGGCTGCACGCATGTTTCTGCCGGGGCGCTGCTCAGCGCGCCTTGACGCAGTTTCTGCCGCTTCTTTTTGCCTCCATCAGCGCTTCGTCAGCGGCCTTGAGCAGCATGCTGGCATCGTTGATTCCCTGGGAGGTGCAGGCGGCGCCGATGGATATGGACACCGTTACGAAATCCTGGCCGGCCGGGACTTTCAGCGAGGAGACCTCCTTTCTTATCTGTTCCCCCGCATACAGAGCCCCGTCAAGAGAGGTGCCGGGACACACCACGATGAATTCGTCGCCGCCCAGCCGGCATAAAATATCATCACTGCGCACCGAGTGGTGTATCTTCTGGGCCAGCTGTTTCAAGGCGACATCGCCGGCATCGTGCCCGTAGCGGTCGTTGATTTCCTTGAACCCGTCGACATCGATCATCAAGCATGACAGCGGCTGCGCATCCACTCTCGACGCCTCGAACAGGAGCTGCAGCTGGCCCATCACAAAGCGCCGGTTCGGAAGCTCGGTCAGATGGTCGGTAATGGCCAGTTTTTCAAGGGCCTCATTGGCCAGAACCAGCTCTTTGGTCCTGTCGGCCACCCGTGACTCCAGCGCCTTGTTCAGCGACAGCAACTCCCGGTTGCGCTTCGAAACGATGGAGAACAGCTCGTTCAGCGCTCTGACCAGCGGTTCTGTCTGGCGGCTGTCGTCCTTTTCGTAATTGTCAAAAGCCTCAGCCGGTAAGGTCCCGGCCTCTATCGTGGCGATCTGACGGGCCATGTTCTGGTCGGTTCCCAGTATGTGAAAGGCGAGCCAGTTAATGAGATACTGCAGGAGGATCTGACTGTTATCGGAGATATCGTCGTCGATCGTTTCAGCGATGCTCGATACATTCTTCAGAAAATCAGCATGTTGCCCTAGATGGGTTTCTATGTGCCGGTCATCGACCTGCAGCTGATCCATTATTTTTTTCTCGGTATGGAAGTGTTCATAGGCATACTCAGTCAATTTCTGAGCCATTCTCAGCAGACCGTCTCTGGTGGAAGAATTGTCGGCAATGATATCCCCCAGTTCGTTGATCATGGATACAAGTTTCTGGTGCTGGTCGTCTACCTCCGGAAGGCCGGTGACAAACTCCTCCCCCCACTTAAATGATTCCATGAGTGCCAATCCGTTTGTATTGAATGGTCTGAGGCCAGGCACCTATGAGGAAAACTCGATGAATACCGGGCCAGAAGTCATACCTACCCAAAACGATAAGCTTTTTTGTCAAAATGGAAACCGTCATTGTGCTGTTGTTTTTAAGCAGTAAGGGGCCACCGCAGATTATTGCCCTGGGAGATCTGAACCACGGGGGATGACTGTGCAGGTGTGCGAAACGGGACCGTTCATGGTGGTTATGCCGGTCGAAAGCACTGCCTGGTATGTCCATAAGCTTTGGAAGAATGCAGTATTGCCTCTAAAAGTACTCTTGTTTATTATGACATTTGATAAAATTGACCCGTCAGTGTCGCCTGGGCCAACACAATTGTAGCTTCTACTTCTCAGGGAGGTGGATATGAAAACGCTTAAAATAGTGATCGCGACAATTCTTGTCCCGATGCTGTCTGGTGTTGCATACGCCCATGAAGGAGGGGGCATTGCCGGCGGTTTCGTTGCCGGTTTTACCCACCCCCTCCTGGGCTGGGACCATGTCGCGGCGATGGTTGCCGTAGGGCTCTGGGGCGCCTTCCTGGGCAACCCGGCAATCTGGATTTTGCCGGTGGTATTTCCGCTGGTCATGGCCTTTGGAGGCGCCCTCGGTGTGATGGGAATACCGATCCCCTCGATCGAGACCGGGATTGCCGTATCGGCCATTGTCCTGGGCGCCATGGTCGCCTTTGCGGTTCGGCCGCCGATCTGGATTGCCGCAGTTCTGGTCGGCGTCTTTGCGATCTTTCACGGCCATGCCCACGGTACTGAGCTGCCGGGCGCGGCCAACCCGCTGGCCTTCAGCGCCGGTTTCGTGATTTCCACCGGCCTGCTGCACCTGTCAGGTATCGCTTTTGGTCTGCTGGTGCGCTGGCCTGCAGGAAAAATTGCCGTACAGACCTGCGGCGTACTCATATCGCTTGCCGGCGTCGGTTTTTTGACCGGGGTGTTATGAAGCCTCGGATTACCGTATTTCTGATCCTCGCAGGGTTTTGCACAGTTCCCACGACTGCGCCGGCCCATGTACTTTTTGGCAACCTCGATGATCTCTAAACGGCATACACCCTCCGCTGGTTGTACCTTCCCATCTTCTGGTTTTAAACGCGGCGGCGCTGACCTACTGGAGGTTCAGGGGGAAAGCCAGTCTTGGACCGGACAGCTATCGAGGTAATAATTTCCCGGAGCCGGCGGTTGTACAAAACCGGCTCCGGGAGCGGGCAGGCAACTGCTCAAAGGAGGGTGGAGATCTCGGTATAGTCGAGCCCGAAGGCTTCAGCGACCCGTTCGTAGGTGACGTGGCCGGCAACCACGTTGGCCCCGAGTCTGATTTCCTGGTTTTCGCTGCAGGCCTTTTTCCAGCCCTTGGAAGCAATTTCCATGGCATAGGGAAGGGTTGCGTTGGTCAGTGCCAGGGTCGAGGTCTTGGCCACGGCACCGGGCATATTGGCCACACAATAGTGAACGATCCCATCGACAACATAGGTCGGCTCGGTATGGGTGGTCGGTTTCGAGGTCTCGAAACAGCCGCCCTGGTCGATGGCCACATCGACCAGAACCGAACCCTGTTTCATCAGTGACAGCATCTCCCGGGTGATCAGCCTGGGGGCCTTGCCGCCGGGTATCAGCACGGCGCCGATGACCAGGTCGGCCTGGGGCAGAAGGCTGCGCAGGGTCGGCACGCTGCTCATCACCGGAAAACAGTTGCTGGGCATCACTTCGCTCAGGTAGCGCAGACGCTCCAGACTGGTATCCAGCAGGTAAACCTGGGCACCCAGGCCGCTGGCAATCCTGGCCGCATTGATGCCGACCACGCCGCCGCCAATGACGATCACGGTCCCCGGGGCAACACCGGGAACGCCTCCCAGCAGAATGCCTCTGCCGCCCTGGGGCATCTCCAGGTATTTGGCTCCTTCCTGGGCCGCCATCCGCCCGGCGACTTCGCTCATTGGTGTCAGCAGGGGAAGGGAACCGTCGGGTTTCTGTATGGTTTCATAGGCGATATTGACCGATTTTCTGTCGACCAGCGCCCTGGTCAGCGCTTCTTCAGCAGCCAGGTGAAGATAGGTGAAGACAATCTGGCCTTCGCGGATCAATGGGTATTCGGCAGGTTGCGGCTCTTTTACATGCATGACCATCTCGGCCCGCTGGTAGATTTCCTCAGCGGTCTGCACTATCTCGGCGCCGGCCTCCAGGTACGTGCTGTCTTCGAAACCGCTGCCGATACCGGCGCCTTTTTCGACCAGCAGGGTGTGACCGTGCTGAGTCATCGTTTCGACACCGGCCGGGGTCATGCTTACCCGGTTCTCCGCCACCTTGATTTCCTTCAGGATTCCGACGATCATCTGTTGTTCCCCCGTTTTTTTTAGGTTCTGCTGTCTCGGCTTTTTGCCGGTGTCACAGGATATAGGGCACTTTCAGGTTGTATCCCTTGTAGACGATGAAGCTCTCCACCGTCTGGACCCCTTCGATCTTGGCTACATGTTCGGTGATGAACTCGAGCAGGTTGAAATTGTCATTGAGCAGCACCTGCAGGATCAGGTCATAGCGCCCGGTAACGATGGCCGCCGACAAAACGCCCGGCAGTCTGCTGAAATCCTCACCCTTGCTAGTGATGTCCAGGTCAGTCAGCTTAACTCCCAGGTACAGCAGCCGGTGCCCCTTGAGGGCATCAGGGTCAATATTGCCGGTAAAATTTAGAATCTCTTCTTCACTGAGCTTGTTTACCCGGGCCCTGATCGTATTTTCGGTAACACCGAGAGCGAGGGCGATTTTCTTGAAGGATTTACGCCCCTCCCTGAGGTGTCTGATAATATCGAGGTTCAGCTGGTCGATGAGCATGGTGGCAGTGATGTTGATTGAATATTTGGGAAAGATTAGTGGAAATTTGTGGAAATGTCAAATAATGGTACTTCTATTCATATAATCATAAAAATATTCGTTCATTTTATGATATTTGGCGAGAAACAGAGACGGGACAGGGGGCAGCGCTGCTGGTTTGTCTGCAGGGAACCGACCAGCCGGCAGCGGTGAAGAGGGGTTACTTTTTCGGAATCGCTGCCTGAACCGCAGCCGAACAACTGCAACACATGGTGCCGCCGTCCTTCTGGCACATTCCGCTGAGCGGGTGGCGGGAGCGTGCGGTTCGCCGCTTGCAGTAGTTGAAGAGGAGTGCAGCCCCGATGAAAAGTACAAGGGTGAAGGCCAGTGTTGTAAGAAAAGAACTCATTGATGCGGCTCAGCCTCCAAAATCGTCGAAATGAATATTCTCCGGCTCGACCCCGAGATTGTCGAGCATCTCCAGCACTGACTTATTCATCATCGGCGGGCCGCAGATATAATACTCGATGTCTTCGGGCGCCGGGTGGTCCTTGAGATAATTGTCGTAAAGCACCAGGTGGATGAAGCCGGTGTTGCCTTCCCAATTGTCTTCCGGAAGCGGTTCGGACAGGGCCAGGTGGAAGCTGAAGTTGTCGTGGTCTCTGGCGAGCTTTTCGAACTCTTCCTGGTAAAACACTTCCTTCATCGAGCGTCCGCCGTACCAGAACGATACTTTGCGCCCGGTCTTCATCCGCTTGAAAAGGTCGAAAATATGGCTGCGCAGCGGGGCCATCCCGGCGCCGCCGCCGATATAGACCATCTCCGAATTATTTTCCTGGATCAGGAAATCCCCATAGGGTCCGGAAATCGTCACTTCGTCGCCTTTCTTGAGATTGAAGATATAAGACGATGCCTGACCCGGGGGGGCCGCCGGTTGACCCGGAGGCGGGCTGGCAATGCGGACGTTGAGCTTGATGATACCCTCTTCGTCAGGGTAGTTGGCCATCGAGTAGGCCCGGGTCACCGGAATATAGACATGGGACTTGTACTGGAACATCTTGAACTTGCGCCAGTCGGCCAGAAACCGGTTATCTATTTCGAAGCTCTGGTAATCGAGTTCGTGGGGCGGGACTTCGATCTGGATATAGCCTCCGGCCTTGAAGTCGACGGACTCCCCTTCAGGCAGATTGAGTACCAGCTCCTTGATGAAGGTGGCCACGTTCTCGTTGGATTCGACAACGCACTGCCATTTCCTGGTCTCCAGCATTTCCGGCGGGACTTCGATCTTCATATCCCGCTTGACCGGAACCTGACAGGCCAGCCGATAGCCCTGGCGGGCCTCCCGCCTGGTGATAGCCGATTCCTCGGTGGGCAGGATGGCGCCGCCGCCCTCGGTGACGATGCAGCGGCACTGGGCGCAGCTGCCACCGCCGCCGCAGGCCGAGGAGAGGTAGATGCCCTGGTCGGCCAGCGCGGTCAGCAGTTTACCTCCTGGCTTGATTGACAAATCCTTCTCATCGTTGACAACGATGGAGAGATCGCCATCCGGCAGCAGGCTCTTCTTGGTCACTACGATCAGGAAAACCAGAACAAACTGGATCGCCAGAAAAATCGAAACGCCGTATATTATTTCATTCATCCGTCACTCTCCGATAGTGCATGTATCGGCGGATGGCTGCCGGTAAATTTTAAAGAACTGATGCGCATGCCATTTTAGAAGCTTATGCCGGCAAATCCCATGAAGGCCATGGCCATCAGCCCGGCGGATATAAAGGTCATGCCCAGTCCCCGCAGAGCTTTGGGCGGGTGGGCATATTCACTTTTTTCCCTGATGGCGGCCAGGGCCACCACCGCCAGCATGAAACCGCCGCCGGCTCCAATGCCATAGGCAGTACTTTCCAGAAATGTATAGTCCCGTTCAACCATGAACAGCGAAGCACCGAGAATCGCACAGTTCACGGTCAGCAGCGGCAGAAATATGCCCAGTGTGTTGTAGAGTGCCGGTACGAAGGTATCCAGTACCATCTCCAGAATCTGCACCACGGCGGCAATCGTGGCGATATAGATCAGCAGCCCGAGAAAGCTCAGATCGATGTCGGGCTGGCCAAGCCAGCCCAGCGCCCCGTCTTCGAGCAGGGTTTTGAGCAGGAAACTGTTCAGCGGCACGGTGATGGCGGTCAGCACCAGGACCGCCAGACCCAGTCCCACGGCCGATGTCACCTTCTTGGAGATGGCCAGAAAGGTGCACATGCCGAGGAAAAAGCTGAGCGGCAGGTTTTCGATAAAGAGAGAGCGGAAAATGATATCGAGATAGTGCATCATTTCGTCTCCTGCTGTTCGGGGTCAAAGCTGCGGATCAGCCAGATCAGCAGAGCGATCAGGAAAAAACCGCTGGCCGGCAGCACCAGCATGCCGTTGGGGACATACCAGCCGCCGTGATTGACGGTTTTGAGAATTTCATAACCGAATACCGAACCCGAGCCAAACAGCTCGCGCACAAAGGCCACGCTCATCAGGATGAAGCCGTAGCCCAGGCCGTTGCCGAAGCCGTCGATAAAACTGGGGATGGGCGGATTGGACATGGCGAATCCCTCGGCCCGGCCCATGACGATGCAGTTGGTGATGATCAGTCCGACAAAGATGGAGAGCTGTTTGGACAGTTCGAAGAAGAAGGCTTTGAGAATCTGGTCGACGAAGATGACCAGGGTGGCAATAACCATGATCTGCAGGCCGATTCGGACCGTGTTGGGTATCTGGTAGCGGACAATCGATATGGTCAAACTTGAAAAGGCGGTGACCAGCGTGACGCAGACCGACATCACCAGAGCAGTCGACATCTGGCCGGTAACGGCCAGGGCCGAACAGATACCCAGTACCAGCAGCGCAATCGGGTTCCGCCTGAATATGGATCGGAACAGAAGTTCTTTTGGTGTTTCAGCCATTTATGCCTCCACTTCTCAACTGCTCGAAGAACGGCTTGAACCCGTGATCGCCAAACCAGAACTGCATCATGTTCTCGACGCCCTGGGTGGTGAGGGTGGCACCGGAGAGCGCGTCTATCTGGTGGATCTGTTCATCAGGACTGGACTGAGCCCTGTTCTTGACAAAGGCCAGCGCCACATCGCTGTCCTGACCGTAGAGCTCTTTGTCCTGCCAGCCCTGCTGCCAGCGCGGGTTTTCGATTTCACCGCCGAGGCCGGCTGTTTCCCCGTGCTCGTAGAAGGAGACCCCGCGTATGGTGTTCAGGTCCGCGTCGACGGCGACATAGCCGTACATGGTTGACCACAGGCCTTTGCCCCGGACCGGCAGGACAACCTGCTGCAGGCTGTCGCCATCTTTAACCAGGTAGACCAGTGAATATTTCTCCTGACGCCTGATGCCGGCGATGTCGTCCTCCGAACTCAGACTCTTGCCGAACTGTTCCTGGCGGGCGGCATCCAGCTGATCGTAGCCGGCGGGGTCGATATTCTGGACTTCGACAAAGGCGCCGGTGTCGAGCTCGACCAGTCTGGTTTCGATCGAGGAGAACTGTTCTTCAACGCCGATGCCGGCATCGTACAGACCGGCCGCCGCCAGAATATTTTTTTTCTGATCAAGCGATTTGTTGGCTTCCTGGAGTGGCTTCAGACCGACCGCCGCGGCGGCGACCAGGGCCGAACAGGCAAAAGCCAGCACCAGTACCGAATAAAATGGTTTCAGGGGGTGTTCTTCAGCCATGTCGAACGATCCTCCTCCTGATATTGGCGCGCACCACGAAATAGTCGAACAGCGGAGCGAAAATGTTGCCCAGCAGGATGGCCAGCATGACGCTCTCCGGATAGGCCGGGTTGGCCACCCTGATGAAGATCACCAGAAAGCCGATGAGCAGGCCGAACATCCATTGGCCGCCATGGGTCTGGGCGGCCGAGACCGGGTCGGTGGCCATGAACACCAGGCCGAAGGCCAGGCCGCCGAAAACCAGATGGTAGTGAACCGGCAGTGCATAAAGCGGGTTGGCCGGGTCCGGCATCAGGTTAAAGGCGATGGCGGTGACCGCCACCCCGATCAGCATGGACAGCATGATCCGCCAGGAGGCTACCCCGGTGATCAGCAGCAGGGCCGCTCCAAGCAGGCAGGCCAGGGTCGAGGTCTCGCCCATGGATCCGGGAATAGTGCCGAGGAAGGCCTGGGTCCATGAGTAGTCAAGCGCCGCCAGGGGGTTGAGCGTATCTGCCTGGGGCAGGGCGGTGAGCGGGGTCGCGCTCGAATAACCGTCAACCGCTGTCCAGACCTTGTCACCGGTCATCTGAGCCGGATAGGCGAAATAGATGAAGGCCCGGCAGGCCAGTGCCGGGTTCATGAAATTTCTGCCGACGCCGCCGAATACCTCTTTGGCGAAGACCACCCCGAAACTGGTACCGACCGCAACCTGCCAGAGGGGAATGGTCGGCGGCAGGGTCAGCGGCAGCAACAGGCTGGTCACCAGGAATGCTTCGGAAAATTCGTGGCCCCGGATCAGGTTGAAGAGCGCTTCCCAAACGCTGCCGGTAATGACTACCACCAGGTAGATCGGGAAGAAGTAGAGTGAGCCGTGCACCATGTTGGAGATGATCGACCGGGGATCGATGCCGATCATCTGCATGACCGACCCGCGCCAGCCGTCCGGCATGGCACCGATTTCGGCCAGGACCTGGTTGGCCTGGTAGCCGGTGTTCCACAGCGCCATGATGGTGCAGGGTATCAGGGCGATGATGACCGTGATCATGATCCGCTTCAGATCGACCGCATCGCGGACATGGGGGGCGGCGTCGGTGGACTTGGTGGTCGAAAAGAGAAAGGAGTCGAGAGCCTCGTAGAGCGGGTAGAGGCGCTGGTATTTACCGCCCTCCTCGAAGTGCGGCTTCAGATCGAGAAAGAATTTATTTATGGATTTCATAATGGTATCGCTGTTTCCTGCTGTTTTATCCTTCCTCTTCGATGGTGGTCAGGGTCTGGCGAAGCATGGGGCCGAACTCGTTTTTGCCGGGGCAGACAAAGGAACACAGGGCCAGGTCTTCCTCGATCAGCTCCAGGCAGCCGAGCTCCTTGGCCCGTTCCGTGTTGCCCGAGGCCAGGCTTTTCAGGAAATAGACCGGGACGAAGTCGAGCGGCATCACTTTCTCGTAATTTCCCGAAGGAAAAATAGCCCGGTTCCCCCCCCAAATGGCGGTGTTGAAATTGATGACATCAGGTTTGGTGAAGGCTGACAGAAAGGCACGGGTAACCGAGAACCGCTCACCACCCGGACGCAGCCAGCCGAACAGCTGTCTGCCGTCACCTTCGGGCAGACAACTGATCTGCTGGTGGTAACGGCCGAGAAAGCCGTGGACTGCGCTGGCCTGGCGGCCGTCGAGCACGGAGCCTGAAAGCAGCCGGGCAGCCTCGCCCTCGACGAGCTCATTTTCACATAGCTCCGTGATCGAGGCCCCGAGGATGGTTTCGACGTGGCGGGGCTTTTTGAGCGATGATCCTCCCAGTGCCACAATCCGTTCGCTGCAGAGCCGGCCGGTCCGCAGTAAGCCGCCGATCGCGCAGACATCCTGTGCACCGATGTGCCACACCGTCCTGGTCTCATGAACCGGGTCGATAAAGTGGATATGGGTGGACGGCAGGCCGGACGGGTGCGGTCCTTCAAATACAACCTGTTCGACCTTGTCGGGCAGCCTTTCCGGCAGGTCGAGGTTGCCGGCATGGCAGAGGTAGAGGGGCTTGTCGACCAGGGCGGCAAGGACCCGCATACCGGTGAGGAAATCCTCCTGCTGATGGTCGATGATGATTTTCAGGTCCGGTCCCAGCGGCGAGCTGTCCATCGCCGTGATGAAGATCGATTCGGGCTCGCTGGCAATGGCTGGTACCTTGCCGTAGGGCCGTGTTCTGAACGAGCACCACATTCCTGAACTGACCAGGAGGTCGCGCAGCTGTGCGGGACCCAACTCGGCGGGGGAGGTTTCCGGTTCGCAGAATGACAGGCTCTCGCTTCCTTCAACCCTGATCACCAGCGATTCGAACTTGCGTTTGGCCCCGCGATTAATCGCTGTAACCTCTCCTGCGGCCGGCGCAGTGAAGATGACACCCTCATTTTTCTTGTCGGAAAAAAGCGGTGTCCCGCAGGCAACACGGTCACCTTCGCCGACCAGCATGGTCGGCTTCATGCCGATGTAATCATCGCCCACCAAGGCAACGTGTCTGACCGGTGCCGCTTTCATCAGCGAAGCTTCGGGCGGTCCAATCATCGGGAGATCGAGGCCTTTTTCTATCCGTACCCTTTTCATTTCAGTTGAAGAACCCTTGTGTCTGGTATCTGTTCAGCTCTTTATCGATCAGGTAGCCCTCGTAGCCCGGCAACCCTTCGAGCAGGGCGATCGACGCTTCCGGATCGAGCACCATGGTAGCCGTAGCCAGGCCGTCGGCCATGGCCACGGTCGGAGCGATGATGGAGCTCGAGGCCGTGTGGACCGGAGAGAATCCGGTATGAGGGTTGATGATGTGATGGATCCTTTTATCTTCGGTGAAATATTGCATATAGTCACCGGAGGTGGCGATAGCCCGGTCACTCATCTCCAGGGTCCGTAAATTTTTCAGGTCGTCGCTGCGGGGATTTCTGATCCCGATTTTCCACGGTTTGCCGTCATAACGGTGGCCGATCACCATCAGGTCCCCCCCGGCTTCGATAAAGGCATTGTTCAGATTGAACTGCTGCAGCACACCAATTCCCTGATCGACGATATAGCCTTTAGCAACCGCGTCGAGCGTCACTGACACGCCGGGTTTGGAAAACTCGATTGTACCGTTGTCCTTGACAACAATATATCGATAGTCGACCAGTTGCAAAATTTCTTTTACTTTTTGTTCATCGGGCAGGATGCCGGTTTCCCTGACCTGCTTGAAAAGGCCGACCAGCGGCAGCACGGTGGGGTCGAAGGCGCCGCCGCTCAGTTCGCTCAGTTCCCGGGCCAGCCTGAACACCTCGACCAGTTCGGGTGGGCTGTTGATCAGGATTCCGCTGCGGTTCAGCTGCGACAACGGACTGTCGGCAACGTAGGTGCTCATCATCTGCGACAGCGATTGCATTCGGGCGACACAACCATTGATGCCCTGCTGGCAGTGGTCTTCATCTTCTTCACAGACTACCACCAGGTTGACGATGGTCCCCATCATCGGCTGGCTGAGGCGCAGCGCCTCGACCCGGCTGTCCGGGCGCAGACCGAGATAGGCCAGTGCTCCCAGGGCACCGCCGCCGGCCGCCAGCTGCAGCAGTTTCCTTCGGTTGATCTTCCTGGCGGTGGGGGTTTCAGCGGGATGATTCATGGATGCTCTGGGGTGAAAGCTTCAATCTTTGATGTTTAACGGCACCGATCGAGCCTTTCCATCAGATGCGGGGAATCGGGCAGCGAAATATGAGCTCCACTATAAACACGGAATGGCAGGCGGGCAAAACAAAGATTTGGTGATCTATCGAAAGCGGTTGACAAATGGCCGTCAGATGAAATCATAGTGTTAGGTATCCTGACCTGCAGTCAGGGGGAACAGCGTATCTGGTTCAATCATTGGTGAGTCGCTGCCAGATCGTTCAGGGCTGTTAATCGAGGGTTGAGAGGTGTTGTGTGGAAGCCACTGTACCGTATGAAAAACTGGGACTTTTTTACCTGGGCAGGGAACTGCCGATTGGCGGGGAACCGGCGACCGGACTGCCGCTTCTCTATAAAAGCAAGAACCTGAACACCCACGGGGTGATCATCGGCATGACCGGCAGCGGCAAAACCGGTCTGGGGATCGGTCTGATCGAGGAGGCCATCATGGATGATGTGCCCTCGATCATTATTGACCCGAAAGGGGACATGGCCAATCTGATGCTGATGTTCCCGGAGCTGGCCCCCGCCGATTTTCAGCCCTGGATCGATCCGGCCGAGGCTTCCAGAAAGAAGCTGTCAGTGGAACAGATGGCTGAAAAGACCGCCGCCGACTGGAGCGCCGGGCTCGCCTCCTGGGGGCAGACAAAGCAGCGCATCGAGACCCTCAAGGGCAAGTCCAAGGTGACGGTTTACACGCCTGGCTCCAGTGCTGGGGTGCCGGTCTCCATCATGGCCGGTTTCAGTGCCTGCCCAGAGGAGATCCTCAATGATCAGGACAGCCTCAATGCGCTGGTGGGATCGACTGCAACGAGCCTGCTGTCGCTGGTGAAGATCGAAGGGGACCCGCTGACCAGCCGCGAACACATCCTGATTTCTTCCATCCTGCTGCAGGCCTGGAGAAATGGTGAGGATCTTTCGCTGGAGACCCTGATCGGTGCGATTGTCAACCCGCCCTTTGAAAAGGTCGGCGTCTTCGGCCTGTCCAGCTTCTTCCCCCAGGCCGAGCGCATGAAGCTGGCCATGCTGCTCAACAACCTGGTGGCCAGCCCGGCCTTCGCTTCCTGGCTGCAGGGACAGCCGCTCGATATCCAGAAGATCCTCTACGACGACCGGGGCCGACCCGCAACCGCCATCTTTTCCATTGCCCATCTGGCTGAAACCGAGCGAATGTTTTTCGTGACCCTGCTGCTCAACGCCATGATCGGCTGGATGAGGCGGCAGCAGGGGACCTCGTCCCTGAAGGCGCTGCTCTATATGGACGAGATATTCGGCTACTTCCCGCCGATCGGCAACCCGCCGTCCAAAAAGCCGATGCTGCTGCTGCTCAAGCAGGCCCGGGCCTACGGCCTCGGTGTGGTGCTGGCCACCCAGAATCCGGTGGACCTCGATTACAAGGGGCTGTCCAACATCGGTTCCTGGTTCGTCGGCCGGCTGCAGACCACCCAGGATCAGAACCGGGTCCTGGACGGCATCGTCGGCGCCAGCGACGGCGGCCTCGACAGAGCCACGGTGCGCAAGCTGCTCTCGGTTATGAAGGGGCGCCAATTCCTGCTCACCTCCGCCCATCTCGAGGAGCCGCTTCTGTTCGAGACCCGCTGGGTCATGTCGTACCTGAAGGGGCCGATCAGCCTCCAGGACATCGGCCGGCTGATGAAGGGTCGTCCCGCCCCAGTCCAAAGCGCCGGGGATGTGACAGGCACGCCAGCGGCCCGGGGTCAAGAAACGCAGATTCAGCCCCCGCTGCTCAAAGAGGGGATAGAGCAGCGCTATCATCTGCTGAACGTTTACACCGAGGAAATCATCTTCGAGCCATGGCTGGCGGCCGAGGCGACGGTGCGTTTTTACAACAGTTCCAGAAATATCGATGAACTGAGCACGGTCAGCCTCAAGCTCTGTCTGGACGAAAATTTCAAGGATGCGAACTGGCAGGATGCTGAGGAGTCAGAAGTGGTTATCGACTCGTGCCCCGATGCCGGACCGGAGGGAAGCCGCTTCGGTCAACTGCCCCAGACTTTTTCAGCGCTTGGAACGCTGGCCCGCTACCAGAAGGATTTTACCGATTACCTGTACCAGAATCGGCGGCTGGAGCTGTTCCGGGCGCCGTCTTTAAAGCTCGAGTCGAGACCGGGGGAAGGCGAGGCCGATTTTCTGGTCCGGATCAGTGACCGGCTGCGCCAGGACAAGGAGGCGGCCGTGGAGAAGCTGGCCGACAGATTCCAGCTCCGCAAGGAGCGGCTCACCAAGAAACTGGACAGCGCCTACGCCAGGCTGGAAAAGGAAAAAAGCGATGTCTCGGCCAGCACCAGCGACACCATTCTCTCCTTTGGTACCGCGGTGCTCGGAGCCTTTCTGGGCCGCAAGGCGATCTCCTCCTCGACCATGACCCGCACCGCCAGCTCGATCAGAAAAGCCGGCAGAATCGGCAAGGAAAAAGATGATGTCAGGCGGGCCGAGCAAGCGGCATCACAGTTGGAAGCAGAGCTTGAGGAACTCGAGATCGAACAGAGAGAAGCGCTGCAAAAACTGGTGGTGTCCTATGACCCGGCCGCGGTCGAAACCGAAACGTTTTCGATCAAGCCCCGGCGCACTGATATTTTCGATGTCCGGGTCTGCCTGCTGTGGGAGATGGCTGCCCCGGAGACAGCTGCCTGAGCGAAAAACCGTTCAGCTGGAAAGTACGGCCTGCTCCTTGAAGCGGATCAGCCGGCCGAGAAGGTCGCAGCAGGGTGTGGCCAGGTTGTGGCTCCTGCCGTTTTGCGATACGTAGCCCACCAGGGCGTCGACTTCGGTGGGTTTCCCCTGCTCCAGGTCCTGCAGCATCGACGGGCGATGGTCGTATGTTGCCGGAATCAGGGTCTGGTAAAAAAAATCCCGATATTCCTCCGGGTCGGCCCAGGGCAGCTCCTTACCCATGGCGCCGACGACGGCAAAGGTCTCGTCGATCACCGCGTCCATGATCGCTCTGCTCTCCCGCTGCTCCGAAAGGGCCCCGTAGTTTACCCCCAGAATGGCGCCGAGCGGATTGAGGGCGCAGTTGTAGAGCAGTTTGGCAAAAAGGGAGAGATGAACATCCTCGACGGCGATGCAGGGCAGGCCGGCGTCGGATATGGTCCGGGCAAGCAGTGCGGCCTGTTCGGGAATCGGGCCGCTGAGGCCGCCGCCGATATGGACGTCGTCGGCGGACACGGTAATGCTGACCCGGGCCGGCTCGGTGATCTCGAAACCGGTTATGACCCGGCCCCCGAAACTGCGCTCCGGCCCGAAGGCCCTGAGCAGTTGTTCGACGTTGCCGCAGCCGTTCTGCATCGAAACGATCGGACATGAGCAGCCGCGCAGCGACTTGAGATCGATCACCGCAGCGCCGGTGTCGTAGGACTTGGTGGTAATCAGGGCGGCGTCGAACAGGGAGCCGTCCGCACCGGCGATGGAAGCGGTCAGAAAGAGTTTCTCCGGCTCGACATGGTAGCTGCCGAATATGCCGTCCACCGACAGGCCGGTGCGGCCGATGACTGGGATAAATCGTTCCCTGATCACCAGGGTCACCTGGTTGCCGGCGGCGGCCAGCATGCAGCCCAGTGCCTGGCCCAGCGCTCCGGCCCCGTATATCAGTACATGCATTGTCTCGATCCCTGGGTTGTTACTCCGCCCCATGCGGTGCGCTGCGGAGAAGTTTTCGTTCAGAACCGCCCGGCAGGCAGGAATGGGCCTTGCTAAAAACGAGCGCCGCCCTGCCGGCTGATGGTGCTGTCCCGCCCATTGTAATGAATGGATCGAAAATATCCAACCAGGAAGCCCGGGCTGGAAGAATTTCCACCTGCCGGGATTGCAGCGGCAGGTGGAAATGGTTTTCAGACGGCGGTCGGCCTCTCTTTGGGCGGCGCTGCGGCCGGCTGCTTTGCGGGAGCCTTCTTGAACCGCAGACACTTTCTCAGGATCGCCTGAAAGGTGTCCCAGTCCCTGGTGGTGAGGGCGCCTGTTTTGGCAAATGATTTTTCGGTGTTCTGCATAGCTGCCTCCTTGGGGTGAGGGGGAGGTCAGGGGGAGAAATATAAAAGGCCCCCGGACCATTTCTGGTCTGGGGGCCCTGTCACCTCAGACTGGTTCTGTCAATCCCTGATCCGCGGGGATTAAGCAGGTTGCATACCAAGGCAGGTCTTCTGACTTCCGGATCATTCCGACCTTCGCGCCTTCCCGATTGTTCATCAGTGGCTGTGCAGCAGATGCACATGCGATGCCGGTCCCCGGTTACAGCGGCGGGCCCGTTCCCGATTTGCACGGGATTCCCTTTCAAGTCCAATGGACACCTGGATATGATCATTACTATCTGTAAACATCCGGCCTGTCAAATCAATTCGGTGCAGACCCGGTGCTCGGGCCAGGTGGTCGCACGGGGGGACGAAACGGCATTAGCAGCCCATCAGGACTATGAGCAAAACAGTTACATGGCGGTGCGGGTGCTGCTGAAAGCAAGCTATTTACCTGAACCGAGGCGCAGCGTGGTCAGGAAAATCCCGGCAAATACCAGGCCGATCCCCTGGAGGTGATAGAGCTCGATCGATTCTCCCAGGAAGATCACCGCCAGGATCGAACTGAACACCGGCATCAGATTGATAAATACCCCGGACCGGTTGGCCCCGATCTCGCGAACGGCGCGATTCCAGAAAATGAAGGCCAGAACTGACGGAAAAATTGCCACATAGGCGATGGTGGCCAGGTTCGGTCCGTTGATTGTCATCTGCGGGGCCCCGCTCAATTCGATCAGATAGAACGGCACAATTCCGATGAGCCCGACGATCATGATGCCGATCTGATAGGCGAAGGGGTGCAGGTCTTTGGGGAAACTTCTGAGATTGACCGAATAGAGGGCCCAGAGCAGCCCGGCACAGAGGACCAGCAGATCGCCGATGTTGAATTTCAGCTCCAGCAGCGAAGTGAGGCTGCCGGCGGTAATGATCAGGGCGACACCGGACAGGGACAGCAGGATGCCCAGCCACTGTTTGAGGCTCAGCGATTCCTTATAGATCAGCAGGGTGTAGAGGGCGATCAGGATGGGTACGCAGGAGTTGATCAGGACCGCGTTGACTGCCGTGGTAGTCTGCACGGCCAGATAAATGAGTGTGTTGAAACCGGTGACCCCGAGCAGCCCCTGGATGATGATGAATTTTTTATGGCGGGCTACCATGTCCCGCTGTACCAGAAACGTGCGGTAGCTGAATGCCCCCATGATCAGAAGGGCCAGCAACCAGCGCCAGAAGGACAGGGACACCGGCGGAATATCGGCGTGCATGCCCCGGCTCAGAACGAAATTACCGGACCAGAAAAGGGTGGTGAGGGTGAGCAGAATATAGGGCATTGGTGCTGTATTGAAGATGGTGGGCCGATTATCTGGTGCCGCCGGCCGGTGATGCGCCGGCGAGGTGGAAAAGAGGATTCACGCCATAGCCGTTTCAGGCGTCGTAGTCGCTGAACGAGCAGGCCTCGATGTGGTTGCTCGACAAACCGATAAAATCGTTGCCGATATCGATTTCAATTCGCTGCCATTTGTCGCCGGTCCTCAAAACCTCGTAGATCTTCGCTTCGGTCAGAGGCATGTAGCGATGCTGGGTCTTTTTCTTGAACAGTCCATGGAAGGTGGCAATGATCATATAGAAGGAATCGCCCCGCATTTCAGTCAGAATTCGAACCTTGGACACATCATCCTGGGATTTCTGTGACAGGGTCTGGGCTCTGATTTTTTCGGAAACATCACCGCTTTTCTTGAGTTTGTCGGAGAAGAAGACAATATCGGAGAGGCGCAGCTGCAGTTTCTTGAAACTGGCCAGTTTGCCGGTTCCGTGCAGTGAAACCTCTACATCGTAGAGAAGAATCGCATCGTTGAAGCTTTTTTCATTGGGATTTTTCCAGAAGACATTGGCGCTGTTCAACTGGTCGATGGTGCGTATCTCGTCATTTTTCAGATCAATAATCCCCGTGTATCTTTTGTTCGGGGTGTATAGGACTATTTCGCGTTTGACGGTTTCCTGCATATCGTCCTCCATTGCTGGTGTTGACATCAGATGAACGCCAGACATCGGTCATACTTTTATTGTACCCGTATATCGGCTGATGTCATCTTTTTTCATTGAATTTCAGTGCATAGCAGCACAAAGACCTTTCAATTTTGTGCATCTGCAAATAATGGCTGAATTTGTCTTGCAGATGGTGTACTTGTTCTGATAATGATCAAAAAATGTAGTACCTGGTAGGCAACATATAGAAATTACTTTGTTAATTTAAGATTATCAGATGCCATGGCTAAAAAAATACTGATTGTCGGGGCCGTTGCCCTGGGGCCCAAGGTGGCGTGCCGGCTGCGCCGTCTGGATCCGGACGCCCAAATCACCCTGATTGACCGCGACGACCTGATCTCCTATGGGGGGTGCGGCATTCCCTATTACGTCGGCGGTGATGTCAACGATCTGGAAGATCTCTACAAGACAACCTCCCATGCCATCAGGGACGCGACCTTTTTCAGGGAAATCAAGGGGGTTGAGGTGCTGACCTGCGTCGAGGCCAGGGAGATCGACCGGAAAAACAAACGGGTGCTGATCCGCGATCTGAATCGTGGAGACGAGCGTTTTCTCGAGTATGACAAACTGGTGCTGGCAACCGGGGCCCGGGCCGTCCGCCCCCCGATTCCCGGTGCCGAGCTCCCTGGGGTTATCACGGTTTCCAATCTCCACGATGCCGAGCAGTTGAAGAAAATGATGACCCAGGGCAAAGTCGAAAAAGCTGTGGTCATCGGGGCCGGCGCCATCGGCATCGAGATCAGTGAGGCGATGACCGATCTCTGGGGCATCCAGACGACCCTGATCGAGATGGAAGATCAGGTTCTGCCGACGCTGCTGGGCAAATGCATTGCCCGGGTGGTGGCCACCGAGCTTCGTGAGAAAGGTGTCACTCTGCTGTCGCCCGAGCGGGTGATGAGCATCACCCGCCAGCCTGATTCCGGGCGGCTCGTCGTCCATACCACCTCCGATGTTCTTGAAACCGACGTGGTCATCATGGCAGCAGGGGTGCGGCCCAACACCGAGCTGGCCGACAAGGCCGGTATCGCCCTGGGCCGCAGCGGAGGCATTCTGGTGGATCGGCGGCTGCGGACGAATGATCCCGATATCTACGCCGGCGGCGACTGCATCGAGCTCAGAAATCTGGTCAGCGGTGAAAATACGCTGATGGCGCTGGGTTCGCTGGCCAACCGCCAGGGCAGGGTAATCGCCACCAATCTCAGCGGCGGTTCGAGCCACTTCACCGGCACGGTGGGTACCTTCTGTCTGAAAGTTTTCGACCTCGGCGTCTGCAAGGCCGGGCTGACCTACCGGCAGGCCAGGGAAACCGGCTACGACCCGGTCTATTCCGCCGTTGCCCAGCCGGATCACGCCCATTTTTATCCCAACGCCGAGTTCATTTACGTGTCGCTGGTGGCCGATCGCAAAACCAGGAGAATTCTCGGTATCGAAGCGGCCGGTAAACATGGCGACGGTGTCAAGGCGCGGGTCGACACGGTGGCGGTGATGCTCAAAAGCGGCATCGACGTCGATGAGATCTGCTGCCTGGAGACCGGCTATGCGCCGCCTTTTGCCTCGGCCATGGATGTGATCAACAATGCCGGCAACAGTCTCGACAATATCCTGGCCGGTATGAACCGGCCGATCGATGCGGGCGATTTTCTGGTTGAATTCTCCCGCCAGTCCCGCCGGGTTCTCGATATTCGAGGTCAGAAGGAGGCCCAGCCCTTCATCGACAAATTCGGTTCGCGCTGGCTCAATCTTCCCCAGAAAGAGCTGCGCAGCCGATACACGGAAATACCTGCCGGGGAGCCGTTTTTCCTGATCTGCGACACCGGGGCCCGCTCATACGAGGCCCAGGTGTTTCTGACCACCAGGGGGATTACCGACACCCTTCACGTCCAGGGCGGCTATGCCATGATCAAGGTTACCGACCCCGATTTTTAATCCGTGGTCGGCGATGCAATCCGGAGGGGGACAATAATGAAACCGATTGGCCTGATTCGAACGCCTTATAAACAGCTCGACGGGATGCCGATTCAACCCGGCGGGGCAGCGGGAGTCGAGGGAGAACTGGTCATCGAACCTGAATACGCCGAGGGTTTGTCCGACCTCGACGGGTTCAGCCACCTCTACCTCCTCTACCTCTTTCATGAAGCCAGGCGAACCCGGCTGAAAGTCACGCCCTTCATGGATGAAACCGCCCGCGGGGTGTTCGCCACCCGCTCGCCGCTGCGGCCCAATCATATCGGCCTGTCCATCGTCGAATTGGCAGCCGTCGAGGGCTGCCGGGTCAGGGTGAAAAACATCGATATTCTGGATAATACGCCGCTGATCGACATCAAACCCTATATCGCCGCGTTCGATTTCGTCGAACAGGCCCGTTCGGGGTGGATGGACAAGGACCGCTCGGAAGTGCAGGCCAAACGCTCGGACGACCGGTTCGTCTGAGGCCGGTGCAACTCTTGGAAATATTGAAACGGAACTGAAGGTTTGAAATGGAAAACAACAAGCAAATAGAGCTTTTTATAGAAAAGTGGCCCGGCAGCGCTGATCGGTGCCGGGAGGTTTTTGAAGATTTTTATACCTTTCTTGCCCAACTGGAGGGCGGGGCGGTCGAGTTCCATGCCCGGCCCGGGATCACCTATTCGCTGCGCGGCGTACCGGAAAAAAAGTCGCCTCATCCGCTGTTCGTGATGATCGATGTGATCGAGGATCAGCCGCGCTGGCTGTCGGTCTGTTTCTACCAGCAGATGGTGCGCGACCCCGACGGCAGGGGCGACTCCGTTCCGGGCGGCCTGCTTGGGGAGGACGGCCTCTGTTTTGATATCGAGTCCTTCGATGCGGCCCTGATCGATTACCTCAAAGAACGAATCGGGGAAGCCGCCCGGGCGTGCTGCTGAGATCATGGCTGTCATTCATATCGTGGTCGACAACAAAGCGGCAGAGGGGTTCGTTGCCGAACACGGCTTTTCCCTCTGGATCGAGGCGGACGGCCGCCATATCTTGTTCGATACCGGCAACAAAGATGCCCTGAGCGCCAATCTCGCGACCCTGAAGCTCGATCTCGGCAGGCTGACCGACCTGGTTTTGAGCCATGGCCACTACGACCATTCGGGCGGTGTCGAATCGGTATTGTCATTGCGAAACGATGTTCAGGTCTACCTGCACCAGGCGGCCGTGCAGCCGCGCTATGTCCGTGAAGAAGACGGGGCCCGGCCGGTCAGGATGCCGCCCGGTTCGATGCGGTCCCTGTGGAACGTGGCTGACGATTCTATACACTGGCTGACCCATCCGTTTGAGATTACCGGACAGATCGGCTTGAGCGGACCGATTCCGCGGCGGACCGGCTACGAAGACACCGGTGGGCAATTCTATTACGACCCGCAGGGCAAACGGCCCGACCCCATCGATGACGACAATGCCCTCTGGCTGCAGACGAATGAGGGGCTGATTGTCTGCGTCGGCTGCAGCCATGCCGGGATCGTCAATACGCTTCAGGCGGTGATGGATATAACCGGCCGGGACAGGGTCCGCGCAGTCATTGGCGGCCTGCATCTGATCAACGCTTCCCCCGATCGGCTTAAAAAGACGGCGGCTGCGCTGAATGAGTTCGATATCGCTAAAATCGTCGCCTGCCACTGCACCGGCGATGAATCGTTTGGTTACCTGGAAAAGCACCTGAGCTGTGAACTGATCCAGGGCTATGTTGGCTGCCGTATGGATTTCTAGCATGAGGCTCGGGGATGTTCGGCACAAAGCTATGTCCATGGGCCGGGTTGGAAGGGCCGGACGGTTGGCTGACAACCCATCTAACTCAATCAAAAACATGATGTAATTATTCCCTAACGGTTTTGAGTGTATGTGACTAGTTGACAAGGCCGACACAGCACGGTGGGCGGCTCGAACTGTTTTCAACTCTGTCACAGCACTATGAAACTCAGACGACTCACGTTCACGCGGCGCTCAGCGCTGCTCTTTCTGTTTTTTTCAGCAACGGCTGCATTGCTGACCAGATTCACCAGGGTGGCATTTTCCTTTCTCGAGTCTCCGACCCCTGCCGGCAGTTTTGGCGGCATTGTCGAGGTCGGCCCGCTCCATGAACTCCCCGAGGCCGGCAGTGCCCCCCGCCACAACGGCCGGGGCCGCTTCTGGCTGGTGCACGATGACGGCGGAGTGCGGGCGATTCACAGCACCTGCACCCATCTTAAGTGCCTGTTCTCCTGGGATCAGGAGAAGCAGAACTTTGTCTGTCCCTGCCACGGATCCGAGTTCGGCAGCGACGGCCGCCTGCTGAGGGGGCCGGCAACGCGCGACCTCGATCTGTTTCCCGTGCTGCTCGTGGACGAAGATGACCATGTCGTGGCTCGAACCGATGTCGATTCGGCCGGACCCGTTGCTGTCCAGGGATTTTACCAGCAGATCGACTCAGAGCAGTCGGTGGACACCACAGAGAGCCGGCAGAAAAGATCGGTAATCACGGTTCGGGTGGATACCGGGCAGAAACTGGCTGGCCTCGATCGTTCCGCAATACTCTGAAAGGCGGTAAACCGGTGACACTATTCAATCAGAAGATGCACCTCTCGTTGTCAGGTTCGGTTTCATGAAGACCAGCAGTTTTTTCCTTCACATCAGGCCGGCTGTCTATCACCGCCAGGCACTTTCCTTCAACGCTTCCCTCTATCTCGGCTTCATCTCAGTCCTGCTGCTGATGGTCGAGTGTGTCACCGGCATATTCCTGATGGTCTACTACATACCCACCCCGGAAGGAGCCTACGGGTCCATCGTCAGGATCTCCACCGAGGTTCCGTTCGGACATCTTTTCCGGGACCTGCATCGGTTGGTCGGAGAACTGATGATCATCGGCGTTGTGCTGCACATGGTCAAGGTCTTTCTCAAAGGTTCTTACCGGGGGAGCTACGCATTTACCTGGGTCACCGGGGCACTGCTGCTGCTCTGCACACTGTTTCTGGCTTTCAGCGGTTATCTGCTGCCTTGGGACCAGCTGGCCTACTGGGCAGTGACCATTGGTACCTCGATGGTCGATACGGTCCCTCTGGTGGGCAGCTCAATCACCCGGCTGTTGAGAGGCGGGGGGGAATTCGGCCAGGACGGTCTGCTCAGGTTCTACTTGCTTCACGTCATTGGCCTGCCGATATTCATGTTTCTGCTTTTAGGGGTCCACTATTACCGGGTGTCGAAATTACATCAGCGGCCGACCGGCGTGAAAGAGGGGCGGCCGCTCACCACGAGAGGTTTAGGGGGAAAGGCAGAGACCAGGCTGCCCTACCTGCCCAACGTGGCGCTGCGGGAGTACCTAATCTCGCTGGTGGCCCTGCTGGCGCTGACCGGTGCTGCGGCATTTTTCTATGATGCCCCGCTGGAGCACCACGCGGATCCTCTGCATACCCCGGCGGAGACGATGGCCCCGTGGTTTTTCCTGTGGCTGCAGGGTGCCCTGAAACTGGGAAACAGTTTCCTGATGGGCGTCTGCCTGCCCATTGGCGCCCTCGGTGTCCTGCTCCTGCTGCCATGGATGGGGTCCAGAAAAATGTCCGCCGCCGCGATGAGCCGTTATTCATATCTGGTGGTCGGCCTGGTTGCTGTTACGATGGCGGCTCTGTCCTACATCGGGCTTCCCCGGTACCATGTGGAGCATGGCCCGATTGCCCGGCTGTTTCAGGAATATATCCCGGAGGAAAAACCCAGCGCCTTTCACCGAATCGGATACCAGAACACCGCCATCGGCGTCTACAATCTTGGAAATGGTGAAGATATACCGACTGAGCAGGGGAACTTCGGTCTGCTCCTCAACGAACTCGACACAGAACTGCGCAGCTTAGAGGGTCTGGCCGGTTTCAGCAACGTTTCGGGAACGCTGCTGGTAGAGGAGTTGCAGGCTGACCTGCGCCGCATCGTGTTGCGGCTAAACTGGTCGGGAGATCCGCAGGGGAATCATCTAGAAAGTTTGCAAAGGACGGTGTTCCTGCACCGGTATAACGGTTAGATGAATCTGAAGCTTCTGACTACCTCGATTATCGGAGCCGTTCTTCTGACAGTGCTGTTCTCCGTCCTGGCCTCGCTGGAATCGGACAGGTTGGTACGGGCACGGCAACACCGCCTGGGCCTCGAGACAGAGATAGGGGCCCGTCTCTACAGCCAGAACTGCAGGACCTGCCACGGTCCCCGCGGCGAAGGGGTGGGCCAGTTAGGGCCGCCCTTGAGCGATGAGCACTTCTTTGACGGGCGGCTCTCTGAGGTCGGCTGGCTGGGGACATTGGAGGGGTATATCACTGCAACAACCGAGCATGGGCGGATGATGGGTACGCGCCCCATTTATGCGGGAAACGGTTCGACGGCGGTGATGTCGCCCTGGCACGAGGATTATGGCGGACCGCTGAGAAGTGACCAGATCAGGGCTCTGGCGACCTTTATCGTCAACTGGAAACAGACGGCACTGGGCATCGTCGAACTGGTGGAACTGGAACTGCCCGCCAGCGATCCTCAGGATCCCCGCGTAATTGACAGAGGGTCCGAGGCCTTCAGGAAAAAATGCGGCAGATGTCACCGCTACCGGGAACTGAAGCAGCCTGAGATCGACGGGCCTGACCTGAGCGGTATCGCCGAATCTGATTCCCAGAGCCGGGGCGGAAGACCGCTGGAGGAATACCTGATCGAGTCGGTTCTGCTTCCCCGTGCGTTGGTTGACGACAGGTTTGCGCCATTGAGCGACCAGCACCCCTGTGGTGCGGTGCTGACCCAGTCCCAGCTGTCCGCCATCGTGGCTCTGTTGATGCAGTAAAGTGAAAGCCTGCCCGCCTGCGATGCAATTATCCGGCCTCATCCCCCTTCTGGGACTCTTTTTCCTGTGCGCACCAACTGGCCGTGCCGCCACCTATCATGGGGTGCTCGAAGACCCGCTGGCACTCGGGGCCTGGCTCTATCAGTCGTCATGCACCAGATGTCACGGCAGCTATGGTTCATCACGGCTTGGAGATGGATACGAAAGTGGTGAAGAGCTGCTCGGGGCGATCTCTGGAGAGAGCTGCGAAATCGACTGGTCCCGGCGGGGAGGTGGGCCGTTTAAAAACCAGGAGCTGACAGGGCTGGTCAGCTACATGCTCAAATGGGAGTCCCTCGATGCGGAGCCCGACTTGCCCGAGCTTCCCGAACTGGCGGTGGGGGCTGTGGAAGCGGTGCAGGAGGCTGACCGCGATCAGGCAAAAGAGAAGAGCTCGGGCCCGGAACCGCAGGAAGATCCCGTCATGGCCGGTGGCGTTGCCCATCTGCTGGCCGCCAACACAGTGGCACGAGGCGGTTACCTCTACACCCGGAACTGTTACCGCTGCCATCTGAGTTATGAACAGGCCCGCATGGGCAAAGGCATGTCCAGAGAGGCGCTGCAGACCATTATCCGGGAGGGGAAAACCTCGACACAGATGAAGCCTTTCAGCACCATGCTCGGCGGTAACCTGAAAAGCAGCGAGATAGGAGCGGTAGCCGACTATATCATCACCACGGAACAAGCTGGGGAACCGCTGGCCATCGAGCCGTCGCTGATGATCCCACCGGCCCTGGATCCGTCTGATTTCGTGCCCCTGCGACTGACCCGATTCAAACCGGTCAGGGGTGACAGCAAAAAAGGCCAGGAAATCTATACGATCCAGTGCAGCATCTGCCACGGCAGCAGGGGCCAGGGCCAGGTTGGCCCCTCCCTGCGGGAAACCAAGCCGACGCTGCGGCTGGATCTTTTTCTCAAGTCGGTCATCAAGCGGGGAATCGACGGCTCGATCATGGCCTCTTTCGATTCTGCCCGGGGCGGGCCGCTCTCTGCCAAAGACATTGATGACCTCATTTCTACTATAATTCTCTGGGAACATCAGGGTGATTCTGGAACCGCGCATCACAACGGCTTGAAAGATTGTGCTATCTGCCATGTACGCCCCGTCGAACACCGGCAGGGAAAATGTGAATTCTGTCACGATACGGTGGACTGGGGACACGCCTCCTGAACGGCGGAGCCTTGACTGATGAAGACATAAAAAAAGCCCGGGAGAACCCCGGGCTTTGCGTCGCAGTCTGAACAGACTGGCTAGTTGAGTGCGACCATCCGGATCTTGTCGTAAATGTCCGCATTGGCCCCGCGGCCCAGTTCGATCCACTCCAGATCGAAACTATCGTCAGCTTTCTGCGTCACCTTCGCTGCGTAGAGGGAGCCGGCACCCAGTTTTCCAGGGTCATCAGCGACATATTTGACCAGGATCACATCCGATCCGTCGTCACCGCTGTACACGGTCTTTCCATCCGCCATGACGCTGCTCATCTCGTAGCTCAGGCGGCCCATGGCGTAATGCTTGGTAACCAGGGTGACCGAACTGTCCCCCTTGGGATCGGGAACGAGTTCAACCGGGTAGCCGTAGTCATAGGGGTTGGCCTGCTCACCGAGGTAGGAGCTCATATCTTCGACATTCTTCTGCCAGCCGGATTTGGCCGCAACCGGCTCGTATTCCTCGCTGGTGAGGCCGGTGTTCCAGGGTGTGACGCTGGCATTGCAGTTGTTCCAGGTACCCTTCACCGAGGCGAAGCTGACGTTCTCGCCGTCGAGAACTTCCCAGCCGTCACCCGTTCGCCTCATGTAGACCTTGCCGACGGTGCCGGGGCGGCACTCATAATTGGTGTAGAGGTAGGCCTCGTTGCCGGAGTCGGTAATCGGCAGGAACATGTTTCCGTCCGGGTGGTTGCACATTTCCTTCAGGGAGCCGTCGAGCCGGTCGATCTGACCGAAACGGTTGCCGTAGACATCGTTGGGAATGGTCTCTCCCACACGGGCGATGACCTGGTAGGACCCGGCAGCAACCTTGACGTCATAAATGTCTTCACCTTCGGGCACGGTGATTCCGTAAAATGGGTCGTTGGCTTTGAAGCCGTTGACGATGCCGACCACACCCCGATTATAGGGAAATTTACTCATGGCTGAGGGGTGCTGAACGTTGAACATCACATCGTCGCTGTCGGTGACGATGATGCCGGTGATCTCGGCCCCGGTCGGGACGGTGGCGAAACGTTCGAGGCTTCCGTCTTTCCATCGCCAGAGCACGTTGTTGGTATGATTGCTGGTGTCTTCGGAAATCCAGAGATTACCGTGATTGTCGGCAAACAGGCCGTCCGGGTTGGCGATGTTGTTCACGTCACAGCGATCCTTGAAGCCTGAGATCACACTTGATTCGACCGACTTGTCATAGGGGCCGCCGATCACCGCCGGCTTGAGGTTGGTGATGTTGTAGTTGTCGTCCAGCGCAGCCTCGTATACGATGCCGCATTTGTTCTCGGCAAGTTGAATATCACCTTTGTTGTCGCTCATCGATTTGTCGATGGAGCTCATGGCGATGTAAATCTTGTTGTTCTTCTTGTCATAGGCGACGCCTTCCATTTTCCTGAATTCGGCAGATGCCCCCATCTTCTTAGCATACTCCCGGGTCTCCAAAAATGGCGCCATCGGGTCATTCAGGGAGACGAGCCGCTCGTTGTCGGCCGCCATGGCGGTACCGGCATACATGCAGGCGACGGTTACGGTGAGTGCAGTGAGGGTGAGTTGCTTGTTCATGATCTTCTCCTTAGTTGAATTTTGTTGGTTCAAGCAAACCTGAAGGCAATCTCTACCGCGTATACATTAGTTGAGTGTTAAGAACATTTGAGATTCAAGTCAGGACCGGATGCGCCGTGTATATCATCTCAGCGGGAGCTGCCGGCTGAGTTCCATCCCCTATTCACCGCTGCTTGATTTGAGCAGAGGTGATGCATACAAGATTGATAATTGATACGCGGCGCAGGAACAGGAAGCGACCGCGGAAACAGAGATGAAAAACACATGGAGGTTTGAAGATGGTACTAACTCCCTCGACCATGCTCGACCTGGGCACCGTAGCCCCCGATTTCACCCTGGCCGATCCTCACGGCGCAACATTTAACCTCAGTGGTCGGCAGATTGGTAACGGATTGCTGGTGATTTTCATGTGCAATCACTGTCCCTACGTGATTCACATAAGAGAGAAGCTGGTGCAGCGGATTAAGGAATATCAGGAACAGGGTATCACGGTTGTCGCCATCAACAGCAACGACTACGAAGCTCACCCCGATGACCGTCCGGAGCGCATGGCCCAGGATATGCAGGAACTCGGCTACACGTTTCCCTACCTGGTCGATGGGGATCAGCAGGTGGCCAGGGCCTACCAGGCGGCCTGCACGCCGGATATCTACCTGTTCGACAGGAACAGGAAGCTGGTGTATCGGGGTCAGTTCGATTCTGCCCGGCCGGGCAACAGGACGCCGGTGACCGGCGATGATCTGAGTGGCGCCGTCACCCAGATGCTCGGCGACGGCAAGGTCACGGTCGTCCAGCAGCCCAGTATGGGGTGCAACATCAAATGGAAGGCGGGCAACGAACCTTCCTATTTCGACAGCTGATCGCCGCCGTTCAGCGGACGATCAGGTTATGCAGTTCGTTCCTGTCGTCGGCCGCTATGGGGAAATGATCCTGCAGTATTTCACCGATGCGCCGTATGGCGCTGCATAATGCATCACAGGGGGCACCACCTTTGATACCGGTGGTGACCAGATCGACGATCTCCTGCCATACCTGCGGGTCGATCTTTTCGTTGATGCCCTTGTCCGCCAGCACCCACACCCGGCGCTCGAGAATGGAGACATAGAGCAGGATGCCGTTGGCCTCTCGGGTGTTGTGCAGGGCTTCGCTGAAAAACGCCTCAGCCGCCCCTCTCTTCACCGCCAGATCGGCCCGCTGGGGAGAGAGAAAGAAGCGCTTGAGTGATGGGAGTCGGCTAACCAGCTGATAGCCGATGACGTAGTAGAGTAGAAAAAAACAGAGAAATATCCACATATTGTCGGTTCCAAGCCAGAGCATGCCGCCGAACAGCCGGGCGGAGAGCAGGGCCGGCGGCAGACCGAAAAAGAGACCGCCGACAATCGGCGCCACCGGATAGGTATGGCTTTCCGAAACCACCATCGGCACGATCTCGCCGGAGGTCAGTTTTTCAGCTGCCTGAACCGTTTCGGTAACACTTCGCTGTTCCGCTTCGCTCAGAAATTGGTGGGCCAGGGTCGTCATTGGTGTTTACCATCCCCCGGAGGCGCCGCCGCCTCCAAAACCGCCGCCGCCACCGCCGAACCCGCCGCCAAAGCCGCCGGAGGAGCGGCCGAAACCGCCGCCATAGCCGCCGACGTGGCCCCCTCTGCCCCCGGTGCCGCCCGACGAGGAGGCCAGTGCCGAGGCAGCCAGACCGCCGATGGCGCCGATCGGTATCAATGCCAGCAGGATCAGGCCGGAGAACCCAAACAGCAGAAAACCGAGCAGCGGTGCGGCAACACCGCCGACGGCCGCGGCTGCAGCTTTGTTTTTTCTCAGCAGTGAGCCGAAAATGAAAAAGATGAAGATCATCGCTGTCAAAAAGCCGCCCGGGTCGAATTGATCAGGTTTACCTGGTCTTCCAACGCTGTCGGCGGTGTATTCGCCTCGCACCGTGGCGACGATGGCGCCCACACCGTCGATGATGCCCTGGTTGAAATCACCCTGCTTGAATTTCGGACCGATCACATTTCTGATGATTCTCCCGGCCGTCAGATCGGTGAGCTTTCCTTCCAGGCCGTAGCCAACCTCGATTCGAATTTTTCTGTCGTCCCTGGCGACCAGCAGCAGCACCCCGTTATCGTGACCCTGCTGACCGATTTTCCAGTCCTCGACCGTGCGCAGGGAATAATCCTCCAGGCTGTCACCCCGAAGCGAGTCGATGGTGAGCACGACGATCTGGCTGGAGTCCGAAGCCTCCAGCGTTTTCAGCACCGACTCAAGCGAAGCCTCGGTGGCGGGGGAGAGCAGGTTGGCGTAATCGTTGACCCGCCCCTGCAGGGGCGGGACCTCGAGGGCGGCGGCCTGGCAGGCAATCAGCAGGGCCAGGCAGAAGACAGAAAATGGAGTCAGAATGTTTTTGGCAGGACCGGACACGTCCAGGCGGTTAGCCAAAGTTGACCTGCGGGGCGGTCTGGGCCCCTTCGTCGGCCTTGAAGTATTCCTTGCGTTCGAGTTTGAGCAGCAGGGAATTGGTCAGGCTCTGGGGAAAACGGCGAATGGAGCCGTTGAAATCCTCCACCGTTGCATTATATCGCTGGCGGGCCACATTGATGCGGTTCTCAGTGCCCTCGAGCTGGTTCTGCAGATCGAGAAAATTCTGGTTGGCTTTGAGGTCGGGGTAGCGCTCGACAACCACCATCAGCCGCGACAGAGCCGAGGTCAGGCCGCCCTGGGCGGCGGCCAGCTGCTGCATGGCAGCCTGGCTGGATAGATCTTCCGGACTGAGCTGGACTGAGGTGGCTTTGGAGCGGGCGTTTACGACCGCCTCCAGGGTTTCCCGTTCATGGGATGCATAGCCTTTGACGGTGGCCACCAGGTTGGGTATCAGGTCGGCCCGCCGCTGCAGGGTTGATTCGACGTCCGCCCAGGCTTTGAACACCTGCTCTTCTTTCATCTGCAGTGTGTTGTAGCCGCAGCCGGTGAACAGCAGGGACAGTGCCAAAAGGATGCCGATGCGGCGGAAACAATTCATAGCGCCTCCTGTGGTGGACGTGATTCCCATGATCCCCAGTGGTCATTCAGCTCCGAGCGGGGGTGTGCCGGATCACTTTTCCTGACAAATAGTATGGTTATTTAGAATCGTCAACAATATAGTCCTTGAGCTTTTCAGCCAGGTCGGCAGGCAGCTCTTCACCGTAGAGGAAGGCCTGGGCCTCCTCACCGGTGAGCTGCTGCTTTATTTCCACGGGCAGCGATTTGAGAACCGCCATTCGTTCCGGGATGATCCTGTCCTTGTCGAGCGCAGCTTTCTTCTCCATTTTTTCACCTGTTGGGTCCTGGTGCAAAAAGCCTCAGGACCAGAGTCTCATCAGCGGGCCGGTCGGGCCGAAGACCGGATCGGCCAGCGGCCTGCCGACGTTTTTTATGTTCTCATCAGCCCGGGGGCGGTCATCGCCCTTGCCGTACATCATGTCGTATTCCTGTCCGGCCGGGTAGCCGCCGACTACACGGAAATCTGGCGATTGTTCGACGTTGCAGTGGGAGACACCGGCGGGGATGATGATGATGTCACCGGTCTGGGCCTTGAGCGTTTCACCCTGCGGGCCGCCGAAGCAGGCCCTGACCCACCCCGAATAGACACCGAGTACTTCGTGGGCCGATGAGTGATAGTGGTGAAAATCATAAAGCCCGTTGCGCCAGGCCGCCGGCCAGCCGTTCTGGGTAAAGGTTCGTTCGAACTTTTCCGGACTGATGGTGGCGGGATCCAGCGCAGACGTGATAATGATCAGCGGCAGGCTGCCATTGTTGGGAAACCTGCCGTCGTCCTCGAAAAGCCTGACAATGATGTTCGATTCTTCGGTGCTCATCGAAATTCTAGCGTTTCCAGTAGTAGCGGGCTTCACTGCCAAGATGGTGTTCGATCTCCAGCAGTCGGTTGTACTTGGCGACGCGGTCCGAGCGGGAGGCGGAACCGGTCTTGATCTGGCCGCCGTCCATGGCCACGGCAAAATCGGCGATGAAGGTATCTTCTGTCTCGCCAGAGCGATGGGAGATCACATAGGTCCAGCCGGCGTCGCGGCAGAGCCTGATGGCCTCGACCGTTTCGGTGACGGTGCCGATCTGATTGAGCTTGATCAGCACAGAGTTGGCCGTTTTCCAGTCGATGCCCCGTTCGATATAGCGGGTATTGGTGACGAACACGTCATCACCGACGATCTGCACTTTGTCCCCCACCTTGCTGGTGAGCATGCTGAAGCCGTCCCAGTCGCCTTCGGCCAGCGGGTCCTCCCAGGAGACGATGGGATATTTGGTGATCCATTTCTGAGCCATTTCGACCATATCGCCGCTGGTCTTCGTGCCGCCGCCGGACCACCTGAGTTCGTATTCCGACTTCAGGTCGGTGGAAAACGAGCTGGCTGCACTGTCGAGTGCCAGGGAGATATCGACGCCGGGCTGGTAACCTGCTTTTTTTATGGCCTCCATGATGATTTCCATGGCTTCTTCGTTGCTGGACAGATTCGGGGCGAAGCCGCCCTCGTCACCGACCCCGGTTGCCAGATTCCTGCTGTTGAGCAGTTTTTTCAGGGCGTGAAAGGTTTCAGCAACCGCCCGCAGCCCGTCGCTGAAGGTGTCGAAACCGTGCGGTACGGCCATGAATTCCTGGAAGTCGACGCTGTTGTCGGCATGCTCCCCGCCGTTCAGGATATTCATCATCGGGACCGGCAAGCGGCAGGCGGTGCTGCCGCCCAGGTAACGGTATAGGGGGATGTTCAGGCTCTGAGCAGCAGCCCGGGCGACGGCCATGGAGACGCCTAAAACGGCGTTGGCGCCCAGGTTCCCCTTGTTGTCGGTACCGTCCAGGTCGATCATGAGCCGATCGATCAGGGTCTGTTCAAGGGCGTCGAAGCCGATGATCTCCGGGGCGATTATGTTGGTCACGTTATCGACGGCGGTACGGACCCCTTTGCCCAGGTAGCGGGCCGAATTGTTGTCCCGCAACTCGATCGCTTCGTTCTCACCGGTACTGGCCCCGGAGGGTACCGAGGCGACGCCTCTGCTGCCATCCTCCAGATCCACGAATACCCGAACCGTCGGGTTCCCCCGTGAATCCAGAATTTCCAGAGCGTCAACCGCAGCGATAGATGATGCCATGATGTCCTCCTTGATAAGCCATGGGAATGTAAACTTTAACCGTAGCCGGTAAAAACTGGTCAGATGAGTGATGCCCGTGCAGGCGTTCACAAAATGTTAGTGCAATGATATACATAGCGACGCAGAAGTCAAAGACCGAACTCGTAAATTCGGACCACTTTCTTGAAGCGATAGCGGCGGGCGGTCAGGAGCCCTTCAGAAGGTCAGGTCAGCGCTGACAGGCGGGGCAGAAAAATGAGGCCCGGCCCCCCAGCTTACAGTGCCTGATCACCGCCGCACAGTTCGGACAGGGTGCGCCTTTTTTTCCGTAAACATTGAAATGCACCTGGAAATAGCCGCTTTCGCCGCCGGCGCCGATAAAATCGCTGATGGTCGAACCGCCGTATTCGATGGCTCGAACCAGGACTTGCTGGATCTCGTCGACCAGACGACGGTAGCGCTTCACACTGATGGCCCCTGCTTTTCTGGTCGGCCGGATGCCGGCTGTATACAGACTCTCGTTGGCGTAGATATTACCGATACCGACAACGATTCTCGAATCCATGATGAAGTTCTTGACCGGCTGGGTTTTGTCTCGCGCCCGCTCGTACAGATAACGCCCGGTGAACTCGTCCGAGAAAGGTTCCGGCCCTGCGGTCTTGAAAATGGTCTGCTCGATGGCGCCGACCTGCTCCGCATCGAGGACACGGATCGAGCCGAAGCGGCGCACATCGTTGAACCTGAGTTCGAATCCGTCATCCAGGATGAAACAGGCATGGTCATGGGGAGCGGGCAGCGAGCCGCTGCTGAAAAGCCCGATTTTGCCGGTCATGCCAAGGTGTACGACCATCACGCTGCCGTTGTCGAAATGGATGAGCAGATATTTGGCCCGGCGCGACACATCGGTAACTGATGCACCGCTGAGCTGCCTGCTGATCTGCCGTGCCGGCACCGGTATTCGCAGGTCTTTGCCGCTGTGGTGAAAACCGGTTACTGTTCGCCCCGGCAGGTGATTGAGGAGCCCCTGCCTGACCACTTCCACCTCCGGCAGTTCAGGCATTGCGGGCAGCCCCCTCGATGGTGCAGACCCCCAGGCAGTAGTTCCGGCCCAGATGAACCACCGTCGAAACGCTCTGGCCACCGTTATCGGGGACATCAACCCGGAAGTCCAGCAGACGGTAATCGCTGTCGTACCTGATACTTTCCAGGTGCATGTCCAGAAAGCCGGTCGGGTGGGGATCGCTTAGGCATTTCCTGATGGCCTCCTTGGCAACCCAGAGCATCCCCAGCTGAACCAGTTCATCCTCCGAGGTGGATGCCAACAGGGCCAGGTCCGCCTCGGAGCAGAACCGGTCCTTGACCTTGTAAAGCGTGTCGGTCAGCAATTGAATGTCGACGCCGCAGCCGCAGTTTCCGGCGATGGCGATCACTTTGTCGTGTGAATGAGATATCGATATGTCCGGAAGACCATCGACATCATGTGTCTTCGGCAGCGAAAGATACGGCCGGCCGGAAGCGGAGACCTCGATGCTGATGTCGCGAGGCAGCAGCGGTTCTGCCCGGGAGCTGCTGAGCAGATCGATGACCGACTGTTTGGCACAGATGCGGCCCAGGAACCACTCACTCCGACGTTTTTCGAAGGTATAGCGGTCCAGCTGCATGCGCTCCTCGTCGGTCAGCCAGAAGGCGGCCATTTCAGGTTCGCTGCCGTTGAGCAGGCCGTCCCGGTGGATCATCACGGCACCGAGTTGCCCCCCGGGGACCCGGCAGCTGAGGTAACGGTGCAGCTCTTCTGGCATCAGCGACGAAACCACGTTCTGGGGGGAATTTGATAACATATGGATAAATGATAAAATTATTGCAATTTCAAGCGGTCTTGATAACTACATGGTAAGGTTTTAAAAGCAACCATACGGTATGACTACTTACCCTCTTCTGCAAGGGGCGGCCATGGAAAGCGTAAATTTGAGCGCCTATGATTTTGTAATCGCCGGAATTGTTCTTCTGCTGCTGGTCAGAGGTGTCTGGCTCGGCATGCTCCGGCAGATTGTGCCGCTGCTGGCCCTCTACCTGGGCTATTTCGCCGCCAGCAGGTACCATGCTGAGCTTTTCCCCTTTCTGACCGATATTTCAGACAACCCCAAAGTTGTCTTCCTGGCTGCCTACGTGATCACCTTCGCGGTCACCTATGTGGTCGCGTTTCTTTCTCGGTCGCGGGCTCGGCCGGGTTATTCAGATCACCATCGCGCCGTGGTTCGACAGGATCCTCGGCGCAATTCTCGGGCTGGCCAAGGCGCTGATCGTGGTGATCCTGGTGCACATGCTTCTGGGAACCCTGATGGCCCCCGACAACGAGATGCTCAGGAGCTGTCAGACCTGCCCGGCCCTGAACCAGATGTCCGATCTGACCAGGGAGATCATCAAGGATGAGAATATTCGTGAAGCCCTGCGCCATAAAAAGCCGGCCATTGCCATCGAGGAGATGTCGTCGATCCTGATGCAGAAAGACGGGGAGCAGGCGGTCGACCAGGAAATGAAAATCGCCCCCCAGTAGCACCGATCGATGAGCCGGAGGAAAAAAGCGCCCGACTCCTATCGCCTCAGAAGCTATCGTAATCTGGCCTCTGAGTTTCAGCTGGTCTCTTCGTATTTCCGGCTTCGGGAGACCGATCTGCACATTCTTGCCGAGCGCGATGTGAGTCGTGAAGCCGGGGAACTGGCCACCCGCTATCGACTGCAGATCGAGCGTTACATCGCCCACCATCCGGATTTCGGTTCCTCGCTTCGACCACTTGAGCAGGACCCGCTGGCTCCGCCGATCATCGGCAGGATGCTCGGAGCCGCTATCGATGCCGGGGTCGGTCCGATGGCGGCGGTCGCCGGGGGGATTGCCGAGTATGTCGCAGCGGGCCTGCTTGAAACCGGCTGCCGGGAGATTATCGTAGAGAACGGCGGGGATATCTACCTGAAGAGGAGCAGCAGCCTGACCGTTTCGGTCTATGCCGGGGCCTCACCGCTGAGCAACCGGCTGGGGCTGCGAATCGATTCGAGCCGGATGCCGCTGGGGATCTGCACCTCATCGGGTACGGTAGGCCACTCTCTTAGTTTCGGTCTGGCCGATTCGGTAACGGTGCTTGCCGATTCTGCCTTCATGGCCGACGCGGCGGCGACCAGGCTGGGCAATGAGGTGGGTACCGAAGAAAACCCGCAAAATGGGATCAACCGCGCTCTTGCGCTATCGCGAACGATGCCTTTGCTGCACGGGGTATTGGTAATATGCGGGGAGACCATCGGTGCGGTAGGGGACATAGAACTGGTGCCGCTGAGTGGAGGTGGTGATGGCTGAAAAAAAGAAAACGGCTCAAAAGAAATCTGCAACGAAGGAGAACCGGACCGTGGATCGGCGCCACCTGGTCTTCTACCTGCGGGTGTTCGACCAGGCCACCCAGCACATACTCGGGCACCTGACCGATATCTCAACCGCCGGGCTGATGCTGGTCAGTGAACAGAAAATCGATCCCGGCACCGTCTTTCAGGCCAGGCTGATCCTGCCCAAGGAAGTGATGGGCAGAACTGAGCTGCCCCTGAAGATTACCTGCTGCTGGTGCAGGCCGGACGCCCTGCCCGAGTTTCATGCCGTCGGTTTTCAATTCGAGGAGATCGACCTTGCCCAGAAAAAACTGATCGACGCCCTGACCACCGAGTTCAGCCGTGAAACGAGCCTGGCCCCCGAGTTTTCAGATCGGCCCGCCTGCAACCTGACCCACACCACGGGCTGACAGGCCGAGATCTATATCCCGCCGGCCCGGCACCCCTTTCAGGAGCCAAGTGACTGGCGTGCCTCGGCAATGAGTTTTTCCCCGAAGGCTTCGGTGAAGTGGTCCACGTCATCCTGCCAGCTTCGGAAAATGGACAGGGAGCGGTCATCGAGCACCTTGTTGCGCAGGATGGAATTGGCCGGCCGGTGGGCCGGGGTCGGGTAGTCTTCGGTGGTACAGGGCACGAATGCGTGGGGGATCGCCATCTTCTCGAGGAAGTAACAGGCGGCCTCATACCAGGAGGAATAACCGTCGGCGGTGGTGTGGATGATGCCGCCCAGGTCACTGTTCAGCAGCGTTTCGATCTGGCGGGCCAGGGTCCGTGACCAGGTTAGCGAGCCGAACTGGTCGTTGACGATGTTGAAGTTCCGCTGCGGATCGGACAGGGCCAGGCGCAGCATGGTTTTCAGAAAATTGGGGCCGTGGGCCGAATAGAGCCAGGCGGTGCGCAGGATCATGGCGTCCGGGCAGGCGTCGAGCAGCCTGGTTTCGCCGGCCAGTTTGGAGCGCCCGTATTCGGACAGCGGGTTTACCGGATCGTCCTCGACGTAGGGGTGGGGGATCGGCCTGGTGCCGTCGAATACGTAGTCGGTGGACACATGAATCACCCGGCAGCCATGCCTGGCAGCGTTCTCACCGATATGGCGCGGCCCGTCGGCATTGACTTTCCAGGCAGCATCGCTGTCAGTCTCGCATTTGTCCACCGCGGTGTAGGCCGCGCAGTTAATGACCGCCTCCGGTCTCAGGGTGGTGAATATCGCTGCTACGCTGGGCTGGCTGGTGATGTCGATATCCGGGAAATCAACGGCTGAGACCGTGTGATTGCAGGAGAGTATGTCAATGCAGTCGGTGCCGAGCTGGCCGCCGCTGCCGATTATCAGGATCTTCATGTTCCAGATTGGTAATTATTGAGATGTATTTTCGTCAACCAGTTCCATTATGTACTGTCCGTACTGGTTTTTCAGCGTGTCGTGGGCCAGGGCCGCCAGCTGGTCCAGGGTGATATAGCCGAGCTGGTAGGCGATTTCTTCGATGCAGGCGATTTTCAGCCCCTGCCGCTCCTGGACCGCCTGCACGTAACTCGCGGCCTGCTGCAGGGATTCGTGGGTACCGGTGTCGAGCCAGCAGAAACCGCGCCCCAGCGGCCGGACCTTGAGCATGCCCTGGCGCAGATAGGTCAGGTTGACATCGGTTATTTCCAGCTCTCCACGCGCTGAAGGCTTCACCTGCTCGGCGATGGAGACCACCTCGTTGTCATAGAAGTACAGACCCGGCACCGCGAACTTGGATTTCGGAACGGCCGGTTTTTCCTCGATGGAGACCACGTCGTTGTTGTCATCGAACTCGACGACGCCGTAACGCTCGGGGTCGCTCACCAGGTAGCCGAAGATCAGCCCGCCGGATTCGAGCCTGGCGCAGTCGCGCAGAATCGAGGTGAAGCTGGGGCCGAAAAATATGTTGTCTCCCAGGATCAGGGAGACCGCGTCATTTCCGATAAAATCCTTGCCGATGATAAAGGCCTGGGCCAGCCCTTCGGGCCGCGGCTGCTCGGCGTAGCTGATGTTCAGGCCGAGATGGGAGCCGTCCCCGAACAGTTCATTGAAATAGGGCAGGTCGTGCGGGGTCGAGATCAGCAGGATGTCTCTGATTCCGGCCAGCATCAGAACCGACAGCGGGTAATAGATCATCGGTTTATCGTAAACCGGGATCAGCTGCTTGCTGATAACCTTGGTAAGCGGATAGAGTCTGGTGCCGGAGCCGCCGGCCAGGATTATTCCTTTCATGGTGGGCTAACCTGTTAGAAATTCTTTACTTAAGAGCTTGGATAGGAGTAGATTGTATGGGTCGAAACATTGCCAGATCGAATATAACAGTCTTTGCGAAAAAGGGAATGAAAAATGGCTGAGACGAAGCCGGCCTGCTTCAAGGCTTACGATATCAGAGGGAAAGTACCGGACCAGCTCGATGCCGCGATGGCCGAGCAGATCGGCCGCTGTTTCAGCACCGTATGCAACCCCGGCAAGGTGGTGATCGGTCACGACATCAGGCTCTCCAGTCCGGAGCTGACCGAGGCGCTGGCGGCCGGGTTGAACCAGATGGGGGTCGATGTCCTGCACCTGGGTCTGTGCGGGACCGAAGAGGTCTACCATGGTGCCTTCAGCATGGCGGACCAGGGGGTCGGCGGCGGTATCATGATCACCGCCAGTCACAACCCGGCCGAGTACAACGGGATGAAATTCGTCCTGGGCAACGCCCGGCCGCTCACCGGTGAGAACGGCCTGGACGCCATCGGCGAGATGGTCAGCAGCGGCAGGGTGCCCGAACCGGGCAAGCGGCGCGGGAGCCAACGGGGTATCGAGGACAAAACAGCCTACATCGATCATCTGCTCACCCATATCGACGCCGGCGGGCTGAAGCCGATGCGCATTGTCGCCAACAGTGGCAACGGCTGTGCCGGTGCGGTGATCGATCTGCTGGAGCAGCGCCTGCCGGTCGAGTTTGTCAAGCTGCATCACCAGCCCGACGGCACCTTTCCCAACGGTGTTCCAAACCCGCTGCTGCCCCAGAACCGTGAAGAGACCGCGACCGCGGTGGTCGAGCATGGGGCGGATTTCGGTATCGGCTGGGACGGTGATTTCGACCGCTGCTTCTTCTGGGACGAGCAGGGTCAGTTTGTCGACGGCTACTATATGGTCGGGCTGCTGGCCCAGGAAATGCTGCAGCGCCAGCCCGGCGGCACCATCCTGCATGATCCGCGGCTGATCTGGAACACCCGGGAACTGGTGGCTGAGGCCGGCGGAAGGGCCGTGCAGACCCGAACCGGTCACGCGCTGATCAAGCAGCGGATGTGGGAGGAGCAGGCCGTCTACGGGGGGGAGATGTCGGCCCACCACTATTTTCGCGATTTTGGCTGCTGCGATTCGGGGATGATCCCCTGGATGCTTATCTATTCACTCATGGCCCGCACCTCCCAGCCCCTGTCCAGCCTGGTGGAAAAACGCAGGGAACGGTTTCCGATTTCGGGGGAAATCAACTCGGTGGTGGACGACCCCGATGCGGCCATCGCCTCTGTTGAACAGGATTTCCCCGGCGGTGATGTGGAGCGCATGGACGGCTTGAGTATTGCTTTTGATGATTTTCGGTTTAATATCAGGAAGTCCAACACCGAACCGCTGTTGAGGCTCAATGTGGAAACCAGAGGGGATACGGTACTGCTGCAGCGCATCACCGATGAGCTGCTGACCCTGATCCGGGGCTGAGGCATCTGCGGCCCGATGACCGGTGCTGCAGGGCCCGAATGCCTTAGGAGACAATCAATCAACCAGCCGTATCGTTCGACGATGCGGCAGAAGGAGCCAGTGATGGCAAACATTCAGCCGGTAATTCTGGCAGGGGGAACCGGAACCAGACTCTGGCCGCTGTCCCGGGAAATCTACCCCAAGCAGCTGCTGTGCCTGACCGATCACACCTCGCTGCTGCAGACAACCATCATGCGGGTGTGCGGGATTGAGAACACGTTGGCCCCGATTATCGTGGTTGGTGAGGAGCACCGTTTTATCACCAGGAGCCAGATCGATGAACTCGGACTGCCCGCAGACTACACCATCCTTCTGGAGCCGCTGGGCCGGAACACGGCCCCGGCGATAGCCGGCGCCGTCGAGTACGTCAGTATGACGGATGGACTCCAGGATGCGGTCCTGCTGATCCTGCCTGCCGACCATCTGATCAGGGATAGCGCAGCCTTCAGCGAAGCCGTTTCCCTGGCGGTGCAGCGGGCCGGCGACGGGGCCATTGTCACCTTCGGCATCAAGCCGCAGAAACCGGAAACCGGATACGGCTATATCGAAGCAGGGGAAGGCGGCAAGGTCCTGTCATTCAAGGAAAAACCGGATCTGGGCCTGGCGGAGAAGTACTGCACTGCGGGCAACTACTACTGGAACAGCGGCATGTTCGCCTTTTCGGTCCAGACCTTCCGTGCAGAGATGGAAATCCATGGCCCGGACATCCTGGCGGCCATGGGCAAGGCCGTTGCTGCCGGTACCAGGGACGGGCGCTTCTTTCGTTTCGACAACGCTGAAATGCAGCACTGCCCCAGTGATTCGATCGACTATGCGCTGATGGAAAAAACACAGCGGGCGGTCGTGGTGGCTGCAGATCTGGGCTGGAGCGACATCGGCTCCTGGCAGGCCCTGTACGAGGTGCTCGAGCATGATCAGAACGGCAATGTCTGCCAGGGGGACGTGATTCTCGAGGACACCAGGAATTCGCTGGTCCGGGCCGAAGACCTGATGGTCGCCGCCGTCGGGCTCGAGGATACGCTGGTGGTGGAAACAGCCGATGCGGTGCTGGTGGCGCCGCTGTCGCGCTCCCAGGACGTGAAAAAAATCGTCAACAGGCTGAAGAAGCAGGAGCGGGATGAGTTTAAGTTCCATCAGACCGTCTACCGGCCCTGGGGAAGCTACTCGGTATTGGCCATCCAGTCCCGCTATCAGATTAAAAAAATAACCGTCAACCCCCGCGAGAAGCTGTCACTGCAGATGCATCATCACCGTCACGAACACTGGGTGGTGGTCAAGGGAGCGGCACTGGTCACCAACGGCGACAGGGAAATCCTGCTGCACGAGGATCAGTCCACCTACATCCCGGCGGGCAACCGTCACCGGCTGGAAAATCCCGGAGTTATCCCGCTGGAACTGATCGAGGTCCAGATCGGCAGTTATCTCGGCGAAGACGATATTGTCCGCTTTGACGATATTTATGGAAGAGAGGGGTAGCTGAGCCGGCTCGCACCCGTTGTTGGGCGGGGGTTATTCGTCAGCAGGCGGGTCCTCGAGGTAGGACTTGAAAGCGTCGGTGTAGAGTCTGAAGACCCGGCGGTCTTCAGCCGACATCTTGACGAATTCGATACCTGATACAAAGCGCCCGCCGCGCCGGGACTGGTGGGTGATGCGGCCGACCAGGTCGATGAGGTCCTCTTCGATGCCCACGGTGATTTCAACCTCGGCCTCGATGGGTAGTTCGTAGGAGGTTTCAAGCTTTAAGCCGTTGAGGCTGACATCAAGAGTTCTGCCCATCGAGTAGCGGCCTTCGGTGCCGTCGGGATCGATGACGACGTAATCGAGCAGATGAATGGCATCCCATCTGATGAATTTGCGTTTTTCACCGTGTGTCATGAAGACTCCTTGCCTGCCTTGTCTGCAAACAGAGCTGCGATGGCCGATTCTTCGGCCGCTGTAATTCCCCGTTCAGTGATCAGTCCGGTAACCAGCCGGGCCGGGGTCACGTCGAAACCGTAATTCGCTGCCCGGATTCCCTCGGCAGTCAACCTCACTGATTCCATAGTACCATTTTTTGTCAAGCCGGTGATAGTGGTAATTTCCTCACCCGATCTGATTTCTATTTCGATATCGGCGCCGCTTGTCAGGTTCCAGTCAAGGGTCGAGGAGGGCAGGGCCACATAGAAGGGGACGTCGTTGTCCCGGGCCGCCAGCGCTTTCAGGTAAGTGCCGATCTTGTTGGCCACGTCCCCGGTGCGGGTGGTTCTGTCGGAGCCGACGATGACCAGGTCGACCTGGCCGTGCTGCATCAGGTGGCCCCCGGCATTGTCGGTGATCAGGGTGTGAGCGATGCCCTCCTGCTGCAGCTCCCAGCAGGTCAGTCGGGAACCCTGGTTCCAGGGACGCGTTTCGTCCACCCACACGTGCAGGTCGATATGGTGGTCCCGGGCCGCATAGATCGGTGCCGTGGCGCTGCCGTAGTCGACGAAGGCCAGCCAGCCGGCGTTGCAGTGGGTCAGGATATTGACCGGTTCGCCCCCCTTGCGCTCGGCGATTGCCTCGATAAGGGCTCTGCCGTGTTCGCCGATCCTTCTGCAGAAGGATGCGTCTTCGTCGGCAATGAGCTGTGCGGTCGCAAAGGCGGTCTCACGAACACTGTCTGCCGAATCGAGCGGTGCCACGGCAGCCAGTACCCGGTCCACCGCCCAGCCGAGATTGCGGGCCGTGGGCCGGGCGCCCTTGAGGTAGCTGCCGGCCTGGCGCATCTCATCCTGAATATCACCCCGCCGGCTGTTGAGCGCCGCCAGGTACATCCCGTAGCCGGCCGTGGCCCCGATCAGCCCGGCACCCCGGACAAGCATGTCCCGTATGGCCCGGTAGGCGTCCTCGATGGTTCGCAGTGAAACGGTTGTGAACTGGTGAGGCAGCAGCCGCTGGTCGATGATTTCCACCGAAGATCTGTCGGCCGGGTCGATCCAGATGGTCCGGTAGTGGTGTCCGTTTACTCGCATTTTTTCTCTCACTGGTGATCAATCACGTCGCTATCCAACCATGGTCGTGATTTGACGTCAACTATCATTGAACGGGACCCGATAACGGGTTGTGCCGATCAGCTATGGACGATGATGAGCTTCGAGCCGAGGAGAGATAAATTTTATAATAAGTTATATCAGTAAATTAGCTTTAATATTCCACGCCAGAGGCCCGGCACGCGAGCAAAAACCGATTGAATAACGTTGCAACTATGTTATCATCTCTTCCAATAATTACAATTTCGTTACAAATATGTAATTAATTGGCGGGCGATGGTCGCTCTTCGATGGTTTCGAACTTCTGGGGAGGAGGATAATGGACAAGGCAGATACGGTATTTATTCTGATTTCGGCGGGGCTGGTTCTGTTGATGACACCGGGGCTGGCACTTTTTTACGGCGGCATGGTCCGCGGCAAGAATGTCCTGGGCACGATCATGCAGAGCCTGTTCATGATTTCGCTCATTTCCATCGAGTGGGTCTACCTGGGCTATTCGATGTCTTTCGGGCCGTCCATCGGCGGATTCGTCGGAGATTTGAGCTGGTTCGGGCTCAGCGGGGTGACCTCGGCTCCCAGTGAGAATTACGCGACCACCATTCCGCAGACGGTCTTCATGGTCTATCAGTGCATGTTCGCCATCATCACCCCGGCGCTGATAACTGGAGCCTTTGCCGAGCGGGTCAGGTTCGTTCCGTTCTGCATCTTTTCGGTGCTCTGGGCTGTCTTTGTCTACAACCCGGTCTGTCACTGGCTGTGGAACACAAGCGGCTGGCTTGGTGGGCTCGGTGTCTTGGATTTTGCCGGTGGACTGGTCGTGCACGCCACCTGCGGTATGGCGGCGCTGGCGGGAGTCCTGGTTATCGGCCCGAGAAAGGGCTTCGGCCGGACCAACTTCATGCCCCACAATCTGCCGATGACAATACTGGGCACGGCTCTGCTCTGGTTTGGCTGGTTCGGGTTCAACGGCGGCTCGGCGCTGGCCGCCGATGAGGTGGCCGCAACCGCCTTTGTGGCGACCCATTTCGCGGCCATGGCCGGGATGCTCATGTGGGTGTCCCTGGAATGGAAAATGCGGGGCAATCCGACCACCCTGGGGGCAGCTTCGGGCGCCATTGCGGGGCTGGCCACCATCACCCCCACCGCCGGATTTGTCGGACCGAATGCGGCGATTATCGTCGGTCTGCTGGGGGGGGGCCTGTGCTACACCTTCGTCAGCATGAAAATGAGATTCAAGCTTGACGACTCGCTCGATGTGGTCGGCATACATGGGATAGGCGGGCTTCTGGGCACCATCTGCCTGGGGCTTTTCGCCAGCACGGCCGTGAATCCCGGCGGGGTGGACGGGCTGTTTCGCGGCAACCCCGGCCAGCTGGTCAGCCAGATAATCGGGGCGCTGGTCGTCAGTACCTATGCATTTGGCGTCAGCTGGCTTATATTCAAGGGGATCGATGCAACCATCGGCCTGCGCCTGGACGAAGAGTCCGAGGTTGCCGGCATGGATTCCACCGAACATTCTGAAACTGCCTACAACTAGATGTCCGGTAATTTTAGAAGCCTGATAACAGTGGCAGCGGTCTGCAAGCAGCGCTGCACCAGCGAGGTGAAACATGAAGAAAATTGAGGCAATCATCAAGCCGCACAAGCTTGACGACGTCAAGGAAGGTCTGACCGAGATCGGTATCCAGGGGATGACCATTACCGAGGTCAAGGGCTACGGGCGGCAGAAAGGCCATACCGAGATCTACCGGGGGGCGGAGTATGTGGTCGACTTTCTTCCCAAGGTCAAAATCGAAATCGTCGTTCCGGCCGATATCGCCGACCAGGTCGTCGACAAGATCAGGGAGTCGGCCAATACCGGAAAGATCGGCGACGGCAAAATTTTCGTGCTGCCGATCGAGCGTGTCGTCAGGGTCCGGACCGGCGAAGAAAACAGGGACGCGGTCTGATTTCGATGGTTCAGAAGCTCAAAACCCAGAGCCAGGCCCTCGAAGACCTCTGGTCGCAGGGTTTGAGCGGCGCTCCCCTGCTGCGTATCCTCAGCGGCCTGGCCGATGATTTTATCGGCGACTGCTTCAGGGCCGTCGATGTGGCTGACAGGGACAGCCGGGTGTCCCTGGTCGCCCTCGGCGGTTACGGTCGCCAGGAGCTCTTCCCGTTTTCCGATATCGACCTGATGATCCTGTTCAAGCCCGAGATCAGAAAGCAGGTCGGTACCATCGCCGACGGGGTTCTCTATCCGCTCTGGGACACCGGTTTCGAGGTTGGGCATGGGGTTCGCACCATCGAGGAGTCGCTGAAGCAGGCTGGCGATGATTTCATCTTTCAGGTGGCCCTGCTCGACGGCCGCTGCATTGGCGGCTCCGAAGCACTGTTTCAGCAGTTGATGAAGGATTTCCGGCACAAATTCGTCGATGGCCGGCGCCGGGAGTTCATCAGCGAACTGAATGCGCTCAGCGCTCAGCGCCGGGACCGGTTCGGCAGCCACGGCTATCTCCTGGAGCCCAATATCAAGGAGAGCAAGGGCGGTTTCCGTGACATCCAGTCGATGATCTGGGCGGCGAAGGTGGTTTTCGGCATCTCCGATTTCACCGATATCGTCGAGGCCGGTTTTCTGCTTCCCAGCGAGGGCGAGCGATTCAAAAGCGCCCACGGCATGCTGATCAGGATCAGGAACCGGCTGCACTATATCAGCGGCAGGAAAAACGATCAGCTCTATTTCGAGCAGCAGGAGGAGATGGCCTCGGCCTTCGGCTACCAGGGCTCGGCAACGGGGCTTAGTGTCGAGCAGTTCATGCGCGATGTCTATGGTCATCTGCGTACCGTGACCGTGGTCCATGACCTGTTCTTCGATCATGTCAACGAAGTTCTCGGTCTGGCGGCAAAAGAGCAGCATCAGAGTGACCGCGAACTGGAAAGCGGAATCGAGATCCGAGACAACCGGGTTCACCTTCGGGCTTCTGATGAGGCCCTTACCTCCAAGCCGTACCTGATGATGCGCACCTTTCTGGCGGCGGCAAAAAACGGGGTTCAAGTTCATCACCGCTCGAAGATGCGGATCACCGACAACCTTGCCCTGGTCGGCGACAAGATGAAGAGTTCGCCGCGGATGGCCAAACCGTTTCATGCCATTCTCGGCTCTTCCGGGGCCGTCCTGGCCGTTCTCGAGGGCCTGCTGGAAACTGGCCTGCTCGGGACCTACCTGCCCGAATTCGCCCGCATCGATGCCCTGGCTCAGCACGATGTTTACCACATCTACACGGTGGACCGTCATTCCCTTCAGGCAGTCAGCGAACTGCACCGGGTTGTCGGAGAGGAGGCCGAGGTCGACAGCCTGGTGCATCAGCGGCGGCCGTTTTTTCTGGCTGCACTGCTGCACGACATCGGAAAAAAATCGGGACGCGACCACTCCGAATACGGAGCAGAGTTGTCCCGGGTCATCGGGGCGAGGCTCTGTCTCGAGGAGGATGAAATCGACCTGCTTGCCTTTCTGGTGCTCTACCATCTGTTCATACCGGAAAATGCTCTGCGTCGTGATCTCGAGGACCCGGCCTTCATCAAGCGCTGCGCCGAGACCATCGGTTCGCTCGAGCGGCTGGCGGCACTCTACCTGCTTTCCGTTGCCGATTCCCGCGCCACGGGCCCCTCGGCCTGGAGCGATTGGAAGGCGATGCTGATGAAAGATATGTACCTCAAGGTCAAGGCCCACCTCGAGGCTGCGTCGGCTCAGCCGCATAGTCCTGCCGCAGTTGATCGTTACTACGAGGAGGGGGTGGCCTGGCTGCGCGACCAGGTCACGGCCCTGGTCGCCGGCGAGGCCGGTCTGCGGATGTCTGTTTCCGATCTGTCCGCTGACTACCTGGCCAGCTTCACTCCGGGTAGCGTTCATCAGCACCTGGTCCTGCACCGGGACAACTACAGCCTGATCCGCCAGAAAGCCCTGGTCATTGCCGGCGAGGCCGGTGATCACTGGTCGGTGCTGATCATGTCGTCCGATCAGGCCGGCCTGCTGGCGAAGATCTGCGGGGTTATGACCCTGAACCAGCTGGAGGTGGTCAACGCCCAGATCTTCACCTGGCCCGACGGTACGGTCGTCGATATGATCGATGTCAAGCCCACCGAGGATTTCGATTTCGATGAGTGCAACTGGCAGGCCATCAATGACGACCTGAACCGGGCGGTCAACCATCGGCTGGCGCTCGGCTACCGTCTCTATGAGAAGCTGAAGAACAATTACAGCCGCCGGCGCGACCTGGTCGGCAGCCATGAGCACCGGGTCGAAATCGACAATGGCGGTTCAGATGATTTCACCATTATCGAGGTTCATGCCGCCGATAATCCCGGCCAGTTGTACCAAATCACTCAGACTCTGGCTGATTTCGGCATCAATATATACAAGGCATTTATCGCTACCGAGGTCGGGCAGTTGATCGATGTGTTCTATGTGCTTGATAAAAACGGTAATAAAATCGGTGATTCGGAGTTGATCGGGGAGGTTGCCAGGGGGCTCATGCATGCCATCGGGGCAGATGAGGCACCATCTGTAAACTAACAAATATGTAATAAAAATTATTTTTGTAATTTTTTACTTGCAGAAAATGTAACAAATTGGTAAACGGGTCTTGACTGATCTAATCAGCCATCGGATCATTATCGATACAACCCATAAACAGGAGACAAAAGAGATGACAAGAGATGACATATTGAAAATTGTCGAAGAAAAGAATATCCATTTTTTCCGCCTGCAGTTCGTCGACATTTTCGGTTTTATGAAGAACGTCGCCATTCCGCGCAGCCAGCTGGAAAAGGCCCTGGACGGCAAGATCATGTTCGACGGATCGTCGATTGAGGGTTTTGTCAGGATCAACGAGTCCGATATGTACCTGAAGCCGGACTATGACACCTTCGTCGTTCTCCCCTGGAGAAACAAGGAAGGTATCGCTGCAGCCCGCATCATCTGTGACGTATACAAAAGTGATGAAACCCCGTTTGTCGGCTGCCCGCGTGTCAATCTCAAGCGCGTTCTGGCCGAAGCCAAGGAGCTGGGCTATACGATGAACGTCGGCACCGAGGCCGAGTTCTTCCTGTTCGAAAGGGACGAGGACGGACTGCCGACCACGATCACCAACGATGTCGCCGGCTACTTTACGACCGATCCTGACGACAAGGCCAGCGACTGCCGCCGTGAGATCATCGAAACCCTGGAGAAGATGGGCTACGAGATCGAGGCCTCCCACCACGAGGTGGCCGAAGGTCAGCATGAGATCAACTTCAAGTACGCCGACGCGCTGGCCGCCGCCGATAATACCATCACCTTCAAGTGGGTGGTTAAATCGGTTGCCTCCAACTACGGCCTGCATGCCACCTTCATGCCGAAACCGATTTTCGGTATCAACGGTTCGGGTATGCACACCAACCAGTCGCTGTTCAACCTGGATGGGACCAATGCCTTTTTCGATGAGTCTAACGATATTCAGCTCTCGGACGTGGCCTACAAGTATATTGCCGGCATCCTCAAAAACGCCCGCAGCTTCGTGGCCGTCACCAATCCGCTGGTTAACTCCTACAAGCGGCTGGTTCCGGGTTATGAGGCCCCGGTCTACGCCGCCTGGTCGGCCTCGAACCGTTCTGCTCTGGTCCGCATACCGGCGGCACGGGGCATGTCCACCCGTACCGAGGTGCGCTGCCCGGATCCAAGCACCAACCCCTACCTGGCCCTGGCAATGATGCTCAACGCCGGTCTGGACGGTGTTAAAAATGATCTGAAAGCACCGTTCTCGGTGAACGAGGACATCTTTGAGATGAGTGCCGCGCAGATGGCCGAAAAGGGTATCACCGTGCTGCCCGGCAGCCTGGCGGAAGCGCTCGAGGAGTTCAAGGCCAATCCGCTGTCGCGCGAGACCCTGGGTGATCACATTTTCACCAAGTACATCGAGGGTAAAGAAAAAGAGTGGGATGCCTACCGATGCTCGGTGACCGACTGGGAGCTGGAGACCTACCTGGCTCTTTACTAAGCTTCTGCCAGCAGTTCTCCCGGCAGTAAGGCCTGCATGCCCCCGTGGCGTGCGGGCCTTTTTTTGTGGTTTCCAGGCTTGCTAATCAGCGGCTCAGCCATTAAAACCATTTAAATAGGGCACGGCGGCTGAAAGGGTCGCCGCTGATGGTTGTTTCCCGGAGCATCATGCACTGCAGAGAATGAGAAAGCGGACCTACCAATACGGCGACCAGGGGCTGGCGGCAACCTTTGCCGGAATCATACGTGACAAGGACTGGGAGAAGAAATTTGACCAGCACCGGGTGTTTCTCAAGTGGGCAGACATTGTCGATCCTGAAACGGCTGCCTGCTCCCGCCCGCTCAAAGTAGCCGGCGATGTGCTCTGGGTCGGTGTGGACAATTCGGCCTGGGCCCAGCAGCTGCAATTCAAAAAGCTGCAGTTGCTGGAAGATCTCAATGATTTTCTGCGGGTCTCCTATTTTGCCGATATCAGGTTCACGGTGGGGCAGGGCGGGGAGCCGGCGAAGGCGGATCGGCAGGAGCGGCCCCGGATGGTGCCGCCCAGCGCGGAGGAGATCGAGAAATTCGAGAAGCAGGTCGAATTCATCAAGGACGACAACATCAGGGAGGCGATGATCAGGCTCTGGTATGTCTCCAGGGCGGTGCGCAGGGATTGACCGCCGCGGTCGATGAATCCCGTCGTAAAAGCTGCTTGACCGCAGGAATAATCGCGCTAAGTTCTGGCCGGAAGCCTGCAGGGCGGAATTCCCAACTCAGTGAAACCTGGAAAGTATATGATACACGAAAATATTCTGCAATCCATCGGCAATACGCCGCTCATTGTCGTCAACCGGCTCAACACCAACAAGAACGTGACCGTGGTCGGCAAGCTCGAGTCCAGAAATCCCGGCGGTTCGGTCAAAGAGCGCATCGCCCTTTCCATGATCGAGGCTGCCGAAGCATCGGGTGAGTTGAGAAAGGACAGCATTGTCCTCGAGGCTACCAGCGGCAACACCGGCATCGGTCTGGCCATGGTCTGTGCGGCCAAGGGCTATCGCTGCACCCTGGTCATGCCCGAGTCTGCCTCCATAGAACGTAGAAAAATCATGCAGGCCTACGGGGCGGAGATTCTTTTGACGCCGGCCGCCCGGGCCACCGACGGGGCCATCGAGAAGGCCTACTCCCTGGCCCGCGAGTATCCCCGGCGCTATTATCTGACCGACCAGTTTAACAACGAAGCCAACTGGCGGGCCCACTACGACCGCACCGGACCGGAAATATGGGAACAGACCGAAGGCAGAATCACCCATCTGGTCGCCACCCTGGGCACTTCTGGAACGGTCATGGGCCTCTGTGCCTGGTTCAGGGAACATCATCCGCAGGTCCAGATCGTTGCGGTCGAGCCCCACCTCGGTCACAAGCTCCAGGGACTCAAGAATATGAAGGAGTCCTATAAGCCCGGAATTTTTGACAAATCAGCTCCGGATCGCATCGTCAGCATCGATGATGACCACGCTTTCGACACCGCCCGTAACCTGGCCCGTCACGAGGGCATGCTGGTGGGTATGAGCAGTGGTGCCGCCATGTACGCGGCTCTGGAAATCGCCAGGGAAATAGAATCGGGGCTGGTGGTCGCCATTCTGCCCGACGGCGGCGAACGTTATCTGAGCACCCCGCTCTTTACGCCCGAGGAGACCGCGTCCGAGGGAAAGAAGTCCAAGCTTCGCCTGTTCAACACGATGACCAAGAAGAAGGAGGTGTTCAAGCCCCGCGAAGAAGGGGAGGTGACCTTCTATTCGTGCGGCCCCACCGCCTACGAACCGGCAAGCCTGTCGATGTGCCGGCGCTTCGTGGTGGCCGACCTGATCGTCCGCTACCTGGAAGCCAGGGGCTTTAATGTATCCTCATACATGAATTTTACCGATCTGGACGACAACACCATCGCCGGGGCCGAAAAGGCGGGGATGGACCTGAAGCCCTTCACCCAGAAATATATCGACTCCTTTCTCTCCGATATCGACACCCTCGGCGTCAAACGGGCAACCGGCTACCCCAAGGCTTCGGAGCACGTGCAGGACATGATCGATATCAGCCAGGAACTGCTCAAAAACGGCTATGCCTACGAGAAGCACGGCTCGATCTACTTCGATATCTCCAAATTTTCCAATTACGGGAAACTTTCAGGCATCGATCTCACCAAGATTCAGCTGGGCAAAACCGTCGATCTCGACAACTACGAAAAGGACAACCCGAGGGATTTTACGCTGCTCAAACGCTCGACCCTGTCGGAGTTGAAAAAAGGAATTTTCTTCGAGACCCAGTGGGGCAATGTCAGGCCAAGCTGGCATATCGAGTGCTCGTCCATGTCAACAGGCTACCTGGGCGAAACGCTGGACATCCATACATCCAGCCGTGACCTGATGTTCCCCCATCACGAAAACGAAATCGCCATTGCCGAAGCGCTGACCGGCAAGAAGCTGGCCAACTACTGGATGCACTCCGAACTGCTGCTTATCGACGGCAAGAAGATGTCGACCGAAAACGACAACGTCGTCACCTTGAAGGATCTGCTGGCCATGGGATTTACCGGTCGCGAGGTGCGCTTTTTGTTGCTCTCAGTGCAGTATAGAAAGCCGGTTAATTTCTCTATCAGGCGGCTGGAAAATGTGCGTACCGCGCTCAGGCGGCTCGATGAATACACCAGCAAACTGCTCTGCCTGCCGCCGGGCCGACCGCACCCTGAAGTAACAGCCTACGTCTCGGCCATGGAGGAGCAGTTCTTCACCGCCATGGATGATGACCTCAACGTTTCGCTGGCCATGGCCGCCATATACAACTTCATCAAGAAGACCAATCCGATCCTGCAGGTCAATCACCTCGACCGGGACCAGAAAGATTACATCCTGGAAAAGCTCAACATCTTGAATCAGGTGTTGAAGATCTTCAAGCTGCAAGGCTGTCCCCTCGAGCCCGAAATCGACGCTCTGATCCAACTGCGCGAAAAGGCCCGGGTCGAGAAGGACTGGCAGACCGCCGACTCGACCCGGAACGAACTGGCCGAACGCGGCATTGCCGTGATCGACACAGCCAACGGCCCGATCTGGAAGCGGGTCGTGGAAACGGAGGACGAGTAACAACAAACTTGATTTTTAGTCGCGTTCTATTATTATATGCGACTTCCCACCAGCCGGGATCCCACGCGCCCGTAGCTCAGCTGGATAGAGCAACGGACTTCTAATCCGTAGGTCGCACGTTCGAATCGTGCCGGGCGTACCAATAAAATCAAGCGGTTAGGCTATTTTGGCTTAACCGCTTTTTCTTTTAAGCTAACCCATAGCTAACCATTGTACGTCGCTTTCTGTCAGCAAAAGTCAGTTGTTGTCTTTCTCGGATCTATATCTAATCTGTTGGTAGGGCCTTGGGTAACTTGATTAACTTCGTCATGGCAATGTTATATATAAAGGCCAATCGCTGAGATCAACTTAACAGGAAGATTAAAGACTTGACTCTTTCAGACGCTTAATATTGGCAGAGCGCACCTCTTGCTATTGGGAACCGGCCTAGTTCAAATATGATGATAAGTGCCATTGAGGATCATATCGCCCTGATCCAATTATCAATGGCATTCTTCTTATCATCAGGAAAATCGCTGCGTACTTGATTATACAGCCAGCGCAGTGATTTGGTCCGTAATCTATCTCTAAAAAGCTCCTCCGCTTCTTGCATAACTACTTTTATCAAGCACGGACACTTATCTGTGAAAACAGACGGATCATCAACAAAGACATTCTTTTTTCGGATTTCAGCACATTGAAAAAAGAAAGAAGAACCTTCTATAGCCTCAATGACGTCCCAAAATGAAATATCTTCTGCAGGTCTGGCTAACTCGTAACCACCTTTAACGCCAGGTATGGACCGAACAATACCACTCTTTCTGAGCTTAGCGAACGCCTTGGAGAGGTATGTTTCCGAGATTGCATTCAATTCTGCTATTTGTTTGATACCGACGGTTTTACCTTTTGGTAGATCGACCATATAAAACAATGAATGAAATGCGTACTCTACGCCAACACTAAACTGCATATGACTCTCCAATCAAAAAATAATAACTCTTGCAGCTTTACATCTTTGTTATTGATTTCTATAACAAGATCAGAATTATTACATGCTCAATGTGCTCGGTTGTTTTTCCAGACATGATTACTTGCTTTTAAGTGACTTACTCTGAATGTTAGCTGCTCACTTCATTCTTTTCCAGCACTAATAATCAGGAGGTGTCGCTCAGTGAAAAGATAGGAAAAGATAGCTTAAATTGTTTGTTTTACAGATGAAACAGTAACCTCAAGAACTCGGTTAGCCCAGGAAAACTTTTCCTTCATCATATCGAATTCCGGGCCTGACTTCATAAATTTTGCTGTTCCTTTGATAAGATACCCTGTCCCTGGACCCATTTTCCCTTCGATCTCTTTAGTGCCCAAAGTAAGCAATACGTTGCTGTTAATCTCAACTTTTTTCTGTGTGTTTCTCATTCCATACACCGGGATGAGAAGTCGTTCTTCACCGGGAAAAGCCAAGTAAGAATTCCATGTATTTACTACATGAGCTTCGTTATCAGAGCAGGATACTATAGAAACAACCCCTTCCTTACCAACGACCGTCATAAATCTTTCGTCAAACATAACACTCCTCCAAGTTTTTGAATTAGCCCTAATCTGGATATTCATTATCCACGATAGGGCTAATATGCGATGCCTTGCGCTTGCTGTCAAGTTGTTTTTTTGGGGGGGGGTGTCCGTTATGATAAAAAGTCTAGGGGAGACCAGTGTGGACTTTGTGTAAAACAACAAATAATTCCGTTTCGAATCTCAACCTAACCCACAATATCTGCTCATTGAGACTATTCCTTTTTGTCTTCTCTTTGTGCAGTTAACGAGGGTATTTACCTTGTTCTTGACAATACGATCTCATGTGCTGTTAACTTTTTTCTGCTTATTCTCGGAGGCGAAAAGTTTTAAAAAGATTTTGGGAATACCCGTGTCAAAGTGAAACAGCTTTCCGGTTGTCGGATGTGTAAACTCAAGTACTTGGGCGTGTAAGCCCATACGTCCCAGAGGGTTGGACTTTGAACCATACTTTTTATCACCAACCACGGGGCAATTTAAATCCTGCATATGTACCCGAATCTGGTGTTTTCTCCCAGTTTCTAATTTGATTTGCAGCATGGAAAGGGTCTTGGTACCCATAATTTTTTGGTAATGAGTTACTGCTCTCCTTCCTTGTCCTTTCGTCCCGGAGGAGTATACAATATAGGCTCTGCTTTCGGACAGCCAGGAAGTGATTGTATCCTCTGGCGGTGTTACTACACCCTCAACTACCGCGATATAAGTCCGCTGGCTAATAGTTGCATTCCAGGTCTTCTGTATCTGCTGTTTTACCTCTTCACTTCTAGCAAATATTAGCAGCCCTGAAGTTTCTCGATCAATTCGGTGAACGATGAAAATCTTATTATCAGGAATTTCCGCTTTGACGTAATTACTGAGAATCGAGTAGGCTGTTCTTCGTTTTTCCTTATCAGTGGCAATGGTGAGGAGGCCAGGTGGTTTGTTGATTACAATAATGTCCTGGTCTTCGTGGATAATGTCCAATCCAGATAGACGTGTATTCTTTTCTTCTCGATCCCAACTCACCTCTACTTGTTGCCCAGGCATTAGGTTATGATCGAATTGCGTTATCGGTTCTCCATCGACACGAACCTGCTTGTCCCTGAGCACTACCTTGAGAACTTTACGTTTTTTGTGTGGGAAATGGCTGATCAAGCATGAAAGAAGTGAATCTTTTTTTTCGATGAAAAAAGAAGAGAGATTCGCTTTTTTCTTTTTGGAGTGATTTGGACGTCGATTTTCCTTCATCTTGCTATCAATTCATGAATAATTCGGTATCTTAAAGATATAGCTTTTTTGTTTTATCTCCTCACTATTCTATTATATTTCTTGACTACCATCAATCCTCAGCTTTCCTGAAATTTATTCAGGAGTGATCACTCTATGATACCCCAGGCATCTCTTTTGGCTGAGTATGTTAACTCAGACATCGGAAATTTCCAATTCACGCTGAACCAATACATATCCTGTTGCCCCTGATTATTGCTTCCCTGCTGCTTCAAGACAGAGATCCCGGCGGCGATACCACATCTTAGTAGACCTCTGTCCGCAGAGTCCTTACCTTATCATTAGTGGAACATGTCACTTTGAAGCAACGGCTCGAGCAGAGCGGGGCATGTTCATTCTAAAACAACAACTCTTCATTTTTTGAAGGGAGGTCGATATGGCATCAATTACCGTGAGAAACAAAGACATCGGACTGAGCGACGATGGATTTATAATGGATCGTTCCCAGTGGGATGACGATGTTGCCCAGAAACTGGCAGCCTTGGAAGGGGTCGCTCCTCTTGATCAAGAGCAGTTGACTATCATCCATGCCATGCGAAAGCACTATGAGCAGTATGAATCTTTTCCAATACTGGCAAGTGTCTGCAAACAGGCAGGTAGTAAAAGAAGAGACTGCGTCGCGCTTAAATTCAGTAATCCGATGCTTGCCTGGAAACTGGCGGGATTGCCCAAGCCTGCAAATATATTTTTCACTAGCTTTGACGGGAAGAGATATGTTCCCAATCCGTTCTACTGAACCGAGTACAGGGGGCGGTTCCTTTTAAGAGGTTGTGCCATGTATAATGCCAGAGAGTTGTGTGATAAAATTACTGATTTATATCCTGAAATTGGAACATGCGGGATTGATATTGACGTTATGAGAAATATTCAAGAGAAGACCTGGGTCGTTAAACTGAAAAAGGGTACGCATAGCTTGGATCACTTTCTTGAGTATTTAGAAGCAGATAAATGCATGGATGGGCAACAGTGTGTTTCTCTGGGTCTTGAAATTGCTCAGTTGAAAAGAAACATTGATGGGAAGCAGTTTTAGTCAATATTCGAACTGATTTTCACTTCAATGCGGGATAACCCGGCATTTCAGACGGTCCTATTCCACCACTATTATGCATGTCAAAGTGATATCTCTAGAAAAATGTGACGGGACACCGGCGACAATCGCGTTAGTCAAAAAGACTGCTCTTGAAATGGGAATACCAATTGAGTTTGACCACGTTATCGTTCATACCCAGGAGGATGCCAGGTTACAACGCCTCATTGGCAGTCCCACTGTTCAGATCAACGGAATTGACATTGAACCTGAAGCACGGGTCGTTCAGCGGTTTGGTCTTACTTGACGAGTATATGGGGTGTCGTCGATACCCTCTAAGGAGCTGATTAGGCTCGCATTCATTAATACGATAATAGAGCAGGTATAAGCGATCTTTTGATTTTTTCCTTTCGAGTTGAGCATCCTCTTACGTCCTGATATCTCCATCAGTAAGTTTCAGATAAGCGACTTTGCTATAATTTTCGATAACCGAAATTATAGTTGCATTACAGGATTAGGCCTGATGGTTTGTTTTCGGCGACCGAGCCTTGTTCCTCATACTGCCATGATGAAGAATGCAAAAATTACCTTCATCATCACCTTAAGATCCTCCTGATTGCCTGAGGATTGACGAAGTTGGACTAAACGAGAGGTTTCCCCCTGACAGTCTCGAGGTCAAAGGTAACTGGCGCCTGTCAGGGCGTTCTGCTCACCGCCTTGTTCGGCCTGTGGGGGTTACTTAGCCCCCGCCGGTTCCACCTCTGGGAAGACCCAGCCACCCTCGAGGATCTCTTTGCGAGGCTGGTAAAAGCGCACCGTGTAGTTCCATCCCTCAGTGATCGGGAGGTGATTCAGACTCTCGGGATCACCTCCGAAATGGATCGTGAACGAACCGTCTTCATTGGCTGTACCTGTCAGGTTGTTGACACTGTAGGCATCCTCTTCATTGGCTTCGAAATAGCCGTCTTGGTTGTACATGCTGACCGACCAAAAGGCGTCCACAGGGACATCCTTGACCGTGAGCTGGTAGGCTCCAACCGGGAGGTTCGGTTCGACGTTGAGGTAATAGGCCTCCTCCTCTGGTAACCCACCCCAGCCCCATGCCGTACCCAGGAGGTGGCGGACCGGATCGACATCCCCCTTCTTCCCGAAGGTGGCACTGGCGTCTGGCATCCCTTTTCCCAACACGAGCAAGGCGTCGTAGGTGACCTTGTAGCTGGCCTCGTCATAGGCTGGGTGGGTGTAAGGTGTTGCGGAATCAGCCTCGATTTTCAGTTGATCCTGCAGGGCGTTTGCCTGTGCGACATCTTCAGGGTCTGTCGCGTTGACCAGGGTGCGCACTGACAGGTTAACAAATGGCGTCTGATATTCTTCGACGCTCAGCTGGTGTTCGCCCGGTTCATGGATCACCTTGTTGATGTAGTGGTCCTCGTTGACGACCATGATGGACAGGTATCGGCCGCCCGTATCGGGCACAGTGAGGGTTGCCCCGTTGCTGATGTCGACGATGGCGGCGCTGTAGAGCGTGTCACGGTTCATCCGGATGACGTTCTGTTTATCGAGCGGAGTGGGTCCGCGCAGATGAACAAACTGGTTGATGTCCCCCGTCATCTGAAGGATTCGGTCGAACTGCGCAGACGTCTCGGCTCTGACAAAGTTTTCGACATTGACGATGACCGGCTGGGCGATATCTTCGGCATGGACGCTCGAGAAGGCTATGGCCGTCATCAGGATGAGGATGATTGAAGTGGTGTTTTTTTTCATGGGTATGCCTTTTCTTGGTGAATGATTTTGAGGTTCTCTTATCAGTTCGTCTTTTTTTGCCTGGGCCGGCGAACAGAGACCTTCCGGGGCCGGCCTGCAATGGCCTGCGCTTGTTCCCATCGAAACGATTTGTTATGCTGAATTTCTGTTTCCGGCGTAGTTAGAATCTTACAGCAACCAGTCCGCCCCTATCTCAGAAAAACCTCAATATTTTAAAATAGCTACAAATCAAATTTCATCTGACCAAAAGTAATAAAGATGTCAAACTTTCACAAAATACTATCGCACAATCGGCAGCGTTACAAGTCTGTCAGGATATGTGCACTCTATGTCGCACTATCTACAAGATATCAAATGTTTAAAATGTTCCGTTATGTACAAATCCAATCATCAGGGCAAGCCGACTAATAAACGTTATTTTCAACCTACCATAAGCGATTCAAGCATCGGCAATCCGAGTAGTACGGTATTTTTACTTCGTTGACCGTCTTCCTGAGCATATGCGATAGAGATAAGTGTGCCTAATGTTTTGATGTTCCTGGGGGGTGCGCTTTAATGAAAATTGCAGTGCGAGGATGGTCGCGACTTCTGGCACCTTACCGAGTCACTTTACCGAATTATTAGCCTTTCGATCGGTCTTCTTCTGTGGGATCAGATCAGTTTGGAGCCGTTGCGTAGACTCATATAGATAGTTAGTGTTTGTCTGTGACTGATGAAATATCCAGTATACAAAGCATCTCAATTACTGGGTAAGGTACTTGGAATTTCGGTACTTATTCTTAGCCAAACTGAAACAGGAGCCCGATCATGATATGTATCACTGGAGCCGGTGGGACCGTGGGAGCTACCGTCCTTCAACAGCTCGAATCAATGGGTGCGCGATTCAGGGCGGCATATTTTTCTGAGAATAAGGCAAACCGCTTACGTGCGATCGGAGGGGATGCGGTTGTTATCGACTACAACCAGCCGGAGACCCTGGAGGAGGCATTTAGGGGGTGTGACCGGCTGTTTCTTCTTGGTCCAAACACTCTGGATCAAACCGCATTGGAATTGAATGCCGTGGAAGCGGCCAAGGCCAGTGGTGTCCGACACATTGTGAAGCAGTCCGTGATGCGGGCTGAAGAGGAATCCTACAGCCTGGCGAAGGTTCATCGGCCGGTTGAAAGAGCGATCGAGTCGAGTGGGCTGGCATGGACGTTTCTTCGCCCAAACAGCTTCATGCAGAACGTCGTAACGTTCATGGTTGAAACGATCAGGGCCGAGGGGGCTTTTTATAGCGCCAGTGGTAGGGCAAAAATCAGTCATGTTGACGTGCGTGATATTGCCGCGGTGGCCGCCCAGGCACTGACTGGCCGTAAGCACGAAGGGAGAGCATATACGCTGACCGGCCCCGAGGCACTTTCCTATGATGAGATTGCCAACGAGTTGTCAGTTGCGCTGGGTCGAACAATCAAACATATAAGCCTCTCGCCTTCTGATCTGAAGCAAGGAATGCTTGCCGGAGGGATGGACGAACAACTCACGGACAGGATGCTCGACCTGGAGCGCTACTTTCTGGAGAACCGAGCCTCAAGTATCAGCGAAGACATCAAGCTCGTGACCGGGTCAGATCCCCGGAGTTATCGAGATTTCCTTTATGAGACCGCCTCCATAGGGATTCTGGATGTCGCGGGCGGCGCGAGATGATCAGCAGTTTGCTTCGCATGGTGATTGCAATCGGCGTTAATGTGATCAAAAGAGCCTGCTTTTTATATGGAATTGATTGAATTTACCGTCCTTCTTTCGACGCTGCTCTGCTCGCTGGTTGCCGGGTTGGTTTTTACCTTCTCGATTATCGTCATGCCTGGCATCAAGAGTCTGGGAGATCTCGCCTTTCTTCAGTCTTTCAAGGCAATGGATCGAGTGATTCAGAATAACCAGCCGGTCTTCATTCTGGTCTGGTTAGGATCCGCAGTTGTCTTGCTGATTTCCACCGCGCTGGGCATATGGCAACTGGAGGGCTTTGATCGAGTCCTTCTGATGGTGGCATGCACGATCTATTTGTTCGGTGTCCATGTCCCGACGATTACCATTAACATCCCGTTGAATAACCACCTTCAGTCTCAGGATCTTGAAACGATGCCTGCGGCTGAATTGCTGAAAATCAGATCAGGATTCGAGTCCCGTTGGCTGCGATGGAACGCCATGAGGACAGTTCTGGCGATACTGACTACAGTACTGCTGCTCGTTCTGCTCGTCCGACTCTGATCAACAGGCTCTTGACTGGACAAAGGCCCAGCAAGCGGATGCAGGCAACGCAGCTTCACTTCGTGCTTTCCCTCTATGTTCGATATGCTGCCTCACTGGTCGGTTACCTAAATGATTATCATCTTCTTGAGAATGTAGTGAAGACAATAAAAGCTGAGAAAACCGGAAAACTCACCTTTTCTCTTGCCCGGCTTTACGGGGAAAGGCCGAAATGCTTACCGGTACAACCACAGCCGCTCGGGTCTGATATTACGTGCATATAGCAAAGTTAACCATAGTATTGGCAGCAGCCCATTTCCTCTTGGCTGCCACGTTGTTTTTAAGTTTTGGAATTGGGCTTGAGGGAGAGCAGCATGTCGGACACTTGATGTTCTGGGCGCTCATGATGCCCGCAGCATATTTCCCTCTGAAGGGATTCGCGTTCATTCCGCTCAATAGTTTTCTGTGGGGGGGGTGCGGGGCTCTATTGTTAAAAGGATTGCAGCAATTGCTGAATAAATAGGTCACACATTATTCCCACCTGCAAGCCCAGCCCAGCCAAACTCCACACCGTCCCACAACAATCACCGTAAAAGACGGAGAACGCTCATTATCTATGGGAAGTTTTAACGGAGAACGCCAAAAGAATGGGGGGTTGGAATGGTTACCTGAAAAAGGCTCCATTTCACGGTTGTAATTGTAAAATGGAGCCGCACAGCAGGAGTTTTGTCTACTTTTTCTTGTATCACTTACACCGGGCAGCGTGAAGGTGAGGGAAGAAGGATGTTAGAAAACCGGTTGACTGCTTATCTCTTTCACCCGGAAGCGGTACGATAGTGACGGGTACGTTAGATCTTTTCATTACTCGCTTGGAGAGGGTTGTCGTAAAGGTGTAGAAAGGCTTCTCATGTGCCCCCATGACAATCAGATCGCAGTTCGAGTCAACCGAATGCTTTAAAATCTGCTCTTCGATATTGCCGAACACGACTTTATTTTCAACGGTCAAGCCGAGCTGTTCCGGATACAGTCCATCTTCCGTGCCGAGCTGCTGACGAATAAACGTCTGGCGATTTCTATGCGCCATCTCCTCGAGTAATGTATTTCGTTGCCGAAGGAGTATTTCCCGCCTGGCCTCGCTGGTGAGGTAAGACATGGCAAATGCCATATTTGTATTTTGTGAATAGGTATCTATGACATGCAAACAGACAATTTCGGCGCCACACTGTTTGGCAAGAGAGAGCACATACTGGTAAGCCTTCGGTGCGGATCCGGTCAGGTCCGTTGCATAGAGAATCCTATTGATACGGTTTTTGCTGTCCGGCGTGTCCTGTGGTATTTGATCGGTATTGTTCTGGTTCATGGGGTAGCCTCTGCTGTTGATAGTTTTGCCATTGCGTTCTGACAATCTATTAATAGCAAAGGGCGTGCCTGAATTGAAAATAACCCAGATACAGCATCTTAGTAATTAGATGCCCAGCCGTGCCGATGCGGCAATGCGCGATATATGCAAAATTGCATAAAATCTATAGTTTCCTGGACAGGGTTGACTGGTGTACGCCTAATATTTTTGCAGCTTCAGTCTGGCTGCCGCACTCCTCTATTGTCATTTGGATAATATCTTTTTCAAACTGAGCAATCTGCTGGCGCAGGGTGCCGGTGTAGCGCGGTAAATGGTTCGAGGGCGCCTCTGTTTGGGTGACCGCCCACTGGTGAACATGCTCGGCTCTGATTTTTCCCCCTCCGGTGATAATGAGGAGGCGCTGGATAAGATGGGAGAGCTCCCGAATATTGCCTCTGAAAGGGAGTTGCGCAAGTTCGTTGATGGCCTCGCGGGAAAGAGAGGCCTCAATCCCGAATCTGGTCGAGTACTGCTCGAGAAAATACAATGCCAGCGACGGTATCTCTTCTCTGCGCTTTCGCAGAGGCGGGAGATCGATCGGTACACCGTCAAGTCGAAAAAAGAGATCTTCTCGAAAGGCTTTATTGGCAATCATGGATGCCAGATTTCTATTGGTGGCTGCAATGACCGTGCAATCAACAGTGATCGGGCTTGTTCCACCCACCGGGTAAATCTGGCTTGTCTCCAGAAACTGGAGAAGTTTGACCTGCAGGATGTAGGGTAGTTCACTGATTTCATCAAGGAATAAGGTCCCCCCGTCCGCAGCCTGTATGCGTCCTTTTTTCCCCCCGGCGGTGGCTCCGGTAAAAGCCCCCCCTGTATGCCCGAATAGTTCTGATTCCACCAGCTGGTCCGGGATAGCCCCGCAGTTAATGGGAATAAAAGGCCCTTCTCTTCTGGGGGACCGGTCATGAATAAAACGGGCAAACATTGTTTTTCCAACCCCTGATTCGCCGGTAAGAAGCACCGGTACCGGGAATTTTGCGACCTGCAGTGCGAGGCTGAGCTGCTTTTTCATGACAGCACTTTTGACAACGATCCCGTTCAAGGTGTACTGCTGGGATTCTGCGACGAGGTGTTCGCCTGCGGCATCGGCGTTAATGGCCAGTTCAACGGATTTAGTGGAGTCGTTTTCAAGAACCGACTGCAGCGACATGTCCCGGTCGTTGAAGAGGACGTAGAGGAGTTCACCTTCATCATCAAAAATGGGCGTACCCGTTGCCAGGATTGAGTTGCCGCTTCTGGTGGTCTGGATGACGGAAAGGGTTTTTTTCTTTTGTACGACGCGCTGGAAGAGGTTGGGCGACCACGCCCCCTGTTTGGAAAGTTCTAAGACATTGGACCCCAGCACCTCAGAGGTCGGAATTTGAAAAAGTTTGCCGAACCTCTCGTTTATGGCAATGACCAGTCCGGTGGAATCGGTGATTAATATTCCATCGTTGCTGTGGTTTAATATGAGATTTGCGAAATCGGTTACATCGAAATCAGGCGCTATATTGAGCCGTGGCATCTGTGATCCGTCTCGTGTGTGGATGGGTTGGCTGCCAGGTGGTTTTATAATAGGCAGGCCTAGATAATCCTTTTGCGGATGGCGGTGACCAGCAGTTCGGCGAGGATCACCACGGTGAAGATACTGAGCAGGATCACCGAAACCCGGTCCCAGAAGAACAGGTTGAGGGAGGTGTCGAGGACCATGCCGATGCCGCCGGCACCGACCAGGCCGATCACCGCCGATTCCCGCACGTTGATATCCCAGCGGAAAAGGAAGATCCCCCAGAAGGCCGGGGCGACCTGAGGCCAGTAGCCCTTGAGAAAAATGGACAGCCACGGCGCTCCGGAGGCCTGGAGGGCCTCGATGGGTCCGGGATCGCTCTCTTCCAGTGCCTCGGCAAAGAGCTTGCCGACAAAGCCCACCGACCGGAAGGCGATGCAGATCGTGCCGGCCAGGGCCCCGGGGCCGAACACGGCAACAAAGAGCAGCGCCCAAACCAGGGTGTTCACCGAGCGGGAGGAGACCAGGATCAGTTTTGCCAACCAGTTGAGGAGGGGCTGGCGGACGATGTTTTTTGCCCCGAGAATGCCCACCGGGACGGCAAGGATGATGCACAGCAGGGTGCCGAGGCTGGCGATGTGCAGGGTCTCCATCATCGCCTGGTGGATGCCGTCGGGGTAGTAGGCAAGGTCCAGCGGCCACATCCGCTTCAGCAGGTCGGCAACCTGGGTCGGGGCATCCAGGAGGAATTCGGGGATGATCTCGACGGTGCGCAGCGACACCGACAGGGCCACGCCAAAGCCGAGAAAGACCGCAAAGCGGCTGAGCCGCTCGGCCAAGGTGAAGCGTTGCCAAATTCGTCCCTGACTCATTGAAACACCTTCTTCACCTGGGTGGAGATATACTCGCTGACCATTACCAGGGCGATGATCGAGATGAGGATTGCCGCCAGGAAATCGTAGTCGAAGCGCTGGAAGGCGGAGAACAGGGTGCCGCCGATACCTCCGGCGCCGACGATGCCGACCATCGTGGAGTTGCGCAGGTTGGCGTCGAGCTGATAGGAGGAGAAACCGATAAAACGGTTAAGCACCTGGGGCAGGACACCATAGATGATGACACTCATGAACGGCGCACCGGCGGCGCGCAGCGCCTCCACCGGTTTGAGGGAGATCTCCTCGATGGCCTCGGCGAACAGCTTGCCGATAAAGCCGATCGATGCAAAAATCAGGGTAAGGATCCCGGCAAGTGGGCCGAAACCGACCGCTTTGACAAAGAGAATGGCAAAGATCACCGGGTGAAAGGAGCGGCACAGGGCGATAAAGGTGCGAAACGGCCAGGTGACCCATCCGGGCATCAGATTACGTGCAGCAAACAGGCCGACCGGCAGGGAGAGGAGAATACCGAAGGCCGAAGCGATGATGGCGATCTCAATGGTTTCGATCAGATTGCCGACCAGCAGTTCCCAGCGGGAGAAGTTCGGTGGAACCATCTCGCCGAGAAATTTTGCCCCATTATCGAGGCCGATGATAAAGCGATCCCAGGAGATGTCGAGGAGGTTGGCGGCATAGAGGGCGTAGAGCAGGGCAATCAGCCAGCCGGCCCGTGCCGGCCAGTTGGCCTGGAAAGGGCGCCCGTAGTCGCGCCTGGCCGGGGCATCGCTCATTGCAGCCAGTTCTCCCCGCCGTAGATATCTTTCAAATGGTCGTTGCTCAATTCGTCAGGTGCTCCGTCAAAGACGATGCCCCCCCGGGCGATGCCGATAATCCGGGTGGTGAAGCGTTTGGCCAGTTCGACATCATGGATGTTGATGATCAGCGGGATCTGGTGGGTTTCGGTCAGCGCCACCAGCAGCTCCATGATCTCAACGCTGGTCTTCGGGTCAAGCGAGGAGGTCGGTTCGTCGGCAAGCAGCACATGGGGCTCCTGCATGATTGCCCGGGCGATGCCGACCCGCTGGCGCTGGCCGCCGGAGAGGCTGTCGGCCCGCTGCCGGGTAAAATCGATCAGGCCGATCGACTCGAGCAGGCTGAAGGCCATGTCGATGTCAAATTGCGGGTAACGGCGCAGCCAGGCCCGCAGCGAGGATACATAACCGAGGCGGCCGCAGAGCACGTTTTCCATCACGGTGAGGCGCTCAACCAGGTTGAACTCCTGGAAAACCATGCCGATTTTCCGTCGTGCCCGGCGTAGCTGGGCGCCATGCAGTTCAGTGATATTTTCACCGCTGATGTATATATCGCCGGAGGTGGGCGGGATCAGCTTGTTGACGCAGCGGATCAGGGTGCTTTTGCCGGTCCCGGAGGGGCCGATAATTGCGACGCTGCTCCTGCTGGTGACCTCGAAGCTGATATTACTGAGGATCGGTTTTCCGGCGACATACTCTTTGGACAGCCTGTCGATGCGCAGGGATCGTGCCGGCGGAGCCGGCTGCTGGTTCATGGTAGACATAGAGATAAAAGAATTCGACGTGCAGAAAAAAGGCGCTCGGCCAAGGACCGGCCCTGCCGCCGGATGGGGCGGCAGGGCCGGTTGTCAGTCGCAGTAATCGGAGCGATTACCCTTTCTTCTTGGCAGCGGCTTCCTTTTCTGCCGCTTTCTTCAGACCGTCCTGGTTATAGGAGGTGCCGGTAGCTGCGGCGATATCGCGAATAACCTCCCAGTCCTGCTTGTAGGTGACCGGGAAGAAGCGGTCAGCACCACCGAAGGTCTCGATCATGGCCGGGGTGAAGCGGTAAGAATAGAAGGCGTCAACGATCTTTTTCACCAGGTCGGGATGCAGATTGTGGGCATACCCAAAGGAAGAGGTGGGGAATCGGGCGCTGGTGTAGATGATGCGCAGATCATCCGGGTTGACCCGTCCAGCTTCGGCCATCCGCTTGAAGACGTCGGAGGCAACCGGGGCGGCATCGTAGTCGCCATGAACCACACCGAGGATGGACTGGTCATGCTTGCCGGAGTAGAGGACGGTGTAATCCTCGTCGGGAACCAGGCCAAGTTTGGGGAAAAGTGCCCGCGGTGCCAGGTTTCCGGAGTTGGAGGAGGCGGAGGTGTGGGCCACTTTTTTGCCTTTGAGGTCGGCCAGGGTCTGGATGTCGCTATCCTTTTTTACCACGACGATCAGGTTGTACCCCTGAAATGCCTCGGCGTCACCCTTGACGGCAATCGGCACATAGCCGCCGAGGTTTACCCCAAAGCCGGTGGGACCGGTCGAAAAACCGGCGATATGCAGCCGGCCGGAGCGCATCGCCTCGACTTCGGCGGCATTGGACTGGACGGTGTAATAAATGACCTTCTTGCCGGTGGCCTTTTCAAGATAGGCCTGGAAATCGGCAAAAGCATCCTTGTACACAGCCGGATCCTCCACCGGGGTGTAGGTGAATACCAGGGTGTTGGGGTCCTTCCAGTCATTGGGGTCTTTGGGCGGATCGGCAACGAGATCCATGTCCTCATCACAGTACATCTCATCGAGGGTGCCACGGTTTTTGCAGTCATCGGCCCAAGCAACACCGGCCAGCATAAAGGTGGCGAGCAGAAAGATCAGAAGCTTTTTCATCGTCGTTTCCTCTTCAGGTTGAGTTTGTAAAAGGTGAACAGCGACAGCTGGAGCTGACCTGGACATAGTAGCAAAAAGTTAGCATTCTGTAAGCCACAATCTGTTCAACTGGTCAGCTTTGCAATCTTGCCAGCTCAACCCCGTTCACAGGAAGCATTGAGAAGTTGCACCGTTGTTTCGTAGCCTTTCAGGAAGGGGCCAGGGTCGCCCGCCTGCCTGACAACCTGGAAGTGTTCAGGAGTCGTTCGAACCTGCAAGTCTTCTGGTAAAGGTACAGATAAGAAGGCAATGGTTAAATATCCTCTATTAGGTCTTATGATTATGAAAGGATAACCGAAATCCGGCTTGAGTGGTGCGTGCACCCTTTAATTTCCATGTAATGCAATATCAGCAGGGGCTTTATGGTCTGGAATTTCCTTTTATATATGATCTACGGCCTGGCCTTTTTTACGCTCGGAGTTGCCATACTGTCAAGGGATACCCGGCTGAGCGAGCTTGGTATTGCCAGGATTCTCTGGCTTCTGGCTGTTTTCGGAATTATCCATGGCATTCATGAATGGCTCGAGTTGCTCGAGCAGCTCAACCCCGATCTGCAGTCCGCCGGTTTCTCTCTATTTCTGCTCATTGTGGTGAGCACATCCTTTCTATTCCTGCTCTACTTTGGCCTGTTTCTCAATATTATTACACTATATGGGGATCATGCCCTGAAAACGACCCCTCGGATTGTTAAGATTTTCGTCGGTATTGCCGCCCTGGCGCTGATTCTATTGGCTATCTACCTGGACATCTCCAGCCAGGAAGACCTCAATGTCCGTCGAATGGTAGCTTTTCCGGGCGGAATATTGGCAGGCGTTGGTCTGATTGCTTATTCGCGTACGGTCCGCACGTTCTCTGCAAAAGTGGCGAGAAACTTTATCCTGGCAGGCGGCTTCATGATTGCTTACGCAATTTTGACCGGAATCATTTCTTCTAGTGTCGTGATCCCGATCATTGATGCAAAGATTATACTTTTCAGAGGCCTGAGCGCCTTTGCGATAATGTTTTTTACCATCAGGGCGCTGTCTGTCTTCAGTATTGAGCAGCGAAAGATAATAAACGAGCAGCTGTTACGATTTTCTCAATCTGAAAAATTGACCTCAATGGGTATTCTTGCAGCCGGTATCGCACATGAAATAAATAACCCGCTTACCAATGCATCGCTGAACCTGGAAATGCTCAAAGATCTGGTTGGAGGCAGCGATAAAATAGATAAAAAAGTTGAATCGATTAACCGAAATATTTCCCGAGCCTCGCAGATAGCCAAAGAGCTGCTTCGTTTTTCGAGACAGAAAGAAACCGATCTTGAACCGGTCGACCTCAACGAGGTAATCAGGAGCAGCGCACAACTCTTGAGAAACCAGAGACTCAGCTCAATTATCCATCTGAATTTACACCCCATACCCAACATCATGGGGATCGTACATAAACTAGAAGAGGTCTTCATTAATGTGTTGCTCAACAGCCTCGATGCCTGTGAAGAAGAAGACATAATCAAGGTTGAGACATCCAGTGACGCCGAAAATGTCCTGGCGGTGATTACCGATACGGGTCATGGTATAAGTGTTGATAAGATCTCGCAGGTGTTCGACCCGTTTTTCACAACCAAAGAGGTGGGCAGGGGGACCGGCCTGGGGTTGTCTGTCTGCCACACTATTATCGAGCAGCACAACGGGGAGATTTCACTGATGAGCAGCGAAGACGGGGGCGCGATCGTGACCATCACTTTTCCGCTGGCACAAGAAGATGAGTGAGAACATTTATGTGATCGATGACGATACGGATTTGCGGGACAGTATCGTCGAGATTCTCGAGAACAACCACTATCAGGTGAGTTCCTTTGAGAACGCGGAGTCAGCCCTGCAGGCAAGTAAATTTGTGGTCCCGACTCTGGTCATTGTGGATAATATGATGCCGGGGATGGGCGGGATGGCATTTATACCGTTGCTGAAAAAGGACTATCCCCAGGTGAAAATTATCATGATCACTGCGTTTTCCACTGTTGATAACGCTGTTGCCGCGATGAAAAGCGGCGCCGATGATTATATTGCCAAACCGTTCATGCGAGATGAACTGCTCGTTGCCGTGAAGCGCAGCCTGGAAGAGTTGAAATTTGAGAAACAGATGATCGGTCCTGGTATGGATGAGGCGCTGTCCTGCCTCTCTAACCAGATCCGACGAGACATTCTGACCGCATTATCCCAAAAGGGCGACATGCGCTTCATGGATATTACCCGGCACCTTGAGATAAGCGACCATACGAAGGTTAATTTTCACCTGAAAAACCTCAAGGCCAACAAGCTGGTGTCACAAAAAAGAGATAAATTATACAGCCTGACCCCCCAGGGGGAGAAAATGGTGGACGGCCTAGCATTGATATCCCAAAAATTATCCCACTAATTCTGGCTATATGAGCCTGCCCTGTGAAGTCCGCTTCACATAAAACCTACCATCGGTGAATAAGCCTTATCTGGAGTTCTCGCCATTCACCTCCTACATTGTAATAGTGCGGTTAATCTTAAACCTGGACCATAAATCTATTACAGGAGGAGTACATGAAGAAAATCGGAATTTTTGCTGTGGCTGGAATTTTTGCTTTTGGTGCAACTGCGTATGCAGCAGATCTAACCCTGATCAGCACCAAGGCCAACTCACCAATCGTGCTTGACGGTAAGGCAGACAAAGCCTGGGACGGTGCCAAAGCAATAGAAGTCACCCTTGATAATCTTCCCTATCAGCCGGATAACGGCTACGAGGGAATGGAAGAGACGGATGTCTCCATCAAATCGCTCTATGACGATAATTTTGTCTACTTCTTAATCACCTATAAAGATCCGACCAAAAGCCTTGAGCGTTTTCCATGGGTAAAGCAGGAGGATGGCTCCTGGAAAAAACTGGCCAACAAGGATAGCACCGGGCACGACAACACCTACTATGAGGACAAATTAGCCATGTGGTGGAACATCAGCACCAAAGGGTTCGAGCAGGAAGGCTGCATGATTGCCTGTCACCTGGACGTGCCGGGCGATAAATCTGCGGGAAGAAAATATACCGCCGCAGATGGGGAGACCATCGACATGTGGCATGCCAAGTATGTCCGTTCGCTGCCGATGGGCATGTTCGATGACCAGTATGTTGACAACAACACCGACCCCGAGAAGAACAGCGGCTTTGGACGTAAGGGCGATACCGGCAAAGGCGGGTATACCAACAACGACAATGGTGACAAGACAGCACCGGCCTTTATGAATCTTAACGGAACAGAAGATGAAAAATTTTTCGTCATTCCAAGTAAAAGGATTCCTTTCGTCGATACGTTCAAGGCCGGAGATGTGGTACCCGGGATTGATATCAAGCCGATGATGGGCGGCCGTGCAGACATCCTGGCCAGGAATCACCATGAGAACGGTATATGGACACTCGAGGTTATGCGCTCGCTGAAAACCGAGGGTGAAAACGTCGAGACTCAGGATGTTCAGTTTACGGATATGGGCAAGACCTACCCGTTTGGCGTTGCCGTATTCGACAATTCCCAGATAAACCACCTGTATCACTTGGAAACACTTGAACTGAAATTTCAGTAAATACCGGGATAGATCGTCCGGCTGCTCGGTCAGCCGGTGAGAAGGCGGGGATGGCTGTCATGGCCGTTCCCGCCTCTTTGGTTTTCTTCAAGTGCTGAAGTTCCTGCACATTTCAAGCTGCTTCAATCTCTGAGCTTTAATGGACCTTTCCTGCCACAATCATGCAAGGCTTTACCGAGCTTGATATATCCCTTTAGCGCGTTCAGTCGTTTTCCATCCCTTGATTGTTCGACGAGCTGTCGAGCAGGTATTGCCAAGATCTGGCTTTGTCCGGGATATGGTTTCGAGAGGATTTTCAGACGGTGTGATCATCCAGCAATCATGGGGGTGAATTTTTTTTGGTGCGGAACATCGGCGCGTGTCGTGAGCGGTGGAACAGAACTTCCTGCCTTTCAAACAATTCCCGCCAGTTGGACGGCGGGTGAACATAGACTGCAATCGAATTTAGCCGGCGCGTGATCACAGAACCATCGGCAAGTTCAATTGACACGCTTCCTCTGCTGGTTGCATCAATGACAATACCGTAGAATCTGGTGAGCGCTATTGATTCACTTCCAGGATTGTCAGCGATGACGAAGTCACCTTTTTGCATATCGGTCTCGCGTTCACTACCCCAATACTAAATACAGTAAGCATGAATGATGGGGATAGGGGAAGTATATCGCATAGTCACGACAACTCGATGATTAAGTGTTGTCCAATAGAAATAGCGGCGATCGGCCCCATTCGTTTTTTGAAATTTATGCTTGACGGAAGAATTGTGTTTGGTAAATTCCACTTCCAGTGTTACGAAAATAAAAAAAGTAACACGAAGATGGGGGGCTGTAACATGAGAACATTAATTTCAGCACTTATTCTGGTGCTCTGCTCGATAGCCTTTATTTCTGAGGCCAGAACCATAACAGACGGCATGGGCCGGACGGTGGACATTCCCGATCAGATCCAACGGGTTATCTGCTCCGGTTCAGGCTGTCTGCGCCTGCTCACCTATCTCGAGGCGACCGATTTGGTCATTGCCGTGGACGATATGGAGGGCAAACGACAATCGTTTGACGCCAGGCCATACGCACTGGCCAATCCGCGCTTCAAGACGATGCCCATTTTCGGCGAGTTCAGGGGGCATGACAATCCGGAGTTAATCCTATCTCTGGATCCCCAGCCGCAAGTGATTTTCAAAACTTATTCGACCATGGGGCACGATCCGGTGGAACTGCAGCGGAAGACTGGAATTCCTGTGATTGTTCTGAATTACGGCAATCTCACCTCGCTGCGGCCCCAGTTCTACGACAGCATTAAACTGATGGGCGAGGTGCTCGGGCGGAGCGAACGGGCCGTTGATCTTGTTTCGTTTTTCGAGGATGCTATTGCCGATCTCCAGCGGCGGGTGGAACAGTCATCCGCCGGGAAACACCCCTCGGTATTTCTGGGCGGGGTGGCGCATCGGGGACCCCACGGCCTGCAGTCAACGGAACCGGCATATCCGCCGTTCATGTTCCTTCAGGCAGATAATCTCGCCTATGACGCATCAATGACAAGGAAGGAACTGAGTAATGCCATCATTGCCAAAGAGCAGATAGTCGCCTGGGATCCGGACCTGCTCTTTCTCGATCTCTCAACATTGCAAATGGGTGACGGGACCGGTGGACTGCACGAGTTGAAAACCGACACGGCGTATCAGACCCTGGACGCGGTGCGGGAGAGTCGGGTATACGGGGTCTTGCCATACAACTGGTATACCCAGAATTACGGGTCGATTCTGGCCAATGCCTATTACATCGGAACGCTGCTGTATCCGGACACCTTCGCTGATTTCGATCCGGCGGAAAAGGCGGATGAAATCTACCGCTTCCTGGTCGGCGCGCCGGTCTTTGCCGAAATGAACCGCTTGTTCCAGAACGTTGTGTTCCGGCAGATTGCCGTCCACTAAGCATGCGCATTAAATTTGCGTCAGACCATATTCCCCGCGCATACCGGTCCTATGTGGTTGGGAAGATGCTGTTCATTGGAGCACTCCTGGTCCTGCTCGGCATAGCCCTGACCGTGTCGATTGCGGTCGGCGCCGCCGATCTGAGCCTGATAACGGTAGCAAGAGCCCTGATGGGGGCCGCCGAGACACCGCGAATCGAGGCGATCGTCTGGAATATCAGGCTGCCGCAGGCCCTTTCGAGTGTTGTCGCCGGGGCGGGGCTGGCCGTTACCGGAGCCGTGATGCAATCGATCCTGCGCAACCCGCTGGGATCGCCGTTCACCCTCGGAATTTCTCATGCTGCGGCCTTTGGGGCTGCGTTGTCGGTGATGATTCTCGGCGGCGGGACGATGACATCTTCTTCCGTCGGGGCAATAACCATAACCAGCCCTTTGCTTACCACCTTCTCGGCTTTTGTTTTCAGTATTGGCGCCGCTGGTCTGATAATCGCCATCGCCCAGCTGCGCAATGCCACCCCGGAAATCATGGTGCTGACCGGCGTGGCGCTGGGGGCATTGTTCACCGCCGGGACCATGTTCCTGCAGTTTTTCGCCGATGATGTGCAGCTCGCGGCCATGGTCTTCTGGACTTTTGGCGATACGGCGCGGGCGACCTGGAAGGAACTCGGGGTTATCACCTTCGGCCTGGTGGTCTGCGCCGGATATTTTATCTTAAACAGCTGGAATTACAACGCCATCGACAGCGGTGACGAGACTGCCAGGGGACTCGGCGTGCAGGTCGCGTCGGTGCGCCTGATCGGCATGCTGCTGGCCTCGCTGATGACGTCGGTAATCATCGCCTTTCTCGGCATCATCGGTTTTATCGGCCTGATTGTGCCCCACATGATCCGCAGGGTTATCGGATCCGACCATCGCTTTTTGCTGCCGGCCTCGATCATCGGCGGGGGGCTGCTGCTGCTTGTGTCTGACACCGTCGCCCGCACCATGCTGGAACCCCATGTCCTGCCGGTGTCCGTATTGACTGCTTTTCTCGGGGCTCCGGCATTCTTCTGGCTCATTCTCGCCCGGAGCAGACCATGAGCCTGCATATCGAACATCTGGAGTTTCGTTACAACGGCAAGGCGATCCTGGATTATGTCGATCTGGAAGCCGGCCCCGGCCAGCTGATGGTTATTCTCGGGCCCAACGGGGTCGGTAAAACGACCTTGCTGAAATGCTTGAATGCTATCCAACGGCCATGTGCCGGAACCGTCATGGTTGAAAACCATGATGTACTGACGATGAAACCGTATGAGGTAGCCCGCTGCATCGGCTATGTGCCGCAGCGAACCGAAACCGCCCGGCTCAACGTGTTCGACACCGTTCTGATGGGCAGAAAGCCCCATATCGGCTGGCGGACAGGGAAAGACGACCTGGCGCGCGTCGGCGGCACGCTGCGCGCGCTTGGCCTCGATCACATGGCGCTGCGCTACATCGACGAACTGAGCGGCGGCGAACTTCAGAAGGTGGCAATAGCCCGGGCTTTGGTGCAGGAGCCGAGGTTGCTGCTGCTCGACGAGCCGACCAGTTCACTTGACTTGCGCAATCAATTCGTCATCCTGTCGCTCATCAGAAAGATCGTCACCGAGCAGCGCATAACCGCCATCATGACGATGCACGATCTCAACAGCGCTCTTCGCTATGGGGATCGTTTCTGTTTTTTGAAAAACGGGCGGGTGTTCGGGATCTGTGGTCACCAGGAACTGAGCGAATCAATCATCGAGGAGGTGTATGAGGTCGCCGTCTCGATTCATCATTTCGACGGCCATACCGTGGTCATCCCGTGTCGGTCGGAGGAGGGAGTATGAGCAGAGTGTTGTCGCCTGAAACCATTAGTGCGGTGGTGGCTTTTCACGGGCACCAGTGTCCCGGTCTGGCAATCGGTATGCGGGTCGCCGAGTATGCGCGAACTGTGTTCCCGGATGCCGAAGGAGCCGCGCTTGTGTGCATCACGGAAACGGATATGTGCGGGGTCGATGCGATCCAGTATCTGACCGGCTGCACATTCGGCAAGGGCAACCTGATTCATCGCGATTATGGCAAGACGGCCTTCTCTTTTTTTGACCGCGCGCAGGGGCAGGGTGTCCGGATAACGCTGAACAGTGGTCATCAAGATGGCGACAGCGACGAAATGGCGGAGCTGATGCAGGCTCAAGCCGGGGGTGCGCTGTCTGCTCACGATCAGGACCGGTTGAGGACACTCCGTGCGGCGCGCGAGCGCCATATCATGACAGCTTCACTGTCCGATCTGTTCAACCTGGTACACATCGATGGTGAGCCCCCGCGGCCGGCCCGGATATTGCGAGGGCTTATGTGCGGGTCGTGCGGGGAGAAGACGATGGAATCACGCACCCGGCGTTTTGCCGGCCGGACGTTGTGCATCCCCTGTTTCTCGGCGGTCGAGCAGAAAATATGAGGTGCCCGCGGCCCTGATCCGGTGCTCTTGGCGGCCGGCGGGAAGAACCCGCCTTGACTGAAAGATCAATCAGTGCTCGTGAGTGTGGTCCTCTTTGTCATGTTCGGCATGATCGTGCTGGTGGGGATCCACTTGCGGTTCGTGATCATGCTCATGCCCATCCCCAGCACCGGTATGTTCGTGCTCGTGAGAGTGTTCGAAGGAATGGGGGTGTGTATGCCGATGTCGGTGGAGGTGGCTGTGCTCTTCTCCGCCGTGCTTATGAGCATGCCCATGCTCATGCTCGTGTTCATGAGTGTGCGTGTGCCGATGTTTGTGCGTGCCCTGTCCCATGGGGTCCCTCCGTTATGATGACGATTGGTCTCATGTGCCAAACATAACCACCGGAGTGCCTTCGAGCAAGCAGGCTCAGATTCAGTGCCTGAGGTGTCATAGACGGCAGAATTTTGGGGAGCACTTCCTTTTAATACTGGCCTGAACCGGGCAACCTTGAAAAATGTTCTATGAGGCCAAACAATTGCTTGCATGTTAGAATTTTATCCTTGACATATCAACTGTATGGCTGCTCTGAAATTTTCCCACGCACCTTGATTTTGATGTAAAATCTTAATTTTTCAAGGTACCAACGAGTAGTAACGGATACCGATTGGTGATAACAGCAGAGATGCCTGGTGGTGCGAACGCTCGAAAATCTTCCTGTACATCTGATGTTTCCTGCAGTTGCATCGCCCGATCGTTCCAAGCTGAAGATTATTCGTTTACAGCTCCGGTGGAGCAGGAGGGCGCGCTGATCTGATGATTCTCACTCTGGCAAAGGCACGTTCAGTGCTCAGTCACTGAGAATAGCACAGTAACACATGCAGCGGGCTGACAGGGTTGCATGGCTTTGCGATCTCAAAGCGTCTGCCCGCAATCTGCATGTTGGTCAGAACTATCTGTAATCTTCCTTGTTTATCCCCAGGCGTTTCATTTTGCTGTATAACCCTCTGGGGTGGATGCCGGCAATCTGAGCGGCCCGTCCCACTCTGCCGCTCGTTTTGGTGAGCACCATCCGTAAATATTCGGCTTCCACCCGATCCAGGATAATTTTCTGAATTTCTGGAAGCGTTTTTCCCTCCCAATACACTACATTTTCGGCGATTGCCGCCATGAAATTTTTCTGGCTGTTTCCTGTATTGAAAACGCTTGGCAGATCATCCAGGGTTATTTGATGGGTCTTTGAGATCAGGATGGCCCGCTCAATGACGTTCATGAGCTCTCTGACGTTTCCTGGCCAGTCATAATTGCGGAGGGCGGTCATGGCAGGTTTGGAGATCTTAGTTATGTCCTTGGCAATTTTGAATTTATATAACGAGAGAAAACGTCTGGCCAGAGACGGGATATCCTCTCTTCGTTCACGCAGGGGCGGAATGGTCAAGGACATGACATTGAGCCGAAAGAACAGGTCTTTACGGAAGTTTCCAGCCGCCACTTCCTCTTCAAGATCGCGATTTGTGGCAGCGATAACCCGGACATCAACCCAAATCTGTTTTTCTCCCCCCAGCGGTCTCACTTCATAATCCTGCAGAACCCGCAGCAATTTGGTCTGCAGATGAAGAGGCATTTCTCCAATTTCATCCAGAAAAATGGTGCCGCCGTGAGCCAGCTCAAAGGCCCCCCGGCGTGCACGGGTGGCCCCGGTAAAGGCGCCGCTGCTGTGACCGAAGAGTTCACTTTCAAGCAGCTGCTCCGGCAAGGCAGCGGTGTTCAAGGCAATAAACGGCCCTGCAGACCGGGGGCTTTCGTCATGAATTGCCCGTGCCAGATGCTCCTTGCCCACCCCCGTCTCTCCCAGCAGCAGCAGCATGGACTCACTTGGTGCTACCAGCTGAACTTCATTGAGAAAGAGCTGCATCGTCTCACTGTTTGAGAAGAAATCGTTCAGTTTTGGCTGCGGGCCTTTCTTCCTGGCCAGGTGATTCAACTCCACAAGCTGAATACGGGAATCGATCGTGGCTTGAATAGCGTCAAAGAGGTTTTGAGGGGAGACTCCCGAGTAGAGTACAACGTCGGCACCGGCAGCCATCAGCCTGGCGTGTTCCTCTGAAGAGTTGAAATCGTGAATAACGACGGTTGTCGGTGCCTCGGGGAGGTTGTTCAACTGGCTGATGCTGGAGTCAACGGGACGCGGAATGAATGATTCGCTGATCACCAGGATATCCCCACAACTCTGCACTACCTTGAGCCACGGATTCTTCTGCTGCTCATGGCACTCAACCTGTATGTCGGACGGTGCAAACTTCTGCTCAAGGCTGGACTGAAGTGCCTTATTTTCTATTGAAAAAACAAGCCGTGTCAGCATGTGAATTCCATATTACTGGCTAGATCGGTGAAATCGGCAAAAAATTACCTGTATAGCGGTTATTAATAGGTGGTAAGGAAAAAAACAGCAATATTTTACTTTTTTAATCCGTTCATATTTCCTGGCGATCGCGTGGGTATCGGCTGTTTGAAAAATCCAATTCTATTTGTTTTATATATTTGTAATTATTATAATTATATCTATTTTTCCGACTTGATGACCGATTTTCATTCAGGCATTCTGTTGATATAAACCGGTAAAAATTTACTTATTAGTACCGTGGGCAATCCCCGTCCGCCGATCTTCTCAGATATTTAACATGCTGTAATTGCGATATTATTAGTCATGTATCTGATGTTTGTCAGAATGGCACAGGTTTTGCCTTGTGAGGCGGTTGTCATAACCAGAATGCGGGCAGTTGGAACTTGCTCGAAGATAGATGTATGGCCATTCGGCATGAATAGACAGCGTGCATCCCAGAAATGGAAGCGCACAAACTGATGGTAGATAGCTCAAGCACATAATCTGGAATTACGCTGCCAGCGCCCATGAATAAAAACTAAACAATTGATCAGGAGATACCATGCAGGCAATAACGCTTCACACCCCGGAACCGCTGCCCATCCGGACAGGTCACGAAGGCATTTTGGCCATGAACGAGGCCATCGCACGTAAGGCTTGGGGTATTGCTTCGTCCGTTGATATCTATAATTGCGATCCGGATATCATACGTGATGCAGATGCGATACGTCGTTTTGTCGTTGAGTTGTGCGATTTAATAGAGATGAAACGGTTTGGTGAAACGCAGGTCGTTCATTTTGGAGAAGATGAACGTGTTGCAGGGTACTCAATGGTGCAACTCATCGAGACTTCTCTGATTTCCGGCCATTTTGCCAATCTGACAAACGCGGTTTATCTCGACGTCTTCAGCTGTAAACCATATCTCCCCGAGAAGGTTCAATTATTTGCTGAAGATTTTTTTGAAGGAAGCCACAGTAATCTCAATATCAGCTTACGATACTGATATGCTGAAAATCAGAACTTCTGAAGACATCGAGGAATGCGCCAGGATCTGGGAGAAAGTCTGGCCGCAATGCTGCATTTTTGATCTGTGGGAAGTGCGGGCATGCTTTGCCTCATGTTTTGGCAACACTCCATACTTTATTGTTGCTGAAGAGTCCGCTGAAATTGCCGGCCTTCTTGCCTTGAGCTGGATCGAGGAATGCAACAGATACGGCCAGTTTCCAGGCGAGATCTGGCAATCGAAGACGTGGCTGGAGCAGAACAAAATACCGGCTCGATCCAGGCAGGCGGTTGAGGCGCTGCTCGAGCGTGTCCCGGGAGAACTGCACGTGCGGTACCTTACTTTAGATGGCCTGCCCGAGGGCTGTTTTCCGCTGGCTGTGGACGAGGTCGGGTATCTGTTTTATCCGGGCAGGTATGATTACGTCTTTGACACCTACATGCTGGAGTTTTCCACTAAATCACGGAAAAAGCTGAGCCGCGAGATTGCCCGCCTGCAGAGCAGCGGTGTCTCATATCGCTACGATCACACCGCTGACATAGAATGGATGTTTCGCAAGAATCTGGAATCATTCGGCGATTTTTCTTATTTCAGTGATCCCCGCTTTCTCGCCTCCTGTGAAAAACTGGTCGCTTGGCTCTTTGACAACAAGTTTTTACGGGTGACAACGGTTCTGCTTGGCGGAGAAATTGCAGCGGTGGACATCGGCACGGTCTGGAATCGTCAATATAGTGTTCTGGCCGGCGGTACCAATCCAGAATTTCCCGGCGTCGCCAAAATAATAAATCTGCACCACATCGATTGGGCCTGCCGGCAGCGCTTCGATGTTGTCGATTTCCTCTGCGGCGATTTTGGCTGGAAGAATCGATTTCACCTGACTCATCGACCTTTGTATGAAATCCATAGAAATTCTGTATCCATCCCCTCTGTTGAGGCTGTGTAGAGATTTGCTCAGGTGATTCATGAACACTAATCCGGCAATTGCAGAAATCGGCGGTATTGCGCCCCATCACGATAGTCTCGCATACCGGGAGCAGGGGAGCGTGTACCCTGATGCACGGGGGGCTAAGGTGCTGGTGATCGGTACTACTGCCGATTATGTCGATCTGCTTCGCCAACTGAACCCTGGCCGTGCCATTTACCTGACGGCTCAGACCGAGCGTAACAGGGCCATGGAGCCCCAGCCCCGGGAATGGGAGGAAATAACCTGCGACCTCGATCATCACCATGCTCCCGGTATCTTGCTGGCGATACAGGAGCATCTCCGGCGCTGGAACAGTTCGGTGGACGGGGTGGCCTGCTTCGATTGTGAGTCAATGGAGTTAGCCGCATTCTTGGCCCGGGAGTTGTTGCTCCCCTATCCTTCGCTTGACAGTGTGCGCCTGTGCCGGGACAAATTCACAACCAAAAATGTTTGGCAGCAAAGAGAAATTCCCTGTCCGCGCCACAGGCTTGTCCAGTCTGCCGAAGCTGTCTTTGATTTTATCGAGGAAATTGACCGGCCCTGCGTCATAAAACCGTTGAGCGGCAGCGGCAGTGAGCTGGTTTTTCTCTGTTCGAGCCGCAAAGATTGTCAGAAATCAACAAAATCGATGCTGGCGGGCCTCTTACAAAGAAAGGATAGTCGGCTCTATCGCAGGGCCAATGCCATGTTTATAGCAGAGGAATTTGTTTCTGGTGACGAGTTCAGCTGTGACTTTACCATCAAGGGGAATCACGTTGAAATTCTGCGCCTGACAAGGAAGCTGAAATACACCAAAAAACCATTCGGGACGGTCAACGGCTACATGATAACAGACTGGCTCGATGCTGAAATGGATCAACAAGCACTGTCCGATGTCCTGGCTATGGGCACAACTGCTTTGGGCATCACTGATTCGATCTGCATGGCTGACTTCATGGTCGACAGCGGCAAAATTACGTTACTGGAAATTACTCCACGGCCTGGCGGCGACTGCATCCCGTTTCTTCTCAGCAAATCCAGCGGGTTTGATATTCTCAGCTATACCTTGGATTTTGCCCAGAACAGGGCGCTTTCAGCACCTGTGGCCAGCATCGGTGAAGGCCTGGTTGCCTTACGGCTCCATGCTGGAATGAGTGGAGAAATTCTGGGAATCGACACAAAGCGTCTCTGCAGGGACCCTCGCCTGCGTGACGTATGCATTATCCGTGAAGCTGGCCATCGGATCACCATGCCGCCGGCTGACTATGATTCATGGTATCTGGGATATCTCCTCTTTCAGCCGGATCCGGGCAGATCGGTCGAACAGCAGTGCTGCGAGTTGAGAGGCTTGCTCGAGCTGGAAATAAATAACCATGACCATTGATTATCAGGATGAACTGCATGGAGGTGTCGTGCAGTCTCTGCTGCAGGAACGTGCTCCCGTGCTGCCGGAGGCTGTTCTGCAGGCCTTTGTCGAGCCCTTTTTCAGACGCCGGCAGGAGTTTCTTCTCCCTTTGAACGAGTTGAGCACACCTCTTTATCTTTTTGAACCGGAAGTTCTGCGAAAACGCTCTCTTCTGTTTCAAGCTGCATTTCAGGCTCAATTTGAAAACAGTGCATTTTATTATGCGGTCAAAAGTAACAATTATGCAGAGATATCCCGGCTGTTGATGACAACAGGTTTTGGCCTCGATGTATCCAGCGGTCTCGAATTGGAGATGGCCGTTGCCCTGGGATCACGAAATATCATTTTCAGCGGTCCGGGTAAAACCAGAGCAGAGCTGGAAATGGCCGTTCGCGAGTCTGAAAGGCTCATTGTCCTGGTCGACAGTTTTCAGGAACTATCAATTCTTGGTCAGGTGGCCGGCGCCATGCAGAAAGAAGTGCGGATCGGCGTGCGCCTTACTGATAATCCGAACGGGTTATGGCGTAAATTTGGCATTCTTCCAGGGCTGCTGCCGGATTTCATAAAAGAGGCGGATTGCTTTAAAAACATCCGTTTTGAGGGACTCCAGGTTCACACCAGCTGGAACCTTGATGCAAAAGCCCAGGTGAAATTTATCGTGAGCCTGAACGATCTGCTGAACCAATTACCGGTAGAATCTCGGAGGCAGATTTCGTTCATCGATTTAGGCGGCGGTTACTGGCCGGAGCAGGGTGAATGGCTGCAGCCGGCAGCGACAAGAGCCGGGCTGCTCAGGAATGCTCTGGGCTTACGCCCGGAAGGGAACGAAGCTCATTATTGTTTCGACGCCCGTCCGATAGGGGAATTCGCCGAACAGCTTGGCCGGGCGATCAAAAAGCATGTTCTTCCCCATATTCCCGGCTGCCGCATCTGTTTTGAACCGGGCCGCTGGCTCTGCAATGATGCCATGCACATCCTGATGACGGTGATTGATAAGAAAAGTGACGATCTGGTAATAACCGATGCGGGCACCAATGCGGTTGGTTGGGAACGTTTTGAAACGGACTACTTTCCGGTTCTCAATCTCAGTCGACCGGCTTTATCGGAAAAACCCTGTCATGTCCTGGGATCGCTCTGCACACCGCGTGATATATGGGGCTATAATTACTGGGGCGAGGATATCCAGATCGGAGATGTTCTGTTGATTCCAACCCAAGGTGCATACACCTACAGCCTCCGGCAAAATTTCATTAAACCATTACCAGAAATTGCTGCTATTTGAGCGTAATCGATGTCTTGGTCCGCTCTGATTCAGGAGTTGATAACAGAAAGGTGCTATTGTGGACGACTTTATAACGCTGACCTATGAAGGAAAGGAAATCTTCCTTCCCGTGGTTACCGGAAGCGAGGGAGAAAAGGCTATCGATATATCCCGTTTGCGGGCTGAAACCGGATTTATCACCCTTGACCCTGGCTATGCCAATACCGGCAGCTGCCTGAGCGGTATCACCTATATGGATGGAGAAAAGGGCATTCTGCGCTATCGGGGTATCCCGGTCGAGGAACTGGCGGAAAAATCCTCATTCAAGGAAACGGCTTACCTGCTCATCAACGGAAGACTGCCGAACCGGGCTGAACTGACTGAGTTTTCGGTAAGACTCAACGACAACAGCCTGGTCCATACCGATTTAAAGGCCTTTTTCCAGAACTTCCCCCGGGCATCGCATCCGATGGGCATCCTGTCCGCCATGGTCAATGCCTTGAGAAGCTTTTACCCGACACTCGACATCCATGAGGAAGAAATCAACACCACCATGACCCGCCTACTGGCCAAGGTCCGTACCATGGCCGCCATGTCCTATAAAATTTCCAGGGGACACGAACTGGTTCTACCCCGCCCGGACCTGACCTACTGCGAAAATTTTCTCAACATGATGTTCGATACGCCGGTCAAACCATACGAGATCAGGCGGGAAGTGGTCAGTGCGCTGCGCGTATTCTGGATCCTCCACGCTGATCATGAGCAGAACTGTTCAACCTCGTCCGTGCGCATGGTGGGCAGTGCCCGGGTCAATCTTTATGCGGCCATCTCCTCAGGAATTGCGGCCCTCTGGGGGCCGCTGCACGGCGGTGCCAACCAGGCGGTCATCGAAATGCTGACCGACATTCAGCATGACGGTGGTAACTGCAGCAAAGTGGTCGAGCGGGCCAAAGATAAAAATGATCCCTTCCGGCTCATGGGGTTCGGTCACCGGGTGTATAAAACCTATGACCCACGGGCCAAAATCATGAAAAAAATGTGCGATGATCTGCTGGAATCCATGCAGAGCAGCGATCCGCTTCTGGACACGGCCCGAGAGCTTGAGGAGATTGCGTTAAAAGACCCCTATTTCATCGAGCACAATCTCTATCCCAATATTGATTTTTACAGTGGAATCGTTCTGCGGGCCATTGGCATCCCGACAAATATGTTCACGGTAATGTTTGCCCTCGGCCGACTCCCCGGATGGATCGCCCAGTGGAAGGAAAGTACGGATGACCCCAATTGGAAGATCAGCCGCCCCCGTCAGGTCTATACGGGCAGCCAAAGGCAAGGGTACGTTCCCATTGACGACCGCTAGCAGAACATGACTATTGACATATCCCCGGAGGTGCGGACTTACAGCAGTCAGTAAGTCGCCCCTGATGGGTCATGATCTCAGATTTCTGCAAGTTTTTCTTTTAATCCCATAACCCCTAGTCTTGGGCTGGAAAGAACAGGCTTGCCTGTCCGCTCTGCCAACAGACTCTCCATCCTCGACATTGAAGCTTGAGCCAACACAAAGACATCAACCTTGTCGGCAAGTTTCATTGCGGTGTCGAGAATCATCCGGTCATGGGTTTCGGTGTCACCGGCAAGAAATTTGTCAAAAGCCCCCTCTGCCAATCCTTCCAGAACTTCAACGGGTTTCTTGAGTTCAGCAGAGCGGCTTTTGACCAGTCTGACAGTGGGGCCCAAGGTTGTCGGCAACGTAGCCAGAACACCGACCGTATTTCCCATCTCCACAGCTTTTGTTGCCATGGGGATATCAATTTTGAACAGAGGTACGCTGAGCTGTTTTGCTCCTAGATCTGCAACTTCACCAACCGATGAACAGGTATTGAAAACGATGTCTGCACCAGCATCCACTCCTGCCTGGTAGTAGCTGATCAACCGCTTGGTTATTGCTGGAGTCACTCCTCCGGCTGCAACGGCTTCTGCGATAATACCATCATCAACCACCGAGATTACCCGAACATCATCGGGGAGAATTTCCGCGCATAATTCCTTAATGAGATCCACCATAAAGACCCCTGTGTGTACTGCGGCGACTATGGTCATAGGATATTACCTCCAACTTTTGATATTGCTTTACCCGTTACGATATATAGATAGTCATTGGGAATAAAGCCAATTAAGGTTGTCCACTAATGCGAGCTGATTATTAATTGAAAAGGTTGCTGCGCATTGTTAGGATATTTGTTTCCACGGCTTCTTTTGCTGCCGAAACATCGCGATTCTTGATCGCCTCTGCAATACGTCGATGCTCCCTGAGTGTGCACATGTTTTTTTCTAGAGGATGACTTCTCTTTTCCTCATGCCGGACTAACTGAAAAAAAACAGACAGATCGTTTAATAAACTCATTAAGCGTTTGTTTTTAGACATTTGGGCAATCAGAGCATGAAACTCACCATCGAGTTCGTTACAGGTATCGTAGTCGTTCTGATCAAGTGCTTTTTCAAACCCATCTAATGAGTTGGTAATTATTAAAAGATCCTCGTCTGCAGCACGTTCTATACATTTTTGAACAGCCAGTTTTTCCAGAGAAATCCGGATATCGATATGGTCCTTAATCTGCTTGGGATCCGGATCAATAAGATACAGCCCCCGTTGAGATTTTTTGATTATGATCCCATCTGCGACGAGTCGGTTTATTGCTTCCCTGACCGGTGTACGGCTTATCGATATCTCTTCAGCAAGGGCGTCTTCTCTTATTCGGCTGCCGAGTTCAAACCCCCCACGCAAGATTTTCTCTCGGATGATCGAGTAAGCTGCTTCATTCAAGCTCTTGAATACCATAGGTGAATGTCGTCCTTCTTGCCTTGGGTTTGATCTCAAAGGGTCTTTTTCTTTTGGGATCTTGGCACCTGCCGCTGCGTCCTACAAGGCAGCATTAATCAGTCACCACTATAAGTACCCTGGAAAGGTTGTCTATATCGAAGCTCAGGGCGAAAGATACGAGGGAAGCCGAAGTGACTGGGTGTTCAAACTGCTGCGATGGCCTGTATTTCCACCAACGCTCCTTTTGCCAGGGCATTAACGCCTACCGTCGCTCGGGCCGGGAGATGCTCTTTGAAATAGGAGGCATACACTTCATTCATTTTGTTAAAATCTTCCATGTCGGTAAGATAGATCACGACCTGGGCGATATTTCCCGCCGATGCCCCTGCCTCTTCTAAAACAGCGAGCAGGTTTTTCAAGGTTTGATGTGTCTGTTCGATGATACCGCCATCCACCAGAGCACCGGTGTCAGGGCTCAGCGGCAGCGCGCCCGAGGTAAATATCAAACCATTGACTGCCATGGCTTGACTGAATGGCCCGAAAGCCGCCGGCGCCTTATTAGTTGTTATCTGCTTCATAGGTTCACTCCTACATTGTGCTTGGCAGCCAGGTAACGATCTGTGGAAAGATAATGAGCAACATTAAACCAATGGCCACAATACCGACAAAGGGAAGCATTCCGCGGATGATGTCCTTGGTCTCAATCCCGAGTGCAGGGTCGGCCGCGCCTTTGAGGAAGAACATTGCGTAGGCGAAAGGTGGTGTTAGAAACGACATCTGCAGATTAACGATGATCATCATCGCAAACCAGAGTGGGTCGAATCCGAGTCTCGGGATGATCGGGGAGAGGATCGGGACAAGTACGAAAATAATCCCAACCCAGTCAATGAATGCTCCCAAGACGAAAGTTATGGCCATGATAGCAGCAAAGACCGCCCATTTCCCGCCAGGAAAATCGAGTATAAAAGACTCAACTATTTGACCTCCGCCGCCGGCCAGAAAAACGCTGACAAAGGCGGTGGAGCAGGCCGCGATAAGCAGCACCATACAGGTCAGTTTGATCGTACTTTGCGATACCTCCATGAGGTCTTTCCAGCTGAACTGCCCGTAACATGCCGTCAATATGATCGATACTACCGCACCGACAGCTGCTGCTTCGGTTGGAGCGGCAATTCCTGAGTAAATTGCTCCCAGAACAGAGAGTATAAGAAGCAGGGTGGGAACCAGTGAGATCACCACCATTTTGAGTTTCTGCAGGGCCGTGTAATTGCCCTGTTCTTCTATGCTTACAGATGGCGCTACCGATGGCTGCAGAAAGGATCTGACGGCGATATAAATCATATACAGAACCGACAGCATCAGTCCCGGTCCAAAAGCAGCCATGAACAGCTTACCAACCGAGATCCAGGCCGCAGGGCCATAGACGATAAGCATGATGCTCGGCGGAATCAGAATACCCAGTGTACCGCCTGCACAGATGCTCCCGGTGGCCAACCCTTTGTCATATCCGCGCTGTATCATTACCGGCAAGGCAACAAGGGTAAGCATTGAAATTGAAGCGGCGATTACTCCGATACAGGCAGCCATTATGGTGCCGATCAAAATGCTGACGATCGCCAGTCCACCTCGGAAGCTACCGAAACAGACGTACAAACTCTCGTACATTCTCTTCGCAATCCCGGAACGTTCGAGCATGCCGCCCATAAAAACAAAGAGCGGGACAGCCATAAAACCGGTGTTGGTCAATTGGGCGTATACTCTGGCGTATACCATATCGAAAACGGTATCGCCGAACATCAGGAAACCGAAGATTACACCAGCCCCTCCGATCGGAGCGGCCAAGGGGAAACCTGTCAACACCCCCAAAAACAGAACCAGGAACATCCCTATCGTTACAAACTCCGGGGTCATCGAAATGTCCATATCACACCAACGCTTCCTTAACGTATTCCGGTTGCGCCTCGATTAGGTCGTCACCTTTCATAATGAAATAGATGTTTTTAGTGAGTTCTGAGAGGGTCTGAATAAAAAACAGAATGAATCCGACGGTTAAGACCAGACGAAACGGCCAGGAAGGTGGCAGCCAGCTGCTATCAACCATTTTTTCACCTGTTTTCAAGGCGAACAGCGTCCACTTTATTCCAGAGTGAATCAGAATATATTGGATCGGGAAGAGGAAAATAAAGGTCATGACAACGTCCACGATCGCTTTCTTCTTCTTGGAAAGCATCGTATAAAAAACATCGACTCGAACGTGGCCGCCGATTTTTAGCGTATATCCCCAGCAAAGGGCGCCAATTGATCCAAAAACCATCTGCGACGTTTCAAGAGCCCATACGGTCGGTTTGTTAAAAATGTAGCGGGCAGCAACTTCGTAAATTAGAACGAAAATCAACACAAGGATCAGGTATTTAACGAAGTATGCAACAACGTCACTCATCCTGTCGATAGCTATGGTGATTTTCCTTAATGCCGATGAAAACATGGCGCTTCTCTCCTCAGTGATGGTGCCGCGACAAATTAGTTCGTCGCGGCACCATAAGGATTACAGATTACTGGATGTTGAATTGTTTGCTGATGACCTGCCATTTTTTCACGGAATCATATATTTCCTTGAAAGCAGGATCTGAGGCTGCCTGCTCTTCGTAATAAGCCTGGGCAGTCTCGTAGAGAAGTGCTTCAATATCCTCAGGTACGGCGGAAATCTTCGTTCCATATTCTTCAAATTTTTTCAGGGCCTCGGCATCACGGACAATCTCTTCCACATAGTATTGGTCCGCGACCATAAAAGCTGCCGTGGTGACGATTGCCTGAAGGTCAGCCGGAAGTTTGTCCCATTCCTTCTGATTTACGAAAAGCGCCTGGGCATCGGTAGGGGCTCGAGAGGTGGAAAGATACATATACGGGGTAACTTCCTGAAATCCCATTCCCCAGTTAACCGAAGGAGTTACATACTCAAACCCATCGATAACACCTCGTTGTGTCGCCTCGTATACTTCCCCGCCCGGCATAAATACCGGAGCAGCACCCATCCGCGCAAAGATTTCGTTGAGCGCTGCTGAGCCCATCCGCACCTTGAAACCTTTGAGATCTTCAACGCTATTGAGTTCTTTGGTGCTGTGCGCAAAGACCTCTGCATTATGCGGAGTCAACGGCCCAACATAAAAAGCGCCCAGTTCCGAGTAATTCTTCCGGGCAAGTTCGAGACCTTCGTACTCGAGCCACATTCTCTGCTGGTTGGCAGTTAAACCCCCGACCGTGTTGTTATAGAATATAGCGGCTGGGAAATACCCAAGCGACCAGCCCGGGGCTCCGTGAATAGCTTCAACCGAACCTGACAGGACGGAGTCAAACTCTTTTCCTGCGGGGATAATTGCACCCGCATTAAAAGGGGTAATAATCAGGCGGCCGCCGGAAGCCTCTTTAACAAGTTTTGCAAAATTGACCGCCGCCTCATAGGTCGCATCACCTGCGGGCGCCCATGACTGGAGTTTCCATTTGATAACCTTTTGATCGCTGGCAGCCTGAACTTCATTAGGGCCTGTAAAGAGCGCCACACTGACCAATGCAACTAACAAGAATAAACCGATTCTGTTCTTCATGTGCTCCTCCTGTGTATTTTATAATTTATAATATATACACTACCGCCACATGATCACCAATTTCAAAAATGATGTCAAGGGAAAATCAATCTTGATTATCAGCCAGGCCCGGGATGAGTATTTCTACCTGATTGTATTTAGGGAAACGCCCCAATTGAGAGTTGTCTGTATCCGTGATACATGTTGATCAATTAAAAAGACAGGCATTAGCCTCTCATGTTGGTTTGCCTCATGGTGTAGACCATAGAACACGAGGGTCGAACTTCTTAGCACATGGTATTGCTCATACTTGTTTACTTTTTTTATGGTTGAACCTTTTGCTGGGGAGGTTTGAGGCGAAAAGCAAAAGGAGAAGTGATGGTATGTGGTTGATTTCCTCTGATCAACAGATGCTCGAACATCAAACCCCTGGCAGAAAAGTTCATTCGGATGCTGTTGTTGAATCAATTGTTCAGGCATTCCCTGCACCAATTAATTTCGCTGAAAAATGTTTCTCCGAGAGGAAAGAGCCACTTGACGGGCAGTACGGTATTAAGGGTACCTTGCAAAATCAGGATTTTGGTTCAAAATCAAGGTGCGTTTGAAAATCTCACCATGGGCATGTAGCTGATATTTCGTTGATAAAATTTTTTCCGCAACGCAGCGTTTGGGCAAAAAGACATTTTTTCAAGGCAGCCATATATTCTATTTTGGATTCAGCAACCCGGGCAACGCATGGCGTTGCTTGTGTTGACAACCCTAAACAGGAAACCGTTAATCTGTGCCAGAGGTGTTTTGATAAACATCAGCACTTGATATCCTTGGTAACAGTATTTTAAGATGGTCGATAACAGAGTGCTGTCTTTGACCATCGGTCGAACTAAAAGAAGATTTTTAAAACATTTTTTTATCTTATTTGTTCATTGGGCGCGCTCAAGCCAGAACCGGGATCTGGCTGGTGGTTGTAACTGAAACCGAAGAGGAATTAGGCATGCCGGAATATCGATTGGCCTATGCGGTAACGGATCTTGAGGACAACCAGCTTCTGCCTGCCGGCACGCTGCTGACAGGCCAGGTCATGCAAGATCTTGCAAGGCGGGAGTCAGGCACCATCAAATACTGTCGGTTGCTGGATGTTCCGACAATTCAGGATGATCTGCTCGGCTATCTATCCGTTTCTCCCTATGACGTGATCACCAGCCACGATACCCAGCTTGCGGCGCTGCTTGAAATCGCCGGGGAGGTTCATGTTCCTGAAGCCATTTTGAAATCTTTTTTACGTTTTCGCGAAAACGACATCTACACCTATCGCCATTTGCTGCTGGTTTTTGCTCTGTCGATTCTCATTGCCCGAGAACTGATTGGGGAAAAGGAAAAATTGCTCCAGGAGGTGATTGCCGGCCCCACCCATGATATCGGCAAGCTCTGCATCCCGCCCGCCATTCTTTCCAAGAAGACACCGCTTTCCGCGGACGATCATAACTATCTGAAACATCATACGCTGGCCGGCTACGTTCTGTTAGTCTATTACTTCAGAGATCCAGAGATCCTGGCTGCACGTGTTGCCCGAGACCATCATGAACGAAAGGATGGGAGCGGCTACCCCGCGGGCAAGGCTGTCGATGATGTAATGATCGATATCGTTATGATCGCCGACATTTATGACGCCCTGATTTCACCGAGGCCTTACCGGCCGGTTTCATACGACAACCGCAGCGCCCTGGAGGAACTCGTCGCCCAGGCCCAGCGCGGAACTATCAGCGAGACGGTCGTCCGGGTGCTTGTGGCCCTGAACCGGCGCTCTAAACCGCACCACCAGCATTTTGTCATTTCCTCCAAACGCCGTGGAAAAGCGCCATCGGACAATGTCTACGGAATCACCAAAGAGGAGAACTGATCCTATCTATCTTTTGCATGCAGTTTGATCGTATCACCCGTCTTCTTTGACCGTTTGGTTACCAAAATGACTCCCCCTCATCTGACAGCCACAACGATTCCGGCAGTCAAGGACTGAATTCTTGTGGAAAAAAAGCGTTAGGTGTGTCGGCTGGTCTACAAAGACCGCTTCTCTCGACTTTCAAGAAATCCTGAAAAAATCTTTCTGTGTTTTGCTTGGAAATCAGTAATTTATTTCTGGTGATTCAGGTCAGGAATTATATATTTCAGTAACCAGCTTTTTAAACCATGGAGGTTTTTCCGAAATAACATAGATTAAAATCAGAGCAGTAAAAGGAATGGGGATAATCATATCCAATAAGGCGAGAATTGATATATAAATCAAAATTTTGGTCTTTTCCTTCATAAATAATCTCTTCAGATTCTCATTAATTGTTAAAGATACTTTAAAGTTTCAAGGTACCCACAAGCCTTCATTAACGACCGGGATGGTCCTCATGATTTTAGATGCTTCCCAGCATCCACGTGCATGATGCCGGATGACGCTTTACCTTCAGGCTGAGCCATAGAAAATGGGGGGTATCCGTGTAATTAATCTGATAGAACTCCTGCAAGAACACTGTTATGAAACTGCTCACTTAAACTGCAGGTTTGTGGAGCCCGGGCCCAGGCCGCACCTTTCCCTAAGTCTTAGCTCAGCTAAAGTGCTGTCTCGGTTCACGCGGCAGTGAAAGGGTGGCCGTTGCTCCGCATTTTTCTCTATTTTCAAGTATTATGCCTCCTCCATGGAGCAGGGCAACCTGGCGGACAAAATTGAGGCCGAGGCCGGTGCTTTTCTGACCCGTATCCGGCCGCTGCAGGGAAAAGAATTTCTCATAGATTCTATCACCGGCGAATTCGGCAATACCCGTCCCTTCGTCAATGACAGATATCCGGATGATCTGTTCGTCGCGTTCCACTCGAATCATTATTCTGCCCTGCACCGGGCTGAAATCGATTGCATTCTGTACGAGGTTCGTAACAGCCTGGTGGAGCAGAAAGGAATCACCGGCAAGTACGGCATCCTCGGGGACCTGGGCCTCGGAGACAAGCTGCTTTTGGGCCAGCACCGGCTCGAGTCCTTCCAGCACTGTCCGTATCAGCGGCTGCAGCTTTACCGGCTCGATATTGAGCCGTTTGCTGCGGTTTTCCAGCGCAGCAAGGTCGAGCATCTTGTCGACAATCTTCTGAATGCGCAGGGACTCACCCCTGATATTTGCCAGAAATCTCGCCCGCTGCTGCTCGTCCATCGGTTCTTCGAGCAGTTCGGCAGCCCCTCGAATTGCCGACAGCGGGCTTTTCACCTCATGGGTCAGGTTCTGCACATAGTGCTCAACGTAGCGTTTGCCTTCCAGGGACTCCTGCATTTTTTCAAAGGCATGGCCCATCTCGCCAATCTCACTTTTCCCCAGTTGAGGAAATTCTGCACGTTCACCAGCCCTGATTGCGTTGGCATAGTCGGTTAAACGTTTTATCGGCATAGTAATCCAGCGTGAGGCCAGAAAACCGAGCAGCCCGGCAGCCAGCAGGGCGAGAAATGCAACACCGACAACCTGAAGTTTCGCATTTTCTACAAGCCAGGTGATATTGGTCGTCGGTTTCAAGACGGTAAGTACTCCGGCAATTTTCCCATCCTGAACGAGCGGTGCTGCAACATACAGTACCGAGGAGTTATCATCACCTTCAACCAATCTCGTCGTTCTGGCTCCATATTTACCCTGCAGGGTAAGGTGCACATCCCGCCACTGGGAATAGTCTTTGCCAACCACCTCAGGATCTGCAGAGTGAAATATGACAATTCCTTGAGCATCGGTTATGTAGATTTCAATGTCCACCTTGTCCTTGACCAGCTTGTAGATTGCTGCCTGAACAGGCCGCTGGTAGACGTGCTCGAAGACCTCCTGCCATTTTTCCGGCTCGAAGCCTCCCCGTTCCATTTCAAGCTCAACAGCCGCTGCCAGAATGTTGGCCTGGTCCACCAGTGGGTCTTCAGCCCCTTCGAGATACCTGGTCCGCATGGTGTCCAGGACCCAGTCGAATGGATAATAGAGAGAGACTCCGCTGATGATGAGATAGCAGAAAAAAATTCTGGTACTTACTTTCATAACGATTCCACCAGGGCATAACCGACCCCCCGATGGGTAACAATGGGGTCTACGGCGGGTTGAATCTGCTTGAGCTTCGCCCTGACATTCTTAATATGGGCATCGACCGTCCTGTCCATGCTCGCACCCGGCTCCTCCCATGCGCGTTCCATCAGCTGGTCGCGGCTGAATACCTGGCCCGGACTCTCGAGGAAAATCAGCAAAAGATTGTATTCATAGCGGGACAATTCCAGCAGGCTGCCGCAATAGTTAATCTGCCGGCGGCCCCGGTCTATGCTGAAGGGACTGCCTGTGCCATGCCCGCTTGGAACACCTCCGACTCTTCTGAGTACCGCTTTCACCCGGGCTGCCAGCTCCCTCGGGCTGAAAGGCTTTGTGACATAGTCATCACCCCCGATCTCCAGGCCAACGACCCGGTCGATTTCATCTGAACGGGCCGTCAGAAAGATAATCGGAACATTCGAACCCTGCCGAATCTGTTTGCACAGTTCAATGCCGCTGATATCGGGCAAGCCGATGTCGAGAATGACCAGGTCCACCCTTTCGTTGTCAAGCCGTTCCTGAACCAGACTCCCACCATGCAGGCAGATTACTTCACAGCCATCGGTCTGCAGGGCGTACTGGATGGTTTCGGCGATGGCCGGTTCGTCCTCGACGACAAGAATTCTAGGTTTTTCCATATGTCTCTTCTCTTTCTCATGACCAGTCCGAAGACTCTGCCGGCCTTTTGCGGAATCGTCCTGAAAAACTGCGACAACCAAGAACAGCCAGGACTGCACCGGCGGTCAGCAGCACCGACGTCGCTGCGATGGTCAAGCTGTGCTCGACGAAACGACCGGGCTGCTGCTGATATGCCTTGTTTATAAATGGCACACCCAGTGAAAAGAGCAGGTACCAGAACAGCGGTATCAGCAGAAGTAAAACGGAACCACTGTTTGAACCACCATTTTTCGCGCTTCGCAACTTCACTGTTCGCCTGTTGAGACTATATGAAACAGACAGATAAAAAAAGCAGAGGATGAGATAATAGAGCATGACCCCCGCAATCCGGTGCAGCGCATCCGGTGTCAGCCAGCCTGAATATATATCTGCCCGGTACAGTATGATTGACAACCATATTCTCAAGGCATTGACAACCAATGTTACCACATAACCGGCAAGACCGGCAAAACCAGTGAGAATAAACAACGCACAGCCTCTATACCTGCTGAAAATTATCTGAAATGAAGACATGCAGAACATGATAATCAAAAAATTCACCCCGCTGCACGACGGGGCAATGATCACTTCATGAAGCTGGTTGAACCAGCCAAGGCCTGGCTCGTTGACAAACGTCAGCCCAGAAAACAATTCAACAAGGTGCGCAGTCGGTGCCAGAATCCAGAACAGACTCTGGCTGTCTGCGCTGCTGTAATACTTTTTAAGCAGATATGCCAGCAGCAGAACGCTCAGACAGCCCAGAATTTTTTTCGGCAGGCCTTGCAAGCGCTCAATCTTCTTCAACTTACGCTCCGGCGGATCCAGTATTACAGAATCGCTGCAGACAGCAGATCAATAGGGTTGCCAGCAGCAGCAGGACGATAAAAACGATTTCCGGCTCGGGCACACTGGTAACACCGCCGCTCACTGCAAGATTGGAGACCCCTTTGGGCAGCGCAAGGGGCTGTTTGACATCTCTGCCCTGGCCATTGTGGTTCCGCACTATGTCATCAACTGCAACAAAAGAGGTAAATGGCGTGAGCAGGTTGTAGGTCAGGCCCAGTTCAACAATTCGTTCTCTTTCTTCCGGTTCTGCTTTACGGGCGCTGAAGTCAACGATGCTGGCGATGCGTGATCTGGCCCAGAGATAACCGAGCCCTTCGGCCATCTCCTTCGAGGAACCCTCGTCGAGATTGAAACTTTGTCTGAATATGCCTGCTGCACTTTTTCCTGAAACCTCGATCCTCCCTGCTGGTTCGCCCTTGAATTTTCCGAAAACGATAATGGGCCGCTCAGCAAACAGATCCGGCACAGCAGGTGGCTCGATATCGAATACGTCGATCCCTTCGTAGTGGAGGGAAATATCGGTCAAAACCGGGCTGGCAATATAGTCGCTGAATTTTCTCGCTGAATCCCGGGCCTGCTCCGGGCTGGTTACGATAAAGGGCTCGCCCCTCCCGGATCTGGCAATGCCTTCGATCAGGAATCGATTAACGCTGCTGCCGATGCCGAAGGCGAAAACATTTGTGCTGTCGAGGTTTTCCTGGATTTGGGCAAAAACCTCGCGTTCCGCATTGATGTAGCCGTCAGTCACAATCACCAGTGTCCTGGCAACACCTTCTTGACGTGGTAAATTCATGGCCCGCTGCATTGCTTTGAGCAGTTCCGTCCCGCCACCACCGTGGCGCTTCTTGATCAGTTTGACTGCCCGGTCGATATTTTCAGGAGTCGCAGGAACGGGTGTTTTGGACATCACCGCAGAATCGCCCGCAAAAAGAACGACGTTGAATGAGTCTGTCGGCCGCAGGCTGCCGATCAGGTCTTCGAGCAGCTTCTTTGCAGTATTGAGTGGAAAACCGTGCATCGACCCGGACACATCGACAACAAAAGTGTATTCCCGTGCCGGTATGAGCTGCGGAGTAACTTTTTCAGGAGGCTGAACCATCAGCAGGAAGAAATTCTCTTTCTCTCCCTGTTCCAGAAGCAGACCAGAGGAGATTGCCATGTCGGCCAGTCGATAGTGCAGAATATAATCCCGGTCACCTCCGAAAACAGCCGGCTGTGCCAGTTCGACCTGGGCTCTGGTCAGGTCTCCATAGGTGATCTGCGTGTCATGTGTCGGGCATTGCACCTCCTGCAGGTTCATTCCGGCAGAGAGGGAAACCGATATGTTGAATCCGGTCTTCGCTTCACTGCCCTGTTTCAGATACGGGTTCTGCACCCACGCCTCTGACCCGTTTTCTTCATTGTCGGCCACTGTCGAATAGCGGGGGCCAACCACGGTCGGATAGACAAATTCATATATGCCTTCCTCAGGGATCAGAAGTTCAGTATAGCGAAGCTCGATATCGACCGTATCCCCAGGCATGATATTGGCAATTTCCATGCTGAACACATTGGGCCGCTTCTGCTCCAGTAGTGAAGCATTCTTTCCCTTTTTCTTGGCTGTTTCAAAGGTCTTGCGCGCCTGGTCTTTCTCCTGTATTAGCGCCTCGATCAGCCGTTCCCCGATCACCATTTTCATACCGTGTACCGCAGCACGGGTAGAACCGGGGAAGATATAGCGGCCGTTGATAACTTCACCACCCATATTTGCGTATGTCTGCCTTACCGTCACTTCAGCGATAACACCGCTGACGGCTACCTCGACATCGGTGTTTTTCAGCGGGAAGCTGTCCAGACCCGAATCTTCACTCTGAATATAAAAATAGGGGGAAAGCGTCTTTTCCGCTGCTGTCGAGTCAGCCTGGACTTTTTCTCCACCGCAGCTCCAGAAAGCCAGAAAACACATCAGTATCACCACGTTTTTCATAATCTGCTCCTCCATCGATCTCCTGCTTTATACCCCTGGTAACGAGGCCTGCCGGTCCTTGGCGCCTCAACGCCGTGTCTGAGCGCATGATTACCTTCATAGATGAAAGGATTATGAAGGCAGCATGAAAAAGCGGTGAATAACGAATATCTTAGAGGAATAACTGATTATGCGCTGATTATTGGCCGGTGCCCCTGGTAGAGTGTCCGGGGTTTTTTCTTGTGAGGAAAATTGACAGCCTTTATATTAGAATTATCTAATAAATCAAAAACTAAAATAGAGTTGGATTGTGGAACAGATTGAACCTGATAAGCAGGTCAGGCTATTCCAGGCACCTTGCTGGCTGCGGTCATTGGTATTGTTTTTATGCTGATAGCCTGGAAACTGCCGGAAAAAGTCAGATGACAGCCTCTTCCCAAAGCGCGTCACCAGCAAAGGCTTTGGGATAGTTACTGATAAAAACGAGCTGTATAGAATCCCAAAATTCAATGATGAGGCCACGCAATGCATAGATACATGATTTTGTTGTTCCTTGTTTTTTTACTCGCAGTTCCGACATTTGGAAATAGTTCCGAGAACTCCAAAAGTCTGCTTGTTGTGGTAACGACAGACGATCCAATGACCCAGTTGATGTCAATGGTGCTTGCTACCCAGGCAATGAAAAAAGGAGCCTTCGTGGATGTTCTTCTTTGTGGTGAAGCGGGCTCGCTGGCTGTAGAGAATTCCCCTGAGGTTGTTTTGAAGCCAAACAACAAATCCCCGCAGATGCTGTTGAAAAACCTTGTCCAGAATGGTGTCAATGTGGAGTTGTGCCCGCCATATCTGCCGAACAAGGACAAAACAGTCTCAGATCTGATAGATGGGGTTACGGTCGCAAAACCGCCTCAGGTTGCCGATAAGCTTCTTGATGAGGATACAAAGATCTTGAGTTATTGACAGTTGCCCATTCTGCCATGACCATGGCCGCCAGGTAATGCACTGTGAACAGCTTACAGAATGGTTTCCTTTGATTTCAGCGAATACCGATAATCCATCTGGTATTCTGCGGAGTTGAAAGCGCACAGTCTTTTGTTTCTGACCCAGTATAGAGTATATTGCCTGTAGTGCGGATTTGCCCAATCATGCCCTGGCCCCGCACAATTTCAGGCTAAACGCTCGTGAACGGATCCGCAAAGGATAGGTATGCCTCAACTTTCAGAAGGGAAAGGGCCGCAGCAGGCACCGATGTTCAGTTTTGAGCAGCTGCTTTTGGAAGTCTCTACCCTGTTCATCAATCTGCCGGTCGATTCGATCGATTCGGTTATCGAAGATACCCAGCGGAAAATTTGCCAGAGTATGGGGTATGACCTCTCCACTCTGTGACAGTGGTCGGATCGGGACAACAAACTGCTGACCCTCACCCATCTCTATACCATACCCGGGGGACCGGATAAGGCGACCGATCTGGATGCCTCCCAATCGTTCCCCTGGGTCTTCCAGAAGATGCTGGCCGGTGAAACCCTGGCCATCTCGAACGACGATCTCCCCGAGGAAGCTGCCATCGACAGGGAAGCGAGAATCCATTACGGAGTTGAGTCGACCGTGGTTATTCCCATGCGGCCGGGCGGCCAGCAGCTTATTGGCGTGCTCACTTTCGAGACCTTGAAGCGAAAGCGGCAATGGCGTGAGGAAGAGATAAAACGACTGAGGCTCATTGCCGACACCTTTGCTCATAGTCTTATGAGAAAACAGGCCGAGGAACATCTGCTCGAAAGCAAAGAACGATTAGACCTGGCCGCCGAATCAGCTGAAGCAGGATTATGGGAACTGGATTGTAACACCAATGGATTCTGGACAAACGCTCAGGCTCGAACCATTTTCGGCTATGGTGCCGATGAGGTGATCACCATGGAGCGGTTCGAGCAGTCAGTGCACCCCGAGGACCTGACGGCAGTTCACCAGGCCCTGTCCAGCTCTTTCAATGAAAGGGCAAAACTGGACATCGAATATCGAATCGACTCCGGTGCCGGAACCTTCTCATGGATATCCTCCCGGGGCCGTCCCTATTTTCATGACGACGGCGGCCCCGCTGTTATTCGCGGATTTCCATTCTGTCCTATAACCTCAGTTTTTCTGTTTACTGTTCTAAGTATTTGAATTTAATATTCATTTAGGCAAAATCTCCTGACTGGGGAAATTGGTATCCCAATTGCTTTCCTGATACAGGCGGTCGCTTCTGCGGCTACGGATTCTATCTGCTGAAAGGAAAGCCGGTCTATAGGTGGAACCTGATGGGGCTCAAGCTGGTCAAGTGGGAAGGCTCGGAGGCCCTGTCTCCCGGCAGGCACACTCTTGAATTCGACTTCGAATACGATGGCCTGGGCGCCGGCACCCTGCAGTACGGAAGCCCCAGTGGACTGGGCCGCAGCGGAACCGGCTACCTCAAGGTGGATGGCAGGGTCGTCGCTACGAAGAAGATGGAAAAAACTGTTCCGATGCTCCTGCAGTGGGATGAGAACTTCGATGTTGGTGCTGACACCGGTTCTCCGGTAGCCGACGAAGATTATCAGACGCCGTTCCGCTTCACCGGCAAGCTCGACAAGCTGACTTTGACAATCAATCGGCCGGAGCTGACGGAAGAAGATATCAAAAAGCTGCAGACGGCCATGCACAGCAATCCGGCAAGTGAGTAATGAACATTTTCAATGAACAAGTCATGCATCTGCAAGGCCGCCCTGATCTGCCGGGGTTATGGCGTACAACTCAGACTGCGGGCACAACCGGCTATTCAATGGCGATCCGTTTGATTAACTGGGTAAGAGGAAAAAACAAGGAGTCAATAGATGAAACAAAATAACAGGCATGCTCCCGTACAGCTTATCTTTGCCATTATGGTTGGATTTTTGCTGCTGGTTTCGCAACCTGCTTACGCCGCGGTGGGCAGCGGCTGGCTGAGGTAACCCTGTACGGCTGGTACGCGGGCATAGACGGCACGGTACAGGCCCCGACGGGAGCTGATTCGGATTTCACCGTTGAGGCCTCGGACATACTCGAAGACCTGGAACTGATGCTTATGGCCGGCTACCAGGGACGCTACGATCGCTGGTCGTTCATTGTAGATTTCGTCTACCTCGATGTCGGCGACAACGCAGATATTGCCGCCGGAGCAGGTGATGTTTCGGTCGATCTCAATGTCAGCTCATATCTTGTAAACGCTGGTATCGGATACGATTTTGTCCAGTCGGACAGGGCTGTTGTCGGTGTTGTCGGCGGGGTGCGTTACCTGTCTCTTGACGTGGACTACGATGCCTCGGTACAGGGCCTGAACCTACTCACATCTTCCAGATCCGAAAGCTTGACTGACGGATTTATCGGCCTGCGGGGTCAGGTCGGTTTCAACGATCACTGGTTCCTGCCCTACTACGCTGATATCGGCACGGGAGGTTCGGATCTCAGCTATCAGCTCTATGCGGCAATCGGTTACCGATTCGGCTGGGGAGATGTCAGACTCGGCTACCGCCACATTGGCTATGAGATGGACGATGACAAGATAATGGAGAACCTGCAGCTGAGCGGCCCAGTCTTCGGTGTGGGGTTCAGGTTCTAACCAGCCGTCGGATAGTCCGTTAGCAGAAGGCAGGGGGCAGACCGGTTGCGATAATCGGTTGTGTCTGCAAGAGCAAAGTGATCCGCCTCCAGCTCTGCACAGAAAATCATTCCAGGTCGGTGACACGTATGGGCGTTTGCGGCTTGACGATGGCCCAATGGTGCTACTGACAGGGTCATGATCACGCCCGTTGCGGACTATGCAAATTCGACGCGGCGACGCCGACGTTCTTCTTCTCATCTTTTCATATTGTTCCAACCTCCAGCTCCCCTGCCCAGCTGCGGGGGAGCAGCTTTCCGCTTCATGCGCTTCTTTTCATACCGATAACGGATACCGCTACCTTTCCTTCACGCCTTTTTTGGGTTATAACGTTGTTATCTGGGGAAGCGAAACGCTTGACTTGCCTGGGTTCTCACCCGTCGACAGAGCCTTTCGCCTCAATTTCCCGACAATCCCGAACAGGTGGAACAACTTCCATGAGGAGGTGCTATGGTCGATATCAAGCACAGCAATATTCTCGAACTCTACGAGTTGCGGGAGCATGCGTTTTCCGGCGGCGGCGATGCCCGCATCGAACTGCAGCACAAGCGCGGCAAGCTCACCGCCCGTGAGCGCATGCAGCTGCTGCTCGACGAGGGCTCGTTCGAGGAGATCGACAGCTTAAAGGTCGGCCGCGGGGAAGCGGACAGCGGCAGCAGCCATCCCGGCGACGGGGTCATCACCGGGCACGGGGCGATCAATGGCCGCGAGGTATTCGCCTTCAGTCAGGATTTTACCGTGGTGGGAGGCTCGCTTGGCGAAGGCCATTCCCAGAAAATCTGCAAGGTCATGGACCTTGCAATGCAGGTCGGCTCGCCGATCATCGGCATCAACGATTCCGGCGGAGCCAGAATCCAGGAGGGGGTCGATGCCCTGGCCGCCTATGGGGAGATTTTTCACCGCAACGTCTCGGCCAGCGGGGTCGTTCCCCAGATCTCGTGCATTATGGGACCGTGTGCCGGCGGGGCGGTCTACAGTCCGTCGATAACCGACTTCGTTTTCATGGTCGAACAGACCTCGCATATGTTCGTAACCGGCCCCAATGTGGTCAAGACGGTCATTCACAAAGACATCAGCTCGGAGGAACTTGGCGGCGCCGAGGTCCACGCCACCCGGAGCGGCGTTGCCAAATTCATCTATCCCAACGACATCCTCTGCCTGCGCGGCGTCAGGCAGCTGATTAACTATCTGCCGTCAAACAGCAAACAGAAGGCGCCGCTGCTCGATCTGAACGATCCGCCCGAGCGGACCGATCCGACCCTCGATTATCTGGTGCCGCCCAACCCCAACCAGAGCTATGATATGAACGTGCTGATCTACTCGATTCTCGACGGTGCCGAGTTTCTCGAGATCGAGTCGCGATTCGCCAACAATATCATCTGCGGTTTCGGCCGCCTCGGCGGGCAGACCATCGGTCTTGTCGCCAATCAGCCGGCCGTGCTGGCCGGTGCGCTCGATATCAACGCCTCGGCAAAGGCGGCCCGCTTCGTGCGCTTCTGTGACGCCTTCAACATTCCGCTGGTCTGCCTGGTTGACGTGCCGGGTTTCATGCCGGGGCCGGAACAGGAACACGGCGGCATCATACGTCATGGGGCAAAACTGCTCTATGCCTTTTCCGAGGCCACGGTGCCGCGCATCACGGTAATCGTGCGCAAGGCCTATGGCGGGGCCTATGTGGTGATGAACTCCAAGCATATCCATTGCGACATCAACTATGCCTGGCCAACCGCCGAGATCGCCGTCATGGGAGCACGCGGCGCCAGTGAGGTCATCTATCGCCGTGAAATTCAACAGGCCGAAAACCCCGATGCGCTGCTCAACGAAAAAATGGAAGCCTACCGCGATCGCTATATGAATCCGTTTCTTGCCGCTAAAAGGGGGTACATCGATGATGTCATCTTTCCGCATACGACAAGGCATCGTCTGATCCGTACCCTGCAGTTTTTAGAGAGCAAGGAGCCGAGCCGCCCCGAGCGTAAACACGGAAACATTCCCCTGTGAGGTCAACCATGTTCAGCAAAGTACTCATTGCAAACCGTGGTGAAATCGCTGTTCGAGTAATCAGGAGCTGTCAGAGTCTTGGGGTTGCAACCGTCGCGGTCTATTCCGAACCCGATTTTCGCTCCCAGCATGTCCGGCTGGCCGACGAGGCGGTGCTTGTCGGCGGCGCCCGGCCGGCCGAATCCTACCTTCGCATGGACGCGATCATCGAGGCGGCGGTGCAGACCGGCTGCGAGGCGATTCATCCGGGCTATGGATTTCTGTCGGAGAATGCGGTGTTCGCTAAAAAGGTCGCTGAGGCCGGCCTGGTATTTATCGGCCCGCCCCCCGGGGTGATCAGTGTCATGGGTGACAAGATAGCTGCCAAAAAACTGGCTACCGAGGCCGGGGTGCCTTCGGTTCCGGGCCACAGCGAGCCGGTGGTCGATTTCGATGAGGCCCGCAGTGCCGCCGTAAAGGTCGGTTACCCGGTCCTGCTCAAACCGGCGGCCGGCGGCGGCGGCAAGGGCATGCGGGTGGTGGAGAAAGAGGAAGAGCTGAGTTCCGCTCTTACGCTCTGCCAGCAGGAAACCCGGAAATCGTTCGGTGACGACCGGATCTTTGTCGAACGCTACCTGGTGCGGCCGCGCCATATAGAGATACAGCTTATCGGCGACCAGCACGGCACCATTGTTCATCTGGGTGAGCGTGAATGCTCGATCCAGCGGCGTTATCAGAAAATCATCGAAGAAGCGCCTTCATGCGCACTGACGCCGGCAGTGAGAGAGAAAATGGGCCGTCTGGCCTGTGAACTGGCCAGAACAGCCGGGTATGTCAATGCCGGAACGGTCGAATTCATCCTCGACGAGGACGGTTCGTTCTATTTTCTGGAGATGAACACCAGGCTGCAGGTCGAGCACCCGGTCACCGAACTGGTCAATTCCATCGACCTGGTGGAACTGCAGCTTCGCGTAGCCGCCGGCGAACCGCTGCCGTTTACCCAGTCCGATGTCGAACTCAAGGGCTGGGCGATGGAGGTGCGTGTCTGTGCCGAAGATGCCCGTCACGGGTTCGTACCCTCGATCGGCTTGATCACCCGCTATGCGGAGCCGCGCGGGCAGCATATCAGGGTAGACTCAGGCGTCGATGCGGGCAGTACCGTCAGTGTCTATTATGATCCGATGCTCGCCAAGGTGATCAGCTGGGGAGAGAACCGCGAAGAGGCGCGCAAAAACATGATACAGGCCCTCAATGGCTATCATATCGAGGGAGTCTCCACCAACGTCGATTTCGCCAATCAGGTGCTGTCACACCCGGTTTTCATCAGCGGTACATTTTCCACTGATTTTATTCCCACCTATCTGCCTGCCCAGGACGAAGGTCTGGCACCACCGGCCGAGGTGCTCGATGCGATGGCGATTGCCACAACGCTGATCTACCACCTGCGCGAGAATCTGATGAGAAACGCGTTGAAACCGCTGAAGTCCAGGGTCGGTGTTTCCGGCTCCGATAAGAGTGCGTTTACCTACGTGGCCAAAGCAGGCAGCGAGGTATTCAAGGTGCATATCGAGCAGACCGTCGTCGAGCACCAGTGGCTGATCGAGATCAACGGGGTGTCATACAAGGTGAATACCCCGCCACTGGAATATTACCGGCGCAGGCTCAAGCTCATTATCAACGGTGAGGGCAGTTATTTTCGGCTGAAGTACAACGGCAACTTCATCGAAGCGGCTCACTGCGGTGTCTGCCGCAGTTTCGAGATTTACAATCTGCGCGAGTGGGAGCTGTCGAAATATATGCCCCAACCGTCCAGTCGTGCTCGGGAGAACGTTCTCGAGTGCCCGATGCCGGGCATGGTCGTCGATGTCAGAATATCGGCTGGAGAGCGGGTCTATCGGGGCCAGGAGCTGATCATTCTCGAATCGATGAAGATGGAGAGCGCCGTGTCAGCGCCCGTCGACGCCGTTGTCGAGTCGGTGAACGTAAAACCGGGCGATGCAGTGGAGACCGCAACGGTTCTTGTTCAGTTCGAAAAAGAGTGAACCCCAAACCTCTATGCTACCTGGACGGCACCAGTGAGGAGGCGGCAGTTCCATTGACCGCAGGGAAGCGGGCGGCCTGTATTGCATGGTCTCCCGCTGGCGGTCAGATATCATAGAGATAGTGGCAGGTGCGGCATCCCTTCGGTGCGGGCGGCATGGCATCGATAGCCTGCCTGAAGGCTTCTTTGAGCTTGATCGTGTCGTGGCCGAAATCGGCGCGCGCCAGACTGGCGTCATGGGCCTTGACCCGCTGACTGAATGAGCTGCGGTAGAAGCGGGCTGTCTCGCTTTCCCAGAGGTCGAGCAGATCGTCATCAGGGAGTCGCCCATAGCCGACATGGGGAAAGACGATATCTTTGCCGAGAAAGCTCGACGGACCGCCGATGGCCAGATTGATGCACGGGGATACGGTGCCGTCGTGCCTGATGAACAGCGAGTCACGCGGGTCCTGGTCGCAGACCGGCAGCTCTTCCGGGACGAATGAAAAGGCGGTGGTCCTGACGCCTAGTTTACGGGCCAGCCGGGTCGCCTTGGCCAGGGCTTTCTGCAGCTGTTTTATCTGTTTCGATTCCTCTGGTTCGAACAGGCCGTGCCCTTTTCCGCTTTCACCCCTGATCACATCGCATTGCTTGAAGTTGACCTGATCGACGCCAAGGTCCCTGGCCAGTTGGACGATCTTTTCGAGCTGGTGGAAATTGGAGCGCATGATCACGAAATTGATCATCACCTCCGGCAAATGGTTGATTCTTCTTTCGCACAGATACCTGATATTGGCACAGAGGGTGTCGAATCGACCGCCCCGGCGGATCATCTCGTAAGTTTCACGGTCGGCGCCGTCGATGGAAATACAGATCCAGTTGAGGCCGATATCGAGCAACCGATCGCTTGTCTCGCTGTCGAGCAGCATGCCGTTGGTCAGAAAACCAGCATCGCAGCCACCGTTTTTAGCCTGCTCGACCCAGTCGAGCAGATGCGGCTGCATCAGTGGTTCACCGCCGCCGGTAAAGTCGATGGAACGCACCTCGTTCAGATGCGGCACCAGGGCCTGCCATACCTCCGGACGCATATGGCCACGGTTTTCAGCACGTTTCCGCTCATCTTCCCATGGACACATGATGCACCTGAGGTTGCAACCGATTGACGATTCAACCTGCAGCAGCCGCCAGCGCCGGTACTCGAGGGGCTTGTTCTCGGCAGTCTCGCTGACAGCGCGGTTGCGCAGATGCTTCAGCCGGTTGTCGACGATGGTCGGCCAGGCGATGGCGGCCAGAGCCATCCAGCGGCCGGTCTTCTCGAGCCACACCTCACCTGGTTCACCGGCAACCGCCTCGATGATGTGCTGGGCGATTGTCTCTTCCTCCTCGCCGCAGTCGGCGGTCGGGCAGAGGCCGAGCCGGTTGTTTTCGCGCATCGCATTGCGTTCGAATGAGTCGTTGATGGTGCCCGGATAGATGTTGATGACATCGATATTCTTGGGCTGGAGTTCGAGACGCATCGTATTGGTCATGACTGCCAGCGCCGATTTGGAGCCGCCATACACCCCGACGGTTGGAATCGGCACCCGGCCGGCACTGGATACGATATTGACGATGCGGCCGCCGCCGCGCCTGATCATCGAGGGCACCAGTTTCTGAATCAGAACCAGCGGGGCGAAGGTATTCACCTCGAAGAGGTATCGTACCTTCTCCTCGTCGGCTTCTTCCATCAGCGCGAAATAGCCGAGCCCGGCGTTGTTGATCAGGATATCGATCCGGCCGGCGCTGTCCAGCGCCTGTTCGGCCAGGGCGGCGGCCCCGCCCGGGAGGGACAGGTCTGCCGGAATGGCGACGACGGAAGAATCCTCAGGCAATCCCTGTAGCGCTTCACTGAGTTTTTCCTCGGAGCGCGCGCTCAACACCAGCTGAGCGCCGCGCTCCAGGAGTTCTCTTGACAGGGTCTGGCCCAGGTCGCCGGTGGCACCGGTGAGCAGCACGGTTTTCTGTTGAAAAAAAGAGTCGTTCATGATGGATCGGTGGTTCAGTCGAGCTGTTTGAGTACGGCCTCGAGGCTCTCCCGCGCATCGCCGAACAGCATCCGGGTGTTCTCCTTGTAGAACAGCGGGTTGGCCACACCTGCATAGCCGGTGGCCATGGAGCGTTTTAGAACGATGGTGGTCTTGCCCTTCCAGCATTCGAGCACCGGCATCCCGGCGATCGGGCTGTCCGGCACTTCCTGAGCGGCTGGGTTGACGATGTCGTTGGCGCCGATGACGACCGAGACATCGACTTTGGGGAAATCCTCGTTTATTTCATCGAGTTCGAAGACGATGTCATAGGGGACCTTGGCCTCGGCCAGCAGCACGTTCATGTGGCCGGGCATGCGGCCGGCCACCGGATGGATGCCGAAGCGGACATTGATCTTCTTGTCCCGGAGTTTGCGGGTGATATCGTTGACCACGTGCTGGGCCTGGGCAACGGCCATGCCGTAGCCGGGAATGATCATGACCTCGGAAGCATCGAGCAGCAGCTCGGCGGCCTCTGCCGCCTCAACCGCTATGACTTCCCCGGCCTCATCTTCAGAACCGGCCGCTGTCTGACCTTCCGCCGTGCCGAAGCCGCCGGCGATAACCGAGATGAAATTACGGTTCATCGCCCGGCACATGATGTAGCTGAGGATCGCACCGCTGCTTCCGACCAGGGCCCCGACTACGATCAGCAGGTCGTTGCTGAGCATGAAACCGGTTGCCGCCGCGGCCCAGCCGGAGTAGCTGTTGAGCATCGAGACGACAACCGGCATGTCGGCCCCGCCGATGGCCATAACCATGTGCACCCCGAAGACCAGGGCGATGATGGTCATGACCACGAGCGGCAGCATGCCGCCGCCGGCCGCTGACTGGCCGACGAATGCAAAACAGAGCCAGACAGCCATGATCAGCAGGCCCAGATTGAACCAGTGCCTGAACGGCAGGATCAGCGGTTTGCCGCTGATTCGGGCGCTGAGTTTGAGGAAGGCGACGACGGAACCGGAAAAGGTCAGGGCGCCGATCAGGATGCCGAGGTAGGTTTCCACGTCATGGATTGTTTTTTCCACACCGCTCAATTCGATGGTGTGATCCATGAAGTTGGCAAAGCCGACGAGGACCGCCGCCAGACCGACGAGGCTGTGCAGGATGGCGACCAGCTCGGGCATCTGGGTCATCTCTACCTTTCTGGCCAGCATCAGGCCGATTCCGCCGCCAACTGCGACACCGAGGAAGAGAATGAAGAAGTTGTCCGAAACGACCCCGAAGAGGGTGGCCAGAAGTGCCAGCGCCATGCCGATCATACCGAACATGTTCCCCTTCCTGGCAGTTTCCTGGGTGCTGAGTCCGCCCAGGGCGAGGATAAACAGAATCGTGGCTCCGATGTAGGCTACCGTAACGATACCTGGTGACATGAGCTTTCTCCTATTTCCTGAACATGGACAGCATGCGCTGGGTAACGGCGAAGCCGCCGAAGATGTTGATGCTGGTTATCAGGACCGAGATGCCGGCCAGCAGGACGATCAGCCCGTCCTCCGAAGATATTTCCAGCAGGGCGCCGATGATGATGATCGAACTGATCGCGTTGGTGACGCTCATCAGCGGCGTGTGCAGCGACGGGGTGACATTCCAGATGACCATATAGCCGATGAAGCAGGCCAGCACGAAAACGGTCAGGTGGGACATGAATGCCGGCGGAGCGACGCTGCCGAGTCCGAGCATTGCCAGGCCGCCGACAACCATCGCCAGCAGCGGGACCCATGAGCGTTTCCGCTCCAGTTTGACGGGCGCCATGGCCGGGGCCGCAGCCGGCTTGACTGGTGCGGCCGAGAGCTTCGGTGCGGGCGGCGGCCAGGTGATTTCACCTTCCTTGATCACCGTCGCTCCGCGAATGATCTCATCATCCATATTGATGACGATCTTTCCGTCTTTTCCGGGGGTCAGGTCGCTGAGCAGGTGGCGCAGATTGTTGGCGTAGAGCTGGCTGGACTGGGTCGCCAGCCTCGAGGGCAGATCGGTGTAGCCGATGATCGTAACCCCGTGTCTGACGATCACCCTGTCCGCCTCGGTAAGCTTGCAGTTGCCCCCCATTTCGGCGGCGAGGTCGACGATGACGCTGCCCTGCTGCATGGTTTTGACCATCTCCTCGGTGATCAGCTCGGGGGCCGGCCTGCCGGGTATCAGGGCGGTGGTGATGATGATGTCCACCTCCAGGGCCTGCTGGGCGAAAAGCTCCATTTCGGCCTTGATGAATTCGTCGCTCATGACCTTGGCGTAGCCGCCTTCGCCGGTACCGTCCTCGTCATCAAAGTCGAGCATCAGGAATTCGGCATCCATGCTCTCGACCTGTTCCTTGACCTCGGGGCGGGTGTCGAAGGCTCGAACGATAGCCCCCATGCTTTTAGCCGCGCCGATGGCCGAGAGACCGGCGACCCCGGCGCCGATTACCAGAACCTTGGCCGGAGGGATCTTGCCGGCGGCGGTGATCTGGCCGGTGAAAAACCTGCCGAAATGTTGCGCTGCTTCGACCACTGCCCGGTAGCCGGCGATATTGGCCATCGAACTCAGGGCGTCCATCTTCTGGGCCCTGGAAATGCGCGGGATCGAATCCATGGCCAGCACCGAGACGTTTCGTGCCGACAGCTCTTCGAGCAGTTCCTGATTCTGACCCGGCTGAATGAAGCTGATGAGGGTCTGGCCCGGGCGCAGAAGATCGCACTCGTTCAGCCCGGTTTCCGTATTCTTTTCCGGGGCGCGGACCTTCAAGATAATATCCGACTGCTCGTAGAGGGCAGCACTATCGGCGACTATCTGCGCACCTGCCTCCTGATAGGCCTGATCGGTAAACTGCGCGTCACTGCCGGCCTGGGACTCGACTCCGAGCTCGAAACCGAGTTTTCGTATCAGCGCCGCCGCTTCCGGTGTCGTTGCCACCCGCCGTTCGCCTTGGTGAATTTCCCTTGGTACGCCGATTCTCATTGGTATGCTCCTTGTCTTACTGATGTTCTGTCAGGCGGACTGTGTGGGCGCAAGAATTGCGCCTTGTCCACTATACATCTGCCAGCCGTATGCAAAGAAGATCGCTGTTTCGTGACTGCAACCATCAATCAGAAAAAATAACACCACTTTCAAGTTATACCAGAAAAAGAAAAAAGCTCTGCCCTCACACGGACCCGCAGGACGCCCGTGTTGAGTTGAACCGGCTGGCTGCCGGGCTCTGGGGAGCGCACCGCTTTGCGCAGCCGTGCTGACGTTTTTCAAGCCATCGCGGAGTTTGGGGTCCGGACGGTCTCCGTGTTGCAGATAGAAGGGGTTTGGGTTTCTGCAGGAGTCATCCTGTAAAAGAAAATCCCGACGGCTGCAGAAAAATGGAAATCAGGAGATGAGCAAATTCCGGTGCTGGGCAATATCACGGATATGGTGCGGTTTATGTGGTAGGATACCCTGCAGTGAAAAGATAGCTTGTAAATTGTTCTCAGTCGTTTTACAAGCTCATCAAAGACGGCACCTTGTCATGCTGGCCTTTTGCCTGGCATGCAACCGGAACTGAATGCGGGATGGCTCGGAGGAAAAAAACTGATTTGCCGGTTATCGGCTGGCGGGAGTGGGTTGGCCTGCCGGAGCTTGGTATCGCGTCGATCAAGGTCAAGGTCGATACCGGCGCGCGGTCTTCATCGCTTCATGCCGTCGAGCTGAAATTTTTCAAACGAGGCGGCTCGCAATGGGTCCGTTTCACCGTACATCCGGTTCAGCGCACCTGTAAAGCTGCGGTCACCGCTGAGGCGACAGTTCTCGAATTTCGCTCCGTTAAAAGCTCCAGCGGCATTGCCAGGTTGCGGCCGGTGATCGTCACACCCATCGAGCTGATGGGTACCACCTGGCCGGTGGAACTGACGCTGGCCGGCCGCGACGAGATGGGGTTCAGGATGCTGCTGGGCCGTGAGGCATTCAGAGGGCGTTTTCTGGTGGACGGGGGAAATTCCTATTATGGCGGCAGGATTAAGAAAAAAGAGCAGGAGCGCATGTTCCTGTAAACCAGGTAATAATCCGTTGATTGAATCATAAGGCTACCTTGAAAAAATGTCTTTTTGCCAAACGAGCCTAGATTTTGAACCAAAATCCTGATTTTGCAAGGTACCCATAAAAATGAAGCTCGCCATCCTCTCATGTAACCCCCACTGCTACAGCACGCGGCGCCTTTGCGAAGCCGCAACCCAGCGGAAACACAAGGTCAAGGTACTCAATACGCTCAAATTTGCCATCGATCTCGAACAGGCGGCCCCCGATCTTTTCTACCGGCAGAAGCGGCTTTCCACCTATGATGCGGTGCTTCCCCGGATCGGCGCCTCGATCACCTATTTCGGTACCGCGGTGGTCAGGCAGTTCGAGCAGATGGACGTTTTTTGCGGTAACTCGTCATACGGCATCATCAATTCCAGAGACAAGCTGCGCAGCCTGCAGATCCTCAGCCGGCATCAGATCGGATTGCCCAAAACCGCTTTTGTCCGGGATAAGAGAGATATTCTGCCGGCCATCGACCGGGTCGGCGGCGCGCCGGTCATCATCAAACTGCTCGAGGGAACCCAGGGCATCGGTGTTCTGCTGGCCGAATCGGTGAAGGCCGCCGAAGCCATTATCGAGATGCTGCAGAGTCAGAAGCAGAACGTGCTGATCCAGAAATTCGTGGCCGAGAGCAAAGGGCGCGATATCCGGGCCCTGGTGGTCGGCGGGCAGGTGGTCGGAGCCATGCGCCGGGTCGCCCAGGGCCAGGAGTTTCGCTCCAATGTCCATCGGGGAGGAGTTGCCGAGCCGGTCATTCTCGATGCGGTTTACGAAGAAACGGCGGTTCGGGCGGCCCAGATCCTGGGGCTGCGCATCGCCGGGGTCGACCTGCTCGAGGGCCGAACCGGTCCGCAGATCGTCGAGGTAAACTCTTCTCCGGGTCTGGAGGGTATCGAAGGGTGCACGCAGCTCGACATTGCCGGGGCCATCATTGACTATATGGCTGCCCGGGTGGATCTGCCCGAGATCGACCTGCGCCAGCGGCTGACGGTCAGTCGCGGCTACGGCGTTGCTGAAATTCACATACCGGAGGGGTCGTTGTATGTGGGCAAGACGATAGAAGAATCCAAGCTTCGGGAAAAAGATATCACGGTGTTGACGCTTTACCGTGAATCGCGCGTTATTCCCAACCCGCGCTCGCAACGCCAGCTGGTTGCCGGTGATCGACTGCTCTGTTTCGGAAAGCTCGACCTGATGAAGGAGTTGACGCCGGCCAGGATTCGCCGCAAGCGCAGTCCCAGGGTCAAGGATCTGCCCGGGCTGCCGGTGGCAGACGAGGTGTTCAGGGAGGATGGAACCATAACTCCCATCGAGATTTCTGCCGATAAATCGGAGGCATAGATGAGCAGCACCCGATTTCTCAAAAAGAATGTCGCCGACTGGTTCGGAGAAAAAATTCGACCCGGTGAATCGCGCAATGTCTGCCTTGCCATCGGAGAGAGCTACAGCGGGGCTCATCTGGAAATAGACCTGCAGATCCGCCGGGCACCGGAGGACGGGCCGGTCGTTTTGGTGACCGCAGCGCTGCACGGCGATGAATTGAACGGCTGCGGAGCCATCAGGCAGCTGATCCAGGACGAGGATCTGAAGATTCTGCGAGGGGCTCTGATTCTCGTGCCGGTGCTGAACCTGCTTGCTTTCGATCGCCATTCGCGCTACCTGCCGGACCGCCGCGACCTGAACCGCTCCTTTCCCGGCAGCCCCGACGGCAGCCTTGCCAGTCGGATGGCCTGCACGATTTTCACTGAACTGGTCGCCCGCTGCGATTACGGAATAGACCTGCACACCGCTTCCGTCCGGCGCACCAATTATCCAACTGTCCGGGGTGATCTGAGCAGGGAGGAGGTCAGAAAGATTGCCCGGGCATTCGGGTCGGAAATTATCGTAAACGCCAGGGGGCCCAAAAACTCATTGCGCAGGGAAGCGTGCAGGGTCGGTTGCCCGACCATCATCATGGAGGGGGGTGAAGTCTGGAAGGTGGAGCCGGGCATCGTGGCTACCGCCGTCCGCGGCATAAAAAACGTACTGGGTGAACTGGGCATGATCGACAACCAGGCAGAGCACCCGCCGTATCAGATCGTCATCGAAAAATCCAAATGGATTCGGTCTGCGCGCGGGGGGTTCCTGGATTTTCATATCCAGCCGGGCGACATTGTCGAAAAAGACCAGCCGCTGGCGACCAATACGACGCTTCTGGGGGATGAGCAGGAAACGGTTTACGCGCCGTTCAACGCGGTGGTCATGGGCATGACCAGCCTGCCGTCGATCAGTCCCGGTGAGCCGATCTGCAACCTCGGTGAACTGCCCGCCGCCTACAGGCCGACGAAACTCAGGCGGCTGCGAGCTCAGGAAGATGGGCTGGAGCAGCAGGTTCTCGAAGAACTCGGCTCAAGCGTTCTGGTCGTCGAGGCCTCGGACGAACCAGAAAGGTCTTCTTCCGATTGAGCTGCCCGGTGTTTTCGAGATAGGCGGCCATCTCGGCCCTGAACAGGCCGATGTCGGTCTGGTGGCGGCTGCCGGGGCCATTGAAAGTCAGCGTCCATTGTTCGGTTGACGCAAGGCCCGTTTTTGCTCCTTTATTGCCGTTTTCAACTCAAAGATTCAGTCCGACAAATGAGAGGTTTACCATGAGCTACAGCGCACAAAGCAGTCGGTATCAATCCATGCCCTATAGCCGCTGCGGACGCAGCGGGCTGAAACTGCCCCGGCTGTCCTTCGGGCTCTGGCACAATTTCGGGCAGGATTTCAACGAGAAGACATCCCGGGATATCTGTTGCAGAGCCTTTGACCTGGGTATTACACATTTTGATCTGGCCAATAATTACGGTCCTCCGCCGGGGGCGGCAGAGACGTTTTTCGGCAGGGTGCTCAGCACTGATTTTGCCCCGTATCGGGACGAAATGGTTATTTCAACCAAAGCCGGATATACCATGTGGCCCGGGCCTTACGGAGACTGGGGCAGCCGTAAATATCTGATTGCCAGCCTGGACCAGAGCCTGTTGAGAATGGGGCTGGACTATGTCGACATTTTTTACTCTCACCGCTTCGACCCGGACACTCCGCTCGAGGAAACGATGGGGGCCCTCGATTCGATCGTCCGGCAGGGCAAGGCGCTCTATGTCGGCCTGTCTTCCTACAACGCTCAGAGGACCCGGGAAGCGGTCAAAATCCTCGAGGCGCTCGGCACCCCCTGTCTGATTCACCAGCCCAGCTACTCCATGCTGAACCGCTGGATCGAGGAGGACGGTCTGCTCGACACCCTTGAGGATCTGGGCATCGGGGCAATTACCTTTTCACCGCTGGCCCAGGGCCTGCTGACCGACAAGTATCTCGACGGTATCCCCGCCGGCAGCCGGGCGACCCAGGGCAAAACCATACGTGACGGACACCTGTCCCAGGACAATATCGATCGCATCAGGGCGCTGCATGAGATCGCCCGTAAGCGGGGCCAAACACTGGCGCAGATGGCCATAGCCTGGGTGTTGAGGGACCCGAGGGTGACCACGGCCCTGATCGGAGCCAGCAGCGCCGCTCAGCTGGAGGACAGTTTCGGCGCTCTTGACACGCTGAGTTTCAGCGCCGAGGAACTGGCGGAAATAGATGTCTATGCCAGGGACGGCGGGGTTAATCTCTGGGTCCGCTCCTCAAGCAGTTGAGCTGCCACGGCCATGATACGTTGACTCAGGGAACGGGAATTTCCTGTTCTGTATCCGGGACTCGGTAGCCGGCCTGAAAGGAAGGCCGCTTGGCAAGCTTCAGATACCAGGTGCACACAGAAGGGTAGTGGTGCAGGTCGATTTTCTGAAACTGAAAGCGGCTGACCCAGGGCCAGATGGCGATATCGGCGATGCTCAGCTCGTCGGTCGCGGCATACCGGGTCCGTGCCAGCTGTCTGTCCAGAACGCCGTAGAGTCGCCGGGCCTCGTCCAGATAACGATCTTCTGCGTAGGCCGATTTACCCGGGTTGAAGTGCAGGAAGTGGTGGGCCTGACCGAGCATGGGGCCCTGGCCTGCCGCCTGCCAGAGCAGCCACTGGATGACCGGCCAGCGCCCGGGCCCGCTGCCGGGCAGCAGCCGCCCGGTTTTTTCGGCAAGATAGAGCAGGATGGCAGCCGATTCGAAAAGAGCTGTACCGGTCTGATCATCGACAATTGCCGGAATCTTGTTATTGGGGCTGATCTCCAGAAATGATGGTAGAAACTGCTCGTTGCGGGTGATATCAACCGGTGTCACCTGATAGGCCAGGGACACTTCTTCCAGCATGATCGAAATTTTGCGGCCGTTGGGCGTCCCCCATGTGTAGAGCTGTATCATCCAATCCTCGGGTCGATCCCGTAAACCGGCTACGGCTGTTTGTCGAAGACCGGTACCCCTTCGGGGATGGTATACCAGCCCTGCTTTTCTGAAACCCAGGTGTGAACGGTGGGTTCGAATAGACGATCGTCCTCCAGATCGACGGGCTTCAATTTCAGCTTGATACTCTGGGGATCATCGGGGTTGTAGTGATAGACCCTGTTGCCGCAGTTGGGGCAGAACGCTGCGATGTTGGTATTGCCGCTGTCCGCAACCCTGCTCCACTGGCTCAGTTCACCGTGAAATTCAATGTCGGCTGCGTCCACAAAGGCCGTAACACTGAAGGGGCCGGTGGCCAGCTTCTGGCACTGCCTGCAGTGACAGGCCACCACTTTCTTCGGCGCTTTGTGCAGGGTGTAGGTAATCTGTCCGCACTGGCAGGAACCTTCGATTGGAAATTTCATCTGTCCTTGCTCCTCACAAAAATAATCAGATTTTTAGAGAGCGGCTGCTTGTCGAGACGGGCCGCCATCTGAATACGGTATGACAACCTGGTCAGATTACAAATTTTTCAAGGGACCATCCGCCAGTAAGTGAGACCTTCGTGCTCTCTTCTCTGCATCCGGGGTCTCCGGGCTGCCGGCGCGCCGGTCTTCAGGAGCAGCCCCAGGTCATCGATGACCTCTTTGTCTGACAGGTGATAGACATGGCCGGAAATTCTCTGCAGGCTGATCAGCGAGATATCGATGGTCTCGACACCGGCAAATGTGGTCAGTGCGCCCCCCGCCTCTCCGAGGCGCGGATAGCCGTGCACCTCTCTGGACAATTTCAGGGCCTTGTCGTTCTCGGAAACATACACCGTGATCCGTTTGACCATTTTCTTCAGCAGCCCCAGGTCGTGCCGGAACATGTCGATATCGATGTCCGGTGCGATCAGGATCAGCTCTCCGAACAACACTTTGTCGTGTTCCCGGCAGGCGAGTCTGGTCAAGGCCTGAAAGGCGCCGCGGGCCCCGAGGCTGTGGGCCACGATATCGGTGTTGCCCGCTCCGGTTCGACTTGCGATATCTTCGAAAAAATCAGCCATGTACGGGACACTCCAGACGAGATCCGCCTCATCGCGGGTATATTTGAACAGGTTCCCGTCTGCCGGCCAGCTGAACAGCAGCAGCCGGTCATGGAGGCCCAGGGAGCGCTGAAGAACCGCGCTGTGACGGCATCCCTTTTCAAAATCGATGTTGTATCCGTGGATATAGACAACGGTGCTCCCGCCTTCCTCTCTGGTGGCAGCTTCAATGTCGTCCAGGAGCCTGGAGGCGGAACATTCGCTGATTTCACCGATCTCTATTCGTTCATCCGGTATATAGAACGGGGCCGAGTCGGCCAGTTCCTCGAGTACCCGGATCGGGGAGAAGGAAACCCCGCAGGTTCCGGCATGTAAAATACCGCGCTGACCGCCGAAGGAGCCCGTCTCGGCTATCCTGTTTCTCAGGGTTACAAAGGGTATCGTGGTCTGATATTCAAATTTTGCGGCCATGTCGGTGTCCATTGTATCATCTGGCGGGTAATTGTCTTCCAAGACGGCCAGTTATGTTGAGAGAAAAAGGGCCGTCAGGGCTGCGAGTATCATAGACCCCCTTGGTGACGGGGGGCGGCCGGCGCCGGAACTAAGAACCATGGTGCCAGACATGTAACTTTAGGGTATCATAAAACATTTAGATGTTGGTTTAAAACCTGATTTTTTCAAGGCACCCTGTATGCATTCGTGCGGGTCGTTCGGGGATGGATGCGCGCGATATCGTTACAAGGCATTACCCCGGGTGCTCAATGTAACCGATAGACGCATGAAACTTTATAATTACATTTACGAACGAATACCGTCTTCACTCTTCTGCAGTCTCACCAATGCAAGAAACAGAATTCGCAATAAAAAACATAGAATCTGTCCGACCCAGAGCAGGTATCTCTATAAGGTTACAGACAGCAGCAATGATCAGATAATTATCTGCCGGAGGAAGAGGCATAACCTGTACAAAAGGGGAGTCAGCAAAAGACTGGACCAGCTGGTTGACGAATATCAGCTTGATCTGATTGATTTTAAACCAGGAGATGTGTTCGTTGATTGCGGGGCAAACGTTGGTGAGCTTGGTTTCTGGGCAATGAAAAACAGCTTGCGCTATTTTCCGGTAGAACCTGAAGAGCTCGAAGTGGAGTGCTGCAATCACAATATTTTTGGGGGAAAAGCAGCATTCAGGAGCAGGGCTTTGTGGAAAGAGAACTGCACGCTTGAATTATATTCAAAGCCTGGTGAGGGAGACAGCTCGCTTGTGGAAATGAACAATTATTCGACGGTTAAGAAGATTGAAGCCGTAACGCTCGATACATTTATTACCGAGCATCGAATCGACACGATCAAATTGCTGAAGATTGAGGCTGAAGGGGCCGAACCCGAAATTCTGGAGGGTGCCGCTCCGGTTTTAGACAGAGTGGCGTTCATTTCCGTGGATTGCGGACCAGAGAGGGGCTTTGACAAGCAAAGCACGTTCAACGAAGTGCACAGGATTCTTACAGAGAATGGGTTTGAAATTGTTCAAGCCAACATGAATCGAATCGTGTTTCTCTATAAGAACAAATCCTCCAGGACTGAATGATACTTCTGCCGGCGCGATCCTTGGGACGGCTTCTCCGGTCCGGCGGATATAAAGGTGTCAGCCAGCGGCTGGGCTGTATCCCATCTTTTGCTCCTTCTATTTGTCCCCACCTCAAAAAAAAGGGCGTCTGGCGCCAGCCTACCCGCGGCGGACCGGCCGACTCCTGTCCCCGGTCACCTGGCTGACGATTCTTGACAGGCCCGGTTTCCAGTGATATAAGAGCCTCTGAGTTTGCCTGATGCTGACTGAGGCTGCTCCCTCCTTTTCCCCCGGCCGTTCTGGAAAAACCATACAGCGGCGTAAATGACGAGACAGTTGACAATCTAGCGATGGATAGGATGTGAAACCGGACCAGGAAATAGACCAGCAGGGTGCCGCGCCGCTTCTGGTCAAGATGGAAGACGGTCTGATTTCCACTGACCCGGTCTGGGAAGCCTTTTTCCTGATGCTTGGCCGCAATCCTTTCCTGCTGCTGGCACTGCCTTTGTGGCTGAAGAATGGCACAGGCCGGCCTGGCATCGAACTCCTCACCCGCTTCCTGCCGGAGGCCCGATTGCTGCCATACCACCAACCCCTGATCTCTTATCTTCGCGCCCAAAAGCAGGCCGGCCGCAGACTGTTGCTGGCTACGGCGCTACCGGTCATGTTTGGCCGGCAGGTGGCAGAACACCTGGGGGTGTTCGATGGGGTCGTTGCTCTGGATGAGGCTGCTGCACCCCCGGAAACAGGTGAAACCGATCAGCTTCCAATGGAAGATCTGCCGACAGCTTTCGTCTATGTTGGCCGGACGATTGAGGGTCTTGTCGCCGGCAGTGCTGTCGGGGCTGTTCTGGTCGGTTCGGCAGAGAGCGGGAGGCGAAATACCAGGCCGACGATCACCGTTGAGCAAACAATTGCGTCGGAGTCTGCCGGCTGGCGGACCTATGGAGCAGCGGCACGGGTGCATCAGTGGCTGAAAAATCTGCTGATTTTCGTACCCCTGATCACCGCCCACCAGCTTGGCGACCCCAACCTTTTTCTGCGGGCACTCTGCGCATTCTTCTCCTTCAGTTTCTGTGCCTCTGCCATTTATCTGCTCAATGATCTGATCGATCTTCCCGCTGACCGCAAGCATCGCACCAAGTGCAGCAGGCCGCTGGCGTCCGGCCGCCTGTCGATTAACAGGGCGGTGCTGGCGATCCCGCTGCTGCTCTTCGCCGCATGCATCCTCGGCCTCTATCCGGGTGCGCGGTTTCTGTCGGTGGTCGCGGCCTATATCGTACTCACAACCCTTTACTCATGCTGGCTGAAAAGACTGGTCGTGGTCGATGTCGTGGTCCTGGCGCTCCTCTATACCATGCGCCTTCTCGCCGGCGGTGCGGCAGTCTCCATCATGCCATCGTTCTGGCTGCTCTCCTTCGCCATGTTCATTTTTTTCAGCCTGGCGCTGATGAAGAGAAGCGCCGACCTTGTCCTGGGCCGCAGCAATGGTCAGAACCAGATGGAAGGACGCGGCTACGAGGCCGGTGATGGTGCAATTGTTCAGATGTCCGGGGTCGCCAGCGGTTATATGTCGGTTCTCGTGCTGGCCCTGTATATCAACAGCGAAGAGGTGCGCCTGCTCTACACCCATCCGGAACTCATATGGCTGTTGTGCCCGCTTCTGTTCTACTGGATCAGCCGTGTGTGGCTGATCACCAGTCGCGGCGCAATGACCGAAGACCCGGTACTCTTCGCCATCAGGGACCGGGCCAGTCAGGCCGTAGCATTACTAACCGCAATCATTCTCTGGTGGGCCACTTGAATGCACCGTGCAGCCATCGAGGCCTGGTCCTTTGAATCATGCCCCTGTCCACTGATCCGAATATAAACCGGCCCGCACGCTTCAAACCGCTGGTCTGCGATGGCTTGATTGCGGCCCTGCTCGGTGCTGTCTCGGTTTTGCTGTCGATATTCACCTTCGGCTATCTTGACCCGGTGCTTTACGGTCTGCTGGGAATCGACTTCTGGTTTCAATCGGATATGACCAGGGTTTTCTATAACATGACGGGCGTCGAGTCATCTCACTACCGGGCCAGCGTTCACCCACTCTTCTCACTGATTGTCTATCACGCGATACTGGTTGTCGAGGGGTTCGTCGGCCTGTTTCGACATATCACTGATGAACAGTCTGCCCAGCTGCTCATTGCCGGGGCGGCCGGCGTCTGGACCGCGACGCTGTATAGTTTTCTCAGGATAATCTATCTGCCTCGTTTCGATGCATCGCTTTTCAGCCTGCTCGGAATTTTCAGCTCGGCTTCACTGTTCTGGTTTTCCGTTCCCGAAACCTATTCGTTCGGATCAGTTTCTATTCTGCTCGCACTCGCTGCGGCTGCCGTCCATCAGCGCCGCGGTCTGGCTGAGGGCTGGTTCGTGGCGGCCAGCTCGGCTTCGCTGAGCATTACCATTACAAACTGGATGGCGGGCCTCGCAGCCACTTTTTTCTCCCTGAGACCGGGCAAGGCGCTGCGGGTGACGATCATCGCCTTTATTGCTGTCTACCTGCTCTGGATGCTGGAAAAGCATCTTTTTCCTGCAGCGGGCTCATTTCTGCACAACAGCGGTGAACTCAATTATATCTTCCGGGAAGAGACCGGCGGGCCGCTTCATATAATGGTGGCTTTTTTCTCGACCACCGTGGTGATGCCGGAGGTGCAGCTGATCGGAAAACTCGATCGGCCTGACTGGCTGATATTGAGCGTGCAGAAATCGTTGCCATGGCAGGGTGGGGTGCTCACCCTTACAGCTTTCTGCTCCTGGCTGACATTGCTCGGTCTCGGGCTCTGGCACCTGTTTTCGGGTCCGGCCGCGGTGCGGGTTCGTCTGCTGATCGGCGTGCTGCTGGCGGGACAGCTGGTCCTGCACCTGATTTACGGTGAAGAGACCTTTCTCTATGCGCTCCACTTTCTGCCGCTGCTCATCATCACGGCAGCCTTGTCCGTCACCGGGCGATTTCGACGGCTGGCGCTGGTGCTGGCGGCAATCTCAGTCATCACCGCAGGTACCAATAACATGATCAGGTTTCGCCAAGCCCGGCAGATTATGATCGAGCATTTCTATCCGGATCGAAGTACCGCTTCCGTGCTCCGTCTAAAGTCGCCCGAGTCGGCCCATTGCGGTCTGAATATCCTGTATGATACGTCCCTCAATGGAAGGACTCCAGCACCAGGTGCTCGCCCCGACGGACCATCAGGTAAGGTGTTCGGCCCGGATGGGCGCGGATAATATCTTCGGAGGGGATCGTCCCGGCGACAACCAGCGGATCACTGTCAATGCCTCGCGGATTGAAGGAGGTTCCTTTTTCCACGTGCCGCATACCTCGAAAACCGGTGACGATGATCAGGCTATTGTCAGGGGCCGATCCAAGTAGCGCGTGAAACTGACCGACAATGCGCTGCCGGTCGCGGATCAGGCTGCCCTGGTCGATGCTGAATCGAACGGCGCTCAGGATCACCAGCATCACCCCGGCGGCGGCAGCAACGGCGCGCAAACGTCGGTAGGAAGAGCTCAGCCGGGCGATCCGGACGATTCCAAGTCCTGCCGGTAGCAGCAGAAAGGGCAGGGTCTCATAATAGTAGACCGGACCGATGTCACGCACGCCGCGCCACCAGAAGAATACATAGCCGCAGGCGACCGTCATCACGACCGCCAGGCAGAGAGGCGTCCAGCGTTTATTCCAGCCGACGATTGCCAGACCCAGGCAGAGCAGAAGCGACCCGGGGAAACCATAGAGCCAGCGGTCAAGCAACACCATGTTTTCCCACAGGTACGCGAGGCCGGTGGCGAAGGTGTGGTGGTAGGGCAGAGATGAGGTGGAGCGCCAGCCGAACCCGAGTCCGTCGTCAGGGGCATAGTAGAGGTAGGTCGGGGTAAAGGGGTCGCCCACCGCCAGATAGTTATAGAGCAGATAACCAAATCCGCCCGCTGCCGCGCACAGGGCAAACAGGATTGTCGCATGGAAATTGGCCCTGCTGCGGTTTTGGGCCAGATCCCAGAGGGCGTCGACTGCAAAGGGCAGGGCAATCAGCAGCCCTGTATAGGTGCGGTTAAGAAACAGAAATGCCCAGGCAAGCCCGGCGATGGCGGCCCAGAAGGGCCGCTTCTTGACCTTCCAGGCCAGGTATCCCCAGAGTATCAGGCAGGCAGCCGGCAGCGCCGAGCTGTGACTGAGCAGGGTGCCGTTCATGAACAGGAAGTAGGGTGAAAGAACCATCATAGACGGCAGCAGCAGGGCGGGAAGACCGAGCAATGGCCCACTCCTGCTGAACAGCCAGATGCTCAGTGCCGCAGACAGGTAGACCGGCAGATGCGGCCAGTTCACCGCAGCTCCGAGCATCAGCCAGACTGCATGGCCGGGGGGGTAGCGTGACAGCCAGCCGACCTGCTCGTCCATGATCATCATTTCATGGCGAAATATCTCGGCAAGCTCCGGCAGGGGCCGTGAAATGCGGCCTTCGATGTAGCTGTATGCCTGCATCAGGTAGGCGTGTTCGTCGGTGGTCAGGACGGCGTCCCAGAAAACCGACTGGCCGATACCATAGCTCAGCAGTGCCGCCAGAAAGGCGAGAACTAGGCAGTAGACAGGCTTGTCTTCGGCGGTGTTCATGATCATCATTGCCGGCATTGAAAAAAAGCACGACCCGATTTTGGGCGAAAAATTTCATCCTTCAGGGTAACCTGTGGTGAAGCAGCCTGAAGAAAGATTTGACCAGCCGGTCTGGTACAAGTCCGGTAATCTACCCCAAAGCGATTGGAATCAGTAGCCCAAAATCGATCGGTATCGCAAAACGGACCAGTTCACCAATGAGATCAGCAACCGCAGATATGGCCCGTGACCCCTTTGTCGACGTGTTCAAGGGAGCAATGATCCTGTGGGTCATCCATATACACACCGTCTTCTGGTCGGGTTACCACTATGTTCCCGAGGCCGTCCGGCAGTTTACCCTGCTGGTCGATGTGCCGATTTTCTTCTTCATCTCAGGCTACCTGGCACGACCGGGCTCCTTTGGTCCGACGATGGTCAAGGCCATCAGGCAATTTGTCCGCCTCTACGGTCAATACATTCTGATAAGCTCTCTGCTGCTGGCCGCACTGGTGTTGATCAGAGCGGCGGGTTCGGGCTGGGGCGAAACTGATATCGGCCTGGCTCTGAGCTCCATGTTCAGGATTATACCGCACGGCGATCTGTGGGAGCAAATTCGGGTCTACGGCGGCAGCCTGTGGTTCATCCGGGACTATCTTTCCATGCTGATAGTAATCCCGCTGCTCTTGGGGTTCAGTCTGATGTTCAGGATAAAGTACAATGTCCTGGTGCTGATTTTGCTTTTCACTGCATTGTTTCCCAAGGAATATGCTGACCGGACGTTTCTCTTCAGTACCTACGGTAATGTATCGTTTTATCTCTTTTTTTTCATGCTCGGGGTGATATTCAGGGAGCAGGAGGAAGCACTCGAGGCGAAGGCTGTGGGACTTTCTCTGCTGATTACCGCCGCACTCGGCCTGCTCGTCCTGTTTAGAGGCGGCGGTGTGCTGGAAATTCAGAACTACAAATTTCCGCCTTCAATGCAGTATCTGATATACAGCCTGCTGCTGGTCCATGTCTTTGTTCTGCTGAAAAAGAAGCTGCAGCTCAAATCCTACAGCTACCGGGGGAGTGTATCGAGATTTTTACGCTGGTGCGGGGTGAATATCTTTACCATATATCTCTTCCAGGGACTTGCCTGCTCCCTGCCGTTTTTCTTCATCGACCGGCTCAAGGAGGGATTGCACCCAGTTTGGCTCTATGTTCTCGTGCTGAGCTTCAACCTGGCGTTCACCCTGCTGGTTTCATACCTCTACGCATACCTTTACCGAAAAGCGGCAGACGCGCTCAGAGGCAGTGGGTCGATCTTCGCTGGAAGATAGGCGCCGCCGACCGCTGCCGACAGCGTCACCTCTTCCGGCAGATCAGCTGAAGTCGCCGAGCCTATCTGCTGAAGTACTCCTGGTATCGGGCCTCGGCCTGGTCGCCGAAGATTTCTTCGCAGGCCCGGCGGACGCCTTTGGAGCGCTTGAGTTCCTCGTACGGTACCAGGTAGTCGAGCTTTGAGCGTCTCTTGAGGTAGTCTTCCAGCTTCACCACCATTTCATTGTTGACGATGTAATCGATCTCGCAGCGGCGGACGCCGGTTCCTTCGATCAGGGTGTCGGCCATGGACGGATCCTTTTCGATTGCCTCGAGCATCGGCAGCGCGTGTTTTCCATAGCGCCGCCAAAGCCTGTCGCTCAGCATTTCTCCGGTATCGCCGGCGACAACCTGATCCAGATTGAGCAGGTGGGCCTTCTTGTAATAGGCGGTCTTGACCTGGCTGTCCGGTTCCCCGTACCATTTTTCTCTGATCTCGGTCAGGTTGACCCCCAGCTTTTTGACTTCCTCGCAGATCTCCTCGCCAACGTTGAGGCAGTCGGTCAGTTTGCCGCCGAATATGCTGATGTGATTTTGTTCAGCAGAGGTCTCGACGATGTGCTTTCTCGACATCTGCAGGAAATCGTCCTTGGATTTGTGCCCCTTTTTCAGCACCAGCGGCCGTACACCCCAGCGCTCTGAGATGATGTCACTTTCGTCGAGCGGTCTGGCCAGGTCGAGGCGGGCGTTGATATTGGACAGCACGAAATCACGGTCTTCATCCGTAATGTCGGTTTCCGGCTCTTCAACCGGCGTGTCCGTGGTCCCGATGCAGGTACGGTTGGCCATCGGGATGGCGAAAAACAGCCGGCCGTCATCGGCAAAAAAGGCCAGTACCCGGTTGCCTCGGGAAATGCGGGGGACGATCAGGTGGATTCCTTTGGAGAAGATATGCCGGTACTCGGTGTCCACCTCGGTCATGCCGTTGAGCTGGTCGACGAAGGCGCCGGCGGCGTTGATCATGATGGTGGAGCGGATTTCGAACTGTTCGCCGCTGACCTTGTCGCGGGCCGTGGCGGTCCACTGGCTGCCGGCCTCGTAGCGGCCGCTGACCAGCTCGACATAGTTGGCCGCAACGCAGCCGCTGTCCATGGCGCTGCGCACGAAATTGAACACAAAGCGGGCATCGTTGTCATGCAGGTAGGCATCGGAGTATTCGACCCCGCCGATGCTTTCATCGATTTTGATAAGCGGCTCTGTGTTCTTGATCTGGGCGGCGGAAAATATCTTTGGTGCCCGCGTTTTCCCCCGTCCGAAAAACCAGTACAGCCAGGTTCCGATAAGCATGACCCAGGCGGGAAGACGGGAGTTTTTCGAGAGGGTGCTTAAAAAGCGGATCTCCTTGACGGTGGAAGGAAAACTTTTGAGCAATTCGTTCCTGGACTTGCATAGATCGTTAACCAGCCGGAATTCGTAGCTTTCCATGTACTTGATGCCGCCCCAGATCAAGTTTGATGACTGCTGGCTGGTAAAACCGGCAAAATCCCGCGAGTCGATGAGGCCGACGCTGACGCCTCGGGCTGCCAGGGCGGCGGCGCAGACAGCGCCGTTCATGCCGCCTCCGACAATGAGTACGTCGAAGGTGGTCGATTTAAGCTTGTTGATATTCTCTGCTCTGCGTTTCATTGGATGGTGGTAACCTTTAGTGTTGGGAAAAAAAATAACATAATGAAATTGATCGAATTAGATGCAGACCGCTGTCTCCTGCCGGTTCAGGGGGGATCTCAGGCATACCTGAATATGAAAATGAACCAGGCAATCGAGAGAATCAGTCCACCCCAGAGCGGCGAACCGTAGAAAGCCAGCCAGCCCATGTTGATGAACCCGGTCCCCAGCCAGGAGATGAACAGCCGATCCCCCCTCGTCGTGTCGAGTCCGAGCACACCCCGCCGTGGGTTGCCGCCCGGGCTGAAGCGTTCCCATACTCCCATGGCTATGATGGATAAGACGACGACGATGAAGAAGGCAGCGGTCGGCCACGTCCATGCCATCCAGGATAAACCCATGATCAGTACCCCCTGTATTAAACCCGGCCGAGGGCGAAACCCTTGGCGATATAATTTCTGACAAAATAGATGACGATCGCCCCCGGCACAATGGTCAGGGAACCGGCCGCTGCCAGCAGTCCCAGTTCGTAACCTGAGCTGCTCGCCGTGCGCGTCATGGTAGCGGCGATCGGTTTGGCGGCAACGGAGGTCAGCGTTTTGGCCAGCAGCAGCTCCACCCAGGAGTACATGAAGCAGAAGAACATCGTTACTCCGATACCGGCGGCAATGGTCGGTATGAAAATCCGGATGAAAAACCTCCAGAACGAATAGCCGTCCAGATAGGCGGTTTCATCCAGTTCTTTGGGTACCCCGGACATAAAGCCTTCGAGAATCCAGACGGCCAGCGGGATATTGAACAGGCAGTGGGCAATGGCTACGGCTATGTGGGTGTCGAACAGACCGATGGCTGAATATAACTGGAAAAAAGGCAGGGCAAAAACAGCAGGCGGCGCCATGCGGTTAGTGAGCAGCCAGAAAAACAGATGCTTGTCACCGATGAAGCGGTAGCGTGAAAAAGCATAGGCAGCCGGCAGGGCCACAGTAACCGAGAGCAGGGTGTTGATGACCACATAGATGATCGAATTGATGTAGCCGTTGTACCAGGTCGGATCGGTGAAAATAACTTTGTAATTGGCCAGGGTGAAATCCTGGGGAAAGAAGGAAAAACCGCCAAGGATCTCATTGGTCGTCTTGAATGACATGGAGAGCAGGCCGTAGATCGGGAACATCAGAAAAACGATGTAGAGTGTCGGCACCAGCCACTTCCATTTGCTCGTGTTGATCATGTTACTGCTCCTCGTTACGCATCATAATGGTGTAGAACGCCCAGCAGGTGAGCAGAACCATCAGGAAATAGATCAGCGACATGGCCGCCGCCGGTCCGAGATCGAACTGACCGAGGGCAATTTTGACCAGGTCGATGGACAGAAAGGTCGTGGTATTGCCGGGGCCGCCGCCGGTCAGCACGAACGGCTCGGTATAGATCATGAAACTGTCCATGAAGCGCAGCAGGATGGCAATGGTCAGTACCCGTTTCATCTTGGGCAGCTGGATATAGCGGAAAATTGCCCAGCGGCTGGCGCCGTCGATATGTGCCGCCTGGTAGTAGTCATCGGCTATCGAACTCAACCCGGCGTAACAGAGCAGGACGATCAGCGAGGTCCAGTGCCAGACATCCATGACCACGGTGGTCATCCAGGCGGAGATCGGCTGATTGGTGAAATTGTAATCGATACCCATCGAGTTCAGGGTGTACCCCAGCAGGCCGATCTCCGGCAGGGCGAAGATATTCCACATGGCGCCGACCACATTCCAGGGGATCAGCAGGGGAAGGGCCATCAGCACCAGGCAGACAGAGACCCAGGGGCCCTTGCGGGGCATGGCCAGGGCGACACCGATTCCCAGCGGCACCTCGATGGCCAGAATCATTCCGGTAAAGACGAACTGCCGGATCAGAGAGGCATGAAAGCGGGGGGAACGCAGTACCTGTTCGAACCAGGTGGTGCCTTCCCAGAAAAACACGTTGTCGCCGAAGGTCTCCTGGAAGGCGTAGTTGACCACGGTCATCAGCGGGATAAAGGCGTTGAAGGCCACCAGAATCAGGACCGGCACCACCAGCCACCAGGCTCTGTTGTTCTGAGTCTTATTCATTGACCGCCTCCTCAACGACCCAGTCGTCACAATAGACATGGGTCTGGTCGGGATTGAATCTGATCCTGGGCCCCTCCGCCGGGATGGCCTGGCCCTCCTTGACCACCATTCTGATCGTTTCGGTTTCGTGTTTCACGGTTACCACCTGGTAGCGGCCCAGATCCTCAACCTTTTCGATCGTCACCGGCAGCCCTTCCGGACCGAATTCGACAAATTCCGGCCGGACACCGATTTCCAGCTTGCCGTGCAGGCCGCCCTTCAACCGCCGTGAGGTCGCCAGCGGGGTGTTGTGGACGACGGGCTGGCCGCTTTCAATGGTGCAGGGCAGGATATTCATTCCGGGCGAGCCGATGAAGTAGCCGACGAAGGTGTGCCGGGGCTGGTTGAACAGTTCGATCGGCGTACCGACCTGGACCACCGTGCCCTCGAACATGACCACGACCTTTTCGGCAAAGGTCAGGGCTTCGACCTGATCGTGGGTGACGTAGATCATGGTCACCCCCACCTGCTGATGCAATTCCTTCAACTTGGAGCGCAGCTGCCATTTCAGGTGGGGATCGATCACGGTCAGGGGCTCGTCGAACAGGATCGCATTGACGTCGGATCGAACCAGGCCGCGGCCCAGAGATATCTTCTGCTTGCCGTCGGCGGTCAGGCCGGAGGCCCGCTTGTTCAGATTGGCGGACAGGTCGAGCATTTCGGCGATCTGGGCAACACGCTCCCTGACTGAAGCCTCGTCCATGCCCCGGTTGCGCAGGGGAAAGGCCAGGTTGTCAAAAACCGACATGGTGTCGTAAACCACCGGAAACTGGAATACCTGGGCAATCTGCCGTTCCGAGATAGGCAGATGGTTTACTTCCCTGCCGTCGAACAGGACCTGGCCCTCGGAGGGTTTCAGCAGCCCCGAGATGATGTTCAGAAGCGTGGTCTTGCCGCAGCCCGACGGGCCCAGCAGGGCATAGGCCCCGCCGTCATCCCAGATCTGATTGATTTCGTTGAGGGCGTACACCGGTTTCTGCCCTTTTGGCGGCGGATATGCATGCCGTATGTCCTGGAACCTGATCTGTGCCATGGTGCGTCCTGGATAAGTTAAAGATCGATCAGCCGGTCATCTGTCCCGAAATAGAAACAGCGATCCGAATTGAAAAAGAGGCGGGCCTTTTCGCCATACTCATAGGAATGAATCCCTGAACTCTGGCTGACCCAGATATTGCCGTTGACTTTCACCCTGATAATTGATTCCGAACCGCTGATTTCGGCGATCTGGACCGTGCCGTTCACCTCCACGCCCTGTCCCTCGACCAGAAGGTGGTGCGGTCTCAAGCCGACCTTGTAGCTACCGTCAGGCAGTGCGGCGAGCTTTTCGGGTACCTCCCAGGTGGCGACATTGCCGAGAACGGCCCGCTTGCCCTGCTTCTCGATTACCGCTGTATTGATTGGCGGGTCCGAGAACACCTCTGCACTTTCCAGCGTATTGGGCCTGCGGTAGATGGAGGAGGTTTTACCAAACTGAACCACCCGTCCTTCCTTCAGTGTGGCAGTATGACCGCCGAGCATCAACGCCTCCAGCGGTTCGCTGGTGGCATAGACAACGGTGGCGCCGGTATCGGTAAACAGTTTCGGCAACTCGTCGCGCAGTTCTTCACGCAGTTTGTAATCGAGGTTGGCCAGAGGTTCATCGAGCAGCACCAGATCGGCTCCTTTCACCAGGGCTCGGGCCAGGGCTGTTCGCTGCTGCTGCCCGCCGGAAAGCTCCCGGGGCGTCCTGTCGAGCATTGGCGTCAGTTTGAGCAGTTCGGCAAAGCGCTGAACTTTCTGGTCGATTTCCTGCCTGCTCAGCCCGGCTACCTTGAGCGGTGAGGCTATATTCTCGTAAACGCTGAAGCTGGAATAGTTGATGAATGACTGGTAGACCATCGCCACGCTGCGTTTCTGGACGGCCATACCGGTGACGTTCTGACCATTTGCCCGGACCTCCCCCCGGGTGGGTTTTTCCAGCCCCGCCATCAGGCGCATGAGCGTCGTTTTGCCGCTCAGGGTGGTACCCAGAAGAATGTTGAAGCCCCCGGGCTCAAGACGCAGTGAGGTATCGTAAATATAGGTTTCTGCCCCGACCCGTAAGGCAACGTTTTTCAGTTCGATGGTCATGAATATGATCCTGGCTGTTTCCTATTGCAGTTTTTTGGCGATCATCAGATCGACATTGTTCTGGCGGCACAATTCGACAAATTCAGAGGAAACCCCTTCGTCGCTGACGACGATGTCAATCTCCTGCAGGGTTCCCACCTTTATCGGGGCCGTCCGCGTCGGCTTCAGGGAGTCGGCCACGAGAATGACCGAGCGGGCCTGGCGGATGATGGCCTGGGTTATGCGGACCTCGCGCAGGTCGTAATCGAGAATTTCACCGGAGTCATCGATAGCCGAGCATCCGACAATGGCGTAGTCGGGCTTGAAACGGTAGATGAATTCCTCGGTGCTGGTGCCGACGATGCCGCCGTCGGAATTGCGAATCAGGCCGCCGGCGATCATCACTTCGACATTTCCGTGGGGCCACAGGGTCGTGGCCACGTTGATATTGTTGGTTATAACCAGTATGGAGTCGTGATTGACCAGAAACTCGGCCACCCGCTCCGTGGTGGTTCCCAGATTTAGATACATCGAAGAGTTGCCGGAAATGATCTTCGAGGTGAGCCGGGCGATCTCGGTTTTTTCTTCAGCCATCAGAATCTTTCGTGCCCCGTGACCGAGATTCTCGACGGTATTCTTGAGTATCGCCCCGCCCCGGACCCGCTGGACGAGATCACTATCGTACAGCTGGTTCAGGTCGCGCCGTATGGTCTGGGGAGTAACGTGCAGAAAGACTGCGAGTTGGTCCACCTGGGCGGAACCATGTTCGCGGAGATGTTCGAGGATCAGGGTCTGGCGGGCACTGATGTCGGTCTGCATAAGGAGGCGGCTGGCTGACGGTTTTCTCTTCTGAGCTCAAGGCCTGCCGATTGCACTCGGGTAAGCGGCGGGCAGGCCTTGAGTTCACTGGCTGGTCATGCAGGCAATAGCTACTTCATCCAGCGTTTGACCAGTTCATCATAGTTAACCGTTTCTCCCTGTGGTTTCTCATTGGCCAGTTTGGCCTTCGGGGAGCCCGGCTTGTCCAGCCACATGGCCGGATCCGAGGGCTCGTTGAGCCTCGGGCCACAGCCACCGTAGGTGTTGGCATTCTCATCTGCCTTCTGCATACGGCCCATTACCAGATCCATTTCTTCCGCCAGGCGGTCCATAGCCTGCTGCGGGGTAAAGGCTCCGGAGTTGACATCACCGATCTGCTGCCACCAGATCTGCGCAAGTTTCGGATAATCCGGAACGTTGATGCCGGTGGGCGACCACATGACCCGGTCAGGTGAGCGATAGAATTCAACCAGCCCGCCCAGTTTAGGGGCACGCTCGGTAAATGACTCATGATTGACCGTAGTGTCCCTGATAAAGGTCAGGCCGACATGGCTTTTCTTGGTATCCACCGTCTTGGAAACGACGAACTGCGAATAGAGCCAGGCGGCTTTGCGGCGATCAACAGGTGTCGACTTGAAAAGGGTCCATGAACCGGCGTCCTGGTATCCCAGCTTCTGGCCGGTTTCCCAATAGGGTCCGTGGGGGGAAGGCGCCATCCGCCAGAGGGGCATACCATTGTCATCGACCGTGTTGTTGCCCTCTGACTTGGGGGCCACCATCGAGGCGGTGAAGGCGGTGTACCAGAAAATCTGCTGGGCGACATTACCCTGGGACAGGGCCGGCAGTGACTGGTAGAAGTCATAGCTGGCCGCACCCGGAGGGGCATATTTTCTCAGCCACTCGTCCCACTTGCGGATTGCATAGACGGCGGCGGGGCCGTTGGCGGCGCCACCACGCGATACCGATGCTCCCACCGGGTTGCAGGTGCCTTCCTCCATGCGGATGCCCCACTCATCGACGGGGATACCATTGGGCAGCCCTTCGCTGCCGGCACCGGCCATGGAAAGCCAGGCATCGGTCATACGCCAGCCCAGGTCCGGGGCGCGCTTGCCGTAGTCCATGTGGCCGAAAATCTGAACACCGTCAATTTCCTTGACGTCTTCGGTGAAAAATTCAGCGATATCCTCGTAGGCTGACCAGTTCACCGGAACACCCAGCTCGTAGCCGTATTTTGCTTTGAATTTTTCTTTAAAGTCCGGGCGGTCGAACCAGTCTTTGCGGAACCAGTAAAGATTGGCGAACTGCTGGTCGGGAAGCTGATACAGTTTTCCGTCAGGACCGGTGGTAAATGATTTGCCGATAAAATCGTCAATGTCCAGATACGGGTTGGTGACGTCCTTGCCGTCGCCCGCCATCCAGTCCGAAAGATTGACCGCCAGCTGCAGCCGCGAATGGGTGCCGATCAGGTCCGAATCGTTGATATAGGCATCGTAGAGGTTGCGCTTGGTCTGCATCTGGGTCTGCACGGCCTGTACGACCTCGCCTTCACCCAACAGCTGGTGGTTGACCTTGATGCCGGTAATTTCCTCAAATGCCTTGGTCAGGGTTTTTGATTCGTATTCGTGGGTGGGGATGGTCTCGGACAGCACATTGATTTCCATGCCCTGGAAAGGCTTGGCGGCATTGATGAACCATTCCATCTCTTTGAGCTGTTCTTCCTTTGAAAATGCCGAAGGCTGAAACTCCGAATCAATCCATTTTTTTGCTTCCTCAACGCCAGCATAAGCAGTGCTTACACTGAACGCCGCTACAGCAGATATTAGAGCGAACTTTTTAATCATAAAACGTACCTCCCTGGAGCTGTTGGATTCATGGATTTGTACCGGACTATACGGGGTAACGTCCGCAGCAGCCGGCTTGATGAATGGTAAAGATCTTCGTTCCGGTCACCTCCCTCAGTGTTGGTTTATTGATGTATTGCCGACATACCTTCAGTAAATACTTTTTGTTCATAAGGTCAATCAAATATTTTCGTTTTGTTCGTAAAATGTTTTCGGTGAGGCGCTAAACAACCGATTACAATGTTCAAATTTTCGTTTGTCGCGATAGGCTGGTTGTTGGCCGCGGTCAGGGAAGGCGCATCGCACCCGGCTGTTGGCAGAGTGTTCAGCTTGCTCAAGATGCGGAAGAAACGGCGGCAAATGCGGACAAACAATCCGTCAGGCAGCTATTATTTCCATTTCGAGTAGGGGGCGTGGACGAGATTGGAGTTGAAGTAGCGCGGGTCTCCGGTCACCTCCTCGCCGACCCAGTCTGGTTTGGCAAAGAGCTGGTCTTCGCTGTCAAGCTCTATTTCGGCGACGACGAGCCCGTGGTTTTCCCCGGAAAACTCGTCCACCTCCCAGGTGAACCCCTGATGGTCGATACTATAGCGCAGTTTTTCTATCAGGGGTTTCCGGCAGAGTTCATCGAGGAGTGCGTCGGCATCGGCATGGGGAATTTGATACTCGTATTCGCTCCTGGCGGCTCCGACACTGGCGCCTTTGATGGTAATAAAACCCTTGTCGGCAACGGTCCGAACCCGGACGCTTCGCTCCCGGTCCGCACACAGATAACCCTGGCGGTAGGCGGTACCGCTGGCCATTTGTTTCCAGGCGTCGCTGGCCGGCAGAAATTTTCTTTCGATTTCAATGCCCATGGGTGCTCCCGATAGAATTGGCGAAGATGATTCTTTGATAGTGCGGTTCGTTCAGGCCTGAGTCCGGCTGGCCCGCAACCATCGAAGCGCTGCTAACAACGAATCTGATCAATAGTAAGGCCGGTCAGATGTCTTCTGCGGGGTCAACTCCCCAGTGAAAACATCGATTCCAGGTCATGGCGCGAGTATGCCTTGAAGGCCAGCATCGATTCTGTTTTGAGAATGTGGGGTATCGAATGCAGATTGTTGGTGACCAGATCGGCCAGGTCTTCGTTGGTTCTGATGCGGGCCACCGCCACCAGGTCGTAGTTGCCGCTGACCGAATAAACCTCCGAGATGCCCGGTGTCTCGGCCAGTTTTTCCGCCACCTCATTGATTTTCGATCGTTCCACGTTCATCAGGATGATTGATGTGACCATATCTTCTCCTCAACTCCATCCATTTTTTCTGTCGCTGCTGCACCTGCTAAAATGAGGTGTAGCCCTGCTCCTGCCTCAATGTAACCAGCCTGACCGTGTGTGGCAATCGTCAAGCGCTGGCCGACCGCCAGTTTTCCCTGTTCAGTTCCGCTGCGGGTTTGCGGCCGATCGACTCGAGCGCTGCAAGGTATTCAGTATGGTGATCGAGGTAGAAGGCCAGCGCTCTGGTGAAGTTCTTGCCGACCAGTCCATCGATGAATACCTGGCTGATTTCCCTGTGCCGCTTGAGAACGAGTTGTGAGCGATAGAAAATGAGCCACTCCTCCTGGGACATTTCCTGGCGGATCATCTGCAGTGCCCGGTGCGCCCGCGGCTGATACATATAGAAATACATCAGGTCGAGTCCATTGACGATGATAAGCCTTTCCTGATCTCTGGCCTCGTAGTCGAGGGTCTGCATCATCATTTCCGGAGATTCAAGCATCTCCAGCACGTCTTCCTCAGGAAACTGCAGGTCCAGACGCGAAAAAACGAAAAAAAGCTGGGAAATCTTGGTTCGATAATCTGCCAGGCGAAAAGTGATATTCGCCTGCCGATCGGCCAGTCCCTCGATGACTCCGGCGACGCAGTCCGAGGCGAATTTCGATATGATCGCCGCCCATTTCTGCAGTATGGAGGCGCTATCGGGAACGCCTGCAGAGATAAGGATGGTCATGATCAGCGAATTTATAAAAATAGCCACCGGGATAGCAATGATCGAGCGGAACAGATTGCCTACCGCCGCGGATTTTGGCAATCCCCGGAAGGTGTTGTGGCTGGATATGTAGATGCCGTTTGCCAGTCCCATGACGGCGTACAGTGCAATGGGGCTGGTTGCCGTGGTCACCCCGAACATTCTGTCGAGCAGCACGGTTTTGACGATATAGTCGAGCAGGGGAACGGAAAAACCGGTGTAGAGCAGCGAGTCGGCTATCCTGCTCCAGCTGATCAGGGAGTTCCAGGGCAGCAGCGGTGAACGTCTGAGTCCGCCGCCCCCGAGAATCGATTGAATAATATTGCGCGACCCGGTGATAGCGAACCAGATAACCGCGCCGAAATAGGCCAGCAGCCACCAGTCCTTGGTGAGGGAAAAGGTCAGAAAAGCCGGGATGAAGCCCAGCATCACTTTCAGGCTGTTCTTGACGTTGGTGTTCAGGTACTTCCAGGGGTTGCCCAGCCTCTCCGACGAGTTCGGGCGGCCAAGATCAAGGCCGTGCGCCCCGATCCGGCTTCCTGAACCGATGCCGCCGAGGGTGACGATATTACCGGGCTGTCCGACATGGACAAAAAAGGTGTCGGGGCTCCAGTCGGACCAGCGCTGCCGTTTTGGGTACCGCAGCAGGGAAAAGAGCGGGGTCCGCTGTTTCTGCTTCAGCGCCGGGGCTGGCCCTTCTCGTCGGTCATGGATGCTGCGGGTCAGCTGCACCGTAACCGGAACCAGCAGTCTGCTCTCACCGAAACGTGCCGAGTGAATCGCTTTTTTGGCCCGGGCGGGGAGTGTTTCTATGGCGGCGAGACCCATGCCGTACTGCTGTTCGGCCTGGCCGGTCGATCCGGAGCCAATTCGAGACTGCAGGGTCTTCTTTTTGTAAAACGTATGAAATGTTTCAAGGTTGAAAAGAATATCGATCAGTTGCTCTTTGCGATGCTTCATCGATTCCAGCTCGAGCCTGAGCGAGTCCTCTTCTCCGCTCTCGGAGCCTTCACCACCAGTCCTTTTTTGACGGTCCAGGCGCTGAGCTTCGAAATCCCAGATAATTGCCCTGATCGCCCTTTTTAAAATGATGACATTGTCTTCATTGAGAGCCTGCTGCAGATCATTGATGAGACCATGATAGTGCGCTGAACTGCCCATCCAGGCCGGCGGTCCGTTCGCTTCATCGGCGTCCGGCAGGATGCCTGAGGTGATGTCTGATGAGGCGGTCTTCAGGTTGTAAGCCTCGATGTGGGAAAACATTCCTTCCCCCGCGTAAAGCAGCTCCAGTATGTCTTGAAGGCTCAGATTGCTGAGATTGAGGCTGAAGTGGGAGCTGGAATGCAGCGCTTCCAGTTTCTTCAGAAGCGCTGTGGGGTCGAGTTTCAGCCGGGCGGGCAGATGCGGACTGTCGACCGGGCAGGTCGGGTCGTGTATGGCCGGGTTGCGAGATGGCAGAAGGTAGGCCTCAATGATCGTTTCGGCGTGGAAGGTCTGCAGCCTGGATAAAAGAGATCGCAGCTCTTCTCTGCGTTCATCTTCGAGGGTCTGTAAGCGCAGCTCGGCCAGGATGTCAGAAATCTTCTGCTTTATCAGGGGGCGCAGGTCGTTGTGGATAAAGCGGGCCAGGTGGAACAGCGAGGGCTGGCCGGTGCCGACGAAGCGAATGAAGTCCTCCCGGTCGAACCGGCCAAGGCACAAACCCAGTGCCTCGTTCAGCTGGTGACGGTGATGATTGTTGAAGGCATCAAGTACGTCGAATACATACTTCTGCTGGTATTCAGATACCTCACGGCCCTCTGCCATCAGTTCTCTGACCGACTTGTCCTGCAGAAATTTCAGCAGCGCATCTTTGTCTCTGAAGCCGTGGGGCTCCCAGATGAAGCGGATGTATTTGTCCCGGAACCGGGCCGACATCTCGATGCCGACCTGAACCTGGAGGCCGAGTATGGCACTGGCCTCCATCAGTTCATCGACAACCTCCGGCGTCACATAGTTGTAGTAAACAACCGTCAGCTGGCGAATCCCTTTGATCCAGGCGTCCGTTACCAGATGTGTCGGTGATTTCCTGCCTTTGGTGTTGGCATCGTGGACGTGGTCGTCAAAGGTGAACTGATTCCATTCTTCGGGCATTTCGAGGAGATGGTATCTGGCCAGCTCTGATCGCACGATCCTGGGTCTTCCGGTCAGAACCATCCGGAAATCGTGGGCCAGTTTCAGCTGTTCCTGCCTGCTGTCCCGGGAACGCAGCAGTTCCTTCATGATCTGCACCAGAACCCGGGCGGTATTTTTCTGGTAGAAGGTCGATGAGGAAAGTAAAACCTCATCCCTGAGAGAAGCCAGGGCCGTGAGCCGGTCGCGGGCCTTGCCGGATTCGAGGGAACCGAGCAGGCTGGCAACGGCGTAGGCGATGCGCAAGCCCCGCTCGGCGGCCATTTCCTTTATCCCGTGCGGGTGCATGTACTGACTGAGCAGGGAGCGGAGCGCCTGGGAATCGTTTCTGCGTTCCAGGATGTCTTTGACTATTTCCAGGAGTTGATCGTCATCTCTGTCGAAAAACAGGCGGGAGAGTATCTGCATGTTCAGGGATCCGGTCGGTTTGCAGGAAGTAATGGGGATGCTGACGAACCCCGTTTTTCCTGTTTCACCTGAGCATAATCCGGCGCGCTTAAAAGACCACAAAAATCTGCCAGGAAATGCTCGATTCCAGCAAATAGATTGGCTGCCGATTAACCCACCGAAGGCTTGCGGCTGTGGATAAAAGAAACAGCTAAGACCACTTCAGGAGCGCGCCCCGCGGAACCGGTTTTACCGGGCCGGGCCGGATCAGAAAGGATATACAGCGGATCGAAGTCAATCCATCGGAATCAGTGCGTAGCCGTGGGTCTGATACCCGGCCATAGAGATATAACCGTTGCCGATAACTTTTATCTCGGGAAGAAAGTCGTTGAGGTCTATCTGGTTGGTTTCAGCAGCGATCGCACACTGTTCAATGGTGGTTCCCCGATCTGAAAAATATACGACCCAGTCCTGAATTTTCTTCTTGTTGCCCAGTTCTTCAGCAAGCACATAATGGTCATCTGCGGTGATAAAGCGGCTGGCACCGCCCCGGAAGCCGATGACGGCGGCGACCTCCACCCCTCCTTCGGCCATCTGTCTGATGGTTCGGTCGATAAGCTCCATCCGGTAGACAATGAGGTTGTCGTCTTTGACGTTCACGTCGAAATAGACCTGGATTTTGTCGAGTCCCTTGAGGCCCGGGTTATTCTCATAAACGGTCTGTGACGTCGATGGGGCCGCCAGGAGACCGGCAAAAACGACTGCGATGATAATGCTCAAGAGTGCGCGTTTCATTTCAATCAACCTCTGTCAGCAGCCCAGCTCCATCATTTTCTCGATCCTGATGGCCCGGTTGCTTCCATCCCCTGTTGAGTACCAGACTTTCACCTGCTGCTCTTTTTTTAACTCGTCTATGCGAGATGCACCTTTGAGGATGGTATCGGGGTCAAGCGCGATGCGAACGACTCCACCCTTGGGGGGACGAATGGAGATCTCCATTCTGTTGGGATACACCTTACTGATCAGGCCCCGGACATAGCGCATCTCCTCAGTCGAGACCTCGTCGAAGGATTCATCGGCGGCCGCTTGCAACCAGCTCAGGCAGATAACGAACATCGCCAGCAGAACAGGCTTGGCGGCGGCTTTAAGAATAATGATTGGCATAAACGCTCCCGGGCATCAGTACGACTCAGTATCACAATTATAAGGCTGAAATAGAAATATGCTCAGCCAAGCATGGGAAGATGGCTGATGATGGCGATCGAGGCTGGGCAGTTCATCGGTTCAGGTGGCCTAGTCTAACATGATATTGTATTTTCCCATTCAGAGATTATCTATTTGAAGAGGAACAATTAGGGTTTCTAACGCTTTCCCTGACCAGGTCCGTCACACTTACGGCTACCTTGACAAATGTTTTTTTGCCCAAACTCTGCGTTGCCTGTGAAAATTTTATCCTTGGAATATCAGCTATATGCCTGCGGTAAGATTTGCACAGGCGCCTTGATTTTGAACCAAAACCCTAATTTTTCAGGGTACCCTTACGTCTCAAAGGTCTCTCTCAGATGCTCAAGAAACTGGTAGTCTCCGCTGCCGTTCTGGCAGTTGTCGTGCTTGTCGGTGTATACCTGCTGATCGGCAATCTTGATAAAATTCTCAAAAGTGCCATCGAAGGCGTCGGCTCGGAGCTGCTCGGCGTACCGGTTACCGTGGCTGAAGTCCAACTGGACCTGAAAAGCGGGATGGGGCAGATTAACGGCATGCGTATCGCCAACCCGGACGGATTCCAGGCTGTCAATGCTTTTCAAATTGACACGATTCGTTTGGCTGTCGATATCAGATCGCTGACCTCGCAGCCGGTGGTCATCAACGAACTGAATATCAAGAGCCCGGTGGTTGAGCTGGAAGCAAAAGCGGACGGGAGCACCAACCTGCAGCGTCTGCTTGACAATATCCAGAAAAACAGTGCCAAAGCGGATGAAAAGGCCGCCGAGGAGCATCCCTCCACAGAAGGGCACGAGCAGGCAACAAAAAAAGAGCCGGTAAAGCTCAGTTTCAAAAAACTGGCAATCACCGGTGTAACGGTCAATGCGGTCGTTCCGGAACAGGATCCGGTCCGCGTTGTCCTGCCAGACACCGTGAAGGAAAATGTCGGCGTTACCGAAGGGCTCACGCCGGCCCAGGTCGGTGGTGTCATCATCGGCGACATCGTCGTCCAGAGCCTGGAGGCAGCACTTCAGAAAAAGCTCTCGGAAAAAATCGAGGAGGCGGCCACAGGACTGTTCAACAACCTGAAAAACAAACTTGACGGGCAATAAGGCTGCCGCTCGGTCAGAAATACCTGAACTTCTAAACAAGCGAGGTGATAAGATGCTCTGCCGAATTGTTGCTGTTTGCCTGACTGTCTGTGCGCTTTTGGCCGGACCGGCTGTCAGCTCTGAATTCCAACCCTGGTCTGAAAACGTGTTTGCCCATATCGGGCAGGAGTATGGCCCGGATGCCGAAAAGCGGTTTCGTTACCTTCATCAGTTCATTATCGACAACCAGGATATTCCTGACCTGGAAAAGGTCAAAAAGACCAATGAAGTCCTCAACAATCTGCCCTGGATTGCCGACAGCCAGCACTGGAAGGAATCGGACTACTGGGCTTCCCCGCTGGAGACCATTGCCACCTTTGGTGGCGACTGCGAAGATATTGCCATCGCCAAATGGGTTGTATTGAGAAACCTCGGGTTGTCAGCCGACCACCTGGCACTTGCCTATGTGAAAATCAAGAAAACCGGTGAAGACCATATGGTCCTGCTGTTCATCAGCAACCCGTCGGCGCCGCTCGAACAGAGAGAGGTGTATGTGCTTGACAACTATGTCGATGGTGTCGTGCTGGGGGCGGAGAGAACGGATCTTCTGGCTGTCTATGCGTTTGATGTCAATGGGACGGTGGTACTGTTCCAGGATGACGGTACGAAGCGTTCGGTAAAAGGGGTCTACGAAGAGCGTAAACTGCGTCAACTCGACGAGCTGATTGCCAAAGTCTTCGAGACCAGGAAACAGTTCGAGCAGATAAACGAGGGGCGTTCCTTTCTGCCGGGGGAGTAGTGGACTGAATCGATTTTGCAGCACCTGATTTCCTGCTGAAAGAGATGGCCTGGAGGGAATATGGAAATTCTCAAGCGATTGAACATCGGCAAACGAAACCAGGGAGCCTGCACGGGAACTTCCTGGAACAATACGACTTCCCACGGCAGCATCGATGTGGTTTCGCCGGTTGACGGCAGGCTGCTGGCCTCGGTCTATCGAGCCTCCGAAGAAGACTATGGGAGATGTTCCAGGGCATCGCAGGCGGCGTTTGGCATCTGGCGTCGTGTGCCCGCCCCGAAACGGGGGGAGATCGTGCGCCAGATCGGTGAAGCGCTGCGGGCCAGGAAAAGCGAGCTCGGCGCACTGGTCACCTGGGAGACGGGCAAGTCCCTGCAGGAGGGGTTGGGCGAAGTGCAGGAGATGATCGATATCTGCGACTTTGCGGTGGGCCAGTCTCGCCAGCTCTATGGGCGGACGATGAGCTCTGAGCGCTCTGAACACCGGCTCTATGAGCAATATCATCCGGTCGGCCCGGTCGGTATCGTCACCGCCTTTAATTTCCCGGTCGCGGTCTGGTCCTGGAATGCAGCGATCGCAACCGTCTGCGGCGATACGATCCTGTGGAAACCATCGTCCAGAACGCCGCTGACGGCCATCGCCGTGCAGCATATTCTGGCCGGCATCATCAAAGAAAACGACCTGCCGGAGGGGCTCTTCAACCTGATTATCGGTTCCGGCTCTTCGGTGGGGGAGCTGCTGCTCAACGACCCCACCATCAGCCTCGTCTCGATTACCGGGTCAACCAGAGTCGGAAGACACGGCGCCCGGGTCGTCGCCTCGCGTTTTGGCCGCACTATTCTTGAATTAGGCGGCAACAACGCCATCATCGTCACCCCCGAGGCGAACCTGGAGCTGGCCGTTCCGGCCATCGTCTTTTCTGCCGTCGGCACCGCCGGGCAGCGCTGCACCAGCGCCCGAAGGCTGATCATCCATGAGGATATCTATGGGAAGATCAGAGAGGCTCTGGTCACCGCCTATGAATCCCTTAAAATCGGCTCACCGCTGGATCAGTCAAATCATGTCGGGCCCCTGATCGACAGGCAGGCCGTGTCCGATTACCAGGAGGCTCTGCGGGCGGTGACCGAGCAGGGGGGAACCATCATCTGCGGCGGAACGGTTCTCGACGGTCCTGGATTCGAGTCGGGCTGCTATGTGGTGCCGGTTCTGGCCGAGGTCCGCAACGAGATGACCATCGTCCAGCAGGAAACCTTCGCCCCGATACTCTATCTGATCACCTACCGCGGCGGTGTCGAACAGGCAATTGCCATCCAGAACGACGTCGTTCAGGGGTTGTCATCATCGATTTTTACCGACAGCCTTGCGGAAGCCGAGATCTTCCTCTCCGCGGTCGGGTCCGACTGCGGCATCGCCAACGTCAACATCGGCACGTCCGGGGCCGAAATAGGCGGTGCCTTCGGCGGTGAAAAGGAGACCGGCGGCGGCCGCGAGTCCGGTTCTGACGCCTGGAAAGGCTACATGCGGAGGCAGACCAACACCATCAATTACGGGGCCGAGCTGCCGCTGGCCCAGGGGGTCACCTTCAAGCTCTGAAAAAAAACCGAGGGGTGGAGGCGGGGATGGCTAAACAGATTAATGTCGTTCTGGTTCTGGGGCTTGGTAAGGTCGGGCATCTGGTTGCCGAGTTGCTGCGGGAAACCGGTTTTGAGGTGGTTGGAGCGGATGTGCAGATCGAGGCCGAATATGGTTTCGAAACCCGCCGCCTAGACATTGGTGACCGCAGCCGGCTGAAGCCAGCGCTCAGGGGCTGCGACGCAGTGGTTTCCTGCCTGCCGTACCATCTCAATGTGGAGACCGCCAAGGCTGCGCTTGCATCCGGGCGGCACTACTTCGATCTGACGGAGGATGTCGGGGTCGCCCGGGAAATCAGAAAGCTGGGCGCAGCGAGTTCGGCCGTGGTGGCACCCCAGTGCGGCCTGGCACCCGGCTTTATCTCCATTGCCGGCGCCTCCCTGGCTGCCAGGCTTGAACGGATACGATCCATTAAACTGCGTGTCGGTGCACTGCCGCAGCACCCGACCGGGCTCCTCGGATACGCTTTTAACTGGTCTGCTGAGGGGCTGGTCAATGAATACCTCAATGATTGCGAGGTAATCGAAAGTGGTGAACGCAAATGGGTTTCTCCGATGGAGTGGATAGAAAAGATCGTTATCGACGGTGTACAGTTCGAGGCCTTCACCACTTCCGGCGGCGTCGGCACCATGTGCGAAACCTTTGCCGGCCTGGTGGACAACCTCGACTACAAATCGATCCGCTATCCCGGCCATGCAGATTTGATGAATTTCTTTTTCCATGAACTGCTGATGCGTGAAGACCGTGAGGCTGCCGGAAAAATTCTGCTTAATGCCAAACCGCCGGTCAGTGAGGATGCTGTCTATATTCACGCTTCGGTGGAAGGGTGGGTCGGCGACAGGATTACCAGGGAGGAACTGGTCAGAACCTGTCTGCCCGCTGAAATCTGCGGAAAAAGGAGAAGGGCGATAGCCTGGACTACTGCAGCCTCTGTCTGCACTGTTGTCGAGATGGTGCGAAGCGGCGACCTGCCGGACAGGGGGCTGGTAACGCAGGAAAAAATTCCATTGGACCGGTTTCTGGCCAGTCGCTGCGGCCGCCTCTACGACAACAGGCCCCATGGCGGCTCGCTGAGAGAAGCAGGAGGCTGAAAAAAGGGAAGGCCTGCCGTTTCCCAGGTTAACCCTGAAAAAGACAGGCCTTCCGCATCACTTCGATCCGTTGCGTCACACCGATCGATGTTCCCGTCAACATCCGGACTTTGTGGCCGTTCCTGTTAATCGGGCAGGAACTGCCAGCCGCATGCCCGAAAGCGATTGTGACAGGTGAACTGCGAGTGTGGATGTAGCTGCCGTCTATAGGCATCCCCCAACATCAACGTCCGGAACGCTTCACCGCTTCCTGTCACCGAGAAAATCACTCCGGTCGCCAGATACTCATCCTTTTGAAGGGATTGTCCCTGACTTCGACGTCCGAAACGCCGCAGCGCTTTTCTCACGACCAGGCCTCCTTACCAGACCTGATCCCCCTCGGCGTCTTATAGCATGGGTAAGTCACCTATATTTCCAACCGAGGTCGAAAGACCCTTCCCGAACCCGGGTTAGAAGCCCAGGGAGAAAAATCTTTCCTGTGGAAATCCTTCATCGATGGCTCGATGTCCCCGGTCAGGGGGGCCTCGAACAACGTCCGAAACGATCGAATCGAATTACCACATATCCGAATCGGATGACTGAAATCTACCCTATTGCGATGTAAAAATAAAGACCCTGTATGAAAAAAATTTAATAATGATTACAGTATCATACATTGATCAGTAGTGTAGATATTTGGATTTATTAGATAAAAAAAATTGATCCTCAACCAAAGCTTATGTGATCTGAGGCGGCGTCGGGGAACTGCATCGTGGCCAGTCATCTGAGGAGCTGATTTCCTGTCCGTCCCGGTGCCGAACTGAGCCGTATTTTTCTCGGTTGGGAGCTCATTCGCTGTTGTTTAAAAGTGCCGGCCGCTGCCCATTACAGCAATTGATTTGATAAATATGTGAAATTGATTTTCGATTATTGGTTCACTGTGGCATGATATACTAGGACTGGGACTGGTGCCTTCTTATCAATACTTCACAACTACTGGATTCTTTGAAAAGCAAACCGGAGAAAATTACGGCAGAGCAGGTTGGAATGCTCTATGCCAATGCCTTGATGCCTATCATCGTCTCGGTATTGGCCGCCGGGCTGCTCATTTTCACCCTCTGGGCAGAGATCGATCATGTCGTGCTGCTTTGCTGGCTGGCGGCAATCACCGTTGCAGCGGCATTCAGGCTCCGGCTGCTGTCGGAATACAAATCCCAGGAGCCCGGCAGCGACGAGACTGAGTTCTGGCATCTGCGCTTTCTGCTCGGCAACTACCTTTCGGCTACGCTGTGGGGCGTTTCGACCTTCCTGATCTTTCCGGAAAACAACCTCTCACTGCAGATCGTTTATTTCATGGTCCTGGTCGGCATGGCGGCCGGGGGGGTTGTTTCACTGTGCCCCAGCTTCAAGGCGGTGTCACGGTTTCTTACCCTGATCCTCTTTCCCCTCATCTTCAAGCTGCTGCTGTACATGACCGTGCCGACCCTGCTCAAGGCCTTCCTGGTCTTTCTGTTCTGGTATGTAACCGTTGCCGGCAGCAAGAAAATCAATCTCAATATTCGTGAAAACGTCGAGCTTCGGCAGCAGAGCATTACCCGGGAAAGGATTCTTAAGATCAGCGAGGAGCGCTACCGCCATATTTTCAGCAATGCGCCGCTCGGTATCCTGCAATACGATGCCGAGGGCAGGATCATCGACTGCAACGATGAACTGGTGCGCATCCTCGGTTCCTTAAAAGAGCGTCTCATTGGGTTCAACATGCTGACCTCCCTGCAGAACAACGATATGCTGGAGGCGCTGAGAAAATCGATTAACAGTGGAGAGGGCTATTTCGAGGGCGACTACACGTCGGTGACCGGCAACAAGACGACGCCGGTCAGGGCATTTTTCAAGACCATACTCCAGTCAGACAGCGGCATCTCCGGCGGTATCGGCATCCTTGAAGATTTTACCGAAAAAAAAGAGAGCGAGCAGCTGATCAAATATCACGCCTCCTACGATATCCTGACCGGGCTTCCGAACCGTCGGCTGTTCCTGGATTATATGGCCGGGGAGATTTCCAGGGCCGAGCGTCACAACTATTTCGGAGCTCTGTTTTATCTTGATATCGACAGCTTCAAGACCATAAACGACTCGCTGGGACATTCCGTCGGCGATGAGTATCTGATTATCGTGGCCAGCCGCTTAAACGAATTCATCAGGAAAGAGGATGTCGCTTCGCGTATGGGAGGAGACGAGTTCACCGTGGTCTTCACCGAACTCGGCCGCAGCCCCCAGGAGGCGGCCAGCAAGGCGAGAACGATTGCCGAGGAGCTGAACATCTGTCTGTCCTCTGCCTGCAGGGTCGGCTCGCGGGATCTGCAGAGTACGGTCAGCATCGGCATCTCACTGTTCCCCAAGGAAGAAAAAGGGGTGGACGATATCCTCAAGCAGGCGGATACGGCGATGTACCGCGCTAAAGCCGCCGGGCGCAACGAGATCTGCTTTTTCCTGCCGAGCATGCAGGAGGCCGCCGACGAGAAGCTGCATATCAGCACCGAGCTTCGGCAGGCGCTCAAACAGGATAAGCTGTTCTTCTGCTTTCAGCCCCAGACCGATATTTCAGGGAAACTGATCGGAGCGGAGGCGCTGCTGCGCTGGCACCATCCGGAAAAGGGCATGATACCGCCGGATGTGTTTATAGCCATTGCCGAAGAGACCGGTCTGATGCAGGACATCGGCCAATGGGTCCTCCAGGCGGCTTGCCGGAAAATCAAGGAGTGGACCGACAGCGGGCTGCTTAAAAAAGATCAGACGATCTCGATCAACATCAGCGGAATCGAGGTTGCCTCCCCGGATTTTGTCAGGCATGTCCTCAGAATCATACATGAAACCGAAGTCGATCCGCACTATCTGGGAATCGAGCTGACGGAGAGCAGTCTGGTCACGACCGGATCGGACATCGTCACCAAGATGATGAAGATCCGGGAGTTCGGCGTCAAGTTCTCGGTGGATGACTTCGGCACCGGCTATTCATCGCTGAACTACCTGAAAAGCCTGCCGCTCCATACACTTAAAATCGACCGGATCTTTGTCACCGATATCAACAACACCGGTGAAAACGTGGTGCTGGTCGATACCATCATCATGATGGCCAGAAATCTCGGCCTCGAGGTCATTGCCGAAGGGGTCGAGACCGAACAGGAACTGCTCTATCTGCACAGCAAAGGGTGCCCGGTTTATCAGGGGTACTATTTCAGCAAGCCCCTGGAGGAGGATAAGTTTGTCGAAGTCCTCAGGCGGGGACGGGTCGTGCTGCCTGAAAAGCAGGAATCGGCCGTCTGAACGGAGCTGCTCCCCTCATTATTCCCAACGTGCCGGCAGATTGAGCCGTCGGCTCCGCTGCGGCGAATCACTCATGTGCGATCGGCTGCTTGTTTTTCGGCGCCGCCCTCAGATGGTGTACTGGATGATCAGGTATGCCACGTATATGCCCAGCAGCCACATTCCCTGCCATCTGCTGAAATAGCCGCTCCTGTTGGTGGAGATAAACACCCTGAAAGACAACAGAATGATCAGCATGGCCGGAAAATGTAAATAATAGAAATTGGGGGGGATATCGAGCGGTACAGCCGCTGCGGAGGCGCCGATGACAAACAGGCAGTTGAGCACGTCAGCCCCGACGATATTGCCCACGGTGATTTCCGGGTGGCCTTTGCGGATTGCCGATATCGCTGTAATCAGTTCAGGCAGGGAGGTTCCGAAAGCGACCATCGTAGCGGCGATGACATCGTCGGGGACGCCGATTCGCAGTGCAATCTCCGAGGCTCCCGGAACCAGCATGCGGGCCCCGATGATAACCAGGAAGAGGCCGCCCCCGAGCATGATCCAGGAGATCAGTATGAGCCTCGAGGGGCTGTCGGGGATTTGCCCGCCCAGGTCAGCTCCGCCGCGCTGCTGTTTTGACCAGTAGTAGGCCATATACAGATAAACCACCAGCAGTGCGAGAAAAAGAAAACCGACCCAGCGCTCCAGGACCGGCAGGGCGCCGGGGGAACGGTTGAAATAGGCGGCGATGCTGAAGAGTACCAGCAGAACGGCTGAGCCGAGTTGGACCCAGCCGGTGCGGTTGAGGATAAAACGGTTCACCGGCATCGGCACCAGGATGCACGAGATGCCGAATATCAGCCCGGTGTCGGCAATGATCGAGCCAACGCCGTTGCCCAGGGCCAGGCCGGGATTTCCCATATATGCGGCCATCACCGACACGAATGCCTCGGGCAGGGTCGTGCCCAGTGAAATGATGGTGGCGCCGATAACGATTTTCGACATGCCGGTGCGGGCGGCGATGTCGACGGCCCCTTCGATGAGCCAGTCAGCCCCTTTTGCCAGCACGGTAATGCTGATGACAATAACAGCCAGCAGCAGCCAGATGCTGCTGCTGGCCATATAGGAGTGCAGAATCGTTTCGTCGCCGAGAAGCTGCAGTAAGCTGTAGTCCATGTTCTCAGGTATCAGGGTATATACGGCTTAGCTGCCGTCATCTGTTTCGAGGATCTATCCGTGCGCCGTATAAGCCGGTCCCATAAGATACTGTCAACCGCCAAGCTGGTCAACAGAAGCATAACATCATTAGTCTGCCGTCCGGTCTTTTTTTATTTTATTTTCTGATCTGATTCGGTTTACTTAGTCGACATCTGGAACATGACATGAAATTCATCCCGGAGGGGTTCTTATGGCCGCGCACATCCTTGCAATAGACCAGGGCACGACTTCGAGCAGAGCAATAGTCTTTGACAGCAAATTTGAGGTTGTCGGCTCCGCCCAGCAGGAGTTCAAGCAGTATTTTCCCCAATCCGGGTGGGTTGAGCACAACCCCGAGGACATCTGGTCAACCACCCTTTCAACCTGCCGCAAGGCCCTGGAGGGCAGCGGCCTCGGTGCGGCAGATATCGCCGCCGCCGGTATCACCAATCAGCGGGAGACCACCCTTATCTGGGACCGGGAGACATCCAAACCGATACACCGGGCCATCGTCTGGCAGGATCGGCGCACGGCTGAGCTGTGCACCAGTCTCGAGGAGGCCGGTCATGGGCCGATGATCACCGCAAAAACCGGGCTGCTGATCGATGCCTATTTCTCGGCAACCAAAATCGGCTGGATCCTCGATCATGTTGAAGGTGCGCGGAGCCGCGCCGAAGCAGGAAAACTGGCGTTCGGTACGGTCGATACATTTCTGCTCTGGCGCCTGACCGGGGGGGCTGTACATGCCACTGACGCGACCAATGCCTCCCGGACCATGCTCTACAATATCCACGAGAACTGCTGGGATGAAGAACTCCTCGACCTGCTTGATATTCCGCGCTCGCTGCTGCCGGAGGTCAAGGATTCATCGGCTGATTTCGGTCACATCGACGGTTCCCTGCTGGGCCATCCGATCGCCCTGCGGGGCGTGGCGGGTGATCAGCAGGCCGCCCTGGTCGGCCAGGCCTGCTTTAAACCGGGTATGATCAAATCGACTTACGGCACCGGCTGTTTTGTGGTGCTCAACACCGGGGAAGAAGCGGTGGTTTCCAAAAACAGGCTGCTGACCACCATCGGCTATCGTTTGAACGGTAAGAATACCTATGCCCTTGAAGGTTCGATCTTTGTGGCCGGAGCGGCGGTGCAGTGGATGCGCGATGCGATGGGCCTGATCGAGGCGGCCAATCAGACCGGCCGGCTGGCAGCCAAGGCCGATATTACCCAGGATGTCTATCTGGTCCCGGCTTTCACCGGTCTCGGCGCCCCTCACTGGGACCCCGACGCCCGTGGCGCAATTTTCGGCATCACCAGGGCAACCGGTCCGGCGGAGCTGTCCCGGGCGGCACTGGAATCGGTCTGCTACCAGACCAGGGACCTGCTCGAAGCCATGCGGGGTGACTGGCGGTCGATGGGGGAAACCATCCTCAGGGTGGACGGCGGCATGGTTGCCTCGAACTGGACCATGCAGTTTCTGTCCGACATCCTCAACGCGCCGGTGGACCGGCCGGAGGTTCTCGAGACCACCGCCCTCGGGGCCGCCTACCTGGCCGGCCTCTATGAAGGAGTCTATGAAAAGCCTGAGGTGTTCGCCCGGGGCTGGCGCCGGGAGTGCCGCTTTGCCCCCGCCCTCGATGAATCGGTACGGGCCCGCAAGTACGAGGGCTGGAAGGACGCAGTCCGGCGAACGCTGAGCAAGTTTGCCTAGCAGGCCTGCTCTGTTTTTCGGATCCCCGGCTTCAGCGCCGCCAGGCGGCCCGGTCAGGCTTTCATTTCAGGGATGTCTCATCTTTCGCTGAGCACCTCGATGCTGACGAAGATATCCACCATCTTGTCGACCACGCCCATCTCGTAGAACTTACCCGTTCCAACCCCGTGAGCCAGCCGGTCAATGGTGAGAGTTCCGTTAAAGCCGGCAACATCGGTGCCTTTCTTGGTTGGATGTTCGGCTATCCCCTCGAGTTTCAGCGGCAGGGTCACGTCATATTCCACTCCCTTGATGGTCAACGTGCCGGCAACGTTGTAGAGATTGTCGCCGCTGCTGGTAATGCTCTTTGACTGAAAGGTCATCTGCGGGAATTGCCCCGCATCGAAAAAATCGGCGGAGACCAGATGTTTGTCCCGTTTGGGGATATTGGTGTTGATCGAGTCAACCTCGATGGTGAAAAGAAAACTGCTCTGCTCGAGGTTTTCCGGGTCGAAGTTCAGGTCAAGGGCAAAGTCGTTGAATAGCCCGTTCACCTTTGAAAAAATATGGGTCACGCCGAAATAGATATTGGAATGCGCCGTGTCCAGATCCCACGAGCGCGCCGCCGCTGAAGCGCTCGACGCGGTAATGGTCAGGAGCAGAGCGATCAGGGTCGTCTGTATGGTTTTCATGATTGCCTCCGGGGCAGGTTGTTTCGGGCCTGTTGCCAGGCCTTGATTTTCACCACGACCGTCCCGATGACGGTCAGGGCGAAAAAGCTCAGAAGAGAGATTCTCGGCAGCGGCTGTTCGAACGACTCGCTGACGAACAGTACATGGATGGTAACCAGCAGCAGGGCCAGGTAGCCCGCCGGCTTGTGGACCCCTCTCCAGACCGGGAAGGGCAGGCGCAGCCGTCGGCGGAAGTAGGAAATGACAACCAGGACGGCGATGAGGGCGAAGAGACCCGCCCCGACCATTTCCGGCCAGAATTTTTTACCCATCGGCAGGTTGGCTAATCCTTCGGGAATCAACACCAGCAGAACATGGGCTGCCGCCAGGCCGAGAATAAGCAGTGCATTGATCCGGTGGTAGCGCATCAGGGCCGCCGTCCCGAAAACACTCGAAAGAAACGCCCCTTTCAGCGACAGGATGACCTGCAGATAGAGAAGGGACAGTGCTGCCAGACCGAGATACTGCGCAGCCGTCAGCATTGTTTTGTCGATGCCGGTCTTGTACCAGAGGGTCGTGGTTTCGAAAGAGGTCGGTATGGCCAGAACAACAGAGAGCAGGATCAGGTAAGCGGCGCTGAGAACGATCCGGTAGATGGCCGATTTCATGTCCGGGGGCTGATCTGCTGGAGGGTGTCTGTCCACGGGTTATATTTTCTGCTGCCTGGTTAATCGAACAATGTGGATATCTTTCCCTGAAACTATTCTATCGTTGTCTCGACTCGTCAAGAAGGGCGGGAGTCTAAATGAAGCGCTGCATTATCGATTGGATGAGGCTGTCCATATTGTCCGGGGTTGCCCCGCACTCAGCACACATTCTGGCAACCGGCTCGCGCAGCCCGGGCTTGTCGAGGTCATCGAGACCGGCGAGGCGGTGGGTTCGCCTGCCGATGCAGAAGATCATCTGCTCTTCGGGATCCAGGTCCAGGAAGCGGCGCAGCGGGCTGAGCATTTTTTCCCTGTCAGCGGGCAGGGTGCCGTTCACCTCCGAGAAGAGGTTGAGTACATGGTCGCTGCGAATCGTGCTGTTGATACCGTCGAGCGACTCCAGGAAGAGCAACAGCTCGCGTATCGTGTCGACTTCCCCCGGCATGTCGAAATTACCCTCCTGGTATTGGCTGGTCAGGGGGGCTGCCGCGGGCAGGGCCAGCGATCTCAGGCGGATGAAATCGGGGTTGATCCGGTTCAGGGCATCGGCCGATTCCAGGGCGTGCTCTGTGGAGAGCGATGCCCCTCCCAGCCCGGGCATGAAATATTCCGACAGCTCGATGCCGGCGCTTTTGACCTTCTGCCCGGCCCGGATCTGGGTCGCTTTGTCAACACCCTTGCTGACCTTCTTCAGAACCGTATCCGACCCAGATTCCATGCCGATGTGAATCCGGTTGAGTCCGGTATCCGCCATCCGCCGGAGGTTCTCATCAGAGATTCGGGCCACGGTGTGGGAGCGGGCATAGGAGGTGATGCGCTCAACCATCGGGAAGGCCTGTTTCAGGTATTCAAGGATTCTGATCATGTCCTCCGGCTTGATGATCAGACTGTTGCCGTCCTGCAGGAAGATCGACTTCATCCCTCCGGCCACGAAGTGATACGCAGCCTGCAGGGCGGCCTCGTCCTCGACCCTGTCTGCTAAAAAGTCGCCGTAGTAGCGGGTTCCGGTTTTTCTGGTCTCGAGGATCACCTCGACCGCCGACCTGACCGCATCGATATCCTTGAGGACGTGGTCCACCGGCCGCAGGCTGAAGGATTCGCCCTTGTAGACCGGACAGAAGGTGCAGCGGTTCCACGGGCAGTTGCGGGTGATTCTGATCAGCAGACTCTCCGACTCGCTGGGCGGCCGGATCGGCCCCTGTTCGAATCCATTGTAGGGCTGGATGTTTTTCATACTGACAAGTCGATTTTAACCAGAAGAGATCCGAAGATAAGAAAAGGAGACCAAAAGCAGCACGGCTCCTGTGTTTTCACTGAGTCCTCATATTAATGGGTAGTGTCACTATTCTAATCATGGCTGGCCCTCATTTCACGATTATCTCATCAGGCAGCGCCCCTATCTTTAGGGACATTTTTGTTACCATATTAATCTATGCTGCTATAATGCTTGTTGTCGGACCCCAGAGAGATACCCGTTACCGTTGTTAACGGTTACCCGATTATTCAACCAGAATGGAGCCAGAGATGAACATTTTAGATCAACTGAAGCAGATGACCCGGGTGGTCGCGGACACGGGGGACTTCGAGTCCATGGTGCAATACCAGCCCATTGACGCAACGACCAACCCGTCTCTTATTTATGCAGCCGCCCAGAAACCGGAATACGCCTCCCTGGTGGACCGGGCTGTTGCTTTCAGTAAAAAGCAGGCAGGGACCAGCGGCGGGAAACAGCTGGAGCTCTGTATGGACAGGCTTGCGGTGGATTTTGGTCTGGAAATTCTCAAGATCGTCCAGGGCCGGGTATCGACAGAAGTGGATGCCCGCTTGTCGTTCGATACCCCCGGCACTATCGGCAAGGCCAGAGAACTGATCGCCCTCTACGAGAGTGAGGGGGTGGCCAGGGAACGAATCCTGATCAAGATCGCCTCGACCTGGGAGGGCATCAAGGCGGCGGAAGAATTGGAGAAAGAGGGCATAAAATGCAACTTGACGCTGCTTTTCAGCATAGGGCAGGCGATTGCCTGCGCGGAGGCCGGGGTGAAGCTCATCTCCCCATTCGTGGGGCGCATCTATGACTGGTATAAGAAAAGCCGCGGTGTCGATGATATCGTACCGGCCGAAGACCCCGGGGTGCTGTCGGTTACCCAGATCTTCAATTATTACAAGAAATTCGGCTATCAGACTGAAATCATGGGGGCCAGTTTCCGCAACAGCGGTGAAATCCTCGAGCTGGCCGGTTGTGATTTGTTAACGATTTCTCCGGGCCTGCTGCAAGAGCTTGAAAATATGGATGGCCAGCTGACGCGCAAGCTCGATGAAGCGGCATCGCGGGCGATGGATATCGACAAAATCGAGATGGATGAAAAAGCTTTTCGCTGGATGCTGAACGAAGACGCCATGGCCACCGAGAAACTGGCCGAGGGCATCCGCAATTTTACCGCCGATATAATCAGGCTTGAAGAATACCTGAAGGATCGCTGAAATCCGACAGGTACTGCCGGCAATTGCCAGTTTAGGGAATATTTCACCTGGTGAAATGTGGTTTGCCGGGTCAGGACACTGGGGGCCCGAAATGCAAAACGGTGATATAGCCTGAAGGATGGATTTTGTGAGATCCCCCGGAGAATTTATTCAACGCCTGATAAAAACCCAGCGAGCAGCTCGTTAAATTGATCCCGGGCCTCGATATGCACGAGATGGCCGCAGTCCGGAACGGTGACCAGTGTTGAATTCGGAAATAAATCTCTGATAATGGGAAGATCTTCATCCTCGATATAGTCTGAATCTGCTCCTCGTATGAACAGCGTCTCGATGGCGGACGGTGGGCCTGAGACGGGGGCACAGATATCCTCCCGGGCCTCGAGGAGAGCGGCAAGGTTGGGACGCCAGCGGAAACCGCCGCCCTCTTCGTTGATCAGGTTGCTGAGCAGAAATTGTCGATACACCGCCGAGGGTATTGCTTGGCTGAGCAGTTCGTCTGCTTCTTTCCTGGAACCCAATTCAGCCGGGTCGACAGACATCATGGCTGTGAGGTAATCAGTCCAGTTGGGAGTTTCATAGAGTCGCGGGGCAATATCGACAACTACCAGCTTGGCCACCCGGTCAGGAAAGGAGAGCGCCAGCTGCATGGCGCATTTCCCTCCCATGGAGTGCCCGACCAGCAGGACCTCTTCGATGCCGCAGTCGTCCATGAAACCGCCGATGTCGGCTGCCATGATTCGATAATTCATCGACTTGTGGTGAAAGGACTCGCCGTGGTTTCTCAGGTCCACGGCAATGGCCCGGCAGCTGTCGCTGAGTGATCGTGCGGCACCAGCCATATTTGCTTTTGAGCCGAGCAGCCCATGAAGCAGTATGACTGGCGTGCCGGAACCGTACTCGATGGAGGCCAGCATAACGTCTGTTTTTCGACTATCTGAAAAAATCGACAACCTGGGACAGGTGCAGAACCCCTTTGAAATCGAGATTTTCAACCGGCGATTTCAATACTCCGAGCTCAACGCCTTCGTCGCCGAGGCAGGATAAGACGATATCGGCAGGCGATAAGTCCTCCTCTTCAGTATAACCATTGATGGTGGCTATAACGCTGATGCCCGCTGCCTTGGCAGCCTGCACGCCGATTTCTGAATCTTCGATCACCAGGCAGTTTTCCGGAGCCAGGCCGGTCCTCTGCAGAGCAAGATTGTAGATCGCCGGATCGGGTTTCTTCTTTTTGACGATATCTCCAGCGAGCACATGGGCAAAGTCAACCTCCGGCAGCATCGTCTTGGTGACCGTACGGGCCGATTTTTCTGCGGCTGTAGTGCACACACAGATCAGCAACCCTTCTTCCGCCGCTTCCTTCATAAAGCGTCTGATGCCGGGCCGCAGGGGGAGGCTGCCCGCTTCGATCATATTCATGAAAATAGACGTCTTGCAAGCGTGGAGCTCAATCAGGTGGGCATCCATCTCCTCAGCAGAGAGCTGTGTCAGCAGGCCCTCCTTCCTGAAAAAATGACGCATCCGCTCCTTGCCGCCGGCAACTTGAAGCAGCCGGTGGTAGTAATCCTCGTCCCAGTGGAAATCATAACCGAACTCTTCGAATGCTTTGTTGAACGCGACCCGGTGCCCGTCCCGTTCCGTATCGATAATGACGCCATCCATATCGAAAAAAAGCGCTTTTATGTCTGGCATTTCACCCTCCGGTTAATGTTGAAATCAGGCTTTCCCGCCACTGCCGAGCAGATCGATCCATCTCTCGATCACTCCGCTGATGGAAGCTAGAACGGCCTGGTCGAGTTTGCCGGGGTCGTACTGGTCCCGGTTGGCGGACAAATATTCGAAGGTGGTGTCGATGAGGCAGTGCTTCAATTCGGTGGAGACATTGAACTTGGATCCGCCAAGGGATACCAGCTTTTTGACCGTCTCGTCGGAAAGGCCTGTCCCACCGTGTATTACCAGCGGTGTTGTGGGGCCGTTTCCGTTGATTTTTGCAGCGATGGTCGCCAGCCGATCGAAGTCGAGAACCGGGTTCGTAGTCTTGTAGACACCGTGGGCCGTGCCTATGGCCGGGGCGAGCAGGTCGATTTTCGTCTGTTCTACAAAGGTGACGGCCAGATCAGGATCACACAGCTGGGCTGCGTCTTCGGCAACCACGACCTGATCTTCAACGCCGGAGACGGTACCAAGCTCACCTTCGACTGAAAGGCCCCGGGCGTGACAATAGTCGCTTACCGCTCTGGTCTGGCGGATATTTTCCTCGAAATCATGATGCGAGGCATCGATCATCACGTTGGTATACCCCGCGTCGGCACAGGTTTTACAATAGTCAACATCGTTGCAGTGGTCGATATGAAGACAAATGGGAACGGGTGCCTTTTCGGCCAGTGTCCTGAATACCGCAGCGACAACTTCCGGTTGGCGAAACCGTGAGGGGGTAACCGAAGTTTGGATAATGAGCGGTGACTTTTTGTTTATGGCGGCCTGAACCGCCGCTTTCATCTGGAGAAAGTTGGTGACGTTGAAGGCGCCGACCGCATATTTTTCAGCGGTCGCCTTGAGCAGCATCTCCTTTGCGTTAACGATGGGCATGGTTTTCCTCGCAATTGATTGAAAATGATTCAAAGTCCAGAATCGATAATAAAACGCACCCGTCTCGAAAGCCCCTCACACCGGAGTCGCGATCGGCGGCCTTTTTCCATGCATGAAACCTGATGGCCCTGCAATTGCTGGTCTCAGATAAAGCCGCAAACCTCTTGAGAGGCTCCCTGTTGAGGTACGGCTGCAAGCTGGCGTATCCTAGCATGTATGGGCCGATTCAGCATTAGCCAATCTATCCGTTCGTGTTTTTGCAGAAAAATGATGATGCTTGCAGGTATTAGAATTTATGGGGTTAATTTAGTTGGTTATATGAACCGTGTCAGCCTTCGTATGTGACTGCTCACAAGACGATCTGACACGGACGGCGATGAAATCAATTTCTGATACCATGGAAATGTTTCCATATTTCTAGAAATATGGTTGACAATATTTTGGCCTGGCGGTAGGGTGGCGAAAATACTTATGGCAAATTCTACGAGGTGTTTTCAATGAATCTGGAAAAGGCGGCGCAGCGCTGCTCCGAGTTGGGCAATGTAACCCGGTTGTCGATTTTCAGGTTGCTGGTCAGGGCCGGGAAGCATGGGCTGCCGGTCGGCGATATTCAAAAGCATCTGGGAATACCGGGGTCGACCCTGACCCATCATCTTCAGCGCCTGGTAAAGGTCGGCCTGGTCAGGCAGCGCCGGCAGAGCCGGACCCTGCATTGCGAACCGCAGATGGGTGCGATTCGTGAGCTTGCCGGCTACCTGCTGTCCGAGTGCTGCTCGCTGCAGGTCGATAGGGGACAAGGTTTCCCGGTTAACAGCATTGCAGATCCGGAGAAGAGCTGATGGAACAGAGTCTGCCGCACCTCCAGGAAACCCTTGGTTTCTTTCTCTACACGATGATCGAGTTGACCATCCTGTTTGTCGGGATCAGCTTTCTCGTCGGGGTGATCAATGAATTCCTGCCCCAGGACAAGGTCAAGCACTGGCTCTCGGGCCGCCGCGGCAGCGGCTATTTGATCGGCTCGCTGCTCGGTGGACTGACCCCGTTCTGCAGCTGTTCGACCATCCCGGTGACGCTGGGTCTGCTGCGGGCCGGAGCCGGGTTCGGCCCGACCATGGCCTTTTTGTTCACCTCGCCGCTGGTCAATCCGGTCATCATTCCCCTGCTGATCACCCTGCTCGGATTTGAGGTGACCCTGGTGTACGCATCGGTGGCCATCGGCATGACTATCCTGATCAGCTTTTTATTGGATAAAGCCGGGTTCTCCAGATACATCATCGGCGATGTGCTGAACGGCGTCTCCGGGCAGAAACGCACGTCTGCAGGCGCGGTCCTGCCTGCTGCCGGGGCCTGCTGCGATGCGTCGACTCCGCAGCCCGGGCTCACCATGGTGCAGCCTGCCGAGCGCTGTTGCGACTCCAGTGCGCCGGAACGGATTCCGGGGCCAGCCTTCTTTATCCCCGCCTACCGGGAGCCCCCGAGTCGCTGGCGACGCATCTTCGACGAGGCTCTGAACCAGTTCAAAACCCTTTTGCCCTATGTCATAGCAGGCGTTGCTATCGGTTCAGTCATTCATGGCTTCCTTCCCGCGGAAATGGTCGTTCGCCTGGCCGGGGCAGACAACCCGCTGGCGGTTCCGGCTTCGGCCGTTATCGGCGTTCCCCTCTACCTCCGGGTCTCCACCATGGTGCCGATCGCTTCCAGCCTGGTGGCCAAGGGGATGAGCCTCGGGGCAGTCACGGCTCTGATCATCGGCGGAGCCGGCGCCAGCCTGCCGGAAGTCGCCATGCTCAAAGGGATGTTCCGGCTGCCGCTGCTGGTCGGCTTTGTCGCTTCAGTAATGGTTATGGCGGTTTCGGCCGGTTTTCTGGTAAATATGATCCTCTGATTTTTTTTAATAATTGTAACCAGGAGCTTTAACGTGACATACAAAATTGCACTGATTCCCGGAGACGGTATCGGCCGGGAAGTGATACCTGAAGGGGTGAGGGCGATCGAGGCGCTGGCTCAGGCTTTTGATTTCGATTGCACCTTCACCGAGTTTCCCTTCTCCTGCGCCTATTACCTCGAGCATGGGGAGATGATGCCCGAAGACGGCATCGAGCAGCTGTGCCCGTTCGATGCTATTCTGCTCGGCGCCGTCGGCGACCCGGCGGTGGCCGATCATGTTTCTCTCTGGGGCCTGCTCCTGCCGATCAGGCGCCGCTTCGATCAATATGTCAATCTTCGGCCGGTGCGGCTGCTCAAAGGCATCAGTTCGCCGCTGGCCAACCGGGGCCCCGAAGACATCGATTTCATGGTGGTTCGGGAGAACACCGAGGGAGAGTATTCCAACACCGGCGGCCGAATGTTCGAAAACAGCGAGCGCGAATGCGTCATCCAGGAGTCGGTTTTTACCCGTGTCGGGGTCGACAGGATCATCAGGTATGCTTGCGAACTGGCCATGCAGCGTCCGGCTCACCACCTCACATCGGCCACAAAAAGCAACGGCATCAGCTATACCATGCCGTTCTGGGATGAGAGATTCGCTGCTGTCGGCAGTGAATTCCCCGATTTGCGGCGCGACCAGTTCCATATCGATATCCTGACCGCCCACTTTGTCCAGCACCCCGACTGGTTCGATGTGGTGGTCGGCAGCAATCTGTTCGGCGACATTCTCTCCGATCTGGGCCCGGCCATTGCCGGCGGCATCGGTATCGCGCCTTCGGCCAATATCAACGTCGACCGAACCTACCCGTCGATGTTCGAGCCGGTGCATGGCTCGGCGCCCGATATCGCCGGGCAGGGGATTGCCAATCCGATCGCGACGCTCTGGTCGGTGCAGATGATGCTCGAATTCCTGGGCGAGAAAACGGCGGCTGATGCTTTGATGAAGGCGGTGGAGACGGTTACCGAAAAAAAACAGTTCACCCCTGATCTGGGCGGCACGGAGACAACCACCTCATTCACCGATCGGGTGCTTGGCTTGATTGGTTGACCGGCCGCCCCTCGGCTGGGACTCGGTTCGGCCGGGCTGCGGCCGGCTCTGCGCAGCCGCTACCGGCCCGAGTAGTGGGGAACCACGTACGGGCCTTCCGGGATAACGGCAATTTCCGGGTCATTCTGTTTTTTGACGCTGTCCATGATCGCCTGCTCGAGATCGGTGACATGATCGACGAAAATCTTGTCGAGATCGGCCGTGGAGAGCTGTTCGGTAAAGAGCTTGATCTCTCCTTTGCGCAGCGGCTTGAGCAGCATCTCGGTCTGCCATTCATCGATCAGCGCCTTGCTTCGTCCGCCCAGGATATTCATGAACTGGCTCTGCCCATGGCGGCAGAGCATCTGCTGTGCAGCCGCGAACTCCGGGCTGCCGATGCCTTCTGAACATTCGCTGGCGATGATGATGGTGCCGCCGGGCTTGAGGATGTCCATCGGGCCGACCATGCCCTTCACCGTCTGGTAGTAGGTCTTGTCCAGCGGGTAGCCGCCGGCCGAGGTGACCACGGTGGAGAAGGTGCGGTCGACGTCTATTTCGGCATATTGCTTCATGAACCGCACCGCCTCGAGGTGGCTCGGTTCGATGGCGCCGAAGGTAACCTTGCCCAGCCGGCGCTTGTCATCGATGGCAACATTGAGTGCGTAAATATCCCCGATTTTACGAATAATTTCGATCTGGGCTTCATGCAGCGGATTGTTCTCCATCACGCAGTTCACCGCCCTCGGATGCTCGAGGATATGGGCGGTGTGAAAGGTCAAGATGGTGTCCTGATAGGCGATGCCGGGCGCCACAACTTTGCGGCCGCCGGAATAGCCGGCCATGAAATGGGGCTCCACCAGGCCGGTGGCGATTCTCAGGTCGGCCTCGTAAAAGCGGCGGTCGATGCCGATCGGAATACCCTGGGAGGTCATACCCAGATCGATGTGGGCGGCCCGGTCCCGGGCGAAATGGTTTTCGATGCGAAACGAGCTGAACACCTCGTCATTGCCGACCAGTTCCCGCAGTTCCTCCCCCTCGTTGGGCCGGTGCAGCCCGGTGGCCACCAGGATGAGGATATCTTCTTTGCTTATTCCACCGGCCGTCAGCGTATCGAGCAGCGGCGGCAGGAGGTCGCCGTTGGGCACCGGCCGGGTGATGTCGCAGATCAGAATGCAGGCGGTTTTCCTGCCGGCCGCCAGGGTGGGCAGATCGGGGCTGCCCACGGGCTCGAGCAGGGCCTGCCGGATAGCGCCGTCGACATCATCGATCAGCGGCATCGGGTGTTTGTTGATTTCATGAATGATTATTTCATCGGCCAGATCGAGGTGCAGTTCCTGTCTGCCGAACAGCAATGATGTTTTCATAATGAAGCCATTTCGTTCGTTAATCTTTTATCTCACTCAGGATCGCTGCAACCAGCCGTTCCCCGGTTGACTGCAGATGCGATCTGAGGGCCGATTCTGCCTGGGCAGCGTCTCCGGTCAGAATTGCCTGATAGATCAGTTCATGCTGGTCGAAGACCTTCTCGTAACCCCAGTCGAATTTGGCTTTCTGCTCCATCCACAGCCTGATCGGCTGTCTCATTTCCATCAGGAATCTGATCAGTACGCTGTTGCGCGATGCCCGGGCCACCGCCATGTGAAATCCCAGATCGAGCTTGATCAGCTGATCTTCCAGATTGCCGACCGCTTTCATCCGCTGGTGTACCTGCGCGATCTCTTCTACATCCTCGGGAGTCGCCCGCTCAGCTGCCAGACGGACGATGACGCATTCCAGTTCGACCCGGGCTTCCACCAGCTCCCGGATTTTTTCCCGGCCGATTCCCAGCAGGCCGATCGGTTTTAGATTGCTTTCGGCAGAGAAGCCGGCCACATGGGTTCCCTGGCCCGGTTTTACCGTTACCAGACCGACCAGCGACAATGCTCCGATCGCTTCCCTGATCGAGCTCCTGCCGACCTGAAACTGTTTCATCAGTTCCGGTTCCGACGGCAGCCGGTCACCCGGTTTCAGCGCACCGGTGCCGATGAGCGCCATGAGGTGGTCGGCCACCTGATCGGCCAGTCGTTTTCGTTCCAATTGAAAATTGAGTTCTGTCATAGTCTCATCGGCCCAGGAGTTGGTGCCAGGGTGCAAAGATGATGAACTGCCATTGCGCTCCCCGGCAAAAGTTACAATAACCATTAAACAGCTATCTTTTTTATTGACTAATAAGCAAGTGCGCAATAAAAAAATATCAGAACATCTGATGTTCTGATATTTGATGGGTCAGTGACACATCATTTCTTCAACCCGGCAATCAACGAGGCGATTGCACAACCCGGAAAGGATCAATTATGGCTAAATTCAGCGCAAATCTATCGATGTTGTTTACCGAGGTCGACTTTCTCGCCCGATTCGAGAAAGCAGCCGCCAGCGGCTTTACCGCCGTCGAGTATATGTTCCCCTATGACTGGTCGGCTGAGCAGTTGCAGGAGCTGCACCAGAAATATGGCCTGCAGCAGGTGCTGTTCAACCTGCCCGTGGATGAATGGGGCTCCGGCGGCAGGGGAATCGCCTGCCTTCCGGGAAGAAGCGGGGAGTTTCAGGAAAATGTCGGCCGGGCGATTCCCTATGCGAAAATGTTTCAATGCCCGAGGATAAATTGTCTGGTCGGGTTGACTCCGGAAGGAGAGGACCATGATTCCATTCAGGAGACCCTGGTTGCCAACCTGCGCTTTGCTGCCGATGAACTGGCCAGGGAGAATCTCACGCTCCTGCTCGAGGCGCTTAACAGCCGTGATGTGCCCGGTTTTCACCTGGTCGGCTCCCGGGAGACGGTCGAACTGATCGAGGCGGTCGGCAGACCGAATGTCAAATTCCAGTACGATATCTATCACATGCAGCGGATGGAAGGAGACCTGATCAATACGATCACAGCGCTCAAGGAGGTGATCGATCATATTCAGCTGGCCGACAACCCCGGCAGGCATGAACCGGGCAGCGGGGAGATCAATTTCAACAACCTCTTTGCGGCCATAGACGCTCTCGGATATGACGGCTGGATCGGCTGCGAATATATCCCCGCCGCCGGAACCGAGGCAGGACTTGACTGGCTGTCGAGTTATCGGTGATTCAATGAGTAAAAATTCAAACTGAAACATAAAAGGAGAGACAAAATGAAGGTTGGTTTTATTGGACTTGGCATTATGGGGAAGCCGATGAGCAAGAACCTGCTCAAGGCCGGCTACGATCTGGTGGTTCTGGATCACAATAAAGAGGCGGTTGCCGAGCTGGCCAAGGCGGGTGCTGCCACGGCAGACAGCCCCAGAGCGGTGGCGGAGCAGTGTGAGTTCATCGTCACCATGCTGCCCAACTCTCCCCATGTGGAAGAGGTGGTTCTGGGTAATAACGGTATTATCGAGAGTGCGAAAGCGGGAACGGTAATCATCGATATGAGCTCGATTGCCCCGCTTGCCAGCCGTAAAATGGCGGCAGAACTCGACAAAAACGGTGTAGAGATGCTCGATGCCCCGGTCAGCGGCGGAGAACCGAAAGCGATCGACGGCACTATCTCGGTCATGGTCGGCGGCAGGAAGGAGATCTTTGACAAATGCTACGACCTGATGATGGCCATGGCCGCTTCGGTTGTCTACACCGGCAGTATCGGAGCCGGCAACACCACCAAACTGGCCAACCAGATTATCGTGGCGCTCAATATCGCCGCCATGTCCGAGGCGCTGGTGCTGGCCACCAAGGCAGGGGTGGAGCCGGATCTGGTCTATCAGGCTATCCGGGGCGGACTGGCCGGAAGCACGGTGCTTGACGCCAAAGCACCGCTGGTCATGGACAGAAAATTCGATCCGGGTTTCCGAATCGAACTGCACATCAAGGATCTGGCCAACGTCCTGGAAACCGCCCACGAGATCGGCGTGCCGCTGCCGCTGACCGCCGGTGTCATGGAGATCATGCAGGCCCTGAAGGTGGACGGAAAGCAGGGGCTCGACCATGGCGGGCTGATCTGTCATTATGAAAAAATGGCCCAGGTGGAAGTTAAGCGCTAAACAAATTCTTCCCGATCTGGTAGAAAACCCCTGTGGAATTGGATTCCATCAGGGGTTTTTTTAGTTTTGCGGTTGATCGAACAGAGCAGTCGGTGAGGAGCGTTTTGAAAACAACAGAAATGGTCAGGCTGGTTCTCAGTCTTGTCGTGCTGCTGGTACCGGTTTCGCTGGCGGCGCAGGAAGATTTCGGCCTGTGGCTCGATGACTTTCGCCGGCTGGCCGGGCAGCAGGGGATCCGACCGGCTATCTGGGACAGCGCCTTTGCCGGGATAGCTGAACCCGATGCACGGGTCCTGGAGAAAGCCGCTTACCAGCCGGAGTTCACCACCCAGATCTGGGATTACATCGACGGCAGGGTGAACCGTTTCTCCATCGAGACCGGCAAGCGCATGGACCGGGTCCACGACCGAACCCTGACGGACGTCTCCAGCAAGTTCGGGGTCAAGCGCTCCGTCCTGCTGGCCATCTGGTCGATGGAATCGAACTATGGGGCCGTGCTGCAGAAGCCGGAGCGGCTGCACTATGTCCCTCGGGCGCTGGCCACCCTGGCCTACGCCGACCCGAAAAGGGGAAAATTCGGCCGCACCCAGCTGCTTGCCGCCCTGCAGATCCTCCAGGAAGGTGATGTCGGGGTCGATGGATTCTATGGTTCCTGGGCCGGAGCCATGGGTCACACCCAGTTTATTCCGACCAGCTACCTGGCCTACGGTATCGACATGGACGGCGACGGCCGCCGTGATATCTGGAACTCGGTACCCGATGCGCTGGCCACCGCCGCCAACCTGCTGAAACAAAACGGCTGGCGCAGCGCAAAGTCTTGGGGATACGAGGTAACTCTGCCGCCGGGCAGTAAGAACTACGAGGGTCAGACCAGGCTTCTTTCCGAGTGGCTGGAGCTGGGATTCAAAAGACCGGGAAACCGTTCATTTCCGCGGCCGGGCGAAAAAGCGGTGCTCAAAATCATGGCTGGGGAGAACGGACCGGGTTTTTTGATGATGAGAAATTTCTTCGTGCTGAAACGATACAACAATGCCGATGCCTATGCCCTGGCCGTGGGTCTGCTCGCTGATCGTTTAAGCGGCTACCCGGGCATGGTCCAGCAGTGGCCCCGGCCCGCCGGCGCGCTCGATGCGGAGGAGAAGGTCGAGTTGCAGACCCTGCTGCGGGACAGGGGTTACTACAAGGGCGAGATCGACGGCAACCCCGGACGGGGGACCCGGGCCGCCATTGCAGCCTATCAGAGCGCCATCGGAATCGCGGCCGACGGTTTGCCGAGCAAAGATATCCTGCTCAGGCTGCGCCGTTGAAAATGCGGAAACCCTAATTCGCAACTATACGGGGGAGACAGAAAGCCACGGCCTCAGAGGATGTAGAGCATCGTCAGGAAGTGGAAACTACTGCCGGCAATCACGAACAGGTGCCAGATCCCATGTGAGTGGCGGATTCTGTTTTTGGCGATATAGAAATAGATGCCGGCCGTATAAAAAACGCCGCCGATGACCAGCGCTGCCAGACCCGGCCCCGGAAGCGACTGCCACAGCGGCCGGATGGCGATGACGATGAGCCAGCCCATCAGACCATAGACGGCGGTGGTAATCGCTCTCTTGTGGCTGGTGAGCAGAAACTCCAGAACGATCCCCAGCAGTGCCAATCCCCAGATAACACCGAAAATCGACCATCCCCACCCACCGCGCAGGGTGATGAGCGTAAGCGGAGTGTAAGTTCCGGCGATGAGCAGATAGATCGACAGGTGGTCGAGTTTGCGGAACACCGCTTTGGGCTTTCCCTGAAGGGCGTGGTAGCAGGTTGAATTGAGGTAGACCAGAAACAGGCTTGTCCCGTAAATACTGAAACTGACGACTTTCCAGGGATCTCCCTGAAGGGAAGAGAGGACGATCAGCAAGACCATCCCGGTCAGGGCGAAGAAGGAGCCGATAAGGTGGCTGATGAAGTTGAAACGTTCGCCGCTCTGCATGATTTTTTCCGCTGTAGTGTCAGATTTGTCTGGTTCAGAGATGAATCAGGTTGAAATCAAAAATACCACAATGTGGCGTCCTGTCAAGCAGCCGATCAGTGTATGGCTGGTTTTGAAATCGAAAATCAGGGCTGCTCTCTACCACACGTGTTGACAACCACAATGTAGTATCTATAGTGGTCCGGTGAAGCGACAGAAACGCGCAACTCCACATTTTCTTACAGACACCTTCCAGGCAGCGAAGCATCAAAAGCTGCAACCTGAGACATCTGGTCTCGTTTGTAATTGCTGTGAGTTCTGCGGATGCCGCTAACCATCAACCTGTTACCAGGTTTTCAGCCGACGCTATTGTTGACTGACCTGCCGACTAAAAGGAGGCACGTCATGTATAATCATACCCAGCGGAAACAATTCGATCCCGGCGATTACGATCCTCATTTCGCCTTCAGCCTCAGCCTCAGTCCGACCGATTACCTCTTTCTCTTGCTCTATCTTATTCTCGTGGCACCGCTCGAAGCGGTGCTGTGGATGTCAAAGGCTGTCTGTGGCTCGGTCCGCAGCGCTGTTAATCGGTTCACAGCCTGATTGAGGCGTATTACGACAGCAGATTCGTGTCGTTCGTAACGAAGTTGTTGTCATCCATATTACCATAGCGCTGGCCGATCAGCATCATCAATCGCGTTACCACGCCTGGTAAACGGTAGCGGTTTATTGTGACGGCTTTTTCCAGCCGTCACAATAAAACCGGTCCTGAATGCGGCGCCTCCTATCTCATCAGAGTGGAAACCTCCGGTATCGATCTTGATTCCAGTCTCGAATTGTTTGAATTGCGTTAGAATCGTGTTACATTGACTCATTGTCTTTGACAGGGTTGCCCGGCCCTGGCATCTTGTTCTGATGGTGCCGATGTCAGTGGCTCGAACCCTCATTTTTCACCAGCTCCGGCTGTTTTGCAGCGACTCATATGCACAACCGCAAAGTGCTGATTATCACCACCCACCTGCGCCGCGATCGCAGCAAGCGCAGCACGGTGGATATTCTCCAGCCGATAAACGGGCTGCACATCGGCTCGCTGATCGACCAGGGTAAATATCAGCTCACCCTCTACAACGAGGATCTGCACGGGCCGTACGATACCAAAACCCGAATCGATTACGAACTGGTCTTTTTGAGCGGCCTGCAGGCGGACCTTGACCGGATGCGCCAGCTCTCCTATCATTTCCGCCAAAGTGGAGCCCTGGTCATCGCTGGGGGATCGATCTGCACTCTTTTTCCCGAATTTGCCACCCGGTTCTTCGATGTTGTCTGCGCCGGTGGGGTGGAAAATGTGATCGACTTCATGCACGACTATGAAAACGGTGCCCATAAAGAAATCTATCGGTCTCCGCAGACCTGTATACGCCCCTACCGGCTCGATTACTCGCTGCTGACCAAAAACGCTATTCAATCCTCCGTGCACCTGATCGAGGCATCGCGCGGCTGCAGCTACCAGTGTAAATTCTGCGTCCTGCCGGCCGAAGGGGCCTACCACGCACCGTATGATTTCGATCACATTCTGGAGAGCATTGACAACTCGATCCGCACCAGCCCGCGCTTCAGTCTGCGGCGCAACTACCCGATCATCTGGTTTGTGGACAATAATTTCACTAATAACCCCGAACACCTGGAAAAACTCTGCAACTACCTTCAGAAAGAACGGGCGATAAAGGCCTGGGGAGCGTTGGCAACCCAGAACGTGCTGGAGGACCGGTCCCTGGTCCGCTTCATGCGAAAGAGCAAGTGCCGGGTCATATTCACCGGTCTGGAGTCGCTGGACGAGGCCTTTCTGGCGGCCCAGAACAAACGCCAGAATATAACCGCTCAGGGGAGCATCCTGGAAGACATTCGCTATACACAGCGTCTCGGTATAGCCGTCTTGTACGCCTATATCTTCGATCCCCGCCTGTCGACGGTCGATGAGATGAATGAGCAGATCGACCGCCTGGTCGAGGCCCCCGCGGTTCCCATGGCCACCTTTTTCAGCCTGCTTTCACCCCTGCTCGGGACCCAGCTGTTCTGGGAGTGCTGTGCCGAAGGGGAACTGCTGCCTGACCTGCGGTTGCGTGATCTCGACGGCGAAACGATCACCTTCGCCAAAACGGTCGATGACATCGAAGCAGTTGCCGATTTCGCTAGAATGATCTCCAGCGGTCTGCACCACCGTATTTCATCTTCGCGGTTGCTGCGCTCGACACTCTCCTGCATCCTCGACTCGCGGACGCTCCATCCCTTTTTCTGGCATGTTTTTTATGCCACCAATTTCCGCGCCGTGGAACTTGCCAGAGCGTATCAGCGCGGTTCGGAGCGGACCTATATCGCCGGCTCGGACATACTCGATCCCCAGTATCGGGAATTTCGTGACCCGTTAAGCGATGAAGACTATCTGACCTATTTTTCCCCGGTCAGAGTGCTGGATTCGGAGGGGGGCATCGCCCCCTGGCTCCAGCCCTACGTCCCCGAGCGTTACCGCAACAGGCTGGTCCGGTCTGAGTCTGATATGAGGGGCTCTGAAATCAACTCGTCAAAGGTGTTAGAAAATTGAGCAAATTATATTTAAAAGCAATATGTTCTGCTATATTAGGGTGCAGCTTCTGTCAGCGTTATGGTGACCCGCCAAGCTGGTCCAACTTATTGTACAGATGGGAGTAGAAGATGTCTAAACTGGAAACGAGCGGTGAGGTAATCGCCAGGGATTCCCTGGAGCGTCGTTTTTTTACCGTCATGTTCTGTGATATGGTCGGCTCCACTGTTCTCTCTGAAAAGCTCGACCCTGAAGATCTTCGCGACATACTCGATATCTTCCGCACCACCGCCTGCCGGGTCGTCGAGCGTTTCAACGGCTATATCGCCTCGGTCCAGGGTGATGGCCTGCTCGTCTATTTCGGTTATCCCGTCAGTCATGAGGATGATGCAGTTCTCGCCGTTCGGGCCGGCCTTGAAATCGTCGATTCACTCGATCGGGCAAGTCTCAGAGCGCAGGCCCTACACGGCGTCACGATACGTGCCCGGATCGGTATTCATACCGGTCTGGTCGTCGTTGACAACGTTGCTGCGGAGCGGGACCGGCTGGAGAATACCGCGGTCGGAGCAACTCCCAATATCGCCGCCCGCATACAGGGGTTGGCCGAGCCCAACGAAGTGCTGGTCAGCTCGGTTACCTGGCGCCTGCTCAAGTTCAAATTCAATACGAACTCGCTGGGCAGGAAGGAACTCAAGGGGGTGAAACGGCCGGTGCAGATATTCCGGATCGAGTCGTTCAACCAGGATGAAGGCGACCTGCCCCATACCTCTCTGAGCGGCGTGACCGACCGCGTCGACCGGGAACAGGAAATAGAGCAGCTGCTGGAGAAGTGGCAGGCGAGTGTTTCCGGCCATGGCTGCAGCGCCCTGGTCGTTGGCGAAGCGGGGATCGGAAAGACAAGGCTGGTCAGGGAAATGATCAGGCTGCTGCCCGAAGACAGCTATTACCTCCTGGACTACTTCGGCTCCGAGCACCATCAGAACATCGCCTACTACCCGATAATCGAACGGCTCCAGCGTGTCTACAACGTTGATGGTATCGAGGATCCCAGGGAGCGCAGGAAACTGATCAAGTCGCTGCTCGGCGGTGACCTGAGCATGGATGAACCGATGCTGGGGGCCTTTGAGGCGCTGCTCACCAGCGGCGCCGCTGCCGGCACTGAAAAGCACGGGCTGGACCCGCAGGACGTCAAGGTGGCAATGCGCAGGGCCATGCTCAAGTACATTGCATCGCTGGCGTCTCGTAAACCGCTTCTGCTCTGGGTCGATGATTATCAGTGGATCGACCACAGCAGCAGGGAAGTTCTTCCCGCGGTGATGCAGTCTCTGAAGAGTGTACCGGTGATGCTGCTGATTTCCAGCCGGCCGGGGGCGTTCCTGCAGGAGGTATCCGGGCTGGTGGACCAGACCCTCCAGCTCGACAGATTCTCCGCCCAGTATTGTCGGGAGTTCTGCCAGAAAATTTTCGATCAACGGACTCCTTCGGCGGATCTCTTCGAGTTGATCATGCAGCGATCAGAGGGTGTTCCGCTTTTCCTCGAGGAGTTGAGCGCTTCGATTCTGGAATCGACCTGGTCGGACAATCAGGGTGGGGAAATCTCCATCGAATCGGTCAGGGAGGACCAGGATATTCCGACTACGCTCACCGGAATCATCATGGCCCGTCTCGACCGCCTCGGTGAGGCAAGAGAGGTAGCCCTGGCGGCAGCCGTGCAGGGGCAGATATTCGATACCGAGATGGTCGGAACCGTATGCAATATGGACAAGGAATCACTGGCCACGTCCTTGTCGCTGCTGGTCAATTCCGGACTGATTGTAAAACATGACAACGAGGGCAAGCTGTATCGTTTCAAGCATGCCCTGATCAGGGAAGTGGCAGTAAAGTCTCTGGTGAAAAGCAGGCGGCGGCGTCTTAACCTTGCCGCCGCACAGGCGATGGAGGGCAGCAAAACCAGTTTTACTGCACGGGAGAGCGATCTCCTCGGACACTACTATGAACAGGCGGGAGAATCTCTGGCTGCCAGCCGCTGCTTTCTCATGGCCGGCACCGAGTCGGCCAGAAACTCCTCCAATGTCGAAGCATTCAACCAGCTCAGAAGGGGGCTTGAAGCAGTCAGCCGGTTGCCGGAGGACGAGCGCAGCAAAGAGCTCGAACTGCAGCTCCAGGTTTCGATGATCGGTCCGGGTATTGCCGCATTCGGCTATGCCTCTGCCGAGGTTGATTCGGTGCTCAGCAGGTCCCTCGAGCTGCTCAAACAGGTCCCTGCCTCGCCGCTGGTTTTCCCGGTTCTGTTCAGTCGGTGGGCAGTTTCCCAGGTTCTCGGCCGAACCGAGGAGTCCTACCGGATAGCCAAAGAGACGATGTCGCTCTCGGAAAAACTGCCGGATACCGGTGCCCGGCTCATCGCCCACCGACTCCTCGGCACGTCCTACATTCTGGTCGGCGATCCGGCCCAGGCCATCCCCGAACTGAACAAAACCCTGGAACTGTTCAAACCGGACCAGCATGGCCACCTGGTGCATATCTGTGGCACCGATCCGCTGGTTTCAGCACATGCCCTGCTGGCATTCGCCCACTGGCTGACCGGCAATGCGGAGGATTCCACAAAGTCTGCCTGGAGGGCTATCGAGCTGGCTGAGCAGGGCGGCCATGCCAACACCATCGGCTACGCGATGACCCATTCTGCCCTGATATTTGCGGTGCGCAACGATCTGGGATCAACCAAGAATATCGCCGAGCGGCTGCTGGCATTCGCCATCAGCAAAGAACTGCCGTTCTGGATAGCCAATGCCCGGGCTTTTCAGGCATGGCTGCTGGCCAACAGCGGCAGCATCGAACAGGCTCTGGAAATCTTCGATCAGGGGCTGGTGTTTCTTGAGAAGGCCGGCCTCGTCTACTGGCGTCCCACCTATTTGTGCTGGATGGCCCAGGCCCATATCGGCTGTGGTAATCCGGTCCGGGCCCAGGACTATCTGGATCAGGCGGAAGAGGTGATACAATCGAGCAAGGAACGATGGATGGAAAGTGAAATATACCGCCTCAAAGGCGTTGTTGCCGGTATGGATTTATCCGCCACTTCTGAAGATGCCAGAAAACTGTTCGACAGGGCCAGAGCGATCGCCGCCCGGCAGCATTCGCTGAATCTCGAGATTCGTGCTGTCATGGACCATGCCCGACTGCTTGCCGGGCGGGGAGACCCCGGCACGGCCCATACCCTGCTTTCAGAATTCATGCAGGATTTTCCGCTTCACCGGTCGCCCCAAGACGCCGCTCCCGCTGCGGCGCTGCTGGCGGAGTTGGAAAAGGCGTCTGCCTGACTCGCGTGCCCGCCGATGCATTGGCCGCTTCTCATGGAGCGGTCCGTGAGGGGCCGAACAGATAGCGTGTCGGGTTGATCTCGGCAATCTCCCGGTAATGATCCTCACCGATCTGGGCCCGTAAAAACATCGACAACTTCTTTTCCGAGAACTTTTCTATTTCAACCATGTAGTAATCGGTGCCGAACAGCACGCTGTCGCGTATACGTGGGTTTTCCAACAGGACTTTGAGGATGTTGATGTTGTCTTCGTAGTGGAAAATCACATAAGCGATATCGACGAAGAGGTTGGGGTACAAGCCTGAGTCAAGCATATCGATGATATCGTGGAGCCAGTTCTCGGTTCCGGAGAAGGTGCGTTCATCTCGTTTCATCCGGTCCTTGAGCAGCGGTTTTTTCAGATACGCCGCCCAGGCATCATCTCCGCCGAAGTGCCCGAGACAGAAGCGCAGCCTCGGATGGCTTCTGAGAACCATTCTGCACTGCTCCGGGCTGCAGAAAGCGTTGGCTTGAACCTCGTCATGTTTAAACTCTTTAGCCCTCAGGGCTGCCCCGGAACAGTGGGTCATTAACGGGATTCCGTTTTCGTAGTTCTCGCAAAAGTCGTAGATCGGGCTGAGCATTTCATCGTCTGGAGAGTAGCCAAACGGGGGGTATATCTTGACGCCCAGGAAGTGTCTTTTGATGACCCACGTTCTCACTCTTTCAAGGGCGTTTTTATGTCTGGGGTCGATGTGTACAAAGGGTATCACCTGGTCAGGAAATTCATCCCTGATCTGCGCCAGTTCCTCGAGCTGCCCGTCGATGGCTATCTTCGGTTCCCCATATCCCATGAAGCTGTAGTCCATCGGCAAAACCACAAAACGCGTGTCGGCCGGATAGTAGTGCTGGAGGGAGCGGGTAAAGACATCTCGTTGGGAACGGTTATCGCAGATGCTCAGAAAGGCTGCGATGCGAGGGATCATGGATCCCCATTTTTTTATCAATGCGGCCGGAATCAGGTTGGCCAGGAGGATAATGATCTTTCTGGTTGTTTTATTCTTGATCAGCCAGGCAACCGGATACAGGTTGATAAAGAATTCTGTCGGCAGGTGATCGAGGGTGAAAAGATGGGTGTGGCAGTTGTAGATCCTGATTTTTTTCGTTTCCACGGGCAAATCCTCCTTGAGGTGCTGTGGTATCAATGGCAGATCTGAGACGGGTGACACCGATCACCGGGTACTGATATCATAGGCGCTGATCTTATTGAGCAGCCCCTGCCTCGACAGGCCAAGGTCCTTGGCTGCGCGGGAACGGTTTCCGGAGGCGTTGGCCAGAGCTTCGCTGATCATCCTTTTCTCCAGGGCCTGCACGGCCTCTTTCAGTGACCCGGGCGGGTGTGCCGGAAGGGCGCCTGAAAGATAGCTGCCAGCTGGCCGAAGCTTGTCGGAAAGCAGCTCTGGAGTTATGAGTTCCGAGCCGGCCGCCATGGTCATGGCCCGCTCCATTTCGTTTTCCAGCTCCCGGACATTACCGGGCCAGTCGTAGCGGAGCAGCAGGTCGAGCGTCTGGGGGGTAATCTGGGGGATCGGTTTGTGGTAGCGGGCGGAAAATTTTTCCAGAAAATGAGTGGCCAGCTGGAGGATGTCTTCCTTGCGTTCCCGCAGCGGCGGCGGGGTGATCTGAAAGACGTTGATGCGGTAGTAGAGGTCTTCTCTGAACCCGCCGGTGCGGCTTTCTTCCTTGAGATCGCGATTGGTCGAGGCGATGAGCCGCACGTCTACGCGGACGGTCTGGTGACTGCCGACCGGGCGGAACTCTCCTTCCTGCAGCACACGCAGCAGCTTGACCTGCATCGGCAGCGACATCTCTCCAATTTCATCGAGAAAAATCGTCCCGCCGTTGGCAACCTCGAACAACCCTTTTTTGTCGGTGACGGCGCCGGTAAAGGCGCCGCGGACATGGCCGAAAAGTTCGCTCTCAAGAAGCGTTTCAGGCAGTGCCGCGCAGTTTTCAGCGATAAAGGGTTTGTCCTTGAGCGGCCCGTTGAAATGGATGACCTTGGCGACCAGCTCCTTGCCGGTCCCCGTTTCTCCCTGGATAAGCACCGTCGTTGGGGTCTCGATCACTTTTTCCATCAGAAAAAATAGACGACGCATTGGCGGGCTAGAGCCGATGATGTCGTTAAAGGTCGAGGTTGACTGCACCTGCGACAGCAGCTGCCGCTTCTGGCGCTCCAGGGAGTGGAGACTGTCGGTCAACTCTCCATAGAGGCGGGCGTTGTCCAGCGAGACGGCAATGGTGCCGGAGAGGATTTCGAGCAGCTTGATATCGCGTTCGGAAAAATCGCCGGTGGTTTTGTTCAGCGCGTAAAATACGCCAAGGAAACCCCTTCTCGATTTCAGCGGAACGCAGATCATCGACCGGGTGCTGAAATCGGAGTCGGGCGGATCAATGTTGAGCACCCGATCATCGTTTTCCACATTGTCGATATGTACGGTCTGGTCGTGCTCCTTTACCCAGCCGGCGATGCCCTGATGATCAGGGAAGCTGAACAGAAGCGGAGCCGGCTTGCCGAGCGGATCGGTCTGCTCGACCGTCCGGTAAAAATAAAATTCTTTGGCGGCCGCATCATGAAGGGCGATCGACGCTCCTTCAATTGCAAAAATTGATTTGATTTTGGCAAATATCACCGCCAGCATCTCGTCGAGATTGGTGATGGAGTGAAAGGAAGCGACGACGTCGCCAAAGAGCAGCAGATCCTTGTCGGTAAGGTAGTGATCGTGATCCATGCAAACGGCTCCGATTTTGTTACGGGTCGATACCTGTCGGATGAAACACTGTGGAATGTACAGGCAATTTACACCAACCGTACACCGATGTCCACGTAATTTACATGCAACCACGCACATATGCAGACTCATAACCCTGGAAAATCAGAAAAAATAAAAAATATTTCCATGATAACGATATGATAGTTGGTTATTCGGGGGCCTTCATGGCTGGTGCTGAAATCTGGCACGCTCCTGGCTATGAAGTGGTCAGAACCAATGCACCTGCAGCACTCAGTCATGTATACGATTCGATAGGCGAAGACGAATAAAAAGGGGGTAGCAAAATGTACGGACTCGATCTCATTGTGGTCAGCTTGTGGTTTCTTCCTGTAACGCTTTTCATCATCATCCCATTGACCTTTGCCTGCCTGTGGGGAGCGCTCTCTTTTGTGGCCGGTATGTTCGGGCAGAAAGAGACGCGAACGGGAGTGCCGCTGGCGGTTCCCGAAGCCGCATCATAGGCTGGCTCAGCAGGGCGGCCCGCATCGTATGCCAGAATCCCTCCGGCTAGAAAATTTCTGGGATAATTGCCATATCAACCGTTTTCTAGCATATGAGAGGGTTGACTCCCTTCAACCCTCTCATTATAAAGAGCAGGAACAGCAACTTTTGATTGACCATCTCCGCACCTGAACAGGCCAGAAATTATTGATCTGCAGCCAGGGTTCCCATGAAAATCACCGATGACGACTTTCAGCACCTGACGGGAGCGGCCGCTGAACTCATGCCCCGCCTCGTCTGGACCATGGCCAACGTCTGTGAGGACGGTGAGCAGGGTGATGCCCATCTGATCAGCGTTGATGATCATACGCACATCCTCATCGATGCTGGGTCGCGCACCATGGCCGCCAGACAGCTGCTGCCGCTTCTGCGCCAGTCCGGCATCAGCGCGCTCGATCTGGTTTTCATCAGTCACTCCCACAAAGATCACTACGGCGGTCTCGATGTACTGCTCGATCATGGTATCGACATCCATCGCCTCTATTTCAACCTGCCGGACCGGGGCCTTTGTCTTGAAGAGATTCCCTGGGGCTGCGATTATGATGATGTCATCGGCGTGCGGGACCGGCTGGTTGAGCGCGGGATTGCACTCAGAGAACTGAAGCAGGGTCTGCGCTTGGAACTGGGCATCGACACCCGGCTCGAGGTACTCTATGTCTTCGATGGCATTGACACACCCGTCGGCAGGACCGATATCAATGACACGTCGGCGCTTATAAAGATTCACCACGACGGCCACTCCCTTCTGTTTACCGGTGATCTGAACGAGGGTATCGGCGGATACCTGGCTGAGACTGCCGATGATCTCAAGGCTGACATTCTCAAGGTGCCGCACCATGGGGTCGATCCGGTTGCCCCTGCCGCTTTTTTCGAAAAAGTCGCGCCGCGCTGCGGGCTGGTCTCTTCTCCGGCCACTTACTGGCTTGAGGCTGCCGGTGACCGGCTGAGAACATGGTTTAAACAGAACAACGTACCGGTCTACGTCAACGGTATATCCGGACACGTCAAGGTGGTCATCGACAACGGCTGCCTGCGGGTAGACGCTGCCTGCTGAATCTCTCTGATATAGACACCTTCACCTGAAACAATGAATATCAACGATCCGTTCGGGCGCCTGGAGCGTCGCCATCAGATCAGTTACGAAGTGGTGCGCGACTCGCTGGTCCGCAACAATATCGACACACCGGGAGCGGCGACCAAGATCATAAAGGATACGAAAATGCGGGCCCTCAAGTTTTTCGGGGCCGCAGCCGCGATTGTGCTGCTGACCTATCTGCTGCTTCCCGGGGCCATCGTGATCGTCGGTGCCGTTGGTGTTCTTGGCGGGGCCTGGGTGATCTCCTGGGCCATCAATGCAGAGCGCTGCATCAAGCGTTTTATCCAGGAAGAACTTGGCGGCGGGTAATTAAAGCCCGCACCGTTCCTGATTGACTTCAGTTTTGTTGGGAGAGGCTGCTCTGTTCAGTCTTTTACCAGACGCGGAGCCCAGAACAGCATACCTTCTCGCTCATATTCCTCGAGGAACTGCTCACCATTCCACTGCTTGGCCTGATCGAGGTAGTCGTGGCGCATGACCTTGAAGGTTATCGTGTCATTTTCTTCGAACGCCGATTTATCAATCAGTGTTACCCCCTGGTAAGGGGTCATGCCCAGGTAGATCCAGGGGGCATCGTTTTCCTCGTAATCATCGGCGACCCGGTAGATAATGTGGGAACCTTCCGGGTCGGAATGAATTTTGACGTTCATCGCCTGCTGCGAGGCACAGGAAGAGATCAGCAGTGCGGCCGCGAGCAGCGTCAGCAGGGTTGCGAGTCGTTTATTCATTGATGAACCTCATCGATGTATTGAGAAAACAAATGGAAAGGGGCTACTGCTTTTCCAGCTCACTATGGACGTCGATGGCCTGTGCCCGGGCTTCCGCCTCCGAGTCGTGTCGCCGGTTTATCCAGAACGAGGTAATCGATGAATGATAGCCTTTTTTCTGGAACTGCACGGTCACTTTCTCTGAATCCTCGCCGCGCCAGACCACCTGTGCCGGGGTCTGGCCCAGGTTGGTGTTGTCCTTGAGATTGATTATCTCAGCTCCCTGCGGGGTGCTGTCGATATTGGCAGCCCCGTACTGTGTTCCGCTGCAGCCGCTCAGACTCAACAGCAGCAGGGCGGATATTGCGGTAATCAGGGTCGCCGCATGGTTCGTCAAGGTTGGTTTGTTCATGATTCTCATCGTTGTTGAATTTTGGATGAACTGGCCGGATACTTAGGATACACCAGGAACAGAAAAACTGACAACGCACCGTGAGCCTAACCGTGAACCCTATTGGCGCGCCCGGAGGGATTCGAACCCCCGACACCCAGGTTCGAAGCCTGGTGCTCTATCCAGCTGAGCTACGGGCACACACCTACGCAAAGGCTTATATACCAATGGATTGCGGGGATGTCAAGGTGAGTGGGAGAAACGGCGAAATGTGCGTTACCCCCATTGCTTCCCCCATAAGAACTGTCGTCCTCTCACGGTAAGGGGCGGTAGATATGAAGTTAACCAGGAAACACTTCAGATTCCTTCAGGTCAACCTTGATTATCTTTGTTAAGGCAATGTTATGTTCATAAACAAATCGCTGACATCAGCTTAACAGGGAAAACCTTCGGCGCAAAATAAAGTCAGAACTTCTACATTTGGTTTGACAATGTAAAATTCACAGATGAGTTGATGAGATTACCGGTAGACAAATAGTTTACACTAATATCAAATATAACTTACTGTTGCTGGCAATGGAATCCTTGTTGCGTGTCATCAAGATAGGAGGTAGACGTTAGGGATTAAAAGAACAATGTGCATGTATTTTGTTTTTTGCTGTTTCTTAATTTTAAATGGAGATTTCAATGCCTAAAATCCTCTCATCGACTGGTTTTTTCAGGCTTCTCGCTGTTATATCATTACTTATACTTACGTTTTTTCCCGAGAATGCTTTTTCCCGTCAACTTGACACGGCGCTTTGCCTTCAGGCTGACTTGGTAACTGGTGCATTTGAAAAAGTTGAAAGCCTGCCAGCAGGTGGTGATGGCTTTATTGTCGCAATCAAATCCAGCTATAAAGAGAGTGTTCTGGTCAATTTGACCTGGGAACAGGTCCAGGGGCCTGACATAGGGAACAAACAACTGTCCAAGGCTATGCAGGTAGTAGCTGTGAATAAGACCAGTTTTATTCCAATTAGTGGTCCTGAAGGCGGTTTGTTTCCAGGGCAATTCAGGTTGGTCTTTTCAATAGCCGGGCAGCCAGATGAGATCCTAAACTTCCTGGTAAAACCATCTCAAGAACAGTCTGAAACCGTTCAGGAAAATGAAGAATCGGTTTCGGATGCACTTACCAAGGTGTTTCAAACCACTGAAGGTCCCGAGAGTGCCAAGGCTGGAATAGAAGTAATTAACAAATTCTTTAGTCAAGAGTTGGATAGTACAACCAGTCCTAAAAAAGCACCTGCAGCAACTCCGACGGTGACTACTGAAAGTGAACCTGAGGCCTACCAGACTAAGAACTCACCCAACACACCTCAACCGACTGAGTTTGCACCAAGTACTCCGACACAAAAACCCTCACCTGTAGTTGCAGTAGGATCTTCTTCGCAGAAACAAAATGAGAAGACTAACTCTGGCGGAATTCAAATTATTTGTGCTCGACGAGTTGCTGATGATAAAGCTCCTGTCGATACTCCTGATTTTTTTTATTCCAATGATAATAAAATATTTTTAGCAATGCGCAGCGAAGATCCAGCTGTGAAAGATTTAGTCTCCATTGAATGGTTCGCACTTGAAGTAGAGGGGCTGAAGAAAGGTGTGAAAATAACTGGTTCAAGAGACGTATTACGATTGAATTCATGGAATGCTGTTGCTTTTTCTCCGCCTTCTGGAGGATATTTCCCCGGTCTATACCAGGTAAAGGTCTCGAAAGACGAAACTCCTCTAGCGCAAGTCGACTTCATCGTTAAGTCCCGATATGAAACCGCCCCTTTGCTTGAAGAAATAGAGTCTCCTGAAGGGATGAACGTGGCTCACACGATTTGGGAGGTTCTATTGTTTCGGCAACCTCCGAGTATAATGATTCATCTTGGTCCAAGCAAGGGCTCATAGACGGAAATGGTTTCGGGGGAGAAGACTGTAAGCCTTCATGCGGTTGGGCCTCAGATGATCGAAAGTTTCCTCAAGAGTTTATTTTCTCTTTTTTTCAGGATCGAGAAGCACTATTGGAAGGCGTCATCATAGATGGTGAGTCATGCTCTGGAGATGAAAAATGCAGGTCAAGCCTTCCCCGGTTGGTCGAAATCTGGGTATCAACAGGAACAGTAGATGGTGAATATACATTAGCATCAGTTAAACGGCTTAAACCAATTGCCACGAAGCATTTCATCCCGTTTGATCCACTCGGAATCCGTGCCAGGTACCTAAAAATGGTTATAAAATCAAACTATGGGAGTGTCTGCCGAACTCAGCTTGCTGAGGTAGAAATACTCGAAAAACAGGGTCCGACCTCCATTGTGGAAGAAATACCGGTAGATCTTGTGCTTCCTGGCTTTGGTGGATCAGTTTTGCGTTATTCTTCTGAAACGTATGGTGGTGAAGCTGTCCGGATTCTAGAAGAACAGTCTAATCATAAAGGTTGGCGTTCTGATGATGAAACACTTCCCCAGGAAATAACCTTCTGTTTTCGTGATGATAGGGAGGCCTTGCTGGACCGTCTGGAAATTAATTTAGACGCAGGTTTTGATTCTTCAACCAGGCCTAAAGAAATGGCAGTTTTGCTTTCTTCTAAAAGTCCTGTTGAAGGATTTAACGAAGTAGCGAGAGTCGAGTTACCTACCAGTACTGATTATTTTACCATACCGTTAAATAGTAGAGCACGATTTATCACTCTACGCATCCTCGAAAACTATGGTGGTAAGTATACGAGCCTTGGAAAAGTAAGCGTTTTTGAAGGAAAAGCTCCTGGTTATACTTCCTTGCTGTCAAAACCGACAAAACCAATTACTTCTTCCACTTTTTTGACTACAGAGGTCGATCCTTCACTGGTAACATCTTCATTGCAACCATCACTGTCCTTTGAAAATGCACCGATCTTGATCTTAGAACAGCGCGTAAAGGCGCAATTTAAAGAATTTAACCATAAACATTATTATACCCTCGAGCTAAACGGCGACCAGCCAGGGATGCTTAATCTGGAACTAATTGGAAAGCCTTTTTTACGCACTAAGCTCACACTGAAAGATGCAGACGGCAACGAGAAAGCGTTCTTTGAACCTCGACGCAATGCTGGTTCTGAAACCGTAATATCATGGATGATTGAACCGGGACACTATCTGCTTGAGGCAGAATCTACCCCTGCCTATCTGGTTCTAGCTGGGATGTAAGCCGCAGCATGGCAGCCTATACTGATATTTTACAGCAGGCGGTTACTGGCTTCCTGGAGCATGTGCAACCTAGTGAGAAACTGAGCCTGGTCGCCTTTAACAACAATATACATGTATTGACCCAAGAGTTTACAAGCAACCGGGAACAGCTTCTTGGGGCAGTTTCTGGAAAGTTTAAGACTGAAATGGCTACGCGCCTCTATGATGCGGTTGAAAAAGGTATAAAACTGCTTGGTGATACCCAGGGTGTTGGGGCAATGGTGATTATGACCGACGGGGCTGATATGGGGAGTAACTTGAAGACTCCTCAGTTTTGGGAGCTGATAGATAAAAACCATGTTCGTATGTTTACCATTGGTTTTGGGGGAGAGTTAAAGGTAAAAAATCCTAAAACCGGCTTGAGTGGCAGTCATTTCCTCCAGCATGTAGCTGAGGCTGCTGGTGGACGTTTTATTTTTATTCCCAGTGCGGATCAATTGGTTGACGTGTATAAACAGGTTGCTAAGGAACTACTGGCAGAAACGACATATTACCTGAAACCGACCTGGACCTTTGAACCAGGTTCTTTGCTCGTTAAGACGGTAGGTGAGCGTATCGCTCAAGTTGCAACTCCACCAAGTATTGAGTTTGTCTTGGATGGCAGTGGCTCAATGAAAAAGAAACTGGGAGACCAAACCAGAATGGCTGTTGCTAAAGCTGTTCTCCGTAACCTCATCCAGGAATTACCCCCAGACGTGGAGGTGGCTCTCAGGGTATATGGTCATCGAATCAAGGAGGGACAAAAAGGCGATTGTCAAGATACGGAACTCATCTACCCTTTTGGCAAGCTAGACAAAAATCGAATCATCGATCAAATCAACGCGATTAAACCATTAGGTACTACTCCTACTGCCTTTTCATTAATGCAGACCATTAAAGATTTTGGCGATGGAACGGAAAAAAGAACTGTTATTCTGGTTACCGACGGTAAAGAAGAGTGCGGAGGGGATCTGACGGCAACTGTGGAGGCGTTAAAAGCGCAGGGCCTTGATGTGCGTCTCCACGTTGTAGGCTTTACGGTAAATGACCCAACAATCCAAGCCGAAATGCGAAAGGCTGCAGAAGCCGGTGGAGGGCGGTTCCTGAGTGCACAAGACCAGCAGGGTCTTAAAAAAGCCATGACGCAGACCCTGGCTATTCCTTTTACAGTCCGTGATTCAGGGGGGAGGGAAGTTGCTCGGGGAACGGCAGGTGAAGCATTAAGTCTACCTGCTGGTTATTATCAGATTGCACTTGATACTCCTCAGGGAGAATTAATCAAAGAAGAAGTTCTGATTGATTCGAATAAAACAACTTTGCTGCAAGTTACTAAGGATGGACCGGAGATCGGTGTTCAGGTTATGTTGCCTGATATAAACTAGTAACCATGATGCCGGATATCTGATATCCCGGTATATAGAAATAGGCTAGCACTGATAGTACTTCGCAATAAATGCTGGAGCATAAAACCGTGGCGGCTTCGTTAAACCAGGCATTTCAGCCACCAGAGGAAGACAGTCTTATTTTTTGGGCGGATTTGCAGCATCTAAATCAACTTCCCATTCTATTTTAAACTCTTTATTTGATGGTTCATACACTCTTTTATAAACTTTTTTCATTGCTCTGTTTTTACCCTTGCCAGAGATGGTGATTTCAGCTGGGTTTCTCATACCACGCGAGAATATAAAATGAGCCCCACTTATAGGGAACTCAATATATTTGACCACTGCCACAGGAAGTCCGAATGCCATATAAATAATGAGGAGGTAATTGTTCAGCAGATAATCATCAATCTCTTTAACCGGGTCCATAAACTTTATCGCCACATTGTCATCTTCCATTTGGGCTTCAAGTGGGATTAAAAACATTGGGGGTAATGCAAGGTTGGTAATTTGTCCAAGTCCTAGGCTGTCGTTGTAAAGTTTTGGAAATGGACCGGGAATGATAGGTGTTCGAGCAAGCATCTGACCTGCTGCAGGCACTTCCATAACCTTCTCGATGTCTTCCCAAAAAGTGTATTCTAATGCGTTGCCAAATATTTCTCCGGTCATGCGGACAGCTCCCCCAGCCGGGACGTTTTTGGGAAAACGAAGACTAAAAATTCCTTCAATGACAAGGGAATAATGCCAATATGATTCCCCTAGATGATTAAATGTCGCCGACATTTTAGCCTTAATCGGTCCAGAATAGACGTCACAATATCGACCCATCAATACATCTGTATACAAGACAATCGCATCGTTAAACAAACCAACGATGCCGCTAAGCATACCGCTGTTTTCTGGGTAGCACTTGCTACACCTTTCGCAGCAGAATCCCACATCGCGGATCGTTTCGTGGATATTTGATTCAAATAGATAGGAATACCTTTATCGATTGCCAGATTTATAACCACGCTCATCCCTTTGCCATAGAAAGCCAGGACATTGCTAGCAAGGCGCATTCCCTCGCCCATCGTATGGATCATATCGCAGATGGTTGGAGCCTGTTGCTGCTTGGAGAGCAGACTCTTGAGTCTTTCTATCTGTTGGTCAGAATCGATAGTCCAGCTAATTACCTCATTTACAATCTCCATTGCTGGCTCATCTGCCAGATCTTCCGAGGGTAAGTCCATAGCTTCCAGCATCTTATCTAGTTGAGGTTTTATTTTTGACACCTCTTGAGCTAGGCCATTCATCTGGGATGCCATGTCGGTTGACAGCGCCATCAATTGATCTCGCTCGTCTGATGCGGGAAGGTTCTGAATGCTTGTAGTGAGCGTACCGAAATATTCGTTGAGAGCCTGCCCCAACTCTTCGAATTTCGTGGTGGCAACTGGGCCAATGATGCTTGTGGGCTGTATCTGAAATGTTGTAGAACCGATTCCTGTGCCAACCGGGGATTGAGCTGTTACTTTATATGTGCCGGCTACAGATGTCTGGGTGAATTCTACTGAAAAGGACCCGTGTTCATCGCATTTAACTCCCAGATTTATCGGGACAGAAGCTGAAGAAGAAGTTCCTGTAGCTGAGGTTTCCTTGGGAGGAATTATTTGTATTTTGACGTCAACATAATTTCCAACAGTAACAGTAGTGCCACTTATGGTTACTGTCATTCCGGGCAGAGTCATTTGTGGAGTTGCCATAAGCTCCATCGGGACACCGTCTGTTTCGTCTAAAGCAAGGGATATTTCAGGAATTAGAAAAAAGCAGATCAATATCAAGGAGCAGATGCGTTTCATTCGTGTCTCCAGCATGATGATTTTATGTTGAGCGATCTATTTTATCAGGCGCGCTAATTTTTCAGTAAGTTGAGTGAGCTCTACCTCAGTTTTTAAATTATAGCTTAGGTTCAAACCTTCTAATCGTATGGTTAGACTACGAAATTTCATGGAATGGTCTATCGAATGAATGTCACTAAGGGGGATGGAGAAGCTGTAGACGCTGTCGGCCACCTGTTCAAGGCTTCTCTCTTCCAATAAGCCTGACAAGGTTTCATGTATTTCAGCAGCTCCTACCGTCCAGAGCATGCGTCGTTTAGCCGAAGCACCTCCTGGAAGGGTTTCAAGCAAAGTTGTGACTTTAGGGCTGCTGGAGAACTGTTTCAGCTCTTCAGGGCCGATCATTATGAAGAGTAGACGCTTTTGGGTCAGTATTAACGCGTTTTCGGCATCAGTTATTTTTGCTTTGCCTAAAAATCCAAAGAAACCTCTGAAAAAATCACTAAAACCAGTCTTCTGTACCGGAGCATAGTAAGCTATAACAGATTCGTTTTGTTGAAATGGTATGGGGCGATTGTAGAGTGGTATAAATTCTTCTGTTATTGGATTTCCTAGGCTATTGTGTTCAAAGGTAGAAAACTCTTGAGAGCGCTGCCTCGACCCTTTGAAAGCAGATATAATTTGCAGGAGCAGAAGTCCTCCAGTAAAAAGCGCACCAGCCCAGATAATAACTGGAGGTAATTCGAAGATTACAAGAAATCCTGTTACTACTGCTGTCATGATAGTAAAAGAGACAATTCCCCATATTCCAGCGAATCGACGTGTAAACATATGTAACTCCTATAGCTGGTGTCGGACTATTGCCATTTGTTTGAGCCGATTATCATTGCACATCCAGCAAAGCTTGTTTGGTTACATTTCTCTTAAAATAGTACGGTAAATTTTCCAAAGATTCTCCTGTTTTTTGCTTCCTTGTTCGATATCTAAAAAGGTTACATTACTTTTTAATAGTACTTGCTTTTTGGTAATGAGAATAAGTTCAAGCTTTCCCTTGCTAATGCCCATTAATCCATCATCACCTAGCTTGTTAATTTTTACGAGTTCGACGTGTTCAGGAAGATCTTTGAAGAAATGGTCTCTGAGGGGTTTATTGTTCTTCTGAAGACTAATATGGAGATAGGCCATTGCTCCTGGTTCTTCACTCCAGAAACAACTGCGCCGTTGAGTGGTAGGAAAAAGGGGCTTTTTATAAACTCCAGCGAGCTGTTCTTTTGATACGAGACTACAAATGTCGAGATCTTTCTCTTTAGCTGAAACTGGGGCTGCAATTAAAAGACACATCAGGAAAGCAGTTGACAAAGCAACAAACCAGTTAAATGAAAATGTATTCATCTTGTCCTCCCAAATCGTTTGAAGATTCTATCAACTCGGATTTCTCATTGATAGATTCAGGTAGTGGGCATAAGCTTTTGTACATTTATTGTGTTTCAAGCGCTTTAAGAAATTCAATATAGATGTGAGCTATACCCCGATTTCTGACACCTCAAAAGTAAAAAAATCCGGTTTCTTTTAAATAGGGCGAAAGGGAGTCCCTTTACCTTTAGGAGAGGACTATCGGCAGGTTGTTGTCTTTACCTGATGGCCATCGGTTACAAGAGTTTTCTGAGTGCCGCTAGTTTATCTGCTGCGAGTTCAAAATCATAGGCCTCGATTGCCCGAGCCATCTCATTTATATCAGTTTTATAATGTGACACTCCCATTGCTGCCTCAATGTCCTCCATTAGATCAAGGGCGCTGGTATCATATTCAGCAAGCAACGCAGAGAGCTTGTCTAGCAATGGGTAAAGCGATTCGTTCGGTTGGGTAAAGTTATCTGGGAGAACTGAAATGGCGGCGTGATCCTGTTGAGCAATATATTCACCGAGCCCCTGAATAACTTCTTGCAGCGCCTGTAAGGTGGCTTTAAGTGCAGGCTCATTTTCAAGAGATTGGGCGCAGGCCTGCTCCAGTTCTCCGGCAACCAGGGATACCTGCTTTGCACCCAGGGTAGCAGCGTTTGCTTTAAGTGTGTGAGCGCAATGCTCCGCACTACCTGAATCGGCCTCCATTAAGGCGGCCTCAAAGGTACCGGCGAAGTCTTTGTAATTGTCCCAAAAACGTCTCAGCAGTTTACGGTATAAGCGCCGGTTTTTCTGGGTGCGCGCCAAGCCGTCATTTGTATTGATGCCTGGAAGATCCGGAAAAGGTTCTAAATCGGGTTCGCCTGGACTGCCTGGCCTTTCCTTAGCTCGATCTGTCGCCGGTGCGGCAGCCGTAATCCACTTGGCCATGATTTTAAACATATCGGTAACATTTACAGGCTTGGCAATGTGGTCATTCATGCCGGCCTGCAGCACCTTGTCTCGATCTCCCGCCATGGCATTGGCCGTCATGGCAATTACCGGAAGATCCTTGTAGCGATCATCCTCCCGTATTTTCCGGGTTGCCGTATAGCCATCCATGACCGGCATCTGACAATCCATTAAAACACCATCAAATTGGCCCTGGCTAAGCACTCTCAGCGCTTCCTTTCCGTCTCTGGCAAGAGTAACCTTCAGGCCATTGCCCTCGAGTAATTCAACGGCAAGCTCCTGGTTGATCTCGTTGTCTTCCACCAGAAGAATGTGTGCGCCTCTGATTTTGGCAATCGCCTCTTGAGCATCGCGCTCGCGACGCACACTGCCGGACTGATGCCTGAATCGCCTCCCGGCCCATAGCTCTCAGTATCGTGTCCAGAAGGTTCGACGGGGTTACCGGTTTGGTCAATACCCCGGCGATATCAAGGCCCTCTATTTCATCGACCAGATCATCACGGCTATAGGCGGTTACCATGATGTACTTGGGTTTAGGCTTTATTGTGGAATTGTTCTCGACGAGACGCAAAGCTTCTCACCCCATTTAAACCAGGCATTTTCCAGTCAACAATCAGTAGTTCGAAGGGTTCAGAGGGTGGCGCTTGCTCAAGTGTTTGAACCAACTCCTGTGCAGAGTCCAGTACGCTTGTGGAAAAGCCGAAACTGTCGAGCATTGCTCCAAGGATTCCTCGAGCTGTGGCGTTGTCATCAACCAGCAGAATACGTAAACCCGGCAGACTATCCGGCAAATGGCGAACCGGTGCACTAGTTTGTGCAAATACACCAAATACGGCATTGAAATGAAACAGTGCTCCCCACATTCGGCTGACTCCTCCACCCAGATCGAGCCCTTCATCATTTCAGTCAAGCGCATACAGATGGCCAAACCCAAGCCGGTGCCACCGTATTTCCTGGTGGTTCAGGCGTCGGCCTGCCTGAAAGACTGAAATAACTTAGCTTGTTGTTCCCGGGTCATGCCGATCCCGGTGTCCTGGATGGAAAAATGGAGAGTGATTTCAGTAGCAGAGCGGTGCTCGACCTCAATTGCCGAGAATAATTTCACCATTTTCGGAAGTGAATTTTACGGCGTTATTGCAGAGGTTGATCAGAATCTGTCCGAGGCGCAGCGGGTCACCCATCAGTACCTGTGGAACATCCTGAGCAATCTTGAAATGCAGTTCCAGGCCTTTCTCCTCGGTTTTTAAGCCAATCAGTCCGGCAAGATTCTCCATTACTTCATCAAGCCGGAATTCGATGAACTCAAGATCCAGTTTTCCCGCCTCTATTTTACTGAAGTCGAGTATGTCATTGATGATGCCCAGCAAAGATTCGGCACTATGATGCACTTTATGAATATAGTTTCGCTGCTTGCGATTTAGATCTGTCTGTAAAGCAAGGTAGCTCATGCCGATGATGGCATTCATCGGCGTACGAATCTCATGGGACATATTGGCCAGAAAATCCGATTTTGCCTGGTTCGCCTGTTCGGCCGTCTCTTTGGCTTCACCAAGATCATCAGCCAGAGTCTCCATGGTGCGCTGGGATTTATAGATGAGAATGGCCAGCAAAACGATAGCAACAAGAAAAACGATACCAATATAGACCAGGTAATCGGACATCCCCCTTGCCGCTTCGACTTCACGGGTTCTCAGGGATCGAATATCACTGAGCAGGGAATCAGCAAGGAGCGCCGATTTGATCATGTCTTCACTGACCTGTGCCGACAGTAAGGCAACCCGCTCAAGCTCAATAAAGTAGTCTTTGTAGCGCTTTACGCTTGGGACAAACGCTTTGAAGACCTGCTTTTCCGAAGTCTCTATTAAGTGACTCTCGGTCTGTTCGGCACTGAGCAGCGTGGTGTTGAGGAGGTCTTTGACCTGATGTGCAAACGCCTGTTTGGCTTCCTTCGAGATTGACAGCGAAAAGTCCCGGTCCACCTGCCTGGCCACGGCAAGATTATCCAGCATAGTGGCCACTGTTTCGTTCAACTGGATGCGCTTGGACATCAGCTCCTGGGTGCCGGTAAGTTCCACTTGTTTTTCGCGGAGCACCTCTTTCTCATTGTTGCGGAGCAGATAACTGGTGTCAATCAAACGCCTGGAACTCAGATCAAGTATCTGGAATTGTTCGGATTCGCTGTTTATTTCTACAACGGAAGATTTAGAGAGCAATGAATGTAGAGCCTCCTGGTAGCGGCTCAGGGACAATTGGATACGTTTGAGCAGGGTACGGCTGTAATCGTTCTCTATTCGTCCATCCAGCAGGACCATGGTCGCTTCAAGTTTCTCGCTTTCTCTCAGGGCCAGATAAAGCAATTCAGGATCGCGGCCGATCAGGAAGTCCCGGTATATTGAGACGTGCACTTTTGGCTTGAATTACAATTTCGTATGAGTTGGCCGTATTGTTGGAAATATCCTGCATCTGCTGGCGCAATGTGCGGACAGAATCGCTGTCCTGCGCTATGAAGCGTTGCTGGATACGTTTGAGTTCATCAGCCACTTCAGAAGCCGTGACAGCGGCGTTAACCATGGCAACCCTTGATGAATCAGCTTTACTCCGTAAATCGACATAGTATGAAAATTCACGCTGATACCTGTCGATGGCATCAACCAACTCAGCAAGCGTTTCCTCAGTGCTTACCGTCAATGTCCTGTGCTTTGAAAAGCCTGGCCTGTTGGAGGGTACGTGAGATTGCACCTATTGCCAGACGTGCCAGTTCAGGGTCGTTATCACGCACATAACTGAGTTCTGCCAGACGTGCCTGGTCCAGCAGGAAAACCAGCTCTCCTGCAGCAGTGTAGCGGTTTAAGGAATTGTAGAGTTTACGAAGACTCAGAGAGCCCACCACACTCACGGCGAACAGCAATAAGATCACCAGGCCAAAGCCCAGCATGATGCGGCGACTGACGTTTGGGTTGGTCCTGGTCATTGTACGGCCATTCAGAACGAGTAGCTCAGGCCTGATTAGATTCATCATAATATTTTGCCTGGACTTCCCTGACCCTGGGAAGTGTTTTGATAAACAGGGGGATCAACTGAGGATCGAAATGGCTACCCCGCTTCCTCCTGCAGAAGGTCGAGCGCCTTTTGCTCCGGCCAGGCTTTTTTGTAAGGGCGTTTGGAGGTCAGCGCGTCAAAAACATCGGCTACCGCGACAATACGTGCTGAAAGCGGAATATCCTCGCCTTCGATACCATTGGGGTATCCCGTACCGTTCCATTTTTCATGATGATTGATGGCGATTCTCCGTGCCATCTTCAGAATAGATGAATCATGCTCTCCAATGATCTCAGACCCATAAGCGGAGTGTCGTTTCATTATTTCCCACTCTTCTCCATCCAGTTTTCCCGGTTTGAGCAATATCCGGTCGGGAATACCGATCTTGCCGATATCATGCATCGGAGCGGCGTTGTAAAGGAGCTCACACCACTCTTCCGGCATGCCCAGTTCTTCAGCCAGAAAGCGGCAGAACAGGCTCATGCGGATTACATGCATGCCCGTTTCATTGTCCTTGTACTCTGCAGCACGGCCAAGTCGACGGATTATTTCCAGTCGGGTATCATGCAGCTCTTCGGTGCGTTTGTTGACCAATCCCTCCAGATGCCTGGATTGGTCATACACAGGCCAGATGGGTTTTGACGCGAGCCAGCACAATAGGGGGACTGATCGGTTTGGTGATGTAATCCACGGCGCCGAGTGAGAAGCCCTTCTGCTCATCCTCGACTTCAGACTTGGCAGTCACGAAAATAACCGGAATAGCTGCGGTCAAGGGATCATCTTTAAGATGCCGGCAGACTTCGTAGCCATCCATCTCCGGCATCATCACATCGAGCAGGATCAGGTCCGGTTTGGGGTCTTTTGAGGTGATCGCCAGTGCTGCCTTGCCATTGACTGCTGCTTTGACAATATATTGCTCGCGCAGGAGGCCCCTCAGCACATCTATATTTTCAGGCGTATCATCAACGACGAGAATAGTTGCCTGGCGAGTCGCACTCATGGTGGTGTACCTTCTTGCGCCAACAATGTTCAAGTAAGAGTTTGTCGTTAAAGACAAAGGGCGCGGGCGCGCACGCACCAAATCCCCTGTTTTTACTGTACAACCTATCTTGTTCTATCGGTTTATTCAAGCCATCTTGAGACCATCCTCTTTATACAGAAACGGCTTGCGGCGGGCGCACCGGTCGGCAATTTGCCATGCCGACACCTTGTACAACAACGAAACAGAAAAATATCCCCTGCTTCCGGTGCGATCATTACAGGCCAGGTAAAGGCCTTGTAAGGAATAGAGTAAAACCAAACTTTGACCAACTCGTTGAGGTTGTCCAGAGATCTATCCCCTATATTCAGCGTAGACTCAGTTAGCGTTTAATTATCGGCACCACCGGGGGAGATCGACGGATCTATGCAGGTTCTGCCAACTGGACTTGTAGGTTGCGCGCCCGGAGGGATTCGAATGCTGGTGCTCTATCCAGCTGAGCTGCGGGCATGTGAGCGGTAACGCGGTGTTCTATCAACAGGTAATCAGGAGGTCAAGATGAGACAAGAGTTGAGGCCAAAAACACCGATTTGCGACCATCATGCCCGGGCCGGAAAACAAAGCTGACGATTTCAGTCGCTACTGGTGATCCTCCAACAAAATTATAACCGTTTATCAACCACTCCCTAACCGTTTCTATGCTAACTAGCGAGGGCGGTCTGGCCGCAGAGCCGCCGCATCATTTTTCTAACAATAATGTTGAGTAAAATAATTGCTGAACCAAGACAAACTGATTAATGTTGTCAGGTGTAAGCCGCACCATTCATATTCATCACTTTAAAAGGAGACTGATATGATTAAACGCGCCTCAATTGCAACCCTCGTCGCCGGTGCTCTTCTGATGTCGGCACCTTCCATGGCAGCTACTCAAATCGATTTCTGGCATGCGTTTTCCGGTCGATTGGGCGAGCTGCTCCAAGAGCAGGTAAACACTTTCAACGCATCTCAATCGGAATATGAGGTCGTCGCAACCAACAAAGGCAATTACTCAGAAACACTCAACGCAGGAATCGCCGCCTTTCGGGCCAAGGAGCAGCCGGACATTCTGATGGTTTTCGAGGTGGGCACCGCCACCATGATGGCAGCCACCGGGGCAATCAAGCCCGTTTACGAGGTCATGGCTGAAGCTGGATCGAAATTTGACAAATCCACCTATATTTCTGCGGTAAAAGGATACTACACCACCACCGATGGCCGGATGCTCTCCCTGCCGTATAACTCTTCCACGCCTATTATCTATGTAAATCGCGACGCTTTTGAAAAGGCCGGTGTCGATCCGGATATGGATCTGTCGACCTGGGCCAAGGTAGGGGAGGCGCTGGACAAATTAAAAGCCGGCGGCAGTGAGTGTCCGTTGACCACTGCCTGGCAAAGCTGGGTGCATCTCGAGAATCTGTCCGCTTACCACAATGTCCCGTTTGCCGCCAAGGAAAATGGTTTCGGCGGGCTGGATACCGAACTCACTTTCAACGGGCCGGTGCAAATCAAGCATGTCCAGACCATGGGCGACTGGGCCAAAGAGGGTAAATTCATTTACGGCGGTCGGCGCAACGAGGCCGGTGCCAGATTTCGAGCTGGTGAATGTGCTTTATATACCGAATCTTCGGCGGGTTATGCCGGGGTGAAAAACGAGGCGCAGTTCGACTTTAACCTCAGGCCGCTGCCTTACTGGGATGACGTCGAAGGAGCGCCGCAAAACACCATCATCGGCGGTGCCTCGCTGTGGGTCATGGCCGGCCAGACCCCGGAGGAGTACCAGGGTGTTGCCAGGTTTTTGGAATTCCTCTCGTCTCCTGACATCCAGGCCAAATGGCATCAGGACACCGGCTACATGCCCATCACCATAACCGCCTATGAGAAGACCAGGGCCGAAGGATTTTACGAGAGAAATCCAGGAACCGATGTGGCCATTATCCAGATGACGAAGAAGGAACCCACCGGCAACTCGAAAGGGCTGCGCCTCGGTTATTTTGACCAGATCCGCGGTCTGATCGATGAGGAACTCGAGGCCGTCTGGGCCGGTGATAAAACCGCAGAGGCAGCTTTGAACAGTGCCGTGGAACGGGGCAATAAGCTTTTACGGCGCTTCGAGCAGGCCAATCGCTGACCCTGATAGCCTCGCGCCGGAAGCGGCTGTTTGAAATGTTGCTTCCGGCGCCATCAGGGCCGGTTCGGTATTCGGTCTTTTTTTCGATTTTCCAGCGGAGCCACAAGTGTATCAACAGGCATAATGGAAAAACGAGTAACCTTCAATAACCGCTGGCTGCCGTACCTCCTGATCGCACCGCAGATCGTCATCACGATGGTGTTCTTTTTCTGGCCTGCCGGCCAGGCTATCTACCAGTCGGCTTTCATTCCCGACCCCTTTGGCCTGAAAAACCAGTTTGTCGGATTTGACAACTTCATCTTTTTATTATCCGATCAATACTATCGATCTTCTTTCATCACCACGGCGGTGTTCAGCATTCTGGTCACCGCAATCTCAATGAGTTTGTCGCTGTGGTTAGCGGTCCTGGCGGACCGGATCATCAAAGGCGCCGATGCTTACCGAACGCTGCTGATCTGGCCGTATGCAGTGGCTCCGGCCATTGCCGGCGTATTGTGGCTGTTTCTGTTTAACCCGTCGATCGGCATTCTGCCCTGGTACCTGGCGCACATGGGTTATCACTGGAACCACACCCTCAACGGTGGTGAAGCCATGAGCCTGGTGGTAATCGCCTCGGCCTGGAAACAGATCAGCTACAATTTCCTCTTTTTTCTGGCCGGCCTGCAATCGATTCCACCGAGCATCATCGAGGCCGCCGCCCTGGATGGCGCCTCCTTCTGGAAGCGCTTCTGGACCATCGTCTTTCCTCTGCTGTCCCCGACCACCTTTTTTCTTCTGGTAATCAATCTGGTGTATGCTTTTTTTGAAACATTCGGGGTCATCCATACCATTACCGCAGGAGGTCCGCAGCAATCGACCACTATTCTGGTCTACAAGGTCTTTGCCGATGGATTTGTCGGCCAGGACCTCGGTTCGTCGGCAGCCCAATCGGTCATTTTACTGTTAGTCGTTGGGGTTCTGACGGTTATTCAGTTCAGGTTCATCGAACGAAGGGTGCATTACTGATGGCGGCAATGGTCGAAAAAAGGGGGATAGGGCGGTGGCTTACCCATGCTGCGCTGATAATCGGCATCTGCATCATCTGTTTCCCCATTTACGTGGCCTTCATAGCCTCTACGGTGACCCAGGCCGACCTTATTTCCCCACCCATGCCCCTTGTTCCCGGTGGACATTTCATCGCTAACTACCAGGAGGCTTTGCTGTCCGGCATGAGCGCCCCGGTATGGAAAATGCTGCTGAACTCGCTGATCATGGCACTTGGCATAACCATTGGTAAAATTGCGATTTCGATTATTTCCGCCTATGCCATTGTCTATTTCCGTTTTCCTCTGAAAAATCTCGTTTTCTGGCTCATCTTCCTGACCTTGATGCTGCCGGTGGAGGTGCGCATCGTTCCGACCTACGAAGTCATTGCCGGCCTGGGCCTGCTCAACAGTTATTCCGGCCTGATTCTGCCCTTGATTGCCTCGGCCACCGCAACCTTTCTTTTCCGCCAGCTCTTTCTTACTATCCCCGATGAACTCGTTGAGGCAGCGCGCATCGACGGTGCCGGTCCCATGCGATTCTTTATCGATGTTCTGCTGCCGATGTCACGCACGAATATCGCCGCCCTGTTCGTGATTCTTTTCATATACGGCTGGAACCAGTACCTCTGGCCCCTGCTGATTACCACAGATCCAAGTATGAACACCATTGTCATGGGTCTCAAACAGATGCTGCCGTCCGGGGATCAAACGGTGGAGTGGCCGGTGATCATGGCCACTGCCCTGCTCGCCATGGTGCCTCCGGTCGCCGTGGTGCTTTTCATGCAGAAACTTTTTGTCAAAGGGCTCGTTGAAAGCGAGAAATAGATACGCATGGCAAAGATACAATTCGATAACCTCAAGAAGAGCTACGGTAAAGTTGCCGTCATCCATGGTATTTCCATGGAGATCGACGATGGTGAGCTGATCGTCGTGGTCGGGCCTTCCGGCTGCGGTAAGTCGACGCTGCTGCGGATGGTGGCGGGCCTGGAGAAGATCACCGAAGGTACGGTCACCATCGGTGAGCGGGTGGTCAACGAGCTAGAGCCCAGGGAGCGCGACATTGCCATGGTGTTCCAGAACTATGCACTTTACCCGCACATGTCGGTCTTCAACAATATGGCCTATGGCCTGAAAATAGCCGGGGTAGACAAGCAGGAAATCAAACAGCGGGTGGGGGAAGCGGCCAGTCTGCTGGAACTCGAGCCCTATCTCAAACGCAAACCCCGCCAGCTGTCCGGCGGCCAGAGACAGCGGGTGGCGATGGGCCGGGCCATTGTCCGCAAGCCGGCCGTGTTCCTGTTTGATGAACCGCTGTCCAACCTGGATGCAAAACTTCGGGTTCAGATGCGCATGGAGATCAAGACACTGCAGCGCAACCTGGCGGTCACCTCATTGTATGTGACCCACGATCAGGTAGAGGCAATGACGCTGGCTGACCGGATGATCGTCATGCACAACGGGATTGCTGAACAGATCGGCACGCCTATGGAGGTGTACCATGATCCGGCTACCATTTTCGTCGGCGGGTTCATCGGTTCGCCGGCCATGAATGTCCTCGCTGCAGAGATCAGGCAGGGCACGGTTTACCTGAAAACTAGCGAGCCAGTTGGTCAATGTTCCGAAGCTGATCAGCCTGTCACCGTCGGGCTGCGTCCGGAACACCTGCGCCTGTGCGCTGCGGGGACGGGAATGTTCGACGCGACCGTCAAATTTAAAGAAGCTCTGGGGGCAGAGACGCTTATCCATCTGAAAAACCGCAACGCTGAAGACCTCATTGTCCGCATGGACAGTACTGATCAGCTTCCTGATCATGGATCGGTGGTGGGCGTAGGCAGCGAACGCGAGTATATGTTCCTGTTCGATATTGATGGCATTCGATTGCGCACAAAAGTGGAACGGTAACGTTCTCAGGGGAGCACCGCATCCCGCAGGTTCTGCCTGCTTCTGATAATATTCCAGCCGAAAATATGACAGTTTGACGCGGCCCGAAACGTCATGTTATAGGCTTATGGAATTTTCAAGAAGCGGAGAACAGATGAAACGAATTGAAATACGCGGAGCAGAAGTCGAAGATGCACCTCTGATACTGAGATTTATTAAGGAACTGGCAATCTACGAAAAAGCAGAAGGTAAAGTAGAAGCTACCGTAGAAAGCATCAGGGAAACCATTTTCGGCTCGGATTCTATAACTCGCGCAATTATCTGTTTGATTGACGGTGAACCCGTTGGATTTGCGGTTTACTTTTTCAATTATTCCACTTGGCTCGGGAAAAATGGCCTGTACCTCGAAGATTTATATATATCCCCGAAACATCGAAAAATAGGAGCTGGAAAAGCTGTTTTGAAACATTTGGCTCAAACTGCCGTTTCAAAAGGCTGCGGCCGTTTTGAGTGGAGCGTTTTAGACTGGAATGAACCGGCGATTGATTTTTATCAGTCTATCGGCGCAAGACCTCAAAATGAATGGATAATATATCGGTTGAGCGGTCAGGAATTAGCCGCTTTCGCTCAAGACTAAAGGCTCCCCTGAATTCCATACTGAAAGCTTAATGCCCTCCCTCCACACTGATACGATCAACGAAGGGGGTCAACCGATCTGTGCATGCAGCGGGTTTTTCCATGCACAACCCATGCAGATAATAGAGGGCCTCCTGATTTCCCTGCTGCGCTGATCTTTTGAACCACCGTGCGGCTTCATTCAGGTTTTTCAATACACCCTGGCCTTCGTAATACATTGCACCGAGCACAACCTGGGCATCAGAGCATCCCAGGTCCGCCGCTCTTCGGAAATACCCCGCAGACGTTTTGTAATCCAGCGAGACGCCAGTGCCTTCATAATAGATCAGCCCCAGTGCGAACAAGGCATTCAGATACTCCTGCCGGGCCGCTTTTTCAAGCCACTCGACAGCCTGCCGGTAATCCTGGCTTACACCCTCTCCCCCATAATACATCATCGCCAGGTTATACTCAGCCTCGGCATCGTTCTGGTCGGCAGCCTTTCTCACCCACCTGGCGGCTTCCGCATAATCCTGCGCCACCCCTTTTCCCACATAGTACATTCCTGCCAGAGCCACCTGTGCATCAACATAGTCCTGCTCCGCGGCTTTGCGGAACCACCTTGTCGCTTCTTTGTAATCAGGGGCTATGCCGATCCCTCCATAGTAAATTACTCCGAGATTATACTGGGAATAGACGCATCCCTGGTCAGCGATCGATTTGAGTTCATCGATGCTGTGTGAGGAGCGGGCCGTTGCCGGGAACAATAGCAGGCTCAGAAAAGCAAGGATTAAAGCGGCTCCCCATTGTTTCACTGGAGTCTTCATCGGTATTCCTCTTGCATGAGGAATGGACAAAACGCAGCTTCTTTTTCTGCCAGGCTCTATCAATTAAAAAATATGGCTGTATGCGGTAAATACAACGTCACAAAGTGGCAGACAGAGGGGACTTACGTGCGCAGCGATACGTTGCCTAACTGGTGCGGTTGCGACGGTAATAAAAAGAAGGTCAGAAGCTGAAATGGCCGACCGCGGGGGTGTTCAGTACCGGTAGCGCATCGGCGGGATCTGGCAGCCGATGGAGGCCGCCTGGCGGAGGAAATATTCATCGGTCATGCCGGCGATAAAATCGCGCACCCGAGCGGCAGGGGGCTGGTTGTCGATATAGTCCTGGTCCAGATCCTCGAGCAGATCAACCTCAAGGGAACTGCCGGTGCCATCCTCGAGATGCTCGAGGTAGTATTCAAAGAGCCGCCGGTAGCAGCTTCTGACCATCGGCATGAATTCCTGGGTCTGTGGGGACAGGTAGATGTGCTGGTAGTTGAATTTTTTGAGTTCCTGAAGGGTGCCGGCCACCGCAGCGGAGAAGCCGATGTGTCCGGCTGCCGCCACATCTGATTCGTCAGGCCGGGGAATCGAGCTGTTGCGGATAAGGTCGGTGACCAGTGAATAGACGATCGAACCGTTGGTCTCCCCGAGCAGGGAGGTGCACTGGTCCGGCAGGTCGCTGCGCCGGATAAGGCCGAGAATAATAGCGTCCTCGATATCTTTGCCGATGTAGGCCACCGTGTCGGCCATGCGGACCACACAGCCCTCCAGGGTCATCGGCTGCAGGTCCAGAGCGGTGTTGGCCGACTTCAGCTCGACTTTGAGATCGAATTCGGTGAAGCCGCCCAGCTCCGCCGGACTCAGCCGGTCGGTGTGGGTTTCTCCGTCATGGCAGAGAATGCCGTCCAGGGTCTGCAGGCAGAGGTTCCAGCCCCGGCCTTTGCGCTCCAGTTTCTCCAGTGCCCGGATCGACTGGATATTGTGCTGAAACGGGGGCAGGCCGTGCTCCCGGCACAACTCGGACAGAAATGATTCCCCACCATGGCCAAAGGGTGGGTGGCCGATATCGTGGCCCAGCGCAATGGCTTCGATCAGATCCTCGTTGAGATAGAGATAGCGGCCGACGGTTCTGGCTATCCGCGAAACCAGCTGAACATGAAGGACCCGGTGGGTGATGTGGTCGTTTCTGACCAGGCAGAAAACCTGGGTTTTGTCGATATAGCGGGCATAGGCCCGTGAGTGGAGGATGCGGTCGGCATCCTGGGCAAAATTCTGCCGGTAGCCTTTCAGCTTCTCCTCACTGCGCCGGATACCCGAATCGGAACGGGCTGCCAGCGGCGAGAGCGTGGCCAGTTCCCGGGTCCGCAGTTGGTCGGCTATGGTGAATTCGGGCAGCTGGTCGATGGCTTCACTCTTTGGCTCTGTTCTTTATAGTGGATATTCCCATTCAGATTCTTATAATAATGCTCGTTATCCATTGCAGCCAGAACCAATTTTCCTGCCGTGCTGGAGCCATAACGATAAAGGGGGCGAGACAGCCATGAAAATTTCCATAGAGTACTGCGCCGCTTGAAACTATAAGCCGCGTGCTTCCGGGCTGGAAGCTGAACTGAAGAAAAAATATGATGCCGAGATCGAGCTCATCGCCTCGTCCGGCGGTGTGTATGAAATCCGTGTCGACAACAAACTGATCTTCTCCAAGAAGCGGCTGGGCAGATTTCCCGGGGACGGTGAAATAGAGCAGCTGATCGGCTGAACATTTTGACATACTCACGTCTCTGTATTGACGATTCCACCCAAAGCCGCGATTTTCGATGCTCTGTGAACTGAAAGTAGAAAACCTGGCCCTGATCGACAGCCTGAATCTGAGTTTCAGCCAGTCGCCGGACGATTCACTGGTGGTAATGACCGGTGAAACGGGGGCCGGCAAATCGATCATGATGCGGGCCATCGACCTGCTCAGCGGCGGCCGCGGGTCAGCCCAGTGGATCAGGAGCGGAGCCTCGAGCTGCACTGTCGAGGCCCTTTTTGAAATCGGGGATCATTATCGCCCGGTGCGGGAACTCATCGCCCGCAGCGGTTTCGGGGACTCGGACCAGGTTCTGTTCAAGCGGGTCATTCTGAAAAACGGCCGCAGCAGGTTCCATATCAACGGATCGCTGGCCACCGCCAAAATCGTCTCAGACATCTGTTTTCGCCTGCTCTCGGTCGGTGGACAGCACGACCACCAGCAATTGCTCCAGCCTTCCATGCACCTGGAATTCCTCGACCTTCTCGGTGACCACCAGCAAACTCGTGAACAATTCCAATCCCTTTATGAACGCTGGCGGCAGGCCCGGCAAAAGTTGCAGGAGCTGCTCGATCGCCAGCGTGAACGGGAGCAGCGCCGGGATTTTTTATCATTTCAGATTAAGGAGATCGCAGAGATCGGCCCCGAAATCGGTGAAGATGAACAGCTCGGTGCCGAGCGCAGCCGCCTGAAGAACGGTGAAGCCCTGATCCGGCTGAGCAGGGAATGTTTCGAACTGCTGTCCGGCCCGATTACCGAAAACCTGAGCGTTGTGCGTAAGAATATGGAGCAGCTCCGGCACTACGATCCGTCCCTGGAAGAGCTGGCTGAGGAGCTCAGTTCCTATTGCTTTCTGGCCGAAGATCACAGCGCTCGGCTGCGCTCATACTCGGATGGGCTCGAAAATGACCCGGCCCGCCTCGATGCGGTAAATTCCCGGCTGGACAAGCTGCAGGGGCTGAAACGAAAATATGGCGACAGCCTGGCCGAGGTGCTGGCCTACCAGGTCATGGCTGAGAACGAACTTGAAACACTGGAGAATATCGATCAGGAAATCGACGGACAGCGGCGGCAGACAGCACTGCTCGAGGAAGAGACGCTAGCCGCGGCCGAAAGCCTGTCGGCTGCCAGAAAGAAGACTGCTGCCGCAATGGAGCAGGCCATGTCTGAGGAATTGAAGTCGCTGGCCTTCGAGCAGTCCGGGGTGGAGGTGCGCTTCCAGCCGATTGACAGGAGCCCCGATCAGCTGCGTTCGACCGGTTTTGACCGGCTTGAATTTTTCTTCGCGCCCAATCCCGGTGAACCACCGCGGCCGCTGGCCAGGGTCGCCTCGGGCGGTGAGCTGTCGCGGCTGATGCTGGCCTTTAAATGTCTGCTGGCCCGCAAGGACATGGTCGAGACCGTCATCTTCGATGAGGTCGATGCCGGTGTCGGCGGTGAGGCGGCGGAATCGGTGGCCCGGAAAATCAAGGAGCTGGCCCGTCACCATCAGGTCATCTGCATCACCCATCTGCCCCAGATCGCTGCCCGGGGCAGCTCCCATTTCCTGGTTGAAAAGCGGCCGAACAGCGGCAGGACCGTCACCACGGTCAGCCTCTTATCCGAGAAGCAGCGGGTCGAAGAGCTGGCCCGCATGCTGGCCGGGGATTCGGCCAGCGAGCAGACCACTGCCTGGGCCAGGGAACTGCTCGACAAGGGCAGGGTGGCCGCATGAGCGGTGTCAAGGCGATCAGCCTCTTTTCCGGCGGGCTCGACTCGATCTGCGCCACCCGGCTGGTGATGCAGCAGCACATCGAGGTGGCGGCGATAAAGTTCGTCACCCCCTTTTTCGGTTACGACATCTTGAAGGATCCCGCCGCTTATCGGGCTGAGATCAGGGAAAAATATGGAATCGACGTCACGGTGGTGGACATCAGCGAGGACTATCTGCAGATGCTGCGCAGCCCGACCCACGGTTTCGGCAAATATTTCAATCCCTGTATCGACTGCAAGATCTTCATGTTGGAGCGGGCCAAAAAGATGCTCGATGAGTGCGGCGCCTCTTTTCTTATCACCGGCGAGGTGCTCGGCCAGCGGCCGATGTCCCAGCGCCGCGACACGCTGAACGTAATCGAGCGGGACTCTGAAACACGGAGCCTGCTGCTCCGGCCGCTCAGCGCCAGATTGATGAATGAGACCGAAGCGGAAATCCGGGGCTGGGTCAACCGCGAACAGCTGCTCGATTTCAGCGGCCGGGGGCGGTCGAGGCAGATCGAGCTGGCCCGCTCCTTCGGTATCACCGATTTTCCCGCACCGGCCGGCGGCTGCATTCTGGCTGACCCGATCCTCAGTGCCAGGATCGCCCGGGTCTACCGGGGCGATTTCGTCGTTACCCCGGACAACATGGATGTCACCGATATCCTGATGATGCTGATCGGCAGACAGTTTATGCTGCCCGGCAGCGGCTGGATGATACTGGGGCGGGACGAAAAGGAAAATGACCGGCTCGAGGAACTCCAGGAGCCGGGAGACATCAGGCTGTTCATAGAAGAGCGGCCGGGACCGGTCGGCCTGATCAGAAGGGCTGCTGAAAACTATCAGGATGAGCCCAGCCGACGCCGGGACATCGCCTGGGCTGCCGGCCTGATTGCTCGGTACGCCAAGAAGAGCGGGGGGCGTCCCCTGGCCGGGACGGTCATCGTCATTGAAAACAACAGCAGAACCGAGCACTATTGTGAGCCGCTCGACGATGATCTGTTCAGAGATTGGATCATCTAACAGAGGGCAAACTCAGAGTGTTCCGCTTCATTGACCGCCTGGTCCGCACCGAGCGCGCCTCGGTTTTTTCTGCCGCCCCGCTGGCCAGACTACTGCCGCGGGTTGAAAGATGAAGTCTTCTGAAGCTCTTCAAAAAGCCGCTTTTCTTCCTGGCTCAGCTTGGACGGCACTTTTATCTGAATCTCGGCAATCAGATCGCCGGCCGCTCCCTTAGATCGGGGCAGTCCTTTGCCGCGCAGCCTTAATTTTCTGCCGCTCTGGGAACCTTTGGGTATGGTCAGCGACACGGTCGCCCCTGCCGTGTCGACCGGAATTTTCGTTCCCAGGGCGGCCTCCCACGGTGAGACATAGGCCACGGTGTGCAGGTCGTGACCGTCGATTGTAAAGCGCGGGTCGGGAGCGATATGAATGCGGATCAGCAGGTCCCCGGCAGGTCCGGAGCCCGTTCCCGCCTCGCCTTGCCCGGCCAGGCGGATAACCGAGCCTTCGGTCACGCCCCTGGGAATTTTCACCTGGAAATTTCTGGTAACCGGGCCTGTTCTGCCGCGGCTGCCGGCCTGGTAGGTCTGCAGAGCGATCGACTTGGTGGCGCCGTTGACCACGTCGGCCAGGGAGACGGTTATCTCCGCTTCCTGGCTCCGTCCCGGGCGATTGAAACCGGTATATCCATAACCGCCGTTGCGCCCCTGATCGTGACGATCGCCGAAAAGGTCATAGAAAAAATCGCTGAACCCCGATGTCTGCCCGAAGGAGCCGTCGCGGCTGAACCTGAAGGTTCCGGACCGGGAATGAGCTGCGCCGCCCTGCCCATAGCCCTCTTTCCAGAAGGAGGCCGACGGGTTTTCAGCAGCATGCTGCCAGTTTTCTCCATAGGCATCGTAACGCTTGCGCTTGTCCGGATCCTTCAGGACCTCGTAAGCCTCGTTGATTTCTTTGAAACGGGCATCCGCATCTTCGCTCTTGTTGACGTCGGGATGATATATTCTGGCGTGCTTTCTGAACGCACTTCGTATCTCCTCCTGGGACGCCTCCCGGGACACTCCCAGGACTTTGTAGTAATCAATGAATTCGGTCATAACTGTAATTATAGCACCTTTGCGACATGGTTGTCGTTTGCCCGGCACTCTTTCATTAACAAATCAGTACGAAAGGGTTTCCTTGCGCTTGACGAACCTTCTGAGTTCGGAAACATTGCGCTCGGTATGGCTGACGATCCTCTCCAGTTTCAACCGAAAACGATCATCGCGCCCGAGCATCGTATCCGCTTTTTTTAGCAGTTCGTTTCCGTCAGCCAGATAGCGCTCCACCTCTTTGAGCAAACGCCGCCGCTGTCGATGCTTTTTCTGCTCCGCGTCGACAAACGGTATCAGGCGGCTGATACAGAGTTCCACTAAATGATCGCGGGACAGCCTGTGCTGGTCCGATATCTCGTCCAGCAGGTCCAGGGTGCGGCGGCTCAGGACAAAGGTCTTCTGTCTCCTTTCAGCGTCGGGCCGCTGCACTGTAATCGAATCGCCTGCCACCCGGTCAAGCGTTTCCTTGCTGTTGACCAATTCGTCGATCAGTGATTTCTGCTGCACACCGAGATGATTTGCGGCGATTTTCAACAGATCGATCATCTGGCTGGACAGTCTGAAGGTCGCCCTCACCGACTGTTTTCCCCGTAATTGCCGGGAGTTTAATTCGAGGATGGTTTTTTCCATGAGGTATCCGAGGTTGGTTTCATCTTTATTGGTTAACCGCAAGCACAGATAATTACTATTGTAATAATATATCTATTAGTAATAAAAGTCGATAAATATTAATCACGCAAATTATTGACATGACGATTATGGTAATTAAATTTTGGGTAACGGTCGGTGGGCGCAGTTAGCTGGCGCCCCTATATATCATTTAAGAATCGTCAGATTGGAGGTGCATCATGTTTGCTAGGATCAGTGATATTGACAGAATGTTTGACGCCATGGGTTTATTAAGAGGAAGACTAGATAATATTTTCGGTGATATGGAGCAGCCGGCTCGGTGGGACAACAACTGGGTGAGCGGGCCAAATTTCCCGGCCACAAACCTTTATGATCTTGGTGACAGATTCGAACTCATCGCTGAGACACCAGGGATTTCCAAGGACGATATCGATATCAGAATTCAGGGCAATTATCTGGAGATCAGCGGCAAGCGAGAAGTGAATGTTCCTGAGGGCTACCGGGTTCATCGCAGTGAACGGGGCTCTGCCTCATTTACCCGCAGCCTGACCCTGCCCGCAGATGTCGATTCCGACAAGGTCAGTGCCACGCTCAAGGATGGCATTCTGGTTTTGACGCTGCCCAAGCTGGAGGCCGCCAAACCACGGCAGATAACCATCAAGTGATATGTGTTTCAAGGTAACCGTTGTAACCGCAGACGAACAATTACAACAGAATGGAGGTTGTGATGGATAGCAAAGATTTAATCCAGAAAAACAAGCAATCGGTTGAGTCAACCAGGAATATTCGCCGGCTGGCACCGCTGGTAGACATATATGAAAACAGCGATGAGATCCTGCTGCATGCCGAGATGCCCGGCGTTAAAAAAGATCAGATCAGCGTCAATATCGACAACGGTAACCTGTCACTGTCGGGTGTCAGAACCCTGTCGATGGAAGGGGTGGCCGACTGGGCCGAGTTCGGAGATGTCGAATATCAGAGGGTTTTCTCGGTTCCCCAGAGCATAGATGTGGAAAAAGTGCGTGCCGAACTCAAAGACGGGGTGCTGGCCCTGCATCTGCCCAAATCGGAGGCGGCCAAACCCAAGACAATCAAGGTAAAAGCCGGCTGAAACATCTGATCGCTCAGGCGCTGGTGCCGCACGCCGGTAGTATTCCCGGGCGCAGTTGAAAAAGCGGGAAGCTCCTGATTTCAGGGCTTCCCGCTTTTTTGTCGTTCTTCAGGGGGTGGGGCGCAGTGGTTGCAATAGACACGATTCATATCAAACATCCGTGCGATAACAGACGGTTATTGCATTTTTCACGCTTGAGCTTAAGATAGTAATGGTAAAGGCAGCGGTCGATAACGGCAACGGTTCGGGGAGGGACTGACCATCAATGGCCAAATCACGGAAGCAGAAGCGCCAGGAAGCTATCTTGAATGCGGCATTGAAGCTGTTTACCGGCAAAGGTTACTTCAATACCTCGGTGAGCGACATTCAGGTTGCCTCCAAAATGAGTGTCGGCTCCCTTTATAACTACTTCAGGAGCAAGGAATTAATAGCCGTTACCCTCTACGACAATATCGAGAACTGCCTGTACGAGGCGCTCTGCGAAATCGAAAAGAAGCACAGTTCGACCCATGACCGGTGCTATGCGACCGTGCGCCATCTGTTTGAAACGACCGAGCGCAATCCCGATTCGATGCAGTACCTGCTGTATACCAAGCATCGCGAGTTCATGCCGGTTCAGAAAACGGTCTTTGCCTCGCTGCCCTTTCTGAAATTAAGAGATTGGGTTATTCTTGGACAGCGACAGGCTGAAATCCGTGAAATCGACCCCAACGTCGCCATGAACGCCATCTTCGGCGCCTCGATCCGTATGATTTTCCTGCGCATCGACGGAATTCTCGATCGATCCCTGCTCAGCTATATCGATGAAAGCTGGGAGTGTTCCTGGAGAGCGGTCAAAGCGTCATAGCTGCTGCCGCTAAATTCGGGACAACCCCTTTTCTATTCGAAGCAGGGCCTCCTCCAGCCTGTTCCGGGGGCAGGCGATATTGATCCGCTGGTACCCCGATCCGCCCGAACCGAATATGTACCCGTCGTCCAGCCCCACTTTGGCCGTTTTTCTCATAAAGGAACGCAGCTGCTGGTCGGTCATCCCCAACTCCCTGCAATCGAGCCAGACCAGATAGGTACCCTCCGGGGGGACGACCCTGACAGCGGGAATTCGCGACCGGCAGAAGTCGATGAGGTAGTTGAGGTTTTCCTGCAGGTAGTCGAGCAGTTCCTGAAGCCACGGGTCTCCATGCCTGAAAGCCGCCTCCATGGCCGCCTGGCCGAAGGGGCATGGCGAAGAGAGAAAGCCGGCGGTTGTCTCGCGGAAAATCCGGCGGATCTGCGGGTCGGGTATGATCAGGACCGAGGCTTTGAGCCCTGCCAGGTTGAAGGTTTTGCTGGGAGCAAAGCAGGTGATCGTCCGGCGGGCGATTTCTTCGCTCAGGGAGGCTGCCGGGAGGTGACGATTGGCTCCGTATACCAGTTCGGCGTGAATTTCGTCTGAAATAATCAGCGCTTCGTTATCCACCGCGATGTGCGCCGCCTCGGCCAGCTCGTTTTTGGTCCAGACCCGGCCCACCGGGTTGTGCGGGCTGCAGAGCAGCAGGATGCGGGCCCTGCTTGGCTGGGGGCGGAGTCCGGCACGGTCGGGACCGAAGCTTTTTTTCAGTCCCTCGATATCCATGGTGTAGCGACCGTCGTGTTCGACCAGCTGGTTTTCGATCACGCGGCAGCCATTTCCGGAAATAGCCGAGAAAAAGGGGTAGTAGACCGGCGGCTGCACGATTACCCCGTCACCGGACTGGGTGAAGGCCTTGATGATATTGTAGAGGGCATGGACGATGCCGGTGGAGAACACCAGCCACTCCTTTTTTATCCGCCAGTCGAATTTCCGGGCGATCCGATCGATTACCGCCTGTTTCAGGGAATCGGGCTCGGTCTGGTAACCGTAGATCGGGTGCTGGCTGCGCTTGACGATCGCTTCGCTGATCGGATCGGCGACCGCAAAGTCCATGTCGGCGATCCACATGGGTAAAATGTCGGCTTCTCCAAAAATAGCCGGGGCGCTGTCCCATTTTACCGAGTTGCTCTGGCGCCGGTCGATCAATCTGTCGAACATATTTTTACCTGTGGTAATAGTAGGCACGCTGCCTTTGCAAGTCGGCAGTATAACCTTACGGCCTGGCGGGTTCAAGACTGCATGACCCGGTCGACGGCGGCCAGAAAACTCTTCTCGGTCGAGGCCCGGGTGATCTTTTTGAGCAGCTTTTCGCGTTCGGGAAAGGCGCCGATGAAGTAGATCCAGACCTGCTTCATGCGGCCCAGCAGGTGGCCGGGACCGTCCAGGTGTTCCCGGAGTGAGGTGTAGAGGTCGTCATGAAAGCTGCGCAGTATCTCGAGGCGCTGGCGCGGCGGCGGCTCGATCCCTTTAATCTGGGCTGGCAGAAACGGGTTGATCAGCAGGCCTCTGCCGATCATCCAGGAATCGACCGAGTCGAAGCGTTTCTGCAGCCGGCTGAACTGCTCCAGGGTGACGATATCACCGTTGTAGACCAGCCGGTGGCCGGTTGCCGCCCGGCACCGGTCAAAATGGTCGAGGTCCACCGTTCCCCGGTAGAGCTGTTCTCCCAGCCGGGCGTGGATGATGATCTCGGAAAGCGGGTAGGGCGCAAGCATCGGCAGCAGGGTGAGCGCCTCCTCCGGACTGCGGTAGCCGAGACGCATCTTGATCGACAGGGCCGTTTTGAGCCGCGGCAGAATCCGGTCGAGCAGGGCGATGATCTGTTCAGGATGGGGGAGCATGCCCGATCCGCGCTGTTTGGTGGCAACCATTTTTACCGGGCAGCCGAGGTTCCAGTTGATCTCCTTGTAGCCGAGATCGAAAAGACGGTCGGCCAGGGCGATGAAGCCGTCCGCGTCGGTGTTGAGAACCTGGGGAACCAGGGGGAGGCCACCGTTGTCGCCCGGCAGCAGGTCGCGGATCAGCTTGTCGGGGTAGCGGGGCTGACGCTGCGGGTTAATGAAAGGGGCCATGGCCCGATCGACGCCCTCGAAGTGGCTGGTATAGACCCGTCTGAAAAAGCGGTCGGTAATACCTTTGAGAGGGGCCATACAGAGCTCTTTGCCTTTCAAAATTTCTCCAATTAAAGTAAAGAGATAAATAAGCGCCGGATGAGCCCGGCCGATTGCCTACCCGAATCTATACAACTGATCGCACCAAGGTCAAGGCACAACCAGGATAAAAAGAGGCAGCCGTGCAAAAATCAGCCCTGGACACATTTCTGTCGCACTATCCGGAAGCGGTCCTGCAGGTGCTCCTCGAGAGTGCCCGTTCACGGGGGGTGGATATCCACCTGGTCGGCGGTGCCTTGCGCGACCTGCTGATGAATGTCGTTTCCGCCGATCTCGACTTCGCGGTCAACTCAGGCGCTGCGCAGCTGGTCAAAGAGGTTCGCCGTCGCCTGACCTCCGGGTCGGTGGTGGTCCTGGGTGAGGAAGCCAATGACACTGCGCGGCTGGTGCTTGACGACCTGTCGATCGATATCACCGGTTATCGGCAGGGGGCAACCACCATTGAAGACGATCTGGTCAAACGCGATTTTACCATCAACAGCCTGGGTGTCTCGCTCGACGATCTGCTGCAGTCCGATAATGAAGTTGAGCTGGTCGATCCGTTCGGGGGGTTCAGGGATCTCACTGTCGGTATCATTCGCTCCTGTCCGGGCTGCTTCGATGATGATCCCCTGAGACTGCTGCGCGCCTACCGCTTCGCTGCTCAACTGGGGTTTTACATCGAAGAGCGAAGTGTTGCGCTGATCAGGGAAAAAGCGCAACTGATCGAGACGGTGGCGGCAGAGCGGGTCAGCTTCGAACTGGACCTTATCATGACCACGCCCCGGGCCCACCACACCTTCGTGGCCATGCAGCAATCCACCCTGCTGCAGTATGTGCTTCCGGAGCTCTATGCCGGCCGCCAGGTCGAACAGCCGCCCTTTCATCACCTGGACGTGATGAGTCACAACCTGGCCACGCTCGATGCCATGGAGCGTATCATCGATCAGCCCGGTCTCTATTTTCATGACTGCCATGAGCTGATTGCCGAAGCACTGGGGGATCAGGCGGCGCTGCTGGCGCTGAAGTGGGCGGCGCTGCTGCACGATATCGGCAAGCCGGCCACCAGAAAGGTGGTGGGGGAGGAAGCTGCGCGCATTATTTTTCACCGCCATGATGAGCAGGGGTCAGAGATGGTCCAGCAGATCGGCGAGCGCTGGAAGTGGAGTAAGCGAAAAAGCAGACGGGTGGCCGCCCTGGTGGCCATGCACATGCACCCGTTTCATCTGAACAACGTTATGCAGCACGAGGATGCAGTTTCCAGAAAGGCCATGCACAAGATCTGCAAACGGGCCGGAAACGATCTCTACCCGCTGTTTCTGCTGGCCATGGCAGACAGCGTTGCGGGGCAGGGGCCGGACAAGCCGGCCGGCATCGAAGAGCAGATCGAACAGTTGTTCATCGACATTGCCCGGTTTCGGCGCGATACCCTGGAACCGGTGACTTCGGGTCCGAAACTGTTGACCGGGCATGACCTGATTGATACATTTGAACTGACGGCGGGCCCCGAAGTCGGTCGCCTGCTCGACGCGGTCGAGGCAGCAGCGGTGGAAGGGGTGATCACCACCAGAGAAGAAGCTCTGGCCTGGGTGGAAAAACGGCTTGCCAACGGTTCAGATCACTAGTCAGCAGTCGCTGCAGGTGCTGCCGGTCAGCCCCGATTGACCTTGCCAAACCAGGGTAAATGGAATAAAGAGTGCGTAAAGTTAGAGACTACTATTTTAAGAAGGCCAAGAAGGAGAAATACCCGGCCCGTTCCGTCTTCAAGCTCGAAGAAGTTCAGCAAAAATATCATCTTTTTCGTCGCGGAGACGCTGTGCTCGACCTGGGTTGTCATCCGGGGAGCTGGTCGTTATTCGCTTCCGCCACCGTTGGTCCCGGTGGACTGGTTGTCGGTGTGGATCTGCAGGAAACCAGCCGCGACCCACGGGGCGACGCTTCCCCGATTCACTGGATTTGCGGCGATATCAACGATCCGCAGCTGGTGGAGGAGGTGAGGAAGATCCGGCCGGGCTTCAAAGCGGTGATCTCGGATATTGCCCCGAAAACCACCGGAAACCGCTGGGCGGACCATCAGCAGTCGATGCGGCTGGTGCGGCAGACGCGTGAGTTGGCAGGGCTGTTTCTGCACGACAAGGGGAACTATCTCTGTAAGGTGTTTCAAGGTGAGGACACGCCTGATTTCGTCGCCGACCTGAAGCGGAACTTTACCTTTGTCAAAGTGATAAAACCGCAGAGTTCCCGCAAGGAAAGCCGGGAGGTGTTCGTGCTCGGCATGGGGTATCACCCTTGACTATCAGAAAAATGTAACAGCGACATCGCTGTCATCGGAAACACAAACAGGCAGGATTATTTATGTCAGGACACTCTAAATGGTCAACCATCAAGCGGAAAAAAGGGGCCATTGACGCCAAGCGCGGAAAAATCTTTTCCAAGCTGATCAAGGAGATAACCGTTGCCGCCCGTCAGGGCGGCGGGGACCCGGACGGAAATCCACGATTGCGCTCAGCCATCGCCGCGGCCAAGGCGGAGAATATGCCCAAGGACAATATCGCCCGGGCCATTGACAAGGGATCGGGCGGGGGGGACGGCGACGCCTATGAGGAGATTCTCTACGAGGGCTATGGTCCCGGCGGCGTGGCGGTTCTGGTCGAGTGCATGACCGACAACCGTAACCGGACGGTGGCCGATGTCAGGCATTTTTTCGCCAAAAGCAACGGCAATCTTGGAGAAAACGGCTGTGTCGCCTGGATGTTCGATAAAAAAGGGCAGATCCTGGTGGACAAAGGCGGGATATCCGAAGAGGATTTGATGGATAAGGCACTCGAGGCCGGTGCTGAAGACGTTGTCGAGGACGAAAACGAGTTTCAGGTATTGACCAGCGTTGACGATTTCAATGATGTCCGTGACAGCCTGGAAGAGCAGGGGGTGAGTTTTCTGGAGGCATCGATCTCGATGATTCCCCAGAATACCATCGAAATTGATCAGGAGAACATCGCTGTTTCCCTGCTCAAGCTGCTCGAGAACCTCGAAGACCACGACGATGTCCAGAAAGTTCACGCCAACTTCGATATCGATCAAGATCTGATGGATAAGCTGTCGTAAACCCCGGTCAATGGGACGTATTCTCGGTATCGACCCCGGGTCGCGGTTGACCGGTTACGGGGTGGTTGATTCAGAACGGGGGGGGCTCAGGTTCATCTCCTGCGGGGTAATCAGGACAACGACGACCATGCCCTTTTCCTATCGGCTCAACCAGATTTTTACCGGGATCAATGAGGTGATTCAGCTGCACGGGCCGAACGAGGCCGCCGTGGAGGACGTCTTTCTGGCGACCAATCCGGGCTCGGCGCTGAAACTGGGCCAGGCCCGGGGAGCAGCGGTGGTGGCGGCGATGCAGAACGATCTGGAGGTCTCCGACTACAGCGCCAAGCAGATCAAGCTGGCCGTGGTCGGCTACGGCCAGGCCGGCAAAGACCAGATTCAGCATATGGTACGGGTGCTGCTCGGTTTGAACCGATCTCCCAGCAGCGATGCGGCCGATGCCCTGGCCGTTGCCATTTGTCATGCCAACCAGCTCCGTCTGTGAGCTTCAACTGCGGATCGAAATGATAGCCACCCTTACTGGAAAAGTTCTGATAAAAGGCCTGGACCGGGTCGTCATCGATGTCTCCGGAGTCGGCTATGAGGTTTTTCTGACCACCGACGCCCTGGCCCGACTGCCCGACTCATCCGAGGATGTCTTTCTGCACATCTACACCCAGGTGCGGGAGGACGCTATCGTCCTCTACGGATTTCTGGAAACCGAGGAAAAGCAGCTATTTCTCCACCTGATCTCGGTTTCGGGGGTCGGTCCCAAGCTGGGTCTGGCGGCACTTTCCGGGATGCGGGTGGGGCCGTTGTGCCAGGCCATTGCGGCCCGGGATATCAAACTGCTCACTACGCTGCAGGGTGTGGGTAAAAAAACGGCCGAGAGGATCTGCGTGGAGTTGAAGGATACGGTCGGCAGCCTTGCTGTCGGCGGCAGAGAACTGATCGATCAGGGGGCCGCCTCGCCCCCCGGGGCCGCCTCGGTGGTGGCCGACGTGCTCTCCGCCCTGGGCAATCTGGGCTACAGTGACCCGGTCTGCCGCAAGTCCATGACCACGGTCAAGCGGCGGCTGGGAGATGATTCCTTTTATGCGCTCACGGTAGAAGAACTGCTGAGAGAGTGCCTCAGGAGCATGGCATGAATTTCGAGGAAGACCTTACCGGCGACGAGCGGCTGGTCGACCCCGCTCCGATCGGCCGGGACCAGGCGCTGGCCAACAACCTCAGGCCCAAGAGTCTGGCCGAATATGTCGGTCAGGAGCAGATCCGCCGCCGTCTTGACGTTTCCATCGGCGCTGCCAGAAAACGGGGCGAACCGCTCGACCACATCCTTTTTCACGGATTTCCTGGACTGGGCAAAACAACGCTCTCCCAGATCATCGCCAACGAAATGGGGTCGGGCATCAAACCGACGTCGGGGCCGGTGATCGAGAAGCAGGGCGACCTGGCTGCCATTCTGACCAGCCTCCAGGAAGGGGATATCCTCTTTATCGATGAAATTCATCGACTCAATCACGTGGTGGAGGAGATACTCTATCCGGCCATGGAGGATTTTCAGCTTGATCTGATCATCGGCCAGGGGCCGGGGGCCCGTTCCATAAAAATGGAGCTGCCGCACTTTACCCTGATCGGGGCGACGACCCGCACCGGCCTTCTGACCCCGCCGCTGCGGGATCGTTTCGGCGATATCCTGCGGCTCGAGTTCTATTCCCCCGAGGAACTGGTGATCATCGTCCAGCGCTCTGCCGGGATTCTCGGCCTGGAGATCGATGCCGACGGCGCCCTGGAACTTGGCCGCCGCTCCCGCGGTACGCCGCGAATCGCCAATCGACTGCTGCGCCGGGTCAGGGACTATGCCGAGGTCAACGAATGCGGCGTGGTCGATCGGCAGGTGGCCGACCGGGCCCTGAGGATGCTCAATGTGGACGAGTTCGGGCTCGACGACATGGACCGCACCATCATGCTGACCCTCATCGACAAGTTCAGCGGCGGTCCGATCGGCCTGGAAACTCTTGCCACTTCAGTGTGCGAAGAGAAGAATACGCTGGAGGATGTCTACGAACCCTACCTGATTCAGTCGGGATTTCTGACCCGCACCCAGCGGGGACGGATGGCGACCCTCAAGGCCTATGAGCATTTCGACCGCAAGCCTCCCCAGCCCGCAACCATTCAGCCGTCACTGTTCGATTCGGATGACTGACCCTGCATTGCAGTAAAGCTCTGCGTCGATTCCACCTGACACAGAATTAGGGCCGGATCGGCATCGCCTGCTGTCTCTTTACGCCCGCCTGCCTCATCGTTTTTCCACTTTATACCACCATGTTCGTTTCCAGCCAATATTCTTGCCCTGCAGCAGTATCGTGACAAAAATAATTATTCTATTTATATCATTTGTTTACATAAATAATTGCGTATATTTCGTTCTGCCTGTCCCCATGCTCATCGGTCGATAATCCACACCCCATAGTAGCATTGTTCCGCTGGTCCACCATATCTTGTGCCGGTGATATTAAGGGGCATAAAAGCTTATTATCCTGAATTTACAATTCTTTTTTCTTGACTTAATGCATTTATTCAGGATAAAAAGATTGGTAGTGGTGTATAGTGGATATAAAGCGGTACTAAATGGAGCAGAGTGGTATTCCGGTGGCCAGGACAGATATCATAGCCAGCAGGTTTCGGTCCAGATCAGAGCATACCCTTGACCCCAAGGGGCGCTTGAATGTTCCGTCACGGTTCAGAGAAGTGCTCAAGCACTATGGCTCCGGGGTCCTGATGGTTGCCCCGTGGGGCAGGCATTTAAGGGCCTGGCCGGCGTCCGAGTGGCAGATCGTTGAGGACAAGCTCCTGAGCCAGGGCCGCGCTGAGCGGAATCTGTCCAATTTTATTCGCTACGTGGTTTCCGGAATAACCGAATGCACCCTCGACAAGCAGGGCCGCCTGCTGCTTCCCGTCGGCCTCAGAACAGAGGTGAACATCGACAAGGAAGTGGTGCTCAACGGCATGCTCGAGTTCGTCGAAATCTGGGATAAAGATGTCTGGTTGGCCGAGTACTGTAAAACGCGGGAGAACCTCGATCAGTTCAGTGACAGTCTGGCCAAGCTCGGCATTCTTTAATGACCGGCGCATCCTTGAGCGATGTACACCAGCCGGTTCTGCTCGAAGAAGCAATCGGCATGCTGCAGGTTAAACCCGGCGGTACCTATATGGACGGTACCTTCGGTCTGGGCGGGCACACCAGAGAAATTCTCAGGAGATCGGCGCCCGGCGGCACGGTGGTCGCCTTCGACTGGGACCAGGAAGCTATCGCTCTCGGACTTGAGAACGCAGGTGAAAGTCGGGACCGGATCCGGGTCGTTAACAGAAATTTCAAGGAAATCGAGCGTGGCCTCGAAGAAGCCGGGGTTGAGCTGGTCGATGGGATCCTGATCGATATCGGCCTTTCATCCCTGCAGCTCGAGGCGGAGGGGCGCGGTTTCAGTTTCAGAAAAGACGAACCGCTTGACATGAGAATGGATCGGCGGCGCTCGATAACGGCAGCGCAGATCGTTGCTGAATCGAAGGAGGACGAACTGGCCGACATCTTCTTCTATTACGGTGAAGAGAAACAGGCCAGAAGGATTGCAGCGCAGATCGTCAGGGAGCGCCAGAGAAAACCGATTCAGATGACCGGGGAACTGGCCCGGGTCGTCGCCGCTTCGATACCGAGGAAATATCATCCGGCACGGATTCACGTAGCCACCAAGGTGTTTCAGGCGCTCAGGATTGCAGTCAACGAGGAGCTGGTGAATTTGGCAGAGATACTGAAAAAAGCAGCCGCTCATCTGCGGCCGGCGGCACGGATCTGTATCATCTCCTTTCACTCGCTGGAAGACAGAATCGTCAAGCGGGCGCTGGCCGGCAGCCAAGAGCTGAAGGTTATCACCAGAAAGCCGGTGACGCCTGGTGCTGAAGAAATAAAGAGGAATCCCCGGGCCCGGTCGAGCCGGCTCCGGGTAGCGGAACGTCTGGCATAACAGGGGGGGGCAGATGAATTATCAGAATTCCATAAGAATCGGCACACAATCGCCGGTGAACACCAGAATCAGGCAGCAGCTGCGCAGGAAAAAGGCCTTTAGCCTGCCCGGGGGGGCGGTCCTCTGGATGGCTGCCTCTAAAATAGCTCTGGCCATCGTTTTCGTGGTTTTCTGCATCACCCTCTGGCTCAATTTTACCATTACCCGCTCATCCCTGACGATTCAGGCCGTTGAGGCAGCCAGGCATCAGCTCAGGGAAGAGCAGATCGTGCTGCTGGCCGAGCGAGCCAACCTGATGTCTGAAAAGCAGGTGCTCAGGCGGGCGGGTGAAGAGCTGGCACTTTTTGTGCCTGGAGAAAAACAGGTCTTTAAGCTCAGGTAATGAGAGGTCATGGGCAAGCGGTCCCGTCTGCGTACTCAAAGCGTCGGGCGCCGGCGGCTGGTTGTCCTGATTGTCCTGCTGATTGTCGTTGCCGCTGTCTGGGGCTGGGTCGAAAGTGATCGAACCCTGCTCCTGCGGGAGCAGGCCGGGAAACTGCTGAAACGTGGAACGGGTCAACTGACAACCGAGCAAGAGCTGACCAGGGGTACGATATACGACAGAAACTATAAAGAATTTGCCATTTCATACGAACGGGTTTCCGTGTATGCCAATATCCGAGAAATCGAGGATGTCAATCAGGTGATCGGCCCACTGTCGGCCATACTTGAAACTTCTGAAAGCGATCTTTACGATCGAATGGGTAAAGGACGTCTCCGGGTCTGGCTCGCCAGGGATATCAGCCAGGAGCAGGAAGACGAGATCAAGCAACTCGGTTCTCAGGGTGTTCATCTCCATCGTGAACATATCCGCTACTATCCGCAGCGCGAATCCGCGGCCCATCTGATAGGTTTTGCCGAGGGCGATACCGGCCTCTCGGGTATCGAAGAGTATCTGAATAAACTCGAAGCACGATATCGTCTGAAAGAGGATGACGTGCGCCAGCTGCCCCAAATGGGCGGCACCCGGCCCGGGGTGGACGGCCGTCACCTTATCCTGAACCTCGACTCAAAGATTCAGCGCATTCTGGAAAATTACCTTGCCGGTCTGTCGGTAGCCGCTCCGGACAGCCGCTATGGGGCTCTGGTCATGGATGCACAGACCGGAGGGCTGGTCGGCTATGCCCAGACCCCGTCGTTTGACCCCAATGCTTTCCATGCCTACCCTCAGGATCGTTTCATCGATCTGTTCAACGAGAAGATTGCCGTTCCGGATCTGTTTAAAAGATTTCTCAAGGATCTGTCTTTGCTCGAAAGCCAGCCCGGATCCGCCGACAGCCTGCTGCCCTGGAGCATTGAAACCGAACAGCGAAAACTGGGGGTGCAGCTGCAGTTGTGGAACAGGCTCGGCATCGACGGCAGCCTCAGGTACGACTTTATCAGTTCAGCGCCCGGAGAATACGGGGCGGTCCCGTATAGAGTAAATCAGGCTGTCCCGGGCGGGTATGAGACTGTCCCGGAGATGTTGACTCCGCTCCAGGTCCTTACCGCCCTGACCAGGGTCGGGAACGGCGGCCGTGCGGTTACGCCCCAGGCCTCGAAGCGTTTCGTGCTGCGCCGTAACCAGCAGGAATTTCTGCTGGAAGACCTGGAAAAAACGGCCAAGGGGGGACTTCTGTCCGAGGCCGTTTCAATGGAGGCCCTGAAGCTTCTCGAGCAGCTCGGCCGGAACGGTCCGCTGGGTGCAAATATCCTCCAGGGCCAGAGCCACTCAGTTGTCACGTCAGGAGTAGAGCGGCTCTTTCATCATTATCTCGGCTTGATAATGATTCCACGTGAGAAACCGGAACTGATCATGCTGGTTACCTCGACCGGTCCGGGCTATCAGGTCGAACCGCGGGAAGAGTTAACACCGACCGGGGCAGCGGTTAAAATTATCGGGCCCATAACGGCTCTGCAGCAGGTAATGAAAAACCTCTCCGACATGATGAAGCCCACGGCCCAGGAGGATAAAAATTTTCGCCGGGCCCCCGGCGAGTCAGCGCCTCCAGACGCCAATCAGATTGAAGCGGCCGCGGTGACCGAGATGGTTTCCTTTATCGGCATGAGCCTGAGAAAATCTCTGCGGCTGCTGCAGTCCGTCAATGTCGAAGTTGAAATAAAGGGCAGCGGCCGGGTGGTCGAGCAGCATCCCCCCCCCGGTGCGGAGCTCAAACCGGGTGACAGGGTAACCCTCATTCTGAAAAGGGACCCGGTCGACCCGGCTTACCAGAAACCTCAATTTACCGAGCCGGAGTGATGGCAGTTAATGGATCAGCTCATACCGGCACCACGCTCAGCCGGACCCCGGACAGGCCCTCATTGGCTGAACTGCTTGACGGCATCGAGCACCGGCGGGTCGGTGCCCCGCTCGATGATTCACTCAGGGTTGCTGAAATCTGCACCGACTCCAGGAAGATCGCACCGTCATCATGCTTTGTGGCGCTTGCCGGCAGCCACCGTGACGGACATGATTATCTTGACTCAGCCGTTGACAGCGGGGCGGTAGCGGCCGTGGTCAGTGCCGGCAGAGTCAGCGCAGAGCGGGCCGCCACCTTTGCCATCCCGGTCATCGAAGTGGATGACAGCCGGGTGGCGCTGGGCCGGCTGGCCGCTTCGCTCTACCGCAACCCGGCTGAGCGGATGTCGATGATCGGCATTACCGGAACCAACGGAAAGACCACCGTTTCCTATCTGATCGAGCAGACCCTGCACGGGCTGGGCCTACAGACCGGAGTGATCGGTACCATCGACTACCGTTTTGTCGACAGGGACGGTGTCTGTCAGACCAGGCCTGCCCGGCTGACCACTCCCGACCCCCTGACCCTGCAGGCCACCTTGAGGGAAATGGCAGACAGCGGTGTCAGCCATGTGATCATGGAGGCATCGTCCCATGCACTGCAACAGCACCGGCTGGACCCGATCAGATTCGATCTGGCCGTGTTCACCAACTTGAGCCAGGACCATCTCGACTATCACCGGACGATGGAGGACTACTTCACTGCCAAGTGTCGGTTGTTTCGCAGATATATGCGACCCCGGGGAACGGTGGTGGTAAGCGAAGAGACGGCGGCTGCAGCTGGAAACTGGTCAGACCGGGTTGCCGGGCTGTGCCGGTCGCTCAAGCTGAGAACCATTGTTTGCGGGGAAAGCGTCGAAGCCGACCTGCGCCTGGTTGACTACACGACGGCCAGAGACGGGGTGAGCTGCCGCCTGGCTGATCGGCACAACCGCCAGTACAGGATCGGCTCCGGGCTCATCGGCCGCTTCAACATCACCAATCTGCACAGCGCCTTTGCCGTGCTGACGGCCTTGGGCCACGACCCTGAAATTTGCGCCGACCTGCTGGGCAAGGCCGCCGGGGCACCCGGACGGATCGATCCGGTTCGGCTGGCCCGGGCGGAGGAGCAGCCCACGGTGATCGTCGACTATGCCCACACACCCGATGCGCTGGAAAAGGTTTTGTCGGCCCTGAAAGGACTCGAGCATCGGCGCCTGATCTGTGTGTTCGGCTGCGGCGGAGATAGGGACCTGTCAAAACGCCAGCCGATGGGCATGGTTGCGGCCCGCCTGGCCGACATCTTGATCGTCACCGACGACAACCCCCGAACGGAAAAACCAGAAGATATCAGAAAGGCGGTCATCGAAGGGATAACCGGCAGCGGTTTGAAGCCCTGTGCAGCCGGATGGAACAGCAGTGACCCATCTTCTGAGAAGTGCTATCTGGAGATCGGGGACCGCGGCACTGCCATACATCTGGCCGTGACCGGGAGCACTCCGGATGATATCGTGCTGATCGCCGGCAAGGGGCATGAGACCAGTCAGTCCGCCGGCGGGAAAAAGCGCTTTTTTGACGATACCCTCTGTGCCCGTCAGGCCAGCCTCGGCTGGAACCTGCCCAGCGTTGTTTCAGCCACCGCCGGAACCGTTGTCAACCGGGGCCGCGAGACACGCTTTGCAGGAGTTTCGACCGACACCAGGACCATCGCCGAGGGGGATATCTTCGTTGCCCTGAAAGGCGATGTCTTCGACGGCCATGCCTTTCTGGAAAAGGCCATCGATAACGGCGCCCGCTGTCTGGTCACAACTGATACCGAAGAGCTCCCGGATCGCGAAATCTGCTGTGTCCAGGTGGATGACACCCTGGCCGCCCTGGGCGCCCTGGCCAACGATCGGCTGCGCCGGGTCAGGGAGGTCAGCAGCCCGGTCGTGGTCGGTTTGACGGGAAGCTGCGGCAAAACCACCGTCAAGGAGATGACCGCGGCCATTTTCAGCTGCCGCTGGCCTGACGAAGAAGACCGACCGCCGGGTCGCGTCCTGAAAACAGCCGGAAATTTCAACAACCTGATCGGCCTGCCGCTCTCTCTGCTGCCGGTTGGAGCCCACCATCGGGGAGTGGTCCTGGAAATGGGCATGAACAGCCCCGGTGAAATCGGCCGGCTGACCGCCATCGCCGACCCCGATATCTGCTGTATCACCAATGTTCACCAGGCTCACCTGGAGGGTGTCGGTTCCATCGAGGGGGTGGCTGCCGCCAAAGCCGAGTTGTTTCAGCGGAGCCGCCCTGACAGTATCAGGGTCGTCAATTGCGATGATGAGCATATCCTCGGGATTGTTGACACGTTTGGTGGCCGCAAAATTGGATTCGCGGTCACCGAACAGGGCCTGGGCCGATCCCCGGAGGTTTGGGCTGAAACGGTCAGAGCCGATGAAAACGGTCATCTCAGCTTCACCCTGCACGTCGGTGAGTCGGCAGAAGTCATCACCATTGAGGCGCCGGGGCTGCATAACGCATCGAACTGCTGCGCCGCCGCGGCCATTGCTCATGCGGCTGGTATTGATTTTGCTGCCATCGTTGCCGGACTCAGGCAGTTCCGCTCATCGTCTAACCGAATGGAGCGGCTGACCAGCTCCGGAGGTTTGAAAATTCTCAATGACAGCTATAACGCCAACCCGGCCTCGATGGCTTCCGGGCTCAGGACCCTCGGGGAACTGGGCTGCCGGGCCAGGATGGCGGTTCTGGGCGATATGCTGGAGCTGGGCGAGGCCAGCGCCGATCTGCACCGCTCCGTCGGCAATGTGGCGGCCCAATCCGATCTTGCCTACCTGGCCCTGGTCGGCACCTTCGCCGATCAGATAAAACAGGGCGCTCTGACCTCGGGCATGAAGCCGGAGCGGATCAGGGTCTTTACCGACAAGAACGAGGTGGCCGGCTGGATCGGTGAACTGCTCAGATCGTCGCGCCTGCAGCCGGGCGACTGGCTGCTGGTCAAGGCGTCGAGAGGGCTGGCGCTGGACACCGTGGTTACTCAGATTATGGAACACTGCTAAAAACGTTACGGCTGAAACTATGCTCTATCACCTGCTCTATCCGTTGAGTTCGATTTTTACCGGCTTCAACGTTTTTCGCTATATCACCTTTCGTTCGATATTCGCCGCGGTAACCGCCTTTCTGATCGTCATCCTGCTGGGCGGCTGGTTCATCAGGACCATGCGCCGGCTGCAGATTGGCCAGGTGGTCCGCGACGATGGGCCGGAGACCCACATTTACAAGCAGGGAGTGCCGACCATGGGCGGTCTGCTCATCCTCTCTGCTATTCTTGGTTCCAGCTTTCTCTGGGCCCGGCTGGACAACGGTTACGTCTGGCTGACCATGGTGATAACCGCGTTTTTCGGTTTTATCGGTGCTCTGGACGACTACCGTAAAATCAGCAGAAAATCGAGTGACGGGCTCAGTGTCCGGGGAAAACTGGGCCTGCAGATCATCGGTGCGGCCGTGGTCGGGTTATTGCTCTTTTTTGCCCCGGGGTTTGACGGCCATCTGGCCATCCCCTTTCTGAAGGACATACGGCCCGACCTCGGCTGGTTCTGGGTGATATTTGCCATCCTCATTATCGTCGGAGCCTCCAATGCGGTCAACCTGACCGACGGCCTGGACGGTCTGGCGACCGGCCCCACGGTGGTCTCGGCGGCAGTCTACCTGGTTTTTTCCTACATCGCCGGCAACATCGTCATCTCCGAATATCTGCAGGTTCATTACGTGGCCGGCACTGGAGAGCTGGCTGTATTCTGCGGGGCCATGGTCGGCGGCTGCCTGGGATTCCTCTGGTTCAACGCCTATCCGGCCCAGGTATTCATGGGGGATGTCGGTTCGCTTTCGCTGGGCGCCGCGCTGGGAACCATCGCCGTTATCATCAAGCAGGAAATACTGCTGGCAATCGTCGGCGGAATCTTCGTCATGGAGGCGCTGTCGGTGATCATGCAGGTGGGTTACTTCAAAATGACCAAGGGTAAACGGATTTTCCTGATGGCGCCGTTTCACCATCACTTCGAGAAGAAGGGCTGGCACGAGACCAAGGTGGTCGTCAGGTTCTGGATCGTTTCAATCATTCTCGGCCTGCTGGCCATAGCCACGCTGAAACTGCGGTGATGACGGTACCACGTGCGATAACAGGGGATACACTGGCGGTTGTCGGTTTCGGCCGGGCCGGGCAGTCGATCGTGCGATATCTGTGCGAGATCGGTGTCAGGGTCATGGTCTCCGATATACGCAACTATTCCAGCCTGGGCTCCGCTGAGCGCGAACTGCTGGATCGCTGCGTTGCCGATTTCGAGGGAGGAGGGCACAGCAGCGGATTTCTCAGCGGTGCCGATCTGATTCTGGTCAGCCCCGGGGTAGACCACAGTCACCCGGTTCTGCAGAAAGCCCGTCAGACGGGAACAGCGATCATCGGCGAGCTGGCCCTGGCGGCGGACAAATTCAAGGCACCGGTAATAGGGGTTACCGGCACCAACGGTAAAACAACGGTCACCGAACTGGTCGGAGCCATGCTGGCGGCTGCCGGCAAGAAGGTCTTCGTCGGCGGCAATATCGGTACGCCAATCGGTGACTACCTTCTCTCCAATGAGGAATATGATGCGGTTGTCCTGGAGGTATCAAGTTTTCAGCTGGAGCTGTCCGGGGACTTCGTACCCGAGGTGGGCATACTGCTCAATATCACGCCGGACCACCTGGACCGCCACAAAACGGTCGACAATTACGCGGCCGCCAAGATGAGACTGTTCCAGGGAGGCTCGGGCCGAACCTTTTCGGTGATCAATGGTGACGACCCGCTCTGCCGCCGGTATGGCGCTGCCGTAGCGGCCGACCCCCCAGTCGACTGGGCCCGCTTCGGCCACGACCCCGAATTCAGGGCCGCCCTGGCCGGTGGCCAGGTCATTGTGGGGGGCCGGAGCAGATATGAACTGGCCGGCACGCGCATGGGCAACCTTTCCGGAATGCTCAACAGCGCGGCGGCGCTTCTCGGCGTCGAGCCGTTCGCCATTGATGACGCTGTTCTGCAGCAGGCCTTAAAGGATTTTCAGCCCGGTGCCCATCGTCTCCAGCAGGTCGGCTGTCATCGGGGCGTCACCTATGTCAACGACTCCAAGGCAACCAATACCGGCGCGGTGAACAACGGTATCAGCCAGATCGGCGGCGCCATTATCCTGATTGCCGGCGGACGTGACAAAGGCGATGACTACTCGCTGATGCGCGACTGCGTGGCTGCTCATGTCAAGCGGCTGGTCCTGATCGGCGAGGCAGCGGGTGAAATCGGTACGGCACTGGGCGACCTGGCCCCGGTTGATTATCCGGCAACCCTGGAGGAGGCGGTGCAGCTGGCAGCGGCCGCCGGTCAGCCTGGAGATACGGTACTCCTGTCTCCGGCCTGTGCCAGTTTCGACATGTTCAACGACTACAAGCATCGCGGCGACTGCTTCATTGAGGCGTTCCGAAAACTCGCCGCTGAAAGCGGTGCGGAGATACAGCAATGAGCGGCGCCGGCAGCGATAAGAAGTCGCTCAGGCTTCTGCTCACCGGCGGCGGCACCGGCGGGCATCTGTTCCCGGCCGTGGCCACGGCCGAGAAAGTGATGGCCGCCATGCCCGACAGCCGGGTCCTGTTCATCGGCACCCGCAGAAAACTGGACCGCGACTCGCTTGAGCGCTATGGTTTCGCCGTTAAGACCATCCATTCTTACGGCCTCAAAGGAAAAAGCATCGTGGAGCTGGTCAAGGCCCTGCTGGTCCTGCCGCTGTCCCTGGCCGAGTCCTGCTGCCACGTCCTGCGCTTCAAGCCGGATGTGGTCATGGGGGTGGGCGGCTATGTCACCGGGCCGGTGGTTGCCGCCGCATGGATGCTCCGCAAGCCGACCCTGATCCATGAGCAGAACTCGGTGCCCGGTCTGGCCAATCGGCTGCTCGGCCGACTGGTCGACCGGATCTGTCTGTCCCTGCCCCGGAGTGAGCAGTTTTTTCCGGCAGAAAAAACGGTGTTGACCGGCAATCCGGTTCGCCAGTCAATTATAGACAGCGGTGCCGGACCCCGTGAAAAGACCGCCCGTAGGACCCTGCTGGTGCTGGGCGGCAGCCAGGGTGCCCAGGCGGTCAACCGATTGATGGTTGAGGCGGTAACCCGCAACCCTGGCGATTTCTCCTCGATCAGGCTGATTCACCAGACCGGCCCCACCGACGAGCAGATGGTCAGCAGGGCTTATGCGGAGTTGGGCATCGAGCATCAGGTCAGTGCATTTTTTACCGACATGGCCGCGCTTTACCGCCAGGCCGATCTGATCGTCTCCCGGGCCGGGGCGACGACGCTGGCGGAAATCGGCGTGGTCGGCACACCGGCGGTGCTGATCCCCTATCCGTTCGCGGCCGACAACCACCAGGAGCAGAACGGCGCCTGGTATGTGGAAAGCGGTGCCGCAGTTCTGTTTCTGGAACAGGATCTGAATGGGGAGCGGTTGGCCCGGGAGATTCTGGATATTCTCACCGATGAAGGACGGCTGGCGTTCATGGCTGCAGCGATGCAGAAGCGGGGCATTACCGATGCGGCCGAACGTATCGTAGATATCTGTCTGGAGCTCAGACGAAGGTAGCATTATGTATCGTAAAACCAAACATATTCATTTCGTCGGTATCGGCGGTATCGGCATGAGCGGCATCGCCGAACTGCTGGCCAATATCGGCTACCGGGTTTCCGGGTCCGACCTGAACCGTTCGCTGACAACCGACCGTTTGAGCACTCTTGGCTGCACCGTTTTTATCGGTCATCACGGCGACTCTATAGAGGGGGCCGATGTTATCGTGGCCTCCTCGGCCATCGATGCCGACAATCCAGAGATTCTGGCCGCCCGGGAGCAGGGTATTCCTGTGGTCATGCGGGCCGAGATGCTGGCTGAGCTGATGCGCCTCAAACAGTATGGCATTGCCATCGCCGGCAGTCACGGCAAGACCTCGACCACTTCAATGGTCAGCTGGATCATGGCCACAGCCGGGCTCGATCCGACCATCGTCGTGGGCGGCAAGGTCGATTGTCTGGGCGGCAACGCCAAACTGGGGGAGAGCGAGTTCATGGTGGCCGAAGCCGACGAGAGTGACGGTTCCTTTCTGAAGCTGTCGCCGATCCTCGAGGTGGTAACCAATATCGATTTCGAACATCCCGATTTCTACCAGGATATCGAGCAGGTCAAGGCAGCCTTCCTGGCCTTCATCGACAAGATACCTTTCTACGGTGCTGCGATTATCTGCCTCGACGATGTGCACATCGCTGAAATCCTGCCGCAAATCGGGAAGCGGGTGATCACCTACGGGCTGACCCGGCAGGCCGATATCTATGCCGAGCAGGTCCAGTTTGTAAACGGCCGCAGCCGGTTCGAAGTCTATCAGGCGGGTCAGCTGCGGGGTACCGTGGAACTGCTGCAGCCCGGCCTGCATAATGTTTACAACGCCCTGGCCTCGATCGCGGTCGGCCTGGAACTGGAGATCGACTTTGGAGTCATTACCGATGCGCTGGGCAGCTTTGCCGGCGTCCAGCGGCGTCTGGAACTGAAAGGCGAAGTGGGCGGCATAACGGTGTTTGACGATTACGGCCATCATCCGACCGAGATACGGGCAACCTTGAGCGCCATCAAGCAGGCCTGGCCGGAAAAGCGGCTGGTTGTTCTCTTTCAGCCCCACCGCTACAGCCGGACAAAAGGGCTGTTCAATGAATTTCAGACCTGTTTTCATCAGGCCGACTACCTGGTGATGACCGATATCTATGCAGCCAGCGAGCAACCGATTGAAGGGGTTGACAGTGTCAGCCTGCTGGACAGGATCAAGCAGCATGGCCAGCGCCAGACGGCCCATGTGGCGGAAGTGGCGGATCTGGCCACCTGGGTCAGAGAAATCATCGAGCCCGGTGACTTGGTACTGACGCTGGGAGCCGGTAATATCGTCAGGGCCGGTGAGGATTTGCTGGCCCTGCTGGAAAACGAGTGAAACGACCATGTCCATGAACTCCTCCCAAAGAGCAGTGCTGACTGGAGTGGTCAGGGGGAAGATCCAGTGGGACGCGCCATTGTCAGCGTGGACCACGTTCAGGATCGGCGGGCCCGCTGATGCTCTGGTCACACTGCTCGATGTGGACGACCTGCAGGAGGTGCTCCGGTTCTGCCGTCGTCAGGCACTGCCCTGGAAACTGGTCGGGAGGGGCTCGAATATACTGGCGGCCGACGAAGGTTTTCGGGGGATTGTTATTGTTCTCGGCGAGGGCTTCAAGTACATTGGCCGCCACGGGCAGCCAAGCCAAGGCGAAGGGGTCATCGAGGTCGGCGCCTCAGTCGGTCTCACACACCTGTCCTCCTGGGCTGCAGAGCGCGGCCTGTCCGGCTTCGAATTCGCTTCGGGCATACCCGGGTCAATTGGCGGGGCAATCGCGATGAATGCCGGCGCCTGGGGCCGATCGATGGCTGACGTGATCGACACCATCGATTTGGTTGACCACCAAAAAAACGAAATTATCAGTAACATAAGCTGTGGCTTCGGCTATCGGGCCTGCCGGATCCTCGAGCACCGAAAAGAGGAGGCCGTGGTATGCGCTGCAACGGTTGTATTGAAGCCCATGCCGGTGGAACAGGTCAAACAGACGATCCGCACGCTAACGCGAAAGCGGCGCGAGCGTCAGCCCCAGGGGGTGGCCAGCGCCGGCTCGGTTTTCAGAAACCCAACAGGGGGCAGCGCCGGGCAGCTGATCGAGGCGGCCGGGCTCAAGGGGCGGCGGGTCGGAGCTGCCGAAATCTCCGATGTGCATGCCAATTTCATTGTCAATAGAGGCAATGCGACGGCCCGGGACGTATTGACCCTGATGGATGTGGTGCAGGAGGAAGTGTTCAGAACCAGTGGTGTCGAATTGACCGCGGAGGTCGAGCTGCTCGGCTTTACGGACGGCCGTCTCACGGTCAATCAGGCTGTCCCAGACCCCGAAGCCCAGAACTGAGTTGAAACCAGCATGAAGAAATGGTTCGCAGATAGATTGAGGTCTCGGAAAAAAGGTGTCTACCAGCTCGACAGCAGCGGGGTGGAGACGGGCCGGGCCTCTTTCAACTTCAACGACCGGGACAGGAAGCAGCGCAAACATCTGCTCAGGACACTGAACCGCTACTGGGGGGGCAATAAAGACAGGGGGCAGGCGTCTTACCAGGCAGAGAATCAGCCGGGTGGCCGCAGAAAGCTTCTGCTTGCCTTCTGCCTGGTCTGTGCGGCACTGCTCTTTTTCTACAGCGGCGGTTTCAGCCTCTTCTCCGTCCTGCTCGAGGATATCGACTATTTCAGGATCACCCAGGTCAGGGTGCAGGGGGCGGTTAACTCGACAGCCGACGAGATCAGGAGCGCTTCAGGCGTGAAGGTCAGCTCCAGCCTGTTCTCCGTCGATGCCGGTACCGTTGAAACCAGCATCCGTCGGGAGAATATGTGGGTTGACCAGGTCACCGTGTCCCGGCAATGGCCCGATACGCTGGTTCTGCAGGTCAAGGAGTTCAAACCCTATGCCATGATCACCGTAGGGGGTCATGAGCGGGCGCAGCTCTACTATCTGGATAAAAGCGGCAGTCCCTTCATTAAAACGGGTTTTGGCATGGACCTTGATTATCCGGTCATCACCGGGCTCGAAGAAGCCGACGACCTGGGAACTGTGCCTGAAAAAATCAAGGCCCCGCTGGACCTGCTGCGGCTGGCGGGAACCAATAACCCGAACCTGCCGGTGCAGTCGATTTCAGAGCTGCATGTCGATGAGCGGGAGGGACTGATCCTTTATCTGGTGGAGCACCCGTTTCCTATTTTCATGGGCGACGGTGACATGAAAAAGAAATACCTGCGTCTCCGGAAAGTAATGGAGATGCTCTATAAACCCAAGAAAACGGGAATGGACATAGGCCGGGTGGCCTATATCAAGATGGACTATTTAGAAGATAAGGTAATTGTCGGTTACGGCGAGTCAGGATGAGTCTGGATATGGGAAAAAACAAAGATCAGGAATTGGCTATGGAAGTCGAGCCCGTTGACGAGCAGAAGCGTGATGTCCGAGGCAGCCTGGTGGTTGGCCTCGATATCGGCACCACCAAAATCTGTTGTGTGGTCGGCGAGGTTTTTCAGGACGCTGTCGATATCATCGGTGTTGGAACGACGCCGTCCCTTGGTATGCGCAAGGGGGTCGTGGTCAATATCGAAAGTACGGTGGCCTCGATCAAAAAATCGGTGAAGGTGGCCGAAGATATAGCCGGCTGCGACCTTGAGTCGGTCTATGTCGGCATTGCCGGAAACCATATCAAGGGGTTCAACAGCCCCGGTATTCTGGCCATAAACAACCGTGAGATCAAGCAGGCCGATGTCCAGGAGGTCATCACCGCCGCCCAGACCGTTAAAATTTCCGAGAACCAGCGGGTTATCCACGTTCTCCCCCAGGAATACATGGTAGATGATCACACCGGTATCCAGAACCCGCTCGGCATGACCGGGGTCAGGCTGGTTACCAACGTGCACATCGTCACCGCCGATATCGGTGCGGTGCACAATCTGGTCACCTGCTGCAACAAGGCGGGGCTGGAGGTCGCCGATCTGGTGCTGGAGTCGATCGCCTCGGCCAAGGCGGTACTCAGTCAGGACGAGATGGACCTGGGCGTGGTCCTGGTCGATATCGGCGGGGGAACCACCGATATCGCCGTGTTCTACGAGGGCACCATCAGGCATACCTGCGAACTGGGGCTGGGCGGTCATAACCTGACAAACGATCTGTCCGTCGGGCTGCGTACACCGCTGGCCGAGGCGGAACGGCTGAAAGAAGACTACGGCAGTGCCCTGTCGTCGGTCATCAAGCCCAATCACGTGGTCGATGTCCCGTCGGTCGGCGATCGCGAGCCAAGGCGGGTCACCCAGAAGGTTCTGGTGGATATTATCGAGGCCCGCATGGTGGAGATCCTGGATATGGTCAATCGGGAACTGACGGTTTCGGGCCAGAAAAACAGAATCAATGCCGGCGTGGTGCTGACCGGCGGTACGTCGCTGCTGGTCAATCTGGTTGACCTGGCCGAGCAGATTTTCGACCTTCCGGTGCGAGTGGGTTACCCCAGCGGAATCGGCGGCCGGGTCGAAGATGTCTACACGCCGCGCTGCACCACCGGGGTCGGTCTGGTGCTGTATGGCAGGGACCACCAGATGAGCGCCATGGATCACGACATCGGAATGATGACCAGGGTCAGAGGACTGTTTAAAAAAATCATGTAACCAGGGACTTTTTTGTTTAAGCGGGCTTGATGAAGTGCTATAGTTTCCTTGCTGGGAATCAAAGCTTTTATCCTGCCTAACCGTCGAGAATCAAAAGATATTGGGAGATCAGCATGCCGTTTAGAATGGCTGAGACAGAGAGCGTTGCGGTAGTTAAGGTAATCGGCATCGGCGGTGGTGGTGGAAATGCGATCAACACCATGGTGGACAACAAGCTCCAGGGTGTCGATTTTATCGTTGCCAATACCGACAAGCAGGCCCTTAATCAATCCAAAGCCGATATCTGCATACAGTTGGGACCCAGTATTACCAAGGGGCTTGGTGCGGGGGCGGACCCGGAAACCGGGGCCCAGTCGGCCCACGAGTCGATGGAGGAAGTCAAGGAATGTCTGGTCGGCAGCGACATGGTCTTTATCACCGCCGGATTGGGCGGCGGAACCGGAACCGGTGCCGCGCCGGTGGTTGCCAAGATCAGCAAGGAGCTGGGCGCCCTGACCGTGGCCGTTGTCACCAAACCGTTTAACTTCGAAGGCAGGCAGCGACAGCGCAACGCCGAAGCCGGCTGGCAGGAACTGCATAAATATGCCGACACCATCATCACGGTTCCCAACGATCGACTGCTCAGCCTGATGCAGAAGACCTCCCGGCTCTCGGACATGCTGTCGCTGGCCGATACGGTCCTGCTCCAGGCCGTCAAGGGAATAACCGATCTGATCAACGTGCCGGGCCTGATCAACGCCGATTTCGCCGACCTGCGGACGGTCATGAAAGAAGTAGGCGCAGCCATCATGGGTTCGGCTTCGGCCGTTGGCGAAAACCGGGCCGCCGAGGCTGCCAAGCGGGCCATCGACAACCAGCTGCTCGAAGATGTGGGCATCGACGGTGCCCGGGGTCTGCTGATCAATATCTCGGCCACCGAGGAAAGCTTCACCATGGCGGAGTTCATGGAAGCCTCGGCGCTCATTCAGGACAAGGTCGACGAGGACGCCAAAGTGGTCATCGGCGCCCTCTATGATGAAAGCCTCGGCGATGCGCTGCAGGTGACGGTTATCGCTACCGGAGTCGGTGATTTCAGCAGCCGCGAAAAGACCATCGCCCAGGTCGGTGACCTGCCCCGAAAACAGCAGTATGATATCCCGGTAAAACCGGCCAAGCAGGTCGATCCCGTGCGGACCTACCACCCGCTCAAGCCGGAATCGGAAAAGCAGCAGCAACCCTTCAAGGTCGCCCAGACCAACCGGGCCCCCAAGGCCACGGTGCTGCCGGGCTCCAACTTTGACGCCTTCGATAATTTCGGGCCGACCAGGGTGAACCGGGGTATGGACAAGGACGACCACAAACCCAGTGAACGGCTCAGTGAAGACTATCTGGAGACCCCGACCTATCTCCGCAAGAAGGCCAATTGAGCACGGGCGGATGCGTTGAGGTCACTTGAGCCGTAAAAGACAGGCCACAGAACGCTCCCCCCGCATCACCCCCGCAGCTTCCCGACGCGATCTGCTTGACAGGGAGCGGGGTACTTACCTGAAGAAATGGAAAGGCCGGCTTCCGGTCGGCCTCCTCTATCCCAACAGCTACCGGGTTGGCATGTCCAGCCTCGGTTTCCAGCTCGTCTACCGGATGCTCAATGAGGACGACCGCATTGTCGCTGAACGGCTGTTCCTGCCGGCCGCCGGCGAACCGCTGCTGTCCGTGGAGTCGGGCCGGCCGGCGCTGGACTTCCCGATTATTTTTGTCTCCCTGAGCTTCGAGCAGGACTATGTCAACCTGGCCCGGTTTTTGCGCGGTGCCCGGATCGAGCCGTTTGCCCGGGAGCGTGGTTCGACAATAGCGGCGGGGCGGCCCCTGGTCGTCTGCGGCGGGGTGGCCGCTTTCATGAACCCCGAACCGCTGGCTCCATTTGTCGACCTGTTCGTGATTGGTGAGGCCGAGCCGCTTTTACCGCTGCTGCTGTCCCGGCTCAAGGATGAAAACTTTGATGACCGGCAGGCGCTGCTTTACTCGCTGAACGCCGACTACGACGGTTTTTATGCCCCTTCTCACTACCGAACGAATCACGATGATCAGGGCCGTTTCCTGAATTTCGAACCAGAACGCGGACTTCCGCCCCGGGTCGAGCGCGTTGGGCTGAAGGGCAGCGATTCGTCCGCTCATTCCGAACTGTTGACACCGGAAACCGAGTTCGCCGACCTCTATCTGGCCGAACTCGGCCGGGGCTGCTCCCGCGGCTGCCGTTTCTGCACCGCCGGTTTCATCTATCGACCGCCCCGGCTCTGGGATATCGAGGCCATTCTCGAGAGCCTGAAGAAGCGGCCGCAGTCCGTCGAACGGATTGGCCTGCTGGGCATGGAGATGACCTCTCAGGACAATCTCGAGCTGATAGCAGCCCAGATCGCCGCCGACGGATGCTCGCTCTCTTTTTCGTCCCTGCGGGCCGACTCCATATCCGAAAATCTTCTGCAGCTGCTCAGCGATTCAGGCCTGAAGAGCGTGGCCATTGCCCCCGACGGCGCTTCCGAACGGCTGCGCCGGATAATCAACAAGCAGCTCGAAGAAACGGACATCCTGGCGGCGGCCTCCCGACTGACCGAAGCCGGGCTGCACCGGCTGAAGCTCTACCTGATGATCGGTCTGCCGGGCGAAACCGATGAAGACCTGGAAGAGTTCGTCGAGCTGGTGCATAAAATCAGGTCGGTGATGCACAAAATCGGCCGTCCGAGGGGCCGCCTCAGCGAGCTGTCCATCTCGGTCAACTGCTTTGTGCCCAAACCCTGGACTCCGTTTCAGTATCACCCGTTCGGCAGTTCTCAAAAACTCGGGGCAGAGCAGACGCTGAGTGGTCAGTCGGCCCTGAAGACGCTGAAAGGTCGGATCAGGTTCCTGAAAAAGCAGCTTTCGCCGCTGGCCAACCTGCGCCTCAAGTTCGACAATCCCGATCAGGCGCTGTTCCAGGCGGTTCTGGCCCGGGGCGACCGGAGGCTTGCGCAAGTGTTGCTGAATATGGCCGACTCGGGTATATCCTGGAAACAGGCTCTGAAACAGGGCAACCTGAGTGAGACCTACTTCGCCACCCGGCAATACGGCCCAACCAGCCCGATGCCCTGGACGATCGTCGATCAGGGGATCGAGGAGGACTACCTCTGGGGCGAATATTGCCGCAGTTTCGATGAACAGGGGACGGCCCCCTGCGATACACGTATCTGCCGACGCTGCGGCGTCTGCCATGAATGAGCGACAGTATGAAAAAGGGTAAGCGGGAGAGCGACAGACTGACCGGGCGGCAGACCCGGGGCACCGAGCTGCAGTCGTTCACCCTGGTAAAGTATTTTTCTTTTACCGCCCTGGCGGCGATTCTGATCTTTACCCTGATCCTTTCCTGGATCATTTCCAACAACGCCCGGGAGGTCATGCTCAACCAGAGCGAGGATTATTCCCTGCTGCTGGCGGGCAACCTGAACCAGCAGGTCTTTCGCCGTTTCGTGCTGCCGGCGGTGGTCCGCTACGGCCGCATTGCTTTGAGAAATCCGGATCAGTTCGACTATCTCGACAAGATCGTCACCGAGATCGTCCAGGGACTGGCCATCGATTCGGTAACGATTTACGATTCCAAGGAAAACGTGATCTCCTACTCGACGGCTCCGGAATTGGTCGGCAAGCGTGACCAGGGCGGCATCGAGTATGAAAATGCGCTGCGCGGGACGGCCAATTCGCGGTTCATCTACAGCGGTTCGATGTGGAGCCTGCTGTCGTCGGACCCGCAGATCAGCTGTCAACTCAAGACCTTTATCCCGTTCAGGCAGGTCAGGGAAAGCGGCGAGGCAGGTGAATCGATCATGGGCGTGATCGAGATCGTCAAGGATCTGTCCAGGGATTATACCGCCATTTTAAAGCTGCAGGGCCGCATTATCATCGTCTCTTCCGCAGTGATGCTTGTTCTCTTCCTGGTTTTGCGATCAATTGTCTCCCGGGCCGGATTGATCCTCGAGCGACGCACCGTGGAACGACTGCGGCTCAGGGAACAGCTCGATAAAACCAGGCAGCTCGCCCACCTGGGAACCATGGTGGCAACGGTCTCCCACGAGATCAAGAGCCCGCTGGGCATCGTTCGCTCGACTGCGGAAATTTTGAAAAAACGGATCGAGAAGGTAGCGCCGGGCAATGAGAATCTGGCCCAGATCATCGTCGATGAAACCAGCAGGCTGAACACCATTGTCATCGAGTTTCTTGATTTTGCCCGTCCCCAGCAGCCGAAGCTGAAAGAGTGCGACATTCAGCGGGTGCTTATACGGGCCGTCGATTTTATCCGGCCCATGGCAGAAAACCAGAATATTGCGGTCGACCAGCTCTCGTCGGTCGACACGATCGTCCGGCCAGCCGATGAGGACATGATCTACCGGGCCTTTCTCAACATCCTGCTCAACGCCATCCAGGCCATGAAGGAGGGGGGCAGCCTCGTCGTCCAGACCAGTCTGGGTGACGACGATCAGGTGCACTTCTCCTTCCAGGACAACGGGCCGGGAATGAGCCAGGAAAAGGTCGCCCATATATTTGAACCCTTTTATACTGATAAGAGCAAGGGAACCGGTCTGGGACTGGCCATCGTCAAGAATATCGTCGACAGCCACGGTGCAGAAATTGAGGTCGAAAGCCTCGAACACCAAGGAACCCGATTTGTCATTATCTTCCCCTGATTCACCCCTCTTTGCTGCAGACATGCTGAGTTTTTCCGCGCGCGGGCCCTATTCTTTTTCCCTGCGCGCCGGCGTCTGCGCGGGTCTGAGCGGAGCCTCGGGTGTGGGCAAGACACTGCTGCTTCGTGCTTTAGCCGATATCGATCTCAGCCAGGGACGGGTTGTGCTCAACGGAAGGGCACGAAACCAGTACCAGCCCCACGAGTGGCGGCGGCTGGTGGCCCTGGTGCCGGCGGAATCCCGCTGGTGGCATCCCCGGGTCGCCGACCATTTTCCGTCCGCGGGCGAGGATGCACCGGTAATCAACCTGGTTCAGGCCTGCGGGTTCGATGTCGATGTACTTTCCTGGCAGGTCAACCGGCTTTCGACCGGGGAAAAGCAGCGGCTGAGCCTGGCTCGCGCCCTGGTCCGCAAACCGGCGGTCCTGCTCCTGGATGAGGCCGGCTCGGGCCTCGACCCGGACAACGAAAAGCTCATCGAGACCGTGGTGCGCACCTATCTCGAAGAGCACAACGGCGCCGCCATCTGGGTCAGCCACGATCAGGAGCAGCTGGCCCGGGTTGCAACCATGGCCATGACGATGCGCTCGGGTGAACTGCAGATTGACGCTGCGGACAGCTGCAGCGGCGGGCTTGGGAGGAGCCGGAACGGATGAACGTCGCTCTTCTGTCGCCCCTCGATCTCTCTATTGCCGCCGCCCTGATTCTGCTGCTGGCCGGCCTCAGCTTCAAACTCAGGCTGGGGCTCGAGGCCCAGCTTATCATCGCCTCCGTCCGCATGACCATACAGCTGCTGCTGATCGGTCTGGTTCTGGAGTTTCTTTTTGCCACCAGGTCTGTCTGGCTGATAATCCTCGTTTCCCAGGTGATGCTGCTGGCGGCGGGTAGGGAAGTCCGCTCAAGGCTGAAGCGGAAACTGCGCGGTTTATTCGGCTACCAGGTCGGCTTCACTTCGATGTTCATCTCCTCTTTTTCGGTCGCCCTGCTGGCCCTTCTGGTGATTCTGCGCCAGGATCCATGGTACGACCCGCGTTATGCGATTCCATTTCTGGGCATGCTGCTGGGCAATACAATGACCGGTGTGGCCCTTGCATCAGATCGCTTGACCAGCCTCTGCTACGAGCAGAAGGAGATTATCGAGCAGCGGCTGATGCTCGGGGAAACCAGGTCCGAAGCGGTCAGCGACATTCGCCGGGACTGCATGCGGGCCGGTATGATTCCGCTGATCAATTCCATGGCGGCAGCCGGCCTGATCAGCCTTCCCGGTATGATGACCGGCCAGATTCTCGGTGGTACGCCGCCCCTCGAGGCGGTCAAATATCAGTTGCTGATCATGTTTCTGATCGGTGCCGGTACCGGCTTCGGGGTAATCTGCTCGATCAAGCTGATCGAACGACATCTGTTCGACGACCGGCAGCGGCTGCGGCTCGATCGACTGATGCCCGAGTGACAGAATTAAAATTGACTTGAAAACAGCCGGTTGTAGTGTTCATATGCCAATAAAGAACTGGTAGTGTCCAGCAATCGAACAAATAGAGAACGACAATGGCAAAAAAAGTGGTAGTGGTTGGGGCCGTCGCCGCAGGGCCAAAAGCTGCGGTAAGGGTTAAGCGTCTCGATCCGGAGGCCGATGTGCTGCTGATCGACCAGGATAGCCTGATTTCCTATGGGGGCTGCGGTATTCCCTACTATGTCGCCGGCGATGTACCGGACGAGAAGGACCTGCGGTCGACCAGCTTCCATATGCTCAGAGATGAGATTTTTTTCGAAAAGGCGAAGGGGGTTACCACGCTGACCTCCACCCGGGTCACCTCGATAAACCGGGAAAAAAAATCGATCACGGCGGAGCATCTCATCACCGGCGAGGTGCAGCAGATCGACTACGACACCCTGATGCTGGCCACCGGCAGTGAGCCGATCGTGCCGCCCCTTCCGGGCGTTGATCTTGACGGCGTTTTCACCGTCAACAATCTACATAAAGCCATCGAGATCAAGGAGCGTATCGCCCGGGGACAGGTCGGCAAGGCGGTTGTCGTGGGCGGCGGCGCCATCGGCATCGAGATGGCCGAAGCCTTCAAGGATCTGTGGGGCATCGACGCCACCATTGTCGAGTTCAAGGATCAGCTGCTGCCCAGCCTGGTGGATTGGGAAATGGCCGATATCCTGGCAAAGCATCTGCGCGAAAACGGTGTCGAGGTATTGCTTGGCGAAGCAGCGCTGGAGGTGATGGGAGACGCCGAGGGGCGGGCCTGTGGTGTCAGAACGGCCCAGCGCCGGATCGACTGCGATATGGTGATCATGGCCGTCGGAGTCCGGCCGCGCAGTGAACTGGCCCGCCAGGCCGGACTGCACGTCTCCGGGGCCGGCGCCATCGTGGTCAACGAGCGGATGCAGACCTCCGATCCCGACATCTTTGCCGCCGGCGATTGTGTGGAAATCACCAATCTGGTCTCCGGCCGGAAGTTTTTCGCCCCTCTTGGCTCGCTGGCCAACAAGGAAGGCCGGGTTGCGGCTGATAATATCTGCGGCGCAGCGTCAACCTTCAAGGGCGGCGTCGGCAGTTTCATCATGAAAGGATTCGATATGAGCATTGGCTCGGCGGGACTGACCCTGCAGGCGGCCCGGGAGGCCGGCTTCGATGCCGACATATCGTTGACCTCCCCGATCGACCGGGCTCACTTCTACCCGACCCAGGCGGTAGCCTGTTTCCTGATGGTTTTTGACCGCAGGACCAGGCGGGTGCTCGGTCTGCAGGGAGTCGGGCCGATGGGTGACGGTGTTTTGGCGCGGATCAACGGGGCGGCGCCTCTGCTCTGCGAGGGCGCCTTCATCGAGGATTTCAACAATATCGAGATGGCCTACTCCCCACCCTTCTCAGCCGCCATAGACTCGATCAATGCGGCTGCCTATGTGGCAGAAAACCTGTGCGACCGGAGGATGCGCAAGATCGACATGAAGGATTTCTTTTCCTACATGGAGCATCCTGAGGAACAGCCGGACTGGATTATGCTCGATGTGCGCCACCCCAAACAGGCCGAACCGTTCATCCAGAAATTCGGGGATAAGCGCTGGCTGTCGCTGCCCTACGAGGAGATCCGGGAGCGCTATGCAGAACTGCCCCGGGACCGGACCATGGTCATCATCTGCAATGCCGGTTCACGCTCCTACGAGGTCCAGCGCTTTCTCGATCACAGCGGCTACACCAACAATACGGTGCTGGCCGGCGGCATCAACGTGGTCAAACGGATGAATGTCGACTGGCTGCCCGACTCCTAAACCCAGCAGGCCGTCTGTTACGTAAGCAGGGCGGGGATCTTGTCGAAGTAGCGGGCCACTTCCGTGGGGGTGTGGGCGTCTGAGCCCGCTGACAGGGGGATCGACAGGTCTTTCGCCATATTGATGATTTTGGGAAGCGGAAAGGGCTGGCCGCGGTAGTGGTAGCCCGAGGTGTTGATTTCAACAGCCATGTTCTGGTGTTTCACCCGTTGGAGCAGCGTTTCGATCTGGTTCCAGTGAGAGTCCTCCAGATAGAGGTTGGGCTGGTGCCTGAGGCCGGCGTCGAGGTGGCAGAGCACGTCGGCCGGCACCACCGCCACCGCCTCGATCAGGGTGTCGAAATAGCGGGTGAGCAGCCGCCGGTCGCCGTAGTGCTCTATGATGTCGATGCTTTTGCGGTTTTTACTCAGTACGTTGAGGTGGCCATCGTGTCCGTCCACGGTGAAAAAGTGGCAGGACAGGCCGACCCGGTCCCATTTTCTGCTGCTTAACCGCGACAGGATCCGGTCGGCACAGTCCGGGTTATAACCGACCTCGACCCCGAGATCGACCTGGATTCTGCCGGCAAACGCTGTGCGCAGCCGGTACCCTTCTTCGAAATAGGCATCAAAATCTTCCTCCGTCAGCCAGGAACGCACCGGGGCGTTGATTCCCTCCTCCAGGTGTTCGAGAAAGACCAGGCGCTCAAGCCCCTTGCTGACTGCCGATTCCACATACTCTGCCATCGTACCGGAAGCATGCCGGCAGAGGCTGGTGTGAACATGGGTATCTGAGAGGGTAACGACGTTCATGGCAATAACGGTTCAGGGACAGGTCCGCGAGGCGACTCGGGGCACCTGCCTGCACGCCTGGGAAGACCTGTCAATCTCAGGCGTTTCCCCGTGGAAAAAAGTGCAGGGTACCGTCGATGTCCGAGGTATCGCAGAAATGCCCTATTTCCAGTTCGAGATCGACATATTCCTCGATTCCGTCAATTTCCAGAGAGAGAGCAGGGCCGTCAGGGAGGTGGTAAACAATGGTACTGACACTGGTCAGGTCCACCGGGCGGGCAAACAATTTCATTCAAGACCCCTTGGGTGATTCGCAAAAATCAAAAACAGAAATATGACTGCTTTTGGAGAGAAACATATACGATCATTTATTCAAAACTGCAAGGGTGCACCGCACTGTTTTTGGGGATCAGCAGATATGCTGCTGTTATTGCATCATTAAATTCTGAACGATTGATAGACCGTATTTGGCGTTTGACACCTTTGCCGCTACCGTTTAATATTGGCAGTTCGGACAAATGTAATTTTACCACCACATGGTGGCTGTAATAATTTTAATAAAAGGTTTTACCATGAGTCAAAATGAGTTGAGCGCCAAAGAGAAAAGTCTGTTTACCAAAAGTACCAACCCGTCCAATATCGAGCCGCTCAAGCTGACCCTTGACAGCCAGCTGAAATTTCGCTGTCACCCCGGGGTCAGGTGTTTCACCGCCTGCTGCGGCAATATCAAGATCGTACTGACCCCCTACGATATCCTGATGCTGACCCGGCGTCTGCAGATTCCTGCCCATGAGTTTCTGACCACCTACACGACCCCGACCTACCTGGAAAAAACCGATATGCCGGGCGTCATGATCAAGCTGCGTGAGGAGGACAACAAATGCCCCTTTGTAACGCCGGAAGGCTGCACGGTCTACACCGACCGGCCCACCGCCTGCCGCTATTACCCGGTGGGGATGGCAGATTTTCGTGAGGGCGGCAGCAAAGATGCGGACGGCAATGAATTGACCCCGGAGGAGGAACGGTTTTTCTTTCTGGTCAAGGAAGATCACTGCAAGGGGCATGAAGAGGACAAGATCTGGACCGTCGGCGAGTGGCGGGCGGACCAGGGAGTCGATGTCCGTGACGAGATGAACCGCAAGTGGCTGCGCTTGATCATGCGGCGAAAATCATACGGGCATCAGGCCAATCTCTCAGAGCAGGCCAAGCGCATGTTCTTCATGGCCTCCACCGATCTGTCACACTTCCGCCGCTTTATTCTGGAAAGTTCGTTTCTCGACACCTATGAAATCGATGAACAGCTGATCGAAACGATTCGTGAAGACGATGTCGAACTGATGCTCTTCTCCTTCGACTACCTGGCCCATACGCTTTTCGGGGCGCATATCCCGGAAATGAAGATCAGAGATGAAAAGATCAAGGAGAAGGTCGCCCAGATCAAGGAGCGCCAGGACGAGGCCGTGCTCAGTGCGGTGCGGGATTACGAAGATATGAAAAAGGAGCGTGGAGGACGGTAGGCACCACTTCCTCTAAATCAGCAGGGGCCGCGGATCATCTCCGGCGGCCCCTTTTTTTTGTTCAGCCGCCCGGCATCCTGCAGATTTTTTGGGGGTCCATCAAATGATTAAAAATATCAATGAAATGTTGGGGGGATTGCCACAGTTTATTATAGTGAGCGGTGATGAAACAGAAGATCTTAAACGACAATCAGGTAGCTTCTCTGCTGGGCACGTTGAGCGGGCAGCAGGATTTCGTTTTTCTCGATACCTCGATGCCCGATTCGATGAATCGCCGTTCGCTGCTCTTTACCCGGCCGCAAGCCCGGCTTCGCTGTCTCGCCGGGGACAGCCGTCGGGACTTTCTCGAGCAGGCCGCCGACTGGCTCGAGCAGGGCTACTACCTGGCCGGCTGGCTGGCTTACGAGTTTCTTCACGATAAGCACCGCATCAACCAGGCGGATAGCGGGGCGGTGCTGGCCGATTTGGGGGTATATCCCAAGCCTCTTTACTTCGACCACGCAGCCGGGATCACCGACTTTCCGCTGGCAGAACCAGCCGACCCCGGCGAACCGGTCGACTGTGGTTACCGGCTGGACAATCTGCGCTCCTCTATGGAGGAGGAGCCTTATTGCCGGGCCATCGAGCGAATTCTGGAATATATCGCCGCCGGCGACACTTATCAGGTCAACTACACCTTCAAGCTCTCTTTCGACTTCGACGGCTCGGTGGCCGTGCTCTATCGCGACCTGCGCCGCAGCCAGCCGGTTCCTTTCGGCAGTTTCATAAAGCAGGGCGACCATCATATCCTGTCATTTTCACCGGAGCTGTTTTTTCGCCTCGAAGGCGGCCGCATCATCGCCCGGCCGATGAAGGGCACGATGAAACGGGGGCGATATGGCGCCGAGGATCGACGCGTTGCCCGGTTGCTGAACAGCGATGTGAAAAACCGCAGTGAAAATGTGATGATCGTCGACCTGTTGCGCAACGATCTCTCCCGTCTGGTGGACAACACCGGCGGCGGTACCGTCGGGGTCGCGTCGCTGTTCGATGTGGAACGTTACCGCACCGTATTCCAGATGACCTCGACGATCGTAGCCGAACGCTTCGAAAAAGGTCCGGTCCGGCCGGCCCAGATACTAGATGCGATCTTTCCCTGCGGCTCGGTTACCGGTGCGCCCAAAATTCGCACCATGGAAATTATCGAGGAACTGGAGACTCAGCAGCGCGGGGTCTATACCGGCGGGATCGGTTATTTTGCCCCCAATGGTGACGCCGCTTTCAACGTACCCATACGAACAGTGGTGATCCAGGGGGGAAGCGGAGAAATGGGCATAGGCTCGGGTATCGTGGCCGATTCCACACCGCAGGAAGAGTGGCGTGAATGTCTGCTCAAGGCCCGGTTTCTGACCAGCCCGCCGCCACGGCTCGAGCTGATCGAAACCATGTTCTATGATCCGGGAGCGGGTTTTCTGTTTCTCGACAGACACCTCGGCAGAATGAGAAATTCCGCCGACTATCTCGGCTTGGTCTTCGATGAAAAGAAATTGCGGGCGCTGCTCGATGAGTTTGCTGCCGGAGCGCCCGTTCACAACTGCCAGCGGGTGAGGCTGACTCTCTCAGACGAGGGTGACGCAGCGATCCGGAGTGCGGTCTGTGAGCGCCCCGCAACCCTCAGCCTGACCGAGGCGGGCAGGGGCCCGGCTGCCGGCAGGATCGCCTTTGCAGAGGAACGGACGCAGAGCACCTCTTTGTGGCTTTTTCACAAGACGACGCAGCGCCGGACCTACGATTCGGCCCATGTGCAGGCCGGGCGGGAGGGGCTGCTCGACCTCATTTTCCGCAACGAACGGGACGAGATCACCGAAGGGGCCATCACCAATATTATCATCAAAAAAAACGGGCAGTTTTTTACTCCGCCGATTGACAGCGGCGTGCTGCCGGGGGTGATGCGGGCAGTTCTGCTGGAGGAGGGAGCCGGCAGCGGGCTTGAGGAGCGGGTTCTTTACGAAGAGGATCTGCTGAGCGCCGATCGGCTGTTCATCTGTAATTCAGTGCGCGGGGTGATTCCTGTCAAGCTCGCCTGATTCGGTTCAGTGCAGCAGACTCTGGTCATCTTCGGGGCTGATCTGCACCGGGGCGATGATCAGCTGGTACTGCTCCCCGAGGCCACGCACCAGGGTCATGAACGAAGAGGGCAGCGGCAGGTTGCGCTCCCTGACCAGCAGACCCAGCGCCTCGGCCGCCTGCAGCACACCGGGGTCGTCGATGCCTTCCTGGTTGTCGCACAGGGCCTGGACGCGCAGTGCATCGGTTATGCCGTTGCGCAGATGGGGCAGGCTGTGCGCCAGGCCGTTCATCTCCTGTTCGATCAGTTTCCGATGTTCCTGCCTGAAAGCCACGAATTTCGGCTCGGGGTTCGGTGTCCCGAACAGTTCGTTGGTGATCGCCCCGGCCAGCATCAGGTGGCCTTTGGAGTCTAGCTCCGGGTGATGTTTCCCCATGAGCGTTCTGACTTCCTTGAAAAACACCATCTGCACGAGGCTGACACCTTCGCGCAGGGCACCGATCAGTCTGGATTGCCTGTCTGTCTGTTCTGAACTCATCTAAATCACTATTTTTACGTCGGGACTGTTCTTGAGATAGTCGAATATCCTCAACCGCATTTCCTCGCTAACAACCTCAAGCGAAGCGTTGAGGCTGAAATAGGTGCCCTTGGAGGAGACATTGGCAAGGCTGATGGATGGGACCGATGGTGTGCAGGCCGCATGGATGACCGCCCGCAGCCTCTGTTCATCACGCCCGATTACCCGGTATTCCCAGATGCAGGGGTAGTCGATGTCCGGTTTTTTCTGTTCGAAAAAGTTGGAGTTGCTCATGCTCTGTTCCGCTGTGGCGCTCACACTCGTGGTTTCAGCTGTCCGTTTTGTTGCCGACGTGGTTGATCAGGCTGATCTGGCTGTTGAGTGTCCAGAAGTCATAGATAACCCCGGCACCGAAGAGGCCCAGCGTGAACAGGTAGATAAACCCGGTCACCCAGCGCCCGCAGTACATCCGGTGGATCCCGAAAAAACCCAGAAAGGTCAGCAGCAGCCAGGCGATATTGTAATCGACCGGCCCCTCGATGAAGCGATAGTCGGCGTCGCGGTTCATCGACGGAATCAGGAAGAGATCGATAAACCAGCCGATAAAAAACAGTCCCAGGGTAAAAAAATAGATGGTTCCGCTGATCTGCCGGCCGTAGTAGAAACGATGGGCACCGAGAAATCCGAAGATCCAGAGGAAATAGCCGACGAATACCTGATGGGTGGTTCGCTCATTCATGTTTTTTCCCGAGTTGTTTTTTCAGGCTCCTAATCCGGTGCAGGGCCGTTTCAATGCGCTGTCTGCTGATTCTCCCCCTGTCGATGCCGTCAATCACGGCCGCGATCGCCCGCCGGCAGACATCAGGGTCATAATCAAGATTGTTACCGAATACCAGCATGTCAACTCCTGCCGCCAGTGATTTGCAGACGGCTTCCTCGAAGCCGTACCGGTCGGTGACAGCCTTCATCTGCATGTCGTCGCTGATGACCACGCCGCGATAGCCCAGCTCGGACCGGAGCAGGCTGTCGATGGTCGCTGCAGAGAGGGTTGCCGGAAAGAGCGGATCGAGTTTCTGGTTGAACAGGTGGCCGGTCATGATCAGTTCGACCATTCCGGTTTCCAGCAGCCGCACATAGGGTATCAGTTCCGTGGAGTCCCAGGTGTCGCTGACATCGACAAAACCAAGATGCGAATCTTCGCTGGAACTGCCGTGTCCCGGGAAGTGTTTGAGGCAGCTCAGAACCCCCTGTTTGCGGTGTTCGTCGATCCAGGCGGCGGCATGACGGGCTACCGTTTCGGGGTCGGCGGAAAAACCGCGGTCGAGGGTTGCGATGATCGGGTTGTCAGGGTTGCTGCTGCAATCGACGACCGGGGCGAAATTGCAGTTTATGCCCACCGATGCAAGCATGGCCGCATTTGTTTTGGCCTGTCGCCGGGTCATGCTGGTCCCGTTTCCGGCACCGCCCATCTCCGCGGCCGAGCAGATATGGTCGAATCCGGCTTCAGGGCGCAGCCGCCGCACCAGCCCGCCCTCCTGGTCGACACCGATCAGGAGTCTCCCGCCGGCCGCCCCCTGCAGCGAATCACACAATTCTTCAAGCTGATCGACAGAAGCGATGTTGGCTGGCTGGGAAGGGGTGTGCAGGCAACGGTTGAACAAAATGACCCCGCCGAGCTGCCGATCGACAATATCTCGACAGATTGCCGACCCTTCTTGCAGTCTGGTGCCGGGAAACCCGACAATGAATAAATTGCCTATTTGTCTATATAAATCCATGAATCAAGGTTGTACCCGCGAACGGTAAAAATGGCAAGATCCCGACACCCGGTTCATCCTTCCGACACCGCCATTCCGGTGTCAAAAAAATGACTGGATCTGGTCAAAAAAGATGTGGAAGCGGTCCCGAAAGGGGGCCTGATTAGTGTAAGTTGCTGATAAAATATAAACATTTCGATGATCTGTCTACTCCGGTCAAGCACTTGACAACGACTGGCATATATCTTGCTCAATGGACGTCATGGAAAAATTTATCCACAACAAGCACAAGCCCGGAACTGAAAAATCCGGCAGCACAGGAAAGATCATGAGGATTCTGCCCGAGCGTCAGCGTGGTCTGCCAAGCACTATTGACGGCGGATTCGACAAAATGAGCCAGGTCATGTTCGAACTCGAGCGTCTCAAGAAGCAGTCGCTGAGGCTCGACCAGATCAATCAGCTGCACGGACGGCTGGCCGGTACCCTGAGTATTGCCGACATGATCGAGGCCTATTCGGTCTGGCTGATGCCGGTCGTCGAGCATGAACTCGTCGGCTACCATAACCGGGCATCGGGGAAAAATGTGCTGTTCAGTTCGGCCCACGGGCCCAATCGGCGTCAGGCTATCAGCTTTGCTGAAAAGATGATCGAAAACGAGACCCATTCGCCCGATGCGGTGGTTTCAGCAAATGGCCAGCTCGGCTATCAGTGGATATTCGAATCCCTGGATCACAGTTGCATCCTGCTGGTCCTTCGGGACGACAGCGATACTGGTGTAGCCGAACTGCAGATCATCAACGAATCGCTGACCGTGTTTGGTGAATCGCTGCAGCGCGGGATCGAATATGAAAACCTTTTCGAGCAGGCCAGTACCGATGCGCTCACCGGGTTGTCCAACCGGCGCGTTTTCGAGGAGCGGATCACCTCGATGATGAACTATCAGAAACGCTACGGTACGCCGCTGACCATGCTGCTCCTCGATCTGGATCATTTCAAGCAGATCAACGACAACCTCGGCCATCAGGTTGGGGACGAAACCCTCAAGAAAGTGGCCGAGGTGCTCAAGACCGAGGTCCGGGCCACCGATCTGCTGGTCAGGATGGGCGGAGATGAATTTCTGATGGTACTGGACAGCACTGACAAGGAACAGGCCCGGATTCTGGCCGAACGCCTGGTCGGTAAAATAGACGGGCTGGAGGTGTGGGCCAACGATTCCATCAAACTCGGCGCTTCGATCGGTCTGGCCGAACTCCATGAAGATGAGCGTCTGCGGCACTGGCTGGACCGCACCGACGACCTGCTCTACCACGCCAAGATCAACGGCCGCTCAAAGGTTGCGGCAGAGAATCACTGAGGCTGCTTCAGCTCGATAATAAGAGGAATCGAATGCAGTGACCGGCTGCGCTCTGTGGTCGGACCGAGCTTCCACTCTCCAGGGACGGCGCGCTCAGCGATGATCGCCCCGATTTTTTCCACCAAACCGCCGATATTGATTACCGGGTGCCTTGAAAATACCTGCGGCAGCCCGTAGGTGAGATTACAGGCCAGGCAGTGGTTGGGTCGCTCGAGCAGCAATATGTCGAAAACGAGCGTATCGTGGTCGCTGCCGCGGTAACTCAGCTGCAGGTCGAATGAGCCCTCATCAACATCACCGAAAAGGGCATCGAAGAACTGGTCGGCGGTATCGGCCGGCAGCAGCTCAGCACAGGTCCCGGCGTCGAACAGCTCTGCAAAGGTGTCATTGTTCATGTTAATTTAACTATCTGAAATTTATTATAATAATCTGGTCAGCTCTAACTGGTCAACATAATAAACACGGAGGTGATCCATTGTCAACCGTCGTTGCAGGAGGGTTAGGGCTGTGGTACAGTGGCGACCTATGCAGAACGGGACTTTCCAAGACGAGCTGAACGAGGCTCAGTACCAGGCGGTGACCAGTACCGAAGGGCCGGTGCTGGTTATTGCCGGGGCCGGCAGCGGCAAGACCAGGACCCTGGTTTACCGGGTGGCTCACCTGATTCGAGAAGGGATCAATCCCGAGTCGATTCTGCTGCTGACCTTCACCCGTAAATCGGCCCAGGAAATGCTCTGGCGTTCGGGCCGGATCCTCAGCGACAGCTGCAGCAGGGTGACCGGCGGCACCTTCCACTCCGTGGCCAACATGCTGCTCAGACGCTACGGCGGCCATATCGGCTTCGGTTCAGGCTTTACGATCATCGACCGGGGTGATGCCGAAGGGATCATTAACCTGCTCAAATCCTCGCTCGACCTCGGCGCTCCCCGCAAGCAGTTTCCCTCCAAGCGGGCGATCATCAATATGCTCAGCGGGGCGGTCAACAAGGCCCGGCCGCTGGTCGACCTGATTTTTGAGGAGTACAACCATCTGGCCGAATTCACCGACGATATCCTGCTGCTGCAGAAGCACTACCAGAGCTTCAAATACGACCACGGGCTGATGGATTACGACGACCTCCTGGTCAACTGGAAGAAACTGATGGTCGAGGTGCTCCCCGTCCGTGAAGAGATATCTGAACGCTACCGCTACATCATGGTGGACGAGTACCAGGACACCAATCTGGTGCAGGCCGAAATCGTCAGGCTGGCGGCCCATCTTCACGACAATGTCATGGTGGTCGGCGACGATTCTCAGTCGATCTATTCGTTCAGGGGCGCGGACTTCTACAATATCATGCGTTTTCCGGAGACATTCCCCGGTACCAGGGTTATCAAACTCGAGGAAAATTACCGCTCGACCCAGCCGATCCTGAGCTTGACCAACGATATCATCAGCAATGCCGCAGAAAAATATACCAAAACTCTTTACACCAAAATAGCGGGTGATCTTAAACCCTCCCTGTACGGCGGCCGCGACGAGCGGGCCGAGGCGGATTTCGTGCTGGGTAAAATCGACGAGCTGCGCACCGAGGGCATCAACCTCAACGAGATCGCCGTACTGTTTCGCTCCGGCTTTCACTCTTTCAAGCTGGAACTCGAACTGACCCGGCGCTCGATTCAGTTCGAGAAGCGCGGCGGCCTCAAGCTGACCGAGTCGGCCCACATGAAAGATGTGCTGGCGGTCCTGCGCCTGCTGGTCAACCCGATCGACAACCTGTCCTGGAACCGCTTGCTGCTGAGCATTGACAAGGTCGGTCCGAAAACGGCCCAGAAAATTACCGCGGCCATATCGGCAGCCGACGATCCTTTTCGGGCCCTCAGCTCCTATCCGGCCGGAAGAACCTGGAAAAAGGGATTCGACGACCTGATCAGACTCTTTCATGATCTGAATAAGGCCGAGCCCCGGCCCGGCCTGCTGTGCGAGATCACCCTGAAGTGGTACCAGCCGGTATTCGAGCGCCTCTATGCCGATGATTACCCCAAGCGGCAGAAAGACCTGGAGCAGCTCAAGAACATCATCGTCTCCTACGACGACCTGCAGAGTTTCATCGACGACACCACACTGGACCCCCCGGAATCCGATCTCGCCGCCTACAGCAACGATCTCGACACCCTGGTTCTGTCCACCATCCACTCAGCCAAGGGGCTGGAGTGGGAGGCGGTATTCGTTATCGGTCTGGCCGACGGCCGCTTTCCCCACTCCTCGGCATTTCCCGGCGAGCAGTGGGAGGAGGAGCGCCGGCTGCTGTACGTCGCCGCCACCAGGGCCAGAAAGCATCTGTTCCTGAGCTACCCGCGGGAGTTGATGTCACCTGATCGCCGCTTTACCCGGGTGGGTATGTCGCCGTTCCTGTCCGAGCTCAAGCAGGATGGCTACGACGTGGTCAGGACCGGTCCCGGCGAGCGGGCCGCCTTTGGTCAACGATCTGCCCCCGCTTCCCCGACCACCGGCACATCCCTGAAGAAGAAAAGAAAGAAGGCTGCGTTGGAGGATTTCAGCAAAGGCTGCCGGGTAAATCATCCATTCTTCGGCACCGGCACCGTGCACCAAAAGACGCCGCCCCGAAGCCTCGATGTGGCTTTCGACCGCCACGGTATGAAAACGCTGCATCTCGACTATGCCCGGCTGACCATCGTCGATGGGTGAAATCATTAAGATACGCTTTCCGACGTAGAATCATGAACAGCCCGCTGCTTACCTACCAGGCCGCCTGCCGGTATCTCGACGATCTGCAGATGCACAAGATAAAACTGGGACTCGAGGCCATGCGGACTGCCCTGGCCGGCCTCGGTTCCCCGGAAAAGAACTGTCCGGCGGTCCACGTTGCCGGCACCAACGGCAAAGGTTCGGTCTGTTCCATGTTGTGCTCCGTCATGTCGGCGGCGGGCTACAGAACCGGGCTCTACACCTCGCCCCACCTCAGTTCGGTCCGGGAGCGGTTCCGGATCGGAGAGGACTATATCTCCGAGGCCGATTTCACCCGCCTGATGGAACGAATCAGGATCAGCCTGGCAGACAGCAGAATCACCTACTTCGAGTGCACCACCGCCCTGGCCTTTCTCTGGTTTGCCGAAAACGGCTGCGACCTGGTGATTCTGGAGACCGGCATGGGGGGGCGGCTCGATGCGACCAATGTCGTCAAGCCGCTGCTGTCGGTAATTACCACCATAAGTCTTGATCATGAGCAGTACCTGGGTACCTGCGTCAGCGAGGTGGCCTTCGAGAAGGCCGGCATCATCAAGCACCATGTCCCGGTCATTTCCGGGGTTGACGATGAGCAGGCGAGCCAGGTGATCGCCCGGACCTGTGGTGAGCGGCAGGCTTTACTGATCGTCAAGAACCATGATTTTTCGATGCACCAGAGGCCTGACGGCGGCTGGCTCTGGGGATCGGGGTCCGGGGAAGTTGTTCTCAGCAGCCTGCCCGCCGCCCAGCCCAACCGCTGGCAGATCGACAATATCAGCTGTGCTGTCGCGGCCGCCGTACAGCTCAGGCAGCAGGGCTTTACCGTCTCCAATGGCAGCATCGATCGCGGCATCAGCAGGGCGCGTTGGCCGGGCCGGATGGAGCTTGTCGACACGGTGCCCAAGTTTTTGCTCGACGGAGCACACAATCAGGCGGGTGTCGATCTGCTGCTCGATTCACTGCCGCACTACAGTTATCGGCGCCTTTTCGTGATCTGGGCCTCGATGGCCGACAAAAATTTTCAGAACATGCTTAACGATGTAGCAGCTGTTGCCGACGTGCTGCTGCTCACCAGGCCCGACAGTGAACGGTCCGCCCGTCCCGAAGAACTCTACCGGGAACTGCGCCACACTGCCGACCGGGATATCCGCATCTGTGAAACGGTGGAAGAGGCGCTGGTCCGGGTGCGGGAGCAGGCGGACCCGGAGGATCTCGTGCTGGTGGCGGGTTCGCTCTATCTGATCGGCGCTTTCAGGAAACTGCTTGTTGGTGAGGTGGTCCGATGAGCGACGACTACCAGTGGTTCGACGGTGTCAGCGAAGAGACCATAAAGCGTGAAAGGTCGCGGGCCCGGGAGTTACGAAAAACCCGCTGGTGGCAGAAGAAGACCGCCTCCGGAATCTGCTATTACTGCTCCGTCCGGGTTGCCCATAGTGACCTGACCATGGATCACCTGGTACCGCTGTCCCGGGGCGGACGAAGCACGAAGGACAATCTGGTGCCCTGCTGCAAGTCGTGCAACACCAGAAAGAAGACCATGCTGCCCGTGGAGTGGGAGGAGTACATCAACAGGAAGAGTTGAGCAATTATGGCACCTTTGAAAATGCTCACCATGATTATTCTGGCAATGCCCCTGACCCTCCAGGCTGAAGAGTTCAGGCTGGCCTTTCCGGTGGACTGCACGCTCGGGCAGGACTGCATTATTCAGAATTATGTGGATCTCGACCCCGGCCCGGGGTGGCGGGATTATAATTGCGGTTCGCTGACCTATGACGGTCATAAAGGCACCGACATCCGGGTCAGGGATTATCAGGCGCTGGCCCAGGGGGTGAGCGTCTATGCCGCGGCCGAGGGTCTGGTTCTGGGGGTGCGCAACGATATGGACGATCGGCACCCGGACGAGAGCTACGAGTCATACCTGGAGAAGATCCCCGGCAGAGAATGCGGCAACGGCGTTGTCATTCTGCACGAAGGCGGCTATCAGACCCAGTACTGCCACCTGATGAAGGGCAGTGTCGCAGTGGCAAAGGGGAGCGCGGTCAAGACCGGCGACCTGCTCGGGAGCATCGGCATGTCGGGGAAAACCCAGTTTCCCCACCTGCACATTTCGGTGCGCCAGGGCAGCGCCGTTATCGGCCCGTTTACCGGTCCATGCAGTGAAGCGCAGGACTACCGGTGGAAGGAGAAGATCGAGTACACCGGTACCCGCCTGCTCAAGTCCGGCTTCTCGGACAGGACACAGACGCTGAATTCGATAGAGGAGGGGATACGCCCGCCGCTGACGACCGACTCGGATATCCTGCTGTTCTGGGCCAATGTGGTCGGTATTCAGTCGGGTGACCGGCAGGAAATGATTATTTCCAGGCCGGATGGCAGCATCCTGGCTGAGAACCGCCAGAGCGTCGAGAAGTCCAAGGTCAACTGGCTCAGCTATGCCGGCAGCAAGCGGCCGCCCGGAGGCTGGCCGAAAGGGCGCTATACGGCCCTTTACCGTCTGACACGGGCTGACAGGCCGATCATCGATGAGCGCTTTGTGCTCGAGCTGAACTGAGGTGCCGGAGGGGGATTTATGGTTGGTGCCGTCGCCCGACTTTCCAGGGCCGTCATCTGGCGTTTTCTTGCCTGCTCTGCCGTACTCTTGCCCCTTCCGTCTATTGCTCAAGCCGACGAAATGTCCATTCATGTTGTTGATGTCGGTCAGGGAGACGCCATGGTCCTGCATCAGCGAGGAGCCTGCACCATGCTCATCGATACCGGGCTGCCGGTTCACGCGGAGCAGGTCCTGCAGACGCTGGAGAAGCTTGGTGGGGTTACAGGGCTCGATACGCTGATCATCACCCACCCGCATATCGACCATTACGGCTCCATTTTTGAAATTTTACCACGCTTTCCAGCCGCCCGGCTCTTCGACAACGGGGCCGAGGGCGAGCCCTCACCAGCCTTTGAAAAGTATCGGAAACTGAGAGAATCCCTTTCCTACCGACCTCTCGTCTCAGGAGACGCGGTGCAGTGCGGGGACATATCCGTGGAGGTGCTGCATCCGGCCTCGCTCCCTGCAGCCGCGGCCAATCTCAACGACACATCGCTGGCCCTGCTGATTTCCTATGCTGATTTCCGCCTGCTCCACATGGGTGATCTGGCCGGAGACGCAGCTGCAGTATTTGCAGCCGGCCGGAGCGATCTGCAGGCCGACCTGATCAAGGTCGCCCACCATGGATACGGGGATGCGGCTTCGGACAAACTCCTGGACAAGGTGGACCCCGACTATGCTGTCATCAGCACCTCGGGAAAGAGCTGCATCGGCAATTCCTGCTCTCCCGCCCGTTCGGTGCTGGACCGGCTGGAAGCGCGCGGGGTTGTCTGGTTCAGAACGGATCGTGACGGTGATATCGAGATCCTGGTGAAAAAACTGGGCGGTTACCGTATAAGCGCCTCGAAAAGCCGCTGAAAAACTGTCAAGGTCGATTTGGGCGAACGGATGCTTCGCTTAACTGGTCGATGGCTGCTACCTGTCATCATTTTTCCGGCCTCTGATCGAGGATGGCCGATGTGATTTTAGCTCCAAATAGTCTTGACCTTGTGCTCCTATCATGCCACATTCAGCGACAGCTAGTTTCTTTGCAATAAGAACACCAGAGTTAACAGACACGAGCGTATGCTATCCCGAAACCGTCAGCCAACACCCCAGCGATTACAATCGAAATACTGCCATTTTCTCAATAAAATCAGCAGCATTTTCTCCGCGCTGCCCCGGTACCTTTGTCTTTCTTGTGCAGGCCTGTTGCTCGTTGCTGCAGCTTCGGCGGCCGGGCCTGATCAGGACCGTCTGGAGGCACTGAACCAGGCAATGGCGGAGCGCATCTCCTGTTATCCCCTTGAGCTGTTCAATGTACACCAGCAGAAGCCGGTCATCTCGGTGAAGGAGCTTTGTCTCGCAGCCATCTATCACCAGACCGGCGCCCGCCCCCTCTGGGTCACCATCGACGGGCCCGACAGCCGCGCTGAGGCGATTCTGGACAGGCTTCGCACATCGCTCCAGGAGGGCTTGGACCCGCAAGACTATGAGGTGGATCTTCTCAGCTCGCTGTGGTCCTCCCGGCAGCCTGCCGACCTGGCGCGTCTCGATACTCAGCTGACATTCAGTCTGGTGAAATACATCCACGACATCAGTTATGGGCAAATGAAGCTGAAGGAGGCTGATCCCGAGCTTTTTGCCGAGGCAGGAGATGAGCTTTTCGACCCGCTGCTGGCCACGGCGATGGCGCGCTCGGCAGCGGAAATCGGCAAATATCTCGACAGTCTGGCCCCGCAGCACGATGCATACCGGAGGCTGCGCGAGGCCCTTGCTTACTATCGGGAACTCGCCGAAGAACAAGTCTGGCCGGTGGTCGGCGATGGTCCGCTCATCCGGCCCGGTATGAGTGACAGCCGTCTGCCGGAGATAAGCCGCCGCCTGGAGTTTACCGGGGACACCCTTTCCTCCTCAGGGCCGGCGGATATATATGACGATCAGCTGGTAACAGCGGTCACCAGCTTCCAGGTAAAGCATGGGCTCAAGCCGGACGGCATCATCGGACCCCGAACCCGGGCCGCGCTGAACCGGCCGCCGTCAGAACTGGTAAACGTGATTCGGGCCAACATGATACGCTGGCATATCCAGGATCACGAGCTGGGCACCACCTATATCATGGTGAACATTGCCGGGTTCGACCTCAAAGCGGTGCGCGAGCAGCAAACGGTGATGGAAATGCCGGTCATCGTCGGCCAGTTTCAGCGTCAGACGCCGGTATTTTCCGACAACATACGTTACCTCGATTTCAACCCGTTCTGGAACATACCCCCGAGCATTGCCCGCAACCAGGAATTGCCCGTCTTGCAGGAGAACCCGCGCCACCTCGTTGATCGGCACATCAGGCTTTTTTCCAGCTGGAGCGACGATGCCGCGGAGCTGGATTCCACCGCGATTGACTGGAGCACGGTAAGCCGGGCTCAGATGTCACGCTACAAGCTGCGGCAGGACCCGGGTCCCTGGAATGCCCTGGGCCGGGTGAAATTTGTTTTTCCCAACCACCACTCGGTCTACCTGCACGACACACCGGCCCATGATCTGTTCATGCAGGCATCGCGCTCGTTCAGTCACGGCTGCATACGTGTCAGCCGGCCGCTGGATTTGGCAGAATTTGCACTGAACGGAAAAAAGGGCTGGGACCGCGGTGCAATAGATACGGTCGTTGCCAAAGGCGAGCGCAAAGTCGTCACCCTGGTCGCACCGATACCGGTTCACCTTACCTATCAGACCGCATGGATTGACAATAATGGAATAATTCGTTTTAATGACGACGTTTATGGACGCGACAGCAGGCTCCTGCAGACTTTTGAGGCTAGAAACTAGAAGAGATAAGACCACTCACGCCGAAGCATGACAAAAGACCTGATCAATTCCACAAGAATGAACCGCCGGGCTTTTTTTGTACTGATGGCTCACTGCTCCGCCAGTGCCGTTCTGGCCCACCCGTTATCGAGTTTTGCAACCCCCTCTGCCGCGACATACCTGTCCTTCTATCATACCCACACCGGAGAAACCCTGAAGGTAAACCTGAAGGAGACTTCCGGCCAGACCCTGGGCAAGGTGCACCGGTTCCTGCGCGACTTCAGAACCGGCGAGATTCATCCCATAGATCCGCAGCTGCTGGCCATGCTCGGCCGAATTAAGAAAATCAGCGGCAGCACCGGCACCTTCGAGGTCATCTCCGGCTACCGTTCGCCGAAAACCAACAAGATGCTGAGCACTACCAGCAAAGGGGTGGCGAAGAAAAGTCTGCACATGGACGGCCGGGCCATCGATATTCGGCTGACCGACCTCCGTACCAGGGATCTCCGTGATCTCGCCTGTTCGCTCAAGCAGGGGGGGGTGGGGTACTACCCCAAGTCCGACTTCGTCCACATCGATACCGGCCGTGTCCGCACCTGGTAGTCCTTGCTTCGATTTAAATTGCCAGCAAGGTGCTGCGGGCTTGCTCACCCTGGATAATCCTGAATCCTTCCTTTTCCAGCAGTCTTCTCAGTGTCGTAACCAGTTCCGCGTTGGAGGATACGGTTTTTCCGTTGATGAGGTTTGAATCTTCAAAACCGACCCTGATCATGTCAACGCCGCAACGGGCCGCTTTGATATGATCGTTGAAATTCTTCGAGCCGATGAGTATGACACCGCAGTTTGATTGCGGCGGCAACTGAGAAATAAGATATGCCAGCAGATCGTCAGAGTACTCCATCCCCCACTTGACATTGAAAATGAACGAGAAATTGTACGGGGGGGAAAGCCTGCCTCGATCTATCAGGGACCGCGCAAAAGCCAGATGGCCGGTGTCGAAAATCTCCAGTGATGGTTTCACCGCCAACGGCGCCATCTGATCAATCCAGAAATCAACGGCGGGTGGCGTGTTGATGTATACCTGATCGCCGAAATTGAGACTTCCCAGGTTCAGAGATCCCATCGTCGCTCCCGGCACGGTTGCCGGCAGCCCCCGTTCCCTGGCGGTAAAATCGGACAAGCCCCCGGTGCTTGCCTCGATAAGCATTTCGGTATTTTGCCTTATACCGGCAAATGTTTCATGCAGCAGCGTCATGTCCGTGGTCAGGCTGCCGGTCAAATCCCTGGCATGCAGGTGGATGACTGCAGCGCCCTCGGCGGAGCATTCGCGGGCGGTGCTTATCAGTTGGTCGGGGGTAACCGGGTTGTTATGTGCTTTGCCAAACGGCCCGGTGGGGGCCAGTGACAGGATTATGTCGTTCATGAATACACCGGCGCTGTTGGGTGAAATTTTATGAAGCTAGGCAAACCATTTTGGGTTCGACCTGCGGACTCGTTGGAGTATTCAAGCCGCTGAGTATCGAAGCTGCATTAATCATGATCAATTTCCTCCTACTAAAACGTTGCACGAGTAAGGCTTTAGTGTATATTGAGCACGCATTAATCACAACTTATTACCTTATCGGGCGGGTAGCTCAGCTGGATAGAGTGTCGGCCTCCGAAGCCGAAGGTCGCGGGTTCGAATCCCGCCTCGCCCACCATGAAGACCCGCTGAAGGCGGGTGTTTGAAAAGGATGGAGGCTTTCTGTAATTATGGAAATTGCGGGAAGCTGTATATTTGAGGGTAAACCTCATTGCCGAACCTTCTCCTTTCAGGAGTGCATTAGCCTCTGTCTTTCCACCTGTTTCTTAGATTCCTGCTAGCTCATTTAGTTTTTCTTCGACTTGCTCGAGCATCTGGGCCAGATTGAAAGTTCTCCATATATCTCTCCCCGTCTCGTAACTAACTGCATTACACCAGTCGTGGGGCCGGGTGTTGATTGCGATCTCCGGGTAGCGGTGCCCGCCCCATCTACTTGGGCAGACTCTTGCAAAGCCCGTTCAGCGCCCATGATACCCTAGGCAATATTGGCGGCGGTTGGCAACGAGATTCCTATCTCTTTCAGCCGCTTGGTTAGCATAATGGCGACGATAGAAGGCGGGTTGAACTCCAACGCTTTTCCCTTTCGCTTGCTTGGGACAGCTCGTCGGACGAGCCTGCGCTGAATCCACTGGTCGAATTTTCCTTTTTAAAATTCTGCAACCGCCATTACCGTTTTGCTACTATATGTCTTGGAATAGTTCATGAATTTCCTCCAGCGCCTGATCGATTGAACCCGCCGCATAGGGGAGTGCCTGTTCCCACGTCTTGAAAGCTCGCTGAGTGGTTCCGCTATTGATAATTGCTTAGTGGCCTTTCATGGCGTGGAGTTCTCCTGCTGCCCGGCGGATCTGTTACCTGATTCTTTTTCCCAGAGAATTATCATCATCTTGCACTCATCACTGAGTAGTTTGAAGGAGTTGTCTATCCTGAGGCCGTTTTCGATAGAATATAATTGACCCTTGGCATCGAGTTCGTTTTGGTAGTCGCTCTGCTGTTTAATGCAGGCTTGGAGTTTGAGGTCGTACTCCCGTTGTTCCTGGGTTTTCTGGATAGACTCAGCCTGCTGGCGCTCCTCCTCGATTTGTTCACCAAAAAAACTGTTGTAGAATCCTTTAACTACAAAGAAGAGTGTCATAAGGATAAAGGCGATTGGTAATATCATTCGTTTGGGCATTTGACATCTCCTCTGATCAAATTCAAAATAACCTACACCGGTATGCACACTTCAATAACATTATTATCAATGAAAACAGATAGTAAAATATAAACGTACAAATTGTAAGAAGCAATTGGTTTGGCGATTGTAATTATAAATATTGTGAGCCCAGGTCGGGGATTAGCTGATTATGCCGGCTGGAAAATGCGGCGCTTATTTCCTCATCTCCACAGAGAACTGTTGTCTATTGAACACTGTCTGCAGTATAAAGGATTATGTCATCTAAACTGATTGATCCGCCAGATATCTATCCGAGAAACAAAGTAATAGGCTTCAGTGGAAGCCCTCGCAGAAATGGCAACTCGGATGCATTGATTAGAAGCATAATGTCCGGGGTCGCCGGAGAGGACGTCCAGTCAGATCATTTCAATCTGACTAGTATTGACTTCAAGGGCTGCCTGGGATGTGAAAAGTGCAGAAGGTCTAAGATATGCACCGGGCTGGTCGACGGCATGTCACTGATTTATCCCAAACTGCTCTCCTGCCGGGGCCTGGTATTGGTATCGCCTACCCACAATTATAATATCACCTCCTGGATGAAGGCTTTTATCGATCGTCTGTATTGTTTCTATAATTTTGAAAATGACCGCCCGAGGAGTTGGTCCAGCCAGTTGGCCAACCAAGATAGAAAAGCCGTCGTTGCTGCAATATGTGAACAGGAATCCACTGAAGACATGGGCTTTACAATGGAGGCCATGAAGATTCCGCTCCAAGCTCTCGGCTATGAGATAATTGGAGAGCTATCCGTATTCAGGATTTTTGATAAAGCTCTGGTGAAGAAAGATAGTCAAGCAATGAAAAAAGCGCAGCAGCTTGGAAAAAAGCTGGCTCTTTCCATTAAAACCAAATGAATCGCGGTTCTGGAAAAACCAGCTTTTCTCTTACCCGGTAACCCGCCTCGTCTATCCTCTATTCTTTTCTCGCATCCCCCTTGAACAGACTGGGCAGAAGACGGCTCAGCTTCCCAACCCTAACAGACGCAACCTTTAACCTTGACAGCCGGTCAGGTTTAGAAGTAACTGTATAGCAGACGTTATGTGCATTTGTCCATAATGTGACGTTGTCGTACCTGGAACTTCAGGCCAAGCTATGTAAACAGTTTTTCGGGAGGTGCTGAAATGTTTGAAATGATGGAAAAACAGGGATTTTTTTTCGCTTTCATATGCATGTTGTCATTTACCGTCCCTGTCGTTGGACATGGGGCTGGACACCAGGACCTTGGACAAGACTGGTATTGCTCCGAGCCGGAGGGCCACACCGCCGATTACCAGAAACATGTGAAACATCACATTTCCCAGGGAGCTGAAGCCATCGCCGCTGAACTTGAAAAAGTATATTTAGACCAGTCACTTACAGATAGTGATAAACATGAAAAGACGATAGAGGTGTTGAGTCGCTACCTGTTGAAAATCAAGGCCGGTACGGGTGATTGATCAATCTGCCGCCCTGAAGACAGCCTGAAATAAGTGGCGGTCGGCACGTATTCGAGTGATCAGTGAGGTTATATCGAGCTGGCGCGATAGCCGGAAAAGATTGTAATCAGCTAACGGTTTCCTAATATACCACCTCAATCCTGACGTTGAGCAGACCTTTTTCCGTATCTCCGATTTTACTGAAGGCGTATCTGCTCAGATCAATGATGCGGCCGTCGATGAACGGGCCTCTATCGTTGATCCTGACAATCACGCTGCGGTTGTTCCTGAGGTTGGTCACCCTGACTTTTGTTCCAAGCGGCAGTGTTTTATGGGCACCGCTGAGGGCGAGCTGGTTGAATCGTTCACCGCTCGCCGTTTTGCGAAACTGGAATTTCATTGCATAAAATGATGCTACGCCCTGCTCGGTGTAGCCGATGAGGCTGGGGTCTGATCTGTGTTGAACGGTCGAGCAGCCCCCGGCGATTATCATCGTAAAAAGAATGAGGGCTTTTAACAGGACAGGCCCTTTTCCCGCTGAATCCATTAATTTCATCGTCAAAATTTACCAGTCAGTCTGTTCGATAACACCACTTCAACCGGGGGTGCTCAGCCGGGCCAGCTCCTTTATAGAGAATGGTATGACAAATCAAAGCAAAATTAGATAATTACAGTGTCTTCTGGGGTGAAGGAACAGCATTGAACCATGTATCGACTGTCATCAACTGCCATAAATTTGGCGTACAAGGCCAAACAATAGTTCCCCCGTGTTGCTATATTATGATAATACCGAAATCAAATGGGGGTTCGCTATGACTAAATGGATCGATCAGAAAAGTGTGGAGACGCACATTATTTGCTGCGGTGCCTGGCAGAGTGTATTGGATGAACTGGAGAAACCGGACACCCGTCTTACGCCCAGAGATGCGACATCCGTGCTGAAAAAAATTGCGGCCGAATATATGAGGATACAAGAGGAGGTCACAGCCGTCGCCGGCCAATCCTCACAGCCACCGTTTTCATCGAGCCAGATTATTGGTGTTGCCTGCGAAGATGCCGTTGAGGCGATACGACGCAAGGCTGCCTGAACTGCCCGACCCCTGACCATTGAACTGCCGTCATTCAGAGCAGTGATTGGCGAGCCGGTTTAGCGGGTTACAAAAAGAGGGCGCCAACGTCCTGCTTCGCTGCCTTCTCAAATCGGCCAATGAAAAGCCCTGAGCCGGTGGCGTTTATCTGGCTGAATGATGTTCTTCATCGACTGATCTCTGTCATTATCTGAAGCCGTGACTATGGACATTAAAAGAGCTGTTCTTTCCGACCGTGACGAAATTGCCGATGTATATCGGCAGGCTGTCACCCTCAACCGGTTCACCCCTGAAAACGCATACGGTTCCATAGCCTGCGTTTCCGCGCTGGATGATCCCCGGCTGTGGTAGTCAGGCTGCCGGCGGTCCCAGGACCGCGCGGGCGGGAGCCCCGTCGCCACCGTCTATTTTCAGGGGCAGACAGTACAGCATGTATGAGCCCGGCCGGACCTCGGTCAGGTCAAGCCCTTCGATGATCCAGATACGGGCCTCCAGAAGAGCCACATGCGTTTCCCTGCCGTCCCGGTGAAATCCGCCGACGGACAGGTAATCGACGCCAACGGTTGTGATCCCGCAGGAGACAAGGTACTCGGCTGCTTCTGCAGAGATATAGATAAAATTCTCGTTAAACGGACGCTCCCACCATCTGCTGCCCGAGTTGCGTGTTTTGAGCAGCAGCCTCTCGCCGGCTGCTGGTTTATATGCTTCAAGCGAGGTGCGGCTGATGGCGCTCGGATCGTCTATTTCGATGACCCGGCACGGGCCGATAACGGCATCGAGCGGCATGGTGTCCATGCCGGGCGCCTGATCGAGGAAATGCAGGGGGGCATCCATATGGGTGCCGGTATGGGCTCCGAAATCCAGGCGAGATACGGTCGCATCATCGCCTGAACCCAGATCCCGCATTTTCGAAATCTTCACCGGAGGGTCACCGGGCCAGTTGAGCATTCCGGAAACCAGGGGCACCGAGATGTCGATAAAACGGGGACCACCAAGGTGGTCGGTTTTTTGATCTGTCATGTTGTTACCCATTTTCAGTAAAACCGGGGTAGAGGGTCATGCCCCCGTCGATGAACATGGTCGTGCCATTGATGTAGTCAGCTTCATCGGAAGCCAGCCAGACCGCTGCCCTGGCGATGTCCTCCGGTTCCCCGATCCGCTTGTAGGGTACCAGCTGCATCAGTTTGTCGTAGGCTTCCTGAGATTCCCAGGCCGAACGGTTAATGGGCGTGCGTATTGCCCCCGGGCCGATACTGTTGACCCTGATTCGATAAGGCGCCACCTCCTGGGCTATGCTTTTCATCATCAGCATCACCCCGCCCTTGCTTGCCGCGTAATTGACGTGGCCGGCCCACGGCACCAGTTCATGGACCGAACTCATGCAGATGATTTTCCCGGCCGAACAGGAAACCGCCCTGTTGACCCCCCGCCGCTTGAACTCCTTAATCGCTTCCCGGGCGCAGAGAAACTGACCGGTGAGGTTGACAGCGATAACCTGGTTCCACTGTTCGAGCGTCATCTCCTCGAACGGGGCGTCCCGCTGGATTCCGGCGTTATTCACCAGGATATCAATGGTTCCGAAATGGCGCAGGACCGAGTCGAACATCTGCAGCACATCCGTTTCGTTGGACACATCTGCTTTGCAGGCAACGGCCCTGGCGCCGCAGCGCTCTATTTCGCAACATACGGCCTCGGCACCATCCGGGTCGGTCACATAGTTGACCAGGACATCGGCGCCGGCATGGCCAAGGGCGATTGCCACGGCCCTGCCGATGCCTGAATTGGCGCCGGTGACCAGGGCTTTCTGGCCAGCCAGCAGCCGGCTGGTGCTGCACTCCGGCATAACGACATCGGGAAAAGAGCTGGGCATGATGGACCTCCTGGTTGGTGCTATGGGGTGAGGGCGCGGCGCGGCTGGAGCAGCTTGGCCACCAGTCCGGTCCAGCCGGTCTGGTGATCGGCCCCGACCCCGCGGCCGTTATCGCCGTGGAAATACTCGTAAAAGAGAAGATTGTCCCGAAAAAGGGGGTTGTTCTGCAGCCTGGGGCAGTGACGGTAGATCGGCCGCTCATCGCTGTCATCGAGGCGAAAGAGCTGGGTCAGCCGCTCGGCGAGAAACTCGGAAATCTGAAGCATGGTGTGGTAGGAGCCCGAACCGGTTGGAAACTCTATGGTGAAATCATCACCGTAATAGTGATGAAATTTCTGCAGGGATTCGATGATCAGGTAGTTTATCGGAAACCAGATCGGGCCCCGCCAGTTGGAATTGCCGCCGAACATCCGGTTGTCCGACTCGGCCGGAGAGTAGCCGATGGCATGGTAATGCCCGCCATGCTCGAAAATATACGGGTTCTCTTCGTGCATCTTCGACAGGCTCCGGATGCCGAAATCCGAGAGGAACTCGTTCGGGTCGAGCATCCGCTGGAGCAGTTTTTTTATCCGGTGGCCGCGCAGCAGGGACAGCAGCCGCCGGTTGCCGCGACCCGGCTCGTACCAGTGGGAAACCAGGTCAGAGAGCTCCGGTTCGCGGGCCAGGGTCAGGTTCAGGGCCTCGGCAAAGCGGGGCAGTCTCTCAAGCGTCTCCGGCTCGATGGTTTCCACCGCAAACAGCGGGATAATGCCGACCAGGGAACGAACCTTGAGAGCTATCCGCTGCATGCTGCCGTCATCGTTGGGCAACGACAGTTCATCGTAATAAAATTTGTCCTGCTCATCCCACAATCCGATGCCGCACCCTGCCATATTGGTCATAGCCCGGGCGATACTGAGGAAATGGCGGAAGAATTTAATGGCCATCTCCTCGTAAACCGCGTTGTGCAAACTCAGCTCCAGGGCTATGCGCATCATGTTCAGGCAATACATGGCCATCCAGGCGGTGCCGTCGGCCTGGTTGATGTGGCCGCCGGTTGGCAGCGGTTTGCTGCGGTCGAACACACCGATGTTGTCGAGGCCCAGGAAGCCGCCCTGAAAGACGTTGAGGTCTTCGACATCCTTGCGGTTCACCCACCAGGTGAAGTTGAGCAGCATCTTGTGAAAGATCTGCTCAAGAAAGGGGAGATCGCCCGTGCCGCCCCGCTGGGCCCGTTCCATCTGAAAGACACGCCAGCTGGCCCAGGCGTGGACCGGCGGGTTGACATCGCAGAAATTCCACTCGTAGGCCGGCAGCTGGCCGTTTGGATGCAGGTAGCGCTCTCTGCTGAACAACAGCAGCTGCTGCTTGGCGAAATGGACATCGATAAGGGCCAGCGGCAGGCAGTGGAAAGCCAGGTCCCAGGTAGCATACCAGGGGTATTCCCAGGTGTCCGGCATGGAAATGACATCACTGTTGTGCATGTGCCGCCAGTCAGTGTTGCGCTGCCGGTGCCTGACGGGGGGAGTATCCGGGGAGTCGCCGTCGAGCCAGCGGCTGACATCGTATTGGTAGAATTGTTTGGACCAGACCATACCAGCGAAGGCCTGGCGCTGGATCGAGCGGCTTTCTTCATCGGGGAGGCGACACTGCAGATGGTGATAGAATTCATCGGTCTCCTGGCGGCGCTGAGCCAAGATTTCATCAAAGTCCGCCAGCCTCGCCCCTTTGCCCAGGCGGGCCCTGAAAGTGACGGTGCTGCGGCCGGGGATCTCGGCTTCGAACTTCAGGCCGGCCTTGGTGCCCCAGCGCTCGGGGTTGACCGCATCACTATCTCTGTTGACGATATAACGATGAAAGGAGTCTTTTGCGAACACCATCCCCGGACCATCAGTTTCGTTGTTGCAGAAAATCAATTCAGCCGGGTCACCGACCAGTTCGAAACCATCGAAGTCCGGGTGTTCGACGCTGATGGTCCGATCGTTGGCGCTCAGGCGCGGTACCGCTGCCGAAGGATTATAAGCCCAGGTGTTTCTGAACCAGAGCTGCACGATCAGGGTAAGCGGATGAGGCTCGTTCGCCTGGTTGCAGACCGATAGGTTGAGGAGAATATCGTCGACACCGCCCTTGGCATACTCCACGGTCACATCGAAAAAACGGCCGTCATCGAAAACCTGGGTGTCGTGCAGCTCGAATTCAGGCTCATTCGTGCCCCGCCGTCCGTTTTCATGCTCCAGCTCAGCATAGGGGAAGGCTGCATGCGGGTATCGGTAGAGCATTTTGCAGTAGGCGTGGGACGGCAGGGCATCGAGGAAATAATAGCACTCCTTGACATCCTCACCGTGATTGCCCTGTGCATTGGTCAGGCCGAAAAGCCGTTCCTTGAGGATCGGGTCGCGGCCGTTCCAGAGGGCCAGCCCCATACAGAGCTGCTGCCTGGAATCGCTGAAGCCGGCCAGACCGTCCTCGCCCCAGCGATAGGCGCGCCTCCGCGCCTCGTCATGGACGAAGAATTCCCACGGTTCCCCGTTTCCGGAGTAATCCTCCCTGACTGTACCCCATTGGCGTTCACTGAGGTACGGACCCCACCGGTACCAGTCCTGCTTACCGGTTTCCTGTTCTGTCAGCCTTATTCCCTCGGCAGTCAGGGACAAGGCGGCAGAGTCGGGACAGCAGTTTCTTTGTTTCAGGGGTGACGCATTCAATTCGCTGGGCACGATCGACTCCTTGTAATCGCAAAGCTGGAGCAGTTACCGTTGTCTTTTCTGATTGTATCATCAGAAACTAAAACAGGACCATCGGGGACCCCTCATTACCACCACAGTAGGTAATGAGGAGTGAATTGGCAAATTATGAATCGGTCAGGCAACTCGCCTGCACCGGCTCCAGTGAACGGCCCCCCCCCGGAGAAGCTCTATGGCCAAGGGGATGCATACAGCGATATCAACCATCAGAAGCAGCAGGGTCGTATCGGAGGCTGAAATACGCCTCTTTGTTCCAGCCGTCTGACATGGTATTATGGTGGCATGGGCAACGTATTCGACGGCGGACTGATCGCATTTGTACTCCTGGCGTGCTGCTGGTTTCTGTTTGTCATGTATTATGCCTTGAGAAGCTGGAAGTCAGTGCTCTGCTACACGCTGCTGCCCGTTGTCGGGATCTGCGCAACACTGCTCATCTTTTCCTCGACCGGCCTGCAGCATATCTATCCGCCGCTCTTTCTCACCATTCCCCTGCTCGGGGGCGCTGCCGGTGTCTTTATCGGCTACCGGATAGACATGAAAACGGACTGAGCGAATCGCTCAGTGCCGGAACTCCCGGCTCTTGGTTTTTCCCCTGCTGCCCCATCGCTATCCGGCCATTCGATAATGTCGGCACCGGCCGAATCACATTGATTTTGGGCGGTGGATGAATACAATTTAATCAACTGTTAAAATAAGTGCTTCTGAGCAAACATGTAAGACAAGAATGACGAGGTGAGGATCGATGGAGAAAAACACTAAATTCAACGTCTGGTATGTACTGGCCGCAGTATGGGGGGTCCTGTTCCTGCAGAATATGATTTTCGATCAGTTCCGTCCCCAGGTTCTGCCCTACAGTGAGTTCATTGAGGCCGTCGAGTCGGACAAGGTGATCGAGATCGCTGTCGGGCAGGACAGAATAAGCGGTAAGATGCGTGGTGATTCTGCTGACGAGGAAATCCTCTTCACCACGGTGCGGGTCGATAATGATCTCTCCCAGAAACTGGCAGGGCATGATATCAAATTTTCCGGCCAGGTGGAGAACACGTTTCTAAAAGCGATTCTTTCCTGGGTCGTGCCGATCGGTATCTTTTTCGGTATCTGGTATTTTCTGATGCGCCGCATGCAGAGCGGCCAGGCCGGAGTCATGAGTTTTGGCAAGAACAAGGCCAAGATCGTCGGTGAGAAAGATATCGATACCCGGTTCAGTGACGTGGCAGGGGCTGATGAGGCAAAAGAAGAGCTGCAGGAAGTTATCGACTATCTGGAACATCCAGGCACCTATCTAGAGGTGGGAGGGCAGCTGCCCAAAGGCGTATTGCTTGTCGGGCCTCCGGGATGTGGTAAGACCTTGGTTGCCCGGGCGGTGGCCGGTGAAGCCGGGGTGCCCTTTTTTTCGATGAGCGGTTCTGATTTCGTCGAGATGTTCGTCGGCATGGGGGCAGCCCGGGTACGGGACCTGTTCGAGCAGGCCCGGGAAAAAGCCCCCTGCATCATTTTCATCGACGAACTCGATGCGCTCGGCAAGGCGCGGGGGGCGGGCGGCATGGTCGGCGGTCATGACGAGCGGGAGCAGACCCTGAATCAGCTGCTCGTCGAAATGGACGGTTTCGATACCCAGAAAGGCATCATCATCATGGCGGCAACCAACCGGCCGGAGGTGCTTGATCCGGCCCTGCTCCGTTCCGGGCGTTTCGACCGGCAGGTTCTGATCGACAAGCCCGACGTCAACGGCCGCGAGGCAATTCTGAATATCCATGCCGAAAAGGTTAAATTGGCGGCCGATATCGACCTGAAGATAATTGCCCAGAAAACGGCTGGATTTTCCGGGGCCGACCTGGCTAATGTCGTCAATGAGTCGGCGCTGCTGGCAGTGCGCAAAGGCCGCAAAGAGGTGAGCATGGCTGATCTCGATGAAGCGGTGGACCGCATCATCGGCGGCCTGGAAAAAAAGAATCGGGTAATCAATGCCGCAGAGAAGAAAATCGTGGCCTATCACGAGGTGGGTCATGCCCTGGTCGCCGCCCTGACGCCGGGTTCGGAGCCGGTGCACAAGATCTCGATCATTCCCCGGGGACTCGCCGCGCTTGGCTATACCCAGCAGCGGCCCACCGAGGACCGCTACCTGATGAGTACCGAGGAACTGCTCGGCAAGATCGATGTGCTGCTCGGCGGCCGGATCGCTGAACAGATTACCTTCGACTCAGTGACCACCGGGGCGGGCAATGACCTGATGCGGGCCACCGATATTGCCCGGGCCATGATCGTCGAGTACGGGATGGGTGAAACGCTCGGCTTGTCTACCTATCCCCGGCAGCGCTCCCCCGTGTTCCTGCAGAGTGAGCAGGGCTTTTACGGCGGCAAGGACTACAGCGACGATACGGCGGCCAAGGTGGATGCCGAAACCAGGAAGATACTCGACGAACGCAGCCGTCATGTCACCGATCTGCTCACCGGCAACAAGGAGAAACTGCACTCGATTGCCGAATTGCTCCTCGAAAAGGAAGTTCTGTTCGAAAAGGAGTTCATGGCCATGGTCGGGGCCAGTGCCGCCGTTGCATAACAGACCACAGCTTGCAGTTCATCCTCCGGGCAGCGGCAGGTCAAAAGAGCCGCTTGAGCAGGTCGCTGGCAGCCTCTTCGAGCTTTTTCTGTCCGGCCTGCCGGGCCAGGTCGGTGATCGCCCGTTCTATGGTCCGTGCCGAAATATCGGGTTTGGCCAGGGTGCCGCCAATGGGCACTTGTATAATCGTGCCTTCCAGAATATCGTAGAGGTCGCCGCCGACGAGCTGCTGCGTAACGGGCACCTTGGCCAGGTAATCGATGGAGGTGTCCAGGCCAAGGCTGCCGCTGATTGTCAGCTCTGAGTCGCCGAGGTTGGTTTTCAGCGGGTTGGTGGTCACCCGGCCGTCCCGGCAGACAAACTCGATCTTCCGTTCGTCCAGGTCGACCCCCTTGTCTTCGACTTTCAGCGCCGTCAGCAGGGCGCCGATCAGCGCCGAGCTGTTTATTTTGACATCGAAAAATTCCATGTACCCGCCAAAGGCAATATCGTTGACGTTTTCCTTTCCCAGGGGCCAGTTGAAGTCATCAATGTTCAGATCAAAGGTGCCGCTCATTTCGCCGGCCCCCATGAACAGGGGGTGAAGCCGGGCCAGCAGCTGATTTGCCATCTCACCGGTAATCTGCATTTTTTCGAGGACCCGGGAGTTTTCCGGCAAGCTCAGCAGCGGCGGGGTGGTAAGCAGGTCAAGCCGGGGCTGGAGCAGCAGGGCACCTTCGTTGGCGCTGCCCCTTATTTCTGCCTGTCCGATGCCTTCAGCCAGCTTGACCGGAATTTCCAGTGATCGGATCTCGACCCCCATCATTTTGATGAATTCAGCCTCGAAAGTGGTTTCGAAGGTGGTGTGCTGATACCACTGCGAGCGCTGCTCCGGGGTAAAAGCTGCACTCAGCTGGAAGGGACGCTGCGATTTGCCGGCCATTTCGATGTCTAATTCGGTTATGGCCCTGATCAGTTTGGCCAGCCGCTCCAGGTCCATGGCCAGTGTTCCGTTAAAAGCCAGCTCGGTGTCCCCTGCAGCGGAGCCCATCCAGGAGCCCTCTGTTTCAAAGTTAAGGGGTGAGGAAGCGAGGCTGAACCGGTCCAGAATGAGGCTGCCGGTGGAGGGTTTCCTGGTGGTGTTCAAACTGAGCTGGACCTGTTCATTGGAGAAAACCTGCAGATTGTTTTTCACCAGGTTGGCGCCATTGAGATCGGCCTTGAGCTGGTAACGGTGTTCTTCGCTTGAATGGGCGTCGGCACTCCAGTTAAGCTCAATGGTGGCATCTGCAGAGAGATCTTCGGGCAGGCTGACCCAGTCGGCTGCTGAACTCAGTATATCGGCCAGCTCGAAGCGGGCCTGTCCGCTGCTGTCCAGGGTGTCGAGCAGATTGTTCCAGTCTCCAACCGAGAGCTTCTCGAAAAAGAGCTCCCCGTTGCTCGACTGGATCTGGACCGGCTTGAAAGAGGCCTGTCGCTTGCTCATGTCGATAGAGCCGGCGGTGTCGATAACCAGGCGGTTGTCACGGTACGTTTTTGCTGCCTGGCTGAGGACGAACTCGTCGATTTCGGTGTGCAGGGAGGCCAGGTCTATCCGTTCGAGCGAGTAGTCCATGGTTATCGACGAGGTTTCTGTGCCGCTGAAAGATAGATCCTGCGGCAGCAGTTCCAGCGTCAGGAGCAGGGTGCTGAGCTGTTCCAGATCGGTTTTACCCTGGTAACTGAGCACCTGGGCCTGTTTGGCGCCAGGATTAAATGAAGCCGCACTGACTCCGCCGCTGCCGAGCCAGGTTTCGTAGCTCAGTTCTGGTTTGTCAAAAGAGGCGATGGAGCCGTCCGCGGCCAGAGAAAGGTCCGTGCTGCCGTTCAGCTTCAGTGGGCTGGACGGAATCAGTTGGGACGCTCCCCTGGTAAGTGAGAGCTGCGGTGAGTCGAGGCTGAAATTTTCGACCGTAAAGCGTTCGTCTGCCCCGGAGAGTTTCATCTGCAGCCTGGTGCTGCCCTCTAAAGCCATATCACCCGGCAGCATACCGAGACTTTTGAGGAGAACACCGAGCTCGCCCAACTGGATCTGGGAATCGATGATGAGATCACCGATCGATTGCAACCGATTGCCCTGGCTGACGGCAATCTCCCGGCCCTGCACTGTCCCTTTGCCGAGCCATGCCTGGTATTCGAGACTGGCGGCAGGCGCCCCGCTGAAGATGAAATCAGGTGACAGAGCCAGCGTGGAGTCAGCGGTTAACTGCAGGGGGCTCGGGGGAATAATGGTGGTTTTTCCCTGCCTGAAGCCGAATGTGTCGGACCCGAGGCGGGCGGTCAGGCTGACCGTCTGTTCATTCTGCCTCTGGGCCGTGATGTTCAGATCGATTTGCCCGGTTGCCCGATAATCCTGCAGCGAGACGAATTTGGAGATCTCGGCAAGGGCGGCGCCGAGATCGGCTTTTATATCCAGCTGCAGATCGTTCAGGTCGCCCTGCCCGGTGCCGTTCAGAAAGGATGAATCGACCACCAGGTTGTCCAGGCGCAGGCCGCCGCTGCCCTGCCGGCCGACGAGGTTAAAAGAAAACGGTTCATCGAGTGAGATGTTTTTGCCACCGTGCACGCCTGCCAGCTCCTTGACCGAGGCATTGGCACTAAACTGCTTACCTTCCTGATCGAGGCTGGCCTTCGCCTGCAGTGTCAGGATGCCGCCGGTGATCCGCAGGCCTTCCTGGAGATTGAGCGTCCGGGGCAGCTGCGCGGCAACTTCCGGCAGATCGATGGTCAGGTCGGAGTCAAACTGCATCGCACTGTTTTTGCCTACGGTGGCGGACAGCTGACCGCTGGCCAGCGGCGAGGTGAGGGTGAGCGAGGAGAGTTCCAGAGTGTCGGCCCGGCCGGTGGCGGTAAAATCAACCGTGGCCCTGTCGACTGCAAGCGTGTCCCCGGTCAGCGGGCCGCCGCTGAGATTCACCTTACTCAGGCCGACCGAGCCGCTGAGCTTGACGCCCTGGCTCAGTTCGCCGTCGAAATCGATGACACTGTCGAGTATGCCCGCCCCGGTGGGAACCGGCCCGTAGAGTGCGGCCAGATCAAGCAGCCGGCTGATGGGCCAGGTAGTAATCGTCAGTTTCCCTGCTGGTTGAACCGACTCGAGGGCAGCATCGCTCAAACCAAGCTGGATCTGCCCTGCCCCTGAAACCGACCCGGCAGAGTCCGGTGAAAGGGCTGCAATGGTATAGACGATCGGTTCTGTCGGTGACGAAACATTGACATCGAGATCGATATTTTTTGCCACGTTCTCGGGCTCCGAGCCGTTTCTGAGGATGTCCACGCTGCCCTGTTTCACGACGATACGCCCGCTCATTGGAGGAAGCCCGAAACCTGCCGGCTCAGTGGCCGGCCGGCCGGATGCCCCTGTTTCTTCAGTCGTCGGCGCTGCCGGGACGGAGGCCTGAGGTGCGGGGGACACGCCGTTTTCCGGCGGCGGCTCGGGCAGCCTTACCTGCACGGCGGGCTTTTCCAGGGTCACCGTGCCCAGGTTGTTTCGGTCGAAAAGAAGAGATGACAACCCCTTGTCGATAGTCAGGGAGGCAGCATCAACGCGTATGCCCGCTTCGGGGTCATGGTAGCTGAGGCCCTCTACCGCCTGGCTGTTCAACCAGCTCAGCGACCAGTTGTCGATCTTCATCTCCCCGGGTATGTGCGGTGCGGCGCGGTTCAGAACAAGCTGCCTGGCCGCGGTGGTCGACATGAGGGTCGGAAGAAGCGCGATCAGAAGGACAAGAACGCCACCGAAAAGGCCGAAGATGATCGGCCAGCGGCGTTTTTTTTCAGCAGATGATTTTTCGGCCATGAGGTACCCCCCGTTTACAATGATAAAATATCGACGATTCGGTGCAGACGGATACGCCGCGCTGTTCATGCAACCAATAGTGATGTGATAAGAATTCCGGGCGACAGATGCAAGCCCCATTGTCGTCCGTTTGTGAACCAGCGGACATTCCGATTTTAAGTATTACAGTTACCACCAGCACATTTGCCGGGAGGCAACGATTTTCTCAATCAACTGGTCAGGTCGGCTATGCATATTTCCGCTAAGGTCACGGCTCTCATCTTATTGTTACTGACACTGCCGCTGCTGGTTTCGTGCCTGTATGACCCGCAGACGTTCGATGAAGCATTGTGGCGCAGCCGGGTGGACAGCCAGGATCCGTCGCTGCTCTACGCGCCACATGAAAAAGATGGTCGCTATTTCAATCCCTGGATGGAGGATGTCAAAGGTTTCGGCGATTTTATCAGATGGCGCTTGACGCGCAGCGCCGAATACACCGAGGAGGAGGAGACCTACCTGCCGGAAGTTGAGCCCGAGCTGATGCGGCGTATCCAGGACCTGCCGCCGGACAGGGACTTTCTGGTCTGGATCGGCCATGCCACATTCCTGATCAGGATATCCGGCTCCTACTGGCTGACCGACCCGATGCTTTCCGAGCGGGCTCTGCTGCCCGGACGGGTGACTCCGCCGGCCCTCAGCCGGGATGATTTGGGCGGTCTTGACGGAGGTGTCACCGTGCTGGTTTCTCACAACCACTATGACCACCTGGACAGTCGGACCCTGCGATCCCTGCCCCCGCAGGCCAGAATAATCGTACCGCCGGGGCTGGGCGGGTATGTCTCCAGCCTGCATGAAGGCGAGGTGATCGAAGTCGACTGGTGGGAGACGGCCGCGATCGGTGAATCGCTGATAACCGGCCTGCCGGCTCAGCACTGGTCTCGCCGGATCGGCCAGGGGCGCAACGCGTCGCTCTGGTCCAGCTACATGATCGAGGCTGCCGGCTTGAGAATTTATTACGGGGCCGACAGCGGCTTCTTTGTCGGCTACCGTGAATTCGGCGAAAAATTCGGGCAGATCGACTATGCGCTGCTGCCGATCACCGCCTACCAGCCGCGCTGGTTCATGCACTACGCCCACACCAACGTGGATGAAGCACTGCTGGCCTTCGAGCAATTAAAGGCCCGCTGGTTCGTACCGACCCAGTGGGGCACTTTCCGGCTGGGAGACAACCCGCCCGGCTACCCGATGCTCGACCTGAAACGGCAACTGGCTGCCCGCGAACTGGACCCTGGCCCCTACCTGATGCCCGATCTCGGGCAGATCGTCTATCTGACCCGCTAAGGGAAGGGTGCCCGCTCAGCCTTCGAAACCGTTGTCGCTGTGAGAGCCGTCGCAGATCGGTTTCTTTTTGGATCCACCGCATCGGCACAGCGAAAAGTGGTCGGCCATCGGCAGCAGTTTGTCCGAGTCCTGGTCGTCGATCAGGGTTATCGTGCCCTGGATGTTCAGCGGCCCATTTTTTTCAGCGACGATCTGCTCGGTTCCCTCAAAATAATTCTTGTGGTGAACGCCGTCGACAATGTAGCTCAGAGCTCCTGACGGGCACTTACGTATCGTTTCGATGATCTCTTCGACCGGGGCTGCATCGGGCAGGTAGGTCGGGGTCTCGTGGGTACCGAAAACCGATTCGAGTTCACCGCAGAAGCCAGCCCCCATGCACAGGTAGCGATCGAAGACGATGGTAATCTTCTGGCCTTCATAATACTCGGGCTCTGGCTTGTCAGAGTCTTCACGGCTGCCCTCGAAGCCGGCCGAGGCATGGGAGCCGTCGCACAGCGGCTTGTACTTCGATTCCCCGCAGCGGCAGAGCGAGGTGACCCGCTCCATCTTCAGCGGCAGGCCGTCGCTGTTGATCAGCTTCGAATCAACCGCCATCAGCGGACTGTAGGTACTGAAAATTATCTGGCTTCTGCTCATCATCTTCCTCTTCAATCGGGGGTTGCTTACCTGCACCAGTCAGTGGGGTCGAGGTTGCCTGCATGCTCCATCCGAACCAACGCTATGGTGCGGGGGAGCCTGCAGGTAAAGATACCTCAATCCTCAGTGCAAAGCAAAAGCGTTTGCCGTTGTCCTGCTGGTCGCTTTTCAGATCCTGGCGGCCAGCTCATCGCGGGCCAACGCTGCTAATCGCTATCCGCGCACCGGTCAAGCATGTAGAAGATGTTCTTGTAGGGAATTTTGCCGTGCAAGGCCAGACCGATTTCACATGTCCGGGAGGTGCTGAAACCTTCCTCGCATCCCTTGATCTGTTCAGCCAGGGTTTCGAGGGCCGATCGATTGAGTTCGGGATGGCTGAATCCCTTATCTCCCGAGAAACCGCAACATTGAATATGTCGTGGCCAGACAACCTGATCGGAACATTGCTCCGCCAGGTACAAGAGATTGTTTTCAAGTTCTAAGAGCCTGGTAGAACAGGTGGGATGAATGGCTATTTTCCCATACTTCCTGTTCAATTTCAGTCTTTTGAGAAGATATTTCGTGGTGAACTCAATGGGCTCGTAGAGCTTTAAACGAGCGTCCATGACTTTTCTCATCCGTGCCAGGCAGGGGCTGGTTTCACAAAGAATGGGAACCTGACCGTTGCCGCTTAATTCGAGCAACGCTTTTTCCATCTCAGCGGCCTTGGCGTCTGCTTCCTCCAGCAGTCCTTTGGTCTCAAAGGCTTTGCCACAGCATAGTTTACCGATATTTTCCGGAATGAGGACCGAATATCGAGCCTTCTCAAGCAGGCGGACGGTTACCTCGGCAAGCGGTTCTGCCGGATCATGAACGCTGTCCCCCATGGTTCTGATCGCACAGGACGGGATATAAACAACATAATCTGGCTCTTTTCTGCCCGGCTCTGGCAACGCTTTTGCTCCTCGGGGCATCTGTTCATTCCAGCTCGGCAGTCTGGATCGACTCAGTTTTCGCGCCGCATTGGAGCCTTTGTACAGCATTGCATCCCCGAAAATACGCTGAGCCACGGATATACCGTTCAACAAGAGCGATGTTCCTTTCGTCGCCATCTCGAAATGGCTGCTGATCTTGGCTGCCGTCAAGCGATTGAACTCAGTTGCCTGGCTGCAGCGGCGGCTTCTGGTAAAACCGGCAATATCAACGGAAAGTGGACACCTCGTGGTGCAGATACCGTCAGCGGCGCACAGATCCGTTCCGAGTTTGTCATAGGATTGCTGCCAAGTTTCAGCATTGCTTCGACCCTGCTGCTCTAGCCATGCGATATGGCGGAGCAATGATACCCGCTGCCGTGGTGTCAAGCCTATGTCCCTGGAAGGACAGACAGGGTCGCAGAAACCACATTCAACACAATTGTCAATGAGCGGGTGGCAGGCAACGGGGGTTTTTAGCTGTTTGGTGTGGCACTCCGGATCGTCATTCAGCAGGACTCCAGGATTGAAAATATTGTCCGGGTCAAGCAGGTGTTTCACCCGTTTCATAATTGCATAGATCTTTGCCCCCCATTCCAGTTCGACAAAAGGTGCCACCGCATAACCGGTGCCATGCTCTGCTTTGAGAGACCCGTCGAGACTGACCACGATGTCCACCATTTCTTTTATGAACCGGTGAATTCTTATCACCTTATCTTCAGAGGATAGGTCCATCGGCAGCGCGAAATGGAAGTTGCCGTGAAAGACATGGCCGTGAAGACCACCGCTGTATCCGTAACGATTGAAAAGTTCTTCGAATTTTTTGCATCCTTGTTCGATTTTATCCAGAGGAACACAAAAGTCTTCGATCAGTATCAATTCATGCGGTTTTCTGGCACTGGAAACAGCAGGAAAAAGAGACCGACGAAAGGCCCAGAGCGACTCGCAAACCTCGGGGTCGGTAGAAAACTGCGGTTCACCAATGGTTTCAATGCCTTTCAGGGCATCAAGCAGGGTCGATATGTTTTTGTGCAGCGTCTGTTCGTCATTTGCCTGGGTTTCAAGCAGGATTGCACAGCCATCATCTTTGAGCTGCTTTACTGTCTGAGGAGTTGCCGGCAGTGTGATAAGTGCTTTCAAAGTCGGCCAGTCAAACAACTCCGCAGCATTGGCTGCGCCCGAGTCACTCCAGCGCTTTACCGCTGGTATTCCGTTTTCCAGATTTGGAAAAATGACCAGTGCGGTGGCACGCAGGGTAGAAACAGGGATGGTTCCAATTGTTGCACTCGATACAAACCCCAGAGTCCCTTCCGAGCCGATGAGCAGATGGGCGAGGATCTCCAGCGGATCGCTGAAATCGACGAATGCGTTGACCGCATATCCGCAGGTATTCTTAATGCGATATTTTCGACGGATACGTGCTGCCAGTTCGCTGTCATCCAGTATCTCCTGGCGCAGATCGGAAAGCCTGCCGAGCAATTTCTCGTGAGTGGAACGAAAACGGTCCACACTCTTTTTGTCGGAAGTGTCGATGATTGTTCCATCGTGCAGGATGAACCGTATGCTTTTCAATGTCGAATAGATGTTCTGCGCGACGGTACAGCATCCTCCGGCGGCATTGTTGGCCAGCATCCCGCCGAAGCAGGCTGCAGCAAGCGAGGAAGGATCGGGACCTATTTTTCTCCCATAAGGAAGCAGGGCTTCATTCAACCGGGAACCGATAACCCCGGACCAACTGGTGATTTCAGTTCCGTTATTGTGAACATGCAGTTTCTGCCAGACCGGACCTTTCATGCGGACGAGAATTCCGGTTCCGCTGCATTGGCCGTTCAGACTCGTGCCACTGCCGCGAAACGTGAGCCCTGTTTTCCTGGTGCCGGAGTATTCTATCAAGTCAATAACTTCTTTCTCGCTGAGCACATCGACAACGACCTGAGCCAGGCGAAAGAACATGCTGGCATCAGCGGAGAAGGCCCTCCTTCTTGTTTCATCGGAAAATACCCTGTCTGCCGGGATGAATTCGGAAATTTCGCTGGTAAGCTTATGACTTGAATGGTCTGACATGGCGTGACTGGCCGTTTGAAATCTGTGTGAATAGAAAGCGTTATGACTTGGACCGATCAGATTTGCCAGCTCTGCATTCCAATCTTTTCGGATTAAAACTCACTTTGCAAGGAGGTTGAGCATCCTGTCATTATCTTCGATTCTGCCGATGGTTATCCTGAGAAATGTCTCATATCCCCTGGCTGTCCAAGGTTTGACGATAATACCGTGAGCGAGGAGTTCTTCCGCCGTCTCACGGCTGCTTCGACCACAGTCCACGAAAAGAAAATTTGCATAGGACCTGGCAACCCTCAGCCCTCTTTTATGCAACTCCTTCATGAGCCGTGACCGCTCCAGCTCGTTGAAACGCACGGTTTTCTCTATGTGCTCACGGTCGCCCAGTGCCGCTTCCGCAGCGGCCTGGGCAACCAGGTTCACATTGAAGGGATTCCTCAGCTTGTTGATCTGATCAGCGAAAGAGCTGTGTGAAAACAGGCCGTATCCAACTCGTGCTCCCGCCAATCCGTAGGCTTTTGAAAAGGATCTGAGAACAACATGGGGATTGGGAAGTTTTTTCATTATGGAACGGCTGTCCGGGAAATTATCGAGATCCTTAACGTACTCATAATAGGCTTCGTCGATAACCAGTATGGTCTCCGGGGAGACCGCCCGGCAGAGCTTCTCAGCCCCGGAGCGGTCGAGAAGTGTCCCCACCGGGTTTGAAGGGTTGCTGAAAATCAGCATCCGGCAGCCCTTGTGCAATTCCCTAATGATGCCATCCACATCAAATGAAAAGTCTTCCCGCATCGGGACGGCCGTAACATCGGCACCCTGCTCCAAAGGATATATTTCGTGGAGGAGAAAGGACGGGTGCACGGTGACAACCCGGTCCTTTTTTTCAAGGCAGGCTCGGCAGATCAGCGCAATAAGATCTTCGGAACCGTTACCGATGACAATTTTTTCGCCGGAGGTTCCGGTTGCGCTGCTCAGTGCTGCTTTGAGCCTGGCAGAGTCAGGATCGCTGTATTTCCACAGCTGAGCTATAACTTTGACCACAGCGCTCAGGGCCAGAGGGCTGGTTCCAAAAGGGTTTTCGTTGCTGGCCAGCCTGGCGATTCTATCAACCTGATAGCGCTGCCTGACGATCTCCTCGGGCAGGCCCGGCTGATATCTCGGCAGCTCTAACACCTGTTTTTTTACAATATGTTTTATATTCAGTCCGTTTTCATTCACCAGGAACTCCCTGATTAAAAGACTATTTTGGGTAAGTAGGTTGCGAGACCCGGGACAAACCAGAGAATAGCCATTCCTATCACCTGGAGAACGATGAATGGGGCGACACCCCGGTAAATCTGCCCCGTACTGACTTCCGGCGGAGCTGCTCCGCGCAGATAGAAGAGGGAGAAGCCGAACGGCGGCGTCAGAAACGAGGTCTGCAGATTGATGGCGATCAGCATCGACAGCCACACCGGGTCATGGCCCATCAGAATCAGTATGGGACACACCAGGGGCAGCAGAATGACGCTTATTTCCACGAAATCAAGAAAAAAGCCGAGAACAAAGATCAATACCATGGAGAAAATCAGGGCCCCGGTCGCCCCTCCTGGCATTGCCGTGATCACCCACTCAATCCGGGCATCACCTCCAAGGCCGATAAATACGAGGGAGAACATGCTGGCGGTCAGGATGGTGGCAAAAATCATTGATGTCACCACCATCGTGGATGTGAGAATATCTCCCAGCAGCTTCTTCTCAAGCGTCTGCCGTAATGCCTTGTAAATTGCGTAACAGCCGAAAAGGGTGAGAACAATACAGACCGAACCGATCAGCCATTCATTAAGGCCGGCATCTGATCGCTGAAGGCGAACCGGCGCAATTCCGGCAACGACGGCCAAGGCAATGAGAGCAACCGTGCCCATGATCATCAGGCGAGCAGACCCCCCGAGACGGGCGCCCGCCATCAGGACCGCTCCGATGGCGCCGACGGAGGCGGCCTCGCTGGGTGTGGCGATCCCTGCCAGGATTGAACCGAGGACAGCGATGATGAGCACAATCGGGGGCACCACTGCCCGGGACACTTCCCCCGGGGTTGGTCGGCTAAACTCCTCTCCCGTCAAGGCCGGAGCGACATCAGGAGAGATCCACGCTCTTGCTATCAGGTACACGAGATATACAGATACCAGCACCAGCCCCGGTAAAAGTGCAGCCGCGAACATCTGCCCAACGGAGATTGTGTCGATGGTGAATTGGCCCTTGGTGTATTGCGCCTGCTGGTAGGCGTTGGACATCACATCGGTGAGGATTATCAGCAGAGTCGATGGGGGAATGATCTGACCGAGCGTCCCCGACGTGCAAACTATCCCGCAGGCGAGTTTTGGATCGTAATTGTTCCTCAGCATGGTGGGCAGGGCAATCAGGCCCATTGCCACCACCGTTGCTCCCACTATGCCAGTCGAAGCGGCCAGCAGGGCGCCCACGAGGATAACCGAAATTCCCAGGCCGCCTCTGACCCTGCCGAAAAGCCTGCCCATGGTTTCCAGCAGCTCTTCTGCAATCTTGCTTTTTTCAAGGATCACTCCCATCAGCACGAAAAGAGGAATGGCGATCAATACGTGGTTGGTCAGCAGCCCGAAGGCCCGCTGGGCAAGTGCCCCGAGCAGACTCAAGTCGAAAGAGCCCGTGATCCAGCCAAGAAATGCAAAAATTGTCGCCGTGCCGGCCAGGGTAAAAGAGACCGGATAGCCAAGCAGTATACCGCTTATCAAGGCTATGACGAGTAGGATATCCAGAGGTGAATTGGTCATGACTGGCGCACGGTCAGGAACTGTTTGATACTCTCAGTATCAATACGTCTTTTGCGAGATTGGCAACGCATTGGATAATCAGGAGCAGTGCAAACGCAGGAATAAGGGACTTCAGCAGATAGGAGGCCGGGATGCCTCCCACGGAAATCGGTCCCTCAAGGATTGCCCAGGAGTCTGTTACTGAAGGCCAGGTATAGTAAAGGAGAAGCAGCATAGAGGGAATGAGAAAGCATAGATGACCGAAGATGTCTGTCAGTGCTTTGCCCCGTTTCGATCGATTGGCGTAGAAAATATCGACCCGTACATGCTTGTCGACCAGCAATGTGTATCCCGCTCCCAGCATGAACAGGGAAGCGTGCAGGTAGAGAACCCCTTCGTTCAGAAAAATATAGCTGATGCCGAACACGTATCTCAAGACGACGATGACAAACTGGAGCAACAGCATGAGCAGCGCAAACCATCTCACCGTGTTGCCTACAAAGAGGTTGACCGCCTCCAATCTGGTTATGATTTTGTCCATTTTCAGCCACACAGGCGGACCACCCCTAGAGGCGGTCCACCTGTCTACCAGGTAGAGTTTATCTAATACTTATAGTCCATGACTCTCGCATTCATCTGGCCGCTGTCGGCATACACCATGTATTCCGAAACGGAGGCGCGATAGGTCAGGAAGCTCTCTGTAATGCGCCGGACTAATTCATCTGAGTCGTTACGCAGGTCCTCTATCACCTCACCCGCAGCATTGCCCATGGCAATGATGACGTCATCGGGAAGCTTTCTTACCTGCACACCCTGTTCGGCAACCATCTTCTGCAGTGCCAGTGCGTGTTTTGTAATGTATTCCGTCAAGACGGGATTGTAGAGGCTTTCACAGGCATAAGCAACTGCCTGCTGCAAATCTTTGGGCAGTTTCTCGTAGGCCTTCATATTGACCGCGCATTCCTCTGCAGAGGAAGGTTCTCCGACTCCCGGCCAGTAGTAGTACTTGGCTACCTGATAGAAACCCAGAGCTGAATCGGTCCACGGACCGATGAATTCACCGGCATCGAGTGCCCCGGACTGCAGCGCCTGGAATAGATCACGGCCGCCCATTGCCTGGACCGCCATTCCCAGTTTTGAGCACATTTCAGAAGCAAGGCCGGTGGTGCGGAAACGCAGTCCCTTGAAATCTTCAGGTGAGTTGATTTCTTTACGGAACCAGCCCGCCCACTGGGGGCCTGAGTTGCCGCAGAGGAACGGTTTGAGATCGAAACGGGCGTACATCTCATCATAGAGGGCCTGGCCGCCGCCATGCATCATCCAGCCCACCTGTTCGTCGGCCCTGAGGCCGAAGGGTTGGGAACCAAAAAGCAGGAACCCCTTGGACTTGGATCCCCAGTAGGCGGGAACAGCGTGATACAGCTCTGCAGTACCTTCTGAAACGGCATCGAACACGCCTTTTCCGGGAACCAGCTCACCAGCGGCGTAGAGCTTCACCTCGAGACGTCCACCCGACAGGGCGGTGATCCTGTCGGCGAGCATCTGGGCAGCAACACCGGGGCCCGGCAGGTTCTTGGGCCAGGCGGTAACCATTTTCCATTGTATCTTTCCCTGGGCAATCGCCGGGGCGGCAAAAGATGTCGTCATCGCCGCTGTGGTCAGTGCCGTCGCTCCTGCAGTTTTTAAAAAATCTCGTCTATCCATGTGTTCCTCCTTTCTTTTTTTTCTTTGGTAATGACGGCTGTTTTCTGCCTAGCCGGCTGTTGCAGCCCCAACAAATCCCTCAAAAGATCATATTTCATCCAGTATCTTCAGTACCTCCCTGCAGTTACCCTCGGCCCGGCTCATGATCGCCGACGTTTCGTCGAGTACCTCGCTGCGGAAGACGTTGTCGGTTATGTCCTCCATATTTATCAATACATTCTGATAAGCCCCCCAGATGCCAGCCTCGAGTGATCGTGCTCCCACCTGGGTATCCGACTTTGAGGCTGGGTTCCCGTGACGAGCAACCTCGATCAGCTGAGGCCACACCGAATCGCCGAGACGCATGGTTTTAAGAGGAACCCTGATTGCTGCCTTGAGCCCGGCCTGCATCTTCTGATCGCGTAATGCCCGCTCCTCATCAGTATCCCTCACCATTCTCACCCCCTCCATAAATTCATTGAAAGCAGAGGTGTCGGCATCGATCATAGGGATGAGTTCTCTTACGGTGTGGTGCAGCGCTGGAATCACGTTCTCCATTTCAGCCTGAACCGGCTCGAACTTGCGCACACCGTGCGTCAATTTTGCCACCATGCTGGCAAGCCCTACGCCCAGTGCCGCCAGTACCGCTGAAACAGAGCCACCGCCCGGGGCGGAAGAGCGGGAGGCAACCTCTTCGATAAAGCCGCGCACCGTGGTGCCCGCCAGCGGCTCGTCAGGCTCTTCCCGGGTGATATATTCGATGATCCGTTCTTCAGGTTTAAAAGGAGCGATCGAATTCAATCCGAGGCGGTCGATTGCCAGCCTGAGCTTCTGCTGCTCTTCGTAAATAAAAAGGTTCTCCTTGTCGATATAATAGTCGGCGGCCATGATCAGGGATTCGAGTGGAACAACCCCGACAACTTCCGACCCAACCACCGGCAGATTCAGCGCCTCGGCGTCTTTTTTCACCTCTTCAAAGAGGGTGTGGATCGGTGTTATCCGGTAGTCATTCAGGTTGACCGTTACCTGAGCCGTGTTGTACTCATCGACGAACCAGCCCATACCCTTAACTTCCTTGAGCCTTCCGGGTTCTTCTTCACTCCTTCCTGCCTCTCTGATATTGAGGGCAATACGATGGGCCTGGTTTGGGGTTGCCAGCAGGTTGACGTTGTAGGCGATAAGAAAATTCCTGGCGCCGGTTGCGGTTATTCCCCACTCCGGGACAAACTCGTCCGGACCGAAGTCAGGTTTCCACAGAGGGTCCTTGAGCCGCTGGGCAAGGCCTTCATATTCGCCTTGCCGAAGGTCCGGCAGTTTTCTTCTGTAATCCTTCTCGGCTGCCTGCTCATAAAGATAGAAGGGTATATTGAGCTCTTGTGAGGCTCTTTGCGCAAACTGCCTGGCCAACTCCGCGCACTCCTCCATGGTTATTCCGGTAACAGGAACGAACGGGCACACGTCCATGGCTCCGAAGCGCGGGTGTTCGCCGGTGTGGCTGCGCATGTCTATACGTGATCTGGCGACTCTGGCGGCTGCCAGGGCTGCTTCCACAACGTCATGCGGATTACCCACGAAGGTATAGACGGTCCGGTTGGTCGAATAGCCGGGGTCGACATCGACGAGTCGGCAGCCTTCAACAGCTTGGATAGCCTCTGCGATGGCAGTGATGGTTTCCTGGTTTCTTCCTTCGGAAAAATTCGGTACGCACTCAACTATCTTCTTCATTTTTGTCTGGTTTTCTGTCCGTTTGACCGTGTGGGTTTCAGTTGTCTATATCGACCCGCTTCCCTTTCTTGAAAACAGCTTCAACTGGAGAGACGCCGGCATGATAAGCAAGGATTGCAGGAGACTGGCCATCGAGGAGAACAAAATCGGCTTGTTTTCCTGTTTCCAGGCTGCCCACCCTGTCAGCCATGTCTATTGCATAAGCGCCGTTAAGCGTCGCTGCCGTCAGGGCCTCCGCCGGGGTCATGAGCATGTTCATAACGCCGAGACCTGCCGCAAACGGCATCGACTCAGTGTAACTCGATCCGGGGTTGCAGTCAGTTGCCAGGGCCACCGGGAGATCTTTTCCGATCATTGTCCTTGCCCTGGCATAGGGCTTTCTCAGGCTATACGCGGTAGCCGGAAGGAGCGTAGCGACAACTCCTGCAGCGGCCATGGCATCGAGATTGTCGTCGTTGGCTGCCAGAAGGTGGTCCGCAGAAAGCGCTCCCAACTCTGCTGCCAGTCCGGCCCCTCCCAAGTCATGGACCTCATCTGCATGGATCTTTATCTTCAGCCCCGCTTCGAGGGCGGCCGAGAGGAGCTTTCGTCCCTGGGGTATCGAGAAAACCCCTTCCTCGCAAAAGATGTCACAATGGCGGGCCACACCCTGCTCCATGACGGCCGGAAGCATCTCCTCGATGATCAAGGTGATAAAATCGTCAGATCGCTCCTTGAAATCGTCGGGTATGGCATGGGCTCCGAGAAAGGTGGCCACGATATCGATGGGGGTCTGTTCGGCGGCTAATTTTATAGCCTCGAGCATTTTCAGTTCATTCTGCGTATCGAGTCCGTAGCCGCTCTTGATCTCCATAGTCGTGGTGCCAAGTTTCAGCGCTCGGCGTATCTGATTGGCCGTATTTGCAGCCAATATTTCAACGTCCGCTGCGGCTACTTTCCTGGTGGAGGAGAGGATGCCGCCACCCTGACGCAGAATTTCCAGATAGGGCGTGCCGGCGATTCTTAACTCGAACTCTTTTTCCCGCAGGGCTGCAAAGCAGTTGTGAGTGTGGGGGTCAACAAAACCGGGGACGAGGCATTTACCTGCGCAATCGTAGGAATCGTCGAGCTCTTTGGCTGTGAGTCCATGCAGCACGACGTGTTCTTCACCGATTTTCGATATCAGTCCGTCTTCCACCAGGATTGCCCCTCTGGCATAGTGGGCCAACTCACCCTGTCTCTTTCCCGCTGACGGGCGGCCAGCGTCAAGCGGGGTGAAGATCCTGGCATTTAGAAACAGTTGCGATGACATCAGATGCTCACCAGTAGCTTCTATTTCCTGTGAGAGAACAATTCATCAACCGATTGTTTTACCAGATCGTTTTCCACGAGGTAGGGAATGGTGATCTGGTCACTGTTTTCATTTCTGAGGTTGTATTCGGCGGCAACCTCCATTGCGTTTTCGTTTCTTGCCCAGTTTCTGCGCGCCACTCCGCCCATGACGTCCCAGTTCATGGCTGAACGGATGATGGTGTCAACCCGTTCACTGCCGTCGAGGACCAGTCCGAAACCTCCATTAATGGCCTTGCCGATCCCGGTTCCCCCACCGTTATGCAGTGCAACCAGGGACATGCCGCGGGCTGCATTGCCGGCGAAACAGTGCGTTGCCATGTCAGCGCAGACATTGCTGCCGTCTTTGATATTGGCTGTTTCGCGAAACGGGGAGTCCGTTCCGCCCGGATCATGGTGGTCCCTGCCCAGCATGACCGGGCCAATCTCGTTGTCTCTCACCATTTCGTTGAATTTCAAGGCAATGGAAACCCTGCCTCTGGCATCGGCGTACAGTATCCGGGCTTGGCTGCCGACAACCATCCTATTCTTTTTTGCATCCCGTATCCAGATATAGTTGTCCCGGTCTTCACTGCGGCGGTCCGGGTCTATGCACGCCATGGCCGCCCGGTCTGTATTATCCAGGTCCTCGGGGCGGCCGCTCAGGCATACCCAGCGAAACGGGCCGTAACCGTAATCGAAGATGGGCCCCATAATGTCTTCAAAGTAGGACGGGTAAATAAAACCGTCTTTTTCATCAACACCGTTTCGGGAAACCTCTGTCACTCCAGCGTCAAAAACCGCTTTCAGAAATGCATTCCCATAGTCGAAGAAATAAGAACCCTGGTCAGCGAGTTTTTTTACTGCTTCGATGTGTTTTTTGAGGCTCTGGTTCACTGCTTTGATGAAGGTCGTCCGGTCTTGGCCAAGCAGGCGGGTGCGTTCTTCAAAGGTGATTCCCTGGGGACAATACCCTCCGTCATAGACCACATGACAGGAGGTCTGGTCTGAGAGCAGGTCGACCTTAATGCTTCTGTCGGCAAGGAATTCCAAAAGATCAACGACGTTGCCGTGATAGGCGATTGAGGTGTTGTCCTTTTGTGCCACCGCGTTCTGGGCCAGTGCCGCCACTTCTTCGAGGTCGCTGGAAACCACGTCCACCCAGCCCTGTTGGTGCCGTGTTGTTATTCGGGAATAATCAACCTCGGCTGTAATTGAGGCCGCCCCGGCGATTTTGGCTGCCTTGGGCTGGGCCCCGCTCATTCCGCCTAACCCCGAAGACACAAACAGAAGACCGTCCAGAGCACCGTCGGCTGGCACACCGCACATCTTCCTGCCGGCGTTGAGCAGGGTGTTGTAAGTGCCGTGCACGATTCCCTGAGGGCCAATGTACATCCAGCCGCCGGCGGTCATCTGCCCATAGGAGGACGCTCCCATCTGGGTTGCCGTTTCCCAGTCTGCAGGATTGTCGTAAAGACCGACCATCAAACCATTGGTGATGATAACACGTGGACTGTTCTGAGCTGATTGAAACAGGCCCAGAGGGTGCCCCGACTGTACCACCAGGGTCTGGCTTTCGGTCATTTCCTCCAGGTACCTCTGGATAAGGTTGTACTGCATCCAGTTCTGGCAGACGCTTCCTGTCTCACCGTAGGTGACAAGCTCGTAGGGATAGAGGGCCACGTCAAAATCGAGATTGTTGTCCATCATCAGTTGGAAAGCCTTGCCCTCAAGGCACTTCCCCCTGTATGAATCGATCGGTTTGGCTTTTATCTCTGTTTTGGGTCTGAACCTGTAACCGTAAATTCTTCCTCTGGTTCTCAGTTCCTCCAGGAATTCCGGAATCACGGTCTGGTGATGTTTTTCAGGGATATAGCGGAGTGCATTCCTCAGGGCAACAACCGTCTGCTGCTCGGACAGCCTGAATCCCCTGTCCGGCGCTCTGCGTATCCCTTCCTTGAATGGTGTCCTCTCAGGAAGCGCATCATCGAGTCGTATTCTCATCGAAGCTTCTGCGTCTTTATTGGTAAACATTTTGTCCTCTCGAGATAAATGGGGCACAACCCAAAGCGTGTTCGGTCGCTTCATCGTATTGGCAATGCAGATTAAAAATAACACAGAGTAAATGTGTATACAAGTATATTTTTAAGGGTCGCCGAGATTGTTTTTTTATCAATGCGGTATTTCGGGGAAAGAGAGTTGAGGGGGATTTTCAGGCGGATTGATTACTCCCTATGTATAATTAAATATTAATTATATCGATATTATAGTGGGTTTCTCCATGGTTCCTGGTGGGCGTTTTGGTCAATACTCTGGCTTGGGAGGCAGGGCGTAGAAAAAACACTTGTCATGTTTTTAATTTATATATACAATTGATTCAGGAGATGCTGCCACATAGATCTATTCCCATTCAAATTAAAACACCAGAAAAGCCATGAGCGGAAAAGAAACATTAAGACTGTATCCAGGTCAACTGACACTCCAGCAGCTGCGGAGAATTCAGAACGGTCCTGTAAAGCTTGCCCTGAGCCATGAGAGTGCCGAACAGATTCGGAGATCATCCGATACGGTAAGGGAGATAATAGATCAGGGGCGTATCATATACGGAATCAATACCGGTTTCGGGCTGCTTGCCAACACCGTTATTCCCAGCGATGAATTAGAACACCTGCAGCGCTCCATAGTCCTCTCCCATGCCGCAGGAATAGGCAAGCTGATGAAAGAATCTACTGTCAGGCTGATGATGGTTCTGAAAATCAACAGTCTTGCCAGGGGATATTCCGGGATTCGTCAAGAAGTCATTGATGCGCTGATCGCACTCGTTAATGAAGAGGTTTATCCCTGTGTTCCCGAAAAAGGTTCAGTCGGGGCATCCGGAGACCTGGCGCCCCTTGCACATATGAGCACGGTATTGCTGGGGGAAGGAGAAGTTATCGTTAAGGGGGAGCGGTTGTCAGGACGGCAGGGACTGAAGATTGCCGGACTTGATCCCGTCGTTCTCCGGCCTAAAGAGGGGCTTGCTCTTCTTAATGGAACACAGGCTTCATGCGCTCTGGCCCTACAAGGGCTGTTTCTTGCCGAGGATCTCTTTGCGGCTGCAATGGTAACGGGAAGTCTCTGTGTGGAGGCTGCTCTTGCCAGCCGGCGCCCATTTGAGAAAAGTATTCATGAAGTACGCGGGCATAAAACCCAGATCGATGTGGCTCGAACTTACCGCATGTTGCTCAGGCACAGTGAAATCGAAAAATCGCACGAGGACTGTGAAGCCGTCCAGGATCCCTATTCACTGCGCTGCCAGCCACAGGTCATGGGGGCCTGCCTCTCTCAAATACGCAATGCTTCAGAAACCCTATTGGTTGAATCCAACAGCGTTTCAGACAACCCCCTGGTTTTTTCCGAGCAGTCTGACATCATTTCAGGGGGAAACTTTCATGCCGAGCCGGTGGCCATGGCGGCTGACAATCTGGCGCTGGCGTTCGCGGAAATCGGAGCCCTGGCAGAGAGGCGCATGGCCCTCTTGATCGATTCCCACATGAGCAAGCTGCCTCCATTTCTGGTTGAGAAGGGTGGGCTGAACTCAGGTTTCATGATTGCCCAGGTAACGGCTGCTGCCCTGGCCAGTGAGAATAAATCGTTTGCCCACCCAGCGTCGGTGGATAGTCTCCCGACCTCTGCAAACCAGGAGGATCATGTCTCTATGGCCACCTTTGCCGCACGGAGGCTCACGGATATGGCTGAAAACACAGCTGGCATCGTGGGCATTGAGCTACTTGCAGTCTGCCAGGGGCTTGACTTCAGATCTCCTTTGAGATCGTCTCAACCTCTTGAAAAGGCTAAAGCCATGCTGCGGGAAAGTGTTCCGTTCTATGACAAAGACCGCTATTTCGCGCCCGATATTCACCAGGCGACGGAACTGGTGGTGTCTGGCCGTTTCAACGAGCTGATCGATGCCGACCTGCTGCCAAGTTTTGGGAAGACCGGAGAGGGTGAGTAAGCAGATGGCACCTAAAAAGCAACAACCGATATACCGGAGAATCAAGGAATATATCGAAGAAAAAATCGATCATGGAGAATGGCAGATAGGGGCCAGGATACCCTCTGAGGCTGAGTTCGAGGAGCGTTTTGCAACCTCGAGGATGACGGTCAACCGGGCTGTACGTGAATTGGCCGTTGAGGGGAAATTGACCCGTAGACAAGGGCTCGGCACGTTTGTGGCAGCCCAGAAACCAAGGGCAACCTTTCTGGAGATCAGTTCCATAGCAGAAGTTATAAAAAAGGGAGGCGGTAACTATTCCTGCAGGGTTCATCTGCTCAGCGAGGAGAAGGCTTCTCCCCAGTTAGCTGTTGAAATGGGGGTGAAACCGTACAGTAAAGTATATCATTCAATAATGATCCATTATGACAGCAACATTCCCATGCAACTCGCTGACAGGTTTGTCAATCCCTCGGTTGCACCAGACTATCTAAAGCAGGATTTTGAATCCACTTCTGCTGCCGAGTATCTTCTCAAGGTAGCGCCTGAATATAGTGCAGAGCATGTGGTCGAGGCGATGATACCCGATGCCTGGATACGTGAATTGCTTGACATCAACGAATCTGAACCATGTCTAGCCCTGAGCCGCAAAACATGGGTCAAAGGGGATGTGGCCACTATCAGCAAGCTTTTTTATCCCGGCTCCCGTTACAGCCTTGGCGGCAGGTTTACCACTTCAGCATTATCGTGACAGTCTTATCGGCTTTGTTTTCAATGGACTGCCTATTGCAAAGTGTCCAGCTAAAATTTCACCTGAATCACTATCGCCAGATCTACTTTGGGCAACTGTCGAAAACCTGAAAAGCCACCAGGGGGGGGCGTTGTCAAAAACGTGTCTCTTCAGAGCAACTGACCAGTCTCGTTGCTATTGTCGACATACCGCTTATCTTGCTGCAGCGTGTGCCTAAGAGTGGTATTCTAGGATGCACAGTGCATATCGTCCCGATGCAGGCGAAACTTCTTGCCCATGCCCATGAGGCGACCACCGGAATCAGAGAAATGACCGAGTTGAAAGTTGCTCAGGAGTCGGTTCTCAGGCCTCTTGCCGACCTGCCGCCTGAGCGGCTGCGCAAAATCGACTACCTGCTGACCGACATCGATGATACGATGACCCGGGACGGCCGTCTGCCGTCTTACAGCCTGGCCGCACTCGAGCGTCTTGAAGAGGCGGGAATCGGCGTCGTCCCGATCACCGGCCGCCCCGCCGGCTGGTGTGATCACATCGCCCGCATGTGGGCGGTAAAAGGGGTGGTCGGTGAAAACGGCGCATTCTACTATTCCTATGACCGGCGCCACCGCACCATGAGTCAGGTATATGCCAAGCCTGCGGAAAAAAGAGCGCGGGATAGGGCCCGGCTTGACCTGATCCGAAAACGCATACTCAGGGAGGTTCCCGGTGCCGGTATCGCTTCCGACCAGGAATGCCGGGTCTCGGACCTGGCGATTGATTTCTGTGAGGACGTCGAACCGTTATCGGAAAAGCAGGTTCGCCGTATTGTCGATATCTTCGAGAAGGAAGGCTGTACGGCCAAGATCAGTTCGATCCATGTGAACGGCTGGTTCGGTTCCTACGACAAGCTGACGATGACCAGGGCCTGTCTCCGCGATCTTTTTGGTGTTGACATCGATCGGCACAATGAGCGTGTCGCCTTTGTCGGCGATTCGCCAAATGATGGGCCGCTGTTCAGTTTTTTCAGAAACAGTGTTGGCGTCGCTAATGTCCGGGACTTCAACCCAACTCCGCAACCGGGATGGGTTACCGTAAATCGCAGCTCCAGGGGCTTTCTGGAGCTTGCCGAACTGCTGCTTGGATCTCGTCGGGACCTGCGCGAAGCTCCTGCCGGTTAGCCGCGTCCAGCCGATCTTGGTCAAGGCTCCAGCGAGATTACCGTGCGTTTTCGTTTTTTAACAGGTCGGCTATCTCCCGGCTCAATTGCGCCAGCGCCCGGCTCTGGGCACTGACCAGTGCCGCGTATCCGGTGTTTTCAACCGGCTCGACGATGGTCGATCGTCTGGTCATCAGAAGCGTCCGTGTCCTTTCATCAACGATGTTCCATCGCGCCACCAGCGTTGCTTCTTCATCGAGAACACCGTCCAGGCGGATGATATCCACTGATACCCGGTAGTCGATGGTGATGAAGCGCTGCCACGGGTAGAGGTGGACGTCTTCAGTGGACATCAGGAGGCCGAGGTTTTCGGCAAGAACCGTGGTAACGTTTCTCCTCAGGGAGCCGCCCCATTGTTCAAACGGCAGCCTGCTCAATTCATTGTTTCCCGATCTGGTGACCAGGCTGGGCTGGTTCAGATAATCGGCCAGGGTGACCGGGCCGATGCCGATCTGCAGCGCGGCATTCTGGCTGGCCTGGACGACAGGGGCGTGGTCCTCGGATAGTGGAGAGAGGATATACAGATTAGGTGAAGGACTCCTGCCCGTGCAGCCGGCAAAAACTAATATGACGGCAGCAAGGATCAAAAAGAGAGACCGCGGTTTTACGGTGTGAGCCTCTGGTATCAAGTCAGCCATAGTTTTCCTTTTGTCTGTTACCTTCCCCGGATAACGGCCTCGGGGTGTTGGGCAAGAAAATCCGTCAGTATTTTCAGAGACCGGGCTGCTTCGGAAACTTCGTCGAGCGTTGTTCGCAAGTCCAGTACCAGTGGTGCATCCGGTGCCATGATATCCCGGGTCGCCAGCAAGGTTTCATCCAGACTGGAAACCACCTTCTGGAGCCCGGTATTGGTATCTATTGCCAGCTGCGTATAGGTTTGTATCGCAGTTGCGGTATCAGTGGCCAGCGGGTCTATGCGGCCGCTGATCTTGTTCATCAGAGCGTCGGCGCTGTCCAGGGTTGCATCGACTCGATCCGCCACGGTATTCACCTGGCTTTTGGCACTGGTCAGCAGTGATTCAAGTTCGGCCAGGTTCGAATCCATCCCGTCCGCCATCTGCCCAAGTCTGGTGTCGACTTTGCTCACCAGCAGTTGAGTATCTTCCATCGTCTTCGAGAAAGATCTCAGGGCCGCAGCCAATTCCGGGTCGTTGACCATCCTGTCGATGCCGTCAAGAATGGAAGTCGTCTTCTGCTCCAATTCCTCTATATCGATCTGCAGGAGACTCTGGGCCAGACGTGCGGTGGTCGATTGGATCGTCGGTATCTCCATGTCTTTTTTTTCGGTGTCTCGAAAAACGACCGGTGAGTCGGGGAAGAAGTCAAACTCGATCATCAGCTGCCCGGTTATAAGGCTCCGCAGCGTTAATACCCCGCGTAAACCCAGATCAATCAGTTTTGGCAGGGTTTCCTTGGGGGTATACCGGGCGAGGTGGCTGTCACTCGTTTGGAACCGCTCCGGCTCGATCTGGATGGTCACCGGTATACTGGCTTTCAGGTCATCTCTGTTGGCGCGAATGACGATGTTGGTTACCACACCGATCTGCACTCCCTGGAAAAGAACCGGTGCGCCAACATTGAGTCCCTTGATGGATCCTTCGAAGTGCAGCACGAACGTTTCCGTCTGTCTGAAGAAGCGGCCGGAGCCAAAGACCACCAGGCTGGCCATCAAAATGAAAATCGCGATGACCACGAAACCACCGATCATCATCTTGTTCGCCTCTTTCGCCATGAATCAGTTCCTTTACGTTACGACTCTTCACCGCGGGTCAAAAATTGCCGCAGCACGGGGTCTTGGGTTTCCGCCAGAAGGGTTGACGGGTTTCCGGTGGCGGTCATTGTCCGCGTGGAGACGTCGAGGAACACCGAGTTGCTGCCGATGGCAAAGATACTTGCCAGCTCATGGGTCACCACCACCATGGTCGTTCCCAGGCTGTCGCGCAGCTCGATGATCAGGTCGTCCAGGCGACGAGCGCTCACCGGGTCGAGACCGGCAGAGGGCTCGTCGAAGAAGAGGATCTCCGGGTCCATGGCCATGGCCCGGGCAATGCCGGCCCGCTTCTGCATACCGCCGCTGATTTCAGAAGGGTAGAACTCTTCGAAGCCGGCCATGCCGACCAGGGCGAGTTTCAACTCCACCACATCGCGAATCCGGGCCGGACTGAGGTTCGTATAAGTTTCTAGAGGAAGGGCGATGTTCTCGGCCAGGGTCATCGAACTCCAGAGCGCTCCGCTCTGATACATTACTCCTCCTTTGCGGATGATCTGGTCTCGCCTCTCGGGGCTGGCGGACCAGAAATCGGTGTCGCCGTAGAGCACCTGGCCTGTGGCCGGTTTCTTGAGACCGATGAGAACCGTCATCATGGTGCTTTTGCCGCAGCCGCTGCCGCCCATGATGATAAAGATATCGCCCCGGTTGACGTTGAAGGTGAGATCACGCATCAAAACGAAATCACCATAGGCCATGGTCAGATCTCGTACGCTGATATGGGGCTGGGGGTATGTCATCGCAGGTTTATATCCCGAGTACATTGCAGATCAGCGTAACCAGCGCGGTGGTGATGATGATGCCGACAATAGCGGTGACCACCGCCGAGGTGGCGGCATCACCGACCGATGAAGCGCTGCGTCCGCACTGCATACCGCGCATGCAGCCGGAAAGGGCGACGATGATGCCGAACAGGGTCCCTGAGAAGAGTCCGATGCCCAGGTTCCAGAGGTCCACCGCCTGTACTGTCTGGTTATAGTACTGAATGAGGCCGATATCGAGCATGGCGACGCCGACGAACATGCCGCCGAGAATACCCATCAGGTTGGCGTAGAGGCAGAGCAGGGGCATCATCAACCCGAGGGCCAGCATGCGGGGCAGAACGAGAAACTCCATCGGGTCGATGCCCAGGGTCCTCAATGCGTCGATTTCCTGATTCACCTGCATGGTCCCGAGCTGAGCCGCAAAAGCGCCGCCCGTTCGGCCGGCCAGGACGATGCCGGTCATGATCGCAGCCATCAGCCGCACCATGGCGATGCCGACGAGGTCGGCCACAAAGATTTCAGCACCGAACAGTTTCAACTGGATGGCGCCGATGAAAGCGAGAATCAGACCGACCAGGAAGCAGATCAAGGTGACGATCGGTAATGCCTGGACCCCGCACGACTCGATAAGAAGAGTCAGGTCACTGCGGCGGAACCGAGCCTTGCCCCTCAGAAAGCGGAGAAAGGCGACCATCGCTTCGCCGATAAATGTCAGCAGATCACCGGTCGAGCGAACCAGCTCGACACTTTCTTCGCCGATGGTGGTGAGAAATTTGCTTCGCGCTTCCTTTTTGCGCGCATCCTTTTTTTCCGGGACTGCCGCGGCCAGAGCCAGCAGTTTCAGCGCTCCCGCGGGTAGGTTTGTGCTGTCGAGAGCAAGATCGCTGGTGGTACATATCTGGCGCAGGCGCAGCAGAAAGATGAGCAGTCCGCTGTCCCAGTCCGTTACCTGGCGTGCATCGAGGACCATGGTTCGGAGAGTGGAAGCCTCGGCGATGGCCGCCTCCACGCCGTCCGTTCCCGGCAGGTTGTTGTTCAGCCTCCAGTCCCCGGCCAGGATTATCTTGAGGTTGTCCGGCGCCTTCTGCTCAAAACTGAGAGCTGCATCAGTGGTCATTGCTGTTTCCGGCATCTAAACATGTTGAATCAAATATCAGCTTCCCTGAGCCGTCCCCCGTTGCAGCTTATAATGACCGCGGCTGGAATTAAACGAATGTGGTGCCGTAGGACCCGATTGAGAATCTGCAAGAAAATGATAAATTTTACAACAATAATGAATAAACGGCACGTATAAAGGCTTGGAAAGCAGAGTTCAGCACATCTGAAGGATGGTTCCGATGAGCCACCGGTGGTCAAACGATCAGCGCGGAGCGGATACGCTACTGAAATGATTTTCCCTGCACGGTTATGAGTTGTGCTCAGGTTTTCAAGTAATATAGTAGTCTGTGGACCATTTCCATGACTGCTGCACCACTTATGATTCGAGAGCGGCAGTAACCTATCTGTGATAACGCGAGGCTGAAAAAACCATGTCGGACGATAAACTCTATATTCAGGCGGCAAAAGAGGTTCGCCAGCAAGCCGGGAGCGAGCGGGACGAATCCCTGTGGACCGAGGCTCAGGCCCGTTCAGCGGGCAACGAGATCGAAGCCAGGAACAGTTATGTGAACCTGCGGGTGGCTCAGTTGAAAAAGTCAGCCGGGGACCGTCCGAAATCCTCGGGAGGCCGAGGGTCGGTCAGTTCGATCGACAACCACCCTGATTTTATCAGCGTGGCAAAATATTCGGCCAGGAACAACGTCGACGAGCGCCATGTGATCCAGAGCATCAATGACGGTCATTACCGGGGAAGAGAAGTTGCCGGCGACTGGTATATCTTTATCGGCAAAAACAAATTTTTGACCTTCGAGGAGAGAAACACTTCTTTTTTCTTTGACAATGCCAATGAACAGGCAGAAACCAGGCCGTCCGATGAGACACCGGACAACCTGGTTGACCTGCGGCGCAAGCCGCAGTAATGGTTATAGATCTTATTTACAGATTCATTTCACTCTTCATCGATGGGGCGCGGCTGGTTGGGACCGAAATTGTTCCTTCGACCCCGGCGATTTCCCATACCGCATCTGAGTCCGCGTCCCTGGCCTCGTCCTCTCAGGGGTGCAAAGCCGTCCGATTGTGGTCCGCCGTAATTTCCCTGCCGGCACGAGCCTTTTGCTCTGCCGGTCATCGGACCGTTGCCCTGGGGGCCGGTTTTGTCTAATCCTGGCATATTGTTCACCTCCTTTGCATGTTTTGCATTGATCTGCTATTGCTTTCCAAAGCCCCGGCCGCCGCGGCCACGTCGACCATGCCGCTTTCCTTGTCCGGGACCGCGCAGCTCGTAAGAGCCACCCTCTATCTTCAAAACTTTACCGGTTACCATGGCATTGGCGACAACCGTTCTGCCCCTGGCCAGAAGCCGGCCGAAGGTGTGACGGCTGACACCCATCATCGCCGCCCCGCCCTCCTGGTCGAGGTGCTCGAAGTCGCTCAAGCGTATGGCTTCAAACTCGTCCACGCTCAACAACGCCTCGCCGCTGATATTGACTCCCTGGGGGACGAAGGCGGTGATCGTCGGATAGGCTGAAACCAGTCTTGGCTTTCTCGGGCGGACCATTTTGTTCTCCTTTGTGCTCATTTGATCATATCTTATTAACTAATAATAATGATGTCAATGCCGATAATGCTCAAATGGATAAATAATAAAAAGGCGGGGCTGGGGGGCTGACGAAAAACCGGTAGAGCGAACTTTCAGGCCAGTAAGGATTCGATTCTGGCGATGGTCCGCGGGGCGGACCCCTCGAAGTGATTGTTGACGTAGAGAAAGGTTTCCACACCCCGGTTGCCGAGATCGGTCAGCATCGCTGCCAGGCCGGCAAGCTCCTTGTCTCTGGGGCTGACAATTGCGTTCCAGGATTTGCCCGCGGCCTGCTCGATTCCCTGGCGGTCGGAGCCGAGCAGCCGGATCACCGACCGCGGGTGGATGTAGTTCCGGAACTGGCGGTAAATCTCAAAAATCGGCGGCATGTAATAGCCGTGCAGAAAAACATGGTGGAGACCTACATCTGACAGGAACTCGAAATAGGGTCGCTTCAGATAATTGGGGTTTCTGGTCTCGACCCCGAAGATATAGCCGTCCGGCAGCCTGCCGGCAAAGCTGCCAAAACGGTTGAGGAACTCGCCAAGGCTGTTCATCTTCGACTTGTTCAGGTATTCGAACTGGAAGATGAGTGGTCCGAGGTGCATGCTGATCGGTTCGAGCAGTTCCAGAAAACGCTCCATCAGCGGGATCGACAGAAAGTGGGGGTTGACCCGGAGGGGATCGGTTCTGTTCTTTTTATAGTGGTGGGTGAGGGTGATGCTGTTTGGCACCTTGACTGAGAATACAAAATTGTCCGGTACCGACTGGGCGTATTCCCTGACAACCGCAGGCTTGGGCAGTAAGGCGGTGTCATCGTCGAAGAGCGACCAGAACCACTGATCCACTTCCACCGTGTGGTAGCATTGACTGTACTGCCGCAGGTAGTTGAAGGGTCCGGTATCAGGGTAGACCAGCCCCCGCCACGAATCGTATTTCCAGGAGCAGGTACCGATGTGCCGTTTGATGGGGGATGTCATCGCCGGGATCCTCAGCCTTGTTTTCTGAACAGCGCATGGAAAAATGACCAAAGTTCACTGCCGGACAGCGAAATTTGAGCCCCCGTGCTGCTGTGCTGCCATAAAGACGCCTGCTTGTTTGCCCGGCGTGAACCAGTGATTATGATTATACGGAAGCTTTGTACAGTGGTAATCATACCAGATAAGTGGAGGGCAAGGGGGAGAAGGAGGTGTGTCGATGGGTCTGAGAATTATGTTTGTCACCGTTCTGGTACTTTTTTCATTCGTGGAACTGGCCTGGTCATGTAACATGACCACCTATGCAGGCTGTTCATCCGAACAGCTGAGAGCCATCCAGCAGCAGCAGTTCAATGCCCGGAAGCGTCAACCGGTCAGTGCTGAAGAGTATTGGCGGGACCGGCGATATGTCGACCGGCTCCGGCTGGAAGACCGGAATCACGAACTGGAAATTGAAAAGTTGCGATCCGAGACCGCCGTCGAGGTGGCCAGGCAGGAACGGCGTTCCTGGCGCAGCGGCGGCTATTTTTTTCAGCGACCGACCGTAACCGTGCATCCTCGGCCAAGCCCGCCTATTGTGATTAAGCCGCCGCCTCGGCCGACCCCCCCTGTTCAGGAACCGTCCAACCCGGTTCCAACGTACCGGCGGGTTCCGCGAGCTGCAAATTAGAATCGGCCGGGGGCTTATCGGTTCTTTTTTTTCGGTGCTCCTTTGAATCTCTCCAGGATCTCCCACACCGGAACAGCCGTCAGTCCGCCGACAAACCCCGAAACATAACTGGGGATCTGATTGGTAAACAGCTTGCCCCACAGAAGGCCCGCCAGAAAACTGAAAAGCACCATTAAAATGATGGTTACCCCTATTCGCGCCCAGATCGACATGGTCCCTTCCCATTTATGAGGTTTTCATGTGTACGACTTAATCTGTTCACTATAACTGACTCCGGACTGATAATACAGGGCATAATTTGCCAACAGGATACGGATTTCCCGGAAGCTGACCCGTTATTTCCGTGCCCATTTATTCCTCCGGCCCTGCTGCCGTGCTGATCGCCGTCATGGTGGTGCAGGCAGGATAGATGCCGGGCAAACCAGCACCTTAAAAAAGGAATATGAAAAAAACTGAATCTGCTGTCGCCGTCACCGTTTTGATCCTTTCCCTGTTTGTCACCACTGCCTGCGGCCCCAATTCGGCACGGCAGGCCGGCCAGGGGGCCGCAATCGGCGGCCTTGGGGGCGCTGCGGCCGGTATGGTCGGCGCCCTTATCTGGGGTGGCGATGTTGGGGAAGCGGCGGCCAGGGGAGCGGCCTGGGGAGCGACTTCCGGGGCTGTTTCGGGAGCCATTGTCGGCGGTCAGCAGGATAAGCAGGTGGCCCTGCAGGAGCGGGCCAAAGCCGAGAAGGAATTGAGGAAAAAACTCGGGGATGACGGATTTGCCGGTCTCTCGGCCCTTGCCACCTGTAAGCACAAGGTTGCACTGGGGTATGCCGAGACCGCCCAGGAAAACAGCAGCGAAAAATACCGGCAGGCCGGTTTCTGGCTCGAGGCTGTCACTTACATGGATCAGGGTGACACGGTCAAAGCTGCAAAGGTGCTTGATGAGATTGCTGCCACCGGCTGGAAAAACCACACCCGCGAAGAGGTCGAACAACTATCCAGGGAAGCCTACCAGGGATTGATCAATATTCGTCAGAAGGAAAAGCTGCCGGAAGCTTGTAAGTCTTAATTTCTCGCGGGGTTGAGAGCTGCCGGAAGCTCCGGTATCTGGATCGCTGTCAGCGGGATGCTGAGCCGCAATGGCTTGCCGAATACCCGGTCCGGATAGATCGCCTGAAACGTTTTTACCGTTTCGACCGGAAAATTTTCCCGGTTGAAATGATAAGTCCAGATCATCGACTCCCCGGGCCTGATGCCGTTGTCGGAATCCTTGTTGATGACATCGACTGCCTGGCTGAATTCATAGCGGTTCTGCACCTCGTCGCTGAAGCTGACCAGATACTGGCGCTGCGAGCGGGTAACCTGCGATCCGCTCCGGCTGGTCCTGGTCTGGCGATTGACCGTGAAACCGTCGGGCCGAAGGAGCTTCTGGGAGGAGCCGTTGCCGATCTTCACCTCAACCACAAAACCGGATATTTTCAGACTCGGCAACCGCAGCGGCTGGTCTCTTGAGGCCGCGATGATATTGAGCTGGCTCAGGCCGACGTATCGGGCTGAGGCGTAGGCTTTGTCCGGATCGTCTGGCTCGAGCTGGTAATAACTGTTGTCAATTACCAGTCGATAAGGGCCGACTGCCAGCGGTCTGGCATGGCGGGAGAACAGCTGTTTCTGGTTGGCCTGATAATTGGCGATAAAGTCGTTGATCCGCTCGAGCAGATCGGCCCGATCTTCGACCCAGGTTTCATAGCGCCTGACGACCGCGTCAAACTGGCTGATCTTGCTCTGCAGGCGCTCTTTTCCGGTAAATCTGGGGTAAGCGGGTGAGGCGAGAACCTTCTGTTTCACCGAGCTGTATTCTTCCAGACTGTTAATGCTGCTGAACTTCTGTTCGTAGCCGCTCCAGTTGTCGATAAATTGAATCACCTGTCTGACTTCATTCTGCAGCGCCTCAAGCTGATAATCTTTGGGGGGTGGTGCATCGGGTTTAGCGGCACAGCCGGCGGCCAGGAGGCAGCAGGCCAAGATAATGTAGCTGAGACGAAACACGGGGTTAACTGGTTGCAAGTTGTGGAGGGGAATAAGGGTTTCGGACGACTACCGCCGCAAAATTTTTCCGGCTTTCAGCAGCAGGGGGAAGACCTGCCGTTGACTGTGAGCATGTGGTGAGAAAATCCATCCGAGCAGGTGAATCCGGGGTCGACCGCAGCGGCCGACCCCGGAGAATGCAGCGGCCGGGCTACCAGCCCAGCATCAGGTAGTCATGCATGGAATTGGCAGCTTCCCGTCCGGCGCCCATGGCCAGAATGACCGTTGCCGCGCCGGTGACGATGTCGCCGCCGGCCCAAACCGCCTTCTTGGTGGTTTTCCCGGTCTTGCTGTCGGTCTTGACATAACCCCAGTCATTGAGCTTCATGTCCGGCGTTTCACTGGTCAGCAGCGGGTTGGCCCCGGAGCCGACCGCGACGATGCAGAGATCGCAGTCCATCTCGAATTCGGATCCCTCGATGGCGACCGGCCGCCGGCGGCCGGAATCATCCGGTTCGCCCAGTTCCATTTTCAAGCACTGCATGCCGACCAGGCGGCCTTTTTCGTTGCCCAGATACTTGGTCGGATTGGTCAGCAGAAACATCTCGATGCCTTCTTCCTCGGCGTGATGAATCTCGGCCTTACGGGCGGGCATCTCCTCCCGGGAGCGGCGATAGACGATCTTGACGCTTTCGGCACCGAGCCGCATTGCCGTTCTGGCTGCGTCCATGGCCACGTTTCCAGCACCGAGCACGACGACGTTCTTGCCCATCGGGATCGGCGTGTCTACATCGGGAAATTTGTATGCCTTCATCAGATTTGCCCGGGTCAGGTATTCGTTGGCCGAGAGTATGCCGACCAGGTTCTCGCCGGGGATGTTCATGAATCTCGGCAGCCCGGCGCCGACACCGATATAGATGGCGTCGTATCCTTCTTCGAAGAGTTCATCGAGGGACACGGTGCGGCCAACCACGGCGTTGCATTCGACTTTGACCCCGAGCCGCTCGAGGAAATTGATTTCCTGGGCGACGATATCCTTGGGCAGGCGAAATTCGGGAATGCCGTAGATCAGCACCCCCCCGGCCTTGTGAAAAGCCTCATAGATGGTCACATCGTGCCCTTTGACGATCAGGTCGCCGGCCACGGTCAACCCGGATGGACCGGAGCCGACCACGGCGACCTTCTTGCCGGTGCTGCCGGCCTTGGGCGGTAATTCACCGGTGCCGTTTTCCCGCTCATAGTCGGCGCAATAACGTTCCAGGTTGCCGATGGCCACCGGTTCTCCTTTTCTGCCCAGAACGCATCTGCCCTCGCACTGGATTTCCTGGGGACAGACACGGCCGCAGACGGCGGGCAGGGCGTTCATGCTCCACAGGTTGCGGATGGCCGCGGTCATTTCTCCTTTGGAAATCAGATCGATGAAACCGGGGATGTCGACGCCAACCGGACAACCGTCCACGCAGGCCGGTTTTTTGCACTGCAGACAGCGGGCCGCCTCTTCCTGTGCCATCTTGTGGGTGTACCCCGTCGGTACCTCCAGAAAATTGCGGGCCCGGATCTGCGGGTCCTGCTCGGGCATTGCTATTCTCGGGTTTTTTACCGGTTTTGCTGATGTTTCCGCCATGTTTCCCTCCCTAAGACAGCGGGTTATTCGATAGTCTTTTTTATGAACTGCAATGCGCTATTTGGCGTCACGGATGGTGCAGTAATCTTCGTGACAATTTTTCTCGTCTTCGGTATAGGCCTGAAGCCTCAGGTTCAACTCGTCGAAATCGACCTGATGTCCGTCGAATTCGGGGCCGTCAACGCAGGCGAACTTGGTCTCGCCGCCAACGGTGACCCGGCAGCCGCCGCACATGCCGGTGCCGTCCACCATGATCGGGTTGAGGCTGACCAGGGTCGGGATCTCGTATTCTTTGGTGATATTGGCCACCGCTTTCATCATCGGCACCGGGCCGATGGCTACCACCTCCTGGATATCTCCGCCCTCGAGCACTTCCTTCATGACCTCGGTGACGAAGCCGTGATGACCGTAGGAACCGTCATCGGTGCAGACCCGGAGGTCGTTGGAGGCGCTTCTCATCTGCTCTTCGAGAATCAGCAGGTCTTTGGTCCGGGCGCCGATGATACAGGTGACGTCGTTACCGACATCTTTCATGGCCCGGGTAATCGGGTGCAGAACCGCCACCCCGGTGCCGCCGCCGACACAGATGACCTTGCCCCGCTTTTCCAGGTGGGTGGCTTTGCCCAGCGGGCCGATCACATCCTGGTAACCATCGCCGACCTTGAGGTCACGAAACAGGGCGGTGGACTTGCCGACCACCATGTAGATGATGGTGACGGTGCCTTTCTCCTTGTCGGTCTCGGCCATGGTCAGCGGAATCCGTTCGCCGTTCTCGTCGGCCTTGAGGATCACGAATTGCCCCGGTTTGGCTTTCTTGGCGATCAGCGGTGCCTCGATTTCATTGAGAATCACCGTGCCTTCTGCCATCTCTTCACGTCGTACGATTTTGAACATGTCTACCTCCGAGCTGGGAAGAACATTGAAATAAGAACAAAAAAACCCGTCTGCCGAAAGCCGTTTGCCATCGATCGACGGGTTTTTCCGTTTATTTGTCAGGAAGTGCGAAATCCAAATTTCTTCATCCTTTTCTCAAGTTGAACGTTCCGAACGTACCCCGTTTGGTTGCTCTTTTCAATCTCAATTACATTGATCAGAAACACAAATGGTTCTCATCCTGGGGCGGTAATTGAGCTAGAGTGATGCCATCAGGGCATCGATGCCGGCCTGGGCGACTTCCTCGTCCTGATCCGGGCTGCCGGAACTGCAGCCGATACCGCCCACCGGGTGCCCTTCGACGAAAATCGGCAGGCCGCCGGCAAAGATCATGAAGCGCCCCTGGATGGAGGAGTTGATGCCGAAGGCGGGCTGGCTCGGGCCGCTGACCTTGCCGTAATCTCTGGTTGATTTACGGGCGGCCCCGGCGGTGAAAGCCTTGTCGATCGCTATGGTGATCGATGTCACCCGGGCATTGTCCATGCGCTGAAAAAGTATCAGGTTGCCGCCGTCATCGACGATGGCAATGTCCATATCGACGCCGATCTCTTCAGCTTTTCGCTCGGCGGCGGCCATCATCGTCCGGGCGTCCTCAAGGGTCAGTCTCGGTACCTGTTTCATTCTGCTTCCTCCATCTGGTGTGGGTGCCACGTGTGATCCTGTGATACAGGCCGTTGTATTCCTGCCTCCATACTATTCATGAACCACAACATAATTGCAAGCAGCCAGTGCTGTTGTCCTTCCGGTATATGTCGCCCCTACCTTGATGAACGGGGGCTAATTGATTAAGATTTAAATCGCTTTGCCGGAGGTATGGGTACGGCTGTCCTGCAGACGTGTTCGGCAGGCGCGCCCTGATCAGATCCATCCACACCAGGAGGTAGACATGAATCCACCGATTATCGGAACGAAGAGACTGCTCATTGCGCTGCTGCTCTCCGCCCTGCTGGCCGGCGGCTGCGCCGGAACGAAAAAGCAGACGGCTGAAGAGTCGGTCGAGCCCTATTCGACCAGGGACCTCAATGAGCAGCTGGTCATGGCCACCTTGTGGATGCAGTCTGCCGCCGAATACCGGGCACTCTCATACCAGGCCTTCAATGTCGCGGCCATGAATCTCGACTCTTTTCTCAACGCCTATACCGGCAGTAAGCCGGTCGCCGTCATTGTCGACGCGGACGAAACCGTGATCGACAATTCGGCCTACGAGGCCTTTCTGATCGGCCAGGATTTCGGCTACTCCTCCGGGACCTGGGTTCCCTGGATGGCGGCGGCAGAGGCCAGGGCGATACCCGGAGCCAAGCGCTTTCTCGATTATGCGTCGGCCAAGGGGGTGGAAATTTTCTACGTAACCAACCGCAAAATGGACGGTTACGAGGGCACCAGAAAGAACCTGATGGCTCTGGGGTTCCCCAACGTCGATGACAAACACCTGCTGCTCAGGACCGATTCCAGCGATAAGCAGGCACGGCGGGACGCGGTCACCGAAGACTACGAGGTGGCTCTGCTGATCGGTGACAACCTGAATGATTTCACCAGTGATTTTGCCAAAAAAAGTGTTGCCGAGCGGTTCGCTGCGACCGATGCCGTCGAAGGCCAGTGGGGCACCCGGTTCATCGTCCTGCCGAACCCGACCTATGGTGAATGGGAAGGCGCCGTCTATGGCGGCAACTGGGGTGCAACCGCCGCCGAAAAGGACCAGATGCGCAAATCGTACCTGATCAAATGGGACTATCAGGCTCCCTGAGGGGTATCCGGTCCGCCTGCCTCAGAATAACCTTAACCGGTGAACCTTATGAACCGTCTGCTCGTCGTCTGTCTTCTGCTCATCATCGCTGCCCAACCCGTCTGGGGGGCCCGGGCCAAAATCGACACGATCTCGAAGGACCCCTATATTTCAGCGCTGGTCATCGATGCTGACACGGGTGATATTCTGGTCGATGAAAACAGCAGTGCCCCGGCCTATCCGGCCTCGGTCCTGAAGCTGATGGTTCTCAAGGTTATTCTTGACCGGGTGGAGGCCGGCAGCCTGAGCCTCGATGAGATGGTGCAGGTCACCAGGGAGGCTTCGCAGATGGGAGGTTCACAGGTTTACCTCGATCCCAAAGAGCAGTTCTCCGTGGAGGATCTGCTCTATGCCCTGATTATCCAGTCGGCCAACGATGCGGCAGTGGCCCTGGCTATCCACGCTGCCGGTTCCAAAGAAGCGTTTGTTGCGTTGATGAACGAGACAGCCGCCAACCTGGGCATGAAGGAGACAACCTTCTATTCGGTGCATGGGCTGCCGCCGTCTGAAGGTCAGAAGCCGGATGTCACGACGGCACGGGACATGGCCATTCTGGCCAGGGAACTGGCCCGGAACCCGGAAGTTTTCAACTATACCGGTACCAGGGAGCGAAATTTTCGGGACGGCGAGTTCATCATGCGCACCCACAACAAACTGCTGACTTCGGTAGACGGCAGCGATGGATTCAAGACCGGTTATTTCAAGGCGGCAGGCTTTTCCATCGTGGCCACCGCCAGACGAAACGGGGTGCGCATCATCGCAGTCGTCCTCGGCAGTGTGGACCGCACGGTCCGTGATGCCAAAGCAGCCGAGCTGATCGCCGCCGGATTTGCCAAGGTCCCGCCACGGCCTGAGGCCCAGAGCGCTGCGGTCACCCCTGAAGCGGCCGTGCCGGTCGAAACCCGGCAGGCCGAAACAGCGCAGCCCGAAGCTGAACGGCCCGAAGCTGAGGCCCTGCAGAAGCGTTCGGCACAGGTATCATCGCTTGGCCGTGATCTCATGCTGCTGGGGATCGGTTTCGGGGCTGGCCTGCTGCTCTGCCTGGTGGTCGCCTTGATCAGACCGAGCCGAAGGTCGGCACGGCGGCGGCTGATGTGATCCTCGATGCTGATTTTCGTTTGGCAGCAGTCGCTCTCCAGATCAGGATCAACCGCCAGACCGACTGGTCGGCCTATTTTGTTTCAGTTCCAGCAGGCTCGTTTTTGCAGGCGAAATAGCATTGGGCGCAGAGTGACTGATAGCTGACCTTGTCGAGCCCGTCAATGGCCAGCTGCTGTCCTTCGAATACAAACCTGCCGTCGATTTTACGGCCGTTGGCCACCGCCTTTCTGCCGCACCTGCAGATGGTTTTCAACTCTTCGATTGAATGGGCCAGCAGAAGCAGCCGTTCGCTTCCCGGGAAACCGTCGAGCTTGAAGTCGGTCCGCAGTCCGTAGCAGATAACCGGAATATTCAGCAGGACCGCAACCTCGAACAGCTGGTCAGCCTGGGCTCTGCTCACAAACTGGGCCTCGTCGACGAGAATACAGTGAAGCGGTGACGGCTCCCGGCTGCGGTGCTCGATCAGTTCGAAAAGATTGTCATGCGGCTTGGCGAGAATATCTACCCGCCGGCTGATTCCAAGCCTCGAGAGGATCTCGTTGTCGCCTTTGAGATCGCTGCCGGGTTTGACCAGCAAGGTGTTCATGCCCCGCTCCCGGTAGTTGTGGTCGACCTGGATCAGGGCGGTCGTTTTACCGCAGTTCATTGCCCCGTAACGGAAATAGAGTTTGGCCATGATCGTGTCCTGCTGCCTGCACCGCCTCCGGCTCGAGGTGTGCAATTGAGTTGACGAGATCTGAAAATTGACTAACACTACTATGGAGATCGGCCCGCTGGCAAGCCGATAGGATCGTAGACTGCCAAAAACGGTCGGATACAAGCGGCACTCCCCCTCAGCGGGGCTTTAAGGTGATTGCATGCTGATGCAGGAACTGATCCTGGGCAAACGGAACGGCAGGGAGCTCAGCACCGAAGAAATCAACTATTTCATCCGGGCCTACACCGCCGGTGAGGTCCCCGACTACCAGGCAGCCGCGCTGCTGATGGCCATCTGGTTCAAGCAGATGAATGAGCGGGAAACGGTCGATCTGACCATGGCCATCAGGGACTCGGGCGATTGTGTCGATCTGTCGTCTATCGAGGGTGTCAAGATAGACAAGCATTCCACCGGCGGGGTGGCCGACACCACCAGCCTGATCACCGCACCGCTGGTTGCCGCCTGCGGCGGAACGGTCGCCAAGATCTCCGGCCGGGGCCTGGGGCATACCGGCGGGACGGTCGACAAACTCGAGGCGATCCCGGGGCTCGTCGCCGAGAGGAGCATGGATGAATTCCTCCGAATTGCTTCGTCCTGCGGTCTGGCGATTGTCGGCCAGACCGCCCGTCTGGTCCCGGCTGACCGTAAGCTCTACGCCCTCCGTGACGTGACGGGAACGGTGGATAATCTGGCTTTGATCAGCAGCTCGATCATGAGCAAGAAACTGGCCTCCGGGGCGGATGGTATCGTTCTCGACGTCAAAACCGGCAACGGAGCCTTCATGCGCAGTGTCGAGCAGGCCCGTGAACTGGCCTCGATGATGACGGCCATCGGAGTCCGGGCGGGTAAACGGAGTTCGGCGCTGGTAAGCGATATGAATCAGCCGCTCGGCACAGCGGTCGGCAACGGCATCGAAGTGGAGGAGGCAGTCCGGGTTCTGCGGGCCGAACAGGGCGGCGACCTGAAGACGGTTTCACTGGCCCTGGCCGCGGAAATGCTCATCACCGGGGGCCTGGCTCGGAACGGTGAGGAGGCGTCCATTATGCTGCAGAAAGCGTTGAACTCAGGGGCGGGACTTGAGCGTCTTGAACAGATGATCGGGCTGATGGACGGCAATCCGGCGGTCTGTTCGGACACCTCGCTATTGCCCCAGCCCGCCGAGACGGTCCTGCTCAGGGCCCGTTCCAGTGGATTTGTCAACCAGATCCAGACCCAAGGCATCGGTCAATCGGCGCTGCTGCTCGGTGCCGGCCGCGGCGCCAAGGAGGATCGAATCGACCCTGGTGTGGGGCTGAAAGTGCAGGTGCGCCTTGGTGATCGGGTCGAAAGGGGTGATGAAATCGGCCAACTGCTGATCAACAGCAGGAAGAATCTGGACCGGGCCGTCGACACCGTACATCGATCAATCATCATCGGCGAGCAGCGGACAGACCCGCCGCCGCTCATTTACCATTGTCTCAGTTCTGGTTGAGCCGCTGACGATGCGTGGTCTGATCCTGGTAATCGATGGTCTTGGCATTGGGGCAGCTCCCGATGCCGACCGCTATGGGGACGGCGGCGCCCACACGCTGAGATCGGTCTGCACCGCCGAACCGACTGCAGGGCTGGTGCAGTGGCCCTTTCTACTGGATTTTGGGCTGGGCAACTGCGCCGCCCTGACCGGCAAACCGGTGCGGCGCTGTCCGCCGGTCGAGCAGCCGCTGGCATCCTGGGGAGCCATGGCCGAGTGTTCGGTGGGCAAGGATACCACCACCGGCCATTGGGAAATTGCCGGGATCACGCTGGAAGAAGGCTTTCATCTGTTCGAGGCCGATTATCCCTGCTTTCCCCCGGAACTCATCGAGCGCTTTGAAAAAATGAGCGGCTACACGGTGATCGGCAACAAGGCCGCCTCCGGCACCGAGATCATCGAGGAACTGGGCGAGCAGCAGATGCGGGGCAAAAGCCTGATCTGCTACACCTCGGCCGACTCGGTTTTTCAGGTGGCCGCCCACGAGGCGGTGGTGGCGCCGGAACAGTTGTACGAGTCCTGCCGCTGCGCCCGTCAGATCTGTGACGACTATCGGGTGGCCCGGGTCATTGCCCGGCCTTTCACCGGCACTCCCGGGAATTTTACCAGAACGGATAGACGGCGTGATTTCTCCATCGACCTGCCCGGCCCGACGATGCTCGACCGACTGCAGGAAGCAGGGGTGCAGACGGTGGGCATCGGCAAAATCGGAGATATTTTCAACCATCAGGGGCTGTCCCTCAGTTATCCGGAAAAGGGCAACGGCGCCTGTCTCGACCGGCTCGGGAAACTTCTGGATGAAAAGGGTGAGCAGCCTCAGCTCCAGTTTGTCAATCTGGTCGATACCGACATGTATTTCGGCCACCGGCGCGACCCCGCCGGCTATTACCGGGCGCTTGCAGAAATAGACCGGGCTCTGCCCCAGCTCATTGACCGGCTGCAGTCCGACGATTTCATGATCATCACCGCCGACCACGGCTGCGACCCTGCCTTCAGGGGCTCCGATCATACCCGTGAGTACGTGCCGCTGCTCTGTTACCGGCCGGGAAGAGTGGCGCAGAACCTGGGAGTAAGGTCCGGTTTCAACGTTGTGGCCGCCACGGTCTGCCATTTTTTTACCGTTGAAAATGACTTCGGCGATCCGTTTCTCGCCGCTTGAAAATAACGATCGATCATGTCATAAGAAGTAAGTATGGGCACGCTGCCGCTGCAGTTTCCCGTAGCCGTCAATGTTTCACTGCCTTGTCATTTACGTTGCTGATCCAGTTGTCATATCTACCAGAGAATGGAGCCTGCCATGAAAAGAAACCGTCTCGTTCTGTCCGCTGTTCCGGCCCTGATCCTGATTGTCGGGCTTGCTGCCTCTGTGCTGGCAGCCTCTATGAAAATTGCCATGGTCACCGATGTCGGCGGCGTCAACGATCAGTCTTTCAATCAGTCAGCCTGGGAGGGCCTGAAGCGGGCCGAGAAGGATTTCGGCATCACGGTCGCCTACAAGGAGTCGAAACAGGATGCCGATTACAGTCCCAATATGGAGACTCTGACCGACGCCGGCTATGACCTGATCTGGGGCATCGGTTTCCTGATGGGTGACGCCATCAAGGAAACGGCCGAGATCAACCCGGATCAGAAATACGCCATCATCGATTTCTCCTATGGTCCCGATACACCCGAAAACGTTGCTTGTGCGGTATTCCAGGAGGAGGAGCCCTCTTTCCTGGTAGGCTACATTGCCGGTAAAATGACTGAAACCAATAAGGTCGGCTTCGTCGGCGGCATCAAATTCCCGCTGATCGAGAAATTCGAATACGGCTATATGGCCGGGGTGAAACTGGCCAACCCGGATGCCGAGGTCCTGCGTCAGTACGCCGAATCATTCACCGATGCCGCCAAGGGCAAGGCAATCACCAACAATATGTATCAGCAGGGGGCGGACATCGTTTTTCATGCCGCCGGCGGCGTCGGCGACGGGGTGATCGAAGCTGCCAAGGAGAAGGGCAAGTGGGCCATCGGGGTCGACAAGGACCAGAATTTTCTGGCTCCGGACAACGTCCTGACTTCGGCCATGAAGCGGGTGGACAATGCCATTTACGATATCGGCAAGAAACTGATGGAAGGCCAGTTCTCAGGCGGCCAGACGGTGGTCTACAATCTGAAAAATGACGGCGTCGGCATTGCCCCTTCCTCAGACAAACATGTTCCTGCCGAAATACTCGCCGAGGTGGATGACCTGATTGCCAAGATAAAGCAGGGTGAAATCGTCGTGCCGGCCACCAAGGAAGCATTTGATTCCTTCTAAAGGTTACCTGAAAGTGTCGGTACCGCAATAATCTACTCCACATCGCACCGGCCGTATCATTCGGTCTGGTGTGGTCTGGTGCAGCCCGGGGCGGACGGGCTGCGCATAATCTGCAGGGACAGGGTGTGACCAGCGTCGATTTCTCCCACAAAGCGGTGGAAATGGTCGATGTCGTCAAGAAGTTCGGCGACTTCGTTGCCAACGACCGGATCAGCCTGACCGTTCACCGCGGCGAGGTCCATGCACTGCTCGGCGAAAACGGGGCCGGCAAGACCACCCTGATGAACTGTCTCTACGGTCTGTACCGGCCGACCGAGGGCATCATCTACATCAATGGCGAGCAGGTTGCCGTCACCGATCCCAACGTCGCCATCAGCCACGGTATTGGTATGGTGCATCAGCACTTCAAGCTGGTCGAGCCCTTCACCGTTGCCGAAAATATCGTCCTGGGCCTCGAGCCGACCAAGGCCCTGGGAATTGTCGATAGAGCCGCGGCTGAGCGGCAGGTGGCCGAGATATCGGAGCGTTACGGCCTCAGGGTCGATCCTCGGGCCTGCATCGAGGACATTTCGGTGGGCAGCCAGCAGCGGGTCGAAATTCTCAAGGCCCTGTACCGCGGAGCCGACATCCTGATTCTGGACGAACCCACAGCGGTCCTGACGCCCCAGGAGATCAAGGAGATGATCTCGATCATTGCCAATCTCACCGCTGAAGGCAAGTCGATCATCATTATCACCCACAAACTCCATGAAATCAAAGCGATTGCCGATTACTGCACCATTATCCGGCGCGGCAAATTCGTCGATCGGGTCGAGGTGGCAGCGGTTTCCGAGCACGATCTGGCAGCCAGCATGGTGGGGCGCGACGTCTCTTTTGCGGTTGCCAAAAAAAAGACCGAGCGGGGCCGCCGGGTGCTGAGCATCGACAACCTGGTTGTCCGGGATAACCGCAACATTGCAGCGGTCGACGGACTCAGCCTGGAACTCTTTGAGAGCGAAATCCTGGGGATTGCCGGGGTGGACGGCAACGGCCAGTCGGAACTGGTCGAGGCCCTGATGGGGCTGCGCCCGGTGGACAGCGGCCGGGTGCTGCTCAAGGATCGCGAGATCACCGGGGCATCCCCCCGCAGGATGATCAGTGACCATCATATCGGCGCCATTCACGAGGATCGGCAGAAACGGGGGCTGGTGCTCGAGTTCGACGTGGCAGAAAATTTGGTTCTGGAGACCTATCGCCGCCCGCCCTTTTCCAGGCGAGGCAGACTGGACCATACCGAAATCTACGACTTTGCCAACCGCTGCATCGGGACCTTCGACATCAGGCCCACTGATGCCCGGCTGCCGGCCAGGGACCTGTCGGGCGGCAATCAGCAGAAGGTCATCATTGCCCGTCAGGTTTCCCATAACCCTGAAATTCTGATTGCCTCCCAGCCCACCCGCGGGCTCGACGTCGGCGCCATCGAATATGTCCACAAGACTCTGATCGAACAGCGCGACCGCGGTAAGGCGGTGCTGCTGATCTCCTTTGAACTCGATGAAATCCTCACGGTTGCCGATCGGATAGCGGTGATCTTCGAGGGTCGGATTGTCGGCATTGTCGACAGTGCGGAGACGGATGAAACCCGGATCGGGCTGTTGATGGCCGGAGGCGGCGGATGAGTGCCAGCGGCTCCGGGCTGAAACAGAAATTCTTCTCGGGGGCGCTGTCCATCACCCTGGTTTCGATCTGTTTGGGCTTCCTGGTCGGCGGTATCATCCTGCTGGTTGCCGGTTTCAACCCGTTCGAAGCTTACTGGGTGATCCTCCAGGGGATATTCTCCAGGCCCAAGTACGTTTCCTATGTGATCATTTATTCCACGCCGCTGATCATCACCGGCCTGTCGGTGGCTTTTGCCCTGCGGGCCGGTCTGTTCAATATCGGTGCGGAAGGCCAGTACATCATCGGCGCGCTGGCAGCGGCGGCGGCCGGCTACTACCTTCAACTGCCGATGGTCCTGCATGTGCCCGCGGCCATCGGGCTGGCGGTGCTGGCTGCGGCTCTCTGGGGCGGGCTGGCCGGCTACTTCAAAGCCCGGTTCGGCGTCAATGAAGTGATCTCGACCATCATGCTCAACTGGACGGCGCTCTACATTTCCAACTGGGCCGTGACCCTCGACTCGTTCGGCCGCCAGGGCACGGGCAAGACCTACGCCATTCAGCCGACCGCCCAGATCGACCTGCTCGGTCAGTGGAAGCGGACCCCGGAAGGAATTGCCTTTCTGCGGGAGCATCCGATGCTCTGGGACATCCTCAAGTCGCCGGTCAATCTGGGCTTTATCTTCGCCATCCTGCTGGCCGCCCTGGTCTGGTATGTGCTGAACAGGACCACGCTGGGCTACGAGCTCAGGGCCGTGGGCCACAATCCGCAGGCGGCAGAGGCCGGCGGGATCGATGTCAAGCGCTCCATGGTTCTCTCCATGTTCATCGCCGGCGGTCTGGCCGGTGCTGCCGGGGCCTTCCAGGTCCTCGGCGTCAGTCACCGCATTGCCACCCTGGCGATCATGGAAGGATACGGCTTCGACGGCATCGCCGTCTCCCTGATCGGCAACAACAGTGGACCAGGGTGCGTGCTTGCCGGTCTGCTGTTCGGGGCCCTGAAGTATGGCGGTTCGAAGATCCAGGATGTGATGGGTGCGCCCACTGAAGTGATCAACATCATGATCGGTTCGATTATTTTCTTCGTCGCCATGCCCAAGCTGATACGCATGATCATAGCCTTCAGGAAAAGACGGGTCAGGAAATGATGGAATCCTTCCTCAACGATATCGCCTTTGTCATCGGCACCACGCTGATGTACTCGACCCCGCTGATCTACGCGGCCGTTGGCGGCGTTATCACCGAGCGCTCCGGCATCATCAACATCGGCCTGGAGGGGATGATGTATTTCGGCGCCTTCGTCGGCGCCGCCGTGGCCTACTTCACCCAGAACCCCTGGCTCGGATTCTTATGTGCCGGCCTGGCCGGCGCTTCGCTGGGGCTGCTGCATGCCATAGCCACCGTCTCCTTTGCCGCCGAACAGATCGTTTCGGGTATTGCCATAAATTTTCTGGGGGTTGGTTTTGCCCTTTTTGTCAGCCGCCTGGTGTTCGATGGGGCCACCCAGACGCTGACCGTGCCCAACAAGATACCGCTGCCCCTCGATTTCCTCTTCGGCGAAGGAAAACCGTTCGCCTCCGCCGGTTTCATGGATCTGGTTTTCAACCGATTTGCCACGGTCTACATCGCCTTTGGTCTGGTCTTTGTCGTCTGGTTCGTCCTTTACCGGACGAAACTGGGGATGCGGCTGCGGGCGGTGGGTGAACATCCCGAGGCTGCCGACTCGCTGGGCATCTCGGTTTTCAAAATTCGCTACGGGGCGGTTATCGCCTCCGGGTTTCTGGCCGGGCTCGGCGGCGCGGCGATGTCCATTGCCGTCGTCTCCCGGTTCAGCAATACCCTGATTTCCGGACATGGGTTTATCGCCCTGGCGGCAATGATCTTCGGCAAATGGAAACCTCAGGGAGCCATGCTGGCCTGTCTTATCTTCGGTGGAGCCAAAGGGCTGGAGATCTTCATGGGAGCCAAGGGTGTGCCGATCCCGTCGAGTCTGCTGGCCACCCTGCCGTATGTTCTGACCATTGTCATCCTGGTGGGTTGGGTGGGGCGTTCACAGCCCCCGGCCTCGATTGGCAGAATCTTCGATAAAGGGGATAGCTGAATGGATATCGTCACACGCATCAAAGAGGCTGCCGACTTTATCGGACAACGGGTTACGGTGCGGCCCCGGATCGGCGTTATCCTGGGGTCAGGCCTGGGGGCGCTCGGCGACCAGGTCCAGGAGCCGGTGAGTATCGGCTACGAGGAGATCCCCCACTTCCAGGCCTCGACCGTGGCCGGCCACTCCGGGCGCCTGGTCGCGGGGCTGCTGCAGGATCGGCCGGTGCTCGTGTTTCAGGGGCGGCTGCACTACTACGAGGGGCTGTCGATGGAGCAGGTGGTCTTCCCGGTGCGGGTTCTGAAGATGCTCGGGGCCGACAGCCTGATCGTCACCAACGCGGCAGGCAGCCTGGACCCCGCCTACCGGCCCGGGGAACTGATGCTCATTCGCGACCACATCAAGATGGTCACCGACAGCCCGCTGCGTGGCCCCAACATAGACAGCTTCGGCCCCCGATTCAACGACATGTCGGAGCCCTACGCCAGAAAGATTCGTGAGCTGGCCCAGCGCTGCGGGCAGAAACAGGGCATCGACCTGAAAGAGGGCGTCTACTGCTACATGCCCGGCCCCAGCTATGAAACGGCCAGCGAGGTGCGGATGCTCAATCTTCTGGGCGGGCATGCGGTGGGCATGTCAACGGTGCCTGAAGTGATTACGGCCGTGCACAGCGGCATGAAGGTGCTGGGCGTTTCCTGCATCACCAATATGGGTACCGGCCTGCTGGACCAGCCCCTGGATCACGAGGAGATCATCAGAATCGGGGAGCAGGTCCGCACCACCTTCATCGATCTGCTCGAAGCGGTTGTGAAGTCCTGGCCGCCGCGCTGAGACCGGTTGGTTTTGGCCAGAAGGCTATGGGAGCAGTTTAAAGGCGTGCGGCAGCAGATCGTCGAGGCTGAATACCCTGGCGGAACTGCTGATCACCACCCAGGCCTCGGGCGCCAGTTCGGCCAGCCACTGGCGGCAGGCTCCGCAGGGCATGGCGGCGTACTCATCGATGAGGCCTTCTTCACCCGGACCGATGTCGGGGCAGAAGACGGCGATGCCCAGGATGGCGGCCTGACCGCTCATCCGGGCGTGGGTGATGGCCGCCCGTTCAGCGCAGATGCCAAGGTTGGTCGAGGCTGTTTCGATATTGGCCCCGGGGAACATGCCGTAAGGGGTCAGCACGGCGGCCCCGACCCGGAATCCCGAATAGGGCGCATAGGCCATTTCAGCAGCTTTTTCAGCTATCCGCAGCAGTTCCTTTTGTTGATCATTCATGATATAAACAGTCTCTTCGGTACTGATTGACAGAGGAAATCAACGTAAACCATAACAAACATTTTCGATAAAGCCATGCAACAGACAACCGAACTGACCGATTACATGAATTTTCAGGAATTGCTCGAGGACGAGGAAAAGCTGGTACGCGAAACGGCCCGGGCTTTTGTCAACGACAAAGTCATGCCGATTATCGATGACCATGCTCAGCGGGAGTCGTTTCCGGATCAGCTGATCCCGGAAATGGGGGAACTCGGGTTTTTCGGACCGTCCCTGCCGGAGGAATACGGCTGTGCCGGGCTGTCCAATGTTGCATACGGGCTACTGATGTATGAACTGGAACGGGGGGACTCGGCCCTGCGCAGCCTCGCTTCGGTTCAGGGCTCACTGGTCATGTATCCCATTTTCGCGTACGGCAGCGACGAACAGAAGTCCTACTGGCTGCCGAAGATGGCGGCCGGCGAAAAGATCGGCTGCTTCGGCCTGACCGAGCCCGATTTCGGCTCCAACCCCAGCGGTATGCGGACCAGGGCTGAGCGCACCGAATCCGGCACCTGGCTGATCAACGGCTCGAAGATGTGGATTACCAACGGCTCCATCGCTGATGTCGCCCTGGTCTGGGCGATGACCGCCGACGGTGTGCGCGGCTTTCTGGTCGAAAAAGGAACGGCGGGATTTTCGGCACCGCGGATGAAAAACAAATGGAGCCTGCGCGCTTCGGTTACCTCGGAACTGACCCTTGACAACGTTGAGGTCGATGAATCCAGGGGCTTGCTGCCCGGCATAACCGGTCTCAAAGGTCCGCTCAGCTGTCTGACTCAGGCCCGCTACGGTATCGCCTGGGGAGCGCTGGGGGCGGCCGACAACTGCTACCAGACTGCCCTGGAATATGGGCAGAGCCGGGTTCAGTTCGATCGGCCGATCGGGGCGTTCCAACTCCAGCAGAAGAAGCTGGCCGAGATGGTCACCGAGATCACCAAGGGCCAGCTGCTCGTCCTCCATCTGGGACGGCTCAAGGACCAGGGGAAAGCCACGCCTGCCCAGGTTTCGATGGCCAAGATGAACAACGTCCAGGTGGCGCTCGATATCTGCCGGGCTGCCCGGACCATGCTCGGGGCCAACGGCATCATGGGGGAATACCCGATAATGCGTCATATGGCCAACCTCGAATCGGTATACACCTACGAGGGAACCCATGACATTCATACTCTGATCATCGGCCAGCAGGTGACCGGCCTTGCCGCCTTCACCTAATCACGCCTGAACAGGTTCCCGGAAACCGGAAGATTCGAGTTGTGCCGGTCGTGGGCGGGGCCGGCACCAAGGATCGAACCTCTCGTGCCGGGCAGGCTCTTTACAGGGGATGTCAGGTTTTTTATACTTATTGCAGTGATTACCCTGGAGATGACCGCAACAGATCTCTGAACATTCAGAAATGTGCCGGGAGGTTATCATGGAGCCACTGAAAGCCAAGATATTCAGCTACTGCACTACCAACATCAATCCGCCGGGAGAGTTGCAGCTCAACCTCTGGCTGGAGGAGAACCCTGAAGTCGAGATCGTCCACGTGCTGCAGTCGGAATCTATGGTTGCCCATGGAGAGGCGCTCGAACGCAATCTCACCATCACTTTGCTCTACCGGCCCTAGACTCGATGCAGGATCCGAGACGGTCATAGCCGCCGCATTGCGGCGGCCACTGTTGATTCTTCCCGCATCTGCTGATTCTCCCCAATGAAGTCTGTTCACGTTACACCTGAAAACACAGGCAACACCTTTGCTTGAACATGGGTGATAATTTATCGCACCTGCGCACTCACCATCCCCATCCTGAAAGGATAACTGCATTCCTTTTCTGTTCTGATATCAGAAGCTTGAATAATGGTTGGCTGGGTAATTTCACCATGTGCAGAAAAGGGCCCAGGACTTTGGACAAGCCGTTATGTGGAAAAGCTGCTGCCGTGTAATCAGGATGTGGTCTTAAATCGGGGTCAGAGGCATGGGAATGAACAAGATGAAAGTCTACGGGGAACTTCAAGGCAAAGATGGCAGTGGCAGAGGTGTTTCCAGGTTTTTGCAGATAATAGTGCCCAGTTAGTGTAGTCTTATTATGCTCTTCAGGAGAAAAGTCTCAGTTCAGGAGCGACTATAGGGGAAAGGGAGAAAACGATGAGCGACTCATATAGATTTCAATGGGAGCATCTGGGCAATCTTAGCGAAGGAAGGCCAAACCTGGGGCCTGAAACATCTGTTATCGTATACCGTCTCATGCAGTTCACCTTCAAGGATGTCCTGTCTCATCACCTGGGAAAAGAAAAAATGTCAGAGCTTCTCGTCGAGGCCGGTCTTCTGGCCGGCAAGAAGTTCTGTGAAAATGTGCTCGATGTCGGCGCTCCCTTTGAAACCTTTATCGCACAATTGAAAGAAACACTTGTGGATCTGAAAGTCGGCATTCTTCGGGTTGAAGAGGCCGATCTGGGCGAATTAACCTTTACAATGACCGTATCCGAGGATCTCGACTGCTCCGGCTTGCCGGTCTTTGATGAATCAGTATGTGAATACGATGAAGGGTTTATCGCCGGGATATTTGAGCAGTACACCGGGAAGAAATTCACTGCCAGGGAGGTGGACTGCTGGGGTACTGGAGAGAGAACCTGCCGATTCGATGTAAGACCTGCAGGAAGGTGATATGGATTCCGGTCAAATCCTCGCACTAATTGATCAGTACATCCAGAAAGCAATGGACAAAGGCCTTGGCAGAGAGGGGCTGACCTTTCCTCTTGAGTCCCGTGATCTTGAAGATGACGGCTTGCGGGACGCATGCTCAAGGTTGGCACAATTCTTCGAGATGATCAACGAGTCGTATCAATTTTCGGAGCAGCTGTCGCAAGGCAAACTCAAGGCGCATGTGTCAAAGAAAAACATTTTTGCCATGCCGCTAAAATCACTGCAGGCAAACCTCATACATCTGAGCTGGCAGGCAAAGCAGGTCGCGGGAGGCGACCTCAATCAGCAGGTGCACTTTCTTGGTGAGTTCTCTGAATCGTTTAACCACATGATCAACTCACTGCGTGAGAAGCAGTCTATCGAGCAGCGTTTCAAGCTGATAACCGAGGTCATCGGCGAAGGGATATTCCTTGTTGATACTCACGGCAGGGTCGTTTTCGCAAACCCTGAAGCCTGCCATATGCTTGGCTACCAACCAGATCAGTTGCTCGGTGCGATGGTCCACGAGACCGTTTTTACACAGCATCCCGACGGTTCTATGATAGACCACGACGATAACCCCCTGCTGGGAGCCGTCAAGGATGGCGAAAGCTACAACGAGGAGGGCACCTTCACCTGCCGTTCTGGTAAGCTGCTGCCGGTGATGATCTCATCCCGACCGATCCCTGAGGAAGATACGGTAACCGGCACCGTTATCGCTTTTCGCGACATCACCGAACAGAAGAATTACCTCCAGTCGCTGGAGACGATCAACACCTTACTCGAAAAGCAGGCCACCACCGATGGCTTGACCGGGATTTACAACCGGATGAAGTTTAACGACGTCCTGAAAGTGGAAATAGCCCGTGCCAAACGTTACGAATCCTCGCTCGTGTTGATCATGCTCGATATTGATCACTTCAAAAAAATCAACGACACCCACGGCCACGGGACCGGGGACAAAGTCCTGAAGCGTTTGGCCCAGCTCGTCCTGGCAAATATCAGGGACAGCGATTCCTTTGCCCGGTGGGGGGGAGAGGAGTTTACCCTCTGCAGTCCCGGGATCACGCTTTCTCAAGGCATGCAGCTTGCCGATAAAATACGTCGAAGGATCGAACAATACGATTTCGGTAAACCATCCCGGGTGACTGCCAGCTTCGGGGTGTCGCTTTATTGTTTGGGGGATACACTCACCACCCTGACTAATCGAGCTGACGAAGCACTATACCGAGCCAAGGAGAAGGGCCGTAACAGGGTGGAGAGCCAAGCCGTATGATTGGTCGCCATGGAAGCCGACGTAGCTGTTTTTGCTCAGAGCAGTGACCATTTTCGTTTCAGAAAAGCTCATCGAAGATAACTATCAAAGCGGCCCAGCCCGTTTTGATTCTGGTGTAATTAAGGATAAGACCGTATGCTGATTTTGTGTCGTGCCGGTTTGTTTTTTAAGCGAATCAATAAACTACACAAACGTGGTTGCTATCAGATTATTGCTATCTACCATTTTGATGTCGGGGTTACAGAATGAAACAGATAGATTATCGGGAACGGGCATTAAAACTTTTTCCGTGGGTTTGTGGAAGTTGCGGCCGGGATTTTACCGGGAAAAATCTGCGGGAATTGACGGTTCATCATAAAGACCACAATCACAACAACAATCCGCCCGACGGCAGCAACTGGGAGCTGTTATGCCTCTACTGCCACGATAACGAGCATTCCCGCCTGCTCGACGCCGAATGGCTGTCCACCGAAAATCCAGACAAAGAGAAGGGTGATACGGCTAAGCACTCTCCCTTCGCTGATCTCAAGAACTTGTTGAACAAGCCTAAAAAATAGTTCGGGATTATAAACGGAAAGTAAGAGACAAAAACTGAGATGCCAGAAGATTGACAAGGTCAAAGAGAAACAGAAATACAGTAAACCTGAATGCTTTCTGCTTCATCTTTGCTGCCAGCGGCAAGGTAACAGATCTCACATAAATAATGAGTTGAAAACCTGATTTAGAGTGGAAGCTGAAACATTACGCTTGACTGCAAGGTGGGCAGGAAAAGTCTTTACTGTCTTGGATGAAATGTCAACGCTATAGCCAATATGGGAAAACCTGGCATGCGCAAAAACGATGTATTGCACCTTAACTATTTGATCTTGCAACGCGGCTATGACTGGGCTGGTATCCCAAAAAGTTCTTACATATCTATTACATGTAGTTGACTTACTGTATAAAAACTGAAAGGTGTCGTTACCGTCTTAGGGACTCCTTTATCTGAAATTAGTCGAGGCGAGTGATGCGAAATCCGAGAAAAGCCGCGACGTTATATTAAGATCAATTTGAACGAAAATTAGAATAAGTAGCGATCAGAGCATGTCGGTAAGGCCAAAAAAAATGTTCATTGAATTGATTGAAGTTGAGGGTAGAAAAATACCAATTTTTGAGTTTGTCACTGAAAGTTAAATATTTTTATTACGGTAACCTCACTTGAAGTACGATCCATACCATTTATAGAATGAGATGATGATAGAAAATAAGGACTCCAAAGGTAAAGATCCCTTACATGGGGTAACGCTTAAAAACATGCTAGAAGACTTGGTAGAATACCATGGTTTTCCCTACCTCGCCGATAAAATTAAAATTAAAGTGTTTAGCTTGAATCCAGCCATTAATACTAGTTTGAACTTCCTTCGTAGAACTCCTTGGGCAAGAGAGAAAGTTGAAAAACTCTATATCTATCACTTTGTGATCCGCAAAGAAAAAGGGCGACATCGGAAAAAGCAAAATAGTAATGTGAACAAACATTCAAAAATTACAAAAAGATAACCAAGCGTTCCACCGGACTCGCAGCAGTTCGCCGGCTAGCTCACCGTTAGCAGTTTAGGATGAAATAAATGATTCGACATATCTTACTTATTAAATTTAAAGACTCATCTCTGCTATCAGAAATCGACAAGCTCAAGGGCTTGTTTGAATCGATTCCTGAAAGAGTTGAGGGTGTCGTATCGGTAGAATGGGGAATCAACGATAGCCCCGAAGGCAAGAACAAGGGTTATACGCACTCAGTCTTAATGACGTTCGCGGATGAAGCGGGGCGTCAAAACTATCTCCCACACGCCGAGCATGAAGCGCTGAAGCAAGTGTTTAGGCCGTTGCTGGAAGATATCGTTGTGTTTGATTACCCGTTCTAATTTGAGAACGCATCCAATAAACAATTCAAGTGGATTCGCAACGCTTGGCGTTCTGGTTTTGCAGTGCGTTTGGGTATTTACGGTGGAATGCAGCAACTTGGTTTGTGCGTTGCTCACCACATAATTGGGTGTCAGAATCAATAAATACCAGTCTGAAAATCAGTAATAATTTGAAATATGGGTAGAGAAAAAAATAATAAAAAGAGTGTCGTTGTTATCGGTGTGCCACTCGACAGCAACTCTTCTTATAAAAGAGGGGCTGCATCAGCGCCTGCGATCATTAAAGCAGCCCTGAACTGCGATTCGTCTAATTTGTGGACGGAAGATTTAATTGATTTGGGGGCGTTGTCCACCTTGCAAATCAATGAAGATATACAGTTTGAAAAAGAATTTTCAGCGTTTGAGAAAATTGAAAATGAAATTGATGAATTAGTAAAAAATGGCTCAAAAGTTATTTCGTTAGGCGGTGACCATTCTATTACGTTTCCTATTATTCGCGCTTTTGCGAAGTCATATAAAAATCTGAGTATTCTTCATTTAGACGCCCACCCCGACCTCTATGACGATTTGAGGGGAAATCGTCATTCCCATGCCTGTCCATTTGCTCGCATTATGGAAGAAGAGCTCGCGGTTAGACTCGTCCAAGTCGGGATTCGGACAATGACCGGCCACCAAAGAGAGCAGGTTGATAAATTTGGAGTGGAAGTTATTGATATGAAGAGTATTTCAACTGCTAAAGATGTGAAGTTTGACGGCCCGGTATATATGTCCATCGATTTGGACTGCCTTGATCCTGCATATGCGCCAGGTATTTCTCACCATGAGCCGGGAGGAATGAGTACTCGAGAGCTTTTAGAGATTATACAAAATCTGAAAGGAGAACTGGTGGGTGCAGATATTGTAGAGTTTAATCCTGAAAGAGACATTAATGGCGTGACCGCTATGGTGGCCGCGAAACTCCTGAAAGAAGTTACCAGTAAAATGTTCGCGTAAAGTTCTAAAAAGTCAATCCACGGCGACCCAAAACCGCGCCCCGCTGCTGCTGTCTGTCGCTTTGCTCAAGGCTAGCAGTAAAAATCCTTACCACGCTTCGGTTCCATGATTGTGGCGTTATCTGATAAAAGATTAAAATGATCCAACACATCAAAGACTCGACTGAAAACAACAAATTCGAAGGTAATGATTTGTTCTGTTTCTGTTTTGAATACACGAAGAAAGACATTGAGGAAGATTTCAAGAATCATGGCTACTCCAAGATTCTCGAAAAAATAAAAGTAGAAAAAATGAACAAAGGCTGTAACTGCGAAATTAAAAATCCCAAAGGTACATGATGCATCCCCGATGTCCGCCAGGTGGTGGAAAGAATAAGAAATACCAAAGAAAAAGAATAACAGAATAAATAGATTACATTTCGGTTAATTGTGCTCTGCTTTGCCGGATTCGCTGAAGCTCACCGCTCTACTCAGCGTTTGCGTTGGGCGTCTCAGGACTCTGAGTCCCATAGAGAGAGCCATCGCCATGTCAAGCAGGGAATGGGTCTCCTCGTTGACAGGTTTAGCGGTGTTTTTGGGCAGGAGAAATCGACAAGATTTTAGAGGAGGATGTCGCACCATGCATACGATACTTGGTGCCAATGGAGTCATTGCTCAGGAGCTATCGCGAGCACTGGCCGCATATACTTCTGACATCCGGCAGGTGAGCCGGAATCCTTGGAAAGTAAACCCAACTGACGAGACATTAGGGGCCGATCTCCTGGACACCCAGGCAACCGCCAATGCAGTAGCCGGTAGCGAAGTCGTCTATCTGGTGGCAGGTTTGAAATACAACGCATCTGTCTGGCAGGAGCAATGGCCGCGTCTTATGCGCAATACAATTGACGCCTGCAAAAGGCATGGCGCAAGCCTCGTGTTCTTCGACAATGTTTATGCGTATGGCCGGGTTGACGGTGTGATGACGGAGGATACCCCGTTCAATCCAATCAGTAAAAAGGGCGAAGTCAGGGCAAAGATTGCAACGATGCTGCTCGAAGAAATTCGCAATGGCAGTCTGCAGGCGATGATCGTGCGTTCGGCTGATTTTTACGGTCCCGGCGCAGTACAAAGCTTTCCACATGTCACAGTGTTTGAGCGTCTCAAGGCTGGAAAGGCACCACAGTGGATAGGCAACGCGAACGCGGTGCATACGTTTACGTTTACGCCAGATGCCGGGCATGCCGTCGCTGTGTTGGGACGATCATCGGACTCATATGGCCAAACGTGGCACCTGCCAACCTCCAAGGAGATGCCTACGGGGGCGGACTTCGTGCGTTTGGCATGCAATCTGAGCGGCCAACCTTACAAGCTGCAAGTCGCACCGCGTCTGATACTGAAGCTCATGGGAGTCTTTATGCCAGTGCTTCGTGAAAATGAGGAAATGATGTACCAGTTCGAGCATGATTATCGTTTCGAAAGCACCAAGATCGAATCTGTATTTGGTTTGCAACCGACGCCATACAGTCAGGGAATCAGCCAGTCATTGGGGGACAAGGCATGAAACAGTGCATGACAATTCGCCCAACAAGTCTTTCCTGCCGCCCGCCTTCAACGGTGGCTGAATTCTGCCGTGGCCTGGACGGAAACGACTAAAATGGAGCAGAGCTTCAAGTTCATCTATGAGTGGAGATCAGGCGCCTCTATTCTGACTGGAACTTGAAACGCCGGGTTCATTGTCCTGTTAATGGCCAGAATACAGGTATCACCACCATCAGAATTGCAAAAATGACCAGTGTCAGCGGCACACCGACCTTGATGTAATCCATAAATTTATATCCGCCGGGCCCCATCACTAAAACATTTGCAGGATGAGATATGGGTGAGGTGAAACTCGAAGAAGCGGCCATGGCAATTCCCATCATCAGTGGATAAGGAGAAATCCCAAGTCCCGCTGATGTTTTCAACGCAATTGGCACCATCAGGACCACCAGTGCCGCTGTGGGAATTATGCTGGTTGCCACAAAGGTGATAGCGAGCAGGCCAAAAAGAATACCATAGGGGCCAAACGGCCCAAGCAGGTTAATTACCTGCTCCGCCACAAGTGATGCTGCGCCGGTTTTATCCAGTGCCACCCCCAGGGGTAACATGCCGGCGATCAGGAAAACGGCTTTCCATTCGATATAACGGTATGCCTCATCCATTGTCAGGCATTTGGTCAGCACCATTAACGCTGCTCCTATGACCACGGCAATATAAATCGGCACTAAACCGAGCATAACCGGCACCAATACGGCTGCCATTATTACCAGGGCCGTTTTTGCCTTCTCCTCCCGGGCAACCTCCTGCATTTCCTCGGTCAATACCACAAAATCAGGTTCACGACCGAGCACAGCCAGTTTTTTCCAGCTTCCGAAGAGCAATAGAGCATCCCCAAACTCCAATCGCAAACTGCTCAGTCCAGTTCTGATAACACGGCCTTTTCTTAGGACTGCAAGGACCGTCAGACCAAATTTTTCCCGAAAACTGATCTCTTCCAAGGTCTGGCCGGAGAGCACAGAATAAGGAGAGAGGATAACTTCAACCGGCCCAAACTGGTCATTTTCAAGAACCGATAAATCTACGGGCTCCAGCTGATCGCTGTCAAAAACTACATCCAGGCCATACATGAGCAGAGCCGCAGCGAGATCTGACATTCCCGAAACTAAAAGTCTGTCGCCGGCTTCAAATTGCACATCGGGTGTTGGCACAAGAGCAGTGCCGTCCTCTCTGACAATTGCCAGAATCTGTATATCGAGACTATCTCCCAGGCGGCTGTCGGCAACCGTAAGACCCACCAGTTTCGAGTTTTCAGGTACATCAAGCAGGCGCACCTTGCGCTTGTACATGTAGTCATTTGCCACATCCTCTTTAGCCAGGATCGCAGGTGCCAGGACACCCTCTTCTGATGCAAACCTGTCGATGTTTGCAATTGGGCCGTGTACAACAAGCGTATCCTCTTCTCTCAACTGTAACGACTTGACATTATGATCGATCTTCTTGCCGGCGCGAATAACTGCCAGAACATTGAGCCCAAAGCTGTTACGAAAGCTGAGATCTGAGAGGTTCTTGTTACTCCATGGACTGTTTGCAGCGAGCTGAACCTTCGCCACTTCCATTGAGAAGCATTGCAGGCACGGTAATTCGGAATCTGAATTCTCTGTCAGGAGTTGTCCCCAGTTCTTTATTTCTTCAATTGGATCATACCGTCCTTCAACAATCAGTTCATCGCCAACCTGTATTCGCTCCGTTATCTCAGGAGCAAGAATAGTCCGGAGCCCGCGAGTTATGCCAATAACATTGAGGCCCAGACGAGCTCCCAGGTCGCTGGAGACCAGCGTCTTCCCTATGAGCGCGGATTTTTGCGGAATTCGAATCTTGAAAAGCCGCTCCTGGATCTTATATCTCGCGAGAACATGCTTCTCAGTTACCTGTCCTGTCGTCTGCTTACTGGAATCGGGCAGCAGCCGAAGACAGAAAAAAGTGACAAAAAGCGTCCCGCCAACCATGACAATGAGGCCCACTGGCGTAAAATCAAAAAGGCCAAAGGGGGTGAGACCATTTGTTCGTAACGCCTCGCTCACCAGGATGTTAGGGGGGGTACCAATCATGGTGGTAAGCCCACCCAAGAGTGAACCGTAGGCCAGCGGCATCAGGATTCGCGAGGGAGAGTGCCCGGTTTTCCGGGCGATATCCATAACAACCGGCAACATCAATGCGGCGACCGCAACATTGTTCATGAACGCAGAAAGCCCGCCGGCAATAAGCATGATGAGAATCACCAGTCGTGTCTCTCCCGAGCCCACCATTTTCAGCAGATACCTGCCGAGAATATTGGCTATGCCGGTTCGGGTGAGCCCCCCGCTCAAGATAAATACCGCCCAGATAGTAACGACGGCCGGATTGCTAAAGCCGGCAAGGGCCTCTACCGGACTCACTAATCCGGTAATTGCTAACACTCCAAGAACGAGCATTGCAAGCACTTCCAGCGGCATAAGCTCGGTCACCAGCACACTGATAACCACCAACAGTATTACAAATACAAGAATTATCTCGGGTGTCATAGTTCCCTTCTCGTTGCAAATTATGTAAATGGAACAAAAAACGTAATCTTGATTGTTGATTATCCATTTTAATCGCACTAGTCCTGAGCTCATAGGTTTTTCCGTGTGAACGACTCATTGCAAGAACATTCTTTTTTACGGTGAGCTTATCGGACAGAATATTTACAAATACCGTGAAACTGCCCGTCGGGACGTGTTCAACTGCATTGAAATGTTATATAATCCGGTTCGTCGGCACGGATTCTACGATGATCTTTCACCGGTCGAATACGAGCAGCAGCATGCGGTGAAGGTGTAAATCGTCTACAAAACCAGAGCCGATTCACCTATCGTTTAAGTGCGCTCCGTTACACTGCGCCGGACTCGCTGAAGCCCGCCGCTTAACTTCACGTTGGCCAAGAAAAAAGAAAACATGCATCAACGCACCTCAGCACCTGAAGCATGCCGCATGCGGTTCCGTTCAATTACTCCCTTTCTGCTGATCTCGTTCGGCATCGCTTGGGGTATCCTTGGACTGTACATCCTTCTCCCGGACCTTATGGGAACAGTTTTTGGACAGCTCACCGGTAACCATCCGCTTTTTTTCCTGGCCGTATACGCGCCTGCAATCGCAGCGTTTATTCTTGTGGCCCGCAACGACGGTTTCGGCGGTTTACTGCGTTTTCTCGGCCGGGCATTGTTATGGCGTTGCAGCGCGGCCTGGTATGCCTTTCTTATCATTGGCGTGCCACTGATCTTCATTGTTGGGTCGGCGATTAGAGGGAACCTTCTGGCGGAACCTTTCCCCTTTGCGTCCTTTCAGGGGCTGATCGTGGCCTTGACCCTTGCCGCCATCAAAGGCCCGATCGAGGAGTTCGGCTGGCGGGGTCTTGCACTTCCTCTTCTGCAAAGGAAATTCGCTCCGCTTTGGGCTGGACTGATTCTTGGAGCCATCTGGGGGCTGTGGCATCTGCCGGCCTTCCTGTTGAGCGGAACCCAGCAGAGCGAGTGGTCATTCACGGCATTTTTGGCTGGATGCCTGGCGATCAGCGTCATCGCAACCGCACTGTTTAACAACTCGCGTGGCAGCATTCTTCTCTCGGCATTCTTCCACTTTTCGCTCATGAATCCGATTTTCCCGGATGCGCAACCCTATGACACATACCTGCTGATTGTTGTTGCAACCCTTATCGTTTGGTGGAAAGACAAGGACATGCTCACAAGAGAAAGAGCTGTGACGGAAGTTATTCCCCGACCGAAGCCCTTGTGACGCTTCTTGATTCCGAACGTGGCGCTGCCACCGATTCGAGACTGCGGTGAATGATCAGGACAGCTAAATGCCACCGTTATACAAGACTATTTTCATTAATCTTACGCTGGCTCGTAATCGGATCGCCATATTGGCCTCATTTCCACTTTTACTGATATTGACTGGGCTTTATTTACTTGTACTGACCTGTCCGGCTGTTGCCGATAGCGCAGCTCCGTCTGATCCTCCCGGAGATTTTCAAGCAGCAATCGACGCATCTCAGAAGACGCATGTGGCTTTTCGGGAGCAGCGGCTTCTTATGTGTTGCGTGACGGTATAACCGGGGTTGCCGGTTTGCCCGAGCCCGCCCGGCACTCCTCTACTCACTGTGGCTGAAATCGATATGAACGGACAGTTCAGCCTGGGTACTCGGCAGGCCCCAAACGACCAGCAGATGAAAGCAAAGCAGATTCTTGCCGCGCCGTCAGGTTTCGTTTGGAAACTTCGCCTGGGTGGGTCCGTACCGGTTTCCGGATCTGATTCTGGTCGGTGGACACGGTTCTGCATTTTCGGCCTGTTCCCGGTTACCCGGATGGGGGGCAGCCCTGACCACTCGCGGGCTGCATATGGCCGTTATGTCGCGGAAGCCCTGTTCTGGACACCTGCCGCCCTGCTTCCCGGCCCGGGCGTTGTTTGGGAAAAGGTAGACAAAAACACTGGTCGAGTTACTCTAAGTCATTCGGGGCTATCTCAAACAGTGGATTTGAAGATTGACGGTGATGGTTGGCGCTATGTGTAGGAAGAAATTGGTGAGATATAAATTCCTGATTTTGGGTCTTTTTATTTGTTTACCGGGATTGCTTCCTTGTTTTTAGAGAGTATGTTTTATCAATATATCGATAAGAACGGCTAGCTTCATGAAAGTTTCTTCCTACCACTAGGGGGATTAGCATTATTTCTGGGAACGCTATTGATCTTACATTGTGTGGCTAAAAAAATTCTAGCGTTAATGAGAAAAATTTACAGAAAAAAGAAAGCCACATAACAAGCGCAGCGCAGCAAATTTCCCCTGATGCAGAGTGTTATGCAACATTAAAATGAAAATATGGGTAGATGCGGACGCATGTCCAGTAGTGATAAAGGAAATATTGTATAAAGCAGCAGAAAGAGCTGAAATACAATTGACTTTGGTCGCTAACAATCATTTTCGTATTCCAAGATCTTCTTTTATAAAATTTCTGCAGGTTCCACGTGGCCTCGATGTTGCCGACAACGAAATAGTAAAGAGGCTTGAGTCGGGTGACCTTGTAGTTACAGCAGATATACCCTTAGCTGCCAGAGTCGTTCAGGAAGGGGGGGGCGCACTCAATCCACGAGGTGAGGTGTACACAGAGGAAAATGTGAACGAGAGGCTCAGTACCAGAGATTTTCTAGATAATTTACGATCGAGCGGGGTAGAAACAGGCGGGCCTTCTGCTCTTGTTTCACGTGACAGGCAAGCCTTTGCCAATAGCCTAGATTACATGATAACAAAAAATAAAAAAAGCATAACCAATCGTTTCAGCTGACAAATAATGCTGACAGGAATCCTCAAGTTTGTATGTTTACCGATATATCCAAAGGGTACTTCTCCGGATAATGCGTGTTGCGGTGTTTACCGCTTACTCGAAAGTTGTATTGAAATATAAAGGAGAATAAAATGAGAACAATAATGCCGGTTATAATGGTGGTGCTGACATTGACAGTTTCAGCATACGCAGCAGAGGGTATGGTTGATGTTAAAAGTTCTTTCACAGTGAAAGAAACGGGAGACAGACTGGAAAGTGTTCTGAAAGAGAAAGGCATGACAATATTTAATAGGATTATGCACTCTGAGGCGGCCCAAAAAGTAGGGGTAGAATTGGGAGAAACAGAATTGATAATTTTTGGAAATTCCAAAGTCGGAAGTCCTCTTATGAAGTGCCAGCAAAGCGTTGCCATTGATCTGCCCCAAAAAGCTCTAATCTGGAAAGATAGTGATGGTAACACATGGATATCCTATAACAATCCATTATATTTGCAAAAAAGGCACAATATTTCCGGCTGCGAGGAAGTGATTTCAAGAATTGAAAAGGCACTTGCTGGTATAGCGAAGGCTGCAGCAACTAAATAGAAGGTATAACAATGCCTGACATTGGAGAATTCATATGAGTATTAGAAGTATATTTATTGTGTCGATAATATCTATAATATTTGTATTGTTGAACAGTGCTGTTAATTTCGCGAATCCTCCAATAATTATCGACCCCTGTACTTTAATCACTCACTTGGAATCCGAGGAGATTATGGGAGAAAAGATGAAAGCCGGTGCGCCGGGGAAGCAAGAAGCGACCGGCATGAAGTTGTGCCTTTACGAGGCCGCTGATGACAATTCCTTCGCCATGTTGCAACTCAGTATTGTTCAAGGGCAAACTGCCGAAGAGACTTTTTCGACAATCAAAAAAAATTTCCCGGAACATGAGATGATTGTTGGAATTGGGGAGGATACATTCATTGCCACACCCGGGATCCATATCTGGGAAAATGGTTGTTACCTAACCATCGCGGCGGGTAACCTTGATCGGAACAGGGACAAATTACTGGCGGCTGCAAAAAGGGCTGTGGCCAACCTTGAAATGAAGCAAAAGTAGATCTCCTCCTCTCTTGCTTTTCAAAGCCTATACATTTTTACATGGTTTGCATCGCGTTCACCTGGACTTGCTGAGGCTCGCCCGACACTCCAAGTTATAACCAAGGCACGGAGATGTACCAGCAAATAATAGAATTTTGGTTTGAGGAGATTGATAAATCTCAGTGGTGGATCAAAGACGAGGATTTTGATGAACTTATCAGGAAGAGATTCCTGAAGGTACATGCCAAAGCAATCAACTGTGAATTATATTTATGGCGCGAAACAAGCCGTGGTGCACTTGCAGAGATCATTGTTTTGGATCAATTCTCAAGAAACATGTTTCGAAATAGGCCTGAGTCCTTTGCATATGACTCGCTTGCCTTAGCCCTCTCTCAGTCGGCAATTGCCCGCGGCATTGACACTGAATTGAGTTCATTCCAAAGAAACTTTCTCTATATGCCATTTATGCACAGTGAGTCTCTCGTAATACACTCAATAGCAGAATCACTCTTCTCAAATTTAGGTATTGAATCTTCAATTGAATATGAGAAAAAACATAGAACAATTATTGAAAAATTTGGCCGCTACCCTCACAGAAATAGCATATTGGGTAGGATCTCCACTCCAGAAGAGAAGCAATTTTTACGTCTTCCGGGCTCAAGTTTCTAATAACAAGAAAATAACAAATCGTTTCACACCAGCTTGCTTCGTACCGATCTGCTGAAGCATGCCGGTTAACTCGAGGATATGGGGCACCTCAGGCCGTGACAGGACATATGAACTGCGATGGGCATGAGTAATTGAAATCGCTGTTGCGCTGCTATTGGTTGGTTAAGGAAGGCGGGAGATGAGGGGCGCTGCGACCGTTGAGCAGGCGATTATTGTGGAGATAAAAGAAATGGTCCATCGATTGTTGAGCGGGGCGGTTCTGTGGATTCTGATGCTGGGTTCGGCTTCGGCCTACGACAACACCTATCTGTTAGAGGATGCCTACAGCGGCGATGCCGAGGCCCAGTACACCCTGGCCCATCTCTACCTGAAGGGTAAGGGAGGGGTCGTCTACGATGTCGAAGAGGCAATCAAGCTGCTGGAGCAAGCCGCAAAAAGAGGACATCAGATGGCGGCTTTTGATCTGGGCAGTTTGTATCTAGACGGCACCAGGGTCCGCAAGGACAGTGGCGAAGCGCTGAAGTGGTTTACCCGCTCTGCCGAAATGGGCCAGATCGACGCCCAGTATTTTCTCGGACGGGCTTACCAGACAAGCGATGCGGGTCAGGCCGTCCACTGGCTGAAGCGGGCGGCGGTGGGCGGTCATCGCGGCGCCGCCGCAGAACTGCAGCGCATCTGTTCAGAACATCCCGGGGCCTGCGCACCATCCGACTGAGGCCCCGTTTCGGTTCAGGAGTCGATACTGTCGGGTTCGAACGGCCCCGTGGAGTCCTGGTGAATCGACTCGATCAGCGCCGCCGGGTTGTGCATGAAATCCTGACGGATCTGCTCGTCGAACTCAATTTTCTCATCGAAGGTGGTGATCAGGTTCTGGTGGGTCCAGCGGGTCAGGTAGTAGGGTATCATTTCCGCCAGTCTCGTATAGACCGTCTCATCGGGCATCGGATCCTCGAAGCTGGAATTCTGCAGTTTCTCGCAGGAGAGCGTCTGGGTCCGGTAGAAGGCGCCGAGAAACATCAGCTCCGGGGGGAGAGAAGCCTTCAGGCCGATCTTGGTGAGCAGCCGCAGGATGACCTGGATACTTTTCTTCCCGGTTCGGGCCATCGAATAAGGAATACAGATGTTGCGGGGGCTTTTCAGCTGCAGGTGGGACCTGATGGTCATAATCAGATGCGCCAGCTCGACCGGTTCCCGGTCAACGAAATGGTAGGTCTGTCCGCCGAACTCCTTCCGGTGATCAAGCATGTGGTGGATCAGGTAGGGAAGTTTGCGGGAGTTGCTGTATGAATGTCGGCACCCTTTCTTGGTGAACAGAAAGGGCATCGATTCGTCGGCAATGGAGAAGAGCAGCCGGTGAAATCCCTGGATTTTGTGATCGTGATTGCCGTAAACGATGGAAAGCCTGATGCAGGAGAAGTCGAGCCCCTCATTGTCGGCCATATACCGCAGGGTCTCCTCGGCCATCAATTTCGACTTGGCGTAGTTGCTCAGCTGCGCGGTCAGGGGCAGGGTGTCGGTTTCCCGCAACCCCTCCCCCTGGGGCAGGATGGCTGCAGAACTGAAAAAGATGTAGGGGATATTGAGTGAAGCTGCGGCCCGGGCGATATTGACGGCACCCACATAGTTGACCTCGAAGCAGAGCTGCGGATCGGCGTCGATATTGGCGATTGCCGCGTTGATGACAAAATCGGGCTTGATGGTGAGCAGGTAGTTTCGGATGTCGCGGCAGTCCTGCAGCGACACTTTTTTGCTGCTCGGGGCCAGCATATCGACCATGCCGGGGCGGCGCTGTTTGTAGAAGTTGACCACCGTGCCCCCGATCAGCCCTGATCCGCCGAACACCACGCCCGTTCGGATGTTTCTTTTGGGCTTCTGCTCAGTCATGGCAGCTCCGAGATGAGAATTTCTGTTTCCCTGCTTGTGGTTTCATTAAACACGAACACCGTCGATATTGCAATTGAGGGTTACGGCAATAGAGTAGCACAGAAGTACCAGGGAAGCGGCGCGGGCAGCAGACGCCCGGCTCACAACAATGAAAAGGGAGAAACTGCAATGATCACCTATCTGTACTGGATTTTCGTCGCCCTTCTGGTGGGGGCGGCTGTTTTTGGAATCGGCATTAAAGGCAACCGCTGGAAGCCGGCTGCCGCCGTCTCGGTGGTTATTCTGCTGGTCGGCTGGTCAGCTTACTATTTCGGGCTCGAGCAGGTTTTTGTCAAACGCTATGGAGGGGTCATGACCATCTCGGTTCCCGATGGCTATTACCATATCGCCGCCACCTGGAAAGACGATCATCTGTGGGTCGAAAACTACGATCCGCAAACCAACAGCTGCATATTCAGCGAATACTCCAAAGGAAACATGCTGCAGGGCAGGGTGACGATCAGAAACTGTAACCCGTTGATGAGAAAATAGCGGAAAGATCGTTTCTTTACGTAAAGAGCAACGACGGCCACCAATCTCGCGCCAGGCCCTTACGATCGACCGGCACCACAATGTATGGGTCGTTTAGATTCTATTTAATACACTGAATATAAATGACTTATTGATATTCCTGGAAATTGTTTGACGAAACCGGAAAATCCACCGGGCAGGGTGAAAATTTGTTTTGATAGTTGACTTAAACGTAAAGGTCAGGTATACAGAGGGGAGGTGATTGTGCTATAATCAAACGAGACATGTAGCCGTGAATAAGGAATGCTGACAGGAGGAGCCATGGACTTTCTTTCCTATCAATCGATCCCAGCAATCCTCAAGGAAAATGCGGATCGTTTCCGAGATCGGACAGCGATCAGTTACAAGAAGCACGGTGTTTACCTTTCCCTGACCTACGCGGAGTTTTATGAACGGGTCCTGCAACTGGCCCGGGGACTGTGCAAGGTCGGTATGAAAAATGGGGATAAGGTGGCGATCTTTTCGGAAAACCGTCTCGGCTGGGCCATCTCCGACTTTGGCATCCAGTCGGGCGGGGGCATCACCGTGCCGATCTACGCAACCAATACCGGCGAGCAGGCGGCCTACGTGATCAACCACTGCGGGGCGCGCATCGTCTTTGTCTCGACCAAGGCACAATATGAGAAGCTGCTCGAGATAAAAGATCAGATTCCCGATGTCGAACTGGTCATCTCCTATGAGCGCTTCATGGGCTCGCTGTCTTTCCCCGTCTATACGCAGTATCAGCTCTCCGAAGTTTCGACGCCGATCAGTGCGGAGGAAAGAGAGCAGATCGAGGAGCGGATCGCCCAGATCGGCCATGACGACATCCTCACCGTCATCTACACCTCGGGCACCACCGGCCCGCCCAAAGGGGTCATCCTCACCCAGTACAACGTGATCAGCAATGTCACCTATGGCATTCGCAGAATCCGCGGCCTGGATCCCAATGAGACCTTTCTCAGCTTCCTGCCGCTGAGCCACATCCTGGAGCGAACCGGCGGCTACTATGTGGCCCTGATGAGCGGCAAGCACATCGCCTTTGCCGAGGACGTCAAAAATGTGGTGGAGAACATGGCGGAGATCCAGCCGACCTTCATGATCAGTGTTCCCCGGCTGTTCGAGAAAGTTTACAGCCGCATCCATGAAAGTGTCCACCAGATGAGCCCGCTGCGTAAAGCGATGTTTCACTATGGGGTGAAAACAGGGCGGGATTATGTCAACAGGAAGTATGTCGATAAGGTTCCGGTGGGCCTGCTCGGTCTGAAATACAAACTATTCGACCGACTGGTTTTCAGGAAAGTCAGAAACCGCTTCGGCGGCAAGCTGCGAGGTATGATCTGCGGCGGTGCACCGCTTGACAAAACGATCAACGAGTTCATGTGGGCGATCGGTATCCCGGTTTTCAACGGCTACGGTCTGACCGAGACGAGCCCGGTCGTCACCCTGAGCAGCATCGATGAGGTCCGCTTCGACTCGGTTGGCAGGAAGATCGATGAAACCGAGCTGAAAGTGGCCGAGGACGGTGAACTGCTGGTCAAGGGCCCCCAGGTGATGCGCAGTTACTTCAGGAATGAAAAGGCGACAGCCGAGGCCTTCGAGGACGGCTGGTTCAAGACCGGCGACATCGCCCATATCGATGAGCACGGTTTTGTCTACATCGTCGATCGGAAAAAAGAGATCATCGTCACCGCCGGCGGCAAGAACATCGCGCCCCAGCCGATCGAAAACGAGCTGAAACTGGATAAATTCATCTCCCAGGCCATCGTTTTCGGTGACCGGAAACCTTTTCTCACGGCCCTGCTCACTCCCAATATCGAACGCTTGATCGACTACAGCCGCGAGCACGGCATCGACTACATCGATAGCTACGAACTGGTCAAGAGCAGCCGGATCACCAGTCTTTACGCCGAGCGAATCGAGGAACTCAACCAGAACCTGGCTTCCTATTCGACCATTAAATATTTCACTCTGTTGCCGGTGGATTTCTCGATCGACGGCGGGGAACTGACCCCGACCCTGAAACTGAAGCGCAAGGCCATCTATGATAAATACAAAACCATTGTCGATGAAATGTATATGAACAGAACAAACGGGCTGGTCTTCAGGGACAAAGCCGTCGACGGAGAGAAACAATGATGCAGATCAATCGCGTAGCCGTACTCGGCGCCGGGGTCATGGGAGCCACCATAGGCGCACACCTGGCCAATGCCGGGCTCGATGTCCTGATGCTCGACATGGTGCCCCGTGAGTTGAACCCGGATGAGGTAAAGAAAGGCTTGACCCTGGATGACCCGGCGGTGCGCAACCGCATTGCCGAGCAAGGCCGCCAGGGGCTGCTGAAGATGAAGCCGGCACCGCTCTATCTGAAGTCGTACATCGATCGGATCGAAACCGGCAACTTCGAAGACGATCTGAACAAGCTGTCCTCCTGCCAGTGGGTCATCGAGGTCGTGGTCGAGAACATGGATATCAAGCTCGGCCTGTTCAACAAACTTGTCCCCCATCTCCACCCCGAGGCGGTGCTCAGTTCCAATACCAGCGGGCTGTCAGTCAACCGGATGGCGGACGGGCTGCCGCCCGAAGTCAGGAAGCGGTTTCTGGTCACCCACTTTTTCAACCCGCCGCGCTATATGCGGCTGATGGAAATCATTCCCTGTGACGAGTCCGACGACCGGACGGTCGCGGCGCTTTCCCAATTCATTTCCCGCCGGCTCGGTAAAGGCGTGGTCTATGCCAAGGATACCGCCAATTTCATCGCCAACCGCATCGGTGTCTATGCCATTTACAAGGGCATCGAGCATATGGTTGCCATGGACATGACGGTGGAAGAGGTCGATTCGGTGTCCGGGCCGGCTACGGCCCGCCCCAAAAGCGCGGCCTTCAGGACGGCGGATCTGGTCGGACTCGATGTCCTGGCCCATGTGGGGACCAATTCCTACGATTCCGCCCCTGACGATGAGGAGCGGGCGGTATTCAAGCTGCCTGAATTCATGGCCAAGATGATCGAATCGGGCAAGCTGGGCAATAAATCGGGCCAGGGATTCTATAAAAAGGAGATAGATCGACGGCAAGCGCCAGATCTTTTACTACGACTATAAGAGCGGCGATTACAAAGCCCTGGAGAAGCCCAGGTTCGCGTCGGTGCAGATGGTCAAGCAGGTGGATGACCCCCGGCAGCGGATCATGGCCGTCATCGGCGGTACCGACAAGGGCGCCGAGTATGGCTGGCGGACGCTGCGTGATACGCTGATCTATACGATCAACCGTATCCCTGAAATCGCCGACGACGTGGTCAATATCGACAATGCCATGAAGTGGGGGTTCAACTGGGAACTGGGGCCGTTTGAAATGCTCGATGCCATCGGCGTGCAAAATTTTGTCAAACGGGCCGGAAAGGACGGGGTGGCCCTACCCGCAGTGCTTGACGGGATCGATTCGTTCTATCGTTTCTCCGATCAGAACATCAAACAGTTCTATGACCTGGCGTCTCAATCTTATAAGCCGGTGGTCATGGCCGATGGGCAGATCGATCTGCAGATCCTTAAAAAGGCCGACCGGGTAGTAGAGAAAAACGCCAACTCCTCGATCATCGATCTGGGAGACGGCGTCTTCTGTTTTGAATTTCACTCCAAGATGAACGCCATCAGTTCTGATATCCTGGCCATGACCCACAAGGCTATCAAGCGGGCGGAAGAAGAGGGGGTCGGCCTGGTTATTGCCAACCAGGGGGCCAACTTCTCCGTCGGCGCCAACCTGATGCTGCTGGCGGTGGCGCTGGCCGAGGGCGCCCTGGAGGATATCGACATGGTGGTCAGGGCCTTTCAGAAAGCGACCATGGCGATAAAATATTCGCGCGTTCCGGTGGTGGCCGCTCCCTTCAACATGGCCCTGGGCGGGGGGTGCGAATTTTCCCTGCACGCCGACCGCATCAATGGCTATGCGGAAACTTACATGGGACTGGTGGAAATCGGTGTCGGACTGCTGCCGGCCGGCGGCGGCACCAAGGAAATGTGTATCCGGGCGGTCGATCTGGCAACCCGCTATGACACCGACGTTCAGCCGTTCATTTTTAAACATTTCAGGCAGATAGCCATGGCCCAGGTGTCGATGGGCGCCGCCGAGCTGTTCGACATGGGCTATATGGGCCCGGGCGACTGCATCAGCATGAACCTGGACCGGTTGATCGGCGATGCCAAACAGCAGGTGCTGGCGCTGGCGGTCAACTATCGGCCGCCGAAAATGAGGACCGACATCGCCGCCCCGGGGCGCGGCGTTGCCGCCAGCATCAAGACCCAGCTGTGGAACATGAAAATGGGCGGACACATCACCGAGTATGAAGAGGAGATGGGTTCAGTAATTGCCGAGGTGATCTGCGGCGGTGACGTGAACCCGGGAACCCTGGTCAGTGAGGAATACCTTCTGAAGCTGGAACGGGAAAACTTTCTCAAGCTCTGCAGCAGAAAAAATACCGCCCAGCGCATCCAGCATATGCTGAAAACCGGAAAACCGCTGAGAAACTAGCAAACGTCATAGAGACAAAAGAGGTAAGAAATGAAAACAGCCTATATTCTGGCGAGTTACCGGACCCCGGGCTGCCGGGCGAATAAAGGTAAGTTCAGGAACATGCGGCCCGACGATCTGGCCGCGGCGGCGATCAGAGCGATTGTTGCCCGGACCGGAGTAGAGCCGGACCGGGTCGACGATGTCTACCTGGGCTGCGCTTTTCCCGAAGCCGAGCAGGGCATGAACGTGGGCCGGGTGGCGGCCATGAAAGCGGGACTGCCGGCCGAAGTGCCCGGACAGACCATCAACCGGTTCTGCTCCTCCGGGCTGCAGAGTATTGCCCTGGCTGCTGAGCGGGTCATGCTCGGCCTGGCTGACTGCATTGTCGCCGGCGGCGTCGAATCGATGTCGTCAGTGCCGCTGGGCGGGCTCAAATACAGTGCCAACCCCGGCCTGGCCGAAGATTGGCCGGAGGCATACTCGTCAATGGGAATTACCGCCGAACTGGTGGCGGAGCGCTACGGCATCGACCGGCGGCAGATGGATGAATTCGCTTCGGAGAGCAACCGCAAAGCCGCGGAAGCGATCGAGGCGGGCCGTTTCACCGACGAGATTATCCCGGTGGAAATCGAAAAGACCGAACTGGTCAACGGTGCCATCGTCAGGACCACTGAAACTGTGGCCATCGATGATGGTGTCCGGCCCGGTACGACGCCCGATTCTCTTGCTAAACTGCGGCCGGCCTTCAAACTGGGCGGCCCGGTCACCGCCGGCAATTCATCCCAGATGACCGATGGCGCCGCCGTGTCGATGGTGGTTTCAGAGGATTTCCTGAAGACCGTCCCCACAGATCCGATGGCCCGGTTCATCGCCTTTGCGGTCAGGGGAGTACCGCCTGAGGTGATGGGCATCGGCCCGGTGGCCGCAATTCCGGCTGTTCTGAAAATGGCGCAGATGAGCCTCGAGCAGATTGAACTGATCGAGCTCAACGAGGCATTTGCCGCCCAGGCCCTTGCCGTGATCAAGGAACTGGGCCTGAACCGTGACATAATCAACGTCAACGGCGGGGCCATCGCCCTTGGTCACCCGCTCGGCTGTACCGGAGCCAAATTGAGCGCCACGCTGCTGCATGAGATGGGACGCAGAAAACTGCAGTACGGCATGGTCTCGATGTGCATCGGCGGCGGCATGGGGGCTGCCGGGCTGTTCGAGCGGCTCTATCCGGAAGCAGCTTAACAAATAGAAAGAATCAATATCTGATACCATTAATGCGATCTTGCTTCGAGATCGGGACCAAGAGGTGAACCATGGCTGATACGTTATTGAGAGGCGGCGAGTACCTTATTGCCGAGGTCAGGGCGGAGGATGTATTCACGCCGGAGGATTTCAGCGACGAGCAGCGGCAGTTCGGGGAAACCACCCGGCAGTTTGTCGAAAATGAGATCCTTCCCCATATCGAGGAGATCGACAAGCAGAATTTCGACATCGTCGTCCAGGGGATGCGCACCTGCGGTGAACTCGGTCTGCTGATGATGGATGCGCCGGAGGAGTATGGAGGGCTGGATCTGGACAAGGCCTCCTCGATGCTGGTTGCCGAGCGTATCGCGGTCAGCGGGTCGTTTTCGGTGGCCTACGCCGCCCATACCGGAATCGGTACGCTGCCGCTGATCTATTACGGCACCCATGAGCAGAAAGAGCAGTACCTCGAGAAACTGATCACCGGCGAGTGGTGTTCGGCCTACTGCCTCACCGAACCGGGGTCCGGCAGCGATGCCCTGGGGGCCCAGGCCAGTGCGGTGCTGTCCGAAGACGGGGCGCACTATCTGCTGAACGGCACCAAACAGTATATAACCAACGGCGGATTCGCCCAGCTGTTCACCGTTTTTGCCAAGATCGACAAGGAACATTTCACCGCCTTTCTGGTGGAGCGAAATTTCGAGGGCCTGTCCATCGGCCCCGAGGAGAAGAAACTGGGCATCAAGGGTTCTTCCACCACCCCGGTCATCCTGGACAACTGCAAAGTGCCGGTGGAGAACGTGCTGGGCGAGATCGGCAAAGGCCACAAAATAGCCTTTAACGTTCTTAATGTCGGGCGCTTCAAACTCGGAGCCGCGGTAACCGGCGCCGCCAAGGCGGCGCTTGAGACCGGGATCAAGTATGCCAATGAACGCACCCAGTTCAAGCGAAAGATCAGCAGCTTCGGGGCCATTAAGGAGAAAATCGCCGACCTGACGGCCGATATCTTCGCCTCGGAATCGCTGGTATACCGGCTGGCCGGGTTGCTTGACGACAAACTGGCCACCATTGATAAGGGTGCGGATGACTACTACGTCGAGTACCAGAAGGGTATCGAGGAGTATGCCTCCGAATGCGGTATTTCAAAGGTGTTCTGCAGTGAGGTGCTGGCCCGGACGGTCGACGAGGTGGTGCAGATCCACGGCGGCTACGGCTATGTCAGCGACTATCCCGCCGAGCGCTACTACCGGGATGAACGGATTAACCGTATCTTCGAGGGCACCAACGAAATTAACCGGCTGCTGATTCCGGGAATGATCCTGCGCAAGGCCATGAAAGGGGAGCTGCCGCTGCAGGCAGAGGCGATGAAAGCGTTCGAGTCGCTGATGACCCCATCTTTTGACGAGCTGGACGACAGCGTCGCTTTTGGTGCCGAAAAAGCGCTGCTGGCCAATCTGAAAACCCTGTTCCTGATCCTCTCCGGCACCGGGGTCCAGAAATATATGGACAAGATTGCCGAAGAACAGGAAATTCTGATGGCCGCGGCCGATATCGCCATTCAGATCTTTGCCCTGGAAAGCGCGGTCCTGCGGGCCGAGAAAGTCCTGCCGAAGTTCAGTGAACGCAAACAGGAACTGGTCAAGGCCACGGTCAGGATCTTTGCCTTCAACGCTTCTGAAACAGCCGGTACGGCCGCCCGCAAGGGGGCTTTCTACATCGAGGAGGGTGACACCCTGACGATGATCCTTTCCGGGGTCCGGCGCTTCAGCAAATACGATGCCACCGGACTGCTGGCTGCCAAGAGACTGGTTGCCGAGGCCGCCTGCGAAGACGAGAAATATATTTTCGGTTAAGATGACCCGGTAGTCTTCCGGCTGATTCGCAGATTCAATTGGTTTCGTTTTCGCCCCGGCAGCGGGACCGTTTTGCTCAGAGCGGCTATGATCCCAGTTCAGCACACCGTCGATACGCCCTATATGGTGGGTCCGGTTCATTGCTACACGATCGATCATGGCGATGAGATTGTACTGATCGATACCGGCCCGCCCACCGACGCGGGACGCGACTTTCTCCGCCGGCAGATCGACCTGGACCGGCTGAAACATGTGCTGGTCACCCACTGTCATATCGATCACTACGGGCAGGCGTCCTGGCTTGAGGAGAATAGCGATGCCCGGCTCTATCTGCCCCGGCCCGACATCGTCAAAAACGAGCGGATCGAGGAACGGCTGGCGACCATGTTCGAGCTGATCAGCGCGATGGGGTTTAAAGAGGATTACCTGGACCAGCTGCGCAAACGCTTTACCCAGTCGGTCATGTCGCCGCGTTTTCCGGAGAACTACCTGACGGCTGAAACGGATCTCCCGCCGCACCTGGGAATTAAGGTGCTCAGCTGTCCCGGGCACTCCCAGAGTGACCTGGTGTACACTGGAAACGGCTGGGCCGTAACCGGAGATACGCTTCTGCGCGGCGTGTTTCAGTCGCCGCTGCTCGATGTCGACCTGGAAAAGGGCGGCCGTTTCAGAAACTATGAGGCTTACTGCAGCAGTGTGGTGAAACTGGCCGGGCTGCGGACCAGGCGGATTCTGCCTGGTCACCGGCGCCACATAGACAGTGTCGAGCGAACGATTCTTTTTTATATCAGTAAAACCCTGCACCGGGTCAGTTACCTGCTGCCGCACCTTTCGGACAAATCCGTTGCCGAAGTAATTGCCCACCTGTTCAGCTCGATGTCCGATCCTTTCCATATCTACCTGAAGGCTTCGGAAATCGTCTTCATGAAGGATTTTCTCGAGCATCCCGCGCTGCTCCAGGATGCTCTGCGGGAGATCGGACTGTTCGAACCGGTTGCGGATCTGTTCCACGGCGTGGTGGGAAAACAATGACCACACTGATAACTTCAGGCTAGAGATACTGCTATGGGTCATCACCAGGAAGGCAAGGATACTATCGTTCCGCTGATCGACCGGCTCAACCGCTATCCGATCGGGCTGCCGGACAGTGAAACCCTGCGGCGTATTCTGGCGCTTCTGTTCAGCGAGGATGAGGCGTTCGTGGCATCCCGCTTTCCGCTTCAGGAGGCCACTCCCAAAGAGCTGGCCCGGGCAACCGGCTGGCCGCCGGAGCGGCTTGCGCCGCTGCTGGAGAGCATGGCCGAAAAGGGGCTGGTCATGGACCTGTCCTATGGCGGCAACCAATACTATCTGCTGATGCCGGGGCTGATCGGCTTTTTCGAGTTCACCTTCATGAAGCAGCGCCAGGATCTGCCGGTCGAGGAGCTGGCGCAGCTGATGCACGAGTATCTCTTCGAGGACCCGCAGCAGCGGATGGGCCAGGAAATGTTCGGCTCATCGACCCAGCTGACCCGGGCCCTGGCCTACGAGGAACATGTGCCGGTGGAGTCGGTGGTGACCACCTGGCAGAGCGCCCGGGAAATTGTCAAAAAAGCGGGTTACGGTGCCATCGGCATGTGCTACTGCCGTCACCAGAAAGGACATCGGGGCGGGCATTGCGCCAAGAAGGCGCCCACCGAGGGGATCTGCATCTCGCTGGGCACGGCAGCCCGGTTCATGGTCCGCCGGGGGTTTGCCGAGGAGCGCAGCGTCGATGAACTGCTGGCGGTTCTGGATACGGCCCACGAGTTGAACCTGACCCACATCACCGACAATATCAGGCACAAACCTTCCTTCATCTGCAACTGCTGCTCCTGCTGCTGTGAACTGCTGGGCGGGGTCATGCAGGGTTTTCCCCACGGGGTCGCCAAAGCGCCTTTCGTGCTCGAGATAGACGAGCAGACCTGTATCGGCTGCGGGCTGTGCTGGAAAAACTGCAACGTCGCTGCGATCGAGCCGGTCGGCGTCGACGATGGTAAACGTGCGGTGGTTCGGCCGGACCGGTGTTTGGGCTGCGGCGCCTGTATTTCCACCTGCCCCACCGGTTCACTGTCCCTGGCCCCGGTTGAGCGGGCTTTGCCGCCGGAGAAAAAGCGCGACCTCTTTAGCCGGATCCTCAAGGAAAAAAAGCGTTACACACCCTATGTGGTGGAGACAATAAAGAAAAAGGTCAGACGGGCGTTCGGCGGAGGCTGAAGCCGGCTGGGAGACCGCACCACCTGCTGATCCGCGGGCTAAGCGAACAGACTGACCACGGCGAAGTAGAGCAGCGGTAGAAAAATCCCGGGAATCAGGTTGCCGATCCTGATCCTGGTGATACCCAGCAGGTTCATACCGATGGCCAGAATCAGCAGGCCGCCCACCGAGGTCATCTGGGAAATGGTTTCGGGGACCAGAAAGTTTTTCATGAAAACCGCGGTGAGGGTCAGGGCGCCCTGGTAGATGAGTACCGGTACCCCTGAGAAAAGAACACCGATACCCATGGTTGAGGCGAAGATGATCGACGTTACCCCGTCCAGGATCGATTTGGCGAACAGGGTCTGATGATTGCCGGTCAGTCCGCTTTCAAGTGCTCCGACAATAGCCATGGAGCCGACACAGAAAACCAGGCTGGCGGTCACGAACCCGCGGACGAAGGATCCGGTATCGCTCGATTTTCGCACCACCCTGCGGTCCAGGTAGGTGCCGAAGGCTTCGAGCCGGTCTTCTATCCTCAGGAACTCGCCGATCCCCGCTCCGATTATCACCGAGAAAATGACGATCAGCAGGCTGTCTGAGCTGAGCGCGCTTTTGATGCCGATGAGGATCACCGAGAGGCCGACGCCGCTCATGATGATCTCCTTGTATTTCTCCGGTATACCTTTTCTGAACAGCACCCCAACCAGGCTGCCCAGGATAATGGCTATGACGTTGACAATGGTTCCGAGCATTTTATTCTGTTAATCGAGCAACCGGATGTTTTGCGGGATCGTTCTGCACGGCTCTGTTATACCACCATGAATCCGTTTTAAAAGAGAAACCTTGCCCGGTTTATCTTCGGAGACCTGAACATGAACCCAGATAATGATAACCCAGCATTGAAGATCGGTCTGGCCCAGCTCAACAGTGCTGACTCAAAAGCCGACAACCTCAGGGCGATCCAGGAAGCGGTCCATACGCTTGCCGATCAGGGCGCCGACCTGATTGTCCTCCCCGAGCATGCAGACTTCATCGGGCCCGACGCCCGCAAGGCGGCCGAGGCCGAGGAGATCGGCGACTCCTCCTACCTGGCTTCCATCAGCGCCATGGCTGCCGCCCGCAGCTGCCATATTCACATCGGCAGCTATCTGGAAAAAGACGGTGAATCCGTCTACAACACCGCGGTGGTGTTCGACCAGGCGGGCACGCTTCTGGCCCGCTATCGCAAGCTGCACCTTTTCGATGTGGAAATTCCCGGCGGCAGAAACTATCACGAGTCTGCGGTGATCAGCTCCGGGGCAGAAACGGCCCTGTTTGGTATCGGCCCCTTCACCTTCGGTATGGCCACCTGCTATGATCTGCGTTTTCCGGAGCTGTTCAGGAGGCTGGTGCTCCAGGGAGCCAATGTCATCCTGCTGCCGGCCGCGTTTACCCTGCAGACCGGCAGGGACCACTGGGAGGTACTGCTCCGGGCCCGGGCCATCGAGAACCAGTGCTGGGTCGCCGGCGTCGGCCAGTGGGGCAGCGCCCCGCCCCATCATCTCTGCTACGGCAGGAGCATGGTCATCGATCCCTGGGGGCTGGTGATTGCCCAGGCACAGGATGCGGTGACCACCCTTGTTGCCCGTATCGATCTGGGCGCGGTCCGGGCGGTCAGGACAAGCTTTCCGGCCCTCGACCATATCCGCCGCGATATATTCTCTTTCTAGCTGGCCTGATCAGCCGATCTTTACCACCGTTCGACCGCGCACTGAACCGGCCATGATCGACCGGGCCGCCTCGGGCAGCTGCTCAAGCGTTATTTCCGCGGTCATCGTCTCCAAAAGATCCAGGTCGAGGTCTGCTGCGATCCGCTGCCAGGCACGTTCCCGCTTGTCAAGCGGGGCCATGACCGAGTCGATCCCATAGAGCGATATCCCGCGCAGGATAAAAGGGGCCACCGAGGACGGCAGGGACATCGAATCGGCCAGACCGCAGGCCGCCACCGCACCGCCGTAAACGATCTGGCTGATGACGTTGGCCAGGGTGTTGCCGCCGGCCACATCCACGGCACCGGCCCACAATTCCCTGCCCAGCGGACGGGGCTTGTCTGCAAAAGCGCCCCTCTCGAGGATTTCTGCCGCCCCCAGTGAACGCAGGTACTCAGATTCTTCCGGCCGCCCGGTCACCGCCGCGACCCGGTAGCCACGTCCGGCCAGCAGCACCAGCGCAACACTGCCGACGCCGCCGGCGGCACCGGTGACCAGGATGGTCCCGTCCTCCGGTTTGATCCCGTGGTCCTCCAGGGCCATGACGCAGAGCATGGCCGTGTAGCCGGCGGTGCCCACTGCCATAGCCTGTCTGCTGGTGAGCCCGTCAGGCTTGGCAACCAGCCAGCCGCCGTCGACCCGGGCGATCTCGGCGTAGCCGCCGCTGTGCACCTCGCCGACGCCGAAGCCGTTGAGAATGACCTGGTCGTTCTTCTTGAAGCGCGGGTTGCTGGAGTCGATAACCGTGCCGCTGAAATCGATGCCCGGCGTCAGCGGGAAACGCCTGACCACCGGTGCTGTGCCGGTCAGGGCCAGACCGTCTTTGTAATTCAGCGTGGAGTAGTCGACCCTGACGGTGACGTCGCCAGCCATCAGGTCATTTTCTGTCAGTTGGGTAAGTCTGCACCGGGTGGTTTCACCATCTTTGCTGATCTGATATGCCGTAAAGGTTTCAACCATGGCGAATCTCCTTTGCTGAGCTGAGGTTTGTGTATCGTTAAATTGGAAATATCACATATTTTTCATACAGTTACCAGAACAATCTAGGGCGGGTCAGCGGTCTTAGTCCGAAAACGGCGCATGGTTATGGCAGCCACAGGAAGCGATCGAAGTCGACTTTCCCCCGTTCGTCGAAAACAACCCCTTCACACTCAAGCAGCCGCCGCTGCTCGATATGGCTCATCGATCCGCGCGGTGAGGTTTCCCTCTTCTGGTTGATCACCCGATGCCAGGGAAGGTTGTAAACCGTGGAACTCGAATGCAGAATTCTGGCAACCTGCCTTGCCCCGCAGTGGTTGCCGGCAGCGGCGGCGACAGCGCCGTAGGTGGTTACCTTGCCCTCTGGAATCACCTTGATGATCTCGATTGCTCGTCTGGTAAAGGTGTTCATGATGTATATCCTTATACCTGAATAGAAGATGTTTTTGTCTTTTTACTAGAAGCAGGTGGTTACGGCCATGACGCGATCCATCAAGAGTCCCCTGCCCGACGAGGCGCTGCGCAGCGATATCCAGTTCAATTGCGACGTCTCCGATGCCAGGGATCACGGCATCTACTCGATGTGTTCGATGGTTCTCAAACTGCGCGGTCTCTACAAATGGGAAAAGGGGCTCGAGCCCTGGCAGGAGCCGGAGCCGGCCGAGTTGCTCGACTGGATCGAGGCCAAGGAACATTATTGGCAGGGGCTGGCCGAGAGTCCGTTTCGGGTTGTCAGGCTGCAGGGTGAGTGCTGCGACGCCCATGACGTGGCGGCGATCAACGCGGCCCAGGCCGGCAGCCGCCTTTTTTACGGTGCCGGGCATGGACGGTCGATGAAAGCAATATTTTTCCTCTCCGAAATAGTCGAGCGCTTCGAGCGCTCCGGCTGTCCGGTTCTGTTGCTGGGGTGCGAGTATGCCCGGGAGATGGCGGCTCCGTTCGCCATGGTTCAGGACGATCAGGTAGTCATCCGCACCGACCCGTTGCGGTTTTTTCTATACGATCATATTCAGGAACTGCGCTCATCCTGCAGGAGTTCATACCGTTTCTTCCTCAACCATTACGGCCTGCTCAAGGAGGACGGACTCGACCAGGAGCGGCTGCCGCCGCTGCTCGATCGGATCGTTGCCGGGGAACTGGATCTGTTCATCTATCATGAAATTGGAGAAATGCTTGAGACCGCGCTGGGCAGAGATACGCTGAAATCACTGGCGGTGCGGTTCCCCGGCTCGGTTATCGAGTTCGTCTGCCGGGCGATCAAAGACATCCTGGCCGACACCCATCCCCGGGGGCTGCTGAACCATATCATCAGCCAGGAAAAAGCTTCCAGTCTTGCCCTCTACCTCTGTTTTCTCGATGGCTTGAGAGCCGAGCTCTTCGGGGAAATACGGCCGGCCTGGAACAGTTTTCTGGAGCGGTACGACTGGCAGGTGGTGCGGCGGGCCTCAGACGAGTGCCGGGCCCGGATGCTTGTGCTGGCTGAAAAGATCACCGCTATTGGTGAGCACGACGGTTTGAGGGACGAGGAGATTCAGCAGCAGTTCAAAGAAAACATTCTGGTCCCGCTGGGACTGGACATCCCGGCGCCGTAATCGCGCCATCCTAAAACCGCACTCACCGGGCACGATGCACTATGTCCGTGGCGGCATCGATCACGGTGCGCCGTTGCTCAACAGCTCCATGATCCTCAGACGGTATTCGACCACATCCTGCCGCAGGGACATGAGGCTGACCATTTTCTCGTCGAGAACGGCGATGTGGTGGTCGAGAATCTCGATCAGCTTCGGTGTGATGGTCGAGAAATCCTGGTCGTTGATGTCGAAAATATTGGAAAGTTCCTGGATTTCCTTGAGTGAGATACCGAGGGATTTCATCTTCAGGATAAACTTGAGCCGCAATATCTCGTCGCCGTTATAACTCCTGGTGCTGCCGCCCTGGCGGTTGATCGTGCCCATCAGGCCGATTTCTTCATAATAGCGAATCGTCCTGGTCGTGATGCCAAGCTGTTTGGCCAGAGCGCCGATCTGAGTGCTTTTCTCGGGAACTTCGTTCATGGTATGATCCTTGTTACCAGCAGAGACGTTCTGCGGGGAGCCGCCTGCCAGGGCAACCTGCGGTTGGTAGTGGCAGCTGTGATTTCTTTACCTTTACGTAATTTGCCGTCACAGATTAGCACGTCCTTCATGTCCCTGTCAAATAAATAAAAAACCTATCTATTTCAGCAATTAATGGGTATTTTTGTCGATTACTAATGGTCAATATTTGGTCTTGACCTTTACGTTAACACCTTATATAAAGAGATCATAACCGATCCTGTTCTTGACCTAAACCGGTAGTGGAGGCGTGCATGGAGTTTACCCGCGAAATTTACTGGAATGTCGGCCACGGTCCGCTGACGCTGATACCGATGTATGTCCTGGCCATCGGCGCTATTTTTTTTGTGGTGAAATCCTTCCTGACCCGCTCCAGGGTCTATAAGCAGGGCCGGGAATTGAGCCGCTTCGATGATCCGGGCGGGCGCATCGCCCACATGCTCAAAAGCGTGATGCTGCAGAAGAAGGTTATCCAGGGCGGCGGCGCCGGTATCTTCCACGGCCTGTTCTTCTGGGCATTTCTGGTGCTCGTTGTCGGTACCACCCTGGTCTTTATCCAGGCCGACTTCACCGATCCACTGTTCGACCTCGTTTTCCTCAAAGGCGGGTTTTACCTGTTTTTTTCCCTGGCCCTCGACCTGGCCGGCCTGGCCGCCCTGGTGATGCTCGGGGCGCTGTTTGTCAGACGCTACATCCTGAAGCCCGAAGGTCTGGAGACCAAAAAGGATGATGCGATCATGCACGGCCTGCTGTTCGTCATCCTGGTGACCGGCTTTGTCGTCGAGGGGGCGCGGATGGCGGTGACCGAAGCCGGCACTCCGCTGGCCGCCTGGTCGCCGGTCGGCCTGCTGTTCTCGAAAATGCTCGCTCCCATCGGTGAAGCATCACTGTTGAGCCTGCACAAAATGACCTGGTGGTTTCATCTTTTCCTGGTGATCGGCTTCTTCTGTCTGATACCGTTCACCAAATTCCGCCATATCCTGACCACTTCGGCCAACTATCTTTTTGTAGACCGGGGACCGAAAGGCAAACTGGTCAGCCTCGATCTCGAAGACGAAGAGGCGGAAAAATTCGGGGCTGTCGAGGTTGCCGATATGAGCTGGAAGGATATCTTCGACGGCGATGCCTGCACCCTGTGCAAGCGCTGCCAGGACCGCTGCCCGGCCTGGACCACCGATAAGCCATTGTCGCCGATGAAGGTGATCAACCAGATCACCGAGGCGGCCTTCACTGATCCGCAGGCAGCCCTGATCGACACGATCGGCAAGGATGTGCTCTGGGCCTGCACCACCTGCCGGGCCTGCGAGGAAATCTGCCCGGCGGTGATCGAGCACGTTCCCAAGATCATAGAACTACGCCGTTCGATGGTGCTGATGGAGGGCGAGTTTCCCGGTGAAGAGGTGATGACCGCCATGGAGGCCACCGAGGTGAACGGCAATCCCTTGGGCATCGGCTATGCTTCGCGCGGCGACTGGGTGGAAAACCTCGGTGTCAGGACGCTCGCCGAGGAGTCCGACGTCGACCTTATCTATTTCGTTGGCTGTTACGGCTCTTTTGACAAGCGCAACATCAAAATCGCCACGAGTTTCGTCAGGTTGTGTCAGGCGGCCGGTCTAAAGGTCGGCATCCTGGGCAAGGACGAAAAGTGCTGCGGTGAACCGATGCGCAAGATGGGCAACGAATACCTCTACCAGTCCCTGGCCCTGGAAAACATCGAAGCACTTAAGGCCAGCGGCGTCCCCAGAGTGGTGACCACCTGCCCGCACTGTTACAACACACTGGCCAAGGATTACCGGGATTTTGACTTCACTCTCGAGGTTGAATTCTATACCGTCTTCTTAGATGAGCTCGTCGCTTCAGGAAAACTCAAACTGAAACAGGATCGCTTCGCCTGCACCTATCACGACTCCTGCTACATGGGGCGCCACAACGACATATATGAGCCGCCCCGCAGCCTGATTACGGCGGCCGGCGGCACCATCGTCGAAATGAACAAGAGCCGGGCCGAGGGCTTCTGCTGCAGTGCCGGCGGGGGGCGGATCATGGCCGATGAAACTATTGGCGAGCGGATCAATATCAAGCGGGTGCGTATGGCCGCCGAAACCGGTTCCTCCGAGTTGATATCAAACTGCCCGTTCTGCATGACCATGTTCGAGGACGGCGTCAAAGGCGCCGATCTTGAAGCCCAGCTCAAACCCAGAGATATCGCCGAACTGCTGGTTGAGCGGCTGGCTGAGCCGGCCCCGGAGGAGCGGCCATGATCGATTCCATTTTTGCCTCGCTGCCCGATTCCTACATCGACAACGTCATAGAAAAACCGCTGGTCTTCTATTTTTCGCTGGGCGACACAAAAAAGACGGTACATCTGACCCGCAACAGCTGCCTGGTCGAAGAGGGCAAAACCGTCGATACTGCCGACTGTGTCTGTAAAACCGATGCCGACTTTTTCACAACCATCTGGAACGACGGGTATCGACCCGGTATGGGCGACTTTCTCTCCGGCAAGATCAAGTCGAACAACCCGAGTGGACTGCAGCTCTTTCTGAAGGCATTCGGCAAGGACTAGGAGGTCGCAGCTCACCTATGCAATCGCTGACTGAAATCAGGACCCGGGGCTATCATGTCGATGTCTATGGGCACGTCAACAATGCCCGCTACCTGGAGTTTTTCGAAGAGGACCGCTGGGCCCACCTGGAGGCCAAGCTGGATCTTCAGAAGTGGGCCTCCCAGGGGCTGGTGTTCATGGTGGTCAATATAAATGTCAATTACCGCAAGGCGGTGGGCATGGGAGTCTGGCTGAAGGTGTCGACCGGGCTTGAGAAAATCGGCAACCGCTCAGCCGTGCTCAAACAGGAAATCCGGCTGAAAGACTCCGGGGAGATCGTCGCCGATGCCCTGGTCACCTTTGTTGTTTCTGGCAGGGACGGCAATCTGGTGGTCTTTGAAGGAGATGCCGAAGCGGAGATACGCAAACTGGGCGGCCGGCAGGAAATGAAAAACTGAGATACACCCCGGACCGCTGGTTTACAGGCCCCGCATATATTCGGGTTTGAGTTCTATTTCGCCGTTCAATGCCCGGTCGATCAGAGCCAGCGTGCCGGCTTTGTCTTTCGGTAGCCGGGCCTTGATGGGCAGGTAATTGGAGGCGTGGTTGGCATGAAACAGGCCGCGGCTCAGATCGGTGTGGGCCAGCATCAGCCGCAATTCCTCGAGCATGCCCTGCGCTCCGGGCAGTTCGAAATCGCCCTGCTGCCACTGGTCGTAGAGTGCAGTTTCCGGGGTCAGCATCAGGGACAGGGCGCCGACGTATTCGGGGTCTATGGCGCTGAGCGCCGCCCCGCTTTCCCGGGCATGGACGGCGGACCTCTCGACTCCGCCAATGCCCAGAATGACGGTCACGGACAGCTTGATGCCGGCACGACGGATCTTTCTCCCCATCTCGACTATCCGGTCTCTGTCGCTGCCTTTTCTGATTCTGGCCAGGGTCACGTCGTCACCGGACTCCAGGCCCATGTAAGCGATGCTCAGTCCCAGGCCGCGCAGCTCTTCAAGCTCCTCGTCGCTCTTCATGGCGATGCCTTTGGCATTGGCGTAGGTGCCGATTCGAGCCAGCCAGGGGAGTTTGGCTCTGATCTCCCCGAGGATGGCTGTCAGCCGTTTCTGGGGCACGATCAGGGCGTCCCCGTCGCACAGGAAGAGACGTTTCTGGTGTCTGCAGTGGGCGGCGGCAAAGTCGATGTCGGACATGATGGTGGCATCGTCTTTGATGGTGAACCGGCTGTTTTTGTACATGCCGCAAAACGTGCACCGGTTGTGTGAACAGCCGGTGGTGATCTGCAGCAGGATTGAATTGGCCTCGCTGGGCGGCCTGAATATCGTACCTTCGTAGTGCATATGTCAATGGTTTCCGTAAGAGGATGAAGGGCAAAATCCCTGATCTGTAGGGGAGATAATAACAACTGAATCCCATGATGAAAAGCCACCCGACCTACCCACACCTGTTCGAGCCGCTCGACCTCGGCTTTACCACCCTGCAGAACCGGATTCTGATGGGCTCCATGCACACCGGTCTCGAGGAGGAACGAAACGGCTTCAAGAAACTTGCCCGCTACTTTAAAGATCGGGCCGATGGCGAAGTCGGCCTGATCGTCACCGGTGGGGTGGCGCCGAACCGTGCCGGATGGGTGTTTCCGCTCTCCAGCCGGCTGGCCTCCCGGTCACAGGTGGGCAAGCACCGGCTGATCACTGAACAGGTGCACGAGACGAAGAGCAAAATCTGCCTGCAGATCCTCCATGCCGGACGTTACGGCTACCATCCGTTCTGCGTCGCTCCGTCGGCCATCAGGGCGCCGATCAACCGATTCCGCCCCAAAGCGCTGTCCGGTCGAGGGGTGCAGTCCACCATCGATGATTTTGCCCGCTGTGCCGAACTGGCCCGTGAGGCGGGCTATGACGGGGTCGAAATCATGGGGTCGGAAGGGTACCTGATCAATCAGTTCATCGCCGAGAAGACCAACCGCAGAACCGACGAGTGGGGCGGGTCCTTTACCAACAGGATACGGTTTCCGGTCGAGGTGGTGCGTGCACTCAGAAATCGGGTGGGGAAAAAGTTCATCATTATCTTCAGGCTCTCCATGCTCGATCTGGTAAGGGGCGGCAGCCACTGGCACGAGGTCGTGGCGCTGGCCAAAGAAATAGAAGCGGCCGGGGCGAGCATCATCAACACCGGCATCGGCTGGCACGAGGCCAGGGTTCCGACCATTGCCACCATGGTTCCCCGGGCCTGCTTCACCTGGGTAACCGAAAAGCTCAAAAAGGAGGTGAGCCTGCCGCTGGTGGCCACCAACCGGATCAATGTGCCGGAGGTGGCAGAATCCGTTCTGGCAAAGGGCTGCAGCGATATGATCAGCATGGCCCGACCCTTTCTGGCCGACCCGAACTGGGTGAAAAAGGCCCGCCTGAACCTCGAAGAGCAGATCAACACCTGCATCGGCTGCAACCAGGCCTGCCTCGACCATATCTTTTCCAAAAAAACGGCATCGTGTCTGGTAAATCCGAGAGCCTGCCGCGAGCTCGAGTCTCCCCTGATCAGAGCAGAACAGGTCAAGAGCGTGGCCGTTGTCGGCGGCGGCCCCGCCGGTCTGGCCTGCGCCTGCACCGCCGCTGAGCGCGGCCATCGGGTGACGCTGTTCGAGAAAAGCCCGCAGATCGGCGGCCAGTTCCTGCTGGCGGCAAATATCCCGGGCAAAGAGGAATTCCAGGAAACACTGCGCTATTTCAGCCGGCGTCTGTCAGATCTGCAGATAACGGTCCGGCTCAATACGGCCCCGGCCGCTGATGCCTTAAGCGCTTTTGATGAGATCGTCGTGGCAACCGGGGTGCGGCCGCGCAGGCTGACAATTCCCGGAAGCGATAATCAAACGGTGATCTCCTATCAGGAACTGATTGGTGGGCGAAAACGTGCCGGCCGCCGTGTTGCCGTCATCGGAGCGGGCGGCATCGGCTTCGACGCGGCCATCTTTCTGCTTCACGAGAGTGAGCGTGAACCGGACCGGGAGCGGTTCATGGCCCAGTGGGGCATCGACCGGAAATATGAACACGGCGGCGGAATCTGTCCGGCCGTTGAGCCTGCTCCAGCGCGTGAAGTCTATCTGCTGCAGCGCAAGAAGACCAAGCCCGGTCTCACCCTGGGCAAGACCACCGGCTGGATTCACCGGGCGGAGCTGAAAAAAAACGGCGTGCGCTTCCTGGCCGGGGTTCAATACCTGTCGATCGGTGATGAGGGGCTGACCATCAGCCATGAAGGGCAGATCAGCACGCTCCAGGTGGACACTATCGTTGTCTGTGCGGGCCAGGAATCCCAAACCGCCCTGTACGGTGAGCTCAAGGCCGTCGGCCGCAGCTGTCACCTGATTGGCGGGGCGCTCAAGGCCGTCGAGGTGGATGCAAAACGGGCCATATTCGAGGCGGTCGAGCTGGCGGATCGGTTGTAACCGCACTCTCGTGCCACATTGGGGTATTCTTTTAACCATCCCATGCAGCTGAATGCCCGTCCACTGAGCAGCATGGTTCCGTGCAGTTGGAGAAGGTGCACAGAATCGAGCTTCGGACCATTATTCATTCGCCTTATCACAAAAAAAAGAATTAGTGTTGTTTTTTCCGGTGGTTCAACTTTTTTACCAAAAAAGTGTATCAATACGAGCAGGTTAAAGTGCGTGGGGCTCTGGTCAGTCCAGCCAAGCCGGGGCAATCCCCCAATTGACACCCACTAAGTAAAAGAATTCTTTTTAAAAAATCTTCATTTTTGAGTACATTAAACAGGCTTTAATCGAGGCTGTTCGCTGTGTTCATTCGCTGCCATCCGGAGCCTGAATGGGTCAATGCACCATCACATTTCTGCCGTACCACAGAACCATCGAGGTTTCTGAGGGAGACAGCCTGATCAGGGCGGCTCTGCAGGCAGGAGTGCATATCAACGCTTCCTGCGGCGGAGAGGGTGTTTGCGCCAAGTGCCGGGTTCTGATAGAGCAGGGCGAAGTGGCCGGCGGCTTGTCCGAGCGTATCAAGGACGAAGACATCGAAGCCGGCTACCGGCTGGCCTGCCAGTCGAAGGTTGTCGGCGACGCAACCATCCGCGTGCCGGTCGAATCGGCCATGGACCGATCCCTGTTCGACCAGCAGTTCACTCCCCGGCAGACCGCCAGAATCCAGCAGATGGATTTCGGGAGCCTCAAGGAGCGGGGCCTGTTCATCCCGCCGGTGGATAAGGTCTACATCGAGCTGCCGCCGCCCGACGCCCAGAACAACATGCCCGATGTCACCCGGCTGATCGAATATCTTAAGCTCCAGGCCGATGAGCACAAGCTGGAGCTGACCATTCCGGTCATCAGAAAACTGCCATCGATCCTTCGCCAGCACGATTTCAAGGTTACCGTGACCCTGGTCAGGCCGGTCCGCGACGACGGCAAGAACCTGATCACCAACGTCCAGGCCGGCGACACGACAGACAAAACCTATGCCATTGCCCTGGACATCGGCACTACCACGATTTATGCCCAGCTCCTCGATCTGATCAGCGGCGAAAGCCTGGCTGAAGAGGGCGACTTCAACGGCCAGATCAGCTACGGTGAGGATGTCATCAGCCGGATGATCTTCGCTGAAAAGGGCGACGGGCTCGAAAAACTGCAGCAGACCGTAATTGGCACGATCAACCGGGTGCTGGGAAAAATCATCGAGCGGGCCGGCGTGGAGCGGGAAAATATCTCGACCATCACCATGGCCGGCAACACCACCATGACCCAGCTGCTTCTGGCCATCGATCCCCGTTATCTGCGCCGGGCTCCCTATGTCCCGGCATCGACGATGTTCCCGCCGTTCAGGGCGGCGACCATCGGCCTCGAGCTGGAGGAGCATGTCATCGCCCTTCTTTACCCGGCCGTCTCCAGTTATGTGGGTGGTGATATTGTCGCAGGGATCATGGGTACCGGTTTATACCGGGAAGAAGAACTGACCCTGTTTCTCGATATCGGTACCAATGCGGAGATCGTCATCGGCAACAAGGACTGGCTGGCCTGCACCGCCTGCTCGGCTGGACCGGCCTTTGAAGGCGGCGGCATCGAGTTCGGCATGCGGGCATCCAAAGGCGCTATCGAGGATTTCTCCCTCGACCCGGTGACCCTGGAGCCGATGCTGGTGACCATCGGCGACGTTCGTCCCAAGGGAATCTGCGGATCGGGACTGATCACCATGGTTGCCCTCATGTTCGAGATGGGGGTGATCAACAACCGGGGTAAGTTCAACCGGGACCTGGACAGCCAGCGGATCAGGGAAAACAACAACATCTGGGAATACGTCCTGGCCTACAAGGACGAGACCCAGATCGGCAGGGACATAACCCTGACCGAGGTCGATATCGACAACCTGATCAGGGCCAAGGGAGCAGTCTACAGCGGCTGCATGACCCTGCTCGAGGAGGTCGGCTTCAACATGGACATGATCGAGCGCATCATCCTGGCCGGAGGATTCGGCAGTTATATCGACCTTGAAAAAGCGATGAGCATCGGCCTGCTGCCGGAAATCGATCCCGAACGGGTCGTCTTCATCGGCAACGGCTCGCTGATGGGTGCACGGATGAGCTCGCTTACCAACCGGATCAGAAAGGACGTTGTCGAAGTGACGAAAAAGATGACCAATTTCGAGCTCTCGGAGACGCCCTCTTATATGGATCACTATGTGGCGGCCATGTTTATTCCGCACACGGAGATTGACAAGTTCCCCAAAGTAAGAGAACGGATGGCGGCCTGGAAAGCGGCGGCCTCGAGAAATTGAAAAAAAATAACCAAGCGGTTTGAAATATGTACTGGTTTCCATTAAAACTGAGGGGTGGATTCCAGGAGCCGTTTTTTAGGCAGACATTTTACTTTTGATGTAGTGGCGAAAAACATATGGGTACAGTGGGCCGGACAGATTTTTTCGCTGTCCTGCCGGTTGAACTGGCCGGAGATTAACCAACCAAACTGAAGGAGGCTAAAGTGGCATTTGAACTCAACAAAGAGTCCTATACCGGTGGGATAAAGGAAATATCCATTGGTAAAGGGGACGCCGCCCTGACCGTCGGTGGAGAGACATGTTATCCCTTCTATACCTTCGAAGGCGACATGCCGAACAAGCCTATCATCGCCATGGAAATCTGGGACATGGAACCGGAAGACTGGCCAGCGGCCGCGGTGGCGCCGTTCAAGGATGTAATCGGGGACCCGGCTGCCTGGGCCAAGAAGTGTGTCGAGGAGTATGGGGCCCAGGCCATTGTTCTGCAGTTGAAGTCGGTCGATCCCAATGACAAGGACGCTAGTCCGCAATCCGCGGCCGAAACGGCCAAAAAGGTTCTGGACGCGATCGACGTACCGCTGATTGTCTGGGGCTGCGCGAACCCGGAGAAGGATGAAGCGGTTCTCAAGGCCGTCTGTGAGTCCTGCGACAGCCAAAATGTGCTGCTCGGTCCGGTCGAGGAGAAGAACTACAAAGGCATCGCCGCTGCAGCCATGGGCTATAACCAGTCGCTGATTTCTTCCTCTCCGATCGATGTCAACCTGGCCAAGCAGATCAATATTCTGCTGGAAAACTTCGGCATGCCGATGGAGCGGGTGATCGTCGATCCCACCACCGGCGGGCTCGGTTACGGTCTGGAATATTCTTATTCGGTCATGGAGCGGCTGACCATGGCCGCCATGACCCAGGGCGACAACAAGCTTCAGTACCCGATAATCAACAACCTCGGCAATGAAGTCTGGAAGTGTAAGGAAGCCAAGCAGAGCGCCGACCAGGCACCGCTGCTCGGTGACCCGGAGCGCCGCGGGATCCTGATGGAAGCGGTCGGTGCCGTATCCTATCTGCTGAGTGGTACAAACATCCTGATCATGCGCCATCCCGAATCGATCCGTTTGACCAAGGAATTCATTGGTGCCCTGGCCGACGGCACCAGCCTGGCCGATGCAGCGCCGATCAAGAAAATGACCGACGACGTGTCGATCGATTTCGCCGCTCTGGCGCCGGAGCCGGATCTGACCATCGAGGAAGAGAAGAAGGCGGCCCCAGCCAAGAAAGCTGCTCCAGCCGCAAAAGAGGCAAAACCTGCGGCCAAGGCTGCTCCGGCAGCGAAGAAAGCTGCCCCGAAGAAAGAGGAGGTTGCGGCCAAGGCAGCCCCGGCAGCAAAAGCGGAAGAAACCGAGGCCGAGATTAAAGCCAGAGAAGAAGCTGAGGCCACGGCCAAGGTAGAAGCCGAAGCCAAGGCCAAGGCAGATGCCGAGGCCAAAGCCAAAGCCGATGCTGAAGCCAAGGTGAAGGCCGAAGAACAGGCCAAAGCCAAGGCCGAGGCCGAAGCCAAGGCCAAGGCGGATGCTCAAAAGCAGGCTGCGGTCGATGCCGCGGCAGCACGGGAAGCCGAAGAGAAAGATTTGCGGCAGAAGCGGGCGGCCGAGAAAGAGAAGCTGGCGGCTCAGCGTGCGAAGGCGGCGGACGTGGAGGTTAGCTATGACCCCTGCCTCTATTCAGAGAAGTGCGCAGGAGAAGATTTTGGATATGCTCGACAGATTCCATAAACGTGCGTAATTGGACCTGTCCGGTATCGGATATAATATTTGCGGAAAATCACAAAATTAATTTGTGGAGGATTTAACAATGTCAGAAGTAAAAGCAAAAACCGCAGCAAAAGCTCCGAAACTCGCTGACCCGAGAGAATCGTCAATCGAGCCTTCAACCCAGGAGATGATCGAGCGGGCTCAGCAACTTGGTATCGATACGGTTTTCGATCGAGCTGTAACCATGAAGCCGTGTGCCATCGGACTGCAGGGCATCTGCTGCAAGAACTGTGCGATGGGCCCCTGCCGTCTGCCCCTGCCCAAAGGCGGAATCGAAGGCGAGGACACCAGAAAAGGGCTCTGCGGAGCGACGGCCAATACCATTTGTGCCCGTAACTTCGCCCGCATGATCGCCGCCGGCGCCTCTGCCCATTCTGACCATGGGCGCGGTGTTGTCGAGACCTTTCTGTCGGTGGCCCGGAAAGAAACCAAAGATTATAAGATCAAGGATCCGGCCAAGCTGATCCAGATCGCCCCGTATTTCGATGTGGCCACGACTGTTGAAGTGGATGGTGAGACTTTGGACAGGGACATTGACGAGATTGCCCTGGGTGTAGCCGAAGCGGCCGCTGCTGAATTCGGCAAAGTCGGGCGGCACCCTGTCCTATCTGAAGCGGGCTCCGAAACCGCTGCAGGAAAAATGGAAGAAGGAAGGCGTCGAGCCGCGGGCCATCGACCGCGAGGTTGTCGAGATCATGCATCGCACCCATATGGGTGTCGATCAGGATTACAAAAACCTGATGAAGCAGGGAACACGCTGTTCGCTGGCTGACGGCTGGGGCGGTGCGATGATAGCCACCGATCTGCAGGACGTCATGTTCGGCAGCCCCACGCCGCTGCAGGCCGAAGCCAATCTGGGCGTCATGAAGGAAGATCATGTCAACGTGATTGTTCATGGCCATGAGCCGCTGCTCTCCGAAATGATTGTTGCAGCACTGCCAGTCCCAGGAAAACCTTGAGTATGCCAAATCAAAGGGTGCCAAAGGTATTCAGCTCAGCGGCATCTGCTGTACCGCCAACGAGATTCTGCAGCGTCATGGCGTACCGCCGGCCGGAACCTTCCTGCAGCAGGAACTGGCTATTATCACCGGTGCCTGTGACGCGATGGTCGTTGACGTGCAGTGTATCTTCCAGAACCTGGCCAACGTCGCCAAATGTTTCCATACCAAACTGATCACCACCCATCCGATCGCCAAGATGGAGCAGGAGAATGTCATCCATATCGAGTTCGATGAGCATCATGCCATGGAAGATGCCAACAAGATCGTCAAGATGGCCATCGATAACTTCACCGAGCGTGGTGCCGAGGTGATGATTCCGCAGCACAAGACGACCCAGATCGCCGGCTTCGGCGTCGAGTCGATCCGCTACCACCTGGGCGGCTCCTTCCGCGGTGATTATTACACCTTGAACGACAATATCATCAACGGCCGCATTCGCGGCATCGCCGGTGTGGTCGGCTGCAACAACGCCCGCACCAAGCACAACGAGGAACATATCGTCCTGATCAAAGAGCTGATCAAGAACGACGTTATCGTTCTGACCACCGGCTGTTCCGCCATCGCCGCCGGTATCCACGGCCTGCTCACCCCGGGCGCCGCCGCCGTTCACTGCGGGCCGGGCCTGGCCGAAGTGTGTGAGACCGTCGGTATCCCGCCGGTGCTGCATCTCGGCTCCTGCGTCGACAACAGCCGCATCCTGCTGGCCGCCACCGAGGTGGTAAATGCGGGTGGACTCGGCGACGACATCTGTGACCTGCCGGCCGCGGGAAGCGCGCCCGAGTGGATGAGCGAGAAGGCCATTGCCATCGGCCAGTATTTTGTATCTTCCGGCGTCTACACCGTTTTCGGCTACCATATGCCGCTCGAGGGCGCTCCGGAATTCAAGGACTATCTCTACAAGGAGATGGAGAATCTCTACGGCGGAAAGTGGGACTGCGAACCGGATCCGATCAAGCACGCCCATAAGATGATTGCTCATATCGACAAGAAGCGCAAGGAACTCGGCATCGACAAGGCGCGTGAACGCGTGCTGATGGATATGGCCGATCGCCAGGCGCTTGGTATGGAATAATTGATCGATACGAAAAGCTGATAATTTAATCCTCAAAGAAGGAGGAAAGCATGTCACGATTAGTAGCATTTGCAGCGATACAGGGCGGTTATAAGGTCGTGTCCCAGGTCGAGGGTGAGCTTGAGAAAGCGCTCGAATCGTATGACGCGTCCACCAAGATCGGGTTTGGCAATACCGCATATTTCCTTCCGGTCATCTATTCGCTCACCGGGATGAAGTGCGAGACCCTCGAAGATCTCAAAAAGCCGCTGGAGTTTGCCCGGGGTCTGCTGCCCCCGCATGTCAAGGGTCATAACCATCTGCCCTATCTCGGGCCGCTCCTCGATGCCGGTATGGCCGGTATCTTTGCCTACGAGATCAAGGAGGCGATCCGCATTCTCAGGGATCCGGATTTCTATACGTTCACCGAGGATCCGGACATCGATGCCGGTAAGATCTGGGTCGGCCCGGCCGATGACACGATCCTGAGGAAGCGCGGCGTCGAGTTCGTCGACGGTTCCGCCCCCGGTTTTGCGGCCGTGGTCGGTGCCGCTCCGGATGCTCAAACCGCCAAGATGATCATCGAGGACTACCAGAAGAAAAGCCTCTACATCTTCTGCGCTGCCAATCACAACGGCAAGACCGCTATCGAGCAGTGTCTGCAGGCCGGTATGCAGGTTGGCTGGAATACCCGTATCGTCCCGTTCGGGCCCGACATCTCCTCGGCGGTCTTCGCGCTTGGCTTCGCCAACCGTGCCGCCATGGCGTTTGGCGGCGTCGAGCCGGGTGATTACCGCAGAATGTTGATGTACAACAAGAACAGAATCTTCGCCTTCGTCAACGCTCTGGGCGATGTCGGCACCGAATGGGCGGTTGCGGCCGCCGGCTGTGTCAACTGGGGTTTTCCGACCCTGGCCGACACCGATATTCCGGAGATTCTGCCGACCGGTATCTGCACCTACGAGCATGTGGTCGCCAATGTGCCGCATGACGAGATCTGCCAGAAGTCGGTCGAGGTTCGCGGTCTGAAAATCAATGTCACCGAGATCGACATCCCGCTGGCATTCGGTCCTGCCTTCGAGGGCGAGCGCGTACGCGGCGCCGACCTGTTCTGCCAGACCGGCGGCGGCAAGACCCAGTGCACCGAGCTGGTCAAGATGGCTGAGATGGGAGACATCGAAGATGCCAAGGTAGAGGTGGTCGGTCCCGATATCGCTGATCTGAAAGAGGGGGGCACCTTCCCGCTCGGTATTTACGTGCAGATCGCCGGTCGTGAATTCCAGACTGATTTTGAACCGATCATGGAGCGTCAGATCCATCACCTGATCAACTATATCCAGGGCATCATGCATATCGGCCAGCGTGACATCTCATGGGTTCGGATCAGCAAGGCGGCCATCGAGAAAGGTTTTACCCTGAAAGATATCGGTGTGGTTCTGCACGCCAAGTTCCATCAGGATTTCCAGAAGATCGTCGACAAGGTGCAGGTAACGCTGTTCACCAATCCTGCCGACGTCGACAAGCTGACCGTGAGGGCCCGGGCCGAATACAAGACGCGTGATGAGCGTGTTGATACGATGACCGATGAGGACGTGGAGACCTTCTACTCCTGTACGCTCTGCCAGTCATTTGCACCGAGTCATGTCTGTTCGGTGAGCCCGGAACGTACCGGTCTTTGTGGCGCCTACAACTGGATGGATTGTAAAGCCTCGTTTGAGATCAATCCGACCGGCCCGAACCAGCCGATTCAGAAAGGTAAGGTTCTGGATCCGGTTCTCGGACGTTTTGAAGGCGTTGATGAATTCATTAAAAGTGCCTCTAAAGGGGCCATTGAAAGTTATAACTTCTATTCCATGGTGAATGCGCCGATGACCACCTGCGGCTGCTGCGAATGTATCGCCGCGATGCTGCCGTCATGCAACGGCGTGATGACCGTTGGCCGAGACTATGCCGGTGAAACTCCCTGCGGCATGAAATTCACCACCCTGGCCGGTGTCATGGGCGGCGGCGCTTCTTCTCCGGGATTCGTCGGCCATTCCAAGTTCAACATCACCCAGAAGAAATTCATCCTCGGTGACGGTGGACTGCTCCGGCTGGTCTGGATGCCGAAGATTCTCAAGGATGAGATCTATGACCGGCTCAATGCCCGCGGTGCTGAGATGGGCGTCGAGAATTTCGCCGACATGATCGCCGATGAAACCGTCGGTATCACCGAAGACGAGATCCTGCCCTTCCTCGAAGAGAAAGGACACCCGGCCTTGAAAATGGATCCGCTTATCGCCTAATTAAACAACGGGCCGGCCGGCCGCCTGGATTCAGGCGGCCGGCCCTGTTTTCACGACCCGAAAAACAGAAAAGGAGAGCAAAACAATGGCATTAACAGGAATGCAGATTTTCAAACTCCTGCCGAAGACGAACTGCAAGGAGTGCGGGGTTCCGACCTGTCTTGCCTTTGCCATGAACCTGGCATCGGGTAAGGCTGAACTGGACTCCTGCCCCTATGTGTCTGAAGAGGCCCGGGCTCAACTTGAAGAGGCGTCGGCACCGCCGATTCGCCAGGTGGAAATCGGCAAAGGCGTGCGCAAAGCCAAGACCGGCGGAGAGACGGTTCTGTACCGGCATGAGAAAACGTTCTACAATCCGACCATGTTCGCCGCCGTGATTACCTCGGATACGCCGGCACCAGACGTCGAGAAGAAGTTGAAAGTCTGGAACGCCCTCCAGTACGAACGCGTCGGGCTCAACCTCAGGCCGGAACTGGCCGCCCTCAAAGATGTCAACGGTGACAAGGATGGTTTTGCGGCACTGGCCAAGATGATCGCCGAGACCTCGGAATTCAACCTGGTGCTGATGAGCGACGACGCGGCTGTCATGGCGGCCGGCATCGCCGCCTGTGGTTTCAAGCGGCCGGTGATCTACGCTGCCACCGAAGCCACCGCCGATGATTTCGGTAAACTGGCGCTGGACAACGGGCTGCCGCTGGCCGTCAAAGCGGACTCCATCGATGGGCTTATCGCCCTGAGCGACAAGCTGACCGGTATGGGCCTCAAAGACCTTATTCTCGATCCGGGGTCACGCGAAGTAAAGCAGTCGCTGGAGGATATGGTCGCCATGCGCCGCGCAGCACTGAAAGGCGGCAACCGTTCGCTCGGTTTCCCGACCATCGTCTTCCCCTGCGAGATGGCATCCAACCGGGATATGGAAGCGCTCGTCGCCAGTATGTTTGTTGCCAAATACGGCGGCATCGTGGTGTTGTCCGATTTTGATACCGAAGTGCTGTTCCCGCTGCTGCTCGAGCGGCTCAATATCTTCACCGATCCGCAACGGCCGATGATGGTGACCGAGGGCATTTACGAGATCGGCAACCCGGATGAGAATTCACCGGTGCTGGTAACCACCAACTTCGCCTTAACCTTTTTTATCGTCTCCGGTGAGGTCGAGGCCTCGAAGGTGCCGACCTGGCTGCTGATCAAGGATTCGGAGGGCTTATCGGTCCTGACCGCCTGGGCCGCCGGGAAGTTCAGTGGCGACGATGTCGGAATCTTCGTCAAGAAATGCGGTATTGCCGACAAGGTCAAACATACCGAACTGATCATTCCAGGTTATGCGGCTTCGATCGTTGCCGACGTCGAAGAGGAACTTCCGGGTTGGACGATTACCGTCGGACCGCGGGAAGCCGCGCATCTGCCAGGTTTCCTGAAAGCAAGATAATCACACAGTCCGCCGACAGTCAGACGATTGTCGGCGGACATCAACGTACTCCGATTCACCGGGCTAAAATACAGATTAAAAAGGAGAGGCTATGTTACTTCACGGTGAAAGCCTGAATGTCATATCAAGGGTAATTGGTAACGCTTTCAAGGAGCGTGACGCAAAACCAATTCAGGAAGAGGCCCTTGACCAGAAAGAGAAGGGGATGGACTATATCGATATCAACCTCGGGCCGGCAAAAAAAGACGGCCACGAACTGATGCCGTGGGTCTGCCAGGTGGTCCAGGAAGTGGTACCCGATATCCCGCTGCTGCTCGATACCTCCAATATTGCCGCAATCGAAGAAGGGCTCAAAGTTCTGAAACCGGCAGGTCGCCCGCATATCATCAATTCGATCATGGCCCGCCCCGAGCGCTATGAAGCCATGCTGCCGCTGTGCAACAAGTATGACGCCGACATGGTGGCGCTGCTCTGGGGACCCGACGGTTTGCCCCGTGACGAGAACGAACGGGCTGCGCTGGCAGTTGAGCTGATTTATGCCGCCAACGAAGCCGGCATCGAGAACGGCAGGATCTGGGTTGACGGAATCGTCACCCCGGTCAATATCCAGCAGCCCCAGCTGGTGAGCCTGCTCAATTTCATGATGATGCTGGAAGATATCGCACCCGGCGTCATGTCCACCTGCGGCCTTTCCAATATCTCCAATGGACCGCCGGTGGAGCTGCGGCCGATCCTCAACACCACTTACATGGTCATGCTCGAGCGTTACGGCATGAAGGCCGTCATCAGCGATCCGCTGGATACCAACCTCACCGCCGTGGCCAAAGGCCAGCGGCCTGACATCGTCGACATCGTCCACCAGACCATGGACGGCAGTGCTCCCGATCCGTCGACCATCGACAAGGAACTGGGCGACTACGTCAAGACGGTCAAGGTCATCATGGGTGAGACGCTGTTCTCGGATTCCTACCTGGAAATCTGACGTTTCAGCCTTCTTGGTTAAAAAGGAGCCCCATTCTCAATTGAATGGGGCTTTTCTTTTTTTCATGATTAGATTTGGTCCAGGCTTGTGGTTTCGAGGATGTATCGATGATGGTGATATGATGGATAAATCGACGGATAAAAACAAAGAGGGATGGCTCTGGGTGGTCGTCTACGACAAGGACACGGATGGTCATTATCTGGGGCTTTACGACGAGGAGCGGGATGTCAACTTCATCCCGGCCTTCGACAGCAAGGAGGCGGCAACCGACTGCTTTCTGGAGCTGCCCAAAGAGAAAGGCAAGAAGTATGAAATCCAGGCTGTCCATATCGAAGAGCTGACCAGAGATGCCGAGCAGGCAGGGTTTACGGTCGCCCTGGTGAACCAGGATGGCAAACTCATCAAATAGACGGCTGAAGTGCGGTATCGCTTATCGCTGCCGAAGGAGCATCACATGGGTTTGAAGATCGCCATTGGCGGTAAAGGCGGCGTCGGCAAAACCACTGTTGCCGCACTGCTGGCCAGGAAATTCGCTGCCGATACCGAAAACAATGTCATCGCCATCGATGCCGACCCGGTATCGAACCTGGCCGCCGCTCTCGGTATCGACGAGGGTGAACCGATTACCCCGATTTCCGAGCTGCGTGAGCTTATCGCCGAGCGCACCGGCGCCGAGCCGGGAACCATGGGCGGCTTCTTTACGCTCAACCCGAAGGTCGACGATATCCCCGATCGTTTTTCCAGGGAACGCGACCGGGTCAAGCTGCTCGTCATGGGGACCGTTCAGCAGGGCGGTTCCGGCTGCATCTGTCCGGAAAGCACTATTTTAAAAGCCCTGATGACACACCTGGTCCTGTTTCGCGACGATATCGTGCTGATGGACATGGAGGCCGGCGTCGAGCACCTGGGGAGGGCCACATCGTCGTCGGTCGATGCGCTGGTCATCGTCGTCAATCCGGGGGCACGCAGTCGTGTCGCGGCAGATAAGATCCGCAAGCTGGGCAGTGACCTGGGCATCAAGCGCATCGTCGTGCTCGGCAACCGGGTCAGAAATAAAGAGGATGAAGAGCTGATCAGGTCATCGCTGCCTGACTTCGAGTTCATTGGCTTTCTGCCGGAGCAAGACGACATCGTCGATGCCGACCGCGACGGCCGGCGGCCGTTCGAAAATATCGAAGATGCGCCGCACCAGCTCTCGGAGATCGCCGCGCGGCTGGAGTCTTTCAAGGAGTCTGTCTGAACTGCTGTTTCAACTGCTGGGCGCCGCTGTTTTCAGGAACAGATCGGTGCAGATACGGCACCCAGGACATCGATTAAATCCTTGGGCCTCAACTCGATATCCAACCCCCTTCTGCCGCCGCTGACCAGGATGGTCTGCTGGTCCAGAGCGGCTTCATCGACCACCGTTTTCAGCCGCTTTTTCTGCGCCAGCGGGCTGACACCGCCCAGAACATAGCCGGTGGTGGTCTGCACGGCCCGGGCATCGGCCATAGCGGTCTTTTTGACGCCAAGCGTTCGGGCCAGCGATTTCAGATTGAGCTGCCGGTCCACCCGCACGATTGCCACCGCCAGGTCCCCGTCATCCATCTGCACAACCAATGTTTTGAAAACCCGGGCCGGATCGATCCCAAGTTTTTCCGAGGCTTCCATGCCGAAGGAGCTGTGCTGGGGATCGTGATCGTATTTATGCAGCGTGAACACTATCTTTTTCTTTTTTAAGAAATTGACTGCGGGGGTCATCGGGACAGTGTGGTGAGATATTATGGTTCACAACCAGGTGCGGATAAAAAAATCCCCGGAAGAAGATAGGCCTGGGTAGGTCAGCTTCCGGGGATTCAACTGCGAAATAGCTGCCGGCGGGTTTTGATCAGTCCTCGATATTGAACCGGGCAACTTCCTTTTCTCCGGGGATATATTCGCCCACCGGCACCAGCTTCTTGTTCGACTTGACACAGTCGATGATGACTTTCCAGAGTTCATCGAGCTGTTTGGCCTCGGCGGGGTTCTCAGGGGTGAGTTCTACCAGTGTCTTATCTCGGGTGATTTTCATGATTCCCTCTCTGTTTTTGTTCGTTCTGCTATCAGACGATTGGTATGAAAAAACTGGGCACGGTTCTTTCACGCTGCTCAAAGGCAACAGGTACTGGTGATGAAATCATGCCTGTGTTAGAAGACATAGCTAATCAATAATCCATTATACGAAAAAAGCCAGTATGATTTTACCCGGAGCACACCTGTCGACGGCTGGCGGCTAAAAAAATAGTGACATCCAGGTTCAGAGGATTACTTTTCTGTGATGTTTGCTTAACCCGCCCCAAGAACAAAACGCCAAGGTAATCCATGACTCACTTTGAAGCCGACTGCCTGCCCCTTCTGATCGGCAGCGTTCCCCATAAGAATCATCGTGAGGCGGTCGACCTCATTTTCGATTATACCGGAAAGATCCCGCTCTGGCCGCAGCTTCCCCACTTCAGGGAGGAAGGGATGCTGCTCCAGTTCCTGCCGGGGATGCCTGGTATTGCCAGACACCAGGGTAAAACCTTTATCGACACCTCCGGCCCTGACTACGAGCAGGAATTTTTGTCTTTTTTCGAGGAGTACCTGCTGGTGGTCGAAGGCGAGGTCGAGCTGGAGCAATCCCGTTTTGCCATGGGTACGGAGGCGGCTCCGGGGTTTGGCGCTTTTCTTGAGACAGCAAAAGAGAGAGCCGACGGGCTGGTCGCGATCAAGGGACAGCTGACCGGGCCGATCACTTTCTGCACCGGTCTGGTTGACCAGGATGGACGGGCGCTGTTCTATGATGAGCAGATACGTGATGCCGCCGTCAAGCTGCTGGCGCTGCGAGCCCGAGATCAGACCAGAAAAATGGCTGCGGTGAAGGCCCAGCCGCTGGTCTTTTTCGATGAACCCGGTCTGGCCGGATTCGGATCCTCGGCCTTTATTACGATCACACCGCAGGATATCAATGACTGTCTCCGCGAAGTGTTCGAGGGGGTCACCGCAGAGGGCGGGCTGACCGGCATCCATGTCTGTGCCAACACCGAGTGGTCGGTGATTTTCGACACCGGGGTCGATATCGTCAGTTTCGACGCCTATTCGTACTTCGATAAATTGATTCTTTTCTCCGATCATCTTATTTCATTTTTCAATCGGGGTGGTATCCTGGCTTCTGGCATCGTACCGACCAGTGCTGAGCTGATCGATACCGAAACCAGCGACAGCCTGGTCGATCGCTGGAGTGCTCAGCTGGCTCAGCTCGAGGGACTCGGAATTCCGCGGGCTACCGTAATCAGACAGACGCTGATTACCCCGAGCTGCGGCACGGGAACAGTCAGCGAAGCTCAGGCTGAACGAGTATTTCAGCTGACGTCCGAGGTGTCAGCTTCAATCAGGGATCGATATCTTCGATGAGTGATGAGCTGATTCAACTGAGTTGGGGCCGGGACGGCGCTGCCAGCTGTGTCTGCCTGCTGATCGTACCGGACAAGGCGATCGACGAGCCGGGCTATATCAAGGGGGTTCACCGCTCGGGCTCGACCAACAAGCATGAGCTTCAGGCACTGGCCCAGACCGCCTACTATCAGTTTCAGGACGATGAGCTGGAACTGGAGCAGGCAAAAGGCCCGGTCCTGGTGAAGCACCGGGCTGAAACCCAGGTCCTCGAGCAGGGAATGGTGCTTCTGCGTGACAGCGGCGGCACCATCAGGACTCTGGTAAACAGTACTGCACCCCCGCGGAAGCTGCTCGAAACCGCCAACCGTTTCTGCACCAGATGGGTGCGGCTCGATATCTAACCAGATCCTTCCAGGATCAACAGGGGCAGCTCATGCAAAGGCTTACCGTTTTTCAGCAAAAGGGCAGCGGTGAAAGAAAGATCGAAGCGGTAAATGAATACACCAGTGATGAGATAAAAATTGATATCATCTCCATCGATGATGATTTGCCCGAGGTCATCGATGATACCAGCCCCTACCTGCCGGCAGATCTCGACACCGACCTGGTACTCGATTTTCTGCAGCACCGGGACCTGTCGACCGACCTGGCGGCCCTCTGCGCCCGGAAGAACATCCCGGTTATCGCCTCGGGGAAAAAACTTGCCAATAGTTGGGCTTCGACCCCTCCCACCTGATGTGGACTGCCAAGGCAGGACGGTCTTGGTAACTATGGCGAACGGTTCGGCACCCCCGAGTTCGAAGTCGATGTTCATGACGGGATCATCACCGATGTCCGGGTCATCCGGGGTGCGCCCTGCGGGGCTTCCTGGGCGGCGGCACGGCGTCTGATCGGGATTGATATCGAGGATGCGCCGAGAAAAATCGGGCTCGATACCCAGTTCTACTGCTTTGCCGATCCCGCCGGGTGGGATCCGATCCACGGCAAGAGCCCGGTACACTTCGCCGGCAAGGTGCACAGCAGGGCCCTGGCGGCAGCCATCAGGAACGCCCTCAAAGCACTCTGATCGATCGTCGAATCGATGGACAGTCCCAAGGACAGCTTTTACCGCCGTAACGTCTTCGGCGTGTCGGTGGTCGAGTTCCTCTGGGGACTCGGCTTTCCCATCGTGCTGGAGTCTACCTTCCTGCAGCTCTTCCTAAAATCTTTGGGGGCCTCGAGTTTTCTGATCGGGACGGTACCGTTTCTGTTCATAACCGGCATTTCCTGCTTCCCCCTTTTCGCCAGCTACCTGTCCCGCAATCATCGCTTCAAACGGCCCCTGGTCATCCTGCTGCACCTGGCAGCATCGGCGTCGGTGCTGCTTTTCGGAATCGTTCTGCTGTTCATCAAGGATACCCAGCACATTCTACCTGCCTTTCTGATTTTTTATGCGCTGTTCTCCATCTCACTGGGGATGGGCATCCCGGTGTGGCTGAATTACCTGGTCAGGATTTTCTCTGAGACCCGGACGGTGCCCGGACTGGGTTACATGATGCTCTTTCAGAACATCGGCAAGATAATCTCGAGCCTGTTTATCCTCAAGGTGGTCGAGCGCTATGCCTTTTCCCCGGCCTCCTCGGCCTGGGTGTTCATTGCCACCGGCGTTGTCTTTGCACTGGCCTCGATCTGTTTTCTGCTGACCGTCGAAATCGCCGACCCCGAAGACCCGGAACCCGACAGCGCTACTTTTTTTCAGCATATCGGCGGGGCATTCAGTGAAATAATGACAAACAAGCGATTTCTGGTATTTCTGGCGGCCGATCTGGACTTCTATGTGGTGCTGACGGTTTTTTCCTTCTACGCCAACTACGCCGCCAGCTTCTACGGCGTGGCCCCAGCGGTGGCGGCCGGTCTTTTCGTCGCCGCTATCTACGCCGGGTCGATAAGCGTCAACATTGTACTGGGCACCATGAATCTTCTCGACCTCAAACAGAAGTTCATCCTCTCCAAGTGCGTCAGCCTGACGCTGCTGGTGCTGCTGGTTTTCTTTCCCTCTCCGGCAGCATTTTTCGTGATCAGTTTCATGCTCGGGTTCGTGCGTGCGGTCAGAAACGTGGTCTATCCGCCGACGGTGAAAAAATTTGCCGCCCGGGCGGACGCCACCCCCTATTTTTCTGTAGCACCGATGATAACCCTGCCGTTTGCTGCCGGATTTCCGCTGCTTTTCGGAAAAATGCTCGATCAGCTCGCCTGGATGCAGCAGGATTCATATCGTCTGCTGTTCAGCCTCTCTGGTTGTTTTATTCTTCTCACCCTCTATCTGAGCACCAAAGTCGATTACCGGTCCTGAATACTTTGCTCAAGTGATATTCTGCCTGGCCTTCAGGGCGGCCAGGGTGGTCAGGTTGAATATGTTGTCCGGGTTGGAGCCACGTTCGATGATGTGAGCCGATTTATTCAGGCCCACCAGGATGGGACCGATGGTATCAACCTCGGCCAGCCGCATGAACAGTTTGTAAGCGATATTTGCCGCATTCAGGTCCGGAAAAATCAGGATATTGGGCTCTCCCTCCAGAGCCGAGAAGGGAAACAGTTCATCACGCAGTTCGGTGTTGAAGGCCATGTTGGCCTGCATTTCACCATCCACCTGAAGATCAGGGGCCAGCTGCTTGATCAAGGCGGTGGCCCGGGCAACTTTGGCGGCACTTGGCGTCGTCGATGAGCCGAAGTTTGAGTAGGACAGCATGGCCACTTTCGGTGTTATATCGAACTCCTTGACGAAATCGGCGACGGCGACCCCGATCTCGGCGAGCTGCTGGTCACTGGGGTCGATATTGACGGCGGTGTCGGCGAAAAAGATGGTCCGGCTCTTGAAAACCATCATGTAGACGCTGGCCACGGTCTTGTTCTCGGAACTCTTGCCGATGCAGTGCAGTACCCGGCGAACCGCATAGGGATAGGGCAGTGACTGGCCGTAAACCATCGAGTCAACGTCTCCGGTGGCCAGCATCATCGCTCCGAAATAACCGGTGTCGCGCCTGATCAGGTCGCGGGCATAGGGCAGGGTGATGCCCTTACGCTGTTTTTTTCTGAAAAAATCTACGGCATAGCGTTCAAGGCGTTCTTCCTCCTCGGCCGGATCGATAACTTCTATCTGATGGTCGGTCACTCCCTGCTGCTTCAGCATCGCCTCGACCTTCACACGCTCACCCAGCAGCACCGGGGTGGCCAGGTTCTCCTCCATGACCCGAATAGCGGCGCGGATCACCTTCCTGTTGTCACCTTCAGGATAGACCACGCGGACCGGTTCCTTTTTGACCCGATTGGCGATATAGCGCAGGATCGCCTTGGAAATGCCCAGGGTCGATTCCAGGTGCTCGGTATATTTCTGCAGGTCGTCGATCGGTTTTCTAGCCACGCCGGTTTCCATGGCCGCCCTGGCGACCGCCGGGGCAATCCGCATCAGGGCCCGGGGATCGAACGGAGTCGGAATCAGATAGGTCGGTCCGAATTCGAAGCGCTGTACACCGTAGGCACGCAGCACCCGGTCCGGCACCTCTTCCTTGGCCAGATCGGCGATGGCCTTGACGGCGGCGATCTTCATCTCCGTATTGATTTCGGTGGCCCGCACATCGAGCGCCCCGCGAAACAGGAAGGGAAAGCAGAGAACGTTGTTGACCTGGTTGTGATAATCGCTGCGGCCGGTGGCCATGATGCAGTCGGGCCGGGCCGCCACAGCTTCAGGATAGGATATCTCCGGTTCCGGGTTGGCCATGGCGAAGATGATCGGTTTGTCAGCCATCGCCTTCAGCATGTCCGGAGTCAGGACACCGGCGACGCTGACCCCGCAGAAGAGGTCGGCGCCAACCAGGGCCTCACCAAGGGTCCGGTGGGGGGTGTCACTGGCGAACCGCTCCTTGTAGGGATTCATCGATTCGGTACGGCCCTGGTAGATGGTCCCCTTGGAGTCGCACATGATGATGTTCTCCCTCGGCAGGCCAAGCGAAACGAACATCTGGGCACAGGCCATACCGGCCGCCCCGGCGCCGTTCATCACCGCCTTCACCCGGTTGATATCCTTGCCGGTGACTTCGATGGCGTTCAGAAAGGCCGCTCCGGTAATGATTGCCGTGCCGTGCTGATCATCGTGGAAGACCGGGATGTTGACTTTTTCCTTGAGCTGTTCCTCGATGTAGAAACATTCGGGAGCTTTGATATCTTCGAGGTTGATGCCGCCGAAGGTAGGGGCGATCAGCTCGCAGGTGCGGACAAATTCGTCGGGATCTTCCGTATCCACCTCGATGTCGAATACGTCAATGTCGGCGAATTTCTTGAACAGGGCCCCTTTGCCCTCCATTACCGGTTTGCCGGCCACGGCACCGATGTTACCCAGGCCGAGCACCGCGGTGCCATTGGAGATAACGGCTACCAGGTTGCCCTTGGCGGTGTACTCGTAGGCGTTCTCACTGTCTTCGGCAATCTCCTGACAGGGACGGGCCACACCGGGACTGTAGGCCATCGATAAATCTTTTTGGGTCGAGAACGGTTTGGTCACCACCACCTCGATTTTTCCTTTTCGGCCGCTGCGGTGGTATTCGAGTGCTTCGGAATAGATGTCGGTGCTCATGCTCCCTCCCGTTGGAATGTGGTTCTGAAAAACAACTCGGATGTCTCTCTGGTAACACCAGAATTTATCATCTCAGACTTATGTGCAGTATAGATAAATTGCCAATAGGATAATTTTGGTAAGACCAGAAGTCAAGACAAACTGAGTAGGGCGGCACGGAGAATTTCAGCCGGTTTGAGTAACCGGTGAAGCGAGGGGGAGGCCGACATCGCCGGACCAGCGAGGGGTGCGGCCTGAAAACTAAAAGCGGCGGCTGCCCAGATTCTATTTTTTCTTGAATACCGTCCGCCAGCCGGTCACCGGCTGCATGATTGGTCGGCAGACGTTGCTCACCGCACCGGCCTGCTCGGTCACATAGAATGCCTCGGGATCAAGTGCCAGGGCGACCTTCAGTAATTTCTTGAGGTCCCGCCGTCTGCAGACAACGTATAGTTCCTGCACCGGGCCCTGTTTTCCCTCGCCCGCAAAGGTGGTTACCCTGAAGCCCATCTCCCGGATCACCGAGGTGACCTTCGATGAATTTTCCCGACTGATTATTCTCAGTATCAGGTGGCCCATGGCGATGAATTTCTCGATTTTGATGCCGACCAGGTTGCCGCTGGCGAAACCGAAGGCGTAGACCACCCCGAGCAGCGGCTGCTGATAGACGGTCCCAACGATGGTGGACACCACCGCCAGCCAGATGGCCGATTCGAAGAACCCGAGCCAGAAGGCGAGCGCGGTTCGTCCATGAACGATGGCGATTGTCCGCAGTGTGCCGAGGGAGACATCGGCGACGCGGGCAAAAAATACGAAAAAAGCGTAGTACCAGTCGGTATTCTGTATCAAGCCGATGACATCCATGCAGACCACCCGTCCCCCTGATGCTATTTTATCACCATGTCAGCGCTCCAGCCATCAGGCCTAATCTGAAGCGGCTCAGTCGAAAAGAAGAGGGCCGATATGTAACCCCGGATATGCAATGATGCAATAAAAATCGCTCAGAACCATTTTTTGGCCTTGAGCAGGAGGGCGACGGTTGAGACGATACCGGCGATTATCAGGCAGATTGTCCAGAACCCATGGGGACTCTCGGCCCAGGGGATGCCTCCCACGTTGATGCCCAGCAGCCCGGTCAGAAATCCGAGCGGCAGGAAGAGGGTGGCAACCAGCGACAGGACATACATGCGCCGGTTCAGGGTCTCGGACAGTCTGCTCAAGAGCTCCTCCTGGGCGACGACGGCTCGGTCCCTGATAGCATCAAGCTCCTCCAGGTAGCGTTTGAATTTGTTTGTGCTTTCAACGATATAGGCTTTGTCGGTTTTGCCGAACCAGCCGGGGGAATCCTTGAGCAGGTGCTCGAGCGCCTCGCGCTGGGGGGCCAGAAAACGCCGCAGCCTGATTGCCTGCCGGCGCATGCGTGATATCTCCGATCGCTGCCCGGTCTCTTTGCTCGTTTCCATATTGTCTTCAAGATTATCGAAGTCTTCCTCGATCTGTTCGATGACGGTTTCCACCCCCAGGGCCAGCCGCTCGACCAGAAGCCTGACGAAGCCGGCCGCCGACCGGGGTCCGGTTTTGTTGCCGAGGCTTTGCCTGACTTCGTTCAGTGACTGCAGTTTCCTCCTGTTGGAGGTAATGATGCGCTTGTTGTCACTCCAAAGTCGGACGGCAATCATATCTTCCGGGTCGGATCCTGGATTGAGATTAACCCCCCGCAGTGAGAGAAATAAACCGCCCCGGTCGGTAAAGCAGCGTGGCCTCGTATCGTCGTCGACCAGGTTGTTCTTGATGATCGGGTCGAGCCCGTCGACTCCTTCCAGCCAGCTCACCGCCTCGGGCTGGGAATAATCGAGGTGCACCCAGTACAGGGTGTCCGGTCCTTGCGCTTCACTCAGACGGTCGATCCCGCAGGTCCGGGCCCCGCCTTCCATGTCGAAAACCATGCATTGCAGCGGCCGGTCTGCCATCATGTTCGGTCCTCCTGACTTGGAGATGCGCCGCTTTTTAGGTGAATATCGCGCTGCGGGAAGGGGATCTCCACACCGTGCTTGCGAAAGGACTTGTCGATCATCGTGTGCATCTCGCTGCGTACGCGGATCTTGAGGTCGATATCCTTGAGGTGGACGAGCAGGTCGAAATTGAGCGAACTGTCGCCAAAGGCCTGGAAAAGGGCACGGGGTTCCGGTGCCGAACCATCAAGTATGACCTGATCGTGGGTCTGGGCAACCTCGAGCAGCAGCCGCTGAACAAGCTCGGTGTCGCTGCCGTAGGCCACACCGACGGAGATCCTCAGACGTCCGCGCGGGTCGTCCAGCATCATGTTGGTGACCTGATTGGAAATCAGCTCAGAGTTCGGGACAATTACATCCGCTCGGTCGAAGGTTTGAACAATGGTCGAACGGATACTGATCTTCTTCACATACCCCTCGGTGGTGCCGACCTGAATCCAGTCCCCCCGCTTGATTGGCCGCTCGAACATCAGGATAAGTCCGGAAATAAAGTTGTTGACGACATTCTGCAGTCCGAAGCCGATACCAACGGAGAGAGCGCCGATAATGACGGTCAGGCCGGTCAGCCTGAGTCCGGCCATACCCAGGGTGACCATGATGATGGCGGCGTAGCCACCATAGCCGGCCAGGGTCAGGACGGTATCACGACCGCTGCTGCTGATGTCGGCGCCGGACAGCCAGCGGCGGTCAACGAGCTGCTTGAGGTATTCCACCGTTGGCCAGGCCAGAATGAACAGCAGCATGCTCAGCGTAATGCGGGCCGGTGAAAAGCTGAACCCGCCGACACTCCAGCCGTTCAGGAATAAATTCATCAGCCGCTCGTCGTCATAGCCGCCGACAACCCAGCGGGGCACGACCAGAACCGCTGCAGCCAATACCACGTAAGCCTTTAGAACCAGGCCGAGGAACTTGTGGACCCTGGCGCCCGGACCAGTTTCGATCGGCGATAGGTCAAGGTTCTGCAATATCATCCCGGCGGGTTTGCCCACAAGAGTCATGATCAGTTCTACGGAGTCCCAGGCGATCAGGGCGATGCAGAAAATGGTGAATGAATAACCGAGTGCGGCCGCAAGGTGGCTGGTGAGATTGCGGTAACCCAAGATTTCGAGGACGATGGAGAAAAGGATCAGGGCCAGCAGGGTTCGACTGATGTATTTCCAGGCAGCGGGAATGGTCATTGAAATTGCCCGGCGGCAGAAAAGATAGAGCAGGGCAAGCCAGCAGACAAAGAAGACAAAACCGATTATTGCCCCTGAGCCATGCTCAGCGGATCGGAGGCCAAATCCGAGATGCCAGGCGATGACCACGGCAGAGACAAAACTGAAGATATAGAGACTCCATCCCGGCTCTGCCCCTTTCAGACGAAGCGGTCCAGTCGTAGGCGGCTGAAAACGAAGCAGGATCGTCTGCAGCAGCAGACGAAATATCAGATAAATAAAGACAACCTGGACCCCCATGGCAAGCCCGGGCCAGTCGTCGAAAACAAACAGGGCCAATACGACCCCCAGGCTCAGCCCCGTGAAAAGGATCAGCATCGTTCTGCCGCCCAGCGAAGATCGGGAAATGAGCGTGAGCAGGATAAGGACACTGTTTTTGCCTATGCTGTTTGCTGAAACGAACTGAATAACCCGGGGTATTGACGCCAGCAAAAGAAACAGGCCGGTAACAGATGCCAGGAATATGATCAGCGATCTGCTCTTATCCGCGTTTGTACCGAATTTCTTCATACCGGCTGGCGCGGTTCCCATGGAATCGCCCACCAGCCGCCACAGGGGGTCGCCCCTGAAGTAAGTGTCCCGGGCTTCGCGGCTGCGCAGGTATTGACTGATCTGAGCCAAGGCTTCTTCGGCGGTCATTATCAGCAGGCGCAGCTCCACCAGTTCCCGCTCTTTCTGCTGCTTCAGGGAAATCAATCCGGAGAGGGCCGAGTTGGCGACGGCTGCCTGGTCCGGGTTGGAATTGGGCATCCCCTGCAGTGCGGTTTCCAGCTGCCTGATCTCTTTTTCCAGCAGCGCTGCCTGCTGAGTGTAGGTTGAAATGAACCCCTCGATGGTTTGTCGGCTCATGGTCACCGATTCTATCCCGGGGGCAGTTTTCAGAGAATCGAGAATGGACTGGATCTCCCGACGCTGGGCGGAGTCGATTGAAAAAGAAGTCGGTGGGTCGGCTCCATCCGCTGGTTCGGCAAAGACCAACCCGGTCATAAGGATTACCAGGATGTATGTAGCCGCTGCACTGAAAGATTTCAACAAATGCATCTCAGGCCTGTGGTTAAGTTTGTTCTCATCATACCCTGGATACCGGGTAATCGGCTGCATATAGCAGCATTGTAAACGCGATCAGCCGCTGATTCGAGGCAAAACCGCACTGGCCAGGCTGAGCACCAGAAAAAAACCGCACATGTCGGTCACCGTGGTCAACAAGGGGCTCGAGACCAGGGCTGGGTCAATTTTCAATTTTTTCAAAACAAGGGGCAGCACGCCGCCGAAGGTGACGGCCACGACCGTATTTCCTGCCAGAGCCGTACCGATTACCAGGGACAGAAAAATATTCCCCTTCCAAAGGTAGGCTACGGCCCCGAGCAGGATACCGAGCAAAATCCCGTTGATCACCCCGAGCATTGACTCCTTCATCGCCACCCGGAGAATCTCCCCTGGCCGCAAAAGACCCAGAGCCAGCTCCCGCAGGCTCACGGCCACCGCCTGGTTACCGGAGCAGCCGCTCATGTCACTCACCATCGGCAGAAAAACCGCCAGCGCAATGGCGGCGGCAAGAGTGTCCTGGTAGAGGGCGATGACACTGGCTGCTATGATGTTCAGGACGATGTTCAGGGAGAGCCAGCTGAGCCTTCGGCCCGCTCGCGTATAGAGCGGCATGGATCGAAACTCTTCACCGCCGATGATGCCGGACAGCCACAGATACTGTTTGACCGAGCGCTTGGCTTTGGCCTCCTCCACCGCCATCGGCAGGATGACCCCGAGCAGCTGGTCCTGTTCGTCGACCACCGGCAGAGCGAGCAGACTGTACTTATCGAAATACTCCGACACCTCATCGAGGTCGGCGCCGGCCGGTATGCGATAGGGTTTGGTGATCATCAGGTCGCGCAGGATCGACTCCGAAGATGAGAACAGCAGGTCATGGATGCGCATCACCCCGACCAGGCGCTGGGTGTCATCGATCACATAAATGTAGTGGATGTGAAAAGTCCGGTAGCGATCCTTCTGGGCCTGAAGGTCACCATTGACCTGGGCGATAGTGGTTTCATGCCCATAGGCCAGAAAATCCCTTATCATCAGGTTCCCGGCTGTGTCCTTCGGATAGCTCAATGAATTCCGGGCCTCTTCCGCCGGTCCCGGTTCCATGGTCTGCAGTATCTCTTCCGCTTCACTGGAGGCCATTTCCCCCAGTACGTCGACAACCTGTTCACTGGGGAGTTCATCGATGATCTTAGCGGCACTGGCCGGCGGCAGTTCGCTGATGATCAGGGCGGCCTGCTCGTCCGAAATATCTTCGATCAGCTCGGCTGCCTCGGTCGGACTGAGCAGGGTAAGCAGGGTGGTGCGCTCATTCTCACTGAGTCGCGAGAGAACCAGCGCCGTCTCCTGCGGTGACAGTCCATCGAGAAACTCCAGAATTTCCAGCGGGCGTTTATGCTCCAGCAATTCCAGCAGCCGTTCCCAGGGTTTTTCGTCAAGCGACTTCATTGTCTGCCTCCGCAGTTGTTTAGCGAGTGCTCAGAAGTGTTCCGGCAGCTCATTGGAAATGAACTTCAACCGTTGATTATACTATGATCGAAGCGCATGATCACCACCCAGATCAAGGGCGGAAGGAATAAAAAAAACGGCTCAATGTGCTAGTTGTTCGGGACCACTGAATTGAAAAAATGATCATCGACTGAAAAATGGGTTATAGTGAGCCACCGTTGGCACCATCAGGATTATCCGGGCGGCACATGGTTCCACAAACCAATGAAAACCTCATCGTGTGAGTACTCCTATGTCTCTAGCAACATTAATAAATATGATTTTTCCCAGGATCGTTTTCTGGTCTCTTTGCACTATCGGCCTGGCAGTCCTCACATTATCGGGCGCTGTTGCCGCTGAATATGAGAAAACCCCGGTGCTCTCAGCCGCTGACGTGATCAGCCCTGATCTATTGAAGGGACCGTATCATTCGGTGGGCGTTGCGGTAAAAAACGACGGGCTCCTCAACCACTATACGGTTACTTCGCCGTTTGCTCAATTCACCGTTGGTTCAACGTCGGCGCTGAGGCAGCTGGTCGGTGAATTGAGCGCTGTGGCGGCGATGAAAAAGATTGAAACCGACGATGCGGCAGTGGCGTCGCTGAAGAGTTCAGGAGAAAAGACCCTGACCGGTATAAAGAATCTGTTCACCGACACCGAAGACACGGTGAAGGGCGCCGCATCCGGTGTTCAGAGCCTTTTCCACCGGGCCAAGGAGACCATCGGTTCGAGAGAGATCACCGGCTCAGAAGACAGCAGGGCAAAGCAGCTTATTGGTTTTTCCAAGTCCAAGGGGGAGATTGCCACCAACTATCAGGTAAATGTTTACTCGAGAAACCAGCTGCTCCAGGCAGAGCTGGAGCGCTTGGCCTGGGCTGACTACCTGGGCGGCATCGGGGTCGGGCTGGCCACCAGTGTCGTGCCCGGCGTAGGGGGGCTCGTCCTCACAGCCTCGGGAACGACGCGGCTGCTGAATGAGGCGATCAATACCACTCCGGCATCAGAATTGTGGGTCCAGAACCGGGACAAGCTCATTGCCATGGGCATGGATGGCGACACGGTTCAGCTCTTTCTGAACAACCAGGTTTTTTCTCCAGCCCTTACCACGATCATGACTGCGGCTCTTGAATCGATGAAAGGGGTCGGCAACCTGGAGCTTTTTCTGAAGATTTCCCTGCAGGCTTCGACCTCTGAAACGGCCAGGTTTCTCACTGAGATGACGGTTCTCTACGCTGCTTATCATCGAAGGGTGAAACCGCTGGCAAACTTCGCACCCCTGGCACGCATAGCCAGGGCAACGGCAGCCGACGGCTCGGCAGTCGTGGTGCTCCCGGCCGACTATATAATCTGGAGCGAAAAGGTCGCCGCTGCGGTGCTGCAGGTTGCCGAAGAGATCGGAGCCGCCTCCACGGTCAGGGAGCTCTGGTTGACCGGGGATGTGAGCGACAGGGCCCGGAGCGAATTGAGCGGGGCGGGCTGGCAGGTCGTCACCGGGGCAAACGAGCGACTGGCGCCCCCTGGCGGCTGATTGACGGATTACCGGGGGGTCAGTCTGAGCAGACGGCCGCCCCTTTGATCTTCGAGAACCCATATGGCGCCGTCGGGCCCCTGCTCGACTTCGCGGATCCGTTTGCCCATATCAAAGCGTTCGGCCTCCACAGCGCTTTGGCTGTCGATGACGATCCTGAGCAGCGCCTTGGAAGCGAGGCCGCCGATGAACGCGTTGCCTTGCCAATCGGGGAACATTTCACCGTCGTAGATGATCAGGCCGGACGGGGCCACGGTCGGCACCCAGTAGAGTTCCGGACTGTTGAATTCCGGCCGGGTGTCGTGGTCGGGGATCGGAATCCCCGAATACTGATCACCCCAGGACACGACAGGCCATCCGTAATTGTCGCCGGCAACGGTCAGGTTCAACTCGTCGCCGTGCCGGGGGCCCATCTCGTGGGTCCAGAGTCGCCCCTGTTTATCGAAGGCGATGCCCAGCAGGTTGCGATGCCCGACGGACCAGAAGGTTCTGGCCATCTCCCCTCTGTTCTGGAAGGGATTGTCCCCCGGCACCGAGCCGTCCTCATTGAGGCGTATAACTTTGCCCAGGTTCTGAGTCCAGTCCTGAGCGGGAGCCTGTTTCTGCCGGTCGCCCGAGGTGATGAACAGTGTTCCGTCCGGAGCGAACGCCAGGCGGTGGGAGTAGTGTCCACTGCCGGAGACCTTCGGTTCCTGTCGCCATATCACCGTCAAATCGGTCAGTGCCGGTTGGGGTGCATCGTGGCTGAAGCGTGCCGTCGCGACAACACCACCTTTTCTGCCACGATCGCCTTGTTCGGCGTAGGACAGGTAGATGCGTTTGTTGTCCCGGTACTGAGGATGCAGAATGACATCTCCCAGGCCTCCCTGTCCGCCGTAGGCAACTTCGGGGACACCCTTGACCGGCACGCTGGTGCGGCCGTCGCTGCTGACCAGCAGCAGGGTGCCCGATTTCTCGGTGACCAGCAGGTCGCCGCCGGGCAGAAAGGTCATGGCCCATGGTTCGTTGAATTCAGCATAAGCTCTGGCCAGCATCGTCGACCCGGCGGAGCCGCTGATCTTGTCGGGATTGCCGGCGGCACCTGAAAGGGCGGCCGGGCCGGACAATATCAGGAGCAGTGGAAAAATCTGCAGCGCTGCCCGCAGCTGCCGGCAGTTCGCAAGGTTGAAACGGTGCATGGTCTCAGTATGTGCTTTGTTTGATCTGCGCATTGATGCTTTTCTGGAGTGTACGGTCGGCATCGTCGAGCAGACCGATGACTTTTCCCTGAATGGAAATAATGGAGTCTTTTTCCCTGATCTCATTTCTGAGTTCCTCGACCTGTTCGCTCAGCATCGACTGCTGCTGGTCGAATTCCCTTTTTAACTCGTCAATCTGTTCGCTGAAACCAGTTTCCTGCCGGTTGAGCTTCTGCTCGAGGGCAACAATCTGCTGATTCAGTGTTGCCTCCTGTTTTTCAGCACCGGCAAGCCGTTTTTTAAGTTCGCCGATGGTTTTCTGATCGGCCTCTTTCTGCTCTTTTGCCGGTGTGTAGTCGATTTTCAGGGCCTTGAGAATATCGTTCGAGCCGCTGCAGGAAGTAAGCAGCAGCAGACAGGAAAAAAAGGCGGCAAGGCTTAGTCTTGCTGATTTCATAGAATACTCACGACAGCTGTTTCTCATCGCAACGCTCTTGATAATGCTCTGGGAATTCAGAATGATCGCGTCGTGGAGAAGCAGGCTGTTTGATTGTTGAGAGCGCTTTTCTTGCTCTTTGCTCTGATTTAATACTATACTTTCAGGAGCTGTGCTGACCAGAGCTCCATGCTGCGGTCAGCGTCCGATTTTTATTCATGCTTGTTTAGCTATAGCATATTTGGACCCCAATGATAAGGCAGAGATTCGACGACGATGTTTGAAAGAATTATCAAACTGATTAACACATCCGATATACACGGCCTCAAATCCTTTCTGCGCAGGAAGGGGGCGAAGCGGTTCATTCATCGACAGCTGCTTTTCCGCCTGTTTGCTGTCGCCGCTGTCATTTCGATATTTCTGGCGGCAATCGTTTTCTGGCTTGAATACCGACGTCTGGGCAACCTGGTCAATGACCGGGCCGCCGAGGTTATCGCCAATTTCAACGAGCAGATCAAGCAGATGGGCTACTCGCTTGATGAAAAACGTAATGAAGTGGATCAGGAACTGAAGATGCTGCTCATTGCCGGCAAGTCCACGCCCTGGGCCGGGCAGCTGGTATATGCGGGCATCTATGACATGGAGGGCCGCCGGGTCACGTCCCAGGTCGATGGTAATCATCCCCAGGTCGAAACGGTGGAGAATCTGGCCCTGGCCATTGACACCCGTCTGCTTGGCAAGCCGGTAAATCGCCAGTCCTTCGAACAACTGAAAGGCACCCCGTATATCCGTCTCAGTTTCCCGCTGTATGACCGGTTCGGTTCCCAGGCCGCCTTCATCGAGGGGATATTCCAGGTCTCTGCCAAGGCGCGCCAGGAGGTGACCGGCCGCATCGCCCGGTCGGTTTTCGGGGCCATCGGAATCGTTCTGCTGACCACGCTGATTCTCTATCCGGTCATCAGCAGGCTTATCAGCCAGCTCTCAGTGCTGACCGAGAACCTGGTCGAGTCCAATATCGAAACGCTGCGGGTAATCGGCAGTGCCATCGCCAAGCGGGACAGCGACACCGACAGCCACAACTACCGGGTGACGATCTACTCGGTGGAACTGGCTGAGCGGGTCGGGCTGAAAGCGGGCCTGGTTCAGGGACTGATCAAGGGGGCCTTCCTGCATGATGTCGGAAAGATAGGCATCAGCGACCAGATTTTACTGAAACCGGCAAAGCTTTCCACAGAAGAATACGAGGTGATGAAACTCCATGTCCAGCATGGCATCGATATTGTCATGCAGTCCGAGTGGCTCAAGGACGCTGTCGATGTGGTCGGTTACCACCATGAGAAGTTTGGTGGCGGCGGTTATCCCGCTGGCCTGAAGGGCCATGAGATACCGGTCAATGCGCGCATCTTTGCCATTGCCGACGTGTTCGATGCCCTGACCTCGAAACGGCCCTACAAGGAGCAACTCTCGCTGGTAACCTCGCTTGAAATCCTCGGCCAGGGCAGCGGCAGTCATTTCGACCCGGTGCTGCTCGAGCGATTCAGGGAGATTGCGGCCTCCCTCTACGAAGAGTTCGCCCATGGCTCCAACCAGCTGCTGTTCCGGAAAATGGAAACCATCGTTTTGAAATACTTTTCCAAAGAATATTGACCTGATGTCGCTGCCCATGATCTTCAGGCACGACCCGCCATCCATGTATATAGTCTGATTTATGGCAATCAGATCAATGTTCAATGGATGCCAGGCTCTGACTGGTCAATCATACAAATACAATTGAAAACTGGGAGGTCTGCTGTGGCCGTTCATGTGATCATTAAAAGAAAGTTTACAATGAATCAGCCCGATAAAATTATTCCTCTGCTGAAAGAACTCAACACCAGGGCCCAGGGGCAGCCGGGATGCATTTCCAAGGTGACCCTGCAGTCCACCGAGGAACCGGGTGAATATCTTGTGGTGAGCGTCTGGGAGACGGTTGAGGACTGGAACCGCTGGTTTATGGACCCGGAAAGGAAAGAGATACAGAACCGGGTGGACAGCGTGATCGGAGAAAGGACATTCTACGAGGTTTTTACCCCCATCTGAGCGGAACGGCCCCCGTTTCTAAAAAAATCGGGACGGCAGATTTTGCGGCCGCTGCCTCGACTATTGTTCTTCCGGTGAGTATACTACATCGTAGTATTTTTTCATACGGGAGAACACGATGCTCAGACGCGATTTTATTAAATATTCAGCTGCTGCCCTCAGTGCAGCTTCCTTTGGCACATACGGCTGGTACCGGCCGCTGCAGGCTGCCGAGGCCGGCGCCGGTAATCCTTTCAGCGGCCGGCTCGTCATTCCACCGCTGCTCGACAAAGAGTCCGGTGCCGCCGATGTTTCCGACTACTCTCTGGTGGTCCGGAAAGACCAGCACCAATTTTTCTCATGGGGACCCACCGACACGCTCGGTTACAACGGTTCGTTTCTGGGGCCGACCGTGCGGGTTCGCAATGGTGAAAAGGTCCGTTTCGCGATACACAACACGATCGATCAGGTAACCACGGTTCACTGGCATGGTCTGCATGTGCCGGCCCAATGGGACGGCGGCCCTCACCAGGTGATCGAACCGGGGCAGATCTGGAGACCCGAGTTCACCATCAGGCAGCAGGCGGCGACCCTTTGGTACCATCCCCATGCCATGGGCCTCACCGGTGAGCACGTCTACCGCGGTTTGGCCGGGCTTTTCATCATAGAAGATGAGATCTCGGATGGACTGGCTTTGCCGAAGGACTACGGCATCGATGATATTCCGCTGGTTATTCAGGACCGCCGGTTCTATGAAGACGGCAGTTTCGCCTATGTGCGTTCGATGCATGATGTGATGCACGGAGTGATCGGCAACGTTCTTCTGGTCAACGGATCGATCAAACCATTTGTCGAGGTGCCCCGCGGCCTGGTCCGTTTTCGGCTGCTCAACGGCTCGAATTCATCGATCTACCGGCTGTACCTTTCAGATATGCAGCCGCTTCAGGTTATCGGCTCCGACGGCGGTTTTCTCTCCAGGCCGGTGGCTGCTGAGGATGTCATTCTTTCCGCCGGGGAGCGTGCCGAGGTTGTGGTCGATTTTTCCCGCTACAGCTCCGGGGACAACCTGGTGCTGATGGTCGATCAGCACAACGGCAACAGCCATGAGGCACTGCAACTTCGGGTCGGGTCTAAAAGCGCTCAACAGAAGGAGCTGGTTTCTGAGCTGGCCGAGCAGGTGCCGATAGCGGAGGAGTCAGCTGACCGGACCAGGTATTTTGCCATGGAAACCATGTCCGGTATGGGAAGAGGTCGGGGCATGGGGATGATGGGAGGCAACCGTCTGGCCATCAATGGCAAGAAAATGGACATGAACCGTATCGATGAGAAAATCCCGCTCGGTTCAACTGAAATCTGGGAAATAGAAAACCGCTCGGCGACGATGATGCAATTGCCCCACTCGATGCACCTGCATGATGTTCAGTTCAACATAATCGACCGAAACGGCAGACCGCCGGTGGAGGTGGAAGCGGGGCGCAAGGACACCGTGCTGCTCTGGCCGGGCGACAGGGTCAGGATTATTGCCCGGTTTCTCGACTATACCGGTATATACATGTATCACTGCCACATGCTCGAGCATGAGGACGACGGCATGATGGGCCAGTTTGAGGTCGTTGCTGCCGCCACCGTCTGAGTAGGCAGCGGCGCACCAGCGGTGTCTTCGCAAAGCGGGATTCAGCTGGAGAAAAGGTAAAAACCAAGCTCCTTCTCGAAGGCAAGGTTCAGGAACTCGCAGCCATAGCGGTCCTTGGTTATCTCCACGACCCGCACCTCTTTTTTGACTTGCCAGGCTTTCTGATTGTCCAGGGTGAAGGTGATCTGCAGCCGGTGGTTCTTCTGGAAATCGTTGGTTCCGATGACCTTGAAGCGCAGTCCGATCATGGAGAGATCGACCACGGTGATGGGGTGACGCCTGGCTGATTCAGTGGACAGATTCAGAGCCTCACCGGCGAGCTTGACGCTTTTTCTGAAGTATTGCCGGAAATTCAGGGCGACTTCGAATCGTTCCTGACAGGCCGAGCACCTGGTTATGAGACTGTGCTTCAAGCCCTTGTACTTCTCCACTGAGACGCTGTATGTTTTCTGGCAGTGGGGGCAGGTAACAGCAGTCTGGTTGCCTGTGTTGACAAATACGCTTATCTTTTTCACCGATCCCTCCCGCAAGCAAAAGTGAGACCCTTTCCACGTATTCTCATTAAGTCATCAAAACGCTGAAATTGCAAGGATAGGTGACCACCGGCAGAAGAAATTCCCGATCGCACAGGGGCTGGTCCTGCCAGGGTGCGTATTGTAGTCGAGTCCGGGGCGCCGGTTCGGCGTCAATGCGCTTGACCTTGGGTGCGACATTGTGGTATATCATGCTCCATGAAACATGGATTCGGCACATTCCTGGTACAGCTTGCCCGGACGCTGCTCTGCGCTGCGCTGATCTTCAGCCTGACTGGTCTGCCCGTGGCCGCAGCAGAACGTCCAGCCTGCGATCCCTGCTGCTCCGTTCACCAGGCAGGTCCCTCCGGCCTGTCCTGCTGTGGCGGGCAAGCGGAGGGCCATGGGTCTGCAAAAAAGAAGGGCCATGATCGTTTGCCTCATCATCAGTTTCCCGAGTCCGGCTGTGAGGCCGTGCTCTGCCTGGCGTCCTCGCTGAGCCTCGCAGGCTCTGCAGCGGTCAACAGCCACTCTGCCGGAATCCCCGGCCCGGTCTCGTATCCATGTTCCCTGCTCGGTGCGGCTGTTTTCGATCCGCCACCGGGCCTCATCACTGATTTTCACCACCGATTCAGTGCACCCCCCATCCATCAGCGCACCTGCGTGTACCTTATTTGAGCCGCAGCCGCCGGTCTTTGCATTTCCACCATCCTGTTGTTTAGATTAATGCTGAATTAACGGAGACAGTTATGAAGATTGCTGTGTTGTCGGCCTTCATGGTCGTGATCCTTGGTATGACCCTGGTAATTCCTGCACCGGAAGCGGGTGCCGCCTTCAATTTGTTCGGATCGCACAAGAAGATAAAGGCTAAGGACGGAAAAATATCGATACCCATAAAGGATATCGATGATGGAAAGGCACACCATTTTCAGTATCAGAACGATGGCGGAGCGGTAAAATTCTTTGTTGTAAAGAGCGCGGACGGTCAGATAAGAGCCGCCTTTGACGCCTGTGACGTCTGCTATCCTGCCCAGAAGGGCTACAGCCAGGACGGTGATTTCATGATCTGCAACAACTGCGGCAGACGCTTTCATTCCAACCGGATCAACGTCGTTGAGGGCGGCTGCAATCCGGCACCCCTGAAGCGCAGGGTGGTAGCCGATCAACTGGTAATCGAAGTAAAAGATGTCATTCCCGGCGGCAGGTATTTTTAGGTGAGAGCATGAATATCGTAACTATTCCATTGAAAAACATGCGCCGCAAGCCGGCCAAAACCATTTTGCTGCTCACGGTTTTTCTTCTCGGTGTGATGTCCATCGTAGCCCTCTACCAGGTGTCGCTGGTGGTGGGCCACAGCCTGGAAAAAAAGCTCACCGCCTTCGGTGCCAATATCGTGGTTAAACCGTCCACTGAAAAACTGAGCGTCAGCTATGGCGGGTTCCACATGGGCGATATGGTGCTCGATGTGGAGGATCTGCCGGAGCGCAGAACGACCGAGGCCATCAGGGCGATCGAACTCAATGACCGGATCAGCGTGGTGGCACCGAAGCTGGTTAACCTGTTCAAGATCAACGAGGTGGCAATTGCCGCGGTCGGGGTCAGGTGGGAAGAGGAACTCGGCATTAAGAGCTACTGGGCCCCAGACGGGGAGATACCCGCCCAACCCGACGAACTGCTGCTTGGTTCCCTCGCCGCCCGGAAACTGGGTCTTGCGGCCGGGGACTCTCTCGAACTGCAGGGTCGACTCTTTCGCGTGTCAGGTGTTCTCTTCGAGACGGGCAGTGACGACGACTCGGTCATCCTGATGGATCTGGGTATCCTCCAGGAGATGGTTGCCCAGCCCGATGCGGTCAGTTTTGTCGAGGTGGCCGCGCTTTGTGCCGGATGCCCGATCGAGGATATCGTTGCCCAGATTCAGACGAACCTCCCCGGAACTTCGGTAATCGCGCTGCAGAATGTGGTCAACCAGCGCATGTCGTCGGTTCGGTTCGTTCAGAAACTGGCCCTGTCAATCAGTCTGGTAATCCTGATTACCGCCTCGGCGATGGTCGGGCTGTCGATGCTCTCAGCAGTGAATGAGCGTAAAAAAGATATCGGCATCCTGCGCTCTCTGGGCTACACCAAAACGAACGTATTTTTGATCTTCTGCATGGAGGCCGGGGTCATCGGTGTGCTGGCCGGGGTGATAGGCTATCTGGTGGGCTACGGGATCAGCCTCAAAGCGCTTGAGTACCTGTCGCTGACCGAGGTGACGCGACCGCATTTTTCCTTTGTTCAACTGGGCTTCTGTGCGATGGTTTTTCCGCTGATTACGATTCTTTCGGCCCTGTACCCAGCCTGGAAAGGTGCGTCCATTGAACCATCCCAGGCACTGGTTTCACTATAACCGTGACCATGCCTCTTCGGCGTGCAGGATACCGCAACCCGTGAATAATCAAAGCTAAGGAGTCAATCATGCTCGAAGCTGTCGATATACATAAAAGCTTTGCTCAGGACGGGGGCGATGTCCCCGTTTTGAAAGGAATATCCATGACCATCGGTGAGCGCGACTATGTCTCCATCGTCGGCCGTTCGGGCTCGGGCAAGTCGACCCTGCTCAATGTTCTCTCGACTCTGGTCAAGCCAGACCGCGGCGAGTTGAGCTATGGGGGCGCCGACCTGATCTCGGTATCTGAAAAACGGGTTAATGAGATCCGCAAGTCCGATTTTTCAGTCATTTTTCAGTTCCACCACCTGCTGCCCTATCTGAGCGTTCTGGAAAACTGTCTGCTCCCTTTCATGAACTCGTTCAGACCGGTCGCCAGAGAACGTGAGGATCACGCCCTGAACTGCCTCGAGCGGGTCGGGTTGGGGGACAAGGCGAACCGCCTTCCCGGTAATCTCTCAGGCGGCGAGCAGCAGCGGGTGGCGATTGCCCGGGCCCTGGTAAAATCATCAAAAATCCTGTTTGCCGATGAGCCCACCGGAAGCCTGGATAAAAAAAATGGTGAACAGATCATGGATCTGCTGGCCAGACTGCACCAGGAAGGGCTTGCTATCGTCATGGTGACCCACGAGCCGCGCTATGCCGAAAGAGCGGACAGGACCATCGAGATAGAGGACGGCCGGATCGCCCATTGAGCCGCTGCAGGTTTCTGCCGATGTTAAACAACCGGTCAGCACCAGAGCATTGAACCGGGGTGCTGTTACGGGTTCTCGGGAACAACCAGAACCGGGCAGTAGATCGTGTTCAACACCTTGTGGGTGACACTGCCCAGGAACAGTCCGGCTATGTCCGAGTGCCCATGCGAGCCCATGATGATCAGGTCAAACTCTCTGGATTTGGCCAGATTGCTCAGCATGGTTCCCGGAGAGCCGGAAATTGATCTGGTTTCATGATCGATGCCGCTCTCCGACAATGTCCGGGCGGCACCTTCTAGAACCTCCTCCGCCTGGATTTTCAGCTTGTCCCTGAGCTCTTCGACGACGGTTCCGTTGATCTCGTAGAGGCCGCCGATCCACTCATAGCAGCAGACGGCGGTGACTTTGGCCCCGCTCAAACCGGCCAGGTAGACAGCATGTTCAATGGCATTGTCGGAAAAGGTGGAACCGTCCACCGGAAGAAGGATGTTTGATATTCGCATAAGACCCTCCTGGGCTGAGTGAACCGACATGGTGAATCGTTACCTTTGTGTGTATATGCATAAAATAAGTATGATCTCTTCACCAATCAAGTCGACTGTTTCACCTTCCAGCACCCGGGCAGTCACCCCCCCCTGCCGCGCCCACTTATTCCCCGAGTCTGCGCTTGACACTGTCCACCTTGTCGCGCATGCTCTGCTCCCTGTCGGTCCGCGTGCCTACCTTGATCGAGCTGGTCAGGCGCGGGACACCCATCTGATGCAGCCGCTGGTGACATTTCTTCACGGCTGCCATGACCTCGTCCCAGTCGCCTTCGATATTGGTGCCGTAGGCATGCAGGTTGGTCTTCAGTCCCGCCTCGTTAAAAATCTCATGGCAGGCGGCTATATACTCAGATACTGACAGACCGACTCCGAAGGGTGAGACGGTCAGGTCCATTATTACTTTCATCGCTTTTTCCCGGTGTATGACTGCTTGAATGGTGTTGACATCGCCCCGGCTGCAGTGCGGTTCGATGTCGCAGATCCCAATGTTTTTATTATACAATCAATCATATCATGACAAGCAGGATAAGTGATTATACTCGTAATTGTTTTTGCTCTATGATATACAGGTTGGTCTTACCAGAATTATGCACTACTAACGGAACGTACCATGATACAGCAGATTTTCCCCTTCAGTGCTCTCGTCGGTCAGGAAAAATTGAAGACGGGCCTGCTCCTTAATGCGGTCGACCCCTCCATCGGCGGTATTCTCGTCAGCGGCCACAAGGGGACGGGCAAGTCAACCGCCGCCCGTGCCCTCGTCAACGTGCTCCCGCAGATCGAAGTGGTCAGGGACTGCCCCTACAATTGTGGTCCTGCAGATGCCGAAGTACTCTGCCCGTCATGTTCGCAGGCCCTGCGGGACGGCCGGACGCTGGAGACGGTCAGACGGCCGATGCCGCTGGTTGAGCTGCCGCTGAGCGCCACTGAGGACCGGGTCATCGGCACCCTGCACATCGAGCAGGTGCTGAAAACGGGAAAAAGACGATTTGAGCCCGGTCTGCTGGCTTCGGCCAACCGCGGCATCCTCTATGTCGACGAAGTCAACCTGCTGGACGATCATCTGGTCGATATCCTGCTGGATGCGGCGGCCTCGGGGGTCAACAAGGTTGAACGGGAGTCGATATCCCATTCCCATCCGTCCCGCTTCATGCTGATCGGCACGATGAACCCCGAAGAAGGGGAACTGCGGCCCCAGTTCCTCGATCGTTTCGGTCTGAGCCTTGCGGTCAGCGGTGTCACCCGCCCACTGCAGCGGCGGCTGATCGTCGATCGGCGCATCGAGTTCGATGGTGATCCGCTGCATTTTATCGGCAGATATGAAGAAGATGAAAATCTGCTGTCCACCCAGGTGGCGGCCGCCCGTTCTGCGCTTCACCGGGTTGCTGTCCCCGGGGAAATGGTTGAGATGGCGGTGGCCCTGGCAACCGCGGTCGCGGCCCAGGGGCACCGGGCCGAAATTGCCATTATCAAGGCGGCACGGTCTCTGGCAGCTTTTACCGAACGATCCGAGGTCGGCCCTGAGCAGCTGATCGAAGCGGCACGTTTCGTTCTGCCCCATCGGATAACCAATCTGCCGTTTGCTTCCGGAAGCCAGGTCGAAGAAAAGCTCGAGGAGGTTTTCAAAACCGTTCTGGGCGGGGAATCGAATGTCCCCATCAGCGATTCCGGTGGCGGGATCGAGGATGACTGGGACGATATCGTCGAAGCGGTTCCCGGTGCCACGGCTGCATCCAATGTGGGGTCCCTGTTCACCTTTCTTGCCGAAAAAAAAAATCGTCTATGAGCCGGACTCATTGATCTGCGTCGAGGATCTCAACCTCGATTCGCTTAAGCTGGACGGCAGGTTTCGCGGGCGGGCCAGGACCGCCTACTCTCAGACGATGAACGGCCGCTATGTCAAAGCGTTGCCGATCGGGGAGTCCGAGCGCTCCTATGATCTTGCCGCCGACGCCACGATCCGCTCGGCCCTGCTCCGGCAGACAGCCGAGAGTGCACCATCAGAGATATCGATCACGGCAGCGGATCTGCACAAAAAGATCTATCAGCGTCCGATCCGGTCCCTGGTCATTTTCGTGGTGGACTGCTCGCAGTCGATGGGAGACGACGGCGCGCAATCGAGAATCAGGGCGGCCAAGGGGACAATCCTCTCCATTCTGACCCAGGCCTACCAGAAACGTTTCAAAGTCGGCCTGGTCTCTTTTTACGACGAGTCCGCCGAAACGGTCCTTCACCCGACCTCGAGCCTGACCATGGCCCAGAAAAGCCTGCACGCCCTGCCGGTCGGGGGGGCTACCCCGTTTTCTCACGGGCTGATGCAGGCCTGGCAGCTGATAAAAGCGGAACGCAGAAAAGACCGGCAGATTCGACCGCTGCTGGTGGTGCTCTCCGATGGGGAGGCCAATGTGGCCTACGACGGGCGGATAGCGCACCATAAAATCGTCGACGAGCTGTTGAGCATCGGCGCACTGATCGGAGGGGACGCGATATCCTCACTGGTCATCGAGACCAGGCCGCTGCGCAAGCCGTCATCGACGATGCGGTCTCTGGCCCAGGCGCTGGGCGGTAATTACTATCATTTCAACACCTTTAAAAATAGCGATCTGGTCAGGGCGGTGACCGCCTTTGGCTGATCGCAGCAAAAAGAGATAACCGTAATGAGAGAAGCCAATCGAGCAGGCGCGCCCCTCTGGCTGGCCTGGTCCATGTGGGGGCTGGTTGCGCTGTTGTATTGTGTCGGCTATTTCCAGCGCATGGCACCGGCCGTGATCGCCGATGATCTGATGCGCGATTTCAACCTGGGCGGCGCCCTGCTTGGCAATCTCTCGGCCATGTACTTTTACTCGTATGCGATCATGCAGATACCGACCGGCCTGCTGGTCGATCAGATCGGACCACGCAAGCTGGCTTCGGTCGCCTGCGCGACTGCAGCAGCGGGCATACTGATTTTCAGCTTCGGCACGTCGCTGTGGCTCGCCTATGCCGGTCGTTTCCTGGTCGGGGCTTCGGTTGCGGTGGCCTGGGTTACCTGCATGAAACTGGCCGGCCACTGGTTTCCGGCCAACCGTTTTGCGACGGTAACCGGGGTTGCGCTGCTGCTCGGCAACATGGGCGGCATCATCGCCGGGGTGCCGCTGGCGCTCGGGGTGGAAATGTTTGGCTGGAGAATGGCCATGGGGGTGAGCGGTTTTCTGACCCTGGCCCTGGGGCTGATCACCTGGATGTTTCTGCGCGACGACCCCAATGAATATGGTTACCGCAGCCATGCCCACTCACTGGTTCAGGACCAGGGAAGCCTTTCCGCCGGGACCGCACTGAAGTCGGTGCTCTCGCGCAAGGACACCTGGCTGCTCTTTTTCGCCGGCGGCCTCTCGACAGCACCGGTTCTGGTCTTTGCCGGCCTCTGGGGAGTGCCTTACCTGACCCAGATCTACGATCTGCAGACATCCCAGGCGGCCATGATCACCTCAACCATGCTCCTGCTGTTTGCTTTCAGCGGCCCGGTCATCGGCATGATCTCCGACCGCATAGGCCGGCGCAAACTGCCGTACCTGGTCGGCACCATCCTGACTACCCTGTTCTGGGCCGTATTTCTTTTCGTCCGGCTGCCCTACATAATGCTTTTCCCGCTGCTGGGGGCAATCGGTTTTACCTCCGGCGCCCTGATTATCGGTTTTGCCGCCGCCCGCGAGGTCAACCATCCCGGTGCGGCCGGGGCGGTCGGCGGTGTGGTCAACATGTCGGTGCTCGGCGTTGCAGCCATCATGCAGCCGGTTCTTGGAAAAATCCTCGACTCACACTGGCAGGGAACCCTGGTTGAGGGAGCCCGGGTTTACGACCAGGCCGCCTATTCAGCAGCCTTCATCTGGCTGCTGGTCGGTACCGCTCTCTCGGTTATCATGGTATCGTTGACCCGGGAAACCTATTGCCGCATCCAGGATGATTGAGCAGGGTTATGGCTGACCACCCGGTTGTCGGACAGCGGGTGAGCGGGATCGTCTTTCCGTATCGATCGTTCATCGGCTACCATGGTCTCGGATTGTTCAGGCAGCAGGCGATTTGACATGAATACCGGCCAATTCACAGGGAGGTCAATGCGATGGCTAACCGTCTTTTTATCGGTCTTGACAGCGGCACCCAGGGTACCAAGGGGGTGCTTGTCAGCGAGAACAGTCGGGGCGTCGTAGCCCAGGCTTCCAGCTCCTACGGTCTCGTCGAAAACAGCCGGGGCGGCAGAGAGCAGGACCCCGCGGTGTGGCTTTCGGCGTGCAGACAGGTTATCAGCGAACTGACCCGTACCAGCGGGATCAATCCTGCCTATATCTGCGCAATCGGGGTCTCCGGGCAGCAGCACGGCCTGGTCGCCCTGGACGGGGCAGGCACGGTGCTTCGCCCCGCCAAGCTCTGGTGCGATACGGAGACCGTCGACCAATGTTTGTCCCTGACCGAGCGGCTCGGCGGTGCTGCTGCCGTGACCCAGGCCGTCGGCAATCAATTCTCCGCCGGCTTCACCGCCTCAAAAGTTCTCTGGCTCAAGGAACATGAGCCGGAACATTACGATCGGCTGGCCGCCATCCTGCTTCCCCATGACTATATCAACTACTGGCTGACCGGGAACTGCGCGACGGAGTGCGGCGACGCCTCCGGTACAGCCTATTTCGACATCGTCAATCGCTGCTGGTCGACCCGGGTGCTGGGCGCCATCGACCCGGATCGCGACCTGCGTTCTTGCCTTCCCGAACTGATCGACTCGGATCGGCCAGCCGGAACGATTCTGAACTCGGTTGCCGACGAGCTGGGCCTGCCCCGCTCTATCATCGTCTCCTCCGGCGGCGGCGACAACATGATGGCCGCCATCGGCACCGGCAACGTCGTTCCCGGAAGGCTGACGGTGAGCCTGGGAACCTCCGGCACGATCTACTCATGCACGGATACCCCGGTGGTCGACCCGTCCGGTGAACTGGCAGCCTTCTGCTCGTCGTCAGGCGGCTGGCTGCCGCTGGTATGCACCATGAACGTGACGGTTGCAACCGAGCTGACGCGTTCGCTGCTGGGCCTGGGGCTTGAGCAGATGAACGGGGAAATAGAGAAAACCGCCGAAGGCAGTGAGGGACTTCTGATGCTTCCCTATTTCAACGGTGAGCGTACCCCGCCCTATCCAAACGCCACGGCGACGCTGGCCGGGATGACCAGTTCCAACCTGCGGCCGGCGACGGTTGCCCGCTCGGCGATGGAGGGCGCGACTCTGGGTCTGCGCTATGGACTCGATGTCATGGAGCGCAACGGTATCAGGGCCGAAGAAATCAGAATCGTCGGGGGCGGCGCGAAGAGCGCTGTCTGGCGGCAGATGGCTGCCGACGTCTTTGCCTGCCCGGTGGTTGGACTGGGGGACGGGGAAGCGGGGGCAATCGGTGCTGCGCTCCAGGCTCTGTGGTGCGTGGAGTCAGAATCAGCCGCAACAGGGGTCAGCCTCGAGGAGATAACCCGGGAGTTCGTTGCCCTCGATGACTCGAGCCGATGCCTTCCGCGAGCAGACAGCGTCCGGTTCTATCGGGAGCAGTATGCTCGTTACCGCGAACTGGACGGCTGTTTGTCCAGGCTTTATGCGCCCTCCTGATGGCGGCCGCCGCCTGGGCCTGCTCACGAGCAATTATCCAGCCGGGAGCGCTGTCAGGTGATGACGCCCCCTTGCACATTACTTATCTGGAATGAAGCAGTAGGGATCCCTGTCGGAGAAAACATCGAGGCCGCGGCTGTGGCTTGCCGCCATGCATCCCCGGCAGACCCGATTGAGGTGACAGTCCAGGCAGTCGTCCGGGCCTTTTCGGTAGGCCCGGGCGAGATCGGTATGATAGATTTCCGTTAGAGACTGACGGGTCAAATCGCCGATCGGCGAGGGGAATTTGCGGCAGGCATGGACTTCGCCGGTTGCCAGCACGCTGACGAAATTGAAAGCGGCGCCGCAGCCGTAGCCGGTGCAGCCGCCGAACAGGGAGGCACCAGATTCGTCGAGGCGGATGTTGAAGAGATTATCCTTCAGGTCGAAGACGCTGTATTCTCTTGAGGATTCCAGGTAGTCGGCCAGAAATTTCCGGAAATCTTCAGGGTCCGCCATCACCAGGTTGGCCCCTTCGCCGACCAGGGAAAGCCGGTTGAAGGTGAACAGGTCGGTGCGGCCCTGCAGCAATTTCCCCAGTTCGATGACCTGGTCGAGATTGTCCCTGGTCAGGGTCAGCATGATTTTGGAATAGATGTCGTTTTCCCTGAGAATGTCCAGAAACGCCAGCACCCGCTGAAAGTGCCCGGCTCCGCGGATGTAATCATTATGCGCTTCAAGGCCCTCCAGGCTCATCTGATAGAAGGCGGGCGGCTGGATCGCGGTGAGGGGTTCGATTTCAGCCTGACTTGCCGGGTTGCCGAGAATACCAATGAAAAAGCCCCGGTCCGACGCCTCCCGGTAGAGGCGCTGAAAATTCGGGTGCAGCAGCGGGTTTCCCCCGGTGAAGGAGACCTGACCGAAGACCCGATTCGCTTCACAGAACTCAGCCAGATTGTCAAGTATCCTGAGTTCCCGGCTCAGCCCCAGCGGCGCGCTCGGAGTCCGGTCATAGCAGTGGAGGCAATTGAGATCACAGGCCTGGGTTATGTGCCACTGCAGGGCAAAGACCCGGGAACTCGCAAAGGGTGTGGCGATGATGTCCTCAGCGCCTGGAGAATCATTGGGGGGCGCCTGTCTGCTCCGTTCGATTCTTGATCGGGGACCGAGCAGAATCCCAGATTCCAGCGCCTGTAGAAGGGCGCCGTTGATCACTGCTGTGCTGGTTCCGGCCAGTTCGGCCACCGCCTTCGGGTCGAGTTGTTCCATGGCGATCTTCAACACCAAGAGATCCTGGTCGGTGACCAGCCGCACCAGTGTTCCTGCACCGGGTGCAGACCAGGCCATCACCTGCTCGCTGCCCTTTTCCGGAGTGCGCTTCCCGGCTCTGCCGTCACAAAAGTCGACCAGATGTTTCCAGGAATTGGAGAATATCTTCAGCCCGGGGTTGATTAACTGCTGGTCGGGGTAGGGGTCTATAGCGATCAGCCGGTTGTCGAGCGCAAACAGGTGCGCCTCCATGGCAGCCAGCTCGGATAGCCAGGGAGGCAGGGCACCGCGCTCGACCTGCTCGGCAATAACGGCGATCAGGGATTCAGCCGATGAGGCGCGACGGGCCAGCTGTTCAAAGACTGGCTCATCGATAAACTGCCGCAGGCCGTTAAAGCTGTCAACCTTTTCAAGCAGGGTCGCAGCAAAGGTCGCTTGGCAACGGGAGGATGTGCTCACAGGACTTTTCAGGGGACGGAAAATGAAAACCGGGCTTTGATATGTTGCGCTTCAAAGCCCGGTTTGCTTAATTGCGGTGCAAACTGCACCTCAATGACTAACCTCAGCCGCTTTTGGCGGGTTGTTTCTTGGTATCGGTTGCCTGTTTCTCGACGCTACCTGCGTCGCTTTTCTTCTCACCGCTTCAGGCGGTGGAGCAGCCGTAATTGGCCAGAGACGCTCCAGCGACCAGCCCGGCAATGGTCAGGCCGGCCAGGAACTTCTTCAGATCCTTTTTGTCCATAAAATCCTCCTTGGCTTAGGTTACGTCAAGGCACCGGCATCTGCACCGGTGCAGTTAAAGCGTGGTCAGCATGTGTAATATCCTGCCAGTTTAACGGAAATGAGGTGGCTGGGCAAATTAAATATCTGTTCGATGAAGCGCCGCTGTCTGGAATTATTCCCGGGTCAATGCAGTCTGGCGGTCATCCGCCTAGAATATCGAAGAGCATCTTGGTGGCGACGATGATGAGCAGCACGGCAAAAATTCTCTTCAGCTTGTCGACCGGCAGACTGTGCGCCAGTTTGACCCCAAGCGGGGCGGTCAGGACACTGATCGCGGCGATTCCCAGCAGAGCGGGAAGGTAGACGAAGCCAACGGCCATGTCGGGCAGTCCGGGGGTACCCCAGCCGTTGAAAACATAGCCGATGGTTCCGGCGATGGCTATCGGCAGTCCGATTGCAGCGGAGGTGCCGATGGCGTGGTGGACCACCACATTGCACCAGACCATGAAGGGTACCGACAGTGAGCCGCCGCCGATGCCGACCAGGCTGGAGACGAAGCCGATGATGTTGCCGGCCGCAAACATGCCGGGAAGGCCGGGCAGTTCACGGGAAGGTTTCGGTTTCCTGTTGGTCAGCATCTGATAGGCAACGAAATAGAGAAAGACGACGAAAAAGCTTTTCAGAACATTGGTTGACAGGATCGAAGCAAAACAGGAGCCGATGAAGGTTCCGGTAAAGATGCCGACGACGATGCGCCGCACTGTTTTCCAGTGCACTGCACCGCGCCGGTGGTGGGCCATGAAGGAGGAGACCGAGGTAAACATGATGCTGGCCAGTGAGGTCCCCAGGGCCAGATGCATGGTGACGTCGGGAGAAACGCCCTGGAGTCCGAAGGCGAATACCAGCATCGGTACAATTACCAGACCGCCGCCGACGCCGAGCAGGCCGGCGAGAACGCCGACCACTGCCCCGACACAGCCATAGATCAGAAACATTGAAAGCATGATGGATCCTGTGCAGAGTTTTTTCAGAAGCCGAACCGGTCGCCGGTTTTGAGGCTCAGGCTGCTGACAAGTTCGACGGCGGTGACTTTTTTCTGTCCCGGCGCCTGGGCCGAGAGGATTGCAACCGATCCGTCCGCGGTCGCCACGCTGAAGGAAGTCTCACCAATCGAGGTCAGGGTGCCGGGAGCGCCGGATTCGATGCCGGGCGCGGCATCGAAGAGCTTGACCGTTTTCCCGTCGATGGAGGTGAGCGCTCCCGGACTGGGGTTGGCGCCTCTGATCAGGTTGTAGACCGCTGTGGTCGGCTGGGACCAGTCGATCACGGTATCCGCCCCGGTTATCACCGGCTGGAAGGAACCATATCTTTCATCCTGCTCAACCGGACTGGCCGATCCTTCCCTGATCAGCTTGACCGCCTTAGCCAGCATCCTCACTCCCATCGGGTAAAGTTTGCCGAAATAGAGCGATTTGACCGTGTCGTTCGGTTCGATGGCCACGGTCTCCTGAAGCAGGATGGGGCCGGTGTCGACCCCTTCGTCAATAAAATGGATGGTGACACCGGTCTGCGTCTCGCCCCTGATAATGGCCCAGTTGATGGCCGAGCCGCCTCGATATCGGGGCAGCAGGGAAGGATGATAATTGATCCCTCCAAAACGGGCCAGATCGATCATTTCCTTGGGTACGAAAGCGGTGACGAAACCGAGTACCAGAAGATCCGGCTGCAGCCGCCTGGCCCAGTCGATCGCTTCGCTTTTTTTAAGGTAGTTGGACTGGTATATCTCGATGTTGTGAGCCAGGGCAGATTCCTTGACAGGGTTCGGGAATTTCTGCTTCGCCGAGTCTTCGACGGTGATCACACCGACCACATTCTCACCTTGTTCGACCAGCTTGTCGAGTGCGTCTTTGCCAAAGGCTGCCTGACCGATGAATATGATTCGCATGGACATCCTCCCTCATAAAAAAAGCCCCGGCGTCACTATAACGCCAGGGCTTGTTCCTGTCACGAGATGATCAGTGTTTCAGTTGCGGTGCTGCTGTCCTATCCATAAATCAGCTGTGGGAAGTAGGTAATGATCGCCGGGAACAGGACGCACATGGCCAGCCCGATACATTGCATGGCAAGAAAGACCAGGGATGCCTGGAATATGGTCGCCATCTTGATATGCGGCGGCGTCACCCCGCGGATGTAGAAGAGCGCATAACCGAAGGGCGGGCTCAAAAACGACATCTGCATATTGATGATGTAAAGCACGCCGAACCAGAGAGCGACATCGCTCGGGTCCGGTCCCGGCAGTCCGAACAGACCGGGAAAGGTGAGCGATTTGACGATCGGCACAAAGATCGGCACGGCCAGCAACAGGATGCCGACCCAGTCGAGGAACATGCCGAGGACGACCAGCAGGAACATCATCAAAAAGAGGATTCCATACGGACCAAGACCCAGGCCGAGCATGGTGTCGGTGATAAAGGCCTGGCCGCCCTGAAGGATGTAGAAGCCGACGAACACCGAGGCGCCGAACATGATCCAGAGAACCATGGTGGCGGCCCGCAGGGTGGTCAGCGAGGCTTCTTTCAGCACCAGCAGGGAGAACTTGCGCTGGATGATGGCGACGATAACCGAACCGCAGGATCCGATGCCGGCCGCTTCAACCGGGGTGGCGATGCCGCCGAACAGCAGCCCCAGCACCAGGAAAACCAGAAAGAGGGGAGCAATCAAGCCTTTGAGAAGCTTTATTTTTTCCCACCAGCTGATCAACTCCTCTTTCGGTAAGGCCGGACAGAGGTTCGGGTTCAGGTAGGAGCGCACCAGAACGTAGGTGACATACATACCGGAGAGCATCATGCCGGGAATAAAAGAGCCCATGTAGAGTTCGCCGACCGACTGCTGGGCCACAACCGCATAGAGAATGGCCAGAATCGACGGCGGTATCAGAATACCCAGGGTACCGCCGGCCATAATCGAGCCGAGGGCGATTTTCTCGTCGTAGTTCCTCGACAGCATCGCCGGCAGGGCCAGAATACCCATGGTGACAACGGCGGCGCCGATAACGCCGACCATGGCCGCCAGAATCGTCGAGGCGACGATTGTCGCCGCCGCCAGGCCGCCGCGCAGGCCGCCCATCCAGCGGTAAACCACCGAGAACATCTCCTCGATGATCCCGGCCCGTTCCAGCATCGCTGCCATGAAGATAAACAGCGGAATGGCTGAGAGATCGGAGTTGGTCATCATCGGGAAAATCCTGCTGGGCAGGATGTTGAGCATGGCCTGATCACCGACCATATAGATAAATACGCAACCCAGGCCGCCGGTGACAAAGGCCAGCGGCAGTCCGGCCATCAGAAAAACGACCAGGGAACCGAACATGATCCAGGTCAGGGTTGAAATATCGTAACCGGCCAGGATTCCAGCCGTTCTGAACAGAAATTTCTCGTCCCCCCAGGGGTCGTAGAAGAAGATATTGATCATCTCGACCGTGACGCCAAGGGCCAGGGCGATGGTGCCGCCATAGACGATGATGGACCAGAAAAGAGCGCCGGGTTTGCGCGGCGGAACAATCTCCTTGTTATTGGTTTCAATTGCAGTTTCCATTATGACGCACTCCTACCCAGTAGATTGAACCGTTTAATGTCCTTATAGAGCTTCGATATCGTAGCTAAGGTGATGAGAATGCCGCCAACTAACATCATGGTCTTTACCGGGTAATACTGGATCTGCCAGGTCTCCATGGTTCTCTCCCGCATGCCGATAGAGTCCATCATGAACTGGTAGGAGGTGCCGATAAGCGTGATGAAGAACACAAATGAGAAAACGGATGTGAAAATATCAAGCCCGTACTGACCGCGCTTTGGAAACTTGTTGTAGACGATATCGACGGCAACATGTGAACCGTGCAGATAGGCATAGGCACCGGCCAGAAGATACTGCATACCGAAAAGCAGAAAGGACGATTCGTGCACCCATATGGTTGGTTTGTTGAAAATATATCGGGCAATAACTTCAAACGCGTAGGCGATGACCGCGTTGATCGTCCAGAAGGCAACAAACTGGCCGGAGTGCTCCGAGAGCCAGTCGATCACTTTGATGATCTTGTTTTTGGCCACATAGGCATCCGGGTCAGCATGCTTGGTGGACTGCGGTAAGGTGCCGTCTTTGTCGAACTGTCTTTTCTCGAGCGCATAGCACCAGATGATCATGACAATGGGCATAACGGCCAGCCACCCCCAGTAGAACCAGTGGGGCAGGACAAACCCAAAATCTATTTGTTGTTCGTTCATGGCAATAAAACTCCCGTGCATGGATCAGGCAGAAAAACGGAGGTCCGAAGACCTCCGTTTTTGTTAAAAAACATAACAACCTGCTGCTGGAATTACAGGCTCATCCCTTTTATGTCGTCAGGGGTGAGGTAGCCCATCAGGTCGTTGAGCATGAAGTCAATCTGCAGCTGCAGAACCTGCCCGGCCTCAGGGCTCTTCCGGCCCCAGTTGAACCAGATCGGAATTGCTTTTTTACGGAACTGGTCGACATCATCCTGGCTCATCCGGTTGACGATGCTGCCGGCTTCCTTGAATTTCTCCAGGGCCTCGACATTGCGCTTCTGGATGCCGATATAATGCATGTAGGAGAATACCTTTACCTGCTCTTCGACCAGGGTCTGCATTGCCGGCGACAAACGCTTCCAGGCGCCGATATTGGCAGTGAATTCCATCAGGTCAACCGGCTGGTAAATCGACATCAGACCTGGAGGGCCAAACAGGATATACTTGGTCACCTGGGCAAAGCCGAGATCCCAGTTGACGGCCGGGCCAACATAGTCGGCGGCATCGATGGTACCTTTTTCCAGGGCCGGGAAAATATCCGAGCCCGGCAGTGATACGGTGGAGGCTCCGAATGACTGGAATACCTCAGCAACCATGCCGCCGGGGACACGCAGTTTCATACCCTGGAAGTCGGCAACTGAGTTTACCGGCTTCTTGGAGTGGATGATGTTGGCGTCGTGATGGATATGGCCGACATAGAAAAGGCCGTGCTTGGCATAGATGTCGCGAGCCATCTCTCTCATGCCGAGGGCGTCGAACATGATATCCCACTGGGCTGGCTGGTCAGGGCCGACCGGGTAGGAGGAGAGGAACACGGAAGCGGGGATTTTACCGGCCCAGTACAGGGTGAATGCGTTCATACCCTGGAGAACACCGGTTTTTACCGCCTCGAATAGGGCATTGTTGTCAGCCGCTACCGATTTGGCCGGAAACGGCTTGATTTCCAGTTCGCCGCCCGATCTTTCAATGAAGCTGTTACACCACGTCTCAAAAAGGGTGTAGCCGCTGGTGCCGGCATCCCAGGTGGACTGAACTTTCCAGACCTGTGCTGCGGAACTGGTCTTGATGAACGGCCCGACAGCTGAACTGGCTGCTACGGCGGCACCGGCCGCAGCCGCTGTTTTCAGAAACTTACGACGATCGTTGCTTTGAGGTTTTTTTTCAACTGCCACGTCTTTTTTTTGTCCTTGTTCCTGCATGGTTAACTCCTTTTTTAGGGGTTGGGTTTTCAGCTGTCCGACCGGCGGGCGATGGAGGCCGGACGAACCGCGAACGAAACTACGGACTTACTGGCACTTGAGCCGTCAATAACGGTGTTGGAGCCAGCTGCTGCCAATGTTCATCGACACGCCCTGTCAGACAGAACCGGAATACATCGGGTACCGGGAATCGACAATATAATTAACAGCACAACAATCAGCGTGCAAAGATCGATGTTAACGGCAACTCCCCACGGGTGGAAATCTGGTCAAACCAGACATGTGGGATTTTTTAAACTGTTTTCTGACTTTTGTCAAACCATTTTGGGGCTGCTAATCCGGCCGTTTCGGCTTTACTTTGCGGCTGTTGAGCAGCCACAGCCGGCGGGCGTCCGCTTCTTATATTATCTATAATGACGAATTGTCCGGTTACGGATACAGATAAGCATCAAAGCCTTTGCTATCAATAGGTAACAGCGGTGAAGCCATTATCGATAAAATATGATTGTGGCGCCGAGGGGAGATCATACAATGTGGTATAGTGCGTGCGGGGGATTTTTTTTGCCGGTAGTAGTTTTATTTTTATATAAGTTTATGAAAATAGAGATTAAACTATATGAAGTCGGGTTCGCTTTTGGTCTTTTGCGAGGTGATCGGGAGCTGTGGTTGACCGGTGCCGCACCAGACTGCTGGTTGTCCGGAAAACGAAAAAGCGGCAGCTCTGGTCTTTCCTGAAACAGATGACAGCAAATGATATTTTGTCAGCCGAGTCCGCAAAAAACAATTCCTGGCAAAATCTATGGGCCGAAGGATATATCCTCCGGAGTTGATATTTCATAGCTCTTCCGGGGATGATTCCGGGCCGCCGGAAAAATGTAAAAACGAGGGTCAAAAGTGCTTGACATTCCAGTGCTAACATGACAATTTTATCTGGTCTTACCAGTGTTGATTGGGCTGTCTTCTGTCCGCGCCCGTCTCTGTCGATCCGCACGTGGGCATCGATGATGGACGCGGGTGCAGTCACGTGTACATTTATACTATCTAATAGGAGAGAACGGAGGAATTATGGCAAAGTTTCTGGAATACCAGGGAAAAGGTTTTTTCAAGAAGGCCGGCATACCGATCCCTGAGGGTGAGGTGGCTGAGACCCCTGAAGAGGCTGTTGCAGCGGCTCGCAGAATCGGCCGACCGGTTGTCGTCAAGGCCCAGGTGCTTGCCGGCGGGCGCGGCAAGGCCGGAGGCGTCAAGCTTGCTGCTTCTCCTGAAGAGGCCGGCGAGGCGGCAGATGCCATTCTCGGCATGGATATCAAAGGGTTGACGGTAAAAAAGGTACTGGTCGAGGAGCAACTTGCCATAAAACAGGAGTTCTACGCCGGTCTTATTATCAACTCGGCCCAGGACGTCCGGGGACCGGTGCTGATGTTCAGCCCGGAAGGCGGGATGGATATAGAGTCGGTGCCCGAAGACCGGATCGCCACGCTCAATGTCGACGTAATCAAAGGGTTGATGATACACGACACGCTTGACATGTGCGTGCAGATGGGCGTTCAGGGAGCCGCATTGAGACCTCTGGCAGATGTGGTTCTGAAGCTCTACAATGCCTTTAGAAAAAATGATTGCCGGGCGTTGGAGATCAACCCGCTGGTTCTCACCGAGGACGGTAAGGTGTTCGCCGCCGACTGCCGTATGGAAGCTGATGACCAGGCGGTGTTCAGGCATCCGGAATTCGACATCAAGATCGGCCGGGAATTTCTCAAGGAACCGACCGAACTCGACCTGATGGGCTGGTCCTATGAGGCCAGTGATTTTCGCGGTACCAGCTACATTGCCGAGATGGCCTCACCTGAGGAGACGGCCGCCGGCGGTTATGTCGGTTATCACGGCATCGGCGGCGGAGCGGCCATGCTCGGTATGGATGCGCTCAACAAGGTCGATCTCAAAGTGGCCGATTATGCCGATACCAGCGGCAACCCGACCGCCTCCAAGGTGTATCGCACGGTAAAGCTCATCATGTCTCAGCCCAACATTGAGGCCTATTTCCTGTCCGGGTTCATGATGGCCAACCAGGAGCAGTGGCACCATGCCCACGGCCTCGTCAAGGCCTTGAGAGAAGAACTTCCGAAGCGACCGGGTTTCCCGGTGGTTCTTCTGCTCTGCGGCAACAAGGAAAAAGAATCCCAGAAGATTCTCAAAGAGGGGTTGGCAGACCTTGATGCACGGATTGAGATCTATGACCGGGAGCATGTATACGATGCCAAGTTTATCGGCGGCAGGGTTCGGGCGCTGGTTGATGAATACCGCAAAGACAAGGCTGCAGCTTAAGGGAGACACCGATGGAATTTTCTGAGAAAACGATCAAGATCATCATTGATGAAGATAAGTGCGAGGGCTGCGAAACCCACGCCTGTGTTGAGGCCTGCAGGACCTATGCCCGGGGCATCCTGGTTCTGAAGGACGGGAAACCGACCGTGGAAGGGACTCCGGACGAGATTACCAGGAAGGGCACCGAGTGTCTGGCCTGCGAGTATGCCTGCTGGTTCAGGGGTAACTCGGCAATTACCATCGAGGCCCCTGTCGAGGGATTGGATGCGTACAGAAAAAAACATGGTACAGACTGATCAGGGGGAATCATGGCAATTATATTGGATGAGAATACAACGGTAGTTGTTCAGGGTATAACCGGCAGGGAGGGTTCCCTGCGCACCAAATACATGCAGGATTACGGCACCAAAGTCGTGGCCGGGGTGACACCCGGCAAAGGCGGGACCGAAGTACACGGAATACCGGTCTACAATACGGTGAAGGAAGCCATCAGGGCGCAAGGGCCTATCGATGCCGCAGTCACTTTCGTGCCGGGCCCGCTGCTGCGGGGCGCGGTCTATGAGGCCATCGATGCGGGTATCAAATTTGTCTGCTCGCCGGTTGAGCGGATCCCTGTCCATGACGTGATCGACATGGTCAGTTACGCCCGCAAGCAGGGTGTCAAGCTGCTCGGCCCCGGCAGTCTCGGGATGATCACCCCCGGCAAGGCCGTGGTCGGCTGGCTGGGCGGCAGTGTCGACTGGGCGTCAATGCTGTTTGACCCCGGTTCGATCGGGGTTATCTCACGCAGCGGCGGCCAGTCAGGAACGGTTCCGTGGGCGCTGAAAGTTGCCGGGCTCGGCATTTCGACCGCTCTGCATATCGGCACCGAGCCGGTTCTGGGGTTGACCATGGCCGATGTTCTCAAGGAATTCGAAAAAGACGAGCAGACCAAAGCGGTTGCCGTGTTTGGAGAGATCGGCGGCACACTCGAGGAGGAGGCGGCCGAAACGGTTGCCAACGGCGAGTTCACCAAGCCGCTGGTGGTGTTTATTGCCGGGGCCTGGGCTCCGGAGGGCATGCGTTTTTCCCATGCCAGCAGTATCGTCGAAAAGGGGCGCGGCACGGCCCAGGGCAAGATGAAAGCCCTGACCGAAGCAGGAGCGTATGTTGTCGACAGCCCTGAAGAGATTGCACCGAAGATCAAGGAACTAATCGCAGTATAACCGTTTGAAAAGGAGGTAATATCATGCCAGTAATGAGATCAGTATTCTATGTACCAAGCAACAACGATAAAATGGTGGCCAAAGCGCCGACCATCGCCGCCGATGTCCTGACCCTGGACCTGGAAGATTCCGTTCCGCCGGCGGAAAAGGTGAAAGGACGGGAGATGATTCAGCAGTACCTGAAGAACGCCCGTGCCGGCCAGGCCGCCCCGTATCTCTATGTACGCATCAACAATTGGGAAACCGAGATGACCAATGACGATCTCGAGGCCATTGTGCACCCCGGCCTGGACGGCGTCTGCCTGGCCAAGTGCGGGACCGCCGAAAACGTCCAGCGGCTGGACTGGAAACTCGAGGAACTCGAGCAGCGCCGCGGCATGAAAGTGGGCAGCGTCGCCATTCAGCTATTGATCGAGACCGCCAAAGGCTGCATTAATGCCTATCCGGCGGCAACGGCCAGCCCCCGGGTCAATTCCCTTATCTTCGGCGCCGTCGATTACACCAAGGATATGCGGGTCGAGCTGACCTCGGAAGGAGAAGAGCAGCTCTATGCCCGGTATCACACTGCCGTGGCTGCCCGCGCTGCCGGATGCGTGGCTATCGACTGCCCGTTTGTTGCTTTCAAGGACACCGAGGCTTTTGACAAGAGCACCCGGGAAGGCCGCCAGATGGGTTATGAGGGACGCATGCTCATACATCCCAGTCAGATCGAGGCGTCCCATGTCATCTATACCCCGTCGGCCGAAAGTGTCGAGTGGGCCGAAGGCGTCAAGAAGGTTTTCGAGGAAGAGGGTATAGCCAAAGGCTCTGCGGCGGTAACCTACCTCGGTAAAATGGTCGATACTCCGGTCTATGAGAATGCGCTTCAGATCCTGCGCACCATGGAGGAGATCAAAGCGGCGGAGGCCAAGGCCGCCAAATAGCAGATTGCACTGCCACTGTGGCGAGGAGCGGCTCCAGCGATTGGGCCGCTCCTCGCTGAACCTGATAAGGTGAAGAATCATGCTACTTGCGCAGTTGTCAGTTTACCCCATTGGCGCCGGTGTCAGTCTGGGCAGATTCGTCCGCAAGGGGATCAAAATTATCAAGGACTCCGGATACACCTTCCAGGTCGGGGGGATGTCAACTTCCATTGAGGTACCGGATCTAAAAGAATTGTTTGAACTGGTTGAGAAGATTCGCCAGGCCCAGCTCGATGAAGGTGCCGAGCGGGTCATTATCGAGTTGAAGATCGACGATCGCAGGGACAAGGAAGCAACACTGAAAGGAAAAATCGATTCTGTCAGCTGAAGTAAGTTGACATACCCACGGCTATGATGCGGCGCTGGCCGGTTGAAGGAGGCGCTCAAAATGCAGGCTGATCCAGGAAAGAAGGGTGAATTGTTCGACGATTGGCCGGATCGCTATGACCGCTGGTTCGAGACCGAGACCGGCCGTCTCGTCAAACATTACGAGGCTGAACTGCTGCACGAACTGCTCGATCCCCGGCCGGGTGATTTCCTTCTTGATGTCGGCTGCGGGACCGGTATTTTTACCGAGTCTATTCTGGCCGCCGGGGCCGAGGTCCTGGGCCTCGACATTTCATTTCCGATGGTTGCCGCCGCAGCCGTCCGCTATCGCGACCGGCGTTTCACTTCGGTAGTCGGCAACATGATGACCCTGCCCTATGCCAGCGGATCCTTCGACAAGGTCTATTCGATGACGGCCATAGAGTTTGTGGACAATGCCCAGGCTGCGGTCGCGGAGCTGCAGCGCGTCACCAGAAGCGGCGGAACCATTGTCATCGCCACCCTCAACCGATTGAGCCCCTGGGCTGAGCGGCGGCTCAAGAAAGGCGAAGAAGGCCATGATCTTTTCCGGTCAATGGTTTTCAGATCGCCTGCCGAAATGAGACGGCTGGCCCCTGAGGGAGCCACTTTGAAGACAGCCATACATTTTAGCAAAGATGAAAACCCTGTCCAGGCCCGACAGATAGAAGCCCGTGGCCGGGAAGAGGCGCTTGAAACCGGTGCTTTCCTGGCCCTGTCCTGGATGAAAAAATACGAGCATTACTGATATATTGTACCCAAATTTAGAGGTCCGAGGAGGAACGAAATGATTACTGAGAGTTTCGTCAAAAAGATGGAAGAAATCGTCGGCAAGCAGTATGTGCGTACATCCGCCGCCGACCTGGAGTTATACTCCTATGATGCATCACTGGTAGCCGGCAGGCCGGGACTCGTCGTCTTTCCCGGGTCGACCGAAGAAGTTTCCATGGTCATGAGGGAGGCCCACCAGGCCGGCGTCCCCAACGTCGGCCGCGGTTTTGCGACCAACCTGTCGGGCGGTACCATCATCAGGTTCGAAGGGCTGGTGATCGTTCTTTCGCGGTTCGACAAAATTATCGAGATACACCCCGAGAGCAAATACGCGGTGGTCCAGACCGGAGTCACCAACCTGGAGCTGCAGGAAGCGGTATCTCCTCTGGGCATGTTCTATGCTCCGGACCCGGCCAGCCAGAAGGTTTCCACCATCGGCGGCAATATCGGGGAGAATTCGGGTGGCCCGCGCTGCCTGAAATATGGTGTCACCTCAAATCATATCCTTGGCATGAAAACCGTTCTGGCCGACGGGGAAATCGTCGACATTGCCGGGCCGTCGCTCGACCCGCCCGGCTATGACCTGCGGGGCCTGATGGTCGGCAGTGAAGGGTGCCTGGGAGTGGCCACCGAAATTACCGTCAGGATCATACCTAAAACCGAGTCGGTAATCACCATGCTGGCAATCTATGACGATGTCTCCGACGCTGCCAAGACGGTTGCCGAGATCATGCGTGCCGGTATTGTCCCGCTGACCCTGGAGATGATGGACAACACCATTATCCAGGCGGTTGAAAAAGGCGGGCCCTGTGGCTACCCGATCGATGCCGCCGCCGTTCTGATCATCGAGGTGGAGGGCATCAGTACCGGCTTGAAGGAGCAGGCTGAGAAAGTCGACCGGATCTGCATGGAGACCGGCTGTCGTGAGGTCCGCACTGCCAAGGACCAGGCCGAGCGGGAGCTGCTCTGGAAAGGCCGCAAAGGCGCTTTCGGGGCCATCTGCAACCTGTCGCCCAACTACCTGGTCAACGACGGCTGTGTGCTGCGCAGCGACCTGCCCGCCGTTCTGGACCGGGTCAAGGAGGTCTCCAATCAGTACGGTTGTCCGGTCGGAAATGTATTCCATGCCGGGGACGGCAATCTTCACCCGCTGCTGATGTTCGACTCCAGGAATGAAAAGGAACTGGAGCAGGTTCACAAAGCCGGCTGGGAGATCATGAAAATCTGCGCCGAGTTCGGCGGAACCATTTCCGGTGAGCACGGAATCGGCGAGGAAAAGCGCGATGCGATGAAGATGATCTTTTCCGGCCATGATCTCAACACCCAGTACAAGGTAAAGGCGGCGTTCGACCCCCACAACCTGCTCAATCCGTCCAAGGTTATTCCGCTGCCGCCTGAAGGCAAGGACATGCTGCCGGACAGTGAGCCGACCGTTCTTAAACGAAAAGGCGGGCAACAGGCGGCCGGGGTTGCTGAAACGATGGAGGCGGTGCGGTCGGCAATTGCCGGGAATAGACCGATCCGGATCAAAGGCAGCGGCACCGGCAATGGTGCCGGCAACCCGGTTGATGGGGATAACGTGGTCATCGACAGTCTGAAGATGACCGAGGTTATCGAATACGACCAGGATAACCAGTTCGTCACCGTTGGCGCCGGTGTGACGCTGGATGCGCTTCAGGATCAGCTGGGCAGGAACAACCAGTGGCTGCCGCTCCGGGTACCGTTCGGCGGCGGCGAGACGACGGTGGGTGCCATTGTGGCAACCGGTGGTGTGGGTCCCGAACGGCTGGCCTATGGGGCGCCCCGTGACATGCTGCTTGGCCTTCAGTATATCGACGGCAGCGGCAGCATGGTGACGGCCGGCGGCAGGGTGGTCAAAAATGTTGCCGGCTACGATATGACCCGGCTGCTGACCGGTTCCATGGGCACCCTTGGTTTCATCACCGAGGCTACCTGGAAAATCGGAACCAGGCCGGAGACCTGTAAGAAAATATCGGCCACGGGCAGCATGGATGAGTGTTTCAAAGCCGGGCTTAAAATCGTCAACTCAAATCTGCTGGCAACCTTTGTCATTATCGAACCCGACACGGGTCAGGCCGTCCTGACGGTCGGCTTCGAGGGACTCGAGCTGGTTGTTGATTCCCAGGTCGAGCGCTGCCTCCAGGTTATGAAGGATGGCGGCCTTGCTCCAGGCAGCAAAGAGCAATATCCGCTGGTTGCCGGTTGCCTCGGCCCGGCGTTCACCTCGATCTGGGCCTCTGCCTTCGTTCTTCAGGCCGACGTTGTCATTGAGCAGGGCAGCGGATTTGTCGCCCAGCTCGGTCAGATTTGCCGGCCATCCGATCTGCTGCTCGATGTCGCCGGCGGCCGGATTCATGCCGGGTTCGCATCAGTGAGCGGGGAACAGTGGACTGGTATGGGTTCACTCTGTTCAAAATTTAAAGGCCACTGCAGGCTTCTCAAGGCCCCCGAGGAATTCGGCCGGAGCTATGACCTGTTCGGCTCTTCCCGGCCGGACTGGCGACTCAGTCATAAAATAAAAAACGCTCTCGACCCCAACCGCGTTTTTGCGCCGGGTGCGCTGCCGGGCAGGGCCTAGAGACAGGGGATGTCGAGACTGAATACGAAAAGAAACTGATAAGAGGAACAACAATATGTCTGTGTCAGCCAATTATGATGCCATTGCACAATGTAATAAATGCGGATTCTGCCATGTGGCCTGTCCGATCTTCAGGGCCACCGGGCATGAGTCCGGCGTTGCCCGGGGACGGCTGGCGCTGCTTCGGGGAATAATCGAGAAGCGCGTCGAGTGGAACGAGGAGATGGAAGACCCGCTTTTCACCTGCCTTGGGTGCGGGGCCTGCACCACCAATTGTTTCGGTTCGGTGCCGACCGCTGATCTGGTGCTCAACGCCCGCTCCGAGTATTTCGACAATGTTGGCAAGAAACCTGCCCATCGGCTGCTTTTCGAGCACCTGCTGCCATACCCCAAGCGATTGCACATTGCCGCCAGAACGGCGGCGCTCGGCAAAAACAGCGGGGCCTCCAAACTGGCCAAGGCCATGGGCCTGCTGCGTATTTTCGGCCGGGATCTGCCCAGAGCTGAAGGCATCGTCGAGAAGCTGCCGATGAAATCGTTCAGGGGTACGACCAAGCCCACAACCTACCAGGGTAGCGGCAGCGATCTCAAAATCGGCTATTTCGTCGGTTGCGGGGTCGATGTCATACAGGTCGATGCGGGCACCGCCACCTTCGAGTCCCTGAAGCAGGCCGGTTCATCGGTCACCGTTCTGAACAACTGCTGCTGCGGCCTGCCGCCGTGGAGCTATGGGGATATCGAAAACACCAAGGTTCTGGCGGAGAAAAACCTGAAGATATTTGAAGAGGCCGATGTCGATGTGATCGTTACCGACTGTTCGAGCTGCGCCTCTTTCCTGAAAGAATACAAAAAGGTTTTCGCCGACGACCCGCAAAAACTGGAGCTGGTCGAACAGACCCGCTCAAAAATAAGAGACGTGGTCGAATTTCTCTACACTTCGAAATTCGGCGCCGATCAGGACAAGAAGCAGGATGTGATGGATTCCTACCATGACGCCCATGCCGGCACCGAGGCCGTTCAGAAGGCGGTTCCCCGTGAAGGTAAAGCCGTGGTCACCTATCACGACCCCTGCCACGCCGTCCGCGGGCAGGGAATCAAGTCCGAAGGCCGTGAACTGCTCAAGAGTCTGCCCAACGTCGAGTTCAGAGAAATGGCCGAAGCCGACTGGTGCTGCGGCGGTGCCGGGTCCTATGCGTTGACGCATTATGATCTGTCCCAGAAGGTGCTGGACAGAAAAATCGAGAATCTGAAAAAGACCGAGGCCGATATTCTGGTGACCAGCTGCCCTGCCTGTATGATTCAGCTCGGCTGGGGAATCAGAAAACATGGGCTGAAGACCCGGATCTTCCATATTTCGGAGATGACCGCTTACAAGGAGCGTGTGACGGCCTGACGGGAGATCGGCCGATGCAGGGCCGCAAAGATGCTTGTTTCAAGATCGCTGATGGAAATTATAAGTATTTGTCGTGAATCACGGTTTTCGATCATCTTGCTGTCTCGGGCGATATTGAATAAATTGATTTCGGGATGGTTCGTCCAGGCTGCAAATGGTTATTGGTAAAGAAAATCTGGGCATCCGCTGGTCGTTTTGATCGTCCCGCGCTTTCGCTGACGGCCGCCTGGACCGTCGCCGTAAAGGCAGCCCATGCGCTGGCTGCCATGGATAAAATATTAGTGTTTTGATCCCCTGCGTGTTACGGTGTCACACTGATTTTTTTGGCTGTCCACAAGCTTTCTGCAGGCTGCATAATGACTGCCGCAGACAAGAAGATAGTCAGTTGCACTGATATCCGGCTTTCCAGGTGGAATAGCCGGACTGTGCGTTTTGACAGACAGATCGATTATTGAGAGGAATGCATAGCCCTGACCGGAGCTGGTACCGGGAGCTATGCATGATCAGCACCTGCCTGTATGTCCGAGCTTTTCAGGTTTTCAGGTGATTGTAGACAACTATCCACGTTGAGGTGAATTCATGAACGGTAAAATGCAGACGATTGACGGTAACACCGCGGCATGTCATGTGGCCTACGGCATGAGCGAGGTGGCAACCATTTACCCAATCACTCCGTCGAGCCCGCTGGGTGAAATAGCAGATGCCTGGGCGGTCGCCGGGCGGAAAAATATATTTGATGAAATCCTGAATGTTAAGCAGATGCAATCCGAGGCCGGAGCCGCAGGAGCGGTCCACGGCTCCCTGGTCGGCGGCGCCGTTACCTGCACCTTCACCGCATCGCAGGGACTTCTGCTCAAGATACCCAACATGTACAAAATCGCCGGTGAACTGCTGCCGTCGGTGTTTCATGTCACGGCCCGGTCCCTGTCTGCCCACGCCCTGTCGATTTTTGGTGACCAGGCTGATGTCATGGCCACCCGGCAGACCGGTTTCGCCCAGATCGTCTCAAGCTCGGTGCAGGAAGTGATGGACCTGGCCCTGGTCGCTCACCTGGCAACCATCGAGGCATCGGTACCGTTTCTCCATTTTTACGATGGTTTCAGGACCTCCCACGAGATTCAGAAGATCGAAGTGATCGACTATGCTGACATGGCCAGGCTGTTCAACTGGGAGGCATACTGGGCCTTCAAGAATCGGGCGATCAACCCTGAGCGGCCCGACACTCGCGGCACCGCCCAGAATCCCGACATTTATTTCCAGAGCCGGGAGGCCTGCAACACCTACTATCAGGCGGTGCCCGGCATCGTTGCCAAATACATGGCTCAGGTTTCGGAACTGACCGGCCGTACCTACAACCTTTTCGACTATGTCGGCGATCCTCAGGCAGACCGGGTTGTCGTGGCCATGGGTTCGGGCTGCGAGGCCATCGAGGAGACCGTCAATGCCCTGAACAGCCGGGGTGAGAAAGTGGGCCTGGTCAAGGTCCGTCTCTACCGGCCTTTCGACGTTGACGCCTTCATGGCTGCCGTGCCGGAATCGGCCAAATCGGTCACTATCCTGGACCGCACCAAGGAGCCGGGTTCGGTAGGCGAACCGCTGTACACCGATATCTGCACCGCCTATATCGACAAGGGCGTGGCCCCCCCGAAAATACTCGGCGGACGCTATGGACTGAGTTCCAAGGAATTCAACCCTTCGATGGTCAAATCGATTTATGACAATATGGCCGCGGCTGAACCGAAAAAGAGATTCACCGTCGGCATCAACGACGATGTGACCCATCTGTCGCTGCCGGTTGACGACGATTTCAAAGCTGAGCCTGAAGGTAATATCAGGGCCAAATTCTGGGGTCTGGGATCTGACGGTACCGTCGGCGCCAACCAGAGCGCCATCAAGATTATCGGTGACAACACCGAGAAGTACGCCCAGGGCTACTTTGCTTACGATTCCAAGAAATCAGGTGGTATCACCATTTCGCATCTGCGCTTCGGCGATGTGCCGATCAAATCCACTTACCTGATTAACGAAGCCGATTTCGTGGCCTGCCACAATCCAACCTACGTCAACATTTATGACGTGCTGGATGGCATCAAGGACGGCGGCACCTTCCTGCTCAACTGCCCCTGGTCGCTCGAGGAAATGGACGAGCATCTGCCGGGCGACATGAGAAAGACCATTCACGACAAGAAGCTCAAGTTCTTCACCGTGGATGCCATCAAGCTGGCCCAGGATGTCGGGCTGGGCGGCCGCATCAACATGATCATGCAGACCTGCTTCTTCAAGCTTGCCAATGTACTGCCGATCGAGGAAGCCATCGATCTGCTCAAGAAGGATATCCAGAAGACCTTCGGCAAGAAAGGGGATCACATCGTGGCCATGAATATCAACGCGGTCGACAACACCCTGGACAAGCTGATCGAAGTCGATGTCCCGGCTTCATGGGGTCAGGCCGCCGGCACCATTCCGCCCATGCCGCCGGCAACCGAATATGTCGATAAAATCATGCGGCCGGTGCAGGCCCTCAAGGGCGACGATCTGCCGGTTTCGGTGTTCCCGCCGGATGGTGTTTTCCCGACCGCAACGGCCCGCTACGAAAAACGCGGGGTTGCGGTGATGGTGCCCGAGTGGATTGCCGGTGAATGCATCCAGTGCAACCAGTGTTCCTTCATCTGCCCTCATTCGGCTATCATTCCTATTCTGGCCGGTGATGAAGAACTTGCCGGCGCACCTGATACGTTCGAGACCATTCCGGCGGTCGGCAAGGCCGTCAAAGGCAACCAGTTCCGGATTCAGGTCAACACGCTTGACTGCCAGGGCTGTGGAAACTGCGTCGATATCTGCCCGGCCAAGAACAAAGCGCTGGTGATGAAACCGACCGCGTCTCAGACCGAGCGTGAGGTTCCGAACTATGAGTTTTCACTGACCGTGCCGTACAAAGGCGGCGTCATGAACCGAGATTCGGTCAAGGGCAGCCAGTTCTACCAGCCGCTGCTCGAGTTCTCGGGAGCCTGTGCCGGCTGCGGCGAGACACCCTATGTCAAGGTGCTGACCCAGCTTTTCGGCGAGCGCATGACCATCGCCAATGCCACCGGCTGCAGTTCGATCTGGGGCGGCTCCGCACCTTCTTCCCCTTACTGCGCCAACAGTGACGGACACGGCCCCGGCTGGGCCAGCTCCCTGTTTGAGGATGCCGCAGAATACGGCTATGGTATGGCGCTGGCCTACAGTACCAGAAGAAATGCGCTGGCCTCCAAGATTGAAAAGGTCATGCAGACCGATATTTCTGCCGATCTCAAGGAAGCATTCGGTGCCTGGCTCGGCGCAATGAACGATGCCGAGCGTTCTCGCGAAACGGGTGATCGGCTCAAGGCGCTTTTGAAGGATACGTCCGGCAGTGATCTGCTCAGCGAGATTGCCAGGTGCAGTGATCTGTACACCAAAAAGTCGCACTGGATCGTTGGCGGTGACGGCTGGGCCTATGATATCGGCTACAGCGGTCTGGACCATGTCATGGCCCAGAGTGAGGACATCAACATCCTGGTCATGGACACAGAGGTTTACTCCAACACCGGCGGCCAGTCCTCAAAAGCGACCCAGACCGGTGCCGTGGCCAAATACTCGGCCTCGGGCAAGAAAGCTTCCAAGAAAGATCTGGCCCGGATGATCATGACCTACGGACACGCCTATGTCGCCTCGGTTTCGATGGGCGCCAACAAGCAGCAGCTGATGAAGGCCTTCATGGAAGCTGAGCGGCATCCGGGACCGTCCCTGGTCGTCTGTTATGCACCCTGCATCGCCCACGGTCTCAGAGCCGGTATGGGCAAAACCCAGACCGAGGCCAAACTGGCCGTCGAATCGGGATACTGGCCGATGTTCCGTTACAATCCCGCTCTGACTGAGGAGGGCAAGAACCCGTTCACCCTGGATTATAAGGAACCGGACGGAACGCTGCAGAATTTCCTCTCCAACGAAGTACGTTTCGCCGCCCTGGAAAAGAGTCATCCGGAAGAGTCGAAGCGGCTGCGGGCCAAGATCGAGGAAGAAGTGAACGATCGTTACAAGCTGTTGAAAGCCATGGCCGATCACGGTATCGGCGTTTAGGCCTGTTCCACTGGCCGGGTGCTGGGGGAGGACCTCCTCTTCCTGCACCCGGGGTGTTATCGCAAAAGCTATGGAAGACAACGTATTTCGCGCCATCGAACAGCGTAAGGTTTCGGCCCAGATCGTCGATCAGGTCAAGAGCCTGATCGCCAGCGGTCATTTGAAACCAGGTGACGCGCTGCCGCCGGAGCGGGAGCTGATGAAGGTCTTCAATGTCAGTCGGCCGACCTTGCGGGAAGCGCTCAACACGCTGTCCACCATGGGGTTTGTGCAGATGGCCCAGCGCCGCAGAACCAGAGTGAAGTCTCTGGTTCCGAGCAATATAACCGAACCGCTGAGCCACCTGCTCAAGGATGACATCAATATATCGCTGGAGCTGATCGAGGCACGCACCATCATTGAAACGGGAAATGTCCGGCTGGCTGCCAAAAGAGCCACCGAGGCAGATATCGAGCGGCTGGAAAAATGTCTGGAGAAGATGGGACAGAAGTTAAAGGACAACACCTCCTTCACTGCCGAGGATGCGGCTTTTCACCTGGCCGTGGCCGAGGCGACCCACAACAAGATCCAGACCCACCTGATGTTCTCGATCTACGATCTTCTCAAGGAGAAGGTCGGGCTCTGTTATTACGATGATGAAACGGAATATATGTATGAGCAGCACCGCGACATCGTCGAAGCCATCAAGGCCGGAGATGAGGAGCTCGCCCAGCGCCGGATGGAGGCTCACCTTTCCTACGTCGAGTCACTGCTGAACCGGCTTATATCCGAAGAGACCAGAAACGCGGCCAACTGATCACGGCTCGGGCAGCCCTCCCCCTCAGTTCGAACTCCCACGATTGATTTCGGTGTCTGGCCCCTCGGCCAGCGCCTCCGATTCGGTTTCTGCGATGCCGACATAATTCCAGTGCCAGGCTTCCCAGGGCATCATGAAACGGTTATGTTTTGAGTAGGTCTCCTCAAAACCGAAGCGCCCGCCGTTCTCCTGCAGCCACCGGTACTGCTTCGTTTCGGCAAACTCCCAGTTGCTCGGATAAAAATCCATTGCGGTTCCCAGCATATGCTGGGAATAACCGGGCGGAGCCACATAGCGGATGATGTCCTCGAAACTTCTTCCTTCATCGAGCATGCGCATGAAAATGCGGGTCTGGTAGTGAATGGACCGATAGGCCGACTCGACCACCAGTTCGACGCCGTCAAAGCGGGCCTGTTCGAGCATCTTCAGCAGCGACGGGTATGCCTCGGCCAGAATATAGATCTCACTGTTGCGGTAGGTCGACTCAGACGGAATCTGGATGAGTTCGTCCAGGTTGCGCGAAGTCGGGAACAGCCGGTTGCCAGCCCAGGGTTCGGGAACCTGGTAACGGCTGCTGTCTATGATAACGGTCTCCACCACATTTTCATATTTGACCGGCACCAGTTCGCGCCTGAGGGCCACCGGCTCGGTCAGCGACGCGGATGCAAAGCCGCTGGATGCGAGAAAAACGGTCGACAGAAACAGGGAAAGGGAGAAGTGTATAAATCCTGATTGCACGGGGCTGAAACTCTTTGATAAACTCATTTACCTTGGTTGATCTTGTTGATCGCTATTAATAACAGACCTTGGATCGCAGGACAAGAGGTGATCGGTGATCTGGCTTAATCGGCATGTTTCGCCCAGGCCCCGAAAATCAGCAGAAAAAATCAATTTTTTAGCGGAGATAGGGCTTGTGTTCTGGTATACTTGTCGAGCTATGCACCAGGAACGATAAATATCAATATAATTACATGATGTTACGCTTTTTTACGTCCGTCTCAGCTGTTTTCCTCGCCCTCTTGATTCTGGCTCCCTGCCCACTTTTCTCCAAATCGGGGCAGTACGATATCGCCTATATCTGGGATGATGATCTCGATAATGTGCTCGATTATCAGAGCCAGCTCGAAGATATATTGGGGCCTGAAGTTGCCCCCCATCTGCACCTTGTCGGCCGCAAGCAAGGCGGTTACGGGATCATCTACGATCATAACGGCACTGCACTCAGCTCTGCCAAGCTGATGATCGAACACAGCGAGCGGCTGCGCAGCGAAGGGTTGGCCGAGTGCTTTGCCGTCGAAGACAACGGCTACTATCAGCTCTACAATGTCAGCTACGGACTGGGCCCAAATCTCGAGGACATGAAAAAACGCTACGCCCGGGTGTATGATTACCTGGGTGATGAAGTCGGCAAGAATCTCTATATCGAGCAGACCAATAAAAACAACTACACCTTGATATACCGGCGCCGGGGAGACCGATCATCTACCTATAAGGTGGCGGAGAACCATGCCAAGATGCTGAAGAGGAAAAAAATTTCAACCACGATCATCCCGGAGAAAAATTACCCGGTGGTTTTCGGTGAGTCCTCGCATCTCGACGACGAGCAGCCCGGTGTTGAACCGGAACCGGATGTGGCGTCGAAGCCCCCACCCGAAAAGGTGGTAAAGCCGGTGGTCAAATCGATTTCCAAGACCCGGCCGTCCTCCCCCGGCCAGCAGGTGGCCGGAACGGCGGAGCGGCCGCCGCCGCAACCCAGTGAGATCAATCTGACCTATGCTGGTGGTACATTCGAGGCCAGTGTCGATCAGTTAATCAAGGATCTGCGCCGCAAAGGCAAGCTCTCCAGTGAGGAGAAGACCGGCTGGATGGTCTATGACCTGACTACTGGCAAGAGTCTCGTCGATATCAACGCCAACCAGGTTTTTCAGGCCGCCTCGATGATCAAGCCCTTTCTGGCCCTGGCTTTCTTCCATAAGGTCAGGGAAGGGTCGCTGATCTATGGCCCCAAGAGCCGCCGAAATATGGAATTGATGATTCAGCGCTCCGATAACCCGGCTACCAACTGGGTGATGAAGTCGGTGGGCGGCCCGGCAGAGTGTGAAAGACTGCTGCGCACCCACTACGGCTGGATTTTTAAGAATACCAGGATCGTGGAATATATCCCCGCCGGCGGCAGGACCTATAAGAACAGTGCCCAGCCGTCCGACTATATCCGCTTCCTTCAGGCCCTCTGGAGCGACCAGCTTCCCCACGGCAAGGAGATCAGGCGGTTGATGTCGCTACCGGGCCGGGACCGCCTCTACAACGGGACCCCCATTCCCCAGGGCACGCTGGTATACAACAAGACCGGCTCCACCGCAATGTTGTGCGGCGATATGGGGATTCTGGTTCTTCGCGACCGGCAGGGCAAGCGCTACCCCTATGCACTGGTCGGCATCATCGAGCGCGATACCCGGGCGCAGGACTATGGCAACTGGATGCTGACCAGGGGAAATGTTATTCGGCAGGTGTCCACGCTCGTTTACCAGGAGATGAAAAAGCAGTACAAACTGTTGTAGGGCGCCGGTCCGGTTGCCTGCTCTTCTCCTACAACCCGTCGAGGGAAGGCCTGTGCGGCCTTCAGCCCAGAGCGCACCAGATGATCGCCGCGAAGCTCTACCGCTGGTCGATAGACCGGATCAATGGCCGTTTTGTATCGGGCTGGTGCTTTAACCGACTCTTCAAAACCCGGCCGGTCTCCTTCACCGCTCGAGCAGACGATACCATTATCGGGCATTTCACCAACGATGGCTATCGACCCGACCTGGTCGCCAAGAAGCTGCACCCAACCGGTGTCTGCGGTTTCGACTTCAGTTTTACCGATGATTTCGATCCCGGGGACTGCCGCCGTTTCCACCTCCATGTCGATTCGTTCAGGCAGCCGCTGGTAAGCATTGATTGTGACACAATCAAAACCCGTCGGCCGCAGTTGACTGCCCCCGTCTGCTTCATGCACATTCCCAAAACGGCCGGCACCTCGTTCAACGCTTTCGCCCGCACCTGCTTCAGCAGCGATCGTTTTGTCACCCATCTGGAACGGCTCGGAACCGAACAGCGGCAAAAGGTTGTCGGCCGGGCCCACTACCTTTCGGGGCACCTGCCTCTGTATCAGCTCAGCCGGCTGGTGACGCTGGAGGATTACGACTGTTTCGCCATCATCCGGGAGCCCTATTCCCATCTGCACTCCCATCTCAATTATCTCAGAGGCGTCGATCCGGGCGCCCGGACCGAGCACTTCTACACCTATCACCACAACGAGGTGGTCAAAGCCTTTTCGACCTACCTGAATCGGGTCGATTTTTCAGACACCGATGAAATCCGCAGCTGCATCTCCCGGTTGGAAGGCTATCAGCTCGATTTTCTCGATAATATCCAGACCCGCTACTTCCTCGACTATCGTCCCGAAACCGTGGGCCCGGATGATCTCCATCGAGCCTGTGAAAATATCGCCTTATTTCGCGCGGTCGGGCTCACCGAAGCTTACGACCGTTTCCGTGAGCAGTTCTGCGACATCATCGGGGTCACGGATACGGAGCAGACACTTCGATCCAACCGCTCCGCAGAGTACCGCCTTTTTGACCTGTCCGACCAGCCTGTCCGGCAGGTGCTGCGGCCTCTGGTAGCATACGATATGAAGCTCTATGAGTTTGTCTCCGAGAGGTGCATGAACTGCTAGCTGCCCTTCTAGGGGATCGGAGCCGGTCGTGGCAGCGGACTTTACAAATTTGGCTTCAGCACCATAGTGGACCATAGTGGATTAGGAGACCGTGTTGAGATTCATCCATGAGCAGGAGGAGTAAGTGATGGTAGAGGAGAAAAAAATCGAGCTTTTTATCACCGAGAAAGAGTCTTCAATACTCGAGGCGATTGCCCTCGGCGAGACCCCCCACAGCCAGCGGGCCCAGGCCATACTGGCTGCTGATGCCGGTTCGAATCTGGATCAGGCCGCCGGGGTTGCCGGGCTCAAGGTAACCCAGGTGCGGTTCTGGCTCGGCAGGTTCAGAAACGCACGTTTGCAGGTTTTCCCCGAAGCGCTGATCCAGGAGATGGAGGCTCTGCAACGGGCTGCTCGAAAAAAAGCGGAACAAAAAACCGCAGAGAAGTCGAAAAAATCGGGTGCTGCAGCTGACAAGAAACAAAGAAAAAAGGATAAAAAGAAAACAGGGAAAAAAAAGAAGACGGCTGTCAAAGGGGAAAAGAAGGGCAAGAAGGAGAAAAAATCAGCCAAGAGTAAGAAAGTCAAAAAAAACAAGAAAGATTCGCAACAGAAAAAGAAAAAATCCACCAAGAAATAGCCTTTAAATCTCGAGCAATCGCTGCGGCAACGAATGGAAATTACCAAACTGGCACCGGAAAAAGAGCATGGCCTGGTCGTGGTTCTGACCGGCAACGGCAAAGGCAAGACGACCAGTGCCATGGGAATGGTGCTGCGGGCGGTGGGGCACGACATGAAAGTCTGTGTCATCCAGTTCATGAAAGGTGATATCTATTCCGGGGAGTGGGATGGGGTGAAACGGTTCGGTGATCAGGTCGAGTTCTATTCCACCGGCAAGGGATTCTGCGGAATTCAGGGGAACCCGTATCCCCATTCGGAACATCGTCAAGAATGCCCAGGAGGCTTTGAAACTGGTCGATCTAAAGATGCAGTCCGGCGACTTCGACCTCATGGTCCTGGACGAGATAAACAATTCACTCCAGCTCAAGCTCGTCGATCTTGATCAGGTTCTGGCCATTCTGGATAAGTAAGCCGCCGCTGCTGCACCTGGTCCTGACCGGACGTGATGCCCATGAGCAGGTGATCGACCGGGCCGACACCGCCAGCCGGGTCGATGAAATCAAGCACGCCTACCGCAAAGATATCGAACCGCAGCCGGGCATCGACTACTGAACAAGTGGTGCTCCTATGCAGCCGCTGGGCGGCTTGGTGAAAAACTACAGGACCCGGGCCCGGCGCTGGCTCACATAGACGCCGCATAAAACCAGAACTGCGGCGGCGTACTGGCTCAGGCTGAACCGTTCCCCCAGCACGATAAATCCCAGAATAACGGTAAAGACCGGTATCAGGTTGACAAACGCCGAAGCCTTGCTGGCCGGTATCTTGCTCACGCCGTAGTTATACGCCAGGTAGGCCCCGAGCGTCACGAAACTGCCGAGATAGAGTACTGCCAGGGCAGGCATCGGGAAGATCCGGGTGGGCAGCGAGATGTCCGGATGCAGCAGAAACATCGAAAAGAAGAGCGCCCCGACCCACGACTGGAAGGCGGTCAGAAAGATCGGGCTGTAGCGGGAACTCAGGTGTTTTATGGAGAGGGTGTAGCCGGTTGCCGCAACCATGGCCATGAACTCCAGAAAATTGCCCAGCAGTGGGTTCGGCGCCGAAACCGATTTCTCCCCGGCCAGGCTCAGCCAGCTGGCCCCGCCAATGGCAATGATGAAACCGATCAGGGTCTGGCGGGAGACCCGTTCCTTGAGGAACAGGGTGGCCCCCAATGCCACCAGCAGAGGCAGCATGGCGGTAATCAACCCTGCCTGCGAAGCCGAGGTCAGCTCCAGGGCCTTGGCTTCGAAAATGAAAGTAGATGCAGGGTTCACAGACGGCCATGAAAAGCAGATAGCCGAGGTCGGCCCTTCTGATGACCGTATGCCGGAGCTGACGGTAGAATACGAGGAAGCAGAGGCTGCCGATGACCATGCGCCCGAGGATGACGATCATCGGGTGGTACCCCTCAAATGATATCTTCAGGGCTATGAATGAACTGGCCCAGAGGATCATCGCCAGGACCAGGCTGATGGTCGGTAGCCAGCTGCTGTGAATGTTCAAAGAAGATCCTTGATCCAAGATATCTGTTCTGCCGAGTGTCTGCCGGCTGCCCAAAGGTAGCGGCGGGCAGGAAAGGGCGGGAGTCTATCATATCGGTCTGGCAATTGCCAGCCTTGCCGTCTGAACCGGTCAAATAAGCTGTCTGATGTTCGGGGGGACGGGTCCGGTCTGAACCTCAGTGCATGGTTCAGCCGTTTTCCAGAAACTGGTCTATCTCGGCTCTCCAGGCGTTGCGGAAACGCTCGATCTCAATGTTCCATGCGGGTTCGGCCTGGCGCAGGGCCTCGAAATCTTCCCGGGCGGCCTCGGTTTCTCCAAGGAAATGGCTGCAGACGGCCCGATAATAGAGGCTTTTCATGGGTGTCCAGGCTGCAGCTGCAGCACCGTGGAGAAGTCGGCCCTGGCCGGTTCGTAGCGGGCGAAATAGTAGTGCATGGCTGCCCGGTCGTAATAGTAGGCAGCTTCCCGGTTGTCATTTTCGATTGCCAGATTGTAATAAAGCAGCGCCTTGTCATAGTCACGTTCATGCTCGAAATAGAGATTGCCGAGATGATGGTAGGGAAGGCTCGCTTCGGGCTTCAGGCGTACGGCCCTGAGGTAAGACAATTTGGCACCGGCCACATCATTGTCGCCCAGTTTCTGCTGCCCCTGCTCGATCAGTCGCTGCAAACGCTCGGCAATTTCTCTGTCTGATACGATCGCTTCCGGGGAATCTGCCGGCTGGCTTAACCTGATTGGTTGGGATGGCGCCTGGCCGTGGTCTCTGATGAAGAGTTCCGCCGCCTTGAGGCCGGGATCGAGCTCAATTGCCCGGTGCATGTCCTGCAGTGCTTCAGGAATCAGGCCGCGCTCCTCGAGGCACAGACCTCTGATGAAATAGAGCTGGGAGCTCAGACTGTCATCGACTGATGAGAGATCGTTCTGCTCGATAAAGGTGGTCAGCAGATCGATGGCGGGACTGAAGTTCCGTTCTCTGTAGAGGCATCTCGACATCTCGATCAGGTGGTCGGGGATCTGCGGAGCCAGCCGATACGCCTCCTTGTAGAAAGTGCAGGCCCTTACCGGGTTGAAATCGTGCTGGGAACCAATGCGGCCAAGCATGAAATAGGCGGTCGGGTTGGCCGGCTGTTCACTGAGCACCCGATAGAAATCCCTGCGGGCCTCTGCATAGGACTGCTGATAATACGAGCGCAGTCCTCGGATCAGGTATTCCCGATAACCGGTGTCCGGCAGCTGCTCCTTCAGACTGTCTCGATCTGGAGAGGGCCTGACCGAGAGGCCGGCCAGCGGCAGCGGGGCAACACTGTCCCGGTTCCTGCTGTAGTCGGTTCTCAGGTAACTGTTCATCAGGGAGCGTGCCTTGTTGACCAGGTCGCCCCTGATGCTGCTTCTGATAATCACCAGATCAGCCAGACTGTCCTGCAGATTCCCTGACGCGTGGCGTGACTGGGCACGGCCGAAATAGGCCTGTTCGAAGAGGACATCTTCGGCGATGGCGGCGGAATAATCGGCTTCAGCCTGCTGATGGATCGACCGGCTGCGATAGAACTCGGCCCGCTGGAAATAGTAGTACTTGCGCCGGTAGCTCGAGGTCTCTTCACCAATTGCCTGGTCGATGAGGTGATGCCCCCGGTCGACATCCTGGTCGAGATGAAAGGCAATCTCTGCCTGACCGACCATGCTGAAGACCGTTTTACCTTCAAGTTCTTCAAGAACAGCCAGATCGTCACTGGCTTCGCTGAACTGGTTGTTCTCCAGGTAGGCTGTGATTCTGCCTTTGAGCGCTGTTGTGTTCCGCGGATCACTGTTCAGGCTGTCGGTGAAAGCGGCGATCGCCACATAGGGCTGTTCAAGGGCCCGCTCTTTGAGAGACCGGTACAGCTCGATTTCCTGAGAGTGCGGATAGTCCTCCGCGTAGCGGTCAAAGCCGTCGGACACCATCTGGTATACCGACGGGGTGAGCAGAAAGCCCCATCTCTGGATGTCATTGCTCGAGCGGTCGGATTTCAGCTTGAGATACTCGAGGGCAACGATGTAAGTGTTGGAGCCGGGCCGGGAATCGGCGAAGCATTGCCCGGCAAACTGCTCCATTTTCTGATCCGACCCATACCACCAGGGGGCCAGGTAGAGCAGCTTGGCCCGGTAGTTGTCCAGCCAGGCTGGATCGAGATCGACAGCACGCTGAAACCACGCTTCCATTTCGGTGCGGGAAAGTTGGAGGTGTTGGGCCAGGGCCGTGAAGGCTGCAACCGGACCGGGGTCGCTCGAGTTGAGGGCGACCGCCCTCTCCAGGTCTTCGCGGGCCAGTCTCAGAAAAAGGTTGAACTGCCGCCGCTGTTTTTCCGTGAGCAGCACGGTCTTGTTGGCGCCATCCAGCTGCCGCACTCGCTCATAATAGTACATGCCCCTGACAGTGAATGGGAAATGGGATGCCGGCCGTTCGCTGCACCAAAGGTTCCAGGCTTTGAGATTTTCCACCACGGCCAAGTGGTAATAGACCTTTTCCAGCAGCCGGTGGCCGTCGTCTGACATCTGTTTGGAAGCCAGAAGCTCCTGAAGCATGTCTTCGGCTTCCTGGTAGGCGCCCTCGCTGACCAGCCTGGTGATTCGGCCACCTAAGTCGGCTGCTTCCGAGCGGCGCTGCAGGGCGCTGTCAATCTGCTGCCTGAGTTCCGCCGGTGGTTCGGCAACGGCTGCAGAGGCCGCTTCATCGGTCAATGGTGCAAAGGTGGAGACCAGCAGGACTATGATGCCCAGCAGGACAATCGGGTAACGAGCCGGAGCCATGATCATTACAGCCTGGTTTCAATTTCTCTGAGGATCTGGCGCGAAAGGGGTTCATCACCAAACACCCCGACTCTGATAGTGATGTTGGTCAAGGCCCTGGTTGCATAGGTGATGGTCAGTTCGACCTTGTCATTCTGCGGGGTCCGCAGCAGGTAGGTGACATCGTGGCTGGATGCGGTTTTTGAGGTGACGAGGATGGAGTTGTCAGCAATGGCACTGTCGGTTGCCCGGACAACCTGATGAAAATCACCGTTGATCGCTGCCTCGAGGTCACCGCTGACGTAGCCGACGGTACCTGCGGCAGCTCCGCCCAGAATCAGAACGCCGCACCCGGGCAGCGGCAGCAGGATCATAAGCAGCAGGATAAAACGAAACGGGCGGATGGTTGTTGCGTCTTTCATGTCAGCTGGATGGGTATGGGGCTTGAGTGGAGGCTGCAGGCGTCATTTCGATCACCTTACTGCTCTTCCAGGGGGGGCAGCTTAAAGCGCTTGATATCCTTGATTGCTGTCCGGGCAATCGTTGTTTCCGTCCCGCCCTCTGATACGAGTGTCACCAGATCCGGTTCGATGGTAAGATCGATCCCTTCCAGATCCCCGCCGCTGTGAAGCTCGACGATATAGAAGAACCGGTTAGTCGGCATGGTCGAGTCCCGGGACTCCAGTTCGGCCAGTTTTTCCAGCTGGACGCTCTGCATCGCCTCCTCGAGCATCTGCCGATCGACTACGATGTCGCCCCTGTTTTTAGAATTGGTGGTGGGGGCGACCGAGGCTGGAACCACCAGGCTTTTATCAAGCCCTGTCATCTGCAGCAGCGAATCAAATTCAGAGCGGTTGACGACGATCAGCAGCAGAGCTGCACAAACAATGACGATAATGATCGCCTTAATCCTGATTCCGAATAATGTTCGTGGCCCTGAATCATCTTCTTTCATCGTTTGGCGCTTTAGAAACAGGTCTGAGGCTGCGTGTTGAACTGGTTTATCCATGATTTTGTGTGATTGTCGACGGTAATTATATCTTTTTCTGATACTCAGTGCCAGAATTTGCGTCACGAACTCAAACATTCTTTTGATGAATTGTCAGTAGCCTCGGCAGTTGAACAGGCCTGCAACCACCGGTCAAGGGCTCGACCAGGTTTTGCCTTGATCAAGTTTAACTAATCGATTAATTAGTCGGATAGTCTTTAGATGTAAGCGAATGGACATCTGTGGTACTTTCCGAACACGGCTTTTTCGAGTAATTTTGTCCAGCGTTTGATACTGCTGAGTGCAGCCAGAGCATGGTGCGGTTGCTATCTATAACCAGTTTGAGAGTTCGATATGAAAATTTCTGAAATCGAGAAAACAACGCCGGAGAGCCCGGAGAGTCTGCCCTCCATCGAGCGGCGCAACCTTTTGAGGATCGGCCTGGCGGTGACGGGGGTTTATCTGGGCGGCAAGGTCCTGTCGCTCACCTCGGCAACCAGTGCATTTGCCGAGGGAGTGGTTCCTAAGCCGGGTAAATATCCGTACCGTCCGCACTATGCGATGGTCATCCGGGAGCAGCTCTGTATCGGCTGCGAACTCTGCATGGAAGCCTGTGTGGAAACCAACAATGTGCCTGAATATGGATGGCGAACCAAGATTCTCGAGCGGCGCAGGGACATTATCGGCGGCGAGCAGGAAACCATCTTCATGCCGGTACTCTGTAATCAGTGCAACCGCCCCCCCTGTGTGCGGGTCTGCCCGACGACGGCCACCTGGAAGGATAAGGAGACCGGTATCGTGGTCATGAAACCGAGTCGCTGCATCGGTTGCAAGACATGCATGGCGGCCTGTCCTTACAACGCCCGCTATTTCGACGAGGATACCCGGGCCGTTGACAAGTGCAATTTCTGCCTGGATACCCGCTTGGCCAAGGGTAAGAAGACTACTGCCTGCCAGGAGGCGTGCCCTGCCGATGTGCGGGTTTTTGGTGATCTCAGTGATGTGAACAGCCGGGTGTACAAACTGCTCCATCAACCGGAAAAACTTGTCTGGGTCCTCAGGCCGGAAACCGGCGCTCTGCCCAACATCTTCTATACCAATGCATAGCCGGTCGATCTGTCGTCGATCATTGACAATAATCCACCCCCCGGGTGTCACTATTTAAGTAATTGGAGAGTCACATGAAGAAAATAGCTGCGATGCTGAGCCTGATGGGCCTGTTGCTGTTGAGCGGAGTTGTCATGTTCGCATCCAACCAGCCGGCTCAGGAAGAGGAAGCCTATGATGAGGACACCTATGGACCGGAGGAGCCTATCGTCTGGAACGCGCCTCAGAAATCGGTGGTTTTCAGTCATCAAGAGCATACCCTGGCCGCCGACCTGTCCTGTGAAGACTGCCATGATGATCTCTTTGAAATGGAGGCCGGTGCTGCCGAAGCATACGACGACTTCAACCATGCCTCCATGGATGAAGGCAATTACTGCGGGGCCTGTCACGACGACAGCATGGCCTTCACTACTGCATCATATTGCGGATCCTGTCATCTCTCTCCTGAGGAGCCGATCGTGTGGACCAAACCCTTGAAGGCTGTACTCTTCACCCATGATAACCATGGTGAGGATATGGGGATGGATTGTGAGTCCTGCCATAATGATCTTTTTCTCATGGAAGCCGGTGCCGCCCAGGAAAATGATGATTTCAATCATGAGTCCATGGACGAGGGCAATTATTGCGGCGCCTGTCATGACGGCTCCACTGCGTTTACCTATGAGACGAGATGCACCTCCTGCCACATCGGGGTCAGGGGATATGCCCGGATGACTGGTGAGTCCGGGGATATGGGCGGCCACGGCTCCGGACACTGATTCTTTCTCTTCTCAGATCTGCGGGGAGTGCTGGGCCACGGGCCGGGCGCTCCCTTTTTTTTTCGCCTTGAGTTCCCTTCCAGAAGAGCCGAAAAGCAACGGCAGTGGGATCATTCTGCGCCCACCCTTCCTTCAGTTCCTGTAAGTATCTGTTATTAAATAATAATACCTGGTTCCAGTAAATACCGCTGGTCATATCCGTGTGTCAGGGTGCGTCTGGGTGCCCATCCTTTATTTCTATAAGTATTTGAAATAGAACAGTTTTATGTGGTTTTTCCGGGCAGGCGCAGAGTGCGCCATGCATTCGGCCGCCTGTGGCGCATAATGCGTCCACAGGGGTAGGAAAAGATGGAAAAATGTAATCGAAGCGGCCTATGGATAATCCCGAAAATTTAAAATAAAAACAATAAAAACAGTAAATTATAAAATATTTAAGTTTTTTGTTGAGAACCGTGAAACGGTTGGCATGTAGCTTGCGTATAGAAGGGCAAGATACGCAACACCACGACAAAGGAGGTCAACATGGCAGCTTATGTACACGCACAAACAAAAAGACCGGCCATCGGCAGCGGGATCAGCGGAGTTTGGCTCGAGAAGCTGAGCGAAGCCTTCTGGTGTTCGCTCTGCCTGCTGCTTTTTATGGCCCTTGGGCCGTTTTCAGCCCCGATCGTACTGGGCTACATCTTTTTTGGCAAAATAAGCGACAAGGCTCTGAGCGAGCCTGACCCTGTCGCTGAATAACTACAAGCTATCGTCTCTTAAGGAGGAATCATGGCACTTCAGGCACAAACTGCTGTTTTAGAGCAGAAAACATTTCGCAGACCGCAGTTCAACCTGCTTCTCTGGGCCATGCTGGCTCTGGTTGCAATTGGTATTTCAGCCGGTATCTATGCGCTGTTCGTCGGCCACCATCAGGCCCTTGGCGTGACCCGGGACGTTCCGTGGGGAATAGCCATTTCAACCTATGCCTATCTGGCGATCATCTCCACCGGACTCTGCGGGCTGGCTGCTTTGAGTCATCTGTTCGGGGGCAACAACCTGGCACCGCTGGCCAACCGCATGGTCTGGCTGTCGGTAGCGGCTATTTTCGGTGCTTTTCTGGTTATCGGCCTGGAGCTTGAAAATGTCTGGCGCATGCCCCTTGGCGTTATCCTCTATCCCAATCCGACTTCGAACATCTGGTGGATGGGAACACTTTACGGGATGGCGGTCGGTATCATGATGGTGGAACTTTTCCTGATCGTCACCCGGCGATTCAAACTGGCAGTGATCCTCGGTGTCTGCGCGGCAGTGACTGAGCTGTTCGCCAATTCAAACCTGGGTTCCGTCTTTGCATCGCTCAATGCCAGACCGTTCTGGTACGGTTCCCAGCTGCCCATATTTTTCCTGGCCTCGGCCTTTCTGTCAGGGGCGGCCGCCATCGTCATCTTTACCCATGCGGCTTATGCCCTGAGGGGCCAGAAGGTCAGCAGCGACGATTTCTCGGCGCTGCAGACCGCAGGAAAAGTCATGCTGCTGCTGATTTTCCTGATTGGCATAGCTACCGGCTGGAAATTTGCCAACGCCTTTGTCGGCGCCGAAGAATTAGGCAACGCGGCCCGGGTATTGACCCAGGGGACATTGTCCACCTCATTCTGGGTTTTTGAGCTCGGCATCGGCTTGGCACTTCCCTTTGTTCTGCTGCTGCTGACCAGGCTCAAGTCGATCGAGGCTCTGTCCCTGGCCGCTCTGATGGTCCTGGTCGGTCAGTTTTTTGCCCGCCTGAACCTGGTAATCGCCGGTCAGATCATACCGCAGTTTGCCGGCTTTGAAGGAGTACCGACCTACAATCACTATGCACCGACGGCGCCGGAACTGGCAATCGTGATGAGCGGAATCGGGGTGCTCGGCGTCTGTTTCCTGATCGGTGAATATTTTCTGGGGGACCGTTTCGGACATCATCATGAAAATTAGCCAACTGAAACCACGGTTAAAGAGCAGGGAGGATCCCATGATCGCACAAGATGAAGCAGTTTTCAGCATCGGCATGGCGGCCAAGATCCTGGGTGTTCATCAGAGAACACTGAGAAATTATGAAGAGAGCGGCCTGGTTCAGCCAATGCGCAGAGGTCAGTGGCGCTACTACTCGATGCGCGATATCAAGTGGATCGAGTGTCTCAGGGAAATGATCCATGAACACGGGATCAGCGTAAACGCGGTAAAAAAACTGCTGGCTTATACCCCGTGCTGGAACATTATCGACTGTCCGTTCGAAAAGCGGCAGCGCTGCTCCGCCTTTTTCTCGAATACACTGGTTCCCAGTAAAATCAAGAAAATCGCCCCATTGCCGAGGCCTGGGAGGAAGAAGAAGGTGGTAGCTCTGTAACAGCCAGCCAGAACCGGCTGTCCATTGGCCCCTGGTCGAGAAATCGGCCGGGGGCTTTTTTTATGCTCATCGGTCTCTTCTGGAGCCGATTAATCGTGGGCGCATTTTGCGTCATTAATCATCGATCAAGCTGCAGAGGGAAAAAAATGATCCCAAAAATTTTTAAATATGTTATTTTATCGATTGATTTAGTACATTGTAATTAAATGTAAATATATTAATTTGTACTACATTGTGTCAAGTTTCATCAACAAATGTACAGGCAAATAACTTGACAACGTATATTTCCACATGTACCATTTCCCTAAATTTATAACGGATTGATGGATGCTTTTGCTCACTCCATCAACAGCGTTCGTCAGGCAGTGCCCGACCTGATCGGGTAAAACAGGGGAGACAGTCATGGATGGTATTTTATTTTTAGTTTTCTGGATAGGCGGTGCAGCGCTTCACACTTTGTATGAGCTGAAGATCAGGCCCCGTCTGAAAGCCACAGAAAAACGGGTGAAGACCCGGACCTTTTAAAAAATCGATAACCTGAACCTGAATAAAAGGAGTAAGTGATGAACAATTTATTAGCGGGCGTATTACCGCAGGAAGGGGGACTGGAGTCGACTGCTTCGTGGAAATACACGATGGCAGTGATGCTTTGTGGTCTGCTGACCCTGGTTGGTGTGGCTTTTGGCGTTCATTCGATTATAGCGGGCCATGAACACACCTTTGGTGTCAGCCGGGCTGTGCCCTGGGGCGTTCTTATCGCGGCCTACGTCTTTTTCGTGGTTACTTCGACCGGTCTGTGCATGGTATCCTCCATCGGTCACGTGTTCGGCTTCAAGGACTTCAACCCGATTGCCAAGCGGGCGGTTTTCCTCTCCATTGCGACAATCGTCGCCGGTTTTCTGGTAATAGCCTTCGAGATAGAAAACTCCTGGCGCATGCCGGTCGGCAATGTCATCGGCGCCAACCCCACCTCCAATATCTGGTGGATGGGAACGCTTTACGGCGCCTACCTGTTTTTCATGATGATCGAATTCGTCATGCTCCAGAAGGATCTGCACAAGACAGCAACCATGTTCGGCCTGGCCGGGCTGCTCACCGGTGTCGTTGCCCACTCCAATCTCGGAGCGGTGTTCGGCCTGCTCAGTGGACGCGAATTCTGGCATGGCCCGTATATGCCGATCTACTTCATCACCTCGGCGGCCATGTCCGGCTGTGTGGCGATCATTTTCTTCAGCTATCTTGCCTATCGGGCCAACGGCTGGGAAATGAGCGAGGACATGAAGAAGTCGCTGGGCAGCGTTGCCAAACTGGGTGCGCTGATGATGGCAGTGATTCTCTTTTTCACCAGCTGGAAAATGATCACCGGCGTAACCGGCAACCCCCCCGGCAAGTATGAAGCCATGCAGGTGCTGCTCAGCGGACCTTTTGCGGTTAATTTCTGGGTCGGCGAGGTGGCGCTGGGAATGATCATCCCCTTCGTCCTGATCATGGCCGTGCGGGGCAACAATATGCGGGTCCTTTTTCTGGCCTCGGTGTCCGGCATGATCGGCATCTTCTTCATGCGCTACGATCTGGTGATCGTCGGGCAGCTGGTGCCGCACTTTCACGGTCTCGGACTGGTTGACTATCCCGAACTGTTCACCTATTCACCGACCCTGCACGAGTGGATGGTAACCCTGGGCGGATTCGCCTTCTGCGGTTTTCTGTTCCTGGCCGGAGAGCGCCTCTTCAGGGGGCATGTGACCGAAGATCATTGATCGTCTACCCAGGCCGATCCGTCTGAACTGCCGCCGCGCCCTTTCAGCGGTGCGGCGGCCATCGTCGGCAGGCTCCGTGGAGAATAGAAATGGGATCTAATAAAAACGTCGAAATACAGCCGATCACACCCGACACGCCAGTCTATTCGATCGGTGTTGCGGCTCAGATTCTGGGAGTTCATCCGCGGACCTTGAGAATTTACGAGGATGAAGGTCTGGTAAAACCGGCCCGCAAGGGTAATCGGCGTTTTTTCTCCGCCAATGACATCACCTGGATCAACTGTATCCGGAAAATGATCCACGATGAGGGAATATCAATACCCGGCATAAAGAAATTGCTGCGCTATGCGCCCTGCTGGGAGATCACCGACTGCCCCAGAGAGATCTGTGAACCCTGCACCGCCAGTGTCGATATCGCTGTGCCCCGATCCCTGCGACTGGCCGGCGATCCCGAGGCGGAACGGCGCGCCAAAGAGGCGGATGCGGCGCGGCGTCAGAACGGCGCGGCCAGGGACGGAAAAAAGAGCTCTTCGAGCTGAGCCGGCAGCAGTCTTCACCCGATCGGCGGGAGTGCCGATGTTTCGCAGTAATCTTTCCTGAACTCTTCTTTTCAACAGCCGCGATGGTGTACATCGCCAGAAATTGTATTGTCATCCACCCGCATTTGCGGGTAGATTGCACCTGTCATCTGCCCCAGCCGCAGCCAGGAGTCCCAGCTTCCGGCAGGGTAATCGCTCGCGCCGGGCGCTGAACCCGACCCAATGGAGAAAAGGATGGAAGAGAAATTCTACGTGTTGACCATGCTGGTAGCCAACAAGCCGGGTGTCACCTCGCGGGTGACCGGCCTGTTTTCAGGGCGCGGCTACAATATGGAAAGTATCTGCGGCGCGCCGACCCACGATCCCGAAATATCGAGGATCACTATTAAAACAAAGGCAACGCCGGACCAGTATATCGAAATCCAGAAACAGCTCGAACGACTGATCGACATCATCAAGCTCAGGGATATGACTGTCGAGGGTAAAGCCGTCAGGCGAGAGATGGCCCTGATCAGCGTTGCGGTTACCTCAGAAAACAGAACCGAGCTGCTCCAGGTGGTGGACATTTTCGATGCCAAAGTAGTTAATGCCGGTGCCGACTCCTATATTGTCGAGGTGACCGGCGACGAAGACAAGATCAACGCCATGGTCGATCTTCTCCGCCCCCTTGGCATCAAGAAACTGACCCGCTCTGGAGTCCTGGCCCTCTATCGGGAACTGGACGAGTCGCACCGGGCCCGCTAGAGACACCGTCGAGCAACAGCCCCCGGCCATGTCGACCAGTCTGCTCATAATGATTCATGCCGGGTGTGCAGTGGTCGAGGTATCCCCACCTCATAAAAAATGTTGGTAACATGATAAAAAAAACCGTTGCTGCCAGAATGGAGCGGATCGTGCCTTTCTATGTCATGGACCTGCTGGCCAGGGCCAAGGAGCTCGAGTCGCAGGGGCGTTCCATTATCCATATGGAGGTCGGTGAACCGGATTTCGTCACCCCGGAGCCGGTCATCGAGGCTGGGAAAAAGGCCTTGGACAATGGTTGCACCGGCTATACGGCGGCTTCCGGTATTCCGGAGTTGAGGCGGGCGATCAGCGGGTATTACCAGAAAACCTTCGGCCTCGATGTCGATCCGGCCCGGATCATCGTCACGCCCGGTTCCTCAGGTGCTCTGCAGCTTGTTTTAAGCGTGCTGATCGATCCCGGCCAGCAGGTCCTGATGAGCGATCCCGGTTATCCGTGCAACAAGAATTTCGTCGAACTGGTTTCCGGTGTCCCGGTGGGTTTGCCCGTTGGCGCTGAAAGCCGTTACCAGCTCAGCAGCGCCCAGGTGGAGAAGAACTGGGGTTCAGCCACGCGGGCGGCGATGGTCGCCAGTCCGTCAAACCCGACCGGAACCATCGTCGAGCGCGAAGAAATGGCCGGGATTTACCAGGTGGTAAAAGAGCGGGGCGGTGTGCTGATCGTCGATGAGATATACCAGGGCCTCATGTACGGAAAAAAAGGTTGCTCGGCCCTGGAAATGGGCGACGATATGTTCGTGATCAACAGTTTTTCCAAGTATTTCGGCATGACCGGCTGGCGGTTGGGCTGGGTTGTTGCCCCTGCGCCTTACGTCGACAGCATCGACACGCTGGCCCAGAATCTTTTTCTGTCCTGCGCTTCCGTCTCCCAGTATGCAGCGCTTGAGGCTTTCAGTCCCGCCTGCATGGAAATATTGGAGAACAGAAGACGGGAGTTTCAGAAAAGAAGAGATTTCCTGCTGCCGGCGCTGGAGAAGCTGGGATTTAGCATTCCGGTGGTTCCCGACGGGGCTTTTTACCTCTATGCCGACAGCTCGAAGCTGACCAGCGACAGTTTTGCCTTTTGCTATGATCTTCTGGAAAAACAGGGGGTTGCGATTACACCCGGAAAGGATTTCGGGGCCCACAAGCCTCAGCAGCATGTCCGCTTCGCTTATACCACCAGCATCGAGAACATGGCCGAGGCCGTCCGCCGCATCGAGGAGTTCATCTCTGTGTAGGATCTGACCAAAGAAACAATTCATCTATCAATTCAGCAATGAAATCAGGGTGATCGGCATGCAGTTCTGTAATCACCTGGATCAATACGAAGGGGGAGATTTTCCATGAACAATGCTCAGATATTGGCACAAAGCTTTTCAGACCTCGGGGTCAAAAAGATATTTGGTTTTTCCGGCGCGACCATCCTGCCGGTTTTCCATGCCATCGAAGAGGTTGGAATAGACATTGTTGTCGGGGCAAACGAACAGTCTTGCGCCTTTGCCGCCGGCGGCTACTCGCGCTCCAGCAACGATGTCGGTATTGCCGTGGTCACCTCAGGCCCGGCCATAACCAATACCCTGACCGCAGTGGCCGATGCCAACGCCGACTCGATTCCCCTGCTGGTATTCGCCGGTCAGGTCGCCCAGGGGCAGATGGGAACCGATGTCTTTCAGACCATCGACGTGATCAGTATTTTTAAAGATGCCGCCAAAAAAGTAATCCTGGTGACTGAACTGCACAATGTGGAGGAGATTGTCAAGGATGCCTATTTTCTGGCTAAGTCGGGTAAGCCGGGGCCGGTGGTTATCGATTTTCCCTTTGACATTCAGAAAAACGAAGGCAATTACCAGTCCATCGAAGCGGCGCGCTTCCGCTACAAGTATGACGAGGAACGCCACCTGGGGGAGAACCAGTGCCGCCAGTTTTTCGATCTGCTGCAGAAGGCCAAGCGCCCGCTGCTCTATATCGGCGGCGGTTTGAATTCGACCTCGGCCAGCGAACGCATCCGGGCCTTTAACCGGCGCTACAAGGTGCCGTCGATCTGGAGTCTGATGGGCAAGGGCATTCTCAACGAGAAAGCTGACTGGGCCCTGGGCATGCTCGGCATGTTCGGCGTCCCGGCGGCCAATATGGCCATCCAGGAGACCGACCTCTTCGTGGCCTTCGGTATCCGCTGGGACGACCGGGTTCAGCAGAAGGTAGGCGAGTCAGGGCTGGATGCCGAGATTGCCTATTTCGATATCAACCCCGAGAAGGTTCAGGAGGTGCGCTTCTCCAGGAATCCGAAATTTTCATTTATCGGAAAGGCCGAAACGGCCCTGGACGACCTGCTCACCTATGCCGAAAAGCATGATATCAGGCTCGACATCGGGCCCTGGCAGGAGTACGCCCTCAAACTGAAGAAAGACCATCCGCTGAGTTTCGACCGTCAATCTCCGGCCATTCAGCAGGCTGAAGTCATGGAACTTCTCTCCACCATGCTCACCGAGGACACCAAGGTCACCACCGGGGTGGGCAACCATCAGATGTTTGCCGCCCAGCACCTGATTTCCCTGAAGCCCAAAACCTTCCTGACTTCGGGTGGCTACGGAACCATGGGTTTTGCCCTGCCGACGGCAATCGGGGCCCACTATGCCAACCCCGATGACACCATCATCGCCATTGACGGGGACGGCAGTCTGCTGATGAACCTCGGTGAACTGTTTACGGTCGGCAAATACAATCTACCGGTGAAAATACTGCTGCTCAACAACCATGGCGACTGCATGGTCAGGAATATTCAGGACCTGATGTATGGCGGATCCCATGTCGGCACCAAGAAAATTACCGAGATCAGTTTCGCCAGCGTGGCCCGGGAAATGACTTTTTCTTTCAGCCGCAGAATCGAAAGCCGCGTCGACCTGAAACAGGGACTGCAGGACTTTATCGAAGCCGAAGGACCGTCCTTTCTTGAAGTCGTCACCGATGTCGATGAGATGCTTTATCCGCGCATCCCCTCAGGCCTCGGATATAAGGACATGATTCTGGGACCGCATATGAAATAGCCCGCAGACTGCAGGCTGACCAGTCGCCGTTCGGTCGTCGGGAGCCGGTTGTCTTCCCCCCGAAGTATGATTACATCTTTTTGTGCACGGCGATGCAAAAGAGTTGCATGGATCTTCGGGCCACTGTAAGCAAGAGTTTAAAAAATAAGGAACCCCACCATGAAAATCACAGTGCGATATCTTCTGGCGCTCCTTTTTTTTGTTGTGCCGCCGGCTTCCATGGCATCCGGGGCGGGGCCGACCCTGTTCGTGTCGATTGTACCCCAGAAATTCTTCGTGCAGCAGATCGGTGGTGACAACTTCACCGTCGAGGTCATGGTTCCTCCCGGCGCCAGCCCGCACACTTATGAGCCCAAACCTTCGCAGATGAAGAAACTGGCCGGCGCCAGGGCCTTTTTCACCATCGGGGTCGCCCTGGAAGACGCCTGGCTCGACAGGATCGCCACCATCAACCCCGATATGCAGATCGTTCGAACCGAAGCCGGTATCGAGCGGTTGGCGATGGTTGACGACCATGATCACGAACACGAAGGTGCAGCAGGGGGGAAGCATGACGACCAGGAACATACAGAGGCGCACCAGGAGGGGGGGCTCGACCCGCACATCTGGCTGTCTCCTGCCCTGGTGCAGCAGCAGGCGGTGATCATCAGGGACAGCCTGATGACGCTCGACCCCGACAACCGGCAGCTCTATCAGGATAATCACCGGCGCTTCAGTCAGCGCATCGATGAGCTCGATGATCGTCTGCGCCGCATCCTGAAGGACAAGAAAGGCATGAAGTTCATGGTCTTTCATCCCTCCTGGGGGTATTTCGCCCAGAGTTACGGCCTGGAGCAGATTGCGGTGGAGATCGAGGGCAAGAGCCCCAAACCGGCTCATCTTCAGAACCTGATAGAGCTTGCCCGGCAGCATCAGATAACGGTCATATTCGCCCAGCCCCAGTTTTCCAGCAAAAGCGCTGAAGTCATAGCCCGGGAAATCGGGGCCGAGGTGGTTCTGATCGATCCCCTTGGCGAGAACTGGTTCGACAACATGACATCCGTGGCCGACAAACTGAGCCGTGCCGTCCGGTAAAAAACGATGAACAATACTATTGTTGAAATCAGTGACCTCTGCTTTTCCTACAGCACCAAAGAAGTGCTGCACGGGGTCGACCTGCTGGTCGAAGAAGGCGATTTCGTCGCTGTCGTCGGGCCCAATGGCGGCGGCAAGACAACCCTGCTGAAACTGATCGTGGGGTTGTTGAAGCCGTCAAGGGGGGTGGTCCGGCTGAGGGGCGGACGGCCAGGTAGAAAAAACATTGAAATAGGCTACGTACCCCAGCAGATCGATCATAAGCTGAGTTTTCCGGCAACGGCGCTCGATGTGGTGATCATGGGCAAACACCTCCCTGAACGGCGGCGCTTTTTCGGGCGTTCATCAGAGGATCGCGATGATGCCCTGCTGGCCCTCGAGAAGATGGGCATCGCTGAATATGGGAATCGAAAGATCAGTGATTTGTCCGGTGGTCAGCGGCAGCGGGTCTTGATCGCCCGGGCCCTAGTTACGGAGCCGGATCTGCTGGTACTCGACGAGCCGACCGCTTCGATCGACAGCAGGGGGCAGAACGACTTCTACCGGCTTTTACAGGAGTTGAACAGGGAGCTGACGATTCTGATGGTAAGCCACGACCTGCCGGCCGTGTCGACTTTTGCCAAATCGGTTGCCTGCGTGAATAAGCGGCTGCATTATCACCAGGCCTTCGAGTCTTCGGGTGAACTGCTGGAGGCCGTCTACGCCTGCTCGGTCTACGAGGCCTGTCCGGTGACCACGACGGTGGCTGATCTGCGCCCGCAGTCTGCAGACAAGGAGGTGGTCGATGCTTGAGGCACTGCACTTCGAGTTCATGCGCAACGCGCTGATGGCGGGGCTTCTTGCCAGCATCATCTGCGGCGTCATCGGTTCACTGATCGTCATCAACCGTCTGGTTTTCCTCTCCGGCGGCATTGCCCACAGCGCCTACGGCGGCATCGGCCTGGCATTTTTCCTGGGCCTGCCCTATATGGCCGGGGCTTTCATCTTCTCTTTTCTGTCAGCCATGGTTATGGCAGCCGTATCGACCCGTTCCAAGCAGCGGGCTGATACGATCATCGGGGTGATGTGGGCAGTCGGTATGGCGGTGGGCATCCTGCTGATTGACATGACGCCGGGCTACAACGTCGATCTGATGAGCTACCTGTTCGGCTCGATCCTCAGTGTCCCCCGCACCGACCTGCTGGTCATGGCCGTTGCCGGCGGGGTGATTCTGCTGGTGGTTCTCTACTTTTTCAACGATCTGCTGGTCATGTCCTATGACGAGGAGTTCGCCAGGGTCCGCGGTGTTCCGGTCCGGCGCCTCTATTATATGCTGATCGGTATCGTGGCGATCACCGTTGTCATGATGGTCCAGGTGGTCGGCCTGATTCTGGTTATTGCCCTGCTGACCATTCCACCGTATATCGCGGAAAAATACACCAGGTCGCTGATCCAGATGATGCTACTGTCCTGCCTGCTGGGGATGATATTCACCTCTGGAGGATTGTGGGTATCCTACCGGTTCGACCTGACTTCGGGGGCCGCCATCATTTTTCTGGCCGGGCTGGTTTTTTTCCTGTCGCTGCTGATTGATCGGCTGATCGCCATGAACAAGCGAAGATTGATGCTCAAAGCCCACCGGCAGGAAATGGCCTGAGTGCGTTATGTGTATGAATTGCGACTATCCGGGCCTGCTGGAGATGGCCGGGCTGGAGCCGACCGCAAACCGGCTCAGGGTACTGGAGGCGATCGGCAATAACCAGTACCCGCTGACCGCGGCGGATATCTATCGAATGGTTGAGCGCAGCCATTCGATTAACCGGGTCACCGTCTATCGGATTCTCGAACTGCTGGTCGAAGGCAGCCTGGTGGAGCGTATAAGCACCGGGGGACGGGCCGCCCATTTTGGCATGGCGCCCAACGAAAACCACGCCCCCCACCCGCACTTTTTCTGCACCAGCTGCGGTCGGGTCGATTGCCTCACCCCCGGCAGCTTCGATATATCATCGAATAAATTAAAGAAAGCATTTCCGGGCGAAATCCGGCGCATCGAAATCAGGGTGGACGGCCTCTGTCCAAGCTGCCTGCAGTCCCGCTCTCACTGATGCGCAGCCAGCGTTTTCAGGAAACGTCCAGCGGATTTTCCAGATCGTAGCGCTCGATCTTGCGGCGCAGCGTATCCTTGGATATGCCCAGTTCGCGGCAGGTAATCATTTTTTTCCAGCGGTTACGCTTCAAGGCACCAATGATTGCCTGTTTCTCGACTTGCTCCAGGTTCATACCGGTGGTCTGCAGTTCCTTTTCGAAACCCTCTTGCCCTTCTTCCACATGAAAGGAATCGGGCAGGTGGTGTTCATGGATCATACCGCCCGGACAGAGTATGAAAGCGTATTCGATGATGTTTTCCAGCTCCCTGATGTTCCCGGGAAAGGAGTGCTGCATCAACAGCGTGAGGACGGAGTCGCTGATGCCGTTTATGTCTTTCTGTTTCTCCGCCCGGAACTTGTCGATAAAATGTTCGATGAGCATCGGGATATCCTCTTTTCTGTCGCGCAGGGGCGGCAGGAGGATGTTGACCACGTTGAGCCGGTAATAGAGGTCGTCTCGAAAAAGCCCCTCCTTGACCAGGGCTTTCAAATCGCGGTTGGTGGCGGCGATGACCCGGATATCCACTTTGATCGATTCGTTGGACCCCAACGGCTCGTAAACACGCTCCTCCAGGACCCGGAGCAGCTTTACCTGAAGGGAATGCGGGATATCGCCGATTTCATCGAGAAAGATCGTGCCGCCGTCGGCGGCGCTGAATCGGCCTTCGCGATCTTTGCGGGCGTCGGTGAAGGCTCCCGACCGATAGCCGAACAGTTCCGATTCCAGTAGGGTTTCGGGAATGGCGCCGCAGTTGACCGAGACGAAGGGCTTGTCGCGTCTGGACGAGGCGTTGACCACGGCTTGTGCCAGGATTCCTTTGCCGGTGCCGCTTTCACCCAAAATCAGGACCGTTGAGTCGCTGGCGGCGATGTCCGGCAGAATCTCGAAATAGCGCTGCATCGCCGGACTTTTGCTGATGATCTCATCGAAGGTATAGCTGCGCATGAGCTGTTTGCGAAGCGTTTCCTCGACGCTCAGGTCGCGGAAGGTCTCGACGCCGCCGATGACGTTGCCGACCACGTCGAGCAGTGGTGCCGCACTGATACTGATCGGCTTTCCTTTGCCGTCGGCGTCCTTGATGGTTATCGATCGGTTGGTCACCGGGCTGCCGGTGTAAAGCGCTTCGGCAACCGCGCAGTTTTTACCGCAGATGGAGGAATGGAAGACATCACTGCAGAAACTGCCGATGGCATCTTCCCGCTCCCAGCCGGTTATCAGCTCTGCGGCAAAATTGAAAGAGGTTATACGCCAGTTGCGATCAACGGTGAAGACCCCGTCGGCAATCGAGTCGAGGATCAATTTGTTCTGCAGGGCCTGGGTGTTGTCCCTGAAGGTCTGAACACAGCCGATGGGCATGCGCTCGGCGTCGAGCATCGGGGTTATCGACACCGAAATGGGAATGTTGAAACCGTCCTTGTCGACAACATAGCCGTCCTGATCGATGATATTGCAGGGTTCGCTGTCCCGGTTGGTCTCCATGATCGGGCAGGCCACCACACTGTCGGCGCCGAAGAACATCTCGTCGCAAGAGCGGCCGACCACCTCTTCCTCGGTCCAGCCGGTGATCTGCTGGGCGCCGGCATTGAAGGAGGTGATGATGCCTTTGTCATCGAAGGTTACGACCCCGTCCGCCACCGCGTTGATGATCAGGTCGCTCTGCACCGTCTCGCTGATATCCCGGAAGATCTCGACGCCGCCGATGATCCGGCTGTCTTCATTGATCAGCGGGGTGGCGCTGATTCTTACCGGAAACGAGGAGCCGTCTTTTCTGGTTATGTAGACGTCGCGGTCGATAAGGACGTTGCAGTTATTGGCCGTGGCCGTGGACAGGGCACAGGAGTTGCCGCAGATATTTGATTTGAAAACCGCCTTGCAGGGTTTGCCGAGAACCTCCTCCTGTCGCCAGCCGGTCATTTTTTCGGCGGCTTCGTTGAACGAGGTGATTTTCATCTCCTCGTCAACGGTAAAAACCCCCTCAGCAATGGAGTTGAGCGCTAGAACCCGGGCGGTTACCGCAGCGGAGCGGTCGATCAGGCCGATATAGGCACCCTGGTATTCACCGGCGCGGTCGACGAAGCTGACGATTCGGACAATCAGGCTGTCCTTCTTGCCTTTGTGAAAATCGGGCAGGTTGAACTGCTCGTTCTGCAGTGCCGCTGTCTGGTCTTGAAATCGTCGGGCGAGGGGTTCGAAGCGCTGGTCCGCGGCTATGGCGGTCTGGATTTTTTCATCGATCAGCTGCTCACGGGTTGAGCCGAGCAGGACAGCGGCCTGATCGTTGCAGGAGCTGATTCGGCCCTGGCTGTCGATGGTTACATAGCCGATATCAGGATCCTTGATCCTGCTGTTTCTGTTATTTTCCATATTTTTCTCACTGTCCGGCACAGATGGTGACCCTGACGGGAAGAGAACAATAATTTCACTATAAGCTTAAATATAAATCCGTGCAAATACCACAGCGTTGTATTTTCCCGATAGACACGGTAATAATACGAACCATCGCACCGCTAAACCATGACTGCGGTGGTGTTGAAACGGAGTCTCAACAGCGAGGGGCCGCCCCGTGAAAAAAAGTGAGATCAACACCCGCCACCAGACAACCGGCCAGGCTCAACTGCTCCATCTGATCCCGGATCCGGTGCTGCTGGCAACCCCTGAAGGGATTATCACCGAGGTGAACCGGGCCGCCCTGGCTGCCGCCGGGAAAAGCCGCAGGCAGATTGTCGGCAAAGGTATCTGTCAGATTATTCACGGGGGGCGCTGGCCCCATATCAAATGCCCGTTGGAGGAATTCCTTCTCACCCGCAGGGCCAAGAGCGAAGACACCCGTTTGCCCGGACTGGGGGGGGAGTATCATCTGGTCATCACGCCGCTCATCGACTCGGACGGCACAACCCGTTCGGTGATGCTGCAGGCCAGGAAGCTGAGCCGGGAAGAATCGCTCAAGGTCGAATCGATCAGGACCGCGCAGCTTGCCGCCATCGGCGAGCTGGCGGCGGGTGTTGCCCATGAGGTCAATAACCCGATCAACGGAATAATCAATTTTGCCCAGCTCCTGCTTGATGATGCCGTGGACGGCACCCTGCAGGCCGAACTGTCCGGCCGGATCGTCAGCGAAGGTGAACGAATTGCCACGATCATCGACAGCCTGCTGTCGTTTGCCCGGGAAAATGAGAATGAGCTGAGCGAGGTCGATGTTCGAGAGGTCGTCGGTGAATGTCTGTCACTGGTCGATCATCAGCTCAGGAAGGAAGGAATCAAGGTGGAAACCGATTTCGCCTGTGAAGCCTGTCTGGTTATCGGCAACTTCATGCAGCTCCAGCAGGTGGTTTTCAATGCGATCAACAACAGCAGATATGCCCTGAACGAGCGTTATCCGAATAACTCGCCGAATAAAAAGATCAGCATTGGCTGCCAGCCGGTGGTCGAGGACCGGGTGACAAAGATTCGAACGACTATCCGCGATCTCGGCACCGGAATACCCCAGGGAATCCTGGACAAGCTGTTCGAGCCCTTCTTCACCAGCAAGCCCAAGGGTCAGGGAACCGGCCTCGGTATGAGCATCAGCTTCGGTATCATTCAGAACCACGGGGGCACCTTGAGTGTCGATTCGGTCCTCAACAAATACACCGACGTCATTTTCGACATTCCGGCCTCGGACCAGTCGGGGGGTGACCGGAATGTATGAGCGCCGTATCCTCATTGTCGACGATGAAGAGAGCCTGCGCCTCACCTTCGAGATGTTTCTGAGGCGCGAAGGCTATGAACATGTCACCGTGGCGCCGACGCTGAAAAAGGCCATCGAACTGATCAGCACATCGAGCTTCGATCTGATCATCAGCGATATCGTCCTGGAAGGGGACAAGGGGACAGACCTGCTGCGCCACATCAGGGAAATCGGCATTTCCTGCCCGGTGGTCATGATCACCGGCTTTCCCAATCTCGATTCCGCCTCGGAGGCTGTCCGCTACGGGGCTTTTGACTATGTTTCCAAACCGGTCAACAAGGAAAAACTGCTCAAAATAGTTTCCCAGGCATTGAAATACCGGGAGCTTGAGCTGGAGAAACAGGAACTGATCAGGAAAAACGAACGCTACCAGTATTATCTCGAAGCCATCTTCAGTTCGGTAAGAGATGCCATCATCGCCGTCGACCACGATCTCAATATCATCAAGCTCAATCAGTCCGCCCAGAAATGGCTGGAACCATTCCAGGTAGAGGTTGCCGACAGGATGCAGAAAATACCGGGCGAAATGGGCGAGGCCTGTCTCAAGGATGCCAGGAAAGTGATCGAGACCGGGGAGGTCATCCGGGAGCACCTGGTCGAATGCGTCAGCCCCGACGGTTCGACAAAGATGATCCTGCTCAACGGCGCACCGCTGGAAACCGGAGACGAACCGTTGAAAGGTGCCGTCCTGGTGGCCCGGGACATCACGGTGAAAAAGAGTAAAGAGGTTGTCAGAGACCGCAACCATTTTCACGGCTTTGTCGGCGCAAGCCCGGTCATCCAGCGGGTGTACCGGCTGATCGAAAACGTCGGTAAGGTCGAAACCACGGTGCTGATCACCGGGGAATCGGGGACCGGAAAAGAGCTCGCCGCTGAGGCGCTGCACAGCGAGAGCAGTCGCAGTTCAATGCCGCTGATCAAGGTGGACTGCGCCGCACTGGCTGAAGACCTGCTGGAAAGCGAGCTGTTTGGGCATCGCCGGGGGGCTTTCACCGGGGCTGACCGGGACCGTCCGGGGCGTCTGCTCCAGGCCGACAAGAGTACCCTGCTGCTTGATGAGATAGGCGACATAACCCCGAGGATGCAGCTCAGACTGCTGCGTTTTCTCCAGGAGATGACCTTTACGCCGGTGGGCAGCGACAACCCGGTGAAGGTCGACGTCAGGGTGATCGCCGCTACCAATAAGGATCTCAGGCAACAAGTCAGAAGCGGTGCTTTCAGGGAGGATCTCTACTATCGGCTCAAGGTGGTTGAAATCAACCTGCCGCCGCTCAGAGAAAGACATGAGTGTCTGCCGCTGCTGATCAACCACTTCCTGATTTTCTTCAGTGAAAAACACGGCCGTCGTATCCACAGTGTATCCGATCGGGCCATGCAGGTGCTGGTCAGCTACTCCTGGCCTGGCAATGTCAGAGAGTTGCGGCATGTGATGGAGCGCTGCTGCATTCTCTGCGACGGGTCCAATCTGCTGGTTGAACACCTGCCGGAAGACCTGATCAGGAACACGGCGGCGGACGTCGGGGTGAATGGTCAGCCTGGCAAAGAACAACCGGGCCGGTCAGAATTCCCTGGCCAGCCGGCGGTAACCGATGAAAAGCAGCACATCGTCAACGCTCTGCGCCAGGCCGGCGGCAATAAATCGAAAGCTGCCAAAATTCTTTCCATTGATCGCTCCACCCTGTATCGGAAAATGAAGCGGCTTTCCATTTCTTTCAGCTGATAAAAGTGTTGCGCGACTGTTGCGTTTGTGTTGCGACCTGTTGCAGTGCAACATCGATGCGACAGTCGCGCAACCATCTTTGCGGGCCATTGCAGCACCGATCTTATGGCATAAATCCGGTGTTCATTTCTTAAATACGTCATAGTTACAATGGTTTGCTGGCGATGTTAGGGTTCCGTTTGATGATGCCTCGAATTTATGGCACGGGTAATGCAATGTAGTAGTCAACATCTGCGCTGAAACAGATACAACAACTCTGCCGAAGGGGGCACCCGATGAAAACGACCGCATTGAACAAGACCAGAACACAGACCAGAACCGTGGGCAAAGTAGACGAGCAGGTATATCGCGTCGGCATCGTCGTTGTCGGTCTCAGTTCGCTGGCAATCGGAGTCTGGGCCACGGTGGCCCTGGTAAGTGGAATGGTGGCCAGTGGTGGACCCGGAGCCCTTGTCGCCAACTGGTTCAGAGCGGTAACGGGTATTTGAGAAGCGGGAGGACATCATGAGTGAACGGACCAAAGTACAGCAGAAGACCGCCACAGGGTCGGCAGCGAAACAAGACGTAACCACCGAAATTTCCAAAGTCGGTATACTGACGGTTGCAGCTTTCGGCGCGCTTGTCGGTCTCTGGAGTGTGGCTCTCATCATCGGCGGTATGGCCGCCAGCGGCGGCCCCCTGGCTTTTATCGGTGACTGGTTCAGGGCGGTAACCGGTATGTAAAGTCAGCCGCATTTCTGCCTCAAGGGCCGTGGAACAAACTGGTTCCACGGCCCTTTTTTTTGCGCTGTTATGGCAGTGGTATTCCAGTGATTACTTTTAACTTTGCATAATTAATTGTATAAGTAGAGTAATCGTTTGAAATGAGACGGAAAAAAACTGTAATGCAACACCCTGCAACAGCCGAACTCAGCCCGGTGTGACCGACGTATGGCAATACTTGTCAGGAATCTGCTGATATTCTTCATCATCAGCTTTGCCTTATTTATCGGGGGGATGATCTATCATCTCGAGACGAGGCTGCCGCAGAAAGATTATTCCGATCTGCTCAATGATATCGATCAGGGCCGGGTTACCGAACTGGTGGTCAAGGACGATATCGTTCAGGTGACCACCACCGACAGCGGCCGTTATATGACCGTGGTCCAGGAACCAGCCTATCTGGTTTCGAGCTGGCACTCCGATTCGATTCGTGTCTCCTACCGAAAAGACTACACCGAGATGCTTTTTTTCGGGCTTGGTCTGGTCTTTGCCGTTTCCCTGCTGCTGCTCTCCTGGTTGTCGCTGAGGATCAAGCCGGCCACGCCCGCATCCGTTTTTGCCAACGAGAAGCTGATAGACCCGGGAGCTGAGCATCAGCGGGTGACCTTCGATGATGTGGCCGGCATTCCCGAAGCAAAGGAGGAACTGCTGGAAATTGTCGGATTTTTGAAGGATCCTGAACTCTATAATGATATTGGGGCAACCACCCCCAAGGGGGTTCTGCTGCAGGGGCCGCCGGGCACCGGAAAGACTTTGCTGGCCCGCGCCATTGCCGGCGAAGCCGGGGTGCCGTTTTACAGTTTCAGCGGATCTGATTTCGTCGAGATGTTTGTCGGCGTCGGGGCCCAGCGGGTGCGTGATCTCTTTGGCGAAGCAAAGAAAAATGCTCCCTGCATCGTTTTTATCGACGAGATCGATGCGGTGGGTGCCTCGAGAAAATCATCCTCGTCGGACGGCACTGACGAGCGGGGCCAGACGCTCAACGCGCTGCTGGTTGAGATTGACGGTTTCAGCCCGACGGACAACATCGTCGTGCTGGCGGCCACCAACCGACCCGATATTCTCGATCCGGCCCTGAAAAGATCGGGCCGCTTCGATCGGCAGATCACCATACTGCCGCCGGACATCAAGGGGCGGCGCAAAATTCTCGAGGTGCATTGCCGGAAAGTCATGATCAGCAGCGAAATCGACCTCGAGGATATTGCCGTGATGACCTCGGGTTTCACCGGCGCAGAAATTGCCAGCCTGGTCAATGAGGCGGCGCTGCTGGCCGCCAGGCAGGGAAAAAAGGAGATTGACCAGGGAGATTTCGACCTGGCCCGCGACCGTATCCTGCTCGGTGTTGAACGCAAGGGTATGGTGATCACCGAGCGAGACAAGCGCATCCTGGCCTTTCATGAGGCGGGCCACGCCATCGTTGCCAAGATGCTTCCCGACTCCGACCCGATACACAAAATTACGATCATACCGCGGGGAAGGGCGCTGGGGCAGACCCAGCAGCTTCCGATCAATGACCGCCAGGCCTATTCGAAACAATACCTGAAGAACCGTATCACGACGCTGATGGGCGGACGGGCAGCCGAAGAGCTGGTTTTTGGCATCAAAAGCACCGGCGGGCAGTCAGATATCCAGCAGGCCACCGAACTGGCCATCAACATGATCTGTAAATGGGGGATGAGCGAAGGGCTCGGGCCGCAGGTCTACATGGTCGAAGACGGCGGATTCCTCGGCTCCTCCGGTCAGCGTCTGCCGATGAGCGATGAGACGGAAAACCAGGTCGATCGGGAAATCCGCGGTCTGCTCGACGAGAGTTACAGCGAGGCGGTTGGTATCCTGAGCAATGAACGGCTGTTTCTGTCGGTGCTGGCCGATATCCTGATGCAGGTGGAAACGGTCGACGGCGAAGAGTTCGACATTATCTACTCGTGTTCAGTGAAAAAGAAGTACGAGTTCCAGATGGACGTCGATACTCCCGCAGCCTGCGATACGGAATCCGTTCAATCCTGAAATTGCCATGTTCCGATCAATACGCGTCCTTTTGTACTCCAGTTTCGTCATCATTGGTTTGTCACTGCTGCTGGTGATCGTCCTCGGTGTTCGTCAGTACCGGATCAACGCTCAATATTCGGAGATCAGCAGTCTCAGCGAGCGCACCCTGTTCGGCTTCAGCACCATTCGGGACCAGGTGACCGAATCGCTGGTCAGCGCCAGTTATGCGGAGCTCAAGGGCATCATCCCCGATATCGAGCAGCTCAACTCACAGATCACCAGGCTTTATGATTACCCACTGATCCCCGCCCAGTACAAGCTGGCAATGGCCGACACCATCGACCTGAGCGGTCTGGTCATCGGACTCCGCAAACTGGACAGTGGGGGTTCCTCCACCGACGCCGGGCTTGAAATTCTGCAGGAAATGCGGCGCATCGGTGAAAACCTAATCAAGGTCGACCGGATCATCACCGGCCATATAAGGGACTCGGTCATCAGCTTTCAGCTCAGCGTCATCGGCACCATGGGGATCCTGATCAGCTGCGCCAGCTTCATACTGATCGGTCTCTACTTCAGGGGAGTCAAGCCGCTGCTTGAGCTGTCCCGCCAGATCGAAGTCCGCCGAGCTGGAGACGTTGTTGCAGCGAGCCTTTCCTGCTCCCCAGAGGCGGGCGTCGAGATCGTCGGTCTGGTCGAAGCGGTCAACGAGATGGTTGCGGCCCGACCGGCTGATGCTCCGGGGACTTTTCAGGCGGGTGATCCACGGGCTGATCAGTTGTCTCGAACGATCAATGAGACCACCAACAACCTCAACGCGGTCATCAACTATGCCGAACTGCTTCTCGAAGCGGGCCCCGATGAGCTCACGGCCGAGCAGCGCGAGATGCTGAACCGAATCGTTGAAAGTGGTGGAAGGATCGGCGACAGCTGGCAGAGTATCAGCCAGGAGTTCGATCGCTAGGCGGCCCTGGCTGGCAATTCAGACGAGTCACCCTGAGTGTGCAGAAGGGTTGGCTCGAGGGGGCTCGTTGCGGGGTTGGTCCCCGATCACAGAGAACGGTTCAGGAAAGCTGTTGCCGATGGCGATTGAAAAGGTTTTTTTCAACCGAATCGGCCGGTGATGTAATCCTCGGTGAGCTGATGTCTGGGGTTGGTGAAGATCTGCTCGGTTTCGCCCACTTCGACGAGACTGCCCAGATGGAAATAGGCGGTTCGCTCGGAAACACGGGCGGCCTGCTGCATGGCGTGGGTGACGATGACGATCGAGTACTGGGTTTTCAACTCGGCCATGAGCTCCTCGATTTTGGCCGTGGCGATCGGATCGAGTGCCGAACAGGGCTCATCCATCAGGATTACCTCCGGGCTCACCGCAATGGCACGGGCAATACAGAGACGCTGCTGCTGGCCGCCGGAAAGGCCGGTTCCGGGCTCGCCCAGCCGGTCTTTGACTTCTTCCCAGAGCCCTGCCTTGATCAGGGAGGTCTCGACAATTTCGTCGAGTTCGCTTTTGTTGGCTGTGAGGCCGTGAATCTTTGGTCCGTAGGCGATGTTGTCGTAAATCGATTTGGGAAACGGGTTCGGTTTCTGAAATACCATGCCAACCCGGGCCCGCAAGGGTACGACATCGACCCGCGGGTGGTAGATGTCCATGGAGTCGAGGGTGATTTCTCCTTCGACCCTGCAACTGGGCACTGTGTCGTTCATCCGGTTCAGGCAGCGCAGAAAAGTTGACTTTCCGCAGCCCGACGGCCCGATCATGGCCAGCACTTCGTTGCAGGCCACATCGATACTCACTTTCTTGATTGCACAGGCATCGCCGTAGTAAACGAAGACATCACGGCAGCTCATACGCGGGTTGTCGGTATACGGGTTACCGACCGTTCCCTTGATATCGGCAGTGACGTCGACCGCTGCAATCTTCTTCTGAGTCTCGATTATCGGCATCGCAGGCTGAATTGATTCAATAGTTGTTTCCATGCTGCTTCTCGGTGATCGTGTTTTTGGTTCATAGTGTCTGGGAATTATAAAATCACCGGCGCGCTCATGGCGCCGGTGATTTTCATCAGATAATCATTGTAACGGGCTGTTACTTCATGGCCATCGGCTTCAGTTCCTTGACATCTGCGGCAAACTTCTGGCGCTCGGCGTCGGGCATCGGGATCATGCCCTTGTCGGCGAGGTAGCCATCCGGTCCCCAGGCCTTTTCGCTGCTGAACTCACCAAGGAATTCGGCGATGCCGGGAATGGTGCCGACATGAGCCTTTTTCACGTAGAAGAACAGCGGTCGTGAAACGGGGTACTTGCCTGATGCGATATTCTCAAATGTCGGGGCTTCACCCTCGACAATGGAACCCTGCACGACATCACCGTTCTGGTCGAGAAAGGAAAAGCCGAAAATCCCCAGGGCGTCCGGATTGGCCTGCAGTTTCTGTACGATCAGGTTGTCGTTTTCACCGGCTTCGATATAGGCGCCGTCTTCGCGCAGTGCACCCGGCTTATAGGACTTTTTCACATCCTCGCTGAGAGCGGACATATCGACCTCTTCAACGCCTTCTTCCATGACCAGCTCAACAAAGGCATCACGGGTTCCGGAAGTGGGGGGCGGGCCAAGAACTTCAATCTTGGTGGCCGGCAGCGATGAATTAACGTCTTTCCAGGTTTGGTTGGGGTTGGCAATCAGTTTGCCGTCTTTGCCCGGAACTTCTTTGGCCAGCGCCAGGAAGATGTCCTTGCGGCTCAGTTCCATCGGCTTGGCCTCTTTGGAATTAGCCAGAACGATGCCGTCGTAACCGATTTTCACTTCGATGATGTCCTTGATGCCGTTGGCGGCGCATTTCTCCTGCTCGGACTTCTTTATGGCGCGGGAAGCATTGGTGATGTCGGGGTGCTCGACACCGACTCCGGCGCAGAAAAGTTTCAGCCCGCCGCCCGAACCGGTCGATTCTATTTTCGGGGTTTTGAACTGGGTGGTCTTGCCGAACTGCTCGGCCACGACGGTGGCAAACGGATAGACCGTCGAAGAGCCGACAATTGAGATGTAGTCACGGTTGGCATGAGCCGGTGAACTCATGATTGTTGCCGCAGCCAGGGCACCGGCTGCAATCAGTCCTTTGAATTTCATTTTCTTTCTCCTTTCGATTCTTTTGTTTTTTTTATGGTGCTTTGTCGTTATGACGCGGTACTGAACTGCTACCATTTGATCTCAAACTTCTTTCGCATATAAACGGCTGCGGCGTTCATCATGATCAGAAATCCCAGCAGGATGATGATGGCCGCAGATGTTTTTTCGGTGAAGCCGCGTTCGGGGCTGTCCGCCCAGAGGTAAATCTGCACCGGCAGGGCTGCGGCCGGGTCGGTGAAGCTGCCGGGAATGTCGACGATGAAAGCCACCATGCCGATCATCAGCAGCGGGGCGGTCTCGCCGAGTGCCTGAGCCATGCCGATAATGGTCCCGGTCAGCATGCCTGGAAGGGCCAGGGGCAGCACGTGGTGGAACACAGTCTGAATCTTGGATGCCCCGACACCCAGCGCTGCCTCCCTGATCGAAGGCGGTACCGATTTGAGCGAGGCCCGGGCGGCAATGATAATGGTCGGCAGGGTCATCAGGGTCAGGACCAGACCGCCCACCAGCGGGGTGGACCGGGGAACGCCCCAGAAATTGATAAAGATGGCCAGGCCGAGCAGGCCGAAAATGATCGAAGGTACGGCCGCCAGGTTGTTGATATTGATCTCGATCAGTTCGGTAAATTTGTTGTCCGGGGCGAATTCTTCCAGATAGATCGCGGCGGCAACGCCGATCGGAAAGGACAGCAGCAGGGTTACAACAAGGGCATACAGTGAGCCTTTGGCGGCGCCGAGGATCCCGGCCAGCTCCGGTTCCCTGGAGTCTCCCCTGGTAAAGAACAACTCGTTGAACTGCAGGCGCAGCCGCCCGTCGTTTTTCAGCTGCTGTATCCACCCATACTGGATGTCCTTGATGCGCCGGTTGCTTTCAGGCTGATCCATGTCGATCCGGCCCTTCATGAACATATCGACGTCGTCATCGGCCGGTACCCAGATATTGATACTGGTGCCGATCAGTTTGGGATTGCGATCGACCATCTCCATCAGCTTGAAAGCCGCCCCCTTGCTGACCATGGAAGCGAGCATCCGTCTGTCACGACGGTCCTCGACCTCCGGAAACATCGCATAGAGTGAGGATTTGATGATCCCCTGATAATTTCCCTTGGCCAGATCCTCATCGGGGAAGTAACTCTTGTCCAGGGTCACATCCAGGCTGATGAAGGTCTGCCTGAAGGCGCTGTAGCCATTGCTGATGATGGTTGTAAACAGAAAAACGAGGAAAATAAGGGCCACTGAAATTGCCCCGATGCCCAGTATTTTGAAGCGCTGTTCGGCCCGATAGCGCCGGTTCAGACGTTTGTTGAATTCGAGCGAGAAGGCGCTGCTGTTCTCTGTCGGCTGTCTGTTTTCCATCAGCTTCTCGGGCCCCGGTTATTCATAGTGTTCACGGTATTTTCGCACCACCCGCAGGGCGATGAAGTTGAGCCCCAGGGTGAAGACGAACAGGACAAGCCCCAGGGCGAAGGCCGCCAGGGTCTTGGGAGAGTCGAACTCCTGGTCGCCGACCAGAAGGGTGACGATCTGCACGGTGACCGTGGTTACTGCCTGAAAAGGGTTGGCCGTCAGGTTGGCCGCCAGGCCGGCGGCCATCACCACGATCATGGTTTCACCGATTGCCCGCGAAACGGCCAGCAGAATGGAGCCGACGATGCCGGGCAGGGCGGCCGGAAAAATCACATAGCGCACGGTTTCGAACTTGGTTGCTCCGAGGCCGTAAGAACCGTCCCTGAGGGCCTGGGGCACGGCATGGATGACGTCGTCAGAGAGCGAGGAGACGAAAGGGATGATCATGATGCCCATGACCAGTCCGGCAGCCATGGCGCTTTCAGAAGCGACTGAAAGCCCGATGATGCCGCCCATGTCCCTGATCATCGGGGCCACGGTCAGGGCGGCAAAAAAACCGTAAACCACGGTGGGAATGCCGGCCAGTATCTCCAGCAGGGGTTTGACCACGGTCCTGAACTGTTTGTTGGCGAACTCGGAGAGATAGATTGCCGAGAGCAGACCGATCGGAATGGCGACGAGCATGGCGATCGAAGCGATCATAAAGGTGCCGGCAAATATCGGCACCGCGCCAAAGGCTCCCGAGGAGCCGGCCTGATCGGCCCTGATCGCCATCTGCGGACTCCAGGTCAGCCCGAACAGGAAGTCCTGCAGCGGAACGATCTTGAAGAATCGGATCGACTCGAAGAGAACGGACAGAACGATGCCCAGGGTCGTCAGAATGGCCACGCCCGAACAGAGGACAAGGACCACCTTTATGGCCGATTCGACGATATTCCGGGCCCGCAGCGTGGTGGAAATAGATCGGTAGGCGACAAAGGCCGTCACTCCCATCAGGCCGAGAATGACGGCGGAAACCACTGATCGGAAGGTCTGCTGGATTTCCGCATAGCGTGATGCCGCCATGCTGATATCGGGATCTTTGCTGACCGTGATGTTGCCGACCAGGGTGTTTTTGATATCGTTCAGCACCAGCGATGCGCTTCCGGACGTTTCGGCCAGGTGCGGGGGCAGTTCGTTGAGGATCCGGGCATCGATGACCGACGTTTCCATTGACAGCCAGAGCCCGTAGATGAGCAGGGCCGGCAGCCCGATGGCAAAACCGGTCAGCATGCCGTAATGGCTGGGCAGTGAATGAAGTTCCCTGATGCCGCCCTGGGCATAAGCCACACTGAGGGCTTTTTTCCGGCCGGCAAAATATCCGCTCAAACCGAGGAGGAAAATAGCTGGGAAAAGGTAGGAAAAAATCATTGTTTCAGCTGTCCCGGCTCATCAGGAATTTGACCTGGTGACCACGCCCTCGACCAGGTAAATGGCCTCTTCGGCGATATTTGTTGCCCGGTCCGCGGTCCGCTCAAGGTGACGGGCCAGCAGGTAGGTATTGATCAATCCACCGGGGTGGGCCGGATGTTCCCTGATGATATCCTTGATGGTCGTGTAGACGTTGTTTCTCTGTTGGTCTACCCGATCGTCCATCATGAAAACCTTCCGGGCCAGTGACGCGTCCCGGTTGATGAGCGAATCGAGACTGTTTTTGAGCATGATGATGACATTTTCCGACATTTCCGAAAAATCGATCCCCTTGACCAGGTCTTTGCTGGCGGATTTGTTTATGGCCTGGGCCCGGAGGGCGATGTTGACGGCGATATCGGCAATTCGTTCCAGTTCGTTATTGACTTTGATCACGGTAACGATGAAGCGCAGGTCGCTGGCAACCGGCTGATGCAGGGCCAATATCTTCAGGCAGTCCTCTTCTATTTCCACTTCCAGGTCATCGATCAGATAATCTGAAAGTATCAATGACTGGGCGGTCTGCTCGTAGTAGTTACCGATCAGCGACACCGCCTGTCGGAACCGCTGCTCAACCTGGGCGCTCATGTGCAGCAGTTTTTTGTTCAGCTTCTTGAGCTCGAGATGAAAGGTGTAAAATGGCTCCATGGCATGTTCGCTATCCGTTAAGGGTTTCATTCATCGAAGACTGCTGCACCTTAGATTGAAGATGTTCGTTTCAGGTCATGAAAAAATTAGTATTTGGTTAGCGGAAATAAGCTGGAGACTGCCCGTTTGGTTTGGGTTATGGAATTGTTATAATTTCGTTAATGACAGTAAAAGGTCTTGCCAGCGTTGTGAAAATCGACAAAGCTGGGCGGTGTTAGCGGACAGAAGAGAGGTAATCGCACCGGTTGAGGATGCTCCTTGACCATTTACTCTGCATCGATTTTGAGCCATGGGAAAAGTTACGATTCTGGTTGTTGAAGATGAGGTTTCCATCCAACAGCTGGTCAGCTACAATCTGATCAAGGCCGGCTTTAACGTGACCTGCGCTGACAGCGGCGAGGAAGCGCTCGACTGCCTGCTCGAAGAGAACATAGACTGTGTCCTGCTCGATCTGATGCTGCCCGGTATGAGCGGCCTGGAGGTGTGCGAAACCATCAGGCGGAAATCGGGGGAAAAGGGCCGGTATGTCCCGATCGTCATGCTCACGGCCAAGGGGGAGGAGGAAGATATCGTCGAGGGGCTCGACTTCGGGGCCGACGATTATATCGCCAAGCCCTTCAGCCCCAAAGTTCTGATCGCCAGGATCAAGGCTGTTCTGCGCCGCAGCCACGAGCGACGGGAGAGTGAAAGAAAAGATGACACTGCCGTAATCGTCGTCGATGACCTGGAGATCAACCGGGGCCGGCATGAGGTCCGACTGCAGGGCGAACTCCTGCAGCTGACCATGACCGAATTTGGAATTCTGTCGCTGCTCGCCTCCAAGCCGGGCTGGGTGTTCACCCGGCAGCAGATCATCGATTCGGTCCGGGGGTATGATTTTCTGGTTACCCCCCGGGCCGTCGACGTCCAGATATTCGGACTGCGTAAAAAAATGGGTGATTTCGGCACCCTGATCGAAACGGTCAGGGGCGTTGGCTATCGATATAAATCGGATTCCTGAAGCGATGGTTATCAAACAGAAAAAATTGTTCTGGCAGATATTTCTTGTCCACCTGGGCATCCTGCTGCTCACCATTATTCTCGTAGCCTGGTACAGTTTCCGTACCTTTGACGGATTTTACATCGCAGAAACAGGGACTGATCTGGAAAACAGGGCGAACCTGATCAAATCCGCCATAACCGGCCTTCTGGTCAACCAGCAGGATGAACAGCTCCGCGCCCTGGTGGTTGATTCCGGCCGCGCCTCGGGCACCAGAATAACAGTGATCCTGCCCGACGGAGAGGTGGTGGCCGACACCTATGAGGACCCGGCGGTCATGGACAACCATCGCCAGCGGCCGGAAATCGACACCGCCTTTTCCGGTGAAACCGGCCAGTCGATTCGTTTCAGCAATACACTGGGAGAGCGCCTTCTTTATGCGGCAATTCCGCTGTACGGCGATGGCCCCGTCGGCGCGATCCCCAGGAATACCGGGCCGGTAATCGGTGTGCTCAGGCTGTCCATGCCGGTTACCGCCATCGACGCAGCCCTCAAGGATATCCGGCTCAAAGTCGCCGCCGGGACGCTGCTGGCCATAATCGGCGCCTTTATCATCACCTTTCTGGTGTCAAAAAATATCAGTCGACCGCTGGAAGATATGACCCGGGGGGCAGAAAAATATGCCCGGGGTGATTTTTCCCAGCGCATGCTGCTCTCCCAGAAGAAAAGTGCCTCCAAAGAGATTGCCAGTCTGGCGGCGGCCATGGATGAGATGGCCGGTCAGCTCGACGACAAGATCAATACCATCATCAGCCAGCGCAATCAGCTCGAAGCGGTTTTTTCCAGCATGGTGGAGGCCGTTGTCGCGGTCGACAGGGAAGAGCGGATAATCAGTATCAACACGGCCGCAGCCAGGATGTTCGGGGTCGATCGAAAGAAATCCGAGGGCCGGTTGATCCAGGAGGTCATCAGGAACGTTGATCTGCATAAGCAGATCGAGCGTATCCTGCAGACCGGGGATTCCTTCGAGGACGAAATCATCCTCGACAGCACCAAGAACGGCAACACTTACCTGCAGACCAATGTGGTGTCTCTCCAGGGCCGTGACGCAAAAGCTCAAGGTGCCCTGATCGTCTTGAACGACGTCACCCGGCTTCGCAAGCTCGAGTCGATGCGCAGCGATTTTGTTGCCAATGTATCCCATGAGCTGAAAACACCGATTACCTCCATTCGGGGGTATGTTGAGACACTGCTCGATGGAGCCCTCGATGACCGGGAGGACAGCGAAAAATTTCTTGAAATTGTACTGCGCCAGTCCGGTCAGCTCGAGGAAATCATAGACGACCTGCTGGCCCTCTCCCGAATTGAGCGCCACTCCAACGCGGCTGAGGTCAGTTTTGAATCCAGGAATCTCAGACCCGTGCTCCAGGAGGCTCTGGGCATGATTGCTTCGAAGGCTCAGGACAGCGGCGTAGAGGTGATACTGGACTGCCCTGATGAACTGAGTCTGAAGCTGAACCAGACCCTGCTCGAACAGGCTGTGGTCAACCTGCTGGTCAACGCTGTTGCCTATAGTGAGGCTGGTCAGCAGGTGGTGGTCAAAGCCGCAGAATTTGAAGAAAGCGGCAGGCTGCTGACCGCAATTTCGGTGATCGACCACGGTATCGGTATCGGGGAAAAACATCTGCCGCGCCTGTTCGAGCGCTTTTACCGAAGCGACCGCGCGCGCAGCAGAAAAGCCGGCGGCACCGGCCTCGGCCTGGCTATTGTCAAGCATATCGTCCAGGCCCACGGCGGCCGGGTCGAGGTGCAAAGTGTGATCGGTGAAGGAAGCACCTTCACGATTGTCCTGCCTTCCATCTGAGTCGCAACGGACCATCTATCATCTATTTGCAGCAGACTCATTTCGTACTTAAATTATTCTTCTGAACTTCAGTTAATTTTTACCTGTCGTCGGTGGTGCACCAGTCAGGGCCCGCCGGCTGCAGGATGCAATCCATTCATCTCTTTTGCTCGATTTTTTCCGAGCGGGGCCGGATCGGCGTCATGACGGATAAACCATCCAGGGAGTTGCGGCTGAGAGCATTTTTCAGCGGCATCGTCGGCCAGACGGTCCTCTTCTTCCTCTGGGGTTTTGCCGGTCTGGTCACTGCTGGTCATATCCCTCCACCTGAGCGAGATTGAGGCGATCCCGCTGCATCTCGGCGCGATCGTTCTGCTGATCTTTTTCGGCGGAGTCTGTTTTCTGCTGGCCCAGTTCCGGATCAAGGCCCGCCGGGAGAGGGAATACCGCTACATTGAGCAGGTCGATCACCTGGCCGAACTGGAAGACAGGATACGGCAGCGCACCACAGAACTGGACGAGCGCAATCGGCAGCTCAGCATCGAGGTGGCCGAGCGGCTGGAGGCCGAGAGTCGGCTCAGGCAGCTCAACGAGCTGCTGGCCGGAATTATTTCAAATTTCGAAGGCATCATCTACGTGGTCGACTTCGAAAGCCACGAAATCCTTTTCGCCAACGATTACCTGCGCAACCTGTTCGGCTTTGACCCGGTGGGCAAAAAGTGCCATCAGCTTATTCACTCGGCTGACGATCAGCCCTGCATGTTCTGCGGTCATCAACGCTTGCTTGCGGGGGGCGACCAGCCGCTCCATCCGCAGCAATATGAGTACCAGAACCCGTTCAACAAAAAATGGTACCGGGCCAAGGATCAGGCCATCAAATGGTCCGACGGCCGCTATGTGAAACTCGAGATCGCCATCGATATCACCGAGCAGAAGAATATCGAACATTTTCTGCAGGAGGCCCGCAGGCAGGCTGAAAAGGGCATGGGAATGCGCAGCCGCCTGGTGGCCCTGGTGGCGCATGATCTCAAGTCCCCCTTCCATTCGATGACCCAGATGTTGAAGAGGATTCTTGAGCGGGAGCACTTCGACTACGAAATTCACCGGCAGTTTCTGGAAAATATCGTAATCAACGGTCAGCGAATGCTGCAGATGATCGACAACCTGCTCTCCATGGATCGTCTTGAAACAGGCACCGTAAAGCTGGACAGGTCATTCTTCAATGTTCATCAGATGGCCCGCGAAGTCATCCAGAACTTCATCAACCAGGCCTTCGACAAGGCCATCAGGTTGACCAACTCGATCCCTCCCCAGATCGAAGTCTATGCCGACAGGCATCTCTATTTCGTGGTCATGAACAATCTGGTTTCAAACGCGATCAAGTTCAGCCAGCGGGGCGGTCATGTCGATATCTTTCTTCCCGACCCGGAGCGGCCGATGAGCGTTGCGGTGCAGGATAATGGTGAAGGAATGAGCCCGGGCTATGTGGAAAACCTGTTTCGCTCCGATATCAAAACCACCAGCACGGGCACCAGGGGGGAGACCGGCAGCGGTCTCGGGCTGCTCTTCTGCAATGGCATCGTCGAAGCGCATCATGGCCGGCTGAAGGTTGACTCGACCAGAGGGGTGGGTACCACCTTTATCGTCGAACTACCCGAGTGCAGCAGGTACGAATGCTGAGCCGAGACACGGCAGCCCGGTCAGCCCGGCTCCGCTCCGGAGCGTTTGGAATCGGGTTCTAAACCGAGTCCGGCGCCGGTTTGCCCGTGGTTGCGGGAATCGATGGGGTTTCCTGATCCTTGATCACTTCCCGGGCTGCACCGGCAACGGCCAGTGCTGCCCGTTCACCGCCGAAGGTTTGCGGTGTCTCGCCGCCCATAATCTTTTCAACAATGGTTTTTGTCGGTATTTTCTCCGGTGGACCGGCCGGCACCAATTCACCGGTTTCCAGCGAATGATGCAGCAGCCCCGCATCAACCAGCGCGTCTATTGCCTTCTCCACGAGTTCCGGGGCGTAGACGCGGTTGGTGTCAATGAGGTCATCGCTGCTGGTTTTCACCCCGTTGTTGAAGCGCACGGCTATTGTCCTGCAGACGTCGAGCGCCGCGCTCAACTGCAGGGCCGGTTCATAGACCCTGGTGGTAAAGTGATACTGCGGTTCTTTCTGGATGGCGTAGGCGATTTGGGCACCGATCAAGACAAACAGCCAGGCCACCCATACCCAGATAAGAAACAGCGGGATGGAGGCGAATGATCCGTAAATGGCGTTGTATTTTGCCACACCGACCTGGGCGCTGATATAAATGTTCTGGGTAATGAACCAGCAACCGCCGGCGATGACGGCGCCGATCAGCGTCGGTATACCACCGGTTTTGGTGTTGGGGAAGAAGATATAGATAACATAGAGGGTGGCGCTGAGAAAGAGCACCGGTACCCCTTTGAGCAGCAGCGTCTGCATCCAGACAATGGGCAGAAACCGATCCAGGTGAATACTCAGAACCTGACTTTCCAGGGTCGTTCCGGCAGCCAGGGCGACGTTGATCGAGATCGGAAGCAGAATCATCAGGCTGATGTAATCGGCGATTTTTCGTAACAACGAGCGCCCTTTGGTAACCTTCCAGATGATATTGAGCGATTTTTCAATCTGCCCCAGGACCATGATCACCGAGAAAAAGATGCCGACCATGCCGAAGGTGCCCAGGGTGGCGAAATTAGTGCGGTCCACATAATTGAATATCTTGTCGACGGCGGAGCGCAGGTGGGTGGTCAGGTCAGCACTGTCTTCTGCCCCTAAACCCGTGGCGGCAGCGGGGCCGGTTTCCTGGCCTGGCTGAGGTATCTGACCTGGCGACAACTGATCCAGAGAATCGATGTAGGCATAGACCACCTCACGAAGCTGGTTGCCGCCCCCCAGCCCCTTGACAACCGCGGTGCTCATCGCCAGCAGCGGAACCATCGAAAGGAGCAGTGCGTAGGTCAGGTATCCGGCCCGCAGGGTCAGTAAGTTTGCTTTCGTCTCACGGAAGCAGATGAGCATGATCCGGACAATTCTGTGGGTCCACCGCAGTACTGCCGGTCGTTCCACTGCCACCGTGTCGGCCCAGTCGTAAAGTGCGCCGCTTGCCTGGACGTGCCGGATTTTTTTATATACCGGCGCGGTATCGGTTGTCGCCGTTTTCTCCGTGTTCGTCATAAATGGGCATCGCAGCCATCTGAAATTTACCTTGAACAGCCTGTCTGAAGACCTATTCGCTGAACTCCCGTTTGCTGACAGCCTCGCTCTTTATCCTGTCGAGCAGGTCGGCCAGAACCGGCTTCACGTTTTCCCTGATGTCTCCAGCCACAACGATGAACAGCAGGTCGTCTCCCGGTTTGAGAAGCCCGGAACGGGATTCTATAACAATATCATATATTCCCGGATATTGTAAAAATTCTTCCCGTATGGCGGCGATTCGGCCTTCGTCGGGTTGCACTTCTATGGAGCTCACCGAAGAGCGGTCTTTTCGCGACCAGGACCGCACCGTGCCGTTGTGAACCAGGATCATTCCGACATGGTCGCTGAAGTCCGGGCGCTGCTTCAGTTCGCTGATGGTTTTGCTGATATCCACACTTTGCCTCCGCGTCGTTCTGGGATTTTAAATTTTTTTGAGAACCGGGATCTGCAGACTGCTCGACAGCTCCAGCCGGGTATAATCGAGGCTGGTATTGTATTTTTTCAGGAGCCAGAGCGGAACATCGAACTTGTTTCGGCAGATGTCCCAGATCGTGTCTCCGTTCTGAACCCGGTAATCGGTGAAAGAGACCACCTGGAAGGAGTTGAAGAAATCTTCCTGCAATTCCTGGTGGAAGTCGAAACGGTTCTCTTCGAAGGAGGATACGCTGGTGTTGATGAAATCGAGCTTGATCTGCTGGCCGGGGTGAACATCATTGTCTTTCGACAGGTTATTGTTGACGCGGATGGAAACAGGTGTGACCTTGAGCCAGTCAGCCAGCAGCCCGATCGATTCGTCGGGCTGAACCTCGATGGTGCCGATCAGCAGGCTGTTTCTGCGATGCTGGTCGAAGACCTTCAGATTGCCGGACACTGCCAGGTTCTGCTCGTAAACCGGCGGAGCGACACCGGAGGGCGGCAGTTTCTTGTTGTCCCGGAGCACGGTGGTGTTACCACTGCCGAAAGTGGTGGCAACGGTATCGACCGCGGCATCGTCCGGAGACGGGATGCGCAGGTTCTGGCCGACCCGGATAACCGCTTTGCTATTGAGGTTGTTGGCGCTGATCAGCGACTGCAGCGACACTTTATGCCGGTGGGCAATGGTGCCGGCCGAATCGCCCGGCTGCACCCGGTAAAAGCGGGAACGTTTCTGGGTCGAGCTGAAGATCGACGGGGGCGCAGCGCTCAGTAAACTGCTGTTGTTGAAGCGGTAGGGGAGCTTCAGGACATAATCCTTGGGAATATATTTGCTGCCTTTGAAAACCGGGTCGCGCAGGGCCGGATTGTATTTCTTCAGCAGTTCGGTGCTGATGCCCAGGTACTCGCAGAGGTTCTCGGCCCGGGTGTAGGCCGGCAATTTAACCGTCACGGCCCGGAGCGGCTGTTCGAGCACCAGCCCGGATCGCTCGAGTTGTTTGGCTACCTTGACCGCGGCCAGGAACTCGGCGTAGAAGTTGCGGGAAGCGAATTTGAAATGTCCCTTGCTGTAATTTGTGAAAATCCGCTCATAACTGCCCTCCTGGTTAACGGCACGGCGCATGCCGGAGGGGCCGTAGTTGTAGGCGGTGAGGGCCAGCGGCCAGGTGCCGAGCTGCTGATAGTTGCGCTTCAGAAATTTGGCGGCGGCCCAGGCTGAGATTATCGGGTCCCGGCGCTCGTCTATGATGTAGTCGATTTTCAGGTATTCCTTGCCGGTGTCGTGGGTGAACTGCCACATGCCGGCGGCCCCGAATTTGCTGAAGGCCCGCGGGTTGAAGGACGACTCCACATGGGGCAGATAGACAAGATCCTCGGGAAGGTCCAGCGATCTGAAGATGTGCTTCAGCTCGACCATATAGGCGCCGGAGCGGATGACTCCGTCCAGAAACCGCTCTTTCAGGCCGCGCTGGGACCTGATATTTTCGCTGGCCGTGCGGTATACCGAGCCGCGCTTGGTGTTACCGAACAAGGCGGCAACCCTTTTCTGTTCACGGGTTCGAGGGGTGGGGGATGCGGCCAGCTCGAGCAGGACCGATTCAAAATGGCGTTTTACCTGCTGGACCTTTTCACGGTTGTGCGTGCGGGCGTTGGCAAAGCCGTCCTCGAGCAGGCCGACGGTGGCGTAGACAACGGATAGATCATTCTGGTCATGGATAATTGCAGTATTTACCGAATGGGTCGAGTATACTTTTTCCCAGAACGCGACATTGTTCGAAATAACTTTATATTCCGGGAACTTAACTGGATCAGCCTGGGCCTGACAGAGACCCGCTTCAAGGGCCAGGAAAAGGCTCAGCAGAATGATCAGCCGGCAGCACCGCCGCAGGGCTGACAGAGAGGACTGGCCTGGGATCATGGGAGGCAATGGGAAGAGCCGGTGTACATGCTTATGCGATAGGCGAAGACTGTCAAAATGATCCGGATAGACGGTGCAGATAATTGTAAAGCAATTTAAAATAAAGACAAGGTGAGAATGTGTACACCCCGATACTGGCAACCCTCGGCTACGTAATGTCCAAGGACCGGCAGAAAACGCTGCTCGTGCATCGCAACTCGAGGGAGGACGATTGCCACTTTGGCAAGTACAACGGCCTGGGGGGCAAAATGGAGCCGCAGGAAAGCATCCATGACTGCATCTGCCGGGAGATCGAGGAGGAAGCCGGGATCGTCTGCACCGAGGTGGTCCTCAGAGGGACCATTAACTGGACCGGTTTCGGGCCCGACGGGGAAGACTGGTTCGGCTTTATCTATCGCATCGACGAGTTTCGCGGCACACCGCCTGAGCACAATGTTGAGGGGCGTCTGCTCTGGCACCCGATCGACCAGCTGCAGGAATTGCCGATGTGGGAAGGGGACAGATATTTTCTGCCCCTGGTATTCGATCAGGATCCGAAAATATTTCATGGCTTTATGCCGTATCGGAACAACAGGCCCCTGAGCTGGAAGTATGTACGCTAACCAACTCAGATAACTTTTAATCCCCGCCTTTATTAGAGGGTTGCGGTGTTGTGGTACCATGGTATAGTCTGATTGAAATTTTAACGAATAATTGAGGAAAAACATGAGCAGCGACAACGAACTTATTCGCCTGGAAAAGCATATAGAAAAACTGTTGGCCGGATACTCCGAACTCAAGAAGGAAAAGCGGAGTGTCGAACAGAAATTGGCGGAACTGCAGACACAGTATGTTGAGGTCCAGGAAGACAGCAAAAAAATGAAGAAAGAACTCGATTCCCTGGATTCGGAGCGTGGTGTGATGCGTGACCGGGTCAATCGGTTGATCGGTCAGATCGAGCAGTGGGAATCGGAGATTGATGAGGATACCCAGGGCGGCGGCTCCGACACCGAGGCCTCTGATGAGGATGAGCCGGAAGCCGAGTCTGAGGATGAAGAACCGCCGGCAGGAAAAAAGTCCAGAGGTGATGCGGGGGCAAAGGCCCAGAAAAATCTTTTCAGCGGCTGAAACCGTTGTCGGGTGCCTGCTTTCCCGGGGCTCTAACAATAACCACACCAGCGCCTGAATATGTCAGAATCCGAACGCTTGGTCAAGTTCTCCCTGCTGGGGCAGAATTTTGCATTTTATACCGGAGCCTCCGAAGAGGAGATGGAGAACATCCTGTCCCTGGTGCAGGAGCAGGTCGAGTCTATCGGCGGAGGGGCTAAGCCGGGAGGGACCATACCGGTCAGCAAGATAGCTGTGATGGCCTGCCTCAACCTGGCCTCGAGTTATCTCAAATTGCAGCAGGAGCACAACCAGTATCGGCAGCGGTTCGAGTCGAAGCTCGAGGACATCAACCAACGGCTGGATTTTGTCCTGGCAGAGGAGTCGTAGCGCCGGAGTTTTTACTTTTGTTTTGGTGCATATCTGCTACAATACGTTTGAGGACGCTTTTTTAGATTTATTAATGTATGTAATACCGTTGAGTTACAAGTTTTTTTGTAAACCTGGGCGAAGGCTGTTCAGGTGAAGCTTTTCCCTGCGCTGTTGGTGATTTGTAGTGTTGTTGAGCCAACTCTCTTAAAAAGGGACTTACCTCTTTCCTCGGATGGGAAGTCGAAAGACTTACCTGATGCTGAAATGCGGGTCCCACCTATTTCGATAGGTTTAACTTGTCCTGCAGACACGGCAGGGTGGGGAAATATTTTCTGCCACGATGAACGGCGGGAACGCCGGTCATCGTTTTATTATATAGACGGCTGCCGCATCACCGACCTGGTGACCGGCTGTCCCTTAGGCGTATAAACGATTAATTACAGAAGCGCCTGCACAAGAGGTGGTAAGGAATCTGTCGAGGAGTTCATCAGTCAGGTCGATCGATAATGAAGGCAGACGCGCAATTGCGGTAGGTCTGCCGGCCGGCCACCGACTGGTTTTACATAGATGCTGGGATACTTCGCTCTGCCGCTGCCCCTCCTGCAGTTGATCTGCGCTGGTGTTACGGTGGAGGCGGCTCGTTGTTGACCAGGAGCTGATTTCCCAGCAGGTTCCGCAGCTGCCTGGCAGCTGTGTGACCGCTCCCTGCCGAAGATTTCCCTTCCCATTGTCCACTCTGTTGCGGCCGGACTGTCTGTAATTGATCGATAGACAGAGGTTGTCGTCATGGAATATATCAACCATCCCTCCATATTTGTGTCTGCCGGCCTGCTGGCCGGGCTGATTCTTGGCTTCATTTTGCGCAAGCGGCTGGTCGAGGGTCACCGGCAGAACGTCAAGGAACAGGCCCGGCAACTGGTCGAAACTGCAATTGTCGAGGCCGAGCAGATCAAGAAAGAGGCGCAGCTGCAGTCCAAGGAAGCTGCCTACCAGGTCAAGCAGGCGGCAGAAGACGAACTCAAGGCCGACCGGCGCGAACTGAAAGATGAGCGTCAGCACCTCAAGAAAACCAGGGAGCAGCTCAAAAAAGACTGGGAGAGCCTCGACCTCAAACGCAATGAGCTGCAGAATAAAGAGGATCGGGTTACCGGCCGTGAGCATGACATAGAGAACAAGCATAAGGAAATCGATAACCTGATCGGTAAACAGCGTTATGAACTTTCCCGGGTGGCGGGAATCGGCCAGGAGGAAGCCAAGAAAATGCTGATGGCCTCCCTGGAGAGCCAGGCCCGGATGGATGCTGCCAAAACCCTGGCCCGGATAGAGAACGAGATGAAAATCGAGGCTGATCGAAAGGCCAAGAATATAATCGCCCTGGCGATCTCGAGATACGCCGGTGATTATGTGGCCGACAAAACGGTGTCGATGGTTCCCCTCCCTTCCGATGAGATGAAAGGCCGGATCATCGGCCGTGAAGGCCGCAATATTCGGGCAATCGAAGCAGCCACCGGGATCGACATCATCATCGACGACACGCCGGAGGCGGTTATTCTGTCCGGTTTCAACCCGGTCAGGCGAGAAGTTGCCCGGCTGGCCCTGCACCAGCTGATAAACGACGGCCGAATCCACCCGGGACGCATCGAGGAGGTGGTCGACAAAGTCACCAAGGAACTGGAAATTGAAATGCGTGAAGCCGGCGAGCAGGCCACCTTCGATGTCGGGGCCCATGGCGTGCATGTCGAACTGATCAAGATTCTTGGCCGGCTCAAATACCGCACCAGCTATGGCCAGAATGTTCTTCAGCACTCCCTCGAGGTGGCTTTCCTGTGCGGTATCATGGCCGCCGAACTGGGGCTCGATGTCAAACTGGCCAAACGGGCCGGGCTGCTGCACGACATCGGCAAGGCCGTCGATCACGAGGTGGAGGGTTCGCACGCCATCATCGGCCGGGATCTGGCTAAAAAGTACGGCGAGCAGGAAGAGATATCCTACGCCATCGGCGCCCACCACGAAGATGTGCCGATTCTCAGCGTACTCGATGTCCTGGTCCAGTCCGCCGACGCCCTGTCAGGCGCCCGGCCGGGCGCCAGAAAAGAGATGCTGCAGAGCTATGTGAAACGACTCGAGGACCTGGAGGCGATTGCCAACTCCTTCAGCGGTGTCGATAAGTCCTACGCCATTCAGGCCGGCCGTGAATTGCGCATTATCGCAAACTCCGAATCGGTCAGGGACAGTGACGCCATTCTGCTGAGCCAGGATATTGCCAAGTCGATCGAAGAAAAGCTCACCTATCCGGGCCAGATACGGGTCACCGTCATCCGTGAGACCCGGGCGGTCGAGTATGCCAAATAATTGATTTTCAATCAGAGAAAACCAGGGCCCATATGATCGCCGTAGAACAACAGCTGGAATTGATAGAAAGGGGAGTAGTCGACTGCATTTCCTCGGAAGAGCTGAAAAAAAAGCTGGAGAACAGTGTCAAAACGGGCAGGCCTCTGAAGATCAAGGCCGGTTTCGATCCCACCGCACCAGACCTGCATCTGGGCCATACGGTGCTGCTTCAGAAGATGAAACATTTCCAGGAGCTGGGACACGAGGTCTATTTCCTGATCGGCGATTTTACCGGGTTCATCGGCGACCCGACGGGTAAATCGGAAACCCGTAAGCCGCTGACCAGAGAAGATATCGCTAGAAACGCGGAAACCTATAAGGAACAGGTTTTCAAGATTCTCGATCCGTACCGGACCAAAATTGCCTTCAACAGCGAGTGGCTCGGCAAAATCAGCTCCTTCGACATGATCAGGCTGGCCTCCGAGTTAACCGTCGCCCGTATGCTCGAGCGCGACGACTTCAAGAAACGGTTCGAAGGCAACCGGCCGATTTCGATCCATGAATTTCTCTACCCGCTGATCCAGGGATACGATTCGGTGGCCATGGAGGCTGATGTGGAACTCGGCGGCACCGATCAGCTGTTCAATCTCCTGGTGGGCCGAGACCTGCAGCGCTCCCGCGGTCAGGAACCCCAGATCGTGCTGACCCTGCCCCTGCTCGAAGGTCTGGACGGGGTCAACAAGATGTCCAAGTCACTCGGCAACTATATCGGCATCACCGAAGCGCCAAACGATATTTACGGCAAAACCATGTCCGTCTCGGATGAGCTGATGTTTCGCTATTTCGAACTGCTCAGCGACCTGTCCGGCACCGAGATACAGAAACTGCAGCAGGGGCTGAATGAGGGCAGCCTGCATCCCAAGGAAATCAAGCAGAAGCTGGCCCGGGAACTGACGGCGCGCTTTCATTCCGAAGAGCTGGCGCTTCAGGCAGAGCAGAATTTCGAGAGTGTTTTTGCCCACCACGATCTGCCCGATGATATCGCAGAGTTCCCCCTGCACGTCGATGAACCGGTCTGGCTGCCGAAGCTCCTGGTTGATTGCGGCATGGTCTCCTCAACCTCCGACGGGCGCCGGATGATCAAGCAGAACGCGGTCAGCATCGACGGTGAAAAAATCACCGACACCGACTACACGGTCGAGCCAACCGGCAGGCCCATTCTCAAGGTCGGCAAGAGACGCTTCTGCAAGGTCGTCTTTAACTGATTGCTCTTTTACCTCCGCTATACCTTCTCCACCCTTACGGCGCAGACCTTGGTTTCAGGTATCTTGGCAACCGGGTCGAGCGCCGGGCTGGTCAGCACATTGGTCGGGCTTTCGGCAAAATGGAAGGTCATCGATACCAGTCCCGGCGGGCAGATCCTGGTAAGCTTGGTCTTGGCCTGTGTCTTGCCGCGCCGCGAGCTTATCTGAACCATTTCGCTGTCTTCCAGTCCGAGTGCCTTCGCATCTTTAGGGTTGATCTTCAGAAATTCCTCGCTGGCCAGCTGCTCGAGGCCTTCCACCCGACGGGTCATGCTGCCGGTATGGTAGTGGAACAGGCTGCGGTCGGTGGTCAGCAGGAGCGGATAGTCCTCGTCGGGCAGCTCGGCTGAATCCCTGAATGAGAGGGCGACCAGCTGAGCCTTGCCGCTCGGCGTCCCGAATGTTTCGGTGTGCAGGATCGGGGTTCCCGGATGATCCGCTGTCGGGCATGGCCACTGGATGCCCTGCTCCTCGATGCGATCGTAGGTAATGCCGCCGTACTGGGGGGTCAGCGAGGCGATCTCGGCCATGATTTCGGCTTCGTCTTCGAAGTCAAACCCGGAAGCCCCCATTTTTTGGGCGATTGCAGCCACGATCTGCCAGTCCGGCTTGGCCGATCCGGGGGGAGCAATGGCCTGGCGTATCCGCTGAATACGCCGTTCGGTATTGGAAAAGGTACCGTCTTTTTCGGCGAAGGAAGCAGCCGGCAGGACCACATCAGCCATGGCCGCGGTCTCGGTCAGGAAAATGTCCTGAACAACCAGGAAGTCGAGCCGCTCCAGAGATTCGATGGCGTGGGTGGCATTGGCTTCGCTGAGGTACGGGTTCTCGCCGACCAGGTAGAGTGAGGTGATTTTGCCATCGAGGATGTCATCGAAGATTTCCGAATGGGTGAGACCCTCCTTGTCGGAAAGCGCCACTCCCCAGGCTGCCTCGAATTTTGCCTTGATCTCGGGGCGGGCCACTTTCTGATAGCCTGGATAGACATCGGGCAGGGCGCCCATGTCACATGACCCCTGGACGTTGTTCTGACCGCGCAGCGGGTTGACGCCGGCTGACGGTTTGCCGAGGTTGCCGGTTACCAGTGCCAGGTTGCTCAGGGACCAGACATTGTCGGTACCGTGGCAGTGCTGGGTGATGCCCATGCAGTAGAGGATGGCCGCCGGACCGCCGGTGGCGTACATCCGTGCCGCTTTGCTGATAAGATCGGCGGAAACCCCGGTGATTTTCGCTGCACTGGCCAGGTCGAACTCGGCCAGCGAGGCGGAAAATGCGTTGAAATTCTCGCAGCGGCTGTTGATGAACTCCATATCGGCCAGCCCTTCGTCGAAGATGACTTTGATCATCCCCATGACCAGAGCCACATCGGTTCCGGGCCGATGCTGGAGATGTATGGTCGCGTGCCGGCAGAGATCGATCTGCTTGGGGTTGGCGACGATCAGGTTGGCTCCTTCCCGGGCCGCCTTCTTGACCTGCAGGGCAAGAACCGGATGGGCCTGGGTAGTGTTGGTGCCGATCGCAAGGATGGTCGATGCGCCGCTGATCTCGTCGATGGAGTTGGTCATTGCGCCGCTTCCCAGGCTGGTGGCCAGACCGGCCACAGTCGGGGAGTGTCAGAGCCGGGCGCAATGATCAACCGTATTGGTACCCATCACCGCCCGGGTAAATTTCTGGATCAGGTAGTTGTCCTCGTTGGTCACCCGGGCCGAGGCCAGGGCAGCGAACTTATCGCCTTTGCTGTTGGAGAATTTGTCGGCGATCAGTTCCAGGGCTTCGTCCCAGGATGCTTCCTCGAGTTTTCCGTCTTTTTTGATCAGCGGGGTGGAAAGGCGCTCCGGATGGTTGATGAATTTATAACCGAACCGCCCCTTGACGCAGAGTGAACCCTTGTTGACCGGGTTGTTCTTGTCTCCCTGGACATTGACCACTTTCTGGCCCCGGACGCCGAGCATGACGCCGCAGCCGACCCCGCAGTAAGAGCAGATCGACCTGACTTCCCGCATCGGTTCCTGAACCCCTTTCGGTGACAGGGCTGCGACTGGACAGCGGACCACGCATTCACCGCACGACTCGCAGCGGGAATCGGCGATCGGTTTGTTGCCCAGGGTCGAGATCAGGCTGGCGACACCGCGCTGGGCATAGTCGATGGCGTTGATATTCTGCAGTTCGTCGCAGGTGCGCACGCAGATGCCGCAGAGGATGCACTTGGAATGGTCGATATCGAAAAACGGATTGGAGGTGTCGATCGGCAGGTTGCGGATGGATCGCCGGTAGCGCTTGAGACTGTCTGGCGTAACACCGGTGTAGTGGGCAACCTTCTGCAGTTCACAGTTGGAGTCGGCCTCACAGGTCAGGCAGGTCATCGGATGGTTGGCAACGATCAGTTCCACCGTGTTCTTGCGGATCTGCTGGACTTCCGGATCCTCGGTGCTGATAACCATGCCCTCTTTGACCGGCTGCTTGCAGGATATGACCACCTTCCAGTCATCCATCTTGACCACGCACACACGGCACAGGCCGGCCGGTTTCAGGTCCGGGTGGTTGCACAGGTTGGGGATGTAAAAACCGTTGGCCTGGGCGGCCTGCAGCACGGTCATCCCTGAATCTGCACTGATTTTGACTCCGTCTATCGTTATGGTGACTTGTTCCATTTAAGACACCTCCATCGTTGCTTTGGGCGTTACCGGTAATTTCGGTGATACACATTCAACGGCGCTGAATTTTTTCGGGCATTTTTCCAGACACAGACCGCACTGGATGCAGAGCGACTGATCGATGACATGAACTTTTTTCTTTTCGCCGGAAATGGCCTCAACCGGGCAGGCCCGGGCACAGAGGGTACAGCCGGCACATTTTTCCTCGTCGATTGTGAACGAGATCAGTTCCTTGCAGACCCGTGCCGGGCAGCACTTGTCATTGATATGGGCCTCATACTCGTGCTTGAAATAGCGCAGCGTGGTCAAAACCGGGTTGGCCGCTGTCTGGCCGAGTCCGCAGACTGAGCCCCCATGCACCGAGTGGCTGAGCTCCTCCAGAAGGCTCAGATCTTCCTTTCGGCCTTTACCTTTGCAGATGTCCTTGAGAATCTCCAGCAGCTGCTTAGTTCCCAGCCGGCAGGGGATGCACTGGCCGCAGGATTCCTCCTCGGTGAACTGCAGGAAGTAGCGGGCTACGTCAACCATACAGGTCCGCTCGTCCATAATGACCATGCCCCCTGAACCCATGATCGAGCCGGCTTCATCCAGGGAGTCGTAGTCGATCGGCGTGTCGAGAAGCGCTTCCGGCAGACAGCCGCCGGATGGTCCGCCGGTCTGCACGGCCTTGAATTTGCCGCCCGTGGGGATACCGCCGCCGATATCATAGATGATATCACGCAGCTTGATGCCCATCGGAACCTCAATCAGCCCGGCATTGACGATATTGCCGGTGAGGGCGAAAACGGCGGTTCCTGAACTGCTCTCGGTGCCGATGCCTTTGAACCAGCCGGAACCTTTTCTTATAATATCAGGAATGTAAGCGAATGTTTTGACGTTGTTGAGCAGGGTCGGCTTGTCGTAGAGACCGACCTCGGTGGTCCGCGGCCTCGGTGCGACCCGCGGCATGCCCCGCTTTCCTTCGATCGACAAAGTCAGGGCGGTGGATTCGCCGCAGACAAAAGCGCCGGCACCCTGGAACACTTCGATATCGAAGTTGAAGCCGGTGCCCATGATGTTGTCGCCGAGCACACCGTACTCCTTGGCCTGGTCGATGGCTTTGAGCAGCCGCACGACGGCCAGGGGGTATTCCGCCCGGACATAGACGACTCCATGCTCGGCGCCGATACTGAAGGCCGCAATGGTCATGCCTTCGATCACCGAGTGGGGGTTTGCCTCCAGAACAGAGCGGTCCATGAAGGCGCCCGGGTCGCCCTCGTCGCCGTTACAGACCACGTACTTGGGCGTCGCTTTGGCCTTGAGCCCGGCTTCCCACTTGCGTCCGGCCGGAAAACCGCCGCCGCCGCGTCCCCGGAGGCCCGATTCCTTGACGACTTCGATAACCTGTTCGGGACTGTAACTTTCAAAAATCGTTGCCAGTGCCTGGTAGCCTTCGATGGCGAAATATTCGCGGATATCCTCAGGGTCGATGGTTCCGCAGCCGCCCAGGACGATCCTCTGCTGACGGTTGTAGAAGGGAACGTCGTGCTCGGTCCGGGCATGTTCACCGTCCTGCTTCTTGTAGAGCAGCCGCTCTACCACGGTGTTCTCATCCAGGGTGGCGGTGACGATCTCTTCGACGTCCTTGGCCTTCACCCTGGTATAGAAGGTTCCCTGGGGTTCGACCCGAACCAGCGGCCCCATCTGGCAGAAACCGTGGCAGCCGCTGGTAACAGCCCCCGCTTCATGCTCTTCGCCTTCGAAAAGAAGGTCGACGTCGACGTTGATTCCCCGTTCACCGATCAATCGTTTGAATTCTTCGTAAACCTGCATTGAACCGCCGGCAATGCAGCCGGTGCCCGCACAGACCAGAAACCTGATCTTCTGGCGGGAGAACGCTTCCTGGCAGAGGCTTCTCAGTTTAGCCACTTCGGCCGGTGAGTTTACCTTTTGCATAGGTGAAACCTCCTTATTCCTTAAGGCTTTCTTTCAATATTTTACCAACGGTACCGGTCTGGACCTGGCCGTGCACATGATCGTTGACGACCACCACTGGAGCCAGCGCACAGGAACCGACACAGGCCACTGTCTCCAGGCTGTGCTCGTAATCTTCCGAGGTTGTACCGCAGGCGATGCCGATTGCCCGTTCGAAGGCATCAAGAACCCGGGCAGCGCCTTTGACATGGCAGGCGGTACCGGAGCACACCTTGGTCTGGTTCTTGCCGCGCCGGGAGAAGTAGAATTGTGCATAGAAAGTGGCGACGCCGTAAACCTGACTTTCGGGCAACCCGGTGGTTTTGGCAATTTCCAGCATGGCTTCTTCGGGTAAATAACCGAGTTCTTCCTGCACTTCCTGAAGGATCGGAATCAGTGCATTGGGCTTCCCCCGATACGGTTCGAGAATGGTGCTCAGACGTTCTTCCATTACCTAGCCTCCTTACCAGTTCTTGTGCTTGCGCATTTGCTCGACTGCAATCAGATGTGAAAAAATTAAAGGAACAGATCCATGAACACAAATTGGTTCATCCTATCAGGTCTTTTAGCCCGTTGCTATATTTTTCGGCTCCTCACAGGGGTTTTTAGCCGGTCGCCCGCCCCCCCTTTTTTTCAGTCGCGGAGCCTGCGCAATCTGCTCACAATAATTATTGTTTTGCTGCTGGGATTGAACTAGGATCACCTGTACCGGCGACCATCGTGGCGCCGGCCCATAAACCATCGGGAGGATTGAACAGACAACCATGTGTCAGATCAGTGTGGTGATAGAAAAAGAAGGGGTTGAGGAGCTGGTTATGGCGGATGTGACGAGCCTGGACGTCGATTCAGGAGGCATGCGCATCACGTCGCTTTTTGAAGGCCCGAAGTCGCTGGATCATGTGGTTATCCGCTCCATCGACTTCATGGCCGGAAAGGTTCTGCTGGAGCAGACCGGCTGAGTAATCATGCCGAGTCCAGCCGGACCGGCTCTTATGAAAATAGAATGCCAGAGCCCCGGAGCGGGCGGATCAGGATAATGGAATCAATAGAAAAATTACGAGTACTGCTCAAACACTGGATCGACCATAACGGCGGCCACGTCGAAGAATTCGAAAAGTGGCGCACCGTCATGGCTGAAGACAACAGGGACTCGATGGTCACTGCGCTGACCAGAGCAATGACCCAGATGGGTGAGGTCAGCGCAACGCTGCAGGCTGCGCTTGACGAGATCGGCGGGCCGGCCGAAGGTTCAGATCACCATCATCACGGTCACGGCCACCATCATCACCACTGAAAGATCGCCAATCGCTGTGCTAAACGGCAACCTGCGGATGGCAAAGGGGCTGCTGTTTGTGCACCCTGAGCCTATTCCACCTTACAGGCGGCTGAGTCATACAGTGCGCTGCAGCTGTCGCATTTTACCTTTTTCCCCACTTCGTCGGAAAAAATTTCCTGCTCTTGGCCGCACTCGGGGCACTTTACTTTGACTTCAGCCAGAGATTTGTTGCTCTCGAAACCGGGACAGTGTTGATCACTCATCGTATCGCTCCTTTTTTAGAAATATACGGTTGCGGCTCCACCGAAACGGGTGGTGCCTGCTCTTTCTTCGATCTGAAGAAAATAATACATGATGACCGATATTTGCAGTACAATTTGGGATCGCTGCAACTGAGACACTCTTCACATAGATAATAATTATGTTTCTGGCAGATGTAACCGGTGGAACGGCCGGGGTGATTTTTACAGATTCCCATGGTTTGTCGCTCTAAAAAAATGTCCGCAGTTGATCAACAAAACTTGTTATAGTATATCCATTGACTGCGCGCAGGCCAAAAAAAAATGTACCGGCCCAGCGATGAAGTCCCGCTGCCGTGCCGGCTTACCCGGCGGTTGACGGCGAAGCGCTTATTAAACTGGCCACACCAGCAGGTTCACTGCAACGGGGGGGAATTATGTCGATAATCTGTGTTTCCCGCGGCAGCTACTATAGAGGCAAAGAGGTCGCTGAAAAAGTAGCTGGTATTCTGGGGTATGACTGTGTTTCCAGGGATTCTCTGCTGGCTGCCAGCGACGAGTTCGATATCGATGAGATAAAGCTGACCAGAAATATCCAGCACGCCACCCAGATTCTCGAACGCTATTCGTTTGGCCGGGAACGCTACATCAACTACATCTCCGCCGAAATTCTCAAGCGGCTCAAATCAGACAACCACGTTTACCATGGTCTGGCCGGTCAGTTCTTTGTCAACGATGTCTCCCACCTGTTGCGGGTCCGTATCATTGCCGACCTGGATGACAGGGTCAAGGCCGAGGCTGAGCGCCAGAACATCTCCTCTGAAAAGGCGCGTCTGCTTCTCAAGCACGACGACGAGGAGCGGCAAAAATGGGCTCTGTTCCTCTACGGTATCGATATATCCGACCCGGCACTCTACGATCTCACCGTAAACGTATCGGCCATGGGTGTCGATGACTCTGCCGAGCTGCTTGCCCAGACCGCCCGGCTGGCCTGTTTCCAGGCCACCGAAGAGTCGATGAGAAGGATGCTGGACCAGGCCCTGGCGGCGGAAATCAGGTCGGCGCTGTTTGATTTCCCGCTGGCCGGCGTTGCGGCCAGGGAGGGGCGGGTCTCTATCAACGTCAAGGCACCTGAAGATCAGACGGAGCAGATCCGCAGCAGGATCGAGTCGGCGGTGGCTTCTATCCGGGAGCTTGGCGAGGTGGTCATACGGGTCGACCCGTTTTACTGATAGCACGGCCAGCCGCACCCCGTGGATAAAGGTCTGCAATGGTGAGGACGGCACGGCAGACTGCATGACCGGTACAAAGAAAAAGGCCGAAACCCCTGTCGCGGGATTTCGGCCTTCGCTTTGCAGGAAAAGGGTTCTACATGCTTTTCTGTGCCGAGCGCAGGGTGTTTTTCATCAGCATGCAGATGGTCATTGGCCCGACACCGCCCGGAACCGGCGTGATCTTTCCGGCGATTTCCTTGGCTTTGTCAAAATCCACATCGCCGCGCAGAATCGCCTTGCCGGTTTTTTCGTTCTTGCCGATGCGGTTTACGCCGACATCGATAACCGTCGAGCCGGGCTTGATCCATTCCGGTTTGACCAGGTTGGGAACGCCGGCGGCAACGACTAAAATGTCGGCCCGCTTGCAGTGCGAGGCCAGATCTTTTGTGCCGGTATGAACGATGGTAACGGTGCTGTTGGCGCCGACACCCTTCTGGGCCATCATCATGGCGATCGGTTTGCCGACGATGTTGGAGCGCCCGACAACGACCACCTCGGCCCCCTTGGTTTCGGTACCGGAGCGGACGATCAGCTCCTGAATGCCAGCCGGCGTGCAGGGCAGGAATCGCACCTCATCGCCGCCGATCATCAGCCGGCCGACGTTGACCGGGTGGAAAGCATCAACATCTTTGTCAGGGGCGATGGCGTTTAAAACCTTCTTGTCATCGATATGTTTGGGCAGCGGCAGCTGAACCAGGATGCCGTGAATTTCCGGGTCATTGTTGTACTTGTCGATCAGGGCAAGCAGGTCCTGTTCAGAGATGTCTTCCGGCTGGTTGTCCTGGATCTCGTTGAAACCCAGGTTGAGGGCGGTCTTCACCTTGAGGGTAACGTAGCTGATCGAAGCCGGATTCTCGCCGACGAGGATGGTGACAAGGCCCGGGACCTTGCCGGTCTTGTCCTTCATCTCGGCTACTTCCTGCTTGATTTCCTCGAGAATCGTCTTGCTGATTTCAGTTCCGCTGATAAGTTCTGCCGTCATGGTGTTTCTCCTCCTCTAACTGGTTGGTAGTGACGTTGCGATGATTGCTGCCTGGATTCGAAAAGAGATGAAACGCTTGCCTACCTTTAATCCCATACCGCCGATATAATGTCAACCGGATAGTAACTGGTCAACTGCTCTGCAACCGGTTCGGCGGCAGGCAGGCCCGCCGGTTTATGTCTCTGGCGGGTAACCGGCAGGATTGCCTCAACTTCGGTAGGATATGCGTTCGTAGAGAAGCGAGTCGGCCATTCTTCCCTGTTTGTTTTCATCCCCGTAGCCGATGGCGACAATGGCCTCTATTGCCAGGGACTGGTCGAGGTCGAGGGTATCGCGCACATATGCCTCCGCCCTGGTCTGCTCATCGTGATCGCGATTTCTGATCTGAACCCAGCAACTGCCCAGTCCCAGATCCGCAGCCTGGAGGTGGACGATCAGCGATGCGATCGAGGCGTCCTCGACCCACACATCGGATTTTTCCGGGTCGGCGCAGACCACTACAGCCAGAGGCGCGGCGGCCATAAAAGAGGATCCGTGGGCTTTGGCGCGGGCCAGTTTCCGGATTATTTCCCGGTCTGTGACAAGCACGAACTGCCAGGGGTTGAGTCCCCTCGACGATGGCGAGCGCAGCATCGCCTCGACCAGGATGTCGATTTTGTCCTGTTCCACCGGCTGGTCGGTAAATGTTCTGATGCTTCTTCTCCGGCGCAGCAGTTCAATCAGCATGATGTCCTCCATGATGGTTCGATATTTTCGGGAGCAACGGCTGCTGCCGCTTCCCCTTTGTTTGACGGCTGGTGTCGATGAACGGTTTTTCCGGAACCGTAATCTGAATTCTTTTCATGATGATATCGTATCGGTTCGCCCATTCCAGCCCCTGCGGCCATTTTGTAACCCGAGGTTCACCAGTAGACCCGGTCCGAAGAGCACCTTGCTCACTGCTTCCCGGATGGACCGGGCGGCTCGTCGGAATTGCCGGTTTTGCACCACAGGTTATAGATGAAAAATGCCAATCCGATGACTGCCGCAGCGCAGAGAATGGCCGGCACCGGGCCGATCAGGTCGGGAAGGAAGAACACCAGGACCAGCAGGGCGGCCAGGATATAGAGCATTTTGGAGGAGTAGATAAATTTACGCACGGTGGTCTCGTCGATGTCGATTCGGTTGCTGCACTATACCCTGTGTCTCCGGTTTTTACATAATAAATTGACTTGCTTATTAGACATAGCATACAATGGTAGCCACGATTGACAGGATCTGCAATTTTCTGGCGGAATGCGTTTCATCGCATCGTCTCGCCGCATCAGGAGCCGCACTCTCCTGTTGAAGATTCGGGATACCAGAGTGAAGTCCAAACGACAGGCGCTTCGATTTCGCTGCCGAAAGGAACCGATCACTTACCGGACGGCCTATGAGGATGGTGAAGCTCTGCTGAAAAATATCTCCACCGACGGCTGTGCCCTGGAATGGGCAACCAATCCGCCCGAACTCGGTGAGAAGATACTGCTGCGCATCGAGCTCGAAGGTGAAGAGCAGACGGTTGAGATCCGGGCCCGGGTCGTGCGGGTCGAGGGGAGTGATTTTGCGGTCAAGTATCTGCTCATCGAGCCAACAGCAAAAACGTTGATCCGCAGTTATTTTTCCAGGAAACTGCAGGCACGATGAGCCAGATTGTTCATGTTTCGGCCCCTATCCTGAAAGTGGATGATATCGAAAACTGATGGATCAATATATCGCCAGGCAGCCCATTTTAAACGTCCATAAGCGTTTATACGGGTACGAACTCCTGTACCGCGGCGCTGAGGACTATACGCTCCAGAACGTGAGCGGCAACCGGGCAACGGCGAGTCTGCTTTCTTCCACCTTCCTGACCCGGGGAATCGAGGAGATCTCGGGTATGAGGCCGTGCTTCATCAACTTCACCCAGGATCTGCTCGAACGCAACCTGCCGGCGGCTTTTCCCAAAAATCAGATCGTCGTCGAAATTCTGGAAGATGTCGAACCGACACCGAAGCTTCTCTCGGTGTGCCGGAACCTCAAAGAAGAGGGCTACACCATCGCCCTGGATGATTTTGTCTATAACCGCAAGTTCGAACCGCTGCTCGAGTGCGCCCAGATCGTCAAGATCGATGTCCGGTTGACGCCGCTCGACACCATCACCCGGACGCTGAACCGGCTGAGGAATCACAAGGTCAAACTCCTGGCCGAAAAAGTCGAGACCCTCAAGGACTTCGAAAAAGCAAACAAGCTTGGGTTTACCTATTTTCAGGGCTACTTTTTCAGCAAACCCGAGAAAATCGAGATCAGGGAGCTGTCCTCGGTGAAGGTCAACCTGCTCAGGCTGCTGGCTGAGGTGACCAGGACTGAAACGACCATGGAGAAGCTCCAGGAGATCATCTCGGTGGATATCGCCATCAGCTACAAGTTGATGCGCTTTCTCAACTCAGCCTATTTTTACCGGCTGCAGGAGGTCAAGACGGTCAAGCATGCCATCGCCTATCTTGGCGAAAAGGAGCTGCGGCGTTTTGTGCTCCTGGTGGTTGTCTCGGAACTGGCCTCCGATCACCCCGGCGAACTGACCAGAATGGCCCTGGTCCGGGCCAAATTCTGCGAACTCATGGGCAGGGCCAGCCCGTTCAAGTCGATTGCCGACGAATTATTCGTCATGGGGCTGTTCTCGCTGCTCGACACCATGCTTGGTTCGCCCATGGGCAGAGTCATGGAGCGGCTGCCGATCGGGCGCCACGTCAAGGAGGCTCTGACCAACCGTTCGGGAACGATGGCCGGGTTTCTGGAGATCGCGGTGGCGTTTGAGCGGGATCAGCAGAAGAAGATCCTCGAATTGACCAAGGAACTGCGCATCAAGAGTGGGACCATGACCGATTCCTACCTGGCCGCGGTGAAATACGCCAACGGACTGCTCTGAGATTATCCTGAGCAGGGAAACATCGTCGCCGTGTTGACGGCAGAAAGCCCATGCGTTCCGGTACGGAATGCATGGGCTTTTTTATGGGCAGAGGGGCGAAGGGCCGTTTCAGCTGGCCATCACCTTCTTGATGTGCTTCTGATCTTCGAGCGGCAGATACTGGGTTAGCGGGCAGTCTCCACAGCCGCCTTCGGGAAGGTCGGTGCCCCGGTGAATCTTCTCGATGATGGCCGCGGTGGCTGTCCGGCTGTCGGCGTAGATATTGTCCTTGCCGATTTCGTCGTACAGACCGGTCCGCTCCATGACATCGAGAATCTGCCCCTTCACCCCGCAGACCGCAAAGCCCATGCCGGCGCTTCTGATCCGCTTGACCAGCATGGCCAGGGCCTCCTCGCCTGAGGCGTCCATGTCGTTGATGCCCCGGGCATCGAGCAGGATATACCTGAGATCGGGCTGCTCGTTACGAAATTTCAGGACCTGTTCGTCCAGGTAGCTGGCATTGGCGAAAAACAGGGCTCCGTCGAAACGGACAACGGAAATGTGGCGGCAGCCTTTGAGTCGATAGTAGTCCGCCGATTTCAGCACCTTCTCTTCATTCAGGGACAGGCTGGTGACCACCGGCCGCATCGATTTGTAGAGGAAAATACCCATGGAGAGGAAGACGCCGACCATGATGCCTTTGTCGAGATGGGGCGCAAAGTAGAGCGTCACCACAAAACTCAGAATGGCAATGGCGCCGTCGTACCATTGTGCTTTCCAGGAGTGGATGAATCCTTTTACGTTAATCAGGCCGATTACCGCCATCATGATGACGGCAGCAAGCACCGCCTGGGGCAGGTGATAGAGCAGCGGGGTGAAAAACAGCAGCGTTATCACCACCATTATCGATGTGATAACCGATGAAACTCCGCTCACCGCACCCGCCTGGAGGTTCACAGCGGAGCGCGAGAACGACCCGGACACCGCGTAGCTGGAGCCGATTGAGCCGAGAATGTTGGCCAGGCCCTGGCCGATCAGCTCCTGGTTCGGGTCGAGCTTCTGGCCGGTCTGGGCGGCCATGGCCTTGGCGATGGCAATGGCTTCCATGAAACCCAGCAGCGAGATGATGACCGCATAGGGAAGCAGTTTGAAAAATGTCTTGGAATCCAGCGAGGGAACGGCCAGCGTCGGCAGTCCCTCCGGTATCTTGCCGACAATGGCTCCGCCGCCGGTATATTTCAATTTGGCCGGATCCAGCTCAACGGTACCCACCGACAGCCGCCAGGTCGAGCTGTCTGTCTGTATGCCCTCAGGGGCCAGGTTCTTCGGATAAAATTCATAGCTGTCGCCCGCCGGGACCCCGGTGAACTTCATGGTACGGAGTTCGGTGCGCAGATCGGACGAGTGCTGTTTCATCTCGGCCAGCTCGATTGACAGGATCTCCACTTCGCTCTGGAGTTTGACCAGCTCGGGTGTTTTGCCGCCATGGCCCTTTTTTTCCAGGGCTTTTTCCTGGTCAATGAGCAGGCCGATGTCGGCACGCTGCTGCCCGATTCTCTCGATTTCCCTGACCGAATGGTTGAAGGCCTCGATCTTCTGCTCGAACCCGTCAATGTTTACCGCCTGTGCGCCTACGTAGGTATCCTTGTTGAAGCCGGTAAAGTAGGAGAGCAGCGTGGTGATGGCGACGGCGATCAGAACGTTGGGTATGCGCGGATTGATCTTGCGCAGGGTAAACATGATCGTCACGGCCGCGACGCCGTATATCAGGGTGGGGAAATGGGTGTAATCGATCGCCGCCTGGGCAACCCGGATCAGGGTCTCGTAGTGGTGCTCCGCCTTGTCGACATAGACCCCGAAAAATTTTGAGAACTGGGAGGAGGCAATGATGATTGCCGCAGCATTGGTGAACCCGTTGACGACCGGATGGGAAAGGAAATTAACCACCAGTCCGAGCCGCAATACACCGAGTGAAAACTGAAAGATGCCAACTGTCAAGGCCAGAACGATGGAATAGGCTATGAACTCGGCCGAACCAGCGGTGGCGAGTGGCTCAAGCGATGCTGCCGACATCAGTGAGACGACGGCGACCGGCCCGGTGGCCAGCTGGCGGCTTGACCCGAACAGGGCGGCGACCATCGGCGGCAAGAAAGCTGCGTAAAGCCCGTAATAAGCCGGCAGGCCGGCAAGCTGGGCGTAGGCCATCGACTGCGGAATGAGCACCAGTGCAACGGTGATGCCGGCGAGCAGATCTATCCTGAAAGCGCCAAAACTGTAATCCTTGAACCACAGCATAAAAGGAAAAAATCTGAAAATCATCGTATTTCCTTGGTATAGGGCTGAAGGGTGCTATTTCGGCAGAACCGAAACCGCTCCACTTTGCAAATCATAATAGGCCGCGATAACCTTTACCGTGCCCGCCTTGACATAGTCGGCAATGATCGGCTCGGAGGTCTCGATTGACCGGGCAATCTGACAGGCCACCTCTTTGGAGGCATTTTCAACCAGATCGCCTTCGGCATCCTTGATACTCTTGATCGCTGTCTGGATTGGCGGCGCCAGCGTGGCCATATGACCGCCGAGGGTGGCGCCGCTGGCGACAGCGGTAATCGCTCCGCAGGAAGAATGGCCCATGACGATCACCAGCGGGGTATGCAGCTGGCTCACCCCATACTCGATGGTGCCGAGGGTGTGATCACCGACGATATTACCAGCGACACGGACGATGAACAGGTCGCCGATTCCCTGATCGAATATGTCCACCGGCGGTACCCTCGAGTCGGCGCAGGTGAGAATGGTGGCCAGCGGTTCCTGCTTGTGCATGACCAGCTGCCTGCTCTCCTCGCAGTGGTTGGGGTGAAGGAGGTTGCCCTCAGTAAAGCGTTTGTTGCCCTCCAAAAGCTTTTGTAATACCTGATCAGCGGTGGGGCGTTCTGCGTTTTTCTGTCCCATCGTTTTCTCCTTTGATATGAAGGTAAAAAAACAAATCCGAATGACCAAACATAAAATGAATGATCATTCATTTGCAGTTTTGATAATCAACGATTTTTTGGCAATAAAGTCAAGGCAAAAGGTGTTATGGTCAGAAAAATACGTACTTCCGTTCACCGGGGAAAAAGCTCTTGCCGGTTTGATTTTCTCTATATCCACTAAGGCAGTACCCGTTTCGTGACACAGGTATCGGTAAGCTCAGACGTCTCCCTCCACGCTCTGTGATCTGTCCGGGGCAGGGCAGAGCCGGCGGTGGTGGAAACAGCGTCGCAATAATTTTTTTATTTGCAAAATTCACCGTAAATGGTTAAATGAGTGGTTCTGTATTATTCGCTTGTAGCAAATTTTTATCAAGAGAATAAGATACATGGGTCGGTAATTGAGAACCGACTGCTTGGCTAAGCTTTTTCTGGGCAAGGGGTTACAGCGTTCTGTAGCTCCTTTCTTTTTTATTTTGATGTGCTCGGCTGCCGGGATATGGAACCGTCCCGCAGGTTAAACGGCAAAGGAAAGAATCATGATAAAAGATTTATCGAAAGTCCGAAATATCGGCATCAGCGCCCATATCGATTCGGGAAAGACAACCCTGACTGAAAGAATCCTGTTTTACACCAACCGTATCCATGCCATACACGAGGTCCGCGGCAAGGACGGGGTCGGGGCCAAAATGGATTCCATGGAGCTGGAAAAAGAGCGCGGTATTACCATCCAGTCGGCTGCCACCTATGCTTCCTGGAAAGATATCGATATCAATATCATCGACACCCCCGGGCATGTCGATTTCACCATTGAGGTCGAACGCGCGCTGCGGGTGCTCGACGGGGCCATCCTGGTGCTCTGTTCGGTGGGCGGCGTCCAGTCCCAGTCGATCACCGTCAGCCGTCAGATGGCTCGCTACAAGGTTCCCCGGATCGCTTTTATCAACAAGTGCGACCGAACCGGAGCCAATCCGGTTCGGGTGACCTCGCAGCTCAGGGACAAGCTTGAGCTCAACGCCCATCTGATGCAGATGCCGATCGGCCTGGAGGGTGAGTTCAAGGGACTGGTCGATCTGATTGGTATGAAGGCCATCTATTTCGATGGTGAAAACGGCGAGGTTCTCCGCGAGGAGGAGATCCCGGCGGACATGCGCGACGAGGCGGAGCAGAGACACGAGGAACTGCTGGAAGAGATCTCCATGTTTTCAGAAGAACTGATGGAGGCCCTGCTGGAAGGGGGCGAGGTTGACACGAAGCTCATTTATGACGCGGTCCGCAAAGGCACGCTGAGTCTTGAATTCACCCCGGTTTTCGTTGGCTCCGCATATAAAAACAAAGGAATCCAGCCGCTTCTGGATGCGGTCTCCGCCTATCTGCCCTGTCCCACCGACGTGGTCAATCATGCCCTGGACCTGGCTGACGAGGAAAAGGAGTTTCCGGTTACCAACGATCCCGGCGACAAGCTGATCATGCTGGCCTTCAAGCTCGAGGACGGCCGCTACGGTCAGCTCACCTACGTGCGCACCTACCAGGGTTTGCTCAACAAGGGCGACACGGTCTATAACAGCCGAACCGGCAAGAAGGTCAAGATCGGCCGCCTGGTCCGCATGCATGCAGACGAGATGGAAGAGATCGATTCCTGCGGCCCCGGCGACATCGTCGCCCTGTTCGGCGTCGACTGTGCTTCCGGTGATACCTTCACCGCCGACGGCCTGTCTGCCTCGATGAGTTCGATGCATATTCCTGAGCCGGTTATATCCCTGGCCGTAATCCCGGTTGACAACAAGGCCCAGACCAATATGTCGAAAGCCCTGAACCGCTTCACCAAGGAAGATCCGACCTTCAGGACCTACGTGGATCATGAAACCGGAGAGACCATCATCTCCGGTATGGGCGAGCTGCATCTCGACGTCTATATCGAGCGCATGAAGCGGGAGTACAAGGCCGAGGTTCAGGCCGGTGCGCCCCAGGTTGCCTACCGGGAAACGATTACCAGCCAGGGTAATTTTGATTATACGCACAAGAAACAGACCGGCGGCTCCGGTCAGTATGGGCGAGTGGCCGGTTACCTCGAACCGCTCGAAGAAGGCGAGTACGAATTCGTCGATCAGATAGTCGGCGGTGTCATTCCACGCGAATTCATCCCCTCCTGTGACAAGGGTTTCCAGAAAAGTCTGAGCAAGGGGTCACTGTGCGGTGCAACCATTACCGGGATACGCGCCGTCATCAATGATGGTAACTCCCATTCGGTTGACTCCTCTGACGTGGCTTTCCAACTGGCCGCCCAGGGCGCCTTCCGGGAAGCTTATTCAAAGGCCGGCCCGGTTATCATGGAGCCGATCATGAAAGTCGCCGTTGAGGGTCCCTCCGAGTTTCAGGGTGCGGTCATGGGCAGCCTGAACCAGCGTCGCGGCATGATTATCGGTACCGTGGAAGAGGGCAACTACACGGTCGTCGAGGCGGAAGTTCCGCTCTCCGAGATGTTCGGATATTCGACCACCCTTCGTTCACTGACCCAGGGAAAGGCCGAGTTCACGATGGAATTTGCCACCTTCAAGCAGGTTCCGAAAAGTGTCAGTGAAGAGCTGATAAAACAGTATCAGCTGGAAAGAAAAAACGACTAACGAATCGACAGTCCGCCGCCAGTCATCAGCCAGGGGCGACGGGCTGTTTGAGCAAATGATAATGAGAGGAGTTTGCTGGTATGGGAAAAGAAGAGTTGATCACCACTAACCCGCTGCGTTTACTTGGACTCGACAACAAGGCGGAAGCAGGGAGTCACGGTCTCGGCCTGGTGATGGCCCGGGCCGGGTTGGGCAAGACCGCCATCCTGGTTCAGATCGCCCTGGATTCTATGCTGCGGGGCAACCGGGTGCTGCATGTGGCCATCGGCCAGTCCCTGGAGAAGACCCGCGACCGCTACGATGATATCCTGGCCAAACTGGTGCAGGACCTCGACGATGAAACCAGTACCGATATCTCCCGGAAGCGGATGATTATGACTTTCAAGGAGCAGGTGTTCAGCCGCGGTATGCTCGAAGAACGGCTCAAAGACCTGATCCAGCAGGATGTATTCAAACCTGACTGCTTGATCATCGACGGTTACGAGTTCGACGAACAGAACAGCCGGCAGGCCATGGAAGACCTGAAGCTGCTGATGGCCGATCTGGGCATCTCCGTTATCTGGTTCTCGGCCGTGAGGCACCGCAAGGATGACCGGGTCAGCGCCGACGGCGTACCGGCACCCTGCCACACCATCGATGACCTGTTCGAGGTGGTGCTGCTGATAAACCCTCAGGACGAAGTGATGAAGCTCGACATCCTGCGCTGCGCCTATTGCGAAGTGGAGCCGGGCACCACCCTGCTGCTCGACCCGTCGACCATGCTGATACAAAAATCGTAGGCAGGGAAACCATAACCGCCCGCAACGGCGGCAACAGAGTCAGGCGGGTGTTGCTCTTCACGGAGCGCCCGCCTTTTCTTGTGGAGAATCATGAAATTTCGCCCCTGCATCGACCTGCACCAAGGAACCGTCAAGCAGATTGTCGGCTCTACCCTGGTGGACAGCGCCCCTGAGCGGCTGAAAACCAATTTCACCGCTGATAAATCGCCGGCATGGTTTGCCGAACTCTATAAAAGTGATGGGTTGAGCGGCGGCCACGTCATAAAGCTCGGACCGGGAAACGAGCAGGCCGCAGCAGAAGCACTGGCGGCCTGGCCCGGCGGTCTGCAGCTGGGCGGCGGCATCGATGAGAGCAATGCGGCGGGCTGGCTCGAGAAGGGCGCCTCCCATGTAATCGTCACTTCCTGGGTTTTCTCGAATGGACGCATCGATTTTAACCGTCTGCAGAGACTGGTGTCTGAAATCGGCAGAGAACACCTGGTTCTTGACCTGAGCTGCCGTCTGCAGGGGGACCGTTATTATATCGTCACCGATCGCTGGCAGAAATTTACCGAGGTGGTCATATCGGCCCAGACACTTGCCGATCTTGCCGCCTATTGTGACGAGTTCCTGATTCACGCAGCCGATGTCGAAGGGTTATGCCGCGGCATCGAGACCAACCTGGTAGAACTGCTCGGCCATGTCAGCCCGATACCGACCACCTACGCCGGCGGAGTGAGCAGTCTCGACGATCTTGAGCTGCTCGGCCGGGTCGGCGGCGGACGCCTCGATTTTACCATCGGTTCCGCCCTGGATATCTTCGGCGGCAGCTCCATAACCTACCGTGAGGCGGTGAATTTTCACAAATCAAACAGCCGAAGGCAGATGAGCACCGGCGATAAAAAAGCTGAACCAGTGGGCCCGCCTGAGCGAGTCGGGAGCGGGTACGTCGAGGTCAGGCTGCAGGTACCTGAACAGTTGGCCGTTGCCTGGCAGCGCTGTTCCTGGGTCCTGGTCCAGGAGAAAGGGCAGGGCAGGCTGGAGAGCATGCAAGAGATGGTCCACGATTTTCTGGTCAAACACGGCTGCTGAGCTAAGCCTTCGTTCCGAACCGGAGGCGCCTCTTCCTGGATTTTGGCCGTACAGCTAAAATCGATATGTCAGTTTCGGTTATTGTTGACATAAGAATATTAGAAATGGTAGGAAGTGTTGCATTATGACGATCAGGTGGCCAGTTGCTCGCGTGAATCAATGCGCCGGGCAATGAGTAATACAGCCACCTCAGCTTGTTTTGGAATGAATGCGGCACGCTCTCGCCTTATCAATACTGTTATCTGTTTTCTGGCTCATTAATTCCGGCCACTACACGCCCCTCCTCCTCTTCTTCATGCTGGCCTCGGTTACCGGGGTCGTCGCCCTGAGCCACTACATGGACGTGGTCGACGGGGAAGCCCAGCCGCTCAATATCACCTTCACCCTGCCCATCTACCTGATCTGGCTGGCCAAGGAAGTGGTCATTTCCAACATCGCCGTCGCCCGCTGTGTCTGGATGGGCAAAGATTCCATCAGCCCGCGGACCATCGTGGTCAGGGCCAGTCAGAAATCGGACCTGGGCATCGTCATCTATGCCAATTCGATCACCCTGACCCCGGGCACCGTCAGTATCGATCTGGACGGCAATGACATCATCGTTCATGCCCTCACCGAGGAGTCGGCTGCAGACCTGCTCAGCGGTGAGATGGACCGCAGAGTATGCCGGGTGGAGGGCTGATGTTTGCACTGACGGCATTGACCCTGCTGGTGGTCATGGCTCTCGCTCTGTTCCGGGCCTACCTGGGGCCGACGCTCTATGACCGTGTCCTGGCGGTGAATAATTTCGGAACCAAAACGGTGCTGCTCATTGCGGTGATGGATTTTCTCGGCGGCCGGCCCGATTTCCTGGATATTGCCATTGTTTACGCGTTGATAAATTTTATCAGTGTCATCGGTGTGTTGAGATTCTTCGAGTATGCCGAAAAGAAGACGGTCGAGGACAGCGAAGATGGCTATTCTGCTTGATATAATCAGCTGGTTTTTTCTGGTCAGCGGCTCCGTTTTCTGCCTTACCGGGGCGGTCGGCCTGTTTCGATTCCCCGATTTTTTTTCAAGAATACATGCGGCCAGTCTGACTGATACGCTCGGAGCCAGTCTGATTCTTGTCGGGCTCATGTTTCAGGCGGGATGGAGCCTTGCCCTGCCGAAGCTGATCATGATTCTGGTCTTTTCCCTGCTGGCCGGAACCACTGCCAGCCATGCCATGGCCAAGGCAGCCCTGAAAAGCGGTCTCAGGCCGATCGATCAGGTCAGCCCTGAGCAGGAAGACCCGGAAGGAGAAAAGGGACCCTAATGGAAACCTTGATTGACATCGTCCTGCTGGGTTTTCTGGTCCTCACGGCCCTGGCGGTGGCCAAGATGCATGACCTGTTTGCCGTGGTCATGCTATCGGGAATATACAGTCTGATTTCGGCCAGCCTCTTTCTCGATCTCGATGCGGTTGACGTCGCTTTTACCGAGGCTTCGGTGGGGGCCGGCATCTCGACCCTTTTGATGCTTGCATCGTTGAAACTGGTCGGCCGTTACGAACGTCGAGCCAGGTATCAGCCGCTGCTTGCTTTCGGGGTCGTGCTGGTCACCGGTACGCTGCTCATTTACGGTACGCTCGATATGCCGCATTTCGGCAGCGCCGATGCACCGGTGCATCAGCATGTGGCGCCACGCTATCTGAATGAATCCATGGGTGAGATCGGGGTGCCCAATGTGGTGACCTCGGTTCTGGCCAGTTATCGCGGCTATGACACCTTCGGCGAGGTGCTGGTGGTTTTCACTGCCGGCATCGGGGTCATAGCCCTGCTGCGGGTATCGCGCCGGACGCGGGAGGAGGAAAAGAAAAAGGTTCCGGCCGACATGCAGCAGCAGATCATCCTGCGGGTTGTGGCCAAATGGCTGCTGCCGCTGATCATGGTTTTTGCCCTCTATGTCCAGTTTCACGGAGACTACAGTCCAGGCGGGGGGTTTCAGGCGGGGGTCATATTCGCCGCCGGCGTCATTTTGTACACCATGCTGTTTGGTCTCAGTACCGCCTCCAAGGTGTTCCGGCCAGAAATCCTCGAACTGCTCGCGGCTTCCGGCGTGCTTCTCTATGGCGGGGTCGGCGTGGTCTCTATGATCCTGGGTGGCAATTTCCTCGACTACAGCGTCCTGCGCCACGACCCGGTGCATGGTCAGCACCTGGGTATTCTGCTCGTTGAACTCGGGGTCGGGATTACCGTTGCTTCGGTGATGATCCTGATCTTTTTCAAGTTTACCTGGCGGACCGTTAAACACAAATACAGCGAAACCAGATGAATATTATCGGTCTCTACAATTACTGGATTGTCATTATCCTGATGATGATCGGCTTTTATATCGTCATCGCCCATGAAAACCTGATCAAAAAACTGGTCGGCCTGTCCATCTTCCAGACCTCCGTGTTTTTCATGTACATCAGCATGGGTAAGATCAGCGGCGCCACCGCGCCGATCCTCGACGAGGCCTACCAGCTTTACTCGAATCCGCTGCCCCATGTTCTGATCCTGACCGCCATCGTCGTCGGTATCGCCACCACCGCTCTGGGGCTCTCCCTGGTGGTTCGCATTCAGGAAGCGTACGGGTCAATCGAGGAACATGAGATCCAGTCCCAGGACACCCAGGATCAGATGGAAAGTCAACTCGAGGCTTACGGCTTCGGCAAGAAACACGTTCTCAGCATCCAGAATTTAGACGAGTGATAGAGCACTTACCTATACTGCAGGTTATTGTCCCCCTGCTTGGCGCGCCGCTGTGCATATTCGTGCGCAGTCCACGGCTGGTCTCCAAGTTCGCCCTGCTGGTCGCGAGCCTCACCTTTCTGGTGAGCTATGCCCTGCTGCAGCAGGTACTTGAAAACGGGACCCTGGTATATGAACTGGGGGGCTGGGCCGCACCCTGGGGGATCGAGTACCGGATCGATTATCTGAACAGTTTTCTGCTGCTGCTCGTTTCCGGCATGGGCGCCGTTGTGCTGGTTGCTGCACAGTCGAGCATCGGCAGGGAATTGCCCGGCAACCGCCACATGGTTTTTTACACTGCCTACCTTCTCTGCCTGACCGGACTGCTGGGAATTCTCAGCACCGGCGATGCTTTCAACGTGTTCGTCTTTCTTGAAATATCATCACTTGCCTCCTATACACTGATTGCCCTGGGCAACGACCGCAGGGCGTTGACCGCAGCCTATCAGTACCTGATCATGGGCACCATCGGGGCCACCTTCATCATCATCGGTGTCGGCCTTATGTATATGATGACCGGAACGCTGAACATGTACGACCTGGCCCAGCGGCTGCCCGAGGTCCACAATTCCAGGACCGTGCTCAGCGCTATCGGCTTTTTCATTGTCGGCGTCTGCCTCAAGCTGGCCCTGTTCCCGCTGCACCTCTGGCTGCCCAACGCCTATGCCTTCGCGCCGTCGGTGGCCACCGCTTTTCTGGCGGCAACGTCGACCAAGGTGGCACTGTACGTGCTGATCCGGTTTATTTTTTCAGTGGTCGGCGTTGTTTTTGTCGATACCGTTCTGCCTCTGCAGGAGATCTTTGTGGTACTTGGTGTCTCGGGAATATTCGCGGCCTCGGTCTCGGCCGTTTACCAGCTCAATATCAAACGGTTGTTCGCCTACTCCAGCGTGGCCCAGATCGGCTACATGATCCTGGCACTGGCCATCGGTACGCCCGAAGGACTGACCGCGGCTATTCTGCACATGTTCAATCACGCCCTGATGAAAGCGGCGCTCTTTCTGGCCATCGGCGGGGTGGTTTACCGGATAGGCAGCGCCCAGCTCAGCCATTTCGCCGGACTCGGTAAACAGATGCCCTGGACCATGGCTGCCATCGTCGCCGGCGGCTTGAGCCTTATCGGGGTGCCGCTGACCGTCGGCTTCGTCTCCAAATGGTACCTGGTGCTGGCGCTGCTGGAAAAAGGCTGGTGGCCGCTCACCGTCCTGGTGCTGCTCAGTTCTCTGCTGGCAGTTGTCTATGTCTGGCGGATCGTCGAGTGGGTCTATTTCTCCCCGCCGAGGATAATCATCGATGATGTCACCGATCCGCCCCTCAATCAGCTCATTCCCATCTGGCTCCTGGTGTTTGCCAATATTTATTACGGTATCGATACATCGCTGACGGTTGGAATCAGCAGAAAAGCCGCCTCGCTGCTGTTCAGCGCGGGAACCCTCTTTTGATTATGTCGCCTGAAGCCCTGATAATCTTGACCCTGGTGGTACCTGCTGCAGCAGTTTTCGGCATCGTGGCCGCTGATCGTTCGCCCAACATCAGGGAAGCGGTAACGCTGACGGCCAGCGCCATTCTGCTTGTCCTGGTGGGCAGCCTCTACAAGATTACCGGTTCAGGCACCTCCGCGTCGATCGATCTATTCGAGATCCTGCCCGGCTTGTCGATCTATTTCAATATCGAGCCGCTGGGTATGATCTTTGCGCTCATTGCCAGCATCCTCTGGCCGATTACCACCATCTATGCGATCGGCTATATGCGGGGTCACCATGAGCAGAACCAGACCCGTTTCTACTGCTGTTTTGCTGTTGCCATCTCTTCGGTGATGGGCATTGCTTTTGCCGGCAATCTTTTTACCCTGTTCATTTTCTATGAGGTTCTGACCCTGTCCACCTATCCCCTGGTCACCCACGCCGGAACGGACAAGGCCAAGCTGGGGGGGCGCATTTACCTTGGCATCCTGCTGACCACCTCGATTCTTTTCCTGCTGCTGGCCATTATCGGGACCTGGTATGTTGCCGGGACGCTCGATTTTCGAGCCGGTGGCGTTTTCGGCCAGTCTTCCGTCCTTGCCGCCGCCGCGCTCCTGCCGCTCTACATCTTCGGCATCGGTAAGGCGGCGATCATGCCGTTTCACCGCTGGCTGCCGGCGGCCATGGTGGCGCCGACTCCGGTCAGCGCGCTGCTGCATGCGGTCGCTGTTGTCAAGGCAGGGGTATTCAGTGTCCTGAAGGTATGCACCTATATATTCGGCTTCGATCTGCTGCGCCAGCTGCCGACCACCGATTTTCTGCTCTATCTGGCCGGGGCGTCGGTAATCATCGCCTCCCTGGTGGCCATGCGGCAGGACAACCTCAAAGCCCGACTGGCCTACTCGACCGTGAGCCAGCTCAGCTATATCACCGTCGGCGCATTGCTGGCCAACAGTGCCGGTGCTCTGGGCGGGGCGATGCATATCGGTATGCATGCTTTCGGCAAGATAACGTTGTTCTTCTGTGCCGGAGCGATCATGGTCGCGGCTCATAAAACTGAAATTTCCGACATGCATGGCCTGGGCCGGAAAATGCCGATCACCATGGCCGCCTTTTTTATTGGCAGCCTTTCAATTATCGGTTTGCCGCCCGGCGGCGGGACCTGGTCCAAGTGGTACCTGATGGTCGGCACCATAGAGGCCGACAAACTTGTGCTGATGGTGGTGTTGATGGTCAGTTCCCTGCTCAATATCGCATATCTGCTGCCCATACCGATCAAAGGGTTTCTCTATCCCCCTCGAGACGGCGATACCAGCACCGCGATAGCGGAGGCACCGCTGCCCTCTCTGGCAGCGCTGTGTCTGACCGCAGTGGGCTGTATCGTGCTGTTCATCTATCCCCAACCGCTGTACGAGTTGGCAAGGAGCTTCCTGGAGGCTGCGGGAATCAATGGCTGATAAAAAGACCTACCTGTTCGACAACCCGAGAAATGTAAAGATCGTTCTCTATTCACTCTATATCTGTTGTGCAGCGCTGCTGCTGCTCGATTTCATCATTCATCGGCACACCGAACACCACTGGGAGAAATTGCTCGGTTTCTACTCGATTTACGGATTTATCGGCTGCACGGCAATTGTAATCGGCTCAAAGTGGCTGCGCAGCATGGTTGAGCGCGAAGAGGACTATTACACCAGGGATGAGCTGACCATGGCTGAGGAGGAACCCCATGTGGCCGAGTGAAATCCCCGCCTTCCTGCCTTTTCTAGTGGCGGCGGCCGTGGCCCTGGTCACGCGGGGTAAACTGCGCTCGACCCTGGTACTTGCGATCATTGCCCTGAGCGGCCTGCACCTCTGGCTGCTCGACGGCGACGTCTCAGTGACGATGCCCTTTCTCGACTATCAGCTGACCCCCTACCGGGTGGATGGCCTGAGTATCGTTTTCGGTTACGTTTTTCACATTGCCGCCTTCATTTCGGTGCTTTTTGCCCTGCACGTCAAGGATACCATGCAGCATGTCTGCGGTCTGCTCTATGCCGGCAGCGCTGTTGGCGCCCTGTTTGCCGGTGACCTGCTGACCCTGTTCGTCTTCTGGGAAGTGCTGGCGGTTTCCTCGGTTTTTCTGGTCTGGGCCCAGCGCAGCGAGCGGGCCTATCAGTCCGGGATGCGCTATCTGATCATCCAGGTCATGTCCGGCGTCATCCTGCTCGGCGGACTGCTGATGCATTTCCAGAAGACCGGTTCGCTGGCCTTTGATTTTATCGGCATCGACCATCTCGGCGGCTGGCTGATTCTGATCGCTTTCGGTATCAAAGGGGCCTTTCCGCTGCTGCACACCTGGCTGACCGACGCCTATCCCGAGGCCACGCCGACGGGGACGGTTTTCCTCAGCGCCTTCACCACCAAAACAGCAATTTATACGCTGGCCCGGGGCTACCCCGGAACAGAGCTGCTGATTTACATCGGGGCGGTCATGGCCTGCTTTCCGATTTTTTACGCGGTGATCCAGAACGACCTGCGGCGGGTGCTGTCCTACAGCCTGATCAACCAGCTCGGTTTCATGGTCTGCGGTATCGGTATCGGCACGGCTCTGGCGATCAACGGCGCCGTCTCCCACGCCTTCGTTCATATCATCTACAAGAGCCTGCTGTTCATGTCCATGGGGGCTGTTCTCTACCGGACCGGTAAAATAAGGGCGACGGATATCGGTGGCCTCTACAAGACCATGCCCAAGACGGCCGTTCTCTGTATTATCGGCGCTGCCTCCATTTCTGCCTTTCCCCTGTTCAGCGGGTTCGTCGCCAAGTCGATGATCATGGCGGCGGCGATGAAAGAGGGGTATCACCTGATCTGGCTGGTACTGCTGCTGGCTTCCGCCGGCGTCTTGAAGCATGCCGGTATCCAGATACCGTATTTCGCCTTCTTTGCCCACGACTCAGGGATACGAACCACCGAGCCGCCGAAGAACATGCTGCTGGCCATGAGCATTGCCGCATTCCTCTGCCTGGCCATCGGCATCTATCCGAAGATGCTCTATCAGCTTCTGCCCTATGCCAGCGATTTCAATCCCTATGATCTGAGCCATGTGCTGGCCCAGACCCAGCTGCTTCTCTATGCGATGCTGGCCTTTGTCTGGCTCAACCTGCGGGGCGTCTATCCGCCGGAGAAGGTGGCGATAAATCTGGACGCCGAGTGGTTCTACCGGCGTTTTTTGAGACGCTTCGTAGAAAAAGCGTCCGTTTTTCTGGAAGGGTATGACAGCGATTTTCGGATCAGGACGCAGGGCCGGATCAATGGCCTGATCGCCTATCTGGCCCAGCGCCACTATCCAACCGGTAAAGGTGCGGTGATCCGGCCGACCGGAAATATGGTCATGTACATCGCTATTCTGCTGGCAGCCTATCTCTGGCTGTTGCTGAGCTTTCCGCACTAGGCCGCATCTTGCCGGTTCGGGGTTCTGCCCCGCTGGCAGATGGCTCTGGCTGACCTGAACGGGTCAAAAAAAATCCGGCGATTCACGCCGGGGAGCATGAATCGCCGGATCAGCCGGTCTTACAAGACCCGGCTGGGAGGAGACGGGGTAATTGCTGATTTAACTGCTGCCGTAGTTAAATCTCACACTCGTTGACGATATGCAGCAGGGCGCTGAATACGTCTACCAGCCGCAGAATTCCGGTAACCTGATTGTCCTTGAGGACCAGCAGTGACTGGTGGCGGCCGACCACCAGCTGATGGATGGCCTCGTTCAGGGATGCATCCTGGTCAACATATTCACCCTCCTCAGGGGTGTACATGATGTCACGCACATGGATCGAGGCGGATTTCCGGCAGATATCCTGGAGCGGTTCCTGCCAGAGCTTGAGGTCATGCATCATCGTGGCAACTGTCTCCCTGCTCAGACCCCAGTGCTTGATCTCGGGAAAGTTCTCTTTGTCACGGTAGCCGGGCTCGAGTCCGCAAATAACATCCATCTGGCTGACTTTGCCCACCACCTGCCGGTCATCATCAAGGACCAGAACGGCGCGGTGGTTGTAGTGGGCCTGGTCAAATGCCACCTGGGCATTGCCCAATGCGACGATTGCTTCAAACAGGGTTGCCTCTTGAGATACCGTTGTGTATTCATCAATCGGCACCATGATATCTTTAACTGTCATTGGTTCCACTTTTTCTCTCCGATTCGATAAAGATCTAAAAAACCTCTATTGTCGATCAATTTACAACCGTGGCTGCTGCTGCCGGCCAGTCCAGGCGGCTTATTTGGCAGCCGGAATAAACACCTCCATACCCATCAAGGGCCAGATAAACTGAGCGGCGATATAGACAACGACCATCAGCAGAAGACTCGCCGGAATACCGTAGAGAAAGAACTCCCCGGTGGTGAACTGCTTGGAACTGTAGGCAATGGCATTGGGCGCCGCCCCGACCAGGAAGAGAAACGGCATACCGGCAACGACCAGCGAGGAAAACAATATAACCTCTCCGGCAACGCCGAGGTAAGGGGCGATAACCAGTGCAACCGGCAGTGAAATGGCGATGGCGGCCACGTTCATGATGAAGTTGGTCATCAGCATCACGAAAAAGGACATGCCGAGGATGAACACGATCGCCGGGGCACTTTCGAACATTTTCAGCCAGTTGACCGCCAGCCATTTGGCTGCGCCCGTTTCCCAGAGGCAAAAACCGATGGACATGGCCCCGGCAAAGAGCAGAATGATATTCCAGGGGATCTCCTCGAGGTCGCTGACATCGAGGATCCTCAGCACGAAGAAGGCGATGGTGGACATCAGCAGCACCCCGGTCTTGTCCAGTCCGGACAGCGCCGGAATGAAGTTCTTCAGGGCGATGATCAGAATCGTGGAGAAGACGATCAGCAGGGTGAGCAGTTCGCTCTTGGTCCATGCTCCGAGATCAATGTACATTTTCTTGGAGCGCTCCTTGAGTCCCTCGATACGGTCTTTTTCAGGTTTGAAGAGGATGGTGAAGAAGACCCACAGGAGCCCAACCATGAGCCAGCCGATCGGAAACATATACATGCTGAGCTCGAAGAAACCGATATCCTGATCCATGATATCCTTGTAGAAACCGAGCGCGACCGCACCGCGGGCGGCACCCAGAAGGGTGACGATGCTGCCGGCACCGGCGACATAGGCCATGCCGATGAACAGGCCTTTGCCGAATCGCGTCGGCGTTTCCTCGTTGGAATAGAGCGCGTGGATCGTCATCAGCAGAGGAAACATGGTTGCCGCCACCGCCGTATGCGCCATAACGTGAGTGAGAACGGCGGTCATGACGAAACAGCCGAGATAAATCATGCTCGTTCTCTCGCCGATGATCGACAGCATCTTGTAGGCCAGGCGTTTGGTCAGACCGGTCTTGGTGAAGACCATGCCGATGACGATGGAGCCGAAAATAAAGAGGACAGACGGATCCATGAAATCCCGGAAGGCAACCTTGGGGTCTCTGATCAGAAAGAGCGCCTGCAGGGCGCCAATGGCGAGACTCGTGATGCCGATCGGGACGACTTCGAAAACCCACCAGATTGCAGCGAGACCGAACAGCGCCAGAGCGCCTTTTGCTTCATGACTCAACTCGAAACTGACCCCGAACGGGTCTATGGCCGCCTTCCAGGGCGGTGAGTAGTAAATGGCCAGGAAAACAAAAATTCCCAGCAGGGTAAAAAAGATTCTTTTCCAGTCGATCTTCTTGAGGTTTTCTGCCCAGTTCGTCTTTCTTCTCGAATCCTGAATTATCAGATCACCCTTGGTTATGTCATTAATCTGTGGCATGGATTTGTCGTGATTTGAGTTTGATGAAATCTATCTAAGCTGCTGAAAGCTGTTGCCGGATCTGTCTACCAGCCCTTTTTTTTGAGAATCTCGCTGACTTGTTCGCTGGCTTTCCTCTGCAGGGTCAGAAGGCGCCGCTCTTTGGCTTCCTCTATCTTGTCGAGCAGCACGGCCAGGTCCACCGGTTTTTCCAGAAAGTCCTCAGCCCCTGATTTGATCGCATCGATCCCAGACCTCATGGTGCCTTTGCCGCTGAGCATGACAATCTCGATGTCCGGGTCATGTGCCTTAATCTCCTTCAGAGTCTCCAGGCCATCCATTCCCGGCATGGCCAGGTCGAGCACCACGATATCGAAGCCCTGCTGGCCAACCATCTCTACCGCTTTGTTGCCCCGATTTGCGGTGTGAACTTCTAGGCCGCGAACTTCGAGTCTTTCGGCAAGTACTCTGACAAAATCCTCCTCGTCATCAACCAGGAGAACTTTGGCAATCAGTTTTTTTTCCACCGTCTCATTCCTCCGTGATCTGAAAGGGTGCCTTTTTTAGTCCTGCGTTCCGAGCGCATACGGACCTTCTCATGCGTTGCCTGATTGATGAAGCAGCGCTTCCGAGCGGGCGCGAACTTTCTCATGTGCAGCCTGAATGGTGGAAGAAAGCTTCTGGATATCCACCGGTTTATTCAGGTATGCAAATGCTCCCAGGGCCATGCATTCATTCTCGTCTTTGACCGTGCCGTGCCCGGTCAGAATGATGACCTCGATGTCCGGGGCCATCTCCTTGGTCCGGCGCAGCACCTCGATGCCGTGCATACCGGGCATCTTCAGGTCGAGGACCATGACTTCAGGCTTGTCCTCCTGGACCAGCTGCAGGGCTTCGTCGCCACTGTAAACGCCATAGGTTCCGACGTCGCGACTGACCAGGCGGTGCGAGACCGTTTCGACGAATTCCCTCTCGTCATCGACAAACAGCACTTTCGACGGGAGATCGAATTTCTGCCTGCGGTAGATCGATTCGTTCGGGTCTTTCACCTTGTTTACCCGGACCTCATCGATCCCTTCCTCCTGCAGTGCCAGTTCCTTGATCTGCCCGGCGGTGTCATTGAAATCTATGGTGACATTGGGGACAGTAACGGTGGCCACCGTTCCTTCGACGGTAACCGGCACATTGTGCCCACTCCTGATGAGCTTTCTGATGATCTCTGCCTCAACAGCCAAATCCTTGATTTTCTGCTGAGACTCGACGGTGCTTAAAACGGCCGTCTTGTGAAAATATTTTTGAATGGTTTCGGTAATTTCTGTAGAGCTCTTGTGATTTACCGGAATGACCAGGTCATAGAGTGACTTGTGATACGCTTCCTGCTTGAACAGGAAATCGGTCCACGAGAAGGCACTCACGTCGTGTTTCCTGATTTCCTTTTTGGCCGAATCCTCAGCCACTCCTTCAGTAATGGCCCGCTTGACTCTTCCCTCTTTGTTGTCGACCACCAGAACACGCAGCACCTCGGTCGCCCGTGGATCTATGAGGGAGGCGTGAAATCCAAAAAACAGATAGCTGGGCTCGTTGTGCAGCAGTGATAGAAGGGTGATACGGAATTCGTTGACGACCTTGTTTTTTTCCAGGGTGAATTTATTGAATACCGAGGTTTTGTTGTACATCATCTTTTTGAGTTCACCGATATCCCGGCCGAACTTCTGTGCTGTATCATGAAAAAGGTCATCATCGGTGTAGACCTTCAGATCGAGACGGGAACCCAGCTCTTGGACGACGCCTTCGCTGGAAGTGTAAGAGCACGGAAACATGGATATTGAAGACATGATATTCCTCCTTTACAGGATTGATTATTTTTTGTTACGGCTCACTTTATGCATAGCACTAATCGTGCCATTCAGTGGATAAGAAGAATAACGACCATATATCAAGCATATGAAAATATCTGTTGACCATGGGCAGCGGGGTGTGTTACAAATAGTTACGTTGGATGTATCTTTATGTATCGTTACGTATCGATACAGTTTGGCTGGATGAGCGGGCCTTCGTGCTTACCATTGTCTGCCTTGAATCGGCGGGTACGCACCCGGCTTCAGCTCACCGGTATGGATGAGCCGGAAGAGACTTTACCCTGTGCAGCAGCACAACAATGAATCGAAATAACTGATCGGGAAAAGGCACGGTGGCACAATCACAGCGCATAGATATCGGCAGTCTGCTCGAGGGTATCCCGCATGCTGCTATGATAATTGACGACTCCTTTGGCGTGGTGCGCATGAACCGGCTGCTTGAGGCGCTGACAGGATACAGCAGCGAGGATGTCGCCGGTATCCATGGTGAGCTGGTAGTGCGGACCGCTACCGGAAACAACAGAGGTCAGCTCTATAAAAAGGTGCTGCAAACCGGAGAGCCGCGCTCGTGCAGGGGCGACCTGATCAACGCCAACCGCCGCAAGGTCCCGATCCAGTATACTGTTTCAGCATTGCTCGATGAAAAAAACAGAGATGAACCCTGCGGGCTGCTGGTCATCGCCGAAGATATATCGCAGGTGCCGAGCGTGGTTGAACCGGGGGTGCTGCAATCGGATTCCATCGAGCTCATTGGCTACAGCCCCAAAATGCAGGAGGTGTTCAACCTGATACCGCTGATGTCCCAGACGGATGCATCAGTTATGATCACCGGAGAGACCGGCACCGGAAAGGACAAGATCGCCGAAATCATCCACAAGAAATCAGCCCGGTCCCGTTACCCCTTTATCAAGGTGAATTGCGGTGCGCTGCCGTCGGGCCTTCTGGAGTCAGAACTGTTCGGTCATGTCAAGGGGGCCTTTACCGGTGCGACCCGGAACAAGCAGGGAATGTTCGAGCTGGCCGACAAGGGCACTCTTTTTCTCACCGAGATTGGAGACATGCCGCTGCCGCTGCAGGTAAAACTGCTCTCCGTGCTCGATGACAATGAGTTTTTACCCGTCGGCGGAGAGAAAAAGATTAACGTTGATGTCAGGATTATCGCTGCAACCCACCGCCCGTTGCGGGAACAGATAAAGATACAGGAGTTCAGAGAGGATCTTTTCTATCGCCTTCATGTACTGCACATTCACCTCCCGCCGCTGCGGGAGCGGGAGGAGGATATTCGTTATCTGATCGGCCATTTTCTTGAAAAGTTCACCCAGGCGCTGGGGAAATCGATCGTCGGCTTCACTCCGGAAGCCATGAAGGTTCTGATGAAGTACAACTATCCCGGCAACATCAGGGAGCTCAGAAACATTGTTGAGTATGCGGCCAACGTCAGTACCAGAAAGAGAATCAGCACCGACAGCCTGCCGCCCTATATTTTCGAGCAGCAGCCGGCCGATGATGAACCCGTTCAGCAGTCCGCAGCAGCTGAAATAGCAGAGAGCCAGGTGACACCGGTCGGCAGAAACGAAGAACAACCAAAGGAAAGCTGGGAGGACATTGAGAGAACCATGATTATCGAGGCACTCAAAGAACATGGAGGCAACAGAACCAAGTGTTGTGAATCTCTGGGGTGGGGCAGGATGAAGCTCTGGAGAAAAATGAAACATTATAATCTGCTCTGAGGTGCCGAATAGATGAGCAAGCTTCTCCTGCCGATCCAGGGCGACTTCGTGGCTCCGCGGTTCGACCTGGCCACCGAGATCATCATTGCCGCCTTCGATGATCATGGCCTGAGTGAGGAATACAAAAGAATCATCATGGAAAAGGCCTCCGACGAAGAACTCTGTCATATGGTGGTCGACCTGCATGTCACCCATGTCGTCTGCGGTGCAATCGAGGAAATGTACTATAATTTCCTGGTCTGGAAAAAAGTAGTCGTCATCGATGAAGTCATCGGCCGCTGGCAGGACGCCATGGAAAGAACCGTGCACGGGACGCTGCAGTCGAGAGAGATTCTGTCATCGGGGCGAGACGGATACCTGGATATATGAACCGGCTTACTGCATACCTGAAGGAAAAGATCGTACCCAGCGCTTTCAAGGTCGTCGGCGCCGATCAGACCAAGCGAAGCTACCGCCAGCTGCGCATCATACTGCTCACCGCGATGATCGTTATCAGCATTGTCCCGGTGCTGGTGGTGGCCGGACTCGGTTACAACAACTATAAAAATCTTCTGGTCAAAGAGGAGCGGGACCAGCTGGAATGGCGGCTCGACGGCGGTGTTCGCGCGATGTCGGCGATGGTGGAGAACCTGCAGACCCTTGTCCAGTTCGCTGCCAATGAGAATCGCTATTCCGAACTGGTTTTCGGCGACAACCTGAGAAACCTGTTTGTCAGGTTCAAGCGTCAGTACGATTTTTTCGCCGATATCGGTGTCATAGACATGGATGGAATCCAGCAGGCCTATGTCGGCCCCTATGACCTTCAGGGCACCGACTACTCGAATGATCTCTGGTTCAAGGAAACGCTGGACCGGGGATTTTACATCAGCAAGATATACCTGGGCTATCGGCAGGTGCCCCATTTTACCATCGCCGTCAGTAAAACCGACCCCGAGACCCTGAAGCCATGGGTGCTGCGCGTGACCATCGACTCCACCCAGCTGCAGAAGATCGTCGACACGATAAAGACCTCAGCCACTGATGATCTATTTCTGATCGACCAGGACGGTTACCTGCAGACCTCCTCCTCGATCTACGGCGAGGTTCTGTCGAAATATGAACCGGGCGACAATACCGGAAACGAGATCTCCGGCTTCAAAAGCCCCGCCGACTATTTTCATATCGAGGGCGAGGTGGGCAACACACCCTGGTCGCTGGTTCTCGTCGAAAAACGATATGCCCATCATGAGGACTGGCTCAGTTTCCGGACGAACCTGGTTCTCATTGTCTTTTCGTGCATCTCGATCAGCCTGGTTATCATTTTCACCCTGGTCAATCTGCTGGTCAACCTGATCCGGCGATCTGATGAAATCTGGCTCAACCTGCTGCAGGAGACCGAGCACAATGACCGACTGGCTTCAATTGGACGGCTGGCTGCCGGGGTGGGGCATGAGATCAACAACCCCCTTGCCATCATCAATGAAAAAGCCGGCCTGGTCGAGGACCTGCTCGAGGTGACCCCGAACTTCGAGCACAAGGATACGATTCTTGGCTGTCTTTCCGTCGTCGGTCAGTGCGTTGACCGGTGCAAGACCATAACCCATCGCTTGCTGGGATTTGCCAGAAGGCAGGATGCACAGATGGAAGAAGTGCAGGTGAATGAGGTTATCAATGAAGTGATGACATTTTTGAACAGCTCCATGATAAAAAACAAGATACATGCTGATTTACAGCTGCTGGATGATTTACCCCCGGTCACCAGTGATCATCAGCAGCTGCAGCAGGTATTCCTCAATATCCTCAATAACGCCATTGACGCGGTTGGCACCGGCGGGACCATTTCGGTGATGACCTACATTGTTGCCGGGAACGTTCGTGTGGTGGTTCAGGATGACGGCCCCGGTATCGATGAAAAAAATCTTCCCCATATTTTCGAGCCGTTTTTCACAACCAAGGAGTCGGGAAAAGGTACCGGCCTCGGTCTGTCGATTACCTACGGCATATTAAAAAAATTGGGGGGCGATATAACCGTTCGCTCCCAGGTTGGTAAAGGAACCGCATTTACCATAACGATTTAAAAAAGAGACAGGACCGTCATGGAAGACAGAAACGAATTCATAAAAGTACTGATCGCCGATGATGAAGTCGAATTCGCCTCGACCCTGAAGACCCGCCTGAACTTGAGAAATTTCAAGGCCGATGCGGTGCACTCCGGCTACGAGACGCTGGAGGCGATCAGCAGGGACAAGCCCGACGTGCTTGTTCTGGACCTGCAGATGCCTGATCTGAGCGGGCTGGAAGTGCTTGCCAAGGTAAAGCAGCAGTTTGAGGACATCCAGGTCATTATCCTGACCGGCCACGGGTCGTTCGAGGCCGGCAGGGAGGGCATGGAGCGGGGAGCTTATGATTATATCATGAAACCCGTGGAATTACGGCTCCTGACCAGCAAGATCGAAGAGGCCTGTCAGGCTGCTCAAAAGAAGCAATGACAGGCTGCCGGCTTGAGGCCGGGAGCAACACTCCTGCCGCCCTGGGGTTGTATCGCTGCCGGCCTAGTTGGTATACGCTCAGCGGGGCGGGCTGAACTGAATGAATCAACGGGATCATTGACCATGAACAATACAGAATCGACAGAAACCGCATGCATCGCGGCTTTTTCCAAAGTTACAGCGACCATATCCCACGAGATCAAGAACGCCTTGTCTATCATCAACGAGAATGCCGGTTTACTCGATGACCTGGTCCTGATGACCCCGCCGGATGAAGGGGTTGACCCGCAGCGGGTCAAAAAGGCTGCTGCGACGATCGCCCGGCAGGTCAGCCGCGCCAATGACATCATGAGCAATGTCAACAGATTCGCTCACAGTGCAGATCACCTGACAGCCAGGGAGTCTCTGCAGTCAATCTGTTCGCTGCTGATTATCCTGGCCCAGCGCCAGGCCATATCGAAAAATGTTGAAATCAGGCTCGATTGCCCCTTCGACATCACGGTCCAGACCTACCTGCTGCACCTGGAGTCCCTGATTTACCTGACCATCCGGGCGATTATCGACAACAGCGACGATGGTATGGAACTGCGTATTCATCTCGACAGTACGGAGGACGGCAGTGCCTCGGTCAGTTTCGTTTCAGAATCGATTTCAGATTCAGCGATCGCAGCGCTGCCGGAGCACAACCTGGAGGGCCTGATGGGATTGCTCGAGGCCTCCTTCTCCCAGCATGGTGAGACCCTTACTCTTACCTTCCCGGCCGACATCGTAAAAGAGCGAAGCTGAGCAGGCTGAAGCTGGTTGACTGGTTAGAAGTACGGACCCCGGCCGCCTTTCTGGCGCTTGATGATATCGACGATTACCGGGTCTGGATGGTGGAATATCTGTGGTGCCTCGGGGTAGCCGATATGCAGGTCATCGTAAAACGGCGTTTTTTCGAGATTGCGGTTGTAGGCCTCGATCATCAGCCGCTCCAGATTCACCGTATCCTCGATATTGTAGGCCAGCAGGGTCTCCAGGGCCTGCTGGTTTCCGGTCCTTTCATATTCGCGCCAGAGCAGCACCGCAAAGCCCCCGTCGATGCCGTCGAGGGTTCCCCGGTTTAACCCCAGTGTCTTCTCGCAGCGTTTCAGTCCGCCTTTGATGCCGAGTCCGGCCAGCACATAGCGGAGGTCGATGTGCGGCTGGGCCAGCCTGATCCTGAAATATTTTTCGATGACCGGTATGTCGAAGGCGATGCCGTTGAAGGTGATGAAGATTTGAATAGCTTCGATGTCGGCCAGGAAGTCCTCGAGATTGATGCCGTTGACATAGGTCCTGACACTGCGGCCGTCGTACAGCGCAATGGTGGTGATCTCACAGTCATGACCGAGGCCGGTGGTTTCGATGTCGATATAGCCGGCTTTTCCACGATAGTGGGGGAAAAGCCGCCAGCTGTCAGCCTGTTTGAGGCGGGCGCTGAAAAACGCAGGATCAGTCTCAATGGCCGGGGCGGACTGCTCCAGAACGGAGACGATCTCACGGCTGCTCACCCGGGGTACCATGTCGGGCCGGGCCAGCAGGTCGTGCCAGCTGCAGACGCCCTGCTGCCAGAGTCTGCGCTCGTTGCCGTGGCCGATTCCCTGAATATGGCAGAAGGTCTGTTCGAGCATTGACGGTGGCTATTATTGTCTGGTTTAGCTGTTCCGGTCTCAGCGCCTGGGGGACCGCAGCCGGGAATTCAATCGAACGAGCTGACCTTGCGGCGCAGGTTTTTTTTGTGGCTCCGGCGCTGCTTGGATTCGACTCGTCTGGCTTTGGCGGCCCGGGTCGGTCTGGTGGGGATGCGCTTTTTATCCTTTTTCAGGGCCCGCGCTACCAGTAACTGCAGACGCTGCAGGGCGTCAGCCTTATTCTGTTCCAGGCTCCTGAACTGCTGGGCCTTTATGATGATGACGCCGTCGCTGGAAATTCTCCGGTCGTTGAGCTGCAGCAGCCGGTTTTTACAGTAGTCCGGCAGGGACGACGCGGTGATGTCGAAACGGAGCTGTACCGCTGTCGCCACCTTGTTGACATGCTGCCCTCCCGGGCCGGCGGCCCGGATCTGGGTGAAGTCGATTTCGCTGTCAGGAATGGCAATGGAGGCTGTCGCTGACATCGCTGCTGACCTGTATGTTCGGTTCCTGCAGATAGCACTCGTCGATTCGCAGGACCTTGAGGGTATTGGTCGTACCGCTGGTGTGCAGCGGCAGCCCGGCAGTGACCACGACCCGTTCACCGATGTCGACCAGTTTTTCTTTGAGGGCCTTGTGGGCGATATAGTGGATCTGCTCATCGAGGCTGCTGGCCTGGATGCAGCAGCGGGGTATGACACCTCTGATGAGCTGCAGTTTCCTCAGTGTCGCCGGTTTCGAGCTGAAGGCCAGAATCGGGGTTTTGGGACGGTAGCGGGCCACCCGCAGGGCGGTGGATCCCGATGTGGTCGCGATGATGATGGCAGCCGCCGAGAGATCGGCCGCCGTGGCACAGGAGGCATAGGAAATGGCATCCGTTATGACCGGCCGGCGGTAGCGCAGACCATCGGCCAGAATAGAATCATAGTCCAGTGCTTCCTCGCTTATCCGTGCATTTCTTGCCAGGAAACGAACCGCTTCGAACGGGTAACTGCCGATCGCCGTTTCACCGGAGAGCATGACCGCGTCGGTACCGTCGAAAATGGCGTTGGTGACGTCGCTTGCCTCCGCCCTGGTCGGTGTCGGGGAAGAGATCATCGACTCGAGCATCTGGGTGGCGGTAATGACCGGTTTACCGGCGATATTGGCTGCTTTGATGATTCTTTTCTGGATGATCGGGACTTCTTCGGCCGGCATTTCAACGCCGAGGTCCCCCCGGGCGACCATCAATCCGTCGGCCGCCTCCAGGATTTCCTTGAGGTTGTTGACCCCCTGGCGATTCTCTATTTTGGCGATAATGTCCTGGATGCCGCCGCAGTCCTTGATCACCTGCCTGATATGCTCGACATCTTCGGCTTTGCGAACGAAGGAAGCGGCAAAAAAATCGACTTCCTGGGCGACACCGAAGACGATATCGTCATGATCTTTGAATGAAATGGAGGGCAGGTTGACCTCGATATCGGGTAGACTGACTCTTTTCAGCGATTTGAGCAATCCCCCGACCAGCACCTGGGCGGTGACCTGATGCCCCTGCGTGTTGACCACCTGCAGCTTCATCTTGCCGTCATCGAGCAGGATGATATCGCCGGCGGCGACATCATCGGCAATCTGGTTGTAATTGACCGGTATGGTATCAGGGCTGTGATCGCTGGAAAAGATCACCTGTTCGCCGCTGCTGAGATAGATGCCATCGCCGAGCTCACCGACCCGGATCTCGGGACCACGGGTGTCGAGCAGGATGGCCGTGTTGCGCGACACTTTTTCTCGGGCCCGCTTGATGGTTTCTATGGCCTCGGTGTGGCTCCGGCGGTCACCATGGGAGAGGTTGATTCGGGCCACATCCATGCCGCCATTGATCAGTTCGATAATGGATTCTTCGCTACTGCAACTCGGCCCGATCGTGGCTACGATCTTTGTTTTGTTTTTCGTGTACATTGGTCAGTCTGGTAACAATTTTCCCGGCAGCCGGGGTGCTTGTGGCGTCAGGACAGCAGAGTAAGATCGTCAATCATAATACCACATTGTTCGGAAACTATCAGGATACGGCTAAAGCACGGTTCCAACCCAGTGGGGCAACGAAATGGGCGCTGTCAGTTGACTTCACTAATCCGATGCACATACTCTCCAATCGTGAAGGTCAGGATGATACCGCTGTTCTCATCGAATATCAACGCAGGTTTTTGAATAAACAAATAAAGACATGGATATAAGCCATTTTCGAAGAGAATATCTGCAGGGCGGCTTGAACCGGAGCGATCTGGAGCCGGACCCGGTCAATCAGTTCGCTACCTGGTTCGAACAGGCCCGCAAGACCAACATTGCCGACCCCACAGCCATGGTGCTGGCTACGGTGGACGAAAAGGGCAGGCCGAGTCAGCGTACGGTGCTGCTCAAATATTTCGATGAACAGGGATTTGTCTTCTTCACCAACTACGGCAGCCGCAAGGCTGCGGAGATTGCGGGTAACCATCATGTCAGCCTGCTGTTTGTCTGGCTCGAACTTGATCGCCAGGTGATGATCAACGGGACTGCCGAGAAGATCAGCGCCGCCGATTCGGCCCGCTATTTTATCAGCCGGCCCCGGGACAGCCAGGTTGCGGCCTGGGTGTCCAGTCAAAGCCACCAGCTTTCATCACGCCTGGCCCTGATGCAGAAATTTGCAGAAATGAAGAAAAAATTTGCCGATGGCCAAATCCCGCTGCCGTCATTCTGGGGCGGATACCGGGTCGTACCCGCTGAGATAGAGTTCTGGCAGGGAAGGGAAAGTCGGCTGCACGATCGCTTCATGTACCGGGGAAAAGACAGCCGGAGCTGGTCGATAGAACGTCTCTCGCCCTGATCGATCTCCCGCCTATCCCTTTATCACCCCAAGCGGCTTCAGGATATCGACGATGTCGATTAAATCGTGCTGGCGCTGGATCACCGCCTCTATGTCCTTGTAAGCTCCGGGAGCCTCGTCCAGGTCTTTTTTGCTCCGCAGACTGTGCACGACCTGCATCGTCTCCAGTTTTCTCTTCTCCTTTTCCAGATCGAGCTGGCGCTGGGCCTGCTTGCGGCCCATTTTTCTGCCGGCTCCGTGGGCGCAGCAGTTGAAACTTTCCGGGTTGGCTCTGCCCCTGACGATGAAGCTGGGGCTGCCCTGGGAACCGGGGATGATGCCGACTTCGCCGGCCTCGGCCCGGGTCGCCCCCTTGCGGTGGACATAGACCGTTTTACTGAAGTGGGTTTCGAGGGCGGCATAGTTGTGGGCGATATGAATCGGCTCGGCCCAGTCGATCTCCGTGGAGATTTCCTCGTACAACGCCTCCTGGACCCGCTCAAGCATCAGGGTCCGGTTGGCCCGGGCAAATTCGACGCAATAGCGCATCTCCTGGTAATAGGTTTGGCCCGCTTCGTCGTTCATAGCCAGGCCGGCCAGCTGCCAGGAAGGAGGGATCGGACTCTTCATCTTGCTGTTCAGGCGGACAGCCAGCTTGTTGTAATGGGAGGCCACCCGGTAGCCGAGGTTGCGGCTGCCGGAGTGGATCATGAACCAGATGGCCTGGTCTGATCCCTGCTGTATTTCTATAAAATGATTACCGCCCCCCAGCGTGCCGACCTGGGTGCGGGCATGGTCATACTCGGATCTGACAATAGGCAGATTGTCGACATCTCCAGCTCTGTCTGGAACCATTTTGTCGTGAGGCTGCGGCTTCCGGTGATGCTTGAAACCCAGCGGCACACGCTGCCGGATGCGGCCCAGTACATTTTTCAGGGACCGCTCATCGATCTGCTTCAATGAAGTCTTGACCGCGCACATGCCGCAGCCGATGTCTACCCCGACGGCGTTCGGGACAATCACGCCGTCGGCGGCCATGACTGCCCCGATCGGCATGCCGAAACCAAGGTGTGCATCCGGCATGATGGCGATATGATGAAAAGCATACGGCAGGTTGGCCAGGTTGCGGGCCTGCTGCAGGGCTCCGTCGTCGATATCGTCGAGCCAGAGCTTGATCGGGATTTGTTCTGTTTCGATGAGAGCCGGCATGGCTGGTATTTACCTGAAAGGGGATCATACAGTCATCAGCTGATATATTAAGCAGCAGCAGCAGAAGGGGCAACCGAATGGTTAAAAACTGGGTGATGAGCGGAATTCAACGATTCGTCCGTCCCCGGGGTGGTTGAAGGACAGAAAGGAGGCATGCAGCAGCATGGTTTCCCCCTCTTGTCCTGAACCGTACAGTCGGTCACCGACGAGGGGGGCAGCAAGCCCCTGTGGGTGTGCGCTGTGAACCCTGAGCTGGTGTGTCCTGCCGGTGAGCGGCCTGAAATCGATGCGGGTGGTGCCGCAATGTCGGCTTATCCGGCGCCACAGGGTAACGGCCTCTTTACCGTTGACCGGGTCATACACCTGATACGGGCGATTGTCCGGGTCCAGTCGGAAGGGCAGGGTAATGGTTCCCGATCGGCGGCTGATATAACCGTCGACGACGCCGATATAGCCTTTGACGACCTGGCGTTTCTCGAACTGGATGCTGAGTGTGCGGTGAGCATTGCTGTTCATGCCCAGCACCATGATTCCGGAGGTCTGCAGGTCGAGCCGGTGCACGGCCGGCTGGCTGAGCATCTCCGGAAACAGGGCACGTGCCCGGCTGACCACGCAGTCCTGGCGCTCCGGGCCGCGTCCGGGGACGGCAAGCAGATCTGGAGGCTTATCGACGATGACGATATCATCGTCACGGTAGAGTATGCTGAGTTCTCTTTCCATGACTCAGGCCGCTTCAATACCGCAGAGCAGAAAACCGAGCAGCGGCGAGCACTTCTGGCTGCAGGGCGAATAGAACTGCCCATGGCTTCTGGTGCCGGAGAGGGTGCTGCGGCCGAAGTAGAACTCGGCGATGGAAAGCGGGGTATATCCTTGCAGCGCTGCGAAGTTAAGCAGCTTGGGAGCACAGCAGTCGCCGATGCCGGTTGGCAGATTGGCAGTCGAATCAACCACTTCGGCCAGCTCTCTGCACTGAGATCTGAAATTGTTGAGCCGGTAGAGGCCGTGTATCTGCTGCATCAGTTTCCGTGACAGCTCTCTTCTTTCCACTGTTTTCTGCCTTTTCAGCCCGCTGTCCGGAAGCTGATCGATCTCCTTGCCGAGCCGCTTTATTTCAGCTTCGGCCGGTTCATTGAGCCTGTTGAAACGCTGCACATCGAACAGCGGCGGTACCCACCCCGGCGCTGTCCAGCGGCCGTTGAACTGGCCAGAGAAACCGTACAGCCAGATCTGGTGGCCGCCGGAATCGATACCGTGCAGAACACCGAACATCTTCCCCCGCTGGTCACCGAAAAGAACCTCGGTAGACCACTCGGCAGTGATCCGCTCGGTTTTTTCGAACAGGTTGATGGATCGTTTCTCCTCGAGTCTGGCGAGCAGCCGCGCGGCTGCTGTATAGGCATTTCCAGCGGGCAGGCGGTGCGTGCTCCGGCAGGCTTGACAATAACCGGAGGCGCTGATCGATTGTGGTGGAGTAATATTCATCGGTTGAGTAGGTTATAGATGAAATGGGTCGCTGAGACAATAATCAACCTGGTTATCTGCAAAATATGACTGAATCACCGTTTTCACCGCTTGAGCCCGAAGTCGTCCTGAGCTGCATCGAGGCCCAGACCGGCCGCCGACTGCTCAATGTCTGCCGGCCCCATGCATCATACATCAACCGGGTCTATGAAGTGCAGGATGAGGCAGGTGAATTCCTGGTGGCCAAATTCTACCGGCCGGGCAGGTGGAGCCGGGCCGCCCTGGAGGCCGAGCACCGTTTCGTCACTGACTGCGCCGCCGCCGAATTGCCGGTTGTCCCGCCGCTGATGCTTGAAAACGGTTCACAACTGTCTGCCTGCGAGGGGATCTATTTCTCTGTCTATCCCCGCTGCGGCGGCAGGCTGGTTGATGAATACAGCGATGAACAGTGGCTCCAGCTGGGCCGGCTGCTGGGTCGGCTGCACGCCGTCGGCAAACGGGGTGATGCGCCGGACCGGACCAGGCTCCACCCCGATCAGACCAGCCGGGTCCAGATTGACTACCTGCTCACCAACGATCTGATACCGGCCACCCTGGTGAGTGAATTCAACGATGCGACCGACGAACTGCTGGGGGTGATTACGCCGCTGTTCAAAGGCGCTGAATATATCAGACTGCATGGTGACTGTCACAGTTCGAACCTGATCTACCGGCCGGGTGAATCATTTTATATCATCGATTTCGACGATATGGTGGTCGGACCGCCGATTCAGGACCTGTGGATGCTGCTGCCCAACTACCTGGACGAATCCCGGGTCGAACTGGCGCTGCTGCTGGAGGGCTACGAGATGTTCAACCGCTTCGATCCTTCAACCAGGCGATTGATCGAACCACTGCGGGCGATGCGCTTTATCCATTATATCACCTGGTGCGCCTGGCAGTTTGTCGAGGACGGCAGTACCCGGGTGAATGATGACTTCGGGTCCTATTCCTACTGGCAGCAGGAAATTGCCGACCTCAAGGATCAGCTGACGGTGATCAGAAAGAGTCTGGCCCCCTGACTCAGTTGAAAAAGTTCGATAATCGCTGAAGAAAACTGAGATTGTATTTCCGGCAGACCCGGACGATTTCTCTGAAGTTTATCGCGAAGCGCTGCTGAAGCTGTCCTAATTCGCTGCTGTCCAGTTCGACAAAGGGAATCATCATGTCGCCTCTGCCGGCCAGACAAATCACGTTTCCCCGGTTGGGGACCGGCAGTTCGACCAGCGACTCGAAGCAGCCGGCGATATCGGACGCCACCTGCTTCATCCTGTCCTGGTCGCCGCTCCACAGATTGATGCTGAGGATTCCGCTGATGCTCAGATGGTCACGGCAGCATTCGAAGAAATCAGCGTTGTAGATCTGCCGGGACATACCGGCGGTATCGAAGGCGTCGACCAGGATAAGGTCGTAGTTGTGTTCGTCTAATCGTTCGGCCAGAAACTTCCGGCCGTCCCGGCAGTGGATTCTTACCCCGGGACTTTGCGGCAGGTGGAAATAGCGGCTTGCAAGGTCAAGAACCTGGTCAGAACAGTCGATCGCGTCGATCAGTGCCTTCGGCAGATGGTGATGCAGAAAACGCACCAGGGAACCGGCCCCGACCCCGACGACCAGGATCCTTTCAGGTTCGTCGTCGAGCAGCAGAGAGGCCATCATGTATCGGGTGTATGACAGGGCCAGTTTCTGCGGAGCGGAGAGGAACATGGACGACTGCAGAACGGAGCCGCCGAAATAGAGCGAACGGCTGTCGCCATCGTCGATCACTTCGATCAATTGGTGGTTCCAGTGGCTCTGATGAATGGTTTTTCTGGGCATGGCCGAGGGCAATAAGGGCTGCTTGATCGCCTGATATATACTGATCGGGAGCCTGGTTGTCAATTGGTCCCGACCGGCTGCTTCAGCGGCGGTGCGGAATCGCTGATCCAAAGCTTGTTTTTCCGGCCATTCGCCTCTATTATCTCGATGATGTATACACCAGCGCGACAGAGGTAATTCCGTGCTTGAAAAAATCATATCTGGAGGACAGACAGGCGCTGACCAGGGAGCGTTGGATGGCGCCATTGCCTGCAATTTCCCCCACGGCGGAACCATCCCGGCGGGCCGAAAAACTGAGACGGGAACCTTGCCGGAGTCCTATCGCATGACGGAACTCGATTCTGGCCGCTACAGCGCCCGGACCGAGCGCAACGTGGTCGATGGCGATGCTACCCTGATCCTTTCCCACGGCAGCCTCACCGGCGGCTCGGCATTGACCGAAAAGATAGCCCGTCGAGAGAATAAACCGTGCCTGCACGTCGACTTCGAATCAGCAGACCTGAGGCGGGCGGTTCAGACGGTCGGCCAGTGGCTCTCCAAGTATGAAGTCAGGGTGCTCAATGTGGCCGGCCCCCGGGCCAGTTCGGACCCGCGTATCTACGCCCTGGCCAAAGAGCTGATTGTTGAGCTGATCCGAAGGGGGAGTGCGTGACAACCGTGGTAAGCCAGGTGCCGACCATCGACCGGGATAGCTGCATCAGCTGCGGCCTCTGCATTTCGATCTGTCCGGACAATATTCTCAAAGGTCGATCAGGACGGCAAGCCGCTGGTCGAAGCACAATCCTGCATGCAGTGCGGTCACTGCTATGCCGTCTGTCCAACCGAGGCGGTCGAGGTTTCGTTTCTGGAGGAGCCGGTTCGGTTGGCTTCGGTAAACCCGGACGATGACGGCGCATCCCGGGGTGTCAGCCCGCAGTCGCTGATAGGGCTGATGAAGCAGCGCCGGTCGTGCCGCCTCTACCAGGATAGGGCCGTCGACCGAGTCATTCTGGAAGACCTGGTGAGGGCCGGGATCACCGCTCCGTCGGGCACCAACTCGCAGGGTTGGCGGTTTCTTCTGCTCCCCGGTCGTGAAGATGTACTCAAACTCGGCCAGGTGACCGCTGAATTCTATCGAAAACTGAACAGGAAGGCGGCCAGTCCGATGCTGCGTTTTGCGCTTCGAGCCTGCGGCAGCCAAGCCCTGGAAAACTATTACCAGAACTATTACCGGTCGGTGGAAGAAGCGCTGCGCCGCTGGGATCAGCGGGCCGAAGACCTGCTTTTTCACGGCGCACCTTCGGCAATCGTCGTAGCCGGGGAGCGGTCGTCGAGCTGCCCGGTGGAAGATGCACTGCTGGCCAGCCAGAACATGCTGCTCATGGCCGAGGCCATGGGGCTCGGCTGCTGCCTGATCGGATTTGTGGTCGAAGCGGCCAAAAGAGATGCGACGATCACCACTGTGCTCGGTCTGGAAAAAACGCACCGTATTCACAGTGTCGTGGCGGTGGGCTATCCGGCCGTGAAATTCCTCAGGCCCGCCGGCAGGAAATTTGTGCGGCCTGAGATCGTCAAGCCGATCTGACGGCGTCAAAAAGAGGGCAACGAGGGGCAAAAGTGGGACCTGCAGAACTTGGTGATCAGGCTCAGCCGCTGAAAATCACTATTTTTTCATTTGGGTTCAAGAACGGAACACCGATTGATGCCAATCAGTTATACGATGTGCGTTTCTTACCGAATCCCTACTGGCAGCAGGAACTGCGGCCCAAATCAGGCCTGCAGCCGGAGGTCTCGGCCTATGTGCTGGACAGCAGGCAGGGACAGGAGTTCCTGGCTGCCCTGGAACCGCTGCTGCTCTGTACCGCCCGCCAGTCAGCCGCGGCCGGAAAGCAGGAGTTGAGGATCGGTATCGGCTGCACCGGCGGCAGGCATCGTTCGGTGGCCGTGGTCGAGTTCCTGGCAGCAATGCTGCGCCGCGACTCCCATCTGGCAGGTGCAGACGCAGCACCGCGATATCGACAAGGATGAACGTTGATCTGCCAATGGGCTTGGGATCTCGCTCAACTCCTTCCGTCGCCGGTTTTTTCAGCAGCCGGTGGGCTTCGATGAGCATCGCTTTGAGCTGCTTCGGCTGAAAGGGAATCTGGTCTGCGTGTCTCGGAAAAATCGAGTTCGGCGGCGCGCCCGCCATCGTTTCCCGGTACCCAGGATGATCCCCGGTTGAGCATCGCGTAGCGCTCCCTTCCGTAGGCTTTTCATGTCCCAGGCCCGGTAGAGATTAGCGAGCCAGAGCACGAACCTGATGTTGATATTGCCGGGCGTCTGATCCCAGCCATTGACTGCATCCCAGTAGCTGATCCGGGCGCTCATGACCGGTGCTTTCGCGCATTGCCTTTTTCAGGCGTCGGTCAACGGCTGAAAAACTTTGCCGGTCGCCGGTTTTTCAGAAATGCCAGGACCTTCAGGTGTTCGTCGAAATGGTCCGGCTCAGAGGCCCCGACGCTGATGGTGCAGACCCCGGGCTTGTCGAGACAGTAGAGATCGTTGAACAGCATCGGCGACAGTGGCAGACACAATTCCTGCAGTTTTCCGGAGGGGCTGTGCAGGTGTCCGCCCTTATCGGATGGACTGATGATGAAGATGCCGATATCGCGCTCGGCGGCGAAATCGATGGCCCTGCGGTTGGCGTCGAAGATATAGTACCAGTGGATGTTGCAGAAATCGAAACCGCCGTCTTCGGTATGCGCCAGAGCCTCGATGATGACCTCGGTCGGGGCGTGCCCGGAAAAACCGACATGGTCCACCAGCCCCTGGTCCTGAAGTTTGCGGGCCGCGGCGAGGCAGCCGTTTTTCCGGCAGCAGTGCCAGAGGGAACGGTGATCGTTGAGGCCGTGCAGGGCCAGCAGATCGAGCTTGTCGACCCTGAGGCGCTGCAGTGACAGCTTGACTTTATCGACAAATTCCTGCGGGTCCTGAGCCGGCACCGCTTTGCTCTGCAGGATATAGTCCGACCGCGGAAGATCGGGCAGGATTGCACCCAGCTGCTGTTCCGAAGTGCCGTAGCCATGGGCCGTTTCGAAATGATTGATACCGTGGGACAGGGCGGTGTTGACGATTTTTTTCAGGTTGGACTGGGCCTTGATCGGGATATTGGCCTGATCCGTCTGCTTCCAGCTGTGCATGCTGCGCATGCAGCCGAAGCTCAGTACCGGCATGTTCAAACCGGTCTTGCCGAAACGTCTGTAAAGCATGAAGGTCGAGTAATCCTGGAAAAATGAAAACCCGGTAATATAGTAAACCGGATGCTTTATTTGCGGCGCTCTTTTTACTGATCGAGCACTATAACAGATATAAAAAGATCTGATGCGTTAAAATTCCAAGCAGGAGCCTGGCATGAATACGATCGTCATTCCCTGTCTGATCGACAACTACTCATACCTGATCGTCAACGAGGGGTGCGCTGCTGTCGTCGATCCATCCGAGGCCTGGCCGGTGATGCAGGAGATTGGCAAACGAGGACTGAAGCTTGAAGCCGTTCTCTGCACCCACCACCACCATGACCATATCGGTGGGGTGGACGACCTGCTCGATGAATACGACGGCCTGAGTGTTTTCGGTTTTCACCAGGATAAAAACCGTATACCGTCACTGACCCGTCCCGTAGAAGACAACGACCGTATTTCGGTGTGCGGGCTGGAGGCCGAGGTTCTGCACACGCCGGGACATACAGCCACCCATGTGGTTTATAAGGTGGAAGACTGCCTGTTTGTCGGCGACACCCTGTTCGGCGCCGGCTGCGGCCGCCTTTTCGAGGGCACACCCGCTCAGATGCTGCACTCCCTGGACAAGATCGCCGCCTGTCCGCCGGCCAGCAGAATCTTTTTCGGTCATGAGTATACCGAGCTCAATCTGCGCTTCAGTGCTGAGGTCGACCCGACCAATCAGGCGGTCGCCGAGCGGGCCGCCGGAGTCGCCGAGCTGCGCCGCCAAAACCGGCCTTCGACGCCGTCGACACTGGCCGAGGAGTTGGCCAGCAACCCGTTTCTGCGCTCGGAGGATGCTTCAATAATCGAAAAACTCAGGGTGGACGGCACGATTTCAACCGCTGACCGGGTGGACGTGTTTGCTGCTCTTCGCGAACTCAGGAATCATTTCTCCTGATCTCACTGCCCCCTGTACCGCCGTCTGGAGCGCTCTTCACCTGATGCCCGCCACGGTGGAAAGCGTGGATACAATCGTATTGACCTGAACGGTCAAATGGACTAGAAATCTTGCTCAGCTTCTTTGTTTGCCGCCTCGCGGCTGTTCTGATGAACCCTTGTTCCTGGAGAGATATCATGAAAAAATTATGTTTGCTCTGTTCAGCCCTTACGTTTCTACTGGCGACCAGCGCCCTGGCCGCTTCCCCGGTCATATCGGTCAACCAGTTCGTCGAGCATCCCGCTCTGGACGCTGTTCTCAAGGGGTTGCAGGATTACCTGAGCGACAACGGCATCGAGGCCGAATTCAAGGTCCATAATGCCCAGGCGAACATGGGAACCGCCACCCAGATCGGCCAGCAGATGATCGGCGAAAAAAGTGACCTGCTCGTAGCCATCGCCACCCCGTCCGCCCAGGCTACCGCCCAGGCGTTGAGCAAGGCGCCGGCCGACCTGAAGCGGCCGATGCTGTTCACCGCAGTTACCGACCCGGTTGCCGCCGGCCTGGTCGAAGCCATCGACAAGCCGAGTGAATTCATTACCGGTGTCTCGGATCTGCTGCCGGTTGAAAAGCATCTGGAAATGATCACTACCTACAAGCCCGGAATCAAGAAGCTGGCAATCCTCTACAATGCCGGCGAGGCGAATTCCAAGGCAATTGTTGCCAGCGTCAAGGAACTCAGCCCCAAATTCGGTTTCACCGTGGTCGAAGCCACTGCGCCCAAGACTGCCGACGTCTATGCCGCTGCCAAGAGTCTGGTCGGCCGCTGTGACGCGGTCTTCATCCCCACCGACAACACCATCGTCGCCGCCCTCGAGTCGGTGATCAAGGTCGGCACCCAGAACAAGCTGCCGATTTTTGCCGCCGATGTCGATTCTGTCGCCCGCGGGGCTGTTGCCGCCATGGGTTTTGATTATTACAAGCACGGCTATCAGACCGGTGCCATGGCCCAGAAGATACTGGAAGGCGCCTCTCCGGCCTCTCTACCGGTGGAATTTCAGAAGGAACTGCAGCTGCAGATCAACCTGAAATCGGCTGAGGCCATGGGTGCGCCGGCGCCCGAGCAGCTCTTAAAACAGGCCAGCAAGATTTTCGAATAAACGGTTGGCCATAATTCGGCCGTCAACATGACGATTTATGCTGCCATCGGAGCCCTCGAGCAGGGGCTCGTTTACGGAATCATGGTGATCGGGGTCTACCTGACTTTTCGGATCCTCGATTTTCCAGACCTGACCGTCGATGGCAGCCTGCCGCTCGGGGCGGCGGTCTCCGCCGTGGCCATCACGTCGGGGGTCAACCCTTACCTGTCCCTTCTGTTTGCCCTGGCAGGCGGTTTTGTCGCCGGTGCCGTGACGGCTATTCTGAATACCAAATTCAAGATCCTGCATCTGCTCGCCTCGATTCTGACCATGATCGCCCTCTATTCGATTAACATCCGCATCATGGGCGGCCCCAACACGGCGCTGATCGGCTCGTCCACCGTATTCGACCCGGTCATCGCTCTCGGCGTACCGCCCCATCTCGCCAGTCTTGTTGTTTTCTCGCTCTTTGCAGCTTCGGTGATGAGCGTGGTGATCTGGTTTCTGAAAACCGAGTTCGGGCAGGCCGTGCTGGCCACCGGGGACAATCCCCAGATGATCATCAGCCAGGGGGTCAACACCCATCTGATTATCATTGTCGGGGTCGGCATGTCCAATGCGCTGGTGGCGCTGAGCGGAGCACTGGTTGCCCAGAATCAGGGGGCAGCCGATGTGGGTATGGGGATCGGTACGATCATTGCCGGGCTGGCTTCGGTCATTGTCGGGGAGACGGTGTTCGGTTCCAGTTCGATCGCCAGGGCAATCGTCGCCGCCGTTCTGGGTTCGGTGGTCTACCGCATGGCCATCGCCCTGGCCCTGGGCCTCGAGTTCCGCGGTTTTACCTTCAGTCCGAGCGATCTCAACCTGATTACCGCCCTGCTGGTGATCAGTGCCCTGATCGCACCAAACATCAAGAAAAAGCTGCTGGCCTGATGATAACCGTCGACAACTGTACCAAATATTTTCATCGCAACAGTGTCAACGAAGTGCTGGCCCTGAACGGTATCAGCCTGGCCATCGATAACGGTGACTTCATCACCGTTATCGGTTCCAACGGCGCCGGCAAGTCGACCCTGCTCAACGCCCTGGCCGGATCCTTCCTGCTCGATTCCGGCACCATCGTCATTGGTGAGCATGATGTGACCCGGTGGCCTGAATACAAGCGGGCAAAGCTGATCGCCCGGGTATTCCAGGACCCTCTGCTCGGAACCTGCCCGGGAGCGACCATCGAGCAGAACATGGCACTGGCCCAGCGCCGGGGCAAGAGAAGAGGGCTGGGGCCGGGGGTTAGGGCAGGGGACCGGCAACGCTTTTTCACCGAACTGTCGAAAATCGGACTGGGACTGGAAAACCGGCTCCAGGACCGGGTCGGCCTGCTGTCCGGAGGACAGCGGCAGGCGCTGACCATGCTGATGGCGACCCTGGTGCGCCCCGAGGTGCTGCTGCTCGACGAGCATATTGCGGCGCTTGATCCGAAAACCGCCGGGCAGATTCTGAAGCTGACCAGAGACATCGTGGCCCAAAAGGGGTTGACCACACTGATGATTACCCACAACATGAACCACGCCATCGATTACGGGAACCGGCTGATCATGCTACATCAGGGCAGAGTCATCCTCGATGTCAGCGGGGAGAAAAAAAGCAGCCTGACGGTCAACGACCTCCTGCAGCAGTTCTACCTGGCTCAGGGAGAAGAACTGGCAAACGATTCGATGCTGCTCAGCGTCTGAGCGCCCAGCCCGGACCAGACCTGCCGCGGCCCTGTCGGCTATCTCAACAGATAATCCCAGTCAAGATTCTGATAGGTGTCGTGCAGCAGGTGATCGTCATTGACGATATCAATCGTGAGATTTGAAAACGATGCTACGGCCGCCGGAACGACGAGGTCGGGCGGCGTCACCACATCGTCTGATCCGATGATCAGAGCGGTTTCGACCTCGGTGGGCTGCTTCGGTATCCGATATTCATGGAAATTGAGGGCCGGAGCCAAAAGAATGAGACGCCTCGTTTTTTCCGGGTGGTCGAAGGCCAGACAGGCAGCCATCAGACCGCCGAAGCTGGAACCCACGACGACCAGGTCGGTCGCCTCCCCCACCAGTCCATAGAGCTGCTGCAGTCGCTCGTGCAACGCTCCATGAAAATCAGGGCGCATCATGTCGGGGTGGCGAGCGGAAAAAAAGGTGCCTTTGGTCCCCGAGCCGGAAGAGTCCAGTCCGTGTAGAAAAATTCTCGTTACCATCGGTGGTTCATTGGAAGATTATTGTGGCCATGAACGTACCTACCCGATAGTTGATGTGCAAATAAAAAAAAGGGGAAGGGCCCGGTTTTGCCCTTCCCCTGCTGTGGAGGAATGAGAGGTTTTATTGCTGCTCAGTTGATGGTTATCTGTTTTGGTTTCTGCTCTTCAGGTTTTTCGACCGTGAGGGTCAGTACACCGTCTTTGTAACTGGCCTCGATATGCTCTTCGGTTGCTTCGAACGGCAGCCTGAAGGTCCGCTCGAAACTGCCGAACCGGCGCTCACGGCGATAATGTCCGTTTTCCTTTGTCTCCTGCTCGCTGTTGCGTTCGCCGGAAAGGGTCAACAGATTTCCTTTTACATCCACTTTGATTTTGTCTTTGTCGATGCCGGGCAGTTCAGCTTCGAAGACGATTTTCTCGTCTTTTTCGTAAATGTCGACTGCCGGCATCATGCCATGTTCAACACCATTCTCGAACCGTGTGTTAAACGGTGCAAAAAAGTCATCGAACAGACGTCCATGCCGATACGGCCTCAATCCTGATCGCGGGTTGTAAGTTGTCAGATACATTTTTTTCTCCTTGAATGGTCGGGTTTTGTTTTTTTTGGTTTACGCCTGTGAACTAAATGGTAATAATTGGTTCATTCATGTCAATAAAAAAAATGTTACTAATCATTAATAATTTTATAAGTAATATATGATCAAAATAACCACGGGTGCTGCGGGCCGAATATGACAAATGAAAAGAAATCGGTTGAACTGGTGATGCTTTCAGAAACCTACTCGTCTGAATTGAAAGGGCGGCAGTCGGTGCGCACCACCTTTAAGCTGACTCCACGCAGTATCGATGCCCTGAGCCTGCTGGCCGGTCAGTTAGGTATAAAGCAGAAATCGATTTTCGATCATCTGGTAGACGACACCAGGGCCCTGCAGGCCCTAGCCCGCGAAATCGATAAACGGCGGGAAATCGACCCGAACCGGGTGGCGAAAACCTATGTGATATCCAGAAAAACGCTTGAAAACCTGGAGCAGGTCTGCAAACGCTATCAGACCCCCCGCGATGCCCTGGTGGAGTTTTCCATCGAACGGATTCTACCTCTCATCCAGGAAGAGAAGAACAAGCATGCCAACCGCAAGAAACTGACCGAGCGGCTCGATCGGTTCCTGGCTGACAGCAGGGCATTGATCAAAGAGGCGGATCAGTTGCTGGACCGGGATGATCCGGTCTTTGAGCAGATCTATCAGGTAGCCCGCTCGGTGCAGGCGGGCTGTGACGAAATCACTGATATCATCGACAGGGGAAAGCGGCTGGAAGAGTTTTAGATCACAGGTTTGGCGCAGCACCTAATTTTCTCTGGAAAATTTACTGGTATCCTGGTAATACCAACGGGATCCGAATTTGCCAGGAAGGCAGCGGATTACTGGTTTTGCCAGGTTGGAATTCACCCTTTTTTGGAAAAGGAAACGATCAAGAAAGAAGAGTCATCGAGGAGGAACATGATGAAATCACCCGTACGTGTGGCCGTCACCGGAGCGGCCGGCCAGATTGCCTATTCACTTATCTTTCGCATTGCCCACGGCGACATGCTGGGGCCCGACCAGCCGGTCATCCTGCAGCTTCTTGAAATACCGCCCGCCATGGACGCGCTGAACGGCGTGGTCATGGAAATCAACGACTGCGCCTTTCCTCTGGTAGCCGATGTGATTACCAGTGATGACCCCAATGTGGCTTTCAAGGATATCGAATATGGATTTCTGGTAGGCGCCCGTCCGAGGGGACCGGGAATGGAACGCGGCGATCTTCTCGAAGCCAATGCCCAGATCTTTTCGGTCCAGGGAAAGGCGCTCAATGACCATGCCGACAAAAACGTCAAAATCCTGGTTGTCGGCAACCCCGCCAACACCAATGCCCTGATCACCTTGAAAAATGCGCCGGATCTCAATCCCCGCAATATCACCGCGATGATGCGACTCGACCATAACCGGTCAAAGTCCCAGATTGCTGAAAAAACCGGCAGCCACAGCTCCAACATCGAGCAGATGGTGGTCTGGGGTAACCATTCCGCCACCCAGTACCCCGATATCAGTTACGCTACCGTGGACGGTGTCCCGGTGAAAGAAAAAGTCAGCAACGACTGGTGTGTCGATACCTTCATCCCCACCGTGCAGCAGCGCGGCGCCGCCATCATCAAGGCCCGCGGTGCCTCCAGCGCCGCGTCGGCAGCATCAGCCGCCGTCGACCATATGCGGGACTGGGCCCTGGGCAGCAAGGGGTCCTGGGTCAGCATGGGGGTCTACTCGGCCGGCAATCCGTACGGCATTGATGAGGATATCATGTACTCTTTTCCGATCACCACCGAGAACGGTGAGTGGAAAATCGTCGAGGGTCTCGAGATCAGCGACTTCAGCAAAGAGATGATGGGCAAGACCGAAGATGAGCTGACCGGCGAACGCCAGGCCATCGCCCACCTGCTGTAGCGGCAGCCTGCGGTCATCACTAATTTGAGGCGAAGGGAGCATTTATTCCCTTCGCCTTATCTTCACAACATCCCGCCATATTCACCATTAACAAAATGAACACCGGGCGCTACGATTGTCCTGCAGGCTGTGCTGCGTTTCAATGAAACTCACGCTGAACCGTTGTTCTGCATCGTCCAATACATTCAGTACGGAGGCTGGTTATGGCTGCTATTGAAATCATCCAGGCCGATATTACCACACTCGAGGTTGATGCCATCGTCAATGCCGCCAATTCGTCTCTTCTGGGCGGTGGCGGCGTGGATGGGGCGATTCATCGGGCCGCCGGGCCCGGCCTGCTGGACGAGTGCCGCTCCATCGGCGGCTGTCCAACCGGTGAAGCGAGGATCACCAGAGGCTACGATCTGCCTGCTTCGTATGTCATCCACACGGTCGGGCCGGTCTGGCGGGGAGGAGCGCAGGGTGAATCTGAGTTGCTGGCATCGTGTTACCGAAACAGTCTGCGCCTGGCCGTTTTCCGCCAGCTCGCCTCCATCGCTTTCCCTGCCATCAGCTGCGGCGTTTACGGCTTCCCAATCCCGAAAGCGGCGCCGATCGCCATCGGCACAACGCTGAACTTCATAGAACGGGAAGCCGACCTCAAACGTATTGTATTCGCCTGCTCGTCCGAAGCGGTGCTGTCGGCGCTGGAGACGGCCCATCGGCAGTTGAGCTGACCTGGGACCACTGTCTACGGTTCGTTTCTACCGGTGGCCGGAAATATGGTGTGGTGCTGCCGGTTCTACCGGAGCCGTTATCAGCATCGGGACTGGCGTGGCATGCCAAAACGCTGCCCGGCGCCCCATCTATCGCTTGAGTATGCTCCCCAAGTGAAGTAATCTGTGCGTCTGTGCAGAGCCTTGCAAAAGAGAAACTTACACCGTTGGTGAGCGCTGTTGAAACATACCTTTCTGTTTTCCTTTCTTCTGACTTCTCTTATCGTTCTTTTAACCGGGGCCGAACCGGTGGCTGGTGCCGCTGGCCAGTCTCGGGTCAGAGTAGGTATTCTCCATTCCCTTTCCGGAACCATGGCCATCAGCGAGACGCCGCTCAAGGATGTGGCATTGATGACCATCGAGGAAATAAATGAAGCCGGGGGAGTGCTTGGCCGGCAGCTTGAACCGATTGTCGTCGACCCTGCCTCGAACTGGCCGCTGTACCCGGAAAAGGCTCGGGAACTGCTGGTCAACTACCGGGTTTCGGCGGTCTTCGGATGCTGGACCTCGGTGTCGAGAAAGGCGGTCCTTCCTGTTTTCGAAAAATACAACGGGCTGCTGTTCTACCCGCTGCAGTATGAGGGGCAGGAGGTCTCCCCGAACGTGTTCTATACCGGAGCGACCCCCAACCAGCAGACAATCCCGGCGGTGGACTATCTGCTCAGTGAAGCGGGGGGCGCCATCGAGCGTTTTTACCTGCTCGGCACCGATTACGTCTATCCCCGGACCACGAATAATATCATCCATAATTTCCTGCGCTCAAAAGGGGTGGTCGAAGAGCGGATCATCGAGCGCTACACGCTGTTTGGTCATCGGGACTACCAGGAAATAGTCAGTGAGTTGAAACAGTTTGCCAGTAGCGGAAAAACAGCGGTTATATCAACCATCAACGGTGACTCGAATATCGCTTTTTATCGGGAGCTTGCCTCACAGAACATATCAGCAGAGGATATACCGGTCATGGCCTTTTCGATCGGTGAGGAGGAGCTCAGAACATTGGACAAGGAGACGCTCAAGGGCCATTATGCGGCCTGGTGCTATTTCATGTCTCTGGAAAATGATCAGAATCGAGATTTTCGTCAACGCTGGGCCGCATATTCCAAACGAAGAATGCTCGCCGGATTTGAACACCCCCTGACCACCGATCCGATGGAAGCGACCTATATCGGCATTATGCTTTGGAAACAGGCCGTGGAGGCCGCCGGCTCCTTTGACATCGAGGCGGTGAGAGAGGCTATGAAAGGCCAGGAGATGCTGGCACCAAGTGGCGTAACGGTGAAAATGGATCTTCAAAACCACCACCTGCACCGGCCCGTGTACATCGGTAAAATACGGGCCGACGGTCAATTTGACGTGGTCTGGCGGAGCCAGGACCGATTGAGCCCTGAACCCGATAGTCCCTATTATGAACCAATACAGCATTAGCAGGTGACCATGGCTCAGGCACTAAAAAAAAGAAGCTATCCCCTCAGAATCCATATCTCCACCCTTTTTGTCGTGCTGATACTGGTGGCCTGCGGATCCATCTCGATTCTCTTCTATATCAAAAGCCGGGATATGGTGGCCAGAGAGACCGAAAAACTGGTCGATCGCATCGTCAGTGAATCCACCCGCGAAATCGAGCGCCTGTTTGGCCCCCCCAAGACGCTGGCGGATCTGCTGGCCAATTCAGCTATTGCCAAGGCTGTCAGTTTGGATCAGCGGTTGGTCAGTATGCCGGTTTTAAAGGAAGCAATAGCGGGCAATCCGGAGATAGCATCGGTCTATATCGGCTATCCCGATGGCGATTTTTTTCAGTTTCGCAAACTCCGTGATGAGCGGGACCGGGCAATCTTCAACGCTCCTGAACAGAGCCAGTGGCTGGTGCAGAGCATTGATGGGCAGTATGGTCTGATAACGGATAAAAAATTACTTTTTTTCGACTGGGAACTTGAACCGGTCGGAGATGCTGACTGGGAGACTACCTATGATCCACGGCTGCGCAGCTGGTATCGCCAGGCGGTGGACGCTGTGGAAACGGTAAGGGGCAGTCCCTATGTGTTTTACAGCGACAAGCAGCTCGGTCTGACTTTTGCCCGCAGCAACGTTGAGGAGCGCACGGTAGCCGGCGTCGATATTCGGCTTGAGACTCTGTCGGCGATGATGGAACAGTTCAAGATCACGCCGGGGACCCGTGTGATCCTCTATGAGACGAGTGGGCAGTTGATCGCCCATGAGGATCGGGAACAGCTGGTCAACCAGGTCGGCGGCGCGGCTGAGCAGCTCGACAGAAAGCGTGTGGACCAGCTGGGTGATCCGGTCATGGATAAACTTGCCGTGATTCTGCGCAGTCAGGAGGTGAGTGATCTGAGCAGGACCGAGTTCGAGGCAGGAGGTGAGCCCTGGCTGTCCACCAGTGGCCAGCTCAGTCTCGGCAATGGTCCGCCGATGTTTTTCAGCATGGTGGTTCCGTTTCTCGAATTGACCGCGGAGGTTCGGCAGATTCGTAACCAGACCGGTCTGCTGGCTCTGGCCATGGTGTTGGCACTGATTCCCTTGACCATGGCCATGGCCAGGGGGATTTCAAAACCGATCAGCAGGCTGGCCGAAGAGGCAAATGCGGTAAGCCGGCTCGATTTCTCCGGGCGTAAGCCAGTCACCTCGATCATAACCGAGGTGGACGAATTGTCTGGGGCCATGTCTTTTATGCGGCAGACCATTTCAGAATTTCTCGAGCTGATCGAATCGCTGAACCGGGAGAAGAATTTTGATTCACTGCTCGATCGTATCGGCCATGATGTACGCCATGCCGCAGCTTCAGACGGGGTGCTGATCTGCCTGATCAATGAGGAGCAGGGAACGCTGAGCCCGGATGTCTACTGCGATGAAAAGGTCTGCAGCAGGGATCTGGATCTGCCGGACCTGGGCCTCGATGAGGACCTGCCAATCGTCCATGCACTGAAGAACAACGAACGGGTCCGCTGGGACCTGTCACCGGGCCAGGCCAACAAGCTGGCCAATCTTATCGGTGTGAAAGACCAGCAGGTAACCATCTGGTGCGAGCCGCTGGAGGATCGCCAGAATAACTCGATGGGAGTCATCGGTCTCGTCTACATCGGTTCCAAGAACCAGGTTGATACCAGTGAGTTGCAGGACCGGCTGAGTTTTGTCGAACGGCTCTCAGGGCTTGCCGGGGTGACGCTCGAAACCAAACAGCTGATCAAGAAGCAGAAGGAGTTGTTCGATGCTTTCATCAAGCTGATCGCCGGCGCCATCGATGCCAAGTCTCCCTATACCGGTGGCCACTGCCAGCGGGTTCCAGTGCTTGCCAAGATGCTCGCCCAGGCTGCCTGTGACCAGAAAGATGGTCCGCTTGCCGATTTCAGCCTGACTGACGAGGAGTGGGAGGAGCTCCATGTCGCCGCCTGGCTGCACGATTGCGGCAAGGTGACGACGCCCGAGTACGTGGTCGACAAAGCCACTAAACTGGAAACCATCTACGACCGGATTCATGAAGTGCGCATGCGCTTCGAAGTTCTCAAGCGCGACGCGGAGATTTCGTGCTGGCAGGCGATTGCAGACGGAGAGAGTAGAGAGGAACTGCTGAAAAGTCTCAACGAGACGCTGACCAGGCTCGATGAAGATTTCGATTTTATCGCCCGCTGCAACGAGGGGGGCGAATTCCTGGCCGATGAGGCGGTCGATCGGCTCAGTGAGATAGCAGGCAGAACCTGGACGAGAACCCTTGATGACCGGATCGGCATATCCTGGGAAGAGTCCCAGCGCAAGAACCGCACCCCGGCTGTGGTGGTGCCGGCGGTCGAGCAGGTGTTGACAGACAAGGAGGAACACCTGATCAGCCGCAGCGAAAAGGACACCATCGAACCGGACAACCTCTGGGGCTTCAAAGTCGATGTGCCCGAGAGCCTCTACAACCGCGGTGAAGTATACAACCTGGCGGTCAGGCGGGGCACGCTGAGCCAGGAGGAACGCTTCAAGATCAATGATCACATCGTTCAGACCATCAAGATGCTCGAGGAACTGCCGTACCCGAAGCATCTTCTTAATGTACCCGAAATTGCCGGCGGTCATCACGAGACGCTGCACGGCACCGGATATCCACGGAAGTTGACCGGCGACCAGATGTCGCTGACAGCCAGGATGATGGTCATCGCCGACGTTTTCGAAGCGCTGACGGCCTCGGACCGGCCTTACAAGAAAGCCAAAAAACTCAGCGATGCGGTGAAGATCATGGCTCTGATGCAGAAAGGCGGTCATTTCGACCCCGATCTCTACCGTCTCTTCCTGACCAGCGGTATATACCGGCAATACGGTGAGCAGTATCTCGATCCTTCACAGGTCGACGAGGTCGATATCGACCAGTATCTGAGCACTGAGCAGGCATAGTCATCCCGGGGTGCAGCGGTTCAGGTCGCCGCCGCTGGGTTCCGGATGCCGGTGGCCTGCACGTTCCGGGCACTATCCCGCACCCGCCTGGCCCGCTGCAGCCGCCCGGTTGCCTAGTCGCCAATCCGTAGTTATCATTAGCTGACCAAATTGGTTCGGCATCCTAGGTTTTACAACGTAACAGAGGAGAAACCGCATGGCTTTGTCCAAACAGCTGTTCCTTTTGATCTCTCTGCTCTTTTTGATAATATTCGCGGTCAATTACGCAACCGGTGTCAACAATACCAGAAATTACCTGCAGACCGAGGCAGGGATTCATGCGGAAGACACCGCCACTTCCCTGGGTATATCGCTGTCCCCCTACATCAAGGATCCGGGCGATACCATTCTGCCGACCCTGGTGAACGCCATTTTCGATCGCGGCTATTACGGCAGTATCGTGCTTTCCGACATGAACGGGCAGGTTTTGATCGAGCGCAGCAATCCCAAGACTTTCAGTGAGGTTCCCGACTGGTTTACCAATATTCTGCCACTCGAGACGGCTTCAGCCGTCAGTGAAATCAATGACGGCTGGAATCTGGTGGCGCAGGTTATGGTCACCGTTCATCCCGGCTACGGCTATCTGAAGCTCTGGAATCAGGCTAAACAGGCTCTGACCTACTCGGTGATCGCCTATGTCCTGTCACTGATAGTCCTGGCCCTTGTCCTGCGTCAGGTACTCAAACCACTGGAAAAAATCGAGCACCAGGCGGGAGCCATCGGCAATGGTGAATTTACGGTCATAGAGCCGCTGCCCTGGACCAAGGAATTGAAAAATGTCGCCGCTGCGATGAACCTGATGTCCGGTAAGATAAAGCAGATCATCGACGGACTGCAGTCAAAACTCGGTGACGCGGAGCGCAAGCTCTCCACCGACGCGGTCACCGGGCTGGAAACGAAGCAGAGTTTCGACGCCGCCCTGAAACAGATGTTCGTCAACAATGCCGGCGGACATATCTTCCTTATCCGTATCGACAATCTGGGCGAGCTCGCCCGCAGTCGTTCGAACGAGGAGGTGGATCGCTTCCTGAAAGATTTTGCCGACTGTATCAGCGCTGCCGGGGGTGAGCAGACCTACATTCAGACCTATCGCCTGGGGGGCGGCGAGTTTGCCCTCATTGCCGAATCACTCGATCGGCAGCATGCAGAGCAGCTTTCCAAGGGGCTCTCCGACGGTTTCGCCGAACTTGGCCGTTCCGCCGGGCTGGAAGGGGTCGCACACATCGGTGGAATCGCTTTCGATCCGCTGGGCACCACGGATTCGATCATGTCCGCCGCGCTCGAGTCTTACAACAAGGCCCGACTGGTCGGCCGCAACAGCTTCGTCATCGGTGAAAAATCTGCCGGGGCCCGCAGCAAGGACGAGTGGATCAGCCTGGTCAGATCGGTGGTTGAAAAGGGGCGTGCCGAGATCGTCATCAGCGATCAGGCGGTGGCGCTCCAGGGAGACGACAGCGGCCGGGTGCTGCTGGAGGAGGCGACTGCCAGGCTGCAGAGTGAGGACGGGGAGCCTATCTCCATTGGAACCTTTATATCTGTGGCTGAAGAGATCGACCTGGTCACCGGCTTTGATCTGATGATCCTGCAGAAGGTGCTTGATCGCATCGGTGCAGACGGTGGGAGCCAGGATCTTGGTGTCAATCTCTCATTCAGCTCCATCGGGGATCCCGAATTTCGATCACAGCTCTACGGGCTGATTGAAAACAACAAAGGGGTGGCTTCCCGCCTGGTTTTCTGTCTCACTGCCTACGCAGCTGCGAAAGATCTGAAACTGCTCGAGTCGTTTAAGGATCTGGTACGCAGGACGGAAACCAAACTGATGATCAAGCGTTATGAACCGCGTTTCATGGAACTCGACATACTCAAACAGTATCAGTTCGATTATATCCGCCTGGCCAGAAGCTATACAGAAGATTTGGCCGGTGATACCGAAAAGAGAAACCTTATCTCCTCGATGGTCGAAACCGGAAATCTGCTCGACACCATTATCCTGGCTGAAAGCGTTTCAGATAAGGACTGGCAGCACGTTATCGAGCTTGGTGTCCACGGTGCGAGCAGGAAAAACAATTAGACTCAAGGATGTACATGATGAAAAACAAATATATGCAGTCCCCGCGCTCCCTTTTCCTCGGCTGCGCGGTCGTTCTGCTGGCAGCAGCAGGGCTCTTGTTCACAGCCATCTCCAATCAGGCCACCTCCCAGCAATTCAGTGATGATTTGTTGAGCAGGGTAAGCGACAAATATGGGCCGGATGCCTCCAAGCGACTGGTCGCCCTGGGTGAAATGGTCGACGCCAGCAGGGGGCTCAGCGATAATGAAAAGATCAAGGTAGTCAATGATTTTTTCAACCGGATTCCTTACTACACCGACGCCCAGCATTGGAAAGCGGAAGACTACTGGGCCACCCCGATTGAAAAGCTTTCCACCAACGGCGGTGACTGTGAGGATTACTCGCTGTCGAAATATTACACCCTTCGTGAGCTTGGGATCGAGGAGGAAAAACTGCGGATCATGTACGTCAAGGCGCTGGAATGGAATGAGGCCCACATGGTCCTGGCCTATTACCCCGAGCCGTCCTTCCCCCCGCTGGTGCTCGACAACATCAAGAAGGAACTCAAACCGGCAAATGAGCGTAAAGACCTGGTTCCCGTCTTCAGTTTCAATGCCAACGGACTCTACCTGGCCAAGGCCCAGGGCACCGGAAAACGGGTTGGCGGCCCGGAGAAGATGAAACTCTGGTCAAACATGATGAAGCGTATGGACGGCAGCGAGATTTAACCATGGGGCCGGAAGGATCCGCTCCCCTCGACTGCCCGCCGCGGGTGGAACTGCTCATTGTTCCCCGTACGGTCGATATCGGTGGATTTAAGGTCCACCGCGCCTTGCCCTGTCAGGACAGGAGAATGGTCGGGCCCTTTATTTTCTGGGACCAGATGGGCCCGGGGGAATTTCCCATCGGTCGCGGCGTCGATGTCAGGCCGCATCCTCATATCGGTCTGTCAACGGTTACCTATCTGTTCGACGGCAGCCTGGACCACAGGGATTCACTCGGTAACGATATGCGCATCGTGCCGGGCGACGTCAACCTCATGCATGCGGGCAGCGGCATCGTTCACTCTGAGCGAACCGGTATGGATCTCCGGCAGGGTGGCAGCCGGCTGTTCGGCATTCAGAGCTGGCTGGCCCAGCCGAAACATCTGGAAGAGAGCCGTCCAGCCTTTACGCATACCGGTGCAGAAGAGATCCCGACCCTTTCAGCCAAGGGGCTGCGGGGCCGTCTTGTAATCGGAGCCTACCAGGGGTATCGATCGCCGATTCAGAGCCAGTGGGAAACGCTCTACCTGGAACTGAACCTGAAGGAGGGGACATCCTTTGAAGTTCTGCCGGCAATCGAAGAGCGGGCTGTTTTTCTGGTCGGCGGCAGGATCGCTATTGATGAATCACTCTTCTCTTCTCGACAGCTGATAGTTCTGAAACCTGGGTCAGAGGTTCTTCTCAGAACAATCGAGGATGCCCATCTGGTTATCCTCGGCGGTGCCCCGATTGATGGGCCGCGCTACATCTGGTGGAACTTCGTGTCGTCCTCGGTCGACCGGATCAGGGATGCGGCTGCTGACTGGAAGAACGGTGACTTTGATACCGTGCCCGGTGATGAAGATGAGTTTATTCCCCTGCCTGATTTACCATTTCCGCAGACGTAGCTGTACTTCCCCGGTTGGGTCGATGTAAATACCGGACCGGGGGATAAATCGGTCTGGGTGGTATTCGGCTGATGGTCTCAACCGAGCAGAAGGTCTTTGGCCGCATTGATCTTGGCCGTCAGAAATGCTGAGCCGCCGCCGTCGGGATGAACGCCTTTGATGAGCCGCCGATAGGCCTGGTGGATTTCCTCTTTTGTTGCCCCCGGTTCAAGGCCCAGAATCTGGTAAGCCTCTTCCCGGGTCATTTTATCAGTGCCGGTGGCGTGGCGCTGCCCCTCGAAACCTTCCGGGTCGACCCGCTCCTGCCAACCGGCGTGGTAGCGGTCCAGAAAGGATTCGAGCAGCGCCGCACTCTCTGAATCGGCAATAATTTCGACATAAAAGGCGAGCAACTCATCCTCGCTCAGTGAAGAGAGGCGTGATCCCTCATGCCTCCCGCTCAGGACCCTGCCGTCCATTTCGCCGGTGTCATGGTCGAGTTCCATCTCCAGGTGTGTCGAACTCACCTTTGAGGTTCGGCGGCCTGTGTAGCCGGACGGCTGTATCGTACGACTGCGCCGCCACCACGATATCCCCAGGATCACCATGGGGATACCGATGACGCCGCGTCGAAGAAGGATTAGAAGCCCTCCCAGAACAATCAGGATGATGGGTCCGCCCTGGGTCAGCACGGCAGCGGTTTTCTGGGCCGGACTAGTGAGAATCAGCCAGAAAGCAGTGATCACCAGCAGCAGCAGGATAATGATAGCGTAGGTCATTCAGTTTGCAAACCGCAGAGGATTAAGCCCTCTTATTTGTTCATCTGTTCGAGCAGCAGCCGAGCTTCGCGCCGGGTACTGCTGGTAAGGGCCGGCAAGCCTCCGCGTGCGTATATCGCCACCGCTCCGAGAAGTTTTGCCAGCTCGTCTGCCGAATCGGGACCCAGCCGAAAATAGGCTCCGCCGGTGAGTTTGGCCATTTCGCGGAATCCCTGCTCAGCCGCCCAGTCGTGTCCTTCCTGAAAGAAGAAACCGCGCACCCCTTTCAGACCGAGTTCACCGGCCTTCTGGCAGAGAAGGTCGACGTTTTCTTCCATCGCATCACCGATAAATACCAGAGCCGAGACCTTCTGTTCACCCGTTTCATGATGGGCGTGCTTAAGTATTTTGGCTATCTGTGTCTGTCCTCCCCGGCACTGTATGCCGAGCATGAGGTTGCGCAGCGCCTCGGCATTGATCACCCACTTGGAGGCGCGGCACTCACCGACACCGCGAAAATAGACGAGCTGAACCGACAGGCCGCCGGCCTTGCCGACGGCATCGAACATCGATGCCTGAATAACCATGGCCCGTGACCAGGTTGGCTGCCGGCTCATGGTCGCGTCCAGGGCGAAAATCAGCCTGCCGCCACGGCTCGGGTCTATCTTTTTGGCAGCATTCAGAAACGCGTCGATTTCATTTGCGGAGGACGTTTTCCGAAGAGCCCGGTCCTCGTTTTTAATTGAGGAAATCTCCTTTTCTTTCATATCGGTATCGAACCTGAAGGCCTCTCAATCGTTGTCTTATCAGATCCCCGATTCATCTGCCCATTGCGGATCTGATCAGCTTTTGTACCGTACCTGCTTACTATACCAGATAATATTGCCGAAAGAGGTCTATTTCAACCGGGCCGGAATCGAGTATCCCTGTCTGGCTGACCGAACTGATCGCAGCATGGCTGGACATGGTCATCGAGATGCTGAGACAGGCACAGCGAGAGTAAATCAAATCAGCGATTCTGGAAGAATTTCTGCTGGGTATTATTATTTACTCGACGGGCATGCATCAGGGGAGGGGATAGAGGGGGGATCCCCGATCAGATCAAACCAGGACAGGGTCAAAACGGAGAACATATATGGTGATGTATCTTGCTGGAATCATAATTTTTCTTGGGGTTCACTCCATTTCGATCGTAAACGATTCGTGGCGCAATAAGATTGTTGGCGTTATTGGTGAATGGCCCTGGAAGGGGGTTTATTCGCTGGCGGCGATAGCAGGTCTGGTATTGATAATACAAGGGTATCAAGGGGTGCGCTATGATACGATCGTTTTATACACGCCACCCCAATGGCTCCATTACGTTTCGGCCATCCTGCTGCTGCCGGTATTTCCGCTGCTGGTGGCCGCCTATTTCCCAGGCCGTATCAAGACGATTAGCGGCCACCCGATGCTTTTGGCGGTGAAAATCTGGGCCTTTGCGCATCTGCTTGCCAACGGCTCTTTGGCTGACGTGCTGCTGTTCGCCTCTTTTCTGGCCTGGGCTGCCTGGGACCGGATCTCTTTAAATCGTCGCCAGCAGCGTCCGGTTTTAGGGGCGCCGCCGTCGCGGCTGAACGATATCATAGCCGTTGCCGGCGGGCTGGCACTCTATTGCGCTTTTTTCATCTGGTTTCATGACATGTTCATCGGTGTACCGCTCTACTGATGAAAGTTTTCCGTGGCTGTCAGGGCGAATCCCTGGCGGAAAACGGTAATAGCCTGATCGATGACACACCTCATCATTGATACTTTTATTACCATGATGAACAGCACGATCTTCTATGAACCTTGACGGCATCGGCAGAATGATCGCCTTTTTAACCCGGAACCGCGGCGCTAACGTGGCAGCAGCGATGCACTATCGTGCTCAACTGGGGCAAAATAATGTGTTCGATGATTACCACCTCCTGACACGAAAGGACCGACAGGCGGGCTACAATTATTGTATTGCGCTAAAAGAAACTTTTAAGATTGTGTCAAGAAATGTTTATTTAGGCAGAAGCAAGATGACTCATAGGCCAGTTAATGGTCAAAACAAAAACCCCCAAGCTTCGAAGAAGCGAGGGGGTTTTTGTTAGAAAGAATTCGGCGGCGACCTACTCTCCCACACAGTTGCCCGTGCAGTACCATCGGCGCAGAAGAGCTTAACGACCGTGTTCGGAATGGGAACGGGTGGATCCTCTTCGCTGTGACCACCGAAAAAGGGTAATTCGGTATAATCAAATCAAACAATCAATAAATCGATAATCAAACAGTAGAGCAACGCCCAGCAGCAGCTTCATCAAAAAATATGGATAAGCCGCACGGCACATTAGTATCGGTAAGCTCCATGTGTTGCCACACTTCCACACCCGACCTATCAACGTCGTAGTCTCCGACGTGCCTTCAGATGGCCACTACAGCCATGGGGTATCTTATCTTGGAGTGGGCTTCCCGCTTAGATGCTTTCAGCGGTTATCCCTGCCGAACATAGCTACCCAGCAATGCCCCTGGCGGAACAACTGGTACACCATCGGTTCGTCCACCCCGGTCCTCTCGTACTAGGGGAAGATCTCCTCAAATACCCTGCGCCCGCAACAGATAAGGACCAAACTGTCTCACGACGTTTTAAACCCAGCTCGCGTACCACTTTAATTGGCGAACAGCCAAACCCTTGGGACCTGCTTCAGCCCCAGGATGTGATGAGCCGACATCGAGGTGCCAAACCTCCCCGTCGATATGGACTCTTGGGGGAGATAAGCCTGTTATCCCCGGAGTACCTTTTATCCGTTGAGCGACGACCCTTCCATGCGGAATCGCCGGATCACTAAGACCTAGTTTCCTACCTGCTCGAAATGTCTCTCTCGCAGTCAAGCTCCCTTATGCCTTTACACTCTACGGCTGGTTTCCAATCAGCCTGAGGGAACCATCGCGCGCCTCCGTTACGCTTTAGGAGGCGACCGCCCCAGTCAAACTACCCACCAGACAATGTCCCGGATCCGGATCACGGACCGCGGTTAGATTCCTAAGATAGCAAGGGTGGTATTTCAAGGGCGACTCCATGAACACTGGCGTGCCCATTTCAAAGTCTCCCACCTATCCTACACATGCTACCTCAAAAACCAATGCCAAGCTGTAGTAAAGGTTCACGGGGTCTTTCTGTCTTGTTGCGGGTAACCGGCATCTTCACCGGTACTACAGTTTCGCTGAGTCTCTGGTTGAGACAGTGGGGAAATCGTTACGCCATTCGTGCAGGTCGGAACTTACCCGACAAGGAATTTCGCTACCTTAGGACCGTTATAGTTACGGCCGCCGTTTACCGGGGCTTCGGTTCACTGCTTCGCGTGAGCTGACAGGTCCCCTTAACCTTCCGGCACCGGGCAGGCGTCAGACCCTATACTTCGTCTTTCGACTTCGCAGAGTCCTGTGTTTTTAGTAAACAGTCGCTCCCCCCATTTCACTGCAACCCTCGTAAGCTCATTCATGTATATAAATTCACCATGAGGGCACACCTTCTCCCGAAGTTACGGTGCTATTTTGCCGAGTTCCTTAACCAGAGTTCTCTCAAGCGCCTTGGTATACTCTACCTGCCTACCTGTGTCGGTTTACGGTACGGTCACCATTATAACTAGATACGAGGCTTTTCCTGGAAGCATGGAATCAACCACTTTGCTGTCAATTAAGACATCGTCATCACGCCTCAGTGTTATACAAGGACCCGGATTTACCAAAGTCCTCCACCTACACGCTTGAACCGGCTATTCCAACAGCCGGATGGCCTATCCTTCTCCGTCCCCCCTTATCATCAAACATTATAACAGTGGTACAGGAATATTAACCTGTTTCCCATCGACTACGCCTCTCGGCCTCGCCTTAGGAGCCGACTAACCCTGAGCAGATTAACTTGACTACAGGAAACCTTAGGCTTTCGGCGTGAGGGTTTCTCACCCTCATTATCGCTACTCGTGTCAACATAAGCTCTTGCAGAACCTCCAGCGCTCCTTTCGGTACACCTTCTCAGGATACTGCAATGTTCTCCTACCATCGAGAAAGCTGACTTAAACCTATTAACGCTTCTAAGCTGCTATGCTTAGGGGAGGGGATTTTGTTCGCAAAATACGCTCACAAATGTCATTCCCTCCTGCTAATAACCTTAAATCAGTTTTCTGATCCGTAGCTTCGGTACTATGCTTAGCCCCGTTACATTTTCGGCGCAGATTCATTAGACCAGTGAGCTATTACGCTTTCTTTAAAGGGTTGCTGCTTCTAAGCCAACCTCCTGGTTGTATCAACAATTCCACCTCCTTTCCCACTGAGCATAGATTTAGGGACCTTAGCTGACGGTCTGGGCTGTTTCCCTTTCGACCATGGAACTTATCTCCCACAGTCTGACTCCCGCACTAAAACTTGTCGGCATTCGGAGTTTGATAAGGGTTGGTAATCCGGTGGGACCCCTAGCCTTGTCAGTGCTCTACCTCCGACAGTCATCATGCGAGGCTATACCTAAATATATTTCGGAGAAAACCAGCTATTACCGAGTTTGATTAGCCTTTCACTCCTATCCACAGCTCATCCGAACAGTTTTCAACCTATATCGGTTCGGGCCTCCATCTCGTGTTACCGAGACTTCACCCTGGCCATGGATAGATCACCCGGTTTCGGGTCTACCCCATACAACTAAGACGCCCTCTTAAGACTCGCTTTCGCTGCGGCTCCGCTTCTCAGCTTAACCTCGCTGCACAGGGTAACTCGTTGACTCATTATGCAAAAGGCACGCGGTCACCCTGTCTAAAGACATAGGGCTCCCACTGCTTGTAAGCTAACGGTTTCAGTTTCTATTTCACTCCCCTCCCGGGGTTCTTTTCACCTTTCCCTCACGGTACTCGTTCACTATCGGTCATCGGGTAGTATTTAGCCTTGGAAGATGGTCCTCCCATATTCCCACAGGGTTTCACGTGTCCCGTGGTACTCGCTCGAGCTAGTCAGAAATAGATTTTGCGTACCGGACTATCACCGTCTCTGGTCGGCCTTTCCATACCGTTCCACTATCTATTTCATGTACCTGTCGCTCATTTGGGCTGATCCGCGTTCGCTCGCCGCTACTGACGGAATCTCAATTGATTTCTTTTCCTGCAGGTACTTA
>CAWJQN010000003.1:0-180000 GCA_963845115.1 uncultured delta proteobacterium | reverse complement strand
CACTCTACTAAAGTTCCGAAGAACTCGTTCGCGTTCGACTTGCATGTGTTAAGCACGCCGCCAGCGTTCGTTCTGAGCCAGGATCAAACTCTCCAGTTTATATCCTGAACTGAATCGATCAGTCTCCTGATCTCCTCGGTCCTTATTATAAACAAATAAGGCTCTGCTGTTTGACAGAACCCCTGTATCCAATAGGATACGTGGGCCCGTTTGCGTATTTGCTGTTATTCAGTTGTCAAGGATCGTTGAACCGGACACGCCGGACACTCATGACGAGTGCGGAAGAACGTCAATCTAATATGAACTCAACTAAATGTCAATCAGATTCTGTACTCCTGAAACCCTTTAAATCCTCTTCAGCCTAGCCCGAAGGCTACCGCCAAAGCCGCGACAAACTAATTGAGTGGGCACCCTTTGTCAACCATAGTTTGTCAATCTTAAAAATAATTACGAATACTATTCAGGCAAGCAGGTAAAGGGGCACGAAATCGGTTTGGTTGAAGCAATCAGTGGAGAGGTTCGCACAATCGAGGTCATAGCCGCCGAGAATCAACGGTAAATAATTTCCGGCGGCTGGCTCAAGTCACTTGCGGTCCGGACTAAAACTTTTTCTTGATCGAGCGCAGAAAATCCTTGGTCAGCCGTGGGTGGGCGGCAAGTTCCTTGTAGACGCCTGGGGGCAGGCTGTCCTTGAAAAAGTCATCTATCTGAGAATAGGTCATGTTTCTGGCGATAGCCTCTTTGGCCTTCTCAGTGACGGTATCCCGGTCCTCCGGAGTGTCGATATAGGAGAGTATGCCTGAAATGACATCTGGAACCGAGGTCTTCTCATGCAGGGCCGCGAGTTCTGCTTTGAGCTTACCCTGCTCCTCGCCATACTGCTGCTCAAGCTTCCTGATAGCTGAAAGGCTTGAGTCCAGTTTGGCGGCTGCATCATGGACCTGGGTTTCGATGCTCTGCTGAGTCTCTTCAAGGGCTGCAATCCTGGCCGCACCATCGGCAGTGCCCGAATAAGCATCGAGCTGTTTCTGCAGTGCTGTAAGGTGCTCACCATGGGCGGCCGCGGTCCGGGAAAGTGCAGACAGTTGTCTGCCGAACTCCTCGATGGTTTGCTGTAAGGTGCTATGGATTGGCTCTGCAGTGCGACTGGCAGCCGGCGCTACAGCGGCTGATGATGGTGCGGGGGGCGCCTGTGGCACGGTTGCCGGCGCGGCAGAATCCGATGAGGCTTCAGATCTTTCTCTTTTGGGGATAGGCACCTTTGAAGACAATGAAACCAGGGTGCTTTTGAGTTGATCGATGAGATCACGCCCCTTGTCGACCGAATAGATTGAAACAGCGGCAACGTATATGCCGATAATCACGGCTATGGAGATGACGATGGCGAAACAGAGGGCGATGACAAAGACAACGGCAGAGACAAGCCCGGAAATCAGAGCAGCGACTGAGCCCCAGATTCCTTCAGATCCGGAACCAGCGACGATTGAAATGAGCAGAAATGCAAAGAGCAGCAAAGCACCTGACTGGATGAGCGGATTTTTGAAATCTTTTTTGTTCATGGTGTGCTCCCTATCGTGTTCTGGTGAAATGGCGCCGAGAAATTTTTTCAGATCTTTAACTCCATAAAGTAATCGCCAGCGTAACGAGGTGCAAGTGTCTCATGATTGAATTGGTTGGCTTTTTACCGTTTCCAGGGCGGTTATCCGCTTGAGTACCGGGGGGTGACTGTATTTGAGCATAACCATCGCCGGGTGCGGGGTAAGATTGGACAGGTTGGCCAGGCTCAGTTTTTTCAGGGCCTGAATCAACAAGTGAGGTCGACCGGTGGTTGCAGCCGCGTATCGATCCGCCTCGAACTCATTGGCCCGGGAGAAAAAGTTGAAGACAATTGACAGCAGGGTACTGAGCGGGGAGTAAATAAAGGCGAAAAAAAACAGACCGGCATAAATTGACATATTTTCCATCGAAAACGCTTCGAATAGCCCCCGGTTGGTCAGAAACAGCGAAAGTAGAAAGAACATCAAACCGGTTTGCAGAATCGAGGCGGCCATCATCTTCCAGATATGCTTTTTCTTAAAGTGCCCCATTTCGTGGGCCAGCACGGCTACCACTTCATCATCTTCTATCTTTTCGAGCAGGGTGTCGAAAAAGACGATTTTCCTGAATCTGCCGAAACCGGTAAAAAAGGCGTTCAATTTGGTGGAACGTCTGGAGCCGTCCATCGTGAATATGCCGCTGATTTTAAAATCCTGCTGACGGGCGTAGTCCATGATCTTGTCTTTCAGCGGGCCGTCTTCAAGGGGGGTGAATTTGTTGAACAGGGGCATGATCAGAACGGGTGCCAGGAACTGAATGATAAAACCGAACAGCACGGTACCGGCCCAGCACAGCAGCCATCCGTAGGAACCGGTATATTCGAAGAACCAGAGAACAGCGGCCAGTATCGGAGCACCCAGCAGGATTGAGATCAGCAGCGCTTTGATGATGTCAGCGATGAAGGTTTTCACCGAGGTGCGGTTGAAGCCGAATCGTGCTTCGATTCCGAAGGTGGAATAGACGGAAAATGGCAGGCCCAGGATAAAGGCGAGCAGCGCAATCGATCCGGCGAAAAGTAAACCGGTAACGATCGAGCCGAAGCCGAGCGACCTGACAAGCAGGTCGACAAGGTTGAACCCTCCGCCAAGCAGGAAGATTACGGTGACAGCGGTGGTCAGGGTGTTTTCGATGAGCGAGAATCGGGTATTCGCCCTGGTATACTTCTGAGACTGCTGGTATTCCTTCTCATCGTAGATCTCTTCGAACTCGGTCGGGAGCTGCGGCGAGAGAGCCTTCAGATTGAGCAGGGATATGATGCTGTCCAGCAGATAATGGGCCCCGATCACACAGAGGATAAATAGAAGCCAGGTGTTCATAAATTCGATTCAGTTGGAATGGACCGGTTCATCCGGGCTTTACTGTTCAGTCGAGCCGCCTTGGAAAAGGGCGCAGCCTGCTCGGGGCGCCTGCAGGGAACAGAGGGAGCCGGTCCCGGCGGGCAGCTGTATTAGAAAATTGTGCTGATCGCAGCGGAAGCGGCTTTGAGAAACGTACCCGGCAGGATGCCCATGACAATGATAATCAGGAGCAGGAGACTGGCAAGCGCTGTATTCCCAGCACCGGGGTTGATGGCCTCACCGTCTCTGTCCGGATCACTGCAGTAGGCGACCCTCACCACTGAGAGGTAGTAGTAGATGGCTATCGCCGTGTTGATTGCCGCCAGGACCACGGCCAGCACATGACCCTCCTTGAAGGCGTTGACCAGCAGCATGAATTTGCCGGTAAAGCCGACGAAAGGAGGGATTCCTGCCAGGGCAAACAGGGCCGTGGCAAGGGTGACGGCCAGAAACGGTGAACGCCTGTGGAGCCCGGTGAAATCCTCAATCAGCAGGTTCTCGCCCGAAGACGCCACGGTGCAGATGACCAGGAAGCAGGCCAAACTCATGGCCGCGTAACCGATGACATAATAGAGTGCCGTCGCATATCCCTGGCTCTGCAGAGTGAGCAGACCGAATAGGATGAAGCCGGCATGGGAGATGCCGGAAAAACCGAGCATGCGTTTGATGTCTTTCTGGGCAAGCGCCGAGAGATTTCCATAAAACATAGAGCCGACGGCGCAGATGAGCAGCAGGTTGACAATCACCTGCCCCTCTGAGCTGATCAGCGAGACGATCCTGATCAGGACGGCTGCGGCGGCTATTTTGGGGACCGCAGCAATGAAGGCGGTGGTCTCGTTGGCCGCTCCCTGATAGACATCGGGAACCCAGAAATGAAACGGAAAAATAGCCAGTTTGAAGAAAAAGCCGGTCATCATCATGATCACCGCCACCAGGGCGGCCGGCTGATAGTAGAGCGTATCGAGGTGAGCGGCTATATCTGACAGGTAGGTTGAGCCGCTCAGTCCGAACAGGTAACTCATGCCGAAAAGCATGAATCCGGTCGACATGACGCCGAACAGCAGGTATTTGATGCCCGATTCCATCTGTACCGCACTGTTCTGGGCCGGGCGGCGCATCGGCACCATGATGTAGACTGCAAAGCTGGACAACTCAAGAGAGATGAGAATGGCCAGCAACTCGACGCTGGAGGTCAGCATCATCAGCCCCAGCACACTGATGAATAAGAAGAGGTAATATTCAGCCCGGACATCCTCTTTAATCCCAGGCGTACTGCCTGAAAATATCAGAACAGCAAGTGTTGCCAGACCGATGAGCAGTTTGAAGAGCTGGGAGAAAAAATCGACCCGGTAGGAATCGAAGAAGAGGAAACCTTCCTGCTTCAGGCAGAGCAGCGTGGCACCAACAACCAGGGCGGCGATACCGATGGTCAGTTTTCTGATGGTATCGACCGTCGGGGTGCCAAGGCTTACCAGAAATATGGTAAGTGCTCCCAGAAGCAGTGTCAGTTCAGGTAAAAAGAGCATAATCTTCCTCTCGTCGATCGCCCATATTCTTACCTACCCGCCGTAATGTCGGCGGCAGCGGGTGATTGCGCCTGGTAGGCCTGGAACTGGTCGAGCAGCGCGCTAACGCTGGTATCCATCATATCGATAAAGGGGCCCGGTCCCAGGCCGATCCACAGCACAAAGAGCAGGAACGGGGCCAGCGTAATGATCTCCCGGACGTTCAGATCCTTAATCCAGGACTGGTCCGGGTTGCTGGTGCCGCCCCATATAACCTTCTGCAACATTCTCAGCATATACGCTGCGGCCAGCACAGCTCCGGGGATAGCGGCCAGGCCGAGCACCAGGTCAAATTCGAAGGCCCCGGCCAGAACCAGGAATTCCCCGACGAAACTGTTGGTTCCGGGAAAGCCAAAAGACGAGAGTGAGAAGAAAGTGAGAAAGGTGACGAACACCGGCATGTATTTGCCCACCCCGGCGGCATCGGACAATTCGCGTGAGTGTGTACGTTCGTATATCATGCCCACGCAGAGAAAGAGCGCTCCCGTGGTGACGCCGTGATTGATCATCTGCAGGATCGCACCTTCCATGCCCTGCTTGTTCAGGACAAAAATACCAAGGGTGACGAAACCCATATGACCGACCGAGGAGTAGGCGATCAGTTTTTTCATGTCATGCTGGGCCAGGGCGGTGAAGCCTCCATAGATGATACCGGCGATGGACAGCCAGAGTACGAACGGCATCAGCAGCAGGGTGGCGTCGGGAACGATCGGCAGCGCAAAGCGGATAAAGCCGTAGGTTCCCATTTTCAGCAGTATCGAGGCGAGGATGACCGATCCGGCGGTGGGGGCTTCGACATGGGCGGCCGGCAGCCAGGTGTGGAACGGAAACATCGGCACCTTGATGGCGAAGGCAAGAAAAAAGGCGATAAAGACGAGAATTTGCGGGGTCATCCCGTACGGCTGCCACATCATGTCGGGGATGAAGAATGTGTATGAATTCTTCCAGTACAGCCAGATAATTGCCACCAGAAGGAGGATCGATCCGGCCAGGGTGTAAAGGAAAAATTTGATCGAGGCATAGATCCTCCGGGGGCCGCCCCATATACCGATGATAAGGTACATCGGTATCAGCATGGCCTCCCAGAGGATATAGAAAAGGACGAAATCAAGGGCCACGAAAACGCCGACCATGGCCGTCTCCATGACCAGCAGGCAGATCATGAACGGTTTGACCCGTTTTTTTATGTATGACCATGAAGCCAGGACACAGAACGGCATGATCAGTGCGGTCATGATCACCAGCAGAATCGAGATGCCGTCGACGCCGACCGTGTAGTTGATGCTGAGCGGTGCGATCCAGCTATGGGTCTCGACAAACTGGAAGGCGGCGGTGGTGTTGTCGAACCCGGCCGCCAGAAAAAGAGAAATAAGAGCCGTCAGTGAGGTGATCACCAGTGCTACGATCCGGCTGGCCTCGTCGCTTTTCAGCGGCAGTAGAATAAAAGCGCCTGCCAGCGGCAGGAAAATCAAGGTGCTGAGGAGGGGAAAGCCCTGGTTTATCAGAAGTTGATCCATCTCAATGAGTCCTTGATTCAGCGCATTACATCCAGATTACGGCGATAAGCACCACCGCCACCAGGGTTACGGTATAGGCCAGGGTCTGCTGGATCTGCCCCCGCTGCAGCACACCAGCCAGCAAGCGGCCGAACGAGCGGACGCCGCGGGCTGAATTGTCCAGTAGACCGTCGATGGCGTGCCAGTCGAACCAGGCCCAGAAACGGGCGGTTGTCATCAGGGTGAAAAGACCGACCACCCGATAGGCTTCTCCCCAGGCGGAATCGATCCACTGGATCGGGTGTCTGGCCAGCCACAGGAAGAGCTGCCCACCGCGGCGGTAGAACCAGTCCAGGTCAAGGCTGATCGTCGGCCGGGCGATGATTTTATCCTTGAAGATCATGAAGCCGAGCGCGGTAAAAGCAAGAATCTGCAGGGTCTCGCTCAGGTGATAGCCGCTGTAGGGGTGATAGAGCGCTTCCTGGTAGGGCAGCAGAGCATAGAGCAGCGGATAGAAGGTGCCGATAACAAAACAGAGCAGCGCCGCAACGAGCATGGCGGCCTGCATGTTCCAGGGCGGATCGGCGGCTTGTTCCAGTGCTTCTGGCGAGTTCGGTTCGGCGAAAAAGAGCAGGTAGGGCAGCCGCAGTCCGGCAACCAGAAAGGTCCCGGCGGAGACCAGGGTGAGCAGGAATCCGGCCCAGAGCAGATGTTCCTCGAAACTGGCGGCAATGATCATCGACTTGGAGACAAAGCCGGAAAAGAGCGGGAAGGCAGAGACGGACACCCCCCCGATGATGATAAAAAACATGGTCACGGGCATTTTGTCATAGAGCCCGCCCAGTTGGGTGAACCTGCTTCTGCCGGTCATCTGAATGATTGCCCCGGCCCCCATAAAGAGCAGACCCTTATAGAGAATATGGGCAAAGGCGTGCGCCGCTGCGCCGTTAATGGCAAGCGCTGTACCAATGCCGACACCGGCGACCATATAGCCGACCTGGCTGATTATTTCCCAGCCCAGCAGCCGCCTGACATCGTTTTCGTTGATGGCATAGACGATACCGTAAATGGCCATGGCAACGCCGAGAACGATCAGGATATCGAACCCGGCGCAGGCACGGGCCAGCGTGTATACCGCCGTTTTAGTAGTGAACGCGCACATGAAAACGGCGCCGCCGATGGTTGCCTTGCTGTAGGCATCGGGCAGCCATGAGTGCAGCGGCACCACGGCGGCATTGAGCATCAGCCCGGCCATGATCAGCCAGGTGGAGAGAGAACCGGTGTCATAGTCGAGCAGTTCGAAGGCCAGGCTGCCGGTGGCCTGGTAACGGAGCACGAAACCCATCAACAGCAGCAGTCCGCCGAAGGTGTGAACCAGCAGATACCTGAAACCGGCGGCGGAAGCGTCCGCCTCCTTCTTGTTGCACCAGATCAGAAAGGTTGAAGCGAAGGCCATGATCTCCCAGAACAGGAAGAGGCTCAGGTAGTCCCCGGCGTAAATTGCGCCGATGGAGCCGGCCACATAAAACCAGGCAGCCATCTGCTGCCAGCAGTCTTCGCTGTGCAGTCCGTAAAGGGTGGCGATGATGGCCATCAGGGCCATGATAAAGGCGAAGACGTTGGACAGCGGGTCGATGCGGCCAAAGATCAGCTGCCAATCGAGAAAAGCGACCTGACCGTATACGCCCTGATTGAAGCCGAGATAGACTACATCGATAAAGGCGAGAAGCGGAACCAGCATCAGAAAAGGTTTGCGGAACGGCTCCCTGACAAAGGGGATCAGAAGGGCCCCGAAGATGAACAGCAGCGAGGGGTGGAAGAAGGTGCTAGTCATCGTAATAGCCCTCCTCCCGCTCGATGCCTGCAGATGCCAGCCAGCGGGCGAAAAAAATCAGAACAATGCAGGAAACCATGGCGAAGATCGACCAGAAACCGGGAATATATTTTTCCATCCAGGTGTGGGCGTGCGAGGTGTCGACCATCAGGCTGAGGGTCAGCACCACGGCGATCGTGCCGTAAAAAAAGTAGCGGGCGGTGGGCTGATGTTGTTTCAGATAATCGATCAGTCGTATCATCCGGTCACCGCCTTGACGAAATTCATCATGAAGTTGGGGAAAATTCCGATCAGAACCGATATGAAACAGGCAATCAGAATCGGAATCAGCATCGACAGAGGCGCCTCCCTGATCCCGGTAAAAGGTTCGTCGGCCGGTCGTTTCCCGAAGAAGGCCCGATAGGTGACCGGCAGGAAATAGGCTGCGTTGAGCAGAGTCGAAGCCAGCAGGATCAGCAGAATGCCGATCTGATGGGCCTGCACGGAGCCGACCAGCAGGTTCCATTTGGAGACGAAACCGGCCACCGGCGGGGCGCCGATCATTGACAGCGAGGCAACGAAAAAGGCCCCGAAGGTGAAGGGCATGACCTTTCCCAGCCCTTCCATCTCTGAGATGTTTTTCTTGTGGGCGGCCACGTAGATGGCCCCGGCGCAGAAGAACAGGGTGATCTTGGAAAAGGCGTGATTGACGATATGGATCAGGCCGCCCTCGATGGCCGCCGGGGTCAGCAGGGCAACGCCGAGAATGATGTAGCTGAGCTGGCTGACGGTGGAGTAGGCCAGGCGGGCTTTGAGGTTGTCCTTGGAAAGGGCGATGATCGAGGCGACGATAATGGTGAAGCCGACGAAATAGGCGGTCGGAACACCCAGGTTGAGGGCGTCCATCAGGTCGACGCCGAAAACGTAGAGCATGACCCGGGTGGTGCAGAAGACCCCGACCTTGACCACCGCAACGGCATGCAGCAGGGCGGAAACCGGCGTCGGTGCGACCATGGCGCCGGGGAGCCAGTGATGAAAGGGCATGACGCCGTTCTTGGCAAAACCGAACAGGCAGAAGATATAGAGCATGACCACCAGCGGCCTGTTGACCGCGTCCGGGAAAATGCCCGTTGAAATATCGGAGGCGAAATCGAGTGTCCCGGTCAGCACGTATATCAGTACCATGGCCGGAAGCAGGAACATTTTGGCGGTGGCCGTCAGGTAGACCAGGTATTTGCGGCCCCCGTCGTAACCTTCCTGATCCTGATGGTGGGCCACCAGCGGATAGGTGCAGACCGAAACAATCTCGTAAAACAGGTACATGGTGAAGAGATTGTCGGAGAAAGCCACCCCGATCGCACCGAATATGGCCAGGGCAAAACAGGCGTTGAAACGGGTCTGGGCGTGTTCGTGCAGGCCCCGCATGTAGCCCATCGAGTAAAAGACGGCAATGGTCCACAGCGACGAGGCGACCATGGCGAAAATCATCGACATCGGGTCAGCCCGCAGTGAGATCGTTACATTGGGCAGGATGGTGAACAGGTTCAGATAAAGGGTCTGACCGGCGAAAATTGCCGGAATCATCGAACAGACGACAACGAAAAGGGCAATGGAGGAAACGGAGGAAACCGTTTCCCTGAGATTTTCATTTTTGCCCAGAAGCATCACGAAAACCGAGCCGATCAGCGGTATGAGGACTGCCAGCAGCAGTTTCGACGTGACGATGACGGTTTCGTCCATAGCGTTACCCTTTCAGGTTGACCAGGTCGTCGGCATCGACCGTTTTGTAGTAACGATATACAGCGACGGTGATGGACAGGCCGATGGCCGCCTCTGCGGCGGCAATGGCCATGATAAACAGGGTGAAAATCTGCCCGATGGCAGGATCCGGCGCCAGGAATCTGTTGAATGCCATGAAGTTGATGGACACCCCGGCCAGCATCAGTTCGGCCGCAATGAGCATGCCGATCAGGGTCCGCCTGGTCACCAGCCCGTAAATCCCGAGACTGAACAGCATGGCGCCGAAAACCAGATAGGTGGTCAGGTACTGGTGAATGGTCAGCAGCGACATTATTGCGACCTCCCGCCCCGGGCGATGACGATCGACCCGATGATGGCAATCAGCAGCACGATTGAAATGAGCTCGAATACCATTGAATAGGTGGTCAGCAGGTGGATGCCGATGTCCCTGACCGAGCCGTCAGCAATTTTTTTCCACGGCTGCCAGTCCGTCTTCAGGGCCAGGGCTGTCATCGACCCGAAGATCAGCGCGGCGATCATGAAACCGATCGGCCCCGACAGCAGGTTGGCGGAACCGGTCTTGCTCTGCTGTTCAGGCGCCGCCAGCATGATCGCAAAGGAGATGGTGACACAGATGGCGCCGACATAGATGAGAATCTGCATCATGGCCATAAACGGCGAGTTGAGAAAATAGTAGAAGCCCGCGACCCCGGTGAAGCAGATGACGATGCCGGAAAGGGCGCGTACCAGCCGGTCAGCGGTGGCGGCGATGAAGCCGCCAAAGAGAGTGACACCGATCATGATAAGAAATATCAGACCAACCAGGCCGTCGGCGCTGAGCAGGTCGGGTGACTGGATGGGCGTCATGGGTTCTGATCCTCGAGTCTTTTGAGCAAATCGAAAATAAAATCTTCCTTTCTGGTGGAAGCCAGGTTGTACTCGTTGGAAAACTGCAGGGCGTTAAAATTGCAGGATTCCACACAGGAGCCGCAGAGCGAGCAGGTGGTGAAGTCCAGAACCCAGCGGGTCGGGACTTTTTTCTTGGAACCTTCCTCCTTGACCCCGGTGATGCTGATGCAGGCCGACGGGCAGGCGCGCTGGCACATCATGCAGACGATGCAGTTGGGGGTGCCGTCCTCGTCGCCGATCAGTTCGACATGGCCCCTGAAGCGGCGGTACATCTTGACCGATTCATGGGGGTAGTTAAGCGTCACCGGCCGTCGGGGAAACTCCTTCAGTGTCACCCACATGCCATCGAGCAACGATTTCGCACCAGTGAAAAGTTCAGTGAAATAGCCGCCCATATCAGAATACCTTGAGCAAGCCTGCGGTCAGCAGCAGGTTGAAAAGCGAAATCGGAATCAGATATTTCCAGGACAGGTTCAACAGTCCATAAATGGTGGTTCGCGGAAAGGTCCAGCGAATCCAGATGAAGACAAAGATGAGCAGGTAGATTTTCAGCAGAAACCAGCCGACGTTGTGGGTGAAGGGGAAAAAGCCGAGGTCGCCGAACGGGCATGACCAGCCGCCCAGGAACAGGATCGTGGTCAGGCAGGCGCCGATGACGATGTTGGCATACTCGCCCATGAAAAACAGGCCGAATCCCATGGACGAATATTCGGTGTGAAAGCCGGCCACCAGTTCACTTTCGGCTTCGCCGAGGTCAAACGGGGCCCGGTTGGTTTCGGCCACCGAGCAGACAAAAAGAACCAGAAACGAGATGGGCATCAACAGGTTGAAACCAACCCCTTTCTGCAGCGGCCAGATATTCCAGTGCCAGAAACCGCCGAGCTGATGCTGGACGATATCGCCGAGATTGAGCGATCCGGAAATCATTACGATGGTGATGGTGGTGACCATCAGCGGAATTTCGTAGGCCACGGTCTGGGAGACCGCCCGGATCGAGGAGATCATCGAGTATTTGTTGCGCGAACCCCAGCCGGCGACCAGCAGGGACATGCCGCCGAGCGCTGCAAAGGCGAAAATCATCAGTACGCCGACGTCGATGGGATGGGCAACGATATTTTCGCTGAAAGGGATGGTGACGAAACTGATCAGGGCCGGGAACATGGCCAGGACCGGGGCCACCATGAAGATCGCTTTGTCGACGCCGCCCGGAATCAGTAACTGCTTGGTCATCAGCTTGACCCCGTCGATCGGCGGCTGAAGCAGTCCCCACGGGCCGTTTTCCATGGGCCCGGGCCGGCGCTGAAAGAAGCCCGCCCCCTTGCGTTCGCACCAGACCAGGTAGGCCGCGTTGAGACCCACAAAGCAGATGGCTATGAAGACTGCAAGAACCACGTTGAAAAGAGTCAGGCTCATCGTATCTTCCTTACCGGTCTATTTCCGGGATGACCAGGTCGAGGCTGCCCATGAATGCCAGAGCATCCGCAATCAGCATGCCCCGGCAGGCCTCGTCGAAAAGGTGCATGTTGGAATAGGTCGGTGAACGCAGTTTCAGCCGGTAGGCCTGTTTACTGCCGTCGCTGACCATCCGGATACCGAAGCTCCCCCGGGCCGTTTCAACGGCGGCATAATAGTCCCCCGGCGGCGGTTTGATAATTTTCGGTTTCTTTTTCGGGTTGACCGGGCCGTCCGGCAGCTTGTCGAGGGCCTGTTCGATGATCCTCAGGGACTGCTCGATTTCCTCCATGCGTACCAGATAGCGGGCATAGGAGTCGCACGCGCCAAAAACCGGAATGTCGAAATCGAAGTCAGGATAGACCGAGTAGGGCTCGTTTCGGCGGACATCGTAATTGATGCCTGAGCCCCGGGCCACCGGACCGGTGGCCCCGTAGCGCTGGCACATGTCCTGATCGATCATGCCGTGGCCTTTGAGGCGTCTCATCAGTATCACATTGCCGGTTACCAGCTTGGCGTACATCTTCAGCTCTTTGCGCATGCGCTTTATGAAAGCGCGGGTACCGTCGATGAAGTCGTCATCGATGTCGTTGTAGATGCCGCCGAAGCGGAAATAGCAGTAAGTCAGCCGAGAACCGGTGACCGACTCGAGCAGGTCGAGGATCTGTTCACGGTCGTCGAAACAGTACATCAGCGGCGTAAATCCCCCGAGATCGAGAACATAGGCGCCCAGCCAGACCAGATGCGAAGAGATGCGGTTGAGCTCGACGGTTATGACCCGTATGTACTCGGCCCGTTCAGGGACCTCGATGCCGCAGGCCCGCTCAACCACCAGGGCGTAGCCGTGATTGAAGGCCATGGCCGACAGGTAGTCGAGGCGGCCCATATTGGGCATGTATTGCGGGTAGGTGCGGTTCTCGGCCATCTTTTCGTGCATCCGGTGGATATAGCCAAGAACCGTTTCGGCGTCGTAGATGTACTCGCCGTCCATGGTCATCTTGACCCGCAGTACCCCGTGGGTGGCCGGATGCTGGGGGCCGACGTTCAGTACAAAAGTTTCATCCTGCTGCAGCTGGATGGGTTCGTTCATACTTTGAAATCCTTCAGAAGAGGATGAAATTCTGCATCTTCAGGCAGCAGCAATGGGACGAGATGCGGGTGGCCGTCGAAAACGATACCGAAGAAATCGTGGCTTTCGCGCTCATGCCAGGAGGCGCCGGTGTAAATGGGGGTAATGGTCGGCAGATGAGCGTCCGAACGGCTGACCCTGGTGCGCACCACGGTCCGACAGAGATCTGAATCATAGCGGCTGAAGTCGTATACCACCTCGAGCTGGTCTTCCTCGATCCAGTCCACCCCGGTGATCGATTCGATAAAATAGCCGAGATCGAAAATCGTCTGGACGGCCTCGACCAGCTGGCCCGGGTCAAGCTGGACATCGAGGTGGAAGCCCTTCAGGTTGTAATCCTGCTCGAGGATACCGTTTTTACGCGGTTCCTGGCGTTCCTCATCTTTCCCAGGGTCCCCGGCCTCAGGCTCAGCAGGCGGATCCGGAAGCAGGTCGCTGAAGAGCCCGGCCAGTGCCTCTATGGTCTTTTCCTTGATCTTCATACACTCCTGTATGTAGAAAGCTCAGCTCTGATCGCTGCCGGTCTCCCGCCATTGCGGTTTGACCCGGGGCCAGCGGCGCCAGCCGGTAATCTTGTACTCGAGCTCGATGATTCCTTCGATCAGCGCCTCGGGCCGGGGAGGGCAGCCGGGAACATAGACATCAACCGGCAAAAACTGGTCAACGCCCTCGACGATTCCGTACTGGCCCTCAAAAACAAAGGGGCCGCCGGAAATGGCGCAGTTGCCCAGGGCGATTACCCATTTCGGTTCAGGCATCTGGTCGTACAGCGTCTTGATTCCAGGGACCATCTTGTGGGAGACCGTGCCGGCCACGATCATCAGGTCGCTCTGCCGGGCAGAGGGTCTGAAGACTTCTGCCCCGAACCGGGACAGGTCGAACCGGGCTGCACCGGTGCCCATCATCTCGATGGCGCAGCAGGCAATACCGAAAGTAAGGGGCCAGAGCGAGTTGGCTCTGCACAGATTGATAATTTTGTCAGCTGCGGCGAACTGAACGAATGACGATGGAACACTGTCTAAGGACGTTGATAATTCTTGCGTTCCCACTTGAATACCCCTTTGACCCAGGCATAAACGATAGCCAGTGATAAAATTCCGACAAACATTACAATTTCGATGAAATCTCTGATTACGAACATGTCGTCGTTGTAGGCCAAAGCAACGGGAAACAGAAACAGTACATCGACATCAAAGGCCAGGAAAATCAGAGCGTAGAGGTAGAAGACCACACCGTAGCGAATCCAGCTGTCACCGATGGGCCGCATGCCGCATTCGATGAACTGGTCGGTGCTGTTGATCACCTGCCGTGTTTTTCGGGGCATGAACAGGTAGACGATGGCGATGGGACCGAGGGCAAAGCTCAGACCGCCCAGAGTGAAAGCCGTTATCCAGAGAATATCGTCGCGATAAAGAAAAACAGAAAAATCCATGCAAATCTTATCATTATGGTGTATTGAAACAGCCGGTCAGACTACGGCATCGTGGAAGATTCTAGACATAGTACTTGACTGAATTCATTGGTGTCAAATTTTTTTTCCAAACCTCATTTTATGATTAGTCTGGCTATATGGCTGTACTGACTTGCTTAATGCCGGTTATTTTCCAGATACATTGTTTGTTAGAGTTTTTCTTGCACTCGCGGATTTAATGTGCATTGTCAGTAAAAAAGATGTAAACTATCAAAAAAACTGAATACGGGCGTGGCGCATGTCTATTACTTTGAGACAACTGGAAATTTTTATTGCTGTTGCCGAGACGGCCCAGGTCACCAAAGCCAGCAAGAAGCTGTTCGTGACCCAATCCGCCGTCAGTATGGCGCTGGCCGAGTTGGAAAATCAGCTCGGCGGTTCCCTGTTCGACCGGCACGGCAGAAGCCTGGTGCTCAATGCCAGGGGCCGGTATCTATTGCCGCTGGGAAAAGATATTATCGCCCAGGTCTCCAATATCGAAAACATCATGTCCGAGCGCAACGACAAGTTGAGCGGACAGATCAAGCTCGCCGCCAGCTCGTCGGTGGGCAATTACATCCTTCCCTATCTGATCGGCGCCTTTAAGAAAGCGCACCCCAAAGTCCTGGTCAGCATGCTGGTATACAATTCCAAGATCGTTCAGGGTATGGTCAAGGACGGTACGGTTGATATCGGTTTCGTCGAGGGCGAGGTGGGGGACAACAGCGAGATTCTGGCACGCCCCTGGTTCAAGGATGAACTGGTGGTTCTGACCGCCCCGTCCGACCCGCTGGCCAACAATGAATTTTTCGAGGTCAAGCGGGACCTGCCCGCCAGTCGCTGGATCATGCGCGAAAAAGGTTCGGGAACGGCGGCGATCTTTCACGAAAAGCTGAAAGACCATGCCGACGATATCAACATAGTCATGGAAATGGGGCATCCGGAGTCGGTCAAACGCGCCGTCGAGTCAGGTGTCGGCGTGGCCTGCCTTTCAGCGCTGACCATCTGCCGGGAAGTAGAGAACGGCTGGCTCAAGAGCCTCAAGTTCAAAGGTCTCGATATGAAACGTCAGCTGCGGATCATCAGCCGCAAAGGCACCCAGGTGGATGACGCATTGGCCGAATTCCTGGCTTTCTGCGACGTCATGTCGGTCTGTGATGAGGAAAACGTCTGTCTCAGCTCCCCGTGGAAACTGCAGTCCCTGCTGGCCCGGCACTCAACAGGCAAAAAACCCTGATCATTTGGTCTGCCGGCCCCAGTCTTCTTTGTAGTGCACTTTGTGCAGGCAGAGCCCGCACGATGGTGCGGTGGCTCCCGCCTTGTTGCGGTCCCGGCTTTCGAGGATGGCAATGAACTCCTCGAGGCTGCGCTTACCTCTGCCGGCTTCGCATATCGTACCGGTTATATTTCTGACCATGTGCCGTAAAAACCCATCGCCGGTATAGACAAACTGCAGATAACCCTTCTCCTGTTCGACCAGTTCAGCCCTGTACAGGGTCCGCACCGCACCCCGGCCGCCCCGGCTTCTATCTCGTGAGCCTGAAGTTTCAAAGCTGCTGAAATCGTGCTTGCCAATCAGTTCGAGCAGACAGTTACGCATCGTCTCATGACCCAGCCGGGCTGGAAGGTGATGCACGTAGAGCCGTCGGAGCGGATTCATCAGCGGGCCGGTGAAAATGGTGTAATGGTAAGTTTTTGCCAGAGCCGAGAAGCGGGCATGGAAATCATCGGCTGCGTTGTCCGCCTGAAGGATCCTGATGGCTCCGGGCAGAAGTGAATTGAGGCCGTTCTGCAGCGCTGCTGTGGTGATGCGGCTGGCCGTCTTGAAGTGGGCCGTCATGCCGGCGGCGTGGACGCCGGCGTCGGTTCGTCCGGCGCCATGCAGGATGATCTCGGCGTCGCAGATGATCGACAGGGCGCGCTCGATCGCCTCCTGGACAGAAGGGCCGTTCTTCTGTTTCTGCCAGCCGCAGAAATCGGTGCCGTCAAAGGCGATCAGCAGCTTGAGCGTTCGCATTGTTCAGCACTGCATGGATAAAAACATGCGCTCATCAGGGAAAGAGCGGCAGGTGAGTGAGTCCGGTGGTTTCCTCGAAACCGCACATCAGGTTCATGTTCTGGACCGCCTGGCCTGAAGCTCCCTTGACCACGTTGTCGATGGCCGAGATGACGATCAGCCTGCCGGTCCGTTCGTCCATGGTCAGGGAGATATCACAATAGTTCGAGCCCCTGACATACTGGGTGGCCGGCTGATCCCCCGGTTCGAGCAGTCTGATAAATGGCTCCCGTTCGTATGTCTTCTGGTAAAGCCGATAAATATCAGGGAGACCCGTCTTGCCCGCCAAATCAACATAGATAGTCGACAGGATACCGCGTGACATGGGCAGCAGATGGGGGGTGAATGACACCTGGACTGGTTTCCCGCAAAGAGCAGACAGGTTCTGTTCGATTTCCGGTACGTGGCGGTGAACGCCGCCCACCTTGTAGGGGCGGAAGCCCTCCGACACCTCGCAGAACAGGGTGGCCACGCTGGCGCCCCGGCCGGCGCCGGAGGCGCCCGATTTGGAATCGATGATGATCGAGGAAATATCGATCAGCCTGTTTTTCAGCAGCGGAGCCAGTGCCAGGGTGATCGAGGTGGGGTAGCACCCGGGATTGGCAACCAGCCGGGCTGCTTCGATCTGCTGCCGATATAATTCCGGCAGTCCATAGACCGCCTCTTCCAGAAGGTGGGCGGCGCTGTGGGGCTGATACCACTGCTCATAGACCTGCACATCGCTGATTCTGAAATCAGCCGAGAGGTCGATGACTTTCCTGCCGGATTCAATAAAAGCCGGCACCACCTTCATCGCTGTTTTGTGGGGCACCGCGCAGAAGATAAGGTCGGCCCGCTCGATGATCTCCTCGGGGCCCATGTCCCTGCAGATGATATCGACCCGGTTGCCCAGGTGGGGAAAGATTCGGGCCAGCGGCTGTCCGTCATACTGACGGGAGGTGGCCGCCGTGATCGTGACCGACGGATGACTGCAGAGCAGACGGGCGAGTTCGCCGCCGGTATAGCCCGATGCCCCGACAATGGCTGTTCTTACCATGAGATGCCTCTTTGAAGATCAATGGACAAACGGTAAACGAAAAAGGGGATAACAGAAAATCTGCCATCCCCTTGCGACGCTTCCTGCGCTGTATCGCGATACAGCGCAGCAACCCCGAATCTGTACGCTGAACTTAACGCTTGGAAAACTGGAACTTGGCGCGGGCGCCTTTCTGTCCATATTTTTTCCGTTCCTTGTTGCGCGGGTCACGGGTCAGCAGGCCGGAGCGCTTGAGCGGCACCCGCATCTCTGCATCGACCTCGAGCAGCGCCCGGGAAATGCCGTGGGTCAACGCATCAACCTGGGCTGATTTCCCGCCGCCGGAACAGGTGGCCAGGACATCGTACTGCTCTTTTGTCTCAGTTACCTCAAACGGTTTTTCCAGTTTGTGGGTCTGAAAGGTGCCGCCGAAATAATCCTCGGCACTCATCTTGTTCACCTGAACTTTGCCGCTTCCTGGGGTGATCCAGACACGGGCAACAGCTTTTTTCCTTTTACCGGTTGCGTAAAAACGATCGGTCATGGTTCATACTCCGTATTTATATTTCCAGTGTCTCTGGTTGCTGGGCCTGGTGCGGATGGTCGCTGCCGGCATAGACCTTGAGTTTTTTGAGCTGGGCTCTGCCGATCTTGTTTTTCGGCAGCATACCCTTGACCGCCCTGGTGACCAGGTCGGTGGGGTGCTTCTCCAGCAGGTCCTTGGCCGTGATTTCCTTGATGCCGCCCATGTACCCGGTGTGGTGGTAGTACTTCTTGTCGTCCCACTTCTTGCCGCTCAACTGAATTTTGTCGGCGTTGGTGACGATAATGAAATCACCGTTGTCGATGAACGGCGAGAAGGTCGGCTTGTGCTTGCCTCGCAGGCGAAAAGCTATTTCTGTTGCGAGACGTCCCAGAATCTTGTCCTCGGCATCAACAACATACCACTTCTTCTCGATCTCTTTTACAGGAGCAAGATAGGTTTTCATGCGGTACCTCGATTTAATAAAAAAAGGTTCGAGCCATGCCGAACCTTGGTCAGTTTGTCTGGAGCGGGAAACGAGATTCGAACTCGCGACTTCAACCTTGGCAAGGTTGCACTCTACCACTGAGTTATTCCCGCTCAGTTCTCATATCAAAACAGAGCAACATTTAATAAAACACCACCCAAAAGTCAATATAAAAAATCGTTCAATGTCGGATTCCTGTGCGATTCACTGATCCGGACGGTCATCAAAAAAAGATGGTTTTGATCCGTTGATGTATGATAAATGTGAATAATATTTAAAAATGTTTATCATAACTGGAAATGAGCATAAATCAAGGCAGCCTCGGACAGTTCATCTCCAGCAGGCGAGTTGTTCATCGTTACGCGGTTCATATTTACGATAGGGAGCACCAATGACCGAAGGGCAGGGGCCTCGTGTGGCCGAGATCAGCAGAACAACAAAAGAGACGGATATCTCCCTCAACCTGGCGATTGACGGGACCGGTATGAACTCGATCGAGACCGGTGTCGGTTTTCTCGATCACATGCTGACCCTGTTCAGCGTGCACGGGTCCTTTGATCTGTCGGTGTCAGCCCGCGGCGATCTCGAGGTTGACGACCACCATACGGTGGAGGATATCGGCATCTGTCTCGGCCAGGCCTTCTATAGCGCCCTGGGCAGCAAGGGGGGCATCAACCGGTACGGGGTCAGCTATGTACCGATGGACGAGACGCTGGCCCGGGTGGTGGTCGATTTTTCCAATCGCCCCTATCTGCATTACGGTGTCGACCTCTCTGACCAGAAAGTCGGCGCCTTCGACACGATCCTTGCCAAGGAGTTCATGCGGGCCCTGGCCCTTCATGCCGGGCTGACGCTGCATGTGGACCTGATTCATGGAGAAAACGCGCATCATATCATCGAGGCGATATTCAAGGCACTGGGACGAGCGGTCAATGAGGCGACGACCAGACGGACGGGATCGGCTGCCGTATTGTCCTCAAAGGGCTCGCTGTAGATACCAAATAACAACCATGAGGTGTGTGGTGAAAAGATGGAACATCATTTTCGGCCTGCTGCTCACGGCAGCCTTTCTGTTGACGGCTTCGTGCAGCACCAAACAGCCGTTGCCGACAGCGGAGGAGGAACAGGAGGCCAGGAGCCGGGTGCCCTGTATCATAGCCCTGCCGGTAATGGCAGACTTCAAAGCCAATGACAAAGACCAAAATCAGGGGGCGGCTCAATCGGAGAACAACAACCAGCTCATGGGGCAGGAACTCAACGAAACGATGCGCCGCAATGACAGCACCGGATTTCCGGCGATGTCACCGGCGCAGCCGGGTGACAGCCTGACCTACCAGAGCGCGGCCAATCTTGAGAAGGGCGCCGCCTATCTGGACACCAGGCTCAAGGATGCGCTGAAAGGGCATGACAACGTCCGGTTCATTTCCCAGCGTCAGTTGACCTCCCTGCTGCCCGAAACTGAAATGGCGCAGGGCGCCCTGTTGGGCTCGATAGGATCGGTGCTCAAATGTAACGCCGTGCTGGTTACCTCACTGTCGAGGTATGTGCAGCGCGTCGGCGGTGATTACGGGGTCGACTCTCCCGCTTCGGTGGCCTTCTCCATGAAGCTTTTTGACACCTCTGACGGTTCTGTTATCTGGTCGGCGACCTTCGATGAGACGCAGCAGTCATTCCTGAGCAATGTCATGTCGGCCCACAAGTACGGCCTCAAATGGCTCACTGCAGAAGAACTGGTTGAACTCGGGATCAACGAAAAAATCGAGCAGTCTCCCTACTTCTAAACCGTAGTACTCGACGAAAATCAAACACCCGCCTGGCCCTGTTTCAGGCGGGTGTTTGATTTTTTACGGTGATGATATGGCCAATAGAGCTGCCTTCCTGCCGCCCAAGTACAACAGGAAAATCGGTCAGGCCATGGCCGACTGGGATATGCTCCGTGATGGCGATCGTATACTGATCGGTGTGTCCGGCGGGGTCGACAGCCTGGTCTGTGCCCGGGTACTGCAGGCCTGGCGGGAAAAGGCCCCGATCGACTACCAGGTCCGGGCGGTCTATGTGGACAACGGTTTCTGGCAGCCTGAAATGGGCGGGACCGAGCCGGCCGCAAGAATTGCTGAACAACTCGCCCGCTTCGACCTGCCATTTTTTACGGTCAGAGGCTGGGAGATCGATGGCCGGAGAAACTGTTTCGTCTGTGCCAGAAACCGGCGCAGCCAGCTCTTCGAGCTAGCCCGCGAAACGGGCTGCAACAAAATCGCCCTGGGCCATCATAAAGACGATCTGGTCGAAACCTTTCTGCTCAACACCTTCTATGGCGGCAATATTTCGACCATGCTGCCGAGGCAGGATTTATTCGGCGGCGGCCTCTCACTGATCAGGGTACTCTGTTACCTGGAAAAAAATGAAATCGTGGAGATCAGCCGCCTTGCCGGTCTCGAACCGGTGGAAAATTACTGCCCGGTCGACCAGGATTCCAGGCGGGAGACGGTCCGCTCGCTCCTGAACCAGGTCTGCCGGGAGATCCCCGGTGCAAAAAGCTCCATTTTTACGGCTCTTGGCAATGTCCGAGAGGGATATATGTTATAAAAAATCAAATGCGGGGTTGAAGATCAGATTCGTGATCCGGGAGAACATATGAAATCAGATCGCATCAAGACGCTGCTGGACGGTTCTTCAGTCGGCAGCGAAGTGACGGTGGCGGGCTGGATCAGGACCAGGAGGGACAGTTCGGGATTCTCTTTTCTGGAAGTAAACGACGGTTCCAGTCTGGCCAATATTCAGGTGATTGCCGAAAAGGGACTGGTCAATTACGAGCGTCAGGTCAAGAAGCTGAGCACCGGCTGCAGTCTGGTGGTTAAGGGTGTCTTGAAAGAGTCGCCGGCCAAGGGCCAGTCGGTCGAAATTCTGGCCAGCTCGATCGAGGTGGTGGGCTGGGCCGACCCGGAGTTTTATCCGCTTCAGAAGAAGCGCCACTCCTTCGAGTTCCTCCGGGAGATATCGCATCTGCGGCCCCGGACCAACGCCCTTGGCGCTGTGGCCAGGGTGCGTTCGCAGCTGAGTTATGCGATCCATCAGTTCTTCAGCCGGAAGGGTTTTTACCAGATTCACACGCCGGTCATTACCACCAGTGACTGTGAAGGGGCGGGGGAGATGTTTCAGGTGGTCACCGAGCAGGAGTTGGGCGGCGGCCTGAAGGCCGACGGCAGTGAATATTTTTTCGGACGACGGGCCGGGCTGACCGTCAGCGGGCAACTGCAGGCCGAGGTGTTCGCCCAGGCACTGGGCTCGGTTTACACCTTCGGTCCGACTTTCCGCGCCGAAAATTCCCACACCAGCCGTCATCTGGCAGAGTTCTGGATGCTGGAGCCGGAAATGGCGTTTTGCGATATCCACTGCAATATGGACCTGGCCGAGGAGATGCTCAAGTACCTGCTCAGCGCGGCGCTCGACCATTGCCAGGAAGATATGGCGCTGTTCGACAGATTTATCGAAAAAGGGCTGATCACCAAGCTTCGCAATGTGATCGACAACGATTTCGTCCGGATCACCTACACCGAGGCGGTTGATGAGCTGCTCAAGGCGAAGCGTGCCTTTGAATTCCCGGTGAGCTGGGGCGTCGACCTCCAGTCTGAGCACGAACGCTACCTGACCGAGGAGGTCTACCAGCTGCCGCTGATCGTCACCGATTACCCGGCTGCAATTAAACCTTTCTACATGCGGGTCGGCGAAGACGGCACCACGGTTGCGGCCATGGACATCCTGGTTGCGGGAATCGGCGAAATTGTCGGCGGCAGCCAGCGGGAGGAGCGCTACGATGTTCTGCTCGGCAGAATGCAGAAGGGCGGCATCGACGAGGAGGAGTACCAGTGGTACCTCGACCTGCGCCGCTACGGCACCACGCCGCATTCGGGATTCGGTCTGGGTTTCGAGCGGCTGGTGCAGTTCGTTACCGGTATGCACAATATCCGTGAAGCCATACCGTTCCCGCGCACGCCCGGTTTCGCCCCCTGTTGATAGAAAGGTCCGGCACCGTGATTTCAAGCCTGTCCCATCGGAGGTAGTGTGGTGAGCAAAGGGCCTGGTGTTGAAAAAATGTTCGATGCGATTGCTGACCGTTATGATCTGATGAACCGGGTGATGACCTTCGGACAGGACGAGCGCTGGCGCGAGTTCGTCGTCAGCAAAGGCAGAGCGGTTGACCACGGTTGGCTGCTCGATCTGGCCTGCGGCACCGGAGAAATCGCGGCCCAGTTCAAAAGGCGCAATCCCCGGGCCAGGGTGATCGGTGCGGATTTTTCCCGCAACATGCTGCTCAGGGCGGCCCGAAATTTCAGTGACGCCGATATCGACTGGCAGGCCTGCGATGCCAATAACCTGCCCTATCGCGGTGCCACCTTTGAGGCGGTCAGCTTCGGCTACCTGCTGCGCAACGTGGACGATTCCCTGGCTGTGCTGAAAGAGGTTCACCGGGTGCTGGCCCCCGGCGGCCGGGTGGTATGCCTGGACACTACGCCGCCGGCCAGGAATCTGCTCTACCCGTTTATCCGGCTCTATCTGGCCGTGGTCATCCCGCTGCTTGGCAGGCTGATCGCCCGCGACCAGTCGGCCTATGCCTATCTGACCGGTTCAACCATGGACTTTCATGACGCCGACACCCTGGCGAAACTCTTTACCGAAGCCGGGTTCGAGAAGGTCGCTTATAAAACATTCATGTTCGGCACCATCGCCGTCCACTGGGGACTAAAATGATCAACAGTATGATCCCGATACCGGCTGCAGCAGACCCGGCCACGCTGTTCGAGGTTTTCTGCCGAAGCTGCAGTCTGTTCAGGGACCAGACCGCCTATATCTATCGAGCCGCAGAGCAGGAAATAGAAGTCAGCTACCAGAAACTCTTCGAAGACGTCATGCTACTGGCCCGTGCCTTCGGCCGCAAAGGAGTGGCTGCCGGGGACCGGGTCATGTTTCTGTCCGACAACCGATACGGCTGGATCGTCACCGACCTGGCGATCATCGCGCTGGGCGGGGTCGGTGTTCCCCGCGGCAGTGATACCCCGTCTAGGGAACTGGGCTATATCATGCAGAACAGCAGATGCTCCCATGTCGTGGTCGAGAACCAGGAGCTGTTCGAGCAGCACCGGCTGAGTTTCAAGAAGTTGTCGGGGCTGAAGAATATCTTTATCATGACCGGTCCGTCCACCCATTCGCTCTTTGGCAAAACTTACTCCTACCAGGATCTGCTGGGGGACAGAACCTACAGCGAGCGTGACGTCGAGCGCTTCCTGGAGCGCGGCGCTGCCATCCGGCCGGACGATCTGCTGACCGTGATCTATACCTCTGGAACCACCGGCATGCCTAAGGGAGTGATGCTGACCCATAGCAACGTCATGCACAATGTCAGGTGCATTCCGGATATCATCTCTTTGAGACCTGAGGACCGCTGGCTTTCCATCCTGCCCACCTGGCATATATTCGAACGGACGGCCGAATACGTTGCCCTTGCCGGGGGCTGCTGCCTGGTCTATTCGTCGGTCAAGAGTTTTGCCCAGGATCTGATCCACTATCGGCCGACGGTGGTTGCCACCGTTCCCCGGGTCTGGGAGTCGCTGCACAACCGGGTGCTGGCCGGGCTCAGGAAAAAGGGCAAGGCAGCGGCTTTGATTTTTAATTTTCTGGTCGAGGTTTCGACACGCTACCGCCGCAGCGCCCGTGTTCTCAAGGACCAGGTCCCGCATTTCCACCCGCAGTCAGGCTTGGCCGGATTGGTCAGGAAGAGTCTGGCGGCGCTCAACTGTGTGATGCTCGCCCCGTTGTATATGCTGGCCCGCCACAAGTTCAAGGCGGTGCAGCAGCGTTTCGGGGGCAGACTTCGCCTGGCGGTCAGCGGCGGCGGCAGTCTGGCCGATTTTCTGGAAGACTGGCTCGACGCGATCGGTATCCGCATTGTCAATGCCTATGGCATGACCGAGTGTTCACCGGCCATCGCCGGCCGGGGGCTGGACTGCGAGATCTACGGCACGCTCGGCAAAGCGGTGGTCCATACCGATTTACGCATTGTCGGTGAAGACGGAGAAGAACTGCCGCGCGGTGAAGAGGGGCTGATCGAAGTTCGCGGGCCCCAGGTCACCATCGGTTACGACAACAATGAAGTCGAGACCCGTCAATCCTTTACGGATGACGGTTACCTGAGGACCGGTGACCTGGGCAAGCTGACCATCAACGACGAACTGGTGATCACCGGCCGGGCCAAGGACATTATTGTTCTGGCCAGCGGGGAAAATGTCGATCCCAGCCGCATCGAGAGCACCATCATGATGTTCCCCTTCATCGAGGACGCCGTTCTGGTCGGTCAGGACCGTAAGGGGCTGGCCGCTCTGCTGGTGCCGAACCACCTGGAATTCAAGGGCTGGGTCGACAAAACCTTTTCCAACCTGCGGCACGAGACCGAAGAACTGCTGACCGACAACCGCATTCTCGAGCAGATCCGCAAAGAGATAAACACACGACTTAAACCGAAGAAGGGGTTCAAGGCCCATGAACGTCTGCTGTCCATTGCCTTTCTCGAAAAAGGACTGAAAAGTGGCGAGGAACTGACAAACACGCTGAAGAAAAAACGGCACATCATCGAACGCAACTACCGCCAGCGAATCAATCAGCTTTTTCAGTGATCAACGGACCGCAGGCCTGGGAATAACTAGAGGTCCGGCAGCACAAAACGGCTTGCAACGGATCTGCCGATATGAGAAAATCAGTAATAAAGGCAGCGTCTTCAACAGGGCGGCCGAGACACCAATAATGCGGAGGTGACCATGAAACAGATTCGCGATATAAAAAACGTCGTAACGCCGATCGATTTTTCCGACAACTCGCGCCTGATTGCCGATTCGTCGATTTACATGGCCAGCAGGTATGGGGCGGCGCTGCACTTCGTCTTCGTCGTCCAGAATTTCGAGGATTATTCGGGTTTCTTCGTTCCCCAGATGCATGTTCCCAATCTCGAAGAGGAACTGATGACCGGGGCCGAGGAGCGGATGGAGCGTTTCATCGAGGAAATGAGCGGCGTGTCGGGCGAACTCGGTGTCAAGGAAATCACCCACAAGGTTCTGATGGGTGATGTGGCCGAGCAGATCGTCGACTATGCCACTGAAATAAAGGCAGACATGATCATCATGGGCACCCACGGATATAAAGGGCTCGAAAAAATCATGTTCGGCAGCGTCGCCGACAAGGTGGTCCGCTCAGCCCTGTGCCCGGTCACCACGATCAATCCCTACACCTGCTGCAGCTGGGACGACTGAGCAGCATAGCACTCACCCCCCACCCTTGAGAAAAGGCGAGCCGGCCGGGCAACCTGCACCGTCCGGCCCGGTTCTGCAGCAGCCCCTGAGGCCGCTCCGGCCGGTGTCGTTTTCGTTCGCCTCATACTTGACTTTTGACTTCTATTTCCTAGCGTATCTGTCGAGCCTTTTAACCGTCTTAATTCCTTCCGCTGCCGGATCGTCACCGGCAGGAAGGGCAGCCGGCGATGGCCGCCGGATTCAAAAATCCGCCTATGAGGTGAAAGCAATGTTGAATAAGGAAATTACCAAGGCCCTGAACGAGCAGATAAACAAGGAAATTTTTTCGGCCTACCTCTATATGGCCATGTCGTCCTACACCAGCGACCTGGTTCTCAAGGGATTCGCCAACTGGTTCATGGTCCAGTATCACGAAGAGATGTTCCACGCGATGAAGATGTATGAATACGTTCAGAGCCAGGGTGAATCGGTGGTTCTCAAAGCCATCGATGCCCCCCAGACAGCTTTTAAATCGCCCCTTGATGCCTTCCAGAAAACACTTGAGCACGAGCAGTTAGTCACCCGGTCGATCCATGACCTGATGGACCTGGCTATTGAACACAAAGACCACGCCACCAAGATCTTTCTCGAGTGGTTTGTCACCGAGCAGGTTGAGGAAGAGGAGACAGCCGGAGATATGATCGCTCATCTGAAAATGATTGGCAAGGATCCCCACGCGCTGCTGATGATGGATCGCGAACTCTCTGCCCGAGCCGTCGGTATCCCGGTCGATTTCAGCAAAGGCGTGGAGAACGCAGGGGCCTGATCGGCTGCCGCTGGCGGAACAGCTCAGTCTGGCCTTTTAAGCACCGCAAACAGGCCGTGAACCGGCCGGGCAGCCGCTGCGGTGCTTTCAAGGCCGAGCAGGTCAGCGAGCGGGCAGTTCGGCAGCAGGTAGAACAGCAGTGAAGATTTGCCGTGCGAGCTGGCGGGAAAGTGGTTTTCGACCAGATCGTTCCAGCGGCCCAGGGAGTCCGGTCCGACCGGCAGGAGGTTCTTCGAGGAGTCCTCGGCAAGATGTTTTTTATTGACCAGAGCATCGAGGTCGGCGCAGATCCGTTGTCTGGCCTCTCTGCTCTCGTCATGGAAGCGCTGCACCTGGGTGATCACATGGGTGGGGCCCGCTTCGATTCTCTCCGGCAGGTTCAGCTCGAGGATGGGCCGCACCGCGCCTTTTTCTTTTTTTTCGTATAGATCGATCAGCTGATCCCCGCTGTCGGTCGAGGATGCCAGGAAGAGCGCAACTTCAGGTACCGGGGCCGCTTTCATCAGTGTCATCCAGGAGCCAAAGCGCATCTTCAGCTCTCGCGGCCGGCCACGCTCCAGACGCGCCGTTATCCTTTCAATCTCATCGAACGGGTCGGTTCCCTCCTGACCTGAGTCCCCCTGCAGTGATTTGAACATTTCCATTTCCTGGGCGTCAAGCAGCTGCAGTTCCTCCCGTAGCTCCTCCTCCTCTTTTATCAGTATTTCAGAGATGGCCAGTACCAGGCGGGCCTGCCAGAGATCGAGGCGGGATGAGTTCGGGGAGATCGGGGACGGCATGTTGCCGAGCATCGCGGAGATGATCTGATGGCGTTCTTCGCCGCCGGACCCCTGAGAACGGGAAGACATCGCCGCCACGGTCAGGGCGGAGAGCTGAGCCGCATAGTCGTCTTTGCGGTTTCTGATGTCGTTTATCAGGTGCACGAAGCGCTGTCGATCCTCCTGCAGCGGTGCCGGATTGTGGGCCTGGCATAGGCCGCTGGAGATGAACAGTTCCCGGCCGTCCTCACGCCCTGTGGAGTCGGGCTCGACCGGCTGGAGAAAGTAGACAGGGCTGCCGAAGAGCAGAAGGGGGAACTGGCGGTAGGTGAAAATATCGGTATCCGGAAAAACGAGGCTCGGGTATAATCGCGTCATATGCAAAATCTCAAGGAAAAGGTTCGTTTTACGATTTCGGCGCTGCTCTACCTGATGTTCAACCTGCGCCTTGGCAGTGACCTGGCGACCACCCTGAAAGCATCCGGCTGGCAGATTCTCCAGACGGCACCCTACGTCGCCGGGATGACCTATCTGGTCGTCTCCGTACTGCAGTATATGGGAGACGGTTCCAAACTGCCGTGGGACAGGCGGCTGCGCCTTTTTTTTGCCATCGGTATCATGACCGGGCTGATTCTCGGCATCTGGGAATATGGCGGCGTGGACCTTTACTGAGCCTCGCCCGCTGCCCATATAACGGTCCATAAATATTCCCGGCCGTCCAGAACCGATGGGCCGTTGCTGGCTTGATGACAGCGTATTACCAGGTACGGTCAACCACTCCTTCGCCACTGTAAGGGGCAGCGCTGTGGTTGTCAATTCTCTGTGGGGCGGTCTCCCCGTCGACGGGTGCCTCTTCCATCAATAAACAACAGTTCATGTTTTTTCTCTACAACTCAAACCGAACCGAGCGGCTGATCGATCACCTGGCAGAGTTGATCAGCCGCAGCGGTGGACAAGATCTGTTCGAAAAAACAGTGTTTCTGGTCCAGAATCGGGAAATCAAGCGGCTGATCAGCCAATGGCTGGCCGACAGCTTCGGCGTCTGGGGAAACAGTGAATATCTTCTGCCGCTGGAATTTTTCCAATATGTCTGCCGGGAACTGGCAGTGCCTTCTGAGAGCAGCGCCTTTGACCGAAGGGTTCTGGCCTGGCGCCTGGAGTCTCTGCTCAGGGAGCTGAATGACCCGGCGATGCAGCCGATCAGGGCATATCTGGACGGTGAACAGGCTGCGGTAAAGAGATACCAGCTTGCCCGGCAGACGGCTGAACTGTTCGATCAGTATCAGATCATGCGCCCAGACCTGATTCGGTCCTGGGATCGCGGCCGAAGCCTCACCGCCAACCCGGCTGAACAATGGCAGTGCCATCTCTGGGAACGGCTCAGGCGGGGAAGCGGTGACCAGCATCGGGGCGAGGTGATCGACTCGCTGGTCGAGCATCTGGACCAGCGCTCCGAGGACCTTCCGGCCGGCCTCAAGAGAGTTTTCGTCTTTGGCCTGCACACCCTGCCGCCGCTGTTCCTCTCGGTTCTGAAGAGTCTGGCCCGGCTTGCGGACGTTCATTTCTTCCTGCTTACCCCGTGCCGGCAGTACTGGGGTGACATGGAGACCCGGCGGCAGCATGTGAACAGCCAGCAGGATGAACCGCTTTCCGTGGCCTTGAACACCTACCATCCCCTGCTGGCCGGCCTGGGGCGGCAGGGTGCCGATTTCCAGGAACTGCTGCTGAACCAGGTCGAAGAAACCGTCGACGGCCCGGATCTTTTTGAGGTCAATGCCGAACAGGGCCACGGCCGGCTGCTTCATCTGCTTCAGGACGACCTGCTTGAAGCCCGCTACCAGGAAAACTCTGCCGCTGTGCCATCGGCTCCGGACGACGACTCTGTGGTCGTGGTCTCCTGCCATTCCAGGATGCGTGAGACCGCTGTCTTGAAGGACTACATCCTCAAATGGCTGACCGAAGACCCGCAGCTCGGCCTGCACGATATCGCGGTGATGGCCCCGGACATACAGATGTACGCCGATCTGATTGGGGCCGTGTTCGACGATGTCACCCACGATGTCAGTGACTGCCGCAAACGCAGGGACAACCGCTATGTCGAGATATTTTCCCAGTTCCTGGGCCTGTTCACCGGTAGATATGGCGCTCCCGACATTCTTGGTTTGCTCGATCAGCCGGAGGTGAGGAAAACGTTTTTAATCTCGATCGCGGACCTGGACATGATCGGCCGCTGGGTCAAGGACGCCGGCATTCGATGGGGTTTGTCGGAAACACAACGGCGGAACGACCAGCTTTTCGAATTCGAATCGGGAACCTGGCTGAACGGTCTGGAGCGGTTGCTGCTCGGCCTGGCCTCCGGCTCGAAGGAAACGATCGGTGCACTGGTTCCCTATGACGAAATCGGCGGCGGCGAGGCTGAACTGCTCGGCAACCTTTGCCTGTTCATCGAATTGATCGATCAGAGCCGCTGCCGTATCGATCAGCCCCAGACCCTCGAGCAGTGGTCAACGCTGCTGCATGAAATGAGCACCGGCCTGTTCGGGGATGATGATGCTGCCGAGCTCCTCCAGCTGCAGGACATATTCGCCAGCCTGGCGGCCACCTCTGCGCCCCACCACCAGGAAGTGCTGCCCTTTGAAGTGGTGCGCCGGTGGTTCGAATATGAGGCCGAAACCACCACCTCGACCGCTTTTCTCCGGGGCCGCCTGTCCTTCTGCTCGATGCTGCCGATGCGTTCCATGCCATTTAAAATAATTTGCCTGCTGGGAATCAATGACGGTGAGTTTCCCAAGCAGGATCGGCTGCTGCCCTTCGACCTGCTTTCCGAGTCTTACAAACTGGGCGATCGCTCCAGACGGGCCGACGACCGCTACCAGTTTCTCGAAGCGATTCTGGCCGCCCGACAGCGACTCTATATCAGCTATATCGGCCAGTCGATACGCTCCAACGAGCCGATTCCGCCTTCGCCGGTGGTCTCCGAACTGCTCGAATCGATTGACCATTGCTACGGGCCGATCCAGGTCGTCAAGCACCCGCTGCAGCCGTTCAACGAGTCCTATTTCAATGGCCGGACGGCACTGTTCAGCCACAATCGCTACTATTGCCAGACCGCCGAATCGCTCAGGACCGGGGCTCAGGCCGCCCCCGGCCCGTGGCTTACTGAACCTCTGGAGCCGACCGCCGCCAGCGGCCTTGACTTGTCTGAGCTGGCGAGCTTTGTCAAGAACCCGCAGCGCTATTTCATCCGCAGGGTCATGAACCTGCATCTGCAGAGTGGTGAGGAGCTGGTGGCGGGGCATGAACCCTTCAGTCTCGAGGCTCTGGACAGATATCTGCTCAGCCAGAAGCTGGTCGATAAAATAGCCGCCGGCTGCGATCAGGAGGCCCTGCTTGATGAACTGCAGCAGGAGCAGGCCTGGCCGCTCGGGTTTCCGGGCACCAATCTGTTTGCCGGGCTGTGCGCCGATATCCAGGATTTCGTCAACCGAATTGCAGCCTGTGATTATGGTCCCCGGCTTGAGCTTCTCGAGATCGACCTGGCCATCGGCCCGGTGCGGCTGACCGGCGCACTTGATCATCGCTACCACCGGGGTCTGCTGCTCTACCGATACGGGTCGATGAGAGGCAGCGATGTTATGCAGGCCTGGCTGCTGCACCTGATAGCAGGTACGCTTGGAGCGAGGCAGGGTCCGACCACGGTGGTGGCCAGAAACGAGATGATCGTTCTCGATTCCGAAAACGGCGGCCAGGACGATCTGCAGGCCCTGGTCGACATCTACCTGCAGGGCTGCCGCTACCCGGCCAGCCTGTTTGTCGAGCCGGCCTTCAGCTACGGGCGGCAGATTCTTAAGAACCGCGGCCGGGGCCATAAGGATCCTGCCAAGGCTGCGATCGACACGCTCACCGAACAGATGAAACGAGGCTACGTCCCGGAACTCGATATTCTCTACCCTGAGACCAATGCTGCACAGATGCTCGATGATCAGTTCAGGCATCTGGCCGAAGCCTTCATGGTGCCGATCCTGGATCGAGCGGAGATCGTTGCAGTTGACTGATATGAAAAATGAAACCGCTGTTTTCGATGCCGCCGCCACACCGCTCTGCAAAGGAGTGACGCTGGTCGAGGCCAGCGCCGGCACCGGCAAGACTTTTGCCATCAGCATGCTGGTGCTTCGCGGTGTGGTGGACCTGGGTATCGAGCTCAGGAAAATTCTAGTCGTCACCTATACGGTGGCGGCCACCGAGGAGTTGCGCGGCCGAATTCGCAGCCGCCTGATTCAGGCCAGAAAACAGTTTCTGGCGCCGGATAGTCGGGCGGACGAGGTGCTGTCCAGGTGGCTGAACACTGTTGACGACACCGCCGAGGCGCTGCGCCGGCTGGAACTGGCGCTGCTCGACATTGATGCCATGGGGATTTTTACGATACATGGCTTCTGCCAGCGGATTCTGGCCGAGCAGGTACTCGAGAGCGGCCATTTCTTCGATACCGATCTACTCACCGACACTCTGCTGCAGCGCAACGAATTGATCAGGGATTTCTGGAGGACGCGTCTGTATGAAATAGACCCGCGCTACGGCAGCCTGATCCTCGGCCGCTATCCAACCCCGAGCCGTTTGTATGAGAGCATCAAGGGAGCCGAGAACCCCTCCCGGCGCCTGCTGCCTGACACTTCGGACCAGGAGCTGAGCTGTCGTGAGCTTGATTCGGCGGCGGAGCTGCTGCGCAGCTGGTGGCTGGCGCATCGGGCAGCGCTCGAACTCGATCTGGCGGAGGCCGATCGGCGGGGCTTGCTGAACAAGGATCTGGCCAGGGGGTACCGGGGCTGGCTGGAGGCGATTCAGCACTCCTTTTCTGAGGATCGCTACCCGGATCCAGGGACGGTCGGTCAGTTTCTGCCGGAGAACCTGGTACAGGGAATCAACGGCACCAAGGTGCGGGGACCGGAAAAAAAGGCGGCATTAGTGGCCGGCTGGAGCCTGCCCGCTGACCACGCACGCCGTTACCTTGCAGCAATTGACCGGCTGCTGCTATCCGTGCGGGTCGATCTGGCCGTCCAGCTGCGCAGCGAGATCCCGCGCTGGCTGCGTAAACAGGGGATGGTAAGCTTCGATGAGCTGATCCTCGATCTGGCCCGGGCGATAGGGTCCGTTGCCGGAAAATCGCTGGTCCGGCAGGTCGGCTGCCGCTACAGCATGGCCCTCATCGACGAATTTCAGGACACCGATGCGGCCCAGTACACGATATTTTCCGAACTTTTTGGTCAAGGCAGACACTACCAGTACCTGATCGGTGATCCCAAGCAGGCCATTTACCGATTCCGCGGCGCAGATATCCACTCGTACCTCGAAGCCCGGAAGCAGGTGGATCAGCGTCTGACCCTGGACTGCAATTACCGGTCGAACCCGGGGCTGGTGACCGCCGCAAACCGCCTTCTGGATGGTTTTGAAATCGGTGGCTCACCCTATCAGCCGGTGCGCTCACCGCAGCAGAGTGCGGCAGGCCGTTTGACGGCGCAGGGCAAGGAGCGTCCGAACCTGATTTTTTGCCAGCTTGAAAACGGAGAAGATCAGAAATCGGGATGGGGAGCAACCGCGGCGGAAGAAGCGGTCCGCTCCTGGGTTGTCAGTGAAGCCCAGCGCCTTATCCATCCACAATCGGAGCTGCGCATCGCGTCGACAGGCCCGGGGTCAGATACGGCTGCAAGGCGGATCAATCCCAGTGACATCGGGATTCTGGTCAGAACCAACAGCCAGGCCGAGCAGTTCTTCAACGCCTTCAGCCGACTCGGTGTACCGGCCGTGTTGTCGAGCCGAAGGGCGGTGTTTCATACCAGGGAGGCAGAAGACCTGCTGCTGGTGCTGCAGGCGGTGGCCGCCCCGTCCGACACGGTGCTGCTCAGAACCGCTCTGAGCCGCGACTGGTTTGGCCTGGACGGCAGCAGCCTCTATCGGCTCTGCAGCGATGACAAGTTGTTCAACCGCTGCCGGGAGCGCTTCCACCACTACCATCGTTGCTGGATCGAGGCGGGCCCGCTGCTGATGATGAATCAGCTGCTCGAAGGTGAAAAGGTATTTCTGAACCTCAGCGGCTATGCCCGGGCCGAGCGCCGCATTACCAATATACAGCACCTGATCGAGCTTCTTCAGCAGCAGCAGGGCGAGCGCCGGCTGACCACGGCCCAGACCCTGGCCTGGTTTCAGGAAAAGCTGGCCGATCCGGGTACGGTTCAGGAGGCGGAGCTGCGTCTTGAAAGCGATGGTGAGGCGATAAACGTCATTACCATGCACAGCGCCAAGGGGCTGGAGTACGAGATCGTCTTCTGCCCCTTTCTCTACCGATCATCACTCAGGGCCAGCCTCCCCCCGTCGATCGACTGCTATGACCCGTCAAAAGGACGGATCTTCGATCTCGGCTCGGAGCTGTTCGATCACCACGCCCGTCTGTCAAGAGCCGAGGAAATCGATGAGGAGATGCGCCTGGCCTATGTGGCGATGACCAGGGCCCGGCTGCGCACCTATCTGATCTGGGCCGATATCAGGGCGACCTCGAAATCGGATCCGGGATTTGAATCAGCGCTGGGCAGGATTCTGTTCGCTGAGGGGCGCTGCTCTTATACTGAGCAGCAGGGCCGCCTGCAGCAGCTCGGGGCTGCCGAACATTGCCGGTATCGGCTGGCTGTACCCGAACAGGACCATATTTACTATGAGGCTGGTCAGCCGGACGGCGATATGCTTCAGGCGGAAAAATATGACAACCGCCGCCTGCAGACCAGCAGAATCCGCACCAGCTTCTCCGGTTTGACCATGCTGACCAGCCACCATGGGGAAGACACGAACAAGGCAGGCGATGAAAGAGGAGCCCACCAGGGGATGGAAAAGGGTGCGCTGCCGGCAGGGGTGCGCTTTGGAAACCTGGTGCACGAGGCCCTCGAAACATTTGATTTCGCGGCCTTGGCCGACGGCCGTGTCGAAGCCGGGGAGGTCGAACAGCTGGTTGCCCGATACCGTTACGATATCGATTACGGGGCGGCAGTCCTGACCCTTCTGCAAAACACGGTGACCACACCGCTCACAGCACCTGATGATGGGAGCAGTTCATTCAGCCTGGCCAGCATTCCCGCCGACCGGCAGGTAAAGGAGATGGAGTTTTCCCTGCATCTCGATCCGCTGTCGACGGCTCTATTCAATGATATTCTCCGAGCCGAACCGACATTTAGCGCCCTGGCCGCCAGGGATATCGAAGGCTACCTCAACGGTTTCGTAGATCTGATCATCGAATATGGGGACCGATACTATGTTGTCGATTACAAGACTAACAAGCTTGGTTCAGAAGGCTCATACGGCCGCGACGGTTTGCTCAGGGCGATGAAGTCCCACAACTACGGCCTGCAGTACTGGATCTACACACTGGTGGTTCATCGCTGCCTGAAAAACTGGGTCAGCGGCTACCGCTACCAGGATCACTTCGGTGGTGTCATGTATCTGTTCGTCAGGGGTATGGAGCCAGGCATACCGGGCAGCGGAGTTTTCTTTGAGCGGCCCGGCGAGGCGCCGTTAATGGCGCTCGACAACTGCTTCGGGGGAACCACACCATGTCCGACAGCCTGAAGAACCAGTCCCCGGAGGTGGGGGCCATGCCGGTGAGCCGTTTCATGGCCGCCGCCCTTGGCCGTCATTGCCGTTTAGATGGTGACCGGCGCACCCTGTTCGAGAGCATCGCAGCCCGGCTCACAGCGGCACTGTCCCAGGGCCATATCTGCCTGGAACTGAGCGGGGAGGAGCTCGAGACCATGCGGTGCAGCCCGCTGGTCGAAGACAACAGGTGCGGGCCGCTGGTCCTGTCGGGCAGCCGCCTCTATTTCGGTCGATACTTCAGTTACGAATCCGAACTGGCTGCAGCTCTGAAAAGGCTGGCGGTCCGGGAAAATAACGACGGGCAAAACACCGTGCCCGAAGAAACAATCGCATCCCTGGTTGATGATGATGCCCAGAGAAGGGCCATTGAAATCGCCCTGGGCAAGGCCTTCAGTATCATCAGCGGGGGGCCGGGAACCGGTAAAACCACCTTGATCGTCAAAATTATTTCTCTGCTGCAGGCCCGCTGCGGGGCCGGTCTGCGCATTGCCCTGGCAGCGCCGACCGGCAAGGCGGCGGTACGGATGCAGGATGCCATTCAGCAGCAGGCTGCCGATTCCGGTTTTGCGGCCGAACTGCACCGTTTATCCGCAGTCCCGTTCCCGACTCAGGCGGTGACGCTGCACCGTCTTCTGGGGTTCGGCCGTTTTTCGAAGCAGCCCTCCTACAATCGTGCACATCCGTTGCCAGAGGATGTGGTCATCGTTGACGAGGCTTCGATGATCGATCTGGCCATGATGTGGAAGCTGGTCGATGGGTTGAAAAACGGCGCCAGACTGATTCTGCTCGGCGATCGTGATCAATTGGCCTCGGTTGAGTCCGGGGCGGTGCTGGCCGACTGCATCGACAGCCTGCCGGACAATGTTGCCCGGCTGACGAAGAGCTACCGGTTCAGCAAAGCAATCGGCCGGTTTGCCGAGGCGGTCAGGACCGGAGACGACAACCGGGCCTGGGAGTGCTGTGCCCGAGCCGGCGACCAGAGTGTTGCAGCAGCCGGCAGCGACTGGCTGGATCATGTCTTTGCTGCTTATGGTGCGTATATGATGCAGGCAAACGCTTGTGCTGATCCGCAGGCCTACCCCGATATTCTTGAGAGGTTCAACCGCTTCCGGGTGCTCTGCGCCCTGCGCCGGGGTCTGCGGGGGGTCGATGAGATCAACCGCCGGATCGAGTCGAAGCTGGCAGCGGGAGGGGCGGGCAGGGGCGGTGACTGGTATCGGGGCAGGCCGGTCATCATTACCAGAAACGACCACAGCCTGGGGCTGTATAACGGCGATATCGGGATTTGTCTGCCAGACCCGGCGGCAGACCACGACCTTCGGGTCTGGTTCGATGCAGCGGACGGCGGCCTGCGAACCTACATCCCCGGCCAGCTTCCGGCCCATGAAACGGCATGGGCAATGACCATCCACAAATCGCAGGGGTCCGAGTTCAACGAGGTGCTCCTCGTTTTTCCGGAGAGCGACAATCAGATCCTCTGCAGGGAGCTGCTCTACACTGGTCTTACCCGGGCGAGGACAAAGGTTACCCTGGTCATCAGCGAGGAAATCCTGAGAACTGCGGTGGCAAGAAAGACCGCTCGGTACAGCGGCCTGGCCCAGAGGTTGGCAGATTCGCCGGTCTGATCTTCAGCCGCTGCCGTTTTCCGACCAGAGCCAGGCTTCTTCGATCTGTTTTCTGAACATGCCGATCATGTTGTTTCTGACCGTCTGGTGATTGAGAAAATATATCTCCTGGGGGAAGAGCAGCTCGGCAACGCCGGTATCGAAGATCCGCTTCACCTCGTATTCGTCGTGGGCCACGTCGCGCTGATAGAGGTAATTAACCCACGATTTGTTGGTATGGATGATGAACTCGACCCGCATGCCGCCGAGCCGGGCGAAGAATTTGAGCATCGGCGTCTTGGCGCTCGAACCCGTCGAGGTCGACTGGTGCAGACCGCCGGTGAGGGTGTCGGTGATGTCCTCGAGAATCATGAACGAGTCGGCGCTGCTGGCGCTCTGGGTCAGGTGATTCTGAAACACCTTGACGTCGGCGGCTGAGTCGAGAACAGCCATCAGGCCCAGTTCGTCGTCGACGGCCACCGCCGGATTCTTCTCATTTTTCCTCAGCAGCTTGAGTACCTTCGCTTCCGGAGGCTTTTTCCTGACAGATACATAAATCGGAAATTCCCTTTTGCCGGCCCGGAAACGCCTGCGTTTCAGCAGGGTCAGCTTCATGCCCTTTCCGAGGCTGATGTTCGGAGCCTCTTCTTTTCTGATTACCTGAAGATCGGAGCAGGCAAAGTCAGGATTATCGTGGCGGGACAGCAGGTAAACGATGTCATGTTCACCGATTTTCAGGTTGGTGCTCCAGACATGGTCGTTTAAAAAGCTCAGGAACTGGGAAAACTTCTCCTCGATGCTGGTTTCCCGTTCACGCTGATCGATGCTGCCGGCCAGACTCATCAGGGACAGTTTGCGGTGGGCCTCGAACCGCGCCTTCTTGTGGTAGCGGTCGTCGAACATCATCAGCAGCAGGTCCACCGGGTCGGTGGCGATCTCCACCTCGTTGGTGATGGCGACATGCGAGGCGTAGGTTGCGAACAGCCGGTTCTGCAGCGATTTTATAACACTGTCAGCGGTCCGGCCGTATTCGTTGACCCGGAACCTGATCTCTTTTTCGGTACCGCCGATGCCGAACATATTGCCCAGCAGGATACAGGCTCTGCGGCTGCATGATTCCCGGGCCGTCCGGTCATTGAGCAGCCGCGGTATTTCCCGGAAGCTGGAGATGTTGAGAAATTCGAACACCTGTCTGCGCAGGGCCCGGTATTTGGTAACGTTGAGTTCACTCTGCCTGAGACTTTTTACCCAGGTTCTGACCTCGTGGTCAAAGGGCCTGTCCAGGTATACCGAATTACGGGCGGCCAGCGGGCCTTTCTGGTTTAATGAGGTGAAAACCGATTTTTCGTTGAGGACCGACATCGTCTATGAAGTGTTGAGTAAATGTAATCGCGGCAGTTCCTGCAGCCCCGCCGGGTCCGGCCTGGTCGTCCATATCCCGGGAGCACCCGGACCGCAAAGCGCTTGAGATTTATACGGCCATCTGCTATTGAGTTCCTGATACACCCGAAGGTTTGAACTTCCTGCGGTTGGGCTTCAGTTCAGGTTTGGTCACAGGTTAACGATTAGAGGAGTACGGTTATGTATCGCAACTTCGCCATTGTACCACGAATTATTTTCGGACGCGGCAGTTTTAATCAATTAGACGACATTTTGCAGGAAAAAAGAAGCGGCGGCGGTTTCATGGTTTTTGTCCTCGACGATGTTTTCAGAGGGACCGCCCTCGAGGGCCGGATTCCGCTTCGCGGCGATGACAGAATCCTGCACGTCAATGTCGACAGTGAGCCCAAAACCAGCTACATCGACGCCCTGGTGCAGCAGATAAAAGGCTTTGATGCGTCGCTGCCGGACGGCATCATCGGCATCGGCGGCGGGTCGACCCTGGACATCGCCAAAGCGGTCTCGCTGCTGTTGACCAGTCCGGGCTCATCGGCCGACTACCAGGGCTGGGACCTGATCCAGGTTCCCGGTGTGTACAAGGTCGGTATCCCGACCCTTTCCGGCACCGGTGCCGAAATTTCCAGGACCACCATCCTGACCGGCCCGGAGAAAAAACTGGGGATTAACTCGGACTACACCCTCTATGACCAGATTCTGCTCGACCCCGAACTCGTTGCGGGCATCGACAAGAATCAGTGGTTCTATACCGGTATGGACTGCTACATCCATGATGTCGAATCGCTGGCCGGCACCTATATAAACGAGTTCAGCAGGGCCTATGGTGAAAAATCGCTGGAGATGTGCCGCCAGGTCTTTCTCGAGGACCGTGAAGACGCTGCTGACAAACTGATGATGGCCTCCTATTTCGGGGGCATGTCCATTGCCTATTCGCAGGTGGGCGCCTGCCACGCCCTCTCCTATGGCCTGTCCTTTGTCCTTGACGTGCACCACGGCATCGGCTGCTGCATCGCCTTCAACCAGCTCGAGGAGTTCTACCCGGAAGGGGTGGTCGAGTTCAAGAAGATGATGGAGCGGCACCAGATCGAGCTGCCCGGAAACATTACCGGGTCGCTCAGCGACGCGGAGATGGAGCGGATGATCGGTGTGGCCCTGGCCCTGGAGCCGCTCTGGGAGAACTGCCTGGGCGGCAACTGGAGGGAATTGATGACCCCTGACCGGGCCCGCAGGCTCTATGAGCGCATGTAGCCGCATGAAAACGGTCGGCCTGCTCGGCGGCATGAGCTGGGAGTCGACCGCAACCTATTACCGGTTGATCAATGAGGGGGTCCGGCGCCGCCTCGGCGGCCTGCACTCCGCCAGAATCCTGCTTTACAGCGTCGATTTCGCCGACATCGAAGAACTCCAGCGCGAAGGGCGCTGGGATGAGGCCGGCGCATTGCTCGGCGAAGCGGCCCGGTCTCTTGAACAGGGCGGTGCCGATCTGCTGCTGATCTGCACCAATACCATGCACAAGGTGGCCGATAAGATTGCCGGCCGGCTCACCATCCCGCTGCTCCACATTGCCCAGGCCACCGGTTCACGGATCGCCGAGGACCGGGTTGAAAAGGTGGGGCTTCTGGGAACCCGGTTCACCATGGAAGAGCCGTTTTATCGATCAGTGCTGGAACAGGAGTACGGGTTGGAGGTCGCGATACCCGGCCCGGCCGATCGGAGGCTCGTCGATTCGGTGATTTTCGAGGAGCTCTGTTGTGGGAAAACCAGCGCCGAGTCGAGGAGCGAGTATCAGCGAATCGTTCAGTCACTCTCTGCGGAGGGGTGCCGGGGAGTGATTCTGGGCTGCACGGAGATATCGCTGCTGCTGCGGCCCGGCGACACCGACCTGGTGCTCTACGACACCACCGCCATCCATGCCGCTCAGGCGGTCAATATGATGCTTGAACAATAACCACTCTGTTTTATCATATAGCTTACCGTAGCACCTATCACCTGATTTGCTGGAGGGCAGACATCATGAGACCAGATTCGACAGGCCGATTGGCCTTTATCATTGTTTTATCCGTCACGCTGCTGACCATGGCTGCACTCAGCTGGGCTGGTGATTATGACGGCTGGGAAGCCGACTCGGAATACAACCAGCTCTACGACCCCAAGGAACGCGATTCGATCAAGGGCGATATCGATAAATTCATAAGCGTGTCGCCGATGAAGGGGATGGCGCCTGGAACCGCCTTTATTCTCGACGAGGGGGGGGGCGATACGGTTGTCGTTCATGTCTGCCCCGAGGCCTATGCCTCAGGGCGTGAAACCGGTCTGCGCCGGGGCGACTGGGTGAAGGTCAAAGGCGTCTGGGCCGATGTCGACGGTGAGTCGGTTTTCATGGCGGCCAAGATCAGAAAAGATAACGACTACGCCTTCAAGGTACGGCTCACCAGCGATGGCACGCCATTCTGGACTTTGACACCGGAGCAGCTGGCCAAAGAGAAGGCGGAAGTCGAATAGCCTGCTCGGCTGACGACCCGCGGCCGCTTACTTCCTGAAAGAGTTTGGTTCGAAGTCGAGGGTTGCGAAATAGTCCTCGGCGGTCTCGGCCCGCCGTATCAGGTCGACCCGGCCATCTTCTCTCAAGAGCAGCTCCTGGGGCCGGAGCTTTCCGTTGTAGTTGAAACCCATGGACTGCCCGTGGGCCCCGGTGTCGTGGATAATCAGCAGATCGCCGTCGTCGATTACCGGCAGCTCCCGCTGGATGGCAAATTTGTCGTTGTTTTCACACAGCGACCCCACCACATCCACGATCTCGGTTTGTCCGCCCGTTTCTTTTCCCAGCACCTCTATGTGGTGATAGGCCCCGTACATCGCCGGTCGCATCAGGGCAGACATGCAGGCGTCCACGCCGATGTAGGTCCGGTAGATATCCTTGCGGTTTATCGCCTTGACCACCAGGGCCCCATGGGGGCCGGTGATAAAACGGCCGCTCTCCATGGACAGGGCCGGCTGATATCCGCGCTGGGATTTGAAGGCCTGGAATCGTTCGCTGATCTCTTCCGCCATCGTTTCCAGGGCCAGCGGCTGCTGGTCGGGCTGGTACGGTATGCCCAGGCCGCCGCCGATATTGATGAAATCGAAAACGATCCCCAGTTCATCCTGGATCTTACCGGCGAGTTCCAGGAGCATCTCCGCCGTGGCCACCATGTAGGTGTGGTTCAATTCATTGGATGCCAGCATGGTGTGCAGGCCGAACCTTCTGGCACCTCGCTCCCGGGCCTTGCGGTAGGCGTCGATGATCTGATCCCGGGCGACCCCGTACTTGGCTTCAAGGGGTGTGCCGATGATGTGGTTGCCGTCCCTTTCAGCTCCCGGATTATAACGAAAGCAGATGGTTTCGGGCATCTCCGGGACCTTGTCGATAAGGTTGATGTCATCGAGATTGAGGATGCAGCCGCCGTCCGCTGCCGCGGCACCAAACTCCTCTGGGCTGGTGTTGTTGGAGGTGAACATCAGGTCCTGCGGCCGAGCCCCGACCCGCCGGCTGAGAACAAGTTCGGTGATCGAACTGCAGTCGAACCCGAAACCCAGATCCGCCATGATCTTCAGGATTTCCGGGTTGGGCAGGGCTTTCACCGCATAATATTCGCGGAAATCATCCAGGGTCGAGAAGGCCTTCTTCAGGCCCTCACCCGTTTCCCTGATGCCCGCTTCGTCGTAGATGTGAAACGGGGTGGTGAAATGATCCTCCAGCAGGGGCAGGATCGGGTAGAGTCGGTTCTTGAATGATTCTGACAGAGGCATGCGTTCTCCTTATTTGCTAATCGAGCGGTATCTTGGCGGTTTCTTTATGGGTTGCGAGAACCGGCAGGGTGCGTGTGCTGCGGACCCCTTCAACAGAGGTGAGTATGTCCTGAAGCAGACTATGCAATTCAGCCGTGCCCGGGGTTCGCACCTTGATCAGGAAACAGTCCTCTCCTGATATATAATGAACCTCCTGGACCTCTTTGCCGGCCGCCAGTGTCCCGGCCGCCTGTTCAACACTGCTGCCGGGTTCAAGGTGGACCTGGATGAAGGAGATCTGGGAGTAACCGAAACGTTCTGGATTGAGGCGGACTTCGTAGCCATCGATGATTCCCTGCTTCTCCATTTTCCTGATCCGTTCGAGCACGGCCGATGGGGCCAGGTTTATCAGGCGGGAGACCTCGACATTGGGGATTCGGGCTTTTTCCTGAAGAATCTGTAGAATTTTGAGGTTCGTTTGGTCCATGAGAGATCAATATGTTCTTTATTTGTCAAAATTTAAAGAATAGTATTCTCACAATAGGTATTTGTCAAGAATATATGGTGGCAATGATGTTATTTTCGGAAACAGGTTCGGGTGTGATGGAGCACACCTCAGAGCTAATAGGCTGAAGCGGCCTAAAACGGCTGCGCATCAGGGCGCCGCCGCAGCGTTGGGCACCCGGGCATGGGCGTCCGGCAGGAGCGCTCATGCGCCTGACAGCGGGGTTCGGGCTCAAGCTGATTGATCGGTTTGGATCAAGGATTATTTCTTTTTGGCCGGCATGGCGTCGGTGATCGAGCCATCGACCATTTCAGCGGCAAAGGCAAAGGTCTCTGCCAGGGTCGGGTGGGCATGTATGGTTTTGCTGATGTCTTCGGCGTCGGCTCCCATTTCAAGCGCCAGTATCGCTTCATGGATCAGTTCGCCGGCGCTGGCGCCGCAGATTCCGGCGCCGATGATCCGACCGCTCTTTTTATCGAACAGTGCTTTGCTGGCACCGCTGGCGCTGCCTGAGCTGAGCGCACGACCGCTGGCGCCCCAGGAAAATTTGCCTTTGTCGTAGTCTATGCCCCGGGCTTTTGCCTCTTTCTCGGTGGTGCCCATCCAGGCAACCTCCGGGTTGGTGTAGGCAACCGAGGGAATGGTCATCGGGGTGAAAGCCGCTTTGTGGCCGCCAATCACTTCCGCCGCCACCTTGGCCTGGTGGGTTGCCTTGTGGGCCAGCATCGGCTCTCCCACCACATCGCCGATGGCAAAAATCGTTTCGACGGCTGTTCGCTGCTGTTCGTCAACCTCGATGAAACCGCGTTCACTGGCTTTCAGCCCGATATTTTCAAGGCCGATTGATTCGCTGTTGGGGCGGCGGCCCACCGCCACCAGGACGGCATCGAAGCGTTCGCTGTCGCTCTCTTTTTTGCCCTCCAGTCTGACCGTCACTGCATCGGTGGCAGTTTCAATCGAACTCACCCGTGTATCGGTGTGAATGGTGTAACGCTTCTTCAGCTTCAGGAAAAGCGGTTGCACCAGATCTTTGTCGGCGGGCGGAATGATCTGGCTTTCCATTTCGACGATGGTGATTTCAGAACCCAGGGCGTGGTAGACCTGGGCCATCTCCAGACCGATAATGCCACCGCCGATGATCAACAGTTTTTCAGGGACGGAATCGAGGGTCAGGGCGTCGGTCGAATCCCAGATCCGCGGATCGTCCGGGGCAAAGGGCAGGGAAAATGGCCGGGAACCGGTGGCAACGATAGCATGTTTGAAGGCAACGCTGGTCTCCTCGTCGCCATCCTTGACCAGCAGGGTCTTATGGTCGACAAAGAGGCCGCGTCCTTTCATCCGGGTGATCTTGCGGGCCGAACAGAGTTTGTCCAGTCCGCCGGTCAACTGCTCGACGATCTCTTCTTTTTTGGCCCGCAGCCGTGAAACGTCGATTTCAGGCTGGGCGAAACGAATACCGAAATCAGCGGCCTCGAGCGCTTCTTCGATTACCGCCGCCGCGTGCAGCAGGGTTTTCGACGGTATGCAGCCGACATTGAGACAGACCCCCCCAAGCCGTTTTCTCTCATCCACCAGGCACACAGAGAGGCCGAGGTCCGCAGCCCTGAAGGCGGCGGTGTAGCCACCGGGGCCGCCACCGAGTACGACAACATCAAAAGGTGATTTTTCAGTCATGGTCAGCTTGGTCGGTAAAAGGGTTAGAGGAGCACCCTGCGGAGATCCTCGATGTTAGTGGCCAGCGACCGGCAGAAGCGGGCCGCTTCCGCCCCGTCGATAACCCGGTGATCGTAGGACAACGAGAACGGCAGGGTCAGCCGTGGCTCGAAATTCTCACCGTTCCAGACCGGTTTTATGGCGCTTCTGGAGAGCCCCAGAATGGCAACCTGGGGGGTGTTGACGATGGGCGTGAAGCCGGTGCCGCCGATACCGCCGAGACTGGAAATGGTGAAGGTGGCCCCCTGGAGGTCGCCGATGGACAGTTTCCCGTCCCGGGCGCTGGAACTCAGCTTAGCCAGGTCCGCGGCGATCTCTCTGACGCCTTTGCGGTCGGCGTCCTTGACCACCGGCACGACCAGTCCTCCCGGTGTGTCGACGGCGATGCCGATATGGAAAAAGTGCTTGAAAATGACTCTGTTCTGAGCTGTATCCAGGGAACTGTTGACCAGCGGATACTCCTTCAGTGTGGCCACCGCCGCCTTGATGACGAATACCAGGGGGCTGAACTTGAGGCCGCCATCCCGGACCTCGAGGTTCATCTGTTTTCTGAATTCCTCGAGTTCGGTGATGTCAGCCTCTTCGAAATGGGTGACATGGGGGATGGATACCCAACTGCGATGCAGGTGCGGCCCGGAAATCTTCTGGATCCGTCCCAGCTCTTTTATTTCGATATCGCCATACTTGCTGAAATCCTCCAGCGGCGGCTGATCGATCTGCAGCCCTGCACCACCCGTCCCTCTGCCCGGTACTCCTGTCTTGACCGCCTGTTTGACAAATTTCTGTATGTCTTCTTTGAGGATGCGTCCCTTGGGGCCGGTTGCCGTAACAAACTGAAGCTCTACCCCGAGTTCACGACCATAGGCTCTGACCGACGGCGAAGCGTGAAAGGTCCCGGCCGTTTCGGCGGGCTCCTCGGCGCTCTGCTCAGTCTCGATTTCACCCTTTGCTTCCTGTTCCTCGGCGGTTGGTGCGGGCTCTGCCTGTTCAACCTCCGCGGTCCGGCGCTGTTCAGCCTCCTGCGGCACCTGCTCGACCGGTTGTTCAGGCTCTTGCTGCTCATCGGCCCCTTCAGCCGTCTCCAGCAGTGCGATCAAATCATCGCTGCTCACCGTATCCCCTTCCTGCAGTTTTACCTCGGTGATCGTGCCGGCGAACGGGCTGGGGATATCCATAACCGCCTTTTCGCTCTCCAGGGCGACCAGCGGGTCTTCCACGTCGACCGTGTCACCGGCCTTGACATAGACATCCACAACGGTGATCTCCTGGACATCGCCGAAGTCGGGCACGGTTATCTTCTCAATTGCCATAGTCCATTCTCCTGTCAGCAGGTGAGGGGATGGGGGGAATCCGGATCGATACCAAAGGTGTCGATTGCCTTCGCCACACTATTTAACGATATTTTGTCCTCGTCGGCCAGCGCTTTTAGTGCCGAAACGACGATATGATAACGATCCACCCTGAAGAAACGCCTCAGGACCTCCCTGGTATCGCTGCGCCCGTAACCGTCGGTGCCGAGAATGGTGAGCGGACGGTGAATCTGACTTCTGATCTGTTCGACGTAGGCGCAGACATTGTCGGTGCTGATGACCACCGGTCCTCTGGCATCCTCGAGCAGGGTTTCGACATAGCTCTTTTTTTGAGGCTCCCCCGGATGCAGACGGTTCCACTCGGTCGTCATAAGCCCGTCACGATACAGCTGGTTGATTCCCAGAACGCTCCAGATATTGGCCCTGACGCCGAAATCGCTGTTCAGAATATCGGCTGCAGCGATCACTTCGCGCAGAATTGAGCCGCTGCCCATCAACTGGATATCGGCCTCGCCGGATTCAGGGCCACTGAAGAGGTACATGCCGCGGTGAATGCCTTCCTCAACGCCTGCGGGTATTGGCGGTTGGCCATAATTTTCGTTGAGCAGGGTGATATAGTAGAACACATCTTCGCCCGCTTCGTACATCAGCTGCATCCCTTTCTGAACCAGAACCGCGACCTCGTAGGCAAAGGTGGGGTCAAAGGCCCGGCAGGACGGGTAGGCGGAGGCAAACAGCAGCGAGTGGCCGTCCTGGTGCTGAAGACCCTCGCCGTTGAGGGTCGTCCGACCTGAGGTGGCGCCCATCAGGAAGCCCCTGGCCTTGCTGTCGCCGGCGGCCCAGAGCTGGTCGCCGATGCGCTGGAACCCGAAGATCGAATAGAAGGTGTAAAACGGTATCATCGGTATACCGTAGTTGGCATCAGCAGTGGCGGCGGCCAGCCAGGAGGAGATCGATCCGGCCTCGGTAATTCCCTCTTCGAGGATCTGGCCTTTGGGGTCTTCTCTGTACCAGGCAATGGTCTCCGAATCCTGGGGTTCGTAGAGCTGTCCGGTGGGGGCGTAGATGCCGAGCTGTCTGAACAGCCCCTCCATGCCGAATGTCCTGGCCTCGTCGGGAATAATCGGTACGATGTGCTGGCCGATATTCTTGTCCTTGACCAGAGAACTGAGCATCCGGACAAAGGCCATGGTGGTGGAAATTTCCCGCTTGCCCGACGATTCGAGCAGCGCTCTGAAGTTCTCCAGCGGAGGTATTTCGAGGGTGGTCTTGTCTTCGGATCGAAACGGCACCGGCCCGCCCAGTTCTTTTCGGCGCTGTTCAAGAAACTTCTGCTCCGGGCTGTCCTTCGGGGGCTTGATAAAGGGCAGTGCTTCCAGCTGATCGTCTTCGAGCGGCACGTGGAACCGGTCCCTGAAATATTTAAGCGACTCGACATCCATCTTCTTGACGTTGTGGGCAACCATAACCGATTCCCCGGCCTGGCCCATGCCGAACCCCTTGATGGTCTTAATCAGGATGACCGTGGGCTGGCCCTTGAACCTCGCAGCCTGGGCAAAGGCCGCGTAAACCTTGCGCGGGTCGTGCCCCCCTCTGGTCATCTGCCAGAGTTCGTCGTCGGAGATATCCTCGACCAGGGCGCTCAGGCCGGGATCGTCCCCGAAGACCTTCTGGCGCAGATATTCAGGGCCCCGGGCCCTGATGGTCTGAAAGTCGCCGTCGACCATTTGACCGAACTTTCTGATCAGCAGCCCGTCCTTGTCGCGGGCCAGGATCTTGTCCCATTCGCTGCCCCAGATGACCTTGATCACGTTCCAGCCGGCGCCCCGGAACCGGCCTTCGAGTTCCTGGATGATCTTGCCGTTGCCCCGTACCGGTCCGTCGAGCCGCTGCAGGTTGCAGTTGACCACGAAGATCAGGTTGTCGAGCTTTTCCCGGGAGGCAACCGGCAGAGCGCCCAGTGACTCGGGTTCGTCCGATTCGCCGTCACCCATGAAAAACCAGACCTTTCTGTCGCCGGCCTTCTTCAGTCCCCTGCTGTCCATGTATTTCATGAACCGGGCCTGGTATATGGCCATCATCGGGCCCAGCCCCATGGATACGGTGGGAAACTCCCAGAAATCGCTCATCAGCCATGGGTGGGGGTAGGATGACAGGCCGTTGCCGCCGACTTCTCGCCTGAAATTGCTGAGCTGTTCTTCGGACAAGCGGCCTTCGACGAAGGCTCTGGCGTAGATGCCCGGCGAACTGTGCCCCTGGAAAAAGACCATATCAGCGCCGTCTCTGGCATCGGGACCCCTGAAAAACCAGTTGAAGCCCACTTCGTATATGGCCGAAACCGAGGTGTAGGTGGCTATATGGCCCCCCAGGCCCAGCCCGCCCTTGTTGGCCCTGGCAACCATGGCCATGGCATTCCAGCGTACGTAGGCCGCCACATTGCGGGCCACATGCGATTCACCGGGTATCCTGTCTTCCTGCTCCGGGGCTATGGTATTGCTGTAGGGCGTCAGGATGCCCGGCGATGTCGACACTCCCAGGGTGCGGGCCCGGTCGGTCAGAGCCCTGAGCAGATAATCGGCCTTGTCGCTGCCTTCATGTTTGATGACGCCGTCGAGTGCTTCGAGCCACTCGCTGGTTTCCTGGGGGTCGGGGTCTTTGTAATAGGCACACATGGGTGAATTCCTGTTGGTAAGGATTGATTGACACGGGGTAAATCATTGCAAATATCTGTATCATTACGGTAAATGGCAAGTACGGAAGCGTGAAAAACCGGATTGCAGCTTCGGTTCCGGCAGGGCTGCCGCGTGTGGGGGCGGTGATCAAAAGGCAGGGGCAGCCCACTGTGCGGCTGCCCCTGTTATCGTGGAGGTTATTTGATGTCCTGAATGAACAGATCCGAGTAGATCTTCTGGAACGTCCCGGCATTGATGGCCTTTTTTATATCAGCCGTGTCGGTGTCGAACCAAGTGTGCATCGGGTCATTGGCAAGCAGGTCATCGATGTAGTCGTTGACTTCCTGGTCACCCACGTGGCGGGCTTCGGGGAGAAACTTGAAATAGAAGTTGTGCGCCACATCGTAGATGCCGTGCCACCAGGCATAGTCGGGGCCCATCATTGCAGCGCCCATCCGGGCACGACGTCCTTCGTGATGCCAGAGTTCCCAGTATTCCCACTCCAGATCGTTGGAGAAGGACGCTTTGTTTTCCAGCAGATTCTTAGATTTGACCATTTTGATGATTTCGGTGGCCGGTTTGGCAAATTTCTCGTTGTAGAGTTTGACCACGGCATCATACTGGTAGTAATGGCCGTCGACGAAGGCCTGCTGGTGACAATTGAGACAGACGTCCTGCATGGCCTGCCGCTTCTTCAGAGCATCGTCTTTATACCTGGAAATAGGCGGACGCAGCGTCCAGGAGATCCGGTCGCCGACATCATGGGTTATTTGTTGATTGCTGGTTGCCGACATGTGGCAGGTGGTGCAGGTCGGTGCCTCATAATAGTCCTTGCCGACTATCCATTCATCCTTGTCCAGGTTGAGCCGGTCCTTGTATCCGTAGTAGGCGATGCCGTGCTTGGATTCCTCGTAGATTTCTTTCTGAGGATGATCCGGTCCCAGATGGCATTTTCCGCAGTTTTCCGGCTGACGGGCCTGGTACTTGGAGAAAGAATGACGCGAGTGACAGGCATTACAGGCACCTTTGGAACCGTCCGGGTTGAGCCGGCCGATGCCGCTGTTCGGCCAGGTCTCGGGGGACAGCTTGTTGGGGGCGCTGGGGTCGATCTTGACCTTGGCGCCATGACAGGATTCACAGCCGACAATGGCGATCGGGTGTCCGCCGGCGGCATGGGCCAGATACGCATCGTTGGACTCGAGAATCTCGCCGGCATGGGCGTGGTACGAGTCGGTGGTTTCCTGGGCTTCCTTCTCATGGCAGGTAGCGCAGTCGTTGGGAGTTACCAGGGTGGCAATGGTGGCACCGTTGTGCTCGAAGGCGTCCAGGTCGCCGGCATCGGCCTCGTGGCAGTCGAGGCAGCCGACATCGTTTTGGCCGTGGGCCGAGTTCACCCACTGTAGATACAGGCCCGGGTTGTTTTCCTGGTGGCAGGATTCACAGGTTGCTTCCGCCGCCGTGCCGCTGGATACTCCCCAGCCGAGCAGCAGCAGAACCGTTAACAACAGACATTTTCTCATCATTTACCTCATTAAATAAAATAGTGGTTACAGGTGGTTAGATGAATATACCAGAGCCCTGACCCAGGTTTCCAAGAACAGACGGATCTGACCCCCCGTTCGGGTCTTGAAATGCTACGGCCAAAGCGGCGCACCGGGTAAAGAGAGTTGGACGACAAAGTAGACTGAAAATGATGTCTCATCTTAATTTCTTTCAGGTGACAAGACAAGCGAATTGTTCCCCGATCCACAGCAGAACTTGATTGTTCACCGCCTTTTTGGTATTGAAGGCTAGCCTGCAGAGGTAACGGGTCCGAACGGTTTTGTTGAATGGGCGGAGCGGGGACGGTCTCAATCGACAGGGGCAGTCCGCTGCAGTGCTGCGGAAAATGCGCTGCTGCCGGAACAGCCGCCGTGCTGCCCGATGTTTTTTTATAAATTCGTTGCCAGGCCCACAGGTCTGTAACAAATCTCTATTTTCCCGGGAGATGGTTCCCGGGCACCGGGGGCGGGTGGCTCAGCTCCATACTGCACCTGGCTGTCCGGTGCGGAAGGATACCATGCACGGTCTTTCCATAATCGTTCCGACAAGGAATGAAGCGGATAATATAGATCTGCTGCTCAACAGAATTTTTGGCGTCGAATATCTCCAGACGGTCGACCATGAAGTCATCTTCGTCGATGACAGCTCAACCGACGCGACCAGGGAACGGATAAGAGGGTGGTCCGCTGATCGGCCGGTGCGCCTGCTCGAGCGAAGCGACGGAGACGGTCTTGCCAGTGCCGTTATTGCGGGCTCCCACGAAGCCGTATATGATGTGGCGCTGGTTATCGATGCCGACCTGAGCCATCCCCCCGAGAAGATACCCGAACTGGTTGCCCCGGTGCTGGCCGGCACATCTGATATGGTGATCGGCAGCCGTTATGTGAAAGGCGGCGCCACCCCGGAGTGGCCGCTGTCCCGCAGACTTGCCTCAAAGCTGGCCACCCTGCCGGCCCGGCTGTTCACCGATGTGAACGATCCGATGGCCGGTTTTTTCGCGGTGACCACCCGGCGCTTGAGAGACTTGCGCCCGGATGTCCCCGGGTTCAAGATCGGGCTTGAAGTTCTGGCGGTCGGCGGTGATCAGATCCGGGTCGAAGAAGTACCGATCGTTTTTCACGATCGATTCGAAGGCTTTTCGAAGATGAACAAACGCATCATCTTCGAGTATCTCAGGCAGGTCGTGCATCTCTGTCGGCTGCAAAGCGACCTGTTCAGTCCTGCGGTCATCTGCTCACTGATCGGCGCCGGCTGGGTAGTCGATATTCTTATCTTCTGGGTGGTTCAGCGCTACGGACTGAGTCCGGTCAATGCCCATCTGGCTGGCAGTGTCAGCGCCTCATTGTTTATATTTGTTCTGATGGCCAGTGTCTGGCGGCTCAGGGGCGGGCGGGGACGGGCGCTGCACCAATTGGCCGGGTTTTTCCCCAGCCTTGCTTTTTCCGCCAGTGTTCAGGGCGCTTTCTTTTACCTCTTCAGCCCGCTGTTCTCGCCCGGCTCCATTGCTGCCGTGGTCCCCGGGGCTCTGGCCGGAACAGCCTGTTTCACGCTTTTCAGCGTGGTTTACCTGTTTTCCGGCTTCACCGGCCTGCCCCAGAAAGTACAGTTCAAAATGGCTGCAACCGGCAGTGTCGCAGCCCTGATCCTGTTGAGGCTGGTCTACCTTGGCCTGCCCGAACTGATGGAACAGGAGGCCTACTACTGGAACTACGCCCAGCACCCGGGTCTGAGCTACCTGGACCATCCGCCGATGGCTGCCTATCTGATCTGGCTGGGGACGACGGTGTTCGGGACCACCGAATTCGGGGTCCGTATTGGCGCCTTCCTGAGCTGGTTCGCCACCGCATTTTTCGTCTATCGGCTCAGTGCTGATATGATCAGCAGAACGGCGGCCTGGGGCAGCGTACTGCTGGTATCGATATTGCCGCTCTATTTTGGCAGCGGTTTCGTTCTCACACCGGACAGCCCGCTGCATGCGGCCTGGGCGGCCTTCATCTATTTCCTTTACCGGGCCCTGATCAAGGGTTCAGCCCGAGCCTGGTTCGGTGCGGGCCTGAGCCTGGGAATCGGCCTGCTGTCCAAGTACACGATCGTTCTGCTGGGCCCCGGTATCCTCTGCTTCATGCTGGCCGACAGGCGGGCGCGGGCATGGTTCCTGCGACCGCATCCCTATGGGGCTGTCATCCTGGCCGGGCTGATCTTTGCCCCGGTATTACTCTGGAATTACCAGCACGACTGGGTCTCCTTTCTTTTCCAGGGCGAGCAGCGGGTCAGCGGCAGAACGTTTTTCACAACGGACCGCCTGCTGGCCTATATAACCATGCTCCTGACCCCGGCGGGCCTGCTCGGGGTGCTCTACTTCATTTTTCGGGGAAATTCCTTTTTCAGAACTGTCGTCGGCGCTGACCCCGAACAGCCGCGAAAATCGCTTGATCGCCGTTTTCTTTTCCTCTTTCTGCTCACCCTTTCCCCGCTGGCAGTTTTCGTCGTTTTCAGCTTTACCAGGGAGGTCAAGCTCAACTGGACCAGTCCGCTCTGGCTGGCCGTTCTGCCGTTCCTGGGCTGCACCGTGGCGCTCTACTGCGGGGAACTGCGGTCGAGATTTCTCTGTTTCATCCATCAGCTGTGGAAATGGGTCGCCGTCATCCTGGTGGCCGGTTACTGCCTGTTTCTTCACTACGTTACGCTGGGGCTGCCGGGGGTGGTATTCACCACCGATCTATTCCTGCTGGGCTGGGAGGATCTGGCAGAAGAGATCGAGCTGGTGGTGGAGGAGGTCAGGGAATACTCCGGCAACCGCCCCATCGTGGTTGGCATGGACCCCTACCAGATCAGCAGCGGTCTGGCCTTCTACCGGGCCAAGATCAATCGGGGTGATGCTGAAAAAAAACGGCTGGCCGTCGAGGAGACACTGGGGTGGCATCTGTTCGGATGGGATGGTCTGATGTATGAATTCTGGTCCCGGCCCGAGGATTATTACGGTCGTGATGTGGTCGCCGTGGCGACGAGTGGGATACGGGTTGAATACCCATATTTCCAGAACCGTTTCCAGATTATGAACAATATTCACCCCATTGATGTTTTCAAAAACGACAAATTTGCCGGGCGCTACTATTTTCGGGTCGTGCACAACTATCGGCAGAAGCAGAACTGAGGCCGGGAAGCGCAATCAATCCTTTCCGCCATCGGCCAGATAGCGGGGATCCAGCAGTTTGTCGACCAGTTCATTGTCGAGGTCTGTCTCGCGCCGGACGATTTCGATTACCGGTTGTCCTTCCCGGCGCGCCATTTTGGCAATCTGAGCCGCTTTCATATAACCGATATAAGGGGTCAGCGAGGTGACCAGCACCGGGTTTTTCAGCAGCGGCCGCTCAAGGTTGTCCACCAGGACTGTCATGGTAGCGATGGCTTTCAGGGCAAGGGACCGGGAGGCCCGGCCTATCAGTTCGCCGCTGTTCAGCAGGTCGGCGGCAGTCAGCGGCAGCATGGTGTTGAGCTGGAAATTACCGGACTGGGCCGCAACGGTGATCGAGGCGTCGTTGCCGATGACCCGGGCCGCCGCCATGATAACCGCCTCGGGAATTACCGGATTGACCTTGTCCACCATGATCGAGGAGCCGGGCTGCAGCGGCTGCAGACGTATTTCGGCCAGGCCGCTGTATGGGCCCGAGTTCATCCAGCGCAGATCGTTGGCGATTTTCATCAGGCTCACGGCGCAGGTTTTAAGATGGCCCGAAGTTTCCAGAGCCGTATCGATGCTGCTCAAACCTTTGTAAAACGACTCGCTGAGGCTGAAGGTCTGACCGCTGATCCTGCTGATCACCTGAACGGCCTTCTCCGGGAAACCGTGAACGCAGTTGACCCCGCTGCCGACCGCGGTACCCCCCAGGGCAAGCTTCCTGAGCCGTACCAGCGATTCCTGCAGCCTGACGATATTGTCGTCGATCTGCGAGCGCCATCCTCCCAGTTCATGTTCGAGCCGAATCGGCAGGGCGTCCATCAGGTGTGTCCTTCCCGTTTTTACAACGTCACTGTATTTCCGGGCGGTTTCGTCAATGGTCTCAGACAGTGTGGTCAAGCCGGGGATGACTTCGGCTTGGACCTGCAGGGCCGCGGCAATGTGCAGGGCCGAGGGAATGACGTCATTGGAACTCTGCCCCATGTTCACATCGTCATTAGCCGACAGCTCCAGCCCTTCGGAAGATCCCAGGCGGGCCACCACCTCGTTGACGTTCATGTTAGTGCTGGTGCCGGAGCCGGTCTGCAGGACCGGCACCGGAAAATGGACCATGAAGTCACCTCCCTCCAGGTCTTCAATAGCATTGATGATGGCCCGGGCCTTAACTGCTTCCAGGTGGCCGAGTTCGCGGTTGGCCTCGGCGGCCGCCTTCTTGATCATCAGCATTGCCTGGATGAAACCTTTCGGCATTTTCTGATCACTGATGGTGAAATTGTCAACTGCCCGCTGAGTCTGGGGGCCGTAAAGGGCCGATTCAGGCAGTTCTACCGGGCCCATGGAATCGTGTTCCAGGCGTGTTTTTCTGTCCATGATCGAAGTCCTTTGCTATGAGCGCTGCTCGATCCGAGCATCTCGGATAAATTATATTGACTTTTAATATGGTGGGTCTCAATTTCATGGTAGTCAATTCCGCTGGCGATCTCTTCTGAATTCAGCGTTCATGATACCAACCTACGGGAGACCGGTGATGACAAGCTCAGCCCTGCGGCCGCACTGTTTCGCCCCCCTTGCCCGCGGCAACGAGGTGGTGCTGATCCTCGGCTCTTTTCCAGGGAAGCTGTCGCTTGAAAAACAGCAGTACTACGCGCATCCCAGAAACAGTTTCTGGCCGATCATGGCGGCGCTATTCGGTTTCGATCCGCTGTTGCCGTATCAGCGCAGGGTAGATCTTCTGTACTGCAACGGGGTTGCCGTCTGGGATGTGTTGAACAGCTGCAGCAGGGAAGGGAGCCTCGATTCGTCGATTAAAGAAAGCTCTTCAGTGATCAACGACTTCGGGACATTTTTCGATAGAAACCGGTGGATTCGCACCATCTGTTTCAATGGATCTCTGGCCGAAAAGCAATTTGCTAAAAACGTCCTGGCCAATACGGAAATTCAGATGCGGAAAATGTCCTTATACCGGCTGCCCTCGACCAGTCCGGCCATGGCCGTGCTCAATTTTGAGCAGAAGCTGGAGGCCTGGAAGATCGTAGAGGAGGCCGCCAATGCCACATGAGCCGGCTGCATCGTTTCGGGCCGGATTCCGATCATCGCACAGGGAGGATGGAAATGAGCAGAGAAACTGTTTTGTTCAAACACGAAAAGAAGATGAGCAGCCTCGAGGCTGCTGAGCTGCTCAGGCAGGTCGCCGCCAAAATCGAAGGCGGCGAGATCGTTCTCGAGCAGGGAAAAAAGAAGGTGAACCTGTCAATACCAGCGCGGGTCGAGGTTCAAGTCAAAGCCGAAAAAGAGGTCGGCAGGAAAAACACGACGATGAAGCTTGAGTTGGAAATCGAGTGGCCCCTGGGAGGCAGGAAAAGCCAGAGAGAAGCGGCGATGAAAATCAGCTGAGGGATGCCGATCGATATACTGCCAAGAAAAGGGGCTGCGGTCGTTGACCGCAGCCCCTTGGTTTCCCTTGATAAACGCTTGATAGGGTCAAGCGGGAAAATTTACGCTTTCCAGAGCCCGTGCAGGTTGCAGTAGGCTCGGACTTCGACATCGGCGGCATCGACCGGGAAAAAGGCCTTGGGCTCCTGGCCGGGATTGAGGAAAACTTTGTAGCTGGTACCGTTGGCATTGAGCTCGATCCATTCGATCCAGTGCTTCTCCTCCATCGGGTGGGCAACACTGCCGACAGCCACTTCCCAACCGCCGTCAACTCTGGTTGCTACCGGTACATGCTTTTCCTGGGCCGCGTCAACGGTATTCTCGCTCATCAGAACCATGTCCTGACCACAGCATACCAGAGCACCAGCGCCACCGGTTAATACCTCGACGATGTTTCCGCATAGATTGCATTTATAAACTTCAAGTCTTTCTGCCATGTTTAATCCTCCTTGATTAGTGTGAATAGCAGTTTGTAAATATCGACCCTAAAACAGTCATCTAGTGGAGATGACAAAGGCTTGAGTCTCCGTTGTACCGTATAATTGCGTATATGACAAATGAATTGAATGAAGCGTCGAGGAACCACCGGTTCAAACCATCAGAACTGCTGCCGCCCATCCCTGAATCTTAATAGTAACAGTTATCATTACCGTTTAACTCTATCAGCCAGATTGTGTTTGTCAACCGATATTTGAAGTTGCGCTAAATTGGTGCCCGGGTATTGTAATTGGCCTAATAAGTATTACACAATAAAATCAGATGTTCAGGCTACATGTAACCGATGATTAACTGAAGAATGAAAGGGGGAATCATGAAAAAAGCATTGATATTGTTAGTCTTTGTAATGGTCTGTACCTGGGGGATCGCGCCGGTATACAGCGCTTCCTATGACCACGAGGTCGAGGCCAAGGGGGTAAGCTTTTCATGGAAGGTCGACGGAGACACCCTGCATGGAAAAATGTCTGCCAAGACCACCGGCTGGGTAGCGGTTGGCTTCAATCCCTCCAGCAAGATGAAGGATGCCAACTATATCCTCGGCTATGTAAAAGACGGGACAACGGAGGTTGTCGATCATTTCGGGGATAAAGCGACCGGTCATTCTGCCGACGAAAAGCTGGGCGGATCTTCAGATGTGACGCTGGTGGGCGGCTCCGAGGATGGGGGAACAACAACCATCGAGTTCACCATACCGCTTGACTCCGGTGACAAATTCGATTCGGCCCTGAGCCTGGACGGCGATACACTGTTGCTGCTCTCCTATGGCCCTGATCGGGACAGTTTCAAACCCCGCCATCGCAACAAGGCATCGATCACCGTCAACCTGTCCAGCGGAGCAGTGAAATAGCCGGTGTCATTAACCAGTTTTACACGAACAGCACTCATACTGGCCCTGCTCGCCTGTTGTGGGGTTTCCCCGCTGCTGGCTGAGCAGGGTCAGACCGCTCTTGAGCCGCAGCAGTCGGCAACCGATCAGGGCAAGATCTGGATCGATGAACAGACCGGCGTCAAGCTGCCCCTGGATGTCACCTTCATCGATGAAACCGGCGAACCGGTGAGCCTGGGCAGCCTGATCGACAAACCGACCATCCTGCTGCCCATCTATTTCTACTGCCCCAACTCCTGCAGCACCAATCTGGCCAACCTGGCGCTGGCAATCAACCGGATGAAACTCGAGGCGGGCAGGGACTACTCTGTCATTGCCCTGAGTTTCAACGACAAGGAAGGCCCGGAAGACGCCAGATCCGCTAAAACAAACTATCTCAAACTGCTGTATGAAGGGTTTCCCGAAAATCAGTGGCGGTTTCTGACCGGAACCGGAGAAAACATTGCAGCGGTTTTAGACACCATCGGCTACGAGTTCAAACCGCTCGAGGACGGCACCTTCATTCACCCGTCGGCGCTGGTGAGCGTTGCCCCCGACGGCACCGTTATCAAATATGTCTACGGAAAATTCATTCCCGGCGATGTCGAAATCGCCTTGTCCGAGGCGGCCAAAGGGAAGCCGGCAACCTCGATCAAGCGGCTGCTGGACTATTGTTTCAACTATGACCCAGACACCAACAAGTCTTTCTTCCAGGGCGTCAAGATTACTGTTCTGACGCTCTTTGCCGGTCTGGTATTGTTTTTTTTCGTCCGTTTCGTCTGGAAGAAGAACCCCGATGATCAGGATAATGCATCTTCGCAACACGGATAAGTGATATGGAACAGGTAAAATCATTCTATGATACACCGTCACCGGCCGGGCTGACCGGAATCAAGGCGTGGCTATTGACCCACGATCACAAACGGCTGGCCCTGATGTACCTCTGGGCCGTCTTTTTCTGGCTGACGCTGGCTATTTTTCTGGGCATGGCGCTGCGCCTCGAGCTGATGTTCATCGGCGAGACCATCATGCCGCCCGAAATCTACAACGCGGTCTTTACCCTGCACGGGGTAATCATGATTTTTCTCTTCGTCATTCCAGCTATCCCGGCCATATTCGGCAACTTTTTGCTGCCGATACAGATCGGGGCCGATGACGTCTTTTTCCCGCGCCTCAACCTGTTTTCCTGGTATCTCTATATGCTCGGCGGCCTGGTTGCGATAATTTCGCTGTTTACCGGCGATGGGTTTGCCGATACCGGCTGGACCTTTTATGTACCGTTCTCGGTGACCACCGAGACCAACGTGTCGCTGACCGTAACCGCTGCTTTTATCCTCGGCATGTCGTCGATGCTCACCGGGCTCAACTTCGTCACCACGGTCCACCGGATGCGCGTCAAGGGGATGGGCTGGCTGCAGATCCCCCTGTTCACCTGGTCGCTCTACGCGACGGCCTGGGTTCAGATTCTGGCCACCCCGGTGGTCTCAATCACCCTGGTTCTTGTCGTTCTGGAACGGTTTCTCAATATTGGCCTGTTCGACCCTGACAAAGGCGGCGACCCGCTGCTTTATCAGCATCTCTTCTGGATGTACTCGCACCCTGCCGTCTACATAATGATCCTGCCGGGAATGGGGGTCATCTCTGAGATTATCCCGGTGTTCTCCCGCAAGGCCATCTTCGGCTACAAGGGCATCGTCGTATCCTCCATGGCCATTGCCGTTGCCGGTTCGCTGGTCTGGGCCCACCACATGTACACCAGCGGTATGAGCGATGTCTCGGTTTTCGTCTTCTCGCTGCTCACTTTCCTGGTGGCTATTCCTTCGGCGGTCAAGGTGTTTTCATGGATATCGACCATGTATAAGGGCTCGATTCTGATGACCCCGCCCCTGCTGCTTTCGCTGATCTTCATCTATCTGTTCACCGTGGGCGGCCTGACCGGCCTGGTACTCGGTGCTGCCGGAACCGATATCCATGTCCACGACACCCAGTTCATTGTGGCCCACTTCCACTTCACCATGTTCGGCGGCACCGGCTTCGCTTTTTTTGCCGCCCTGCATTTCTGGTGGCCGAAGATGTTCGGTATCATGTACGACTTCAAAAAGGCCTACATCGGTTCCGTGCTGGTGACCATCGGCTTCATCTTTCACTATGTCCCGATGTTCATCCTCGGGCTCCAGGGAATGCCCCGGCGTTACTACGACTATCTGCCCCAGTTCGAGACCGGCAACTTTCTGGCCGGGTTCGGCGGAATCCTGATGGTGATCGGCATCATGCTGATGTTCATCAATCTCTGGGCCTCGTTCAGGGTCAGGGTAAAGGCCTCGGCCGACCCATGGGGGGGCACGACGCTCGAATGGCAGGTTCCGTCGCCGCCGCCGCTGCACAATTTTGTTAACGAGCCGAAAGTTCTCGACTATCCGTACGATTTTTCCGAAGTGCTGAAAGGTGCAGCCAAAAACAAAGGATAGGTATGGAAAAAGCAATCGACAAAACCGGCGTCAAGATAGGCATGTGGATATTTCTCTATTCAGAGATCATCCTTTTCGGCGGGCTTTTTGTGCTCTATGCCGTCTATTTTCATAATTTCCCCGAGGACTTTGCCAACGGCGGCAGGGAACTCAACAGACTTTTCGGAACCGCCAACACCCTGGTGCTGCTGATCAGTTCGTTCACGGTGGCGGCTTCGATCACCGCGATACAGCAGCGTCGAAAAGGGCTGGCCATCGGCTTCCTGATCTTCTCCCTGCTCTGCGGGGTGACCTTTCTGGTCAATAAATACTTTGAGTGGGGCGCCAAGTTTCACCATGACCTGTACCCCAACTCCGACCTGCTGCTCGGCTCGGAGCCCGGCTTCAACATCTTCTTCGGGCTCTATTACACGATTACCGGCTTGCATGGCCTGCACGTCATCATCGGCATGGTGCTGCTGGCAATTTCGATGTTTTTAATCGCCGCTGACAAAATCAGCGCCGAGCGTTATGCAATGCTTGAGAACAGCGGTCTCTACTGGCACCTGGTCGACCTGATCTGGATTTTCGTTTTTCCACTTTTTTACCTTGTCCTGTAGGAAGGGGAGGGAGATGCAATGAATGAACATGAGAGCGAACACGTCCTGTCGTACGGATTTCTTGGCCTGGTTCTTGGCGGGTTGATCCTGCTGACCGGTGTGACGGTCGGTGTCTCCTATATCGACTGGGGGTTTCTGAATGTGCCGATCGCCCTGTTCGTCGCTTCCAGCAAAGCGACGCTGGTGCTGCTGTTTTTCATGCACATCAAATATGAGGGCATGGCCATCAAAGTCTCCTTCATCAGCACCATGGTCACCCTGGCTATTTTGATCAGTTTTACCTTTTGGGATGTGGCATTTCGTTAACATAACGGGGAGAGAAGCGATTTATGGATCCTGTCAGGGGTGTAGATCTGGCCTTTTGGTATATTCTGGGAATATCGGTGCTGCTGCTGGTGGCGATCACTGCGGTGATGATCTATTTCGTGATCCGATACCGCCGCAGCATACATCCAGAACCTGCTGATATCAGAGAAAATCTCAACCTTGAGGTTGTCTGGACGGTACTGCCGACGCTGATTGCACTGACCATGTTCTGGGTCGGCTGGCAATCGTACCTCGGCCTCCGGAACGTACCCGACGATGCCATCGAGATCGAGGCGGCCGGCCAGATGTTTTCCTGGATATTCGTCTACCCCAACGACAAGGAGACCGAGGGTGAACTGGTGGTGCCGCTCGGTAAAGCCGTCAAACTCAACATCGAGTCATGGGACGTGCTGCACAGCTTTGCGATCCCGGCTTTCAGAATAAAGGTCGATGCGGTGCCCGGTATGAAAACCTATGCCTGGTTCATGGCCGACCGGGAGGGGGAGTATGATATTTTCTGCACTGAATTCTGCGGCGTGGGCCATGCCAACATGCTGGCAAGATTGAAAATCGTGCCGGAACAGGAATATTTAGACTGGCTTGAGACAGAGGATTGAACCGGAGCAGTGGACCCATATCGGCCCAGCTGAGTCTCTCGGCCGCCGACCTGGTCAGGCAGCATCTGCTGGTTGCCAAGATACCGTTGTGCCTGCTGGTGGCCTTCTCCTCTTTTTTCGGCTTTGCCCTGAGTGCCCAGCACCTCGGATGGTCGGCCTGGATTGTCTTCATCTCCGTTTTCCTGCTGGCCTGCGGGGCCGCTTCACTGAATTCCTACCAGGAACACCGCTGGGACCGGTTGATGAAGAGAACCCGGCGGCGACCAGTGGCCATGGGGATCGTCTCTCCGGAGCATGCCCGGAGGCAGGGCCAGATTCTGGCCGGTATCGGCCTCTTCCTGCTCTTGCTTGGGACCTCCCGCACGGCTCCGGTACTGGCCGGATGTCTGGCGCTTGGCCTTTACAATTTCGTCTATACACCACTTAAATACCGGTCGGTGTGGGCCATTTTGCCGGGAGCGCTCTGCGGGGCACTGCCGCCCTATATCGGCTGGCTCGCCGGCGGGGGCACGCTGTTTTCTCCGGTCATACTGGGGGCCGTTCTGCTGCTGGCGGTCTGGCAGATACCCCATTTCTGGCTGGTCATGCTGTTTAACAGGAGCGATTACCGGGCCTCGGCGCTTCCCAGTCTTACCCACCACCTGTCTGAGAGGCGGCTGCGTTTCATCTCTATCATCTGGCTCGGGGCGCTGATTACCATTCTCCACACCCTTCTGGTGCTGTTTAGCCAGATGCCGGCGACGATCAGGATCATGATCAGTGTGGTCAGCCTGGTCGTGCTGCTGGTCTATGGTCTGCAGATGGGGGTAAGAAAAGAACCGCCCTACCGGTTCCTGTTCATTCTGCTCAACTCATTCATGCTCTACACCATGGCTCTGCTGACTGTTGGGGCCGTGGTCATGTGAAATGCTTGATCCAACCAAACGGTTGGCTGATTGGGCCGGGAAAACGGCGGATAACCTGAAAATCGAACAGAGAGTTACGGTGTCTGGTCATGGGTGAGAAAAAGAAGGTAAAGAAGAAGTGCTGCGGCAAGTTCAAAAAAAAAGGCAAGCACTGCGGCAGCTGCCCGCTCGGCGGCTCGGGAAAGGATTGTAATCCGGACAAGGAGTTCTGCAAAGACTGTGAATCAAAGAAAGGCGGCAAGAAGAAAAGCAAGAAATAGTACCCCTCAGGCAGCGCATTTTCAGGAGGTTTGCGATGATAATTGACTGGGCTTACATGAGGAAGGGATGAGCTTCGTGCACCAAGGCCCGTGCGGCCTTTGAGTCAGGCAAACATGAGATTGGTGAGGAGGTCGATGCCAAGAAGGAGGTAATCGGCCCGGCCAGGGTCTGGGATGTCCTTTCGCAGGCTCGAGCGGTTCATGTGGCCAGCGGTCAGAAAACGCTCAGTTTTACACCCGACCCGGCCAGCAGGGAAGAACTGACCGCTAAGGCCACCGGTCGGACCGGAAACCTCAGGGCGCCGGCACTGCGTATCAAAGACCAGCTCTATATCGGTTATAACGCGGCCATGTACGAAAACATCGGTGCTTAGAACCGGTCTCAGTCCGCAGTTTTGCGCAGTTCTGCGCAGATTCGCTCGCCTTTTTCCCTGATTTCCAGAAGCTGGTCGACGTTGTGGCCGAAATGGCGGTAGCGTCTGGCCAGAAAGGGCAGCCGTTCAGGACGAAACCCGGCCGACTTGAGGAACACGCCGATCGTGCTCCACGGCTCTTTTACCGGGTGGCTGAAGACGATGGCTGGTTTTGGCAGGGCGCCGCAGCGCCTGAGCATCCTGGTCAATCCCCGCTGGTGCAGACGGTAATATCCACGGCAGGAAATCAACGGTATCACCGCTTTGTCGCTGAACAGCGATTTTCCGAATCGATCCAGAAAATCCAATATCGGTCCGCTCGGGTTATAGGACCAGGTCGGACCGGCGAGGATGAACAGGTCCCATGAGTCATGGCAGGCTGATGAGACCGGTAGGGTGGTCACCCGTTTTCTGAAGAAGGTGAGCACCATCATCATCACGGTTTTGAACACCGAGTTAAAGGGAAAACCGATCCGCTGCGCGGCGGCGATCTGCTCGATGAACACCTCGCCGCCCTGGCTGCGGATGCCTGCCGCCAAAAGATTCACCAAGCCCCGGCTCTGGCCGCTGAGACTGAAATAGATGATACAGACTCGTGGAGTTCGCTGGTGCATGATCAGGCAGGCGTCTCGGGCTTGGGAATAAAAAAAGGCCGGAACCGTATGAATCGGTCCCGGCCCCAGAAATAAGTTTCGACTGATCTGCTAGTCGTCGTATTTCCAGAAAGCGTCCTGGTCGGCGCCGCAAACCGGGCATACCCAGTCTTCGGGCAGATTTTCCCAGGCGGTGTCAGGATCGACACCGTTTGCTATATCGCCTTCAGCCGGATCGTAAATATAACCACACGGACATTCCCATTTCTGCATAATAACCTCCATTAATAATTGCAATTTAGTCTGTTGATACTGATTCTCAATAGCGAACGAATATACCGTAAATTCATCCGGAGTCAACTACTACATTCGGAATCGATGCACATTTGGTTTTACTCACGATCAGCCGGCCCGGGCGATGATTTCCTTGGCCGGAATCAGAGCCGTCGCCGTTGCTGAAACGATATTGCCGGCCACGCCGGGACCGTCCCCGGCCATGAACAGTCCGCGGATATCGGTTTCCAGGTTGTTGTCGGTGTCGACCTGGGTGGCGAAGAATTTAATTTCCGGGGCGTAGAGCATCGTCTCGTCATTGGCCACGCCGGGAACGACCTGGTTCAACTGCTGGAGGCCGTCGACGATATTGGAGAGAATCCGCTCAGGCAGGGCCATGGCGATATCTCCGCAGGTGACATTTTTCAGGGTTGGATCGATATAGCTGTTGCGCACCCGGTTCCAGGTCGACCTCCGGCCCCGCTTCAAATCGCCGAAGCGCTGGAGAATGGGCTTGCCGCCGCCGATCAGGGTGGCCAGTTTGCCGATCGATTCCCCGTAAGCCTGGTTGTCTTCCACCGGGTCGTTGAGAACCACCTTGGATAAAAAGGCAAAATTGGAATTTTCGCTCTTGCTGTCCATCAGGGCATGGCCGTTTACGCAGACAAAATTCTGGTAGTTCTCCAGCGCCACGTAGCCGCCGAAATTGGTGCAGAAGGTGCGGGTCTGATCGTCATAGCGACTGGTTCGGATGAAAAAGGTCGGGTCGTAAATAACCGAACAGATGTCCTGCAGAATCTCATTGTGCACCTCGACGCGCACCCCGACTTCGATGCCGCGCTGGGAGACGGCTATGTTGTTTCTGCGGGCCAGCTGCCCGATCCATTCGGCCCCGACCCGGCCGGGAGCCATGATGATATTTCTGGACCGATAGGTATCCCGGTTGGTGATCAGGCCGGTCACCGCTCCGTTTTCAACGATGATGTCCCGGGCCTCTTCGAGATAGTGAAAAACGACCCCGCTTCGTTCGATATGGTCGGCCATGCCGGCGATATGGGCGGGCAGGTTGTCGCTTCCCAGATGTTTCTGCTTGATGATCAGCAGGTCGATGCCGCTTTTTCGGGCCTCCTTGCGGATCTGGTTGGCCTGCCCCATATCGGTGGGAAAGACCTTGCCGTCCATACCGAAGCGGTTGAATATCTGCTCGGTCTCATCGATCAGCAGCCGGGCGCTGGATTCGTCCATGAACTGGGTCAGGTCGGTCTTGCCCAGTTTGTGGATGAAGTTGAGCTTGCCGTCGGAAAACAGGCCGGCGCCGCCGATGCCGCAGAGGATGTTGCAGGGTTTGCATTTGATGCAGCCGTTTTCCTTGATCGGGCAGGAGCGCTTCAGCGGCGAGTTGCCCTTGTCCAGCAGCAGGACGCTCAGGTTCGAGTTCTCGGCCAGGTAGTACGCACCGAAAAGCCCGGCAGGACCGCCGCCGACGATAATGACGTCGAATTCTTTCTGGTCAGCTTTGGCCATGGTCGTTATTCTTTGACCTTCTGCTCAGCTTTTGGCTTTTCAACAAACAGCCCATAGCCCAACCGCACCTTGTTTTCGATTTCAGTCATCATCTCCGGATGGTCGAGCATGAACTGCTTGGCATTTTCACGGCCCTGGCCGATCCGTTCGTCAAGGTAGGAATACCAGGCTCCGCTCTTATCGACGATTTCCTGTTCGACGGCAAGATCGAGGATATCCCCGGTTGCGGAGATACCTTCTCCGAAGATGATATCGAACTCGCAGGTTTTAAACGGCGGGGCAACCTTGTTTTTGACCACTTTGACCCGGGTGCGGTTGCCGACGGCTTCCTGGCCGTCCTTGATCTGGCCGATCCTTCTGATGTCGAGGCGCACCGAGGAGTAGAATTTGAGCGCATTGCCGCCGGGGGTGGTCTCCGGGTTGCCGAACATGACGCCGATTTTCATCCTGATCTGGTTGATGAATACCAGGATCGTGTTGGAGCGGTTCAGCACGCCGGTGAATTTGCGCATCGCATGGGACATCAGCCGGGCCTGAAGACCGACATGGGAATCACCGACGTTGCCGTCGATTTCGGCTTTGGGGACCAGCGCCGCAACCGAGTCGATGACGATGATGTCGACCCCGCCTGATCGTATCAGAATTTCGGCAATCTCAAGGGCCTGCTCTCCGAAATCGGGCTGCGAAACCAGCAGGTCGTCGATATTGACCCCGAGGCGTTCGGCATAATTGGTGTCGAGGGCATGCTCGGCATCGATGAAAGCGGCGGTGCCGCCTTTTTTCTGGGCTTCGGCGATGGCATGCAGGGCCAGGGTGGTCTTGCCGCTGGCTTCGGGGCCATAAATCTCGGTTACCCGTCCCCGCGGCAGGCCGCCGACACCCAGGGCGATATCCAGGCTCAAGGCGCCGGTGGGAACGGCTGGAACCAGCTCTGCCTCCCGGGAGCCCAGCCGCATGATCGAACCTTTGCCGAACTGACGGTGAATCTGGCTGAGTGCATTTTCAACACTGCTCAATTTATTCTTGTCTGGTGCTTGCATGGGGACTCCTGGTCGATGATGCGATTTTTAGATGATTGACTCTGATGAGTGAACGTTAAGATATAAAAAGAACTGTAACAAACATCAAGACAGATTCCCTCGCTGGACACTAAACATTACCATTGTCCAGCAGGAACAGCCTGAGCATGTTCAGGCAGCAGTGCGCAGCCGTGGCCTGAATCCGGTTGCGGTTGCCCGACAGCTGCAGTTTTTTCACCCGGGTTATTGGACCGCTGCAGATACCGATAAAAACGGTGCCCACCGGTTTGTCATCGGTGCCGCCGTCGGGACCGGCGATGCCGGTGATGGACAGGCCGATATCTGTGCCGCAGTGTCGTCTGATACCGGCGGCCATGGCCTCTGCCGCTGGCCTGCTGACCGCGCCGAAGCTGGTCAGCAGAACTTCATCGACGCCGAGCATCTGTTGTTTCAGTGCATTGGCGTAGGTGACCGCCCCTCCGATAAAATAGCGTGAGCTGCCGGCCACCCTGGTAATCCGATGGCTCACCAGCCCCCCGGTGCACGATTCGGCCACACTGAGCGTCAAACCGGCCGATACCAGCAGCTCGGCGATGATCGATTCGAGCTCGTCCGCATCGACACCGTAAACCGCTTCGCCCAGCGCCTGCATGAGTTGGGAACAGCTTTGCTCGAACTGGTCGCTGATGATGTACCGGTCCGTACTTCTGGCCAGCACGCTGACATGTACGTCGGGGAACACCGGGTAATAGCCGATCCTGATATCGGCAGGCAGGGACAGTGCGTTGATCCTGCGGTTGATTTCCGACTCGGCCATGGAGAACACCTTGTAAATGCGCTGCCTGGTCTGCAGGGCCGCTCCTTCCTGCCAGGCGGCCAGTCTGGGCAGGACGATCCGGCTCATCAGGTCTCTCATCTCCTCGGGGACACCGGGAAGGAAAAAAACCGGCGTGTCGTCGTGGACCAGCTGGTAGCCGGCCATCCTCGAATCGGGGTCGAGCGTCTCGGCACCGCCGGGGAGCCAGGCCAGTTTTTCCAGCGGATTGAGCGGTGAGACCTTGTGGCGCTGGAGATGCTGCCGAATCCAGGCTAGGATGTTCAGATCGGGCATGGTCGGCCGGTTGAGTGCCTGGGATACGGCCTCGTTGGTAATATCGTCGTCGGTGGAGCCGAGCCCGCCGGTGACGATGATGAAATCAACCCGGCCAAGCGCCTGGATCAGCGCCTCGCCGATAAGGCCGGGGCTGTCGCCGATGGTGCTCATCGCATGAATGGTGTGCCCGGCGTCGAACAGCTTCCTGGCGGCATAGCCGCTGGTGGTGTTGAGAATCCTGCCCGAGGTCAGCTCGTCGCCGATTGCAATAATTTCACCGATCATCTTCTACACGATTCTTACCCGGACCGAACCATCTGTTAATTCAACAAGCTGAGCCGTGACCGTCCCGGTCGGCGGCAGGCTCGGTCGTTGGGTCACGACGGGGATGTAGTTGTCGGTGTAGCCGTGCAGGTGTTTGACACCCGCACCCAGACCATGGGTTTCGAACAACACCGCTCTTTCAGCATTGATGAAACGCTGATAAAAGGCTCGACTTTTTGTGTCGCTCAGGCGGCGGAGCCTCTCGACCCGCTGCTTTTTGATCGATTTGTCGAGCTGGCGGTCGAAGGCGGCGGCCCTGGTGCCCGGTCGCCGTGAATAGGGAAAAACATGCAGGTAGGTACAGTCGATTGACTCAATAAGCGCCTCACTGTTTTTGAACCTCGCTTCGCTCTCGCCGGGGAAGCCGACCATCACATCGAGGCCGATCGCCGCGTCGGGGAGTGCGGCCCGGCAGCGCTTGACCACGTCGATAAACTGCTTCCTGGTGTATCTGCGGTTCATTCTCTCCAAAATTTCGTCGTCCCCGCTCTGCAGCGGAATATGCAGATGCGGCATCAGGTTGGGGGTGGTGGCCATCAGGCTCAGTAGCCGCTCATCGATTTCCAGCGGTTCAATCGATGAGAGCCTGAACCGGATGGCAGGGAAACGCCTGCATAGTATACTCAATAGCCCTGCTATTTGACAATCCTCTGACAGGTCAGCCCCATAGCGGCCGACATGAATGCCGGTAACCACGATCTCCCGGTGTCCCGCCTGTTCGTAGTCAGCGGCCTGCCTGACCGCCTCGTCAACGGGCAGGCTCCTGCTGCGGCCCCGGGCATAGGGAACGATACAGTAGCTGCAGAAACTCTCACAGCCGTCCTGGACACGAAGATATGCCCTGGTCCTGCCGTCGAACCGTTCAACCCGGAGGTCGCCGATCAGGTTCTTGTCGCCAATGGCTGTGCGACGGTTGTCGGTCTCCCGGGACCGGCCATCGACTATTTCGCTGATCAGCGAGTCCTTGGCATCGTTGCCTGCCACGACAAGACGGGCAGGGTCAACGCCGGCGAGCTGTTTCAGCTCCTCATACTCGAGCTGGGCATGGCAGCCGGTGACCACCACGGTGGCACGCTGATTTCGGCGCAGCATTTTCTTGACTTCACGCCGTGACTCCGACCCTGCCTTGGCGGTCACCGTACAGGTATTGACAATGATGAGATCGGCCGATTCCGGATCAGAGGTCACCGAAAGCCCGCGGTTTTCGAGCTGATGCTTGAAGGCAGCCGTTTCGAACTGATTGACCTTGCAGCCCAGGGTACTCAGGAATGCCTTTTTCATCATTCACCCTCGCTTTTGTGGGCGATGATTTGAGCCGAGCCGACAACGCGGTCACCGTCATAGAGCACGGCGAACTGGCCGGGACAGATACCCCTCTGGGGATCGTCGAATGAAAGGCGGATAAGACGGTCGTCGGCATCAGCGAGTGTCGCCCATGCTCCACGGTGGGTTGAGCGGATTTTTACCTGGTAACGGCGGCCGCATTCCGGCGGCTCGCCCACCAGCCAGTTCGGGTGACGGGCCTGCAGCTCCCCGGAGTAGAGGTCGTCCTCTTTGCCGACCACCACCCGGTTTAAGGCACCATCCAGGCGGCAGACATACCAGGGAGAATGATCCGGCAGCCCGAGCCCCCGCCGCTGACCGACCGTATAGCGGTGCAGTCCCCGGTGGCGGCCCAGTTCTCTGCCGTCAACGGTGACAATCGCTCCTTCGGCCAGGCGTTGGTCGGTCCGACGGTCCAGAAAATCACCCACGCTGGTGTTTTTCAGAAAACAGATGTCTTGGCTCTCTTTTCCCCTGAACCGGGTGAACCCGTGGGCTTCGACCAGGCGATAGGTGTCCTCCTTGAGCATCGATCCCAGCGGAAAACGCATCCTGGCCAGTTGGGCGGGGCTCAGGCGGGACAGGAAGTAGGATTGATCCTTGGTCGGGTCGACCCCCCTGTACAAACCGGCCGCGCCGTCAATCGTCCGGCAGCGGGCATAGTGACCGGTGGCCATGGCGCCGGCACCGCTTTCCAGGACCTTGTCGAGAAACAGGCCGCACTTTATTTCCCGGTTGCAGACCATGCACGGATTGGGGGTTTCACCCCCCAGGTAAGCAGCGGTGAAATAACTCAGCACCAGTGCTTCGAACCGTTCCTTGAGGTCGACGATGGTCAGCTCGATGCCGATGCGCTTGGCGATATCATGAACCTGCTCGGCCTGGTCATCAAACCCCGGCTGGCCGATATCCATCAGGAAGCCGCGAACCCGGTAATTGCTGCCGAGCAGCAGGGCGCTGGCCGTCGAGTCGACGCCGCCGCTCATCGCCAGGCCGATCTCGCCAGAGGATTGTGGTGCTGAACTTGCCAAGGGATAAAACGCCGTTATTGTTGTCTGATCGACAATGGTGGATCTGTTGCCTCATCGTGATAAAGCAGATACACATGATAAACTGCCATCGAGGAAAAACAAGCAATGAATTCTTCTGACCCGCTCATCCCCGAACTGCTTGCCCCAGCCGGCAGTTTCGAGAAACTGGTGACCGCGGTCCACTATGGCGCCGATGCGGTCTACCTGAGCGGGAAAAACTACGGGCTGCGGGCCAAGGCAGCCAATTTCGATCGGCAGGGCATCGGCCGGGCGGTCGACTATGCACATCGGCACGGCGTAAAAGTTTATGTCACGGTCAATATCATCGCCCACGATAAGGACTTTGATGAGCTTGACGACTATCTCCTGAGCCTGCAGGCGTCCGGGGTTGACGCCCTCATCGTCTCGGACCCCGGAATTCTGGATGTGGCCCGGAGCCTGGTCCCGGAGCTGCCGATCCACCTGTCCACCCAGGCCAATGTCACCAACCATCGCGCTGCCCGGTTCTGGGTCGGGCAGGGCGTTTCCCGGGTCAATCTGGCCCGGGAGCTGTCGATCCAGGAGATCAGCGCGGTCCGCCGGCAGCTGGCTGCCGAGATCGAGGTTTTTGTCCACGGCGCGCTGTGTATCTCCTACTCCGGGCCGCTGCATGCTGTCGAGCTACATGACCGGCAGGGACGCCAACCAGGGTAATTGCGCCCACCCGTGCCGCTACCGGTATGCGCTGGTAGAGGAGAAACGGCCGGGGGAATATTTCCCGGTACACGAGGACCAGCGGGGCACCTATATTTTCAACTCCAAAGATCTCTGCCTGCTTGACAGCCTGCCCGAACTCGTTGCGGCCGGGGTCGACTCGCTGAAAATAGAAGGCCGGATGAAGTCGATTTTTTATGTCGGGGGCGTGGTGCGGGTCTACCGGGGGGCCCTTGACTATCTGCAGCGGCTCGAGCCCGAGGCCTGGAAGAAACCGGAAGAGATCGTAATCCCTCGGGAGTTTGTCGAAGAGCTCGAAAAAACGGGAACCAGGGGCATGAGCCGTAATTTTATTCGCAGCAGGCCGGGGCCGGCAGATATGCTCTACGATTCGTCCCGCTTGGTTCAGGAGTACGAGCCGGTTGCGGTGATCAGGGAACTCGGCCCGGAGAGTATCGGTGTCGAACTCAGAAACGTCTGCTGCGTGGGTGAGCAGGTCGAGTACATGGGGCGCGGGCTCGATTGCGTGAGCAGCCCGGTCAGCGCCATGCGCACCGCAGAGGGGGAGACCGTCAGACGCGGCAATCCCGGCAACTATCTATACTGGCAGCTGGAAAACGTTCCTGCCGGCCTCGAGGTCAACGCCATGTTCAGAAGGAAAAAAGCGGCGCACCAGAACGGTGGAGCAACTTGACATCCGGTCTTTGCAGCCTATCGTGGAGATAGAGAATCGCCCGTCGCCGGACAGCCGCAACACCGGGCCGGGAACATCAATGAAGACAACGAATCAGGGAGAGTGAAATGGCAACTTATGAGTGTTCCAAATGCGGAATGGGAGTCAATGCGACCTGTGCGAAATGCGATGCACCGCTTGTTGACGATACGCTGAAGCTCGATGACGGCAACGAGGTGCAGATTTCCAAATGTCCCAATGGTCATGGCAAGATCAAATCGCCGATGTGCTGCGGACAGGATATGACCTGCTCAATCGGTTGATAGCCGACTGCGTCCTCTGCGGCGTACAAAGAGGTGTATAAACCAAAGGCCGACGCCCCGGGGCGTCGGCCTTTGGCCGTTGCAGGGCCGGTAACGATCAGCTGCCGGCAGCCAGGATCTCTTTCTGCCAGAAGGCAGGCCCGGTTTTATGAACAGCTTCTCCGCGGCTGTCGACCGCCACGGTCACCGGCATATCCTCCACCTCGAACTCGTAGATGGCTTCCATGCCGAGGTCTTCGAAGGCCACCACCCGTGATTGCTTGATCGCCTTGGAGACTAGATAGGCCGCGCCGCCGACGGCCATCAGGTAGACGGCCCCGTGGCGGGCAATCAGATCGATGGTCGCATCCCCCCGTTCCGCCTTGCCGATCATACCGTACAGGCCGGTCTGACCGAGCATCATCTCGGAATACTTGTCCATGCGGGTCGAGGTGGTGGGGCCGGCCGGGCCCACCACCTCGTCACCCACCGGATCGACCGGGCCGACATAGTAGATGAAACGGCCGTTGAAGTCGACTCCTTCTGGCAACGCTTTGCCTTCGGCCAGCAGCTGCTGAATGCGGCGGTGGGCGGCGTCTCTGCCGGTCAGTATCTTGCCGCTGACGAGCAGGGTTTCACCGGCTTTCCAGGAGCCGATCTCTTCCTTGGTTATCGCGTCGAGGCTGACTTTCTTCAGCGTTCCCCCGGTTTCAAAAGAGAGATCCGGCCAGTTGCTGATATCCGGTGGCTCGAGCCGGGCGGGGCCGCTGCCGTCCAGGGTGAAATGAATATGTCTGGCGGCGGCGCAGTTGGGGATCATGGCCACCGGCAGCGAGGCCGCATGGGTCGGGAAGTCACGGATCTTGACATCGAGCACCGTAGTCAGGCCGCCGAGACCCTGGGCCCCGATTCCCAGGCTGTTGACCGCCTCGAAAATTTCCAGCCGCAGCTCCTCCAGGTGATTGGCGGGGCCGCGCTTCTGCAGTTCGTCGATATCGATCGGGTCCATCAGCGATTCCTTGGCCAGGCACATAGCCTTGTCGATGGTGCCGCCGATGCCGATGCCGAGGATGCCGGGCGGGCACCAGCCGGCCCCCATGGTCGGCACGGTTCTGGTTATCCATTCGACGATCGAGTCGGCGGGGGTGAGCATGGCCATCTTGCTCTTGTTCTCCGACCCTCCGCCCTTGGCGGCGATATTGATTTCCACCGTGTTGCCGCGCACCAGTTCGGTGTAGACCACGGCCGGGGCGTTGGTCCGGGTGTTCAGCCGCTCGCCCGCCGGCGGGCCGACGATCGATTTGCGCAGTGGGTTGCCGGGGTTGGCATAGGCCATTTCAACGCCTTCATCGACCATTTCCTGAATCGTTTTATCCGAGTCGAAACGGCAGTCCATGCCGACTTTGACAAAGGCGGTGACGATGCCGGTATCCTGACAGATCGGCCGCTTGCCCAGGGCGCACATGCGCGAGTTGATCAGGATCTGGCCGATTGCGTCCCTGGCTGCGGCACTCTTCTCGCTCAGGTAGGCCCGGTGCATGGCCTGGACGAAGTCCACCGGGTGGTAGTAGCTGATGAATTGCAGGCTGTCGCTAATCGAGTTGATGACATCGGTAGTCTTGATGGTGGTCATGGTTACTCCCTTACATGTATTGAACGGTGTATGGCTTCTAAGACCCGATCCTTCTGGCCGAATTGAAGCCCGAGGCGCTGGTTTTGTTGGGCATCAGGAAACAGCCTCGGGCGATAATGGTGCCGGGGCTGGTCACCGAGTTGCAGCCGGTCTGGGCCTGGTCTCCCAGGATGGCGCCGAATTTGCGCATGCCGGTGTCGTGGATCGCACCGTCATAGCTCACCTGTACGTTGCCGGGAATAAAGCGGAGGTTGGCGCATTTGGTCCCGGCCCCGAGATTGGCGCCGTTGCCGATGATCGAATCGCCCAGGTAGGCGAAATGGCCGGCCTTGGCGTCATCGAGAAAGATCGAATGCTTGACCTCGGTGGCGTGGCCAACCACGCAGCGGCTGCCGACCAGGCAGTACCCCCTGATATAGGCGCCCTGGCGCACCTCGGTGCGGTCTCCGATAATGGTGGGCGATTTGATGGTGGACCCGCCTTCGATCAGAACGCCCCGGCCGATGGCGATCCTGGTACCCTGGAAAATGGCCCCGGCCATGATCAGCGAGGCCCCGTCCAGAGCGGCGCCGTTGCGCGTGACGACCAGTCCGCCGGCCAGCGTGTCGCCAAATTCGACAGCGCACTCGCGGCCGTCGATCCAGTCATTATGGTGGAGCACCAGGTGGTGTGCGCAGAGGCTGCCGGTGGAAAACTCTTTGGGTTGATCCTTCGGATAGCGGTACTGGTCCATGTACGGTTTCAGCCCTTTCAGGGCCGACCAGACCGGCTGATCGGGGCCGAATAAAGCGGCGTGCTCGAAGGTGGAAAGATCAAACAGGATGTCGGCGGTCAGCATGCGTTGCTCCTCAATCTGAACTGGTCGTCAAAAGGCGGGTCGTCCACGGGACAAACCACTATTGTTGAAATAAAAAAATAGATCAAGATTTTTCATGAATAGATTTCCGGGCTCCCTGAACCCGCTTGACTTCAGCGCCTCAAATGTTTAGCTTTTGGTCGGCTTAAATGAGTGTGTTTGAATAGGAAATTATTGAAAAAAATGTATGTCGGGTAAGCTCGTTTCAGGGTCCGGCGAAAACGTTACAGTGGTCGTCTCCGGCGATCGTGGAGGTGTGCGTGGAGTTTAATGATTCGCTCAGCATCGGTATGGATGATCTGTCCAAAACCGACGATATCGATATTCCTGATGTTCTGCCGATGATGGCCGTCAGGGATGTCGTCATTTTCAACTATATGATTATTCCCCTGTTCGTCGGCCGCCCCGGCTCCGTGGAGGCCGTCAATGAGGCCATCGGCAAAGACAAGCTGTTGATGCTGGTAACCCAGCGGGACGCGACCAAAGACGATCCCCGTCCCGACGACCTCTACTCGGTGGGCATGGTCTGCATGATCATGCGCACCCTGAAACTGCCCGATGGCCGTCTCAAGGTGCTGGTCCAGGCCATGTCCAAGGCCCGGGTGACCGAATATATCCGCACCGAACCGAGTTACCAGGTGAGTGTCGAGGTTATCGAGGACGAGGAAACCGGTGACATCGATGTCGAGGTCGAGGCACTGATGCGCACGGTGCGCGAACAGACCGAGAAAATCATGTCGCTGCGCGGCATCCTCTCCGCGGACCTGATGATGATCATCAACAACATCGAGGATCCCGGCCGCCTGGCCGACCTGATCGGTTCGAACCTGCGCCTGAAGATCCCCGAGTCCCAGTCAATCCTCGAAGAGGTCAACCCGATCCGGCGGCTGCGGCTGGTCAATACCCTGCTCAGCAAAGAGCTGGAAGTGTCGACCGTACAGGCCAAGATTCAGAATGAAGCCAAGGAGGAGATGAGCAAGTCCCAGCGCGAGTATATCCTCCGCGAGCAGCTCCATGCCCTGCAGAAAGAACTCGGCGACTCGGACGAGCGCGGCCAGGAGATCGACGATCTCGAGGAGAAGCTGAAAAAAACAAAGATGCCGAAGCCGATCCGCAAGGAGGCCCGCAAGCAGCTCAACAGGATGGAGATGATGCACCCGGACTCGTCCGAGGCGACCATCATCCGTACCTACATCGACTGGATTCTGGACGTCCCCTGGAAAAAGGGAACCAAGGACCTGCTCGACCTGAAACGGGCCAAGGATATACTGGACGAGGATCACTACGGGCTCGACCGGGTCAAGGAACGGATCCTGGAGTTTCTGGCCGTACGCAAGCTGAACCGCTCCACCAAGGGCCCCATCCTCTGCTTCGTCGGCCCCCCCGGCGTCGGCAAGACCTCGCTGGGCCAATCCATTGCCCGGGCCATGGGACGCAAATTTCACCGGATCTCCCTGGGCGGCATGAAGGACGAGGCGGAAATCCGCGGCCACCGCAGGACCTATATCGGCGCCATGCCGGGGAGGATCATCCAGGGCCTAAAAACGGTGAAATCCAACAACCCGGTGTTCATGATGGACGAGATCGACAAGGTCGGGGCGGACTATCGGGGCGACCCCTCATCGGCCCTGCTCGAGGTGCTCGACCCGGAGCAGAATTTCGAGTTCTCCGATCACTACCTGAACCTGCCCTTTGACCTCTCCAGGGTGATGTTCATCACCACCGCCAACATGGCCGACACCATTCCCGGGCCGCTGATGGACCGGATGGAAGTGATCCGGCTGTCGGGTTACACCCTGGAAGAGAAGCTGGTTATCGCCAACCGCTATCTGCTGCCGCGCCAGATCGGCGAGAACGGCATCAAGAAGAGCCAGCTCAAAATCTCCGATGTGACCATCACCAAAATAATCACCCACTATACCCAGGAAGCTGGGTTGAGAAATCTGGAACGGGAGATTTCCAAGATCTGCAGAAAGATCGCCCGCAAGATAGCCGAAGGGGGCAGGGGGCCCTATTCGGTTTCCACCAGGAACCTCGACACCTACCTGGGGCCGCCGAAGATCATCCCCGAATCTGAAATCGAGACCCTCGACCAGCCAGGTCTGGTTACCGGGCTGGCCTGGACCGAGGTCGGCGGCGAGATCCTGCATATCGAGGTCAATCTGATGCCGGGCAAAGGCAAGCTGATCCTCACCGGCCAGCTGGGTTCGGTCATGAAGGAGTCGGCCCAGGCGGCGCTGACCTACTGCCGCAGTCGATCAAAGGATCTGAAAGTGAAAAACGACTATTTCGATCAGACCGATATCCACATCCACGTCCCTGCCGGCGCTATACCCAAGGATGGACCGTCAGCCGGAATAACCATCGCCACAGCGCTCTATTCGGCGATTTCCGGCCAGAAGGTCAGGCGCGATCTGGCCATGACCGGAGAGGTTACCCTGCGAGGCAGGGTTCTGCCCATCGGCGGCCTCAAGGAAAAAGCCCTGGCAGCTCTGCGGGTCGGTCTGTTCCACGTGATAATTCCCGAGCAGAACAAAAAGGAACTGGTCGAGATACCCGAAGATATCAGGAAGAAGATGAAGTTCCACCCGGTCAAGGATATGGAAGAGGTCATCGGCCTGGCATTCAAGAAGGCGGCCAAGGCGGCCCGGCCCGTCAAGCCCAGGCGCCGTAAAAGTGGACGTGCCAGCGCCTGATAATCAGCACACGGGAACGCCCGGCGCAGACGGTGCTGCCGGCAAGGGCGGGAAGCGGGGTCTCAGGTGGCTGTTGGTACTGTTTCTTCTGATTGTGCTCCCGGCGGCAGGGGCAGCCGGCTGGTTCGCAGCCTATGCGCTCAGGCCCGGGCCCGTGGTCGATGGTCCCGAAGCCACCGTTTTCATTCCCGCCGGAACCTCGGTTGAAAAAATAGCAGCGCTGCTTGACGAGGCCGGCCTTCTGCACGATGATGTTCGGTTCCTGCTGCTGACCCGGCTGCTCGACGCCTCATCCAGGCTGCCTGCCGGCGAATTTCGTCTGCACACCAACCGCACCCCGGTGGAGCTGATCCGCGAACTGGTTAAGGCGGAGCCGGTGCAGCACAAGGTAACCATTGCCGAAGGACTGACGCTGGAGGAAATTGGCACACTGTTTGCGGCAGGCGGCTGGGTCGACCAGCAGCGCTTTGTTGACCTGGCCCGCGACCCGGCGCTGATCGCTGAATTCGGTCTGCCACCGGTGGCAAGCCTCGAGGGGTACCTGTTTCCCGACACCTATCGTCTTACCCGGCCATCGCCGGGGGAAAAAGCAATCATCGACCGGCTGGTCAGACGGGCCCTGGCGGTCTACCAGTCGCTTGAGCGCGGCGACAGCCGGTTGACCAGACACGAAACATTCACCCTGGCCTCGATCGTCGAGAAGGAAACCGGCAAGGCCGGGGAGCGGCCCCTGATCGCCTCGGTCTTTCTTAACCGGCTCAAACGCAGCATGAAACTGCAGTCCGATCCGACGGTCAGCTACGGAATAGCTGACTTCGACGGCACCCTGACCAGAGCGGATCTGAACCGCAGGACCCCCTACAACACCTACCAGATCAGCGGGCTGCCGCCCGGCCCCATATCCAGCCCCGGACGTGACTCACTGCAGGCGGTGCTGACGCCCGCCGAGTCGAAGTTCCTCTACTTTGTTTCCAAAAACGACGGTTCCCATCAGTTTTCCACCAATCTCCGCGATCACAACCGTGCCGTGCAAAAATATCAGCGATAAAATCACCCCACCGAGCACAGGATAGTGTAAATTTTTCGCCGTTCTGCTATGTTTCGAGCCTGAATATGGGGCGGGTCTTTTCGGCTGCATGGCCGCCCTGAATCGCTGATAAAAAGTAAATGCCGCCTGGTTCGCTGAGTTTTCAGGCGGAAATCATCTTCGGAGCCCGCATGTGAAGATCGCGCTCATCCAATTAAATCCGGTTATCGGTGATTTTCGCCGCAATGTTGAAAAGATGATCGATTTCGCCGGCCGTGGCCATGAACGGGGCTGCGAACTGGCTATTTTCCCGGAGCTTTCAATCTCCGGCTACCCGCCGCTCGATCTGCTCGAACGCGACTCCTTCATCGAGGACCACGACCAAGCGGTGGCCGCACTGCTCGATTCGCTGCCGTCCATGCATGTCATGTTCGGTGCCCTGGAAAGAAGAACGGAAACCGTCGGCAAACCGCTGTTCAATTCGGTCCTGGTGGCCAAGGACGGGAAGATTGTGCAGCGGACCAGAAAGCAGCTGCTGCCGGAATATGACGTTTTCGATGAGAACCGCTATTTCGAACCCGGCCCGCCGGCAGACATTTTTCGCTGCGGGGGGCTCTCCATCGCCGTCACCGTCTGTGAGGATATCTGGTACTACGCACTGGAGAAATACCGGACCCGGCCGCTCGAGCATCTGTTTGGTCAGGCTGCGGCTGTGGATCGTACCATCGACCTGATCGTCAACGTCTCTGCCTCGCCCTTCCACCGGGGTAAAACCGCGGTCAGAAACTCGATCTTCGCCTCCCTTACCGAGCAGTACAGTACCCCATTTATCTACGTGAACCAGGTCGGCGGGCAGGACTCCCTGCTTTTTGACGGCGCCAGCCTCGCCCTTGACGGAAATGGGAAGATGATCGCCGGCGCCCTCAATTTTCAGGAAGACCTGGTCATTGTCGACACCGATGACTGGAGCGGCCAGATCCATCGGCCGGAAGCTGTCGAAGAGGTCGAGCTGGTGCATGATGCGCTGGTCATGGGCATCCACGATTATGTATGCAAGAGCGGTTTTTCCAAGGCGGTGATCGGCCTCTCCGGCGGCATCGATTCGGCCCTGACGGCGGCTCTTGCCGTAAGCGCTCTGGGCGGCGACAATGTGCTCGGGGTCGCCCTGCCTTCACCTTACAGCTCTGCCGAATCCCTCGAGGATGCAGAAGCCCTGGCCGGCGGCTGCGGCTGCCGCTTCGAGGTTCTACCCATCGCCGAGCTGTTTCATGGCTACCTGGCAGCTTTAAAACCGATCTTCGGGGACCTTGCCGAGGACGTCACCGAGCAGAATATTCAGGCCCGTATCCGCGGCAACCTGCTGATGGCGTTGTCCAACAAGTTCGACCACCTGCTGCTGACCACCGGCAACAAGAGTGAACTGGCCGTCGGCTACTGCACCCTCTACGGTGATATGAGCGGTGGTCTGGCGGTGATTTCCGATGTTCCCAAGCAACTGGTCTATGAACTGGCACGTTTCATCAATCGCCGGGCTCAGATCATTCCGGCCCGGATACTCAGCAAACCGCCGTCGGCGGAGCTGAAGCCGGGTCAGCTCGACCAGGACGACCTGCCGCCCTACGAGCTGCTCGACACGATCCTGGAGATGTACCTGGAAGAGGGCCGGGGCAGGGAAGAGATCATCGCCCGCGGCTTCGACCGGGCCCTGGTCGACGATATCGTCCGCCGCATCAGGGTAAACGAATACAAGCGTAAACAGGCCCCGATGGGGCTCAAGGTAACGAGCAAGGCTTTCGGCTTCGGCCGGCGGCTGCCCAATGTTCAGAATTATCAGGGGTAGCCGGGACCAGACGCCGGCCAGTAATGATACAACCATTCTCCGCAAGAACACTCTCCAGCATCCTGGCTGTCGTCGGCGCCCTGGTGCTGGTTTCGGTCCTGGTCTACCGGGAATATCGGCTTGAACGGCCTGAACAGATCCATATCACGGCCTCGGGCCGGGTCGACATGTGCCTGCACTGCCACACCACGGAAAAGCTCGATCCGGCCCATGATGTCAGGGTGATCGGCTGTTCCCCCTGTCACCTGGGCGACCCGCTGGCTATAGACAAGGAAAAGGCTCACCAGGGTATCGTCAATAACCCCGGCGATCTGCGCGTCGCCGAGAAGACCTGCTCTGTGGAAGGCTGCCACCCGGCCGATATCCACAAGGTGAAGAACTCGTTGATGGCCACCAACCGGGGCATCCTCGGAACCCTGCTCTACTACTGGGGCGAGACCGATTCGCAGGATACCGAGCTGACGGTGAAAGACCTGATCGACAGCGGCGAAACCTCGCTGGCCCTCGACTACTATCGGAAACTGTGCGGCACCTGTCATCTCTGGAAACAGAAGAACGATCTTCCCGGGGCCCCCGCTTTTTTCAACGACAAGGGCGGCGGCTGCTCGGCCTGTCACTACATGATGCCGCCGGGCGCTGAACGGCCCCCGGTGACCGAATCGGGTGATGCCTACTACGAGGAGCTGGCCGAGCAGTCGGACGAGGAGAAGATTCATCCGCTGATCACCAGCACGGTGATCGACAACAACTGCATTCGCTGCCACAACCGCTCGGGCCGAATCGGCCTGGCCTACATCGGTGTTTTCGAGTCGGAAGGCTACGGCACCCCCTACGAGGCCGGACAGCTTTCCTCTAAGCAGATGCCCGGCGATCGTTTCTACCTGGAGCTGGCCGATGACATCCACCACCGGCGGGGGATGTCCTGCATCGACTGCCATACCCGTGATGAAGTGATGGGTGACGGCACCAGCTACGCCCATTACGAGGAGCAGCTCGAAATTTCCTGCGAGGTGTGTCATCGTGCGGAGCCGGGCCTGACCAGGAAGAACAATGAACTGACCAATGTCGAAAAGGGCGATGACGGCTACCGGCTGATCGGCAAGAACGACGAGAAAAGCTACGAGCTGCGCCAGCCCAAAGCCGGGGTCTGCGATTTCGAGCCGCACAAGCGGGTGACCTGCGAGGCCTGCCATTCGACCTGGGTGCCCCAATGCTACGGGTGTCATGCCAAACGTGACAATTCGGCGACCCATCTCGACAAACTGAGCCTCGAGCACAGCACCGGGCGCTGGGAAGAGGGCCGTTCCTATATTCGCTACCGCAAACCGATGCTGGCCGTCTGGGAGGACGAGATCGTCATCGTCACGCCCGGCTGCCAGGACATCGTCACCCTGTTCGACGATGAAGGCAAGCTGGAAGACAGTTTCAACCGTTTCACCATGGCGGCGATCAATCCCCATACCACCCAGGAGAAGGGCAGGGAGTGCAACGACTGCCATGGCTCCACCAAGACGGTCGGTCTCGGAGAAGGCACTCTGGCGATGGTCGACGATCAGATCACCTTCCGGCCGCTGGATCAGGGGCTGCAGACCGAAGCGGGGGCAACCCCGGGGATGGACAGTTTCGTGTCGCTGGACGGCACCCAGCTGCAGCACGGCTCGCGCGCCAATCTCAGGGCCTTCAGCGGGGGTGAACTCAAGGCCATCCTGCGGGTCGGGCTCTGCGCCGGTTGCCACGACCGTTACGATGATCCGATCTGGCGGACCTACACTGACCAGTCCGTCTGCCTGCGCCCCGATGCCGACAACAGCATGGCTCTGGCCCGGTGGCCCCAGCCCGTTGACGCTGAAAACCAGACAAACCGGGAGGACTGATCATCGCCAGGGTGTGTGGAAATACGCAGGGGCTGAAGAAGAATCATCTGAAGCTGCTCGAGCGGATCGGCAGCCGCCGGGTGCAGCGCGATCTGATCATCGGGCCCGAAATGGCCCGGACCCTGTGCGAACTCTCCCACGAACTGAACCGGCAGATCGGCCTGCTCATCCATCGATCGGGCAAAATCGAGCACGTCATCGTCGGGGATCACAGCGGCCTGATGATCCCCAAGCTCAGCCAGATCCGCGCCACCGGCGGCCGGCTCAGGGGGCTGCGGCTGGTCCACACCCATCCGGGCGGTGAGGATCTGACCGATGACGATCTGATGGATCTGCTTTTCTTGCGGCTCGACCTGATTTCCGCTTTGAAAATCACCGGTGACGGTCTTCCGGACCACCTCGTTTCCGCCCATCTGCTGCCCTTCGATGCAGACGGTCAGATGTGGACCTTTCTGGAGCCGGTCCATCCCGCCGCCCAGCAGGAAAGCTTCGATGAACTGGTGCGGGCGCTGGAGGAGGAGTTCAGCCGCCGGCGGCGCACCACCGAGCTCGACCGGGCCCGGGACCGGGCCATCCTGATCAGTGTCACCACCGAGCCCCGTCTGCAGGCTGAATCGTCGCTGGCCGAGCTTCGTGAGCTGGCCCGCTCCGATGAGATCGTGGTGCTCGACGAGGTGCTGCAGCGGCGCCCGAAAATAAACCCGCGTTTCATCCTGGGCAGAGGAAAGCTGACCGAAATAATTATCAGTGCCCTGCGGCTCGATGCCAACCTGCTGATCTTCAACCAGGAACTCAACCCGTCTCAGATCCGCTCGATTACCGATTTTACCGACCTGCGGGTCATCGACAGGACCCAGCTCATTCTCGACATCTTCGCCCACCGGGCCATGAGCAGGGAAGGCAAACTCCAGGTGGAAATGGCCCAGCTCAAATATATGCTGCCCCGGCTTTCATCAAGAGACGACGCGCTGTCGCGGCTGACCGGCGGCATCGGGGCCCGCGGACCCGGGGAGACCAAGCTGGAGATCGACCGGCGCCGGATCAATGACCGCTTGTCGCGGCTGACAAAAGAGCTGAAGTCGGTGGGCCGGGAGCGCTACCGGCGCCGGGCCAAGCGCCGCAAAAAGGACGTGCCGGTGATCTCGCTGGTCGGTTACACCAATGCCGGCAAATCGACCCTGCTCAACTCGCTGACCGACAGCGCCATCGTGGCCGAGGACAAACTGTTCGCCACCCTGGACCCGACCAGCAGAAGACTGCGCTTCCCGCAGGAGATCGAGGTCATCATCACCGATACCGTCGGTTTTATCGACAACCTGCCAAAGGACCTGCTGCAGGCCTTCAAGGCGACCCTCGAAGAGCTCGAGGAGGCGGATCTGCTGGTCCATATCATCGACGTTTCAAATCCCGCCTACCGCTATCACATGGCGGTGGTGGAGCAGCTGCTGGAAGAGCTGGATCTGAACATGATCCGGTGCCTCAAGGTGTTCAACAAGATTGACCTGCTGGAGACGAACGCAGAACTGATCGACAGTCTGTCCTCTGAGGGGATATGCATGAGTGCGCTGGACAGGTCTACCTTTTCACCCTTTCTGGAAAAGGCCCAGCAGATGATGCGCAGGCTGATTGCAGCCGGATAAAAACCGGACGGCCCGGGGAAAGCGGCCGGTTCAGGATCTCAGGTAGAATCCCAGATCTTTCTCGAAGGCCTGGTCTTTTTTGAATTCGCAGCCGATCCGGTTCTTGTGGACCGTCCGGACCACGGCTTTTTTTCTGAGTTTGGTCTGTTTCTGATCGTCCAGGGAGAAGTTGATAAGGATATTGTGGCCCACTTTGACGTTGTGGATGCCCGAGACCATGAAGCCGACCCCGTTCCTGGACAGGTCCTTGATCACGGCCCGGCCGCCGCCGGTGTCCGAGACAATATCATAGATCCCCGACAGGTCGGTCGGTTTGCGATGGTATTGCCGGAACTCCAGCTCGGTGGTAAAGGTCTGGTTGCAGCGGCAGCGAACCTTGATGGAATTCTGTTTGCCGCAATAGTCCGCCACCGGGACCTGTTTGGTCAGCCCGCAGTTCGGGCAGGTGATGGCGGCGAGTCCGTTTTCCGAAACGAAGGTTTTATTAAGCCTGGTGCTCAATTCCTGATAGATTGTTTCCGATCTCATGGCTCTACCCCGATGATCCTAAACGTCCTTAAACGATGCGTCCTGAACCAGCATTCATTTACCTAAAAAATAATAAATCTGGCGGAAAAGTCCAGGAAAATACGCACTATTGTCCTGCCAGGAAAAAAACGACGGATGACGACCACAGACATGATTTCAGGACTGCTTTCTGCGGCGGGGAAACTGCCCGGTGATCAATCGTAAATGATCACGTTGTAGCGCTCGAGCAGGGTCTCGGTCGCCTCGTCCAACTGATCCGCCACCTCTCCAATGGCAAAACAGTGGTCGCACGATTTGCACCGCATTTTTACCGCACTGCAGATTCGCAGGACTTCAAGCTCACCGCCGCACTTTTTACACTTCATGTTCGTCCAGCAGCGCTTCCCTGGTGAACAGGGATTTTAACGGATATCCCCGGGCCGCCAGGGTCTCGGCGCCCCCCTCCTGCCGGTCGACCACGGTCATCACCTGACCGACCGTGAAGCCGGCAGCCTCGACCCTCTCTATCACTTTGAGCAAGGTTCCCCCGGTGGTTACCACATCTTCGACCAGGGCCACCCGCCCGCCCTCAGGCAGGTTTTTAAGCCCCTCGATATAGTTGCCGGTACCATGCCCCTTGGCCTCCTTGCGAACGATGAAGGCGGGGATCGGCGAGCCTTCCAGAAAGCTGACAATGGAAACCGCCGAAACCAGCGGATCGGCGCCCAGGGTCATACCGCCCACGGCCTGGACCGGCTGCTCCTCGGCCATGATCAGCTCGAACAGCAGACGGCCGCACAGGTAGGCGCCCTCGGCATGCAGGGTCGTCTGTTTGCCGTCGATATAGAAATCTGAGGTTTTGCCCGAAGTCAGAGTAAAGGTGCCGTGACGATAGGATTGTTCCATCAGGATCTTTTTCAATCGCGTTCTTTCATCCATAAAGTGACCGTAATGTAAGGGTTTTTCCAGTGAGGATCGGACCCGGCAATGGTAACCGTTTTTTGCCGGCCAGCAAAGAAAAAACTCGTAATCTATCAAATACTGATGTTATTCTGTGTGATTAAGTGATCGTTAATCTCTGCAGATTTCCCAGACGAACATATCACAGGAGTAACTCATGTGCGGGATCGTTGGATATGCCGGAAAACGGCGGGTTGTCCCGGTATTGCTCGAAGGTCTGAAAAAACTGGAATACCGCGGCTATGACTCGGCAGGAATCGTCTACCTCAAGGACGGTCGGCTGAAGACCTACCGCTGTGAAGGCAAACTGTCCAGGCTCGAAGCGATCGTCGAGGAGGCGCTCGCGGAACCCTCCCACTGCGGCCTGGGCCACACCCGGTGGGCCACCCACGGCGCACCGACCGAACAGAATGCCCATCCCCATACCGACTGCAGCGGCAGGCTGGTGGTGGTCCACAACGGCATCATCGAAAATTATCACTCGCTGCGCGAAGAACTCAAAGCGCAGGGGCACACGTTCAATTCCGAGACCGACACCGAGGTGCTGGCCCACCTGATCGAGCAGAACCTGGACGGTGACCTGGTGGCGGCGGTGCGTGCGGCTCTGGGCCGGGTGGAGGGCTCCTATGCCCTGGGGGTGATGTCGGCTGATTTTCCCGGAACCCTGGTGGCGGCCAGAAATCACAGCCCCCTGGTTCTGGGCATCGATGACAGCGGCAGTTCATACCTGGCCTCCGATATTCCGGCGGTTCTGCCCTACACCAATCAGGTGATCTTTTTAGAAGACCGGGAGATGGCCATTCTGGCCGACGGGGAACGGCGGGTGATTTCCATCGATGACGGCGAGCCGGTTGTCAAGCAGACTACCACTATCGAGTGGAGTGCGGCGATGGCCGAAAAGGGTGGCTACAAACATTTCATGCTCAAGGAGATCTTCGAGCAGCCCCAGGCGATCACCAACACGGTGAGCGGCCGGATCAACCTCGAAACCGGTGAAATCGTTCTGCCGGAGGTCAACCTCGGTGCCGGGGAACTGGCCTCCATCGACCGCATCTTCCTGGTGGCCTGCGGCACCTCCTGGCATGCCGCGCTGGTGGCCAAATACTGGCTGGAAAAATATGTCAGGATCCCGGTCGAGGTGGACATCGCTTCCGAGTTCAGATACCGTCACCTGCTGGTCAACGAAAGGGTTCTGACCGTGTCCATTTCCCAGTCCGGGGAAACCGCCGACACGCTGGCCGGGATCAGGAGGGCGGCGGAGATGGGCTCGCGGGTGCTGACCATCTGCAATGTCGTCGGCTCCACCATGACCCGTGAAGCCCACGGCACCATCTACACCCATGCCGGTCCGGAAATCGGGGTGGCCTCGACCAAGGCATTCATTTCCCAGCTGGCGGCCCTGTTCCTGTTCACCCTCTATCTGGCCCAGATCAGAAACAGCATCGATGCGCAAACCAGGAAAATGCTCGGTCAGCATCTGATAGAGAGCGCCCAGACCGTTGAAGAACTCCTGCCCCGTGTCCAGGAGCAGATACGGAGTCTGATCGATTCCTTCTACGACTGCCGCGACTTCCTGTTCGTCGGCAGGGGGGTCAATTTCCCCATCGCCCTTGAGGGTGCCCTGAAATTGAAAGAGATCTCCTATATCCATGCTGAGGGGTATGCCGCCGGTGAGCTTAAGCACGGACCGATCGCCCTGATCGACAAGGATATGCCGGTACTCGCCATTACCCCCCAGGATTCTGTCTATCAGAAGAGCATATCGAATGTCGAGGAGATCAAAGCACGGCAGGGCAGAATAATTCTGCTGGGCAGCGATGGGGACGAGCATCTGAAAACGATCACCGACCACATCATCTATCTGCCCAGGGTCCACGAAGACATGAACCCGATTATCTACACCATTCCCGCCCAGCTGCTCTCTTACGAGATAGCCGCCCGCCGGGGCTGTGACGTCGATCAGCCGCGCAACCTGGCCAAGAGCGTAACGGTGGAGTAAGAGGCGCCTTTGATGACGGGTGAGAAGAAGACCGTTCTTGGCATCGACGCGCTCTCCGGCAATCGGCTCTCTTCCCTGCGGGGCCGCAGAATCGGCCTGCTCTGCAACCATGCTTCGGTCAACCGCAGCCTGGTGCACAGCCGCTTTCTGCTCAAAGGTGGCGCGGGGCTGAACCTGACCTGCCTGTTTTCGCCCCAGCACGGCTTTGCTGCCGAGAAGCAGGACAACATGATCGAGTCGGATCATGGGGTGGACCCCCATACCGGTCTGCCGGTTTTCAGTCTCTATGGTGAGCATCGCAAACCCACCCGGGAGATGTTCGAGCGCATCGACGTCCTGCTGATTGATCTGGTCGACGTCGGCACCAGGGTGTACACCTTCATATACACCGTGGCCTACTGCCTCGAGGCGGCGGCCGAGTGCGGCACCGAGGTCGTTGTCCTGGATCGCCCCAACCCGATCGGCGGACAGCTGGTGGAGGGAAATCTACTGCGCCCGGAGCTCAGTTCTTTCGTCGGGCTCTATCCGATTCCGATGCGGCACGGTATGACCGTCGGAGAACTGGCCCGGTTTTTCAACCAGACCGGCTGCATCGGCGCCGACCTCGATATCGTCGAGATGTCCGGCTGGCGAAGATCGATGTATTTCGACGATACCGCTGTTCCCTGGGTTTTTCCGTCACCCAACATGCCGACACCGGCGACCGCGCTGGTCTACCCCGGCCAGGTGATCTGGGAGGGAACCAATGTCTCCGAGGGGCGGGGGACGACCCTGCCCTTCGAACTGGTGGGCGCTCCCTACTGGGATATTGGCGAGATCGAGGCGGCACTCGACCGCAGCAGTCTCTCCGGGTGTCTCCTGCGGCCTGCCGTTTTTCAGCCGACCTCGGGCAAGTGGGCCGGCCAGGCCTGCCATGGTTATCAGATTCATGTCCTGGATCGCGATATATTTCGGCCCTATCGCACCAGTCTGGCACTGTATCAGGCGGTCTTCAGGCTGTATCCCGAAGACTTTGCCTACAAGGAGCCTCCCTACGAGTATGAATACGAAAAGCTGCCGATGGATCTGATCATCGGCGACCGCTCGATCAGGGAGCAGGTCGAGCAGGGGGTGGCCATTGACGAACTGGAGAACAGCTGGCGCCGCGAGCTCGATGAATTTATTGACAGACGAAGCGGCTTCCTGCTCTACGCATAGTGTGAAGTCCGGCAAGAATACCCAAAACAGATCGCAAGGCTTATGAAAAAGACCATCACCCTTGAAAACCTGGCCGCCATGGTCGATGGAACGGTCGTCGGCAACCCCGATCTCGAGATAACCGGCTTCGGCTCCCTGGACAGCGCCGGTCCGGGGGATATCAGTTTTCTGGTCAACGCCCGCTATGTAGACCAGTTCGACCAGTCCGCCGCCTCGGCCTTCCTGATTGCCGCGGATATCGAGGTCTCCGGCCGGGACCTCGTCCGGGTCGGTGACGCTTACCTGGCTTCGGCCATTATCCAGAACTATTTCCTGGAGCGGCCGTTCGTGGCCCGGGGCATCCATGATAGCGCTGTCATCGGCTCCGGCTGCACTATTGCCGAGCAGGTAAGCATCGGTCCCCTGGCGGTCATCGGAGCGGGCGTGAAAATCGGCCCACGGGTTGCAATAGGCGGTGGCGTGGTTATCGGTGATGAGGTCGTCATCGGCGCCGATTGCGATATCAAAGCCAATGTGACCATCGAACACCACTGCGAGCTCGGTGACCGGGTGGTGATCCATGCCGGAGCGGTCATCGGCGCAGACGGATACGGGTACGCCACAGATAAAAAAGGTTTTCATGTCAAGCGGCCGCAGCTCGGCACGGTCCGCATCGGCGACGATGTCGAAATCGGCGCCAACTCCTGCGTGGACAGAGCGACCTTCGGGGTCACCTGGATCAAGTCTGGCACAAAAATAGATAATCTGGTACAGGTTGGTCACAATGTGGTAGTCGGTGAGAACTCGCTGCTCGTGGCTCAGGTCGGACTATCGGGTTCAACCACCCTGGGCAGGAATGTAGTCCTCGGCGGCAAGGCCTCAGCCGCCGGCCACCAGCGTATCGGTGACGGCACCATGGTTGCCGGCTTTTCCGCCCTGCACGGCGATTATCCGCCGGGTTCGAGACTGGCCGGAATCCCGGCCATCGACGGTAAGCAGTGGTTTAAGGCGACCACCGCCTTTTCCCGGCTGCCCGAACTGCTCAAAGACGTAAGAAAAATCAAGAAAGAGCTGGCCCGTCTCGTAAATCGGGACGAAGCCGCTGACCAGGAGGGCTGACGAATGCAGGACATTGTCAAAGAGAAAGCGATCGATATTCAGGAGGTCATGCGCTTGCTGCCGCATCGCTATCCGTTTCTGATGGTCGACAGAATCACTTCTCTGATTCCCCACACCACTGTTACCGGTATTAAAAACGTGACAATCAATGAGCCTTTTTTTCAGGGGCATTTTCCCGGCAAGCCGATTTTTCCCGGCGTGCTGATCCTCGAAGGGCTGGCACAGGCCGGGGGCTGCCTGGCCTTCTGCTCGGTTCCGGAGATGATCGGTGAACGGCTGGTCTATTTCGCCGGCATCGACAAGGCCCGTTTCCGCAGGCCGGTCTACCCGGGCGACCAGATCGAGTACCGGCTGGATCTGATCAAGCACAAAAGGCTGATGATGGTGATGAAAGGGGGGGCCTACGTCGACGACGTGCTGGTCACCGAAGCTCAGCTGATGGCAAGTTTCGTCTAGCAGGCAGATTTTCGTCGTGGAGTTCAGGTTGAACAGCCGACCATATTCAACATTTCAGGAGTGTAAGAACTATGGCCATTCATGAGACTGCGGTTGTCGATAAAACCGCTCAGCTCGATTCCTCGGTCGAGGTCGGGCCGTATGCGGTGATCGGGGCCGATGTGAAGATCGGGGCCGACTCCGTTGTCCAGGCCCATGCCGTGGTCAGCGGCCCGTCGACCATCGGCGAGCGCAACCTGATCGGCAGTTTCGCCACGGTTGGCGGGGCGCCCCAGGATATCAGCTACAAGGGCGAGCCGACCGAGCTGATTATCGGCAATGACAACCAGATCCGGGAATATGCCTCGATTCACCGCGGCACCCCCGGCGGCACCGGCAAGACGGTTATCGGCAGCAACTGCCTGTTGATGGCGTATATCCATATCGCCCACGACTGCCGTATCGGGGACCATGTGATCATGGCCAATGTGGCCACTCTGGCCGGTCACGTCCAGGTGGGCGAGCGCGCTGCCATCGGCGGCCTGGTGGCGGTACATCAATTCTGCCGGATCGGTTCCCTGTCTTATATCGGCGGCGTCTCCGGGCTTGGCCTGGACGTTCCGCCCTATGTCATCGTGGCGGGTATCCGTGACCGGACCAGGGTGTCGGGGATCAACAAGGTCGGTCTGCGCAGAAACGGCTTTTCCCGTGAAGTCATCAACAATCTCGATTCGATATTCAGGATCATCTACCGCTCGCCGAACCTGCTGCTCAAGGATGCCCTGGAGCTGGCCAGAAACGAATACCCGGATTGTCCCGAGGTTCAGCACATGATCGAATTCTTCGAGAGTTCCAAGCGCGGCGTGGTGCGGCGCACCGAAGAGTAGCCGGAACCAGGATATGGAATCCAGCAAGATAGGAATCATCGCCGGCGGCGGGCAGTTTCCGCTGCTCTTCATCGAGGCGGCCCGTAAAGCGGGTCGCCGCGTCTATGTGGCCGCCCACCGCAGTGAAAGCGACGAGGCGGTGGCTGCGGCGGCCGATGAAGCCTGCTGGGTCAAACTTGGCCAGCTGGGCAGGATCATCAAGTTTTTCAAGACCAACGGCGTGGCCGAAACCGTATTTCTGGGCACCATCACCAAGACCCAGATATTTAGAGACGTGATGCCCGATATCAAAGGGCTGACCTTGTGGAACAAGATCGACAACCGCCAGGACGACGCGATCCTTCGGGCTGTTGCCGGGGCGCTCGAGCAGGAGGGGATCAGGGTGCTGGAGTCGACCCTGTACCTGGAACACCTGCTTTTCCCCAAAGGGGTGTTGACCCGGAAAAAACCGACCAGGTCCCAGCGCCAGGACATCGACTTCGGCTGGCGCCACGCCCGCGCTATCGGCCAGCTCGATATCGGCCAGTGCGTAGTGGTGAGGGACTGCTCGGTGATGGCGGTCGAGGCGATCGAGGGAACCGATGCAACCATCGTCAGGGGCGGTGCGCTGGCCAAGGAACAGGCCGTGGTCGTCAAGCTGCGCAAGCCCAGCCAGGATTTCAGGTTCGACCTGCCGGCCACCGGCATCAAGACCATCGAGTCGATGGCCCAGGTCAACGCAGCCGTATTGGCTGTGGAAGCCGGTCAGTCGCTGCTGTTCGACGGCGACCAGATGATCGAGGCGGCCGAGCGGGCCTCTATTGTCGTGGTCGGCGTCGAGGAGCTGGCAGACGGTCGGCTGGACTACTGATGAGCGATATCGGGGATTCCGGCTATTCATTATCCTGCTGTTTGCACCATGTCATGCGGAGGATGCTTCGATGCAGGCCATGATCCTCGCCGCCGGCTTCGGAACCAGGCTCAGGCCATACAGCCTTCAACGTCCCAAACCGCTTTTCCCGGTTCTCAATACGCCCCTTCTGTCGGCGGCTGTCAATCGTCTGAGAAACAGCGGATTTTCGAAAATCATCGTCAACTGCCACCATCTGGGTGAACAGATCTCCGCCGCAGTGGAGGGTGAACCCGGGGTCATCATTCAATCGGAAGAACAGATTCTGGGCACCGGGGGAGGGCTCCGGGCCGCCCTGGACAAGATTGACGACCAGCCGCTGCTGGTCGTCAACGGCGATATCTATCATGACATCGATCTGGCCGCGATCTATCGGGACCATCTGCAATCGGGCAATAGGATCACCATGGCCCTGCACGACTGTCCCCGGTTCAACAGCGTCCTGGTCGCCGGGGACCGCATCCTCGAATTCGGCAGCGGACGTCCGGGCCGTCCATCAGACGCTGATCAGCACCTCATGGCCTACACCGGGATACAGGTGATCGACCCGCAGCTGCTGGGCGGAATTGAAAAAGACGCGGCGTCCTGCATCATTGCGTATTATCGTAGTCTACTGGCACAGGGCGGGACGATCCATGCCAGGGAGGTCAGCGGCTGCTGCTGGACCGACATGGGCAGCCCCCGCGACTACCGTGAGTTGCACGGGGCCCTGCTGAACAATGAAATGGTCCGCTGGCCCGAGCTCAACTGTGGAGCACAGACCATCTGCATCGATGCTCGAGCCCACTGTTCGGACGATCTGGTCGTCGAGGAATGGGCCTGTATCGGCAAGGCCACCATCGGTGCAGGGGTCAGGCTGCGCCGCTGCGTGGTCTGGGACGGGGCCGAGATTGAGCCGGGCACGTTCCTGAGCGATCAAATCGTTACCCCGCGCTGATCAATCGTATAAATCGGTTCACAGGAGCCGCATCAGATATGCTCGAAAATAACATCCGGCAGGCCATTGTCAGTCTTCTTGCCGACAATTGTATCGTCGAGGGGTTGAGCAACGGCGCCGGCTGGGAAGAGCGGATCGAGTTTCAGCCGCTTCTCGGCGATGGCTCGTCGCGGCGCTTTGTCAGGGTCTTCAGTGATCAGGCACCCTGCTGTCTTGCCGTACTCCCCGGTTCAGCCTCTAAACGGGACAGTGCGGAATTTCGCTCTTCTGTTGCCATCGGACGCCATCTGCACCGCAAGGGGGTGCCGGTTCCGGAGGTGCTGGGGGCAGACAGCGCTCATCGGCTGATCCTGTTCGAGGACCTGGGGGACCAGCGGCTGCACACTGTGCTGGCATCTGCAGACGACGGAGACCGCTGCCGGCTCTATAAAATGGCGATCGATACGCTGGTGCGCATGCAGGTGGACGGGGCCGAAGGGTTCGACCAGCACTGGTGCTGCGACACCGAAACCTACGACCTGGGGGTGATGACCGAGCGTGAATCCGGCTATTTTTATGAATCGTTCTGGAAAGACACCCTGTTTCAGGAGGAGGTGGCCGGACTGCAGGAGGAATTCGAAGAGCTGGCCCGCCGGGCCATGGACTATTTCGAACCGCTTTTTCTGCACCGCGATTTTCAGTCCCGCAACATCATGATCAAAAATGACCAGGTCCGCGTCATCGATTTCCAGGCCGGACGCATCGGGCCGCCGGGATACGACATCGCTTCACTGCTCACCGACCCCTATGTCAACTTGTCTGCCCGGCTTCAGGAAGAGCTGCTGCACTATTACCTCGACCGGATAGGACGGCTGATCGGCATCGATAAAGAGTCGATTAAGGCCTCCTATCCCTACCTGGCCGTCCAGCGGAACCTGCAGATCATCGGCGCTTTCGCCTTTCTTTCGGGCAGAAAACGCAAGAGTTTTTTCAGCCAGTTCCTGCTGCCCTCGCTGATCATGCTGCAGAACCGGCTGGCCGATCCGCTGTTTGGCGACTTCAATGCAATGCGGCAGACTGCTGCCGATTCGATCCGGCTGTTTCGCAGCCGCTACTGCCGCTGAAGACAGCCTGAGCGATTATCGATGACATCCTCGCCGGAACAGGGTAAAAGCCAGACCCATGATTAATCGCAACCACGCCATCGTCGCCCTCGTCGGCCGGCCCAATGTGGGCAAGTCCACCCTGTTCAACCGGATCACCCGCTCACGCAAGGCCATCGTCGACCCAACCCCGGGCGTCACCAGGGATCGCCAGTACGAGCGGGTCACCTGGAAGGACCACTTCTTCATCCTGGTGGACACCGGGGGCATCGACGACAACCCCGAGGATGAAATGGTCGGCGACATTCGCAGTCAGGCGCTGGTGGCCATCGACGAGGCCGACATCATTCTCTTCATCATGGACGGCAAAGAGGGGCTGATGCCGGCTGATTATGAGGTGATCAACCTGCTCAGGAGGGTGGACAAGAACATCTTCTACGTGGTCAACAAGATCGACGGACCGGAGCAGGAGGAGGATCTGCTGATTCCCTTTTATGAAATCGGTGTCGATCCTCTCTGGAGCGTGTCCGCCGAGCACAGCTACGGGTTTCTGACCCTGATGGATGGACTGTGCGAGGCGCTTCCCGATGACTCCAACGCCGATTTCATACCCGACGATACGGTGCGGCTGGCCTTCCTGGGCCGGCCCAACGTCGGCAAATCGTCGATGATCAACCGAATCGTCGGGGAAGACCGGATGGTGGTCTCGGAAATCTCGGGCACCACCAGGGACTCGGTCGATACCCTGCTCAGCCACAAGGACCGCAACTACCTGCTCATCGATACGGCCGGCATCCGCCGCAAGGGCAAGACCCGTGAGAAGCTGGAGAAATTCAGTATCATCAAGGCACTGGCGGCGCTGGGCCGGTGCGATATCGCGGTGGTCCTGCTCGATGCCGCCGAAGGCATCACCGAGCAGGACGCCAAGGTGATCGGCTATACCCAGGAACAGGGCAGGGGGCTGATCCTGCTGGTCAATAAATGGGATCTGGTGGCTGGGGACAAAAAGCGGCAGCAGCAGATCATGGAAGAGATTGCCCGGGCCGTGCCCTTTGTCGGCTTTGCACCGCTGATCACGGTGTCGGCGCTCACCGGTTACGGCTTCAAACGTCTGTTCCCGGCGGTCGGTTCGGTGTATCGGCAGTTTACCGCCACCTTCCCGACCTCGGCCCTGAACCGGCTGCTGGCCGATGCCACCGAAAAACACTCGCCGCCGATTTACAAGAACAAGCGGCTGAAACTCTATTACACCTCACAGATCAAAACCGCCCCCCCGACCTTTGTGATCATGACCAACAGCTACAAGGGGGTGCATTTCTCCTACCAGCGCTACCTGACCAACCGGTTCCGGGACGGGCTTGACCTGGACCGGGTGCCGATACGGCTGATCTTCAAGGACAAAAAGGAACAGCGCAGCCGCCGTTCCTGATTCGCTCTGGGAGCCGGATCAGCTTAGTGCCTCCTGGTATGCCGCCGCAAATCCCTCCGCCGATCGGGCGATGAACGTTTCATCGGTGCAGAAGGCCAGCCTGATATGGCCGGGGGCGCCGAAGCCGCGGCCGGGTACGGCCAGGATCCTCTGTTTCTGCAGCAGCGAGCAGAAAGCCACGTCGTCTTCGATCGGTGTTTTGGGGAACAGGTAGAAGGCTCCCTTGGGTTTGATGAACTCGTAACCGGCCTCCTGCAGAACGGTGCAGAACAGTTCGCGCCTCCGGGCGTAGATCGAGTTGTCAACCTGCGCATCCTGCAGCCCGGCGACAACCCGCTGGATCAGGGCCGGGGCGTTGACGAAGCCGAGGATGCGGGTGGCCAGGGTCATGGCGTCGAGCAGGTCCGCCTTGTCGTCCGCCTCGGGGTGCACCGCCAGGTAGCCGATGCGCTCGCCCGGCAGGGACAGGTCCTTCGAGAATGAGGAGAGGACGATGCTGTTGCGCACGTGGCTGAAAATAGACGGCACCTCGTGGTCGTCGAAGATGATCTTGCGGTATGGTTCGTCGGAGATCAGGTAAATGCAGGTGCCGAAGCGCTGCGAGGCATCATCGAGCAGTCTGCCCAGAGCGGCGATCGACTCTGCTGTGTAGAGCTGGCCGGTGGGGTTGTTCGGCGAGTTGATGATAACCGCCTTGGTCCGGGGGCTGAGCACCTCCTCGATGGCCCCGCAGTCGATGTTGAACTGGTCATCGGTGCGCACCACTTTGGCGACGCCGCCGTGGTTGTCGACGTAGAAGCCGTATTCGACAAAATAAGGGGCCAGCAGGATCACCTCTTCACCGGGGTTGAGCAGCGCCTTCATTACCACATTGATGGCTCCGGCCGCCCCGCAGCTCATCAGCATGTCGCCGGCGTTGACCGTCACCCCCTGCTCGGCCGACATCCGGGCGGCAATGGCCTCCCGCACCCAGGGCAGCCCCCCGTTGGGCATGTAGGCGTGCTGGCCGGGCAGATTCTCCGAGGCTGTCTCGATCAGGATCCTGCGAAACTCGGGCGGCGGGGGGACATCGGGGTTGCCGAGGCTGAAATCGAAAACCTTGTCGGCCCCGAATTCGGCTTTGAGTCGGGCGCCCTCCTCGAACATCTTTCTGATCCAGGAAGATTTTTCACTGAAGTTCTTCATCTTTTCTGAAATGACCATCGTGGTATCCTCTATCTCATCGGGTTCTGTGTGATCGGTGCTGAGCAGCGTTCGCTGCCGCCGGCCCTGTTCCTGCCTAGGAGCCGAATTTGCGTTTGAAGAAGTCGTAGGCGGCGTTGATCTCCTTCATCTTTTCTTCGGCCACCTGCTGGAATTCCTCACCCAGGTGACTGACCTTGTCCGGATGATATTTCATGCTGAGCTGCCGATAGGATTTCTTGATCGTCGCCATGTCGGCGCCGGGCTCCAACCCGAGTACGGCGTAATAGTGGGTATCATTTTCCCGGGCCTGACTGGTCTGCCGCTGCCGCTGATAGGTATATTTTGCCTCGATGGTGCGCAGATCATACTGGGAAATTTCCAGGAAGACACCGATGGCGCGGGCTTTCTGCAGTTCGTCCTGGGCCACCGGGTCCTTGGTGTAGACGATCTGAAAAATGAGTTCCAGCAGGATCAGACGGGGCTCGTAGGCAAAGGTGCGCTTGAATTCCTCGAGCATCGATTCGAGGGTATCGGTCGATTCAGTGGCCTCTTTGATCAGGTTCTTGACCCAGGCCATCTTGGTCTGGTTGTAGTGCAGATTGTACTGGAAAAAACGCTGGATGGTCTGGACTTCGTCTTTGGAAACGTGGTCGTCGAGCTGGGCGATCTTCACCAGGATGTGAACCAGCAGCCAGACGAAGCGGTTATGGCTCTCACTCTGGGTCGAGGCATAGCTGGCGACCTGGCGCTGCAGCCAGAACTGAAAACCGAAAAACAGGGCCATGCCGACCAGAACAAACATTAAAAATGCATAAAACATGAAGCCAAGAAAGCTGGCCAGGCCGGAAAAGCCGCCGGTGAGCAGGGCGACCAGGCAGCCGATGACCAGGCAGCCCCCGCAGCCGGGGCCGGTCTGCTGATACTGATATCTCATGAGTTACCCATCGTACAGGTTGGTGGTTGCCGGCTGCACTCAGTCGGAAGCGAACAGCGCCTCGATGAACTCGTCGGCATCGAAGTCGCGCAGGTCGTCGACCTGCTCGCCGACGCCGATAAAGCGGATCGGCAGGTTGAGCTCTCTGGTGATATTGGCGACGATGCCGCCCTTGGCCGTGCCGTCCAGCTTGGTCAGGGCAATGCCGGTAACTCCGACCGCCTCGTTGAACAGTTTGGCCTGGGAAATCCCGTTCTGGCCGGTGGTGGCGTCAATGACCAGCAGGACCTCATGGGGCGCGCCGGGGAGCTGCTTGTCCATTACCCGCTTGATCTTCTTCAGCTCCTCCATCAGGTTGACCTTGGTGTGCAGCCGCCCGGCCGTGTCGACCAGCACGACATCATATTCCTGGCTCGTGGCAACGCTCATCGCATCATAGACCACGGCCGAGGGGTCGGCGCCTTCCTGCTGGGCAATAACCCGGATGTCGTTGCGCTGCCCCCAGATTTTCAGCTGAGAGACGGCGGCGGCCCTGAAGGTGTCGGCCGCGACCAGCAGCACCGAGCGGTCGGCCAGCAGGAATTTACGGGCGATTTTACCGATGGTCGTGGTCTTGCCGACGCCGTTGACGCCGACCACCATGATGATGAACGGTTCGTTCTCGGGCAGGCTCAGCTCCTGGGGCCTTCCGTCACCGCTGATGTAGGTTTTGAGTATGTCCTTGATGATCTGTTTGAGAGCCTGGGGGTCGGAGAGGTTGTCCCTGTTCACCTTGCGGCGGGCCTGATCGAGCAGTTCCTGGGTTGTGGCAATACCGAGGTCGGCGGTAACCAGGATTTCCTCCAGCTCATCGAACAGATCAGCATCGATCTCCTTTTTGCCGAGAAACAGTTCATCCATCCTGGTGGTGAGCGATTCCCGTGTCCGTGACAGCCGCTCGGACAGCCGCCTGAACAGGGAAACCGGTTTCTGCGCACCGGCGGGTAATTCTTCGGCTGTCCGGCCAGTCGCACCCGCGGCCGGCACTTCGCCGGGCCGCGCTCCGGTCTGGGGTTCCGGCACGGCGTCAGGAGTTATACCGGCGGCTGTACTCGGTGAAGATTGGGCTGGTTCCGGGCTCGGGGATTGGTCATCGGTACGCGGTTCGTCGGCGATCTCAGGCTGGACCGCGGTCGGGGTCTCTTCCGATTGCTTTTTCTTTTTTCTGTTGAACCAGCCAAGCATGAAATGTCCTGTTGTATTGGTTGGGCCTCTCCGGGCCGATCGGGCAGCAGCCGTCGGTCTGAATTGGGAAGTCCTGTGATTAGGGTGAATTTTTCATATTACGGATTCTTCTCCGATAACGCAATAAAAAGCCTGACTTTCCAGTTTATGAGCCCATGGGTCAACACAGAGAGCAGGATTACCCCAGTTTTGAAAATGATTGCATTTAGCGGCTGCAGCATTACTTTAGTGAGGCTGATTTGTGTAAATGTAAATAATAGTGAAGGTGGATTTTCCATATCAGGTCGTATAAAAAATAACCGAGATACAGCCGCCGCAGCGACCGTTCACCCATCTCCGAACCGGGAGTCGGGACTGAGCGCTTTCTGCTGACGGCGGGCTGTAACGAACATTCAGGAGGAATTACCATGGCTCATTCATGCGGTGGATCCGGTGGATCCAACGAAGCCCAGCAGGCCATGCTGGCCCAGCAGGACAACGCAATCACCCGTTCGCTGGGAAAAATCAAGAACAAGATACTGGTCATGAGCGGCAAAGGCGGGGTCGGCAAATCGACCGTCTCGGTCAACCTGGCCCTGAGTCTCGCCCAGAAAGGCTACAAGGTGGGCCTGATGGACGTGGATATCCACGGTCCGGATGTGATCCGCATGCTCAACATGACCGGCACCCTGGAACCGCCCAAATCCGAAAAGGACCTGGTGGAGCCTCTGAACTACAACGAAAATCTCAAGGTCGTGTCGCTCGAGTACATGATGAAGGACCGCGATGAGGCGATAATCTGGCGCGGCCCCCTGAAAATTCAGGCAATCCGCCAGTTTGTCGCTGACTTCAACTGGGGTGACCTCGACTACCTGGTCATCGATGCGCCCCCCGGCACCGGGGATGAGCCGCTGTCGGTGGCCCAGACCATTCCGCTGCTCAAGGCCATCGTCGTTACCACACCACAGAAGGTGGCCCTGGCCGATGTGCGTAAATCGATCAATTTCTGTAAAACGGTCAATGTCTCTATCGTCGGCGTGGTTGAGAACATGTCCGGCTTCGTCTGCCCCCATTGCAACCAGACGGTCGACATATTCAAATCCGGCGGCGGCGAGCAGGTGGCCAGGGAATTCGACCTCCCCTTCCTGGGCCGGGTGCCGATGGACCCCAAGGTCGTCATGGCCGGCGACGATGGAAAACCGTATCTCTCCACCGACGAGGAAAGCCCTGCCGTTACCGCCTTCTCCAAGATCGTCACGGCGGTGGAGAACCGGCTCCCGGCGGTGGCCCCGATATCCATGTTCAAGGCCGGCGGAGCCGGCCACAAGACAGATTGCGGCTGCGGCTGTCAGTCCGACAAGAAGTAGATCTCCTATTCAACTCTGAGCAGACGGGCAACTATGAAAGTAGATCAGCAGATGGTTGGCATGATGGGAGTGTGCTGCTACATTCTCAGCTGTGAAAAGACCTCCAGCGCCGCAATTGTCGATCCGGGCGGCGACGAGCAGCGTATCCTCGACCTGGTGTCCCGGGCCGGTCTCGATGTCAAGTATATCATCGCCACCCACGGCCACCCGGACCATGTCTGCGGCAACCGGAAGATCAAGGAAGGCACCGGCGCCCAGATCGTCATGCATGAGGCCGACGACGACTTTTTTTCCCAGAGCCAGGTGAAGGGCTATTTTTCGATGCTCGGCATGGAAGAGTCGCCGCCCACCGACATCAGGGTCAAGGAGGGTGACACCATCAGCTTCGGTGAAGTGTCGCTGCAGGTGATCCACACCCCCGGTCACACCCCGGGAGGCATGTGCCTCTACAGCAAGCCCGACCTGATCACCGGGGACACGCTCTTTGTCGGGGGCATCGGCCGCACCGATTTCCCCGGCGGCTCCCACCATGAGCTGCTCACCTCGATCAATAACAAACTGCTGATCCTGCCGCCCGACACCGTGGTCTGGCCGGGCCATGGGTATGGCGGCAGCCGGTCGACCATCGAAGAGGAACACCGTTCCAACCCCTACCTCAGATGAGGATGATGCACCATGCGTGAAATTGTCCTCGGTACCGCCGGCCATGTCGATCACGGCAAAACCAGTTTTGTCAGGGCGCTGACCGGGATCGAGACCGACCGGCTCAAAGAGGAGAAGAAGCGCGGCATCACCATCGAGCTGGGGTTTGCCTATCTCGACCTTCCCTGCGGCCACCGGCTCGGCATCGTCGATGTTCCCGGCCATGAAAAGTTCGTCAAGAACATGGTCGCCGGGGTCACCGGCATGGACCTGCTGGCTTTTGTCGTCGCCGCCGATGAGGGCATCATGCCGCAGACCAGGGAACATTTCGACATCTGCCGGCTGCTCGGGGTGGAGCGCGGTTTCGTGGTGGTCACCAAGAAGGACATGGTCGACGAGGAATGGCTGGAAATGGTGATCGACGAGGTGCGCCAGTTCTGCGTCGGCAGCTTCCTCGAGGATGCGCCGATCCTGGCCGTCTCCTCGCAGACCGGCGAAGGCATTGACGAGGTCGTGCAGACCATCGACGAGATGGTCATCGACCACCACTTCAACGAGGTTTTCGGCCCGTTCAGGCTGCCCATCGACCGGGTGTTCGCCATGAAGGGGTTCGGTGCCGTGGTCACCGGAACGTCGATCTCCGGCCGCACCTCCCTGGGTGATGATCTGCAGCTCTACCCGACTAAAACCACTGCCAAAGTGCGGGGTATCCAGGTTCACTCCGAAGCGGTGGAGGTGGTCGAGGCCGGCCACCGCACCGCGATCAACCTGCAGGGCACCGAAAAAGAGGAGATCCAGCGCGGCATGGTGCTGGCCACAGCGGGAAGCCTGTCGCCCAGCTATATGCTCGACTGCTCATTCACCTACCTGCGTTCCGCCACCAAACCGCTGAAGCATCGGGCCCGGGTGCGGGTGCACCTGGGCACCGCCGAGCTGATCGGCCGCATTTCACTGCTGGATCGCGATGAGTTGCAGCCCGGGGACGAGGCTCCGGTGCAGCTGCTGCTCGAATCCGAAGCGGCGGTCTGGTCCGGTGACCGCTACGTGATCAGGAGCTATTCGCCGGTGGCCACCATCGGCGGCGGTGCCGTTCTCGGCAATCTGTCGCCGAAAAAGCGCAAACGGTTGACCGATAAGGACAAGAGCTACAACCAGTCGGCTTTTCAAACGCTGATGGAAGGCAGTCCCGAGGAGAAGTGTCTGCTCTACCTCAGAGAGTCGGGGATGGCCGGTCTGACCGCCGCTGACCTGAGCGTCAGGCTCGGTGTCTTCGGCAAGCATCTGGACAGGATTCTGACCATTCCGCTGTCCACCAAGCAGATGGTGGTGGTCGATTCGTCCATCCGGCGCTATGTGGACACCTCAATCGCCGAGGAGGTGGTGAACGGCATCGTATCTTTTCTGGAGGCCTATCACCGGACCAACCCGTTGAAAAACGGTCTCTCCAAAGAAGAGGTTCGTTCCGGTTTCAAGCAGTTCGTCGAGCCGAAGGTCTTCAATTACTGTCTCAACGACCTGCTTCGCAAAAATGTCGTGGTCCAGGAAGAATCGGTGATCCGCATGGCCGGTCACGAGGTCGCCCTGAAAGCCGACGAGGAGCAGCTGCAGCGCGACCTGGTCGCCTGGTACCTCGACAAAGCGCTGAACGCTCCGACACTGAAAGAAACGCTTACCCGTTTCAGTGAATACCCCGAGAGCCTGGTGAAGCAGGTCCTGTCGCTGCTGCTCAAGGAGGGGGAACTGGTCAAGATCAGCGAGACGCTCTATTTTTCAGCCCGGCCGCTGAAGCAGCTCCAGGAGGACCTGGTCGCCTTCATCAAAAAAGAGGGGGAGATCGACGCGCCCCGCTTCAAGACCCTGAGCGGGCTGACCAGGAAATTTTCAATCCCGATCCTCGAATATTTCGACCGCATCAAGCTGACCATCAGGGTCGGCGATGTCCGTAAGCTGCGCGGTCAGGGCTGATCACGCTTTACTTCGATTAGCAGTGACCGGCGGGTTTTATCACTGATTCGGAAACGGTCGTCGATTCCCAGACCGACCACCCCGATGATGATTCCCCCGGATTTGATCACCGGGTAGTGTCTGCGCCGGTGGGCGGGGATCTTGCGGTCGCTCAGAAAGCGGCTGACTTTTCTGCTGCCGGGTCCGCCCAGCGGCTTGAAACGGTCTCCCGGTTCGACCGGGCACAGGCTGAGCGGGAAGTCGACCAGATCAGCATCGACCAGCATCAGTCCAGCCTGCGGCTCGACCCGTCTATCTGCAATGGCGATGCTGACAGCCGAACCGCCATCCCCAAACCGGTAATCCCCAGGTTCGGGAATCACAACATCCGGGCCAGCCGGTTCCGCCAGCCGATCCCGTCGGCTGCGATGGAGGCCGAGTCTGGCAAACAGCAGCGAATCTTGCTGTCTGACGACCCTGAGCCGGTTCACCAGGTGGAGTTCGGTCCCGGTCGAGCCGCCGCCGAGCAGGTCATCGATCCTGATGATCGCCCCCCCATCCGGCCGGGAATTCATTTCCCAGCAGAGCCGTTCGATAATTCTTCTGCGCAGGGCAGGGTGCTGGCCTGCCAGGGCTGCCGACGGCAGGGTTATGGACTGGGGAAGCTTATCCTTGTCGGTTTCCGGCAGAGGCCCCCCAGGGAAAATCCGGTCGTAGAGCCGATCGGTCTCGCGCTCGAGATAATCTTCATCGAGCTGCAGCAGGGCTGCCGTTCGGTGCAGGGTCTTTTTGATCGAGGGATTGAAGCCGGACTCGATCAGCGGCAGCAGCTCGAGCCGGATACGGTTGCGCAGAAATCGGGATGAGCGATTGGACGAGTCGATGCAGAACGGCAGATCGTGGCTGTCCAGCCAGCCCAGAATTTCCGCCTTGGAGACATCGATCAGCGGCCTGATCAGCCGGCCGTTTCGGGGGCTCATGCCGGACAGCCCTTTCAGGCCGCTGCCCCTGATCAGCCGCAGCAGGAGTTCTTCGGCCTGGTCGTCAGCGTTGTGCCCCACGCCTATGCGGTCCGCCTGCAACGAACATCGCACCTGCTCAAGGGCCCGGTGGCGCAGCCGTCGAGCGCTGGCCTCGAGCGAATCGCCGGTGCGGGCGACCTCAGCCTCCACATCGACAGTGCACACCTTGAAATCAACACCGAGCCGTCGGCAATGTTCTCTAACCAGGTCTATCTCCGCCGGGCTTTCTGCCGGCCGCAGCCGGTGGTCGACATAGACGGCGGTGATGGTGGTTTCGGGCAGCAGCCGTTTTACAAGATGCAGCAGGCAGACCGAGTCAGGCCCGCCGGAAACCGCTGCCACCAAATGATGCACGCCATCGAGGAGTTGATACTCCCTGATGGTCTTGAGAACCCGCTTTTCGATGTCTGGCATGAGACTCTGACGCTCTGTAAAATCAACGCGGAAACGGTTTGATTTCCAATTATCACCGTATTGATATACCATAAACAATAACAGGCAAAATCGGCAAGCATCCCGGCGGGCAGCCGCAACCATCAGCACATGCAAGAGTGCCAGCATCGCCCATGATCAGCCCCGCAAAAATCAGACAGGTTAAGGACCATCTTCAGGAGCAGTTCGGCCTTTCTTCCGAGCAGGTCGAAGACCTGCTGCCCCTTTTCCTGAAAACACTGGGCGGCTATCTGGCCGACCTGGAGACGGCGGTGCAGGCCAATGACCTGCAGCTGCTCACCAGAAAAGCGCACACCATCAAGGGGGCGCTGCTCAATCTGGGCCTCAGCGACAGTGCGGAACAGGCCAAGGTGATCGAACTGCTGGCCAGGACCGGCAACGAGAGTACCGACTACAGCCTCAAGGCTGCCGAACTGCGGCAAGGGCTGGCCGACTACCTGGATTGACTGCGCAGTGCTTCGAGCAGCCGTTCATGGATGTTGTCGAAGCCGCCGTTGGAGAGCACTGCAATGATGTCGCCGGGGCGGGCGATGTCGACCACACGGGAGATGATCTCCCCGGTGTCGCTGAAGGCGGCGGCGCTGCGCCCCTGCCGGTTCAGGTCGTCGGCGAGCTGAAAGGCCGAGAACCGGTCATCCTCATCCACCGGCTTGTCCGTGGCCACCTCCCTTATCAGTGTGATGTCGGCGCTGCCGAATGACCGCCCATAATCCTGCTGGAAAATCGCGCGCCTCGAGGTGTTGGTGCGGGGCTCGAAAACGGCGACAAGACGGTTGTCCGGGTGGCTCTGCTTCAACCCGTCAAGGGTTGAGCGGACCGCGGTCGGGTGGTGAGCGAAGTCGTCGATGACGGTGACGCCGTCGACCGTGCCGCGCACTTCCTGGCGTCGCTTGACGCCGTCAAACGAGGCCAGGCCCTGCTCAATCATCGCCGGGCTGTAGCCCAGCCGGTGCATCACTGCCGCCACGGCCGCTGCATTGAGGCAGTTGTATATTCCCGACTGGCTGATCGACAGATCTGCCAGTTTTTCTTTCCGGTAGAACAGTTCGAAGGTGGATCCGCCCGGCCTGAACAGGGGATTTCTGATCTGCCAGTCCGACCCGGGCGTCAGCCCGTAGCTCTCAACCCTGCAGCCGGCTTGGGCCACCACTTCGGCCACGTCAGGGTCTTCGGTGTGGGCGATGATCATACCGCTGTCTGGAAGCAGACCGACGAATTTGCGAAAGGAACCCTTGATCTGATCGAGGTCCGAGAAGATGTCGGCATGGTCGAACTCGAGCGAGGTGATGATCGCGATGTCGGGCCGATAGTGAAGGAATTTCGACTCCTTGTCGAAAAAGGCGGTGTCATATTCATCGCCTTCGGAGATGAAACAGGGGCCGCCCCCGATCCGGTAATTGGCGCCAAAACGGCGGACGATACCGCCGATCATGAACCCGGGGTCGCCGCCGGCCTGATGAAGCGCTGCGGCCAGCATCGAACTGGTGGTGGTCTTACCGTGGGTGCCGGTGACGACCAGCGATGTCTTGCCCCTGATATAGAATTGAGCGATCGCCTGGGGCATCGACAGGTAGGGCAACCGCAGCCTCGCCAGCTCCCGGGCCTCCGGGTTTGGCCGGCTGACAACGTTGCCGACGATTACCAGGTCCGGCTCCGGGTGGAGATTCTCGGCCCGGTAACCCGATCGGACCGCGACCTCGATCCGGGCCAGAAAATCTGACATCGGCGGATAGACCTGGGCGTCCGAGCCGACGACCCGGTAGCCGCTCTCCTTGAGCATGCCGGCCAGGGCGGCCATGGCGGTGCCGCAGATGCCGATGAGGTGAATGGTCCGCACCCCCCCGGGGCAGTAATTCAGCGCCGGGTCGAGCTCCAGCTGCGGATCAGTCATCGCTGTTGACGGTCTCTTGAACGGTTCGGTATATCGACTTGAAGGTCTGGTCGAAGGTGGCCGGCGTCAGGCGTCCCACTTCGATGAACTTGACACTGATCTCCTTGGCGATTTTCAGCACCGCGTCGGCCGGGACGCGCTGCTCTTCTGTCGGTCTGGCCATGTTCTCTCCTGAAAAAAAGCACCTCTGCTGCCGGAAGAAGGCCAATTCAACACGAAGCAGCAGAGGTGGCCGGGCCGGATAGAATCGGTCAGACCCTACCCGGATCTGCGGTAAAAATGCGAAATACAACTATTGTGTTTGTGGCATTTGGTTCATTAGTACAACATCGCGCTCAATTTCGGAAGTCGTTAAGTAGCAAATTGAAGCACCTCAGGCTATCACGCTGTTTCAACAGGTGATTTTGAATGCTTGCGCACGGGTTACACATGGGCTGAAAGCCTGGCGTTAATTAATCTGCTTAAACTGATATTTTGTTCAGCCGCTTCGATTGCAAGCTCCCTGTGCAACTCCGGGGACATTCGCAAAGGGTATTTGCCCGAGAATTTTTTGGAAGCCAGAGGTTCCGGTACTGATTCTCCAGCACGGTACAGGTCAGCTACTGTTTCAGACACGAGCTTCCTGATACCTTTGTGTGCGTCCAATGGATCTTCAGACAACCAGCTCAAGGAAGGAAATTCGGCGCACAGACCGACATATTCGCGGTCTTCTTCTGACCATGTGATTCTATATGTGTATTTATCCATTTTCGTTTGCCTGCTACAACTTTTTAAGTGCTTTGATTACCTGCCTGACCTGGTAGGTTTTTGCTTTGTTACCTTTTTTTTGAATATTTATTCTCGGGTCTCCATACCATGGTGTTTTGTATACCCTGTGACTGGTAGCGCTCTGCCGTGGATCTCCAAAAAAATAATCGCAGATTTTGCATAGCTGGTCAAAATCGATATTATTCGGACTGCGTTCCAGCGTTGCTATTACTTCTTTCTTATCCACAAGAAAATATATCAATAATGATATCGTCAGTCAATGACAGGATTGCCAGCTAACGGTTCTTTGCAAAATTACAATATGAGCCTAATGTAGCTCACGGGTTTGACTTTTTGATTGCCGGCCCACAGAAAACGAGTTCACCCTCTGGATAAAACGCTGCATCGCGTCGTCTTCATGCTTCGGGTTGTAGCGCAGCTCGGCATAGAGATGCGCGATCTCCGATACCGCAGCTTCGATATCCGGTTGCCGGCGGCCAATGGCCCGGGCATAGTCGATCGGGCCCTGGCACGGGAGTCGGGGAATCCCTGCTTTGTGCATGGTGGCGCAGAATTTTTCCCAGTGCACACCAACCGGATCAGTCCTGGCGCCAGCCTGTCTCATGAAACCAAGAGCGATAAACCCGCATGCAGCCAGTGCAACAGCGCCGGAAAGCAGAGCCAGGACAAGGCCGCCGGGCAGATGCAGATCGATCCCGATCCGGCTGAAAAGCTGCACCTGGTCCCTGCCGGAATATCCCAGAACCCGGCTGTTCCAGCGACTGCTGATCAGGTCGCCATAGGCGGAGATGTTATTGAACCATCCGGGCAGCCGCAGTCCGAGTAACTGAAAATTCAGAACGGAAGATAAATCATTCTGCCCGGAACCGACATTCAAACCCGAACGTATCCGGTGTGGGGCTGCGGCAATGGTCGGGTCAACCCGGTGCCAGGTTCCGTCTTCCATGAGCACCTCGCACCAGACATGGGCATCCGACTGGCGGATGACCAGGTAGTCGCCATAGGGGTTGACTTCTCCGCCCAGATAACCGGCCACCAGCCGCGCGGGCACACCTCCGGCCCGCATCAGAAAAGCGAACGCCGAGGCAAAGTGTTCGCAGAAGCCTTGCCGGGTAGTGAACAGAAAGGTGTCGATGGCGTCGATGCCGGCCCCGGAACCACTACTCCCCGGGGCGAGGGTGTAGCTCAAACCGCTGGTCTGAAAAAAATTGATGGCCCGCGTCAGGAATTCTTCTGTTGAACTGCTTTCAGAGCGGAAGGTCGCGGCCAGTTCACGGGACCTGCCGTTTCCCGCTTCCGGCAGCGCCAGGTAAGGTTCATCAACGGTCTCTGGTGCACGCGGCCGTGCGCTCAATAAAGAGGTTGCCGTAAACTGCAGACGGGTGTTGACCGGGCGCCAGGTTGAAAAGGTGTGATCGCCCAGCCTCCTGACCCGCGGCGCATCGATTGCAACCGGCAGGTCGAGGGCAAAAAGCCGGCGGTGGTTGGTAGGTTCCAGGGTGACGGCGTAGGTGATTCTTGTATCGTCTTCGGCGTCATAGCGGTCAATACGGCGTGTGCTGTTTGACTCTCTCCAGCTCCTGCCGTCGAAATCGGACATGACGATGCCACGCCAGTAGCGCTGCTCAGGCTCCGGCATGCCGCCCTCGAAGGAGACCCGAAAAGCGACGTCCCTGCTTTGGACAACGCGGGAGACGTTGTCAAAGGTGATCTCTTCGGAGAAGCCCGAGGTGGAAGAGAATATCGGCGGCCGCCCCCACAAGCCGCCCTGAATTCTCGGAAAGATGAGAAAGAGAGCCACCATGAAGGGGAGCGCCTGCAGTGACAGCCTGCCGGCAGCTGAAATTCTGCTTTTCATACGTTGCCCGGGGAAATTGACCGTAATCAGGGCAACCGTCGTGCAGCCTACGGCAAGCAATGCATAGACGAAGGTAGAGAGCGAGTCGCTGAAAAACATGCAGCTGACGATCAGGAAATAGCACAGGATAACGGTGACGATGCGGTCTCTTTTCGTTTTCAGTTCGAAGACTTTGAGGCTGATCATGAAAATCAGCAGAGATATGAACGCCTCCAGGGTTAATCCCTCGTTGGCGGCGACAGCGGTCATGAACAGCATTGTACCCAGGACCGTTCGCAGCAGCAGCCCCGGGACGGGCAGCCTGAAATGGAGGCAGAGCCCCTGGTAGCACCACATCGCCAGGCAGATCAGAATAACAACCGCTGAAACGCTTGAAAAATGGGGGAGACTGCAGATCACCACGGTGACAAGAATGGGAAGATCAATCAACGCAGCTCTTTTGTTCCTGAAAGAGTTCATCGATAGAGGGCAAGGGCCTTGAGGCAGTTGTTTCGATGGAGGGGGCCCCTTGCCTGCGCTATGATCTGGTCATCGAGCTCCAGGCCGTAATTCATTCCCCGTGACTCGGCTGCGAGGATCATGGAGCAGAGGCGGCCCAGCCTGGTTTCGAGATGACTTCCGGGCACCCGGGAAAGGGAAAACATGGCGCCGGCTCCAGGCGATTCTTCGAACTTCACGGTGTGGAGTTCCCGCCCCATGGCCAGGGATTTCCAGTGCGCCCGTCGAAGGTCGTCACCGATCCGGTAGAGCGAGAGCTCCGAGAAGTCGCCGCCCGCTTCATCGGTCATGGCCGCATCTTCCTTGCCAGCGCCGATGCCTGGGCCGGTTATGAATTCACCCCGAATGGCGGCCGGGTAGACCAGGCAGGAAAGGGTAATCGGCCGGACAACCTGAATATTCAGCAGACCGAGGGGGAAATCGGTGCCGATGGTAACCGAGTCAACGCGTAAAACCCCTCGCTTCAGTGCCGGTATCGGAATCTGCACCTTTTCTGGTTGGGTAGTGCCCAGATCAGCGGGTTCAGAGCAATAATGATCGAGCGCTGCGGTTATCCCTGGCCGCTCTGTTTTATCTGCTTTAAGCAATACCCCGATAAGAGCCGTGCCACCGGCGAAAACAGGTTGAGCAGGCAGCCTGGCAACCGAAATCCCCTGCAGATTGGCAAAGGTGTGCATCGTTGAAACGATCAGCAGGCCGGTGAGGAAAAAGGTGAGGAGAAAACCGAGGTTGTTGTTGTGGTTGATCGAACCGACCAGCAGGGCTGTCAGCATGGCGATAAAAACGATGCCGTAACGGGTCGGCCTGACTGCATAGCGCTGCCTGTTCCATCTGAGCGGGACATGCATCCTCTGCACCTGCCGGGAAAGTGGGCCGGTGATCGATGAAAAGCCGGGGGACATGCTTTATATGGGCAGCGCAACGGCGTGGATGATTTCAGCACACCCCTCGCTGGAGACCTCTTCATGGGTGTCGGCTGTTCTCAGCCGGTGCCGGGCGACATAGGGCAGCACCAGCTGCACGTCTTCGGGAAGCACATAGTCTCTGCCGCCGAGAAGCGCCCATGCTTTTGCAGCCCTGAGCAACAGGAGGCCGGCCCGCGGGGAAAGGCCGATGTTGAACAGACCGGAATGTCTGGTGAAATCGATCAGGTCCTGGATGTACTGGATAAGCGGACCGGAAACCTGAATATCTCTGCTGCGCTGCTGCAGCGCCTTGACCTTCTCGGCGGACAGAAGCGGACTGATCGACCCCTCGGTAAATTCGATGCCGTTTCCAGCCAGCAGCTGGTTTTCCGCTTCCCGGTCGGGATAGCCGATCTCCAGACGGAAAAGAAACCGGTCCAGCTGCGACTCCGGCAGCGGGTAGGTGCCCGTCTGTTCCAGCGGGTTCTGGGTGGCGATGACGAAGAAGGGACTGGGCAGTTCCCTGGTTGTGCCCTCGAAGGAAACCTGGCGCTCCTCCATGGCTTCCAGCAGTGCGCTTTGGGTCTTTGGAGGGGTTCTGTTGATTTCGTCGGTGAGCAGCACCTGGGTGAATATCGGGCCCGGATGAAACGAAAAAGTCCCGTTTTCCCGGTTGAACACGGAAAACCCGAGAATGTCCCCCGGCAGCATGTCACTGGTGCACTGCACCCGCTGGAAATCGAGGCCGAGCAGCTGGGCCAGCATCTTGGCCAGGGTTGTTTTGCCGATTCCCGGGATGTCCTCGACGAGCAGATGCCCTTCAGCCAGTATGCAGCAGAGGGCCAGCCTGAGCTGGGGTCTTTTCCCGAGAACATAACGGCTGGCCGTATCCAGGATGTTTTCGAAAATATCCGGTGGTATATCGACGGGCACACTATTGTGTTTATCCATTATACTTGTTTTTCCAAGAGGCTGATTGATTCAAAGGCGTCATCAGATGTTAAACAGTTTGCGTTCGATCGCCAGCAGGCCGGTTGATAAATTTCAACGGCCTCCTGTCAGCAAATATTCAAGAAAACGTTTTTGGGGTTCTTGCTGAGCGGTCTAAAGGAGGGAATTGAGGGCTGCCGCCCATGAGGGTTGCTAAGCCTGACAACAATGTGAAAAAATGCAGACAGGCAGAAAATAAAGCCGTGGGGGACCTCGTCTGTATCCTTGGGTTTAACGACTCTTCCGTATGCCGTTCGTTGCTTCATCTATCTGGGAATCGGTATAACCCTCGTCTCTAAGGCATTGCCGAAAACTTTTCGTATAACCATTAATAGTGGCACTGATTTCTCCGCGGGAAATCGCATCTTTCAATCGTTCGCCTTGCCCCTGACATTTTATAGGGAGCGAATACATGTTGAAGGTTGGTGCAGCCGATTTAGAACCAATCAGAGACGGGCCGATAAAATATTGATAGGCAAAATATCCACCGACGCCCAGAATGATCACGATAATCAGATTTTTCATTGTCTTGTCACCGCCTCTTTGAGAGTTCGAAGATTATCATGACACAATGATACTTGAATTTCATAGAGAATAACAGAAAGGGAACAGATCGAGGCCGCCAGAGATGACAGACTGTCAGGAATAAACTTATTATGGTGAACCGGCTTTTTAGCTGACGCCTTTGTTCTCCTGATCCGCGATTTTTTTCAGGAGCCAGTCTTCCAACTCAGGGAAAAAATGGCCCAGCCCTTCAAGCACTCCTGCCGAATAATTACCGTTGAGTGTGTATTTTTCGCCATGCGCCAGGTACAGCTTGTGGTCGAAACCTTTTGAGCGAGCAGTTTCGACCGCTTCCAGCCTTATATCCTGATGAGCATTGGCAACCAGGATGGCCTGCAGTCCGCTGGTCAGGCCGTCAAGGTCGTTGCCGCTGTCGCCGGCGAAAACAACGCGCTCCTCGGCGATTTTTTCCTGTTTCATCACAAAGCGAATCGCCGATATCTTATTGGCGCCGGCGGGCAGAATATCAAGCAATCCGCGATTTTCCGCTTCATCGATGCTCCATACCAGGTTGGCATCAATACCTTTGTCCTGGAGCAGTTCAGATATACAAGCGGTCGATGAACGGCCGCTCTCCCCCGGATCGGTATAGTAGCTCACCTTATAAGCACCCTGCTTTTCAGCAGGCTGCAGCTCCAGATCGTCTTCACCTGTTGATGTAACTAATTCGACTATATCTTCGTTTTCGTAACCGCTCCAGTCCGAGGAGATTTCATTTTCCCAGGAATGGTCGAGTATCCATGATTTCCCTTTCAGCCGGTAGAGCGACGTACCGACATCGCCAATGACGAAGTCGGGTTTGGGTAGCTGAAATTCATTGATTGCCTGACGAACCAGTTCTTTGTCGCGGCCGCTTACATAGGCCAACCGGATCAGTCCTGATGCAATCAGTTGCCTGAAAAGTGAGCGGGCGCCAGGTGATTCAGGCTGGTCGCCATTGGGTATCAGGGTGCGGTCGAGATCACTGAAAAGGAATATCATAACTGGTTTATTGAAAATATCGGTTTGTTCTGCAGTCCATGAAAAGCCATCATATATGCGGATGCGCTCCAGCACTGCGCAGCGTTGCCGCCCGGTGTGAAATTCCTGCCGTTGACAAACTCTGGAAATACCCAAGGACTATTATCAATTTCCATTCTGTTGGCCGCAGCTATACCGTCTAGATAGCGACGGGCTTGATCCTTGTCTCCCCTGAGGGCCAGATCGGCTGCATAAAAACCGGCCAGCATCGGCCACAACCCGCCATTGTGAAACTCATAAGGGCGATTTTTGAAATCATAAGAAAAAGCTACGTTGAGCTGTTCCCAGCCTTTGTCATCCTCTTCGATCACTGGGTAAAAGGCGGGGAGCAGATGTATCTCCGGTGGAGTTACATATTCTGTGATGTATCGATCGACCGATTCTATCTGTTCTTCATCGGCCACCTCGATCAGCGAGGTTAAGATGTTGGCGAACGCATCGAATCGATAACCGTAACCATGCGGGGAGAAAAAAGGCAGCCAGTACTGCTGGGAGCAGTGATCGGCAGCATCACGGCCTTTTTTAAACAGGATCTCCTGGTAGACGTGGTCGGGGGTGTCATCATCGGAGCCGACCCAGAAGTTTGCTCTGATCATCATCCGTAAAGTGGAAATCTTATCTGCAAGGTTTCGATCTGGTTCTGGGCGCAATCGGGAACAGATGAATTCATAGGACTTCAGAGCCTGCAGGTAGAGCAGTTGATCGTAGAGCACGTAGCCGCTTTGTATATATTCATCGGCCCAGTCGCCAGTTGCGGGAACATAGAGAAAACCGCGGTTGTTGAACTCCCATGCCCCCAGCAGAAAGATGATTTTTTCAACTGCCGGCAGCACATCATGGATGAATCGATCATCGCCGGTTCGATGCCAATACTCGGCGACGCCGATCACGAACCAGAGGTTGGCATCGACCCTGCCGGCGGTGCCCCCATAACTGACATCATGGTCGACGATACCAACGTTGCTCGGTATCTCTCCGTGTGGCCCCTGATACCTGGCAAGGGTAGCCAGTGTCCTGCCGAAGGCGTCTATCAGCGCGTGGTCTTCGCTCATTAGAACCGCCAGACCGGTAATCACTCCATCTCGGCTCCATACGCGACGGTAATTATCCTGTTTTGTCGGACTGGCCAGAAAACCCTCTTCGACAGCACTTTGATCAACCAGTTTCCTGGCTCTATCGTAAGCTTCTCTGTCTGCAGATTTATCTGAACTCATATGTGTCGTCTCGATCTGCCATAAATTGATGTTGAACTGCCGGGTTGCTGACTGATCACACCTGGTTGCTGTTAATAATAATAATCGAACTATACATGCAGTCTATTGCTCTAGTGATGGAGGCAGATCATTACGACTCTGTTCTCCATTGATCTGCATGCAAATCCTCTTCCATTTTGTCATTGTCAATTTAGCAATCGAAAGTACGGGAAACCGGAGTCCTTAATAGGTTCTTCCCCCCATTCAATCAATCATTTTTGCTTACTATAGTGAAACCAGCATGGGGGTTCTGCAACTAAATCTTTTTTGAGGAATACCGGCCACATCCGGCTTAGCTCAAGGAACCCCATATTTTCTGGTTGTAACATTGATCAAAGACAATGTAGGAGGGCATCATGAAAACACCGCTCAGCAGCATAGATTCGCTAAAGGGATTCGAACTGGGTGCCCATGACGGTACCATCGGTACGTGCAACGATTTCCTCTTCGACGACAAGGCTTGGGTCATTCGTTATTTGGTGGCAGATACGAGAAAATGGCTGCCCGGCCGTAAAGTGCTGATTTCTCCGATCAGCATCGGTACGGTCGATGGAGTCAGCTTGGCCATCAATGTTGGGTTGAGCAAGGAGCAGATAAAAAACGCTCCGCCCCTTGATTCGGATGCCCCCGTGTCACGTCAGTATGAGACCTTTTTCAACCGCTATTATGACTGGTCGGATTATTGGCGGGGCCCGCAGCTGTGGGGGGCCGAGATCTATCCGCGCAGCCTGCGATCCAGGCAGGAGTTATCAAATATAGAAGGGAACGATGACGATGACCCGAGATTGCGATCCACCGGCGAGGTCTCCGGATACCGGGTACATGCACGCGACGATGATATCGGCCACGTCGAAGACTTTCTGGTCGAGGAAGGGACCTGGGTGATTCGCTACCTGGTTATCGACACCGGCAACTGGCTGCCCGGCAGCAAGCGTGTCATCATCGACCCGAACTGGGTAGATTCAGTCAACTGGGCCGATGGCAGCGTTGCCATGAGAATGACCAGGGAGCAGATCGAGAGCAGTCCCGAATACGACCCGCTCGATCCGAATTTTCGAGACTATGAAAAATCGATCTACGATCACTATAAATTTCCTTACTACTGGATTTAGCGGGCCCATGTATGGCGCACTCATCTGGAGGCAGGTGATATCATGAGAATAAGAAAAGCCGTCTTTCCCGTCGCCGGTCTCGGTACCAGGTTCTTGCCGGCGACCAAAGCCATGCCGAAGGAGATGTTGACGGTGGTAGACAAACCGATCATTCAATACGCGGTCGAGGAAGCGCTTGCCGCCGGCATCGAGCAGATCATTTTTGTGACCGGCTCCGGAAAAGGGGCTCTCGAGGATCACTTCGATACCGACCTGGAACTGGAGCATACCCTGATAGAGCGAGACAAGATGGATCTGCTCAATACCGTCAAGTCTCTTATCGAGACTTCATGCAGTATCGTCTACACCCGGCAGAGCGAGCCTCTGGGATTGGGGCATGCGATCTGGTGCGCCCGTGACATTGTCGGAGACGAGCCGTTTGCCGTCCTGTTGGCAGATGACCTGATTCGCAGTGAGGTTCCGGTTATCCACCAGATGATCAAAGAGTTCGACCGTCTTCGTGCCTCGATGGTGGCCATTGTCGAGGTGCCGCCGGAAGATACCAACCGTTATGGGATCATCGAGCCCAAAGGCACCATACACGGTTGTGTCGAAGTAGCGTCGATGGTGGAAAAACCCGATCCCGACAAGGCCCCATCCAACCTCGCTGTCATTGGTCGCTATATTCTGACCCCCCGCATATTTGAATATCTTGGCAAAAAAGAAAAGGGTGCCGGCGGTGAGATACAGCTCACCGATGCCATGGCTCAGCTGTTGAATGATCAGCCGCTTTACGGCTTCACTTTCGAAGGCAAACGCTATGATTGCGGTGATAAGGCCGGTTTTCAGCTGGCCAATCTCGCCTTTGCCCTCGACCGCCCAGAGTTGCGGGAGAAACTGCTGCCCGGTTTGAAAAAACTTTTATCCTGATAGTTCAGATACCGTTGGCAATAAATTGTCGGTGCAACACAGCGGTGATTGCTCCTTGTTGCTGGAACCAGTTGAATCCCGATCGGATAAAACGATATATCGCTGTATGGGTATATGGTCGAGTGTATTGAAAATGTTCATTCTTTTCGGTTAGCTTTTCAGCAATCTTTTTTATCCGAAAAAGCTGGATGATCAGAGATCAAGGTCCAGTCATATTGGAAATTGAGTTGTCCCATGATCCGGGAAACGGCCCGCAAATGAGATGAAAGAATTGATGTCTCATAAATCACAGCTCTCGATTATTTTAGGCGAAGAGCGGCGCAGGCTGGTTTTCCTGGCTCTGGCTCTGGCTCTGCAATCGCTGATGGCTGTGCTCCAGCCCTGGCCGCTGCAAGTCATTTTCGACTATGTGATTCTTTCCAAACCAATACCTTCAGAGGTGATCCAGATGGCTGGATCAGCCTGGAATTTTGTTGAAGCCAATCTTCTCAGCCTGATGATAGGTTCCCTGATCGTGGTCGCTTTGATGAACGGCGTCGGTCTCTATTTTCAGAATATTATGCTGACCACGGTCTGCCAGATTGTGGTCCAGAAGCTTCGAATCAGGCTTTTTGCCCATGTTCTCGATCTGCCGATCAGTCACTTTTTCAAGACCGAGCCAGGCGAGGTGATTGAACGAATCACCACCGATGCCGATGACACCCAGAAGCTCGTAGAGGGATACAGCGTATTGATCTGGCGCAGTATTCCAACCTTTATTGGCATCGGCGTCATCATGGTCGTCGTTGATTGGCGGCTTGCCCTGGTAACCCTCTGCATTGCGCCGATACTGGTCTGGGCGACCTATTTTTTCGGCATACGGATCAAGCGGGTGGCGCGTAAGCGCCGAAAGCATGAGGCACATATCTCTTCGCTTACCGAAACGGCAACCAAAACGCACAAATGGATCAAGTTGCTCGGTCTTGAAGAAAACGAAATAGAGCGAATGGAGCAGGCGAGCTTGCAAAGCCGTATTGCCGCAGTCGAAACCGGCAGTTGGCAGGGCTATTATACATCGTTGACCACCATTGTCCTGGCGATGGGTAGTGCCGTCCTCCTTCTTGCCGGGGTATTCAGTATCAGGGCCGGTCGCATCAGCCCTGGTGAACTGTTGGTGTTCATGAGCTACCTGAAAAGCCTGTACAAGCCGGTGCGAGAGTTTACCAAGTACTATATCAAGATTACCAAGGCGCACGCCTGCAATGAGCGAATTGAACATATCATGGCGATCACCCCGTGTGACTTGGGTGTCTGTAATGATCCGGAGGCTAAGGTCTTTAATGGTTTCAGCAAAAGCATAGAGTTCGATTCGGTGACGTTTGGCTATGAAGATGAAGTTGTCGTTGAAGACCTGAGCTGTATTATCGGAAAAGGTCAGAAAGTGGGGCTGGTCGGAGCCTCGGGATCCGGTAAGTCAACCCTGCTGAACCTGATACCGAGGTTCTTCGACGTCAAGAGCGGGGCCCTCAGGATAGATTCTGCAGATATCCGCGACTACCGGGTGGAGTCGCTCAGGAAACATATCGTCATGGTTCCCCAGGAGGCGGTCCTTTTTCATACGTCCGTCAGAGATAATATCGCCCTGGGGCGTCCCGAGGAGGACGTGTCGGATGAGGAGGTAAGGGACGCCGCCAGAAAAGCCAATGCCCATAAGTTCATTATGGAAATGGTCGACGGCTATGATACCGTTCTTCGTTCGGGGACGACGCAGCTTTCAGGCGGCCAGATGAAGCGCATCCTGATAGCCCGTGCTTTTATAAGAGACGCAGATATCGTCCTGCTCGACGAACCGACCGGAGGTCTCGATGCGGCTTCTGAAGATGAGGTCATGGAAGCATTTGACCGCCTCTCGGAAAACAGGACGATCGTTGTTGCCTCCCATCAGCTCAAAAACGTACTCAACGCCGATAACATTTTAGTTATGCGCGATGGCCGCATAGCCGAGCAGGGTGTTCACGATGCCCTGGTCGAAAGGGGTGGAATTTACGCAGCCTACTGGAAAAAGCAGCGACAGCCTTAATCAGGTACCCGTAACGGTCTCCTTCATCGCCACCGGATGAGAGAAGTACGATGCCTCGATATTGTTTTTCAACTGGCACACGTTTTGAAAAGAATAATCCACGGTATTTATCCTGCTGAGGTATCTAAGAAATATGCAGAGGGGAATCGATGACAGACGAAAAAACAAAAGAAATACTGAAACATACATTCAACGAACTGAATCGGGTCGTTAAAAAAAGACAGGGAAACGGCAGCAGTGGATTTTCCCAAAAACGAGAACTGATGTGGACCCGAAAAAATTCTGAGGCCAGGGAGTCAGAAGCAGAAGCACCGGAAGATTGAACTGCTTAAACAAAGGGAGATATCACGATGAGGTCAATTAATAACATATTATGGCCAACAGATGGAAGCGAGTCTGCCCTGCGGGCATTGAACGCAGCGGTCGTCATGGCCGAAAACTTCAAGGCAAAAATACATATCCTCCAGGTTGTCGAACAGATTGCCCGGCCGGCTCACATGGGTTTTGCCGGTGATCCGCTGACGGCTTTCGATTTCCCTCTCTACGAGGAGCAACTCATGGAATCGACCAGGAAAAACCTCAATGCTCTGGTCGCCGCTCAGGTTCCTGCTTCGGTCGACACAGAGGTTCATGTGGAAATGGGATTGCCGCGGGAAACGATCCAGCTGTTCTGCAAAACCAACGGGATCGATATGGTTGTTATGGCGACTCATGGAAGGGAAGGATTGTCGCATCTCTGGCTCGGCTCGGTTGCCGAGGCTACGGTACGGCGCTCGCCTGTACCCGTTATGGTCATCCCTGCCGAGGAAAAGGAGAACAATAGCTAGATTGGCTAGAGCGGTAAACGGCGAGTCCCGGTTAGCCGTCCTGCTGAAGAGGACATTGTCCGGTTCTGCTGGAAAATCTATGCTGATGATCCAGAAGTAACATCAACCCATCAAGAACAGCGTATTCCATGCACGTGCACAAAAAATCCATGACAAATCCGCCCTGTTTGAAAGACTGGGGGGGCCAGGCTCTGTATGAGAGAACGGAATGCGGTTGCTGGCCGGCCGGTATAACCGGCTTCATTCAGTGGTTTATTTCAGCGTTTCGAGGCAGTCGGGACAGACTTTCCGTGACTTTCGCACCCCCTTTGTTTGCAGATAGGCGGAGAGATCCATCCAGCGTGACTCCTTCTCGTAATATATCTTCTGGCAGCTGGCGCAGAGAGGCAGCAAATTCTGTAGTGTATCGACCATCTTCAAGGCATTGGCAAGATCTAAAAGCAACTCACCTTTTTCCTGCAACCGGCTCTTTCGTTCGACTGCATAAGTAATAGATTTCATAAGATAAAACGGCGAAAGATGTTGCCTTTCAATATAGTCCTGGGCACCAAAACGAACGCTTTTGATGGCCAGCCCTTCATCGCTGCGTTGATCTGAGATCACAATAACCGCTGCTTCCGGTGCAGCCGTGACGAAACGGAGCACCGTTTCAAAGCCCTGTGTGTCAATTAAATCGGGATCGAGGAGAATGGCGTCGAAGGAGTTTTGAATAAGCAGGGTTCGGCCCCTTTCCAGAGAATCGCATTTCTTTATCTTGGCAATTGAGTTCCCGCCATCCTTCAGGTAATCAAGAATTTTGCTGGAAGTGGCAGTGCGCTCAGCAACAAGGACAGTAAAATTCTTCAACTGATATTCTCCTCATGTTGTTAATTTACTAAAAATTAGGAACAGCATCAATTTAAGCAACTTTTATACCCAATAACAATTCCTTTAGTACTTGGCACCTTTGGAATAATTGCTCAGGCTATTCATGTTCCAGTCGCATCCTCTGGAAAACCACCTTCTCTTTTGCAGCGGTTACATATTTGATGTCTATCATTCTGACCTGTGCACTTGTGACTTAACCATTGATTTAATGATGGAAAATACATACACTAGTCTGGTAAACATAAAGATGCACTGATCGTAATACCGACAAAGTCGACTATGAGTGCTGCCGCCCAATCTCCAGCAATCCTGATTATCGACCGCGACCGTGACGTTGCGGATAAACTCGTTCTCAGTTTATCCAAACAGGACCTTGATTTCGAATATGCAGATAGCGTCGAACAGGGTCACGTGCTGTTGGAGACGACCGGCTTCGAAGCGGTGCTGATTTGCGATGAACTGGACGGCGGTATCGATGGTGATTCGATAGCTGCGTTCCTGGCAGGAGGCAGCGGCCCTGAAGTCGTCATTTTTACCAGCATCGGTGATACCAGCCAGGCGGAAGAAGCTATCAGGGCAGGAGCTTGGGAATACCTGATTGACAGCACCCCTGAAAACAGTCTGCCCGATATCATCAAACGTGTCCTGCGCTACCGGAAAAACAAGACGGTCGAGCCGGTGGAGGAGCGGGAGGCGATTCGCACAGAACTTCAAAAGGCCGGAATTATCGGGCGCAGTGACGTCATGCAGCTGTGCATCGACCAGGCCATTGTCATCGGTCAGTCCGAGACAAATGTACTGATTTACGGAGAATCGGGTACCGGCAAGGAACTGTTTGCTTCAGCGATCCATGAACTCAGCTCCCGCTCGGATCGCCCCCTGACCATTGTCGACTGTGCTGCTTTGCCTCCTTCTCTCATTGAGAGCATTCTGTTTGGCCACCTGAGAGGCTCATTTACCGGTGCGGACAGAGCGCAGAGGGGAATGGTGGAGAATGCCGACGGCGGCACCCTGTTTCTCGATGAGATCGGGGAGATCCCTCCGGCAATGCAGAAAAAGCTGCTCAGGGTCATCCAGGAGCGGACCTATATGCCGGTCGGTTCGACGACCGAGCGGAAAAGCGATTTCAGACTTATTGCAGCAACCAACCGTGACCTGCAGGAAATGGTGGATAACGGTGATTTTCGTGAGGATCTGTATTTTCGGCTGAAAACATTCTATCTAGAATTGCCACCGTTGCGCAGCCGTGTAAGCGATATCACCGAGCTGGCTTACTATTACCGAGATCGTTACTGCAATCAGCAAAATCTACAGCGTAAGAAGTTCGCACCCGATTATCTTCTCCTGCTCTCCCAGTATGACTGGCCGGGAAACGTCAGGGAGTTGTTTCAGGTAATTGAGCGATCCATTTCCGAGGCCCAGGAAAGCGACACGCTCTACCCCATCCATCTGCCTGCCGGGATTAGGATTCACGCGCTTAAAAAGAGAATTGCCGATGACGATGAACCAGAAGATTCTGATTTGTACGAAGGCTTTTTGAAAACGAGCTCAATACGGGAGTTTCCGACACTTAAAGCGGCCCGTGATCAAGCGGTGGAACAGTGCGAAAAGGTCTATCTTGAAAAACTGCTTGACCAGACTGACGGTGATATTAAGCAGTGCTGCTCTACTGCCGGTCTGTCGCGTTCCCGCCTCTACGACCTGCTCAAGAAATACCACCTGATTCAACGTAAACCGACTGTCTCGAAAAACTCCTAGCTCTCGTTCACCCCCTCACCCCCCTAACAGAACCACCGATGTGGTCTGGTCGACCTTGACAATGCGGTGGCATGCATCTTGCTTGGTCTATATCAAACCCAGAAATTCTAAATAATGGGAGTAAAACCATGCGAGAAATAGATGCAGCAGGAAAGACGATAATACTTGACGACGATGGTTTCCTGATGGACCAGGATCAGTGGAATCACGAAGTGGCTCGAGAAATAGCAAAGCAGCTCGACATACCCAACCTCGATGAGGAGCAGATCAGCATTATCGAATTTCTCAGAGACTATTATCGAAAGTTCAACGCTTTTCCGATTCTCAACTATGTGTGCAAGCACACCGAACAACCGCGTCAATGCCTGAACGATAAGTTCGTCGACCCGATGAAGGCCTGGAAAATAGCCGGGCTGCCCAAATTGGATGGGATTCATTTCGTTACTGTCGATGGGGAGAATTATCGCCTCGAGGAATGTTGCTGAGCCACAAGAATAGAATCCTAGTTTGTTTCGATAACGGGATTAAACAGCATAGAGGAGAAGCATCGTGGAGGTAAAACAATCTTTCATAAAGCAGAGCAATTCCAGGATCGATCTTCTTAGCAGTGATATAGACCGGCTCTCGGAGATGTATCAGGCGAAGCATCTCGGTAAGCGGGACGATCTGAGAATAACCGTCGAACTTTTGAGAGAAAAGGAGCGTCTTCTGCGTTCTCATCTCGACGAATTGAGATTCTCCGACGACAAGGACTGGGAACAGCTCAAAGAAGGGTTCGAAACTGTTGGCCGCGAGCTTGAAACAGCCCTGAAAGAAGCTATTTCCAGGGTGCCGAAATATGAATCAGAATCCTAGAGATTTGTTGTATCGCTTTACAGTTAGACAGCGGGGAGAACCATGATGAGCAGAAACGTTTCCATGAGCGTATATATCGTCGAAGATCATAAACTCTTCCGTGAGGGCTTGAAAGCCATGCTCGGCAGCCGCGATGATCTGACCGTTGTCGGAGAAGCCGAGGATGGACTCGAGGCGATAAAGGAAATCAGGCGGCTTGAACCGGATCTCGTGCTGCTCGATCTGTCTATTCCGAAATTGAGCGGCATTTCCGTGATGAAGGAGATCAGAAGAATCGATGCTGATATTAAAATTCTAGCTTTAACCATACATGAGTCCGATCAATATGTGCTGGAGGCTTTTGATGCCGGCTCGAATGGCTATTGCATCAAGGATGCCAGCAGAGGAGAACTGATGATTGCACTGGACAGCGTCATAGCGGGGCAGACCTACATCAGCCCGGGAATCGCCGATCACGTTCTGGACGGTTATCTTAACAACCGCCAGTCAATCAAGGAGAAGAGTGATTGGGATACCGTGACACAGCGCGAACGCGAGGTCCTCAAATTGCTGGCCGAAGGATATGCCAACAAGGATATCTCCGAACTCTTGCACATCAGTGTCAAAACGGTTGAAAAACATCGCTCGAATCTGATAGGCAAGCTCGATATTCACAATGTGGCCCAGCTGACTACGTTCGCCCTGGGAAAAGGTTTGGTCGAGCCGCGGGTGTAGCCATGTACCGCTCGGTTAACAAGGACAGCAGCTGTTCAAATGCTGGAGTGGATGGGGCTGAAGATCATCAACCTCCCTCAAGAGATGGTACGATTCAATCTCTTATGGCCGAAATGGCAGAGCGTGAACGTATGAGTCGGGCGCTGACCTACTCCCGGGAACGGCTCAAGCGGATGTCACGGCACACACTTGATGTGCTTGAAGCCGATCGCCGATCGATCTCTCGGGAACTGCATGACAGTATCGGGGCCAGCCTTTCGGCTGTAAAGTTCAGCCTCGAGGGGAAGGAGCTGATCCTTAAAGCCGGGGCGGGCGATGCCGGGGTTTCCCTGGAAGAGGAAATCAAAACGCTGTTGGAAACGATAAAGGAGACAAAGCGAATCTCCGCTCACCTGCGTCCAACCATACTGGATGATCTTGGCCTGTTGGCTACCATTGCCTGGTATGTTCGCCAGTTTCAGAGGCTGTATGGTGACATATCGGTTTCTTACCGAGCTGAAGTTGGCGAAAATGATGTCCCTGAGCCGATCAAGATTAATATCTACCGGATCATACAGGAAAGCTTGAGCAATGCAGAGCGGCATGGGCAGGCAACACAGATTGATATGGTTCTTGAATTCTGTGACGGCAGGAAATCCATATCCCTTCTTGTCGAGGACAACGGCCAGGGTTTCAAAACCGATGCTATGCAAATGGAAAAGGATCCGATGAGCGGATACGGACTGACTGCAATGCGGGAGCGTTGCGAGATCTTCGGCGGGTCGCTGCACATCGATTCGACGGTCGGCAGAGGAACCCGGGTCAATGCTATCCTGCCGCTGGATTGATCGGGACTTTTTTTGTACCTGTCCGGGACGTTCAAAATCGCGTCTCTGAAGGTTAGGAGTATTGGATTGTTGAATAGAGGCGGACAGTTGGCTGCAGAGACACGCTGACTGCCCAGTTAAAAACAACAGAAAAGGAGAATTAGAATGCCTGAAAGACTGGAAATTTACAAATGTGAAGCCTGCGGCAATATCGTTGAAGTCATCGACGGAGGCGGAGCAGAATTGGTCTGCTGCGGTGAAGAAATGAAGCTGATGAGCGAGAACACGGTCGATGCTGCCCAGGAAAAGCATGTCCCGGTAATCGAGAGAACTGGTGGTGCCGTGAAGGTAATCGTTGGCGATGTACCGCACCCGATGGAGGAAAAACACTACATTCAATGGATTGAGTTGATCGCCGACGGTAAGGCCTATCGGCAGTTCCTGAAACCTGACCAGAAACCTGAGGCGGTATTCGAGATCGAGGCCGATTCACTGACGGCCCGGGAGTACTGCAACCTGCACGGATTATGGAAAGCCGAGGCCTAGATCTGCTGCGACTTCTTAAAGCGTGACCCGTATGGCTCAGTTGTATAAGGAGATGCGTCTGAGCACACAAATGATAGCCGCTCCGGCACGAGGGCATTTCGGTGCGGCTATCTACTTTTGTTACCCTCACCGGCGCTGATCGGCAGTAATCCGAAAGCAATCTTCCCTTTCAGTCTGAAAAATAGCCGATTGTTACATAAACGAGTCCGGTCGCCCGACTGCTCGGCAGGCGGACTCAATAGGGCCGCATTATTGTTTATCTTGCGATTCGCCGAATTTTTTCCGAGCATACTGCTGGAGAAAAACGACCAGAATCAATAAAGACAAAACGAGCGATATAATCAGCGGGTTCATCTCGATAACGGCTGCTCCGGCCAGAACCAGCGGTATGCTCATGAAAAACTGGGTAATCCAGCAGATCAGCAGGTAAGGCCGGAAGCCGATGCCGGACAAGGCCAGAAGGTTGTTCTTAATTGTATACGGCAGGCCGGGAATGAGCATGAAGATGACCAGGTGCCATTTGTTGAGCGTCCGCTTCGATGTATATCGGGAAAGCTTCAATCTTTTCAGAACCTTGATGACCCAGGTTCGCAAAAATGAGTGGACGATGTAATAGGTGCAGATCATGTGCAGCACCATGAGCAGGGCGGTAATCAGCAGGCCACCGAGGATGCCGAACTGGATGCCCACCAGAAGGAGAAAGATGGACAGTGGTGCGCCAAAGATCGGCAGCACCAGCATCAGAAGAAGAAAGACCAAGGGATCGATACTGTTCTGCAGGTAGTCGTGTAGATTGAAAATGACATCTCTTTGATGAAAAACAAGCAGAACGATCAGCAGAAGTACGGGAGTGAGCAGTAATAGTTTTATTTTTCCGCGCATGTTGGTACCCCTCCCCAGCTCCTTCTGCTGTTTTCAGGCAGCCAGTTCGGCCATGACTGGAAGGTGATCCGACGCCAGCCTGCTCTCCCAGTCATCGATCACGGTGACACGGACCGGCTTTAAGTGGAAGGAATGAAATATATGATCCAGCCTGAGCATGGGCCAGGTGGAATAAAACGTCGGTGCTGAGGCGAAGTTGGGGCGCAGGTCCTCGGCGTCGCTCAACCTGGTGGATAGAAGACGGTGAACCGGGGAATTCGGGCCAGCGTTGAGGTCTCCGCAAAAAATAATCGGTTCGTGAGGTAGGATGCAGGTCATTATATCACTATGGACAATATGGGTCATCTGCGCCGTTCTCTCTTTTCTATGCAGGCTCAGGTGCGTATTGAAAAGATGTGTTCTACCTCCTGAAGTTTCAAGCATGACATGCATGAGGCCGCGCAGTTCGGAAGCCCTTTTGTTATTGAGTTTTGGCAGAATATAACATTGGACCTCATGCACAGGGTATCGGCTCAGAACTGCCAACCCGTATTCACCTCCTTGGTTTTTGAGAACCGGCCAGAAAACATGGTGCATGCCAAGGTCTTCCCCGAGAATCGCTGCCTGGTTCTGCATACCAGTCGGTCTCCTGAACCGATCGACTTCCTGCAGGGCTACAATATCAGGGGACTGGCGTTTGATAACCCGTGCCACTCTCCTGGGAAAAAGATTACCATCGGCACCAATGCAGCTGTGTACATTGTAGGTCATAACTTTAGTTGTGCCGGCAGAACCTGGTCGGAGCAATTTTGCGGTGTGCGGATTTCTTTTGCCGAGCACTTCGAGCAGAGCATGGCGCAGGTCCGTCGGTCGATAATGTTTTTTTTGAGCTTGCTGAAGGCTTTCCGGAATGATAACGAAGCCCTTGGTCTCCTGGCTTCCAGGACCTCCGTGGGAGCCGTTCTCCATGGGGAAGGTGAGGGGAGTTTTATCCGGCCGCCATCCGGAAATAACGAAATCCCCAGCGTTGGGGTGTCGGCAGACTTGCTCCATATCGGCAGCAGTTTCAGAGAGGAACGGGTGAGAAGAACCCAGTACCTGTTCAGCTCTCTGTATTAATTCACCGGTCCCAGAATGATTTACGCATTGTACCCTGCCGTTTTCGACATAACAGACCAGAGGAATTTTGCCGTGCTCGACCAAGCGATTGGCATAATGGTTCATTTTTTCAGCGCCAGGCCGGTTCGGCAGGTAGATATGGCCAAGCGGTCCCATGGCCATTACGCGAATCCTCTGGCTGTTTCGTTCAGAGTAATCCCGCCCGGGACTGTTTTTTTGCTCAGGTTTGCGCAGCATGGTTCGGCTGCGGCTCTGCAGGTTATGATCAGTGTTGAGCGGGCTTTGATCGGCTTGTTCATGTTCCTGCGGGAGATGCTGGTCGAATGATTCGGCGACCGCTTGATGGACCGTCTTGCCGGTTGCCGTGTGAAAGTCGATGGTTTTTTCTTGGCCGTGATCTGAAAAAATGACGACCTGATAATCTCTTTTGCCGGTTCGAATAGCTCTTTTGACGATATCCCGGACTACCGAGTCAATACCCTTGAGCGTCCAATGGGCAAAAGCGGAGTCGGGGCCCCGGCGGTGGGAATGCTCGTCATAGCCGACGAAATTGACATGGATAATCGGGAGTCCCCTGATTATATCTATTTTTGTTCTCAGTCGGACGATTTCTCGCAAAACGATGCAGACACCAATACGGGAAAAGATGAACTTCAATTCCTTAAAGGGATTTTTGCGGTTGACGATGCCTTTGACAAAGTCGTATATCGCCAACCCCATCTCAACCAGAGATAAACCGACGATTCGGATTATTTCGACAGAATGAATTAGGGGAAAGAGTATGATTCTCTTGAATTGCATACCGTCATAAACGGATTTCATCTGCATGGACTGGATGCAGAACGGAGCCTCGTCTGCTCCCCCGGCAAAAATATTCGAGTATGAGCTGCCGCTGCTGAGCAGTTCTGGTTCATCTTGGCCTGCCAGTTCAGCCGCCAGTTCATCCACATCGGCTGCGTCGAACATGACTTTTTCCTCCTCCCGCTGGCGGTCGAAATAGGAAAAGGAGGGCACCGCACCTTTGACCCCGTAGAACAGCTCAGCTTGGACAGCCGGCGTGGCCGACGGCAGTCCGGAATAAAATGGCCGGAGCACGAAGTGATCCTTCTGGATAAGACGCTGAAGAAACGGCAGGCGTCGATTGTCGATGGCACGCAGCAGTTCGGTGTAGGCCAGACCGTCGATCTGGATGATCAGGACACCGGGTGCGTTGACCGCGGTTTCTTTTGATTTCCCTCGAAATGGGTACAGCCATCGGGCCGACCACTCTATGCGGTCAAACAGGCTGCGCAGGCGTCGCCATAACCTTCCAAAAGATATGTTCAAAACAGGTTCCTTCCGACTAGCTTTCAGTAATGGAACTAAGAGCGGCTGCCGTTTTCTTTTGCAGAAGTTCCCATTCGGTTCTGATCGAAATCAACAGGGAGTCGAGCGGGTCGGATTCCTGGTTGTGCGGAGGGTAACCAGCTTTAACTACCGTTTCATATAGATCAAGAAGGCGCAAGCAACTGGATTGCCGAGAAAACTGCCGTGCTGTCTCGAGACAGGCGGGTGTCAGTGAAGCAATTTGCTCGTGCTGTTCAAACAATTTCTGAATGGCTGCACTGAACCCTTTATCGTTAGTTTCTGTGTCGAGCTTGATCCCGTTGCTCCCTTCCACCAGGACATCGTCGACCCCCGTTGCGCTGAGGGCCACCACTGGAACTCCAGCAGCCATCGCTTCGGCCAGAACCAGTCCCTGGGTTTCGGACCTTGAGGCGAAGACAAAAACATCCATGGCCGCATAGCAGTCCGCCAGTTCGCTTCCGGTTCTGCTGCCGACCATGATCAACGATTGTTCGACATCGCGACCATGAAAAATATTTCTGATATCTGCTTCAGCCTCTCCGCTTCCCGCCACTAAAAATTTCAGCTCCGGTATTGCCTGGGCAGCCCGGGCAACAGCTCGGGCCAGGAAGGCGAGATTCTTCTCCAAGGCGAGTCTGCCGACATGGCCGACAACCGGGGCGTTATTGGTGATCCGGAAGGCGGCTCTGAATCTTTCTCGATCCCCGGAACTGAAAAGATCGGTGTCAATGCCGGTGGGCAGGACAGTGATCGGTGATCGGACACCACGTTTTTCAAGCAGTTTCTCGATGCCGGAGCTGGGAGCAATGGCATGGTGGCACATATTGGCGTACTGGGTGGCAAGATCGCTGACAAAACGTTTCAGGGCCGGCGAGTCAAGCGGTACATAGTGGGTGTATTGTTCGTACCGGGTATGATGGGTAAAGACCAGCGGCACTCCAAGCAGGCGACTCGTTCGAACAGCAGAATCGCCGAGCAGAAACGGGTGATGACTGTGGATGATGTCGGGTTCGAACTTCGCTATTTTCTCACCGATCTCGCCGGCCAGGGGAATTTTTACGGAAAAATCGCTGCCGTTGAAATTCTGAATTGCCGGTACCCGGATTATATAGTCGGCTTCCTCTTCCTGTTGCTCGGTAAATGTTGGGGCCACAACCCGGACCTGATGCCCCCGGTCAAGCAGGTCTTCGACAAAGGTTGACACCGAGCGGGCAACACCCCCAACATGCGGAAGGTATGTATTGGTGAACATGCAGATTTTCACCCTTCTTCCTCCATGACGCAGGTGAAGTCAGGCCCTGAGAGCTCTGCAGCCCGATAACCGGGAATAAGCGCGGTAACTGTATCGGGCATCGTTTCGCGCCAATTGCCGTCCAGCCTGACGGTCAGCGGCCCGTCGCTGTTGTCGATTACGACGCGGGCAGGGCCGAACGGGGTCAGGGTCGGGCCGTATGACATGATTCTTTTCATCTCCAGCCATTCAGGAAGGATGCCTCTGCCGATGATCAATGCATTCTTCTCCTCGGCAATGAACATGTTCCGGATCAGCATGATGAATTCGGCAATCGCCCAGCCGTGCTGACCGTCCCCCATGCACCCCCCATAGGTGATCGGATGGATAGCTTCCGGCCACTGACCGGTCGGTGAGGCAAACGATACGGCAGCCTTAAGCAGATCTCTGAAGCGTAGGTCTCCGGCCCGGAGAAATACCTGGGCCAGCTCAAGCGTCATGTAAATATTTATCCCGGAGTGGATCATGTCCTGGAAGAAGCAGCCTTTCTGCAGACAATTGTTGAACAGGTAATCAGCCGTGGCCATGGAACGTGTATCGGCCGGCGGTAGAAGCTGGAGCGGAAAATCTGCAACCAGAGATCCGATAGCTGCTGAATCCATACGTCGATTCGGGGATGTAGGCATTGCCGGTGAGTTTCGTTCTTCCGCCACAATTGACAGACTCTTCCAAAGTGCTCGTTCCATCTCTTCAGCCGTTCCCTTGACTGCTGACGAGTCCTTTTTCCTTTCCATGGCCTTCAAGGTGTCAGCCGCTCCATGGAGTCCCGCCACCGCCCAGAAATCATCCCAGTAATAGTTGTCGTTCGGGCCGAAATGCTCGGCGCTGAATCCAGGTGGCAGAAGTCCCTGGAGCCGGGGTTCGACATCAGTTATAACCCGTTTCTCTTTGATCCATCTGGCACCTTTGGTGATAGAGTTCAGCCATGGAGAGGGTATCTCTGAGCCAGACAATATACGAAAACGGTTTTTCAACCATAAAACCTGGCCGTTGGCATCCCATTCCCCATCCTGGGAGTGAAAGAAACCGTTGCCGATCTGGCGTTTGGAGAAGGTATCGAGGTGACTGCGGCACCGGTCTTCAAGGCCGATGGTAAGCAGAGCATTGAGCATTATGCAGGCGTCTCTGAACCAGAAACGGTTATAGGTATAGGGACCCGGGATCACATCACCGGCACTCAGGTGAATCAGTGAACGGGTTGCCGTGTCGTAGAGAAATTGTATGTCTCCGTTCGGAACCTGCAACTGAGCAGCTTTCCGTTCCGCCTCGGGCCAGGCCCGGGACGTCCTCTTCTGGGGAAATTCATCGGGAAGGGGCAGCTCAACCGAATATCCGTAATCACCCTCGGATGTGGCATCACTTTCTATCCGATGGAAGGCTGCAGCAGTCACCATACCGATCGGGCATTTCCTGGTGCTGCTGTCTGCCTGTTCCTGCATCCTCAACGACACATCGCCATTGCGGTAGTCTGAAAAAAGTATTTTTTCAGGTTTCTGAGCAAAGGTTAACGTTGTTTCTCCGTTGATCAGCCAGCCGTCAGGGTCGGCAACAGACTCAACCTGTTCGATGAATTGAATTCCTTCAGGGTTATATGGGCGCAGGGCGAAAACGAGCCAGCCGCCGACGGCGGCGTCGGCACGGGCGGATACTTTGAGCAACGGCGTTTCAGAGACCATTTCCACTGCCGCTTCAATGGTCAGCTCTGCCATGGCTGAACTGCATCTGGTGATGATGCGCCGTCCGTGGTCGTCAACAAGTTTCTGTTCTACGCTTCTCGTGCGGGACGGACAGAGCAGGGCGCCTTCATCATTCATGAACCAGCAGTCGACTGACCACCCGTCGATGATCGGAGTCACCAGTCCACGCGGATCAACCAGCGGATAGATCGGGATGTCTGGAAGGCCGATGGCGGTCCAGTTGCGATGGGTCAGATTGATATGGGAAAAAGAAAAAGCCCGGGGAATAAAAGACCGGTCCCTGGGGTTGAACTGCCGTTCGACCCAGTAAGGCCAGACCCAGTCCAGATTGTGCTGGATTGCCTTGGTGTTCAGTAACCCTCTGGCGTGGAATACGATTCCAGCCCTGAGCAGTTCTATGGGTTCCTGAACCTCTGAAGGTTGAGCGAATCGGCGAATTCGCGCTGCTATGGAAAGCGGATCGATGATGCCGTACCGCCGTGCAGCCATCTTCATCAAGTATTTCCACGGTAAAAATTTATTGAGCATGGGCTATATTTGTTTGTTCCATTATGAATTTATTGATGCCGGCTGTTCATAGATTCAGTCAGCTATGGGGTTTTCCGGAACATCCTTAAAATGTCCGGTAAAGCTGGACTGGATCCGACTGTCATGGACGTTTGAGGCAAATACCTTCAGATGAAATCGAGCTTATGGCATGGCTGGATAAGTATTTGCGTTATCGGCGCCGCTCAGAACTGCTCGTGGTAGATATTTTTTTTGAGCTGGGCAATATCGAGTCCCAGGGCCACGCACTGTTCTCCCTCCATACACTGTCTTGCTTCGGGTAAATCCAGGTAGTGCTTAAGATGATGATTGTCCTTACGCAGTTCTATCACCCATGCATTTTTAGCTTCCTCGAAATCCACGGTAATATCGATCCCGCACTCCCCGATATCGGGGTATAGGTTGGTAATCTTGTTGCAGAGTTCTTCCTTGTCATACATTGGTTCCTCCTTGATGGATATCTGCCGTGAATGACAGGATCAGACCGCTGACAATACTGCTCCGGTGCTGATGATCCATTCAGGTAAGAATATTGCATCAACCATGCCATACTGAAAACCCCCTATAAACACCACTCACAGGAAAGTGCTCACCAATCATGGACACCCAGTACATTCTCCATACCGGCCTGAAACAGTGCTATGACGACCAGGGGAACGAGATCGACTGTGCTGGCTCAGGTCAGGATGCGGACTCGGGCAACGGTCTGCGCTGGCAGGATGAGCAGCGATTCGAGGTGCTGGACAGCATGATCGTTGAAGATCTTCTGACCGGGTTGGTATGGGTCAGAAACTGCAGCATGTTCGATGTTCCCGTTTCCTGGGAAGAGAGCCTGGTATTGATTGAGGAAATGAATCGCAGAAAGCAGTTCTGCCGCAACGACTGGCGACTGCCCAATCGCCGGGAATTGAGAAGCCTGATCGATCACAGCAGGAAAAATCCTGCTCTTCCCCAAGCACATCCTTTTACCAATGTCAACCTTGGCTGGCACTGGACTTCGACCACGGCTGCCCGCAATCCGGCATACGCCTGGTATGTGCAGCTGCAGGGTGGTCGTATGTTCTATGGGAACAAGATCGATTATTCATGGGCTTGGCCGGTTTCCGGCGTCAGTAGATGTTTGCCCCGATCTGGTGAGGGAGGCTCTGAGAACCCGGGTTATGATCCATGCGCAGTTCTGCCTGGACGGGATGGCTGCATTAAAGCAGGAGTGCCCTGGCCAGAGCCCCGCTTTTATCAGCGCGGCCTTGGAGTCTTTGATGCACTGACCGGCCTGGTATGGCACCGGGGCGATGCTTTTACAGATCAGTCCCTGTCATGGTCGGACGGTCTTGCTGCAGTCAGCAGTTTAGCAGAACAGACAGATCAGCCGTGGCGGATGCCGAGCATCAATGAACTGGAGAGTCTGGTCGATGTTTCTCGGCACACGCCTGCGCTTCCGGGGAAACATCCTTTTTTCGTTAATCCTGACGGCTACTGGTCCTCGTCGACCAGCGGTTTTGAAAAAGACTGGGCCTATGTTCTGTATATGGACAAAGGAGCGGTTGGCGTCGGTTATAAAAGCAACCGGGATTTCTTCCTCTGGCCGGTTATGACCTATCCCGGAAATGACGATGTATTCCTGGCATCATAGAAAACCGGTTCTGATCAGGAATGAGCAGTATTTTAACAGAACACGGGAGACACTGGGCGAGGAGATATTTTTCCATAAACTCTAAATAATTAGGAGCAGATCATGGGTATTGAAGTTGGCGGACTGTTTGGTCTTATCATTCTGATTGCAGACATCTGGGCAATCGTCAGTACGATTCAAAGCGGTGCCTCTACCGGCAGCAAGGTTCTCTGGATCGTGGTTATACTCATTCTACCGCTGGTCGGCCTGATTCTCTACCTTCTTTTCGGCCCGCGGCGGGCTTGATGTTGACCTGAGCAATGAAGAGATAAAAAGGTGTTGCAATGCTGTCGATCATCTCCTTGCTTGTCGTTCTGACCTTATCGATTCTGGTGACCCGGGTGGCTACGGTAGCCTTGACACATACCGGTTTATCCCGTGAATCGGCACGTTTTCAAGCCCGCTCGGCTTTTACTGGAGTAGGCTTTACCACTAGTGAGTCGGAAAACGTCGTCAGCCACCCTCTGCGCAGAAAAATCCTCATGCTGCTTATGCTCCTCGGAAATGCCGGGGTCATAACTGCGGTATCGTCGCTGATTGTCTCGTTCGTCAATGTCGACCGTTCGACCACACTGTTCTGGCAGGTTGCCCTGATGGTCACCGGCATTCTTGGTTTGTGGAGTCTGGCCAACAGCTCGTGGGTAGACCGTCATTTGTCGAACGTTATATCCAAGGCCCTGAGTTCGTTCACACAAATCAACATACAGGACTATTCGAGTATGCTTCGCTTGTCCGGTGATTATCAGATCAGCGAGGTTCACGTGGGTGAAGACCACTGGCTCGAGAACAGAACTATTGGCAGTGCAGCACTGCGCCAGGAAGGGATAACCGTGCTTGGAATAGATCGTGCCGGCGGCTCATACCTGGGGGCTCCGGACGGAGAAACAGAGATTCGCAGAGATGACACCCTGGTCGTCTACGGGCGTGCTGCACTGATAAAGGAATTGTGTGACCGTGACTCGGGAACGGACGGAAATCACCAACATCAGAAACATATCATAGATGAGCAGATCAGCCGGAACTTCCAGAAAAAACAGGACGAACCCAAGAAGAACGGCGGGGGATAACTGTCCAGCCGCCTATTCGAACAACAGTGGAAGACAACCGGTATCATTGACGTTCCATTTCCTTCAAACGTTCTGCAATATTCCAATAACGGCCGAGGCGGGCACCAAATGCTTGCGGTTTCTCTGCATAGAGCCGCAAGCCGATTATTCTGGCCCGGGCCCGAAGTTCGTTTCGCCGCTGGTCGATAAGCCCTTGTATGACTTGAAGTGCAGTGCCTCCGGTAGCACCAAGTTCGGCATCTGAAAGAAGTGTATGTTCCAGGACCGAAAGGTCATGCTCGTCACCGAGAATATCGCTCAGGTCATCGGCGGCTTTGCATTGTGCAGAGAGCATTTCAGGCCAGAGGTCATTAAGTAGCCGGGTGTGATACCAGTGGTACTTGACCCGCTTGCGCCATTCATGGAAATTCTCTGGAACAGGAGCGTCGAAGGCTGTAGCCAGTGCATTTCTGCCGCGCCGGTACGTTTTCACCAGCCCGCCTTCAATGGCCCCGTATCCATTTGCATCAATGCTCCAGAAGGGCACCCGCTGGAAGCCTGCCTGCAGATTGGCCCGGAAACGTTCTAATTTTATTGCGAGCCTGGCGTCATCGCCTGTAATTTCCTCGCGTCGCTGTTCAAGGACAGCCAGTGGCACCTCGAATGTTTCACTGCCAATATGATTTCGGTATCGGTCCGACAACGACTTCAAACATTCGAGCATCGACTGGCTGTCCCTAATGTCTGACAGCTCATGAGCACTGTCTCGAAACGACTCATTTTCTTTCTTGAAATCGGGGAAAACCGGTCTGACGAGACGGAGCAGGCCGCGTATTTTCTTACAGCACTTTCTTGCCTGGTGCACCGTTTCATGACGATCCAGATCCGGGTCATCCAGTTCCCCGATCGCTTTTTTAAGCTGCCCGCGTGCGATTTGACGCACATCGGTCTCAACCGACCCATCAAGACGGAATTTAAAAGTCATAACTCAATTGATTTAATGCAGAAATAGGTATGGCTATTTTTGACAATGCTTCGGTCAGCCGCCGAAATCGTAGTCGAACATAACGTTGGATGCGTCTTTGTAGCGTTTTTCGAGGTTGCCAAGCTTGACTTTTATTTCCTCTTCATCGGGTTTCCAATCGGTCGGGCATGAAGTGCGAAGATTTTCTATTCGTTCCTCCAATTCGCTCATTAAAATGTGCAGGCCATTGATATCCTCATACATTTTTTCCTTGTCACCGGTATCTGCCTGGTCCATCTTACGGATGATATCGTAAAGTTTGGACTTCCATATGTTCAATTCCTTTTCGACATTATGACAATAATCTTTGATTTCCATTGTATCCTCCGTTGTTGAAGTCATGTACTATTAAATTCCGGTCCCAGTTTCGGTTCACGAAAGACCACTAGAACTTCCAGAATTGGTTCGACGAGCTTTATTTTTCTGGTATCGGGTTACATCAGAGCAGGCGATAGGGAGCCGCTCGTCTAGCCCAGGTGCTGTCGGGAAAATCTGTCGTAAGCTTTTCATAAGCCTTTTTCAGCTCATTCGGGTCGTCTTTCAATTTATAGCTATTAACACCCTGGAAAAAGATTGCTTCAGGGACTAGATTTCCCTCGAGAAGCTGCCCGATCAGATTGCTTAAATGCTCGTCAGCAATATCGAATTCGCCGCTGCTCATTCGCGCCTTGGCCAGGCCCAGGTGCAGGGAGGCGATGAGTTCTGTCGGCTGTAAGAAACCGATCTCCCGCTGTACTTCATGGCCATCTGTGGCGATAATCGCCAGGGTTGGCGTCCAGAAGGTATGAAAGGTCTGATGTGACGATTCACTAATGGTCTTTATACGCAATGGTATAAGATACTTCATGATGAAATTGGCGACTGTATCCATTGGATACGTAACTGTATCCATTTGCTGACAACCTATTCACTCGGGGTTGAAGAAATCGAGCAAAATCGGCTTCTGCGTCGCTTTCGATGCTTCCCGGGCCAAATTCAATTGATTAAGCCATTCAATAGTTTCCATGTGGTACCTCCTGATCATGATGCTATGTTCTTGCGGGCAATACCGGAAAACCTGGCAGTCACGCCCCTACTCATATTTATGCAAATTGTTTGCCAAAATGCATTCTAGCTACAAATTAGTTGGTCGTGCCTGTTCTTCATGCTCAATCCGGCAGCTGATTTAGGTAAATTTTGTCAGATGCAGCACCATTCGAGGCTGGTCCACATAGTGACCCGACTGTCTATTGCCCTGTCCACCCGGGAAAAACAGTTAAGAGGCCTTCAACGATGAACTGCACCGAGATCGCTATTAGAATCATGCCAAAAACACGTGAGATAAGTTCGAGCGGCAGCCGGCCGGTTAAATGCTGGATAACGCTGCCACCAAGCAGTGTAGCGTAGAGCACCGCCAATACCCCGATAACCGTCGTGCTGAGCAGCAGAGTGGTGACAATCGAGTCGCTCTGATGCCCATAGATGATTACGGTAGTCAGCGCTCCTGGACCGGCGATGACCGGTACGCCAATCGGTATGAAAATCTGTTGATATCGTTTCAGTACCTGTGAGGTTAGATCCGTTGACTGCTCCTCCTGGAGTTTATCGACATCGACGGCGGTTCCTTTCATCATGCTGAAACCAAACTGCAGCAGGATGAGGCCGCCGCCGATCTTGAAGCTTGCCAGGTCGATATTGAGTCGGGTCAGCAGGAACTGGCCGAACCAGAGGAAGAACAACAGTATCAAGGCGCAGGAAGATATAACCAGAGCTGCCAGCAGCCATTTGAACCCTCGCTGATCACTCCTGGAGGCAGCCACCCACAGGGGGATTTTCTCGATCGGGTTGACGATCGCCAGCATTGCTACCGCAAAATTAGAAACGAGATCCCAGTTCATAGCCGGTTTATTCCATCATCTCACTTGAGAAACCGTGAGACAGCTGATTGAAAGGCGTTGTTGGTCGCCTCCCAGGCCAGATCCAGCCCGTTTTTCATGTCCTCCCAGGCTTCTGTCCCGGCACTGGTTAAATCACTCAGCCGCCCTTCGACATCCCTCCGCTTGCTTTTGAGCATGTCAATCTGGCTTTGCAGATCCGCCTTTTTTTCGGCTTCAATAATGTCGGCTTTCAGTCGCAGCCGATCGATGTCTGCATTCCACTCGTCCAGTTTTCGGTGCAGAAACTGAATATATTCGTCTTTGTTTTGCATACTGATCTCCTCTGTTTCAAGCCGATTATTCATGGGCAATTTTCTTTTTGCTAAAGAGATAATCCCCCAACTCCGTACTCAAAGCTTTGTCTCTTCTCCTTATCCACTCCAGGAGCATGGCGGCATGCTCTTTTTCCTCGTCGCGATTGTGTTCGAGGATTGCCCGTAATTCATCATCTTCGCATACTTCGATGCGCTGGTCGTACCAGTCGATTGCCTCCAGTTCTTCCATTAAAGAGACCAGGGCTCGGTGCTTATTGCGGGCCTTGTTGCTGATCTGTTTGAGAGGCTCATGATATCCTTTGTTTTCCATTATTTTCCTCCGTAAGATGATGACTGAACTGCATGGTTAAAGGTTCTTGTCTGATACGGGCGGCGGCATATGAAAGGACGCCTGTGTTACGGTGGTGTCATTAGCCGCCTGCTTTGTTTACTATGCACATACCATGCCGAGACCGTGTAAGTGGGAGCCAGCTCGTCGGTCTGAAGGTCCCTTCGTATTGTTCAGCTTGCGTCTCAGGGAAAGTATATGTGGAGCATTTATTGCAGCCACACTCTATTGAATAGGAATTGGTAACGGCAGTGTTGATGTAACTGCTTGCTGCCTATGGCTGAAGGTCCGCTATGGAGATAAACAATGAAAGTGTGGATTACCGTTTTCCATATTATTTTTATCTTGCTAGCCTGGGTGATGACAGGTCTTGCCTTGGAAGCCGATGATGCTGAGAGCCTGGTGATCTACCTTGAGAATGATACATTTGGTGGTACCGATAAAAATTATAGCAATGCGGTAAAAATTTCGTGGACTTCTGGAGATATCGATGAGTATAGCGATGACGGTTTTACACCTAAAGATGTGCCGATTCTGGGGAGTTGGTTGAGCAGAGAAGGTTACCAGAGGAATTTGGGCCTCTCCGTTGGCCAGAATATCTACACTCCTGAAGATACCGAGAGCGAGGAATTGGTAGAGGATGATCGGCCCTATGCCGGACTTCTCTATGTCGCCTTCGCCCTGCATCGTAAAGATGAAATCACACTCGATACCCTTGAGCTGACTCTGGGACTAGTGGGGCCTGCATCTCTGGCAAAGGAAAGTCAGAGACTGGTTCACGATATTTATAGAATTGATTCACCCCAGGGATGGGAAAATCAGCTCGGAAACGAGCTCGGTGTCGGGCTGAGCTGGCAGCGAAGCTGGCGGATGGTCACGGTGGGCGGACCTTCCGGCTGGGGATGGGACCTGATTCCGCACCTTGGTATCGCTGCAGGTAACATATCGACCTATGGTAACACCGGTTTTGAAATTCGATTTGGCTATAATCTTCCCAGGGATTTTGGTACTTCCCTGATCCGTCCGGCAGGAAATATTCTCGCGCCTGTGTCCGCAGCTGATCCCCGGCTCAATAGTTATCAAAATTTTGGGATTGTCTGGTTTGCACAGGCTGAAGGAAGAGCTGTGGCCTACAACGTCCTTCTTGATGGCAATACCTTCGAAGACAGTCACAGCGTCGATAAAGAACATTTCGTCGCAGATTTTTCCGCAGGTATTTCCCTTATTTATAAAGCCTTTAAGTTGACCTATTCACATGTGTACCGGACCGAAGAGTTTACGGAACAGGATGGCGGGCAAGTTTTCGGGTCCATTGCGTTCTCAGTGACTTTTTAAAAGATGAAGAAGACGTGATAGATAGTATTTTGAAGAATGGCTATTCTTGCCATGACCAACCAACAGGAAAGGGTGAACTAGTTATTGTTGAGAAAATCAAAATAGAGGGTCTTGCTCACCTGCCATATATCGTCGGACTTGGCTGGGAGGAAGTTGAAGAGGTCCTTAGCGTTCATTCCAAATTACCAATTACCTGAGCTCGGTTACCGGTGGATATTTTGCACAAAAAAAGAAAGCAGTCTTCGCAAACCAGCAGGAGTTTAGAACTGGAAGAAGGTCGGAACTGCTGGCGCCGATCACATATCAGCGATGGTGGTTTCATTCTCTCCGGTCAGGATTTCTTTCGTGCGTTTCGAGAGGCTCTGCTGCAGGCGGAGCGGTACGTCTATATCCTTGCCTGGGATATCAGCGAATCGATCGAACTTGTCCGTGAGGAGGGTTTTGACGACGGACATCCGCTGAAAATGAGCGACTTCATTTTTTCAGTCCTTGAGGCAAATCCTGACCTGGAGATATACATTCTGCTCTGGGATTATTCGCTGCTCTACCTTACCGAGCGTGAATGGCTCCCTTTTACGCAATGGCGTGAGAAAGATCATCCGAGGCTCCATCTGAAAACTGACGATATCATAGATGTTGGGGCCTCTCATCATCAGAAGGTGGTGGTTGTCGATGAAACCCTGGCCTTTTGCGGTGGCTTCGACTTGAGTACCTGGCGCTGGGACACAACAAAACATCACGCCGATGACCCTCGCAGAACAACCGCTGACGGAGAATCATATCAGCCTTACCATGATGTCCAGCTGGTGTTCACCGGAAAGGCGGCAAAAGATATGGCTGACTTGTGCGCTCAGCGTTGGTTGAGAGGTACCGGCAAAAATCTGCCCCGTCTGAACTCAGAGAGAGATACCAGTGCATGGCCATCGTCTGTCAAGTCCGATTTCCAGAATATAGAAACTGGCATAGCCCTGACATACTCCTCCTACAAGAATTACCAGGCCACCTACCAGATCAGAAGATTGTATCTGGATATAATCGCCTCTTCAAACCATTACATTTACATTGAAAATCAATACTTATCGTCCCATGAAATAACCGAGGCGTTAATCCAGCGCCTCAAGGACAAGGACGGACCAGAGATTGTCATCGTTCTTACCAGAGAAGCTGGTCTGGCTGAAGAAAGTACGCTGGGAATTCTGCGTGACCGGCTATTGGAAAAACTGGTGAATGCTGATCAATATAGCCGTTTTTCCGTTTTATACCCATTCGTAGAGGACGATTCCGGTCACCAGACCCAAGTGTATGTACACGCAAAGGTGTTAATTGCAGATGATCGCATCATTGTCGCCGGTTCCGCAAATTTAACCAATCGCTCAATGAAAGTAGACTCGGAGGTCGATCTGGTTATCAACTACCAGAAACCTGCCGAGGAGGTTAAGCAGCTATTATACCGGCTGTTAGCCATACATTTTGACTGCTCTGAAAAGATAGTGATTCGCTCGCTTGCGAGCCAAAATTCGCTTGGATCCATGATTGAAGATGTTGGCAGCGGGCGGCCTCACGGACTCAGGAAACTTAAGACTGGGACCGGCTCGCCACTATTGCGAAAGATTGCCGACACCCAGTTGCTTGATCCGGATGAACCGCTCAGCCTGGCCTCCTGGACAAGGAGGGTGTGTCACGAGGACCAGGGGGGGCAGGACGGCAAACCAGATTGGTTTCCGTATATAAAGTGGAGCATCGTACTTCTCGCAGGTGTGCTTAGTGCAGTGTTGCTCAACGAATTGTGGGGTGGAGTCCTCGATAAGGAAAGTATCATCAGGTACTTGGAAGATTTTCGCAACAGTCGTATGGTAATACCTGTTATATCAAGCATTTTCCTGGTCGGTGGGTTTGTCGCTGTACCGATCAATCTGCTGCTGGTGGCGTCGACGATAGCGATTGGCCCATGGTTGAGCTTCGGGTGCGGCCTTACTGGATCACTACTCAGCGCTGTTATAGCATTCTGGGGTGGCAAGAGATTCGGTAGACCAATACTCAAGAGGATAACCGGAAGAAAGCTGGAGAAAATTTCTCAGAAGCTGGCACGGGGCGGCATTTTCTCGGTTGCAATCATCCGTGTTGTACCTGTTGCCCCTTTCGTTGTCGTAAACCTGGTGGCCGGGTTGTCGAAACTCAATTTTTATCGCTTTTTGCTTGGTTCCGTTCTGGGTATGGCCCCAGGAATGCTTGCGGTAATTTGGCTGAGCTATCAGGCGCATTCAGCTTTTACAGAACCACATTGGCAGGCCTGGACCCTGCTGGTCATCAGTCTACTAGCTCTTGGTCTGTTATTTTATCTTCTGAAAAAAATTTTCAAATAAACGTTTTTGTTGAAGCTTTAGGACTTGTATTGGTCAGGTGTTTGGAGCCTGAGGCAAGCACCTGCAAACCTATAGAATCCAGTATTGTCGGAGCGCCCCGGCAGTTCTTAGGATTCGTGGATGGACCTGTCCAGTCGGGCAGGATAATTAGCGAGAATTTGTCTGATCGGGCGAGACATACCGCCCCCCCGAATATTTTCTGTTCTTCCTGAGTTTCCGTTCATATCTGACCTTGAGGAAAATTTTTCAACCTGCTGTTTCCGGCATAACAATTGCTTGAGAAGAAGTGCTCAGAATAAAAGATAGGGTTTTGGTACTTCAAAATCAGAATGAATAACAACATTAAGAATTACATTGAATATGGCACATCCCAAGAAAAGAGATTCTCAGACAGATAAAAGTAAGAATGAACAACTTTTTGGAGAGGAAGACAAAAAGTTCAGGGAAAAGGCCAAGACAGAGCGTGAGGTAGAAAGGCAAAATGAAGATGAAGATTATGTCCCGGTTATTATCAAGCGCAGAGATGAATCCATTCGGCATCCAGATGATGCACTTGAAGGGGCAACAGATGAAGGGCTCGAGCAGTTAAAGAGACCCTTTCTTTCACTTATTTTATCATCAGTCGGTGCGGGTTTAATTCTAGGCTTTACTGCAATGGCGGTTGCCGTAATGGCGACGCTCACATCTTCTCTGGAACAGCCTCTGATTCAACGCCTTTCGATGGCCATCGTTTATCCACTGGGATTTGTCATCTGTATAATGAGCGGGACTCAATTGTTTACAGAGCATACAGCGACAGCCGTATATCCCTTTCTTGCCGGTAAAGCAGGTGTGAAACAGCTACTTCGTTTATGGCTGGTTGTCATTGTGGGAAATGGAATCGGCGCATTTTGCAGTGCAACATTGCTGGTGCTGGCTGATGAGGTCATTGAAGCACGGGATGGTTATATCCTGATCGGGCATCACTTGGTCAACCACAGTAACGCCAGTTTGCTTATCAGTTCTTTATTGGCTGGATGGTTAATGGCGCTTGGCGGTTGGCTTGTAATGGTGACCTCTCCCGCCTTGAGTCAGATGGTCTGCATATTTATCGTGACCTTTCTGATCGGTCTAGGCGGGCTCCACCACTCCATAGCCGGTTCTGTTGAAATGTTTATCGCCCTGTTAATCAGCGACGATTTCACTCTTCAGCAGGGGCTTCGTTTTATAAGTCTGGCCATTATCGGCAACCTCCTCGGCGGCAGTGTCTTTGTTGCCGGATTTAACTACAGCCATATTCGGAAAACACAACAAATATAGCTGCTAGACGCGATTATCATATCCACAGGGAGCTCTGGTTCCAGAAAATAACGCTTCTGTTTCCAACTCTCTTCAGCCTGGCCATCCCTGATTTAGAATGATTTTTGCCATACTGCCCCCCCGGGTGACTAAAAAAAATATCGCTAACGCTATGCACATGTGCCAGGGAGGCAGATCATCAAAACATTCGATCTTGCTCATCCTTTACATTTGCTGCCAAGCAAATTTTATACTCACATGCAGTAAAGCTGAACGATTGCCATTGCCACGTCTGTGAGTATTAAACAGGCGCCCGGCAACCTGCAAAAATGCGAATTATTCGAGCGACCCGGCAGGTTCTAGGGATTGTTGCTGGGCCTGTCCCGTCAGGCAGGATAACAAGCGAGAATTTGTCTGATCGCGTTGGACATATCGTGTCCATGAGCGTTTTCTGTTCTTATTAATTTTCCGTTTATCTCTGTTTTTGCGGCAAATCTTTCATCCTGCTGTTTCCGGCATGTCAATTGCTTGAGCTAGAGTGTTCAAATGAAGAACAACATCAAGAATTAGAAATGCTGCAATTCTTTGCACCGACACACAATTATAATCAATGAGCACCGCATAACGATATCAGGTAATGGCCACGGGAAAGAGCGCACTATTCTGAACAGGCAAGGAGTTCGATATGATCTATGAAAAATTATCTGATCTTCCCGAATCAGTGCGGGACAATCTGCCCAAACATGGACAGGAGATCTATCGGGCAGCCTTTAACAATGCCTGGAATGAATACTCCAGACCCGCCGACCGACGAAAAAAGCAGGGCCGTGAGGAAGTCGCGCACAAGGTTGCCTGGTCGGCGGTGAAGACCAAATATGCCAAAAATTACAACGGCCGTTGGGTAGCAAAAGACGAGGCTTAATTTTGCACCTTGTTGGCGGCACTCTTTTTTCTGCTCGAGCAAACCGCCAAGGCTGTCTTTTATAAATCTTTTCTGAGTCCGCAGCGAGATTACGGCGGCGATTGTAGAGGATGTGCAATAACAAATACCGCGAATCATTTGAGAACGTTCACCAGGAAGCCTTTTGCTTCATGGTGTTGTACCTGCGGCAACAAGAAAAGGCCAACCAAAGGGAGTAGTGATCATGGAAAAAAAGAAGGACTATCAGGCAGATCGAAGAAGGTTTCTGGTCAGCATGGGCGTGGCTGGTGCAGCAACACTGGCTGTTCCTGGCCTGGATGCTGTAGCCAAAGAAAGTGACGTGAATTGGGGAGAAGAACACGAAATTGTCATTGTCGGATCTGGCTTTACCGGTCTAGCAGCAGCGATTGAAGCCAGGAAGTTGGGAGCAAAGGACGTCGTTGTTTATGACAAGATGCCATATTTTGGTGGAAACTCGACCTATAACGGAGGATTGTTTGCCGTTCCCAATTCACCATTGCAGAAAGAAAAAGGAATTGAGGATTCACCTGAAACCATGGCTGCGGATCAAATGAAAGCTGGACGTGGCGTTGCCTATGAGGAACTCCTGCTCCATGTTGCCCGGCACGCCAATGAAGCACTTCAGATGACCCTGGAGGCAGGGACTCAATATCTGCCGTACCTGCAGCAGCTCGGTGGACACTCGGTACCTCGCACATACCAGACCATAGAGGCAGTTGGCGCCGGTATAATACGGCCACTCGTCGAGCAATGTAGAGAGCTTGGCATAAAACTCGTCACCAGGGCCAAGTTCGACAACCTCATTTTTGATGAAAAAGGGACCGTGGCCGGTGCAAAGATGATGATGGGCCATTATTTTGGACGTGGTGTTGAGGGCAGTCCGGTAAATGTACGTTCAAAACGAGGTGTTTTGATAGCGACAGGCGGTTTTGCCAGAAATGTCGGGTTGCGCAGTGCTCAGGACCCGACCCTTACCGAGGAAGTTCCTTCCACCAATCCTCCCAGCGCGACTGGGGAGGCGCTTCTAGAGATGTTCCGCGTCGGCGCTGTGCCGGTTCATATGGCCTATATACAGACCGGGCCCTGGGCTTCACCGGATGAAGATGGTTTTGGCTACGTTTCAAACTACTCAATTTACAATTTTGCTCATTCGATTTCCGTCAATATTAGAACAGGCAAACGGTTCATGAACGAAATTGCAGACCGGAAGACGCGGGCCGATGCGCAGCTCTCGCTCCGCAAGGATGACGGCTCGCCGCTTCCGCCTATAACCATCACGAGTTATGAACATGCAAAAGAGCATCCTACCATGAAAAAAGTGCTCAAGTATGGCGTAGGATGGAAATTCGGGACGATCGAGGAACTCGCAGATCATTTCAATGTACCGCTTGAACCGCTTAAAAAACAGATTGAAGAATATAACGGCTACGTTACCTCAGGAGTTGATGAACAGTTTGGAAAACCGATGGGTAAAGCTAAAGGTAAATATATACATGCCCCATTTGTGGTGGTGAGGAACTGGCCCAAAGTTCACTATTGCCAGGGCGGGGCCCAGATTGATGTGCATGCGCGTGTGATTGACTCCAATACCTGGCAGCCCATCCCCAACCTTTATGCCGGCGGCGAGGTTACCGGAGGCATGCACGGCGTCAGTCGTTTGGGAAGCTGTTCCATCCCTGACTGCATGGTCATGGGAATGACTGCCGTCCGCACGATGATGAAATCATAATTGCATTTACCAAGGAGAGGTCATGAAAACACCAATGAAAATATTTCTTATAGTTGTCGCGGCTCTACTTGCTGCAGGTACAAGCTTTGCTGGAGAAACCCTGCGGCAATTCGGAGAAAAAAAAGGCCGGAGTTACCATGCTGATCTCTATGATGGAAACTCCTGTGATATGTGCCATGAGAATGGTGCACCAGCATCTTTTCCGTCCGACTTTGCCTGTTTCGACTGCCACGATGGAGATGAGTTGATACAGGCTACATCCCGCCCTGAGGACGAAAAATGGCAAAACCCCCATAACAACATGCATTATGCCAATGATGTGCCGTGCATGGAATGTCATGGAGAACACCAGGAGAGCGAACTGCTTTGCGCCGGTTGCCATTCGTTCGATTATCCTGGTTTTAAAAAATAGCTGAGCAAAGAGGCCTGCGATGTGTTCATTGCTCGGGCAGGCCAGGGGCAGGCGTGAAACCGAACAGAAAAGAGCAGAGAGACAAGTGTTTTTTCTGAAATGCAAGTTTCGGGCATAGGAAGATCGCCGGGAGCGGAAGATGTTAGCAAAGCCTTTTCTAAGAAGAGAAAATCATGTTCTTGAAGAAAATCAAGTCGGATGGAATCGCCCATCTTTCCTATATAATTGGTGATGGAATGGAAGCGGCGGTTATTGATCCGCGGCGTGACTGCCGGATATATGCTGAGATCGCCGCTCAAAACGGAATGAAAATCACGAGGATTTTCGAAACCCACCGAAACGAGGATTATGTCATTGGTTCTCAAGACCTTGCCAAGATGACCGGAGCTTCAATCTATCATGGTGCGGCTCTTGATTTTGCCTACGGTGAAGGTGTCAGTGAAGGGGAAAGCTTCAAGGTTGGGGGGCTTCAGCTCAACATACTCGAAACGCCAGGGCATACCCTCGAATCGATTTCCATTGTCGTCAGGGATCTGAATTTCGGTGATGACCCGGTGGCGGTATTTACTGGTGACGCTCTGTTTGTAGGCGATGTCGGTCGCACGGATTTTTTCCCTGATCGGGCACAAGAGGTAGCTGGACTGCTCTATGATTCGATCTTCGGTAAGCTGCTGCCACTTGGAGATCAAACAATCCTCTACCCTGCTCATGGAGCCGGCTCAGTGTGCGGCGGCGGATTGGCAGCGCGCGAATTTTCCACTCTAGGCTACGAAAGGCGCAACAATCCAGCGCTCCAACACAAAAGTCGCAAAGATTTTATTGATTACAAGGCGCGCGAAAATCACTATCAACCACCTTATTTTAGGAAAATGGAGCGGTATAATCAAGATGGCCCGCCGCCGCTTCCAGGGTTGCCACATCCGGTCCCCATGTCGGCTGAGGAAATTCAGGCAGCTCGGGAAGACAACGCTCAACTCGTCGACCTGCGCAGTCCGGAAGCCTTTGCCGGTGCTTTCATTCCCGGTAGTCTTGCCATTCCGGTGGAAATGGTGCCCGCCTATGCCGGCTATTTCCTGGATTACCAAAAAGATATCATCCTGATACCGGAAAGTGTGGAGCAGGTTGAGACGGCGGTTACCCATTTTATTCGACTGGGGTTCGACTGTGTCACCGGTTACCTCAAGGGCGGCCTACACAGTTGGGAGGTAAGCGGGTACCACTATGATCGAATAGGTGCTGTTCACGCCGGGGACATCGACAGACGGCTCAAGCAAGGTGATGACTTTACCTTGCTCGACGTCCGGAAGATAGACGAGTACAAGACGAGCCGGCTCGCTGGAGCTACCCATATTTTTCTGGGCGAACTACCGAATCGTATTAACGAAATCGAGCGAGACATACCGGTTGTAACGTTCTGCGGCAGCGGCAAGCGCGCGATCATTGCCGCCTCATTGCTCAAGGTTCATGGCTTTGACAAGGTCGAGGACAGCCTCGGCTCAATGCAAGCCTGTAAAAACGTCGGTTGTGAAATTTTGAATGATCAAAAATGAGTCGTCACCGTAAACAGTCATCCCTCATCCCGACATGGATGCTGACAACCATGATAATGACCTCCTCCCAGAAACTTGGACATTTCAAAACTAGAGATTTTGGGGCAGGATACCTTTATGGGCGTGTATCAGAAATTCTTATTATTCAGACGGTGGACAAAAACGTTTCACTACAAATCGACCATCACAGCAGTGCTATCTGATCTGTGCTGATCGAAAAAAGGCTCGCTGTTTCAATGATCCTCTGTATAAGTCGAAATGTCTGATCAGATTGCAAAAGAGTTGATTGCCGAGGCAGAGAAGAGGGAGGGAATTCAAGCAAGGATTGCCGATATGGCCAATGTGTTGAACAGTCCCTCCTATAAAGCGGCTGGTGGAGCGGAATGGCAGGATGATCATGCCGAGCAAACTATCAAATGGCTTCCCAATGCCCAGTCATTATTAATCCTTGCCATGCACCATCCACAGGAAAAGCCTGAGCTGGATTGGTTTGACCGCGGCAATACATCTGGAAACCGTTGGTTGACCAAAATTTCAATAGAATTAGTCGAATGGTTACACAAGACCCAGGGGATCATGGCTCAGGCTTTACCGTATCAAGTCGAAAAAGGTGGTGTTTATTTGAAAGATGCGGCTTGCCTGGCTGGATTGGGTGTGATGGGGAAAAACAACCTGCTCATTCATCCCCAGTGGGGTCCCAACGTGCGGCTACGATCAGTGTTAATCCAAGATTATCTTTCGCCAAGTGAACCACTGGAAAGATTCAATCCCTGCTATCGATGCCCTATGCCCTGCCTAAAAGCCTGCCCTGAGAATGCATTAGCGCAAGGGAGATTCCACCGACCTTCATGTATGCTCCAGCTTGAATCAGATAGAGCAAATAAGATCAGGGGAGGCAAAGAAGATGCGAAAGGTTCGCCCGAGCTTGTGACCGCATGGTGTCGGAGGTGTGAATTCGCCTGCCCAGTGGGTAAAAATTTGTAGTGCCTTAAGGTTGAAAAATTAGAAAGGCCCATAGGGGGGCAGCTTTTTCCTGAAACCGGAAGATTGTTGATATGGAATCACTGCAGATCTATCTCGTTGGTGAGGGAATATTTATTTTGAAGAGTTGATAGAGCTGGATTGGATATTTCTTTTCGCAATAGTCGCCAGTAATGGTTTGTCGAAAAATAGAGTTCCTGACTATTTACGAATAGGGACAAATGCGCCTAACGAATTGATTCACCTGGTAGGGTTGTGTTTGAAAAAAAATGAAGCACGATGGTTCGATCAATCCAAGGGTTTTGAGTGTTGGGTAAATCTAAATATTTCCATTAATAGGTATTTCGTCATTTCCTCTTGCACCATGAGTAAAATGAACGAAAAGGCAGATTTTCAATGTGACCCTTTTCAGCCAACGATCGGGTGTGAAGTAGGGGGATTATGAGGAGCAAATGCAGGATGTTCCCCATAGCGGCAGTGTCGATCATCCACTACTATCTGATAAAAGCGGACGAATATGAAATAATGCGTATTCGCACCGTTCCCACCAATGCACTGTGCGGCTATCAGGAAATCAAAACATCCTGATGCATGGTGATAACTACAAGTGGAGGAGGCCATGGATAGCTCAGATACATATCTGCAGTCTCTTGAGCGCCAGCAGAAACAATGGAGAACTGAGGTCCAGAAGTTTCGCGTCATTGCAGAAGTAGCGGACAAGGACGCCCAGACAGGGCATTACCAGATTATCGATGGGATAACCGATGATATGGATAGGTTCAGCCAGAAGTTGGGAGAACTCGTTGATGCGCCGTCAGCAGGCAAAGATAAGCTGAAAGAAGAATTGCAGAGAATCAAAAAGCGGATCGACCAGGCGATCGAAGCCGCCCGCACGAAGATAAATTAGAAGCGGATGAAATTTTTCCATATCGCTGCAGTAAAACAAATAATTGGTTTTATGAAATTATTCGAGGGGGGTATCATGCTCATGAAGCCCACAGTGATGACGACCTTCAGTTCGTTCATGCTTATCCTCTTGATTGCACTCTGCCCTGATCCAGGCACAACCATGGCTGGTGAGATAGATGACGAAACGATCAGCGATACGGTCGTTGATGAGCTCGTTCATGATCCGGTGGTCGAGGCGCACTGGATCGATGTTGTCAGCCAGGACGGCATCGCTACGCTGAGCGGCCGGGTGGAAAATATCCTTGCCAAAGAACGATCAGCTCTGATTGCCGGTACCGTGATGGGTGTCAGAGGGGTTGTAAACCTGCTGGAGGTCATACCGCCGGCTCATGCAACGGACGAAGATGTAAAAGATGCGGTAGAGGATGCACTGCGATCCGATCCGGCCACCGATCTGTTTGAGGTTGGTGTATCGGTCTCCGGAGGGACCGTGACGCTTATCGGGCAGGTCGATTCATGGCAGCAGAAGAAGTTATGCTCTGTCGTTGCCGAAAGTGTGCAGGGCGTCACCGGGGTGCGCAATGAAATCGCATACAACACTAACTCAATCAGACTCGACAACGAGATCCGGGTTGAAACAGAACAGGCTATCTATTGGGACGCTCTGGTTGACGGCCGCAAGGTAGACGTCAGAGTCATCAATGGTGAGGCAGTCCTGAACGGCATGGTTGCAAGTCTTGCTGAAAAGCGTAGGGTCGTCGACCATGCGTATTTGTCCGGCGCGGAAACAGTTGATGACGAAGGGCTCGAAGTTGCCTGGTGGTATCTTAAAAAAAGAGATGACGTTGAACCGTCCGCAGAAGAACTCAAGCCGACTGATAAAGATATACGAACCGCCGTCAGCGATGTCCTGTTGCGTGACCCTAGGGTTTCGCCTTTTCGGATCATTGTCGAAGTGGACAACGGTGCCGTAACCCTGCGTGGCACGGTCGATAATCTTCGAGCCAGGAGCGCTGCGACCAGGTCCGCTGAAAATACCGTCGGTGTGGTGCGGGTCACCAACCGCCTCAAGGTCCGACCTGCGGCAGTCTATCTGGATGCCGATATCAAAAGCAGCATAGAGCGCAGTTTCAGAAGGGATCCGTTTGTACCAGTCGAAGAAATCAGGATCGGCGTTCATTCCGGCGTAGTTGAACTAAGCGGTTCAGTCAACACGGGTTTTGAGCGCTCACGAGCAGAGGAACTGGCAATGCGGGTTAATGGCGTCGTCGGCGTCAACAACCATATCCTGATCAGTAGGGCTCTGATGCCCATACCCTATAACCCGTACGTCGATGACTGGTATGCGCAGGACAGTCCATACCCCCACGATCCTTCCCGTGTCAAAACAACCAAATCCGACCTCGAGATAACCCTTGATGTCGAAAAGGAACTCTATTGGAGTCCATTCGCGGATTCCGATCGGATCGAAGTTGATGTCGAAGACGGCATAGTGACGCTCACCGGGACTTTCGACTCACGTTCCGAATTTTATGCGGCAACGAAGAACGCTTTTGACGGTGGTGCGATAGCGGTCAAAAACGAGCTGCTATATAGCGGTGCTGAACCTAAGTAACCGGGTACTTAATTGAATGGTCGGGCGCTAACGCTATAACAAACCACTCTTTCAGCTCGGAGAAAAATGAGATTCTCATTGAACTAGACCTGACGTGTAATTGCCGTTGAACGAGTAAAAATCACTTCGCATCAAATAGAGCTGAAGTTCAGCGCCATTATTGCGCGCGGTAGGATTCGATCAATCGGTCGCGGTGGAAATGATCAGAAAGCAGATCGAGAGCAACCCCGAGTACGATCCGCACCACCCTGATTTTCGCGACTACAAAAAAACGCTGTTAGATCACTATAGATTTTCATATTCCTGGATTTAACCGGTTTCTAAAACAGGTGAGATCATGCAAAACAAAAATAGAATTGCTCGATATCTTGTTCTTTTTGTCATCATGGCACTGGGTGTTTTCTGGTCGCTAGCACTTGCCAGAGAAGGATATGCTCCGACCGATTATCCGAATAGACAGTTTCTGGCAACATCAGGGTGGCTCCATGATCACCTGGACGACCCTGATGTGGTGATCGTTGACGTCCGCACCGATGATCATTTCGATGGCCGTTTGATTCCGGGCGCCGTTCGGCTGCCGTGGAGTGAATTGCGCTACAACAATCGGGCCGCAAACGAGGCAAGCCTCTTTGTCGGTACCGCACAAGCACAGAAAATTTTGGGTGAGCACGGCATTGGCCGGACCAACACCATCGTCATCTATGACTCAGTTGCCCAGGACGGCGGCGCCACCGCCTCCTATCTGTTCCTTGTTCTCGATATGCTCGGCCACAAACACAAAATGATTCTGGACGGCGGTATCGATGCCTGGATTGGAGCCGGCTACCGACTCGTTTCGAGACCTGCGGAACTGAGCCCAATTCTGTATCAGGCATCGTTTGACGAGATACGACCGAGAAGTCTGATCAAAGGGACGAATCTCCACCAGCGTCTGGGGGACCCGCACTACCAGATTGTCGATGTACGATCTGCTGAAGAATATTCCGGAGCCGCTGGCACGCGTGATCTAAGGGGAAATGACCTGCAGCGGGGACATATACCGACGGCCGTCAACATTGGCTATTCGAGTGCCTGGCGCGATAAGAAGTCCAAATTGATCAAGCCGTACGATGAATTGTTGAAAAACTACGCGGGCCTCGATCCCGTCAAATCGATTGTAGTGTACTGCAATTCCGGCAGAAGGAGCTCTTTCAGCTATTTCATTTTACGCCTGATGGGATTTGAGCGTGTGCGGTCTTATGAATCCTCATGGAAAGAATGGGGTAAGCCGGACAACTTCTTTCCGGTCGAAAGGCCGGCCAATGCGATAACGGATACAACCACTTCCCAGAGCGCCCAGACTGAAGTCAAGTCGCCGCCTCCCGCAGATGATAATGCAGATCGGCAAAGCAACACTACAAAAGAGACTGACAAGCCCGCTAGTGGCTATGTCTCCTGTGGAGGGTAGGGAGATGACTGATAATTCATCGATACATGAAAATGGCAGCGTATATTGGCCATGGTTTCCAGCCGCAGCAGCACTGGCTGGAATCATTGTGTTTATCTTCGCGACCTATGGGCCACCAGCCTCTTCGAGCGGTTTCGTTTCGGTTCTCAAAGGAATGTGGATGACGGTCGATCCCGAATACGCCGGCGCGAAAGATCACTACAAGATGATCGGTGACCCCGGTTCGTGGCTGTTTGCCTTCGTATTGGGGATGGCGATGGGCGGATTTGTCGGTGGCAGAACGATGAAGCGCACCATCGATGATATCCCGACGATCTGGGAGCAGAAGTATGGAAGCAATTCATTCAGACGTTACGCAGCGACTTTCATCGGTGGTTTCCTGATCCTCTTCGGTGCCCGTCTCGCCGGCGGCTGCACCCTGGGCCTCTTCATGTCGGGTTCGATTCAACTGACCGTGAGCGGGGTCTATTTTGGTATCCTCATATTTTTATCGGCGATGTTTACCGCCCGGATTGTTTATCGAAAAAAGAAAACGGAGGAAGATCGATGACACCGGTAATACTCGGCCTATTATCAGGCGTCGCCTTTGGCTTCGTTATCCAGCGGGCCGGCGCCACCAACCCTGACTTGATGGCCAGAGCCCACCTGATGCGCAATCCCGATATACCGCGATTCATGCTCGCTGCCGTGGTCATCTCAGCGGTTGGCCTGTTTGGCTTGAAAAGCGTCGACGCGGGCAACACGATGCTTTTACCGACCAGCATCGTAGCTACTGGCCTGGCAGCGATTATCTTCGGAATCGGCTGGGGGCTCAGCGGTTATTGCCCAGGCACGACCTGGGCTGCCGTCGGAGAGGGGCGCCTTGACGCTGTCTTTGCGCTGCTGGGCGGCTTGGCCGGGGCGGCGCTCTTTGCCCATTTTCACGAACAACTGATTCCGTATCTCTATGACCCGACCAACCTCGGACCGCTGACAGTTCCCGGTATCGTCGGCAGTGACGTCGCAGGGCTAATACTCGTTGCGGCGATGTTTTCGGGTGGTATCTATCTGATTGGAATTTTTTGGAGTGGTGATGATGAGTAAATACTCAGTTCTGACGGTCGTGGCAATGGCATGGCTGATCGCTCTATCTCCAGTCGTCCGAGCAGCCCCTGACACGTCTTTACACCCACCGCGTGGCTATATGGAGCGATTAGAGATCGAGATACGCGATCAGGTTTTTCGGTTCGGGCCTTTCGTCGGCTACTACTTCAAACCTGCCGAACCCAACAATTTGCAGCGGCTTCACTTTGTCTGTTACAATGAAGATTCTTTTTACTCATCAGACGCAGGCGCCGGTACGCTAATTTTTTCAGGCGAGGCGAAGCTGACGCAGCTTCCAGTTTCATCATCGCAGATCCCCCGGAGGTCTTCGCGTATTGTCCCTGTTTTCTTTACCGAAACTCCGAAAACATGGCTTATTTCACGACCCGAGCCACAGACGGAATTCGTTCATTTCCATTCCCTCTACAACGCCAGAGGTGCTGCTGCATATGGTTACTGGCTGAAACATCAGGCGGAGGCATCTTTTACCTACGATATGGGGGGCAGGGTTGATAACTCGAGTCCGATGTTTCATCAGGTTCAGCCAGGAATGGATCTTGCTTTTCCTCATATCGTGGAGTTTGACCACGGCCCCGGTCACGACTAAGAGGGCACAGAGCGTTGAATCAGTACCAATATATGCAGTGAGGTACAGTGCATAAGCGAATCAGATGAAAACATTTCTATCCCAATGGCAGGATGCGGCAATGACCAGTATCGGGTTTTTCTGGATGGCTTTCTGGGCATTTGCCCTTGGCTACCTGATATCGAGTCTCATCCAGGTACTGGTCACCCGGCGCAGAATGCAGAAGATGATGGGCGAGCGGGGGCCCAAAAGCATGGCCCTGGGTACCTTTTTTGGTTTTATCTCGAGTTCATGTAGTTTTGCCGCGCTGTCGACCACCCGGGCGCTGTTTCAAAAAGGCTCCGGCCTGGCGCCGGCCATGGCCTTCATGCTTTCTTCGACCAATCTCGTTATCGAACTCGGTATCGTTATCGCCATTTTCCTGAGCTGGCAGTTCGTGGTCGGTGAGTATGTCGGCGGTGTCCTGCTGATACTTTTTGCCTGGCTTTTCATCAGAATGTTTTATCCAAAGAAACTGGTCAGCGAGGCCCGGGAGCGGCTCGACAAGGAGCACGAAAACGGAGACGAAAAAAACACTGACTGGCAGAAAAAAATTAGTACGCTGAGCGGTTGGGAGGAGATCGCTCAGACCTATGTGATGGAGTGGAACATGGTCTGGAAAGACGTGCTGATCGGCTTCACGATCGCCGGTGTCATCTCAGCGTTTGTTCCCGCATCATTTTTCACCACCCTGTTTATCGGCTCTGGGTCTGAATCAGCGCAGGATCCAGGCTTTCTTGCGGTTTTGAGTCAGACGCTGATTGGGCCGGTGGCTGCCTTCTTCACCTTTATCGGCTCGATGGGTAATATTCCTCTTGCCGCGCTGCTCTATGGGCATGGGGTCTCCTTTGCTGGAGTTATGGCATTTATTTTTTCCGATCTCGTTGTTTTTCCGGTATTGCGCATCAACTCGATGTACTACGGCTGGAAAATGGCGGGCTATATCCTGGTCATGCTGCTCAGCGGCCTGGTTCTGGTCTCCCTGGTCATGCACTACGGACTCGGTGCTCTCAATCTGCTGCCGCCGCCTGGACAGGGAGCATCTATAGCTGGGCAGGAGCTTTTCACGATCGACTACGGTTTCTTCCTCAACCTTATTTTCATTGGGGTCACGCTTCTGCTGGGCTGGCTGTGGAACCGCTCACGCCACGGTGAACAAGGCGGCTCTGAGGACCATTCAGAACATCACCAACATGGTGGCGGATCGGGTTCGGTGACAACATTGATTTTAAAGACATTCTCATTCCTTGCGATAATCTGGCTCGGCGGAGGAGTGGTAACTTTGCTTCTGTTGTGAAGGACCGGTACTGTTTGACGTATCGATTATCGTGCCGGGTAATCAGCATACGCGCCGATCATATCAGCTCGGGATGGACTCTATGCGTCCTTTTGGACTAAACAGAGCCGCTCATGAAGACGCTGTGAGGAAGATTATTCCCCGTCTAGCATGGGACTCCATTATTACAACCTGAATGTGATTCTGGTGAAGGAATCGTTTATAGTAGCACAACAGACTAAACAAAAATTATCAGGAGGGTGATATGCCAATGTTTTGCCACCAATGTCAAGAAACAATGAAGAATACGGGATGCTCGCTGAAGCAGGGAGTGTGCGGGAAAACAGCTGAAGTGGCTAATCTGCAGGATTTATTTATATGGTGTTTGAAAGGTATATCATTTTGGGGGAATAAGGGCCGCGATTTTGATATCTACAGCGATAAGGCCGGTTTTTTTATAGATAAGGGTCTTTTTTCCACCATTACCAACGCAAATTTCGATCGTAATTTTTTCATAAATTCTATTAAAGAAAGCGTCGAAATTAGAGATGAACTGAAGAATACATATCTTCAAGCGTATGAAGAAAAAGAAGGACAATCGTTTTCGGCAACAGTTCCAGAATGCGCTGTCTGGTTGCCTGTAGATGACAACGATATCCTCACCAGGGCTGAGAGCGGAACGGGGGGGTGGCTGGAGATCGAAAATGAGGATGAGCGTTCCCTTAAAGCAACCATTTTATATGGGCTGAAAGGTATTTCGGCCTATGCCGAGCATGCCTATCAGATCAACAAATCGTGTAGAGAGATTTTTGAATTTTTGATGGAGGCGCTTGCAGCTCTTGCTGATGAAAGCAAATCGCATGATGAGCTTTTCGACCTGGTAATCAAAACAGGCCACATGGGGGTGAAGACGATGGCCGCACTCGATGAGGCCAATACTACCGCTTATGGGGATCCCGAAATTTCGCAGGTAAATATTGGAGTCGGAAGCAATCCCGGTATCCTTATCAGCGGCCACGACCTGGTTGATTTGGAAGAATTGCTCGAACAAACTGAAGGTCAGGGCCTTGATATCTATACGCACAGCGAAATGCTTCCCGCCAACTATTACCCGAAGTTGAAGAAATATTCACACCTGCACGGCAATTACGGAAACGCCTGGTGGTTGCAAAAAGAAGATATCGCTAACTTTAATGGGCCGGTTCTGTTCACGTCGAATTGCCTGGTGCCACCTAAAGGTGTTGACTACGGTGAGAAAATATTCACCACCGGTGCCGTTGGTTATGAAGGGGTGACGCATATTCCCGAACGGCCGGATGAGGGACAGAAGGATTTTTCAGCCATCATTGAGATGGCCAGGAAATGTAAACCGCCCAAGCAGATTGAGGAAGGTCAAATAACAGGAGGCTTTGCGCACAAGCAGGTACTGGCTCTGGCAGACAAAGTGATCGAAGCAATCAAGTCCGGAGCGATAAAGCGATTCGTCGTGATGGGGGGATGCGACGGGCGGCACAAGAGCCGCAGCTATTTTACAGATGTCGCTCAGGCTTTACCAGAGGACACCGTCATATTGACCGCCGGTTGCGCGAAATACAAATACAACAAATTGGACCTGGGCGATATCGGCGGTATTCCTCGAGTGCTCGATGCGGGCCAGTGCAACGATTCATACTCGCTCGCGGTCATTGCCATGGAACTCCAGAAAGCTTTTGAGCTCGATGATATCAATGATCTACCGATATCATTCGATATTGCCTGGTATGAACAGAAAGCTGTCCTCGTTCTGCTGGCATTGCTCGCACTTGGGGTAAAAGGTATTCGGGTTGGTCCGACTTTACCGGGCTTTCTATCACCAAATGTTGCAAATACCCTGGTCGAAAAGTTTGATTTGAAGCCAATCACCACACCTGAGGAGGATATTGCTTCTATGATGGCTGGTATTTAGGATTTCAAATAAGCGCTGCAAGGTTATTGACGGCATATCCAAAGGCTCTGCTTGTTAATGGCAGGGCCTTTGGGTACTAAATTGTTTGATCATATTTACTGAGACCCCTTAGCTTCAAATGTAGAGCGTTATAGTGGCATTGTAAGCTGTTTTAGGAAATCAGAAAATTCACATTCTTCCTGATAAATCTTCAATAATCCGTTCTCATGGACGCTGTCAGATTAAGTAGAACCTCGACGATCACGATTGTTGTTATGGATGTTGATTGCACTGAGTGGAGTGTCGATTTCTTGATATTTTGAATAAAGAGAGAGGTGGAAGAAAAACAAAAATGTGGGGCTATAGTGGGGCAAACACTATATTCACAAGAAAAAGGGTTTCAGCTAACATTGCCGAAACCCTTTATTTGTAAATGGCTGGGGGACAGGGATTCGAACCCCGATAAGCGGAGTCAGAGTCCGCTGTCTTGCCGTTAGACCATCCCCCAGCGCGGTGCGTTGAATAGATCTGTTTATATAAAGAATGAGCTCTGGTGTGTCAAGTCAAATTGGTTGGAAAACGGCCCGATTCAGTCGGGAAAGCACCTTTTCAGCCGATTATGACCCCGGCGTAGCCGACCACCTGATCGGTGTCCCCCGTTACCGCGCCCGAATCGGTATGGCCCACCAGTTCGGCCTGCCGGGCACCGAGGATGGCGGCTGCCTGCAGGACGATGGTCACCGGGATGAAGCCGCACATCGAGATATTCTCCCGCAGCACGGTTTGATAGAGTCCGTCGGGGTCGAGTTCGAGAACATGGCCGAGGGCCTGCCGGTCCTTGGCCGAACCGCTTGCCCGCGACTCGTAGTGGGACATGTCGGTGGAGGCCAGCAGCAGGATGTCTCCGGCGGCCTGCCCGATGACTTCGGCCAGGGCTGCGCCGATCTCTGTGCATTCCGGGTAACTGAGGTTGGAGAGTGCAATGGCGACGATCCTGAGATTCGGCTGCAGGGCCTGCAGAAAGGGGACCTGCACCTCGAGGGAGTGCTCTAACTGGTGGGCCGTCTCGTCTTCTTTAAGCAGGGGGGTGGCGGCGATCAACTGCCGGGCGATCTCCAGAGCACAGGGGACCGGGCCGCCGGGCATCTGCCAGGTTGCGGTGGAGACGCCGGCTCTGGCTCCCCGGCCGTGGTGGTTGGGGCCGAGAATGATCACTGTCTCGGGAATGGCCACGGAGCCGATGGTCTGAGCGGCCATGGCCCCGGAATAGACATAGCCGGCATGGGGTGCGACGATGCCGATGGCTTTCCGGGCTGCGGGGGCGACGGCCGGCAGCAGTCCGTGAACCGATTGGGCCAGTTCGACCGGGTCTCCGGGGTAAAAGCGGCTGGCAACGGCTGGGTGGCGAATCATGTTCGGCCTCGTTCAGTCTCGTTTCACATCCCAGCTGGTGCCTGCCGGACCGTCTTTCAGTTCGATGCTCTGTTCCAGCAGCCGGTCCCGGATCTGGTCGCTCAGGGCCCAGTCCCTGGCGGCCCGGGCCTGGTTGCGCTGCTCGATGAGCCGGTCGATCTCATCACTATCGATGTCGATCCCGGCCAGGATCTCCTGTTTCTGGTTTTCCAGGAACTGCTGCGGGTTTTCCCGCAGGATACCGGTTATCGCCGCCAGCTCGATCATGCACCGGCCGGTCTGTCTGAGCAGCTGCAGATCCTCCGGCCCGGGCTTGCCGCTCAGTGCCCGCATGACTTTGTTGACGATCTTGGCCGCCTCGAACAGATGGCCAAGCGCCTGGGCGGTGTTGAAATCGTTGTCCATGGCCTGGATGAACCGCTCCTCCAGCGACTCGAGCCGTAACCGGTCCTTGTTGCCGATGACCGACCGGCCTCCCGGTCCGCCGGCTTCTGTTCCGAGGACGTCAATGGCGGCCAGGCACTCATAGAGCCGGTTCAGGCCGGTCTTGGCGTCACTCATGGCCTGTTCGGAATACTCCAGCGGGTTGCGGTACTGGGTGGAAAAGACAAACAGCTTCAGGGCTTCGGGATGAAATTTCCCGGACAGGTCGCGAATGGTCAGAAAATTGCCCAGCGATTTGGACATTTTCTCCTCCTCGTCGGTCTGCTCGTTTCTCACCGTGACGAAGCCGTGGTGGATCCACAGGTTGACGAACGGCTTGTCGTTGGCCGCCTCGCTCTGGGCGATCTCGTTTTCGTGGTGGGGGAAGATCAGGTCTTTGCCGCCGCCGTGGATGTCGAAGGTTTCACCCAGAAACTTCTTGCTCATGGCCGAACATTCGATATGCCACCCCGGTCTCCCCGGCCCCCAGGGACTGTCCCAGGCCGGTTCGCCCGGTTTGGAACCTTTCCACAGAACGAAGTCCATCGGGTGTTTTTTGCGATCGTTTATCTCCACCCGGGCGCCGGCCTGCATGTCTTCGAGATTGCGCCCGGACAGCTTGCCGTACTCATCGAATTGCTCGACGGCGTAATAGACGTCGCCGCCGGCGGGGTAGGCGTTGCCCTTGGCGATCAGCTCCTCGATGATTTCCACCATCCCGCCAATGTGCTCGGTCGCTCGCGGCTCGAGGTCGGGGCGGTCGACCCCGAGATAGTCCATGTCGCGGTAGAACTCGTCGATGAAGCGCTCGGCCAGTTCGTGCGAGGAGGTGCCCTGCTCGTTGGCCCGGTTGATGATCTTGTCGTCGATGTCAGTGAAATTCCGCACAAAGGTCACCCGGTAGCTGCGGAATTTAAGGTACTTGACGATCATGTCGAAGACCAGCGACGAGCGGGCATGACCAATATGGCAGTAATCGTAGGAGGTTATCCCGCAGACGTAGAGTTTGACGTGGTCAGGCTCGATCGGGTTTAGAGGTTCCTTTTTACCGGTCAGGGTGTTATAAATTCTGATGCTCATATCGTTGGTATGGTCGATTTTTTACATATATAGCCGAAATAGCCGAAGATTTATAAGTAATTAAATTAAACCGATTATGCAGAAAAGACAAGGATGATGCAGAAAGGATCCACCAAAGCCTGGAGCGAAACCTGGAGGAGCTGGCTGCACCCGCGGGTGATTACCATGCTCTTTCTCGGCTTTTCGGCCGGTATCCCGATCCTGCTCATTTTTTCAACGCTCTCCGCCTGGCTGACCGAGGCGGGGGTAAAAAAATCGGCCGTGACCTTTTTCAGCTGGGCAGCCCTGGGTTACTCCTTCAAGTTCGTCTGGGCGCCGTTGATCGATCGGATGCCGCTGCCCTGGCTGACCGCCAGGCTGGGCCGGAGGCGGGCCTGGATGGTGGTCTCCCAGCTGCTGATCATGGGCGCCATTTTGCTGATGGGCCTGATTGACCCGGCTGCCTCCCACTCGCAGCTGACGGCCATGGCCTGGGCGGCGGTGCTGCTCGGTTTCTCCTCGGCTACCCAGGACATCGTCATCGACGCCTACCGGATCGAATGCGCCGACCCGGATCTGCAGGCCATGCTGTCGGCCACCTATATCGCCGGCTACCGGATCGGCATGCTGGTCGCCGGGGCCGGTTCGCTGGCCCTGGCCGGATATCTGGGAACCTCGGTCGGCTCCTACTCCCACGAAGCCTGGAGAATCACCTATTTCGCTGTCGGTCTCTGCATGATCGTCGGCCTGGTGACCACGCTGGTCATCCCCGAGCCCCAGCGGGGCGGGGGGGTGAAGCAGAAAGATTACTCGACCAGGGACTACGGCCGCTTTTTTGTCCTCTTCCTCTGCGCCGTCTCGGTTTTCGTCCTGGTCTTCTACTTCGGCAGGGCGGCGGTCGACCCGGTCAAGGATGGGCTGCAGCAACTGATCGGGCCTTACAGCCGGGTAGCCGGATTCTTCGTCGAGATGCTGCGCCTGTTCGTTTCGCTGGCAGCCGCCCTGGCGGCGGCCCGGGGACTGGTCGTGCTGGGCCTGGTCAACCGGGATATGCTGAGCGACACCTATATCGACCCGGTAAGGGACTTTTTCACCCGGTACGGTATTAAAGTCGCGGTGCTGCTGCTCCTGCTGATCGGTTTCTACCGGGTGTCGGACATCGTCCTCGGTGTCATCTCAACCGTCTTCTACCTCGACCTGGGCTTTTCCAAGGCGCAGATCGCCACCATCGTCAAGACCTTCGGTCTGGTGATGACCATCGCCGGCGGTTTTCTGGGCGGCATGCTGACCGTTCGCTACGGGGTCCTGAAGATCCTCTTCGTCGGCGGGGTGCTGGCCGCGGCCACCAACATCCTGTTCATGATCCTGGCAACCAGCGGCCCCAGCCTGCTGCTGCTCAAGGCGGTGGTGGCCGCCGACAACCTGGCCGCCGGACTGGCCTCGGCCGCTTTCGTGGCCTTTTTGTCGAGCCTGACCTCGATTTCGTTCACCGCCGTGCAGTATGCGGTCTTTTCGTCGCTGATGTCATTGTTCCCCAAACTGATCGGCGGCTATTCCGGCACCATCGCCACCTCGATCGGCTACTCAAATTTCTTCCTGCTGACCACCCTGCTCGGTATTCCGGTGCTGCTGCTGATCTGGCTGGTCAGGGACTTGAAATAGGGTGCCGGTCAACGTTATTATGAGAGAAACACTGCAAACAGAATATGATAAGAAAAATTCTCTTCGTTGATGATGACCAGATCCTGCGGGCGGCCATAGAGCAGCGCTTCAGCGCCTATCGCCAGAGTTTTGCCACGGTGAGCGCAACCGACGGCTTCGATGCGGTTCAGAAACTCAAGCAGCACCCGGTGTCGCTGGTCATCGTCGACCTGATCATGCCCCGCATGGACGGCATGAGCCTGATCGACCATCTCACCCAGCATTACCCGGATCTGCCGATCATCGTCATCTCCGGAATCGGCGACTGGGAGGTGAGCGAGGTGGCCCGCAACTGCTCCGCCTTCGGTTACCTGAACAAACCGTTTCAGGCCGATGACCTGGTCAACATGATCCAGCTGGTGCTGGCCAAGGAGGCGGAGGGCGGCATCATGAACGATATCTCGCCGCCGGTGTTCATGCAGCTGATGGAAATGGATGGACGGACCTGCACCATCAGGATTCTGGACAACCTCACCAACCGCGGCGGCATCCTTTTTTTCAACCAGGGCGTACTGTTCGATGCCCGGGTGGGCGAAGTGAGCGGCATCGACGCCGCCCACCAGATCTTCTCCTGGGACCGCACCACCATATTCATCAGCAACCGGTGCCGGGTCACTGAAGACAGGATCCAGTCCAGCCTCGGCTCGGTGATCATGAAAGCGGTGGGCATGAAGGACGAGCAGGAAGAGCGTCCCGAGGACTATAGCGAGCAGGAGTCGATCGCCTTTTTCTCGGACGAAGACGATGGCAGTGCTGCCCCGGGAATCAAACCGCAGGCCGGTTCAGCTCCTGGCGGGGGTGAGGCGGTCAGCCTCGAGGCGGTCAGCCGGAAACTAGAAAAAATCGGCACGCTCACTGGGGACAGGAGCAGGGCGGCACTCATCGAACAGCTTCACCGGTGCGGACAGGCCGCCGGTTTCGGTAATTTCGTGGCGGCGGTTATCGACCAGGGGCTCGAGTCGGGCAAGGTTATCGTCGCGGCCCAGCCTCCCGGGGTTATGAGGGAACGCCGCGTGTCTGCCGATGAGATAAAGAAGGCCTTGCTGGGATAAGGGGCGGCAGCGTTTTACGCTTGCTCTTTTAATCGCTCTTTCTGGCGGCCGCCTGCGACACTTCGGTGACGCCGATCTTCTCGTCGAACTGCAGGTGGACCGAATAGTCGTTACCGACGAAATCATTGCAGCGGACCGCTTTCACCAGACCGATTCGGTCGATGGTCGAGGATGCATGATCCGGCCTGATCTGCACCTTGACCCGCTTGCCCAGCAGTTCATTGGCATATTCCTTGCGGTTAAAGCGCAGCATGAAGGCGACGCCCCCCTGGGAGATGTCGATCAGGTCGCCCCGGGCCACCTGCCCGGTTGGCGCTCCCGAATCGTTCAGCACTTCGATGGTGGCTCGCCCGTCGAGCTTCTTGCGCTCGTATTTGCGCCTCGAGGTCGAGGGTTTCTGGAAGAAGCTGTGGTTGCCCTGGAACCTTTTGCAGTATTCGAACAGGTTGTTCTGCAGGGCCGGGTAATCATTCTTGAGCGTGGCCAGCCGCTCCCAGGTCAGGATCAGCAGGCTGGCGCCGAGGCTTTTGGCGCTCACCGTCCAGACCGAGATGTCGAAAAAGGACTCGGCCCCGAAAATCTCCCCCTCTTCCACCGTTTTGAACACCATCTCCCGGCCGTTCTTGGTGGTGTAGAGCTGGACGCGGCCGCTGTTGACGAAATAGAGGTTGGAGAGGAAATCCCCCTGCTCGACGAGTACTTGGTTGAGCGTGGTGTTTTTCGGCCGGGCGGCGAAATAGAGGGCTGAAAACTCCTCCAGCGACAACTCCTGGATCAGATCGTCCCAGGTGGACATCATGGTGTCGCTGATCGAAGACGATTTCCCATCTGCGATGATTTCAGCGGCGCTGATAATTTCGCGCAGCGCCATTGAATCGGTGACGATCAGCATCTGCCGGTAGCGTTCGGCCTCGGTAAAATCTTTCTGGCCGGCATGTTTTCTGATCGCCGCCATGATCAGTTCGACCGCTTCCGCCTTGTTGCCTTCCTCAGCCAGTTTCCTGATCTTCTGATCTGCAGGTGAGAGGTCCTTCTGGTCAGGCAGCGGCGCGGCAGTGCTGAGCGGGGAGAGAATGTCGAGTTCGGAGGCGCTGCCGGTCGGGGCGTCGAGATTGTCGAGTTCCAGCTGGGCGACGGCGATCTTCGCAGACTGCACCGCTTCCTGCTGCTCTGCAACAGAACCGAAACTGTTCAGGTATTTTCTGAGGATTCCCAGTGCCTCCGGGGTGCGGCAGTGGCCGAGCACCTGACAGGCCGAATCGATGAGCTGCCGGCTCCCGGCTGACTGGCTGTGCCCGGCCTTCTCGAGTATCGGGGCCAGTACGGTAACGACTTCGGGTCCGGCAACGGACTGCAGCATTTTTATGTGGGCCGGCCTGAGCTGGGCGCTGTTTTCAGAGAACATCCGCAGCAGGACGTTTCTGCGGATCGAGCCGTCCTTGAGCTTTTCCTGGACCGCCGTGCAGCCGTCGCGGATGGCCTTGATGTGATCGTCGCCATGTACCGCCACGACCAGGCTGCCGACCGTCAGCCGGACCAGGAAGAAGCGGCCCTTTTCATAGATGAAATCGGCTGTTTCGGGGAGCTCGAGCCCGGTGACCACCTGCTGCCACTGATCGATCAGGCCGGGCCCCCCGGGTCGGTCACCCGAAGGGTGCGCATAGAGGAGCTCTCCATCCAGGCTCAGCAGCATCAGTTCCCTGACGGAGCTGAGCTGCCCGATTTTATCCAGAAACGCTTTCATTCAGGCAACAGTCAGAGGTTGTGAGTGTTTTGTGTTTTCATCGATGCGGCAGCTGTTTCGGTCGATCCAATCTGGTTCGGCCGGCTCCCCCTATATTAAGCGTTGCCAGGATATCTTCAAGCTTTCGTTTGGAAGCCCAGCGAATGGCGCCGGGAACGCGGCGTCTCCGTGCCGCTTCATGGGCTGCCCAGGCCAGATGAAGACCAGCATCTCTCAAGGCTGGCCGTCTGCCTCCGAATTGTCGGGTGAGTCCTCCTCCCTCAGAGAGGTGTAGCCGTCAGTGAGGCCGATTAAAGCCCGCGGGGAATCGGCGGCGCTGATGATGCCGCTGTTTCCGGGCGCGGGCTGGACGAGCCTGCCGGGGTCCACCGCCAGCTGCCCGGTCAGATAATCGATCACCGCCTGCTGCCTTCTTGTGGCCAGTTCGCTGAGCGCCGTGCTGGTCACTTGAACCGGCTGCGGCGAGAGCGGCACGAACTGGTCGTCGATTACCGGAATATCCGTTTCATTAATGGTGCCCGCGGCCTCGTTCCATATCTGCAGCCGCATTTTTTCAAGCTCCAGTTTCTGCTGAAACTCCAGCTTTCTTTTCTGGTTTTCCAGATCGACCCGCAGCAGCTCCGCTTTTTTGAGCTCCTCGAGCAGCACCTCGACATCGCTCTCGGGGTCGGCAAGCCCGGTGATCTTAAGATTAACCAGCGGGTAGGTACTGAGCAGTTCGCCGAATCGGTTGAGCCGCTCCACGGTCTCGCCGGTGAACTGGTCGGTGCCGGGTAGAAAGGTGACAAAGTCCCGGTCGGCGAGGTCGACGAACTCCGGGTCAGCCAGCAGCAGCGGATTGATCGAGGCCTTGACCATGGTCCGGGAAAATGAGTCGAGTGCCCCGTCGATGATCGCCCGTGACGGCTGCTGCCCATCGAGTTCGATGGTGACCGAGCCGTTTCCGGTGCCGGAAAGCAGGGCGAAGGCGGTGGCCAGATTGGTGCCCGATTTTTCCGGGACCAGGCCGTTGATTTTCAGTTGAGCCGTATAGCTTGGATTTTCGCTGCCTTCGACCAGTCGAAAGAAGACATCGACCGTGGCGTTGTCGGCGTCGACCTGACTGATACGACCCTTGACCTGGGGGGCGAACAGGGACAGCGGCAGCGAGGCGGCGGTGAAGTCCACTGCGGCCGACGGCGGCCGGGCCAGCAGGTTGGCCTCCCCCTCGATTTTGAACGGGTGGCGCTCGATCGAGCCGTTCAGGGATATGGCGCCCTTCTTCCTGGTGGGCGGATAATGCTGATTCTGCAGCTCGCCGCTGATGCCGTTGAGGCTGAATTCCAGGGTCGGCTTGGTCCGTTCGTCCTCGTAGGTGATCATGCCGTTGGAGATTCCAACCTGTTCAATGCCGATCGAGAATGGATCACCCGTTTGCCCGGACCCGGACTGTTCCGTGCTCCTTCGGGAAACAGGTAGGTTCGCAAAAATCCGGCAGCGGCCGAAACGGCAGATGGGCCGTTGTCCAGACGGTGCCAGGTGAAAGCCGGCTGATCGACCAGAAGTTTCTTGACCGAGAGATTGGCGCGTGAGCGTGACCAGGCAAGGTCGTTGAAGTGGATAGTCGCGGCGGAAAATGGTCGGTTTTTGCCCGATCCGAGCCTGATCTTCTCGGCCGCCAGCTCACCGCTGAACTCCTGCTGGGGATAGAGAAAGGTACCGGTGAGCGAGATGGTGGCCTGGGAATCGAGCAGCGCCGGTGAGTCGCTGAACCAGGAGAAGAGCTGGGCCGGGCTCAGGTTCGAGGCGGACAGCTCGCTGCTGATCTGCACCGGGGCGATATGGAAACTGCCCTTGGCCTTGATGTCGCTGGCGGTTCCGAGGTTTGCGCTGAACACGAAATTGTCCTTCTGCGGTTCCTGTTTCTCGAGCTTGTTGGCCTGAAAAATCACCTCTTTCAGGGAGAAACCGGGCTTTTTTCCGCCGTCGCCCGAAATGGCGATGCTGCCCGAGAAATCGATGCCGTGCAGAACATGCTGGGTGGGCCGGGCCGAAAAGACCAGAAACAGGTAGGGAAGTTTCTTCCGTTCCAGGTTGACGACGCTGTTGTGCAGATAGACATTGCCCAGATCGGTAATGCCGCGGAACCGGCTCACCGGGTCGCAGCGCATCACCGGTGTACGGAGCCAGACCTTTCCCTGATCCTTGAGTTCGAGCTCCTTGATCGTCAGGTTGGAGCTTTTCAGCGAATAGCCGAAGGGTCGTCCGTCCTGGCTCGATGATTCCAGGCTGAACAGTCCCCTGAGGTCGGCGGTGCCGCCGATATCGGCAGCCTCGCGGCCCAGAAACGGTGCGATCAGGTCCGCCGGCACACCGGTGAGCTGGAGGTTGCCGCCCGGCCGGTTCTGGGCGTCGAAAATGCCCTGCCAGATAAAATAGGCGGCCGTCGACTGGTGTTCACCGCTGAGCCGAAACGAGCTTTCTTCCTCACCGGACAACAGCCGGTCGTTGGCAAAATTCTTGATGGAGAGCTGGATCGCGTCCCACTGCTGCACGGTTTTTTTCCTGCGCTGGTCCCGGATCGTGAAGCTGCCGCCCTCGGCAATGAGCAGCTTGATGGTGATGGGCGGGATGACCTGGTGCAGCTTGTGTTCCGGAGGCGGCCTCAGCGCCAGAGGGGCGAGGCTGGCCAGGGTTGCGCCGATGGAGGCGTCTTCGGCCTGATCGGTTACCATGACCGGTTCCCTGAGCAGGATCGATTTGAAACTCAGGACCCGGGTAAACGGTTCCAGCGATCCCTCCAGCTGGGCCGCGGGCATGGTCAGCGACATGTTGGCGTCGCGGGATCCAAGGCCGAGGTTGGTGGTTTCCAGGTTGAAGCCGACCCTGAAGCGGCTGCCCTGCTTTTCCTGGGGGGAAAAGGTCAGGTGCAGCACGCCGTTGGCCCGGCCGGTGGTGATGTCGACCGGCAGGGTCAGCGGCAGGTAGTCGAAATAGAGCGGCATGTCGATATCGTCGATATCGAGGTTGAGCTGGGTCTGCCGGCCGCCGCCGCCGATGGAGGCTTCCCCGGTCAGCGTCACGGGGCTGCCGTTGATCACTGCCGAAAAGCGCGGGTGGATATAGGAGTCGGTCTGGTAAGGGAAGTTTGAAATGACCGGCAGGTCAAGCTCGATGTCGCTGATCACGTGCTGCTTGCCGCTGATCCGGTCGTCGATCAGGACCCGTGACTCGGAGATGGAGATATTGTTGAACGAAAACAAGAACGGCAGCTCGGCAAAATCGATGATTTCGGACTGGTTGTCCAGCCGCCGGTTTTTGAGCAGGTAGGAGATGTTGTAGCTCTTGTCCTGGTTCCTGATGATGTGCAGTTTGAGGCGCTCGATGATCATCTCGCTGCAGGTCAGCTCCCCGCGCAGCAGGCTCAGAAAATCGAGATTGATGCGCAGATCGTCGATGGTCAGGAAGCGCTGGTCGGGCTGATCCTCGGAAATGGTCTGGGCCGAAATGTCACGGGCCACCAGCTTGAAATTGTAGGGGTTGAAACTGATTCGGCCGGTGGTCAGCGAGGCGCCGGTCTTCTCGGCCAGAAAACCGGGCAGCCTGTTCTGGACCAGGTAGGGGACCAGCAGGTAGCCGGCTGCGCTGTAGAGCCCGAAGATCAGTACGATAAAAGCGAACCAGACCGCCAGCTTTCTGGTGCCGCGCTGCGACTGCCGATCAGGGGCCGGCTGCCTGGCCGCGTCGCTGTCTCGCTGCCGCTCCGACGGCCTGGTGCGGCGGGGCGGTTTGGGGGCTGGCGACTGCTTTTTGACGGATTTCTTTTTCGGGGGCCGTGGTTCGGGTGGTTCCGGGGATATGGAAATCGATCCGTAGATATCGTTGTTGTTGTCAGCCATCAATACAGCACACGCTCATCAAAATCGGGATGAATCTAAATAGTTCCCGTCCGGGAACTGAATCGAGCTTAAGAACAGTATCGGTACATCTATGAAATTATCACTGAAATGTCCAGTGCTGATGTGATTGGAAGCACCATTTTTAAAAGAATTTAGGGGTGATCAGTCGGGCAGCACACGGTGGTTTTGGGCCTGTTCCCAGCCGGATCTGAACGGTTCATTTTCATGGCCGCCCCGATTGCCTGACAATATCTCCTAACTTTATGTAATTCTGGAAATTTTTCTTTGCAATAATAACCCTTCCTGATATACATAAAGGGATACGTGAAAAATGGGGTCACCTCACCGGTGCGCTGCCGCGCCGGTTTTTCCAGAAACTCGTGCTACCGCTTGTTACATGTTTGAATTCATGAAAATTGTGCGCTGGCAGGATGTCGTCGACATCCTGGTGGTGGCCTTTTTGCTCTACCAGCTCATCTCGATCATCCGGGGAACGCGCTCGGTGCAGATGGTCATCGGCCTGATCGTGCTGGTCGGGGTCTATTTCATGGCCCGGATTCTCGATCTGGTGACCCTGCTCTGGCTGCTGCAGACCTTCCTCAGCTCCCTGTTCATCATTATCATCATCGTCTTCCAGGACGATATCAGGCGGGCGCTCACCCAGGTGGGCCGCTCCCCGTTCCAGAAGTCGATGGACATGGTCGACAAGGATATCGAGGAGATCGTGCGCACGGTTTTCTACCTCTCCAAGCGGCGCATCGGAGCCCTGATCGTCATCGAGCGGGACACGGGGCTGCGTGACTATATCGATTCGGGTTTTCACATCGACTCACGGCTGACCCGCGAGGTGCTGATTTCGATTTTCATGCCGGTGTCGCCCCTGCACGACGGCGGCGTCATCATCCGCAAGGGGCGGATCCAGACCGCCGGGGCGATCCTGCCGCTGACCCAGAACCCTTACATCGACAAGCACTACGGTACCCGGCACCGGGCCGCCATCGGCCTGTCCGAGGAGACCGACGCGGTGATCCTGGTGGTCTCCGAGGAAACCCAGCAGATTTCGCTGGTCCAGCACGGGGCGATGACGGCGATCAGCGACGAGGTGTCGCTGACCAACAGCCTCCGCGCCATTTTCATCGGCACCAAAGCGGGCAAGGACGTACTGAAGTATTCCTGGAAGAACTGGTTTTCCAAGCGATGAAGACACGCAATCTCGCATACTGGCGCCGGCTGCTTGCCAAAGAGTGGCTGCCCAGCCTGATCGCCCTGGTCCTGGCCGTTATCCTCTGGTACAACGTCGGCGGAGAACAGCGGGTGGACACCAGCGTGATGATCCCGATCGAGGTGATCAACCTGCCGCGGGAGCTGGTGATCTCCAACCAGTTCAAGAAACAGATCGAGGTGACGGTTAACGGTCCGCGATCGCTGATCCTCGAACTCGAAAGCAGCCAGATCACCCGGCAGATCGACCTGTCCATGGCGACGCCCGGCACCCGCGTGGTCACCAACGATGTGGATTCGATCAACTTTCCGCGGGGGATCGACGTGCTGAGGATCCAGCCGACCTCGATCATCCTGTCGCTGGACAAGCTGGTCAAGCGCACCTTTCCGATCAACCCGGTGACCAACGGTGAGCCGATGGTCGGCTATATCCTCAAGCGGCTGAAGATGGACCCGGAGGTGATCTCGATTACCGGTCCGGAAACGGTGCTGGCTCAGTACGACGTACTGCGCACCAAGGTGATCAATATCGCCGGGCTGAACAGCTCGATCCAGACCCAGGTGCCGCTCGACCTGGAGCCGGCTATCGTCGAACTGATCGGTGAAACGACGGTGACCGCCGACATCGTTGTCGGCCTCGAGACGGTGCAGAAAGAGTATCAGCTGCCGCTCAAGGCGCCGCCAAACAGCGCCGAGGGAACCCCGAAAAAAGTGCGGGTGATTGCCAGCGTGCCCCAGTACCTGCTCGACCAGAAACTGAAAATCGAGGATTTCCTCACAGTGCTGGTCGTGGTCGACGAGGAAAACAATATCGGGGTGATCAAGGTAATCCCCGGCAAGGAGCTGGAGCTGCCGGTGGAGATCGTCCAGATCGACCCGGAGACCATCCGGCTGGAACCCAAACCCGAACCGGAAGCGAACCCGACGGAGGACGCTGCCTTCAGAAGCCGGCGCGAACAACCCGCTGGCCAGAGCAAGTCCAGGAAAGGGGAGATCCAGAGCGAATACGATGAGCAAGGCGAGCAGGAATGAGCACGCAACAACCAGATGAGTTCCAGCAATCTGATTCATGAATTGAAAATGAGCAATTTTGCTCAAGATCAAGGCGCGAAGGTAGAGCAAATAACCAGTGAATTCGGGCAATCTGATTCCGGGGTTAAAATGAGGAATTTTGCTCAAGGTCAAGGCGCGGGTGGGCGGGTAACCGCAGGCATACAAGCTAGTATGTCGAGGATTACCCGCCCGCCCGCAACGCAGAGATTGAGTAAAAGGGCCATTTTATGAGGAAGCTTTTTGGGACTGATGGCATCCGCGGCGAAGCCAACACCCACCCGATGACCAGCGAGATCGCCCTGCAGGTGGGACGGGCCATCGCCTTTATCGTCAGGGACCGCTCGCACGGCCGCGGCATCGTCATCGGCAAGGACACCCGGCTGTCCTGCTACATGCTGGAAAACGCGCTGGCCGCCGGCATCTGCTCCATGGGCGCCGACGTGATGCTGGTCGGCCCGATGCCCACACCCGGCATCTCCTTTATCACCACCTCGATGCGGGCCGACGCCGGGGTGGTTATTTCCGCCTCGCACAACCCGTTCCAGGACAACGGCATCAAGATCTTCGCCGGCGACGGCTTCAAGCTGCCGGACCGGGTCGAGGCCGAGATCGAGGACCTGATCTTCTCCCAGAAAATGGAGGCCCTGCGCCCGGTGGCCGAAGAAGTGGGCAAGGCCCGGCGCATCGAAGACGCCAAGGGCCGCTACATCGTCTTTTTGAAAAACACCTTCCCGCGACAGTTCACCCTGGACGATTTCCACGTGGTGATCGACTGCGCCCACGGCGCCACCTACAAGGTCGCCCCGCACGTCTTCGAGGAACTCGGCGCCCGGGTCACACCCCTGTCGGTCACCCCGGACGGCACCAATATCAACCGCCGCTGCGGCGCCCTGCACCCGGAGCTGATGGCCGAAACGGTCAGGAAGGAGGGGGCCGACATCGGCCTGGCCTTTGACGGCGACGGCGACCGGCTCATCGTCTGCGACGAGAAGGGCCAGATCGTCGACGGCGACCACGTCATGGCCATCTGCGCCAAGGACCTGCTCAAGCGGCGCAAGCTCAAGAAAAAGACGCTGGTGGCCACGGTGATGTCCAACATGGGCCTCGAGGTCGCCATGCAGGCCATGGGCGGCGCCATGGTCAGAACCGCGGTCGGCGACCGCTACGTGGTCGAGACCATGCGGCAGAAGGGCTACAGCTTCGGCGGCGAGCAGTCCGGCCACCTGGTCTTCCTCGACCACATCACCACCGGCGACGGCATCCTGGCCGGCCTGCAGCTGCTCTCGGTGATGAAAAAGCAGAACCGGCCGCTGTCCGAGCTGGCCGCCATCATGGACAGCTATCCCCAGGTCCTCAAAAACGTGCGCACCGCCACCCGGCTGAGCATCGCCGAAATCCCCCATTTCGCCTCCACCCAGCGCAAGCTCGAGGAAAAACTTAACTCCACCGGCCGCATCCTGGTCCGCCCCTCGGGCACCGAACCGGTCATCCGGGTCATGGTCGAGGGCCAGGACGAGGCCCTGATCAACGAAATGGCCGACGAACTCTGCGAACTGATCAGCAATGCCGATCGGATGTGAAGCAGCAATAAGCTTTCAGGTTTTGCGTCAACCCCCGATGCCTCTCAGACCGAGCACCGCAGAAACTGAGACCACTTGTTTCTTTTTGTTCGTTTTATGTGGGCAGACAAAGATGGTAACGGTTAAATAGAAACCAAAGGAACTTATGAGATTGATTATGCCTCGAGTTCCTTCTCGATTCGTTCGGCCAGGAAAATCTTCAGCAGAGACTGATAGGGCACATCTCTCTTGTTTGCCAGTAGTTTGAGTTCTTCCAGCATGGATTCAGGAAGGCGCAGGGATATTTTTTTCACGGAAGGTTTAAGATTTGAAAATGCTGCCTTTTTTGCTCTTCGCCAGTCTATGTATTCGGTGGAGTCGTGAGTTGCCCAGAACTCATGCTCTTCATCTTCGCTCTTGAATTTCGGTATCTTTTTAGGCATTGTCGTAAACCTCCCGTTCTTTGCGGCTCATGTCACGTGCGGATATTACTCGAATTAAGTTGTTTCTCAGCGTGAAAGCGATGAACAGTCTGCGCTTGGCATCTGTTCTGCCAAGAATATAAAATCTCTTTTCCTGGTGAGAGTGGGCAGCATCGTCTATTACCAGTAAAGGGAGATTGAAAAATACCTGCTCGCATTCGGATGGGCTCACCTTGTGTTTTGCCCAGTTTTTATCAAGGTTCCCGGCATCCCAGTCAAAACCCCGGCACCGATCGATAAACGTTTTCCACAGATCGTCCATACGATAAGTATATACTCAATATATACATTTGTGCAACAGGTGTAAAACAGAGGGAGCCGTACACAATCAGGAAATTCGCTCACGATCAGGGCGAGCCACAGCCTTCATTCTCTGGAGTTTAAGCACAACTCGAGCAGCAGCCCGGCAACAGTGCGGAAATGTGCGTCGGCCGCGCACAGTGTAAGCCCGTTTGAAAAAGTAACTCAACGCTCCCCCGCTGCCACGCAGACCGAGCAATGGAGCTTCTGCCGCCCCCACATCGCTCCCGGTACCGAAGGAAAAAGAACAGCTTTTGAAAAAAAACGGAACGGACATGGCATTACCTTTCAACCTGCCGGAATACCTCGGCATAGGTAGCCTCTATGGCCTGGATTTCCCTCTCCGTCAGCATCTCGAACTCCTTTGTCCGGCCGCGCTTTGACAGTTTCCCCTCATTTTGAGATAAAAAGCGTATCAGCAGATCAACGAGATTATCGGGCATGTCGATGTAGTTTTTAATGAATTCGTTGAGCCGATCGTACTTCCTTAAATATGCAACTTCTTCAGGCACGGTGTGGGATACGGTTTGCTCGACGCACTCGAACAGAAATTCGGCCTGTTTCGTCGCGTCAAAATAACGGTACAGATCGATGGTATCGTTCAGCACTTCAACATTGTTCTTTTCTGTCGGCCGCCAGGTGATCAAACCAAGCCGGGGTTTTGAGAAATGGACCAGCGCCGTGCGGTATTCCTCGATACGTTCCAGGATAACAGCGGACACGGGAAATATCAGTCCTTTCGGCACAAACCCTTTTTCCGCCAGAACATGGTGAAACAGGTAACGGTGTATCCTGCCGTTTCCATCTTCGAATGGATGAATGAATACAAAGCCGAAAGCGATGACAGCGGCCATAAGTACGCCATCGAACTCGGCATCACGAAGGTGTGCATAGGTCTCGATCAGGCCGGTCATGAGTGCTTCCAGATTATCGGGTCGAGCGGATATGTGGTCAGGCATGGGCATCCCGGTTGTCCGGTCGTGCTCGCCGACAAAACCGCCGCTGGTCCTCAGACCGGCCGTGATAAAGCGACCGTCCGTTATTACCTGTCTCTGCAGATATTCAAATTCTTCGATGCTGAGAGCGCGATTTCCCGCCTCGCCGATAATTCTCCCCCATCTTTCGATGCGTCCATGGGGCGGGGTTTCTCCTTCGATGGTGTATGAAGCTCTGGAGTCTTTCAGCAGCAGGAAGGCGGCTGCCCGACTGATAAGATCGGGGTGGATTTGACCGATACGTTCAATCGCTGCTTCAGAAAGTTTTTTGCCCACATATTGTTCAAGCTTCTCTGTTTTTCTGATTAATGGGCAGAAATTTTTTGTCCCGGGCAGGTTGTTTCTGATGCGATGCCGTCTGGAGAGGGAAGGTTTCCCCCCGTACTGCAGCGTGCCGTTGACCAGATCAACGAAGTTGCCCGTGGTCGCATCGGCAACGTCTAACTGCTCCTCACGCAGCCACTCCCATAAGAACCAGAGTTTTCGGCTGTATGAGCCGGTTGGTTCCGAGCGAACGATGGCTTCGAGTTCTCCTGAATCGATCGTTTTGAACAACGCGTTGAGCACTGCCAGATCAATGCCTTCATACTTCAAGGCAAAGGTGAGGTGTCCATACAACGTGTCTTCCGGCCGGTGACGGGGCGTAAACAGGCTCCAGCGTCCGTCTGTGTATCTTTTGTGCTTTGTGCCGATGATACAAAGGGTATCAGGAGCCACCACTTCCAGTTCATGCGCCGCGATCAGCGCGGCGTAGCCGGCGAGGAAGCGTCCTTCCCCGGGGATTGGAAAGTCATGAAAAACAGTTTTGAATTGTGAATTCTGATTATATTCAGCCATTTTTCTGAATTCCTTTTTGGTTTTCAGACGCATTGTGGCATGAAAAACGATTATATGCTATGAAAAATAGTTAAATAAACCATTTTTCGTGAAAAACGGTTAACTATCTTCTTCGCCGGTGATTGAGACCATGAGCCGGGAGCATAGACGGATCCGGCTCCATGTTCTTCGGGCCGCTCCCGTTGCCAGGCAGACCGAGCACCGGAGAAGCTGCCGATCAGGGAGATTAACGGTTTGCACTCAGCACCGCTTCTGCCTCGAATATGAAACCTCTTTTCAATACAATTCGAGCAGCAGCCCGGCAACAGTGCGGAAATGTCCGTCGGCCGTGTAGAGCGTCAGCCCGTGCTGGAAGGCTGTCGCCGCTATCCAGATATCGTTTGTGGGAATGGGGGTCCCGTCTCTTTTCAACTGGTTGATTATGGCGCCGTAATACTCGGCGGTATGTTCGTCCACCGGATAGAGAACCGTCCGTGGAGCGTCCAGAAATGTCTTGAGTTCCTCTCTGTTGTCGCGCTCTCTGCTTCCTGCTTTGAACCCGGACAGAAGCTCGCCCACGGAAATCGAAGAAAAGCCGATCCGTTCAAGAAAACGCAGTGTCCCGACTACGTTTTCGTCGCCTCGAAGGGCCAGGGAATAGATATTCGTGTCGATGAGCATCCTGTTCATTTCCAGAGTTCCTCGTCGATTCGGCGCTCATCGTCTATTTTCCCCTGGATTCGCTTAAAATCGTCCTCCGACCAGCGCCCGAAGAGCATGTCCAAATCATCATGCGGCCTGGTGTAGCATTTTTCTTTTTCCAGCCCCAGATGACGTTTAGTATATCGAGCACGAGCTGGTTGACGCTTTTCTGCGAGGACCTGGCCTGCTGCTTCAGCTTCTGAGCCAACTGATCATCGACGTTGCGGATAGAAATGGAACCCACGGCTCACCTCCTTGTGATAGCAAATAAATGAATCATTATGATTTCATAATATGATGGCATCTGTTTTCTGTCAATCAGTATGGTGTAATGCAGTATGCTGTAATGTGCGTACCATCATCTGAACATTTGACTGACGGACCTCTTTGTATTACAATGTGTATTACGGAGGTGAAGTATGATTACTATAAGACTCGACCCTGCATTAGACCGGACTGTCAGTAATGCAGCGAAAAATCTTGGTCTCTCAAAATCCGAGCTTGTTCGCAAAAGTATCGTCGAATATATCGGCAAGCTTGATAAATCAAGTGCCGTGGGAGACAGGGCAGGATCTGTTCGGGAAATACGCAAGCGGAAGAGAAGACCTTTCCAGTAATAGAAAATCATTGGTGAAAAAGAAAATCAAAGCCAAGCGACCGTGAAGAAAATTCTGATCGATTCAGGCCCGTTAATCGCTCTTTTCGATGCATCTGACCGGTATCACGAAACGGCTCTGGAATTCATACGGGAAAACAGCTCCCAGCTGATTACGACCATCGCCTCGATAACCGAAACGCTTCATCTTCTGGATTTCAACCGCAATGCGCAGATCGATTTTCTTGAATGGATCAGCAGGGGAGCCGTCGAAATTCACCATATCGAAAATGCAGACTTTCAGCGGCTCAGGGAGCTGACGGAAAAATACCGCGATCTGCCCATGGATTTTGCCGATTCATGCCTCGTGCTGCTGGCTGAAAAGCTCAGCATCAACACCATCGCAACCATAGATCGTGATTTTTCAATCTACCGGATAAAGGGCCGGAAAAAATTCAGGACTGTTTTGTCGTAACGATACGGGGAGCGCAGGGTGTCCGAAGGACCAAGTGGCCCGGGTGCCCTTTCTTTTGGTTCGTTTTCTTTGGGCACACAAAGAAAATGAACGGTTTTAAAGAAGACAAGAAAGTTAGAAGAATCTATGTCCAGTAGCCAATTCGGCCAGATACAGAAATAAGTTAATGGACTACAAACTCTACAAAGCCAACCAACCCCGGCGCACCGAACTAAAGCAAATCATCGCCGACACCTTGGCGGCCCGCGACGACATCGGCTTCGCCTACCTGTTCGGCAGCTTCGTCGACGGCCGCGAGGCCTTCCGGGACATCGACCTGGGCGTCTGGTTTACGCAGGGAGACCGCAGCAGCCATTTCCAAGCGGGCATCGAGCTATCAGTAAAGCTCACCAGGAAAACCACCATACCCGTGGATGTCCGGCCGCTCAACGAGGCACCGGTGGCATTTGTTTACACGGTGCTGAAGGGCGAACTGCTCGACAACAGTGACGACGACATTCGCTGCCGGGTCACCGAACGCACCCTGCGAGAATACCTGGACATGCAGCCGCTGCTGGAGCGGACGATGAAGGAGGCCTGGACATGAGCCTGGATCGTAAACTGATCCTCACCCGCTGTGCCGAGATCGCCGAATCGTGCGAACGGCTTCAAGAAATCGCCGCAGCCGGCAAAGAGTCGTTTCAGAAAGATCGGGACCGCAGGGATATTGCCTCCTACCGCCTGCTTGTTGCCATCGAGGCGGCACTGAATATCTGTTACCACGTCTGCTCGAAAAAGTTGACCAGGATACCGGAAAATTACGCCCAGTGTTTTGAGCTTCTGGGAGCGGACAAGCTAATTGCACCTGGGCTCTCGGAGCGGCTCCAGAACATGGCCCGCTTCAGGAATCTTCTCATCCATCTGTATTATCGGGTAGACGATGAGGAACTGTATGAGATAATCAACAACCACCTGGATGATCTCAGGGAATTTTGCCGATCCATGTCGACCATGGACTGAAAAAAGAAACGGTTTTCCAGGAAAAATTTATGGCGGGAAGGATCTTTGAACTACGCCCCCCGTTGTCGCGCAGACCGAGCACCGGAGAAGCTGCCGATCAGGGAGCTTGCCTGTCTGAGCGAAGCGAGTTTCAAGCTCCCCGGCAGATTCGAGGAGCGCAGGGTGTCCGCAGGACCAAGCGGCCCGGGTGCCCTTTCTTTTGGTTCGTTTTCTTTGGGCACACAAAGAAAATGAACGGTTTTAAAGAATAATGGAACGGAAATATTAGATGATTTACAATTTTGAGTGGGATCCTGTCAAAGCCATAGCGAATATCGAGAAGCATAAAGTCAACTTCGAAGAGGCGGCGACTGTGTTCCGTGATCAAAACGCTTTGACAATATTTGATCCGGATCATGGCCAAGCAGAAGATCGACCCGCCGTTTCTGAATTCGTGACTCAAGATTCAACATGAATTACACTCCACAGATGAAATGATCAGGGGCCTGGAGGAGGGAGCCCGCAGGGCGACCGGAACCAGGCCCCTGATCAGCCCGGCACAACGACCACAGGAGTGAGCCATGTGCAGCAAAACCAATGACAAGAAAGAACCGACTGAAAAGTCCAGACGACGATTCCTGTCACCGGAGAAAAAATTCCAGATCTTCCTGGAGACACAACGCGGCGATAAGCCCGTGGGCGAGATTTTGCGCCGTGAAGGACTGTACTCCTCCGATCTGGTACGGATCAGGGAACAGGTGAAAAAAGGCGCCACCACCCAGTTGGCTAGCAAACCGGGAAGAAAGAAGAAAGCGGTGCCGGCAGAAGTATATGAGTCGTTGAAACGGGAACTGGAAGAGAAGGAACGGGCCCTTGCCGATCTTTCGGTAGAGTTGACGCTGCTAAGAAAAAAAACGAATGGGGGTTCGTGGGAGCGATAAGCGGCTCCTGGATAGCTGCGGAGCGCAAGCAGGAGATCCTGACTGCTGTCGGCTCGGCGAATGCGCAGGGCGTCTCGGTTGCCCGCAGTTGCGTGATCCTGATGATCAACCGTCGACGGGTGGTGCGTTGGCAGGAAAAGCTTCGTCAGGGAGGTGGTCTGGCGAATGGGAAACCCGGTCCGAACCAGCCGCTGCATGCGTTGTTGCCGGAAGAACGACAGCAGATTCTGGATATGGCGCGACATGAGGACTTCGCCGATTTGTCGCACCGGATATTGACCGTCACCGCTTGGGATAAGCAGATGTTCTTCGTCTCTTTTACCACCGTCTACCGCGTACTCAGGAATGCGGGCTTGATGATTAGCCGAGGCTGCCAGCGGGCGCACAACGGTCGGTCGGTGCCGCCGTTCCGGCGGGAGTTGACCGGCCGAACCAGCGGTGGTGCTGGGACATCAGCTATCTGTCGACCTTTGAGAAAGGCTTGTTTCTGTACCTGTATCTGCTGCTTGACGAATATTCCCGGAAGGTCATTTCCTGGCTGGTCAGCTGGCGGCAGGACAGCGCAACGGGACGCCGGCTGCTTGACGATGGACTGGTGACTGAAAATATCCTCGATCTTCCGGACGAGCAGAGACCGGAACTGGTCAATGATCGAGGCCGGCAGATGAAGGCAAAACCGGTTCGCCAGCTGCTGGAGGACCATGGCATGCCGCAGCTGTTTGCCCGACCACGAACCCCCAATGACAACCCGTTCGTTGAATCGGCATTCGGCACGATGAAACGATTCCATACTTATCCCGGCCGGTTTCTTGACGATGTGCAGGCGCGGGAGTATTTTGCCGAGTATTTTCATTGGTACAACAGCGAGCATTACCATTCGGGCATCGATTATGTTACCCCACAGCAGGCACATGCCGGGTTGCGGGAAGCGATCGTTGCCGAGCGGCGAGAAAAATTGCAGCAACAACGCCGCTATCGACGGCAGAGAAACGGAGAGGCCTTGGAAAAGCCCCCTGATCTGCTCGGGATAGAGGCATCAACCAAGAATCTGCCGAGACTTTGTAGTGTAATTGATGGCTGAGTTGAGTCATTGTTTAAAAAACGCGCCGATCCTGTCAAAGCCATAGCGAATATCGAGAAGCATAAAGTCAACTTCGAAGAGGCGGCGACTGTGTTCCGTGATCAAAACGCTTTGACAATATTTGATCCGGATCATGGCCAAGCAGAAGATCGATGGCTTACCATCGGTATCTCAAACAATGGCAGGCTTCTGGTTGTCTGCCATACATATCAGCGCTTTGATAGAAGTACGGTAGTGATTCGTATTATCTCCGGTCGGAAAGCCACTAAAACTGAGAGTCAACATTATGGTGAGTAAAATGAGAAAAGAATATGATTTTTCTCAAGGCGAGAGAGGAAAATTTTACACAAAAGATGCCAGGTTCAACCTTCCCGTCTATCTAGAAGATGAAATTTTTGAATATCTCGAGGGTATTGCCAGAAAAAGAAAAACCGACGTTTCTTCTGTTGTCAATCAGCTCTTGAGAAGTGATATTCAATTGCTTGAGTCCGTCAAATAGGACATGCTTGCTGCGATGGATGAAAAAAAATCCCGTTGCCACGCAGACCGAGCACCGGAGAAGCTGCCGATCAGGGAGCTTGCCTGTCTGAGCGAAGCGAGTTTTAAGCTCCCCGGCAGATTCGAGAGCGCAGGGTGTCCGAAGGACCAAGTGGCCCGGGTGCCCTTTCTTTTGGTTCGTTTTCTTTGGGCACACAAAGAAAATGAACGGTTTTAATAAATAGAACAAACTCTCATCACTTGAACAAAGAACAGGCCCTACAAATTCTGCGGAAAAACAGAGCAGTGTTGACCGATACCTATGGTGTGCGCAGAATCGGTTTGTTCGGCAGCATCGTCAAGAATCAGTTGAAGCCGGAAAGCGATATCGATATCGTCGTTGAAATCGAGACGGAAAAGAAAAAACTACACAATTTCCTGTCATTGAGAAGATATCTGGAAGATCAACTCGGCCGACCGGTGGATCTTGGCCTCGAGAGTGCATTGAAACCCGCTGTTCGTATTTCTATCGAGGAAGAAACAGTATATGTATAGAAGATAAAACCATGCCGTTCGATACCAATTTGAAAAGCAGTTTTATCAGAACGTACCGAAAGCGTATCGTCAACCTGGCCCGAAGCCATGGCGCCCGTTCAGTCAGTGTTTTCGGATCACTTGCCAGGGGAGAAGAGGACGCAGAAAGCGATATAGACCTTCTGATAGAACTCGATCCAGACCGATCGCTGCTGGACATCGTCGCAATGAAGTTGGATATCGAGGATCTGACCGGCCGCAAGGTCGATATCGTCACCAGAAAAGGGGTGTCCCCCTATCTGGCAGAAAAGATTTTCGAGGAAGCGGTGCCGCTGTAAAGGATGATTGCTTCTATCTTCTGCAGAAGATGAATTTGATAGTAAAAAAAGAGACTGATTTTCGTATAGCTCAGCCCCCCGTTGCCGCGCGGCCCGAGCATCCTTTCTTTTGGTTCGTTTTCTGTGGGCACACAAAGAAAATGAACGGTTTTGAAAAAGTATAGGAATACGGGTAAATTTGATTATGCAACGCAGCTACGGCAGCCCATTAACATGAACCCGACATGAACGTGATGGTCATGGGAAAAAAAGAACAATCCAGTAAGACACTGCATAGCGCGGCTTTTGACAAGGCTTCAGTACTGGAAGTCCTCCGCAGGGAACTGCCCCGATTGCGAAGAGATTACGATGTTCGGTCGATTGGTTTGTTCGGGTCATATGTGAAAGGCAGTCAGGATGCAAAGAGCGACATCGATATCCTGGTCGAATACGAAATCACTCCGGGCATGCTTAGATATCTTGACCTGGAAAATGATCTTTCCGATCTGCTGGGATGCAAAGTCGATCTGGTCCTCAAGAATGCACTGAAGCCTTCTATCGGAGCAAGAATTCTGCAGGAGGTGCAGAACGTTTGAAAGAGCAACTTAACGCTCCCCCCGTTGCCACGCAGACCGAGCACCGGAGAATCAGCCGATCAGGGAGCCCAACTGTCTGAGCGAAGCGAGTTTTAAGCTCCCCGGCGGATTCGA
>CAWJQN010000002.1:0-406329 GCA_963845115.1 uncultured delta proteobacterium | reverse complement strand
CGTAAAATAACGTTTTTTACCCGGCTCAAACGCAATGCCATCCGCCAGGATCTGGATAAACGCCGGGGCCGAAAAGCCAAGTGGATTGTCGGTGACCAGCGTATCAGGCTCAAGGGCATGAGCTCAGACCTGCGCATGGTTGAGTATGTCGATCCCGAGACGGATAGATTCTACCGCTTCCTGACCAATTCATTTGAACTCAAAGCAACGGTTATCGCAGATCTGTACAAAGAGCGCTGGAAGATCGAGCTGTTCTTCAAGTGGCTCAAACAGAACTTGAAGATAAAGACATTTCTCGGCTCATCGCCGAATGTGGTGTTGACTCAGATCTGGATCGCGCTCTGTGTCTATCTCCTTCTCTCGTTTCTCAAGTTTAAGGCAAAATTTGGCATATCTTTGACAGCGATACTGAGGTTATTGCAATTGAACCTCTTTGAGAGGTGGCACCTCTTCGATCTGTTCAAGCCGCCTGATTCAAATCAACCAATTGTTTCTCCACAGCTTTTATTATGGAGCAAACTATGAGACAGCAATGAAGTATAATAATGAATTAGTCTGCTGGATAATTCCTCTCATTTTTCAAATGTTGCATAGATATGCCAATTCGTTCTGACAGCCTGATACCATCCTGCTGATGAGGCCCATAAGACAAATCGTCCGGCTTCTCTGGCTCTGCCTGTCCCGACCAGATTTCAGTGTTATTCCCATTGGTATCAGGTGTTATCCCAGGCCCCTTATACGTCGACTGCGCCTACAGAGGGAATCTTTACCATTCGACAATGGATGGTATGTCCCTGTTGATCCAGGTGGTCTCGATCCGCCTGATTTCGACAATATTCGCCTGTGCCCAACACTGGAGTATATCAAGAGAATAGAAGGTGTTGAGATTCACCATTGGCAGAGTTCAACACTTCAGCAACTATTGAAACTCTATGAAAGCCGTTCAAAAAGGCTCCGTGATTATGTCTTCTATAGGTCGGGACAAGTGGACACAGGTGAAAAATTGACACAAATTGGTGTCGAACAGCATAAAGCGCTCATCCGCCAGGGTGAGGAAGTACTCTTTGTCACCGATGACAATGGAAGTTTTGGAGTTCAACTGTCAGAAGGCTATATTTTGCAGCACTTCACATCAATTTCAAAGGTTCAGCATGATTATGAATTACTGGCCACTACCATGAAAAGAAGGTTTGCCCGGCTTGCTGCTCTCTTGGAAAAGCGGCTGGTTCTCTTTTTTTCATGGAAGACAGAAGATATAGGTTGTTGATGGATGATGTTTGTTTTTATGATTCCGATCTTGGCGGTCAGCAATTTGATACCTTTTTGGCAGGGTGCTCAAATAAAATATCGAACGATTTTTGCCTTGTTCATTTTTCCAGCGGAATTCATGAAGCAACAACAAAGAACGCCAACTATATGAACATTCCAAACACTTACTTCAAATACACAGTGAAGCTTTTATCGCATTTGCAACGAAAGTAATGGTTATGGTTATTTTAAAAGATAAAGGAATGCTCAGGCATGTTTGACTCACTTAGAAGATACAGAATCATCAAGAGAAAGCTCACAAAACTTGGGCTTGAAAAAGCATTTGTACAAGCTATCCTCAAAACATACGTTACGGAGTATGTTTTCAATAAAGGTAATCGCCGGAGTGACCTGACCCGCATAGGTAAGTATTCGGTAAAGTATGGTAATTATGAAGATTTTTTATTGCTTTTCTCGTCACTTTTTATAGGTCAGGAGTATTTAACGGAGCTGGGAAAAGCAGATCCTTTTATTGTTCATTGCGGCAGCAATATTGGTCTTTCTGTCATATACTTTAAAAACCTCTGCCCACATTCAAGAATTATTGCATTTGAGCCGGACGCACTATCCTACTCATGCCTTAAAACAAATGTGCAGCAGAACAGATTTTCTTCGGTTGAATCGCACAAGAAGGCTCTGTCAGATTTTGAGGGTTTTCGAGTTACTACTATGATGAAAATCGACCGGGATCTCTTTATATGAGTCTTTATCAGGAAAGATTACCCAGACAGGAAGCAGAAGTTGCTGTTACAAAGCTTTCCCAGTATATCAACGAACCGGTAGATTTGCTAAAAATGGATATTGAAGGAGCCGAAACAGCAGTTCTAAACGACCTTCAGAAATCTGAGAAGCTGTCTCTCATTAACAAGATGATCATCGAGTACCATCATCACCTCGAGGAAGATGAAGATAATTTATCATCATTTCTGGGGACATTGGAGAGTGCAGGGTTCGGGTACCAATTACAGAGCAAACTATCAAGACCTTTACAGTCAAAAATATATCAGGATATCCTCATCTATGCTTACCGTAAAGCTCCCAGGTTAGCAGGGCGAATCGATGTAAGCCGGAAGAGGATAAAGAGCACTGCGATAACGACCGTGTTTGGGAATGAACGGGCGGAACTGTTGCGCAATGCCCCCCGAATAACGGTTAAACTGATAATTAAATGGTAGAGCAGCACAGCCACACTCCAATCCTGATCGATACCGATAACATGCACACACTGGTTGCACAAAGAAAATTAAGATACCTTGTTCATCTTACCCCCGCCTCATCTGTTTGCAGCGCGTTGAGCAGAAAGTCCTCACCAGTAAGCCGCCACGCCTGCAGGACGTGCTCGATTTCTTGCCAATCAGGGGTCTTATCCAGCAGATGTTTTACGCTGTGCATTTCACCTTGGCCTATAAAGTGATCGATCATACCAAGTGGAGACAGCAGGCAGTTCAATCGTGTATTCATGCTTTGAGATTTGGTCTCTTTTCTCCGAATAGTCATGAACTTCTTTCTAAATAGCAGACTGAACATGGTACAATGAAACGAATTCGTGATCACATAATCCGCTCCAGCCAACAGTGCTAACCATTGACCAACCGCTGGTTCCACGTTCGCCAACATATGTTCGCGGTCAGAGGTACAGTATATTGTGGAAGGACCGATGGCTTGTTGAACTGACATAAAGCAATCCTGAAAATCAGATTCATTGTCGTCGCCAACCATATAGGCAAAAATGACAGATCCTTCTTCTGCTGTTTTCAGGGTGGCCGGATCTTCACAGATCTCTGCCCAATCTTCAGGACTGAGAAAAATTGTCGGGTCGGGCACCCACATCGAATTGCCGATCCCGAAACTGCTGCACAATTCGACTCCGGATGATTCCCTCACACCAATTCCGTCAAAACGTCTGAGCAACTGAGAAAAAACAGCCTGCTCGTCAGCGGTGAGCCTGTCTCTGCCAAAACTTGCGGCATAGGCGATGCGTTTTGTCTGACTCGGGCCGAAATCTAGAAGGTACGGCTGAAGTCGCGTCCATGGGCCCCACACCTGGTCACTGCCGGTTATATAAGCATCTGCAATCGGTGGGGATTCGCGTAAACGGTCAAAGGAGAAATATGACCCTGAAAAGAATAATTTGTTTGCTTTAAATGTGCGAAAACCGCGGGGTGAACGCACACCCCTAATGGTGTCGGCCAGCCCCTTTCGATATCTTCTCACCTTGCGCAGCGTTGTCCTAACGAATGCCCGCGGATGCGAGTAGTCCAGTTCAACATCCAGAAGCGCCTGGTACTTGATAATGAACGGATTATGCCCGTGTTTACGAAGGAAACTCTGCAAGGCATAGGCTTGCAGAATCTGGCCGTAATTACCGTGCGACCACCAGTGTGTCATAATTCCAATTTTCATTGTACTTTCGTTCGCCCAGTATGTAAGGAACCGTAAAAGTGCAGCAGCTGAGTTACCCTTGGGGTGCCCTCCTATGATGCAGTTGAGACGTGATCGCAGTATCGTCTCTGTCCGCAGCAACTACCATGCCTATCAACCCCAAAACTTTGTCAATATTTTACTTAATAATTTCTTAACCTTCTGCTTCTTTCGCATTATACTTTTTCTTTTTTCGATAGTATGAACACAGCGGTTAATCAGTGGGATCAATCTCGTTTCATCAAGCTGATCAAAGAAGAAGGTTCTTTCCCGAGGTACTGTGGAGGAAAAGAACATCGACTTGTTAAATTTTATGATCTTTTCAACTTTTGCACTACCGATGACACACTGAGGGTCGAGTGAAATCTTTTCACGATTATGTAGGATCATCAGTGAAACACCCGTATCATCATCCCCTCTAATGACTTTATCAATCCCCCAGAAGTCACCAAGAGTTACATCACTCCCACTGGAAAAATGCCGGACCGGACAGGCGTAACATGAAGGGCGAAGAAACAGATCATTTATAAACCCTCGACAGTAAGGATTTTCTCGTGCAGGCTGAAAAACGATCAATCGATTCACTTTGCTTTGGCTCTGCGCATCAGCGCTGATAACGAAGTGAAAATTTCTCCATCCGTGCGACTTGTCCCGAAAATCAATATTTCCGACGCTCACGCTTTTCCTCTTTGACGGAGAGCCGCCGAAAGAGGGAAAAGAGTCGGTACCGCCATTTTCAGTAACCTCAAAGAGATATTTCCGAAAAACTTTGGGACTTGGCACTCCATGGCAGATGAAATCTACGCAGAGCAGATTCTTGTGATCCCCCACCACGCCTTTCAATCCCGCAACTTGGCATGGCGTACCGGAAAAAAGGACCTGGCGCCCCTCTGAGAGAAATTGCCTTACCAGCTTATAGCAGTTGTCGATTCTGCTCTGGACATACTTGGATCCACGAAATACCGCATATCCGTCGAGAGTTGTGGCATAGTCATGCACGACCTCCCATTGTTCAGTGAATCTTGCGCCGAATACAACTCCCCCCAAGCTGATCGTCTGCTCAGCAAGAAGCGAGAATACGCCGCCTGAGGAACTCATGAACCGGGTCGACGAATCGAGGTTTTGCACTGCTGTTGCGTGTTCCGGATTCATTTGAAGTAACGATCTTAAATGAGGACAAACCTGTTGGCACAAGCCACAGGAAACACACCGATTCTCACTGATCTCAGGGTACAGGAACCCTTCGCGGTCCTCCCTCATCTCAATTGCTTCCTCAGGACACTGGGTAGCACAGGCGCCGCAACCGCAGCACGATTTCTTGTCAGGATGACTGATCATGGTCAAATAGCCGCTCCGGGCAGGGATTTTAAGGGTAATTAGTCCAGGCTGTTTTACACCTATGCATGCTACCTTCCGTCACTGCCTTACAATGGAGGCGCGCATGTGTGAGATAACGTCTTTTACTGCCTGCCCGATTGTTACAACACATCGATAATAGACTGGAAAATGAGCCTTCCTGATGAGTCTCAGTTCACGGTTGAACAGTTCACCGTTTTTCTCGATCGAACTGATTCCATCCAGGTAGTATCTTGAAAGACAGACGGAAACGGCGAGAATCGAAACATCCGGCCGCAGACATACCCGCGTAAAGAAATCATGATCGCCCTTTATTTTAAACCGTGAATCGTAATACCCGAATCTCTTGAAGACAGATCGTTGAATCAAAACCGACTGGTGCAATAGCGTTCGGTTGAAAAAAAACATCCTGTTAAGCTCTTTATCGACCCATGTCCGTTCCACCTGCTTAGGAGCAGGTGCGCCTTTTACCTCGCCATTGCAGACGATGATATCAGGACCAAGATAACCTGTCAGCTTGTCAAGAGCGGTCGTATCAAAAAGTTCATCTCCACTGTTGAGAAAGAGGCAATACTCGCCTCGAGCCAAGCGAGCACCTTTGTTCATCGCATCATAAATACCACCATCGGGTTCACTTACCACCGTGACCGGTATGTCAAGCTGGTGAAGCGAGGCGAGTAGTTGCGGTGTCTGATCCGACGAACCACCGTCAATCACGACCCATTCGATCGTTTCTTTGTTCTGTCTCACGACGGATTTCATCGTTCTGTGCAGTCCATAGCAATTATTGAGGGAAACAGTGATGATCGAATAGCGCGGAATTTTCATTCAAAGTAATGGGTGTAAAACGATCGTTTATCTGGCTCGAACCTTACCCTGTAAACCTATTTAGTCGATTCTGAAAAAGCCGCTATCTCAAACGACGCAATATCCTACAGTTCTTGGTCGCAATAGACCCAAGAAGCAAAAAAGACACAAAAAGCCTGCTAAGAACTTCAGCAGCTTCCTGAAGTTCATGCCGGCGGCACTCAAGATGGCATTTATCCGGTCACCGGCCATACCTTTCAGGCGGTTCCGGTCCATCCGGTGTTCCTGTTTCAGGTAACCGATGCCCGGCTCGATCGCCGCTCTTCGTTTCATCCAGCGCCAAACACTTCGGGCGGTTCTGCCCCGCCGACGTTTATCTACATGAATCTGGCAGTCACCATCCCAACCATGACCACGATACCCCTGGTCGACATACACATGCTCAGGTAATCTGGATAATCTTGATACTTGTTGGAGGCTCTCGGCAAGGGTATGCCCATCATAAGGATTTCCAGGAAAGGCACGTGCTCCTACAAACCACCCGCCGCGACTGGTCGCCGCAACACTGACCTTGCAGCCAAACTCATAACGTTTATGGGCTTTGCCCCTGCTGATACAATCTACTGATGGTTCATGAACGCTGTACACCTTCTTTTTATCGGTGCGCTTCTGGGACACAATACGCTTACTCACGGCTAACAGAGATACCAGTGATTCATCCGGTTCAGTACACTTGCGTTCAATATCCCGGATTACCCGGCCAAGGTAGGTCTTCAGTTTCCTGGTACAGGCCCTGGCCCGGTTCATCTGACAGGCATGGGCATAACGGCTTTGCTGACAGACAAGGTTTCGGGCAATACGGTTGTAGTTCTGGCGCAGCTCGATATCCTGTGCTTTGGCTGTATCCACCAGCCGTTGCCGGGCTCGATCGTAGAGCCTGGCATCGGTCGGAAAACGAATGTCTTTTTCCTGTACGGTGGTGTCCATTGACAGTGTCTACGTTGATACGCTTGAGTTGACTCGTTTTGATTGCCCTCATGCGGAGGCCGGCGCCAATTGTTTCCTTCAGCAGCCCTGCACCACATCCTCATCACTGAGATCATAGGTGTATTTGAGATAATGCAGTGCAACCATCAGCCTGGTGCTGATGGCTGGCCTGCCGTTATCAGGGCAGTAGGTTTCTCCGAACACTTCATCGAGTCTTTTCCAGTCTACCGCCTTTGACAATGCAACCAGCGGATGGCCTGGATTGATCATGTTCAGCAGTTCAGAACGGAACAGATCGTGCTGTTTGTTCTGCTGAGGTGGTTTCTTTGGTTTCATGGTAAAATTTGCAAGGAATTGATGGGAAATGATCATTAATCCTGCAAATTTTATAACACAATTTAGCTGTTTTTGCTATAAATATCTGATAGATATGTTGTTTTTTGGGACCGACTAAGCATTCTCAGCCTTATAATTTGGGGAAGATCAGTTTTGTGTATGCTGCGGGCGATTGTATCGTTTTTGGCAGTGCGGTTAAGAGTATACGCTCTGAAAATGCTGAGAAAAGAGCGTTCGGACCCCACCTATCACCTCGCTGCAAGTCCGCTAACGAATCGTTGAGCGCAGCCGGCGTCTTACGCTTCAGGGGTAGAGATCCTTGGTAGATTGAAGTTATAATCGAGATGGACCCAGTCAACCGAGGGATAGAATTCAGACCAGCGTTTCGCGTATAGCAATCCATACTTTCTGGTAAGCTCAATTATCTGATCCTCGCAAGAAGATTGTTCAGGGACAAGCGGAGGAGATAGTTCGATTTCGAGAACCCCCTCTGTCGTGTATCTGGCGAATACGGGCACATATTGGGCGTTGTTCATAACCGCCAGCCAGGCCCCGCCCGTTTGAAAGGGTCTTCTCCTGCCATGCATGAAAATATCGACTGACTGATTTCCTTGTCGTCCGTCGCCGGCGATCATGACAACACCGCCCTTCTTCAGGACCTGCTGCGCCCTCCAGAGCTGCGAACTGCGAGACTTTACCTGCTGGGCTTCCCATGTAGTGCTTCCGCCTGAACTGTCAATGCTTAAATCGATGAAAACACACGCGGTCAAACGACCGCTCAGCTGGACAAAATGCTCTAGAGCAGACATGATCCACCCGGTGTGGGGAACAAGCAGCACCGTTCCATGTTTATTATCAGAAGAGGTCAGGAATGACTTGTCGTCTCCGGACATCCACACTCCCCGATCGAACATCCCCGACTGAGCGAGGGCAACCGCTCGCCAGCGCGTCCAGGTGTTGGCCATCAGGTGGATCAGCAATGCTTCAGTTTCGTTTAGATCGCCAAGTTCCTTCTGCCATTTTGACAACCAGACAAGATTCTTGGCATACATTCGTTTCATGAGCCATGTCCGGCGTGTCATGACTCTGTGCAGACGGACCCCGGCCGAGAACGGCAGCGCGTGATTTCCAAGAATCGGACCGGTACGAAGAATCCTCCGAGAGGTCTTAATCGGGTTATATAGTTTTAAAGGTTTGTTTTTTTTGTGTATTTTCGATGAGTCAGTGGCGTTTTCGGATGAGAGTCCTGCTTGATGAGCCATCACCTCATTTGAGAATTGACTCTGCTTTCCGATGCTCAACAGTTTGGCAAGTTCTTCGATGGTGGATTTATTGAAAAACTCTTGGGGCAATTTAACTGCCAGTCGTCTTTCCACGATTTGAGCCATCCGCATGGCCAGCAGAGAATCTCCCCCAAGATCAACGAAGCTGTCTCTTACGCCTATTGTACTGATTTCCAGCAGTTCTTCCCAGATTTCCACAAGTATTGCCTCTGTTTCGTTTCGAGGAGAAATAAAGGCTTCGCCCTGGAGCGGACGTGGGGTGCTGAGACGGGCCAGCGACTGCCGGTCAATCTTGCCGCTTGAGGTAAGTACCATTTTCTCCAGCCAGACAAACCGGTCCGGTATCATGAAGTGAGGCAGGTTCCGGCTGATATGGTCTCTCAAGGATTGTGAGGTAGGCGGTGATTTTGCTGCACTGGTCAGGTAAGCGACCAGATACGGGTCGCCATATGATCTCTGTCGAGGAACAACCGCTACCTGGGAGACACCGGCGACGGTGGCCAGGCAAGACTCGATAGCCTCTGTGTCAATCCGGTACCCCCTGAGCTTGATGATCGTGTCGGTACGCCCGAAAAACTCGACACACCCATCCAGGTGAATGCAGCCCCTGTCGCTCGTCCTGAAAGTGCGATTGCCGGAATCATCTGCGGCGGTGAAGAATACTTCTGCGGTTTTGTCCGGTTCATTCCAATACCCAAGACTCAGGTATGGGCTGGTGATCCAGACATTGCCGATTTCTCCGGCCGGCAGTGGCTGGCCCTGCTCATCAACGATTTCGAGTTTTCGGTCGGGCAGCGGATATCCGACAGGAACTGGTCCTTGACCGACATCAACGGTATCATCGATATATGCCTGGGTAACGGCACCTGCTTCGGTCATGGCCAGAACATAGAGCAAAACGGTATGGTGCCCGAATGTATCCTGGAACTCGGAAAGGTCTGTTGCGTAGAGAGTTTGCCCGGCGATTGTAACCAGGCGCAGGGCGGGCAGCTGAGCTGGCCCGTTCAGGGCGACGATGAGTTCTCGCCAGAGCCCTGCGGGGGTAGCCAGATGGGTAATTGCATGTCCTTTGAGCCAACTGAACAAGTCCATGGGAGATGTTTTGCTTGGGATCAGTGAACAGAGCGTCGCACCGTTGAGCAGGGTGTCGTAGATGCTTGGAACGGATGCGGTGAAACCAGGAAAGTAGAGCAATGATTGATTATCCGAAGGGGAAACGAAATAAGTGTTCGTGTTGAGCCAGGTTGAATGGAGAAATTGCAGATGATCCCGGGCGACCCCTTTCGGTTCTCCGGTGGAACCGGAGGTGAAAAACAGAGCAGACATGGTTTCCGGTTTTAGACGCAGCCCCGGGTTGGCATCCGATTCCGAAGCAAGATCCTCCCAGATTACAATCTGGGAACCTGTTGCCTTGAGCTCTTGCAACTCGTTGATTCGTGCCGATGTCGTTATGATTGTGTCGGCGCAGGCTTTTGTGACAACTCGCTGTTTGTGCTGTGCATTATCCAGCGGGTTGATCGCAACATATGGCCTGCCGGACTTGAGAACTCCCAGAATAGTTGGGATAACAGGGTCTTCCTGATCCATCAGAACGGCAACCGGATTTTTCCCGAATGCTTTGAGAGGTATCAGTCTTCGTGCCAGCCTGTTGGCGGAACTATTCAGGTCTGCGTAGGTTTGGGTGCAGGAATTCGAGATCAAGGCCGTTCTGTCGGCATGTCTGTTGACCTGTTCCTCAAAGCGATCGACAACCGAACCAGCAAGCGCGGCTCGCGGAAACGGGCAATAGTCTGCCGGCGGAGGGTACGGATATCTTTCTTTTACCCTTGTTCTGGTAAACTTCGGCTTTGTGGTGTCGAAAATTAAGGTCTTGTCTGGCTCGTTCTTCCAGAGAATGGTGACACTTGACCCGTCTGAGCTTGATTTGAAGATTGCACCAGGCAGGCTGGATTCAACCACTTCTCGCCAGGTTTCCTGGGGCCAGTGGTCGTCTTCCAGTTGGTGTCCAATCCAGTCGTTGCCCTGGTGAAAAAAACCAACCTTTAGTGCCGTGCTTAGGCCATGGCTCCACAGCGCTGACGCAGCAACACGAAGCCCCTGCCAGCGATACCATATGGGGCGTAACTTCCTGCTCACCGGGCAGGCCGGTTCCTGGAGAAACAGCCAACCGGTCGGCTTGACCAGCCGGGCGAGTCGCGCAATGGTAGTGGCCACCGGTGTGTGATGCAGGACATAATTGCAGATGACCAGATCAAAACTGTGTTCCTTCAGGGTAAGATCAAGAAGATCAGCCTGGACGAAATCGACAGTCACCAAGTCCGCAGCCTTGGCTTTCTCTTTTGCCAGCAGAAGCATTTCCCGCGACAAGTCCACGCCAAGCACTCGGCCGGCAATTTCAGCCAAGGCGACACTGAGGGTCCCGTCCCCACACCCTGCGTCAAGCACAAGAGCATCGCCGGGAATCATCTGCCGGATGTTACGCACCAGGCCTTCATTGGCCTGATGTTCTATCCAGTACTGGTAACGCCTGGCAAACTGGCCGGAGCAGAAGTCTTTTTCTTCCGCTGGCTCTGCTGGCAAATGTTCCAGGGCTTTATTCACTTGCCGCCTTGATTACATAATCAGGTGTCCAGAATTCATCGGGTGACAGCGCGCGATCAGATAGCTTTTGTTTGACAGCCCAATCGGAGTAACCGCTGACGACTTTGGCGTCGATACGGCCATCAGTGCTGTAGCTCGGCCAGCATATCCGCTCAAGCGTTTCTTTGGGCAGTTTAGAGAAGCTCGAGATAATTTCCATATTGCGCTCTGTCTTTCCTCTGTTCATTTGAGCGATTCCCTTGAGGTACGCTCTGAGAAATCTCACCCCGATATCACCGTCCTTGTCTTTATCGAGGAGGTTGGGTCCGAAGGTAATGACACCCAGGGAGAAGTTTGGGGCTATTTCAGCGGCGGATTTCCACATTTGCCCACCTCCGCTGTCGATCACCCGACTGATAAACGGTTCGCTGACAAAGGCGACATCAAGAGTGCCATTTGCCAATGCTTCCATTCGTGCTGCGGGATTCGCTATGTAGGTGGTTTGCACTTCAGAGAGATCCACGCCGAAACCCGCCAGCGCCAATTCCAGGAAGTAACTGTCGAGCCAAATTGGGTCTACGCCATAGGTAAGCGATTTGAGGAACTCTGCGCTGGGGGTGGCCATTTTATTGGCCAGGTCCGGGCGTATCATAAAGCCGTCCGCTGGACAGTTCTGGGGAGCAAGCAAGCCTTTATTGGCAGCAAGACGCACCTTTTGCCCCCGTACAATAGCATTCAGGACGCCAACGGTGAAAATAGTATCGACATCCACTTGGCCTGAGAGCAGCGCAGCCAGGGATTCGCTGTTATTCTGAAACCTGACCAGCTCGACGTCAAGACCGTTTTGGGTGAAGTAACCTTCGCTTTGCGCAATATAGATTGGTGCAAATGATAGATAGGGAAATACGGTGACACGCAGCGGGGTCGGCTCATCAGTTTCACCAGATGATAAAGCGACGGCCTGAGCGCTGCTGAACAGCAGAAAGATCCCGACCAGTAACAGGGTGCTGGGTTTCCTGATTAAAGCACTGTAATTGTTCATTTTGGTTCATCCTTTTTTGGTTCTGTTGTTTGTTTGATCCACGCACCATGGCGTATAGTACCTGACGATTCCGCGCATTGCCAGATTACTGGTGATGCCAATAGCTGCTATGACAGCCAGTGTCGCGTATAGTTCTTCAGTCCTGAGTGTCTGCCATGACATCCAGATGATTGCCCCCAGACCTTCGCGCGCTGAAAGCATTTCGATCGCGATGCAAACCACCAAAGCGTTGTTGAAAGCCAATCTCAGACCGGTTAAAGCCATCTGCAGGCTACCGGGCAGAATTACGCGTCTGAGCAGAGGCAGAGGGTGTGAACCATAATTTTCTGCCACTTCCCAGTACTTTCCTTCAATATGCTGCACACCTGAGAGGGTGTTGAGAACTACTGGGAAAAATGACGCCAGTGATATCAGGGCAATCTTGGACATCTCTCCGACGCCGAGCAGGATCAGGAAAATAGGAAAAATAGCCAGCTTTGGAATGGGATGCAAGGCAGCGAGCAGCGGGTCAAGTGCCACCCTGACGGGGCGCTTGATGCCCATTAGCCATCCCAGAAACAACCCGGCCGCTGAACCGATAATCATTCCGCAACCCAGTCTGAACAGTGTCATACCGAGTGAAAACCAGTATTCGCTGGTCAAGAGCAGCTTGACAAGAGTGCGCAAAATCAACGATGGCGGGGGAAAAAACAGAGTGGAAATGATATTCAGTGAAGCGGCTATCTCCCAGAATATGAGCAGAATGGTCACCGAGAGCGTGGACAGCCAGTGGTCAGCAAGTGATCCCTTGACAAATGAGAGAGAGAGAGCCAGACCGTTCAGTTGGTGACCACTCTCAATTGCTTGCGGACTTCTTTTTCGAGAAGGCTCCAGATGTGCCACTTAAATTCCTCTAGCTGTTTATTGTGACGGCCGGTCAAGTCACGCGGCCGGTCAAATGGTGATACTACTATTTCATTGATTCTGCCAGGCTTTCCGCTCATTACGAATACCCGGTCTGCCAGTAGTAGAGCCTCATCGATGTCGTGAGTGACATAAAGAACGATCGGTTTTTTCGCTTCCCACATGGTCAACAACTCCTCCTGGACGACCATGCTCATCTGCGCATCCAGCGCCCTCAACGGTTCATCCATGAGCAATATATCAGGAGTAGTGACAAATGCCCTGGCGATTGCAGCTCTCTGCTGCATGCCCCCGGAGAGCTGGTAAGGGTAAAGGCTCATAAAATCGGCCATACCCATAATGGACAATTGTTTAAAGACGATCTGGTGACGCAACTCTGGATCCATTCCATCCATTTCCAGACCGAAGGCAACGTTATCCGCGACGGTCATCCATGGAAAAAGCGCGGCGTCCTGGAATACCAGCCGACATTTGGGATGGTGATCCCACCCCCGAAAACTTATTATTCCTGAATCCGGTTTAAGGAGCCCGGCCACGAGTCTCAGAACTGTTGATTTGCCGCAGCCGCTTGGCCCGACAATGGCGATGAACTCTCCCTCTTCGACAGAGAAGGTTACATTGGCCAGAGCTTTGAGGGATTTGCTGCGGATAGAAAAGACTTTAGTTACCTGCTGAACGGTTAGTGCTTTCATAACGCTCTCATCCGCTCCTCCAGTTGAGTTCACAGGCCTTTGCTTGAGCACCTATCCTAAAAATACTCCAAGACCAGATTATGGGCGTTGCCGTATTCGTTTCACCGGGTGTTCTTTTCGTCCCACCTGATAAGATTGGAATAACTCCCTCATCAGGCCACAAATTATGCTATTAATTGTCTGGGAACAATCGTTTTTCAGACAAATACTAAATATGGAAAAAAAGCAAACACATTGTTGCAGTGTCGAACCGGTTTGAAGGCTTAACAGAGGGCAAAGCGGTTGCATTTATCAGTACTATTCCTGTTCAGTCGTCTCCATCAGTGAGCGCAGATGCATGAATAATTGATGATCAATCTTTCCGGGGGGTGGTTTAGGAGACCGGGCCAATTTGTTGGGGAGCCGTACCTGAAAACCGAGATAGTGGGTCAAATCATCGACTTTTTCCCATAAATCCTGGTAGCGAACAAAGAATGTCCTGGCTTTCTTCAAGTTCCTCCAACTCGTCAGTTGTTTCTCAAAGTTCAGGATGTCTTTTTGGTAAATTTCGCTGATATGGCCATCGCTCTTCAGATTATAGAGGTGGTTTTCCAGCCACCTTTTTCCTTTTTGCGAAACCATTGCCTCGACGGATTTGGCAGATTCGAGCGGATCATCATAAATGAAAACTATTTTCGTTCGTGAAGGGAGTTGTTTTGGCGGGAGGTCATGGGTCTTGATCACCGGAGCTGCGGTTCTGCTGATCGATCTCAGTCGCGGGAGAAATTTTCCTGCCCGTTGATAAAGGTTACGACCGAGTCGTGAATTAGTGTCAAGACCGAAACGATGTTTAACAATACTCTCCGTTATCGAATCAAACAAAATAGTAGAACCGCTTCGTCCGGTGCTCGCCACGATAATCCGTCCACAGCCAGCAAAAATTACCCTGGTAATCGCATTATGCAAGGCATGTTTGATGGCCTTCAGGAACTTCCGGCAACGAATAGCCATTGATGCATGAGTTGAGAACTTGGGGGGAGCCGCTGCCCAGATGAGGGTGTTCAGCGGTCTGTCGAATCGCGGTGTGAGGTGTGAAGGCACCGAACTGGAAGGATCAATTGTTTTTTCTGTAAAATTCTCTCTGGTTGTGTTGCGATCGGCTGGTTGATATATCGCACAGAATCCCTGATGGCTCAAAATAACTGCAGACCAGAATGGCTGCCATGGCGCAGAATTATTGTAATCAATGGAAATCTGCCGGAGTATCTGATCCCTAACAGTTTCTGGTACATTCCACATGCTTTGCCCAGCTCTGCATTTCTCTGCGAGGTAGAATGAATTAGTTCGCATGATTTCTCCAGCGATCTCTCCAGGAAGCCCAGCAGTTCGATAACGGCAGAGCAACAGAGGAACGTGGTACCCGTCGTAAGGGTTTTCACTAAAGCTGTGAGACATAATTCCGACTTGCCAGATTTTCTGATCTGTGCGGTAATCAGGACAGAGCCCAGTCGCAAAATTGCAGAAACTCAGGGTCAGGCAGCTGTTCTCCTTGAAAAATGATCCCCATTTCCTCGATCGAGAAGAACCAGTTGATAGCGTCCCAGGCTGTCAGATCAGAGGAGTTATTTTGCTGGTGAAGGAGCTCAGCGCTCATACCTGGTGGGAGCGTTGCGGCAAGTTCAGCTTCGTGACTGAGTGCAGATAAACGCGTTTCTGAAGCGTGGGGTTTATCGATCGATGCCAGGTAGGTCCGTTTCACTGGTAAAATACATGCCAGACGGGAAAGGTTGTCATCTTTAAAGAGGACTTGTTGGCCAGGTAAAGAATCGAGCTGTTCATATGAACACAGGCTGTTTGAGGAGCAGTCGTAAACGCAAATCGCTTAGTCTAATTCTGTATTTTCAGAAAAACGTAGAGATTAGACCATATTTATGGTCAAGCATGCTATATGTTTAATGTCTCTCCAGGGTGACATAGAACGGGGGAGTGTCCTGATTCATTAACTTGGAAGTGGACCAGTCAGGTGGGGCAGGTCATTATTTTTATGTAGTGTTTTGAAAACGTGAGCTTCGATAATGGTCATACATGTATTAATGGTAATAGAGCGTTATTTGCCTATTTGGGGCGGGGCCGAAAATCAACTGGCTCAACTGGCCCCGGTTCTCATGCGAAAGGGATGCCGCGTCACCATTGTAACAAGACGCTGGAAGTCTGGATACACCCGGCAAGAGCGGATGGGCGGAATCACTATCATTCGGCTCGGTATCCCCGGTACTCACCGATGGGCAACACTGGTTTTTGTTTTGTCGCTTGCCTGCTTTGTTGTCCGCAGGCGAAGCAACACTGATATTCTTCACTCGCATGGTGCGGTGAAATTGGGAGCATTTTGCGCTCTACTGGCCCGAACTTGCAAACTAATAAATGTTGCAAAAATTGCTACTGCCGGGAAAATAGAGGAGTTGGTCAAAACGAATACAGGCAAGATTGTTCTTGGTCTGTTTAAAAAATCAGATTGCATCATAGTAATGACCGATGAGATTGAATCCGAACTCCTGGGTGTTGGGCTTGAGGGAGATAGACTGGTAAGAATTACCAATGGGGTTGATCTGGAACGCTTCTCTTCCGAAAATAAAGGCCACAGCCTAAAAAGCCAACTCAAGATATCGGATACAGACAAGGTGGTCCTTTTTGCGGGGCGCCTTGTCTACCGCAAAGGACTGGATTTGTTACTGCAAGCCTGGCCAGCTGTGGTCGAGGCTTGTCCTGAAGCGGAGCTATTGATCCTTGGCAGCGGAGCCGATCAGTCTGACTCCATGGAGCATGAGGCTAAACAGTACGTGGACCGTAACAATCTGCCCCAGGTGAGGTTTGTCGGTGAATATGATAAGCCGGAGCATTACCTTGAGATAACCGATTGCTTTGTCTTTCCTTCGAGACTTGAAGGATTTCCTAACGCGCTGTTGGAAGCTATGGCGGCCGCTGTGCCAATCGTCGCTTCGGATATCGGTGGCGTTGCTCCTCTAATCAAACACCGTGAGTCAGGGTTGCTCTTCCAAGTTGAGGATCATAATGATCTGGCTGCCAACATAGTGGCTCTGCTCGAAGACTGTACCCTTGCCAGTCGATTGGGAGAACAAGCGAGACGTTGTGTGGAGCGCACCTATTCCTTCGAGACAATAGCGCGTAGTTATATGGATTTATATGAGACCCTTCTGGATTGCCACCCAGCAGGCCGAGCGATGTAAAGAACATAACCTTTGCATAGCAGAGTGAAACATGTTGAGAGGGGAAACAGTGTGAAAAACAGTATCCCGACGAGCGATCAGGCACTGGAGAGACAGGCTGTGAATCGGCATCATCAAATATTAACTTGTTGTGTGTGCTCAAATACGGAAGCAGAGGCTTTCTGCCAGAAAGAAGGTTTCGAGTATGTTCAGTGTACCCGGTGCAGCCATGTTTTCCTGGGAGATTGCGCGAATCTTGGCCGGGGTGCTGAATCGCGGAGAAAAGGAAAATCTCACCACACCTCCCCAAAAAAACTGCATTGGGATTTCTCAGATTTTAAACGCAAACACGTTTATCTGCCTCGACTGAAGACGATCGCTCGTCTCACTGGTTCACCAGGGAGGCTGCTGGATATCGGGTGTTCAAATGGTTCGTTTTTGCAGGCAGCACAATCGCTGGGCTGGAATGGTGAGGGAATTGAGTTGAGAGCGGAGTCCGCAGCGATTGCACGAGAGGCAGGCGTTCGAGTTTACACCGACTATGTCGAAAAGCTGAAATTACCTGGGGAAAGCTATCGTGCAGTTACCATGTGGCAAGTTATTGAGCATTTACCCGACCCGCAGATCGTACTCGAAGAGTGTCACCGGCTGCTTGAGGCCGGTGGCATTTTGGCCGTGAGCACACCTAACATCAAAAGCATCGGCTGGCGGTTGTTGAGGGAGAACTGGTCGCCGGTCGAACCCACTGTACACCCGCACCTTTTCAGTGCCGGAACCTTACAGAAGCTTCTGGAACAGGCAGGATTTAGCACGGCAAAAATCAACTGCGTGGATCTCCAGCCATCGACGGTGCAGATGGTCAGACAGCAACTTTTCGGCAAGTCCTTAAAAAAGCCGAGAAATGCTGCCGCAAGCCTCGCTGCAACGATTGATACCAGACGACTCACCGCGCTGTTCGCCGCATTGCGGGCAATAAATCTTCCACTGGCTGTTTGCGGTATGGGTGAGGACATCTATGGTTTTTTCGTCAAAACGGATCGTGCACAATCGGCACCACAACACTCCTCTTCCCGTTGAGTAACCTTTTTATCTCGATAACCAGACAATCAAAACCTTTTTCTTGACAGAAACGATTGGGAATGGCATTGTTTTTTAATTTTTATAAATTTGTAAAACCTGTAAAATAATGTCAGAACAAGACACCCAACAGATAAGAAACCGCTTGATTGATTCCGGCGGCCGTGTCTCGCAAGATCTCGGACTTGGTCGGATCGCCGGACAGACCCTTGTCTATCTGTATCTCAGCAGAGAGGCGTGTTCTCTAGACGATATCAGCAACGACCTTCAGCTGAGCAAAGCCTCCGCATCAATCGCAGCTCGTCAGCTGGAGCGCCTCGGTATGATTATCCGGGTCTGGAAGGGCGGGGACAGAAAAAGCTACTATCAAACAGCCGACAATTTTGTTGAAGCCCTGCAGAAGGGGATCATTGAGTATATGTTTCAGAAACTCCGGGTGGTCGGCAGTGAAATTGAAAAGGCTGATGAAATGCTATCAGATATCGACAGCATCGGTGACCCTGACACAGCTTTTCTCGTAAAGCGAGTGAATCGGGCGAAGCAGTTGAAGGGCAAGGCAGAAACGCTACTCAAAAATCCGATCGTCACCTTTCTAGCATCCAGGGGAACCAACTAGTTCATAGATATTGCTTTGAGAAACAAAACTCAACTCAGCCATCAATTACACTACAAAGTCTCGGCAGATTCTTGGTTGATGCCTCTATCCCGAGCAGATCAGGGGGCTTTTCCAAGGCCTCTCCGTTTCTCTGCCGTCGATAGCGGCGTTGTTGCTGCAATTTTTCTCGCCGCTCGGCAACGATCGCTTCCCGCAACCCGGCATGTGCCTGCTGTGGGGTAACATAATCGATGCCCGAATGGTAATGCTCGCTGTTGTACCAATGAAAATACTCGCCAAAATACTCCCGCGCCTGCACATCGTCAAGAAACCGGCCGGGATAAGTATGGAATCGTTTCATCGTGCCGAATGCCGATTCAACGAACGGGTTGTCATTGGGGGTTCGTGGTCGGGCAAACAGCTGCGGCATGCCATGGTCCTCCAGCAGCTGGCGAACCGGTTTTGCCTTCATCTGCCGGCCTCGATCATTGACCAGTTCCGGTCTCTGCTCGTCCGGAAGATCGAGGATATTTTCAGTCACCAGTCCATCGTCAAGCAGCCGGCGTCCCGTTGCGCTGTCCTGCCGCCAGCTGACCAGCCAGGAAATGACCTTCCGGGAATATTCGTCAAGCAGCAGATACAGGTACAGAAACAAGCCTTTCTCAAAGGTCGACAGATAGCTGATGTCCCAGCACCACCGCTGGTTCGGCCCGGTCAACTCCCGCCGGAACGGCGGCACCGACCGACCGTTGTGCGCCCGCTGGCAGCCTCGGCTAATCATCAAGCCCGCATTCCTGAGTACGCGGTAGACGGTGGTAAAAGAGACGAAGAACATCTGCTTATCCCAAGCGGTGACGGTCAATATACGGTGCGACAAATCGGCGAAGTCCTCATGTCGCGCCATATCCAGAATCTGCTGTCGTTCTTCCGGCAACAACGCATGCAGCGGCTGGTTCGGACCGGGTTTCCCATTCGCCAGACCACCTCCCTGACGAAGCTTTTCCTGCCAACACACCACCCGTCGACGGTTGATCATCAGGATCACGCAACTGCGGGCAACCGAGACGCCCTGCGCATTCGCCGAGCCGACAGCAGTCAGGATCTCCTGCTTGCGCTCCGCAGCTATCCAGGACCGCTTATCGCTCCCACGAACCCCCATTCGTTTTTTTTCTTAGCAGCGTCAACTCTACCGAAAGATCGGCAAGGGCCCGTTCCTTCTCTTCCAGTTCCCGTTTCAACGACTCATATACTTCTGCCGGCACCGCTTTCTTCTTTCTTCCCGGTTTGCTAGCCAACTGGGTGGTGGCGCCTTTTTTCACCTGTTCCCTGATCCGTACCAGATCGGAGGAGTACAGTCCTTCACGGCGCAAAATCTCGCCCACGGGCTTATCGCCGCGTTGTGTCTCCAGGAAGATCTGGAATTTTTTCTCCGGTGACAGGAATCGTCGTCTGGACTTTTCAGTCGGTTCTTTCTTGTCATTGGTTTTGCTGCACATGGCTCACTCCTGTGGTCGTTGTGCCGGGCTGATCAGGGGCCTGGTTCCGGTCGCCCTGCGGCCTCCCTCCTCCAGGCCCCTGATCATTTCATCTGTGGAGTGTAATTCATGTTGAATCTTGAGTCACGAATTCAGAACTCACATTCCCAGTGTGATCGTTAGCCATTGTATAGCCTTATGTTTACTTTCGTCTCAAAACTGCTTGTCCTGCTGAATGAGAATGAGCGCAAGCAACTCTATTGGCTTCTTGCGACCATGGTTGGAATGGCCTTTATTGAGGTTGCCAGCGTTGGCTCAATTATGCCGTTTATGGGGGTGGTTACAAACCCGGACTATATCTTTGAAAATAAATGGCTTCATGCCGCGTATGAATATTTCAATTTTCCCACCACAAACGCCTTTTTATTAGCGGTTGGCATTACAGTTCTTCTCATTCTGCTCATCAGCAATGCGAGTACCGCAGTGGTAACCTGGTGGATATACAGATACTCCTGGATGCGCAATTATAGTATCGCGACAAATTTGCTGCATATGTACCTGAACAGACCATATGAGTATTTCTTAAACCGAAACACGGAAGAGCTGAAAAAAAATGTTCTCGGCGAGGTGCAACTGGTAGTGATCAACATTGTCATTTCGCTCCTGCTCTCGGTGAAGAGTGGGGTGGCAATCGTCTTTATCTGTGCACTTCTGATAGCAATTGATCCAGTGCTGGCAGTTGTTGTCTCGGGAACGCTCGGGGCTGCTTATATTCTGCTTTTTCTTTTTGTAAGCAAAGTTTTACGTCGAATTGGACTGGAGCGAGCCGAGGCGAACAGGAAACAATTCAAAATCATCAGCGAGTCGTTCAATGGCATCAAGATATTGAAAGTGATTGGCAAGGAACAGTACTTCTGGGAAAGTTTTGCTGCACAATCACTTATTGTTTCAAACAATTTTGCCAAGAAGGCGATTATTGGTGCATTACCCAGATATGCTTTCGAAGTAATCGCTTTTGGTGGAGTTATCCTCATCGTACTTTATTTTCTGGCGGCGGATAAACGGTTGGAACAGATTATACCGCTTCTGTCACTATACGCGTTTGCCGGGTACCGCCTTCTTCCCTCAATGCAGGCTATTTTTATCAAGTTATCCAGCATCAAGTATGCATTGCCGGCCCTCGACCTGCTGTATCAAGCCCATACTGAAATGAGCGATTGGGAAGTACCCCCAGAGAAGACCGATTGCGCTACCGCGTTGACCCTGAACAACTCCATACGCTTGAAAATCATGAGATATAACTATCCCGACCAGCGGGAAGCGGTTTTCAAAGATTTGGATCTCACGATACCCGCCCGCAAAACGGTTGGGTTTGCCGGCTCAACCGGCTCGGGAAAAACCACGATAATCGACCTGATCCTCGGCCTTTTGGTGCCGCAAGAAGGGGAGTTGATGATCGATGGCAGAACAATAGATACTCAAAGCCGACCAGTATGGCAGAGGATGATAGGGTATGTTCCTCAGGATGTATTTTTAATTGATGATACCGTCGCCAAGAATATTGCGCTCGGCGATGATTTATCAGCTATCGATCAAAAGGCGGTTGAAAGAGCAGCCCGACTGGCGAATCTGCACGACTTTATCAAACATGATTTGCCTGACGGATACCAAACGAGTGTCGGAGAGCGGGGGATCAGGCTCAGCGGTGGTCAGAAGCAGCGCATCGGTATTGCCCGGGCTCTTTATCACAACCCGGAGGTACTGATACTGGATGAGGCGACAAGTGCACTGGATGGGGTAACGGAAGACGTTATTATGCAAGCCATTCATAACCTATCTCGCAAAAAGACAATCATAATCATCGCGCACCGCCTGACAACGCTTAAGGAGTGTGATCAGATTTATGTTCTCGACAAGGGCAAGGTTGCTGAGCATGGCTCCTATCAAGAATTGTTGAAATCGAGTGGCTACTTCAAACGTATTCTCAATTTGCAGAATTAAACAGAGAACAATGAAGCCACAGTCATGAGTGGGCAGGTAATGATGATGCTGGATGGGCGGCTTTCGAACAGTGCTGCAATGAATGGTCGATATTGTAAAGCCTATCCAGTATAGCAATCTTAGAGCAATCTGATCACTTTGTGGGAAATGGTCCGGATGGTCAGCTAAAACAATCTGATCAAACCGGCTACTAAAATCATACAGATGAATATGTCAGGCTATCGCAATACGAAGAGATACGAGTGCTTGGTCTGATGAGAAGCGGAAACCATACGATAATTGAATGGATTATGTCTCTATATCGGGGTCAGCGAATATGTTTCCTGAATAATGTGAAACATGGGGAAAATGACCCGTTCATGACCTGTGTACAGATGAGACTACTGAACATAAGTCCTCAGGACAATATCGAAGCGCTTCGAAACGAGAAAAAGGATGTGCTCATATATTCCTACGAAGATAGAAAAGAGCTTGAACTTGGAACAAAAGATTTCATAAGCAGCGTGTATCAGGAAACGTTTGAAATGAGGCGGGAAGAGTATCTTGGGCCGTCAATGAACCGATATGACATCATTATTATCCGTGACCCATATAACAGTCTCGCAAGTAGAATGGAATATATAAAAAAGTTCAATAAAACAGTTGGCGTATCAGATCTGCAAAGAATCGTGCGGGACTGGAAAACTTTGGCTGCAGAGGTCATAAAGCAAAAGCAGCATCCCCAGGAGGGTTCAATATGCATCAATTTTAATGAGTGGGTATCCAACATTGCATATCGCCAGGAAATTTCAAGATTAATTGATGGCACATACAGTGACGAGTCACTCAATCGAACCAGCGAAATCGGGGAGGAAGTTCTTTCGATGGTCCACGTCGATTTAACGTATCAGGGATGTAGTGGAAAACTGGTCAAATATTTTTAAAATCGCAACATATAAACGATTGGATCATTACTGGAAGAGATTAGTTGCCAAACCGCCGAGATAAAATGAAGCTTTTTGATAGATGGAAAATATATGCGACAATGATCAATATATAGAATTGATTAACGATCCGGAGATGTACGAGATGTCTGAAAAAATATTTGGAGTGTTGCCTGAAATCCGTGAGTTACGCAATGACCTGTCGACACGTTAGGGAATCTTGTTATGAACAGATATGCATGAAATAATATTCACGTTTGATAAGTATGAATAAAACGGTATGTTTGATTGTCGCATACTATGGCCAGTTGCCTTTCTGGATGAGTGCGTTTTATTTATCCTGCAAATATAATCCCCAAATAAGTTGGATTCTAGTTACCGATAATCAGCCTCCCGACCATGTTGCCGGCCAATATCCAGTTTGTCAATCTGTCACTGGCAGAACTAAACTGTATAATCAGTCAGAAAATATGACAAGAATCTCAAAATAGAAGAAAGATATGCATACAAATTATGTGATTATAAACCTGCTTATGGCATCGATTTTTCAAGAATTTGTAAAAGAATACGACTATTGGGGACATTGCGATTTAGACATAGTTTGGGGAAATATTTACGGTTTCCTGAAGCAAGAAAAATTTGATAGTTATGATATATTTACGAGCAGAAAAAAGCAAATATCCGGACATTTTTGTCTGTATAAAAATACAGAACGAGTAAATTCTTTTTTTAAGGAAATTCCTTTTTTGATTTGGCAATTAAAAAAGCGTTATCACTATTGTGGAATTGATGAAAAGTACTTGTCTAATCTGTTACACAACAAGAGTAATTTTCCGTTTGATTACTGGTCTTATATCCAAGGCTTTTTTATACAAATAGAACCTCACTGGCAGTTTATTGGAACAAAGTGTTAGCTACAGCTGGTGTTCACCAAAGAGAGATGTTATCAACTACTGGATCGAACTTTCTCTGGAAAGAGGGAAAAACGTATCATGTTGATGGCTCAGAACTCATGTACATACATTTTCATAAAATGAAAAAAACTCTGAAAAAGATTGATTTTCGATACGAGGACGACCCGAACGAATTTATGATCACAGGCAATGGTTTTTTTACGGTCAAATGAGGAAAAAACAGTTTATGTTTAAAAGCTCATTTGTGTATTCATCTTAACCATATGTGAAATTAATCCAAAAGTTTTGATGAAAAATAAGTGTAACTACTATTCCGTTAAGCCGATTAGATGAATAAATTACATAAAATTGTTCGTAAAGTTCTTAAAAAAGAAAGAAGTAGGCGTAATTCGAAAATTACCACTTTGAATGAAGCCGTAAATTTTGAGAAAAAATGTGTATTCATCGCCATCCCAAAAAACGGAACAACTTCGGTGAGATCACAACTAGGTCAGCAAGGTGAGCCTTTAATTACAGATCCACATTTAAGCATTATGCAAGTGCGTGATTCTTTATACGTGTTTTTTTGATGAAAGCACTAGGAAGAAATTTGACCTTTCCAACAGAGTTTGTTTCCAAAGATACTGATATTCGTGCTCATGCCACTGAAATCTTTAAGTCCTATTTTAAATTTGCTTCGGTCCGGAATCCATGGGCACGAGCAGTTTCGCTTTATTATAGAAAGGAAGGCGTTTTAGTAAATAACAAAATATCATTTAAAAAGTTTTGTGACAACCATCGGTTTGCAAATGATACCTGTATGCACCCCTACTCTACATAAAAATCAATATGACTGGCTCTGTGACGAAAACGGGAAGTTGGTAGTGGACTACGTTTACAAAGTAGAGGATTTCGATAATGCAATAAGGGAAATTGAAGAGCGGACTAATGGTAAGGTAAAATTGATAAAAAAAAATAGCTAGAAAAAATAAGCAATCTCTTTCTAATTCCTATAGAGATTTGTATACAGATAGGACAAAGCTAATTGTCGCGAAAACTTTTGAAAAGGATATCGACTACTTTAATTATTCATACTGAGAATTGCTTCTAGATCGTTAAAAAATGGCTGATTATTCTTTGATTAAAATTACCACTGATTTTTAATGACCTAGTTCCTTATAGGCTATAAATAGGTAGTTTTTAAGACGAGATTTTGAAAAGGTTAATTATGTTTATTGTTTGTTTGAGTTCAGATTCTAGCAGAAGACACAGCTCTTTGTTTGATGATCTATCTTTACTGGTTTTTTGAAAAATGAGTAAAAATATCTGTATTACGACATTTGTAAGTGGTGCAGACTACCAAGAGTATATCCCTTTATATTTATTCTCATTGTTCAAATCATACCCGGCTTATGAATCGATAATTTTTACAGACAATTCCCTCACAGACAATGTCCAAATGAGCCTGGAGCTTCTCTCCGGTTTGGGACAATTTAAAATTATAGATAACTATTTAAACTATCAGGTAAGTAATTATAGTGCGCGGTCTTTGGCGCAGATGAAGAGGTGGCTTATCTACTCGGATGATTTTCTGGCCTATGAATATATTTATATAGGTGATATTGATATATTTATACTTCCAGAAACCCAGAACTACTAGAACAGCATGTGGTTCATTGCCGGACTATTAATCTCGATTATAGCAATATTCTAAGAAGGAAAAATAACAAGAGAATGTCTGGCCTCCACTTTGTTCGAGTAGAGCCATACTATCAGAAGATGCTTCCTATAATTAATAAATATATCCGACAAATACAAGAGGATCAGATTTTCTTTGGAGTATGACAGTGATGAATACTTTTTGTATAAAATGATCTCAGAATCTGGCTTGGCTTTGTGCCCACAGGCACCGGACAAAAATCTCAATGATCCACTCAAGCCCGCATTCCGCCCACATCATGGCGTTCATCTTGCCATTTTTCGCAACTATTCCGTAAAAAAACAGCTTACCGAATTGTTCTTTAACAAACTGGCTATGCGTGTCATCCTCTCCATAAGAGATTGAATAAGGCAAAAGGAATTACCGAAGACCCCCTTTTTGCAATGATAGTGAAGAATATCAAGGCCAAAAACATTAAACAATTGTGAAAAGATTTCAAAACTATATAGGCAGCAATTAGCCTTATATAGTCAATAAACTATTAATATCTAATGAAAAAAATACAATTATTTTGGTGAACGAGACAATGGCCAGTACTTGGCCTGTTACGCTTAGAGCTTGATACAATTACAGTGAGTTACATAGTGAGCGTAAATAAGTTGGATCGGGAACTGGAAATAGTTTTTTGTGGCTACGACAATAGGAAAATATACTAATTGACCTCATGACTGATCAAAAGAGAAAGAATGCCTGGCAATCATACCTGCGAGAAGCGGCTCAAAAGGAATAAGACATAAAAATATCAAAGATGTTGGGGGTAAGCCGCTGCTCGCCTGGAGTATTTTGCAGGCCCAGGACAGCGGTATCCGTCTCTCGTGTTATCGTCAGCACCGATAGCGAGGAATATGCCGCTAATTGCACGCCAATATGGTGCTGAAACCCCTTTTCTCCGACCACCAGAAATTTCCGGGGATCATGCCACCGACCTTGAAGTGTTCATTCATGCGCTCGATTGGTTGGAGAAAAACGAAGCATATGTACCTGATGTTTGCGTTCATCTGCGGCCGACGTGCCCGAGTCCGTCATACCAGGGGCAATTGATGAAATCATAAAGATTCTTACTGGGTGACCCGAGTCTGGATTCCGTTCGGACGGTTGCACTTGTTGACCATACGCCTTATAAAATGTGGTCCCGCGGCAGTGATGGCATCCTTTCACCCTTACTTGAGGTGTAGTGGGATTGCAGAACCCTGGAATGAGCCGAGGCAGAACATTGCCGGAAGCTTATCTGCAAACAGCAAATATCGATGTTGTACGAACTCGGGTGATCACAGAGCAGAAGTCGATGACGGGAAGCCGAATTTATGGGTATGTCGAAACCGAGATCTATGATATCGATACATCTGAGGATCTCGCCAGGGTCAACCGTAGAATGAAGATGCATACGGAGCCGATTGATAAAAAAGCGGGAAACAAAACCATATGTTGCGATATTGATGGGGTAATTGCAGCCATAGTGCCAGGAAACGACTATAATTTGTCTACGCCACGGGAAGACGGCATCGCTCATGTCCGCCGGCTGTATGAGCAGGGCCACCGCATCATTTTATTCACTGCCCGCGGAACCATGACAGGCATAAACTGGCGTGAAACCACAGAGAAACAGATGCGGGAATGGGGGGTACCTTACCATGAGTTGCACTTTGGCAAACCGGCTGCCGACTATTATGTCGATGACCGCGCACTGCGCGAAGATGAGCTTGACCAGATAAACTGACAGGAGACAAAAATGGATTTATTTAAGGATCTCTTTATTTTCGAGATGGCCAACAACCATCAGGGAAGTTTGGAACATGGGCTGCGTATTATTCAGGCTATGGCCGATATCAAAAATCAGGCATGGGATCCATGCAGCCGTCAAGCTGCAGTATCGAGATCTTGATACCATGATTCATCCTGCCTACAAGACCAGAAAGGATGTCAAGCACATCCCCCGGTTCATGGAAACAAAGCTCGATGATGAAACCAACCGTCAATTGGTCGATGCCATCCATCAGGCTGGAATGACTTGTGTTATTACTCCTTTTGATGAACGGTCCGTCACCAAAGCCGTCAATCATGGTGTTGATATTCTGAAAGTGGCGAGTTGCAGTGCTCTGGACTGGCCGCTGCTCAATGAGATGCTTGGCGCAGGCAAACCGGTCATTGCTTCGACCGGCGGTGTCGATCTCCATGACATTGACCGTATTGTCAGCTTTTTTACGCATCGGGATGTACCGCTTGCGATTCTCCATTGCATCGGCATGTATCCGGCACCGTCTGAACATCTGTTCATGAATTTCATGACGAAATTGATTAAACGCTATCGAGGGGTGCCTATCGGCTATTCAGGACATGAGGCCCCGGACAACTATGAGCCTGTCGCAGCTGCCGTCTGCAAAGGTGGGGAAATCTTTCGAGCGGCATGTCGGTATTGCCACAGATGAAATACAGCTCAATGCCTACTCATCCACTCCCGAGCAGGCCGATCTCTGGGTTCAGGCAGCTTTGCGGGCTCGGGAGATCGGAGGAGCCGAGGAAAACAAACAGGTTTCTCCTTCTGAAGTTGCGTCATTGCGCACGCTGATGCGCGGCGTCTACGCCGCTCGTGAACATTCCGAGGGGGAAAGTTATTGACGCGGAAGATGTCTATTTTGCCATGCCGTATACCGATGAAACTATGTCGAGCGGCGAGTTCGGCCAGTACAGGGCAACCTTCATGGCCAGTAGAGATTATGCACCAGACGAGCCGGTCAAAGAAGCAGCACCTACCGATTATATCAGTAAAGTTCGCAACATTGTGCATGATGTAAAAGGCATGCTCTATGAAGCGCAGATTGAACTGGGCAGCGATATTCAGATTGAACTGTCACACCATTTTGGGATCGATTCCTTCAGGCAATACGGAGCAGTATTGGCAAGCATTGTCAATCGAAGTTATTGCAAGAAGATCATCGTGGTATTTCCCGGGTCAGGAACATCCTTCGCACTATCACCGTAAAAAAGAAGAAACATTTCAGGTTTTATGGGGAGAGCTTGTCGTTGACCTTGAGGGAGCGGTCAGCGTGCTTCAACCAGGCGATAAAATGCTGGTTGAACCTGGCCAGGCTCACGCCTTCCGCAGTGACGTCGGGGCAATCTTTGAGGAAGTTTCCACAACGCATGAAAGAGATGACTCAGTTTACCTCAATCAGGCAATTGCTGAGATGGATCCGATGGAACGCAAAACTGTGGTTGAAAACTGGTAGGCGGTGGAGCGATTAATGGAAAGTGTCTTATTTTTCGATCACGATGAGCAGTATCGTCGGATTTACGAAGCAGGCCTGCAGAAAACTGCTATGCCGGATAGTACATTCAGACGTCCCCGGTTCTACAATTTGGTGCAACTGTTCCAAGCGACCAATCACCTGCCGGGCGATATCCTGGAAGCCGGCTGTTTTCGTGGACTTTCCTCGTATTTGTTATGCAGCTATGCGCGTCAGGCTGAAGTTTCTTACTCCGGCAAAGGGTTTCATATCATTGACTCCTTTGCCGGTTTGAGCGAACCGTCGCAGGAAGACCTGGAACAGGTCAGTGGTGTGCATCCCAGAGCTGAAGGACGTTTATATGCCGCCACGATGAGCCAGGTGCAAGAATCGCTGTCGGAATTTCCGGAAATAACCTATTTCAAAGGCTGGATTCCTGACGTATTGGGCGATCTGCCAGATCATCAATACCGGTTTGTCCACGTTGATCTGGACCTGTACGAGCCGATTCACGCAAGTTTGGAGTACTTCTTCCCAAGAGTCGTACCGGGCGGCCTTATCGTTGTTGATGATTATGGCTATCTTGATTTTCCCGGTGCGAAAAAAGCGGTGGATGAGTTTTGCTCAGCAAATGGCATCTCAGCGGTACATCTGACGACAGGCAATGCTGTTGTCATGAAGTCGGTTGTCCTGAAATGCATGCAGCTCACGTCTTTACCGGGAAAGGCGCAACAAATGAAAGGCCGCTTATGTTTCTGCCCGTTGAGACCAAAGTACGCGAGCTCGATGCCAAACTGCTGTTGGCGCTTGTCGCTGCAGAAGCCGGGTGGAAGGTGGTATTGGGCAGCCAAAAAGAGTTGCGGAGAAATGTCTGGCGTTTCCCCCCGGGAATCTATATCGACAAGAGTGTTACGGTCAACAGGGCGAAGTGGTTTCGATACTGTAAAGCCATGGGCCACACGGTCGTGGCCTGGGATGAGGAGGGCTTGGTCTTTTTCGACCCTGAAACACTGAAGGAAATGCGGCTCGGAGAGCAATCCATTTCTGAAGTTGAGATGCTCTTCGCCTGGGGTGATCGACAGAAAGCGGCAATGCGAAGCATGCTCCCGGAACTGCCGGACATTATCAAGGTGACGGGAAATCCGCGCTTTGACCTGCTTCGGCCGGAAACCAGACCACTTTATGAACAATCCTCCATGGAGTTACGCAAGAAACATGGCAGGTTCATCCTCGTAAATACCAGTTTTCCGTTCGCCAATCATTTTCTCGGCGAAGAAGCGATGCATGCCATGTATTCCAGATATCCCATTATCGAGAAAAGACCGAATTTCTTTCAGGAGTGGGCTCGGGTGCATGAGGCGGCACTGGCGTCGTTTCGGACAATGATTCCGAGACTGGCAGAAGCTTTTCCGAATCACACCATAATTGTGCGGCCACACCCTTCAGAGAATCATCATAATTGGCGAGGCCTGGCTCCGCCAGATACCACAGGCCAGAGTAACTGCCAGCGGCCCGGTTGTTGAATGGATTGCGGCCGCTGATTTTATCGTTCACTTTGACTGCACAACGGGTATAGAGGCATTTGCCATGGATATATCTGCCATAGCTTTCGATGAAAAACATGTACCCGGCTATCGACAGCCACTCCCGAATGCCTTGAGTTACCATGCCTCAACCGTAGAGGTGCTCATCGAATGGGCAGGAAAATCTTGTCAGAAGAATTGTTGCACGCATCAGGTGACGAGCACATGAGAAAAATCGCCTTGGAGCATATCGCCTCGCTTGAACGGACCATTTGCAGCGGAGAGAATTGTCGAGGCTCTGCAAGAAGTCGAATTGCGTCCGGAAAAGCCCCCCCCTGCAGCGGGTGAAGCGGCTGCAGGCATGCGCGTATGCACGCTTTTATCATGTTCCGCGATAACGTTCAAAAATACCTGAAGAAAAAACACTCATCATATTCTGCCCAGAAATTTCCACCTACTCCGCTGGCGGACATCCAGACCCGGGCCGATAAATTCAGTGAAATTCTTCGGCCGGTTCAGATCGGTACGAATTTCTGAGGTCAGCACCAATTGCTTTGCAGTGGAAGCAGAGGCAAACGAGCACTGAAAGGACTTTTATGGCAAGAAAAAACGAGGAATTGAGAGAAACATATGAAGCGGTTTATGCCGGTGGCTCAGCGAAGTTTTATACTTTTGATTATTTTCAAGAGTCACTTCTGGTTTTTTCCATGCTGGAGCACTGGCAGGGGCTGCGTGTACTGGAAATCGGCTGTGGTGAAGGACGCCTGGCAGCAATGATTGGCATGGCGGGCGCAGAGAAGGTGGAGGCCCTGGATTACAGCGAGAGTGCCGTCAAGATTGCAAAACAACGCTTCAACCTGGAGAATGTTGTATACGCTTGCAAAGACTACAATAACCATGGAGGTCTTTACGATGTCGTTGTGCTGCAGGGCGTCTTGGAGCACCTTGATGACCCGTTTAACGATTTGCGGGATATCCTGGAAAACCTGGTTCGACCAGGCGGCTCCCTGATTACATCTTCCCCTTCATTTCTCAACCCGCGCGGATATGTCTGGATGACGCTGCAGATACTTTTCGACGTTCCGATGTCATTGAGCGACCTCCACTCGCTCAGTCCGTTTCAGTTTGAAGAATTTGCCCATGCAACCGGATGTCGTCTTTCAGTTGAGTCAACCGACCTCGATTGGGCAGCCGGGGAGAGATTGATACTGGATTTTCAAAAGCGCCTCCCGAATGCACTTTCCGACGCCGGTTTGCCAACGGATAAAGTTCCCCAGCTGCTGGAGTGGTTGGCGAAAGCCGCTCCGTACTTCAATCACGACAATTTTTCCGGGGCTAATGTGGCCTATAAGCTTCAAAAACCGCTGTCTTCCGGGTAAGCTCCACAGTGGGGAGCGTCTGTCAAACACCTGAAGTGTCAGCAAGATTGGTTATCTGGTTATGCTCATGTGCAGAACCGAGGTGAGGTGCGGGTAGGCGAGAACCTGGATGAGAACCAAGCTCAAAGAAATCGTACCGCTGAGGGCGTGGCCGTTATTTCGCTTCTTCGATCGCTATCTAATTAACGCAATGTATGCAGGCTTTGCGTTCGAGCGTCTGCTAAAGCGGCAAGACAATGTGTTTTCGCTCCCCGGCCAACCGATAACCGTGCTTGCTTCGTCAATCAATTTCGGCTCCGACCCAGCCCGCCTGGAGCACATTCTTGATAAACACGGCATCCGGTATAAATCGGGAAGGCACAGCGTTTATCTGGGTGACTGTGCCGATATCGACCGGGTTAGTCGGAGCCTGTGCGGAATCTACCCAGAACGTGTCGGTTTGAAGCTGATCAAAAGCCGTCAGATCTCAGGTGACGCAACACCGTACTACACCTCCGCCGAACTGGCACCGGCATCGACCCGGAGCAGCATGGTGGCGGTCGGTTCAATGCTCGAAAAAGTGATCGTGAGCAACCTCTTGCATGCTCACCGCGTCGCACCGAGGGTCTATGACCTCGTCAAACTGGTGAGTGAAGATGGAGGTTTTCACTTCGGGTTCGTCGTCCAGCCGGTTGACGGGGCAGTTGTTACCGGTGCCAAAGGAGAAGCGTTCATTACCGCATTCAAGCAGACTCTGGCTTCACTTCACCTGAAAACAGTAAGCATCGGAGAGCATTGCGATTTGAGACCTCCAGATTTCAGGCACAATATTATGGAAGATGAGAACGGGGTTTACTATGTCGATATTCAAAACTTTGTCTTTAAAAACCAACTATATAAACGTGAGCCCGAAACTGCGGTCAGCAAACGGTTTGCTGACGATCTGCTTTCCCGGTTCGTGACGCACTACTCAATCGAATCATTTCAAAGGTTTAATGATGCCCTGCTCGAGTTGATCAATCTCTTCAGCCTGGTTTCGCCGGCCATGCTCATTGTTGATGCCTGCACCGGTATCGGAACCGCCGGAATAGGGTTATTATCCTCAGGCAAGACCTGGGTTCATTTTATTAGGGATAAGGAGGATGCACGTATTGTCAGATCATTTCTTTATTCTCAAGGTTATACCCGTTTTGCTATTGAAGATCTTGGCCCGGCAGCTGGTGTGTCAAAATCGGTTGCGGCAGATCACGGAAAAGATTTGGTAATCATTGGAGAAAAAACAGATACTATCGAACGTTTATCTGCAGAAAACCGATGCCGCTTTGTCATCTACATCCAGTGGATTCATAAAGATTCTGCTATGCAGCCGGAACTCCAGATAGCGGGGTGTTTACGTCTGGTCCGCTTTAAAACCATGGTGCTGGCAGAAAGTGACCAACAGGTTTGTCTCTCACTTTACAAAAAAGATGGCTCGTTTTGTTAATGAACCGGAGGTTAAGCATGTAAAGATAAACACACCATATTGAGCCAGCGGGTGTTTAAAATACTTATTATCCAATGGGCGACCCTTCACTTCTCTTTCCCAGGCTGCCAGTTGTTAGCAGGCGCTGGGTTGGAGAATTTATGGTGAGGCTCTAGTTACGACTCCCGTTAAAAATTCAGTTAGTGGTGCTTGTCTAAAAGGTGTTCCGTGGCAGAAAACAACACAATAAATATTCTCTACCTGGTTGATGGCATGCCAAGTGGAGGTGCGGAACGTCAACTCGTTGAACTGTTGAAAGGTTTAAGAACTTGTAAGGGGTATGTAACCACTCTTGTCACTCTTTCGTCCGGGGGGGATAGGGAGATAGAGGCACAGTGTGCCGCGGACTATTCATTCAGGTTGACGAGCGCTGCCAATGCGGGCATCGATCTAAGTTGGCGTTTTCCATTCGCTTTAATAAGGCTTTTGTTTAAAGAGATAAAACCATCTTCCCATATCGTTCATTCGTTTGGTTGTTTTGCAGACCATCTCGGTGTGGCTTATTCGAAAAAATTCGGTGTACCTTTTATTAATGGATCCATCCGCGCGGCTAGGCCGAAGCTTAATTTTCGAGATCGTATAAGTTCACTAACCTTCAGTCATGCTTCCGATATTGTGGCTAACTCTTATGCAGGACTCGTGTCTTTCGGGGTCGAAAAACATGGACGGGTAATTCACAATGGCGTCGATCTTGAAAGATTTAATAATGTCCATGCGTTTCCCCTGAAAGCTTCACCCATGTTGTGCATGGTTGGAAATTTTACCGATAAAAAAGATCAAGCGAGTCTCATTGCCTGCGTCCCAAAATTGGCAGAGCTTTATCCCGGGCTACATGTAGTTCTGATTGGCGGAGGGAAAAATTTAGGTAAAACTATGGCTTATGCCGACAAATTAGATTGCCGTAAACTCATAACGTTTGTGGAAGGATGCATGCATCCTGAACCGTATATTGCAGCCTCGGATGTCTGTCTGTTGTTAACAAATAAATCCGTACATGGCGAAGGCATATCCAATGCCATCATAGAATACATGGCGCTGCAAAAGCCAGTAATTGCAACGGATTGTGGAGGAAGTGCTGAGCTGGTTCTTAATGGGGTGAATGGCATCCTGCTTCCTGACAACAATAGTTCACTATTATTGGATGCACTGAATTCATTGCTCAAAGATGATGTCCAACGGCATAGAATGGGGATGTCTGGAAGACAACGTGTCGAGGAAGCTTTTTCTCTACAACGTATGGTAAATGACTATAGATCACTCTATGAAGAGGCAGTGCGAAGCAATGGTGATAACTAGGTGGTTCTGAAAAACCGTTTTTTCAGAACCGACTGAGATAGTTTTAACCGTCTTACTCATCTGAAGGAGTCAGACTCCTGTTTATATAAATCTATTCTGTGAGCCTTTCTTTTATGATAGTGCGGAACCGGCGACCGATTGCTTTGGGGGTAATCTCCCCGGCAAGAGCGAGATAGCCGCTGCTCGGCAGTTTTACAAACCGGTCCGCCAATTTGTCGATTGCTTCTGCCAATGCTTCGGGAGAGGCCGGCGGCACCAGGATCACATCGGCCGGAGGTGAATCCAGCAACTCCCGTATAGCCGGGGAATCCCTGGTAACTAAAGGTTTGCCAGCAAGAACGACCTGAAACACCTTGTTGGGAATAACTCTCGCAGCTTTGGCACTGTCACCGAATATACCAAGACAGATGTCCGCCTGCCTGATATGGTCTGCCAGTTCAGCATAATCAACCCAAGCTTCCCATCCTAGGTTTTCAAGCGGCCGGGCGGCCACCAGTTCCCGAATCATTTGGGCCTGCTGGCCCTGCCCGATAATTTTCCAGTGTACAGCCCGCTTCTCCAGGATGCGGGCCGCCTCGACTATGGTTTGGATACCATGCAGCGGAATGAACTGCCCGTAAAAAAGCACCTTCACCCCATCCCTGGCGGCACTTTCCTGGCGATTAGGTTCAAGTCTCGGAAAGAATTCCGGTTCCGCGCCGACAAACACCACGCCCAGCCGGGCCGAAGGCAACCGATAATGGTCGATGAAGAAACGGGCATGAGCTTCGGTATCGAGCAGAACCAGGCCGGCGGCGCGGCAGGCAAGCGCTTCCCAGACATAAAGCAGAGACGAGAGCGGGTGGTATCGGCCTACCAGTTTCCGGTCGTAGACAACCGTGTCGTGCAGAGACAGAAATGCATCCCAGACGATAAGGCACCGACGGAACCGGGCGAACGGCCAGATCACCAGCACATCGAGGTGACCGAGGTAACCGACAACCACCACATCGTGCGGCGGAGCCTTAAGGTACCTGAAAATCAGCCGCGGATAACAGAACAGCCATTTGAACAGAAAATGCGCTTTCCCGACAAAACCGGAAATCTGGCTCTTGTCTTCGACACCGCTCCACAGATCGTGGTGAATCTCTTCAACTGCGACCCCGTTTTCACGCAGGCCGCGTAGCAAGATCCTGGTGCGCGGTTTACCAGTATCATAGGTGCCCCAGTAAACAACCTTCATTTTACGAATCAGTGTTCTCCGGAGGCTACGGATCTCTTTTCCGAGCGCAGCTCTGCTTTTTTCACACGATACTGCAGATCCTCGAGAAGCCGCCGGTTCACCGACAACAGGTCGGCGATAAAAGCGGTGAGCATCACCTGGAAGCCGGTGCCGATCAGAATAGAAGCGAGAATTAGCGACTGGACATGCCCCCCCCGCTGCCGGTGAAGAAAAAATAGAGGTAGCGGAAACCGAGTAGCAGGCCGGTGGTTAAAACAACAGCACCAACCACGGTGAAGAACCGGAATGGCTTATAGACCACAAAAATCCGAAAAATGGTCGCCACTGATTTGCGGATATAGGACGGAATAGTGCTGATGAGCCGCGACGGCCGCAGGTAGCCGTTGGTTCTGACTGGCACCGACATGACCGCTATATTCTTCTGACCGGCCTGGATGATCGTCTCCAGGGTATAGGTGTACTCGTTGAAAACGTTCATTCGCAGCGCCGCTTCCCTGCTGATTGCCCTGAAGCCGCTGGTGCTGTCCTTGACCTTGGTACGGCTGGCGATCCTGACCACCTTGCTGCCGATTTTCTGGAGTAGTTTCTTGGTCGTCGAAAAATGCTCGATGTCATCGATCGGCCGGGACCCGATAACAAGGTCTGCTTCGCCGGCAAGAATCGGTTCGGTCAGTTTGGGGATGTCGCGGGCATCGTACTGGTTATCCGCATCGGTGTTGACGATCACATCTGCGCCAAGTTCGAGGCAGCGCTCGAGCCCGGCCATGAAACCTTTGGCCAGGCCCTGGTTCTTGTTGAAGCGAACCACATGGTCGACCCCGTTTTCAAGAGCTACATGCACCGTATCGTCCCGGCAACCATCGTCTATGATTAGCCACTCGACCAGATCGAAACCCGCCACCTCCCGCGGCAGTTCGGCCAGAGCAATCGGAAGTGTTTTTTCCTCGTTATAGCAGGGAATCTGGATGATCAGTTTTTTCATATGGTCGTCCGTCGCCTCATCTAGCTTGATCACTCACAGAATCAGGGTCGCAGAAGCCCCATTCCCATTTGAAAAACAGCAGCGGCAAGATCAATACCATACCGAGCAGCACCAGCGGGTAATGGTATCTGAAAATCGACTTGTGGAATACAACTAAAAATATCGGCAGCGAATTAACTAGAGCGGGCATGAGCACTAGCCAAAGATTTTTACGCATGCGCCAAGACTGGATAATAAAAAGCGCTGTCAGCATATACAGATAGACTGCTGGCCTCCACATCCAAAACAGGACGGGGTGATGCTTCGTCCAATTGAAGACCTGATAGAGCAGGTCGCGGCCCGCCGGCAGGAGCGAATGTTCGCTGATAGCGTTCTGATTGGCACTCACATAGCGGATCTTCCTACCATCCTTCCCCTGCTCTTCCCAAAGATTAGCGTACTCGATACGTTTGTGGAAGGTCTGCAGTGGCTGAATCCGCCAGAGTCGCGAGGCCGAATAGACCCGGTCCCGCATTTTCTGAAGGTCGCTTTTCACTCTCGCCGCGGCCCAAGAAGCCGGTTTACTCTTTTCAGGTTGGTGCGGAGCAGTGAGCGTCTGCCAGTTTTCCGGGTTCCCGGCAACTTTCTCTTTTTCGGCCCGAAAGAAGCTCATCGGAAACACCTCCCGCTGCAATGATTGAAAGGCTTTCTGCATCGGGTTACCCCGGTTCACGTCGAGCATATCATAGAGTGGTCCCCTGATGCCGATGGTGAGAACCAGCGCCGCAAGCGCCGCTGCAGTGATCCCGATCCAGCGGCGGCGATAGAGGACAAGCAGGGCGGCAATCGTACAGAACGCGGGAATTACCCCGTTATGGCGGTAGAGCGAGACCAGGGCCAGGATAAAGCCGAGTAGCAGCCAGTTGCGCCTGACCACCAGCCAGACGGCGTCGCTCATGACGATCTGTAGCAGGTAGACGGCCAATATCAGCAGAACCACGCTGTAGGCAAGGTCTTTCCAGAGGGTAATCGCCATCAGCCCGTTGACCGGACAGATTGCGATCAGCAGCGCGGTAATCCAGAGAACGGCCTTGGAAATACCATAGCGTTGCAGTACACTGAGGCTCCAGCCGACCGCCGAAGCCAGTGCCAGAATCTGGACCGCTGCAACCAGGGCAGGCGACAATGCCGCGCGGGTGATCAACCAGATATTCATGGTATGAAAGGCCGGATGCCAGTCCTTGAAGTCGGTGTGCAGCACTTGGTGCCACTGGTCGAGCGAATCTGGGCTCATGCTGCCCGGCCAGAAACAGACCAGATAAAAACTCCAGACAGCGATACAGGGCAGTGCATAGAGCAGCCACGCATAACGGCTTGTCTGTGCTTCAAGAACCGCCATCCTGCCGGGTGGACGGGTAGCAAACCAGAAAATCGGCGAAAATGAGGCTATGCCTATCGTATAACTGAGAGCCAGAAAATGGATGAGCGGCTGCTGTTCATCCAGCGGCACCGGAACCGCAACCGTCAGCAGCGCTCCGGCAAGGAGCATCACCATCGCCCAGCCCACCCAGTGCCACGGCCGGGATGGATAGGTAGAATAGGAGCGAGCGCTGTACATGGAGGAACAGAGATAACTCAGTGTCAGCAGCAGTGCAAGTCCAGCGCCCATCGATACGACCACTGCAGCAGCAATGCGGGTAATTTTTCTCGACCAAGTGAGCCTGTCAATATCGATTCTGAGAATCGGGTCGACCCCGGTAGAAACGATTCGTAAGGAGGAATTGCGGCGATTCAATTCCCGATAAACCTGTTGAACAGGTTCGGTTGCTTTATAAAGATCCAGGCCGCGCAGGGTAATGAACCGATCAGGTCCCCAGCCGAGAACGATTTCCTCAAGGATAATTTCTGTCGGTCGGGTTGCTGGGTCGAGGCGAAACCAACTGAGGTCTCTTGATTCCGCGAGGCGATAATAATAGCGATGTGTTCCAGGTACCAACCCTTTGCTGCGGTCTTTCAGTTGGTGCTGATCATCGGCATCGATCAGCCAGAAAAGCTGCATAACTTCGTCGCTCGCACTGGTCACTGTAAGACTGATTTCAAGTTCCTCCAGGTCGAGCTCATCCTGAGATAAAAGCATGAACAAAGCGACGGCAAACAAGAAGACCACCAGCATGCGAACCAAAACGGGCAATACCATTTTTGTCTGGTCTATCAACTGGATGCTCCGCTTGACGTGTCCATATTATTTATTGAAGATACTCAAAAACTGACTGAGAAGCCGCTTCAGCTTCGATTTGTCTGTCTTGGGCCGGTATTTTCTGGCGATTTTATCGATCGGCTGGTCGGTATCGGTGGTGAAAAGAAGCTCAAGTTCGAGCCTGGCATGCACCGGCTTGGAGAGAGGCGGCAGCAGAATCTGCGGATCCTCATCATCTGCCTCGATAACCAGGTAACCGCCTTCAGTACGCGAGTGTACCCGGCCGGCGGTCTGGCAGGAGCTGAAATCACCCCGACCGCCGGCACTGAAAAGCAGCCGGTCGGATCCTGCTTCGCGCAGCGAAATACGACGTACCAAAATCAGGCCTGGCCCGTTCGCCGGATCAATCCGAAATACTCCCTCGTGGTTGGCAAAAGGCAGATTGATGGTCAGGTAGTTCCATTGATCCTCGGGGATGTCGACATATACCGAATTATGCTCCCACCATTGCCCGGCAGCGGCGGAATAGATTTGCACACGGGTAGCCCCGGCCACCCTGTGCCAATCGCTGGTGGCAGGGTGAAAATATGCGTTGGCTATCTGCTGCTCGGCAAACTCGTGACGAATTTCACTCTCCTTCCACAACCGCGCCAACATAATCGCCATCTTGGCAGCGTAAGGTGCGAGAGCCTTTTCGTGCTTAATCATCATGTACTGGATAAGATCGGTCCGCATACGATTTGCGACCGTATACACCATCGAGTCCAGGTGTCGACGGTAGCGAAACAGCTCTGCCGGCAGCACATCACCCTCGATGCCGCATTCATCGAGGGTAAGCAGAAAATCCCAGTCCTCATAGGACGTCATTATCTCGTCATACCCACCGCACCGGAAGAACAACTCCTTTCTGTAAAGATTACTGCACTTGCCATGGGTGTTCGTAAAGGGCATCAGTTCGGGTACATAACCCACCGGAATATAGGCGTTGTCGAGCAACCCGAAATTCTGGGCATGGCAACTCACGTAGCCCAGTTCGTGGTTATTCAGCAAAGCCGCTGCACCCCGGGAAATATAGTCGTCCTCGATCAGGTCGTCGGCGTCCAGCGGCAGGATGAGTTCCCCCGCCGCCGCCGCTATACCGGTGTTTCGAGCAGCGCTGAGCCCTCCATTTTGCTGTGAAACCTTGGTAACGCCCTCAAGCGAATCGAACAGCGCAACGGCCGCCGGATCGGTGGAGCCGTCGTTGACCACGACGATTTCCACATTCGGGTACGTCGATTCACGAACCGACGCAATCGTCTCTTCGAGATAACGATGTTGATTATAAAAGGGGATGATAATCGAGACCAGCGGTGGATCGGCCGGCAGCTTCTTCCAGATTCTGCCGGAACCAGGCTGGCGATAGTTGCTCTCGATCTGCTCAGCGGCTCTGGCCGGATCGCAGATCTTTCGGCTGCGCGCCTGAGCCCGAGTAGAAATCTCTTCAAGGAGCGAAACCTGCTGGTAATGTTCGAGAATTATCGAAGCAACCTCGGCAGGGTCCAGCGGATCGATAACGAAACCGCTTCGCCCGTGCTCGATCATTTCAGCCATGCCGCCGTTCTTCGAGGCCAGCACCACGCAGCCGTACGACATCGCCTCGAGACAGACATTTGCCCAGTTCTCCCAGCGGGAAGGATATACGCAAAAACAGCAGCTCCGATAGAGCGATGGGATTTCCGCATACGAAACGCTGCCGGCAAAAACAATATGGTCCCTGTACCGTTCAGGGATAAGCCTTGCACAGATCTGCGTATAACTCTGATCGAGTAGCTGGGCACCGCGGTCAGCTCCCCAGATCTCGAAACGAAAATCGGGATCCACCTCGAGCACCTGAATAGCAGCGTAGATGAAGGTATCGATGCCCTTTCGAACCTGGATGGAGCCGATCAAACGGACCGTTTTGATCTCTTTTTCGGTAAATGTGCGAGCTTTCTCCCGCTCAGGCAGCTGCATCGGGTATGGGCATCTGCGTATATCATTGCGCTCCACCCGTTTTTTGAAATATTCCCCCAGCGAAGACGATGGAGACGTAACCATGTCGGCATATTTTACGCAGTAATCCTCCATGTAATAGTCACAGAGGCTGTCCACGTGCAGACGACGATCCTCGTTTATTTCATAGAGCAGCGAACCAGGCGTATGGAGTTTGACTACCAGCTTCGTTTCATCAAATTCACCCAAAATCCGTTTAGCCCGGATCGCGGTAAAGCCCTCGACACCGAACTCGGCAAATTCGACCACGTCGATTTTTCCATCATCAACCAGGGCGTGCAGGGTGTCGTAGACCCGGTAGGAGTATTCATGATGCGGAGATACGAAGCTGCCTTGCCTATTTGTTCGAGTCTCATGCAGGACGACAAGCTCAATATGCTCGGGAAGCAGGTGCAGGTTTTCTTCATTGAAGCAATCGGTTACTAAATATACCCGGTGACCTCTGGCAACCATCGCCATGCAGGCATTGTATACATACGTTCCGATACCGCCCCCGGTGACCGGGCCGAACTCGCGGCAGACGTAAGCAATACCCATCATTTTAAGCCACCAAACCGAGCGGCCTGCTTTTTAAGAAACTCCAGCATGCGTGATGTAAGCCATTGTTTTTTTTCCACCGGCACTAACCCAGTATTTCCCGTCGCAAGTAGCCTTTTTTTCTCCGTTTCACTTATCTGATAAGCAGCGACAAGGGTATTGAAGTCAGCGGCCACCGTCGTGGTGATGGCATTCACTGCATGCAAACAGGAGATAATCTCGCCCCATTCACCTTCCATACATCCAGACACCGTAACATCATCTTTAGTGACACTTGCTTCGTTAAAAAAGGATTTAAGCATGCCGTTTCCTCGATTGGCAACTTCTTCTGCTCTATCGTGAAAGGATCTGCACAACGCATGATAGGCTGACTCATCCATCAATAATAGTTTGTCATAGAGGTCGAACAATGCCCTAACCTCATTGATAAAGTCCAGGCAGTATTCCGTAAAGGCATCACCAACAACCTCCGCAAGACCGGTATCAGCCGAAACGACAACCGGACAAGCACATGCCATCGCTTCCAAACAGACAATGCCGAAAACCTCCCAGCGTGACGGAAAGACACACAGTGTTGCTTCGCAAAGATACCGATGGACTGCTTCCGGCGGTAATTGCCCCTTGAAACTGACACGGTCCTTCAATGATTCTGGGATACGATCTCGCCAGTAGGAAAGGAACGTGGTCTCGTAGCTTTTACAGAACGAATCGCGCCCGATAAAACACAGCCGCGGAGTCTTTACACCGGGGTCGTCTTCTTCGTACCTGTCAATAAATCCCTGGAGCAGAAGATCGGCTCCTTTATGCCGATCAAGGCGTCCCACAAAGAGAATGATTCCCGAACGCTGCCGGTACCGGCTGTCAACCGGATGCTTTATCAGAAAATCCGTTCCAACCAGATTGGGAATGATTTGTGCTTCGCGGTCAAGGGCCAGACGATTCTGTGTCATTCTCCACGTGACGTTCGTGGGACTTATGATGTGGTCAGCTAGCCGAACGCTTATATCCTCAAGGGCACAGGTAAGACGGTTTTGTGGATCCTCCAATTCACTTGCCATCTTTCCAACTACCCCGCTCTCGTACGTGGTCACAGCATCATACGTCGAACCCGCGACAAACATTACGAATTGACTGTCAGGATATAGTCCGGCTTTTTTCTGTAGAAGCACCATCGCCGCTTCAGCCCCGAATTCGGCAGCCACGATAAAAGCTGGACGATGGTGTTTGCAATATTTGTATAACTTTTCGCTGACGGCAAGAGCGTAGGACAATCTAGAATGTGATACCAGACCACCAGAATAAGAGTATTCTACCATGCCTCTCTGGCTCGGTCCTATGACCTGGATAAGGCGGCAATTCGGGTAGTGATGAGAAAAACCTTGCTCATCAAGATCACAACGTGACTCAGTAAAAAAGGTGACTTCAAAACCTGTAGCAACGAGCAATTGTGCCATGGCCTTGAACTGGCTGCCAATACCACCGTAATAGTGTGGGACTATTTCTCTTGTAATAATCAGGACGGAATCGTTCATTCCATTACTCGGTGGGAGAAGGTAAACGGGTGCCAGATCAAATAGTATACCGGATTCTCGGGATCTGGCTTAACATTAAAAACCGTTGCCAACTCAACGAGATCCAATATTTCCTGGTTTTCCAGACTGTAGGTGTTGTTTACCGTATAATGAATGGAATAGGCTTCCATAGGCTTAAGTATGTTCTCGAAACAAATATCAACCTCGACTTGGCGACCTTTAGCAACCGTATCGAAACTGTATCCGTATTCACGTGTAGTACAATGCATGATCTCAACACCATGCTTGTTGCGGACGATGACACAACAATTCAGTGCGTCTACTTCCTTGTAAATATCGATATAAGCACGAATTGTAACCCGCTCTCGAAAGCCGAAATTCTCAGTAGGATTGCCATCTTCATCAAGCAGCTCCAGATACCTGATTCGAGCCCCCCCCGTACCATATCGGTAAGGCTCCACACGCCGTGCAAATGATTGATATGCGCTTGCCAACAACCGTTTATCCCCCTCGGGGGACACCGGATGATGTGTGCCTGTAGCCGACGTATTTTGTTTAATTGCCGTGGGTTGATCTTCCTCTTCAACAACCTCCGGTAAAAGGCCGTTTCTATACTGCTCATCTCTGAGATCGCGCAGGTAACTGTCGACAACATCAATGGCGTTGCCGATATTTTTCACTTTCCCTTGCTCAAGATAGATTGCTCGGTTGCAGATAAGCGGAACCGACGTAATATCGTGTGTTACGTAGAGTATTGTTACCCCGTTGTCAATCAACTCGCTCATCCGCTTCGTGCATTTCGCCTGGAAGTATGAATCGCCTACGGATAAAGCTTCGTCAACTACTAGAATGTCCGGCTCGACATTTGCTTGAACGGCAAATGCTAATCTTACTACCATGCCGCTGCTATACATTTTAATCGGACGGTCAACAAAATCGCCAATATCTGCGAAAGCGACAATAGTGTCGATCTTCTGGTCAATCTCTTCCTTGGTGAACCCAAGAATCGTAGCGTTGAGGTAGACATTCTGGCGCCCTGTAAATTCGGGATTGAAACCAGCCCCCAGTTCAAGCAGTGCGGATATCCTGCCATTCACGGCTATGTGGCCTGATGTAGGGGGGAAAATGCCGCAAATAAGCTGAAGCAGCGTCGATTTGCCGCTACCGTTTTTTCCGACAATTCCGAGGAACTCACCCTTCTCGACCTGAAATGAAATACTGTCAAGTGCCTTAAACGGTTTGTGAAGTATTTTTTTACCGGGAAGGAGCGCCTCAACAATGCGGTACGAAGGCTTCTCGTACAACCTGTAAGTCTTGGTGATATTGTTTACTGAAATTGCAGTGTTGGCAGTCATGGCTACTCCTACAGTACGTCTGCAAACTGCGGTTTCAGTTTTCTGAACACATAGGCCCCGCAGAGCACGATGGTTCCGGTGACCGCCCAGAAATAGAGGGTGTAAAAACCGTGCTGCCAGAACGGTACCCCGCCGATGAACGAATCGCGGTAACCCTGGACCACGTAGAAGAACGGGTTGAGCTTGAGCCATCTCTGGATGGGTTCTGAGAACATGTTGATATCCCAGAAAATGGGCGTTCCCCAGAAACCGACCTGGAGCAGCAGCGTTATGACCTGACCGACGTCGCGGATAAATACATTGAGTGAAGAGACCAGCCAGCTGACCCCCAGGCCCAGGGTCGCGAAGCAGAACAGGTAGTAGACGAACTGGACGATGTAGATGGTGGGCGCCACCCCCTGGAAGAGCATGAGCGCCAGCAGAATGAGAATAAACACCATATGGGTGATCAGCCCGGAGATGAGTTTGATCACCGGCAGGATCTCCGGAGGAAACTGGGTCTTCTTGATCAGCCGGGCGTTGCCGATTACGCTGCCGGTGGAAGCGGTGACGATGTCGGCGAAACAAAACCATGGCGCCAGGCCGGCCGCCAGCCAGACCACGAACGGCACATCCCCCATCGGCCGGGACTTGAAACCGACACTGAAAACGAACCAGAAAATACAGATGGTCACGATCGGCTTGATAAAGGTCCAGATAAAGCCCAGGAAGGAGCCGACATACTGCGCCGCGATTTCCCGCCTGGCCATCGACCAGATCAGGTAGCGATGGCCGGCGAATTTTTTCAGAAACCTGATAAAACCGCTAAAAATCATCGCGATTTCCTAACGTTTGGTTTCACTGTTCAGTAAACGGTCAAAGAAATCAATGGTCGGTTTCAACCCTTCCTCGAGCGTGATTTTCGGCTCCCAGCCAAGCTCTTTTTTTGCCAGGCTGATGTCCGGCTTGCGCTGCCGGGGATCATCTGAGGGCAGCGGTTTGAGATCGATTTTCGACTTCGATCCGGTCATCTCGATCACCTTTTCGGCCAGTTCCAGGATGGTGAACTCGCCGGGGTTACCCAGATTCACCGGGCCGGTGAAACCGTCGCCGCTGTCCATCAGCCTGACGAAGGCCTCGATCAGGTCGTCGACGTAGCAGAAGGAGCGGCTCTGGCTGCCGTCGCCGTAGACGGTGATCGGTTCGCCCTGCAGGGCCTGGACGATGAAATTGGACACCACCCGGCCGTCATTGGGGTGCATGCGCGGCCCGTAGGTGTTGAAAATCCGGGCGATCTTGATTCTCAGGTTGTGCTGCCGGTGATAGTCGAAAAACAGCGTCTCGGCGCAGCGCTTACCCTCGTCGTAGCAGGCCCGGATACCGTTGGGGTTGACGTGGCCCCAATAGGACTCGGGCTGCGGGTGGATCTGGGGGTCGCCGTACACCTCGCTGGTCGAGGCCTGGAAGATCTTGGCCTTGATGCGCTTGGCCAGACCGAGCATATTGATCGCCCCGTGCACCGAGGTCTTGGTGGTCTGGACCGGGTCGAACTGGTAGTGGATCGGCGAAGCGGGGCAGGCCAGGTTGTAGATCTCATCCACCTCCAGGTAGAGCGGAAAGGTCACGTCATGACGGATCAGCTCGAACAGCGGGTTGTCCACCAGGTGGATGATATTCTGCTTGGTGCCGGTGAAAAAATTGTCGATGCAGAGCACCTCATGGCCCTGGTCGAGCAGCTTCTCACACAGGTGAGAGCCGAGGAAGCCGGCACCGCCGGTGATGGCAATCCGCTTGGTCGAAATCATGGACAATTCTCCAGAAAGAGTGGGTCATTAATTATATTACACTGCAAAACAGCGAAAGATATACCAATATTGGCGAAAAGGCAAACAGCGTCTGGGCTGCCTGGAGCTGAAGGGCTACCGCGCCGGTGAGTTCAAATACACATCCGGCCAGCTGTCGTTGCCGGTGTGGTGCGTTATCCTGACCGCCTCGGCAGCGGGCGAGCCGATAACCCATAGAAAGATCTCGTAATCGGCAGTGTCGTGTTCGTGGCCTTCGGCGCTGGCCCCGTAGACCAGCACATCGCCGGTGGGGGAGATCCGCGGAAAATACTCATGGCTGTAATCGCCCTCGGCGTCGAACCAGGGGGTGGCCCCGCCGGTTTCAGGGTCGACCCGGTAGATCGTGTTGCCGCCCCTGCCGCCCCCATCGACCTTGACCAGGTATTCATCACCCGGTGCCCACAGGAGCTGGCAGCCGTCGCCGGTATTTTTCACCGATCCGTCTTTGGGAACCATGGCCGTGGCCCGCAGGGCCTGCCTGAAGGTGACAGCCAGCCGCCCGTCACCGCTGAGATGCGGAGTCTGCAGTTCGGTTTTAGGCGGGATATCGATGTTTACTCCGGACTGATAGACAACCGTTTCTTTTCCAGACTTGATGTCGATGGAAACGACCTGGTTGGCGTTTCGCTGAAAATAAACCGATCTGCCGTCTTCTGACCAGTTCGGCACATTGCCGTTTCTGGCCAGCAGTGTCTCTTTGCCCGTTTTCATATCGAGCAGGATGATGTCCCAGGCATAGACATTTCGCTGGGAGACCCACGGCTGATGGGAACGGGCGAAAACGATCCGGCGGCCGTCGGGGGAGATCCGCGGGAAATACTCGGTGTGGGGATGGGTGGTGAGCTGCCGGACCTCATCTGTGGGAAACGAGCGCAGCCAGATGTCGTGATTGCCCGAGCGGTTCGAACTCCAGACCAGAAACCCGTCCAGCTGAGCAGTGATACCGCTGCCGGCCATCGGGGCGGCGGCCACCGGCTGGCCCTGGCTGGGCGGCGTCAGTGAACCGCGCTTCTTGACCGCCCGCATTTCTAAGGCCAGAAAGAGCAGCCCGCCAATCACCAGCGCAGCGGCCGGGACCCAGACTTTCCAGGAACCCCGCATCCCCGCCTTTTCTGCTGTAGACCTTCTGCCGTCCCTGAAAATAAACAGCACCAGGCCGATTCCGCCGAGCAGGTAATCGACGATCTGGCTGATCACGTGCATGGCCAGCATGGCCAGAAGCGATATCGAGGCGCTCGCCCCCAGCGCGGTCAGGGCAAGCATGCCGCCTGCCTCGTAAGTGCCGAATCCCATAAATGCCGGAACCGGCAGGCTGGCCCCGGCCTCGGCGCTGATCAGCGCCGGCAGCACCCGGGCGATCCTGGTGCTCATCTCAGGAAACTGGGTGGCGACGACCCCGACGAACAGGCCGTACAGGCCCAGGTACTTGAAAATCCGCACCCCGATGGAGAGGCTCAGCAGCCGGCGGGTGATCCCCGCCCTCCTGCTGGCCTGAAGCGCCTCCTCGATTCTGACCAGCAGGCCGGACATTTTGCCCCAGACGCCCTTCTGCAGCCAGGAGATCTTCTGCGCCAGCCGGTTGGTCAGGGCGACTGCGGGGTAGAGAAGGATCAGCAGGAACAGGATCAGCAGCGCCAGCATGATCAGAACGCCGACCATCCAGGGCTGAAAATCCCCGCCGACGGCCTTGATCAGCAGCAGGACTCCGATCAGGATGGCCAGGGCGATCAGGTCGAAAACGAAACTGATGGCCAGAGACGAAACGCAGGACTCGGCCCGCACCCGATACCCCCGGTTGAGCATGGCGATATAGCTCAGTTCCCCGAGACGGGCCGGCAGCATGTCGACAAACATGTTGCGGCTCAGCACGACCAGGTAGATATGGAAAAGAGACGGCACGCTGGCCTCCGAGCTCTGCAGCAGCAGCCGGTAGCGCAGCGACTGCAGCAGGGTGCGCACCAGCGACGTGCAGAAATAGAGCAGCAGGAAAAGCGGCGGAAAAGCAGCCAGGGCGGCGATCAGGCTCGACCAGAGGGTCGGATCAGTCGAGGAGAGGGTGAAATGGATCAGCAGGCCCAGTAGGACGACCGATACCCCGATCGATATAAGCAGTTTGGAAAGCATTAAATCAATGTCCCTTGTTAATATGTTATTCCCGGCAGCAACCCCACTAACGACACTAGTAAGTAGCCTTGCTGGGATTACAAAAGACCCACTCAGGAAACGAAAGCGAAACAGGAGTGGATTACGAGGATAGAGTACTTAATTTTTTTGTTTAGATTAAGTATTATTGTACCGGTAAGCGTGACCCCGTTAATGGGTTGCCGGGCCGGCATTCTCCCTGATGATGAGCTATCTGATATGATTGCGCCATATGACCATATAGTGAAAAAGCTCCTGGTCGCAGCCTGTCTTGCGCCGCTGCTGCTACTAGGTTCCTGCACCGCGCTGATCACCTCGCTGGCGATCGAACCGGCCGTGTCCAACCTGCAGAAGCAGTCCGATATCGACCTGGTCTGCGAAGGGGCCGCTTCCTATCTGCTGATGGTCGATTCGCTGATCGAATCGGACCCGATGGATAAAAAGCTGCTGAAAATCGGCGCCCAGTCCTACAGCGGGACGCTGGCGGCGCTGGATTCCTGCGGTGCACCCCGAGAGCGGCTGAAGGCGATCAGTACCAAATCCGGCCAATACGGAAAACGGCTGCTGGCAACCGTCCTGCCCATTAACCGGAATGATCCGGAACTGCTCGAAGAAAAACTGCAAAAAGCAACCGCTGCGGATGCGGACCTCCTGTTCTGGGGCAGTTTCGGCTGGCTGAGCTGGATCGAGCAGGAGCAGGGCGCACCAGCCGCCATGGCCGATCTGGTAACGGTCGAAAAGATCATGAAGCGGCTGCTCGAGCTGGACGACACCATCGAACAGGGCGGACCGCATCTCTTCTTCGGCGTTCTGTACGGTTCGAAACCGGCGATGATCGGCGGCGACCCGGAGCGCAGCCGTTACCATTTCGAGCGGGCGCTGGAAATCTCCGACCGCTCGTTTCTGATGGCCCAGACGCTCTATGCGGCAACCTATGCCCGCATGATCTTCGATCGGCAGCTGCACGACCAGCTGCTCGAAGAAGTGATCTCCTTCGACCTGGATCAGGCGCCCGACAACCGGCTCTCCAACCAGATCGCCATACGAAGGGCCCAGGCACTGCTTGAGGAGGATTTCTTCGGCGATTGAGTTCAGAGTCCACGGCTCCATTGCCGTGCCCCATCAACTTCGACGAACGGCCTCGGTGCTGGCACGAGGCGGGGTTGATGAATATTCTATTGGCTGTTTTCATTTTTAATCACTTCAGCTGGAGAACATCATGATCAGAACAGCAGTACTGAGCGCCCTGGCCCTGGTCTGGGTCCTGCTCCCCCCGGCCGGACTCCAGGCCAAGGCTGCACATACCTTCAAGATCGCCAGCCTGGCACCGGAAGGCTCGGTATGGGTCGATTCGTTCAAGGAATTCGCCGCCGAAGTCAGCGACAAGACAGGAGGGGAGGTCGCCTTCCGCATCTATCCCGGCGGCATTATGGGCGATGACAAGGCCATGTACCGCAAGATGCGGGTCGGCCAGCTCCACGGCGGCGGCTTCACGATGACCGGCATTGCCGATATCGTTCCCGATTTCAGGGTCATGGCCATCCCTTTTCTGTTTCACTCTTACGAAGAGGTGGACAGCGTCAGTGCGGAGCTTCAACCCCTGTTCAAAAAACGCTTCACTGAAAAAGGCCTCTACTTTTCGGCCATGACCGAAGTGGGCTTCATCTACACCTTTTCCAACGAACCGCGGCTCACCGTCAATGATCTGCAGCGGGCCAAAACCTGGGCCCCGTCGAATGACCCGCTCACCTCGGCTTTTTTGAACAACCTCGATATCAGCCCGATAACGCTCTCCATCCCCGACGTGCTCTCCTCCCTGCAGACCGGGCTGATCGACACCGCTTTCAATTCGCTCTACGGTTCGATCATCCTGCAGTGGTACACCAAAGCACCGTTCGTGACCGATGCCCCCTACGGCTATGCCTATGGGGCGTTGATCCTGAGCGCCAAGGCGGTCGACAAGCTCAGCGACGAACAGCGAGCCGTTATCGATGAGGCGGCCCGGACCCATTTTGGCATCCTGATCGACAAGACCCGCCAGTCAAATGAGGAGTCCCGCTCCGTTCTCTCCAGCCAGGGCGTCACCTTTGTGGACACGACACCAGAGGTGCTCGAGCAACTCGAAACACAGCGGGACCGGACCATCGACCAGGTGGTTGGCACCGCTTTTTCAGTGGAGGTCTACACCGTCGTCAGCGAGACCCTCAAAAAAATGCGTACCAGACCAGATGGGTCCAACTGAAATCGATACCGATACGGCACCCGACAATCGTTTCCTGGCCGCTGTCGTCAGGGTCGAAGAGCTGTTGCTGACCCTTTTTCTCAGCGCCATGATCCTGCTGGCCTGTTACCAGATCGGGCTACGCTGGTTTACCTCCGGGGGCCTTGTGTGGATCGATCCGCTGCTCAGGTATCTGGTGCTCTGGAGCGGCCTGCTCGGCGCCGTACTGGCCACCGCCCGGGACAACCATATCGCCCTGGACGCGGTCGGCTACCTGCTGCACGACCGGCTGAAGCAGGGGGTCCGGCTGCTCGTCCACCTGTTCTGCGTGGTGGTCTCCGTCTTCCTGTTCAGAGCGACGCTGATCTTCATCAAGAGCGAGTTCGAGTACGGCGGGCCTGATCTGTTCGGTCTTTCGACCGGACTGTGGTACCTGATCTTTCCGATCGCTTTCGGCCTGATCCTGGTGCACTTCAGCATCGGTACGGTGGCTGAAATCAAGCAGCTTATCCAGGGCCGGCTGCCCGAAGAGCGATGACCACAAAAGTTATCATCGTTGCCCTGGCCCTGGTCGGCACCCCGCTGTTCATCGTTATCAGCGCCCTGGCACTGCTCTCCTTCCACCAGGTCGACATCGACCCCTCAGTGGTCATCATCGAGATGACCCGACTGGCGGACACGCCGCTGCTGATTTCGCTGCCGCTGTTCATTTTTGCCGGAACGATGCTCTCGGAAAGCGGTGCGCCGGGAAGAATCCTGAAAGTCTCGCGCCTGCTGCTCGGCTGGCTGCCGGGCGGCCTGGCGGTCATCGCCCTGCTGGTCTGCGCCCTGTTCACCGCCTTTACCGGCGCTTCGGGGGTAACCATCTTCGCCCTGGGCGGCCTGCTGCTGCCGGCCCTGCTCAAGGACGGCTACAGCGACCGCTTCTCGCTTGGCCTGATCACCTCTTCGGGCAGCCTCGGCCTGCTCTTTCCGCCCAGCCTGCCGCTCATTCTCTACGGGGTTATCGCCGAAACCAGGATCGACCACCTGTTCCTGGCCGGGATCGTGCCGGGGTTTCTGATGCTGCTCCTGCTTTCCGCTTACGCCATCAAGTCAGGCGTTGTCCACACCCGGGAAGAGCTGCAGGCCGAACGCCCGCTGAGAATCGTCAGGGAAACGATCTGGGAACTGCCGCTGCCGTTCATCATCATCATCGGCATCTACGGCGGCTTTCTGGTGGCCGGGGAAGCGGCCGCGGTGACGGCACTTTACGTGCTGGTCGTGGAGGTGTTCATCTACCGCGATATCTCACTTTCGCAGATACCGAAAATCATGGGTAAGTCGATGACCCTGTTCGGCGGCATCCTGGTGATTCTGGCCGCCTCGATGGCCTCGACCAACTACCTGATCGATCAGCAGATCCCGGCCAAGCTCTTTACCTTGATCAACACCTACATCGACTCGAAGTACACCTTTCTGCTGCTGCTCAACGTCTTTCTGCTGATCGTCGGCTCGATGCTCGATATTTTCTCCGCCCTGGTGCTGGTGGTGCCGCTGATCCTGCCGATCGCCGCCGGCTACGAGGTGCACCCGATCCACCTGGGCATCATCTTCCTGACCAATCTGCAGATCGGTTACTGCACCCCGCCGGTCGGACTCAACCTGTTTCTGGCATCCTATCGATTCAAACGGCCCATCATCGAACTCTACCGGGCCTCGCTGCCCTTTCTCGGCCTGCTGATGATCACCCTGGTTCTGATCACCTACTTTCCCTGGCTGAGCCTGGCGCTGGTCAACTGGTTAGGATGACAGCCTCCTATCGGTAGCTGTCTTTGAGTTCCACATAGTGGGCGGCGGTCCTGACGATATTGTCAATCTCCTCATCGCTCAATTCACGCACCACCCGGGCCGGGCTGCCCATGATCATCGACCCTGCCTTGTAAATCTTGCCGGGGGGGACGAGGCTGCCGGCAGCGACGATGCATCCCGGCTCGATCACCGCCCGGTCCAGGACAATGGCGCCCATGCCGATCATCACCCGGTCATGGACGGTGCAGCCGTGCACCACCGCGTTGTGGCCCACGGTCACGTCGCTGCCGAAAAACAGCGGGTCGCCCGTGTTTACGTGGAGCGTGCAGTTGTCCTGGATGTTGGTGCGCTCGCCGATGCTGATGGTGTCGGTGTCGCCGCGCACCACCGAGTTGTAGAATACCGAACTGTCCCGGGCCAGCACGACCCGGCCGATAACCCAGGCGCCGGGCGCCACGAATGCGGTTGGGTCGATTTGAGGATCGATGTCCTTATAAGCTCTGATCATATTACACCCATAAAATTGTTGACATGAGGCGATCTTCTTTTCATCCTGCAAGCTGAGTACAATTACCATCCCAGCGAAACCGGATACGAATCGACTATCCGATTCAAGGAGTGACTCATGGCCTCTCTATTCTTTTTCCTCGGTGCGGTCCTGGCCGGCTGCGCCGTCGCCATCGGCGCTTACGGAGCCCACACCTCAGGGCTGGAGGAAATCCACCAGCAGTGGCTCGACAAAGGAGCCCGCTACCAGATGTATCATGCCGTCGGCCTGATGCTGGCCGGCCTGGTTCTGGCCCACGGGCGCGGCTTTCAGCCCCTGACCGTGGTTGCTGCGCTCTGTTTCATCGGCGGCATCGTCTGCTTTTCCGGCAGCCTCTACGCCATGGTATTTACCGCCTTCGAGGCCGGCTACATCACCCCGGCCGGCGGCCTGCTGTTTATGCTGGGGTGGCTGCTACTCGCCATAGGCGGCCCCGGGGGAAGTAGCGCGATCGCACCTTTCGCCCAATCTCTTCGTTGCACGGAGCAAATGTAATCCTCGACATAGCGCTGCTATGCCTGCGGTTACATTTGTCCCTGCGCCTCGATCTTGAACGAAAATTGCGATCTTACGATCTTGGGAATCAGTCTAATTTCAGCTACTCTTTCTTTTAAAATACCGATATAAGGGAGGTTCCGGTATTTCTGGGCATAGTCGAGGCCGTAGCCGCAGACGAACTCGTCTGGGATTTCCATCCCGCAGAAATCGATCGGTATCTCCACCTGGCGCCTCGAGGGCTTGCTCAGGAAGGTGCAGATGTTCAGGGAGCGGGGTTTCCGGTATCTGATCAGGCCGATCACCTTGTTGAAGGTGTTGCCGGTGTCGATGATGTCCTCAACCATCAGTATGTCCTTGCCCTCCACCGGTTCGTCGAGGTCCATCACCACCTTGACGTTTCCGGTGCTGATCGTCTCGTCGCCGTAGCTTGAAACCGTCATGAAGTCCACCGTCATCGGCAGCTCGATGCGCCGGATAAGATCGGCCATAAAGACAAAAGAGCCGCGCAGCAGGCCGACCACCAGCAGATTCAGATCCTCTTTCTCGGCGTAATACTGCGTGATTTCTCTTCCCAGCCGGTTTACCGTGTCCTCTATCTGCTCCTCGGTGAGAAACACTTTGTCGATTCCCTGATCCAACCGCTCCTCCTGATATTCAATGTTTTCAAATCCTGGACAATCTCGCCAACGACCCTTACTAAATGAACTTTTGGGTTAAATTACAAGTGCTTTTCAATCGCCGTTTCCGCGCCCGTCGAGGCTGAACAGCCCGGCCAGGACCCAGGGCTGCTTTTTCAGCTCATCCAGCGGGTAGAAGGTGTCCCGCCAGGAGATCCCGCCTGCTGCCAGGGTCAGTGCGGTGGCGCGGCAGATGATGTAGATCGTGATAAACGGGGTGACGAGCAGCCACGGAAGCGCCCGCTTTTCGACCCCGGAGACGATCATCCCTGTGCCAATTGCAACGACCCGGAGCAGCAGTGCGGCAAGGAAAATAACCCGGGCCGCGCCGCTGCAGAACAGGCTGCCCCAATAGGGGAGAATAACGACCACCGCCAGGGCCAGCACCCCGAGAGCGGCCAGGGTGAAACGGTAGTTGAAAAAGGCGAAGACGTTTTTCATCAGTCCGCCGATCAGCTCATCCACCGAGCCATACCAGGGTACCGCGGCAAACTCGCGGCCATCGAGGCAATCCTGGGCGTAGCCGCTGTTTTTGATGACCCTGCCCAGATAGAGATCATCGATGACCTGCATGCGAACCTGGTCGTGACAGCCGATTTCGCGGTACACATCGGCCCGCACCATATTGAAGGCGCCGACGCCGACGAAAAAGCGGCTCGACGCGTCGCGCGCCCGCCAGGGCTTGATCACCCACATGAGCCCGGCGCCGAGTTCGGTGACGACGGCGTTGAGCAGACCGCCGCCGGTGCTGTTCCTGAACACCAGGGCCAGATGGTCGAGCTTCTCCGCCGTCATGGCCGCCACTGCCCGGGAGACTGTGGTCGGCTCCAGGACCACGTCGGCATCGGAGAACACCAGGTAGTCCCCGGAAGCCATCGCCGCGCCCTGCTCGAGCGCATGGGGCTTGCCCAGCCAGCCCGGCGGCAGAGACTCGATATCGAGCCGTTTAATTTCCGGGAATTCTGCCCTGACCCGCTCGATCACGTCTCCGGTTGCATCGGTGGAGCGGTCGTTGACCACGATGACTTCAAGCCGCTGATACTCCTGTGCAGCGAGGGAGCGCAGCCCGGCCTCGATGCGCTCCGCTTCGTTGCAGGCCGCGATGATAATCGACACCTTCGCCTGCGAAGCAGCGCCAGCCTGAAAATCAGCAAGCGATCCGATCTTCCTGAAACCGAGGCTCAACTCGATTATCGCTGCTGCGGTAAGCACCAGAACGAGGAGGGCTAAAAAAAACATTTTTCTGTTTTAAATCAGATTCTTACACAAACACCTCAACATTACAGCATTGTAATGTCGGGGCAATGTTGCGGTAATAATGACTTTTTATAGTACATCCCAGGGACAAACGTCAAAATTTACCGGTTCCCACCCGGGGACATCCATCTTACAGAGAGCCGCGATGTTTGAAAACAAGGACGACGCCTCCATGGAAATCGAGGAAATTGCAGCCCGGATCGAACGGACCGCCGCCTGGCTGCCGCTGGTAAGACAGGAGCTGAGAAAAGCGATCATCGGCCAGGATCTGCTCGTCGAGCGGCTGCTGGTGAGCCTGCTGACCGGCGGCCACATCCTGCTCGAAGGGCTTCCCGGCCTGGCCAAGACACTGGCGGTGAAGAGCCTTGCCGCAGCGGTCAACGCCGACTTCAGGAGGATACAGTTCACCCCGGACATGCTGCCCGCCGACATTGTCGGCACCGAAATTTATAACCCGCGCGATACCGCATTCGAGGTCAAGCGGGGTCCGATTTTCTCCTCCATTATCCTGGCCGACGAGATCAACCGGGCACCCGCCAAGGTGCAGGCGGCCCTGCTCGAGGCGATGCAGGAAAAGCAGGTCACCATCGGCGACTCGACCCATCCGCTGCCGGAGCTGTTCCTGGTCCTGGCCACCCAGAACCCGATCGAGCAGGAGGGCACCTACCCGCTCCCCGAGGCCCAGGTGGACCGCTTCATGCTCAAGGTCGTCATCACCTACCCGAGCCGCGATGAGGAGCGGCTGCTGCTGGACCGGATCGACCAGCCGGATTCGCCGGCAGACATCGCATGTGTTGCCGGGCCGGAGCAGATCATGGCCGCACGCTCGGTGGTGCGGTCGATCTACATGGACGACCGGATAAAGGACTATATCGTCTCGCTGGTCTGCGCCAGCCGGGAACCGGCGGCCTATGGCCTCGATATCGGCCCCTATATCGACACCGGCGCCTCGCCGCGCGCCACCCTGAACCTCAAGGCGGTGTCGCGCAGCCTGGCCTATCTGGCGGGACGCGGCTACGTGACGCCCGATGACGTCAAGCAGGCGGCCATCGACGTTATGCGCCACCGCATCCGGGTCAGCTACGAGGCCGAAGCCGAGTCGATCAGCAGCGATGATGTCATCAGAAATATTCTGGACAACATTGCCGTACCCTAAGTGGCAGTCTGCAATGGACCCGCTGATATCCTCTGAAATAGTGCAGAAAGTGAGGCGCCTGGAGATACGGTCCCGGCAGCTGGTGGCCGACAGCCTGGCCGGATCATACCAGTCGGTATTCAAAGGCAGCGGCATGAACTTCGACGAAGTGCGGGAATATGTTCCCGGTGACGAAATCCGCACCATCGACTGGAACGTGACGGCCAGGACCGGGGCGCCCCACGTCAAGAAATTCGTCGAGGAGCGCGAGCTGACCATCATGCTGCTCATCGACATCAGCGCCTCGGGAAACTTCGGCTCGGCCGGCGGCTCCAAGCGCGAACTGATGGCCGAACTCGGCGCGGTACTGGCTTTTTCGGCCATGCGCAGCAACGACAAGGTCGGCCTGGTGCTGTTTTCCGATTTCATCGAACTCTACATCCCGCCGGCCAAAGGACGCTCCCATATCCTCCGCCTCATTCGCGAAATCCTTTTCCATCAGCCGCGGGGCAGGGGAACCGACCTCGGTCTGCCGCTGGACTTCGTCATGAAGGTCAGCAGGAAAAAATCGGTCACCTTCCTGATTTCCGACTTCTGGCTCGGCGCTGATTATCTGGGCGAACTGGCCGCCCTGAAAACCAGGATGACCATCTGCGGCCGGCGCCACGACCTGATACCGGTGATTGTCTCGGACCCCCGGGAGCAGGAGCTGGTCGACTGCGGCCTGATCACCATCGAGGATGGCGAGACCGGGGAACAGGTCGAAATCGACACCTCGGACCCGCAGATCCGCAGCAGGTGGCGCGACATGAACGCGCACTACCGGCAGCAGCTCTTGCACACCCTCGGGGGAGCCGCCGCCGACACACTGAATCTGAGCACCGACCGATCCTACATCGAACCGCTGCTCGCCTTTTTCGGGGCCCGGAGACGGAGGCTGGCAAGATGATCCGTTTCGTGCAGCACTTTTCTCTCCTTTGCTGTTTTATCCTGCTATTCCTCCTGCAGGACGATCATCTCAAGGCCCAGCCCGCTGTTCTTCAGGCCCCGAATTCTATTGCCCTGCAGAGTCCCGTCTCGACCGCTTCGCCGGGAGAGCCGATGTCAGATATTATCGACATTTACGGACCGCTCGATCTGGCTGAGCCGCCGCCGTATCTTCTCTATGCGGCGCTGTTCTCAGCAGCCCTGCTCGGCGCTGGTATGGTCTATTTCGTTTATCGCCGCCAGAACCGCACGGTAATCGCTCCTGCCGATTATGCAGCCATCGCCCGCCGCGAACTCGGTCGCGTCGAAGATGAGCGTCACCGACTGACCACCCCGGCCTATTGCCAAAAGATCTCAGATATCCTCAAGGCCTACCTGGAGCAGCGCACCGGCTGCCGGGTCACCCGGCGGACCAGTTCGGAAGCGCTCGAAGATCTCAAGCGCAATAGCGTTTTGAACAGCGGCGAGATCGATATGCTCCAGCACTGCTTGGCCATCTGCGACATGGTCAAATTCGGCCGCTTCTCCCCGGCGCCCGAACAGACAGAACGGCTCGGCCGGCTGGCCCTGGCTCTGGTCTCTGAGGTCTCTGAAACAAGCCGGGACCGTGGTGCGGGGGGAGCATCATGAGATTTTTCTACCCGGAACTGCTCTGGCTGCTCGCTCTGTTGCCGCTGCTCGCCTATCTCAGGAGCAGACGGGGCCCGACCCCGGCCCTGCTTTTTTCCAGCACCCGGATCGCCGCCCAGCTCGGAACCAGGCGCAGGTCCTCGGCCGGAGCCGCGGCCCTGTCCTTCAAAATGGCCGCCCTGGCCCTGCTGATCATCGCCCTGGCCCGCCCCCAGATCGGCAGGACAACCACTGAAATAGAAGCGAGCGGTATTGACATCATCCTCGGCGTCGATGTTTCCGGTTCGATGAAAGCAATGGATTTCAGCGAGGACAACAGGCCGGTGAACCGGCTGACGGCGGTCAAGTCGGTGGTCGGCCGTTTTGTTCAGGAACGGCCCAACGACCGGATCGGCCTGCTGGCTTTCGCCGCCACCCCCTACCTGATCAGCCCGCTGACGCTTGATCACGACTGGCTCGAGCGACGTCTTATGGATCTACAGATCGGCATGATCGAGGACGGCACGGCCATCGGTTCGGCAATTGGAACCGGAGTTTCCCGGCTCAAGGATCAGCAGTCCAAATCGAGAATCATGATCCTGCTCACCGACGGCATGAATACGGCGGGTAAGGTAACGCCGCTGCTGGCCGCCGAAGCGGCCGCGGCGCTCGACGTGAAGGTCTACACCATCGGTGCGGGAACCAGGGGAGTTGCACCGATGCCGGTGTCCGACCCGTTCGGCCGGCAGGTCATGCGCCGGGTCAGGGTCGACATCGATGAAACAACCCTGAAACAGATCGCCGACAATACCGGCGGTCAATATTTCAGAGCAACCGACACTTCCTCGCTCGAACGTATCTATCAGGAAATCGATAAAATGGAGACGACCACCCGGACCATCACCCAGTTCGAGCACTACCGCGAACTGTTCAGTTTCTGCATCTTGGCGGCCCTGGCCTGTATCGGGCTCGGCCTGCTGCTCAACAGGAACAGGGTGCCCTAAGCCATGCTCCACTTCAGCCAGCCACTCTGGATCGCTGCCGGCGTTTTCAGCTGCGTTCTGGCCTGGGTCCTGCTCCGTTTTCTGGAGCAGCGGCGGACCAGGCAGCTGCACCGCTTTGCCGCCGCTCCGCTGACCTCCGGGCTGACACTGCACCTTTCCCGGTCGAAAAGAAGGCTGAAGAACTGTCTGCTGCTCGCCGCCATCCTGCTCTGCTTCATCGCCCTGGCCCGCCCCCAGTACGGGCAGCGGTGGGTCGATGTCAAACACAAGGGAATCGATATCCTGTTTGCGCTGGACACCTCGAAAAGCATGCTGGCCGAAGATGTCCGCCCCAACCGGCTGGAGCGCAGCAAACTGGCGATCATGGATTTCGTCTCGGGATTATCCGGTGACCGGGTCGGCCTGCTGCCCTTTGCCGGATCTTCCTTTCTCGTCTGCCCGCTGACAGCCGATTACCAGGCCTTCGAGCAGACCCTGATGAGCATCGACCAGACCACCATACCGGATGGCGGCACCGATATCGGCGCGGCCATCGACACGGCCCTGGAGACCCTGACCAACGAGGCCAACCATAAACTGCTGGTGGTGGTCACCGACGGAGAAGAACTCCAGGGAAACGTTCTGGCGGCCGCGCGGCGAGCGGCGGAAAACGGCATGGTCGTTCACGCGGTCGGGGTCGGCACCCATAAAGGTGAACTGATTCCGGACCCGGTATCCGGCGGTTTCGTTCAGGACCGAAGCGGCCGGTTCGTCAGGTCGCGACTGGACCGTGCCAGTCTCGACGCGATCGCCCAGAAAACCGGCGGACTCTCGGTCCTGCTGGGCAGTCAGGGTCAGGGGCTGGAGACGATCTACCGGGAAAAACTGGCCCTGGTGCCCCCGACCGAGCTGGCTGAAAAACGAAAGCAGGTTCCTATCGAGCGGTTCGGCTGGCCCCTTGCCGCCGCCATCGTTCTGCTCGCCCTGGAGCTGATCATGTCACCGCGAAAAAACGAATCAGCCGCCGGCAACCTCTCTCGCCGGTTAGCAGGATTTTTTGCCAACGCTAAACAAACCTTCTCCATAACCCTTGTTGTGCTGGCCGCCCTGGCGGCAGATCCTGCTATTCTGCACAGCTCGGAAGCGGAGGAGTTGTACGCCAGGCTAGACTACCGTGCAGCCGACAGCTACTACCGGGAGCTTCTCGAAGAACAGCCGGACAACCCGCTGCTCCTTTTTAACAGCGGAACCACGGCCTATAAAAGCAAACAGTTCGAAGAGGCGATCCGGGCCTTTGACCGGGCCCTGGCCACCGACGATCTGCAGCTGCAGGAAAAATCATATTTCAACCGGGGAAACGGGTTCTACCGGCTGGGTGAGCTGAGTCTTGACAATCAGGAGCAGATCGACCTGACCATCGGTTCATGGGAGCGGGCGGTCTCCTCCTACGAACAGGCACTGGCACTGAATCCGGAAAACGCTCTGGCCCGGGCTAACCACGCATTCGTAACGGAGAAACTGGAGCGGCTCCGGCAAGAACAGCAGAAGCCGCAAAGAACAGACCGAAAACCATTCTCAAAGAAGAGAGAGCATAGCTCAGGAGCAGGACACAAGCGATCAGGAGCAGCAAAACAAACAGGAGCGGCAGGACCAGCCATCAGAACAGGACAAGACCCGGCCGGGCAGCCAGGATTATCAGGACCCTCAGGGAGACCGGCAGCAGAGCGGTCAACCGACGCCGGAGCCCGGATCGAAAGCTCAGGAGCAGACGGCTCCTTCTCAAAGCGTGAGCGGTGATCAGCACCTCGCTGAACAAAGTGGCGCACAGGCCATGAGCAGGGCGGAAGCCGAGCAGCTGCTCCAGGCGCTGAGTGGTGAGGAGGGCCGGGTCGCCATCCAGGCGCCGCAAAAAAATCAAAGGGTACAGGAGCATCAGGACTGGTAACGACAGATTATGAACCGGGTAAAACAAACCGCATCTCTGGCTGCAGCAGCTGTTTGCTGGATGATTCTCGTTCTGGCCGGCACGGCCCGGGCCCAGGACGTCACCGTGGAACTGACGCCCCGGAGCTTCAGCATCGATCAGACGGCCCGCCTTACCGTGGAGGTCCGCGGGGTGCGCGATGTCGAGGTCGACATCGGCGAGGTCGATGACCTGATCATCGAGCCCATGGGGAAGATGCACAACTTCCAGAACATCAATGGGGTTGCCACCGCATCGATCACCTTTTCCTATGCGCTCCAAGCGCTCGGACCAGGATCCTACACGACTCCCGAGATCAGTGTCACAACCGGTGGAAAAACGGTTATTGCCGAGCCGCTCGGTTTCAGCGTCACCGCAGCGGATTCACCCCCATCGCCGTCCCCGTCCACAGGGGCAGCCGCAGAGGCTGGTGCGGCCGCCTCCATCAGCTTTATTCCCGCCAGACAGGCGGGCTACCTCGGGGAAGTGGTGCCGGTCCAGATCAAGGCCTACTTCAGGCAGGGCGTCCGGGTGGACCAGATTTCCCTGCCCCGGTTTCAGGCTGAAGGGCTGCTGATCGACGAACTGGACCGCAACCCCCGCCAGACTGAAGAGATCATCGACAACACAGCCTACCGCGTTCTGGTATGGGACAGCTTCATGACCGGGGTCAAGGAAGGGACGCAGGAGATTCAGCTTGGCCTCGATGCGACGCTGTTGATTCCATCGCCCCGGCGATCTCCTTTTCCGGGGTTTGGCTCCAATTTCGACAACGACATTTTCGGCGATTTTTTCTCCAGCTACCAATCCAGGCCGATCACCGTGACCAGCCCCAAGGCAGCCTTCGAGGTCATCGGGCTGCCGGAAGGAGGCCGGCCTGAGGGGTTCACCGGAGCGGTGGGGGATTTCAGCCTCGAGCTTGCGGCCGCCCCCGGCCAAGTCAGCGCCGGTGAACCGATTACCCTGACCATGACCGTCACCGGCACCGGCAATTTCAACCGGGTTGAGGCGCCAGCGGTCAGCGACAGCACCAGCCTGAAGCTCTACACCCCCCATGGAACCTTCACCCCCGGGGGGTCACCCTACCAGGGGGAAAAACATTTTGTGCAGGCGGCCGTGGTCACCGACCCGTCTGTCGACCAGATCCCGCCGGTGGTTTTCAGCTTTTTCAACCCCGACAGCGGTCAATACCAGACCCTTTTCTCCGACCCGTTCTCGATCTCGGTGGCACCGCCTGGTGAGGTGGCGAGCCTGCAGGAAAATCCCCCTGCCAGCACTGCGGCAGCGGCGGCCGATCCGCAAACAGAGCAGGCAGCTCTTCCCCCGCAGATAACGCTGGCGCCGGTGAAGCTTGAAACCGGCAGGCTCGTTGAGCGCATACGACCGCCTTTTCTTGAGCCGCGATTCATCGCAGCCTCGATTATCTGCCTGCTGATCATCACCGGCCTGCTTGGATTCTCCGTCTATCAGCGGATATACTCGGGCAATCCCGAGGCGGTTCACCGAAAAAAGGTTGCAGCGCTTCGAAAAGAGACCCTTGGTCTTCTGTCAGCCGCTGACCCGGGTGATCCGCGTTATCCGGTCCAGGCCCGCGACAGCCTCGAAAAACTGCTCATCGCCATGCACCCTGCAGATCGAGCCTCCCTGACCCTGGCCGATATTGCTCAACAATATGGCGAAGATTCCGTTGCGGCAGATCTTTTCAGGCTCTCCGACCGGACCCGCTACGGCCGAGGAAGTGGTAGGTCAGGCAGCCGAGTCGATGGCGCAGGCACCAGCGCCGGGGTATCACGAAAGGAACTGCACCAGGACCTGCTGAACTTTGTCCGGAGCCTGTCGTGATCAGATTAATCATGAAAGCTGTCATCCTTGGTGCAGCACTTTTCTCGGCTACATCGAGTGCTGCGGCAGGCAAACCGGAGCTGGATTCGTGCAACTTACTCTACCACGAGGGCAGATTTGAGGCGGCGATCAGCTGCTACAAAGAAATCGGCACCTCGGCAGCGCTGCTGTTCAACATCGGCAACAGCCATGCACAGCTCGATCAGCCCGGCTATGCCATTCTCTATTACCTGCGGGCCCTGAGCCTCGACCCCGGGGACGAGGACATTCTCAGCAACCTGAACCAGCTCAGAAAAGAGAACTCGCTGTTCCCGCCCGAACAGACCGTATCGAACCGATTCCTGTCGCTGCTCAGCATCTCCCAATGGTCCTGGCTCTGCCTGGCAGCACTGGCGCTTTTTCCGGTATTCCTGGTCTTTGGCCGGCACAGGGAAAAGCGGTCCAGAACCATCATATGGGCAACGGTCATCTGCCTGAGCGCTTTTACTCTGGGTGGGTGGGGAGCCTGGTATCACTACGGTCAATGGCAGCGCTCAGTCGTTGTCGAATCGGGCAGGCTGCTGATTTCACCGTTTGAAAAAAGTGAATCGGTCGGGGCCATCGAGCCGGGCAGGCTGATCACGCCCCACAAGGAGTACCGTGAGTTCGTCTATGTCACCGACGAAATGGGCAGGAACGGCTGGTTGAAGAAAGAGCACCAGGCACCGATCATCCCCCGGTCGCTTTAGCCCCCGAAAGCAGCTGTTTCACATACGGCCAAGCAGATGGCTGATCACGGAGACGGCCGCGAGCGCCGCCGTCTCCGCCCGCAGGATTCGGCCCCCGAGGCTGACCGGCCGCCAGCCGCCACGTTCGGCTGCGGCCGCCTCCGTATCGGAGAATCCGCCTTCCGGACCGATCATCAGACAGACCGGGCTGTGGCGATCGTGGCCGAGGCTCTCAGCAAGGGTCGATCCTCCACCTTTCTCGTAGAGCATGATCTTTCTGCAGGTCGGCCCCAGATCCCGGCCGATCAGCTCATCCAGGCCGGTATCGCGTTCCACCTGCATGAAGTGCAGCCGGCCGCTCTGCTTGCAGGCGGTCTTGACGATCGCTTCCCGTCGATGCTGACGGCGATTGAGCCGCTCGAGATCGACTCTTCCCTGGCTTCTGCCGGTGGTGAACGGAATAAATGTCCGGACCCCGAGTTCGGTGCATTTTTCCACCAGAAAATCCATTTTCCCGCCCTTCAGATCGCCCTGGCAGACAATCACCGCGCCGGACTCCTCGTCCTCCTGCCGCAGCCGTGAAAGAATGCTGACGGACACCCGTTTGCCGAGTTGCTCGACCCTGCCGCTGTAGAGGGTTCCCCGGCCGTCGAACAGCTCGACCAGCTCACCGGGCGCAAGCCTCAGAACGCGCTCCAGGTGACGCGATTCCTGCTGGTCGAGCAATACCTGTCGGCAATCCGGCTCAATCGGGTCGATAAAAAATCTTTTCATCGCTCAACCGGTTTCATTGTTAGCAGGCACCGGTTTTTCCAGCAGCAGCCCGGACCACGGGCCGGCCGTTCGCTTTTCAACCAGGTGAAAACCTTTCTGCTCGAAACAATACTGGAGGTTGCGGCTCTGAACGCCCTCGAGCAGACCGGAAAGAATCAGCGCCCCCCCGGCGCGGGTCAGCCGGGCAAGTTCATCGGCGAGCTGCAACAGAACATCATGGACGATATTGGCAACCACGATATCGAAGTGCGCTTCAATCTCCTTTATATCGGTACCCGCTATCTCCATGCGCGAAGACAGCCCGTTGCGACGAATGTTTTCGCCGGCGGCCCGGACGGCCTCCGGATCATTGTCAACCGCCGTCACCCGGCCGGCGCCGAACAGCAGCGCCGCCATGCCCAGGATACCGGTGCCGGTCCCGATATCGAGCAGGGTGCCGCCCGAAACGGCAGGAACCGAATCCCGCAGCAGTTCCAGGCACAGCCTGGTCGATTCATGGTGACCGGTGCCAAAGGCCATGCCCGGGTCCATGACGATGACCCGTTCACCCTCTGCGGCGTGGTATTCTTCCCAGGTCGGGGCAATGACCAGTCCGGGAACGATGGCAAAGGGTTTGAAGTGTTTTTTCCAGTTCTCCGCCCAGTCCTGGTCTTCGACAACCTCGGCCTTGACCAGCGGCGGCAGGCAGGAAAACAGATCGGCCAGTTCCCGGCCATAACCATCGATCTGGCTTACCATGCTGCCGATCTCTTCCGCCCCGGCCGACTCCTTGTCGACAAATGCCTGGATGATCAGCGGCCCGCCGCCCTCGTTAACAGCGATTTCAACCGCCGCACCATGGACACCGATCAGGTAGTCGCTCAACGCGTCCCCCAGCGGGCTTTCAAGTTCTATGGTTATTTTGAGCACGTTCAAAGAAACATTTTTCCTTTCATTGCCGAGAAAACATAAGATGTTTTTCCACACCGCCGGGATAAAAAATATCTCCCACGAGGTATGACAAAAGGTGCATGCATAACTACTTTGCCAAAAACCGGAATTACAGTAACCTAAGAGCTAACGAACCGCCAAACGGTTTATTCCAGCGAATTGTCTTCTGCGTGAATCCAAAACCCTCGATAACGGCATGCCCCGGGTGCGATCTTCTGATTCCGTCACCCGCTGTTCCGGACGGTCATTACCTGGCCTGCGGGCGCTGCGGGACCGTCCTGTCCAGAACGTACACCAACAGCATCGACCGTGTCCTGGCGCTTTCCGGCGTCGGCCTGCTGCTCTACCTGCCCGCCATGTTCCTGCCGCTGATGACCCTGTCCTCGCTGGGAATCAAGGAAAAAGCCAGCGTGGTCGATTCCTGCATCGGTTTTTACAGGAATGGCTATGTCCTGGTTTCTCTGATTGTCTTCTTCACCGCCGTCGTCGTCCCTTTTCTGAAGATTGCCCTGCCTTTGTTGACCGCTGTGGCCATAAAAACTGGCAGAAAACCACCCCTGCTGACTCACGCCTTCAAGTTCTACCAGCACCTGGAAGAGTGGGGCATGATCGAGGTTTACCTGCTCGGCATTCTGATCACCCTGATCAAGATGGGTGATGTGGCCTCCATCGATTTCGGTCTCGGCTTCTTCTGTTTCATCGGACTGGTACTCATCTCCATGGCAGTCACCGTCTGCCTCGACCGGCAGCGCTTCTGGCACGCCCTCGACCCGTCTGACGGTGGTGATCAGGGCCGCTCCCTGGAACGGATCAGCGGTCGGATCGGGAACCCGGCCGCCGGGGAACAGACCGCGGCCGGCCTCGAACTGTCACGCTGTCACGACTGCGGTAAAGTGGTCGATACCGGCTCCGGCGACAGCGATTGCCCGCGCTGCGATTCGCCCCTGCATTACCGCACCAGAGGCTCAATCACCGCAACCTGGGCGCTGGTTCTCACCTCGCTGATCCTGTTTTTTCCAGCCAACATGCTGCCGATCATGGAGGTCGAGTTCCTTGGCATGCCGGAACAATCGACCATCCTCGACGGCATCATCTATTTTCTCAAGGAAGGTTCCATCGGCATCGGCCTGATTATCCTGACCGCCTCCATCCTGGTGCCGCTGTTCAAGATTATCGGCCTGATAATCATCCTGCTTACCATTCGGTCGGGAAAAAACCGCTATTTACGGCAGAAAGCGAAAATGTTTCGTTTCATCGAGTTCATCGGGCGCTGGTCGATGCTCGATGTTTTCGTTGTCGCCCTGCTCAGTGTTCTGGTGGATTTCGGTTTTCTCACCTCGATGCATACGGCGCCGGGGGCAACCTATTTCTGTATCGTGGTGATCGCCACCATGAGCGCCGCCATCGTCTTTGACCCGAGAATCATGTGGGACCGCTGCGACCCGATCGATTCGACCCAAGAAGAAGTCATCCCAGCTGCGAGGTAGCGTAGGAGCATCAGCCCGTCATCAGAAAGAAAAAGGGGATTTCACCGGTCGGTCAAATCCGCCCCAGCCGTTCTTCACCACCGTCAAAGGATTGGGGCTGGTGCTGGAAGCCAGCCAGCTCGATTCGCTCGATAGTGCAGCCTGAGGGCAGACTTAAACCAGTTCCCGGTTCCTGACCTCCTGCTCGACATCGACCACCAGCTCCCGCATGGTCTCGAGCAGCACGTAAACCACCGGCACCAGCATGGTGGAGATGAAGGTGGCCGCAATCATGCCGCCCAGCACCACGACGCCGATCGACTTCATGGTCATGGCCCCGGCGCCGCTGGCTATCGCCAGCGGGATGACCCCGAAGACAAAGGAGAGAATGGTCATCATGATCGCCCGGAAGCGCAGCTTGGCAGCATTGAGCGCCGCATCCCTGATGGACACGCCCTGCTCGCGCTGCTCCTTGGCCACCTCGACGATGAGAATGGCGTTCTTGGATGACAGGCCGATGAGCAGAACCAGACCGATCTGGGCGAACAGGTTGTTGTCGAGCCCGGCCAGATTCTGGGCCAGCAGCGCCCCGAGCATGACCAGCGGCACCGACACCATGATCATGATCGGCAGGATCCAGCTTTCATACTGGGCAGCGAGCACCAGGTAGACCACAATGAGGGCGAAGGCGAAGACATAGATCTTCGAATTCCCGGCCAGCCGCTCCTGATAGGACATCCCCGACCACTCGTAACCATAGGCATTGCTCTCCGGCAGGACCCGGGACGCCACCTCCTCCATGGCCGTCATCGCCTGGCCCGAGCTGTAGCCCGGCGCCGCCGAACCGTTGATGGTGATGGCCCGGTACATGTTGTAATGGGAGAGATCGGACGGGCCGATGGTCTTGTTGACCCGCACCAGGGCGGATACCGGCACCATATCGCCGCTCTGGTTCCTGACAAACAGGTCGGAAATATCTTTTATCTCGCTTCTAAAGGCTTTGTCGGCCTGGACGTAAACCCTGAATACTTTTCCGAACTTATTGAAATCATTTATATAAAATGATCCCAGGTAGGCCTGCAGGGTGACGAACAGCTCGGCCAGGTCGACCCCGAGGGCGGCGCTCTTGAGCCGGTCGATATCGATGGAGACGAAGGGGTAGTTCGGCGCATAGGTCGTATAGGCCATACCGATGCGCGGATCCTGGTTGGCCTCGGTGATCAGCTGGCCGGCATAATTGACAAAAGTGTCCAGGTCGCCGGACAGGTAGTCCTGCAGGCGGAAATCGAAGCCGCCGACGGTACCGATGCCGGGAATTCCCGGCAGGTTGAAGGCCACTACACTGGCATCGGTGATCACCGAGCTCTGCTGGTTGACCTTTTTGATAATCGAGCCGGCGTCCATGCCCGGAGCGGTGCGCTCACTCCAGTGGGTAAGCGAGACAAAACCGGCTCCGGCGCTGGAGTCAAGCGTCGAGCTCAGCAGGTTATAGCCGTCGATCAGGACAAGGTCCTTGACGCCCTCGATCCCGGCGAGAATTTCTTCAACCTGAGACCGGACCGCGCTGGTCTGGCTCAGTGCCGTACCCGGTTTGAGGTTGAACATGACCATGAAGGCGCCCTTGTCTTCCTCGGGCACAAAGCCGGTCGGCGTGACCTGGAATATCCACCAGGTGGCGCCCAGCAGCCCGATGAATCCCAGGACAACCAGGTACCTGAGCTTGATCAGCAGGCTGACCAGCGCGACGTAGCCGCTGGTCAGCCAGTCGAAGAAACGATCGAACAGACGAAACAGGACGAATTTGCTCTTACCCGGTTCGATCCGCCTGATGACAATTGCCGCCAGCGCCGGGGAGAGGGTCATGGCATTGAGCGAAGATATCAGAACGGCAAAGCAGATGGTCAGGGCGAACTGACGGTAGATGGAGCCGGTCAGCCCCGGCATCATCGACACCGGAACAAACACCGCGACCAGCACCAGGGTGGTGGCGATAATCGGCCCGATCAGCTGCATCATGGCCTTCTTGACCACCTGCGGCATGGTCAGCTCGGGGTTCTCGTTCATGATCCGCTCGACATTTTCGACCACCAGGATAACGTCGTCCACGACGATGCCGATGGCCAGTATCAGGCCGAAAAGGGTCAGGAAATTGATCGAAAACCCGGCTGCCAGCATGACCCCGAAGGTCCCCACCAGCGAAACCGGTATGGCCACCGAAGCGATGATCGTCGGCCGCCAGGAACCCAGGAAGACAAAAACGATCAGTATAACCAGGGCAACGGCGATGACCAGGTTCTGGATTACATTCTGGATTGCCACGTCGACGAACAGCGTCGTATCGTAGGGAATCGAGTAAGTGAGTCCGTCCGGGAAGCGCTGGCTCAGCTCCTCCATTTTGGCCACCGCCCGCTTCTTGATGTCCAGAGCGTTAGCGCCGGGCAGCTGATAGATGGCAACCGAGGCCGCCGGCTTCTGGTTGACCCGGGCGTTCCAGTCGTACTTCTCGGCACCGAGCTCGATGGTCGCCACATCGCGAAGATAGACCAGCGTGCCGTCGTCGAGCCGCTTGATGACAATCTGCTCGAACTCTTTTGCCTCCTTGAGCTGGCCTTCGGTGGTCAGGGTAAACTGGATCTGCTGGTCATCGTAGGTCGGCGGAGCCCCGAGGCGGCCAAGCGCCGCCTGCCTATTCTGGGACTGCACCGCCGCGATGATGTCATTGGGGCTCAGGCCCAGGGACTTGACCCGGTCCGGGTTGAGCCAGATGCGCATCGAATATTTCTTCTCGCCGAGATTCTCGGCCTTGCCGACACCGGGAATGCGGCGCAGTTCGTCCAGAATATTGATGGTCACATAGTTGCTCAAAAACCCCTCATCAAAGCGCTCATCACCGGTCAGAGCAATGAAGTTGACGATCGAGGGTGACTGCTTGTCGACGATGACCCCCTGCTGGCGCACCTCGCTGGGCAGCTGCGGCGTGGCCATCGACACCTTGTTCTGAACGTCGACGGCGGCGATATCGAGGTCGTAGCCGGGCTCGAAAAAGACATTGATGCTCGAGGTTCCGGCACTGGTGCTGGAACTGGTCATGTAGATCATGCCCTGTACGCCGTTGATCCGGTCTTCCAGGGGCCGGGTTACCGACTCCTCGACGGTGAAGGCGTTGGCCCCCACGTAGGTGGCCGAAACCAGCACCGTCGGCGGCGAGACATCGGGGTATTCCTGGATCGGCAGGATAAAGATCGACACCGTTCCGGCCAGCACGATCAGCAGCGAGATGACCATCGCAAAGATGGGTCGTCTGATGAAGAAAATAGAAAACATGAAAACTCCTTTTACTCCATCATGCCCTGTTTCTTGAAGGTTGCCTCGATACCCTTGGCAGCGGTCACATCGGTGGGATCAACCGGGGCGCCCTGCCGCAGTTTGGCAAACCCTGAGATAATGATCTTTTCCCCGCCGCTGAGGCCCTCGGTGACAATCATGTAGTAGCGGCTTTCATAGCCGCTGGTGATATTGACCCGCGTCGCCGTGTTGTTTTCACCGACGACATAGACATAACTGCCCTGCTGGTCCTCCTGGACAACGCCGGGGGGAATCAGCAGAAAAGCAGCCTGGTCGGTTACCATCACCTCGACATAGACGAAGGTCCCCTCGAGCAGCGAATGATCGCTGTTGTCGACCAGAGCCCGCATGGAAATGGTGCCGGTCGTATTGTCGACCCGGTTGTCGGAAAAATCCACCTTGCCTTTCAGCGGTTCCCGCTTGAGCAGACCATCTTCAGCGCCCCCCACCCTGACCATGGCCGGCATCTGGTCCTGGGATTTATAGGCACGCAATATCTGGAATTCGGACTCGGTGGGATTGAAATAGGCGAACATCGGGTTATCCGAGACAATCGACGTCAGAACCGTCTGTTCGCCATAGCCGACAATGTTGCCGACATCGACCAATTTTCTGCTCACCCGCCCCGATATCGGCGCCGTGACCTCGGTGTAACTGAGATTGAGCTCGGCTTCCCTGATGGCCGCCTCATCGGACTTGATCGCAGCAACCAGTTCGGCCTCCCGGGCTTCATACTGCTCCAGGGTCGCCCGGGGGGCCAGGTCATCGGCCACCAGCGGCTTGTAACGGGCAACATCGGCCCGGGCCAGCTTCAGGCTGGCCTGGTTGCCCTGGAGCCTTGCCTGGGCCTGAGCGAGGGCAGCCTCGTAGGTATCCTTCTCAACGATAAACAGGGTCATGCCCTGTTCGACAAAATCACCCTCGGTGAACAACACCTCCTCGAGCCTGCCGGCGATCCGGGCTCGAACCTCGACCCGTTTGGTGGCCTCGGTTCTGCCGGTGAAGCTGATCCACAGCGGCACCGACTCCTTGTCAACACCTATGACTTCAACGGGCAGCGGAGGGGGTGCTTTTTTCTCCACGGCCGCTTCCTGCGGCTCCTCACTGCAGGACAAGAGCAGCAGACTTGCAGCCAGCCACAGAAACAGGAAACATCTTCTCATGTCGAATTCCTTATCTTTAAATGATCATCGTTTCCAGGCAGGGCTGGAAGGGCGCGATAATGCTCAAGGTAGCCTCAAGTCAATACCGTTTTGTTGATAAAAACAAGCAATTATTCAATACTTTGTGGTATTAAACGTAATCAGATTAATCATATTTACCAAGTAGAGATCGGACATCGTCACCATCGATTCAGGCCGGTCCCCACCCGAGAGGTATGAAAATGTACGTTTTTTCTGCCAGGCTGTTGCTGTTTTCATGCATCATTTCTGTCCTGGCCGCCCCGATCTGTCGGGCTCAAACGCAGCTTCTGACCCTGGACGACTGTATCGACACAGCCCTTGAAAGCAACCCCCGGATCGAGATCGCCCGACAGCAGTATCGGGGCGGTGAAGGCCTGCTGACCCAGGCAAAATCATTTTACTGGCCGCGGCTGTCCGGTGGAATCGGATACGGTCGCCAGTATATCGACAGCAACCTGCCCGTCACCGAGGACAATGTCGCCTCGGGCCTGCTGCGCGCATCCCAGCTGATTTATGATTTCGGCAAGACGACCGGCCTCATCGACGCGCAGGCGTTCAGCCTTTCCGCCTCGGGGGAAAACCTCGCCCAGGTATACCAGGATATCGTTTTCCAGGTTAAAAGCGCATTCTATGCCGTACTGGAAAGCAAACGCCTCATCACCGTCGCCGAGCAGGCCGTCGCCAATTTCGAGCAGCAGCTGTACCGGGCCCAGAGATTCTTCGAGGCCGGGGTCAGAACCCGGATAGACGTCACCAATGCCCAGGTGAACCTTTCCAACCAGAAGCTCAATCTGCTGCGGGCTAACGCCAATTACAAAACAGCGCGCACCGCCCTCGAGAAGGTCCTCGGGGTCACTCCCAACAACGGTGATTATGAGCCGGTCTCAGACGAACCCGCCCTCGAGCAGCTGGCCGCCGAAAAACCACCGATGCCCGGTCCGCTCGATAACCTGCTGGTCACCGCCGACCAGAACCGGCCGGGGGTCAAACAGTTCCAGTTTCTCATCCAGGCCGCCGAAGCGTCGGTAACCCAGGCCAAGGGCGACTACTGGCCGACCATTGATGCAGTCGGCGACTATGACCGCTTCGAAACCGACCTATCGTCGCTGTCCGATCAATGGCAGATCAGCGCCCGGCTGAGCTGGGAGTTCTTTTCCGGCTTCGAAACCGAAGGCAAGGTGGCAGAAGCTTCAGCCCAGCTGCGCGAGGTCAGGGCCGGGCTCAGAGACTTCGAACTGGAAGTCACCCAGGACGTCACCGACAGTTTTCTGCGGGCTGAGGAAAACCGCGAAGGCGTCGACATCGCCGATGAGACCCTCGATCTGGCTGCCGAAAACCTGCGGCTGGCCGAAGGTCGCTACAAGGCCGGTCTTGGCGACCTGCTCGAATTCAACGATGCCCAGCTGCTCTATACCGAGAACCAGTCCAACCTGGTGGTGACCTATTACAGCTACCTGACGGCACTGGCGCGAATCGAACGGGCTGTCGGGGTTACCCCGGAACTCGCCGATTTCGACCTGAGAGGTGCTGTCGACCAGCAGTAATCTTGAGCCTCCCCGGCAGCAGCCGCAGGATTGCCAGCCGGCTAAAATGCATTAGTGTTTGGTTCGACCGGAGCTCAGGCTCCGGCAGATCAAACTTTCTATTGACAGGGCCGCGGTTTGTCAACACTATGTGCGGCCAGGATGCGATGCCCGATCACCCGTCCCATCATCTGGTTTACGGAACCCTGAACGACCACCTCACCGGCGAGGAGCTGGTCGACACCGATGACGAACGCATACGCCAGCAGATCAGCCGGATGATGGTGGATGAACGCGGCTTCCGACCGGACGAGCTGCAGCCGAGGCTGACCATCGAGACCCTCTTTACCCGGAATTTCGTCACCTCCACCATCGACTTGACGGTGCTGCTCGAGGGCCGGCAGACGATGATCGTCCGTTACGGGCCCGGGTCGCTGGTCAGCCGGGAGCGCTCGGCCCTGGCTGCGGCGCGACTGCTCAACGGCGACTACCGGATCCCGCTGGCGGTGGTGACCAACGGCCGCGACGCGCTGCTGCTCGATACGATCACGGGCGGGGCCCTCGACCAGGGGATGAAGGCCATTCCCGAACGCGGTCAGCTCGTCGGCATGCTGCCCTCGCTGATTTTTCTTCCGCCCCAGGATGAAGAGAAACGGGTACGGGAAAAGCGCATTTTAAACGCCTTTGACCTGGAACGCTGCTGCATCGGTATATAAGCCCGGCCGCCGGCCGGAAAATCATTTTTTTTGGAGCTGTCATGCCCGCAACCAACGAAGAATGGCATAAGTCAAGCTGGAAAGAGTTCACCGCCCACCAGCAGCCGAACTGGCCGAATCAGGCCATCGTCGACAAGGTACTGGCTGAGCTGGCGATTCTGCCGCCCCTGGTGTTCGCCGGGGAAATACGCTCGCTCAAGTCACTGCTGGCCAAGGCGGTCACCGGCGATGCCTTTATGCTGCAGGGGGGCGACTGCTCTGAAAACTTCGCCCACGTCACCGCGCCGAAGATTCGTGAAACCCTGAAAGTGCTGCTGCAGATGGCTATTACCCTCACCTATGCCGGCGGCGTTCCGGTGATCAAGGTGGGCCGCATCGCCGGCCAGTTCGCCAAACCCCGGTCCTCGGATACGGAGACCGTCGGGGATCTGATCCTTTCATCGTATCGCGGAGATATGGTGAACGGCGCCGAGGCGACCGAGGTGGCCCGAACGCCGAACCCCAAACGGATGCTCAAAGGCTACAACATGTCGGCCTCGACGCTGAACCTGCTCCGGGCCTTCACCCGCGGCGGCTTTGCCGCCCTGCACCGGGTCCAGGCCTGGAACCAGGAGTTCGTCTCCCAGTCGCCCATGGGCCAGACCTACGAACGCATGGCCACCCAGATCGACCAGGCCATCCAGTTCATGGATACCATCGGCATCTCGATGGACAACCCGCAAATCAACCAGGCCCAGGTCTTTACTTCCCACGAGGCCCTGCTGCTGGGCTACGAGGAAGCCCTGACCAGAATCGACTCGACCACCGGAGACTGTTACGACTGTTCCGCCCATCTGCTCTGGATCGGCGAACGCACGCGGCAGATCGACGGTGCCCATGTGGAGTTCCTGCGCGGGGTGCATAATCCGCTCGGCGTCAAAATCGGCCCGGATTACGATCTCGACAACATCAAACGGCTGGTCGATATCCTCAACCCGGAAAACGAGCCGGGCCGCCTGACCCTGATCACCAGGCTGGGCAGGGACCGCATCGAGTCGGTGCTGCCGCCGCTGCTCAGGGAAATGAAGCGCGAAGGCCGCCACATCGTCTGGAGCTGCGATCCGATGCACGCCAACACCTTCACCGCCGAAGGCGGGCGCAAAACCAGGAAGTTTTCAGACATTCTCGCGGAGGTCACCAGCTTCTTCGAGATCCATTGGGCCGAAGGCACCATTCCCGGCGGCGTCCATTTCGAATTGACCGGCGACAACGTCACCGAGTGCATCGGCGGTGCCCGTGACCTGCACGACAAGGATCTCGACATCAACTACCAGACGCTCTGCGACCCCCGTCTCAACGCCGAACAGAGCCTGGAGCTGGCCTTTCAGATCGCCGAGATGATCAGGTCCTGACCACTGCGTCCCAACCGGGGTCCCGCTCCGGCTCCGGTTGCCACCCCTTATCAGCGTATTCCTTTTAACGCATTACATTTCAGTAATCTTCGCTGATCCCGCTTGACCCGGTCATTATGCCGTTTAGAGTCTACCGCAGAGCGGAAGATTTCCAACTCATCAGGACAGGAGACCAAAACCATGGATAGATCCAGAGCACTGTGTATACATACGGTCATCGCGATCGTTTCGACATTTTTACTGGTGGCCCCGTTCATCGGCCATGCCAAGGAGACCTCCCCGGGGGTCGAGCTGCTGGACCGATCGGCAAAAGCCTTCACCAGCGTCGTCAAAGATGTCCAGCCGGCGGTCGTTCACATCAAAGTGAGCAGCACCATCGACGCCAACTCCGAGTACGAACAGTTTTTCAACCACCCCTTTTTCGAGCGCTTTTTCGGTCCCGAGTACCGTTTTCAGGAGCCGCAGCCTCGCAAGAGGCAGCAGCAGGGAGCCGGTTCCGGCTTTATCATTGACAAACAGGGGCATATCCTGACCAACAACCATGTGGTCGACAAGGCGGATAAAATAACCGTCACCCTGTCCGACAATTCCGAGGTCGAGGCGACCCTGATCGGCACCGACCCCAAGTCGGATGTGGCCCTGATTAAAATCGAAGTCGATTACGACCTGCCGACCGTCGAGCTCGGTGACTCCGATGCTCTGGAAGTCGGTGAATGGGTCATCGCCATCGGCAACCCGTTCGGCCTCGACCAGACGGTCACCGTCGGTGTGGTGAGCGCCAAAGGAAGAAGCCGGGTGGGCATCAACGAGTATGAAAATTTCATCCAGACCGATGCCGCCATCAACCCCGGCAATTCCGGCGGGCCACTGCTCAATATTCACGGCCAGGTGGTCGGTATCAATTCAGCACTCTACAGCCGCACCGGGGGCTACATGGGGATCGGTTTCGCCATTCCGATCAATATGGCCAAATTCATCAACGAACAGCTGATGGCGAACGGCACGGTCACCAGGGGCTATCTCGGCGTCGGTATCCAGGACGTCAATGAGGCACTGGCCGAATCGTTCGGCCTCGAGAAAGCGGGCGGCGTATTGATCACCGAGGTGCAGGATGACACGCCGGCCAGCAGAGGCGGGGTCAAGGGCCAGGATGTCATCGTTGAAATAGACAACGTTACGGTCCAGGACACCCAGGACCTGCGCAACCGTATCGCCCAGACCGTTCCCGGCACCACGGTGACCCTGGGTGTCGTCAGGGATGGAAAACCGGTTGACCTGAAGGTTGAAATCGGCCAGCAGCCCTCTGATTTCGGAGTGGCAGCCGGGGGTGGTGGTGCTGGACAGAACCCGCTCGCTTCTTTCGGCCTGGTCGTCCAGGAATTGACCCCCGATCTTGCCGAGCAGCTTGGCTACAAAGACCGCCAGGGGCTGGTAATCAGCGAGGTCAAGCCCGGCAGTCCGGCAGCTGAAGTCGGTTTACAGTCCGGATTTCTGATCGAGGAAGTGCAGAAGGTAAAAGTAGGCAGCCTTGCGGAACTGCAGGAAGTCATGAAGCAGAGCGACACCGAAAACCGGGTTCTTCTGCGTGTTCGTGCCGGCCAGAGCAGCCGCTACATCGTGTTGAAAAACGATTAAATCCTATCGGGTCAAACCTGATAATAATGAGCCGGGGCAGCTGAGCTGCCCCGGCTTTTTTTATTTCTTTTTCCTGTCCGGAAAACAGATGCGCCTGACATCGTCGAAGGTTTTGACGAACAGGGCCGACAACCCTTTGCGGATATGATCGGGCAGCAGGTCGAAATCTTCCTTGTTGTCCGCCGGCAGAATCACCTGCTTGAGCTTTGCCCTGGTGGCGGCGATCACCTTCTCCTTGACTCCGCCGATCGGCATGACCATGCCGGTCAGGGTCAGCTCCCCGGTCATCGCCGTATCGGCGATCATCGGCCGGTTGGTTGCCAGCGAATAGAGGGCGCAGGCCATGGTGATACCGGCCGAGGGCCCGTCTTTCGGGGTGGCACCGGCAGGGACGTGGAGGTGGATGAAATTTTTCTTGAAAAAATCCAGATGCGACTCGTCCTCAGGAAACAGCGAACGGACATAACTGTAGGCAATTTCTGAAGATTCGACCATCACCTTACCGAGCTGGCCGGTCTGCTTGAAGCCGGGGCTGCCGGTGGTCACCGCCGTTGCCTCGATGTAAAGGGTCGTGCCGCCCAGGCTGGTGTAGGCGAGTCCGGTGATCACCCCGACCCGGGGCTTGGCAAAGATCTTGTCATCGGTGAACACTTTTCTGCCGAGCATCTGCGGCAGGTCGGATTTTTTGATGATGACCTTGCGCTTTGGATCGCTGACCAGTTCCTTGGCCACCTTGCGCAGAATTTTCTTGATCCTGTTTTCCAGGTTCCTGACCCCGGCTTCCCGGGCGTAGCCTTCAGCGATTTCACGCAGCACCGGTTTGCCGATGCTCACCTGGCTCTTGGTCAGGCCGTGCAGCTTGAGCTGCTTGGGCAGCAGGTGGCGCCGGGCGATCTCCACCTTTTCTTCCAGGATGTAGCCCGGCAGACTGATCACTTCCATACGGTCGATCAGCGGGCCGGGGATGGTTTCCATCTGATTGGCGGTACAGATGAACAGAACCTTGGAGAGGTCGAAGCGCACATCGAGATAGTGGTCGAGAAAATCCCTGTTCTGTTCCGGGTCGAGCACCTCGAGCAAGGCCGAGGCCGGGTCGCCCCTGAAGCTGGCCCCGATCTTGTCGATCTCGTCGAGCATGATCAGCGGATTAGCCGTTTTGCAGGTTTTGATGGCCTGGATGAACTTGCCGGGCAGAGCACCGATGTATGTTCGACGATGCCCTTTGATCTCAGCCTCGTCCCGCATGCCGCCAAGCGAAAATCTGAAAAATTCACGGCCCACGCTGCGGGCGATCGACTGGCCCACCGACGTTTTACCGACACCCGGCGGACCGATCAGCAGGATGATCGAACCGGACAGATCGCCTTTGACGATGCCGACCGAGATCAGTTCCAGGATGCGCTCCTTGACCTCGTCGAGCCCGTAGTGATCCTGGTTGAGGATCCGCTCCGCTTTGGCAATATTGTAGTTGTCCTCGGTATAGACGCCCCAGGGCAGAATGGTCAGCCAGTCCAGATAGGCGCGGGTGACGTTGAACTCGGCGGAGGAGGGTTCGAGCAGCTTGAGCTTTTCCAGCTCCTCGCCGATGCGTTCCTTGGCCTCCGGGCTCGGGGTCAGCTTTGTCAGCCGCTTTTCGAATTTTTCCACCTCGCTTTCGGTGTCGTCCTTGGCAATGCCCAGTTCCTGCTTGATCTCCTTGAGCTGCTGCTTCAGGAAAAACTCGCGCTGCTGTTTGGACAGACGCTCCTCGATGCGTTTGGAGATGTCGGCCTTGATCTTGGAGATCTCGATTTCCTTCTTGAGCAGGATCAGCACCCGCTCCAGACGCTGCTGGATCGAGACGGTTTCCAGGATCTGCTGCAGCTCGGTGCCCGATGAGGTGGTCATCGAAGCGGCAAAGTCGGCCAGGGCACTGGGGTCGCTGACATTGATCCGGTCGAGCAGCAGTCCCAGCCCCTCCTTGAACAGCGGGTTGAGGGTGACCAGCTCCTTGATGCAGTCGATGATGGCCACCGAATAGGCCTTTATTTCATCGCTGGGATCACCGCCGTCTTCGCCGACATATTCGACCAGGGCCTTGAACACCGGCCTTTCGCGAATCAGCTCCTTGACCACGAAACGTTCCTGGGCCTGGGCCACCATTTGCAGCGGACTTTCCTGGCTGGGCGGGGAAATCTGGACCACCTTGGCGGCCACCCCGGTGGTGTGGAAGTCGTCGACCGACTCCGGAGCATGGGACACACCGTCCTCCGGCTGCCTGACCAGCAGCAGTCCCAGATAGATGACCAGCCCCTTTTCCTGGGCCTGGAGAATCATTTTCTGGATGCGGGGGTCCTCGACCATGATCGGCCCCATCATCTTGGGGAACATCGGCCGGTCGAAAAGCGGGATAATCAGCAGCGATTCAGGCAGGACATCGCGGGCGGGAAGCAGCTGCTGCGGCTCCTGCTCCTCAACCTCTTCTTCCAGCTCGATATTGCCTTCCTCGGTGATAATGGTTTTTTCAGCCATGAATTATGCTCCTTGACTATTATTTCAATGGTTCCCAGATATCTCGATCAAACCAATACTATGGTATGAAAATGCAATAAATCAATCATTTTGAGGATCACCCTTCTCCCCCGACCCGGACCCGGTGTTCTCTGCTGCCGTTGCCGTTTCGGCAGCCGCTTCCTCGCTGCTGCTGCTCTGCTCGCCGAGCGCCCGCTCCTGATAAGCCTCGATCATGATAAAAGTGGCCACCGGGGTGGTAATCAGAAAGGCGAACCAGAGCGACGACCCCAGTGACATGATGGCCACGTAGATGATCACCACGATGATATGATCGCTCACCGGCTCCTTGAGGGCCGTATCCCAGGAGGCTTTCAGGCCGTCGAACAGACCGAGTTTCTGATCGACCATGTAGGGGAGCAGGTAAAAGGCGGCAAATGCGATGAAGGCCAGCACGGCGAACCCGGGAAGCACCAGAAGGGTGAAACCGACAAAGGCGACCAGGGCAACCAGCAGCGAAAGAGCGAAAAGAGGCAGGAAGAGCCGCATCTGGGAAAACAGATCGCCCACCTCTGGTTTTCTGTCTTCCCGCACCACCTGCAGGAGCGAATGCAGGTATCCGGCGGTGGTCACCGGCGCCAGAATACCCAGGCTGACGATGATCAGGACAAGCTGCACCAGGGTGATGAGCAGCAACGGTCCGATATGATTCAGGGTGTTCTGCCAGCTGTGAACTACCAGGTCTTTGAAATTCATGGTCCCCCCCTCTTTTGTTGTGCGCTTAGTTGATCAGTTCCAGAAACTCCTGAATCGAGGCGACCCCTTTGAGCTCTATCGACGAGCCGGCCCCGCACCGGTCAAAATTAGTCTTCGGTAAAATAAATCGTGAGAACCCGAGCCGCTGTGCTTCACGGATTCTCAAATCGACATTTGAAACCGCCCGTACCTCACCGGCCAGCCCCACCTCACCGCACATGACCGTATCGGGAGGCACCGGCTTCTCCAGTATCGAAGATGCCAAGGCAGCAATAACGCCAATATCGAGTGCCGGTTCGTCAATCCGTATACCGCCGGCGATATTTAAAAAAATATCATGACCGTAGAGATCCATTCCGCCCTTCTTTTCCAGGATAGCGCAGAGCAGCGACAAACGCTGCGGGTCGGCTCCAATCGCGGTTCTCCTGGCCGTTCCCAGGTTGGTCGGGCTGACCAGCGCCTGCACCTCCACCAGAATCGGCCGGCTGCCCTCCATCGAGGCAAGAACCACCGAACCCGCCACGTCCAGCGGCCGCTCCGCCAGAAAAATTTCCGACGGGTTAGCCACCTCCACCAGCCCCTCTGCCTTCATCTCGAAGACGCCGATTTCATTGGTGGAACCGAAACGGTTCTTGACCGTTCTCAATATGCGGAAGACGTGGTTGCGGTCACCCTCGAAATAGAGCACCGTGTCCACCATGTGCTCCAGGATGCGCGGGCCGGCCAGGGTTCCTTCCTTGGTGACGTGGCCCACCAGCACCACCGGCATATTCTCCTGCTTGGCCAGCTCAACCAGCCGGGCCGCCGATTCACGGACCTGGGTAATCGACCCGGCCGCGGACGGATGGTCGGCCGAGGTCAGGGTCTGAATCGAATCCACCGCCAGCAGGGCCGGCTTCATCTCCAGGCACATGGAGGTAATCGCCTCCACTGAACTCTCGGTGGCCAGATAGAGGTTGTCAGTCATCGCCGACAGCCGTTCGGCCCGGATGCCGATCTGATGCGCCGATTCCTCACCGGACACGTAGAGAACCCTGAGTCCCTGGGCGGCCAGCGAGGAGAGCAAATGAAGCAGCAGCGTCGATTTGCCGATTCCCGGATCACCGCCGATCAGGACCACGCCGCCGGGAACGATGCCGCCGCCCAGCACACGATCGAGCTCGGCGATGGCGGTAACTGCCCGGGGCAGGTTCCTCGTCGTCGACCGGTTCAACAGCTGCGGCGTGACGAATTCCACGGCCGCGCCTGCAGCTCCGCTCGACAAGCGCTTCTGGGACATACTGTCCCACTGACCGCAGTCGGGGCAGCGGCCCAGCCATTTGGCGCTGATGAAGCCGCATGTCGTCACAGACAAACTGGTTATTTTTCCTGGCTTTTTTGCTCACCATGAATTTATGCGAGGTCCCTCTTTACTCGGTGGTCTCCATGCCTATCTTAAACAACAGTAACAACGCTACTGAAAGTTGTTAAGATATTTCCCAAAAGGTTTTTGATTCAAACAGTTATGCGCCCGGGCAATCATCACACCCCTCCGGTAATCCCGCTGTCAACCTCGATGTCATTTCTGCTGGGCAGAAGACAGCTGCTCGGCTGGTCGGCTATCCTGATCGTGGTGACCTTCGCCCTCACCTGGGTCGGCTTCCTGCTGACCACCGGCATGATCGATCAGTTCACCGGTTCCTTTTTCGAAACCGCGCCGGCCCATCAGGGCTGGTGGGGCTGGATTAAATACAGCGGCTGGCTGGTGGCCAAATATCTGTTCGTGCTGGTTACCCGGATCATCGCATTTTTTCTCGCCTTTCTGTTGGCCTACACCCTGACGACGCCGTTCTACGGATTGTTGAGCAACAGCGCCGAAAAAATCTTCTGGGGCAAAGAGTTTGAAGACGACGGCCTCACGCTGAGCGGCATCATGAAGGATCTGCTGGAAGGGTTCAAGGTCGCCCTGTTCGGTATCGTAGTGACCATCGCCGCCCTGGCCGTCGGTTTTGTTCCCATTATCGGCCAGATATCGGTGTTTCTGATCTACACCTTCTACTCGGCCCTGATGTTCGTCGATTATCCGGCCTCGCGCCGGCGCTGGGGGCTGGGCAAAAAACTGCTGTGGCTCAGGCACCACGGCGGCCACACCGCCCGTCTCGGCCTGATCCCGGCCGCCATCACCATGGTTCCCGCTGCTGAACATGTTTCTGCTTGCCCTGATCTTCCCGCTGTTCACCGTCCACGCCGCCCTTAATTTCTCGGCCGTTGAGCTTTCTTATAAGAACCCCGGACAGAAAAGGTAGGCTGGTCGGCTCAAACCAGTGTCGCCATCACCTGGTTGGCAAACTGCATGCCACGCTCAGTCAACACCAGGACTGAGTCATCGCAGACGACCAGGTTCTGCTCGATCAGCCGCTCCAGTTCCGCCCCGTATACCTCATGGGGCCCCAGGCCGTAACGTTTCTTCAGGCCTTCGACTGAAACACCGCCGACCAGGCGAAGCCCCATGATCACGGTCTCTTTGAACGAATCGCGGGGATTCAGCCGTTCTTTCATACCAAGCACCCCTGCTCCCTGCTCCACCGCCCGACAATAGTCTTCCGGGTCCCGGATCCGGGCAGCCCGCTCACCGTCTATATAACTGACCGCCCCGGCCCCGCAGGCCAGGTAGCTGTCATTGCGCCAGTAGTTGAGATTGTGGCGGCACTGAAATCCCGGCCGGCAGAAGTTGGAGATTTCGTAACGGTTAAGCCCTGCCGCCCCGCACAGTTCCCTGGTCGCCTCATCCATGTCGGCGATGGCATCTTCTCCGGGAAGATCCAGGCTGCCGCTGTCGGCCAGACGGGCAAAGCCGGTGTGCGCCTCGATGCTGAGCTGGTAGGCCGACAGGTGGCGGGACGCCCAGTTCGAGGGCGCGCCCCAGGGTCCGCCGCCAGCTTGCCGGATCCTGACCCGGCAGGCCATACATCAGATCGATGCTCAGGTTGCTGAACCCGGCCCTGCCGACGTCCTCGACCGCCTTGAGCGCCCGGGCGCTACTGTGTATGCGCCCCAGTTTTTTGAGCTCCGCATCAGCAAATGACTGAATACCCAGCGACACCCGGTTGAATCCGGCCCGACGCAGATCGCGCAGGGTCTGCAGGTCCACCGTCTCAGGGTTCGCCTCGATGCTTATTTCCGCTTCTTTGCTAAAACCGAACTGTTCGCCAACGGTGTCGAGCAGCTCAATCAGATCGCCTGGGGCCAGCACGGTCGGGGTGCCGCCGCCGAGAAACAGCGTGTCGAGCGGCTGCTTCGGACGGCTTTCAGCCATCTCCTTCTGCAGGGCCCTGCAGTATCGCTGAATCAGGTGTTCCTGGCCGGACCAGGAGTTGAACGAACAGTACAGACATTTTGTGCGACAGAACGGGATGTGCAGATAGAGGCAGTTCATAGACCGTTGTGACAGCTTAAAGACATACTAAATAGAGGAAGCCTGGGTTACCGACGAGCACCAGTCGGCGATTTCGGTCATCATGCCGGCGTCGGCAAAACTGAAGTGGCCGTCGCCGATGATCAGGTGGTCGAGCAGCCTGATCTGCATCATCGAACAGGCCAGGTACAGATGTCTGGTCAACTGCGTGTCCTGGGGCGACGGAGACAGCGACCCCGACGGATGGTTGTGGGCGACGACCAGGGCCGCGGCATTGCAGCTCAGGGCTTTCTTGACGATCTCCCGGGGGTAGACGGTATTGACATTGACCGTCCCTTCGGCAACCTGCTGCGAATCGATGATGGCCAGCGCGGAATCGAGGTAGATGGCCGAAAAGACCTCGATCTGCAGACCGCGCATGGCGTGGGTCAGGTAGTCGATCACCTGGGTGGACGAGGTCAGGTAGTGTCGGCTCCTGACCCGCTGCTTCAGGTAGTGCTCGGCCGCCGATTTGATGAAGCCGAGGGCAAAACTGTTCTTTGGGCCGACGCCTTTTATGGCCAGCAGGTCTTTCTTGTCGGCGTCAAGGACGGCGGGAAAACCCCTGAAGTGATCGAGCAGTGCCCGGGCCGGTTCCTTGCAGTCTTTTCGTGGTGTCCCGAAAGAGAGCAGAATCTCCAGTATTTCGGCGTCGCTGAGCCCGGCCAGGCCGCGGTCGAGAAAGCGCTGCCGCAGCCGGTCGCGATGCCCTGTCCCCCTGCTCTGCCACTGCGCCTTATCCATCTGCTTTGGGGTGCGTTATCAGTCTGACAATTCCTGGTTGAACAGCTGGTTGGCCAGTTTGGGATTGGCCTTGCCCCTGGTTTTCTGCATCAGCTGGCCGACGAAATAGCCCATCACCTTGGTTTTGCCGCCGCGGAACTCATCGGCCTGATCGGGATTCTGCTCGATGATCTCACGAACCAGGGCCAGCAGCTCGGACTCGTCGGAGACCTGGAGCAGATTTTTTTCGGTGACGATCTGCTGCGGGTCCTTGCCGCTCTCCAGCATGTCGCCAAACACCGTTTTGGCAATCTTGCCGCTGATGGTCCCCTCTTCAACCATGTTCAGCAGTGAGCCGAGCTGTGCCGGCGCAACCCGGCATTGACCGATGTCCGCCCCCTTGAGTTCACGCAGCAACTCGGTCATCATCCAGTTGGAGACCTTTTTGGGCTGCGGGCAGGCCCGGACCGCCTCCTCGAAATAATCGGCCAGCTCTTTTGCTTCGGTCAGGATGATTGCATCGTATTCGGGCAGATCGAACTGGTCGACAAAGCGCTGCCGCTTCTGGTCCGGCAATTCCGGCAGGCCCGAGCGGATGTCCTCGATCCACTGGTCGTCGATCTCCACCGGCACCAGGTCGGGACACGGGAAATAGCGGTAATCGTGGGCATCTTCCTTGCCGCGCATCGGCTCGGTTTTGCCGGTATCCGGGTTCCACAGCAGGGTCTGCTGGACAACCTTCTCTTCCTCGAGCAGCAGGTCGCGCTGGCGGCGCACCTCGTATTCGAGCGCCGCCTGGACGTTTCTGAACGAGTTCATATTCTTCAGCTCGGTCCGGGTGCCAAACTCCTGCCGGCCGACGGGGCGCAGCGAGATATTGGCATCGCAGCGAAAACTGCCTTCCTGCATGTTGCCGTCGCAGACATCGAGATAGCGGAGGATCGCGTGAATCTTCTTCAGGTAGGCGGCGGCCTCCTGGGGGGAGCGCAGATCGGGCTCCGAGACGATTTCCAGAAGCGGCGTGCCGGTCCGGTTCAGATCGACATAGGAAACCGGCTCGCGTTCGTCATGGATCAGTTTGCCGGCGTCTTCCTCCATGTGGATCCGGGTGATGCCGATCCGCCTTGTTGCACCATCCACCTCGATATCGATATGCCCGGCTTCGATAATCGGCTTGTCAAACTGGGAGGTCTGATAGCCCTTGGGCAGATCGGGGTAGAAGTAGTTCTTTCTGGCGAACTGGCTGACCCGGTTGATCCTGCTGTTGGTCGACAGGCCCACCTTGATGCCGAAGTCGACCACCTTCTTGTTCAGGACCGGCAGGCTGCCGGGCAGGCCAAGGCAGACCGGGCAGGTGTGGGTGTTCGGCGGGGCCCCGAATTGGGTGGAACAGCCGCAGAATATCTTCGAATCCGTTTTCATCTGGGCATGGATTTCAAGCCCGATTACCGTTTCAAACTCCATCATCATTTTTTCTCAACTCACCGCCTTGGTTGGAACGCTACACATTGTCCGCTGATGTATGCACCCAGGTTCTGACCCGGGCCAGCTCCTCGATGCCACCCCTCTGACGTTCGCACTTCCAGGAACATGCGCAGCAGATCGTTGATGATTTTCACCAGTTCCTCGAACAGATAAATGCGCTCGAGAATGGCCCCCTCCATCTCGGCCTCGGAGGGGTCGCCGGCCGAGCCCGCAGCTTCGGTTCTGGGCAGCTTGACATTTCTGAACTCGAGAAGGGTCGCCCCCAGGGTCAAGTTGTACTCCATCTCATCCTTGATGATCTGCAGTCGGGCCTGCTCGAGTTTTTTACCGGTTCGCAGCCCGGTCCTCGCCTCGCGCAGTTCGGTCTGCAGCCCCGAGCAGACCAGACGCTCGTTGTACTCCGCTTCACCGTATTCCAGGAGCATGTGCTTTTCAAAGACGACGATGATATCACCCTGGCCCGTCAGTTTGACCGAGCCGCCCCGCTCCTCGCTCTTCCACCAGAGCCAGGTGAGAAACTCCTGCCCGACAAACCGTTTTTCCGCGATCAGATCAACCAAATCCATTGTGTACCTGCCTGAGCCGTTTGCAAAACGATCTTTTCGCCCAAACGCTGCGTTATGCTCGGAATTTTATCCTCGGAATATCGATTATATGCCTGTGGTAAAATTTCTCGCATGCCTTGATTTTGAACGAAAATCTTGGTTTTGCAAAAGGCTCTAATAGTTAGACAAAAATTTCCGGGGCAATCTGCTCCAGCCGGACGCGCTGCTCCTCACCGGTCAACAGATGCTCGGCCACGGTATAAGGAATCTGCTGCATAAGCAGAAGCCCGAAGCAGTCTTTGAAAAAGTCCTCGAGCAGTACATGGGCCTTCTTGTTGGTCGTGAAGAAATAGAGCGACGAGTCGGACAGGCTCCAGACCAGATCGTAAACCGCCGGCACCGGCATCGCTTTTCTGGTCAGCTCGGTTTTGACCCGCTCCTTGATCTCCAGCTTGACCGCCCGGCCCAGCTTCGGAACCTGCTTCTCCTTCTTGACCCGCTCCTCTTCCTTCTGCACGAATTTTTTCAGGATCGACGGAGAGACCTTGCGCTCATCGACCCGCAGCGACAGAACCACATAGTCGCCGAACAGGTGGGAGGCATAATTGAAGGTCGAATCGAACATGGAGAGTATCGACACCCAGCCGATCGAATACTCTTCGAAATTATCGTCGATATCCTCGAAGACGAAGGATCTGATCCGGTCTGAAATGAAATCGAGCGGATTGTCCGGCAGTTCGCCGTCAATCGAAAACCGCACGAAACTCGCTGAACCACTGAGAAAAGCCATTGCTGCACCTGTTGAATTCCATATTGCTGATCAAGGACAAAGACTCTTTTATATCATCCGCACCCGATTGCCACAAAGATTAATTTACACCCCCGCCCAGACAAATTCATCACCGAGGAGGTTCGACCGTCAATTCACTGGGCTCGGCTGGTCTTGACCTCGGGGTTCTCAGATGATAGAAATGAGGAAAGGATTTTTTCTTGACACCGATTTTTTGAGATAGTATAAAACTGCGTTTCACAGGGTCGTTAACTCAGTCGGTAGAGTATCTGCCTTTTAAGCAGAGAGTCGTTGGTTCGAGCCCAACACGACCCACCACAAATCGACCTGTCCCCATCGTCTAGTCAGGTCCAGGACACCGGCCTTTCACGCCGGCAACACCGGTTCAAATCCGGTTGGGGACGCCATTTATATCGGGGAGTTAGCCAATCTGGCTGACTCCCTTTTCTTTTTTTCTATCGCTGTGTCTGCATAGAAAGCACTCTTTGTACGCTCTACTGAAAAAAGTCGATAGGGGCTAGGGAGCCCCCCTCGGCCCCTTCCTTTTTTGCTAATACCCTGTCTCAAAATTACGGGGAAATGCTGATTGGGTAGAATGCGTATGAGTAGCTATGCTGGCAAGTAGAGATGAATCGGGTGAAGGACAACTTTGGCTACTTCCTCCCGATCAAAAGGATATCAGGAACAATCTTTGATTGTGGTTATCCCGTATATTTTCTTTCTGGAACATGATCCCTTTAGCTCCTGCAATATATAAAAATAGAAGTTTCCTTACATTACAACCTGATTGATATTGGAGAATATCTTGGCAGGTGATGCTGCTCCGAATAACCCATGGTAAGAATGAAACCTTTGACAAAAAGAGCCGCAGATGTCATGGGACAGCATAAAATAGATCTGAGTGGACACTATTGATGTCCTGGCGGTATTTATTTTTTGCAAATGGAAATGTCAAGGATTCAGGTTGCAAACATGAGGGCGTTTTTTGTTCTTGGCGACTGCAATAACCTCTTTTGCAAGCACTTCGGCGGCATCTATGTACGTGATTGGCAGGTCTTCTGCAATGATTCCAAGCTCAGTACAGCCAAGGATTGCCAAGTCAACGCCTTTTGCTTTAAGGTGATTACCAATTTTCGAAAAGCCTTCTCGGGTTTCTTGACCTATTTTACCTTGTTTAATGTCCTTTATGACATTAAACAGATTATCCTGAACCCTGTTATCAGGGTAAACCACTTCCACTCCCCGTTTCGCAAAGAGATTGTGATAAAGCTTTGTTTTTACAATTGTCGTTGATCCAAGTACACCAATTTGCGTTAAATCAGGATTCATTGTTATGACGTTATCAACAACAAGGTCAATAAGGTGTACTACTGGAATGGTAACCGCCTTTGCCACATCCTCATAGTAGTGATGCGCTGTGTTACATGGAATGACGAGAAAATCAGCTCCATACACTTCAAGCCTTTTCCCCATTTCAGCCATACAGGGTCCTGGATTCTCCCCAAACTCACCTAATATATTTTTCATCCGAGAAGGTATCTTGGGATTATTATCAACAATGCAGCGGATATGGTCAACATCGTCTTCAGCAGGTGTATTAGCGATAATCCGCTGCATAAGGTCGATAGTTGCTTCGGGTCCCATACCTCCAATAATTCCAGGAATCTTTTCTTCCATTTTCCACACCTGTCTTGTGAATTCGTGAAGCTATATTGTTAATTATTAGCTGAAATTCTAGGGTCAGTGTTACACCGAAATCCGATCAATAGGAGAGTGAGAAGGTGATAAAACGTACCGGAGAAAAGGAATTACCCCGGCACGTTTAGAGGATAATATTATCTTTGATAGCCGTTGAGAAATGACTAGCCTCGGAAGGTATCTAGGTATGCGTACAGTGCGGGAGATCCACCTGTATGAAGGAAAACAACATTGGATCCTTTAGGGAACGTTCCTTTACGAACCAGATCAATCAGACCGGCAGCGGCTTTACCAGAGTAGACAGGGTCGAGAAGGACAGCTTCTTCTTGGGCGAAAAGTTTTACGGCCTCAATCATGGAATCGGTTGGCAGGGAGTACCCTGGCCCAACATATTCGCTATAACAGACAACACTGTCACGTTCAACACCACCTCTGACTCCGAGGAGTTCAGCGGTCTCACCAGCGAGTTTAAAAACGATCTCTTCCTGAACATCCTTAGGGCGAGAAACGTTGATTCCAGAGATTGGAATCCCAGCGTTTGTACCAGAAATACCAACAACCATACCGGAGTGGGTACCTGCTGAACCGGAAGGAACTACAATATGATCAACTTTGAGGCCAGAAACATTGATCTGGTTCATCAGTTCTTCAGCACAAGCGGCGTAGCCAAGGGCTCCAATAGAGTTTGATGCACCGCCTGGGATAATGTATGGCTTCTTGCCTGTTGCCCTGAGTTCTTCAGCGGTTTTTTCCATCTCTGCCATCATGTCTGAACCAGCTTTAACAACACGTTTGGTTTTAACATCAAGCATTTCGAAAAGGAAATTATTACCACTTGCATCTTCTTTGTAGCTGCCTTTAACACGCTCTTCCAGTATCAAGTGGCATTCAAGACCTTCTTTTGCAGACCATGAAGCGGTGAGACGAGCATGGTTAGACTGAACAGCACCACAGGTGATAATAGTATCTGCACCTTTCTCTATAGCGTCAGCAATGCAGAAGTCCAGTTTACGGGTCTTGTTACCGCCTGCCGCGCCTGGAAGTAAATCGTCACGTTTAATAAAAAGATTTACGTCCCCACCGAGAGCTTTGCTGAGTTTTTCCATTGGCTCCAAAGGAGTTGCACCTTGAAGATATCCGCGTCTCGCAAATTTAGTATAATCCACTTTTGTACTCCTTTTAGCCTTGTTTTTGGCTAATCAATCTTGATGGTTAGATACTAGAGCAGCTAAACAACTGCGCTTTATTTTTGTGTTTATTTTAATGCTATAACTGCTTCTACTTCCAGATCTGCTTCTAGCGGCAAGGCTGCAACTTGAAAAGCACTTCTGGCAGGGAACGGTTCAGAAAAATATTGCTCGTAGACACCGTTTACCGCCTGAAAGTCTGCAATGTTTGCAAGATATACTGTTGTTTTAACGGTATTTGTGAGAGACGTTCCTGCCTCAGTAGCAATGGCTGCTAGATTGTTAAAGACCATATGGGCACGGTCTTCTATACTACCTTGAACGATGGTGCTGGTTTCAGGATCTATTGGTAAGGTCCCGGAGGTAAATAGAAAATTACCAGATATAACCGCTTGGGAGTATGGCCCAATTGCAGCAGGGGCTTTTTTTGTTTGAATTGCTTTTTTAATCATATAACTGCTCCTGAAGATCGAATTAATTTGAAGGTATGTATGTTTTATAGATTGTTAGAATATAATAGAAACTCTTAATATCCTCTGGCTCTTGGAAGCGACATAACAATATTGGGGAAATAGGCCATGATATAGATAGTCCCAATGGATATGGCATACAATGGCAGAACTTTCATAGAAATTTATTCATGGGTTATTTCTCTCAACCAAGTCCGGGTAGAGAAGATCTTAACATCTCCGCGAGTTGAACGTTACCGATTGCCCTTTTACGGAGTTGCTCGCAAGCTTCAGGAAGGCGGGTGTGGAGTATCCTGATCGCCTTAACAACAGACTGAACGTACATCTCCAGGTCATCTTCGCTGAGAAGAGGGATCTGGTGATGGGAGATATATTCGGAGGAAACGGCTGATGAGAGAACCGCCGCAGTCCCGGGGAGTAATCCTCCATGGGCAACGACATCGTTCACCCCATCACTCATAAAGACCACCCCACCCAAATCATATTTAACCAAAGCGGCCAGTTCACTGGCAATGGTGTTTTTCTCGCCGCAATTGCCTGTCTTGGCGAGGCGGTTGCCGAGATCAACTATTCTCCGGCCAAGTGCCCGGGTTTCCTCCTTCAGTGACCCAGGACTCCTCGGGTATGGGTTTGGTGGCAGATAAACTGGATAGCCAAGGCCCTCGGCAGCTTCTTTCAGACAATCGCCAACGACAGAGTTGTCATGCTCTTGGTTGGCACGAACGATAAGGGTCGTGTTTTTTATCGCCTCTTTCCAGAAAGGAACATATGCTTTAGCTTCAACGATGATGGTCGGAAGCTCATTCATGCCCAGAATATCCATGAGCCGGCCTTTGTTACCGATGGGAACATTACCCTCAGTGTCCTCGTTAGGGCCAATACCGCCCAACCCGGCGTTGACGGTAAGCATTGCCGAGACTGGTACCCCGTTGACCTCCAGTATGGTGCCAAGATAGCACCCGCAACTTTGTGGTGTGTCCTCTTCGAAAAAGTGAAATTTCTCTGGATACCTGGCAAGAAAGGTAGCCACAACCGCCCTGGCCAGGGCGGTGATAAATGTGGCGGGTATTTCGAGAACACCCTGGCCATGGACCCGGCCGAAAATCATGGTAGCCAGCGTCTGGGGGCAGAAGCCATCCTTCCCCTGAGCAGACTGAATCAGGGCGACTTCAGCAGAGGTGATTCCACACCGAGCAACAGCGGTACCACTACCTCCCCCTTCAAGGGTGATGGTGATTCTTCCCTGTTCAGCCTCAGTCTCGATTTGGGCAATACGTAAATCCACCGGTGCAGCGAAGTGAATAATTTTACCAAGAACTGAAAATCCAGCGCCATCTTCTTGGACAAAACCAGAATGACTGTGGACATGACTAACACCGATGTGTCCCGCCAGCCCGACCTTGCCAATTTTCTCCTTAGAAAAAGAGATATCCATTTATTTATCCATTGGTCGTTACAAGAGAAAAAGGGCTATTTGTGGGATAAAGGCCAGGAAAAAAATACCCACCAGAATTGCCCCGATAAAAGGAAGAACGGCATAGCTCAACTTTTCAATACTTATTCGGCTGATACCGCAACCTACAAAAAGGTTGACCCCTACCGGTGGGGTAAGAAACCCCAGGGAGACGGCGGCGATCATAACTATACCGAAATGGGTCAGGTCGATACCGGCCTGAACTACAAGTGGTTGAAGCAAAGGGGTCAGAATAAGAATGTTGGCCAGAGCATCCATAAAGGTGCCGAGAACCAACAGCATGAATATAATAACCACAAAGAACAGGACCTTGTTTTCAGTAATGCCCGAGAGAAGACCAACCATATCGTTTGGGACATTGTAGATCAAAAGAATCTGCCCTAGGGCAGACGCGGTAGCAACCACCAGGAATATCGTCGCATTGGATATGGTGGTACCACGTAGGATCTGCCAGATCTTTGTCTTGTCCAGTTTTTTTAAGATCAATCCTTCGACAATGAAAGCATAGGTGACGGCAATCGCCCCTGCTTCAGTAGGGGTGGTAATCCCCCCGTAAATGCCACCAAGGACAATGACAGGAACTGCCAAAGCGTATTTTGCCTCCTGAAAAGCTTGCCAGGTTTGTTTCAAGGGGGCTTTCTGGCTTTTTGTCGCAAAGCCGTGATACTTTGACAGGAAATAGCAGGTAAACATGAGAATAGCGCCGATGAACAGACCGGGAATAATTCCGGCAATGAACAAATCACCCACCGAGACATTCGCAGTTGTCCCATAAATAATCAGCGGGACACTGGGAGGGATCATTACCCCGAGACAGCCAGCGGAAACGTTGGTAGCTGTGGCGAACGATTTCGAGAAGCCCTCTTCTTCCATGGAGGGAATCATTATACCGCCGACCGCTGCCACCGTCGCCGGCGCAGAACCGCTGAGCGCCCCGTAAAACATGCAGGTGAGCACAGAAACCTGGGCCAATCCACCGGTGATGTGCCCGATTAGGCAGCGAGAGAGCCGCAGCAGGGACTGGGCCATGCTCCCCTTCTGCATGATCTCGCCGGCCATGATAAAGAAGGGCACAGCAAGCAATGGGAAGGTATCCAGGGAAAAAAACATCTTCTGCATGAGAAACTGCACCGGGATGTCAGCCGCGATCACCGCGATCACGACAGTCATACCAAGCGCAACACCTATCGGCACGCTCAAGAGAAGCAGAATCGGCAGGGATATAGTAATAAGCAGGATTGGAAGTTCCATGAAGTACTGCTCCTTGTCTTGACCAAGTTATGCGACTGAAACCGGTGCCTGGCATGGCTGCATGGCGGGACCGGCAGCAGAGCAAAGATTAAACAGGTAACGCTCCGTTACGGTCGTCCTTTTCATATACAATTTTTTTAATGACAATAATGGTCCTAAGCCCCATCAAAAAAAAACCGAGTGGAATACAGATATAGGCGATCCACATAGGAAACTGCAGGGCGGGGGCAACCTGACCGGAGTCCATAACGAACTGGATCATCTTGATTCCCCAGACAACCATGATACCACAGAATGCAATGGTGATCAGATATGCCACAATGGTAAAATAATGGCCAATCTTCACCCCAAAGACTGTCCGGGCAATAGTTACTTCCAAATGACGTCTTTCCGATGCAGCAAAACTCGACCCGATATAGACGGAAAAAATAAATAGATAACGGGCCAATTCTTCTGGCCAGTCCAATGAGTTCTGGACGATGTATCTCTGAAAAACCTGAAGAATTATGATTACTGCCATCGTCGCCAGAGCACATGATGAGACGATCTCTTCAAATTTGTTGAGCCAGTGCCAAAATGCCATAATCGTAACCTCAATGTGGAGGCAGGAAATGTAGCACATTTCTCTGCCTCCACTCGTTGATGAATGAAGAAGAGTTACCGCCGGTTATTTTCCGGCAACGGTCTTTTTCATCTCTTCAATCAATTCGGGTGGCACTTCCTTGGCGAACATCGGAGCAACTTCTGCCGTCGCGTCAATCCAACGCTGCCGTTCAGCCGGAGAGAGTTCGATTATTTCCCCCCCCATTTCCTTGATTTTTTCCAGGATCATTGCCTCGTTGTTGCGGATTTTGTTACGTTGAAATTCCTGCATGACGGCAAAGGACTCCTGGATCCACTTCTGCTGATCCGCCGACAGGCTATCGAACAATTTCTTGGAGATCATCACCAGGTGCGGACTATAGAAGCTCCTGGTCAAGGTGACATATTTGGTGATCTCGGGAAATTTGTTAAACCAGGCTAGATTGAGATCGATATCAATCGCATCAACGGTTTTCTGCTGCAGAGCAGTGTAGACCTCACCCCAGGCTACAGGGGTGGGGTTCATTCCGAGTGCCTTGAGAATTGCAATATGTGCCTTGGAGTGGGTGGCACGGATCTTAAGTCCCTTAGCGTCCTCAAGAGTTCGGATTGGCCGGCTGGAGAATATCTGCCGAAAACCGATTTCTATATAGCCCAAAGGCAGGATCCCATTTTTTTCGAGAGACTTGGCCAAACGTTGGCCGATCGGGCCATCGGTAATTAGATCAGAAGCCTCGTAACTCGGGACAATAAATGGCATGTCCAGAAACATCAACTGCGGGTTGAATACCGAGAGGTTATTGGTCGCATCTGAACCCATTTGCAACATGTTCATTTGCAATCCTTGAACCACCGCATCAAAATTGCCATATTTCGAACTGTCATAGATATCTACTTTGAAGGCCCCTCCCGATCTCTCCTCCAAATCTTTTTTAAAGAGTTCATAGCCTTCTCCCATGGGGTGCTGGGGAACGTTGGGATGGGCAAGCTTGATGGTGATCTGATCCGCGGCATTGCTATCGGTAAGGGGTCCTATTCCCATCACCATGACCAGCCCTGCCAGAACAATTCCTAATGTTTTCGACCTTTTCATTCGCTGTTCCTCCTGAGTGGTGAGAGTAACTGCATCTCCCGATTGGTTTTTTCTATGGGTAAATCATCTCTACAGGTCTATCCTGAAGAGATGTAAAGAACATGGTTACGATTCATTCATGGTTACCAACTGGGAAATATCATTAGCAAGTTTGGTAACATGCCCTGCATAGGTGCTGCTTAACGATTTAATGGTGTAATCATTTGCCGGTAGATCGAAACTGATTGCCCCCATGACCTTGTTTGTCTGGAAGTTGATCAGAGGGGCACCAATACAGATTAACCCTTGGAAATACTCCTCATTGTTTATTGAATATCCCTGGTTACGAGCCTCTTCAAGCTGTCGGAGAAGGACATCTGCCTTATCAATGGTATTGGGCGTAAACTTTTTGAATGGGGCTTTAGCCAGGAAGGTTTCAAGATCGCTCTGATCCATTCGAGACAGGACCGCTTTTCCGGTAGCACGTGCATGGAAATCTTCGCAGGATAGAGGTTGCCGGAAAAATAGGGTGGTACTGGCCTCACGCCGATAAAGAGCCAATAGGTTTTTACCATCGACGATGCTTGAGTCTATAGTGACATTGCATAGACGGTGCATTTCATCAATCAACGGCTTGACCATGTGAAGCAATTCATAGCCTTGAATGATGGTATGGCCGAAGAGAAGAGCCTTTGGTCCTAGTCGCAAAGCCTTACTTCGCGGATTCTTGCTCAGATATCCCAGTAGAACTAGAGTGTTAACTAGGCGGTACGCAGAGGTCTTATTGATACCGGCCAGCCCTGATATCTCGGTCAGAGTGAGTCGACTGTGGTCCTTGTCGAAAAGCTCAAGAATGGAAAGTCCCTTCTCCAGAGTTTTCGCAAAATAGGCGTTAGGGTCTGATGCCATAAACCTCTCCCCTGTTACTATAATAGTAACAATGTTAGCGTATATGAATATTACTGTTTTATTTAGTTACGTCAACTACTATTTTGGTATTTACAATATAACTGATGGTACTGCAGATTCTCTTTGGGTTAAGCAAGATATCGAGATTCGTTCCCGATAAATGTAGATAACCTCAAGCCACTTTTTCATTGTCACTTGATTAAGATTCTTCCTGATTAACTTAGAATCCGGTAGCATACTCCTAACGAAAGGTTTTAGCCGGCAAGGTGTGATTTCTAGAAAAATTGGAGCTCGATGGTAACCAGATACCGGCTTGATTATCCGATACGACCTGTCTTACAAAGACTGGAATTGGAAACCTCTTGCCAAGGACGCGGTCACAAGCAATACATTAAGGAAGGAACAGAGAAAATATTGGAGATTAAATTGAATCGAAGATAGTCTTGCAGGCTCAGTTTTATTTCTTGTTTAAACCTCGCTCTGGGTGAAAGACAAATTTTGGAATATTTTCAGATTTTTGCTTTTTTTGTTCTGGTGGTTTGCGGGGCATTCTTGCACTCCCTGATCGGGTTCGGTTTCGCAATGCTTGTCGCCCCCTTTTTAATCCTGTACAACCCTGAATTTGTGCCTGTTCCGATGTTGCTATTTGGCACCTTCCTGCCCTCGTTCATTGTTTGGCGTCATCGCAAAGATGTTGATTTTACGGGGATTAAGTCGGCTATTTCAGGCAGGATCCTAGGAAATATACTCGCGGTATGGCTGATAACCATCATTTCTCAAAACACCTTTATGATATTATTCGGTGGACTGATTGTCGCGACTGTCATTCTCAGTGCGTTCGCGTTCAGCGTTCGCCCTACTCCAACCAATGCGGGTATTGCCGGCGTTTTCTCCGGACTAATGGGAACCCTGGCAGCATTGGGAGGACCACCGATAGCAATTCTATACCAGAATGAAAGAGGAGATGTTATTCGGGCGACACTGTCTGGATTCTTTGTTTTGGGAAGCCTTCTCTCGCTAATATTTCTAGGTATCGCTGGAAGAGTAACCCTTATTCATTTCAAGTTGTTCCTGTACCTGATACCAGGTGTGCTGGTTGGTTTCTATCTTTCCAAATATGCAGTTGACTATGTGGACCGACGGTATATGCGCGGAGCCATGCTGTTTGTATCGTTTATTGCCGGTCTGGTGGTGATAGTGAGAGCAATCACGGGGTGAGATAACATATTCCAGTACCCATCAATAATGTTTCTGACGACCCCTAGAAAATCCATGATATGAGTGCGTATAGTGTGCAAAGTGATAGAAAATAACAACACCCTGCCCTACTGAAATTATCGATCGGAAAATCGTCAAAGAGGTCTTTCACGCCAGCAACAACGGTTCAAAACTGGGTGGGGCCGACATATAAAAACAAAGGGGCAGCCGTCATTGGCCGCCCCTTTGTTTTTTCGAAGCATACTTACAGCAAAACCAGCGACATCATACCATTCATGCTATCCGCCGATTTCTGTCTTCTTCTGACAGCTGATCTGGCTGCTCAACCTGTGAAATGAATTACATCTTGCCTTTCCAGGGCACCACCCTGCGTTCGATCAGCCGCATGAGCAGATCGAACAGGTAGGCAATACCGGCGATCACAATAATTCCCATCATGACCACGGCAGTCTGCAGAAACTGCGAGGCCGAAAGCACCATGTAGCCGATGCCCTGGGTAGCTGCCACCATCTCCGCCGCCACCAGCGTGGTCCAGCCGAAACCGATGCCGATCCGCATAGCCGTGAGGATTTCCGGCATCGCTGCCGGCAGGATCACATGGCGCAGCACCTGCCAGCGTGTTGCACCGAAGGAATAGGCTGCGTGGATCTGCTCGATCGCGGCAGAGCGCACACCTGCTCGCGCTCCCAGTGCAACGGGCGCAAATACCGAGAGAAAGATAAGCAGTACTTTTGAAGTCTCGCCGATGCCAAACCAGATTATCATGAGCGGCAGATAGGCGAGCGGCGGGATTGGCCGATAGAATTCAATAGGCGGGTCGAAGATGCCCCGTATGATTGGGCTCATTCCCATGGCCAGGCCCAGCGGTATGCCGACTGCACAGGCTAAAAGAAATGCACCAAAAACCCGCAGCGCCGAAACCAGGATGTGGGACCAGAGTGGATTTCCGGTAAAACCATCTTGCCAGATGTCGATGAACTTAATGACGATGCTCTGCGGCGACGGAACAAACAATGGCTTCACCCAGCCCATTGTCGTAATCAACCACCACACAAACAGCAACAGAGCAATCGTAGCCAGGCTGAGTAGCGTCGTATCCCCAGAACCGGGAACACCATAGGTTTCACCCGGCCGCGTGGGACGTTCCCGCGAGAACCTGGCGATCAGGGCGCCCGTGGTTGAAAGGACTTTGTTTTTCTGTTCGCCGCTTTTGTCGCTCATGCTGTCTCCTCATCTGCAAAGATAATGGCTAAGACTTCTTCGCGGATTTGGATAAAGTCCTGCGATGCTTTGACCGACCGTGCGCTGGCTCCATCGAGGAAGCGTTTTGAAAATTGCAGGTCAAACTCATGAGTGATTCGGCCGGGCCGGGGCGACATGACAACCAGGCGAGTTCCCATAAACAAGGCCTCTTCAACGCTATGGGTAATAAAGAAAACGGACTTGCCGGTTTCATGCCAGAGCTGAAGAATCAGCTCCTGCGCCTTTTCCCTTGTCAGGGCATCCAGAGCCCCTAAGGGTTCGTCCATGAGCAGCAGTTTGGGATCGCAGGTGAGCGCGCGGGCAATACCGACACGCTGCTGCATCCCGCCGGAGAGGGCATAAACCGGTGATTTCTCGAAACCGCTGAGGCCGAGCAGCTCAATAAAATGATCGGCTACTTTGCTGCGGCTCTCTTTGGCGTTGCCCTGGAGCATCAGGCCAAACTCGATGTTGTCGCGAACATTCAGCCACGGCAACAGCGCATGCTTTTGAAAAACCACCGAGCGGTCAGCACCGGGGCCTTCCACCGCGGCACCATCGAGCATGATTCTGCCCTCCGACGGGGCCAGGAAACCGGCAATCAGGTTAAGCAGTGTCGATTTGCCGCACCCTGACGCCCCGATGGAAACGACGAAATCTCCCTCTTCCATGGTCAGGTTTATCTGCTGCAGTGCTTCAGTGGGGGGTCTCCCGTCGACACCAGGGTAGACAACCGTCGCGTTTTCGATGTTTAAGCTCATGTCGATATTCTCTATCTTTCCAGCTGATCGTCCCGCCCTCGTGAGACAGGGCGGGACGGTTACAAGGCGAAATCCGTCGTCTACTTGACGGCCATTTCGAGGTAGTCGGTGTTGACGAATTCGGAGTAATCGTCGTTCACCTGGTCAATACGCCCCGCGGACTTCAGAAACGCTGCCGTGTCTTTTACCGCTTTGGCGATACCGCCACCCATCCATGCAGCCTCGAGCTGCTCAGCCAGGGGCAGGAATTTATAACCCTCGAGCGAGACAATTACCGTTTCCGGATCAGCCCCGGTCTGGGCGGCAACCGCCTTGACCTGCGCACTGTCGGCTGTCCAGGCGGCCATGTTCTGGAGGTAGTCCTGGTTTGCAGCATCAACCGCCTTCATGAAGGCGATCAGCGAGTCTTTGTTTTCAGCTGCGAATTCCTTGTTTACGACCCAGACGTTGAAGGTCGGATAGCCCCATTCCGCGACTTTATCTGCGCCGACCAGCCGTTTTCCGGTCTTGAGGATTTCGGTCTGCGCCGGTGGCCAGACAAAGGCGGCATCGATAGCTTCCTGCTGCCAGGCGGCCGTGATCTGATCAGGCGGCATACCCATGATAGTCAGGTCTTTTTCGCCGATTCCGGCATGATTCAGAGCTCCCATCAAGGAGAAGTGAGCTGTGGAGCCAATCGGTGTGGCCACCCTCTTGCCCTTCAGGTCGGCCAGTGTTTCGATGCCGGCCCCATCGCGCACGATCAGGGACTCTGACTCGCCGATGACGAAATCGAGCATGAATGCCTCGAAATCGACGCCCTGGGTGGCGCCAATGGCGAACGGCGAGGACCCCAGTTCGGCCAGCACAACGTCGCCTGACGCCATTGCCGCGATTACGTCAGTACCCGATCCGAATTTCCGCCAGTCGATGTTCCATCCGGTAGCATCTGCCAGTTTACCGTCATGGGCGGCCATCTGGACCGGCAGCGCCTCGCCGAATGTACCGATGATCACTTTGTCTGCGGCATGCGCCGTCATGGTCATTGCCCCGCAGACAATCAGACTGCTGAGTAATAGTTTTAAGCCTCGAATTTTCATTGCTTCTCTCCTGTCTGAATTTTTTTAAATCTTTAAGAATTGAAGTTGCGCCAAATCGCAACTCCAGCTTATTGCTGAGGCCCCCCTGGACCTCAAACCATTTCCATATGGCTCATATTCGAGCCCGCTCTTTCTGATCTTCTGAAACGTTTTCAATGGGGAGCTCTGGATATATGGTGGCATATGTTTCCTTGATGATTTCCAGCCCGCTTGCAATGTTGACTGCGATAGTCCGCTTCAGCTGCTCCACATCCTGTTTTTTCAAGGCCTCAATAATCAGACCGTGCTCCCTATTGAATTTTTTACAGTGCTTCTCTTCCCGTCGGTAGATATTGAGTACACTTTCCACCGAGCCCTTCAAGATTCTGGCAATGTTGCAGAGGTGCGGAAGATTGGACGCATCATAGATAAGAAAATGGAAATTGCTGTCTATGTGGTGATGATTACTCGGAAATTCCTGCATAGATGCATGGAGTTCTTCGAGCTTGAGAATATCTCTAGCCGAGATGTTCCCCATTGCCTCAACCCCGAGTTTAACCTCTAAATCTATACGCAGATCATAGATGTGGAAGATCTCCTTCTGAGTAGGAGGCGTCCCGACAATGGCACCTTTATAGGGAATGTTTTTTATCAACCCGGATCGATCGAGCCGCATCAGAGCTTCCCTGATCGGGCCGCGGCCGATGTTCAGTTCCTCTTCAAGATCAGAAAGGATCAGACGGGAGCCGGGAAGCTTTTCCCCTCTGAGGATCATGTCGCGTATGATCTCATACGCTTTCAAGGATTTCATCGAGGATTTCTTGGTTTCCACTATGACAGCACCGTCTGGGCGACACTTTTGATAATGTCGACAATTATTTCACAATCATCCTCGCTGAATGTAAGTGGAATGCGCATATCGCACATCGTAGCGAGAATTCGATCTGTATTGGGAAGGGTGGGGAGCTGGCCAAAATACTTCCAGCTTGAATAGGCGCTGGTAAACCCGACCGGCTCCCTGTTGCCGAACCACTTAAGCTCAACCCCGCGGTCCAGGCAGGCCTGGAGAAATGTCCGTATGGTGTATTCATCTTTGCCCCTCAGGGAAAACTGAATGGAGCTGCCAACATATGATTCCCTCGGGTCTCTTTCCGGGCAGCTTATACCTTCGATACCATTCAGACCCTGCTCGAGAATCCGGTACCGCTTATTCCACCGGGCGCACTGTGTATCCAGGTTCCGCAGTTGAGGCCTCAATATGGCAGCCCGGAGATTGTCCATTCGGCAGGAGTAGCTGGGCATCATCATCTTCAGCGGCTCGAACACTTCCATGCCAGGGCGTGCAGTGTGCCGGTCATAGAGCATGTAGGAACCGGAGAGCAGAATAGCTCTGCTTATCAGATCGGGATCGTCGGTCACCAGTAGCCCACCCTCTCCGGAATTGATATGTTTATAGGTCTGGGTGGAAAAGCAGCTCACCGCGCCGAACGCCCCGGATTTTTTGCCGTTCCATGATGCCCCCATGGTATGGGCACAGTCCTCGATAAGGGTCAAGCCACGGGTTTTGCAGATCTCCAGGACCCGATCCATATTGGTAATGTGACCCCTCATATGAGAAAGCAAAAACCATTTCGCTTCCACAGCCTTTTTTTCCAGATCATCAAGGTCAATGGTGTAATCGTCTATAATTTCGACAAGTTCAATCTTTGCCCCCGCATTTTCTATGGCGCCGGGAACAGGGGCCAGCGTATAGGCATTGCACAGAACTTTATCCCCGGGCCTGACTCCCAGTGATTTCAGAGCCAGATACATGGCGCTTCCACAGGATGCGCAGGCAAGACAGAATTTCTTGCCCATATAGGCTGCAAACTCTTCTTCCAGAAGGGCGGTCTCGCCCTTTTCTTCGCGCTCGACATTATACCGGTGGAGCTTTCCGGTTTTGAGAACCTCGAGTGCGTTTGCTATTGCTTCCTCACAGATGGGCTCCTGCCTGGTGAAATCCTTTGTGAATTTCTTTTCCACCATGTCCGTTTTTCCCCTGTTGTTCATATAAATGGATAGGCCTGCAAACGACGTCTCGTGAGTGTTTTTTATACCCAGACTACGGGTGGCTCAATTGTATCCATGCTGCGAGCATGGCTCTCAGGCTGAATTTTCACGAGCAAACCGCAGCATGAAATCAGCGAGGCAGGAGGCATCCTCGACTGTTATTGCATTGTACAGGCTCGCTCTGAGGTAATCTCCGACGCCAAAAGGAGTCAGCGTGCGCAGCCCGACCATGCCCTCGTTCCAGCTCTGAATGAGAAATTCATCGGTCAGGGCGTGGTCCCCCCCCATGATATTGAACGGTACATTCATCCTGCTTCTCAATGATGTATCATGCACAGGGGTGCCATAAAAACCATTGGAATTGTCGATTACATCATAGAGCATGCGGCTCTTGGCAATGGCGCGGCGCTCGTTTTCTGCAACACCGCCTTCACGTTCGAGCCAGTCCATGAGCAATCCGATAACTTCGATATTAAACGTCGCAGGGGTGTTCCAGAGATTCTCCGCCTCTGCGTTTGTTGTATAATTAAAGACTCCGGGGCAGAGAGGTGACGCCTTGTCTTTTCCAAGAAGATCTTTGCGTATAATCGTCAGGGTGACACCCGGATGACCAATATTTTTCGAGGCGCAGGCAAAGATTACCCCAACGCCGCCGTTGACCCAATCGATCGGTTTGGTTGTAAAGTCAGAACTTGCATCGATTACCAGAGGAATGCGTCGACGCGATTCAGGAAGTGCCGGAAGCCGATGATTTTCGATGCCATTTACCGTTTCATTGGAGCACAGGTAGAGATACCTGCTTTGGGGATCGATATCGTTTTCAGTCAACTCGGGGAAGGTCGTATAGCCTCCCTGGTCATCTCTTCCATCGATGGTCTGAACGGCGCAGTACCTCTGGGCTTCGTCGCGGGCCCGCTCTGTCCAGGTACCGTTGACAATATAACAGGCAACGTCTGACTTATCGCGACAGAGGTTCAGCGGTACAGCGGCGAACTGACCGTGGCCGCCGCCATGGGTGAAGAGCACCTCATAGTCATCCGGTATCTCCATGACCCGCCTGATGGACGCTTTGGTACGCTCGAGAATTTTTATAAACTCCGGAGACCGGTGCGACAAGGCCAGTGATGTAAGCCCATTCGTTCTGAAGCTGGCGGCGATCGCTTCCTCGACAGGCTTGGGCAATGATGTGGGCCCGGGGCTGAAGTTTATGAGCTTAACCGATGGGCTGGCGGGGCTGAGCGATCCAACAAGGGCCGGATGGGTATTCGTATTCATTTTCTCGTTCCGAATTGTCTTTTGATATAATGGCGACTCCGAGCCAGCCAGGGTGAGGAGGAGCATGTGCCTGTCAACGGGGTGACGAGATGCGCGCCGCTTCGACCTGGCGTCAACATGAAGAAATGCTTTGTGATGGCGAACTAATATTTAGTAGATATGATACCTGCTGTCAATTTTTTATAAAATATTTTATAAAATGTCAGGGTATGGAACGTTGCAATCAATCACTGACTGCGGTAAGCAGAAAATATGCGGGGCTTACCCTTTTGATCGCAGACCACCAGAGCCGGAAACCACAGTGATTATGAGCAACTCATGATTGGCCCTGGCAGGAAAACCTAACAACAGTATGGCGATGATCATCTTTCTGAACTCATTGCCATGGTGGAAAAAGCTATTGTCTGGAGCTTAAAACGATGCAAATTGTCGATACATTATTTGGTCTAAACGGTCGAGTAGCGCTTGTTACCGGGGGCAGTTCAGGGATTGGCCGGGCCATTGCGCTGTTCCTGGCCGAGGCAGGGGCTGCTGTTGTCCATGTGGCGAGAAAAGAAGATGAACTCAAGCGTGCGGTTCAAGATGCTGAAAACATAAACGGAAAGGCAGCCTATGTATGCTCTGATGTTTCAGACATCGACGGTCTGGCTGAAACGGCTGAGAAAGCCGCTTCTTTTTTCGGCCCCCCTGATATCCTGGTCAATGGTGCCGGCATTAACCTGCGCCAATCCTGGGCGGACATAAGCTCTGAGAGCTGGGACAGACAACTTACTATCAACTTGAAAGCCCCCTTCTTCCTGGCGCGGCACCTCATCGGAAGCATGCAGGAAAAAAGGTGGGGCAAAATCATCAATATTGCCTCACTTCAGTCCGAACGGGCCTTTCCGAACAGTATCGCCTATGGTGCATCCAAGGGCGGTATCGTGCAGTTGACCAGGGCTATGGCAGAAGCATGGTCAGCAAACGAAAGCGGGATTACCTGCAATGCCATCGGCCCGGGATTTTTCAAGACCGGTTTGACTTCCAGCCTCTATGAAAATGATCAGGTGATTGACGCCCTTGCCCGGCAGACCATAATCGGCAGAAACGGAAAACTTGATGACCTCAAAGGCATCACCCTGTTTCTTGCCTCACCGGCTTCCGACTACTTGACCGGTCAGACGATTTACCTTGATGGCGGCTGGACGGCAAAATAGGGATGTGAGGACGAAGAAGAGCACGATTTCTACAAAATCAACGTAAACCTATGTTTTCATTTAACTTTATCTGCAGCATGATAAAAAAAATGATGATGTCCTCTAGTTTTTTTATCGTTATGGCCTTTCTCCCCTTCAGCTTGATCCGTATGGTGAGTGTGCTTCCATAGTCATTGTTCACTACTTCAAAATCAGCATCCACTATTTCGTGGTAATCGATAGCTGTCTGTTTATGCAGATAGTGAAGGGTCAAACACCTTTCATCGAGTGTCAGGGAGACCGGCTGGCGTTGGAAAAATATTCCCAGTGGAACAAATAAGGCTAACAGAAGAAGTGACAAAACAGTGCTCAGCGGAAAGCTGACAATAATCGCCAGCACGAGCAGAAAAACCACCAGGCGCAATTGATACAGATATTGTGGAGTGAGTCGGAAATCCTGAGTACGGAAATCCTCTTTACGATTGTCCGAAAGTCCTAAGCAGACCGTTTTTAATAATACCTCAAAGTCATTGGTCGTGTATCTTATGGGTATTTCTTTCTGATCATTCAATACGATAAAGATCCAACCGCGCGAGCGATCCTCTATAGAGCTGACATTGCCCCACACGAAGCTCGTTTTTCCGTCATCATTGTCAGGACGGTACACCATGCCATTTTCATGAACATCATAGTAGGTCGTACCACCCCTGAATGATTCGGAAAAAAATGTTATGGGCTCGCTCATGTCATTTGTTCAACACATGACATTGAGGTCAATTGCGCCGCCATCTGTTTAGCCGGTTTCCTCCTTTGCATGGGGCTGATCGGATTGCTGATGGGCGTTGTTGGAACATTTTCCGGTACCGCCGAATGTAAAACCGGAATGAAACTTCTGCCGTACTGCCCGGCAATCTATTTGCTGTCGGGCATCGAGGTGATGGTTCCATCCCATGTGTCGACCTTCTCATCCACCTCGCTGTCTTCGGGAAACCAGGTTTTGGTGACGACCTTTGACTCGGTGAAAAAGGCGAACCCGTCTTTGCCCATGACGTGCAGGTCGCCGAAAAACGATTCCTTGTGGCCGGTGAAGCCGAAGATACCGAGCGGAACGGGAATCCCCACATTGACGCCGACCATGCCGCCGTCGGTCTCTTTAGCGAACTGGCGCGCGTAGTAGCCGTTCTGGGTGTAGATAACACTGCCGTTGGCGAACCGGCTGTCATTCATGATCTTCAGCCCTTCCTCGAAGCTGTCGACCCGCTTGATGCAGAGCACCGGCCCGAAGACCTCCTCCCGGCCCACCGACATCTCCTCGGTCACGTGGTCAAAGATTGTCGGCCCGATGAAAAAGCCGTTTTCGCAGCCGGGGACCGTGGGGTTGCGGCCGTCCAGAATCAGCTCCGCCCCCTCCTTGACACCGGTCTCTATCCATTGGTTGACGAAGTCGCGGTGTCCCGCATTTACCAGCGGACCCATGCCTGTGTCCTTGTCGTAGGCCGGGCCAAGGGTCAGCTCCGAGGCAAAGGTCTTCAGGTAGCCGATCAGTTCATCGGCCACCGCGTTCTCGACCACGATGGTCGGCAGGGCCATGCAGCGCTGACCGGCACAGCCGCAGAAGGCGTTCATGATGCCCATGGCGGTGCGCTTGACCTTGCAGTCGCTCAGAACGAGGGCGTGATTCTTCGCTTCGCACAGGGCCTGGACCCGCTTGCCGTTGGCTGCGGCCGTGGTGTAGATGTGCTTGCCGACCTTGGTCGAGCCGACAAAGGAGACGCCTTTAATGTCGGGATGCTCGAGCAGTATTTCGGCCTCAGCGCGGCTGGCGGTCACCAGGTTGATGACCCCGTCGGGCAGGCCGGCCTCCATCCACAGTTCCATCATCCTCATCGAGGACTGGGGCACGAAGCTGGCGGCCTTGAGGACCATGCAGTTACCGGTGGCGATGCAGATCGGCGTCATCCAGCCATGGGGTATCATGGCGGGGAAATTCCACGGGGCGATTCCGGCGAACACACCGACCGGGTGATGGTAGAGAACCGTGTCGTAGCCGGTCGAACAGTTCATCAGCGACTCGCCCTTCATCAGATGCGGGGCGCCGCAGGCGAACTCCACCACCTCGACGACCTTGAGCACGTCGCCCATGGCTTCATCCCACTTCTTGCCCATTTCCATTGCCAGAAGATGGGTCAGTTCCTCCAGGTTCTGATCGATCAGACCCTTCATCCGGTAGAGCACCTGAACCCGTTTGCTCACCGGGGTGTTGGACCAGGCCGGAAAAGCGGCGACGGCGGCAGCAATTGCCGATTCGACTTCCTCTCTGGTACAGCAGGGGGTGCGGGCGATAACCTCGCCGGTGGAAGGGTTGTAGCAATCCATGTAGGTTGCTGTTTTCGACTCTCTCCACTCGCCGTTAACGCAATACTTCAGGTTCCTGGTCGTGTCGGTCATATTTTCGGTAAAGTATCTCTGGGTCTTATCTGCCGGCATGGTTGTCACGGTATCTGCCTCCTCGGCACGCTGTAATTATCCTGAATATCTGATAGAAAACAATAGACAGCTACTATATCTTGTTTTCCGCAGTTTTCCATGAAATGTTCAGGTATGTGCCAATGTGCAGCTCATCCTGCATCACCTGAGACTTGGCTCAGGCGCCTGGTCCGCAGTCCAGGCAGCGCGGTGGTGGTTTCGGACCCATGTTCAGGCTGTGGTTGAGGCTTCTCAGCGCACTTCGCACCCCTTCCTCAATCACCGGGTGGTAAAAGGGCCGTTCCAGCATTTCAGAAACGGTCATATGTGACTGATGGGCCCAGGCCAGCAGGTGGGCCAGGTGCTCCGCCCGGGGGCCGATCATTTCAGCGCCCAGGAACCGGCCCGTTCCCCGTTCACCGTAGACTCTCAACAGGCCCCGGTTGACCAGCATCACCCGCGAACGCCCCTGGCTCCGCCAGTTTAATTCCCCGACGCCAAAGTCTGCGCCCTGTGCCTGCAGCTCGGCATAGGACTGACCGACCATCATTATCTGCGGGTCACAGAAGACGATCGACAGCGGAGTGCTCTTCTTGAAATGCCGCACTTCCGGAAAATGCGCCGCATTGAATCCCGCCGCCTGCCCTTCGTCCGAGGCCTCGTGCAGGAGCTGCAGATGATCGTCTGCATCCCCTGCGATAAAAATATGCGAGTCGCCGATCTGCCCCGAGTAGCGGTTGTAGAGAGGGATCCCGCTCCGATCGAGCTCGATCGACGTGTTTTCCAGGCCCAGCCGGTCGAGGTTGGGGATGCGGCCCGTCGCAGCCAGCACATAATCGAAGGTTTCCCGGCGCGATTCTCCCTGGTACGTATAGCTCACTTCCACCCCGCCCTCTCCCAGGATCAGATTTATAAGCCCAGCCTGCGGATAGTAATCCAGCTCTTCGGAAAACAGGGTCCGGGCCTCATCGAGGACCGCGGGATCGGTGAGCGGCCCGACCTGGGCACTTCTGCCGAATATGGCCGTGCGCACGCCGAGGCGGTGCAGTGCCTGCCCCAGCTCCAGGCCGATGACACCAGCCCCGAACACAGCGACCGAGCCTGGAAGGTCCTGCCAGGAGAACACGTCATCGCTGACGATCAGCCGGTCACCGAGTTCCGCAAACAGGGGCGGTACATCAGGCCGCGAGCCGGTGGCTATGATGATCCGCTCCGCCCGGATCTCATGACCGTCGCTGATCTGCAGTACATGATCCGATTTGAAACGGGCATGTCCCTTGATCTTGTGGTGCGCCGGCCACGAATCGACCGCCTCCATGACAAAACCTACGAAGCGGTCACGCTCCTCCCGCACTCTCTTCATGACCGCTTTACCATCTACATTCTTCGCACCATAGTGAACGCCGAACGCCCCTGCATGAAGTCCCACATGGGCCGCTTCGGCAGCCGCTATAAGCAGTTTGGAGGGCATACACCCGACCCGCGCGCAGGTGGTGCCGTAGTGAGCTCCTTCTATCAGCACGACTGAATCGGTAACCTTGGAGACTTCCCGGTAAGCGCGCATTCCAGCACTTCCCGCCCCGATAATTGCGACCTCGATCTTTTTCATTGCAACCTTCCTGTTCGTAAGAGCTTCCCGGTTATCATCGCCTCGCTCCAGAAGAGACGGCTTACCTGTTTTTATTGCTACGTAATGGACTATTCCACTGAAAACGCATAGGTGGTTTTATGGCAATACGGCTGCCCCGGCCTGATCACCATCGACGGGAAATGGTCGTGGTTGACCGCGTTTGGAAAAGCCTGGGTCTCCAGGCAGATGCCCGCCCACCGCGGGTAACGGTGACCGCCTTTGCCGACCTGGTTCTGCTCGAAGATTTTGTGGCCGTTGTAGAACTGCAGCCCGGGCTGGTTGGTCTCCATGGTCATGGTCCGTCCGGAGCCGGGGTCGTGCAGCCGGGCACAGGGCCTTTGTTCCGCCCGAGCCGGTTGGACGACATAATTCACGTCGAACACACCGCCGCTGGTATCGAATGCGGCTCCCAACGCAGTCGGTTCACGAAAATCGAACGGGGTGTCGGTGACCTCGGTAATCTCCCCGGTGGGACAGAGCCGGTCGTCGGTTGGCGTAATGGCCCCTGCAGCGATGCTCAGCTCCTGGTTCCTCACATCTCCGCTGTCATGCCCGGCCATGTTGAAATAGGCATGCTGAACGATGTTGACGATGGTGGGCCGGTCGGTTGCGGCAACGACCTTGAAAGTCACAACGTTGTCGCTGCTGAGCGTATAGGTTACCACGGTGTCCAGGGTTCCGGGATAGCCTTCCTCACCGTCCGGGCTCAACCGGTGCAGCCGAACACCGATGGAATCGCCTTCCTGGAAGGCTTCGCTTTCCCAGACATATTTGTCAAATCCCCTGAATCCGCCATGGAGATGGTTAGCAAACGGGGCATTCACCCCAAGCTGATAGTCTGTGCCGTCAATCGAGAATCTGCCGCCGGGTATGCGGTTGGCCACCCGGCCGGCAATGGCGCCGAAAAAGGGGTGGCCCTTGAGGTAGTCATAGAGGGTGTCGAAGCCCAGGATGATGTCGGCCGGACTGTCTCTTCCCGGTGCTTTCAATGATTGAATAATCGCACCATAGTCAACAACATTGAGCGAAACTCCGCCGGGGTTCTCAAGGGTGTAGCAGACGACTTCGGCGTTCCAGAACCGTCCAAACGACGATGTGGTGATATTCATTTCTCATCCCTTGTCTGATTTCAGAAAAGCGACCCGAGCCGCAAGCAGACGATGCCGGCAAGCGTCACAGCGATCGAACACATTTTGATCGGACCCAGCCGCTCCTTCAAGATAAAAACCCCGAGGAGCGAGGCGAAGATGATGCTCGTCTCTCTCAATGAGGCGACCAGGGCAATCGGCGCCCGGGTAAAAGACCAGACCACCAGTGCATAGGCCATAAATGAGGCGCCGCCGCCAATCAGTGTCACCGGCAGGTGTTCGCTGAACAGGGTTCGAGCCAGGCCCGGCCTGATGCCTGCCATAAGGGCACTGAAAACCACCGCATTGATGATGGTTACCCAGCTGTAATAACCAACGGCCGTGCCTGCCATGCGGGCGCCAATGCCGTCAACCAGGGAATATCCGGCAATGAATATTCCCGCAGCAAGGGCCAGCAGGGCTGGTGCATACCGGCCTTCAGACTGCCGAGACCGCCCGGAGAAGGCCAGGCAGCCGATACCGACGCCGATGGCGGTCAGTGCGGCAAGCTCGAACCCACTATAGCTTACCCCGAGGAAAAAAACCGAGATCGCCGCAACGATAAACGGCGCACCGCCGCGGGCAAGGGGGTAGACCTGGCTGAGATCACCCAGCCGGTATGAGTAGAGAAGAAACACCTGGTATCCGGTATGAAGCAGCACCCCCGCCGCCACATACGGCCACGAGGCGGGCAGTATCGGCGGCACGAAGAACAGGGCGATCAGGCCAAACGGGGCACGCCCGATGACTACCGAGCTCATTCCCTGATGGGAATCCGGGGAGCGCTTGACCAGAAAATTCCAGGACGCATGAAGCAGTGCCGCCAGTAAAACAACGAGAATGACGTCTAGGGACATGACCTGCTCCAGAATTTACCGAACAGATTATCTGCAGACCCAGCCAACCGCTTCAAAAATTTATTTCGTTCAGCCGCCGCCGATGGTGGGCAGCAGCGTAACCCGGTCCCCGGAGGACAACGGCTGGGCAAAGGTTGCTCCCCGTCCATTGACATACACCGATTCCACATCCTGCTCCCTGATATCCAGATGCGCCAGCAGGGACTGCACCGTCGCCTCGGCGGCCAGCGTCACGGCCGCCCGGTCGAACCGGTTCTCCCGCAGCGGCGGAAAGAGATGCACCTCAACCTCGATCACCGGCACACCCCTGTTTTCTGTTGTATCGGCGAGATGAGCACCAACCACGGCTGTCAGTCAACAGTGCCAAAGGATATGTGCTTGGTCTCCAGGTAGGCATCGATGCCCTCGCTGCCCAGCTCACGGCCCCAGCCGCTCTGCTTGAAGCCTCCGAATGGACAGTTGCTGGTCGGCGGCACCGGGTCGTTGATACCGACGGTGCCGGCCTCCAGGGCCTCGGCCACCCGCATGGCCCTGTTCAGGTCCCGGGTGAAGGCATAGGCGGCCAGACCGTACTCAGTGTCATTGGCAGTCTTCAGGACTTCCTCCTCGTCTTGAAACCGATAAAGCGCCGCGATCGGGGCAAAGATCTCCAGCTGACGGCAACGGACGTGCTCCGGAATGTCGGTCAGCAGCGTCGGGGCCAGAAAATTGCCCGCTTCACCGAAGCGGGTGCCGCCGGCCAGCACGCGGGCTCCGGCATCAACAGCCTCCTCGACGAAGCTCAGCGCCGATTCCAGGGCTTTCTGGTCGATCAACGGACCGATGTCGACACCTTCGGTAAAACCGTCGCCCACCTTCAGCCCCTTGATCCGCTCAGACAGGATTTCGACAAGCCGGTCGTGGATATCCTCGTGAATATAGATGCGGTTGGCAGCGATGCAGGACTGCCCGTTGTTGCGGAACTTGGTGACCAGGATTCCCTCGACGGCCAGATCCAGGTCGGCATCCTCAAAGATGATCACCGGGGCGTTGCCGCCCAGTTCCAACGAAAGCTCGGTGCAGGTCTGGGCTGCCCCCCGGATCAGGGCACGGCCGACCTCGGTGGAGCCGGTGAAGCTTATTTTGCGGCACACCGGGTTTTCCAACATCTCCGCTCCGATTTCAGAAGCCGAGCCGACCACCAGCTGAAAGACGCCGCGGGGCAGCCCGGCCGCATCGATGCAGCGGGCCAGCTCGCAGGCGCAAAGCGGTGTCGCGCTGGCCGGCTTGAGAATGACCGTACATCCTGCGGCCAGGGCCGGGGCGATCTTGCGGATGGCCAGGACGAGGGGAAAATTCCAGGGGGCGATCGCCCCGACCACACCCACCGGCTGCCGGATTACCAGGTGACGTTTGCCCTCGGCCTGGGGTGGAACGACCCGGCCGTAGGCCCGGCGCCCTTCTTCTGCAAACCAGAGCAGGTGATCGATGGACATGGCCACTTCGCCCCTGGCCTGGGCCAGCGGCTTGCCGTTTTCTCTGCAGATCAAATCGGCGAGCAGCTCGGCCCTTGATTTCATCTCGGCAGCGATGCCCCGCAGATATTCGCCGCGAACCTGAGCCGTGGTTGTTTTCCAGGAATCAAAAGCGGCGGCGGCATCATCGATTGCCCGGGAGACGTCGCCTCGATCAACGGTTGCGACTTCGGCAAACGGCTCTCCGCTGGCGGGGTTGATCACCCGGAGTTTGTGATCGCTGTCATGCCACTCCCCATTGAGCAGCAGCTGGTAGGATTCCATCATCGATCCTCTTTTGTTGTGCGTTGCAAAAGACGGCCTGACAACACCATAACCAGCCTCAGAGCAGCCACAACGACAGGGCCGGAACAAAGGCCAAAATCAGCACGACAATAAGCATGGTAAATACGAAGATGACTGCATGCCTCGAAATTGACATCACCGATTCGCCCGTTACCCCCGACACAACGAAGAGATTAAGTCCCAGCGGCGGCGTGATGAATCCGATGCCCAGGGCGGTAATCATGAAGATACAGAAATGGACTTCATGCATCCCTATTTCGAGTGCAAGAGGCAGGAGCAAGGGAGAGAGTATAACGATGTTCGGAGTGGTTTCCATGACGCACCCGGCGATCATCAGAATAACCAGCATCATAAATATGATGAGATACTGATTCGTCGTATAATCAGTGATACTCTGCACGAAAAATTGAGGCACCTGCAGTGATGCGAGCGTTTGTGCCAGAGGCAATGACATGGCGATAATCGGTACGATGACTCCGTTCACTTTTGCCGAGGTCTCGAGCATATCGGGAAAATCCTTCAATTTCAGGGTTCCCTGAAAAAAACCAATAATAATGGTGGTCATTACCGCGACTGCAGCAGACTCGGTTGGGGTGAATATACCTGAATAGATGCCGCCTAAAATGATGAACGGAATTAAAAGCGCCCAGCGGCCCTCATAGCAGGTTTTGGCAAGGTGCTTGAAATCAAAGCCAATTCGTGAATCCTCGTAACCTTTAAATTTATTGACAATGACGTTGGTAATCATCACCGATGCCAGGATCATCACCCCGGGGACCGCGGCAGCCAAAAACAGGGTGGACGCGGAAATTCCAAGAACAAGACCGATAATGATGTAGGCAATCGACGGCGGAATCAAAATACCGGTACAGGCACCGGCAGCCACCATTGCACAGGCATAGCCTTTCGGGTAGCCCTTTTCTACCAGACGGCCAATGGTGATGCGGCTGATTGCAGCAGCATCGGCAGCGTCAGAGCCTGAAATACAGGCAAAGAAACCACAGCCGAGCACGGTTGAGGTTCCTGACCCGGCCTTCTGCCAGCCCATCGCCGCTTCCGCAACCTGGAGCAGTTTCAACGACAGACCCGTTCGTACCAGTACGTCACCGGTGAGGATAAAGAGCGGCACCGCAATCAGGGCAAATGAATCGACCCCGTCAAAGAGTGCCTCGCCCAGAAGCGAGAGCGGCAAAACCTCGGTGAAATAGAGCATGGCCATTGATCCAAGCCCGATAACTACCCAGATTCTTACGCCAAGAAGGATCATTACAACCATGCCGATCAGCGGCCCGTAAAAATCCCAGCCAAGCGACAATTCCTGTGTCTGCATTAATAACGGATACATTGTAATCTCCTATTATTCGAAAAGTGCGTTGCCTTCAAACACAGGTCTATTGGCCCTCAAGTCGTTCCAATCACGCCACAAGGACTGAAGAATGCGGAGTACCATCATTGAAAATCCGATTGGAACCGCAGCAAGGAACCAGGCTTGACTTATCCGTAAGCCATGGGTGACCGAATCGAAATGCAAGGAGACCAGAACCGATTCCATCGACATATAAATCGATACGAACGCAAGAATCAGGGTGGCGATGTCGCCGAAAATAAAAAGAACCAACTTCATCCGATTGGGCAGCAGTTTGAGGATGACATCTATCCTTATGTGAGCTCTTTCTTTGATCGCTGCAGAGGCGCCGATATAGGCGATATAAATGAATGCATATCGGGCGATCTCCTCCGTCCAGACGGATGAATATGAAAGTACGCTGCGCCTCAGCACCTCAATAAAAATGGTGCTTACGATCAAGGTATACAAAGGCAGCAGGAGATATCTCTCACCATTTTCATCAATAGCGCGAAGTATGGTTTTTAACTTCATAAGGTCATCCTCGTATTGGAAATAGGTAACGTAAGCCTGTTGCGGACGGACCGGCAAAACCGCACCGAACCGTCCGCCCTTCTTCTAGTGGTTATGACACATCATGAACGTAGTAGCCGTTGAAGGTGTTGGCGGCTTCCTGCAGCCGGTCAAACTTTTCGAGCGAGCCAAGCAGTTCCACCTTGATCTCCTCCCAGGCCGGAAGCTGGGCGCCGGCCTTGGCGATCCACTGATCCCTCTCTTCCGGGGTCGGGGTGTAGAACTGGACGCCGGACTTGGCCATTTCTGCCATCGCGTAGTTACGGGCAGCCGGAACCTTGGCGAGGTTCTGCCTGAAGGTGATATCGCTGGCAAATTCAATGCCCTCCTGCACATCTTTAGGCAGTCCATTGAACCACTTCAGATTGCATGAATAGACCTGAGCATCGGGAACGGCGGCGTTGAAGGTAATCCAGGAAAGTATCTCCTTGAATCCGAAAACGTACAGAGCCCCGACCGCCGGATCAAGGGCATCAGCCACGCCCTGTTTGATGGCGGATGAGGTTTCGCCCCAGGCAACCGGGGTCGGATTGGCGCCGAGCAGGCGATAGAACTGCTGGAGGATTTTGGATCCCGGCACCCTGAACTTGATGCCCTGGAGCTGATCCGGTGTCTTGATCGGGCCGTCGATGCCATTACGGATGGCACAGGTGCGGGGATCGATGTTGACATACCAGAGGGCTTTGAAGCCCTTCTCCTCGATTTTCGGGTTGATCTCCTGCTTCCAGACGTCCGAGGTGACCAGGTTGATGAACTGCTGGTTTTCACCGCACATGTAGGGGATGTTGATGACATCAGCCGCGGGCGCGAACGGGGCGAAGTTGGAAATCGAGTGCTGGGCCGCCTGGATGGTGCCGGCCTGCACCTTCTGGACCAGGGCACTACCGGCGCCGAGCTGTCCGCCCGGGGCAAGCTTGACGTAGACCTGGCCGTTGGTGGCGTTCTGAACGTTTTCCTTGAAATCGAGCTGCATGATCGGATAGGCCCGGGATGCGCCGAGGATATAAGCGGTGGCGACATTCATGGTGAATTTGGCGTTATCCTGGCGATCCTTTTCTTCATTCGCCGTCTGGGCTATCGCTTCCTTGTTCCAAAGAAATCCATTACCCAATGCGACTACTGCGGCAGTGAAGCCGACCTTTGCACTGACTTCCATAAAACGACGTCGATCTTTGTTCTGTACATCATTAATTTCATTGTGATTTTCCATGATCTTCTCCTGTTTTAGTTGTTGTTTAAGTCAGGGTTTGACTTCCAGTCTGCCTCTTTAAAAAGACAAGCAACGATAAATGCGATTGACGCAATAAACATGATGAGAAACTCGCCGATATCCCCAATGTGAAACATCTCCCATCCATAAACGATGTTTGCTTTTCCGATCAGCATGTTAATCACATAAAGACTGAACGATACAGTCGCCACAATAATGGCAATCCGAGCCCCGAATTTATGCTCGGAAAGATTTTGTCCGTTTGTCATATCTGATCCCAACTGTTGATATTTGAATGTTGCTTGGTTCCATTTCGCGCTGCAGGTCAGGAACCGACTACCTTGAATACAGCGTTGCAGTCTTCTTTCCCGTGTCCGGCAGAAGAGGCATGTTTATAGAGATCGAGCACCGCTTCCATGGCCTTCAGGTCAAGCCCCCAGGAGCGGGCCATTTCACAGCCGAGCCGGACATCCTTGAGGGCCAGATCCAGCCCGAAGCGGTTGTTGAAATCGCCCTCGGCAATCCATGGCCCGCGCACGTCCATCTGAAAACTTCGGGCACCGGTGTCCTGCAGCAGTTCGACCAGCACCTTCTTTTCGATCCCGGCCTTCTCGCCGGCCCGCATCCCTTCGGCCAGCACTGCCAGGTTGGCCATGCCGACCATGTTGCTGATCAGCTTGACCGCACAGGAGGCTTCGACGCCGCCCATGTAGTAGGACGGGGAACCGATGATCGGCCAGATATCGGCCAGCTGCTCGTACAAAGCTTTGTCGCCGCCGATAAACAGCGGTTCTTCAGCCTTCTCGGCATGGGCCGGGGTCTTGCCGAGCGTGCACTGCAGAAAGCCGATTCCTTTGGCTGCGGCCGCCTCGCTGCATTTCAGCGAGGTCTGCGGATCGATGGTGCTGAGTTCGATATGAACAGCACCACTTTTCATCTTCGCCAGAAGCCCGTCATCTCCGAGCATCACCGATTCCACATGCTGCGGCATCGGCAGGCTGGTGAACACCAGATCGGCGCCGGCTAGATCGTCCAGCGATCCGGCTGCCTTACCGGTTGTACCCGCATCCAGCGTTTTTTTAACCGCTTCTTCACTGAGATCGAAGACCAGAACCTCTTTTCCCGCCCTGATGAGATTGCGAGCCAGCGGCCCTCCCATCAAACCTACTCCAACAAAACCGATTGACATGATTTCCTCCCCGTACTTCGTGGATGTTAGTTGTCAGCCAGGATCATCATCGATGCCCTGATCTGTTATGCTTCAATGAACTGGTCGAGGCCAAGCTCAACCAGTTTGCCCCTGGTCGGCCGGCCGTCTTTATCCCAGCCCGACATTTCGTAGTAGAGCTCGATCCATCCCCTGAACTCGTCGGGATCAAAACGCATCCCCTTCAGCGGGCCGGACGGCATCTTTTCGAACCAGCGGCGAATGAGGGTGTCGTCATCGGGGGTGAACCCGCAGCGATTGTTGAACAACCGGGCCATGACATTGGCCCGCTCGACGCCCAGAACGATCTCGTAGAGGCTGGTCTCCCAGCCGGTAATCGCCTGCACCGCCTCAACCAGCTTGGTAAAGGTCAGGGCATGGATCGGCACCGAACAGAAGTTGCACAACCCCAGCAGGTTGTTGATGCCCCAGGCTTTCTGACCGATCAGGAAAAAGCGCACCTTAGCGGCATCGGTCTTCACCGGATCGACCGGGTCGAGCAGCCCCATCGGAAAGAGTTTGCTGATCCCGTCTCCCTGGAAGGCCACGTCATGCGGTGTCTCGACATGATCGGCACCGGTCGGCGAAAGTGCAAAACCAAGGCCCATACCGGTTTTTCCCCGGCCGTCATGAAAGGCCAGTTCCTGGCCCTTGATATGGAAAGCATAGCGCTCCGCACCACGGCCGATCTTTTCAGCCGCCTTCTTGACGCCGAGGCTGAGAACTTCGCCGATGCCCTCCTGGGCGGCGATCTGCTTGATCAGCCAGACCATGGCCGCAGCATCCCCGTAACCGATTGATCTGCCGCCGGTATCCTCGTCGGTGATGATACCGTTTTCATAACACTCCATGGCAAAGGCGATGACTGCGCCGACCGATACCACATCGAGGCCCAGCAGGTTGCAGAGCTGGGTACCGTGGGCAACCGCCGGCAGATTGTCGATGGCGCACATGGAGCCGAGCGCGGCCAGCGCTTCGTATTCGCAGCCACCCAGGTTCTTGTCCAGCGGATAATCGGGGTCGTTGAATTCGACCCTGCGCTTGCAGGCCACGGCGCAGCCCCAGCAGGTGCCGCGGGAATGGAAAATGGTCTCGTGATAGGGTCCGGCCGAGAGCTTGTCTGCTCCCTCGAACTGCCCTTCCTTGAAGTTTCTGGTGGGCAGAAAACCGGAAGCATTGACCCCTTCCATCAGCACCGGGGTGCCGAATTTGGACAGACCCACATTGGGCGGATGCTCCTTGATGCGGGTGCGGTGCCAGCTGGCGATTTCCTTGACCTTGTCAGGATCGGCAAATTCGAGCTTGCCGGTTCCGCGCACGGCGATGGCCTTGAGATTTTTCGATCCCATCACGGCGCCCATTCCGGTGCGGCCGTTGAAATGCTCCAGATCGTTCTGCAGGCAGGCATAGGCGATAAGCTTTTCACCGGCGGGGCCGATACTGGTAACCCGGACCTTCTTGTCGCCGATTATCTCCTGCAGTCTGCACAACGTCTGCCAGTTGTCCAGTCCCCAGAGCTCCGCCGCCTCTCGTATTTCAACCTGTCCGTCGTTAATGTACAGGTAGACAGGCTTTTGCGCGGCTCCTTTGATAATGATCGCGTCAAAACCGGCGAACTTCAGTTCCGGTCCCCAGAAACCGGCCGCCTCTGTCTCGGCAAAACCGCCGGTGAGCGGCGATTTGGCGCCCACCGAATAGCGGTTGAACCCGGAAATCGGTGCGCCGGTGACCACGCTGCAGGCGAAAATCAGCACGTTCTCCGGACCCAGCGGGTCGACTCCTGCTATATCTTCGCTCAATAACGTTTCGGCAATGATGCCGGTGCCGCCGAAGTAGGTGCGGTACCACCGCTCCTCCGGCTCTCTAACTTCGTGTGTGCCATTTGTTAAATCGACAACGAGAATTTTGCCGTTATACCCATGTGCCATTGCATTCCTCCATCAGCTCAGCCTCGAGGCAGAGCGTTTATTCAAAAAAACTTCCCACCGGTAACGGTACCTGCAGAAGATTTCCAAAAAGTGTGTAAAAACCGACAACGATTGCCACTGCAATAATGGGGTAGAGCACCATTTTCTTCGTTGTCCAGCGATCGTACATGGCGATGAACATCAGAGCAAAGAAACTCAGAATGCCTGGAATCAGAAAACCCAGCCAGGGCATAGCAGCACAACCGGTCAGCATCGCCGCCACGAGCGCCACACGCCTCGCGGTGGAGGCCTCCGGAAGGGATCTGTCACCCTTCTGTCGCGGTTTTATGAGATGCCAGACGATCAGCAACAAACTGAATACAATCATGGCGATGGCCACAGCCCGGGGAAAGACCGATGAGTCAGAGTCGAGCATGTTCGTCGTGTCCCACAGAAAGACCACGGCCATGAAAATGAACAGGCAGGCCATGACGATGGAGGACGTGTCGCGCTGCAGCGACCCGTTTGAATTATTCGACATTCGGGACCTCCCCCTTTGCTCTCTTCAAGCGTGAGCGGATAAACGGGTAAAACAAAGACAGCAGGATAAAGGCAATGATCCCCAGGCTGATCGGCCGGCCGAAAAACATCTTGCCCAATTCCCCGGTTGCCGCGCCGATGGTCCAGGCCTGGACGAACCCCTGTTCGGCGATGCTCCCCAGAATAAGGCCCAGGACAATGGGCGAGGGACTGAAACCGAAGCGGTTTAGAATCCAGCCGACAACGCCAAGCACGATCATAATGATGACGTCCGATATCGAGTTGCGGATCGCGTAGGTGCCGATCATGGTCATGAAGGCGACGGTGGGCACCAGCATTGCCTTGGGCACCGTGATGATGGTCTGGTAGGCGTAGCGGCCGATGACCAGCCCAACCGGCAGCATCAGAAAGGTTGCCAGGTAGAGGCCGTAGATAAAGGTGAAGACGATCGATGCCTTTTCGGTGAACAGGCTGGGCCCGGTCCTGATGCCCTGGATCAGCAGGGCGCCGAGGATTACCGCGTCAGGCGGCGTGCCGGGAATACCAAGCACCAGGGTCGGGATGAAACCGCCGCCGACGGTGGCGTTGTTGGCCGATTCGGTGGCCATCACCCCTTCCGGTTCGCCCTTGCCGAATTTATCGCTGTTTTTTGAGGTCCGGCGGGCTTCCGTGTAGGCAACCAGACCGGCAATGGAGCCGCCGGCTCCGGGCAGAATACCGACCAGCGTGCCGATAACCGAGCTGCGCACCAGGCTGAACTTGGCTTTCCAGGCGAGAGCCAGTGCTTCGAGAAAGCGGAAGCCCCGGGGCTTGTGGTCGACTTTGAGATGCCGGTCCGGGGTGGCCACCAGGTCGATCAGTACCGGTATACAGTAGAGGCCGATCAGGGCCGTCACCGTCTCGATGCCGCCAAGCAGCACCTGGCTGCCGAAAACAAAACGGACATCGGCGCTGATTTCGGCAATACCGACACAGGCCAGCAGCAGGCCGAAGCAGGCGCCAATCAGACCTTTCAGCAGATTCCCTTCCGATAGCGCCGAAATGAGGGTGAGCCCGAAGATGGCCAGCCAGAAATATTCGACCGGGCCGAAGGCCAGGGCGATCTCGGCCAGCGGCGGCGCCAGAAGAAGAAGAAACGTGGCCCCCACCAGCCCGCCGACCACCGAGGCGATACAGGCAATAGTAATGGCCAGGTCCCCCTGCCCTTTTCTGGCCATCGGAAAACCATCGAAGGTGGTTGCTATGGCCGAAGGGGTTCCCGGAGTGTTGAGCAGGATCGCCGAGTAGGCACCGCCGTAAATCGCGCCGGTGTAGATGGCCCCCATCATGATCAGGGCCGAGGTCGGCTCCATGGAAAAGGTGATCGGCACCAGAACAGCCACTGCCATGGTCGCAGTCAGTCCCGGAAGCGAACCGATTACCGTGCCGGCAATGACACCGGCCAGGGCCAACATGATGTTCAGCGGCGTCAGGGCCGCGATTAAATATTCAATGCCCGGCATTGTTCAGCACTCCAAACCTCACGACTGAATAAGTATACGTATTTCCCTGCCTGGTTTGCCGCCCGGATCAGCCCGCTTATGTGGCGACGGGGAGCCGGGACGACGAATCTGTCATGGACAGGGGTCATCGCCATCCCGGCTCGATCGCGGCGGCAGAAACCAGCTGCCAGCTCCTGGGAGCCCGCTTATTCGATGATATTGGCTTCGCGCGCTGCCTCCAGCATGACTTTTGCCTGCTCATCGATAAAGGCCTGATAGCCCTGGTAGTCGACATCGAGCAGGGCCATACCATCGGCCTCCATGCGCTTTCTGAACTCGGGATCGGCATTGATCTGACCGATCATATCGGAAAGTTTCACGCGAATCTCTTCAGGAGTCGACTTGGGTACGGCAATACCGCGAAAGGCACCGGATACCAGGTCGTACCCCAGTTCCTTGAAAGTCGGCACATCGGGAAACACCGGGTGACGCTCCTCCATGGCCACGGCAAGCATGCGGGCTTTTTCAGCCTGCTGAGCACCGACCGAGGTGTAGCCCCATTCGGCCTTAACCTGATTGCCGAGCAGCGCGGTAACCGCCGCCCCGGTCCCCTTGAAGGGAACATAGGTGGTCTTGATGCCGGCCATCTTGTCGAAACGCAGTTGAGCCAGGTGGTTGGCGGTTCCTTTGCCGGATCCGGAAAAAGTCAATTTGCCCGGATTCTCCTTGGCGTAGGCAATCAGGTCGTCGAGCGTCTTGAACTCGCTGTCGCTGGTGACCACGATCGCGTCCGGGGTGTAGTGAAACATATAAATACCGGTTATATCATCGGTGGTAAAACCGACTTCTTTTTCCTCGGGCTTGACAATGATGTGGGGCAGATTGATGCCCATGATCGTGTAGCCGTCGCCCTTCATCTTGTTCAACTGGGCCCAGCCGACCGCTCCACCGCCGCCGGGCTTGTAGGAGATGATCAGATCCTGGCCGAACAGCTTCTTGAAAAACGACTGCTGGTGCCGGGCGGTAATGTCTGATTCACCACCGGGTCCAAACGGAATGACGTAGTTGACGCTCTTGCTCGGAAAATCCTCTGCAAAAGCAGCCGGGGCTGCCATCAGAAAAATCGATGCCAGCAATACAGCAGTAAAGACTTTTATTTTCGTCTTCATGGTTTCCTCCCCTTTTATGAATCTCTTAATTACGTTGCCCGTGCCGAAGAACCTGAAAAATTGTTCGGCACGGGATCCCTTAAAGAATTTAAGCACTCTCGTAGAGCTTGGTCATGATGAATTCACGATGGCCCAGCACCTCGGCGGAGGTCATACGGCCGTTGGCGGTGCGCAGCATCATGTCCAGAGCCATATCGCCGGCCTGGTCGAGGTTGATTTCCCGGCGCACCAGCCCGGAGACGTCCACGTCGAAATGCTCGGACATGGTCCGCAGGGTGCGCGGATTGGCACAGAGCTTGATGACCGGCAGAATCGGGTTGCCGATGATGTTGCCCTGGCCGGTCGGGAAAAAATGAACGACGAAACCGGAAGCAGCGCACAGGGTGACCTGCTCGGCGGCGGCCGATGATGAATCCTGGAACCAGAGTCCCGGTCCGGTCGGCTCGACGGCTTTTTCCAGGGCGCCGATAACGGGAGCCTTGGTGCCGATCTTCTGGATGTTGCCCAGTGCCTTCTCCTCGATGGTGGTCAAGCCACCCTCGATATTGCCTTTGGTCGGCTGGGAGTCGGACAGGTCGTTGGTCTTGTGGTCGTCAACGACTTTGGCGTAGCGGTCGAAGAAGAACTGGAAATCCTTGCGCACCTGATCGTTGGCGCAGCGCTCGAGCACCAGATGCTCGCCGCCGGTCAGCTCGGTGGTCTCTCCGAAAAGGATGGTGTTGCCGTTCTCGTAGAGCTTGTCGTAGGCATTTCCGACGGTGGGGTTGGTGGCGATGCCCGAGGTGGTGTCGGACTCGCCGCACTTGGTCGAAACCCAGAGTTCACTGGTGGGACATTCGACTCGCGGCTGCTCACTGGCCGCATGCATAAACTCCTTGGCCTGCTTGGATGCCGCGCAGATGGTGTTGAAATCGCCGTTTTTCTCGATGGCGAAGCCGGCAACCGGTTTTCCGGTCTTGGCGATGCCCTGGACGATGCGATCGGTCCACACCGGCTCGATGCCGATAACGATAACAGCCGCGACGTTGGGGTTGCAGCCGGTGCCGATCAGGGTGCGGAAATGCAGGTCCAGATCTTCGCCAAACTGCAGACGGCCATAGGCATGCGGCAGCGCCAGGGTGCCCTTGACATTGTTTGCCACTGCTTCACAGGCTGCGTTTGACAGATCATCCAGCGGCAGAATGATCACGTGGTTGCGAACACCGACCCGGCCGTTTTCACGGCGATATCCCATAAATGTAGTTTCCATCTCTACCACCTCTTTGTTTTGACGTTATGAACGTGAAGATGTTCGCCTTTCTTTATCGGTGCGACCACTTTGCCGATGTCGGTGTTGTATTTGATTACTGTGTCGCCTTCCGCGTAATCCTGCAGGGCAACCTTGTGTCCGATCGGGATGTCGCTGAGCAGTTTGACGGTGATCGTTTCGTCCTCTTTCATCACCCAGCCGGTGATCTCCTGGCCGGCTGACAATCCCTCGACCACTGCGACGCCAACGCCGTCGGCAGCTTCATGTACCAAAAAATCGATAGCCATGTAATCCTCCTTACCTGGTTTAAATTATGAATCGAGCAGCTTGGTCACTAAACCATTCTCGGTTCAACGGTTATGATGCTCTCTGTTAGAAAGCTTTCTTCCTACAAACAGGGGGGCGTGTCTGACAACGTTCCCCGCTGCAACTTCTACTCTTCAGATGCCCGGTAAAAATAGGTCGTATTGGCGTTTGGAATGACGCCGATACGGGGCACCGCCGCAAAATTTCCCACCCACTCCCCGATGATACGTGACGGGTCCGCGGATCGGAGATGGCATTTCTGCAGCACGCCCGCGTCGAGCTCACTGCTGACCGCCACATTGAACTGGTTCAGCGTTCGGCCGAACAGGTAGGCCTTGTGGGCCCCCATCCTGAACCCCTGCTTCTTGAAGTCGGCCAGTACCTCTTCAGGGCTGGTGAACTGGGAGACATAGTCGAAGTAGACATCATCCCCGACGCCCTGGGTGGAAGCGGCCAGAAGCAGAATATGTCCACCTTTTCTTACCGCCTGGGAAGCCAGATTCAGGCCTTTCTGGGCCTGGTACAGACAGATATCCTTGGGATAACCGCCGCAGCTGGCGATGACGATGTCATACTCCTCGTCGATTGCAACCCCGTAAAGCGCCGCGCATGTCTCTGCACCCTGCGTCAGCATCTCCATCGGGTCGCCGGCCAGTATCTGGACAACCTCCTTGGATGGCGCCATGATCAGATTCACGGCCAGATCAATGCCGATCATGGTGCCGGCCTCATTGAGGTCCTCCCTCACCGGGTTGCCCGCCAGAACGCCGACGCGGGCATCGTCATGGAACATCAGGGAGTGGTTATGCTCGATCGTAGCCTCGCCTCCGCAGCCGATGACAATCCCCTTCGAACCGCCGGTAAAACCGACAAACTGGTGGGGGTCTATCTGGCCGACGACGACCTTGAAATCGGCCTCGGCCATCAGGCTGTTGACCAGCACCGGTGTGCCGCGGCTGGTGGAGCCGTAATCGACCATCGGGCTGGTCTTGGCATCATGGCCGGACACCTGGCAGCCGCGGGCTATCGCAGGCGGCACCAGGCGGCTGAGGGTGGTACTGTCTAGGGGGGGGTGCAGACCGCCACCGACGATGATGGCGACGTTTTCAGGTTTCAGGCCAGGGCGTTGTTCAAACAACCAGCCGAGCAGAACCGGCAGCACCGTGCCAACCGGCAGAGGCCGGGTTTCATCAGGAATGGCAATGGCAACCGTAGACGACCTGCGCAGCTGCTCGATGATCTTCACCGGCGCCTGCTCCAGTCCACCAAGCACCCTTTCCAGCTCCTTTTGAACCGAATCGATCGCTTTCATGTGGTTGGGTTCCAGAACCTGGGTCCGGGCCGACTCCGGAATATGAACGGTTATGGTTCCCGTGCCGTATTTTAGATCCAGTTCCATGATTCTTCCCCTTGTTTTGAGTTGCACCCCTTATTGTAGCAATTCATGGGCCAAACCACCGGAAATGGACAACAGCTTGTTATTCTGATATTTGTTGATATAGACCCGGATCATCTGCCGAAATTCTGTGCCCACTATTCGGCACTGTGCCGACTATTGGTCTTGTTTTTTCGGCACGGACGTGCTATTGCTTGGCCATGGATCTTCCTCTGACCAAACCGCCCAAACACCGCTCTCACTGGAGCAGCGAAACCCGTTACAAGATACTGCTCGAGCTCAACAACGCCATCGTCACCTGCAAAAGCCGAGAAGACCTTTTTCTGGCATTGTCCACGGAGCTGCAGCGCCATTTTCCCTATGACCGGTTGTGCATCATGCTGTATGATTCGCAGCTGCACACCATCACCTACTTCGCCGCGGCCGACGGTGTGCAGCCCAGCGGCGTCGTGGCCCAGAAATCGAGGCCGCTGGCCGACGGCGCCATCGCCCGGATGGCTATCCAGTCCCGCCAGCCGGTTATTTTCGACGATCTCTCCCGCTATACCGACCTCAGTTCGGTCGGCGACCTGGTCAAGGCGGGACTCAAATCGACCATGGTCTTCCCGATGATCGTCAGGGATCAGCTGCTGGGAACCATCCACTTCAGCTTCCGTAACGCCCCGGAGGCAATCTCGGAGCTCACCGAGCTGCTCAAGGCCCTCTCCCAGCAGATTGCCATCGCCGTTGAAAACATGCTGGCCTACATCTCTTTGCAGAACTCCAACCAGCACCTGATCGAAGAGAAGCAATTACCTGCTCGCCCACGGCCATGAGTACCAGAGCAGCAATTTCATTTTCGCCTCGGCAAAAATGAACCGGATCATGGATATCGTCGACCAGGTGGCCGGAACCGACGAGACCATTTTGATCACCGGAGAAACCGGCACCGGCAAGGATTTCCTGAGCAGGCTGATCCACGACAGGAGCCCGAGGCGCGGAAACCTCTTCGTCAAAACCAACTGCCCGGGCCTGACCAGCTCACTGTTCGAAAGCGAACTGTTCGGCCATGCCAAAGGGGCCTTTACCGGTGCCGACCGGCAGCGGCTCGGTCGCTTCGAGCTGGCCGACGGCGGCACCATTTTCCTCGACGAGGTCGGCGACCTGCCGCTGGGGCTGCAGGCTAAACTTCTGCAGGTGCTCCAGGAGAGAAGGATCGAACGGGTCGGTGAATCGACCTCGACCGACGTTGATGCCCGGATCATCGCCGCCACCAACAAGAACCTGATCGAAAGCGTCAAGACGGGGCAGTTCAGGCAGGATCTTTTTTACCGGCTCGAAACGGTCACCATCAATGTCCCGCCGCTGCGCGAGAGGCTCGAGGACATTCCCCTGATGGTAAACCGCATCAACGCCGCCGAGTCCGAGCGCATGAACCGGCCGGCGCCGGTCTACACCGACGACGCAATCAATTTTCTGTGCCGCTATAGATGGCCGGGCAATGTCCGCGAGTTGAAAAATATGGTCAAACGGCTGATAATCCTCAGCCCGGGCGAGGTCATCGACAAGGCCGAAATCAGGCGGACCTTCCCGGTCGCCATGGCCACCGATAACCGGCCCGACAGCTTCGCCACCCTGAACCAGGCCGAGCGCGACCACATCATCCAGGCGCTGACCGCGACCGGCGGTGTGGTCGGCGGCAGAAGCGGCGCCGCCCGACTGTTGGGCATTCCCCGCTCGACGCTGCAGTATCGAATGAAGAAACTGCAGATCGACCCGCTGACCATTGGTGGTGGCGGCAACCGGTGACAGCGGTGACGGGCCTGATTGATCAACGGCCCCGAACCGACCCTTCGAGCTGCGGCTGCCCGGCTCAATCGATCAGCGCTTCTATCGTTTCCATCAGCGCTTCCGGGATGAACAGCCCCTTTTCTGCGGAAGCCTGACGCTGCTGCAGGCGGCTGCTCCCCGGGAAGCGGGCTCCAGCCACCTGGTCATAAACGGCGGACAGATCCGCCAGCCGCTCAACGAAACCGCCAGCCGACAATGCGGAGGCATCGATGGCGATCAGGACCTGCCCCAGATTGGGGGGAGCTCCTTCCGCCTCGAAAAGCGAACCAGCCTCCACCCCCAGGGCCGCTCCGGCCAGGCAGGCGGACATCACCTCGATCATCAGGGCGAGGGCCGCCCCCTTGGCGCCGCCGATGGGCACCATGGAACCCTCCAGCGCGGCCGCCGCATCGGTGGTTGGCCGGCCATCGGGCCCGAGTGCCCAGCCCTCGGGAATTGGTGAGCCGGCCTGCCGGGCGGCCATGATTTTTCCCCGGGCAACCACCGACAGGGCGAAGTCGATGACCAGCGGATCGTGCTCGCACGGCGCGGCAAAGGCGATCGGATTGGTGCCGAGCACCTTCTCTTTGGCCCCGAACGGGGCGATGGCTTTGGGGGTGTTGCCGTAAATGAAGGCCACCATCCCTTTTCTGGCAAGGTCCTCGCAGGGGTGGCCGGCAACCCCGAAATGATGCGACCGGCAGATCGCGGCAGCCCCGATTCCCAGCTTGCCGACCCTGCGTTCCAGCTCGGGCAGGGTCAGGTCGATGGCCGGATAAGCGAACCCAAACCCGGCATCGACCCTGAACAGACCGGGCCTGACATCGATTATGACCGGCCGTGCCCCGCCGTTGATCTTGCCGCTTTTGAGCTGGGCTGCATAGGACGGCACCCTGGACAGGCCGTGGCCCCGCTGGCCGTCCGCCTCGGCCCGGACCAGGGCCCGGGCGGTGAGCGCACCGTTTTTCCTGGATGCACCGGCCCTGATAAAGACCCGGCTGCACAGATCAACGGCCTGGTCTCTGTCGATGTTGACCATTTTCATGTTTTCACCTCGTTCAGCTGTCGGCCGCTGTCACCATGATGTCGTCTGCCCGGGCAAGGATGTCCTTGCCAACCCGGACATGTTTTGTTAAAAAAATTACAAATTATATTTAATTCTGTCCATATCATCACATTTACATACATCATCAACCTTCATAGGTAAATCAATGGCTAAAATCGTCTGTGTCGGTCTCGCCTGTCTCGACTACCTGTTCAGGGTCCCAGAGCTTCCCCGGCAAGGGGGTAAATATTTCGCCGACAACTATGCCGCAGCCCCCGGCGGACCGGCCGCTGCGGCAGCGATCACGGTGGCGGCGCTGGGCCACGAGGCGATTTTCATCGGCCGTCTGGGGGACGATCAGGTCGGGAAAGATATCATCAGTCACCTCGACCATCGAGGGGTCGATACCACGCACATACGTCGGATAAAGGATCAGCCGTCCCAGGTTTCCTCGGTGGCCATAGACGACGACGGCGAACGCCAGATTATAAACTATTCGAGCGCACGTCTCGACCCCGACCCGGCCTGGATCCCTGCAGCGGTCATCGAAGGTGCTGATTTTCTGCTGGCTGACGTGCGCTGGCCCGAAGGTGCGGAGCGGGCCCTGGGCATCGCCCGGAACTGCGGCGTTCCGAGTCTTCTCGATGCAGATGTTGCTCCGGTTGATATCGGCGGCCTGGTCAATCTGGCAGCCTACGCGATTTTCAGTCAGCGCGGACTCGAAACGCTCAGCCGGGAGCAGGACATCAGCACGGCCTTGGCCAAAGTACTGGCGATGGGAGCCGCCTGGCCTGCCGTGACGATGGGAGAAAAAGGCGTCTTCTGGCTTGAAGGGGGGGCGATGCGCCACTGCCCTGCCGAGCCGATAGAGCCGGTCGACACCTGCGGCGCCGGCGACGTGTTCCACGGCGCATTTGCAGTGGCGATGGCAGAAAAGATGAGCATTGACCCGGCCATTCGTTTCGCCGGCGCCGCAGCCGCTCTCAAGTGCCTCACATTCGGCGGCAGCCTCGGTGTTGCTGATCGGGCCAGCGTGGACCGTTACCTGACTGACTGATCAGCGCTCAAGCCTTATTGCTTGATCCGAACAGGCGCATCCGGCGGGCCACCGACTCGCTGACCGCATCGATCCCCCGGCTGAAGTCGTCGAGCAGGTCGCTGCCGGGTTCGTCTATTAGTCGTGCCGAGAGGAAATCCTTGAGGACCACCTTCAGGCCGGTGTTCACGTTAATCTTGCGGATTCCGTTATCCACCGCCGCCTTGAGATGTTCATCCACCACCCCCGAGGCCCCGTGCAGTACCAGCGGAACCGGTATCTGCCGATGCAGCTGCTGGAGCAGATCCTGGTTGAGCGACGTACCCGCCGATTTCATTCCATGGACGCTTCCCAGCGACACGGCAAGGTAATCGACCCCGGTCCGTTCGGCAAACTCCACCGCCCGGGCCGGGTCAGTCATGTCTTCCTTACTGACCGCAGCCGTTCCATGGGGAACGATGCCGATCTCTCCTTCGGCAGTGGCACCGACAGCGTGGGCCATCTGAACGACTTTTGTCGTTTTTTCTACATTTTCCTCGTAATCGAGGGATGAACCGTCGAACATGACCGAGTTGATGCCCGCATCAAGCGCCTGGCGGACGATATCGAGGTCCCTGGCATGATCGAGATGGATCGCGATGGGCACCGCTGTTTCGCGACTGATTTCCCGGCAGCTGGAGATCAGCGGTACCAGCCCCATATATTTTACCGACAGCATGCCAACCGCGAGAACAGCCGGGGAGCGCTCTGTTTCCGCAGCCTTGACAACGGCCCTGATGAATTCCTGGTTATGGATATTGAAATGACCGACAGCCCACGGTTGTTCGACGCTGATGCCAAGCTGGTTCAGGTTGCATGGGTTCATATACTCACCTCTTTGTGAAGGCCTCTATGGATGGTTGACAGGATATGTTCGACAGCCTGGATCGGAAAAATTCAAACTGAATCGAAGCTATTCGGTCACGATACCATGATAAAATGTCAAGTTGGATAAAAAATCAAGCCAAAAATGAAATATTATTGACACAAAATCAAATTTATGTAATGTGATTTACAAAAGGACACGTCTTCGAAGACGGATTTTCTTGCACGCTGCCCTAGAAGCAGACCGCACAGGAGTGCATCACAATGGAAGCTGTCAACCCCCGGATTGGCGTATTAGCCGTCGGCCGCGAGACCTTCGACGTCCCCTATGCTGAAGAAGTGCTGGCCTCAGCCTGGCAGACCCTGGAAAACCTCGATATCCACCTGTTCGGAAAACAGACCCTGCTCTTCGATGCAGCGGCGGTCATCCCTGCCCTGGAAGATCTGCAGCAGCAGCCCATCGATCTGCTCCTCCTGCTTCAGGTCACCTTCACCGATGCGGCGATGACCCTGGAAATTGCCCGACAGATTGATGCCCCGCTGGTCATGTGGTCTTTCCCTGAACCCCGCACCGGCGGACGGCTCAGACTCAACTCATTCTGCGGCATCAACCTGGCGGCCCACAGTCTATCTAAGGCCGGTCTCAACTATGAATACCTGCACGGCGCAGCTGACAACGAACACATAGCCGAACAACTCATGATCATGGCCCGGGCGGCTGCGGTGAAGAACAGCCTGAACGGCACCCGTATCGGGGTCATCGGCACCCACCCCGATGGTTTCGATGCCTGTCAGTTCAGTCATCGGGAGTGCGCGGACCTGTTCGGCATCACCATAGAGGAACACGACCTGACCGCTTTTCTTGACGGTCTCAAGAAACTCGACGACAGCGTGGCCCTGCCGCACTTTGAGGAGCGCAGCATGGTTCTGGCCAATTTGGCCGAGATGGATTATCCGGCCACCATCAAGACCCTGAAGGCCTTCGAGGGCATGCGCCGCCTGGTCGAAAAAAACAGCTATGCCGGCCTGGCGGTGCGCTGCTGGCCCGATTTCTTCACTCATTACGGGGGTGCCGCCTGCGGCGCCCTGGCCCTGCTCAACGAGCATTTCATCCCCGGGGGCTGCGAAGCTGATGTCTACGGGGTCATCACCGCACTCATCCTCCAGCGGCTTGCCGGTGAGCCGGCCTTCAACACCGATCTCGTCGATATCGACACTGATTCGGATACCTGCGTATTCTGGCACTGCGGTCAGGCGCCGGTCCAGATGGCCGATCCCGACGTTGCCCCGAGGGCAACCATCCATTCCAATCGCAAACTGCCGCTGCTCAATGAATTTCCCCTGAGACCGGGTCGTTTCACCATGGCCCGTTTCAGCAAGGGCCACGATACACCATCAATGGTTCTCGGTGCCGGTGAGATGCTGAAGGCGCCGCTCGCCTTTTCGGGAACCTCCGGCGTCGCCAGGCTTGACAGCCCCATCGACCAGGTACTCGACAACCTGATGCAGGCCGGCCTCGAGCACCACAGCGCCATCGTCTATGGAGAACACCGACCGGCCATGAGAAAAATTGCCGAGCTCCTGGCTATCGACATTATTGAATTGACCGACTGAACGTTTCGAAAGCATACTCTTTCATTGAGGAGACGCGATGACCACCACCCTGAACAAGCTGAGCGTTATTCTGGACCGGATCAATGGCTGGGTTGAAAAGGTGGCCGTCAACTCCTGCTGGATAATGCTCCTGGCGATTACCCTGCTCAACATCATTCAGGTCTTTTACCGCTATGTCCTCAACAACGCATTGTCGTGGTCCGAGGAAGCCTCTCTGTGGATGATGGTGTGGATTACCTTTATGATCCTTCCCGTGGCCTATCACAAGGGATTGAATATCTCGATGATGTTTTTCAGGGACATGCTCAAGAAAAACCGTCTGGAATTCATCATCCGCTGTTTTTTTCACGTCATCGTCATCCTCATCTCGGTGACCTGCATCTATCAGGCCTGGACCATGTTCAAAGGCGGGTTTCGCATTGAGCTGCCGGCCCTGGAAGTGAGCAAGGCCTGGGTTTACGCGATAATGCCGCCGGCCTGGCTGATGCTGATCGTGGCAGCTGTCGGAGCGATGGCAAAGGACCTGGTGGGGGTCATCGACCCGGGGGCAGTCCGCTCCGAGGAAGCGGCGGCTGAAGCCGCCCTGGACAGAGGGGTATAGCCATGATGTATTTCATCGTCTTTCTGGTCATGATGTTCGGCGGCATGTCGGTGGTTTTCGCCCTGTTGTTCGGGCCCGGCATTGCCTTTGTGCTGGACGGTAAGGTCATGTTTCTAAAACTGCTCTACTCACGCCTGTTCAACGGGATTTACAGCCCGCCCCTGCTGGCCCTGCCGTTTTTTATCGTAGCCGGCGAGATCATGAACCAGGGCGGCATCACCAAGAACCTGGTCAAGCTGGCCCAGGCTTTTCTCGGCCACCGGCGCGGCGGCCTGGCCCAGGTCAATATCGCCTCATCGATGCTCTTTGCCGGCCTGTCCGGCTCCGCCGTGGCCGACACCTCGGCTCTTGGCTCGATGCTGATCCCGGCCATGGAAAAAAACGGCTACACCCGGCGCTTTGCGGCAGCGGTGACGGCCGCCAGTTCGGTGATCGGACCGATCATCCCCCCGTCAGGCCTGATGATCCTCTACGCCTTCGTGATGAACGTTTCAGTGGCCGGCCTTTTCGCCGCTGGCCTGGTTCCCGGCATTGCCATCGGCCTTGGCCTGATGCTGCTTACCGCCTACCTGGCCAGGGTCAGGAATTTTCCGGTGGCCAACGAACCGATGCCCTGGAGTGAGCGGCTCAGAGCGCTGTGGGACGGCGCCATCCCGATGATGACCCCGGTCATCATGCTCGGCGGAATCCTGGCCGGCGTCTTCACTCCGACCGAAGCTGCCGCCGTGGGTGCCGGCTATGCACTGATCGTCGCCCTGGGGACCCGCCAGATGAAATTGAAAGACATTCCACGGGTTTTCACCTCGGCGGCCATTTCCTCGGGCGTGATCCTGATGCTGGTGGGCGCAGCGGTCAGCTTTGCCTCGATCGTCAGTTTCTATCACACCCCGGAAAAGATGGCCAGACTGGTGCTCTCGGTCAGCGAGAACCCCTATGCCGTATTCTTCATGGTCAACATCCTGCTTTTCATTGTCGGCATGTTTCTCGACGCCGGACCGGCAATTCTGATTCTGGGACCGATCCTCGGGCCGGCCATGGTGGAGGTCGGCATTCACCCGCTTCATTTTGCCGTGGTCATGTGCGTCAACGTCACCGTTGGCCTGGCAACGCCGCCGATGGGTCTGGTTCTCTTCGTGGCCGCCGGTCTCAGTCGTGAGTCACTTGAAAAAATTGCCATTGAGATGATCCCCTTTCTGATTGTCGAATTCCTGGTGATTTTTCTCATATCCTATTTCCCGATACTGACCCTGGCCATACCCAACTGGCTCGGTTATCTCGATATTCCGGCTGCCGCCAGCTGGTTTCTCGGTGGTGTCGGGGGGTAATTATCGAAGTTACTGTGGATCAACCTCAAAACACAAAACTGGAGGAGTAAAAAATGAAAAAGTTATTGGCAGTACTCATCACCTGTTTCTTCGTTTTCGGAGTAACGTCAGTCTTCGCTGCAGACCATACCCTGCGTATTGTTCACCTGTCCAACACCAACGATGAGGACTATGACGGCGCCCTGGTCTTCAAGGATTATGTAGAAGCCCGCTCCAACGGTAAAATCGCCGTTGAGGTGTACCCCGGTGCCCAGCTCTGCGGCAATGCCGGCGAGTGCTATGAGGCAACCCAGAACAATATCATCCAGGTCCACCAGATGACCATCGGCGGCATTTCCGTTGCCTTCCCCGAACTGCAGGTACTCGACCTGCCCTACATGATGGACAACGACGCCGTGGCCGAGGAAGTACTGACCGGACCGTTTCTCAATGTTCTGCGCCAGTACGTGCTGGCAAAAGGCGGCCCGCGCATCATGACGATGACCAACACCGGCGGCTGGAGAAACATCGCCAACACCAAGAAGCAGGTACAGTCTCCGGCCGATATGAAAGGGCTGCGGATCCGTACGATCAACTCGCCGCTGCAGCAGACCCTGGTCGAAAACCTCGGCGCATCCGCCACCCCGGTAGCCTGGCCTGAGGTCTACACCTCGCTGGCAACCGGTGTTATCGACGGCTCCAAGAACGGAATCACCGACATCGTCGGTATGAAGTTCCACGAACACATCAAATACATCACCCTCGACGGCCACGCCTACATGGCCAGCCTCTGGATCATGAACGAAGATACCTATCAGGCCCTCGATGCTGAGCAGAAGCGCATCGTCAACGACGGCTTCCGTCATCTCGGCCAGGTCTGCTTCGCTTTCCCGAAAAGACGCGCCATCGAGGCCTATGAAGAGTTCAAAAAAGCCGGCGGAGCCATCTACGTTCCGACCGCTGAAGAAAAGGACGCCTTCAGGGAAGCAGCTGCCCCGTTGAAGAAGTGGTACACCGATAAATATGGCGCCGAGGGTGAAGAACTCCTGAAAGCCTACGAAGCCGCCATTATTGAGGCAGAGGCCAAACTCGCTGAACAACTGAAAGCGAACATGTAATTGTTTTCGATCACAAGGGCGGCGGCCGAACCGGCTGCCGCCCGTTTGGGTTTAAGACCCGTAGTGGTGGATCCACAATGAGATGAAATCCATAGTCAACTACGCGATAATCGGTTCCGGCATGATGGGCCGGGAACACATCCAGAATATTTCCCTGCTCGGCGATTCGGCCGTGACCGCCCTCTTCGAGCCTGACCGGCAGCAGCTGGCGCTTTCGGCCGCTCTTGCCCCGCAGGCGGCTGCATACGATGATCTTGGCGATCTGCTCAAGGATACCGGTGTTGACGCGTTCGTTATCGCCTCGCCCAACCACACTCATATCGATATCCTGCGCCGGATCATGGCCGGCGACTCCCGCCCGATTCTGGTTGAAAAGCCACTATGCACCACGGTGGATGACTGCCGGACAATCGCCGAGATGGCCGATCGCTACAAGGCACCGATCTGGGTTGCCATGGAATATCGCTATATGCCTCCGGTGGCGGAACTGCTCGCCAGGGTCGATTCCGGTCTGGTCGGCGAACCGAAGATGATCGCCGTGCAGGAACACCGGTTTCCGTTTCTGAAAAAAGTCGGGGACTGGAACCGCTTCAACGAAAACACCGGCGGCACGCTGGTGGAAAAATGTTGTCACTTTTTCGACCTGATGCGGCTGATCGCCCGTGACAGAGCTGTGAGGGTCTATGGCTCCGGGGCACCCGACGTAAATTTTCGTGATGAGATCTATAACGGGAGAACCCCTGATATCATCGACAACGCCTTCGTCATTGTCGATTTTGCCTCGGGCAAAAGGGCCTGCCTCGACCTGTGCATGTTCTGCGACGGCTCCTATTTTCAGGAACAAATCGGCGTACTGGGCGAAAAGGGTAAACTCGAGTGTCTGGTTCCCGGTCCGGACAGATTGTGGGCGGTCGACAATCTCGATGAACTGGGCCACTCGACCGGTTTTACCGGTGTCCATCGCGATTCGGAAATCGTCTTCAGTCCGCGCAGCCCGAAGGGCCCGGTCAGAGAAACGGTGAAAGTCGATACCAGCCTGCAGCTTGCCGGAGACCACCAGGGCGCGACCTTCTACCAGCACCGCAAATTCCGCGATGTGGTGGGCGGCGGAGGCTCGGTTGAAGTCACGATCAACGACGGCATCCAGGCCGTTCTGATCGGCCTGGCCGCAGAACAGTCGATCAGGGAGCATCAGGTGGTTGAAATTGCAGAGTTGTAGAATCGGGGGCGGTACACTGCCGCGTGGCTGATGCACAGCGGTGCAGCTGAAAACTACTCACTCAGGGCGCAATGGAAAAAGATACCCGTTCTAAGGTGGTCGGAAGACGTCTGGAAATTGCCAACTTGGTCAATGCTCAGGGGTACGCAAGTATCGAATATCTTTCGAACAAATATCGGGTTTCAACCCAAACCATCCGCCGTGATATCCTGGCCCTGAGCAAAGACAGCCTGGTCACCCGGCTGCACGGCGGTGCAGGCTCGGTGTCCACCCTGGTGAATATCAGCTACGATGCCCGGCGTATCTCCATGCTCGAGGAAAAACAGCGTATCGCCGCAGCCGCCGTAACCCTGATACGGCCAAGCCAGTCGATCTTCATGACCGGCGGCTCAACCATGGAGATCGTGGCCAAGGAGCTGTCCGTCTTTTCGACCCTGTGCATTATCACCAACAACATTCACGCGGCGATGCACCTCTACAGCAAAAAAGATATCGAGCTGCTGATGCCCTGCGGCCGTGTTCGCCACCACAATGGCTGTATCATCGGCCCGGCAACCATCGAGTTCATCGGCAACTTCCAGACCGATTTCCTGATCATGGGGATCGGCGCCATTTCCGCCGAGGGACTGCTGCTCGACTACGATTATGAGGAGGCGATGCTGATGGATAGAATGATGAAAAACGCCCGCCAGGTCATTCTCGTTACCGACACCTCGAAATTCGAGAAGAGCGCCACGGCCCAGGTCGGGCACCTGCGCGACATTTCATACCTGGTCACCAACAGAAAACCGCCGCAACCGTTTTGCGAGCTGATTGCCGAATACAATGTTTCGCTGATCATTCCCGATTGATTCTAAACGGTTCCCGGTCCTGCCGCGGCGCATTTTCCATCAAGTGCCCTGGTTGAATTTGCGCTGCTCGGAACTGAACTCCCACGGCTCGGAGCCCTGCTCCCTCGACAATATGGTCCACGTTCTCTGCAACTCATCGAGCAGGTGATAATCGGTGCTGTAATGAAGGCCCCTCGATTCCCGCCGCTGCCGGGCGGACTCGATGATCATCAGGGAAACATGGGCGATGTTTCGCAACTCAACCAAGTTCCGGGTAATTCGATGGGCAGCATACAGAGACTCGATCTCCCGGGTTATGGCGATGACCCGCTGGCGGGCAAGTTCAAGTCTTTTGCTGTTTCTGACGATACCGACATAGTTCCACATGGTTCTGCGCAGCACATCCCAGTTATGGTTTATCAGGATATTTTCATCGAGTTCTGTCCCGACCTGCACATATTCGGTCGGCATTCCCCTGCCCTGCCCGCCCGACTCCAGTTTGGTCAGATTCTCTGAACAGTAGCGAGCAGCTTTTTCGGCGAAGACCACCGCTTCGAGAAGTGAGTTGCTGGCCAACCGGTTGGCGCCATGCAGTCCTGTGCAGGCGGTCTCACCGATTGCCATCAGGCCGTCGACTGAGCTGTTACCCCACTCATCGACGAGTACCCCGCCGCACAGGTAATGGGCAGCGGGGACGACCGGGATCGCTTCGGCCGTTATATCGATTCCATATTCAAGACACTGGCTGTAGATGGTGGGAAAACGCTTACGAATAAAAGAGCTGTCCTGGTGACTGATATCGAGAAAGACATAGTCGTCGCCCTTCTCTTTCATCTCATGATCGATGGAACGGGCGACCATATCTCTGGTAGCCAGTTCCAACCGAGGATCGTAATTTTCCATGAACCGTTCGCCCCGGTGATTAAACAGCAGCCCCCCTTCCCCGCGAACGGCTTCGGAGATGAGAAAATTCTTGGCCTGCGGATGATACAAACAGGTGGGGTGAAACTGGACAAACTCCATGTTAGCAATGCTGGCCCCGGCCCGGCAGGCGGCTCCGATGCCGTCACCGGTGGCAATATCGGGATTACTGGTATAGAGGTAGACCTTACCACTCCCCCCGGTGCACAGAACCGTCAGATCGGCGTGGAACCCGACAATATCCCCTTCTGGCCCAAGAATATACGCTCCCCAACACCGTCGCCGATGATCATGTTCATCGACAATCATATCCACCAGGGTATGATCTTCCAACAGAGTAATGTTGCCGGCGGAGCGCACCCGCTCCAGCAGCGTCAATTCGATCGCTCGCCCGGTCAGGTCATAGGCATGGGCCACTCTTCGGTGCGAGTGCCCCCCTTCCCTTCCCAGACTGAGTTCATCACTTCCGGAATCTTTAACAAATTCAACACCATAACTGAGAAGGTCGTGGACCCTGGCAAATCCGTTGCTGACCACCTGCGAAACGATATTGTAATCACAGAGACCGGCTCCGGCAGTCAACGTATCCTGAATGTGGGCCTCGATAGAGTCGTTCTGCTGGTCCAGGACCGCGGCGATCCCCCCCTGGGCCAGATTGGTGGCACTGTCGACAATTCCCTTTTTCGTCACCACCACCACATCGCCCATTGAAGAAGCTCTCAGGGCGAAAGACAGTCCTGCAATTCCGCTGCCGATGACTAGAAATTTCATACTTTGCAATTATCCACCATTATGCATGTTTCACGTGAAACATTGCGTCGAATTTATCATTACCCGCGTTTCTTAATGGCCTTGAGGTAAAAAAGGATTGAGTCATGCCCGGGCCTGGTATATATAAATAGGAACATCTCGTTTCTCTCTTGCCGGAAGGTATATCACAATGCAAAATAACTCAACTGTTATCGCGGTTGCCAACCAGAAAGGCGGCGTTGGCAAAACAACAACGGCGGTCAACCTCTCCTGCGCCCTGGCAATGAGGGGCAAGCGGGTTCTGATGGTTGACTCCGACCCCCAGGGTAATGGTTCCAGTGGAGTCGGTATACGGTCTGGAGAGAGAAGTAAAAACCTCTACCAAGTCCTCTGCGGCAGCATATCGGTTACCGATGTAATACAGGAGACCAGTGTCAGAAGACTTTTTGCGGTGCCGTCGAATATCGATCTGGTGGGAGCAGAGATTGAGCTGATCAATAAAAAGAACCGTGAAAAATTTCTTAAAAAATCATTGAAACCGGTCCTGGCCGAATTTGATTACATCATCGTCGACTGCCCCCCTTCGCTCGGTCTCCTTACCATCAATGCACTGAGTGCGGCCGACTCGGTGCTCATCCCCATGCAGTGTGAATATTACGCGCTGGAGGGACTGGCTCAGTTAATCAGCACCATCAGGTCGGTCAAACAGTCATTCAATAAAAAACTGTATGTTGAAGGATTGTTGCTGACCATGTTCGACAAACGAAACCGGCTCTCCCACCAGGTTGCCGAAGAAATCCACAACCACTTCGGAGATCAGGTTTTCTCGACCCGCATTCCAAGGAATGTGCGGCTCAGTGAAAGCCCGAGCCACGGTAAAACCATAATGGAGTACGATATCAAATCGACGGGGGCACAGGCGTATCGATCCCTGGCTCTGGAATTTCTCAAAAAGCAGGGAGGGGCATGATGGCAAAAATTACCGGACTGGACGGGCAGGGGATCAGTGCACTTTTTGGCGACCAGCCCCAGGATGAGACATTTTTCGAGTGCAGCATCAATCAGATCGTCCCCAATAAGCACCAGCCCAGAATGGTTTTCGACCAGGAAGAACTTGGCGAACTGGCCGACTCAATCCGGCAAAATGGGGTTATACAGCCACTGATTGTATCCCGTATCTCCAAGAAAAAATTTGGCCTGATAGCCGGAGAACGGCGGCTGCGGGCTTCCAGAATTGCCGGCTTGAAAACCGTTCCGGTTGTGGTCAGGGAAGTGGGTAACGATGACGAACTTCTGGAGTTCGCCCTGATTGAAAACATTCAAAGAACCGACTTGACACCACTGGAGGAGGCTGAGGCCTATCGGAAACTGATTGATCGTTTTGGGTTGACCCAGGAAGAGGCAGCAGCCAAAGTCGGTAAAAACCGCACGACCGTTACCAACGCCCTGCGGTTGCTCCAGCTTCCCGATTACATCAAGGATGACCTGCTTTCGGGGGTTCTGTCCGAGGGCCACTGCCGGGCCCTGCTTGCCCTGCTATCGAGCCCGGCCACGCTGAAGGAAATCAGAGACCGGATCGTCGACCGTCAGCTTTCCGTCAGACAGGCAGAGCAGCTGATCCGGACCTCGAGCCGTGAGCCGGCTGCCAAACCAAACAACAGAAAAATGGAGAAGGAATTTTCCAGTTCAATCAGAAAGGCCTTCGAAAACCAATTGACCAACCAGCTCAGCTCCCAGGTATCCATTCGCCAGAGCGGCAGCCGGGGGAAAATCGAAATCGAGTACTACTCCTATGACGATCTCGAACGAATAATCGAAATGGTTGTAAACGCGAAATCATCCTGACTTCATCAAACATAGACGACGATTTATCATGACTAAAAAGCTCAGACTCCTTTTTATCATAGCACTTTTCATTGCCTTCCTGCCGATAACCGCAGCGGCTAAAATGGTCAGCGTAGTCGGTGACAACGTCAACCTGCGCTCAGGGCCTGGTACCAACTACTCGGTCAAGTGGAAATTTGGCAGCGGTTTTCCGCTCAAGGTAGTAGAAGAAAAGGACAGCTGGTACAAGGTTGAGGATTTCGAGGGAGACACCGGCTGGCTCCACAAGAAACTCACCTCAGGGAATGGCCATATGATTGTCAAGGTCCACAAAAACCAGGAGACCAAGGTGAATATCAGGGGCGGTCCGGGAACGAACTACAAGGTGGTCGGAAAAGCTTATTATGGTGTTGTTTTCAGGACCATCGAACAGCGGAGCGGCTGGGCCCATGTAAAACACGACAGCGGTATGGAAGGGTGGATCAAACGCTCCCTTCTCTGGGGCTTCTGACCAGTTCCTTCCGGACAAAAAAAGAACCCGGATGAACATGCGCTCAGCCGGGTTCGATATGTGGCGGAGAGAGAGGGATTCGAACCCTCGGTGGAGTTTTATCCCCACACTCGCTTAGCAGGCGAGCACCATCGGCCAGCTCGGTCATCTCTCCAAAAATCTTTTCGCAAATGGCGGAGGGAGTAGGATTCGAACCCACGGTACTTTCGTACAACGGTTTTCAAGACCGCCGCCTTAAACCACTCGGCCATCCCTCCGAAAGATTTTCCTTGTACCATCTCGTAAATCATCTGTCAATATATGTCATTGCCAACGCGAACCGACTGGGGTATACTACATTTTTGTAAAGGCCCAAACAAACCAACAAACATTTTTGCAAAACATTCTCACTCTCCAGTCGCGACCATCCATGGCTTTAAAATCTTCTGAAACCCAGAGTCAGCTGCACGATCTAACCTGTCTGTATGAAATATCCAAAGAACTGGCTTCATCGTTCGTACTGAGCGAATGTTTGGAGAAATCCATGGCACTGCTCTCCGAATTCAAGGACATGGAGAATGGCACCGTCACCATTGTCAACCCGCTGACCGGAAAGCTGGAAATTGAGGTCGCTCACGGCCTAACGGCGGAAGGGCGAAAACGGGGCAAGTACAAAATAGGGGAGGGGATTACCGGCCGGGTGGTTGCCTCCGGTGAACCGATTATCGTCCCGCACATCTCTGAAGAACCGTTATTTTTGAACAGAACCCGCTCCCGTGGAGATATGGGTGACACGGACCGTTCCTTTCTCTGCGTGCCGGTCAAGGACGGCAAACAGGTTATCGGCGCCCTCAGCGTTGACCGGGTCTATAAAGACGGCTTCGGCAGCCAGGCCAACGATGATCTGCAGTTTCTTACCGTTTTGTCCAGTATTGTCGCCCAGACGGTGCGCCGGGTCCAGATCGTCAACCGCGAAAAAGAGCACCTGCGTACCGAAAACCTGAAACTCAAGCGGGAGCTGTCCGAAAAGAACAGGATCAACGACATCATCGGCAACTCGAGCCGGATGCAGGATGTTTTCGAAATGGTCCACCGGGTGGTTGACTCCAACGCCACGGTGCTGCTTCGAGGTGAGTCCGGGACCGGAAAAACCCTGGTCGCCAAGGCCCTGCACTACAACGGTAAGCGAAAAGCCAAACCGTTCGTGGTGGTAAACTGTTCGGCATTGCCGGAAACGCTGCTGGAAAGTGAGCTCTTCGGGCATGAGAAAGGTGCGTTTACCGGCGCCAACGAGCGGAAAATCGGGCGCTTCGAGCATGCCGAAGGGGGAACCCTGTTTCTCGACGAGATCGGTGAAATATCTCACTCGGTGCAAGTCAAACTGCTCAATGTCGTTCAGGAGCGAAGCTTTCAGCGTCTCGGGTCGACCCGGTCTATTTCCTGTGATGTGCGCCTGGTCGCCGCCACAAACAAGGACCTCGAAGAGGCGGTGTCCGCCGGTTCGTTCAGGGAGGACCTCTATTACCGGCTCAATGTTTTTCCGATCTACATGCCGCCGTTGAGAAAGCGGCGAACCGATATTCTGCTTCTGGCAGAGTTTTTCCTGGAAAAATTCTCGAAAGAAAATAGTAAACAAATCAACAGGATATCGACATCAGCCATCGATCTTCTCATTCAGTATCACTGGCCCGGAAATGTCAGGGAACTGCAGAACTGCATGGAGCGGGCCGTTCTGATCTGCGATGGCGAGGCGATCAAGTCCATTCATCTTCCCCCGACACTTCAGGCATCTGAAACCTCATCGAACGGTAAGCCGCTGTCCTTTTCAACGGCGGTGGAAAATTTTGAAAAAGAGCTTATCATTGACGCACTGAAAAAGAACAACGGCAACCAGACCAAAACAGCCGGCTATCTCGATACCAGCCTGCGCATCATCAATTACAAGATTCACCAGTACGGCATCGACCCTAAACAATACAAAATCTGAAACGATGTCCCTTCTGCTTCACGTCTGCTGCGGGCCATGCCTGCTTTATCCGGCCAGGGTGCTGGAAGGGCAGGGGACCGATTTTACCTGCTATTTCCATAACCCCAACATCCACCCCTACCGGGAGTTCAAAAACCGTCTCGACCTGTTTTAAGGAACTGGCCGAATCCAGAAACTACCCGTTTATCCTCGACCGTGACTATGGGTTGCGGGACTTTCTCCGGGCGGTGGTTTTCAAGGAAGACCGGCGCTGCGCCTCCTGCTACCTGATGAGGTTTGATAAAACGGCGCGGCTGGCACGGGAAGAGGGTCACAGCGGTTTTTCAACCACCCTGCTGTACTCCACCTACCAGAACCATCCACTGATCAGGGAACAGGCCCGAATCGCCTCGGAAGACCACCGGGTTCCGTTTGTCTATCAGGATTTCAGGCCCGGCTGGCAGCAGGGCATTGACGAGGCCATACACTGCAACCTCTACCGGCAGAGTTACTGCGGCTGCATTTACAGTGAGCAGGAACGTTACGATAACCGTTTGAGAAAAAAGCTGAAAAAGGAAAAACAAAACGATGTTCAACCTTCTCGTACTGGCCACCACCAACCAAAATAAGGTCAGGGAATTCCGGCAGTTTGTGGCCGATTTTCCGATCCAGGTCAAAAGCCTTGCCGACTTCGGCCCGTTACCGGGAGTGATCGAAGACGGCCAGACCTTTGACGCAAACGCCTACAAAAAAGCCCACCATTACGCCAGGGTCCTGGGACTGCCGGCGATAGCCGACGATTCAGGGCTGGTTGTCGAGGCACTCGGCGGCGCGCCGGGCGTCTATTCAGCCCGTTATGCCGGGGAACACGCATCCGATCAGGATAACTGCCGTAAACTTCTGGGTGAACTCGGCTCGGAGAAAAACAGAGCGGCCCGGTTCGTCTGCGTCCTTTCCATCGCGGTGCCCGCCGGACCGGCACTGACCTACGAGGCCTCATGCTCCGGAACGATTCTGCAAGAGGCCCGCGGCAGCAACGGCTTCGGCTATGACCCGCTGTTTTACTTCGAACCGCTGGGAAAAACCTTCGCCGAATTGAGTATGGAGGAAAAAAACAGAGTCAGTCACCGGGGAAAGGTCCTCACCGAACTCAGCTCGGAGTTCGGCAAGGTCATGAAATGGCTGGAGCAGAGGACCCTCGAGGAAATGCCTCAGCAGCCGGATCACTCCGAGTTCGAAGACAACGACTGGTCCTCCTGAGCCCCGGGCCGCCTCGGGTGGTCAGGTCTTGGGCCTAGCCCTGTTCGGCCTTCAGGTCCCTGCCGAGCAGGGACCGCACCGCCGCCGTGCAGTCCTTGTTGCCATAGAGAACCTGGTAGACCTGCTCGAGAATCGGCATCTCAACGCCGAGCCTCAGAACCAGGTCATGGACCGATCTCGTGGTCTTGACCCCCTCGGCTACCATGTTCATCGATGTCAGTATCGAATCAAGCGACTTCCCCCTGCCCAGTTCCATGCCGACATGCCGGTTTCGGCTCAAGGCGCCGGTGCAGGTCAGGACCAGGTCGCCGAGGCCGCTGAGACCAAAAAAGGTCTCCTGACTGGCCCCGAGGATCACACCCAATCGGGTCATCTCGGCCAGTCCCCGGGTGATCAGCGCGGCCCGGGCATTGTCGCCAAACTCGAGCCCGTCGCAGATACCGGCAGCTATCGCAATGATATTTTTCAGCGCGGCGCTGATTTCCAGGCCGATGACATCGGTGCTGGTGTATACCCTGAAAAATTCCGTTGAAAAGAGCTCCTGGAGAAAACGGGCGGTCTGCGGTTCCCGGCAGCCGATGGTGATGGCGGTCGGAACCTTGCGGGCCACCTCCTTTGCAAAGGAGGGTCCGGATAAGACAGCAAGCGGCGAGGGTTCCCTGCCGGCACCCTCGAACCATTCGGCCATGACCTGGGTCATGGTTTTCAAACTGTCGTTTTCAATTCCCTTGGTGGCCGAAACATAGATGGTTCCATCGCCTGCGTGTTGTGCAGCCTGCTCGAAAACCGGCCGATAGCCATGGGAAGGGACAACCATGCAGACGATGGCGGCGTGCTGGACAGCCTCTTTCAGCGTTGCCACCGGCTGCAGGGCGGGGGGGAAGATAAAACCGGGAAGATAGGCCTTATTCTGGTGCTCTTTGAGCAGTGACGCGACATGGTGCGGCCGGTGGCCCCAGAGCTGAACCGCAACTCCTTTTTCTGCCAGCAGCAGCGCCAGGGCCGTTCCCCAGGAACCGGCCCCGATGACTGCGACCCGGCTGTTATTCATCCGTCGGCTCTTCGAATTCCAGGTCCTCGGTCTGGTCTACCTCGACCACATCGAGGCCGACCACCTTTTCACCGGGATCGAGGTTAATCAGCCTGACCCCCTGGGTCGTCCTGCCGATAACCCGGACCGTGTCGAGCGGCATACGGATCATCTTGCCGCTGTCTGCTATCAGAATTGCTTCATAGTTGTCATCGACGATCTTGGCACCGATAATATCACCATTTCGCTCGCTGGACTTGATGGCCATGATCCCTTTACCGCCGCGCCGCTGAACCCGGTAATCCTCCGCCTGGCTGCGTTTGCCGTAGCCGTTGGCGGTGACCGCCAGAACCGTCTTGACACTGTCCTCACGCAGAACATTGACGCCGACGACAATATCATCGCCCTTCAGGGTTATTCCCCTGACGCCCGCCGCCGTTCTGCCCATGGTCCGGACATCGGACTCGTGGAACCTGATCGACATGCCGCCCCGGGAAATCATGAAGACGGTATCGTTGCCGCGCAGCAGATGAGCAGCGATGATTTCATCATCCTCATTGATGGTCAGGGCCCGCTTTCCCTTGCGCAGCGGCCGGTTGAACTCTTTGAGGCTGGTCTTTTTCACCCGGCCGTACTTGGTGACCATCATGATGGTCTTGGTTCCCTGTTCGTCCTCAAAATTGGTGACCGGCAGGATGGCCGCCACTTTTTCACCTTCGGTGAGCTCGAGCAGGTTGACAATGGCTTTCCCCCGCGCTGTTCTGCCCACCAGGGGCAGCTGGTAAACCTTGCGCCAGAACACCTTGCCGAGGTTGGTAAAAAACAGAAAGGTATCGAGTGTCGAGGCCACATAGAGGCTGGAAACGAAATCCTCCTCGATGTTGGTAACCCCCCGTACCCCTTTTCCCCCGCGGTGCTGGGGACGATAGAGACTGATCGGGTTTCTCTTGATGTAACCGCTGTGGGTAACGGTAACCGCCATGTCCTCGGGGGCGATCAGGTCCTCGGGCAGAATTTCGTCAGCTGCATCGATGATTTCCGTTCGGCGCTCATCCCCGTACTGCTCTTTGATTTCGACAAACTCCTCTTTGATGATATCCATGACCAGCTGCTCGTCACCAAGAATAGCGCTGAGCTCGCCGATCACGGTCAGGATCTCCTGGTAGTCGGTGGCGATTTTTTCCCGCTCCAGCCCGGTCAGCCGCTGCAGCCGCATGTCGAGAATCGTCTGGGCCTGGATGGCCGACAGTTCGTATTTCTGTATGAGCTGCTCTTTGGCTTCGGCCGGATTCCTGGCCGCCCTGATCAGTTCGACCACATCATCGAGGTTGTTGATCGCCACCATCAGGCCTTCCAGGATATGGGCCCGCTCTTCCGCCTTCCTGAGCTCATATGCTGTTCGTCTATAAACGATTACCTTGCGGTGCTGGATGAAGTGCTCCAGAATCTGCTTGATATTGAGGATCTCAGGCTTGTTGTTGACAATCGCCAGAAAGATGATGCCGAACGATTTCTGCATCGGAGTCATCTTGTAGAGCTGATTGATCACCACTTCGGCGATCTCATCTTTTTTCAGCTCCATGACCACCCGCAGTCCCTGGCGATCGGACTCATCACGGATCTCCGATATTGCCGTAATCTTCTTGTCTTTTATGAGCTGGGCAATGCGCTCAACCAGGGAAGCCTTGTTCAGCTGGTAAGGAATCTCTTCTACGACAATGGTCTCCTTGCGGCCGTCCTTGGATTTTTCGATGCTGGTTTTGGCCCGCATCAGCACAACCCCGCGGCCGGTCTCATAGGCCTCCCTGATTCCGGCACGACCGCAGATCAGCCCGCCGGTCGGAAAATCCGGTCCCTGGATAATGGAAAACAGCTGATGCACCGTCATGTTGGGATCTTCGATCAGGCCGATCAGCCCGTCGATGACCTCGGTCAGGTTGTGGGGCGGGATGTTGGTGGCCATACCGACGGCAATTCCGGACGAACCGTTGACCAGCAGGGTCGGAACCCGGCTCGGCATGACCGAGGGTTCCGTCTGGGAATTGTCGTAGTTGGGAACGAAATCGACCGTCTCTTTTTCCAGGTCGGCGACGATCTCCCGATCGATCCGGGTCATCCTCGCTTCGGTGTACCTCATCGCCGCCGGGGCATCACCGTCCATCGAACCGAAGTTGCCCTGGCCGTCGACCAGGGGATAGCGCATGGAAAACCCCTGGGCCATTCGCACCAGTGTGTCGTAAGCCGCCGAATCACCGTGGGGGTGATATTTACCGATGACGTCACCGACGATTCTGGCCGACTTGACATAGGGCCGGTTATAAAGCACGCCGAGCTCCCTCATCGCATACAGCACACGGCGATGCACCGGCTTCAGGCCGTCCCGCACATCAGGCAGGGCCCTGCCGACGATGACCGACATGGCGTAGTCGAGGTAGGATTTCTTTAATTCTTTTTCAACGGAAACAGAAGGGGTGATCTCTCCTTCAGAACCTGATTGTATCGTTGTTGTCATATTGTCTGTTATTTTATTTTATATATCCAACTCGGTTACTTCCAGAGCATGGTTCTGGATGAACTCGCGCCGCGGCTCGACCTTGTCGCCCATCAGGGTGGTGAACATCTCATCGGCTGACTCGGCGTCGTTTATCTTCACCTGCAGCAGGGTCCTGTTTTCCGGGTTCATGGTCGTGTCCCAGAGCTGCTCCGGGTTCATTTCACCCAGTCCCTTGTAGCGCTGGAGGTGACTTCCCTTGAACGACTCGTTACGGACGATCTGTACCATGTCCGCCCAGTTCTGGGCCGCTATCTCTGAGGAATCATCACTGCCGGCCTCTGTTGAGACATCCACCACCGAAAAGGTCCTGGTAAGGTAATCCCTGACCAGGGGAAAAACCCTGATCGCCGTCCGATATTCGTTTATCAGCGGTATCTGGGGCCCCAGTGTCGTCGATATCTGCGCTTTTCCCCTGACGGCCACGTCAAACTCGTAACAGTCGGCCCGCCAGCGGCAGGACCTGACCGCTCCGACGATGATCGATTCATCGGCCGATAATTCAGCGGCCAGGGCTTCGACAAAATCCTTCTCGGTAAACTGATCGGCCTTGCGGATGTCTTTGTCGAGCAGGTAGTAGAGCAGTGACTCCCAGATATTCATGCGCTCCAGAAAAGAGACCAGCCGCTGGTAGACCGACAGGTTCTGCAGGTGTGAAATCAGTTCCGCACCCTCCATAACCGAATCGTGTTCATCCCTGACGATCACTTTTACTTTCTGGCTGGCCTGGCTGAACAGGTAATTGTTGAGCTCATCCTCGTTGAGAAAATAACTTTCCTTTTTGCCCTTCCCCAGCCGGTACAGCGGCGGCTGGCCAATGTAGACGTAACCGCCCTGGATAAGCGGCAGCATCTGACGATACAGGAAGGTGAGGAGCAGGGTGCGGATATGGGCGCCGTCGACATCGGCGTCGGTCATAATGATGATCTTGTGGTAGCGCAGGCTTTCGATATCGAACTCATCCTTGCCGATACCGCAGCCGAGCGCCGCGATCAACTGTTTTATTTCCTCGCTGCCCAGGATTTTGTCGAACCGCGCCTTCTCCACGTTCATTATCTTGCCGCGAAGCGGCAGGATGGCCTGGATGGAGCGGTCCCGCCCCTGTTTGGCAGAACCGCCGGCGGAGTCACCCTCGACGATGAAAATTTCCCGCTTGCTCGGGTCCTTTTCCTGGCACTCGGCCAGCTTTCCGGCCATCAGCAGACTTGTCGAACCTTTTTTGCGAGACAGGTCTCGAGCCTTTTTTGCCGCTTCCCGGGCACGGGCGGCTTCAACCACTTTGGTCAGGATCCGCTTGGCGATCTGCGGGTTCTGTTCCAGGAAAATGGTTAGTTTTTCGTTGCAGACTGACTCGACGATCGATTTCACCTCCGAGTTGCCGAGTTTGGTCTTGGTCTGGCCCTCGAACTGTGGGTTGGGGACATGGATTGAGATAACGCAGGTCAGCCCTTCCCGGACGTCATCACCACCCATTTTTTCTCTGAGGTTCTTGGGTATGATGTCGTCGCTTGCATAGCGGTTGATACACTTGGTCAATGCAGCCCGGAATCCGGCCACATGGGTGCCTCCCTCTTTGGTGTTGATATTGTTCACAAAAGAGAATAACCGCTCGGAATAGCCGTCGAAGTACTGGAAAGCTATTTCGACCACCACCTGATCTCTTTCCCCGGTCAGGTGGATCGGTTCGTTGAAATAGGGAGTTCTGTTTCTGTTGAGCCACTCGACATAGGAGACCACGCCGCCGGAAGCATGAAACTTGTCCTCCTCGCCGCTTCTCTCGTCCTTGAGGTAAATACGGACGTCCTTGTTCAGAAAGGAGAGCTCGCGCAACCTGGTCTTGACCGTTTCATAGTCATAAACGGTCGTTTCGGTGAATATTTGCCGGTCGGCCTTAAAGGTAATGGTGGTACCGGTTTTTTCAGTTTTACCGACCACCTCGAGCTCGCTTGCTTTGGTGCCGTAAGCATAGCGCTGCCGGTAAACTTTGCCATCCCGTCGCACCTCGGCCGTCGCTTCGCTGGCGAGCGCATTTACCACCGACACGCCGACGCCGTGCAGACCGCCGGAAACCTTATAGGTGGAGTGGTCGAATTTACCGCCGGCATGAAGGGTTGTCATGACCAGTTCCAGGGCGGGAACTTTTTCAGTGGGGTGGATATCCACCGGTATACCCCGGCCGTCATCTTCCACCGTTACCGAATTGTCTTCATGGATGGTAACCCTTATTCTCTGGCAGTAACCAGCCAGTGCTTCATCTATACTGTTGTCCACAACTTCCCAGACCAGATGATGAAGCCCTTCAACGGCAGTATTGCCGATATACATTGACGGCCGTTTCCGCACCGCCTCAAGTCCGTCCAGTACTTTTATCTGGTCGGCATCATAATTGTTTTTTTCTTCTGTCACGCTGTTTTCCTTTAATGTAGATGTACTGGAGAGCTTATGCAGTAGAACATATTTTCTAGAGCTGCATCGGCATGACGATACTGACAAAGCCTTTGTCGGCATCCGACTTCATCAGGCACGGACTGTTCTCCGAGCTTATGTAGGCTTCAACCGTTTCACATTCCATGACCTGCAGGGTCTCTATGAAATAACGGCAGTTGAACCCCAGTCTCAGCGATACCCCTGAGTAATCGATTTTCTGCTCATCCTTGGCATTGCCGAGATCAGCGTTCTGGGAGGTCAGTACCATCATATCTCCCTGAAGCTGCAGTTGAATGGTGTGAAAGATATCTTCAGTAAACAGATTTATCCGCTTCAGAGACTCCAGAAAAGGAACCCTGTCTATCTTTACGCAGTTGTCCAGCGATACCGAATCGACAATAGCCCGGTACTGCGGAAATTCCCCCTGCTTCAGACGAATGACCATGACCGCGTCGCCGTCTTTCACCACCATCTGTTTCTTTTCAAATGAAATATCGATGGTATCCCGGTTTTCACAGAATTTTCTCAACTCCTGTATGCCTTTTCTGGGGATCAGGGTGACATCGTTGAGGTAGAATTTATCGACATCGACGGCCACGTCTTTTTCCATTATCGACAACCGGTGACCATCAGATGAAATCATTTTCAGGTAGGAGGTGCCGTCGCGTTTTTCCTTTTCCATCAGAACCGATGTCAGGGAGTATATGTTTTCCTGTTCACCGGCAATGGAAAAAACAACTTTATCTATTAAATCCAAGAAGATGAAAGCTTCAAAAGGAGTAAAACTGTCTTCGTCGAATTCGGGGAAGGCCGGGTATTCCTCACTGCTGATGCCGGCCAGGTTGTATGTACTCGGCCCTGCCTTTATTTTCACCCAGCTGTTGTCGGTCTCTTCGATGGATATGTGATCTGATCCCGATTCACGAACGATTTCGAAAATCTTTTTGGACGGCAGCGTCAATGAACCGATATCCTCGACTTCTGCCGGGACGAAGAGCCGCAGACCGACCTCGAGGTCCGTTCCGGTCAGAACCAGTCCATTTGAATTCGCCTCGACCAGTATGTTTGACAGAACGGCAAGGGTTCCCCGCTTATTGGTTATGTTCTGCAGACTGGCCAGTCCTTCTATAAGATCGTTTCGTTGCACGGTGCATTTAATGCTCATTGTTCTTTTCCTTTTTTAGTATAAGTAAATATTTATTATTGTTATTAGCGGAGCATATTTGTTGGCTACCTATATAAACAACTTATATTAATCAATTATTTTTCAACAACAGGAATATTGATAAAGGGAATATTCTGTTTAAAAGCAGTTATCAACACCGTTATCAACAGACCGTGAGTAACTCTATGACCAACGGCTGTTGACTATTTGTGGAAAAAGGCACTTTAAAATATAAAAAGGAAAAGATTTTATTCAGTAAATACAGGAAATTATAAGTTGCGTTTTGTACAACTTAATCTAGTTGAAATAGCGAAAAAATTCAACAGAATAATGGTTTGACACGGGTGGACGAGAAAGGCATAAACGGTATTCTTGAAAAACCGTCAGAAATACTTCTAAGATATTATAATAAAAGTATTTATTCGGCTTCTAGTCTGGCTTTTTCCAGTTATGGTGAAGATGGTTTCAGCGATTACTTCAGTGGTGCCGGCGGGTCAGGGGATAAAGGTCAGTTCCCTGTCGATGAAAAATCCGTTTTCGACCTTGCCTCGCTGACCAAACCGCTGGTGACGCTTCCCGCCGTTCTCCTGCTCATAGAGGAAAAGGTCATTGGCTGGAACGAATCCCTCTGCTCTCTGCTGGAAACAGACCTACCCGCCCGTTTTGAAGGGGTAGACCTGCAGGGTATTCTTTGTCATAACGCCGGTTTTCCGGCCCATCGAGACTTCTGGGAACAATTGATAACCACCGAGCCGGTGCGCCGAAAAGAATGGCTGCTGGATGCAGTGCTGAAGGTTTCCCCCGGGTGTGAACCACGGAGCTGTCACTGTTACAGCGATTTGGGATATATTTTGTTAGGTTTGGTTGTTGAAAAAAAGACCGGACAGACTCTGGATAGTTACTGGCGCAGGCGAATAGGTAAGCCGGCCGGTGTTGATGGATCGCTATTTTTCGCCAGCCAGATGGATTCAAGCCAGAAAGCGAGATGTATACCCACCGGTCATTGCCGCTGGAGCGGACGGCCCCTTGCAGGGGTCGTCCACGATGACAACTGCAGAGCCCTGGGGGGGGTAGCCGGGCATGCCGGGCTATTCGGAACCTCCCGGGGGGTGCTGGAGATGTGCAAGACATACGTGGATATCTATCACGGCCGTTCAAGCGGGCTACCTTTTTCTACCGAGACCTTCCGCAGGGCTTGTCTGCCCGTCGGTGATGCTGATAACGCGGAGTGGAGCCCCGGCTTTAACAGACCGTCGGCCAGCGGCTCAAGCAGCGGCAGCCGCTTTTCCGGCAACACTATCGGCCACCTGGGGTTTACCGGCGTCTCGTTCTGGATAGACCTGGACAAACAGGTTGTTGTTTCCCTGCTGACCAACCGGGTTATAAAAGGGGACAACCGGGACGGTATCAGGGAGATGAGGCCAGAACTGCACGATGCGGTGATGCACTGCCTGCGGCAGTAAAAAAGCCCCCGAACGAGAAGTCCGGGGGCTGATGGGTATGAACCTTAACGGTGAACTGAAAAAGAAGAATCACCACCAGCAGATGGTCTGGTCTGCAGCGAAAATTTTATCGACCAGCGTATCGTAGTCCGGGCTGGCAACGTTGAGGTCGAACGAGTCGCTTTCTCTGTCTCTGGTGACGACTTCAACCAGCTTTTTTACTGTCTCGTCGGGCTCGGAGCGATAGACGTTTAATATTTTCATGACCCCTCCTCTATTTAAGTCCGTACGGGACGATTATATCCATGTCCCTGAGCTTTTCGCCAAGTTCCTCCAGGTCGATGGACTCGAAACCGTTCTTTTCCACGTTGGCGGGAATCGTTGAAAAAATGTCTCCCTCCATGTCGCGAAGCATCTCGATACTTTCGAGATTGTGTTCATCGAGCTTGTCTATTTCGGTGTCCATCACAACCCCATAGGAGTACATGTTTTCCACCGCCAGACCCAGTGCGGACCTCATGCCGTCGACGGCATAATCCTTGTTCCTGTACATGAAACAAACTTTTTTATATTCCATGATGCCCCCTATAAACTGATATAGCAGTCGTAATCTTCGATGATAATCCCATGCTGCGCCTGGGTAGCCATTTCTTTGGCGGTCAGGCCCAGGGGAATGTCATCAATCTCGTAACCCTGTTTTTTGTAACTGTCGACACAGATGGATACATCGTCTGCCAGTTCACAGAGTTCGGGAAATGCGGGGTCTTTGGCATTGTGGGTTGCTGTCCAGGTGAAAAAGACCTTAACTTTGGAGCCCTTCGCCTTGGCCGCTTTGGTGATGCCGATCACGTGGGCCATGTTGTCTGGGTTGGTTACAAAAATACCAAGACTTTTTGCCATCTTCTGCCTCCTTGTCCGTGCTTTGTAAAGACGCCAGGTAAAAGAGGACCCCTGGCCGCGGGAAAAATGCCAGGGGTCCTTTCAATTAGGAATACGTGCCAGCCTGAATCAGCCTTTCTTGATAAAGAAGCTGAAAAATCCGCTCTCTTCCTTCTCACCAAGATACTCGTGACCAGCGCGGTCACACCAGCCCGGGATATCGTTTCTTGAGCCCGGGTCGGTGCCGTCCACCTGCAGGACCTCACCGCTTTTCAGTTTACCGATTTCCTTTTTGGTTCGCAGAAGCGGCATCGGGCAGCTCAGCCCTTTGGCGTCGAGAACCGAGTCGGCGGTTACGTCGGCTGCTACCTGTTTCACATCACTCATGTCAAGCCTCCTGATAGTGTTTCGTGATTCATCTGAATCGGGTATTTTGTCCGCGTATTTACTCTCGCCAGGCGAAGTAAAAAATGAACCCGGTTACTGTACCACATCCTATCTGTTTTTTAGCATAATAAAATGTGATGTCAAACCAAAAGGAGTGTAAAATAACGGCGTAAAAACAATACAGTGCTACGGTGTCGCACTATTGACAAAAACACCAACCAAAGGTAAAGCAAGGAAACAAAAATTTCTTCGCGACATGAATTTTCAGGAGGAAAACATGAGTGAGCAGAGTGTACTGGCCGAGAAGGCCAAGGGTCTGTACAAGGCGTTTTGCCAGACGGAGTGGAACGCCACGGTTACCGGGCTGGTTGTCGGTTTTTTTTCGGTGATGATCATGGCCTGGTGGCGACCGTGGGGAGCCGTCGGTGCAATCAGGAACTGGGGCGACTGGATCATGTACGGGGTAAGCTCAGTGGTGGGCACCGATGCCGCCTTTTTCGCCTACTACGAAGAGGCGCCAGCCTCCATTCTGGTCAGTTCCGGTTCGGTGATCGGCATCGGCTTCGTTCTCGGTGCTTTCGTTTCCGCCTGTCTCGGCCGCGAGTTCGCGCTGCGCATTCCCCCCTATCGTGAAATGGTCAAGGCGGTCATCGCCGGCATCCTGATGGGCATCGGCGCAACGCTTGCCGGCGGCTGCAATGTGGGCGGCTTCTACAACGCCATCGGCAATCTCGGTGCCAATGGCTTTTCGATGATGTTCGGCCTGGTTTTTGGCGTTGTCCTCGGCCTGAAAATGCTCTACCTGGAGATGGAGCATATCAGCTGGGGAGACGGCGGGGCCAAGACCATCAATTTTCCGACCCCGGTGATCTACCTGCTCGGCGCGGCCGCTATCCTTTTTCTGGTTTTCAAGGCTACGAGTTATGGCAACAACGAGGACAGCGACTATATAGCCTCCCTTGGGGGCCTTATTCTGATCGCCGCTGCGCTGGGCTACTCGATGCAGCGGGGGCGCTGGTGTATGGTCCAGGGTTTTCGTGAACCGCACATGACCGGCGACTCCACCATGGCCAAGTCGGTAATGCTGTCCATCATGGTGGTTGCCATCGGGGCCGTGGTACTGAAATACGCAGTTCCGGTAAGGGCTGAGGGAGAGGCGATACTGGCACCGATTTATTATATCAGGGGTACCTTTGGCTGGGCTGGCGTTGTCGGCGGCTTTCTGTTCGGTCTCGGAGCCATGTTTGCCGGTGGCTGCGGTTCCGGAGCCTTATGGCGGGTCGGCGAAGGGCAGGTGAAACTGATGATTGTGGTGCCGTTTTTCGGCATAGCCTCATCCATTCTGACATCCTGGTTCCGTGACTACGAGTTCGAGGCCAACGGCGTCCTGGGTAAATCTATCTACCTGCCCGAATTGATGGGCTATGGCCCGACCCTGGTGTTTATCGCGGTTTTTCTGATAATCTGGTACCTGGTGGTCTCCTGGAACGAAGAAACCAACAAGCTGATCGTTCCGATGTAGGACCGCTTTCCCCGGGGCACGCAAAAGGCCGCATTTTCCTTTTGGAGAATGCGGCCTTTTTTTTTATTATAGCTTTTACCTCTGCAAAACGGATAGAAAGCAACTGACCCAGAAGAGTTATGCTCAGTGGGCGGTCTGCCTGCCACTGAGCGTCTGACAGGAGCTGCATAGCAGAATCAGACAAAGGACCAGGCTGGAAAGCGCCCAGCATCCCGGGAGACAAGGACATGAGAAAAACAGCTGTTTTCAAAAACGATCTGTTTCTGATGCACGACCCCGGACCCAACCATCCGGAGCGCATCGATCGTCTCAGGGTAATCTACGATTTCATCGAAAAACCCGAACATAAAGATAAGTTCATTTACCCCGAGTTTGAGCCGGCCGACCGCGAGCACCTGGTAAAAAACCACCATGAGGATCTGATCAGCCGGGTCTCCGAGACCTCAGGGCGCCGTTATGACTACCTCGATCAGGACACAGCCACCTCAGCCCACTCCTACGATGCCGCCCTGCTGGCTGCCGGCTCGGTGATAAAGGGGGTGGATCTGCTGGTCGAGGGGGCGATCGACAACGGTTTCGCCCTGGTCAGACCGCCCGGGCATCACGCCGAAAAGGACCGCTCGATGGGTTTCTGTCTGTTTAACAATGTCGCTGTGGCAGCCTGGCACGCCAAGAGCTGCCACCACCTCAAGCGGGTGATGATCGTCGACTGGGACCTGCACCACGGAAACGGAACACAATTCTCCTTCTATGATACGGACCGGGTTCTCTACCTGTCCACCCACCAGTTCCCATACTATCCCGGAACCGGCGCGCTGCAGGAGAGGGGGGTCGATAAAGGCGAGGGCTACACCGTCAATATTCCGCTTCCCGGCGGGTTCGGCAATGATGAATACGCGGCTATTTTCAACGATATCGTCCTGCCGGTCGGGCAGGCCTACCAGCCTGAAATGATCCTGGTCTCGGCCGGTTTCGATATCTACCACGGCGACCCGCTTGGGTCGATGTCGGTGGGGCCGGCCGGTTTCGCCTACATGACGCGGTCTCTGGTGGGGCTGGCCGACGAGGTTTGCGGGGGCCGACTACTGGTGACCCTGGAGGGCGGCTATAATCTCAAAGGTCAGCGGGACGGGGCCCTGGCGGTTTTGTCCGAGCTGGTCGGCACGCCACTGATCGAGGGTGATCGGGAATTTTTCCTGGATGATGAACTGGAAGAGCGGTTCAGAAACTGTCACGCCTCACATGATGCTGTCGAGCGGGCAGTCGAGGCCGCCGGCAGGTACTGGAATATTTAGCTCGGTTTTTCAAGGAGTTCGGTATCGTGGATAAAAACAGAGCGGCCAGGGTAATCGTGGCCGATGACGACCCGCTGGTCTGCAGTGCGGTGGTTCAGATACTGCAGGTGTTCGGCTACCGGGCGGTCGGGGTTAACGGCGGCCGGGAGCTGCTGAGCACTGTCGATGAATCGTTCGATGTGGTTCTGCTCGATATTCACATGCCCGAGCTCAATGGATTCGAGGCGATCGAAGAGCTCAACCGGCGGGGCTATGATATCCCGATTGTCCTGCTGACCGGTTCGGGGTCGATGGCCGATGCGGTCCGGGCGATCAATATGGGGGTTTATGATTTTCTCTGCAAGCCGATCGAGGATCTCGACATTTTCGATGTAAAGATCAGACGGGCGGTGGAGAAACGGCGTTACGTGCTGCAGGAACGAACCTACAAGCAGTCGCTGGAAGACGATGTAAGGAGTAAGACCCTGCAGCTCGAGGAGCAGAACAAGCTGTTGCGGGCGTACGGCGACAGCCTGGAGAATGCGACCGTCCAGCTGATGAGCAGCCTCCAGCGGGCCATGGAGGAAAAGGACTGTTATACGGCCGGTCACACCATGCGGGTCACCAACTATGCGGCCATGCTGGGGAGCGCGCTGGGGCTCGACGCCCAGGAGTTGATCGTGCTCAGACGGGCGGCCCAGTTTCACGATATCGGCAAGCTGGTCATCGACCTGTCCTGTATCCAGAAAAAAGGACCGCTGAGTATCGAGGAGCGGCAGCTGATCAACGAACACCCCAGTGTCGGTGCCAATATCATCAAGCCGCTGGGATTCATGGATCGGGAACATTTCATCATCAGGCACCACCATGAAAGGATAGATGGAACCGGATACCCCGATGGCCTGACCGGCACCGAGCTTGATAAATTGACCAAGATTCTTACCGTGGCAGACAGCTATGATGCGATGACCTCATTTAGAAACTATCGCCGCAACCTGGATCTGGATGAAGCGGTCGAGGAGCTGAAACGCTGTGCCGGAAGCCAGTTCGATGAAGATGTCGTCGCTGTTTTCTGCCAGAATACCTATCGCCTGAGCCCGGAGTACCTGGCAGCACTGGGGGCGCCGGAGGCGGATAACCAGAACCTGCTGAACTAAACGATGACCATACGTAAAGAAGACGTTGAACACGTTGCTCACCTGGCAAGGCTTCACCTGGATGGTGAGGAACTCGACCAGATGACCGAGCAGCTCGATATGATCCTGTCCTACGTTGCCAAACTCGACGAGCTCGATACCACCGGCATCGAGCCGACGACTCACGCCTTTTCGATCACCAATGCGTTTCGGCAGGATCAGGTAGATCCGTCGCTGGACCAGAAGGAGGCGCTGGCCAACGGTCCGGAACACACAGAAGACTCTTTTGTGGTTCCCCGCGTTATCTGAATCTATTCACCGTCACAGCATATCAACCAGAATCGGGGCCGGAACGCCGGCCCTTTGTATTTCGAGGAAGCACATGGAGCCATTCGAGCTGACCATAACCGAGGCCGCTGAGAAACTGGATGGAGGGGAAATGTCCTGTGTCGAGCTGACCAGCAGCTGCCTTGAGCGCATCGAAAAAACCGAGCAGCGCATCGGTTCCTTTATTTCGCTGGACCCGGAGCGGGCTCTGCAGAGCGCCGAGCAGGCCGACAAAGAGCGCTCCCGGGGAGCGGCCGGTCCGCTAAGGGGCATCCCGCTGTCGATCAAGGACCTGCTCTGCACCCGTGATCGTCAAACGACCTGCGGGTCGAAGATGCTCGAGGGGTTCATGCCCCCCTATGATGCCACCGTCGTTGAAAAACTCAACGAACAGGGAGCGGTAATCGTCGGCAAGGCATCGATGGATGAGTTCGCCATGGGTTCGACCTCGGAGAACTGTGCCTTCGGGGTACCGTCGAACCCCTGGAACTGCGATTATGTGGCCGGCGGCTCTTCCGGCGGCTCAGCCGCTTCGGTCGCCTCCGGACAGGTTCTCGGTTCCCTGGGCTCCGATACCGGCGGCTCGATTCGTCAACCGGCTTCGCTGTGCGGTATTGTCGGCATGAAGCCGACGTACGGCAGGGTATCCCGTTACGGCCTGGTGGCATTCGCCTCATCGCTCGACCAGGTCGGCCCCCTGACCAGGGATGTGGCCGATTGCGCCCTGATGATGCAGCATATCTGCGGGTATGACCGGCGCGACTCGACCTCGGTGGACCTTCCGGTCGAAGACTACAGCACACACCTGGTCGAGGGGCTCACGGCGGTCCGTGTCGGTGTGCCCCGTGAGTACTTCAGCGAAGGGCTCGACCCGGAAGTCAACCAGGTGGTGATGAACGGGGTGGAAGTGCTGCGCGCGGCAGGCGCGGAGATCGTCGAGGTGTCTATCCCCCACATCGATTATTGCGTGGCTGTCTACTATTTGATCGCCCCGGCCGAGGCCAGCTCGAACCTGGCCCGCTACGACGGTGTTGCCTATGGTTTTCGCGACGCATCACAAAACGACCTGCTGGAGATGTACAAGGACACCCGTTCAGCCGGGTTCGGTCCGGAGGTGAAGCGCAGGATACTGATCGGCACCTATGCCCTGTCGTCGGGCTATTACGACGCCTACTACAAAAAGGCGTCCCAGGTCAGGACCCTGATCCTCAACGATTTCAGGGCCGCCTGGGAATCGTGCGATCTGCTGATCTCCCCGGTCTGTCCGACGCCGGCCTGGAAAAAGGGCGAAAAGCTCGATGATCCGTTAGCCATGTATCTCTCCGATATCTTTACTCTGTCGACCAACCTGGCCGGCCTGCCGGGACTTTCGGTGCCGGGAGGATTCAACGCCGACGGCCTGCCGATCGGCATCCAGCTGCAGGGGCCGCACTTTCATGAGGGTGCGCTGCTGAGGTGCGGGTTCAACCTGGAGAAGGGGTTGAACCTGAGAAACAGAATTCCTGCTCTTTAATCTGACCGATAAGCGGTTGACCACCATTTTTGCCGAGGGTTCGTTGTGAACATTCAGGTACCTGACAATATCAAAGCAATCACCCCGTATCCCCCCGGGAAACCGATAGAGGAACTGGAGCGCGAACACGGCATCAGCGGTTCGATCAAGCTGGCCTCCAACGAGAATCCTTTCGGGCCTTCTCCCGCCGCCGTCGAAGCGATGCACGCAGCCTTGAGCAACCTGCACCGCTACCCCGACGGCTCCTGTTACTACCTCGGCCGGGCATTGTCCAACCATCTGGGGATGACCCCGGAGCAGATCGTTTTCGGCAACGGCTCCAACGAGGTGATCGAGTTCCTGGTTAAAGCGTTTGTCAGGGAGGGTGACGAGGTGATCACCAGCCACCCCTCTTTCCTGATGTACCAGAAACTCGTCCAGGTCCGCGGGGGTAAAAACCGTGTGGTCGACCTCAAAGATATGTCCCATGACCTCGAGGCGATTGCAGCGTTGGTGTCGCCCCGGACCAGGCTGATCTTTATCGACAACCCCAACAACCCGACCGGCACCCTGGTTTCGCGGGAGCGTCTGATCGCCTTTCTGTCAGGCCTGCCCGACAATCTGCTGGTTGTACTCGATGAAGCCTACATCGATTTTGTCGACGAGGACCGGGGCTATGACACGCTCAGCCTGGTCAATGATGTCGACGGCCGGTGCGGGGTGGTCCTGCTCAGAACCTTTTCCAAAGCCTACGGGCTGGCCGGGCTGCGGATCGGTTTCGGCCTGATGGCTCCGCCGGTGGCCGCCTGCCTGCACAAGGTGCGGCAGCCCTTCAATGTCAACCTGGTGGCCCAGCAGGGAGCGCTCGCCGCCCTGGGCGATGAGGAGTTCTATCGGCAGACCCTGAGCCGAACGGCGGCCGGTAAACGGTTTCTGCTGGGCGGGGTGGAAGCGCTGGGCTGCAAAGCCTATCCTTCACAGACCAATTTCTTCCTGATCGACGTTCGTGGCGATGCCACCCGGCTCTACGAGAATATGCTCGGAAAGGGGGTGATTGTCAGGTCCATGAAAGCTTATGGCTACCCCAGCTTTATCAGAATAAACGTCGGTAGCGAACCGGAAAACCAGCGATTTCTGAGTGCCCTGGGCCAGGCCCTGAAGGAGTGCGGCCATGTCTGAGCCGAACCGGCCGATCATCACCATTGACGGGCCGGCCGGGGTCGGAAAGTCGACCATCAGTCGCAAAGTCGCCGCCCATTATGGTTTCACCTACCTGGACACCGGGGCGATGTACCGGGCCGTGGCCTGGTATCTGGCCCGGAATGCTGTCGATATTGACGATCAGCTGGCTTTGACGTCGGCACTTGGGCAGATATCGCTCGAACTGCTGCCGGCTGCCGACGAATTCGGCGATGTCGGCGTACTGCTCAACGGAGAAGACATCTCCGGCCAGATCAGGACCCCGGAAATGTCCATGCTGGCCTCGACGGTTTCAGCCCACGGCGCCGTCAGGGACAAGCTGACCGCCCTGCAGCGTGCTTTCGGAGAGCGGGGCGGGGTCGTGGCCGAAGGCAGAGACACGGGCACCGTAGTATTTCCCGGCGCCGGCCACAAGTTCTACCTCGACGCTTCAGCCGAAGCCAGGGCGCAGAGAAGAGCCAGGCAGCTCACGGAACGGGGAGAAGCGGTGGATCAGAAAAAGCTGCTGGAGATGACCATTGCCCGGGACAGACAGGACCGTGAGCGGACGCTGGCACCGCTGAAAAAAGCAGACGATGCGACCCTGATCGACACCACCGATCTGAACATCGATCAGGTGTTTACGGCAATTACGGAAGCGATAGCAAGGACAGCGGCCTGACAGGACGACCGGTGTTCCGCCGCATTGCGGAGCGGCAAAACACCGGTCGTTGAGACGAAAGGTTATTCGATGACAAAATCCGCCCGGCGGTTCTGGCCCCAGGCAAAGTCGGTCTGCTCGTAGAAAAGCGGCCGCTCTTCACCGTAGCTGACGGTTCTGATTCTGTCCGGCTGAATTCCCAGATCGATCAGGTAGTCGCGCACGTTGATGGCCCGTTTTTCACCCAGGGCCAGGTTGTACTCTTTGGTGCCGCGGTCATCGCAGTTACCCTCGATGATAACCGTGTTGGGAATCTGCTGCAAATATTCGGCGTTCTGAATCATCCGGTCGGACATATCGGGCCTGATGATTGCCTGGTCGAAATCGAAATAGACCGGAGCCATCCCGCTGGACGATCGGCCGTGCATCTGCTTGTATTCGTCGCTCTGCTGATCGGCGGCGGCCATGCCATCGGCGGCGCCGCTGTCGTCGAGCGTCCCTTCGATGGCCAGACTGTTTTCAGAATAGCCTCCGGTGCCCGGATAGGCCCCGGCGGTGCCCGAGGAACTGCTCGCCTGGGTGCTGTCGGACTCTGGCGGTATGACCGGCTTCTTAGTGCAGCCTCCGGTGAAAACGGCAACGGCTGCGGTGACGGCGACAATAAGAAGGAACCTGGTGACAACCTTTTTCATCTCTTTTCCTCTTGCTCAGAAGGTTCTTGGGGTGAGTAGATTTTGCACCGGCAATCTGCTATACATCGGGTACCATTCTGTCCGATAATCGCCTTTTTCTCCGGTTGATCTATTCTAGCCTGATTGCAAGAGAGGTCAAGGCTTTTTATGGCGGAAAGCGTCGATCAGGCGCTCTGGTCAGAAAAGAAATAACACCACCAAATTATTGACTTAGACGTTTTATAACAATCACCTGGACGGACATACTCAGATGGACTTTATCAGTACCTGCGCGGCCGGTCTCGAAGACCTGGTCAGCGCCGAAATAGGCGGCTGGAATGGCCGGGTTGACGGTTCAGGCCGGGGCTTCGTCCGCTGGGGCGGCTCGCTGGAGGCGGGCTACCGCTGCTGTCTCTGGTCGCGCTTCTCCTCCCGGCTGATACTGCTGCTGGCCGAATTCGAGATCTCAGATACCGACGATCTCTACGAAGCCTCGAAGGCGGTGGTCTGGGAGGACCATCTGTCTGAGAGCAACAGCTTTGCGGTGGACTGCGTTCTGGCCGGCAGGCCTGAACAGGCGGTGATCGGCAACAGTATGTTCGGGGGGCTGCGGGTCAAGGATGGCCTCGTTGACCGGCTGAGGGATATGAGTGGGCGGCGGCCGTCGGTGCAGACCCGGCGTCCGGACGTTCAGGTCTACCTGCAGGCTGACGGGGCAAAGGTTCTGCTGGGGCTCGATCTTTCCGGTGAGAGCCTGCACCGGCGGGGGTACCGGGTGGAAGCCGGCCCAGCTCCATTGAAGGAAAACCTGGCTGCGGCAATTGTCGCCCTCAGCGGCTGGGACGGCTCAACCGCCCTGCTCGACCCGATGTGCGGTTCGGGGACCCTTCTGATTGAAGCGGCCCTGCAGCATGGTGATTCGGCGCCCGGTCTGGGCCGAACCTATTTTGGCCTGTTCGGCTGGCACGGGCACCGGCCGCAGCTGTGGGAATCGCTGGTAGCCGAAGCCCTGGACCGGGAAGAGGCATCGCAGCAGAACATGTGGCCGCGCCTGGTCGGCTATGACGGCGACAGATCAGCCGTTGCGGCCGCCCGGAAAAACATCAGGCGGGCCGGGCTGGAAGACAGGGTGGTTGTCGAGCACCGCGAAATACAGCGGCTGCAAAACGACGGCCGGCAAACCGGGCATATCATCTGCAACCCCCCGTACGGGGAGCGGCTGACCGATAAGCAGATGGTTCGACACCTCTACCGGTTCATGGGGGAGCGCTTCCGGCAGGAGTTTGCCGACTGGAAAATCACGCTGTTTACCGCCGCCCCGGACTATGCGGACCAATTCAGGCTCGATTGTGACGCAACCCGCAAAATGCACAATGGACCGCTGAGCTGCCGGCTGCTCAGCGGTTATCCGATCCCGGAAACGACCGAGGCTGATAGCGGCAGAGGCGGGCAGACGATCAGCGTCACCGGCGGGGACGGGTCGGAACTGGCCAATCGTTTGAAAAAAAATCTCCGGAAACTGCAGCCCTGGGTTTCGAGCCATGCGCTTGACTGTTTCAGGCTCTATGACCGTGACCTTCCCCAGTTCAATGTCACCGTCGATGTCGTCGGCACCTGTTTTTACATTAACGAGTTTGCACCCTCCTCAGGCGCCGACCCCAAACTGGTCGACAGCCGCTTCAGTCAGGTGATCCGGACGGTCCGCGATCTTTTTCAGGTCGGCCGGGACCGGGTAATCATCCGGCGGGGCCGCAGTGGCCAGGCCGTCGCCGACAAGGCGCCGGTCAAACAGAGAGCCTATGAGATAAAAGAGGGCTCCGCTGTCTTTCTGGCACATCTGCCCGGCACCCCCGATACCGGATTTAATCTTGATCAGCGCTTTGTCCGGGAGCTGATAAAGGAGCGAGCAGGCCAGGGTGCGTTTTTGAGCCTGTTCGACACCAGCGGGGCGGCAACGGTCTGCGCCTGTCTGGGGGGGGCTGGAAAAACGGTCACGGCCGGCCTGTCGGGGGGAAGCAGGTCCTTCGTGACGTCGAATTTGAGCCGCAACGGCATGGCGCTTGAAAACCACCAGCTTGTGGAGGAGCCGGTCATGGCCTGGCTGGCTCAGAACCGGGAGCGGTTCAGTCTGATTTATATCAACCTGCGCAGAAAAACCTACGGCCGCGGTACGTCCTGGAGTTTTGACACGCTTGCGGATCATCCGGCACTGGTGAAAAGGGCCCTGAACTGTCTGGCAGACGGGGGAAGCCTCATCGTCTCGACCATGGTTCCGTCCTTTCGGCTGGACCCCTCTGTTGAAGAGCTGTGCGGAATAAATGAGATCAGCAGAAGCGTTTTTCCCGACGATCTTCCCAAAACGGCCCGAAACTTTCGCTGCTACCTGATGACCGCCCCCTGAGCCCGCTGAGCGTGCAGGTAATGATAAATTGCTTTGTTTTTCTCGGCGCTGTTGTCATAATGGGTATCAGCCGATACCTTGAACAAGCGCAGACGAGCGTATAAAAACTGTAATCGAAGCGAGCAACCGAGCTACTCATCCTGAACGTCCGCCAATAATTCATCATCACGCTTATGGTTTCCCTGTCAAACGTCTGCCTGCATACTTTCGGCTACGTCATTCCGCCGCGCATCCTCAGTTCCGAGGATATCGAAAACAAACTGGCCGCCGTTTACGAGCGGCTCCGACTGCCCGCCGGAAGACTGGAGATGATGAGCGGAATCCGCCAGCGCCGGCTCTGGGAACCGGGCACCCGACCGAGCCGGGCCGCCTCGCTGGCCGGTCAGGCGACCATCGACAAGGCGGGGGTTGATCCGGCCTCCATCGAGTGTCTGCTGTTCACCTCGGTTTCACGGGACATGATGGAGCCGGCCACCGCCTCCTTCGTGCACCGGACCCTGGGTCTGCCTCCCGAATGTCTGGTGCTGGACATATCCAACGCCTGTCTCGGCTTTCTGGACGGTATGATCCTGCTGGGCTCCATGATCGAAAACGGCCAGGTCGACAATGGTCTGGTGGTTTCAGGGGAGACGGCGGAAGAGCTGGTCGATTCGACCATCGAGACGCTGATCGCTGATCTGTCGCTGACCCGCAAAACGATCAAGCCGGCCTTCGCCTCTCTGACCATCGGGTCCGGCTGCGTGGGGCTGTTCATGTGCCGCAGCGACGGGGAAACCGCGAACAGACCCCGGCTGGTTCATCACGCCTGGCTGGCCAATACCGACCACGTCGATCTCTGTCTCGGAGGGCAGTCTGCGGCGCAGACAACCCTGATGGCGACCGATTCGGAAGAATTGCTCATCCAGGGAATAGAAACGGCCCAGCGGACCTGGGCGCGGTTCTCGGCGGCCAGCGGCTGGCGGGAACAGGACATAGACTGTTTTTTTTGCCACCAGGTCGGCTCTGCCCATGCCCGGCTACTGTTTGAACGGCTTGGGCTCAGTAGTGAGAAAAACTATGAGACGCTGCCGTTTCTCGGCAACGTCGGCTCGGTATCGGCTCCGATCACCATGGCCATGGCCATTGACAACCAACGCTTCAAACCGGGGATGAAAGGGGCGCTGCTGGGTATCGGCAGCGGAATCAACTGTATGATGCTGGGGGTCCAGTGGTAGGGGAGGCGATGTCTGCTCAGCTTGGTTCCAGATACGGCAACAGACTGTTGAGGCTGGTCCGTGAAACCATCGGTCAGCGGCTGGGGCTGATCGAGTCCGTTGACCAGACCGGCCTTGAGGAAGATGAACTGCAGCAGGATCTGGCAACCTTTGTCACCCTCAAGATCGATGGCCGGCTGCGGGGCTGTATCGGCAACCTGGAGGCGACCGGGCCGCTGCTCCAGTCGCTCTCCACCAATGCCCGCCAGGCCGCCTTCCATGATCATCGCTTTGCTCCGCTGAGCCCGGAAGAGTTTGACCGGGTCAGTATAGACATCTCCATCCTGACCCGGCCGCAGCGGCTGGAATACAAAGGAGCAGATGAACTGCTGAGACGATTGCGTCCGGGAATTGATGGCGTCATCCTCAACAAAGGAAGATCCCGGGCCACATTTTTACCGCAGGTCTGGGAACAGCTTCCCCGTCCTCCCCAGTTTCTCGAACATCTCTGCCTCAAGGCCGGTCTGCACCGCTCCGCCTGGCAGGACCCGGATGTCGAAATCTATCTCTACCAGGTGCAGATTTTTGAAGAGGGTACCGATGCTGTTGACTCTTGAACCGTTGCTGTCCGAGCAGCTGAAAATGCTCTATCGGGATATGGAGCTCGCCTACGACCTGGTTGCCCGGCCGCTCGACCACGGCTGCGACGGCTGCCCGGACAATTGCTGCGACTCCTATTTTGTGCATCACACCTATATCGAATGGGTCTATCTGCTGCAGGGGCTCGATAGCCTCGATGATGATCGTCGCCGGGCTCTGCTGGCTCGGGCAGAGGCTTACGAGTCGGAAGCGCAGAAAATCATCGCCGGCGGCGGGCGGCCGAAAATCATGTGCCCGGTCAATGAGGACGGCCGCTGCATGCTCTACCCGTATCGGCTGATGGTCTGCCGCACCCACGGGGTGCCGGCCTCGATGACACGGCCTGACGGCAAACGGCTCGTTTTCCCCGGCTGTTTCAGGTGCCAGGACCTGATCGCCGAGAAGGCACTTGCAGAAGCTGACGTTCCGCTGATGGAGCGCACCCTTTTGCTCAGGCGGCTGGTTGTGCTGGAGCAGCAGTTTCTGCAGGGCAAAAGGCATCTCGCCCCTAAAGTAAAACGGACGATCGCCTCGATGCTGATCAGTGGTCCGCCCGACCTGCCGCACTGCTCTGACGCTAAAAACGCCTAAAACGCTATCGGGAGAATATCGTGAAGGTCAAGGTAAGCGGTAAACAGCCCAACTCAAAAGACTGTTTCGTCTGCGGTCTGAACAATGATTTCGGTTTGAAAAGCTATTTCTACGAGCTTGAAAACGGGGAACTGCTGGCTCGTTTTTTTCCGTCCGACGAGCACCAGAGCTATCCCGGCCGGCTGCACGGCGGCATATCGGCGGCAATTCTCGATGAGACCATCGGCAGGGCGATTATCAACCATCAGCAATCATCTCTCTGGGGGGTGACCCTGGAGTTTTCGATGAGGTTCAGAAAGCCGGTTCCGCTGGACAAGGAAGTGGTCGTCAGGGCCCGGATCACGGCAGAGAACAGAAGAACCTTCGAGGGGACCGGGGAAATTGTCCTGGCTGACGGCACGGTGGCCGTCGAGGGAAAAGGGCGCTATTTGAAGATGTCGCTGGCCAGTATCACCGATGACGACTTCGAACACGAGCAGTGGCAGGTCGTCGAGGATGAACGCGACTGTGACGAGGTCGACCTCCCGTAGCACGCTAGTTGAGAAGGTTTGCGATAAACTCGGCCGCCTGGTCGGCCCCGTTTGCCTGCGCTGCCCGGCGTCTGCTGCCTGCCAGCTTCTCCAAATTGTCGAGCCAGTCCCCGCTGAAAAAAGTCCGGGCATCGATAACTGTGCCGCCCATTTCCTTTTTGACGAAATCCTCCAGAATTTCAGATTCGCCAAACCGCTTTCGCGCCACACAGCAGATTGGGGTGGTGGTCTGTAGACATTCGGCGATGGTCGAATAGCCGCTCTTGCAGATCAGCAGGTCGGCGCCGTTGATCAGGTCGGGATGGTGCAGTCCGCTGTCCGGGCCCAGCAGCCTGACATTGCTGCCGAAAAATCCTTCTTTTTTCTGTCCGGCGAGGATAAAGAGATAATCCGGATGGTCCTGCAGCCGGTCGATGAAGGGCAGATCGACCGCCACCCCACCCATGGAAACCAGTACCAGCTTCTGATTCCGGTCGGTCAGCAGCTCTTTGACGCGGCGGCGCGGTTTTTCAGGGTTTCTTGCTATCGGCAGACAGCTGAGGTCGCAGGGCCGGGGCGCGCAGACCGGCATGGTTTGAATTCTATAGTCCGCCCGTTGGTATATGTCGGTGAAATAGCCGATATAGGGATCGAGGCCTGACTGGGGGCCCATCTTTTCATAGATCCAGTCCCAGGTGAAATTTTCCACCAGTATGGACGGGACGGCCGCTTCTATTCCGGTCAGGATACCCAGGCAGCTGATGTCGCAGATAATCAGCCGGCACGATCGGCACAGATCAGCGCAGTGCCTGATCAGCGAATCATCGAAGGGCAGCAGCCCGGCCAGTTTTTCGATGGTCTGTTCCCGGTCCTCGCTGAAGGCGTCCTGCTGGACGAGTCCGATATCGGTGACCATCCGGTAATAGGTGTGACCAATACCACTGTCGGCGAACATCGACTCCGGTGCTGTGGTGAAAAGGCTGGCATGCAGGCCGGGGAAGCGTTTCTGCAGGGACTGCAGCAGAGCGATGGTCCGGGTTGCGTGACCGTAGCCGTGCGGAGATATGAAGCAGGCCAGCTCGAGGCTCAAGGCAGGTCTTTACCGGTCGTGCTCATGGCCAGTTTGCAGTTGCGCACCCCCTTGAGGGAACGGAGCCGGTTGGTCAGCTCGTTGACCGACCCGGCCGTGCCCTTGATGATGACGACTTCGAGGCAGTTGTGGTGGTCCATGTGAATATGGGTGGCGGAGACGATCTGATGATGATAGTTATGTTGAATTTCGGTGACCTTCTCCTGCAGTTTCGGCTGATGGTGGTCGTAGACCAGGGATATGACCCCAACCACGTCCTTGTCCGCCTGCCATTCCTCCTCGACAAACGAGGAGCGGATAAGGTCCCGAATCGCTTCCGAACGGTTTTCGTATTTCTGTTGCCGGATAGCCGAATCGAACTGTTTCAGCAGTTTTTCCTCAAGAGAGATGGTGAAACGTTTGAGCATGGGAGTGGTAGCCTGGTTGCTGTCGTCGCCGGTTTCGCCGAGGCAGTCCGTGCAGCAGCGTCCGGCGGCAAAGCACGATCCGGGCCCGCAGCCGGGCTCAACGGCAGTTATCTGGAATCCGGCAACAGCTTAGCGTGGCCCGCCGGCTGCGTCAACAGCTTTTAGGTTGAGCGGCAGCCGGGCAATCAGGGGGTGAAGTCCCGATGGCAGAAGAGTTTTCAGTCAAGATAATTGGTTATATCAGTTCCTGTTTCACCGAAAAATTCAGCACGCCCCGGCAGCCTGGTCTGGCTCCGCTGGCCGAGGCCCGGCTGAAACTGGTCGAACCTTTCGATCGCAGCGAGATGCTTCGGGGGCTGGATAGTTTCAGTCACATCTGGGTTCAGTTTCTGTTTCACCAGTCAATTGAAGACGGCTGGAAGCCGACGGTTCGACCGCCGCGCTTGGGCGGGGCTGAACGGAGAGGGGTCTGGGCCACCAGGAGCCCGCACCGGCCCAACTTTATCGGCCTGTCTGCCGTTTCCCTCAAAGGCATCGACAGGGACAACGGAGTGGAACTGGTCCTGGGCGGGGTTGACCTGCTCGATGGGACGCCGGTCATCGACATCAAGCCGTACCTGCCTTCGAGCGATCGCCTGGACCAGGCTTCGGAAGGCTGGGCGGCGACCGACTTCGCCACACTCGAGGTCAGTTTCAGCAGGGCGGCCGCCGATTTTTGTAAAACATACCAGGATGAGCATGGAATCGACCTGTTGACCTTGATCAGCCAGGTGCTATCGATGGACCCGCGGCCGCCTTCCCAGCGCGGCAGAAAAGAGGGTTTCGGCTCACGGCTTCTCGATGTCAACATCCGCTGGCAGGCTGACGCCGCTAACTGCCGGGTGCTCAGCTGTGAACCGGTCAGTCGGAGCCCAGGATGCAGTATACCCGTCCGCCGATCTGGTACTGTCCGGTAACGATATCGTAATGGAGGCTCGAGCCGGTGATTTTGGCATTTTCGGCCGCCATCCTGGTGGCGACCGGGGAATGGATAATTCGTTTATCCTCGTAGTAGTGGAGAAGATCGGTGTAGAGCTTCTGGTTTTGATCAATTCTGTTGACCACGACATTGCTGCTCAGTATCAGGTGCTTGGTGTTGGTGTTGTAGATGCCTGATTCGGCCCTGACGTTGACGCGGTTTCCCTCATCGTCAAACAGGTCGGCGTCGACGCTCACCAGTACGTATTCGTCTGGTTTGTCACCGGTATAGGCTTGCCAGGATCTGATCTCCGCCGTCTTTTTACCGGCCTGGTTCTGGGCGATCACCACTTTCTGCATGACGAAGTTGTGCAGATCTTCATCTATCTGCTCGACCGGGGCATTCTCAGACGTCCGGGGGGCGAGAAACGAGCCGACCGGCAGCCGCCAGACAGGAAAGGTAACAATCAGCAGCGTCGGTATCAGCCAGATAAGGTTTCGGCGATTCAGGCTCAGCATAAAAACTGCTGCATCAGCTGTTCATGCAGCCCCTTGGCCCGGAGGATCAGGTCGCAGGTCTGCCTGACGGCCCCGCTGCCGCCGGGGCGCCGGGTGACCAGGTGACAGGCCCGCTTCACCTCATCGACCGCGTTGGCCGGACAGGCGGCCAGTCCGACCCGGGTCAGCAGCCCGAGGTCAATCAGGTCATCTCCCATATAGCAGACCTGATAAGGTTTGAGGCCGGCCAGGGCGAGGATGGTTTTGAACTCCTTGGCTTTGTTTTTAGCTCCCTGGTGGATATAGGTCATTTTCAGCTCTTCGGCACGCTGTCTGACCAGGGCCGAGCTGCGGGCGGTGATAATGCCGGTGGCGACTTCGGCCTGCTGGAGCAGCTTGATGCCCAGACCGTCCTGGGTGTTGAAGGCTTTCGATTCGATCCCCGTTTCTGAGTAGATGAGCGAACCGTCAGTGAGAACACCGTCGACATCGAGCAGCAGCAGCCGTATTGATTCAGCCTTGGCGAACAGCACCTGCTCCTCCTCTGAGAGCGGGCGATTCCGTTCACGGGAGCGGTCCCGGTAGCTTTCCAGAATCTCGCAGTCCGACGGGTAGTCGGTGCCGCTTCTGCAGGGATTGGGGGTGTCGGTCATAGTGGATCAGCGAAGAGCTGAGCGGATGGACTGGAGCTTTTCGAGCAGGCCTTCGATATCGCCCAGAGCGATCGAGTTGGGTCCGTCACAGAGGGCCTGGTCCGGGTCCGGGTGCACTTCCATAAACAGGCCGTCGACGCCGGCTCCGACGGCGGCCCGGGACAATGGTTCGATGAACTGGCGCTGCCCGCTCGACGACCCCCCGGCCCCGCCGGGGAGCTGGACGGAATGGGTCGCATCGTAAATGACCGGGCAGTCGAAGCCACGCATCACCGGGAAAGAGCGCATATCGACCACCAGGTTGTTGTAGCCGAAGCTGGCCCCGCGTTCGATGAGCATGACCTGGCTGGTGCCGCTGCTGCGGATCTTGTTGACGCCGTTTTCCATATCCCAGGGCGATACGAACTGGCCTTTTTTGAGATTGATCGGTTTTCCGGTCGCCGAAGCGGCGCTCAAGAGATCGGTCTGACGGCAGAGGAAGGCGGGGATCTGAATGATATCGAGCACTTCGGCGGCGGGACCCGCCTGGCTTGCCTCATGGATATCGGAAACGACCGATACCCCGCATTCCTGCCGGATCCGGGCCAGCGCCGCCAGCCCCTTTTTGAGGCCGGGCCCGCGGTAGGAAGATATCGAGGTGCGGTTGGCCTTGTCGAAAGAGGCCTTGAAGACATAGGATATACCAAGTCGGCCGCAGATCTCCTTCATTGCCGAGGCAACTTCACGGCCCAGCTCTTCGGACTCGAGCACACAGGGGCCGGCGATCAGGAGCAGGGGCCGGTCGGAACCGACCTCGATGGTCGATCCGTCGGGGCGGCTGATCGATACGGGGGAAATCTTCATTAATCCTGCTGGCTGTATGTGAGCGCGGCCTTGATGAAGTCACGGAACAGCGGGTGGGGCTTCATCGGCTTCGATTTGAATTCCGGGTGAAACTGGCAGCCGAGAAACCACGGGTGGTCTTCTATTTCGACGATTTCGACCAGATTGTTGTCAGGCGAGGTTCCGGAAACTTTGAGCCCGCCGTCCTCAAGCTGCTGCCGGTAGTCGTTGTTGTACTCGTAGCGGTGCCGGTGCCGCTCGGAGATTTCCTCTGCCCGGTAAGCTGCCGCCGCCAGGGTGTCCGGTTTCAGAACGCAGGGGTAGGCGCCGAGCCGCAGGGTGCCGCCCATGTCCGAATTTTCGTCGCGCACCTGGACCTTGTTGTTTCGGTAGTCGAACCACTCGGTGCACAGGTAGATGACCGGGTCGGGGGTGGTCGGGTCGAGTTCGGATGAGTGGGCGGTCTGTATGCCGAGAACCGAGCGGCTGTATTCGACCACGGCGAGCTGCATTCCCAGGCAGATGCCGAAAAACGGAATCTTGTTCTCCCGGGCGAAGGTTATCGCCTTGATTTTGCCCTCTGCACCCCGTTTGCCGAAACCGCCGGGCACCAGAATTCCGTCGCAGTCTTCCAGCAGCTTGGCCGGGTCGCCGGTTTCCAGCTCTTCGGCGCTCAGGTATTTCAGCTCGACTTTGGCCTGGTTGGCCACACCACCGTGGATCAGGGCCTCGTGGAGGCTTTTGTAAGACTCGGTCAGGTCGACGTATTTGCCGGTGATGGCAATGGTCACCGTATGTTTCGGGTTTTTCAGGTCGTGGACCAGTTTCTGCCAGGGGGCGATATTGGGCTGGCCGGTCCAGACATTGAGCAGCTCCAGGATTTTTGCATCGAGGCCTTCTTCGTGGAAGTGGAGGGGAACCTCGTAAATCGTATCGACATCGATCGCAGTGATGACCGCGTCCTGGGGCACATTGCAGAACAGGGCGATCTTGCCTTTTAATTCAGAGGTCAGCGGCACTTCGGTTCTGCAGACCAGAATGTCGGGCTGGATGCCGTCGGCCCGCAGCTCCCTGACCGAGTGCTGGGTGGGCTTGGTTTTCACCTCGCCGGCCGCCTTGATATAGGGGACCAGGGTCAGGTGGATGTAGAGGGTGTACTCCCTGCCGAGGTCGCCGCGCAGCTGCCGGATGGCTTCGACGAAGGGAAGTCCCTCGATGTCGCCGATGGTGCCGCCGATTTCAATGATGGCGATGTCGACGCTGCCGTCGAGCTGGAGCACGGCAGCTTTTATCTCATCGGTGATATGGGGGATGACCTGAACGGTGCCCCCCAGATATTCGCCTCTTCGTTCCTTGGATATGACCGAGTAATAGATGCGCCCCGAGGTGTAGTTGTTGATCTGGGCCATGACTGCGTCGGTGTAGCGCTCATAGTGACCCATATCCAGGTCGGTCTCGGCACCGTCATCGGTGACGAACACTTCCCCATGCTGAAAGGGGTTCATGGTGCCGGGGTCGACATTGATGTAAGGGTCGAGTTTCTGGAAGGTCACGGTCAGCCCGCGGCTTTCCAGAAGTGCCCCGATCGAGGCGGCTGCAAGACCTTTGCCCAGCGAGGAGAGGACCCCGCCGGTTACGAATATGAACTTGGTTCTTTTGGTGTTGTTGGCTGGTCTCTGCATGGGGGCCCCTTGAGGAAGAATAATGTCGGTCTTTTTATACACCTTATTGACCCCGGTCGCAACCGCCCATCAGTGCAAAATAAATTCAAAATATTGAGCCCTTGTATCTCGCAGCCAGGGTGCATATTTTTAGGGAAGATGAGAATAATTCCCAAAAGAGGAAGCGTTATGAATTATCTGTTGATTTCAGGTTTACTGGCTGTCTTTGGGCTGGTGATGTTTTCCTCCCCGGCGGTGGCCAATGAGGAGACGGCAATATTTGGCGGCGGCTGCTTCTGGTGCATGGAGCCCCCCTTCGAGCAGTTGGACGGCGTTATCGAGGTGGTTGCCGGTTACACCGGCGGAAGCGAGGAAGATGCCGACTATAAAAAGGTCTCCTCGGGCAGGACCGATCATTTCGAGGCGGTCCGGGTTATCTATGATCCCGGTAAAATCTCTTACAAGGAACTGGTGGAGACCTTCTGGCGCCAGGTCGATCCCACCGACGACGGCGGCCAGTTTGCCGACCGCGGCGGCCATTACCGAACGGCAATATTCTATGGCAGCGAGGAGCAGCGGGCGGTTGCCGAACAATCCAGAAAGGAACTCGATGAATCGAAAATCTTTGACCGGCCGGTGGTAACGGCGATTCTTCCTGCCAAGCCATTCTACCTGGCCGAGGAATATCACCAGGATTACTACCTCAAGAACGTGGTGCATTACTCGCTTTACAAGAAAGGCTCCGGAAGACAACCGTTTATCGAGCGGGTCTGGGGCAAGGACAATGAAAAAATGAGTGAGAATTCCTTCAGCCGGCCCAGCGATGAAGAGTTGGAGCAGACGCTGACACCGATGCAGTACAAGGTTACCCGGAAAGACGGCACCGAACCGCCGTTCAACAACGAATACTGGAACAACAAGAAAGCAGGCATCTATGTTGATGTGGTATCGGGGGAGCCGCTTTTCAGCTCGCTGGACAAGTTCGAGTCGGGAACCGGCTGGCCCAGTTTTACCCGGCCGCTGGAGTCTGAAAATATTGTCGAGCACAAAGACCGCTCACTGTTCATGGTGCGCACCGAGGTGCGCAGCAAAGGAGCGGATTCCCATCTCGGCCATGTCTTCGATGACGGCCCGGCACCGACCAACCTGCGTTACTGCATCAACTCGGCCGCACTGCGGTTCATCAGTGTGGAAGACCTCGAGCCCGAGGGCTATGGGGCCTACCGGGAGCTGTTCGAATAGCTGTTTCTGGTAACGGCCGGGAAGTCTCCGCGCTCAGCGGTTGTTGAGGATGTCCTCAACCGTTTTTCCCGCATATCCGTCGACCGGGCTGCCGAAAATCATGTCGAGCAGCCGGCTGACCTGGTCAATCTCCTTATCTCCGATCAAAAAGCCGGGCAGCGGTCTGGCCGTCAAACAGTTGGAACGGGCTATCGCCTGGTTTTCAAGGTGGTTCGGGCCGGTAGTGATGATCATCGACGGCGGGGCCAGCAGATAGAGGACGTCGAGCATGTTGCCCCAGGGAGCGGATTGCCCCAGATGCTCGATAACCTGTGAAACCGCCGTGGCGGCAGACAGGTACGGGGCCGGCAGCACGGCGCTGGTATGGCGCCGGCAGACCTGGGTGGAGGCGAAGCAGCGGCAGGAGAAGGGCCGCGCCGGATAAACCGTGCAGACCGCTTGTTCCAGAAATGGGCAGCGGCCTCCTCTGCGCACATCCTTTTCGACGGTTTCCTTTCCCGCCAGACAGGCTGCAGCATATTCATTGGTGGTCTGGTACAGGGGGTGGTGAGCCCGGGGGGTGTTTAATTTTTGAGCCAGCCATTCAGGGCCGTGCTCGCCGACTGCATACTCGAGCAGCAGCAATGCCTCCTCCTTACCCATCATCACATCCTGGGTACAGCAGATATCGCAGCCCTTCTCACAGACAAGATCAAACGAGGCGGCCCATGTTTCGAAGGCGCTGAAGATGGTTTCCAGGATCTGTCTCTTGGTCGATTCATGCATGGTTCTCATAGATAATTGGTCGTCTGCAAAGGAGCAATAACTAGTTTTCATCCGGAAACAGCCCTTTCTTTCTGTATTTTCGTTGTGCGCGAAAGTTTATCCTCGGAATATCAACTATATGCCTGGGGTAAGATTTCTCGCCCGCCTCGATATTGAAAAAAACTCCTCGTTTCCGGACGGAAACTAACTATCGGTTCTGCGGGGGTTCTCCCTTGTTTCACTGCTGATGGTGTTGTAAACTGCTGCTTCTGCCAAACTCAGAGTGACACTCAACCAACCGGAACCCATGGATTTTCTGGATATTTCACAAAAGTGGTTCGTCGTCTTCGGCCTGGCTAACAAAAAATCCGTTGCCGCCGCCATCGCCGCCACCCTGGTCGAGCAGGGCGGTCTGGTCATCCTGGTCGTACGCTCGCCCGAGCGGGAGAAAACGGCACGCAAACTGTTTCCGGACGCCCCGGTATTTATCTGCGATGTGGAGGACGAGCAGCAGATCATCCGGGTACGGGACGAGGTCGGCCGCTGGATGCAGGATAACGGGGTGGAATCGATTGCCGGCCTTGTTCACTCGATTGCCTTCGCCAACTACAGCGAAGGAATCAAACCGTTTCACCAAACGACCAAAGGTGATTTCCTGCAGGCCGTGGACATTTCCTGTTTTTCACTGATCTCCATCGCCAACCAGTTCAAGGATCTGCTGAGCAGCAGCGGTGCGGTGGTGACCATTTCCATATCGACCACCAGGATGGCGGCCACCAATTATGGCTATATGGCACCGATAAAAGCGGCGCTGGACTCATCGCTCTGTTTCCTGGCCAAAAGCTTCTCGGAGTTCTCGGAGATCCGCTTCAACGCCGTTGCCCCGGCCCTGCTCAAGACCTCGGCTTCGGCTGGTATACCGGGCTATGTGGACAGCTATCTGTTCGCCGAAAAAGCGGTGCTGCGCAAGCGGGCACTGACCACCCAGGAAGCGGCCGACACCGCGGTATTTCTTCTGTCGGAGCGCTCTTCGGGCATCAACAGCCAGACGCTGGTGGTGGACGGCGGTATGGGGATAAACTTCTTTGATCAGGAGATTGTCGCCGGCACTTTGAAGAGCTGACAAGAGGATAATGAGATGAGCATGAAGCAACCGACCGAGCATCGGTTTCAGGTCGATCAGGCAAAATGTATCCGCTGCGGGGAATGCGTCAACGACTGCCCGGTCAACATTCTGGTTATCGGTGAGGCCGTTCCATTCGTGGCCGAAGGGCGCAGCGGCGACTGCATCGGCTGCCAGCACTGTCTGGCCGTCTGCCCCGAAGGGGCGGTTTCGGTGCTGGGGCTGCGGCCAGCCGACTCACTCCGGCTGGATAAAGGCGCTCTGCCATCCTGGGACCAGATTGACAGACTCATCAGAGGCAGGCGTTCGGTACGCCGCTACCTCGATGAAGATGTGGACCCGGCGCTCATACGGCAACTGCTGCAGACAGCCTGCCACGCACCCTCGGGCAGAAATGACCGGCGCCTGTCCTTCTCGGTCATCGACAACCGGGAGGTGATGGACCGTATACGGGAACAGCTCTTCGACGGCTTGTCCGGATTGATCTCCAACAGCGAACTGCCCCCAGGCTATGAGTTTTTCGTCGATATCGTCAACGGCTGGAAGATGTACCAGGCCGATGTGCTGTTTCGCTGGGCACCCCACCTGGTTGTTGCCTGCGTGCCGGAGGACAGTTCCTCCGCCGAGGCCGACGGCGTTATCAGTTTGAGTTACTTCGAAATTGGCGCCCAGTGCGCCGGGCTCGGCACACTATGGAACGGCCTGGTGAAAATGGCCCTCAACCTGCTGCCGGATATGCAGACGGCACTGGAGGTTCCGGAGGGCAGCCGGGTGGCGTTTACGATGAGCTTCGGCTGGCCCGATGTCAGTTATGCCCGGTCGGCGCAATACGAGCCGGTGATCAGATCAATCGACTGCTGACTCAGGGATTGAGCGGTTCCTGGGGAGCGATGATGAAGCCGCTGCCGCTGGCTCCGCCGCACTTCCCCTGGCTGCCGACGGTGAAATCGATGGTGATCGACCGGCAGTAGTCGATCAGGCTGGTGTCGATAATCACCGGCACGCCGCCGACGTCATAGCGCCGGTCCGCTGGGCCCGGTTCATCGACGATCAGACCCAGCCCCGGTCCCCGGCCGCCGCCGCCCATGACAGCGATCCTGATGGCCGAGTCCTGCGAGCCTTCCGCCCGGAGCATCTCCTCTAACTTGACCAGTGCTTCGTCGCTTACCTGTATCATCTTCGTTTCCGCAGGTTAAATGCAAAAAGCCCGGAGCGGTCGGCCCCAGGCTTTGTGCAGGTTTGAAATTACCCCTGAATCAGAGCAGAGCCAGCAGAACACCCGCCGCCACAGCCGAGCCGATGACGCCGGACACGTTGGCACCCATGGCGTGCATGATCAGGTGATTCTGCGGGTTCGCCTCCAACCCCACCTTGTTGACCACCCGGGCGGCCATCGGTACGGCGGAGACTCCGGCGGCCCCGATCAGCGGGTTCACCGGGTTCTTGGACATCTTGTTCATGGCCTTGGCCATCAGTACACCACCGGCGGTACCGATAGCGAAGGCGACCATGCCCAGTGCCAGGATTCCCAGGGTCTCCATATTCAGAAACTTGTCGGCGGACAGCTTGCTGCCGACCCCGAGTCCTAAGAAGATGGTAACCGTGTACATCAGGGCGCCCTTAATATTGTCGGAAAGACGATCGACGACGCCACACTCCTTGGCCAGGTTGCCGAGCATGAACATACCGATCAGCGGAGCGGCGGTGGGCAGCAGGAAGGCGCAGATACCAAGCACCAGCAGGGGCAGAAGCATCTTCTCCAGCTTCGATACGTGGCGCAGCTGGACCATTTGGATCTTGCGTTCCTCTTCGCTGGTCAGCCATTTCATGATCGGCGGCTGGATGATCGGCACCAAGGCCATGTAGGAGTATGCGGCAATGGCAATGGAGCCGAGCAGCCGCGGAGACAGCTGGCTGGACAGGAAGATGGCCGTCGGTCCGTCGGCGCCGCCGATGATGCCGATCGAGGCGGCGTCACGCAGAGAGAAACTGATGCCCGGCACCAGGTCCGACAGAAACAGCGCACCGAGCAGGGTTACGAAGATGCCGATCTGGGCGGCCCCGCCCAGCAGGATGGTTTTCGGATTGGCGATCATCGGACCGAAATCGGTGAGGGCACCGACGCCCATGAAGATCAGCAGCGGGAAAATTCCGGTGACGATTCCGACTTCATAGATATAGTGCAAAATGCCCCCCGGCTCAGCGATGCCGGCCAGCGGGATATTGGCTAGAATGGCGCCGTAGCCGATGGGAATCAGCAGCAGCGGTTCGAACTGTTTGAAAATTCCCAGATAGAGCAGGGCCAGGCCGACGCAGATCATCAGTAGCCGGCCGATTCCCACCGTCCAGTCTTTTTCGATCTGGCCGTCGATGATACCGTAGATACCGGTGGTCCTGAACAGGTTGCCGACCAGCGCGCCGATTCCCGGCAATTCCTGGGATTCTCCGGCTAAAGGCCTTTCAGCAATGACGGCGGCGGTGCTGATGGTGCCCACCAGCGTATCCTTGGTGATCTTCTGATATGAATGGACGTCAATTGAATCGATGGTCCCGGCGACGCCGGCCTTGAGGATAATCGTCGTCCCGTCCTCGGCTTTGACGATGGCCAGACTGTCACCACTGTAGACCTTGTCTCCGGAAGCGACGTCCAGACGGACAATTTTCCCATCAACGGGTGAGAGTATCGAGACCATGTCTCCGGCTGCCTGGACAACACTGGTAAAAACCAGGCTCATCCCTATCAGCAGGAGCAGGATTGTCTTCGTTTTCATAGTAATCCCATCATTGAAACGAGATCTGCCATCGGGCGGCGATAAACCGCCCGACGACAGGGAAAGCGGATAACTGCGTTATCAGCCGATCGTAAACAGGGTATCGGAGGCCTGAACGGTGTCGCCGGCCGATACGTGAACCGCCAGAATTTTGCCGCCGCTTGGAGATTTGACCTCGGACTCCATTTTCATGGCTTCCAGAACCAGCAGCGGCTGATCCTTGGTCACCGTGTCGCCGACGCTGACCATCACCTTGACTACGTTGCCCGGAGTCGGGGCTTCGATTTCGGTGCCCTCGGCAGCCGGCGGCGCTGCGGCTGGAGCCGGAGCAGCAGCCGGGGTGGCCTGGACGGCGCCGCCGCCTTCGGCCACGGTGACATCGTAGATCCGGTTGTTGACCGTTATCGAGTAGGAACGCGGTCCGCTCGGGGCCGGAGCAGCCGGGGCTGCTTTGGCCGAAGGTTTGGCCGGGGCTTTTTCTTCGTCGGTTTTTTTCCTGATGTTGGTCTTGGCGTTGCCCTGCAGAAAATCCAGCCCTTTCTGTTCACAACTGGCGATGATGAAGATGTTTTCTTCGCTGACCTCGAGGTTATTTTCCTCGAGGACTTTGGTCGCTTTCGGGATACCGGGTTCGAGGATGTCGAGCGGGTCGTCGGTGAATACCGGCTTGCCCAGCTGCTCGGAAGCCAGTTTTACGATCTTCGGGTCGGGCGGTGACGGGGTGCGGCCGAAGTAGCCGAGCACCATGTTGCCGTAGTTGGGGTTGATCACCTTCCACTTGCCCTGGGTGACATTGAGGTAGGCCTGCTGGAAGTAGAACTGGGAAACCGGGGTGACCGAAGAGCCGAAACCGCCCAGTCGCACGACCTCAGCCATTTCCTTGATAACCGCCGGGTAATGATGCAGGGTGTTGGTGTCGCGCATCATCATCGTGTTGGCGGTCAGTGCTCCGCCCGGCATCGGCGACAGGGTAATGGTCGGGGATACCATCTTGGCCTCAGGCGGGAAGAAATAGTCCTTCATCGCCTCCTCGAAGGCCTCCTCGGCGGCCAGCACTTTTTCGTAATCGAGATCGAGGGTGTAGTCGGTGCCCTTGAGGACATGCATCATAGATAAAATGTCAGGCTGGCAGGTACCGCCGCAGACCGGGCTCTTGGCCAGGTCGACGCCGTCCGCTCCGCCTTCGATGGCAGCCAGGTTCTGAGAAATGCCGATACCCGCGGTATCGTGGGTGTGAAACCAGAGGATCGTGCCTTCGGGAACCATGCTGCGGGCGCCCTTGAAGGTATCGTAGAGTTTCTTCGGATTGGCGGTTCCTGAGGCATCCTTGAAGCAGATGGAGTGAAACGGGATGTCCGAGTCGAGGATCACCTTGAGCCGCTCCAGGTAGAATTCGGAGGTATGGGCGCCTTCGCATCCGGGGGGCAGATCCATAACGGTGATGACGATCTGGTGGTTGAGGCCGTGATGGGCGATGCGCTCACCCGAATACTGCAGGTTCCTGATATCGTTGAGGGCGTCGAAATTCCTGATCGTGGTGATGCCGTGTTTTTTGAACATCTTGGCATGCAGATCGATGATGTCCCGGGGCTGCTGGCTCAGGGCCACCACGTTGATGCCACGGGCCAGGGTCTGCAGGTTGGCATCGGGCCCGACCTCGGCCCTGAAGCGGTCCATCATGTCGAAAGCGGACTCACCGCAGTAGAAGAACAGACTCTGAAAACGGGCACCGCCGCCGGCCTCCAGGTAGGTGATGCCGGCCTCGACACTTGGTTTCAGGGCCGGAAGAAAGTCGTCGGTAAAAACGCGAGCGCCGAAAACTGACTGAAAACCGTCCCGGAAGGACGTATCCATGAATTTGATTACTTTTTTGCCCACAACTACCTCTCCTTACGTTAGATTGAGTCTCTGAGACCGTGTAATAGCGTTGCTTCCACCAGTCAATTAATTCAGGCTGCCGCGCGTTCCGCCTCGAAAGCGGCAACGGCGGCGGAAATGACGATGATATCGTCATCGCCTTCTGCGGCGGCCAGCTTTTCCATTTCTCGCATCGTTTTGAGCCGCTGTTTTTCATCCTCGATACCCTGCAGCTCCCGGGCGGTCACATTCCTGGTGAGACGGGCCGAGATCTGAATGAGCAGAATCATGAGCATGAGAAACATCAGCACGGTTGTCATGCCGACAACCATCAATTTCAAACCTTCAACAATCATGAGTGATCCCTGGTAATGGATTTAGCCGTTATTCTTCGTAGATTTCATAGTGAGTTTCGTGCCCCAGCAACTGGTCGATCTCACGTTGCACCGATTTGCGTTCCTCGTTATTGAACCAGTTTTCCCAGTCGGCCCGGGATCGCCAGGTTGAAATAACGAGGCATTCATCGGGTTGATCCACCCTTCTGAATGTCTCGCCGAAAATGTAGCCGGGCTGGCTGAGGGTGAGGGTGCGCATCTTCTTGAGCAGCACCGTCAGCTCGATGATGTTCTTATCGACTCCCCTGCGCTTGATAAATATTTTTATAGCCATGGTCGACCCCCCGGGTGGTTCGTTGTTTAAAATCGTCAGCCGGTTATAAAAATGGTGCTGGATATGGCTTTTCAGGGCTCGGGTCAGAGCACCCGCTTTTTTTACCGCATAATGAGTATATGGGAAGTTTTTTTTTTGTAAAGTTAAAATGAGAACGGTTATCGCTGGCAGAACTATGAAAAATCATTGGAAATTTTCTGTCAGAAACGAGCATCCGGTCTAAGGTCTGAAATTTATTGTAAAAAGAAAAATCTGGAATAGTGGTCAATCCAGACAGGATCACTTTGTCTTAGCGGCTTCATCATCATTAATGATGAACCATCCAGCCAAAAATTTCAACTACAACGGTCGCTGTGAGGCCACATTTTATTGCTATTGAATACCAGTCAGAAAAAAATCCGGCCTTGGGCGACAGCAGGCTCGCGAGCCTTGTCGAAGGACTCTGAAGATTTGGTCTGACCAGCAGCCGGCCCGGCTGCAGCGGCCGTTCACCGGCCGTTTTGGCTGACCACCGGCGGTGTTCAGCACGGCTGGGCCGGAGAAAGTGCTTGCACCCCTTCCTGCGGTCTGGTTTCTTTGCCGGCAGAATTGGTCATTATCTGCTGCTGGCTGAACAATCAGGCCGTCAGTTGAACCATTTTTTCTTGCAAACGGTAATCAATGCTCGACAACGAAAATCTGATCCAGTTCATCAAGTACGGCCTGGCCGGCGGCCTGGCAACGGCGACTCACATTGTCATCTTCCACCTGGTTGCCTGGCTCCTGTTTCCGGCGCTGCAGCAAAAAGATCACCTGGTCAGGCTGTTTGGCCTGAGGCTCCGGGAGATCGATGAGAGGTTCAGGGCCAGGAATTCGATGATCTGCAACATCCTGGCTTTTCTGGTCGCCAACATGGTCGCCTACATCACTAATGTATTGTGGGTTTTCCAGCCGGGCCGGCATCCATTTATTATCGAGATATCTCTGTTTTACGCGGTTTCCGGGCTGAGCGTCCTGATCGGTACGGTGCTGATGGGGCTGCTGATAAAGCGGTTCGGCATGCTGACCACCTATGCGTTCTGCGCCAATATAATCTCCGCCGTGATGATCAACTATGCGCTCAGAAAGTTCTTTATTTTTCAGGGCTAGCGATCTTTTACCGCCCGTTGCCGGCTGGGGGAGAGCGGCGGCCGGCGCGGCTTTCCCCCGGACTGATATCCCGATTCAGCTCTGCTGACTCAAAAGCTGGGCCATTTCCACGAGCCGGGTGAATTCTGCCCGATAGCCGTCAACGTCCTTCCCGCGTGCTTGCCTGGCCATGTTCAGGCACTGGTCCCAATTGAAACTGCCCAGCTGATCCGAGTTTTTAAGCAGCATCGCAAAACCGGCCACCGAGGCGGCGAACCTGAAATCGACGCTGGTCTGCTCCAGCCCTGTGTCGCGATCTTCGAGGCGGGCAGTGATCTGGGTCGATTGCTCCGAGCCGTCCGGCTTGTAGCGCAGCTTCACCGTCAGCAGCTCCTTTGAGTCGGTACCGCCGCCGGTGAGCGGTTTCCGGTAGGTCAGCGCGTCGACTGCGGGAATGTCATGGCTGCCGGCCGGTATCACTTCATAGAGGGCCGTGACGCTGTGACCCATACCCACCTCTCCGGCATCTTTTCTGTCATCACCAAAATCTTCGTCCGCCAGCCTCCGGTTTTCGTAGCCGATGAGCCGGTATGCACCGACCAGCGCAGGGTTGAACTCAACCTGGATTTTCACATCCCGGGCCAGGGTGAACAGCGTGCCGCTGCGCTCCTTGATCAGCACCTTTTTGGCCTCCAGCAGCGAATCGATATAGGCGTAGTTACCGTTGCCCTTGTCGGCGAGGATTTCCATCGTATCATCGTGGTAGTTGCCGCTGCCGAACCCCAGTACGGTAAGGTAGACGCCGCTCTTCCGGCGCTCCTCGATCAGTGTCTGCAGTTCCGATCGACTGGTGACGCCCACATTGAAATCGCCGTCCGAAACCAGGATGACGCGATTGTTGCCGCCGGGTATGAAGGAGCGTTCGGCAAGTCTCGTAGGCGGTCACGATGCCGCTGGAAGCGTGGGTCGAGCCGCCGCCGTGCAGATTGTCGACGGCCTGGACGATGGTGTCGAAATCATCTCCCGGGGTCGGCTGCAGAACCACCCGGTCTGAACCGGCGTAAACCACCATTGCCACCCGGTCCTGCCTGGTCAGCTCTTTGGCCAGCAGCTTCAGCGACTGTTTCAGCAGCGGCAGTTTGGCGGGCTGGTTCATTGAACCCGACACGTCTACCAGGAACACCAGGTTCGAGGGCGGTATTCTGTCCGGTTCGATGTCCCGGGCCCGGAGGCCGATCTTGACCAGTTTGTATCCGGCATGAAAAGGGCTGGGGCCGACCTCGGCCTGCAGGGATAACGGCTTGTTATGGACCGGCTCGGGAAGTTCGTAACGGAAATAGTTGATCATCTCCTCGGCCCGGACCGCCCCTGCCGGCGGCAGCGACCCGCCGGAGATGAAGCGCCGGACATTGGCATAAGAGGCGGTGTCGACATCGATTGAAAATGTTGAGAGTGGATCGTTGAAGGCGTTGATGAACCTGTTTTCCTCGACGGCATCGTAGGATTCACGATTCCATTGACCCGGCTGTTTTATCCGGGCTGGTTGCTGCAGCAGGGCCTCGGCCGTTGCAGGCCCGGCAGCAGGCAGATGCACCTGAGCCTGGGTGTCTCCGACGGCCGATTGACGCCTAGCAGCTCCGTCTGCCTCATCGGTGCCGGCAAGCGGCCTCGATAATGTTGACTTTTCAGGTTTGCCGCCGATCGGGGCGGTCTGCCGAACGGCCGACTGGCTGGTTGAGTGTGCATCAGCCTCGTCATCGGTTCGGCTGCTGTTGTCGCTGCAGGAAATCGGGGCAAGAAGAAACAGTGTGAGTATGCAGAGTGTTTTTTTGTCCATGATATTCTCCTTTTCTGTTTGTATGATCTAGTGACGGCGGCCGCCTGTTACTCTGTCTGACGGTCCGCCCCGGGGAAATGTGTCGCGCCCGCACCATATTTTTTTTGCGCGACGGTAATAAAGCAGTTTAATGGCGAGGACTGGTTGATCGGTGAGCGGTAGAGAACAACAGGAAAAAAATTTCCTGGGTTCCTGGGTGATGAACCACTGGGACCTGATAAACCGTCTGGCCGAAAGGCGGTTCAGGGATCAGCTGCTGGCCGAGGAGGCAGCTCTCTACGTCATCGACATGCTCGAAAAAGACGATTGGCAAATACTGCGCAATTACCGGGGCGCTGCTCGACTGCAAACCTATTTTTCAGCGGTGGTCTACAATCTGCTGGAAGATTTTTCCCGGAAGCGGTTCGGCAGGGTCCGGCCGCCCCCGTGGCTGAAAAAGCTCGGGGGAATCTGGCTGGTGCTTTACCGGCTGCTCTGCCTGGAAAGATTTTCCTATCTCGAAGCAACCGGTCAGGCGGCAGACCGCTACCGCCACCTGCCGTCCAGCCGGATTGAAAATATTGCCGACCGGATTCTCGGGCAGATACCATCCTGCGGCTCACCGCAGTATCTGCAGGAGTCTGTGGAAAATGATGAGCATCACGGGACGTCCCATGCCTCGGTGGAAACGGCCATCGAGGTGAAGGAGCGGGAGGCGCTGTTTGGCTGTCTGCACGATCAGTTTTTTGGCGCATCACCGGGTGGTTCGACAGAGCGGGCGGCCAGCAGTCTGGCCGGGTGCCGCATCGAACTCAGCGGTGAGGAACGGCTGCTGCTCAAGTTGCGCCACATGGAGGGTCTTTCAGTGAGTGAGGCGGGGAAAAAACTGGGGTTGAATCGTTTCCAGGCCCATGGCAGGCTCCGGCGTCTGTACGAACGCATCAGGCACACCTTCGAGGGTGCGGGCAAGGGTGAAGCGCTGCGGCTGCTGCTTGCGGGGGATCCGGACACAAAATGAGCCGTGGTCCGTCAAAGCAGATGAGAAGCGTTGCAGCAATCGGTACTATGCGAGAATAGATGAGCAGAAAAGCGCACAAAAAAGATGTCCTGCAGGCCCGTGAGCGTCTGGCGCACCTGGGTTTGGCGGCAGATCAGGGTGAACCTGGCGAGCCCTGTCCCGACGACAGCCGGTTCAGTGCTCTGCTGGAAGCGGAACCGGGTTCGGCCGAGCAGGCACTGTTCTTCGACCATCTGTCACGATGCGATTCCTGTTTCCAGAAGTGGATGGCGCTGACAGAGGTGCTGGGCGAGCCAGCCCAAACCCGGTCCCGACCAGGCGCCCGGTGGAAGCGTCGGGGCCTGGTCGGCGCCGTCGGCTCGGCCTGCGGCCTGGCGCTGGGGGTGATGCTCTATCTGAACATCGACCAACGGCCGCCTCAGTATGATGCAGCCGATCTGTCATCGGGGCCGGCAGCGGTTCGAACCGCCCCCAGCCCCGAGTCTGCAGCCGCTTATAAATCAGAAGAAGCAGGCCCGGTGGAACAGCCGCCCGAGGCTGCTTTTTCCGGGGAGACCAGCAGGGTGGCGAAAAACCGGGCAGAAGCCGAGCTGCCAGCCCTCGTGGAACAGGAGATGGCCGGCAGCACTGTTGCGCCGGGCGATGCCGGTGTTGTTGGTTCAGTCATACCGGGCTACGATGATGAACGGGCGGCCGACACTGCGCCCGAGGTTCCACAGCCTGTGCAGATAGACAGGGAGCGGGCCGGTTTCCCTCCTCGGGAACCGGCGGCAGGATCGATAGATTTTATCAGTTTTATCAGCTCCTTCAGCGATCTCTGCACAACACACCCGGCGACACTCCCGCCGGAAGATGTATGGCGGCCGATACTGAACAGCGGGCGTCTGCTGCTTGGCTCAAAACAGTTGGGAGAGGCTGAAAAACGGGAGTTCGTCGAGAAAAGCGTTCGATTATTGGAGAAGGAAAGGGCAATTGATGATAAAGAGTGGAGCGAGCTTTGTGAGCACGCCCGCAGACTGGTCCCCCAGCAGGGCGGGCCCCATTCCCGGCAGTAGATGAACAGGACCGTTATGAGCAAGGATATCGCACTGAAGGACCGTATTATCGTGGCGCTCGACCTCGACCAGCCGCAGAAGGCCCGGGCCATGGTAAAAAAATGTGAATCCCATGTCGGATTCTTCAAGGTCGGCCTGCAGCTTTTCATGGCGGATTATTTCAATACGGTCGAGTGGATCCTGGATAGGGGACATCAGGTGATGCTCGATCTGAAATTTTACGATATTCCCGAGACGGTCCGGCTGGCCGTGGAGCAGGTCAATGACCGGGGCGTCAGTCTGCTGACCGTGCACGGCAACGACCCGATCATCCGGGCGGCAGTTACGGCACGCGGCGACATGAAAATACTGGCGGTAACCGTTTTGACCAGTTTTGGCCAAGAGGACATGGGTCCGATTGGTCTGAACGGCACCCTGGATGATCTGGTTCTGCATCGCGCCCGGCGGGCGCTTGAGATCGGCTGTGACGGTATCGTTTCGTCGGGCCTCGAGGCCCGGCGCCTGAGAGCGGAACTGGGCAGCGGGCTGCTCATCGTTACCCCGGGCATTCGGCCCGGAGCAGAGGCCGGCGCAGATGATGACCAGACCCGTGTGGTTACGGCGGGCATGGCGGTGAGAAGCGGAGCTGACCACCTGGTGGTTGGCCGGCCCATTACCAGATCGGATGACCCGGTCGGGGTAATCGAGGCCATGCAGGGTGAGATTGTCGCCGCTTTGGGCTGAGCTGTCTTGTCAGGGACCTGCCAGCCGCTCTCAAACCGCCGTTTGATACCAATTGACAGCGGTCGATCCTTACTTACTGTAGGGATACAGATAAATAAAAATCAGTAAGCAAAACCACAAGATAAGAGGAGGACAATTATGAGGTTTGCAGCGTGTGCGGCGATGTTTTTTCTGATGTTTTCCATGGCGTCATGCGCCAACGATAGCGGTGTGACCAAGGGCACCCAGGGCGCCATCGGCGGAGCGGCCGGCGGCGCCATCCTCGGCCAGGCTATCGGTAAGAACACCGAAGCTACCTTGATCGGTACGGCAATCGGTACGGTGCTTGGCTATATCGTTGGCAACGAAATGGATAAGTATGACCGGAAGCAGCTCAACTATGCCTATGAAACCGGCCCGTCGGGTCAGCCGGTCACCTGGGTGAACCCGGACTCCGGCAACAATTTTCAGGTCGTGCCCCAGCCGGCCTATCAGAACAGCCAGACCAGCCAGGTCTGCCGTCAGGCCGAGATCATGGCGACCGTCGACGGTCAGCCGCAGAAAACGCTGAGTACTGCCTGTAGAAACGACCAGGGCCAGTGGGTTCTGCAATAACCCGCTGATAAATGATTGATGATCCGGATGAGGTTTAGATCATCCGGATCGGATCTTTTCAGCCGGGCATCGTCCAAACATCGGCTAGAACACCCCCATACCCTTGACCGGGATGGCGGTGTTGAAGCCCAGACTATTCAGGTTGGCGCCGAACGTCTCGAGCGTATCCGGCTCACCGTGAATAAGAAAGACGGTTTTCGGTTTCTCTCTGAAGCTGGTCAGCCAGTTGATCAGCTCCTCCTGGTCGGCATGTGCCGAAAATGAACCGATTTTGGCGATTTCGGCCTTGACCGCGAACTCCGATCCCATCATCCTGATCTCTTCAGCTCCGTCCAGAATGATCCTGCCCAATGTGCCCGGGGCCTGGTAACCGACGAACAGTACGGTGTTTTTAGGGTTCCATATGCCGTGCTTGAGGTGGTGCCTGATACGGCCTGCGGTGCACATACCGCTTCCGGCGATGACGATGGCTGGTCCGTCCATCATATTTACCTGGCGGGACTCATCGACGCTTGGTGTGCAGACCAGGCCGGGGAAGTCGAAAGGCTTATCGGTTCGAGCCCGTGCCTCTTCGTCATAGGTGTCGGGGTGCTTCTTGAAAACTTCGGTGATTTTAATTGCCAGCGGGCTGTCCAGATAGATATTGACCGGCGGAAAATCGGGCTTTTCATTCTTCAGATCGCTCAGGGTGTAGAGCAGCTCCTGGGTCCGCTCCAGGGCGAAGCAGGGAATCAGCAGTTTGCCGCCCCGTCCGCAGGTGCGCAGGACCTGCTCATACAGCTCCTCATTTCTGGGGCGGGTCTTCTCCCGCACCCGGTCGCCATAGGTCGATTCAATAAAGACGTAGTCGCTGTTCCAGATGTAAGTGGGATCCTCGATAATCGGTACGTCCCATTGGCCCAGATCGCCTGAGAAAACCACCTTGGTTTCTCCTTTTTCTTTATCTTCAATGAACAGCTCGACGATAGATGAGCCGATGACATGGCCGGCGTCGCGCAGCCTGAAGGTGACTCCGGGGGCGGCCTGCCGAGAGGCGCTGTAGTCAACGAGCTGGATCATGGCCACCGTTTTTTCGACATCTTCGGCCGTATAGAGGGGCTGCCGCGGCTCCTGCCCTTTCCTCATCCTTCTGCGGTTCTCATGTTCAGTATCTTTTTCCTGGATATAGGCGGAATCCTCGAGCATGATCGGCAGCAGATCGGCAGTTGCCGGGCTTGCATAAATGATGCCGGAGAAACCGTCTTTGACCAGTTTGGGCAGCAGGCCGCAGTGATCGATATGACCATGGGTGTTGATCACGAAGTCGATGCTTGCCGGGTCGAAGCCAAACGGTTCGTAGTTGAGCCTGCTCAGGGCTTTGTTTCCCTGGTACAGGCCGCAGTCGATCAGGAATCGGGCGTTGTCCGCTTCGACCAGATGGCATGAGCCGGTGACGAAACCGGCGGCGCCGTGAGATGTAATCTGCATGGGGTCTTCCTTTTGTTGATGGTGAAGGGTGCGGGCCAGCCTACCACGTTGATACCGATATTGCACCAGCAGCAGGTTTGCGTTTCCTCAGTCGAGAATCCGCTCAACCTGCAGATCTTCCCTGAAAAGAATGATTCCCTCGTGGTTGGTGAGGTCGAGGTGGATCGGAGAAATCGATACGTAGCCTTCACTGACTGCCTGGACATCGGTGTCCGGGCCGCTGTCCAGAAGCGGGGTACCGCCCCCGATCCAGTAGTGCACCCTGCCCCGGGGGTCGAGCACCTCGTGCAGCGCCTGTTTCCAGATTCTGCGCCCCTGCCTGGTAACCCTGACCCCTTTGAACTGCCGGGTGTCGGGGATATTGACGTTCATCAGGGTATTGGCCGGCAGGCCGTTTTTCATGACCGTGGCGGCCAGGTCGCGGATAATCGGCTCCGCTGGGGTAAAATCGATCGGGATGTCTCCGGCCATCGACACGGCGATTGAGTCGACCGCGTACATGGTGCCCTCGATGGCGGCGGAGACGGTGCCGGAATAACTGATGTCGTCGCCGATATTGGGCCCGTTGTTGATGCCTGAAACAAGCAGGTCGGGGGGATGGTCGAAAACTTTGCCCAGGGCGACGGCAACGCAGTCGGTCGGGGTGCCGTCCAGGATGTAGACGTCCTCATCCAGCTCGGTGAGTCGCAAGGGCCGGTTCATGGTCAGGGCATGCGAGATTGCTGAATTGTCCCGGTCGGGGGCGACGACGACCACCCTGCCCAGGGGCAGCAGGGCCTTCTTGAGAGCCTGCAGGCCGGGACTGTGAATGCCATCGTCATTGGTGATCAGGATCGTGCTCATTATGTTCTCCGTTGGGTTGCAGTAATTTCACTTCGGTAATCCGCCAGAAGGCCCTGATGATCGGATTGTCTGAGCTGCTTCCGGTCATGCAGATGCCGACGTCAAACGGCTTGAGGGCCGGGGAAACGCTCAAAATCTCAACCTGGTTCTTGAGCGGCGAGTTCTCCAGAACCAGCCCGGGCACGACCCCAACCCCGCAGCCCATGGCCACCATGGCAATCATGGCTTCGTTGCCGGCCACGTATGAATAGATCGGCGGGTTGAGTTTCTTGTCGGCGAACCAGCGTTCACAGCGCACCCTGCTCAAGCCCCGTTCCGGCATGATCACCCCTGTGTCGAGCCAGTCTTCGAAGCCGACGGGCTTGTCACCGTCCGGGGGCCGGGGAGCAATGAAGATCAGCGGGGTCTGCAGCAGCTTAAGAGAGCGGATGTGGGAGGGCAGCTGTTCGGGCAGCGCGGCAATGGTCAGATCAGCTTCTCCGTTTTCCAGCCGGGCCAGGGCCATGGCCGCATCGCCGGTGGAAAGTTTGAGGTGGATATCGGGGAAGTCATGCCGGAAATCGTTGATTATCCCGGGCAGGATCGAGAGGATGGCGGTCACCGAGCAATAGATCGACAATTCGCCCCGCAGCCGGTTTTCCGAAGTGATCCTGTTTTGCAGACTGCGATAGCCCTGGACCACGTCGGCGGCATATTCCCTGAACAGCGCCCCGGTTTCGGTGAGGCGAACGGAGCGATTGTTCCTGAAAAAGAGCTGCTCGCCCAGCTCCTGCTCGAGTCGCTGGACGGTTCTGGTGAGACCGGATCTGGTTATGTTGCAGGCCCGGCTGGTTCGGCCGAAATGCAGGGTTTCGGCAAGGTGCAGAAAGAGATTCAAAGAACGTATATCCATAAATCGGCCACAGCGGGACGGGGGTGGGCGCTTTGTTGCAATTTCTGCAACACAGTATCACAAATAAATCACTTGACGCAATAAAACTTTGGTCCTATACCATGTGTCATCACAAATTCGTAGCAGACCGTTAAAAAAGAGCATAAAAAAAAGGAGATAGATCATGGCAGACAATTACTTCAACTCGCTACCGCTGCGCCTGCAGATCGAAGAGCTTGGACAGTGCCGATTCATGGAGAGCGATGAGTTTGATGGCGTGGAGGCTCTCAGAGGCAAAAAGATCGTCATTGTCGGCTGCGGTGCCCAGGGACTCAACCAGGGCCTGAACCTGCGTGATTCAGGTCTGGACGTGGCCTATGCATTGAGAGAATCGGCCATCAGCGAGCAGCGCCAGTCCTGGAAAAACGCTACCGAGCAGGGTTTTACGGCCGGCACCTACGAGGAATTGATCCCCACGGCAGACCTGGTGGTCAACCTGACGCCGGACAAGCAGCACACCGCGGTCATCTCAGCCATCATGCCGCTGATGAAAGAAGGCGCCTGTCTTTCCTACTCCCACGGCTTCAACATTGTCGAGGAGGGAATGCAGGTCAGAGACGATATCACCGTCATCATGGTTGCCCCGAAAGGGCCGGGGACCGAGCTGCGTCAGGAGTACGTGCGGGGCTTCGGCATTCCGACCCTGATCGCCGTTCACCGGGAAAACGACCCGGGCGGCATCGGTATGGAGGTCGCCAAGGCCTATGCCTGCGGGACCGGCGGCGACCGGGCCGGCGTTCTGCAGTCGTCTTTCGTGGCCGAGGTCAAATCGGACCTTATGGGTGAGCAGACCATTCTCTGCGGGCTGCTGCAGGCCGGTTCGCTGCTCTGCTACGACAAGATGGTCGAGCAGGGAGTCGATTCGGGCTATGCCTCAAAGCTGGTCCAGTATGGCTGGGAGGTCATCACCGAGGCCTTGAAGCACGGCGGTATCACCAACATGATGGACCGGTTGTCAAACCCGGCCAAGATCAAGGCGCACATTCTCTCCGAGGAGTTGAAAAACATCCTTGCCCCGCTGTTCGAGAAACACATGGACGATATCATGTCCGGCACCTTCTCGAAAAACATGATGGAGGACTGGGCCAACGGTGATGCGGACCTGCTGGGTTGGCGCAGGGAAACCGGCGAAACGGCTTTCGAGCGGGCTGAATCGGCCGGTCAGGACATTCCCGAGCAGGAATACTTCGATCACGGCATCCTGATGGCCGCCATGGTCAAGGCCGGCGTCGAGCTGGCTTTTGACACGATGGTGGATTCGGGCATCAAGGAAGAATCGGCCTACTACGAGTCGCTGCACGAAGTACCGCTGATCGCCAACCTGATCGCCCGTAAAAAGCTCTACGAGATGAATGTCGTTATTTCCGACACGGCGGAGTACGGCTGCTATCTGTTCGCCCACCAGGCGGTGCCGCTGCTTGCCGATTTCATGAAAGGAATTGACACCGATGTCATCGGCCGCGGTCTGGACCTTGAGGACTGCGGTGTCGACAACCTGGACCTGATCGATGTCAACGAGGCGATACGCTATACCCTGGTCGAGGCCATCGGCGCCGAGCTGAGGGGTTTCATGGGGGCCATGAAGCAGTTGTAGCAGCCCCGAACCTCCCGAGCTCTTTCCTTTCGGCCCTGCGGTTATCGACCGCAGGGCCGTTTCTCTTTCTTGCAATGGCCCCCCGGCACGGTGTATTCTGTAACCTGAACTATTTGTTGGATAAAATCGTAACAGGCGGGGAGACATGGCTGAAGCGCAGGAACCGTTGTGGGACAGAACCAGAAAGCTGATTCGTGAATACTGGCCGCTGGGCGACCCGGTAGCCCTTAAGGATGTGATCGGCGTCAACCTGCCCAAGGGTGACCTGGGCAAGGTGCGCAACAAGGTTGACGGTTGCCTCGAAGGCAAGGGAGGCGAGGTTTCGGCCCGGGCCCGGGCCGCCGAACTGGGGGAGGCGTACCTGGTGCTCAATGCCAACGGCCGTCGTCGTTTTCTCACCCTTCTGGCCGAAGAGTACGATGTCGACAACGAAGCGGTGGAAACGGCAATGGCGGCCCGGAGGGAGGCTGACGACCCCGATGAGCAGCGGCGCCTGGCGCGCGAGCTGCTGCATCTGCTGGAGCCGCCGCGGGCAAAAATCCTGCGTCAGTTCAATGGGCTCCAGGGCGGCGTCAAGTTCCTGGTCGACCTCCGGGCCGAGTTGATGCGCTGGGCTCGTGACAGCAAAGTGCTGCGGGATCTCGACAATGATGTTTTCCGGCTGCTCGCCTCCTGGTTCGATATCGGTTTCCTCGACCTGCAGCGCATCACCTGGAACAGCTCGGCGGCCCTGCTGGAAAAATTCATCGAATATGAAGCGGTGCATGCGATCAGGTCCTGGAAAGACCTGAAAAACCGGCTCGAGGATGACCGCCGCTGTTATGCGTTTTTTCACCCGAGCATGCCCAATGAGCCCCTGATCTTCGTCGAAGTGGCGCTGGTCAGCGGCATCTCGACCAATATCCACGAGCTGCTCGATGAAAAGGCTCCGCTGACCGACCTCGACCGGGCCGATACCGCCATCTTCTATTCGATTTCCAACTGCCAGGCGGGGCTGGCCGGGGTCAGTTTCGGCAACTTTCTGATCAAACGGGTGGTGGCCGACCTGGTTTCCGAGTTACCCGGTCTGAAGAATTTTGCCACGCTCTCGCCCATCCCCGGGTTTTCGTCCTGGCTGAAAAGCCGGGCTCAATCAGAGGAGGCGGACGAACCAAAAACTGAGCAACAGGCCGAGCATGTAAGAGCCCGGGCGGCCAGTGCAGTTGAGTTGATGGCGGGGGAGGAAAACCTGGCGGACCTGTTATCATCGACCATGAAAAAAACCAAACGGGCGGAGACTGCCCGGAAGCTGCAGCAATTGCTGCAGCCGCTCTGTGCAGCCTACCTTTTAGAAGCCCGGCGGGGCAGCCAGGTTGAGGACCGGGTGGCCCATTTCCACCTGACCAACGGAGCCCAGATCAAACAGATAAACTGGGCTGCCAATCTGTCCGACAGCGGAATCGATCAGTCATTCGGGATGATGGTCAACTATCTCTATGACCTGCCGTCAATAGAAAAACAGCACGAGTTATATCGCAGCGGGGGTGTGGTCTCGGCCTCTTCGGCCGTAAGAAAACTGGTCAGATAGGCTGGCGGTCTCCAGGGGCCCTGTCAGGTGTGTGGCTGCTGCTGGTCGACATTTTCCTCGGTAATCCGTTTGATCAGGCTGTACATCCTGACCAGCTTGTCGGACATGGAAACCTCGATTCGGGCGGTTTTAACTGCCGCCTCATTTTCCGATCCCAGCCGGTTGGCCTTGCGGGCCATCAGTTCCCGCTGGATCGACGTGACTTTTCTCTCATAGTTGAGGATTTTTTCAGCCGCCGTCTGATTCTTTTCGCTGAGAACGCTGCCCAGCAGCAGAATGCAGTTTTCCACGGAGAGAAACAGGTCCGCGGTCAGTCGCCTGGTCTCTTCACTGCGGGCATGCTTTATCCCTATTGCCTCGATGCCGAGCCGCACCAGGTCGGTTTCGATGACATCGGCCAGATGCTCCAGGGCAACGGTGGAGACCATCAGGTTCTGGTGAGTCAGGCTTTCCGATGAGGTCAGCGGCTGCTGCCGTATTTTGCTTAAATACTCAAAGCAGGCTGTTTCCAGAAAGTCGATCTTGTCGTCTTCCCGGACCAGCGAACGCATCAAATCGGTATCATCGCTTCTCAGCGCCTTTCCGGCTGTCTGAAACATGTTCAGAATGATCTCACTGACCCGGGCCAGTTCCAGGCGGACCCGTTCGAGGGCAAGCGAGGGCACTTCCAGGACCGAGGGATCGAGAAAGGCCGGCTTGATCGGCCCGGGCCGGAGCGGACGATCGGGCACCAGCTTGACGGCGACCCAGGCAAAGGCGGCAGTGAAGGGAAGAAAGACGCAGGTGTTGACCACGTTAAAAAGGGTATTGGCATTGGCGATCTGACGGGGCACTTCGGCCGCCAGCCGGGTGCTGCCCTCCAGTTCGGGGCTTGCAGGTGAGAACCAGGCGGCAAAGGCGGCCAGCTGGGGAATGAAGAAAAACCAGAGCAGCACCCCGGCGATGTTGAAAAAGACATGTACGGCAGCGGCGCGGACCGCTTCCGGCGGTTTGCCGATGGCGGCCAGCAGGGCGGTCACGCAGGTGCCGATATTGGCGCCAAGGGCCAGGGCAATGCCCGCCTCCAGGGTCAAAAACCCCTTGCTGGCCAGGGCGATGGCGATACCGACCGTGGCCGCTGAAGACTGCACCAGACCGGTGAAGACGGCGCCGGCCAGAATACCGAGCAGCGGTTTCCCCATCTGTTTCAACAGCTCAATAAACGGTTCGTAACTGCGCAGCGGTGTCATGGCTTCGCTCATCACCGACATGCCGAAGAAGACGAGGCCCATGCCCATGATCATCATGCCGCTGTACTTGAGCTTCTCGCTTCTGTTGGTGAAGATCAGAAAGAAGCCGACCGCCACCGGCAGCAGGGCGTAGGTGGAGATGTTGAAAGCCAGGATCTGGGCCGTTACCGTGGAGCCGATATTGGCGCCCATGATGACGCCCACGGACTGGGACAGGGTCATCACGCCGGCAGTGACGAAGCCAACCACCAGAACGGTGGTAATCGACGAAGAGTTCAAAATGCCGGTCACCACCGCCCCGGTAATGGCACCGGTGACGCGGTTGGTGGTGAGCCGGGCCAGCATCACCTTGAGCGTGTCACCGGCGGCTTTTTTGAGGCCGTCGGAGAGCTGCTCCAGTCCTGCCAGGAACAGGGCCAGGCCGCCCATCAACTGCATGACCAGAACGAACCAGTCGATGTCGGTCTCCACCGGGGCGGCGAAGACCGGATGGGGCACAGCCAGGCCAAGGGCGGCGGTCGCCCAGAACAGTATGAGGAGCCGTCGCTTCATCTAGGACGGAGATCGGTTTGTTTGAGCTGGTATCGGGGCGTCATGCATTTCGATAGTATAGCCCGGATCGGGGAAAATGAAAGGTTACTGGTTTGCAATCAATTGCTCTTACTGATTTTCCGGGCCCGGTTGACCGTTTCTTCGAGCAGCCGGGTCAGAAAGCGATAGTTTCGGTTCAGGTCATGGTTGCAGAGGATATGTTCCCGGGCCTGGGCTGCCAGCCGGGCCCTGAGCGGCTGGTCATCGAGCAGCTTTGCTATTGCCTCGGTAAATCGCTGCGGCTGGAAAGCCGGGGTCAGCAGTCCGGTCCGTCCGTCGATGACCGCTTCGGAGGCGCCCCAGTCCCCGAAGGCGACCACCGGCAAACCAGCGGACTGGGCCTCGAGATAGACCATGCCGAGAGACTCTTCGATGCCGGGAAAAGCGAAGAGATCCGCGGCGCTGTAATAGCGCCGCAGCTCCATCCGGTCCACCCTGCCGGCAAAGAGGACGCTGAGCCCGGGCCGCTCCCTGGCTTCCTGCTCGAGGCTGGGCCGGCTCTGGCCGTCTCCGACGATGACCAGCAGCGGCTCCCGTCCCGATTTCTGCAGCTCAGCGCAGCTGGCAATGACCTGTCTGATGCCGTCGGACTTGACCCCGGGCCGGAGCATGGCGGCGGACAGGACCACCGGCCTGCCGCCGGCCTGCCATGCCCCCCTGAGGTCGTTACGGGCCTGTTCATCGTGCTGAAACTGTTCGGGCTGCAGGCCGGGCGCCAGATAGTGCACCCGTTCCGCCGGCAGCAAGCGCAGCAGATTGGTGCGGTCTTTCTTCTTGTTGGTCACCACCAGGTCGGCACTGCGCAGGGCTCGGCGGTTGAGCATGAAGCCGGGCAGGGTCTTGAAACTTTTTCGGTGCTTGGTGGAATAGATCCCCTGAAAGATGATGTAGGGGATGTTCAGGTTTCTGGAGCAGGCCGGGCCCAGCAGATCGGGTGCCTTGTAGTAGCTGTGATAGGTGAGCCAGAGGTCGACGGGTTTGCGGCGCAGGGAGCCGGTGAGGCGCAGACGTTCCCGCCACAGATCCGCAATTTTCCATGGTTTCCAGTAGATCCACCTGGTTCTCAGGGTGGAACCAAGTTCGACCCGGTGGCCCTGGTTCAGCAAAAAGTCGCGCAGCTCCCGTCCGGTGACCAGGTCGCCGGACGGGTTGGCATGATCCGGCGGCTTGAAAGGCATGTAATAGGTTATGTCCATTGTTCACCAGGTGGCAGCGGCCGCTGAGGTGCTGCGGTGGCGCTAACTTTACTGTAAGCGGATTTGAAAGTGAAGAAATTTCATGGGTTAGGCGATTTGCTAATGGTGGCCAAAGGCATTGAATAACGCTATAATGGCTCAGCCAGTCGATTCATTGCCATCGTGACAGCCACAGGAGCCCCGCATGTTTTCAGCCAGAAGAGAAGAACTGGCGGCTATTTTCCAGGCCGGCCTGAACCGCGTCGACCCATACCGGATGCTCATCGACCATGTCCATCTGGACGGCGCTGTCCTGAAGGTCAATCTGGGCGACCGCTCCCGCGCTGTCGATCTGAGCGCCTACCGCAGGGTTTTCATCATCGGAGCGGGCAAGGCAACCGCCCCGATGGCGCTGGCCATGGAGCAGATTCTGGGCGATTATCTGGACGGCGGCATCATCGTGGTCAAATACGGCCATGTGGAACAGCTTAAAAAGATTGAAACCGTCGAGGCCGGCCATCCGCTGCCCGACGAAAACGGGCGCCGCGGCGCCGGGAAAATACTCTCCTTCGCCGACCAAGCGGACGAGAAAACACTGGTGATTTCGCTTATTTCCGGAGGCGGTTCCGCACTGATTCCGTTTCCCCTGGACTGGGGGGGCGAACACGGCCCGGCTTCGCTGAGTCTTGAGGATAAACAGAAAACCACCAGCCTGCTGCTGTCCTGCGGGGCCGACATCGAAGAGATTAATTGTATCCGCAAACATCTGTCGATGATCAAGGGCGGGCGGTTGATCGAGCGGCTGGCTCCGGCCCGTTCCGTCAACTTCATTCTCTCGGACGTGGTCGGTGACGCCTTGTCGAGCATTGCCTCGGGCGTGACCTGCGGGGATCCGACAACCTATGAAGACGGCTGGGCGATTCTGACTAAATACTCGATCGAAGAGCGTATTCCGCCGTCGGTTCGGGACATATTCAGGCGCGGCATGAACGGCGAGCTGCCGGAAACGCTCAAGCCGGGCAGCGGTTCCCTGGCCCTGACCGATAATATCCTGATCGGCACCAATATGGAGGCCTTGAATGCGGCGGCCGAGGAGGCCCGAAAGCGGGGCTACACGGTGGTTCGGCTGACCAGCAGAATGGTTGGCGAGGCCAGGGAGATCGCCAAGGTGCTGGCCTCGGTGGCCATCGACTGCTCGGTTCAGTCCACCATCGGTGAGCCGCCCATCTGTATCCTTTCCGGGGGAGAGCCGGTGGTTCAGATCAGGGGGACGGGCACGGGCGGGCGCAACCAGGAAATGGCCTTGGCCTACCTGATGGAGCTGGCCCGGCACCGCCACCTGGGGGGCGAGGTCTCGTTTCTGGCCGCCTCAACCGACGGCAATGACGGCCCGACAGATGCGGCCGGCGCCTTCGCCGACCTGGAGCTGCTGGAAAGAGCCGGAAACGCAGCGCTTGACCCCGCAGCATATCTGGCGGATAACGATTCATACCACTTTTTCGATGCCATCGAAGGTCTGCTGAAAACCGGGCCGACCAACACCAATGTCTGCGATCTGCACATCTCGCTGGTGGTTTCCAAAGATGATGCAGGCGGGATTGAATCGTGATGATCGACACGATTCCCGCATCAGCAGTGCTCCATTTCCGGCGACCCCGCTCCGCAGTTGCCCGTCTGCTGATCTGTTCCTTGCTGCTCTTTGCAGGCAGCTGCGCCCGGCAGGTAATCGAGCCGCCGGCTGTCCTGCCTGAACTTGGCTTGAGCAAAACCGAGGTGATGAGCCGCCTGCAGAGCCAGTACCTTCAGTGGCGCGGTGTTCCCTACCGAAACGGGGGGCAGGGCAGAAACGGGATCGACTGTTCGGCCTTTGTGCAACGCACCTATCAGGAGAAATTCGGTTTGCACCTGCCGCGGACGACCGGGCAACTGGCCACCTACGGTCAGAAAATTACCAGCAGCGGCCTGCGGCCGGGGGACCTGATTATGTTCAAAACCGGATGGGGCGACCGCCATGTGGGCATCTACCTGGAAAAATACCAGTTTATGCATGTCTCGATTACCGCCGGCGTGACGGTCTCCAGGATGACCGATCCATACTGGTATGACCGGTACTGGCAGACTCGCCGGGTATTCAACTGACCGTCTGGACCATGACTGAGTCGCGACTCGATATTCTGATTTATGCCCATGACGGCCGGGGACTGGGGCACGTGAGCAGGTCGGCGGCCATCGGTATGGCCCTGCGGCGCCTCTACCCGCACCTCAGGGTCTGTCTGATCACCGGCTGCCGGCAGACACAGGAAATGATCGGCGCCGCGCCGCTCGATTTTATCAAGCTGCCGGCCTACGATACGGTGGTCGTCGAGGGCACCTCCGTCGGTGTTGAGGGGCCGTGCGGCTTTGAGGACCGGGAGCTGGGCCGTCTGCGGGCTGAACAGATCAGACAGGTAGTCTCTCTGTACCGACCGCGCCTGGTGCTGGTTGACCACACGCCCCAGGGCAAGCACCGGGAGCTGGTGCCGGCGCTTGAGAGCGAAGCCGCGGACCGGCCCATCTGGGTTCTGGGGGTTCGGGGAGTGGTCGGCTCGGTTGCCCAGGCCGGATCAGCACTGGCAGTCGAGCTCTTCAGCAGATATTTCAGCCAGCTGCTCTGGTATGGGGACAGCTCGGTTCTGGGTGGAGAGCATCTGGACACACTGAAGTACCGGTTCGGGGTTGGTGCCCGGGAGTGCGGCTATGTCTCCCGTTTGATCGAGCAGGTCCTTTTTTCCCCGACCCCGGCTATCCGGCGATACGGCTGTACGATCTCGATCCCGTGGTTCGGGGAGCACACCGGTGCTTTTTTCGATAAGCTGGTGGAAGCGCTGGGCCTGGTGGGTCCCGATCACGGACAGTTCAGGATTTTTCTGGGCGGTGGTGACCCGGCCGTTCTGAAAAGCAAACTGGAGGGGCTTGACCACTGTTCGGTCCAGCCCTTTGGGCCTGCCTATGTGGAGACCCTGTGCAGCTCCCGCAGCGCCCTGGTCTTCGGGGGGTACAATTCGGTGATCGACACCTTGGCAGCGGGGGTTCCCGCCCTGGTCGTCATGCGCGACATGATGGATCGGGAGCAGCAGGATCACCTTGCCGCCCTGAGCAGTCTCGAGGGCGGCTGCCTGGTCACCGTCGAGGAACAGGACTGCAGTGTCGAACAGCTTTACCGGAAGATGCTTACGGTGATGAAACCCAGCTTCGATCCGCTCGGCCTGGAGATCGAGCTCGGCGGTGCCGAGAAAACGGCCGGGATCCTGGCTTCGATGGTGTAGCGGACCGCACTGCCTTCCCCCCCCGATTTTGCTTGTTAGGGGGCCTGCTTTTTTGTAACAATGGGGAAGGTTTTACGGGGTAGACAGGAAAACAGAGTTCAGGAACGCACGACATGTCTGAAGTTATCGTCTTCACCAGCGGCAAAGGGGGGGTGGGCAAATCCAACCTGTGCCTCAATACCGCCCTGCAGTTGACCGCCCTGCAGTACCGGACCTGCCTTTTCGACGGCGACCTGGGGTTGGCCAATGTCAATATTCTGCTGGGAATCGACCAGGAATACACCCTCGACGACGTGGTCTTCAACAACCGGTCGGTCGACGACATTCTCGTTCACACCGGATATGGATTCGATATTATTCCGGGTAGTTCCGGTGTCGAGCAGATCGCCAACCTGAGCACTGATCAGCTCGAGTCCCTGATTGGGGCGCTGAAGGGAGTCGATGCCTATGATTATTTTCTGATCGACACGGCATCGGGTATTTCCCGCTCGGTTATCTCCTTCTGCATGGCCGCCCGGCAGACCATCATCGTCATTACCAGGGAGGCCACCTCCCTGACCGATGCCTACGCCCTTCTGAAAATCCTCAGCGTCAACGGTTACCAGGGTTCGGTGCGGGTGCTGGTGAACAATTGCGAATCGATACCCCAGGCCAAAAACACCTACCTGCGCTACAAGAAGGTGGTCGACAAACACCTCGATATCGCTATCGCCCCGGCCGGTATCGTTCTGCATGACGAACATTTCGAGTGGGCCGTGGTTCAGCAGAAGCCGCTGCTGGAAGTCTATCCGGACTCGATCGGCAGCCAGTGCATCAAGGCCTTCGTCGCCAACCTGGTGGGTGAAAAAGGGCCGGACGGGGAAGAGAAGGGCTTGGCCCGTTTCTGGGAGCGTTACCTGAAACAGATCAATGAGCAGCCGGGGAGCGGCGGCAGCCCGGCCGATTCACTGGAAGCGCAGCCAGTAAAGGCTTCCGACCAGGCTCCGGCGGGCGCCCAGTCTGCTCCGCTGGCCGGCGCCGCCGTTTCCGAGCTCAGCCACGCCCTGTTTGTTTCGGCATCCTACCTGCCGGGGGCCGGCAGCTGCCCATCATTTCTTGCCGCCATTTTGAACCGCTTGAACCAGGGTGCGGCGTCACCGGAGGATCTGCGTCGACTGATCAGTGCAGATCCGGCCTTGATGTATCAGGCCCTGGGCCTGCTGCCGCTGTCGGAGATGGCGCCCCAGGGCCATATTCCCAGCCTGGATAAGATAATCGACTCTCTGAAGGATGACGATATCGAGCCGATGCTTCTCCAGGCCGCCGTCCGCAGTGCCGGGGCCGCCGCCAATGGCGGGGCCGGCAGTCTGCAGGCATGGCTGCGGAGTTACCGGTGCGCGGTGCTGGCCAGGGAAATAGGCCAGGCCGTCTCCTTCGCTTTCCCTGATGAGGCGTATCTGGCCGCCCTGCTGCTCGATATCGGTTCAGGGACGGAGTCGGCTGATCATGCTGCGGCCGGGGCCGACCTGCTCCAGTCCGCCGGGTTCAACTCGATGATCTGCGATGCGGTGCGCTTTCATCATCACTCCCCATCCCAGGTGCGCACGGCCTTCACCCTGGTGCGCATCGTCTATGCGGCGCACGCGCTGGTTTACCAGACAGGAGGCGAGGAGGGAATTGACCTGTTCGATGATGTGGTCGAACTGCCCGAAGAGCAGGTTCTGGAGCTGCTCGACAAAGCCCGGCAGATCACTGCCCGGACCGCCGCTCTTCTTGAACTGGACATCAGCGACGAAAGCGCTGATGCAGCGGACGATAATCGAAACGGCAGTCTCGCCACCTTTCTGCTCGACAACCTGCTGACCCGGGCCATGATGCCGCCGCTGAAGGCTTCGGCTTCCCGGCGCGAATGGGCCCGGCAGCTGCAGCGGAGCTGCCGGCTGCTGGCCGGGGTGGGCAGCGTTATCTGTTTCATTGTCGATGCTGACGGGAAAAAACTGGGTGCAGTCGGAGCCGCCACCAGCGCTTATGGCGATCAGTTCGACAGCATTTCGGTTGCCGTGGACAATCCGACCAGCCTGGTAAGCAGCGCTTTTACCAGTGCATCTGCCCGAATCGGCGATCTCTCGGACGAGTCAAGTCTCAATCTTGGTGACCGGCAGCTTGGCCGGCTGCTGGGGGGCAGGACGATGATCTGCGTGCCGCTGAAAGCAGGTTCGGAGACATTCGGAGTGGTCGTCTGTACCACCGACAGCAGCGCAGCAGCCGTCGACAGACAGGTCGGTATTCTGCTGACCGTCGGCGCCCGGGCCGCGGAAGATCTGACCGCCGCCGTTTGATCCGGAGATCTTTCCCTTCCACCCAAACGGGTAGGCCGTCAGTTTCCAGTCTCCTCAATCGTGCGTATGTCCTTGTTGACGTATCGGTAAAAAAGCGGGAAAGCGACAAAAAAGGCGACGCAGATCAGGTACTCGATGCCTTTTATGTGACTGTAGAAATCCACCAGGGTGTGGGTGGACTTCACCACGCCGGTGGCGATCAGGTATTGTCTCAGCAACTCGGTGATCTGCCAGTCGGCCCCGCGCAGCCCGGCCGTGAAGGCCACCAGGGACCAGACCCCGATGACCATCCCTGCCGCGAGCAGCGCGGCGAACAGTGAGGCTTTGATTGCAGTTTTCATGGACGGCTCCTTTTCTGATGGTCCCTTGGCATGTCTGGGCTAGAAGCCGGTGACGGCAGTTAGGTAGCCCCTGAGCACCGATACCAGGCCGTGGTTCACAAGTGCCCCGATAAAACAGGCAGCGGACCAGAGGCCGATGAGTATCGCCGATGCCGACAGCAGGGCCATCAATACGCCGAGCACGTCATGAGTCACTTCAGTTTCAGTCGTTCTGGTGGTCTCGATAATGGTCTTCATGGCATCCTCTCTGGGGTTGAGGTTGGCAGCGCAGGGTCTGCACCCCGCTTTTATTTCTATTACTGCATCCCCGATGCCAGTTTGCCGGTTCGGATTAAACAGCCAAAAAGATAATTAAAATATTGTAATTAAATGAATTATTCAGGTCTTCCCGGTCTTTCAAAAAAAGCCGTCCCCGGAGCTGTGGTCCACCGTGCCCCATCTCTGGCGTGATCTGAATAAAAGCGTGGCATCCCAAGCCACACTAGTGTCGACTGCGGTTATGGATATGTGACTGCAGAGCGATAAAGATGCCCCTGTTCAGTCGGCTGTCTTGAAAAGGATCGGAATCCGATACAGAAAGAATCGATAGACGATGAAATAGAAGCAGAGGATCGTAGCCACGACCCACAGTTCACGCCAGTGAGGAATTTCCTGGTGCAGGCGGAAATTGTAGCAGACCATGACCGTATTCAACCGGTTCCAGAGGATGGCCAGCACCGCCAGCAGTGCGCCCCAGCGCAGCAGGGCCAGACGCCGGTGACGCACCCCGTAGGCGAAAGCTGCCAGGGGAATGACGGTGCCGATGAACAGTTCCAGCAGATAATAGGCGCCCCACCCCGAAAGCAGCAGCAGCCACTCCTGGTCGTGGGCGATGGCGACTATCTTGATGACCAGGTAAGTGATCATGGCCATTGCCGCGCCCCTGGCCAACCCTACGGTGATATCGTCCAGAGCGGCCGTGAAACGTTCGTCGCAGCGCCAGGCCATGGTCTTTCTGACCAGGCTGGAAACAACAATGACCATGCCCAGCCCGGCAAAGATCGACGACACGAAAAAGTGCAGCCACTGAAATTCTACCGATATCCACAGCGGATGGATCTTGCCCGGCGCATAGCAGAACAGGGCGCCGAGTGCCCCCTGGTGGAGGGTCGACAGGATGATGCCGGCAATGGTCAGGCCGAGGGTTATTTTGTGGATGAACCGCTTGACTGAAGGCCAGCCGGCCCACTCGGAGACGGCGGGAAGTATTTCGGCAATCTGCACGGAGAGATAGGTGGCCACATGCCAGGCGACCAGAAAAAGCACTGCCGCCGGGCCGAAGGATATGGTCATCGGGTAGGTGAGGCGCCACGGCATGCCCAGGTCGACAAGCAGGAAAACGACGGCGAAAAAGTAGCCGAGCAGACCGTTGAGCAGGGCCAGCCGTTCGACAGGGGCCAGGTCGTCGCGCTGAAAAATCACCACCGCACTACTCAGCAGGAAGCCTGAAGCGGAAAGCGGTACCATGCCGAACAGGCCGAAACCGAGCAGAACACCCCATGGGTAATCCTGGGACCCGTGGGTAATTGAGTCCAGACCATAGAGGTAGCGTAAAACAAGCAACGGGATGCCGATCACTAGAATCAAGGCAAGCGCCCAGTTCACCGGGTTTCTCCAGACCATGGTCAGGTAGTCTTTAATGGGCATGTCCAGGAAGATTTTCTCGGTGATTCCCCGGCTTCCTCCGGCCGCCGCGGTACTTCGGCCGGCATGCTTGGACAGACTGGTGCTGGCGCTTTTCATCGCTGGTCTCCTTGGTGGGGGTCCTGTTCAGCTGTCTTCCGGTGCTGATTGAGCAGGTAAAAACCGGCGAACAGCCCCGGCCAGATGGTCAGGACCATCGGCACCACTGCCAGAAAATCCTTGACGTAGTTCAAAATGGGCTGCTGCGGGACCTGCATGTCGAAACCGGCCTGTTCGAACGGAACCGGCGACAGGTAGAGCCAGGAGGTCCCACCGGCCTCGGTTTCGCCATAGATATGGTTCTGGTAGCGCTCCGGGTTTTCGCGTATACGTTTACGGGCCACCCGCAGCAGGCTGTTTCTCCTGCCGAAGGTCAGGGCTTCCATCGGACAGGCCTCGACACAGGCCGGCGGCCGGTTTCTGCTCAACCGGCTGTCGAAACAGAAGTTGCATTTCATGATTCTGGCACCGAGGGAACTGTCGTATTTAAAGGCCGGGATCGAAAAGGGGCAGGCCACCATGCAGGTTCTGCAGCCGACGCAGACCCCGGGGTCGTAGATCACGGCCCCTTCAGGTGTTTTAGTGTAGGCATTGACGAAACAGGCGGTCAGGCAGGCCGGCTCCAGGCAGTGATTACACTGAATTTTCCTGAACAGCGGATGGTCCGACAGTGGTGAGCGATATTGATTGACCACGGTGAAGGCCTGGTGATCGGGGCGCCGCCGGCCCGGAGCCGGGCCTTCGTCCAGGATTTCAAAATCATCCTCGACCGGGGGGGCGGGCAGGCCGTGCTCTTTGCTGCAGGCCAGCTCGCAGCTGCGGCAGCCGACACATCTGGTCAGGTCGACGAGTACCCCCCTGTTAGTTTCATAGCCTTTGAAATCATGGGCAAAAGCCTTTTTCCAGGGTTGCAGAAGGGCGGTCGAAACAGCGCTTCCGAGCAGCGCTTTCAGCAGGTTCCGCCTGGTCATGAAGGTTCGCATGTCGGTCCCCTCGGTTGTTGTGCTCTTATTATTCACCGGCGGTTTCATGGTTACCCCGGATCCCTGTTCAGGTCGTGGCAGCCCAGGCAGCCGGTCGGCCCGGCCGTGATCGCCAGGTGGCAGTTCACACACCGGAGGTGATAGGCGCCGCTGAGTCCGGGTATGTCGATGTGGTAACGCCGGGGCGGTTTTTCCGCTGCAGCTGACTGATCTGCGGTCCGGCTTGCCGGGTGGCAGCTTTTGCAGCTGAGCGGCCGACCCGCCGCTGCCTGGCGATGGCAGGGGGTGCAGTCCGGATTCGATGGGGGGATGCCGGCCACATGGTGGTGACATTCTGTGCAGGCAGCATAGCTGTCATGCAGGCCATGATCGAAGAAGACATTTCCGTAGCGGCTGCTCATCTGGTCGATAACGATAATTTCTGGTATATCGGTGTTTGCTGACCAGGAGGCCGGAACACAGAGCAGCATTGCTGACAGGGCGAGCAGGCAGCAGCGGGGTTTCAGTCGCAGCATCACATCCTCCTTTCCGGGACGGTTTTTCCCCGGCGTTCATTGTTTTCAACCTGAACCTGGTGCAGGTAGCAGCGGTGAATGATATCGACCTCTTCGCCGTCAAGGGTCTCGTGGACCAGCAGGGATTCGGCCAGCATATGCAGAAAATCGTTGTTGGACTCGATCAGTTCTCGGGCCGCCTCATAACAGTTCTTTATGACCCTGAGGATCTCGGTATCGATTTCTCTGAGAGTCTGCTGGCTCTGCCGCCAGTGTTCGCCGGGCAGACCGACATCGCCGGCGACGATGTTTACCCGGGCGACCGGTCCCAGCCGCTCACTCATGCCGAACTCGCAGACCAGCCGATAGGCGATCCGGGTCGCCGCCTGGATATCATTGCTGGCGCCGGTGGTCAGGCATCCGAAAATACCCTCTTCAGCAATCCGGCCGCCAAGCAGAATCTTGATTCTGCTGAGCAGGTATGATCTTCGGTAGGTCAGGTGATCATCGATGGGCAGCTGCTGGGTGAGCCCCATCGAGCGTCCCCGGGGGATGATGGTGATTTTGTGCAGCGGATCGGCCTCCGGCAAAAGTTTGGCGACAACAGCGTGGCCCGCTTCATGATAGGCCGTCAGTCTTCTGGCTTCCTGGTTGATCACCATATTTCTGCGTTCCAGGCCCATGACGATCTTGTCCAGGGCTTCCTCGAAGTCGGCCTGCTCGACGGCCGACTTACCGTTTTTTGCTGCCATCAGCGCCGCCTCGTTGACCAGGTTGGCAATTTCCGCCCCGCTGAAACCGGGAGTTGAGCGGGCCACCGAGGAGAGGTCGACCGCTGGGCTGATAGCGGTCCTGGCGGTGTGAACCTGAAGGATTTTCAACCTCCCCTTGATGTCCGGCAGATTCAGGGTGATGCGGCGGTCGAATCGGCCCGGTCTGAGCAGGGCGGAGTCGAGAATGTCGGAGCGGTTGGTGGCAGCCACCACGATGATCGTCTCGCTGGTCTCGAATCCGTCCATTTCCACCAGCAGGGCGTTGAGCGTCTGTTCCCGTTCATCGCTTGAACCGCTGCCGGTATTGACCGATCGTCTGCCGCCGATGGCATCGATCTCATCGATGAAGATGATGCACGGCGCCTGTTTTTTGGCCTCCTCGAAAAGTTTGCGGACCCTCGATGCCCCGAGGCCGGCGAAGAGTTCGACAAAATCGGATCCCCCGATCGAGATGAAGGGCACCGACGCCTCTCCGGCGATGGCTTTGGCCAGCAGGGTCTTACCCGTTCCCGGCGGCCCCTCAAGCAGCACTCCCTTGGGGATCTGCCCTCCCAGCCTGCTGTAGCGGTCGGGGTGTTTGAGAAAATCGATGATTTCTCTCAGCTCTTCGCGGGCCTCGGAGATACCGGCCACGTCAGCAAAGGATACCCCGGTTTTTTTGCGTGATGCCGGACTCTGCCTTTTGCTGTCTAGAAAACGCCGGGACGAATGTGCGGTCGTTTTGCTGAAAATCATCCAGCCGCCGAACAGCAGGGTGATGAGCAGCATGTTCTGGTACAGCGGCGCCAGCGATTCTGCGGGATGGGTTTCGACGGTCACCGCTGCACTTTTGAGCAGGGGGAGCAGGGCGCCGATATCCGGAGCATAGGTTGCATATTGGTTGCCGCTGGTCTCGGTGGCGACGATTTCCCCTCCCCTGATAGAGGTCTCCTGCAGCCGGCCGTTTTCAAGATCTGCCAGGAAGTCGCTGTACGGCTGCCGGGGCAGTCTGGTGGCCGCCCGGAAAAAGCCAAATCCGATGGCTGCACAGACAGCGACGCAGATAATGATGGTAATCAGCCGGCGACCGCTCATTGAGCACCCCCCTTCAGGTTTTGCGCCGAGCAGGGCCCTTCCGGGGTCTCGAGTGGCGCAAGCAGGGCCGAAACCAGGGCCTCGAAGTGGTCAGATCTGTCTGAAAAGAGTTTGGCGTTGTAGAAAAAGCAGAATTCCTCAAGCGCGTCCTGGTCATGTTTCAAGCGGCAGAAGCGATATCTCTGCCGCCGATACCAGTTCTTGAAGGTTGACAGGATCTGCTGCACATCAGCCTGGAAAGGCCGCCTGTCAGACGTTGTCCAGAGGCAGTGGCGCGGGAGAACCGAGAGAAAGGGCTCCCGGCCGGGGGCATCGACGGTGCTTCCGGCGCGGACCGCCTGCTCACAGAATTCCTGAATCACACCTGGGTCAATCGCCTGAACGATCTTCATGCGCAGCCGACCGGTGGCTCTTCCTGCAGCAATGGACTCGACCGCGGCCAGTACCGGCAGGGGTTCAGCCATGGGCTCCAGCATGGCCATATCGATAAGAACGACGCCGCTGCACGGTGTCCGGTTGAGCAGTCGAATCGCCCGACGCAACCGGTTCAGACAGGCCCAGGCAGTCTGATAGGAATTAATTCCCAGGCAGCGCTGCAGTTTTTTGGTCGTCAGGGAAGAGCGCCGGCCGCAGGCCCACCAGGCTGCCTGCAGCCACAAACACAGGCCTTTTTTGGTGCCGTGCAGCAGGGTTGCGGCAGTGATCGAGATCGTTCGCCGGCAGAACGGGCAGATATACTTTTCGCTGATGGTCGAGCAGTCCTGTTGAAATCCACAGACGGGACAGATGAAGCCGTGCGGCCATCTGACCCGGTGGGCATAAGCCGTGCACCACTGATCATCTTTCAATTTCCGGGAGGAAAAAACATACCCGGCATCTCTGTCCATGGCTGGCAGCATCGCTATTGCACCTCACCAATCGGTTGCAGCTGTTCATGCTCTGCTGGATACTTTGCATGTACGATGCCTGAAAACCAGCCTTCTTGAATTTTTTAAGTAGCTGTTATCTTATGTAAAATAGGTTTAAGGAAAGTGCGGCGGGTGGGCGTGGGCGATTGTGCCACACAAGTGTGGCAGGCCCCGGGCGGTGATCCGCCACTTGTGTGGCAGAAGCCTATTCCAGGGCGATCGCCGAGAGATCAAGGTCGAGTTCCCGAATTTTGCGGTACAGGGTCGAACGGTCGATATTGAGGAGGCGGGCTGCTTTGGCTTTGTTGCCGCCGCATTTCGCCAGGGTCTCGAGAATGTGGGATCCTTCGCTGCCAGGCCGCCGGGGCTGCTCGGCCGGGCCGCCGGAGGAGAACGCTTCCAGGCCCCGGCTGTGGGGCTGCTCTTGCGCCACCGTATCTGCCCTGTCCGGCTCAAGCCTGGTCAGGTCATTGGGCAGGTCATCGGTGGTAATCGTGTTGCCGTGGCAGAGAACGATCGCCCGCTCGATCAGGTGTTCGAGCTCGCGAACATTTCCCGGCCAGTGATAGCCCATCAGCAGCGACAGCGCATTGTCGGAAATGGTGTGGACCTGCCTGTTCATAGACGACCCGTATTTTTTGATAAAATGATCGGCCAGCAGGGCCACGTCATCCATCCTTTCCCTCAGCGGCGGCAGTACCAGGTCGATAACTTTCAGCCGGAAATAGAGATCCTCTCTGAAGCTGCCCTCCTCAACCTTCTCCTTGAGGTTCACATTGGTGGCGGTGATGATCCTGGTGTCGACCGCAATCGGTGTGTCCGAGCCGACCGGGTAGAAGGTCTGCTCCTGGAGGAAGCGCAGCAGGCGCAGCTGGGTCATTGCACTGATTTCACCGATCTCATCGAGAAACAGGGTGCCGCCGTCGGCCTGCAGCAGGAGCCCTTTGCGGTCTTTTTCGGCACCGGTGAAGGAGCCTCTCCGGTGGCCGAACAGTTCGCTTTCCAGAAGGTTATCCGGAATTGCGGTGCAATCCACCTTGATCAGCGGCCGGCTGCTGCGTGACGATTCCTGGTGCAGTGCTTCGGCGGCCAGCTCCTTGCCGGTTCCCGACTCCCCGGTTATCAGCACGGTGGTGTCGACCCTGCCGACGTTCTCGATCAGGGTGTACAGGTTCTGCATCGAGTCGCTGCCGCCGATGAAGCGGTGCAGACGGGTTCTGGGGGAGGGCATGGAACTGACGGGCTGGCTCATGTCGCGGATGACGATGACCGCGCCGCTTAACCGCGCGGCACCTTCCATCATCAGAGGCGAAGCACAGATGCTTAATATCTTCAGCTCATTATCTCTGGTTCGGCACTCGAACCGGTGCTCCCTGACCTCCTTCCTGGTGCGCAGGACCTGGAGCAGGTCGTCGCGCAGCGAGGAGAAGGGGGAATCGACAATTTCAGAGCTCAGGTCGGTACCGGGGCCGAGTCCGGGCAGCAGGGCATCGAAGAGGACCTGGGCGGCCTCGTTGGTCTTGACGATCTGCTGCCGTTCGTCGACGATAATAATGGCATCTGCGGCGCTCCTGAAGACGGCGTCCAGGAAAACCCGGTAGCGTTCGCGCTCCGCTTCCGCCAGACGGCTACTGAGTTCGAGCCGCCGCTGCTGCAGCGCCAGCCGCACGGTGCGCAGCAGCGTCTGCTTGTCGACCGGTTTGACCACATAGTCAAAGGCTCCGAAGCGCAGAGACTCGGCTGCTGTCTCCACGTCCGGGAAACCGGTTATTATGATAAACGGGCAGTCGATGTTGTTTTTCCGGCAGTATTTGAGCAGGTCCAGACCGGAAGAGTGATCCAGGATGATGTCGCTGATGATCAGGTCGATTTTTTCGGTCCGAATCAGCGCCAGGGCCTGGTCGAAGCCGTCGGCGGTGAGAATTGGTTCGTAGCCTTCCCTGGTCAGGAAAAAATGAAACGTTTCTCTGAGGCTCGCTTCATCGTCGACAACCAGGATTGAGCTTTTTCGGTCGGTGGTCATGGTCGTGCCTCCAGCGGTTCGGTCCGTACCTGGTTTAGCGGCCGGATCAGGTGAAGGTGCTCTTGTCCCTGAACACCACGACGGCTCCACAGAGCGCATCTTCATCGATGATCGGCGTACTCACGTACTCGACCGGAAAGTGGGTGCCGTCGCGGTTCCAGAAATAATCATCGGAGCTGATGTGTACCTGGCCGTCCCTGCAGGCCTGGCTGATCAAACAGTTCTCGGGCGGATGGGGTGAGCCGTCGCCGTAGCTGTGATGGACCAGTTCGTGGTGGGACCGGCCGATCATTTCCTGCGGTTCCCATCCGGTCATCAGGGCCGCGGCGGTGTTGACGAAGGTTACATTGCCGTCGAGGTCGAGGCCGAAAATACCCTCTCCCGCCGAATTGAGTATCAGCTCCATCTTTTTGGACAGTTCACGGCTCCTGGTTTCGGCCTGGATTCGCTCGGCGATTTCCCGGTTCAGGGACGCATTGATAATACCGATTTCAAAAAGTTTTTTTTCCATCTGCTTGTGGTAGTCGTGCTCAGCGTCGGAGCGCGTCTCTTCGGTCAGGCTCAGCCTCTTTTCGAGTTCATCGATTCTGGCCCGGCCCGGTGAGTCGCGCAGTCTGGTGATGATGAAGAGAACGATGACGAGCAGGATGATGGTGCCGGTCAACGGGTTTATCAGCGCCCCTGAGGTCAGCGGTCGAGCGGTTCCCCCTCCCAGGTAGAATGGCAGGACGAGCAGGGCGGTGTAGACAAGAAGAACGACTGAGATCAGAACGGTCTGGCTGCGGGGCTGGCTAACCATGGTGATCACTCCTTTTTTCGGCGGCCGGAAGATCGATGGTAATCGTCGTGTAACTGTTGTGCAGGCTCTTGATCCGCAAAGAACCCCCGTTGTCCCTGATCAGGCCATAGGAGATGCTGAGCCCGAGACCGGTTCCCTCGCCGTTTGGCTTGGTGGAAAAAAACGGGTCGAACACCCGGTCGATCAGGTGGTGCTCGATCCCGATTCCGAAATCCATCAGATCGAAGCGGATGCAGGGACGCTTATCCTGTAAGGCTGGGGTGATGGAAAGGTGCAGTTTCTTATTGGGGTGGCTGCCCGGGTAGCGCTTATTGAGGGCGTAGCGGCTGTTCGAGATAATGTTGAGAAAGACCTGCTGGATCTGGGACGGGTTGCAGAAGATCAGCGGCAGATCCTGATCGACTGCCTCCTCGATGATAATGTGGTCCCTGAGCAGTTGATGCTTGACCAGTTCCAGACAGTCATTGAGCAGGGCTGTCCCGTCTACCGGCTCCGGCTCCTCGACCCGGTGCCGGGAAAAATCGAGCAGGTTGCGGACAATGGAGGCGATCCGTTTTCCCTCACCGTCGATGCGGCAGATAATCTCCTCGCTCCGGCTGTCCGCTGCCAGGTCTTTGAGCATCTGGGCATAGTTGAGAATGCCGTTGATCGGGTTGTTTATCTCGTGGGCCACACCGGCGGCCAGCTCGCCGATCGCGGCCAGTTGAGCGGCCCGCAGCGCTTCGGCTTTGTGACGTTCCTCTTCGGTCAGGTCCCGGGCAACCAGCAGGGTCGCCTCTTCTGCTCCGGCCGAGTCGCTCAGCGGGCTGATGGTGAGCAGGTAGTCGCCATGCAGGCCGCTGAGTTCGGTCTGCAGGATACGGCTTTTGCCGCGCCTGATCTGTTCCTCGAGCGGGCAGATGCTGCCCGCCTTCCTGCCGCCGTGCAGAATGGTGCAGACACTGGCACCGATCACCTCGTCCGTTGATTTGCGCGAGGCGGAAAAGGTCGCGTGGTTGGCATCGATGATAATGCCGTCTCTGGTGGTGATCAGGGCCGGGTCCTGGATGGCGGCGAAGATGTTTTCCCAGCGGGCCACGGCGCGGTCATACATCATATCTGCCGCCAGCCGGTCGGTGATGTCGAGGCCAAACAGGACCATGCCGACGGAACCCTTGTCGATATCGGGTTTGATCGAGCTGTGCCAGTCAATGGTTCTCAACTCGCCTGTTCTGGTACGCAGGGGTGCCCTGAAACTGAGGTTTCCCGCATTGGTCTTCAGCAGCCGGGAGATCACGTTCTGGTAATGGAGCCGGTTTTCCGGGGAGAGCAGGATGTCGACCCAGTATCGGTCCAGCACCTCCTCCTGCCGGTAGCCGGTGACCCGTTCGGCCTCGGTGTTGAAGCGCAGAATTTTACCGCACGGCGTTATCGACACCATCAGGGCCTGGATCGAGTCGATTATTTCCGTATTGAAGTCCCGCTCGAACTGGAGCTGGACCGAGACGTCATGGGCATAAAGGGTCAGGGACAGATCAGCCACCGTCGCTTCCAGAAAGTCCAGCTCTTCGGGAGAAAATCCGTCCGGCTCCTCTGAAAACAGCGCTGCCACGCCATAGACAAAATCCTGGTGGGCCAGCGGGTATATCGCCCCGGATCCAAAGGCTGCACCCGGGGAGGTGGTCGGCAGGTGCAGCGGCGGGTCGATGCGTTTGAGCAGGACAACCTCTCTTGATTCAGCAGCCTCCCTGATGGAGGCCGCCAGAGTACGGTCGAGCAGCACCATTTTTCTTGAGACCAGCTGGCTCTGGTCATCGGCAGGGGATGCCTGAAGGAAGGCCAGGGGGACAAGTTCCGCGGTTTCCGGAAGATTTCGGTAGACCCAGCCGCCGGGAAATGTGCTGTACTTCAGAAGAATTTCTCCGCACTGCAGGAGTATTTCATTGCGGCTCAGACCGGAGAGGTGCTCACTGCTCAAGCGGTTGATGGCCCTGAGGATGTTGGAGCGCCTGATCAGGGAATCGCTGCAGTGCGGTGTCTGGGGTTCGGCCGAGGGGGTCATCGTCTGCACCTCGAGGCAGAGGACCGTGCTCTGCAGCAAAAGTGTCGCAGAACATGCCGGTCAGAACTGTTCCTGACAAAATTATACCACAATTATGTGGCACGATCCGAAATTCTTCCGGTTGTAGAAAATTATGCAAATTTCGCGCCCGGTTCAGTCGGCTTCGATCATGTATGGTTCCCTGAAATCCTCGCCCACTCGTACGCGGGCCAAATGCAGGGGGAAGCATGGCTGAAGCCTTGAAGGGCGCAGGATAAAGCGAGAAATGCCTTGTAAATTGAGCTGGTAATGGTAACACAATCATATCGTTAAGACAGCAGCGGCAGAACAATCGATAATTCATTCAGACAAGTGGGTTGACGCATCATCATGGCCAGCAGGGAGTCGCTTTTTTCAAGAATCAAGGAATCTGGTCATGTGCCCGTTCTGCCTGAGATACTGCTCAAGCTTCTTGAGGCCTGCGATAACGAAGCGACGCCGCTGACCACAGTTGCTTCGCTGATCGACAAGGACCCGTCGCTGAGCTATAAAGTCCTGCAGCTGGTCAACTCCGCCTATTTCGGTCTGAAAACCACCTACAGCGGGGTGGATCAGGCGGTTGTCTATCTCGGCGCCAATTCGGTAAAGAATATGGCGGTGACCGCGGCAGTCCACCAGATTTTCAACGGTGACCGGTTCAACAGTCTGAAATATTTCAATATCCATTCATTCTGGTACCATTCCCTCAAGTGCGCCACCCTGTCGCGGCGGCTGGCCGAACACACGGCCCTGGCCAACCCCGACGATGCCTACCTGGGCGGGTTGCTGCACGATTTAGGCAAACTGCTGCTGGTTTCTGCCTTTCCGGAACAATACGAGATGGTTATCGCCGAATCGATGCAGGATGAAGACCTGCTCGAGGCCGAGCGGAACCATCTCGGCACGACCCATTGCCAGCTCGGCTCCTGGCTTATCGAGGACTGGAAGCTGAGCACACTGATCGGCGATGCAATCGTCTATCACCATGAAACGGTGGAGCGCATCAGACAGGCACTGGGTCTGGTCAAAATCGTCTATACGGCAAACGCACTGAGCAAGGATGGGGACCAGACAGGGGCCTACAGGGCGGGCGATGCGCTGCTCGGCCTCGGCCGGGGGGATCTGCAGCAGATTATCGATGGGGCCAACGAGGAAATCCTGCAGATTTCCTCCGAGCTGGGGATTGTCGTGGAACTGCCCTCCCCCGAGGACGGGGCCGACGGGCAGACCGTGGTGCTGGGTGAAAACGGCTCGGCCCTGCACACCAATCTGGCCTCGCGGATAAAGGGAATTTCCCTGCTCTCCGGTTTCCTGGAGAATATGGCCCAGGCTGGAGACAGCGAGTCGATGATCAGGGCTTTTGAGCGCTCCCTGAACGTGCTTTTCGGTTTTGACCGGGTGGTCATGCTGCTGCCCGACAGGGACGGGGTCCTGCTGAGCGGCCGGACATCAGAGCTGAACAGACTGCATCGGCTCGGCCTTGAGCTGGTCCTGCCGATCCAGAAGAGCAGCAGCAGGATTGTCAGGGCCTACCAGAGCCGCTCCATTGATTATCTGAATCTCGAGGATGAACAGGAAAATCTGGCCGACCGGCAGGTGCTTTCCGCTCTGGATTGCCGGGTGGTTGCCCTGGTGCCCCTGGCTGCCGAGCAGAAAGAGGTCGGTGTCGCCCTGGTCGGCCTGCCCGGAGCGATGACCGAGCTGTCCATAAACGATTACCGGCTGATCAAAACCATTGCCCAGCAGGCCGGCATGAGCCTTCACCTCGATGACATCAAGGCCCGCAGGACCGAGGAGGTCGAGGCGGAGCGCAAGGCCGCCATTTCCATGACCGCCAGAAAATTTGCCCATGAGGTCAACAATCCGCTGGGCATCATCAACAATTATCTGACCACCCTGAAGCTCAAGGTCGCCCACGAAGAGGGTATCCAGAAGGAACTCGGCATCATCACCGATGAGATCAACCGGATTTCATCGATGATAAACCAGCTCGACACCTTCGCCCAGGCATCGTTTTCGACCGCCGACCTGACCAATGTCAACAACGTCGTCTCAGACATCGTTCAGCTGGTCAGGTCGGCGCTGCTGATCAGCTCCGAAACCGAGGTCGTTTTCGAGCCGGATACCTCCCTGCCGCTAATCAGGAGTTCGGCGGACGGAATCAAGCAGATTGTCCTGAACCTGCTCAAGAACGGTTCCGAGGCGATGGACGGCAGCGGCCGGATTGTCGTCTCCACGGCCCAGGTCCAGAATCCGGACGATGACCTGCACAGCGGAATCGTCATTACAGTCGAGGATAACGGCCCCGGTCTGCCCGAACTGGTCAAGGAGAACCTCTACACCCCCTTCATTTCCACCAAGGGCATCGGCCATTCAGGGCTCGGCCTGTCGATCGTCTCCAAGGCGGTTTCGGACCTGGGCGGTACCATACACTGCACCAGCGAGCCGAGCCGTGGAACCAGCTTTGAAATTGTTTTACCGAACCGGCATGCCTAGTCTTTTAAACGTGTTGCCATGAACGAAAAGGTTGCGATCCTGCTGGTCGATGATGAAGAACGCTTCATCGATGGCCTGCACAGCATTCTCGATCACTACAACTACTCCTGTACCAAAGCCTTCACCGGCAGTGAGGCCCGCCGTCTCCTCGAGCAGGAGGTTTTCGACGTGGCCCTGCTCGACGTCGGGCTTCCCGACATGTCGGGCTGTGACCTGGCAGAGTTCATCACCACCTCATGCCCCGAAACCAGCGCCATCATGCTGACCGGCCTGAATACGGTGGAAACCGCAGTCCGGGCGATGAAGCAGGGGGCGTACGATTTTCTTGCCAAGCCGATTAACCATGATCACCTGATCAAGATCATCGACAAAGCGGTGGAGCACAATCGGCTGCGCCGTGAACTGCGCAGCAGCGAGGCCCGCTTCCAGGTTCTGGCAGAGGCCGGCTGGGAAGGAATCGTGGTGGCCGAAAATGACCGGCTGGTGGAGGCCAACAGCCAGTTTTTCAGGATCTTCGGTCTTGACCGGGAAGAGCTGCGCCGGGGCCCTTTTCTGGAAACGATCTTCGATCGTCAATCGCTCGAGGAACACCGGCAGCTGCTGGCCCGGGATCAATCGCATGGATTCGAACTGACAGGGAAAAAAAAGGGCGGCTCCCGGTTTCCGGTCGAGGCGCGCTACCGGACCATGGATTATCTGGGCCGGCCGGCCAGGATATGGGTGCTCAGGGATATCAGCGAACGGGTCAAAAGCGAACGCGAAAAACTGGCCCTTCAGGAAAAACTGGCCCGGGCCAACAGGCTCGAGGCGCTTGGCCTGATGGCTGGGTCGGTGGCCCATGACCTGAACAATATTCTCACCGCGGTGGTCAATTATCCCGACCTTCTGCTCAAGCAGATGGATACTGGTGATGCCTACTACGAAGAGATAAAAAAAATTCAGGAGGCCGGCAAGCGGGCAGCGTCGGTGGTTGCCGACCTGGTGTCGGTGGCCAGGGGCAAAAAGAGCAAACCGCCGCCGGTCAATCTCAACAACCAGATCGCCTCCCACCTGCAATCGATCGAACACGACGAACAGTTGTCGGCACACCCCGGCGTCCTCATCAGCACCCGCCTCGATCCGGCCCTGAAACCCTGTCTCTGCTCAGCCCAGCGCATTCACAAGATCCTGTTGAATCTGATTGGCAACGCCCTGGAGGCCATTGAGGGTGCGGGCACCATTGCCATTGTCACCGAGAATACCCGCTTTGCCAAGCCGGTCCTGCGGGACCAGTCGATGCGGGTCGGTGATTATGTCAAGATGAGTGTTGCTGACGACGGTGAAGGCATCGGGGCCGAGCATCTCGAGCACATTTTCGACCCGTTCTACTCGACCAAGCAGAGCGGCAGAAGCGGAACCGGGCTGGGCCTGGCCATCGTCTGGAACAGTGTGATGGAAAGCGACGGCTGGGTAGAGGCCAGCAGTGACGGCTCGGGAACCCTGTTCGACATCTATCTGCCGGCGGCCGCCTCGGTTTCACCTGGGGGAAACGGGGCAAACATAGCTAAGGCCGGCAACGGCGGCGGAGAGATCATTCTTTTGGTGGATGATGAAGCCGAGCAGAATGAGATCATGCAGAAAATGCTGAACACCATCGGCTACAAGACCTTTGCTGTTACCAACAGCCATGAGGCCCTGGGATTTCTGCGCTCCTGCCGGGTCGACCTGGTGATTCTCGACATGATCATGGATGACGATCTCGACGGCTGCCAGCTCTATCGTAAAATGCTCGAGGTCAGCCCCGGCCAGAAGGCCCTGGTGGTCTCCGGTTTCTCGCAGAGCGACCAGCTGGCCGAAGCACGAGCTCTGGGGATATCGCAGATTCTGGAAAAGCCGGTGACACTGCCGCAAATAAGCAGGGCCATCAGGCGGGAACTTGACGAAACCGGCATCGTGGCAGATACTGATACATGAAGAGCCACTGAAAAACCCACTCCCGCAAGGCAACCATTGCAGGCCTCTCATCAGCCCTGGAGTCGGCCCTGCAGCCGGGGCCCCGGGACCAATAACCGGCAGGTGCCATGGCGAACATAGATCTGAGCATCATCTCCCAGACCCCCCCGTTTTCTTTTCTGCCCCAACAGAAAATCAGCGAGCTGCAGTCCGCATTCGTGGTTGAACAGGCTGCTCGGAATGAAGTGAGCTTCATCAGCGGCAAGACAAAGGTTTCGGCGCTTTATGTGGTGGCCGCCGGTTCGGCCGAACTCTACTATGAAAAAAACGGCGAGAAGACCCTGCGGCGCATGCTCTCGGAGGGGGATTGCTTCGGCGGCATATCGATGCTGCTCAACAATGGCATGGCCGTCAGAACCATGAAGAGCATCGAGGACACCACCTTCTACACCCTGCCGGCTCCGGTGTTTCTCGCCCTCTGTGAGGAGTTTGAAGATTTCCGGGAATTTTTTACCAACACCTTCGGTCAGAAGATGCTGGATCGATCCTACGCCGAGATGATTTCCCGGCAGGTGGAACCCTCGGAAAAGACATCGCCTTTTTTCCAGCAGCGGATCTACTCGGTCTATTCAACCACCCTGCTGAGCTGCCCGGCAGCGATGGCGATCCGTGACGCTGCCGCCAAAATGACCGAAGAAAACACCGGCTACCTGATGATACAGGACAGCCATGGGGGGTATGGCGGCATCGTCACCGACGAGGATCTCAGAAAACGGGTCGTGGCTGCCGATTTCGATAAAAACCGGCCGATTGTCGACATCATGTCTGCTCCGTTGATCACCCTTCCCGAGGATGCCCAGCTCTTCGAAGCTTACCTGCTGATGGTGGAAAAGGACGTTTCGCACCTGCCGGTAACCGACGATGAAGGTGCGATTTCCGGTATTCTGACCTATCGCAGAATCATAACGGAACAGAGTCGGTCTTCCTATTTTCTGATCCAGGAAATCACCCACGCCTCCTCGCCCGACCAGCTCGAGAATATTCACAGCCGACTGCCCGGGCTGCTCGTTGAACCGATCAAGAACGGAGCCCCGCCGGAGGTGCTGACCAGCCTGATCACCAAGGTCGCCGACGCCGTCCTGGAGAGGGTCGTCAGCTTTGCCGTCGACAAGGCCGGGCCGCCCCCCTGCAGGTTTGCCTTCATTGTCATGGGCAGCGAAGGCCGCAATGAGCAGACCTTGAAAACCGACCAGGACAACGCCATCATCTACGAGGATCCTGCGGACGACGAGCAGAGGGATCTGACCAGCAAATATTTCCTCGATCTGGCTGCCGATATCTGCGGCTGGCTCGACCAGGCCGGTTTTGATTTTTGCGAGGGCAACAACATGGCCCAGAATCCGGACTGGTGTCAACCGATCTCGGTGTGGAAAAACTACTTTGCCCGGTGGATCGATGCCGAGACCCCTGAAGATCTGCTCTATTCATCCATTTTCTTTGATTTCAGGTATGCCTGGGGGGACGAGGACCTGACCGATGAACTGAGCGATTTTCTGTTCGGCTCGCTGGGCAAATGGTCCGGTTTCTTCTTCAAATATATGGTCGAGAACGCCTTTCGTATCAGGCCCCCCCTCGGGTTCTTCAGAAACATCGTGGTTCAGTCCAAGGGTGAGCGCAAGGATTCCTTCGACATCAAGCGGGCCATGATGCCGATCATCGATTTCGCCAGGATTTATTCCCTCAAACACGATATCAGGGATACCAACACGCTGGAGCGGCTCGAAAAAATCCGTGACAGACAGGTTCTGACCAGAGAAGAGTACGAGGACATCGTCCAGTCCTACCGCTACCTGATGAACCTGCGCTTTATCAGGCAGATCACCGCCATTGCCGAAGAGGGCGGCCAGGCCGATAACTTCATCAATCCCAAGCAGCTCACCCGGATCGACCAGACCATGCTCAAGGAGATCTTCAAACGGATCGAGGGTATTCAGCAGAAAATGAGCATGGAGTTCATCGGCAGGACCTCCTGATCCGCCCGGGCCACCCTGCCCGCTGCTGCCTCCTTTTTCTGCCGGGAGCTTAAAACCTTCTTGGCGCTGTCCGCAGTATTTCACCGAAACCGATTGTCTGAAACGGGAACGTGCTTGTCGCCCGATACCGCTGCCGACAGAATGGATGGATCTCCGCTGCTGCGTCTGCGTCGGCTTATGCCCCCCAAATTCCTGTACGACGGTGTCGCCACTCCGCTGATGAGCCTGGAGAAGGGTCGCGTCTCCATAATTAACAAAACCTCTTAAAGGTTTGTAATTAAATGATTAATACGGGTCCACTAATATAAATTTCGCTGCAGCGGACCAACAAAATTGCTCATGATAAAAAAAAGTGATGAATATTATCACTTATTATTCTAAACTGTTGATGCTGGTTAGGAGAATCTGAGGCCCATTCCGGCAACTCCTGCCATGAGTTTGATGTTCGGTGATGGAGAAAGGGTGTTAACGAGTAACCCACGAAATCTGACATTTTTCGTTTGCTTGACCAATCCGGCAGACTGAACGGGTGGAGCGACTCCGCCCCGGTGGTTTCCCGGATCTTTTTAGATACGCGCTGTTCGGGGAGCAGACTGTTCTGCGGAGATTTTCAGGTTCTGCATGAACGGAACGCAGTCATTAAAAAGGAGGAGAAAAATGGAAGAAAGTAAGAGTTATAACGTTAACTTTTTCAAACCATCAACACCATTTCTAAAGGAGAATATCCGCGCAATTGTCATTGGATTGGTCATCTGGGGTGTTGTAACCTATGGGTTCCAGATTCTCCTCAGAATAATGGAAACCCCGACGCCCGAGGCCGTTTATGTTGAATTCCAGCAGATTGCTCCCAAACTGACTGACGGGAGTGCATCACCAGAGGACATGGTCACTGCGGCCAATTTCTACCTGGCCATGCTCGGTAAAAGCGCTGCGCTGCTGAATAACGAGCAGCTGAAAGTAGCCTTCACCTCATCAGCTTACAACGCCCTTGCCGGGGCCGAACGGCAGATGCTGCTTGATCTGGCAGGTAAGGCTGGTACCGGTGAGGCCATGGAAACCGGCTTTATTCATGCAACACTGGGGATAGCTGAGAACGAGGCCATGATGGCTGTTGTACCTTTTGCGTTGACCCCTGTTACCCCGGATACAATGTCGATGTTTGATCCGGCGTTGAAGCCGCTGATGGATAAATTCTTTATCCACAATCAATCGGTTCTCACCGATACAATCGTTTTCGGTTTTCCGTTTCATTACTTTTTTACCGCACTTGTCACCTTGATCACCTTTAATCTGATCTGTCTGGTGTATTGTCAAGTGATTGATAAGATAATGAAAAGACACGGAATGGAATCTTCATACGAATAGGAGGAACCGAAAATGAAAAGAATCACCTATAGAGCACTATCGTTTTTCATCTTTTTGTCGGCGATCCTACTCGTTGCGATTCCAGCGTTTGCCGCCAGTGGCGCGGCTCTCGAGGGCGGGTTCAAAACGATACCGGCAATCATACTGCTGGCAACGATTTTAATCTTCATTGTTGTCGGATTCATGAACAAGGCCGAGGGAACAGAAGGCTACTATGCGGCGGGCCGATCCATATCCCGTGTCGGCTCGGGCGCTGCCATTGCCTCGAACTGGATGTCGGCGGCCTCGTTTCTGGGCATGGCGGCGATCATGTACGGCTCGGGTTATCACGGCCTGTCCTACGTGGTCGGCTGGACCGGCGGCTACTGTCTGCTGCTGCTGCTGATGGCCTCGCAGATCAGAAGATTCGGTAAATACACGGCCACCGACTTTATCGGCGATCGATACTACTCGTCCGGTCTTCGGGTATTTACCGCCTGTATTGCCATCTTTATTTCCTTCTGCTATTGTGTCGGCCAGTTCGGTGGTATCGGACTGATGTTCAAGTGGATTCTGGGTATGAATTACACCTGGTCGGTTATTGTCGGAAGTACGGTCGTTCTCGGCTACGTAATCATTTCAGGCATGCTGGGGGTTACCAAAAACCAGATCGTCCAGTACATCATTCTGATTACCTCCTTTTTGATCCCGGCCTTTATTCTGACCTTCAAATTCGATTATTTCTGGCTGATTCCGCAACTCGGCTACGGGAGGGTGGTGTCGGATATCGTTGCCGGTAACGCGACTGGCTTCGTCTCCTCACTTGGGCATGCGATGCAGACGGTGCCGCAGCCGGAGTATGCGATGCCGTGGGATCCGGCCACCGGCAAGACCTTCTTCCAGTGGATGGCAACCTGCTTCGCCCTGATGATTGGTACGGCCGGTCTGCCGCACGTTATCCAGAAGTTCTATGTTGTACCCAAGCCCAGTGATGCCCGCTGGTCGGTTACCTGGGGACTGTTCTTCATCTGTCTGCTCTACTGGACCGCTCCCCTGTACGCCGCTTTCGGTAGGATTCTGTCCTCCAACCCTGAAGTCGGAGCGCTGGCTTCAGATGCGATCGTTGTCTACACCGCCCAGCTTGGAAACGTAAATCCGGTCATCGTCGGATTTCTTGCTGCCGGTGCTGTCTCGGCGGCATTCTCGACCGTTTCAGGCTTGCTGGTAGCGGGATCGTCGGCTTTTTCCAACGATATCTACTACCGGGTCTTCAACCCGGAGGCCTCGGGAGAGTCACAGATACGTGCGGCTCGTATCGCAACCATCGCAATGGCAGTTGGCGTTATGGTGGTTGCACTGCATGAAGCTGGCCCTGGTTGCCCAGCTCGTTGCGCTGGCCTTCTCGATCGCCGGCTGTACCATCTTCCCGCTGTTCCTGATGGGCATCTGGTGGAGTCGCTCGAATCGTGAGGGGGCCTGGGCCAGTATTATTGTTGGAGCCTCCTTTACCGCAATCGCGCTGGTATACTTTATCTGCGGTAAATTCGGAGTCTCACTTCCCGGCGCAGCATTTGTCGGCTACTGGCTGAATCCCTGGTATTTCGCCTGGATCGCCGCACCGCTTGCAATTGTTGCCAATATCGTAGTATCGTTGGCAACGCCGGACACACCTGAAGAAATCAGAAAACATCTGGCCGCTGAAGTACACGGCGTCAGTTAACAGCCTCTTTTCGGTCTCCGCCTGTTATCGGGCGGAGACCGAAACCTCTATCTAACACGATCCCCTTACATGCAATCAGGCACCAAGAAGGTCCTCGCTATCGTCCTTACCATCACCGCCTCCATTTTCATCGGTTCCTATTTCTATTACGGTTCCATCAACAAGGCAGAGGATCCAAGGATCTTACCGGCCAAGGAGCTGTTTCAGACGTACGACAAGGAACTGGAAAGCCATGAATATGTGCAGTCGCTGAGTCTTCTAAACCAGATGCTGGCCATCTATCGTTCCACCCCGGGGTATGAACATTCATATGAGGTCGGGGTGTTGTTGAACAACACGGCCACGGTCTATCTGGTTGAACTTGAGACAGAGATTCTGACTGGCGGCGATGTCGGCAGGCCATCGATGCAAAAGAGCCTGGGAACCGCAGAACAATATACCCGTCAGGCCATCGCTATTTATGAGGCCTGGATGGCAGAAATGGGTTCCTTGTCGGAGGATCAGATCAGGCAGAGGCTTGCGCCCTATTTCCGGGAAGACGACCCTGCCTTGGAGGGTATGGATGCCCGGAGGGTCATGGAAAAACGGGTGGCGATGATCCTCGACGCCCAGATAGAGACACCGCGAAGGCTATCGGTATCCCTGACCAACCTGGGCATGATCAACCGCTATCTGGGCAACCTCGAGGAAGCCAGGAAAAACTATGAGGAAGCCATCGAGATCTGGGACCGCAACTATACGGCCCAGGATAACCTGGCCATCCTGATGAATCAGCCGGTCAAGAAACGGTCGATGATTTCAAGACTGTTTCCGCCGGAGCGAACCGACTAGCCTGGCGGCTTAATCGGACAGAACCTTGAATGAAAGATTTACCCGGGCGCGATAGATTGCCGCCTTGCCGTCGTCGACTACCATATCAAGCCTGACAACCTCGGCGATGCGCAGATCCCGCAGGCTCAGACCTGCAGCTTTGACCGCGTTCTGCGCTGCCTCCTCCCAGGAATTCGGGCTCGATCCGACCATTTCTATGATTTTGTAGACACTCTGAGACATGGTAATCCTCCTTGGGCAGGAATGGGGAAGGGGGTAAACCGGTTTTCGTTGATCCGGTTGATATATAATAGGCATGCTCGTCCCCGAGGTCTATAGTGCCTGACAAAAAGATGCAAAATGATGGTGTACGTACCGGACGGGAGAGTCTCCCCGGCGCATGCCGGTCTGGTGATTGCTCAGCTGAGCCAACTGAGTACGCCCCGAATCCCGGCTGCGGTGTTCGTTATAAACGGAGGCGACATGAAGGTACCGATGCCGTCAAGCACCTTCATGTCGGTTGCGGAGCACTTTGGTGGGGTCAATGTGCTCCTTGGGAGGAGTCTTCCATTCCTGTTACGCTGAAAATTACCATCGCTCGGTTCCTACAATCTGATTGACATCAGTGCAGCGCCTTTTTTCTTCTTCGCTGAGTTCATCAAATGTCTTTTTGTCATTGTTTTCCAACGAACACACATATTCTTTCCCATCCTTGTCACTCAGCCAGGTGAGAGATTCTATACCGCCTTTCATGTCTGCTCCTCTGAAGGGATTATGGACCGGCTGATAATTCATCGCATCTGTTAATAAGAAGATAAAGACGAAACATCTTGACACAATAAAAGAGAAATGATGTATTAGTGGTAGTGAAAACTATTATTAATGGGTGAAATATGGCTGCAACCGATCTATACAGAGAAGTGGTCAATTCGATCACCGCCCATGTGGCAATCATTGACCAGGACGGTGTCATTCTGGAAACCAATCAGGCCTGGGAAAAGTATGGCGATGAGAACGAAATTGATGTGAACTACCAGAGTGTGGGGATCAACTATTTCAGTGTCTGCGAGCTTGCTTCCGTGGATGAATATCACGAGGCCAATCAGGTTGCCCGCGGCATTCGCAGCGTCTTGAAGGGCGAGGTGCCCGAGTTCGTGACTCACTACCCCTGCCATTCTCCAACCAAAAAACAGTGGTTCATGGTCCGGGTCGTACCGTTTCGGGAGGAACAGACCGCCAAAGCGATTGTAACCCATGAAAATATCACGCCAATCATGGAGATGCAGGAGGAACTGAAGCTCAAAGAGGCGGAACTGCTCCAGGAACGCGAAAAGCTGGAGGAAACCAACACGGCGCTGAGGGTGCTGCTGAGGCAGCGGGCCGAAGACAGGACCAGGCTCGAGGAAACGGTATACAACAATGTCGACCGGCTGGTTCTGCCCTATATCGAAAAGCTGCTTCAGGGAAGGCTGGCCGATAAACATCGTACGCTGGTCGAAATTGCCGACAACAACCTCAGAGATATCATCTCCCCGTTTCTTCGGACCCTTTCATCCCTGGGCCTGTTGTTGACGCCGCAGGAAATCGAGGTGGCTAATCTGGTGCGCAACGGAAGGTCGAGCAAGGAGATTGCCGAGATAATGAATCTTTCGGTGGCCGGGGTCGATTTTCACCGTAAACGGTTGCGGCAAAAACTGGGGCTGGCCAACACCAAGAAAAATCTCAGGTCGTACCTGATGACGCTGGACAACAAGTAGCCGCTCTTAAACCCCTCACTGGACAAGAGGGCTGAGCATATAGGTAATATCGCTCTCCCGGGAAGGGTAGGGGCTCATCATCGCGTCCTCATGCAGTCTTCTGATATCGATGCTGTGAAGCATGGCCATCCGGAAGGTGTTGATGATACCGGTGGCATTGTCGGAAAGAATGTGGGCGCCGAGGATATGATCGTTTTCATCGACCAGTATTTTAAAAGCCGCCCGGCGGAGCCCGACCCGGCGGTAGGTGGGCCAGCTCAGTTCGGTATCCATATTTCTCCAGTACCGGGTTTTCTCTTCGATCAACTGTTCTTCGGTTTTGCCAACCATCGCCAGCTGCGGATAGGAGAACAGGACGGCCGGCACGGCCTCGTAGTCGATACCATCGGCCTCTTTTTCGCCTCGCGCAGCCAGAACGTTTCTGGCGGCAGCCAGGCCTTCCCGGTCGGCGACGCGCGCCAGCTGTATCGTGTCGGCGCAGTCACCCACCGCGAAAATGGTATCGACACTGCTTCGCATCCCCTTATCCACAGAGATGCCCCGGCCTGAATAATCAACTCCGATGGCGTCCAGGTTGAGATCTCTGATGGCAGGCGAACGACCGGCGCCATTGATCACCAGGTCAACGACCAGTGGCTTCCGACCCTTGAGGTGGACAATGAATTCCTCCCCGTTCTTTTCAACAGCCGTGACCTCGACCAAGCAGCGGACCTTGATCCCGTCGGTATCCGATGCCCGCACCAGTTGCTCGACCATGTCCTGGTCAAAGGGGGTGAGCGGACGCTGGCCGGCTTCGAGGATGGTGATTTCCCGGCAGGTGTCGTGAATCCGGGCGGCGAAATGAGCAAACTCGAAGGAGATAAAGCCGCCGCCGATGAATGCCAGTCGCGAGGGCAGGGTTTCGCGGGCCAGAAAATCATTGCTGGTCAACAGGTGTTCGTTCCCCGGGAACGGCAGCTGCATCGGCTCGGCCCCGCTGGCAATAATAAAATATTTCGCGGCCAGCGGGGTGTCCCCGACCGTGATGTGCCACCGGTCTTTGAAGACTGCTTTGCCCGCCACATAGGAAATAGCGCTGCCCTTCAGGTTGGCAACCGTATTGTCAGGCACCGTTGAGGTAAATGTATTCTTGGCGGTGGTGATGTCCCGCCATTTGGTTTTCACTGCTTCTGTAATGCCGAGACCGAGCAGATGGGTTGACTTGGCAGCGACCTCGGCGACTTCATAAAAATACTTCTTGGCCTGGCAGCCGTGCAGGGCACAGATACCGCCCGGGGTGTCGCTCTGCTCGACGATGGCCACACTGAGTCCTTCCGCAGCCAGTTCCAGAGCGGCGGTCTGCCCGCTGGTTCCGGTTCCGATAACGATAACGTCATAGGTGTCCATGGCGCGTCCTTTGTGTCTATTGACAGGGGGAGGGGAGAAAAAATGACCCTTCAAACATAAAACGAATCGGAAAAATAATAAAGTCCGGGATCAACAAGGATCGGTGAGGCTTTGAGACCGTCTGTGGCGGGGACGCGGTGACCGTGAATCCAAGGGTCTGAAAAACTGAATCCCGGGACTACTGACGCAGCCCGGGAATCAGCACCGTCAGAAGATCTGAGAAAATGCCATATCAACCTTCCTCTGACGATTAGCAGATAGATTTTTCATCACTATAAGCTGATCACCGTTCCCGGCTTGGCAGATCACGACAAAGTTTTTGCACTTCAACACCAGGTGGCGGAAACGATTGTCTCGATTGACCCAGCTGCATTTATCGAAACACCCATCAATGCTGCCAAGCAGGAAGAAAAAAAAAGGGTGATGCAGCTGGAAGCCACACCACCCATGGAGGAGAGATGATGAAGAAGGTAATCGCCTGATCAGTTATCTAAGTCTTGAGAACGGTTTGTTCGTTATCCTCGTCTCTTGGCTGCAACAACTTATCCCGTTCCTCTCTGGCCCGGACAATTGCCTGGAGATCTTTCTGATTGTATTCTTCGATTCGAGCCTTTAGTCGTTCGAACCATTCACTATCATGATCAGATGACATAACTATTTAAAATTATATTTAAAGCGATACAAGCTGATTGCTTAATCCATTCGTTAACAAATATTCTATTATAGTGGGTGTATAAAATCAAGAGGAAGAAACGGAAAAAATACTACAATTTCAACGTTCTACGGTGTGGTAGGAGGCAAAAGAAAAGGGCGGAGGATGATCCATCCTCCGCCCTTCGATCCGCTGAGCCGGCGGTCGGTCCAGCACACTGACGACTAGGCGTCGTATTTGTATCTGCTGTGCAGGTGATCGACCTCGTCTTTGGATTTGTAACCGGTGATCATACTCTGAATGGCTCCCTTGATGGCAAACAGGGACATGTACATATGAGTCAGTAGAAACGCTATCAGGGCAATGCCCAGGATATTGTGGATAATGGCAGATATTCTGACGATGTCCAGATCAACTCCCATCTCCCAGATGATATATCCAGTGCCTGCCATGGTCAGGCCGCCCAGCGTAGAGAGCCAAAACCAGGCTTTCTGGCCGGCATTGTATTTACCCGCCGGTACCGGCTTCTTCTTTTTACTCAGGTATCCGCCGAGGATAAAGATCCACTTGATGTCATACCAGGTCGGGAACATGTCCTTAACCCAGATGAGAAACATGATGATGCCCGGAATCACGAAGACCAAAGCAGCGATGATATGGGCGTACCTGGCGAATCGAATAAACGCGCCTCCGCCGAGAAACGAGCCCAGGATCATCAGCAGGCCGCTGACGGCACAGATAACAAAGGCGGCCGCGCCGAGCCAGTGGATGATTATCGAGAACCGGCTGAAAAATCTGATCTGGGGGCCGTCATGGCTGAACACCTTGGGTCCGACCGCCACGTAGTGCAGTAAAAATACGGCGGGTACGATACAGATCACCCCGAGGTAGATTTTCCAGAAGACCGAGCTCGTCAGGTGGGTGAAGGGCTGGCCGATTTTCTGCCAGTCCCCGGTAACAGAACCGTAAAGCTCGCCGTAATGTTCCGGCCAGAAAAGCTGGGTAAAACCGTTCATTGAGGCCGGAGCAGCAATCGCCGTCGAGATGATCAGGGCAACCGCGTAAACGACCGTTATCAGAACCCCGGACGCTATGAGTCTGCGCATAGGTTCCTCCTTGATAATATCAGCAGCCGAATCGGCGATTCAGCTGATCCGGCTGCTGATTTGTTGTCGGAAAGGCTTTCAGCTTTTGTTGTAAGCCCTGGTCCAGCCCCAGGCATTGACGCCCGAGCCGCGCTTGAAGACACGGTCGCGGTAAACGTCGGCAACCACGTCGCCGTCACCCGCCAGCAATGCCTTGGTCGCACACATGGCGGCACAGAGCGGCACCTTGCCTTCGGCGATCCGGTTCTGGCCGTACAGCTGCTTCTCTTCCTTGCTGAAGTTTTCTTCCGGGCCGCCGGCGCAGAACGTGCATTTGTCCATCGCACCGCGGGCGCCGAAGAAATTGCCGGTCGGAAACTGCGGCGCACCGAACGGACAGGCCATGAAGCAGTAGCCGCAGCCGATGCAGGTCTTCTTGCTGACCAGCACCACGCCGTCGTCACGCTGATAAATAGCATCGACCGGACAGACCGCGATACACGGGGCATCCGAGCAGTGCATGCAGGCGACCGAGATCGATTTTTCCCCCGGCTCACCCTGTTTCATGGTCAAAACCCGCCGACGGTTGATGCCGACCGGTATATGGTTTCCTTCTTTACAGGCGATAACGCATCCGCTGCAGTCGATACAGCGGTCCGTGTCGCATAAAAATCTCATTCGTGCCATTGTTTAATCCTCCTGAGTCGTCCGTTATGCACGGGTGACTTTACACAGCCCATCCTTGGTGGCCTGGATCTGCGTGATGATGTCATAACCATAGTTCGTTACGGAATTGCCGGGGTCGCCAACCACATAGGGTGCGTGGCCTTCCGGGTAGTCCTTGAGATAAGACTCGCCCATCAGCGTTCCGGCAAAATGGAATGGCAGGAATATGGTTTTATCGTCAACACGGGGTGTGATGAATGCCCTGACCTTGATCTTGGAACCTTCGGGCGCCTCGATGATCATCATGTCGCCCTTGCGGATACCGAGATTGTTGGCCAGACGCGGATTGATCTCCGCATACATCTCAGGCTGCAACTCGGAGAGGTACTTGGAGCTTCTGGTTTCAGCACCGCCGCCCATATGTTCGACCTGACGGCCGGTGGTAAGGACGTACGGGTACTCCTTGACCAGGTCGACATTCTGCTCACTCTTGTAACGGGTGTGAACCCTGAAGTGATTGGCCTTGTCCTCGTAGGTCGGATATTTTTCAACCAGGTCGGGCCGCGGTGAATGCAGGGGCTCGCGGTGGATCGGAACCTGGTCCGGGAAGTTCCAGACAACGCAGCGGGCCCGGGCGTTGCCGAACGGTGCCATACCGCGGGCGATGGCGGTCTGGATGGTCTTCTGGGACAGATCGGTCTTCCAGTTGGTTCCGGGAACGACTTCCTTGAACTCGGAATATCCGCCCTCTACTTCACTGCCCGGGTTACAGACACCTTTTTCGGCGAGCTGATTTTCTTCACGTCCGCTCATGATGTAGGTGGCCACATCACCGAATCGGTTCCTGAACGGCAGTCCGCCGTCGGCAACCGACTTGGAGATGTCGTAGAGGATCGGCGTGCCGGGATGTTCCTCGGTCCAGCAGGGCCATGGCATGCCGTAGTATTCTCCGTCGCAGGGGCCGCCCTTGGCCTGCAGGTCGTCGATATCGAAGGTGTGCCAGTTCTCCATGTGTTTCTTGATCCGCTCGGGGGTCTGGCCGTTGTAGCCGATGGTCAGGGTGCCCTTGTTGATCTCACGGGTGATGTCTTCCGGCACTTCCTTGATATTTTTATAGAACTGGTCAGCAAAGCCGAACTTGTTGACCAGCAGCGACATGATCTCGTAATCGTCCTTCGAGTCGTAGACCGGGTCGACAACCTTGTTGCGCCACTGGATCTGACGCGAGGTCGAGGTGACCGAACCGGACGTCTCATACTGGCTGGAACTGGGCAGCAGATAGACGTTGTCGGTTTTGGTGGCCGCTGCGGCGATGGTCGGGAACGGATCGACGATAACCAGCAGTTCGAGCTTGTTCAGTGCCTTGACCACACGGTTGAACTGGGAGTTCGAGTTGGAACCGCAGCCCCACTGAATCATGGCTTTGACCGGGGTCGGGGTCTCGATTTCCTCTTCGGCCAGTACACCTTCGTACCAGCGGGCCAGGGTGAAGCCCTTCTTGCCCATCCACTCCTTGTCCGGGAAGCGGCCGGCGATATAGTCGAAATCGACGTCCCATACCCGGCACCAGTGTTTCCAGGAACCTTCGGCGAGGCCGTAGTAGCCGGGCAGGCTGTCGGCCAGGACGCACATGTCGGTGGCGCCCTGCACGTTGTCGTGGCCGCGGAAGATGTTGGTGCCGCCGCCCGATTTGCCCATGTTGCCGAGTACCAGCTGCAGAATACAGAAGGCGCGGGTAATGGATGAACCGATGTGATGCTGGGTGCCGCCCATGCACCAGGTCAGACTGGTGGGCCGGTTTTTGGCCAGGATCGAGGCGACCCGCTTGGTCTGCTCAGCCGGGATGCCGGTAATGTCTTCCACGACTTCCGGGGTGTAATCTTTGGCCACGGCAAGCATTTCCTCGTATCCGGAAACGCGGGTGCGGATGAACTCTTTGTCCTCCCAGCCGTTGGCTACGACTTCGTTGATCAGGCCCATGATGAAGGCACAGTCGGAACCGGGCCGGACCCTGACGAATTCGGTCGCTTTAGCGGCCAGTTTGGTAAAACGCGGATCGACGACGATAATCGGGGCGTTGTTCACCTCTTTCGCGTGCAGAATATGCAGCATCGAAACCGGGTGGGCCTCCGTGGCGTTGGATCCGATGAAAATCATCGATTTGGCATGCCTGATGTCATTCAGGCTGTTGGTCATTGCTCCGTAACCCCAAGTATTGGCGACACCTGCCACCGTTGTGGAGTGTCAGATTCGGGCCTGGTGGTCGATGTTGTTCGACCCCCAGAAAGCAGCAAATTTCCTCTGCAGGTAGGCCATCTCGGTGGAGACCTTGGCGCTGCCGTTGAAATGAAGCGCATCGGGACCTTCATTTTCCCGGAGTTCGGTAAGCTTGGCGCCGATCTCATCGATCGCCTGGCCCCAGGATATATTGGTCCATTTGCCGTTAACCCGTTTCATCGGGTTTTTCAGCCGTTTTTCACTGATAACCATGTCGATGGCGCCGGCGCCTTTACAGCAGTGGGCGCCCCGCGATACCGGGTGGTCTGCGGCAACTTCCTGGCGAACCCAGACGCCGTTCTGAACCTCGGCCTCGATACCGCAGCCGACCGCGCAGTAGGTGCATATGGTGCGCACGGTTTTGGAATCGGAGTAGGCCTGAGCATTCTCAGCGGCTACTGCTTTGCCGGTCAACTTGGTTGTCATGGCTGCACCGGATAAGGCTGCGGTGGCTGCTGACAGTTTCAGAAACGATCTCCTGGCGACTTTCGGGTTCAGTGTCACCCGCCGGCCGCTGCTGACCGTTTTCCCCGGAGAGGGTTTTTTGTTCTTACTGATGGCCATAGTTACATGCCTCCTTGACTGAAGCTTGTTTTACCCAGGCGGGCCGCCTACGAGCGAAGTGATTTGTAATATTTCTTAAATGATTCCGTTTCTTTATACAGAATTTCGTCGCCGCCTTCGGTTACCGGTGCAGACGTTTTCGCCTGGGCCGGCTTAACCATTGAGGCAGCGCCGGCAACCACCGCCGAGCCGGCAAAGAGATGCTTAAGAAACGAGCGCCTCTCCTTTTTGTCATGTTCCATCCTTGATCCTCCTGATGATTTGTTGATTTCTGAAACAGCCTTCGACCAGACCGACTGTTCGAAAATAACGGTGCAGGCAGACCGGTGGTCGGACCTGCAGATTCTCCAGCAGGCTAAGAGTAGATGATGATCGCCAATAAAAAAATCAGCGGCCGGCCTTTTCTGTTGTAGGAAAGATTAAGCCCCAGAGGTAGGTCGGTGCATCAAGTTGCTGTAGGGAATTTCCATACACGCCGCCCCCGCCCCTCTCCAGCCATTGATTTTGCAGGCTAATTGACTCGCCCTTTGCGCAGCGCTGTAAGTGCGGTCAAGCAGCCTCAGAGATTTGGCTTTACCTGGGAACAATGATTACGCTAATCTTGAGCCATTGTTTTGGATAGCCGGGGGCAGTGCCCTTGGCGCTGGTGGCGGATTCTAAGACGTGCAAAAATAATCTTTTGGGTGGGTTATCATGGTAAAGCAATTGATGACGGTTTTTTCAGCGGTTCTTTTCTGCCTGTTCGCGGGCCTGAATGTTTCGGCGGCTGACCGGGTGGCCGAACTTATGCCTGAATTTATGCTGCCGCTTCCCGAGCAGGCTGAGCATCGCACCTATCTCGGCCTCCAGGACCGGGAGGGAGACAGCTTCACGGTTGCCGATATACAAGCAGATGTCGTCCTGATCGAATTGTTCAGCATGTACTGCCCCTATTGCCAGGAGGAGGCCCCGCTGATCAATGAACTCCACGAGATGATGAAGGCCCTGCCGGCCGCGGGTCCGAGCGTTAAAATCATCGGCATCGGTGCCTCCAATTCGACATTTGAGGTAAACCATTTCCGTGACACCTACAAGATCGGCTTCCCGCTCTTCCCCGATCAGGACATGTCCATTTACAAGGCCCTTTCAGGAGCCGGAACCCCTGGTTTTATCGGGGTTCGCGTCAAAGGCAGGGGAACCGGGGAAGCGCAGATCGTGTTGCGGCAGTCGGGCGGCTTTCACTCAAAAGAAGAATTTCTCGGCGACCTGCTGGAGTATGCCGGCTATTAGCGGAGAACGGGTATGAAAGTTTCTGGTTGGACAACGCATTTGGTTTTCTTCCTGGTACTCTGGCTTTTCTGCGGGTCAGCCCGGGGCGCGGACCCCGGATTCAAAGCATCGATATACGATACCGGCAACCTCAAGCCGATTGACTCCACGCTGAAGGTCAAGCCCGGGGAACCGGCTCCCGATTTCAGTCTGCCGTCCATCCTCGGAAACGAGGTGAAGCTCAGCCACTATCGGGGCAAAAACGTGGTCATCTCCTTTGTTCCGGCAGCCTGGACCCCGGTCTGCTCGGATCAGTGGCCGGGCTATGGCATCAGCCGCCGGCTTTTTGAGGAAAATGACGCTGTTTTAATCGGCATCACGGTCGACAACATCCCCACCCTGTACGCCTGGGTCGGCCAGATGGGAAACATCTGGTTCGAGGTGCTGTCCGATTTCTGGCCCCACGGCGAGGCGGCAGCGAGCTACGGTCTGTTGAGAAGCGACGGAACTTCCGAGCGGGCGCTGGTGTTCATCGACCGACAGGGGATTATCAGCGATATTTACGTATCGGACATAAACGTCCGGCCGCCGCTTGAGTATATCGTCAAACGACTGCAGCTGATGCGCTGAGTTCAGGGGGGCGCCGCGGGCCGTTAATCGGAACTGCCGAAATGCTGGTTTTCGGCCCAGAGTACCGCGCGGCGGGTCAGTTCAGTGGCGCTTTTGATGCAGAGTTTCTGCTTGATCCGGTCCCGGTAGGTGCCGATGGTCTTGATCCCGAGCCGCATGCGCTCGGCGATTTCCCTGGTCGAGAGCCCCGAGCCGATGAGTCTGAAGACCTCGAGTTCGCGGTCGGTCAAAACGTCGACGGTGGGCGCCCCCTGGGCGTCGGGGTTGCCCTGAAACTTGTCCAGCAGGTGGGCCATCATGCTCGGGCTTACATGGATCTTGCCGTCGAAGATATTTCTGATTGCCGAGATCACCGACTCGGATGCCTCTTTTTTCATCACGTAGCCCCGGGCCCCGGCCCTGATGGCCCGCTCGGCCCAGACCGACTCGTCGTGCAGCGACAGGACCAGCATCGGCAGGCCGCTGTGATTGATGGCGATCTCCTTTACCAGGTCGAGGCCGTTCTCTTCGGCCAGTGAGATATCGATGATGGCAAGATCCGGCTGATCTTCTTTCAGCGACCTGCGGGCACTGGTAAAATCCTCGGCAACACCGCAGACCGTCAGATCTTCCTCCTGGTTCAGCAACTCTTTCATACCCATGCGGAAAATGGGATGGTCGTCGACGATCAATATTTTTTTCATCAGCTGTTCAACTCACGTGAAACGGAGATAATCGTACCCGCATAGCTGCTCGATTCGATGCGCAGGTCCGCCCCGATGGCCTTGGCCCGGTATTCCATGGTGTGCAGCCCCATGCCTTTTCTGGTGGACAGGGTATCAAAGCCCTCTCCGTTGTCAATAATCTTTACCTCCAGGATGTCGCGGTCCCGGTTCATGGTGATGCCGATCAGGTCGGGCCGTCCATGCCGCGCCGCGTTGACGGTCGCTTCCCTGATAATATAATAGATGTGGCCGGCGACATTGTTGTCAAGATACTCTGCGGTTCCGCTGAAAGACAACTCGCAGCGGACGCCGAACATGGTTTCCACCTCCACGGCCAGCTCTTCGATGGCCGCCTCCAGGCCGCTTTCGATGATATGGACCGGGTAGAGGCCCCGGGCCAGCCGCCGGGTCTTCTCGGTGGCATCGACAATCAGTTCCCTGATCGACTCCAGCTGTTCGGCCCGCTTGGGGTTCTCTTTTTCCAGGTTGCGCTTCAGGGCCTTGGAGAGCAGTTCCACCCCGCTGAGATGCGAACCCAGGTCGTCATGGAGGACCCTGCCGATGTTGGCACGTTCCGCTTCGCGGACAGCCATGATCTGCCGCTCCAGCCGACCCATTTTCTTCTCCGACCTGGTTTTCAGGATGTGCAGCCACATGCCCTCCAGCACCATGGTCATCTGGCGCACGTCAGATTCGTCATAATCGGCAGCATTGTTGCAGACGCCGGCCACCAGAACGATCAGGCCGCTGTTGTAGACGGGTACGTCAATGTGCCTGAAAACGCTGCCCTTGTATGGATAGAGATCGGCGGCATCGTGCTTGTCGCAGTTGTTGCAGATAACGGCCTGCTGGTCCCGCACCGCCCTGCCGGCCAGGCCAGCCCTGGCGACACTGCTGGACAGTCTTCTCTTGTTGGCGTAGCGCACCTTGCTGCCGTCGGCGGTCTGGTGGGAAATGATCGTAACATGGCGCTGCGGCTTATTGACCAGTGCCAGGTAGCCCTGCTCCGAGCGGGTGATTTCCAGAATCCGCTTCAGGGTGAACTCGTACTTGTCCTTGAGCGAATAGTCGTCCATCATGCCGAACTGCAGCAGCGTGTCGAGGCGCAGTTCGTCCCGGTGCAGGAGCGACTCTTTCTGGACCCGGTCATCGACCATCTGGTTGGCCAGCACGGCGAGATCCTCGAACTCGGTAAAGGCCAGATCCCTGCGGTCGATCTTTATTTTTTCATTGGCCGCCCGCCTGAAGAAATCGGTGAAGAAGCTGAAGCCCTTCTTGATCTTGGTGGTGTAATAGTAGGCGACAAAGAGCAGCAGCGACACGGCGACGGAGAACAGGAAAATAAAGGTCGAGACATTTCTGAACGAGATCCGGCGATAGGTCTGGGTGGCGCCGGCGATCAGTTTGTCCATCTCGTTCATCGATATGGACGCTCCGATGATCCAGCCCCAGTCGTCGTAGGCCTTGATGAAACAGAGCTTCTGCTGCAGCGCCTCCTGCTGGCTGAAATCCTGGTAGACAACGAATCCCTCCCCGGCAGCGCTGCTGCCCGTTTCAAACAGCCGTTCACCGGTGCGGTTGCCGTCACCATCGATCAGGGTGTGGATCGAGCGGCCGACGAGCTGCCGGTCGCGGTGCGAGATGATGGTTCCGTCGACTTTGAAAATGAAAATCTCACCGCCCTGTCCAAAACTCATCTGATCGATCCGGGCCAGCGCGGCGGCCTGATTCAGGGTCTCCATATCGTTGCTGTAGATACCCGCCCCGAGAAACCAGTCGAGGGGCTCGAAGTATTTCACGAAGCCGATTTTCGAAAACACCTGATCCGGATAGGCCGGCTTGAGCAGGTTGTATCGATAGATGCCGGCTCCTTTCTGGCGGACGATGTCGATCATGTCGGCCACCACCCGGTCACTGGCAGAAGGCGTCGATATCGTCGATTTGCCCTCGAAATAGGGTTCGTCGGCAAACAGGTCGATAAGCCCCGTACCGGCTCTGCCGGCAAAGTAATAGCCCTGCTCTCCGAACCAGCGCATCGGTCTGAGGACCTCGGCCACCATGTACCTGGTCTCAGCCAGGCTCATCTCGTCACCGTACATGGAAAAGAGGTGGGAAGCGATGGTGTAGGCCGACTGAACCCGGCTCCTGATTTCTTCTTCGGCCTCGAGGTTGGCCTGGTCGCGGGTGTAGTCGATGAACTCGATGACCTTTTCCAGCTCTTCTCTGACCCGGTCCTGATACTGCTGGTTATAGGTGCTTTCTATGTTCTCAATGCTCTGGCGGTAGGCCTGGTATTCGTTAATGGCCCAGAAGATGCCGATAAAAATGGCCAGGGCCAGGATGACCAGCAGGGAGGCGTAGAACGGCGCTGCAGATAACGAAATCTTGCGGGATTTAAGCCAGCTCAGCAGTGATGGTTGGGCAGGGGCAGCCATCTTCGATCAGTTTTGCGGGCCTGCCGGCCCGGGTTCGAGATCGATGATTTCGGGATAGATGGCGGTCAGGTGGGTATCGTCGAGCCCCTGATGATCATCGGGGCCGAACCTGAGCACGATCCCCCCCAGGTCGAAGGTGGCCACCTGCTGCATGGTTGAAATAAATGATTCCCGGCTGAGTTCGCCGGGTACGGCCCTGGCGATCTCGGTGAAGAGCTTGCCGGCGATATACCCTTCCAGGCTGGTGAAGGTCACCGGGGCGTCATGCTGGTAGCGTTTCATCGACTCCTTGTACTCCCTGATGAGGGGAATGGAGTCGTCCGTCGGGTTGGGGACCACCTGCGAGACTACCACATTTTCGCCGTATGCTCCCAGGGCCTGTCGCAGGCTCTCGGTTCCGACAAAGGAAATATTGTAAAAGCCAAGGTCGGGACCGATCCTGCTTTTGCTCAGCTTGATGAACTCGGCGCAGGCAGGGTAGGCACCGACCAGCACCACGGCCTCGGGTTCACCCTGATATATGTCCTTGAAGCTGCCCATGACAGCCAGGGTATTGCGCTCGTATGTCCCCTTGGAAACCAGTTTCAGGCCGCGCCGGGCCAGGGCGAGCTCGAGGCCGTTGAGGCCGTCGAAACCGTAACTGTCGTTCTGGTAGAAGCAGGATATGCGCTTGATGTTCTGCTGGTCGACCAGGTAGGAAGCCAGTTTTTCCATTTCCTGATAGTAGCTGGCCCTGACATTGACCACGTAGCGCCTGAACGGTGTGCGCAGCAGCTCCGCCCCTGAAAACGGGGCAAAAAAGGGAATCTGGTGCTGTTCGATAATCGGAATGACCGCCTTCGAGGTTGGCGTACCGACCTGGCCGATAAGCAGAAAAACATCATCCTCGGTGATCAGCCGCTGGGTGTTGCGTACCGCTTTGTCCGGCTCGTAGCCGTCGTCGAGGCTGATCAGGTGGATTTCCCTGCCTTTGACACCGCCCTGGTCGTTGCTGCGGGCAAAGGCTGCCAGCAGACCGGCCCGCATTTCCAGGCCGAGGTTTTTGGCCGGTCCGCTCAGGGCGCAGGACTGGCCGAGAATAATCGGACCAACGTCGGCGTAAGCCGGCGCCGGCAGCAGCACAATGAGCAGGGCGCAGAGCGGCCGGATTGAGAAAAGGGCCGCAGTGAGGCAGAGAAACCGGCGGATCATCGAAAGCAGGCAGAGGGACAAATTACTTGTTCAAGCCTCCCATGATGCCTCGGACAGCGGCTGGAATGTCGGCGGGTAGAACGATGGTCTTGCCGTTCTGGCTGGTCGAAATGGCTTTGATCGCTTCGATGTATTTCTCGCCCAGCAGATACATGACCGGCAGCTCCTGATCCTTGATGGCGGTGGTGACCTTTTCAATGGCCTGCTGGCTGGCATCGGCCAGCACGATTTTGGCCTTGGCGTCGCGGGTGGAGGCCTCCAGACGGCCTTCGGCTTCGAGGATGGCGGCCTGTTTTTCGCCGTCCGCCCGGGTCACGGTGGCCCGCCGCTGCCGTTCCGCCGCGGCCTGCTCTTCCATCGCCGTCTGCATCGTCGAACTGGGGTTGATGTCCTGGATCTCAACGGTCTTCAGGGTGATGCCCCAGTCCGAGATATCATCTGAGATCGAGGCCTTCAGGGTGGCTTTAATCTTGTCACGGCTCGACAGCGCGTCGTCGAGCTGCATTTCACCGATGATCGAGCGCAGCGAGGTCTGCACCAGGTTCTGGATGGCGATGATATAATTCTCGACCCCGTAGACGGCTTTTTCCGGGTGAAGGATATTGATGAAAGCCACCGCGTTGGCGATGATCACCACGTTGTCCTTGGTGATGACGTCCTGGCTGGGAATGTCCAGCACGATATCCTTGGTGGTAACCTTGTAGGCGACCCGGTCGAAATAGGGGACGATGAAGTTGAGGCCGGGCACCAGGGTGGTATTGTATTTCCCCAGCCGCTGGATCACCCACTTGGAGCCCTGGGGCACGATTTTCACCCCTTTGAACAGGGTGACGACAACGATCAGCAAAAAGATAAATGACGAGTATAAAACCCCGAATTCCATGATCAATCCTCCTTAAACCAGCCTAGATAGTATGTGGGTAAAGCACATCATTTCCTGGGTTTGACGACAAGTGTATTGCCCGAAACATCCACCACCTCGACCCGGTCGCCGACCGAGCAGGTTCCTTGGCAGAGAAATTCCCACTCATCGGAGCCGAGCAGCGGTATCGGGAAACGAACCGTCCCCCGGACATCCTCATGGGGTGCCTTGATGACGATGCCCGTTTCGCCGGTTACTGCTTCTCTTGAGATCCCGGCCTTGGTTTTGTCGACCATGGTTGGTTTGAAATACTTGAACCACAGAACCGTAAAACCAATCGACCCAAGAGCCCAGATCAGCAGCTGGTAGCTCAGCTTGAGATCAGGAATCAGCAGCAGCAGCAGACCGACCAGCAAAGCGGCCAGACCGAACCACAGCAGGGTGAAGCTGGGCACCAGCATCTCCGCCAGGATCAGCACCATTCCAAGGATCAGCCAGTAGTACCAGAGCATGGTCATAGTGTATCCTCCCGTCACCGGCCGGTTCTCACTCAGGCCGGGTGCCGATGAGTTGAACGACAGCCCCGATGCCGTTATGATAGCGCCCTTCGTGAATCTCCCGTTCGATTTCAAGCGCGTGGCTGAACACCAGCCCGTCAAGCTCCTGCAGTAACTCGTCCAGGTCCATCAACAGGTCGACATGGCGGGGACCCCCGGTGTCGAGGTCGAACTGGCGTCTGCTGTAGCCTTCCAGAAGAAATATGCCGCCCGGCTTCAGGCCGTCGCAGACCCTGCGGTGCAGCTGTTTGCGGAGCAGGGGCGGAAGGTGACAGAAAATCGAGATGATGGCCGGGCAGCTGCCCGGCTCGATTTGATAATCCCTGAGGTCGGCTTCGATGGTTTCTATCGCTACCTGCCGCTCCCGCGCCAGCGCGCGGGTTTTAGCCAGACCCACCCCGGACGCGTCGACGGCGGTGACCCGGTGGCCCAGCGCCGCCAGGTAAGCAGCGTTTCGCCCTTCTCCCTCACCCAGGCAGAGAATGTCCGATTCGGCGGGCAGCTGCGGGGCCGAAGCAACCAGAAAATCGTTGGGTTCGGTTCCGTAGGCGAAGCCCGCTTCGCTGTAGCGTTCGTTCCACATGGTCTGATCTGGTCCGGCGGTCTGAGTTTACAAAGGGATACCACGTCTAAGATTCCATTGTTCATTGTGCAATAAACTGTTAAAAAAAGCCAGGAAAAGCGGTTCTGCCCAGAAGGCCGGCCGGCCCCTCTCAGCCGGGTGCAGCGGTTCAGATGCCGGATCGTTTTTGCCAAACCCGGGAAAAGAGATTAGGGTTTCAGCAACCGAAAAAAACCGGACCTCAATGCCATGAGTCACGATCACCTGCCGGCCGAAGGCAGCCAAGCAGACGGGACCTATCCAGGGACGTCCTCTGCCCTGGCAACCGATCTCTATCAATTGACCATGGCCCAGGGGTATTACGCCGCCGGGCTGACCGACCGGCAGTCGATTTTCCATATGTTCTACCGGACGCCGCCCTTCGGCGGAAGATACGTCGTTGCGGCCGGTCAGGCCAGTTTCGCCGACTGGCTGGAGAGTCATCGGTTCAATGGTGAAGACACCCGCTACCTCTCTTCCGTTTCCGGCAAGGGAGGCAAACCGCTCTTCTCCGAACCGTTTCTGAAATTTCTCAGCGGCTGGAAATTCCGGGGTTCGATCGAGGCCGTGGCCGAGGGCAGCATCATATTTCCGCACGAGCCGATCATCAGGGTACGGGCCCCGCTGCTCGACGCCCAGATCATCGAAACGACCCTGTTGAACATGGTCAATTACCAGACCCTGGTGGCCACCAAAGCCTCCCGGCTCAGGCTGGCTGCCGGAACCGACGAACTGCTCGAATTTGGGCTGCGGCGGGCCCACGGGCTCGACGGAGGACTCTCCGCCAGCCGGGCAGCCTACATCGGCGGCGCCGATGCCACTTCCAACGCTCTGGCCGGCGCCCGATTCAACATCCCGGTCCGGGGTACCCATGCCCACAGCTGGGTCATGGCCTTCGACAGCGAACCCCAGGCCTTCGAGGCCTATGTCAAACTGTTCCCGCACAACTCGGTTCTGCTGGTCGATACCTACAACACGCTGGAGGGGGTCAGAAATGCAATGGAGGCCGGTCACCTGCTGCGGCGCATGGGGAGTGACCTGATGGGCATACGGCTCGATTCCGGGGATCTCGCCTACCTGTCAATTCAGGCCCGCACGCTGCTCGACGAGAACGGTTTCGAAAAGACCAGGATCGTCGCCTCCAACGATCTCGACGAACGGCTGATCGCCAGTCTCAAGTCACAGGGGGCCCCGATCGACACCTGGGGAGTGGGCACCAAACTGGCGACCGCCTTCGATGAGCCGGCCCTGGGCGGGGTATACAAACTGGCGGCCATCGAAAACCGGGCCGGGGAGACGGTGGAGCGGATCAAGCTGTCCGAACAGGCTGCCAAGAGTTCGCTGCCGGGTTGCCTCGACGTGGCCCGCCTGAGGCAGGGAAAAATCAATGTGGGCGACGTTATTTTCGACACCCTGACCGAGAACCCCCCTTCGACGGAAGACAAGGTTGTAACCATCATCTCCCCTGAAGACCCCTGGCGCCGAAAAATCATTTCAACCAAAGATATCGAAATATTCCGGCTTCTCGAACCGCTGTTTGAGAGTGGTCGCCGGGTCGCTGCGAAAGAACCGGTTGAATCGATGCGCCGGCGGACGCTGGCCGGCCTCGGGGCTTTTGACAGAGCTATTTTCCGTTTCGAGAATCCCCATGTCTATCCGGCCGGCTTGTCGCAGGCACTGTTCGATCATCGGGAGCAGATGCGCAGCCATGAGTTCGAGATCATCAAACAGCGGCTCAGCGCCAACGATATCAACCAGTGAGCGAGCCGGGAAGCGAAAAAGGGAAGGTGGAAATGAACAGAGCACTGATCATTGTCGATATCCAGAACGATTTTCTTCCGGGCGGCAGCCTGGCCGTCGGCCAGGGGGATGTGATCATCGGATTTGTCGTCTCCCTGATGAAGAGAACGGAACACTACCAGCTGGTCGTCGCCACCCAGGACTGGCATCCTCCCGGCCACGGGTCGTTTGCCTCCGCTCACCCCGGGGCGCAGCCCTTCGATGTCGGTGAGCTGGGCGGCGCAGAACAGGTGTTGTGGCCGGATCACTGCGTTCAGGGAGAATCAGGTGCCAGGCTGCATCCAGGGATAGGCGAGGAGCTGATCCGGATGACCGAGAACGGGCAGCGAACCCTGATCATCAAAAAAGGCCAGCATCTCGAGGTCGACTCCTATTCGGCCTTTTTCGACAACGCCCGCGAGCATGACACCGGCCTGCACCGCGCTCTGCAGGCCTATGATGTCGACACGGTGGAGATCGTCGGCCTGGCTTTTGATTATTGCGTCAAGTTCACCGCCATTGATGCGGTCTCGCTGGGCTATAAAACCTCGGTGCTGCTCCAGGGGACCCGCTCCGTCGTCCCGTCAGCGGCTGACGCCACCAGAGCCGAACTCGAAGCGGCAGGGGTTACCTGTATGCCCTGATTTTACCCGGCTGCGGAGGCCGGCTTGTGATGTCATCAGCGTCTATCGAGGCAGACAACTAACCCGATAAACAGGTGTCAATGTATGAAAATCACGGCGATTGAAACTTTGAGACTCGAGGAATTCGAAAACCTCCTGTGGGTTTTTGTCGAGACTGACGAAGGACTGGTCGGGCTTGGAGAAACCTTTTTCGGCCCCCGGGCTGTAGAGGCCTGGATCCATGAGACCGGAGCTCCCCTGCTGATTGGTGAAGATCCGCTGCGCATTACCTATCTGCACCGAAGAATGCAGGGTTATTGCGGCATTCGCGGCTCCGGTGCGGAAATGAGAGGATTGTCGGCGATCGATGTGGCACTCTGGGATCTGTGGGGAAAAGCCACCGATCAGCCGATCTACCAACTGCTCGGCGGCAGAACCAGGGAACGGGTGAGGACCTATAACACCTGTGCCGGTTACCGGTATATCCGCTCGAACAAGGGCCAGTTCTCGGAGAACTGGGGCACCGGCGCTGCGCTTGGGCCGTACGAGGACCTCGATGGCTTTTTGAACCATGCCGATGAACTGGCTCAGAGCCTTCTGGATCAGGGCATCACCGGTATGAAGATCTGGCCGCTGGATCGATATGCCGAGGCGTCGGGCGGGTTATATATCTCCTCCCCTGATCTGAAAAGAGGGCTGGAGCCGTTCGAGAAGATCCGGAACGCGGTCGGTGACAAGATGGACATCATGCTCGAATGTCACTCGCTGTGGAATTTGCCTGCCGCCGTCACCATCTCCCGGGCCATGGAAGAGTATGACCCGTTCTGGATCGAGGACCCGATCCGCATGGACCGGCTGGCGACCATCGGTGAATTCAAGGCCCAGACCAGGTGCCCGGTAACGGCCAGCGAAACGATCGCAGGGCGCTGGGGCTTCAGCGATCTGATCGAGGCCCGGGCCGTGGATATCGTCATGCTCGACATCGGCTGGGTGGGTGGAATCACCGAGGCCCATGCCGTCGCCCAGATGGCCCATGGACATCATCTTCCCTTTGCACCCCATGACTGCACCGGTCCCGTTATCTACACGGCGGCAACCCACATGTCGGTACATGAGCCTAATGCGCTGATTCAGGAGAGTGTCCGGGCCTTTTACAACGGTGGCTGGTACAATGAAGTCAGCACCGGGCTGCCGATATTGGAGGATGGCTATGTCAGGCCGCCCGAGGGCCCCGGTCTGGGCATGGGCCTGCTTCCCGATATCTTGAAACGCTCAGACGCTGTTACCAGAAGATCCAGCAAAGCAGATCTGTAGCGTAAAGCAGCTGGCTCCCTGGCAAGGGGTCGCTACATGTTTTGATATCTGTTGAGCCAGGAAAAATTCGTTTCCAATCATTTATTGACCGCATTGTTCTAATGTGGTTCCTTTCAGGAGGGTGCCGTTCTCTGGCACCATTTCCCAGGCTCCTGAAAATCAGGAAAACAACCAAGAAGAGGAGGATGTTATGCTCAACACGCTCAAGAAGACCGCTGTGGTCGGCAGTGTTGCCGTTGCCGCGCTTTGCATGGCAGCAGGGAACATTTCGGCGGAAACAACGAAACTGCGTATACAGACGCATTATGCCCCGGAGCAGCTTTCCGGTAAGTTGGCGACGGAATTTGTTGAAAACATTCAAAAAATGTCCGGCGGCGAGATTGAAGTGGAGATGTTTTATTCATCTTCGGTGACGAAATCGGTCGAGTCCTTTGATGCGGCGGCAACGGGAATTATCGATTGCGATATGACCGGCGGCGCCTACCAGACCGGCAAGAACCCGGCATTTCAATTTGTCAGCGACATTATGGGCGGATACGATTCACCCTACCAGCAGCTTTCCTGGCTTTATTACGGCGGTGGTCTCGAAGCCGCCGAGCAGCTGTACAACCAGTTCGGTATGGAGTTGATCGGCTGGTGGGTCTATGGCCAGGAGTCCATGTCCTCATCCAAGCCGATTCGCGACACGGAAGACCTGAAGGACTGGAAATTCCGCTCGCCACCCGGCCTGGAAACCAAGATATTCGAAAAGCTTGGAGCCAAGCCCATCGTTATGGACTTCACCGAGGTTTTCACCGCGCTTGAGTCCGGTATCATTGATGGTGCCGATGCCTCAAGTCTTGCCAACAATGAAGGTCTTGGCCTCTATGACATCGTCAAGCATGCCACCTATCCGGGCTTTCACTCTATGCCGTCAGACCATCTGGCCTGCAACAAGGCCGTATGGGATGCGATGCCTGAAAAACACCAGACGATCATGAAGGTAGCCATGGAATCGCTCGCCCTTCGCACCGCCCTTGCCAATGAAGTCCGCAACAACGAGGCTGCCTCGCAATTGCGGGAGCAGGGCGTTACGCTCTATAACTGGTCGGATGAAGAACGGAAAAAATTTCGTCAGGCGGCCCTGGATTCCTGGCCTGAGTTCGCCAGCACACCCGAAGCAAAGGCACTGGTTGAAAGCCATATGGCGTTTCTCAAACAACTCGGTCTGGCTGACTAGCGGGGAGGTAAATCAGAGCGGGGTGGTGCGCAGAACCACCCCGCTCAAAGTTTTCTGCCGTACGACACAACTGTTTATGGCCTGCAGTCTCCATTGGTTTAACCAAGACAAACAGGCACGGTAGTCGGGTGCAATGCGCGCTAAAATCATTACCGCCGGATGCTGTATAGCTCTGTCTGCCGCTCTTTATTCCCAGATCGGGTGCCAGGACTGAGCGGAAAAGAACGAACAAGAACACAGGAAAAGAAATGAAAGAGCACCAAGGTAGCGGTCCCCTTGACCTGGTGACCCTCACATTCAGCCGAATCATGATGTGGGCGCCCTTTTTTATTGTCCTGATTATTCTCTACGAAGTTGTGATGCGCTATTTTTTTGCCGCAGCAACTTTGTGGGTCAATGAAATGTCGTTGTGGGTCGCCGGCGGAATTTATCTTTCTGCGGGCCTTTATGCGATGCTGCAGCGCAGCCATATTCGCATATTTATAATTTACGACCTGGCGCCCACCTGGTTGAAGCACACCTTCGATGTTCTTTCTACCGCCTGTGTCGGCATTTTCGCCTTTGCCGTTATCTGGGGAGGCTTCGGCGAGGCCCGGGTAAAATTCTGGCGCTGGGAGACTTTCGGCACGGCTTTCGATCCGCCGATCCCTGCCACCAACAAGCCACTGATTCTCACGGTAATGTTTTTTCTGGCCCTGCAGGCCCTCTCAAATCTGCTGCGGGATTGGCCGGTAGTTTCCTGGGTGCGGAAACTGTTCGATATCATTTTCAGCACTGTTATCATTGGGCTCTCTGCAGTTGCCGCATACAACCTCTATATCGCACCACCGGAAAAGTACGCTGTGCCGTTGAAATGGCAGATCGGCATCGGTGTCTTTCTTGCCGGAGCCGTTATCTTGGTGATCTACGGGCTGATCAGGGACTTCAATAAGACACCGGCACCCATCAACGAAATGGACGAGATCGAGGAGGAAGTCCAGATCGCCAAGGGCCAGGCTGATATAACGGATGAAGTTCTGAGCGGCACCCCTCCCAAAGACAAATCATAGGGGGGATGCATCATGGATATTGCTACTATTTCACTGATTCTTCTCTTCGGCATGTTCGGCTTGCTGGCCATTGGCATGCCGCTTGGTTTTGCCTCAGGTTTTCTGGCTGTTGTGGTCATGGTACTGAAGTTCGAACCGACCTTGCTCAGCGACCCGTTCATCTACGGATTCGATTTTGCCCAGTGGACGGCCGGCAGCGGAGTCCTGTCACGCTCATTCGGTACCGGGCCGATGAATATCCTGGCCCAGCGTCTGTACGGCATTACCACCAACTATGTGCTGATTTCGGTGCCGCTGTTCATCTTTATGGCGACGCTGCTGGAGCGCTCCGGAATCGCCCGGGATATGTATTCCTGCCTGAACATGTGGCTGTCGCGCACGCGTGGCGGTATCGCCGTGGTCACGGCGATGATGGCCATCGTCATGGCGGCCATGTCGGGTATCATCGGCGGAGAGGTGGTATTGCTCGGACTGATCGCGCTGCCACAGATGCTGCGGCTCGGTTACGATCAGAACCTCGCCATCGGCACCATCTGCGCCTCCGGTTCCCTGGGGACGATGATTCCGCCGTCGATTGTTCTGATCTTTTATGGCTTGATAACCGACACCTCCATTCATGCCTTGTTCAAGGCCGCGTTTCTCCCCGGTTTTTTGCTGGCCGGGCTCTATATCATTTACATTCTGGTGCGTACTCGCCTGAACCCTTCATTGGCGCCGTTGCCCGAACCGACAGCTGATACGATGACGGTGAAGGACAAACTGCGTTGCGGGCCGACGATAATTATTATGCTCGCTGGTGCTGGTGCGGCTATCATTTTTTTGCGCTGGATCTATATTCACGTCGGTGCCCGGATCAATCCGAAGATGATCGACGAGAACACGGTCCTGATCGGCAGTTCGGTATTGTGGATATCGGCTGCGATCGTAGTCTCGGCGATGGTATACGTTTTTCTGCTGGCAGGTGTTGCAACAGCAAGGGAGTCCTGGGCCAAGACTAAGGGAATGGTGGCGCCACTGCTCATTGTCTTTGTCGTGCTCGGTTCGATATACGGCGGCATAACCGGGATCACCGAAGCCGCAGCAATGGGGTCGCTGGCGGTTCTAGTGTTGATCTGGATCCGCAAGGAATTTTCGCTCACCTTGCTGCGCGAGGCTTCGATGCGCACCTTCAAGTCGACCGGCACGATCATCTGGGTGACGTTCGGGGCCACGGCGCTGGCCGGCGCCTATACGATTGCCGGGGGACCGGCCTACGTGGCCAATCTGATCGTCGGCTACGAACTGCCGACCCTAGGCGTGCTCTTGGTGATGATGGTGATATTTTTGTTCCTTGGCGCTTTTATGGACTGGACCGGTATCGTGCTGCTGGTCATGCCGGTATTCCTGCCGATTGTCCTGAAGCTGCCGATGAACGAGCTTGGCCTGACCGGCGGTCTCGAGTCCACGACCATGGTCCAGGTCTGGTTCGGCATCCTCTTCTGTGTCAACATGCAGGTCAGTTTCTTATCGCCGCCCTTCGGTCCAGCGGCCTTCTACCTTAAATCGGTAGCCCCGCCGCATATCACCTTGCCCGATATTTTCCGCGGTTTCCTGCCTTTTATGTGTATGCAGATTGTGATCCTTGCCCTCATTCTGCTGGTACCTGAGATTACCACGGTATTTCTTTAGCCCGGGAGTAGAGAAAGATGGCTGGAATCAAGCCTAAAAGCACCCCGCACCGGCTGTTCTGGGCCCAGTTCGATGCCCTGCAGATGGGGTCGGGCTGGGACGAGGTGGATGTCACCAAGCCGCAGATCCTGCTGGAGGATGTCTACGGAGACAGCCACCCCGGCAGTGTCCATCTGGATAAACTGATGGAGCAGGCCAGAAACGGCGTTTTCGAGAGCGGCGGTTTTCCTGCCCAGTTCCACACAACCGACATCTGCGACGGCTGCGGTCAGGGGCATGACGGGATGAATTATGTCCTGGCCTCACGCGAAGCCATCTGCGATTTGATCGAGGTTCATGGCAGTGTCAGTCCCTGGGATGGGCTGATACTCTCCTCTTCCTGCGACAAATCGGTGCCTGCGCAGCTCAAGGCCGCCGCCCGGCTCGACATACCGGCGCTGTTCATCCCCGGGGGCAGTATGCGCCCGGGCCCCAACATGACCACTTCGCTGGTCGCCGGCGATATTTCACTGCGTCAGAAGAAACCCGGCGCGATAACCTCCCGGGAGGTCAGGGACTACAAGCTGACCGGCTGTCCATCCCAGGGGGCCTGTGCGTTTCTGGGAACCGCCAGCACCATGCAGTGTATGGCAGAAGCGCTGGGTATGGCGCTGCCTGGCACGGCGCTGATGCCGGCCACCATGAGAGATATCCTGCAGGGCGCCAGAAACGGCGGCAGAAAAATCATGGAACTGGTCGCCGCCGATCTCAAACCCAGCGATATCATGACCAGGGCGGCTTTTGAGAATGCCGTCATCATACACAGCGCCATCGGCGGATCGACCAATGCGCTGCTGCACCTGCCGTCGATCGCCCGCGAACTCGAAATCATCATAACGCCTGAACTATTCGATGAGATAAATCACCGGATCCCGCATCTTGCCCATGTGGTTCCCAGTGGCCCGTTTCTGACAGAAGTATTCTGGTTTGCCGGCGGTATTCCGCGGATCCAGAAAATCCTCTCCGGGATGCTCGACCTCGATGTTCTGACCGTTACCGGCAAAACCCTGGGTGAAAATCTCGAAGACCTGGAGCGAGACAATTTCTTTGAACGCAACCGGGGTTACCTGAACAATTACGGGATTGCCCAGGAGCAGGTAATTACCCCGCTCGAGCAGGCCAGAGAGGTCGGCTCGGTGGCGATCCTCACCGGTAATATCGCGCCGGAAGGGGCGGTCATTAAATATTCGGCCTGTCTCGAACAAATGCGCACCCATGAGGGCCCCGCCAGGGTGTTCAACAGCGAGGAGACAGCCTATGAGGCGGTCATCGGGGGGAGCATACAGCCGGGGGATATCATTGTTATCCGCTATGAAGGACCCCGTGGTTCAGGTATGCCGGAGATGTACATAACCATGGAGGCGCTGGTCTGCGATGAGCGGTTGAACGGTCAGGTTGCCCTGCTTACCGACGGCAGATTTTCCGGCGCTACCAAGGGCGCTGCCATCGGCCATATATCACCTGAGGCGGCGGTGGGCGGCCCCATTGCCTTTATCGAAGAGGGCGACCTGATTGGCTACAGTACCGAAAAGCGTTCTCTCAATTTGATCGGGATTGACGGATCGAAGCGGCCTGAGCACGAAATTCTGGCCGCCCTTAAAAAGCGGGCCCAGGCCGGCGTCATCGCCCGCCAGCAGAGGAAAGGGCTGCTCGGGCGCTATACCAAGCTGGCGCTCTCGGCCATGGAAGGGGCGGGATATTAGGAGAAACTGCAGATCCAATCAACGATTCGGCGCACGGCCTCGATGGTCGGGGAGCAGAACTCTCCGACAAATGCTCGGCTGACAACACCGTCCCCGGGGTAGTTGCTCAGCGCCTCACCACCGTTGAAATCCACGAAGGCCAGACGGGCGCTCAGTTCCCCGGCCGGCCTGCCGAAGTCGCTGCCGGGCAGAATGGCCACCCCGGTGTCCGCCAGCAACCGACGGCAGAGTTCCCTGCTGGTGGTGATGCCGGCCTTGGCCAGGCGGTCCCGGTAGGGTTCGAAGTCGGGGAATACATAAAACCCGCCCCGGGGATCATGAACCCTGGTCTCCAGCACCCCGAGCATCTCCATCACTACGCTCGACAGTCCTTCGAGAATGGTTCGGCACTGCATCACGTAATTATCGATTGCCTGGTCCGGGGTAAAGGCGCTGATGGCCGCATACTGGATCGGTGCGCTGGTGGAGGTGTAGGTCTCGCTGGCCACGGTAGCCATCGCGTCACTGAGCCAGGTGGCGCTTGAGGGCACGACGAACAGGCCGAAGCGCCAGCCGCCGGCGCCGCACCATTTGCTCAGGCCGCCGCTGAAAATGGTCCCTTCGGGGTAGATGGTAACCATCGAGGTGTGGGAAGAATCAAAGGTTGTTCTGGCATAGATTTCGTCGCTCAGCACCAGCAGCCGGTAAGATCTGCACACCTCGGCCAGGTTTTCCAGTTCGTCACGTGAGTAGGTTTGCCCGGTAGGGTTCGACGGATAATTGAGAATCAGCAGGCGGGCCCTGGTCGGGTCCAGCCGGCAGATGCTGTCGAGCTGTCCGGGAGTGATCTTCCAGCCGTTCTCGAAGGTGGTCATGACAGAGTTGACCGGGCGGCCGACAATTCTGGCCTGGGGCAGATAGGAAACCCAGGCCGGCATGGGGATGATGATTTCCCCGTCGTAGACCAGCTGGAGAATGAACATCAGCTCCTTTGAGCCGGGGCCGACGATGATGTCCTCGACGGAACAGTCGATGCCGAATTCACGCTTATGGTGGTTGACCAGGACGCGGCGCAGTTCGGGCAGCCCTTTGACCGGCAGGTAATCCTTCTGGTGGGCATTGTCCTGCAGTGCCCGGACCACCGGCTCCGGCACGGGGAAGGGGGACTGGCCCAGGCCGAGCCGGAAGATCTGCTTCCCCTGGCCGATAAGCTCCCGGCAGAGCTGCTGGATGGCGATGGTCGCCGAGGTGGACAGACCGGCCAGGTTCTGGTTGAGGTGTTCATCGGGAACGAAGAGACCTGAATGTGTCATTGCTCTTACTCCTGCGTTGAAATGACCTGCAAGATGAGCAGCCCGGCCGTCTACATATCGGTAAAAAGCTTTTCGTTCTCAGCGGTGCCGATGACGATCAGTTCATCCTGCTCTTTTATTTCGATCTCCGGGCCGGGGCTGACGGTGAGCCGTCCATCCCGCCTGATGGCGATGACGGAGAACCCGGTTTTTTCGCGGATTCCCGAATTCATGATGGTCTTACCCGCCAGCTCGGTGCCGGCAATGCGGTTTAAGACCCGCAGACCCTCGGTGAAAAGAGACACCTCATTGGGCCTGAGAAGCTGAAAAATGACCCCGGCCCCCAGCGAGGAGTAGGACATGACCTGGTCGGCGCCGGCCATGTGCAGCTTGGAGACGTTGCGCTCCAGAATCGAGCGGCTGATGATCTGGATATCGGAGCGAAGCTGGCGGCAGTAGAAGGTCAGGTAGATATTCATATCGTCACTGTGGGTGGTGACGATGACCGATTTGGCTGAATCGATGCCGGCTTCCTTAAGGGTGTTTATGTCGGCCGCGTCGCCGATTATCGTGAACTCACTGTGAGGTCCGTCGGCCCTGACGCTGCGTTTTTCTATGATTCGATAGGTGATATTGTGTTCCGTAAGGGTCTGAGCCGCCACCTGGCCGACCCGGCCGCCGCCCAGGATCAGCACCTGCGGCTTGTCCGGGTCCTGGGTGTAGCTGACCGGAAAGGTTTCGTCGAAGACTTTGAGCTGCGAGGTTGAGCCGGCCAGAATCAGGATGGCGTCCGGCTTGATCACCGCCTGGGGGGACGGGGCTATGAATCGGCCTTCTTCCATGATGCCGATGACCGTGACTCCGGTGGTGGGTCTTATTCCGCTGCCGGCCAGCGTTTTGCCTTCGATATCGGTATACCGCACCGGCAGCTCGGAAATCAGCAGGTCATCGAATCTGCCGATCACGTTGGCGCCCTGGCCGACGCCGTAGGCGCCGCGGCTCAGCGACTCGCCGAGCATCTTCATGAATTCGTAGACACTGATGTTGCCGGAGAACTCCAGGATATCGATCGAGTGCCTATGGTTGGCGTTGGTGACGATCGGCACATCCTGGCTGACCTGACGGATGGTAAAGGAGATGTTGGTTGAGATCAGGTCATCGTTGGTGACCACCACCAGCGCCGCCTTGTCAACCTGGAGACTGCGGTAGGTTTCCGGCCGGTCCGGCTCGCCGATCACCACATGGTAATCCTGGTCGAGCAGGGCGCTGGCCTCCTGGGGGTTGGCAGTGACAATATAGTAGGGGATATGCTGGCGGTTCAGGTACTCGATGAGACGGGTGGTAACCGGGTCGATGCTGGTGATGATCACATGATCCCTGATCGAGTCGGGAAGTGCCCGGGGTGTTCGGGCGCTCTCCTGGGCCTCGAGCCAGGGGGCGTAGAAAAACTGGATGAAGGTGAAGGGCAGGATGATCAGGAAGAAAAGCACACCAGTGATCAGCACGAACATGGTGAACAGCAGGCCGATATCGGAGTGAAAGGTGATGTCGCCAAAACCCAGGGTCGACATTACCGTCATCGTCCAGTAAAATCCGGTAATCCAGCTGTAGTAACGGTCTTCGTACATCATCAGCAGATGGAAGCTGACCGAATAGAGACAGACGACCAGAAACAGAAAGGCGAAAAACTTCCACAGGGTGGCCAGGTTGCGCCGGGCCGTTTTGTGCTGGAAAAAATAGAGGAGCTGGGTGAAAAGAAATTTCATCTCTGCCTGGGTAATTGAACGTTTGCCGCAAGCGCGGTTGATTGTCGTCGGTGGACTATAGCATAAATGGCGGAAAACCGAAAATCATTGCAGCTAACCAAACCGTCGCCTTGGGTAACATTAAGGATGGAGAAGCGGCGTCCGGTTATGCTATGATCAGGGGGAGTGCCAGCGTCATCAAAACGATCGGTTGGAAACGGTTGAGCAGCAGCCCTTGGGGTCAATCGTGCCAACAGGTTAGAATCTCGATGGATGAGTCGAAACATGTCAATTGTCTCTACCGGCCCGCGTGAGGTAATCACCGAACATCGCCAGCTTCCTCTCGAAATTCCCGACCGGGTTGCGCCTACCGAATTTTACAACAGCCCCTGCAACCTCAGGCACCTGGCCCGCGAAAACGGCCTGCTGCGCAATCCGCTCGGTTTTCTGCTCTACCGCAAGGCGATCGGCCACTCCAATCTGTTCGACGCCTCGATAATCTACGATACTTCCCAGCGGGTGCTCGACCCGATGGGACGGCCGGTGCGGCGCGACCAGCTGAACCGGCAGGAAAAAATCGTCTTTTCCCGGATGACCAAGGTGATGCTCCAGTATATGCTGGAACGCTACCCCGATCCAGAAGAGCACCTGCTGTTCTGCGGCGAGGCCAGCCTGGATGCCACCTGGCCGCTGAACAAGCCGGGTGTTCCCAGTATCCGGATGATCCACAACCACTTCATGGTTTTTGAAAATGAGCTGCTGGCCCGTTCGACTCTTGCCGCAGACGACAACCCGAACCTGACTGACAGTGGCCACAACGGCCTCTTTCTCGAATATCTCAGCGATGTCTACCGCCGATTTTTCAGGGTGCTCGACCTGGAAGTACTGCAGCCGCTGCCGCCCGACTCCGGGCGGCTGAAATTAACCGGTTACCCCCAGGGGCTGCCCAGCTGGGAAATCAAGGGCGGCGCCGAGACGCTCAACGATGGGCGGTTCTGGAAGGAGTACGACCTGGTTCTGCTCGGCTTTCTCGATTTTTACCGGGCCTTTTTCTCGATGGTGGCGGCCGAGGACAGCCGCGTACCCAGAGACGCCGTCTTTCCCGACCAGATCGAAAACATTCTGCTCTATAGCGATGACTTTCACCAGGCGGCCCGGATGCTGCGCCTGCAAGTCATGGAGGACCCGACTTTCGCCAACGAAATCCGCTGGCAGCCGGCCTACAAGCAGCTCATCTACCGAGATGACGAAGGGCGGCTGATCGTCACCATCAGTCAGAATTCGGTGGGCAACGCCATTACCGAACTGCTCGGCATTGTCGTCAAGCGGGTCGCCGATGAGCAGGCTTATGCCCGGGTGGAGCCGGAACTGGTCCGCCAGCTGCTGGAGGTGAGAAACCGGCTGATCAGATACAATCTCGGCACCCCGATCCATACCCCGTCATGGCCGAACGGGGTGTTCGTCTCTCAAGCCTAGACTCTGATGTCCGCGGGAAATCAGATCGGCTGATGGATCATCGGATAATGACAACCTCCAACCGGTCAGGGTGCGGTCGCCCTTTTCGTTCAAACGATCAAACAATCAGCTGAGGGTATCTGCCATGCGAAAGATCACCATGCAGGAAGTTGAACGTCACAATACTCCTGACGACTGCTGGGTTGTGCTGAACGGCAGTGTTTACGACCTGTCGGCCTTTCAGAAAGAACACCCTGGAGGATCAAAGATAATCACCGACAACGCGGGAAAAGACGTATCCAACCTGTTCAACCCCGTCCACCCCAAAGATATCGTCCAGCGGCTCCTTCCTGCCGAGGCCTGTGTCGGTCAGGTCGACGAGACCACGGTCGACCCGAACCGGCATGTCGTTGCTGGTGAAGAAAAAGGCTCGCCCCGGGGCCCGCTGCAAGCACCCATGCCGGATGGGGCGGCGGCTCACCAGGATCGGCAGTGGCAGAAGCCGCCGCTTGATGCCATGTTGAGCACCTTTGATTTTGAAAGCGTTGCGGCCCGCACGATGACCGAAGAAGGATGGGGGTACTACTCATCCGGGGCCGATGATGAAATCACCCTGCGGGAAAACCACAGCGCTTTCCAGCGCATCTGGTTCAAGCCGCGCATCCTGGTCAACGTAAAAGAGATCGACATGAGCTCTTCCATTCTGGGGGCGGTGTCTTCCTTGCCCCTCTATTTTTCTGCAACGGCATTGGGCAAACTGGCCGATGAGCAGGGGGAGCTGGCAATTTCCCGGGCAGCGGCCGCTTCCGGAGTGGTCTACATGCTGCCCACCCTGTCCTCTTTTACGCTGGATGAAATGCTCGAGGTGCGCCAGCCGGGTCAGGTCCAGTTTGCGCAGCTCTACGTTAATGCCAGAAGGGAACGCACCGAAGCGTATGTCAGGCGCCTGGAAGAAGGCGGGGTGAAAGCCCTGTTCGTCACGGTAGACGCTCCGCAGCTGGGGCGTCGCCAGAAAGATATGCGCAACAAATTCACCAAAAACGCCGATGTGCAGAAAGGTGAGGAGGTCAACCGCAGCGAGGGCGTTGCCCGGGCCATCAGTGAGTTCATCGATCCAAGTCTGTGTTGGGACGATATCGCCTGGCTCAAAAGCATTACCGGCTTGCCGATCATCCTCAAAGGCGTCGGCTGCGGGCTGGACACGGTCCTGGCCTACGAGAAGGGATGTTCAGGCGTTGTTCTGTCCAATCATGGGGGCCGGCAGCTGGATACCGCTCGATCCGGGATCGAGGTACTGCCCGAGGCAATTGCTGCGCTGCATGCCCATGATTCGAACTGGCGGTCCCGATTCGAGGTATATGTGGACGGCGGTATTCGACGGGCCAGTGATATCTTCAAGGCCGTGGCCCTCGGAGCCTCCGCCGTTGGCATCGGGCGTCCGGTCCTCTACAGCCTTGCAGCTTACGGCCAGGCGGGGGTCGAGAGAATGTGCTCCCTGTTCAAGGACGAAATGACCATGGTGATGCGTCTGATGGGTACCCCGACGATCGCGGATATCAGCCAGGACCATGTTCTTTTCAGCAACCTGACGGCACATATACCTGCCCAGGCTCGTGATCACCTGCAGCTCGACACATACGAGCCGTTGAGGCCGGCCACCAGATTGTAGTCCCCAGCCGTCAGCGTGGACTGCCACCCGGCGGTGCAGCCATGGTCAGGTGCCTGAGAGCTGCTTTTCTGAGACGGCAACATCGTGCTGAAACGGTTTCTACGGCAATGGATGTTCCCTCAGGCTGCGGTTTCTGCCGGTCTGTTTCTGCGCTGGTTGTAGATACTGAACAGGGTGATGGCCCCGATCAGGGCCAGGAAATAGCCCGGCATCCATGCAAATGAATCCTTGAAGGCCTGGTTCTCGATGAGCTGCTCGGCCCAGTCCGGGTGAGCGGATCCCAGGTTGGTGCGCAGCATGACGATGAGCTGGGCAAAGAGGATACCGATAATGCCGTAGGCCAGATTGAAGGCCAACCCCTTGAAACTGAGCACGGTGGCCCGCTGGTTGGACGAGGTGATCTCGTTGAGATAGTGGCTGGTGAAAAAGGCTGTCAGCATAAGGCCGACCATGACCATGGCCATCGGGACAATGCCCAGATAGGGTACGAAAAAGATTAAACCGAGCAGGGTCAGCAGGGTCAGCAGGGCCAGCCAGGCGCAGTTCTGCACGGGGCTGAATCGGGCGGTCATCCATTCGGCCAGCTTGGGAACGGCCAGGCCCAGCACGCTCAGGGCCGCCATGATGGCGCCGAAGCTGGCGTCCGGCAATGAAATCAGGCGGAAATACTGGCTTGTCAGGGTGATGATCAGGCGCAGGACATGGTCGTAGAGCATGCCGAACAGGATCACGGCCAGCGCGAACGGTGTCCTCAGAATCCAGCCCCCGGCCTGCAGGGTGATCAGCCCGGCCTGCCAGACGGTGGCAAAAGAGACCGTGTTGTCTTCCCGGTCAAAGTGTTCGTCCTGCAGCTGAACCGTTGTCCAGAAGGCGCCGAAGGCCAGCAGCAGGGTCAGATATACCGGAAAACGCATGGTTGTCTGCTGGTCGAGGCCGCCCGCAAATCCCAGCCAGGAGAGCACGGTGTTGACGACGGACGGGTCGTAAACCAGGGCGCCAAGGGTGGTCGACAAGATGCCGGCCAGCGCCTTTACCCGCATCTGAACGCTGAGTACCCGGGGCCAGTGCTCCGGGTTGCCCTCTTCCACCAGCGAATCATAGGCGATCGCTTCATCGGCCCCGCTGGCCATGGCTTCAGCCAGGCCGCTGAGGACCCGGTTGAGCAGAAAGGCCCAGAAGACGAAATTGATGTTGCTGACCGGCACGAAGGCGATGACACTGAGCTCGCTGATCATCAGCACCGAAGTCAGAACCAGCAGCCGTTTGCGGCCCAGCAGGTCGGCCAGGGCGCCGGAAGGAACTTCGGCACAGACGATGGTGATGGCCCAGACCGTGTTGAGAATCGAGAACTGCTCGATGGTCAGGCCGTAATCGAGAAATAAAATGGTGAAGACCGGGTAGTAGAACCGGGCGTTGAAAAACACCCGGAAGGCCACGAACAGACGGACATTCTTGATTGTAAACGGTGAGGTGTCGGTCATCTAGGCTCAGGCCGGCCTCCGGTTGAAGTTGTTGAGCCGATACTCCAGCCGGTGAACGAGCATCGAGAGGCTCAGGCAGATGAGCAGATACATCATCGTGATCGTCAGCCACACCTCGATGGTTACCTGGGTGGAGGACATGACCTGCAGCCCCTGGAAGGTCAACTCCTGGATCGAGATAATGGAGACGATCGAGGAGTATTTTATGGTGTTGATGAACTCGTTGGCCAGGGGCGGCAGCATGATCCTCAGGGCCTGGGGCAGTATGACCAGCCGGAGCTGCTGGAAGTGGTTCAGGCCGAGCGCCTTGGATGCGTCCCACTGACCGTCGTCGATGGCCTCGATGCCGGCCCTGACAATCTCGGTTATATAGGCGCTCTGGAAGATGCCGATGGTGATGACCCCGGAGAGAAAGGGCACGAAAAGCTCCGGCGTTACGGCAAAATAGGCCAGCCTCTCTTTCCACTGCGGTGACAGGCCCCGGACAAACGTATCGGCGCCAATGGCCGGCAGTATCTGGTCACTGACGAAAAAATAGAAGATAAAAACCAGCACCAGCGGCGGGGTGTTGCGGATCAACTCCACATAGGTTCTGGTGGCAAGCCGGAAAAACAGTCGCCGTGAGGTCCGGAGAATGCCGATAATCAACCCCAGCAGGCCGGCCAGCAGGATGCCCCAGACACTCAGTTTGATGGTGGTGAACAGCCCCTGCAGCAGAATATTGGGCAGCCACCTGCCGCTCTGTTCGTCGTAACGTACCAGGTAGGTCGGGATGATCGACCAGTTCCAGTTATAGTTCAGCGCGAAGAAGAGCCGGTAAAAGACAAAGGCGAAAAAACCGCAGAGAATGGCGATCAGCAGGAGATTAAGCCAGAACAGGCGCGGCGAGGAAGTATTCATAATCGATCCGCCGAGCGGCTGCGCAGACAGCGGGTCTGTGCGGCCGCTCGAGCAGATTGAAGTCGGGATCGGTCCTATTCGACCTGGTTGGCCCAGTCGCGGGTTTCGAACCAGTAGTCATGGCGCTCCTGCAGCCAGCCTTCCATCTTCACACCGGTTATCCAGGAGTTGAAAAAGGCCAGAGCGTCGGGGTCGCCTTTGCGCAGGGCAAAGCCGATCGGTTCTTTGGTGAAGGTACCCTTGATGGGCAGGAAGAGGGTGTCCTCGTACTGCAGCGCCTCGAAGGCGGGGCGCGGAGCTGAGCCGACAACGGCATGGACCTTGCCGTTTCTGAGCTCCTGATAGGTCTGGGTTTCGTTTTCGAACATCCTCAGGGTGGCATTGGGCAGATGTTTTTTGGCGGCGATAACAGCGGAAGTCCCAAGCTTTACGGCAATCTCAACCTCTTTCTTGTTGAAATCATCAAGGGAGGAAAAGCCGGCTGCCATCTCTTTGTGGGCGACGATCGACATGCCTGAATAATCGTAGGGTTGAGAGAAATTTACCTTTAAAGCCCGTTTGGGAAGGATCCCCATACCGCCGACGATGACATCGAATTTTCCGGTCAGAAGCGCCGGTATGATGCCGGACCAGGCGGTCGGGACAAATTCGACCTCGACACCCATGTCTTCAGCCAGGCGGCGGGCCACATCTATTTCAAAACCGATGAAGGTCCCGTTTTTGTCCTTCATCGCCCAGGGCTGGAAGGTGTCCATACCAACCCGCAGCACCCCCCTTTTGATGATCTGTTCAATTACGCTGTTCTGGGCAAGGTCCTGCTGCACGGAAGCACTGAACGCTGCAGGTGCGGCAAAGAGCAGGGCGGCGGCAGCAATGGCCAGATAGAGAAAAATCTTGTTTTTCATCACAATGATCCTCCAAATAATTAACGAGTGAGTGACCTGCCAAACGCCGGGAACTTCGTGGATGTCCGTCAGTAGCGCTTGAGTCGGTTTTCCAGAAATGCTACGATAAATGACAAGGTTACAGTAATCACCAGGTAGAGAATAGCAACGGTGAACCAGATCTCGAAGGTCAGAAAGGTTTCTGCTATCAGCGCCTGGGCCTGCATGGTCAGATCGTAGATGGCGATGGTTGAGACCAGGGCCGAATCCTTGATCAGGGAAATCGCCTGGCTGGTCAGCGGCGGCAGAATGGTGCGGATCGCCTGGGGCAGTACGATAAGCCGGAAAATCTGGTATCGGTTGAGCCCAAGGCTGGCAGCGGCTTCAATCTGGCCACGGTCGACCGACAGGATTCCCGATCTGAAAATTTCCGAGGCATAGGCTCCTTCGAAGAGACTCAGGGCCAGAATGGCTGAGGGAAAACGATCGAGTCCCAGAACCGGACCGAGAACGAAATAGATAAAGAAGATCTGGATCAGCAGCGGCGTGTTGCGTATGACTTCGAGGTAACAGCGGGCAATCACATTGCCCATCACCAGCTTGGACTGGCGCAGGATGGCGGTGAGGAGCCCGATGAAAAAGGCCAGCACCATACTGATCGCTGAAATCTTCAGGGTTACCCCGAGCCCGAAAAGCAGCGGCCCCGCCTGCAAGCCATCTTCCACCGAAGCGATGATCAGCGGTGGGACCTGGTACCACTGCCAGTTATAGCCGAGGTTATCAAGACCCAGGGAAAAGAGGTAGCCAAGAACCAGAAGCAGAATGATAAACTGAAGAATGTCGCTGTAGGGGGATTTGCGCAGCTGCCGGTTCGATCTGGTTGTCTTTTTCAAACCGGCCCTCAACCGCTACTTCTTGTTCTTTTCTTCGGCCCGCATCTCCTTGACCGTCTCCGTCAATTTACGGAAATCGATTTTCCCGCTGCCCATCTTGGGCAGGTCCTCGAGGACCAGAAACTGCTTGGGCAGGGCAATCTTCGGCAGCTGTTCAGCCATCTGTTTGAGGACCTGCTTCTGGTCGATTTTTTCGGTGGTGACAGCGACGATGCGCGCCCCTTTGGTGGAGTCGGGAACTTCGACGACGCAGCACTGCACATCATCGGCAAGGATTTTTTCAAGCACCGATTCTATTTTGACCAGCGAAACCATCTCTCCGCCGATTTTGACGAACCGCTTGATCCGGCCCACATGCCAGAGGTAGCCGTCTTCGTCGATATTACCCATGTCCCCGGTGTCGTACCAGCCCCGGCGAATGTGCAGAGAGGTCTGTTCGAAATCGTCATAGTAGCCCAGCATGACGTTGTCGCCTTTGACCAGGATACGGCCGTCTTCACCCGGTCCGCACTCTTCCCCGGTCTCGTAATGCTCGATGCGGACCTGAACGCCGGGAATCGGTTTGCCGACGCTGCCCGGCCGGTTGCTGTCGGGGACATTGGTCGATATGACCGGTGAACACTCGGTGGCGCCATATCCTTCATAGAGCGGCTTATTGTGTTTCTCGCGGTATGCTTCGCGAAGTGATTCGGGGCACTTGTCCGCCCCGACCAGCGCCACCCGCAGCGATTTGAAATCACCTTTTTCCGAACGCCGCAGGTAGCCCCAGTAAAAGGCCGGTGTGCCGACCAGCAGGGTAGCCTGGTGGTCCCTCGCCAGTTCGCAGATAGTGCGGTAATCGAGCGGGTTGGCATAGGTCAGGATCCTGGCCCCGTGATAAATGGGAATCCAGAAATTGACGGTCAGGCCGAAGACATGAAAATAGGGCAGGGTGGAGAGAAATATGTCATCTGAGTTGAAGGCGAAACAGTCGGAACAGGAGGCCACATTGGCAAGGATATTTCTGTGGGAGAGCTGGACGGCCTTGGGGTCTTTTTCGCTGCCGCTGGTGAACAGGATGACCGCAACATCCTCTTCTTTGCCACTGTGCACAATGGTCTTTATCGTTGACGTAGGAAGTTTGGAGATCAGGGCCGCTTTGACTTTCTGCAGTCCGCCGATCGATTCCATGATGTCCTCGATATAGACCATGCCCTCCACGTAGGGGCATTCGATCTTTTCCAGCAGCGCCTTGGAGGTGATGATCGTCTGAAAACCGCACTTGTTCTGGGCGTACTTTGCGTTCTGATCGGCACCGGTCGAATAATTGATCATCACCGGCGTCCGGCCGCTCATCAAAGCCGCTATTTTGGCCAGGATACAGCCGGCGGAGGTAGGCAGCATGATGCCGATGAAACCGCGCTCATATTTCTTGAAAATCGAGGCCAGCAGGATCGAGGCGATCAGGGCCCGCCCATAAGTCAACTTGCGGTTGGTGGTGAAGTCTTCTATGGCCATTTTATCGCCGTATTGCTTGGCGATGTCGATAAAGCGATGATGAAGCAGCACGTTTTCCTCCCTCCCCCGAACCTAGTTTTTCTTTTTGGACGAACCGGACAGATGGGCCGGAGCATCCGTTGCCATCTTCTCCTCCAGCAGTTTGTAGGCAATGTAATATTTGTAAATATTGCTTACATACTGGACGGTCTCCCGGCCGATTCGTTTGGCGGCCACGACCTCGACGTTTCTGAACCATTTGTTGGGGTCAAGCCCCATCTGTTCGGCTTCCACCCGAAGTTTTCTGATCCTGGCCGGGCCGGCGTTGTAGGAGGCAAAAGAGAACAGGGCCCGATTGAGTTCATCGACCCCGGGGTCTTTGACGAAGTAGTTGTCGGCCATAAAGCGCAGGTATTTGGTTCCGGCGTGGATATTGGGGTCAAGCTCAGATATATCCGGAATGTCGACATTTTTGTCTTTGGCCGTGGAGGGCAGGACCTGCATGACGCCGACGGCTCCGGCATGGCTTTTCAGGCTCTGGTCAAGCCGTGACTCCTGATAGGCCAGGGCAGCCAGCATCAGGTGGTCGAAATCATATTGTTCACCATACTTTTTAAAGAAGGTGACGGTAAGGTTGAAGCGCTGCAGGTGCTCGTTATAGACAGCGTTGGTGATATAGTCACTGTTTTTCAGGTAGCGATCAATCAGAATATTGCCAAGCAGCGTCCCCTGTTTGTGATCGCGGACGAATTCGTTAACCAGGGTTTGGAGCTTGGGGGTGTTTTTTCTCAAGGCCCAGCCAATTTTGCCTTCGGTGCGGAACTTGATCCCCTCGTGCAGGGCAATACCGTCGAAAACCTGGGCCCAGAGCTGACCTTTGTGGCTGTCGATGACCATGTATTTGATCAGCCCGGCATTGACCATTTCGAGCAGGTCCTCGTCTTCGAGGTTATCATCCGCCTCGATAATCTTGACCTCTTTTTTCTTCAAGGAACGAAGCGCTTCATTGAGCTTGACCAGGCTTTCGTAATAACTGCTCGATTTCCGGGCGTGTATTTCCTTGCCGGCCAGATCGAAAATTGAACTCAGCTCATCACCACCTGCCTGGGATACAAGAATTTCATCGATCCCCTTGGCAAAGGGGTCTGAAAAATCCACCTCTGCAGCCCGCTGCTCGGTAATGGTCAGGTTGCCGACGGCCACATCCCCTTTTCCCGCTGCAAGGTTGGCAAAAAGGTTTTCCCGCGCGGTCGGGATGACCAGGGCGTGAATTTTCAGGTTCTTGGTTTTGTATCGTTCGTTAACGAACTGCTCGAACTGCAGTATCATTTCGTAACTGGCGCCACGGGGCTGGGCGCCGTCGAAAAAGTAGAATGTCCTTGAATAGGGCACCAGAAAGCGGATAACCCGCTTTTCGACCATTTCGTCCAAATCCCCGGTAAAGACGATGGCTGCCGGGATTTCGGCGGTATCTTCGGGGGCCTGATTTGCAGTGTCTGCCAGGCTGGTTACGGCAAGGGGGAACCAGAGAAAGTGGGCGATGATCGTAAAAATGACTAATTTATTCAGCATGTTATTAGCAAAAACCCCAGTTAAGGTTTATTCTCCGGATCAGTCGATGGAATCAATCATCCGGGTCGGAAGTTCATCTTTTACCTTCACGCCCAGCTCCGGAAACTTTGCGGCCTGGGACAGCAGGTTGCCCCGCCCCTGGCTGAGCTTGTTTATCGCTTTATCATAAGTATCCCTGCAGGTATCGAGCTGCAGTCCGAGCTTTTCCATATCGGTTACGAAACCGTGCAACTTATTGTACAAGGCGCTGGCCCGGCTGGCAATTTCCACCGCATGTCTGTTCTGGCGCTCCTGTTGCCAGAAATACTCGATCATCCGCAGGGTGGCCAGAAGCGTTGTCGGGGTGACGATAATCACTTTTTGCGAATACATCTCCTCCATCAGTTTTTCTTCGGCCTGCATCGCTGCGGATACAGCCCCCTCGATGGGGATGAACATCAGCACGAAATCAAGCGTCCGCAGCCCCTTGAGCGAACTATAGTCTTTCTGGTTCAGTGATTTAAGGTGACTGCGCAGTGAGCGTATGTGCTCGGTCATGGCCCGGTCCCGTTCCGCCTGTTCTTCCGCATTGACGAAATTCGTCCAGCCGGTCAGGGAAACCTTTGAATCGATGACGATGTCTTTGTCGTCGGGAAGATGAATGATAACATCCGGCTTGTAGAGCCGGTTTTCTGTATCGCGATGGCCTGTCTGGGTCTCGTACTCGTGACCGGCCCGCAGGCCCGACTGCTCAAGCAGCCGTTCAAGCACCATCTCGCCCCAGGTGCCCTGCTGTTTGTTGTCCCCCGAGATCGCCCGGCTGAGACGCAGGGCCTCTTCGTTCATTCGGTCATTGACTTTGCGTAGGTTGAGCAGCTCCTGCTTCAAAGACGAGTGATCCCGGGATTCCTCCAGAAAGACGGTTTCGATCCGGTCGCGAAAGGTCTGCAGCTGTTCCTGATAGGGTTTCAGCAGGTGGCCCAGTGTTTCGCTGTTCTGGCGCGTCAGGATCTTTGTTTTCTCGTCGAAGATCTCCTGGGACAGGGCCTTGAACTGAAGGCGCATCTCATCGGAATCCTTCTCCAGCAGCCTGACCTGATCCTCTCTGAACTGAGCCTCGAGCTCTGTCTTGTCGACGAAGCGTTCGTGCTCATGCAGCAGTTTCCGGTAGCGGCTTTTCCAGCGGACAACGAACCCGGCCATGATTATAAAGCAAAGCAGGGCCCCCAGGGCGGCCCACAGGTAAGGCTGCAGCTGGACGAACAGCGGTGAATCGAGATATGGCTGAAGATTTTCGTAAAACGTCATCGAGGTGGAAAAGAGGCTCTCTGGTCACCGGGTAATAGAATCTTGTCAGTGCTCGGCCTGCAGTTGCAGATCAGCCGGGCGGCCAGTTCATCTGCCGGCCGCCGAGCACGTGCATGTGGATGTGGAAGACCGTCTGGCAGCCGTCGGCACCGTTGTTGAAGACCACGCGATACCCGCCGTCGAGTCCTTCTTCACGAGCCAGCTCGGCACCGACCCGAACGATTTTTCCGGTCAGTTCCAGATCGGATACGTCGATCCCGTTGAGATCGGCGATATGTTTTTTGGGAATGACCAGAAAATGGCTCGGGGCCTGGGGGGAAATATCCCTGAAGGCCAGAACGTCGTCATCTTCGTAGATCTTGTCGGCCGGAATCTCGCCGGCAACGATTTTGCAGAACAGGCAGTCACTCATGATCGCTCTCCTTCTCGGAATGGGTGGTGCAACTATTTTTACAATACCGGCGGAATTGTGCAACGAACAAATTGATTGCAGGACTTGAGGAATCGGGGGCGTGCTGTTAGGTTCTGACGGTTGCCGGCGGTATCTTTCCACCAAGGTCAGCTCAGCTGCCCGCATTACTGTTAAACAGATCAACTCGGTTAATTCAGTGGCCCAGACATACCCGTCAAAGATTCTACTTGTCAATCCGCCGGTGGCCAAGCCGTCGGAGCCGCCGGCCGGTATCGCCCGGCTGGCGGGCGCACTGCGCGGCAGCGGCTGCGACTGTCGGGTCCTGGATCTGAATCTGCTCTGCCTGGCCGGTGAATTTGACCGGCAGACTGTCCCCGCGGACCGCTGGTCCGCCCGGGCGTATAAAAACTGTCAGGAGAATCTGGAGAAGATCAGATCGCCGAAGCTGTACCGGTCAGCGGATCGATACCGTCGCGTGGTGAGGGACCTTTCCAGAGTCCTGAGTGTCAACGGAAAACAGAGCGGCTGCGAGCTGAGCCTCGCCAATTTCAGCGACCCAAGATGGTCGCCGCTGGCCAGCACCCACCTGCTCGAATGCGTTGAGCACTTCGCCGAGAACCACTTTTATGCCCAGTTCGCCCCGCTGCTCACGGCGGAGCTGGAGGAATACCAGCCGGACTGTGTCGGTCTGTCACTGTCCTTTTTGAGCCAGGCGTTGACCGGGTTTGCGGTAATGGGTTTTATCAGGAACCGGTTTCCGGAGATCAAAATAGTCGCCGGCGGCGGCCTGTTGACCTCATGGATGAGCAGCCCGGGCTGGAACGACCCGTTCGGGGGGCTGATCGATACCTGCATCGGCGGTCCGGGTGAGCGGCCCCTGCTGGAGATGTTCGGCAAAAGCGGTGGATCGACCCTGGGAACATTCAGTTATGCCGACGCGGATATGGGGGCCTACCTGTCTCCCGGCCCGGTTCTGCCCTACGCCGCTTCGCACGGCTGTTACTGGAAAAAATGCGCGTTCTGCCCGGACTTCGCCGAGGATGCATGTTTTGCGGCCCGGGCGCCGGCAGCAGCGGTGAGCGAGATCGGCGACCTGGTCAGTCAGCACAGCCCGGTGCTGGTGCATCTGCTCGACAATGCACTCAGCCCCGCCCTGCTGCAGGCCTTGTGCAGTAGACCGATAGCCGCTCCCTGGTACGGTTTTGCCCGTTTCGAGAAGGAGCTTTGCGACTTTGACTTCTGCCGGGCGCTCAGAAAATCCGGCTGCGTCATGCTGAAGCTGGGCCTCGAGTCGGGCTCCCAGGCGGTGCTCGATCGACTCCACAAAGGCATCGACCTGGGGCAGGCGTCCACCATCCTCGCCAACCTGGAGCGGGCAGGGATCGGTGCTTATGTCTACCTGCTTTTTGGTACCCCGGCGGAAAAAGAGGAAGATGCGCTGCTGAGCCTGGATTTTGTCCGCCGGCATCACCGGGCGATCAACTTTCTCAACCTGGCTGTATTCAACATGCCGATCGGCAGCGCCGAAGCGGTGCAGCGAAGCAATCGCTTCTCAGAAGATGACCTGTCACTCTATTGCGACTTCATCCACCCCGATGGTTGGGATCGAAAAAAAGTGCGTGCTTTCCTGCAGAAACGGTTTCGTAAAGATCCTCTGATCAATGCGATTGAAATAAGAAGCCCGGGGGTATTCGGCTCCAATCATGCCCCCTTCCTGCTGCACTGAAAAAGCGCCCGGCGGGGCGGGCGCTTTGATGGGGAAGCTTGAGGAGTCAGGTGATTATTTGGGGTAACTGAAGCTCAGCTGGTCATCGGCAATATCGATCTGGGCAACCCCGCCGCTGGTCAATCGGCCGAACAGGATCTCCTCGGAGAGCACGTCGCCGATTTCCTTCATGATCAAGCGCCTCAGCGGCCGGGCCCCGAAGTCAGGGTCGTAGCCCTTCTTGGCCAGCCAGGAGCGGGCCGCGTCGGTCAGCCTGATCCGTACTTTCTTTTCGAGCAGCTGGCCTTCGAGCTCGATGATCAGCTTGTCGACCACCTGCTGCATGGAGTCTGAGTCGAGCGGACCGAAGGTGACCGTTGCATCGAGGCGGTTCCTGAATTCGGGTGAGAAGAGTTTCTCCACCGCTTTGTCGCTTTTTCCCTTTTTGTCGCCGACAAAGCCGATGGTGTTGGCGGCAATTTCTCGGGCCCCGGCATTGGTGGTCATGATGATCACCACATTTCTGAAATCGGCCTTTCTGCCGCTGTTGTCGGTCAGCGTCGAGTGGTCCATGACCTGCAGCAGGATCGAGTAGATGTCCATGTGCGCCTTTTCGATCTCATCGAGCAGCAGGACGGAATAGGGATGTTTGCGGATGGCTTCGGTGAGCAGCCCTCCCTGGTCGAAGCCGACATAGCCCGGGGGAGCACCGATCAGCCGGGCAACGGCATGTTTCTCCATGTATTCGCTCATGTCGAAACGCTCGAAATGGACCTCGAGGCAGCGGGCCAGCTGTCGGGCCACTTCGGTTTTACCGACGCCGGTCGGACCGGCAAACAGGAAACTGCCCATTGGCGAGTCGGGGTTGCCGAGCCCCGCGCGTGAGCGCTTGACCGCCTGGACGATCACGTTAATCGCCTCATCCTGGCCGAAGATCACCGATCTCAGGTTTATTTCAAGGCCCTTGAGCGACTCCAGTTCCGAACTCTTTCTGGTCCGGGCCGGGATGCGGGCAATGGCCGACACGACCCGCTCGACGTCGTTTATCTTGACCGTTGAGTTGCGTTTGCCTTCCAGCCGGAACAACGAGCCGACCTCATCCATCACGTCGATGGCCTTGTCCGGCAGGAAGCGCTCATTGATGTAGCGGTCGGAAAGCTCCGCCATGGCCTGTACGGCGGTCTTCGAGTAGCGTACCTGGTGATGTTCTTCGTAACGCGGCTGCAACCCTTTGAGGATGCTGCAGGTATCCTTGACCGTCGGCTCCTCGATGTCGATTTTCTGAAATCGACGTGACAGGGCGCGGTCTTTTTCGATCTGGTTCTTGTATTCCTCGTAGGTGGTGGAGCCGATGCAGCGCAGGATGCCGGACTGCAGGGCCGGTTTGAGCAGGTTCGAGGCGTCCATCGAGCCGCCGCTGGTGGCACCGGCGCCGACGATGGTGTGCATCTCGTCGATGAACAGGATGGCGTTTTTCTTCTTTTCGATCGCCGCCACCACGCTCTTGATCCGTTTTTCGAAGTCACCCCGGTATTTGGTTCCGGCCACCAGGGTGCCCATCTCCAGCTGATAGATTTCAACGCCCTGCAGCAGCTCGGGCACCGTGGCCTTCTTGCCGGCCTCCCGGGCGACCTTGTCTTCATGGATTCGCAGGGCCAGCCCCTCGGCCATGGCCGTCTTGCCGACGCCCGGTTCGCCGACCAGCAAAGGATTGTTCTTCTTGCGGCGACAGAGCACCTGCATCATCCGGTTAATTTCATCATATCTGCCGATCAGCGGGTCGAGCCGGCCCTCCTCGGCGAGCACGGCGTAGTTGACCGTGTAGTCCTTCAGCGCCTTATCCTCTTTTTCATCCTTGTCGGCCGCCGTTCCCGGGTCCGGCGGGTGGGGAAGCGGTTCCTGCTGGAGGCCCTCGGGCAGCTCGTGGGACACCAGGTTGACCACCTCCATCCTGCCGACACCGATGGAGCTGAGAAAATAGACGGCGTGGGATTCGGTTTCAGAAAAAATGGCAACCAGCACATCACCCGAGTCCACCTCTTTTTTACCGCAGCTCTGCACATGGGCTACGGCACGCTGCAGGACCCGGTTGAAGGCGATGGTCTGGGTCGGGTCGGTACCGGTGGTATCGGTAATCGTCGGCACTTCCTGAAGCAGAAAAGACTCCAGCCGCTGCCTGAGCGATTCGACCGAGCCCCCGCACTCCCGGATGATATAGGTGGTGAGTTCGTCGTGAAGGAGTCCGAAGAGCATGTGCTCCACGGTGACGAATTCATGGTTATGGCTTTTGGCTTCCTTGATTGCCTTGATGAGCGATGCTTCCAGCGTTTTACTTAACATAATACTCTCATATCGTTGGTGCTATTCTCGTTCCATACTGCAGCGCAGCGGATACTCGTTTTTTTTGGCCAGTTGGTGGACAATAGCGATCTTCGTCTCACAGATTTCACGGGTGTAGACGCCGGCGACCCCAACCCCGTCATTATGAACGTTGAGCATGATCTTCGTTGCCTCGTGCCTCGATTTCTGGAAAACATTCTCAAGCACCGATACGACGAACTCCATGGTCGTGTAATCATCGTTGTGGAGCAGCACCTTGTAGCGCGGCGGCTCTCTGGTTTCAACCACGTCCTCAGTGAGTATTTCTCCCTGAAGATCTCCTTTCTTTTCTCCCATTTCGTTATCTTAAACCTTAACAGTCCACGATTGAAACATCTCTTTCTCGACTAACAATAATCCCGATTATGGTGTTTTCAAATGATGCCTTGCATGATCTGATTTCTGGGAGCCGGGCAGCCGGTTCTGCTTCAGCAGCGAGAGCAGCAGTTCTTCGATCACGATACGACCCGGCACCGGGCTTCCCTTGAGTTTGAATTCGGCTTCAAGCAGCAGGGCCAGGGACCGTTTCAGGTTGTCAATGGAAAAGCGTGAAGCGCTGTTGAAGCCCACATAGAGAGCGTAGGGGTGGCCCTTGAGCAAGTCGGGCCAGCAGCCGGTTTGTTTGAGAGCCGGCAGATAGCTGTTCTGGAAATCACTGGCCGACAGGCGGGCTGACCAGACCGGCTCCTTTCGCATCTGCAGGGACCTGAAAATCAGCAGCCTGCGCAGATAATTGCGCAGCGAGGCGACAATGGCCAGGGGGTGAACACCATCGGCAAGCAGGTGGTCGAGTACGGTCATCAGCCCGGGGGTGTTGTTCTTGCCCAGTGCTTCGGTCAGCTCGAAAATCGCATCTTCTCTGGTACGGCCGACCAGCTGATCCACATCCCGGCTGGTGATGGACCTGCCCTCATCGAGGTGGAGCGCCAGTTTCTCTGCTTCGAGTACGGCACCGACCGGATGAAACCCGACCCGCTTGAACAGCAGTTCCAGGGCGTCGGGCTCGATGCGCTGGTTGAGTCCGGCCAGGGTGTCGGTGACCATCTCCCTGATGACCACCCTCTGCTGGTCGGTTGCCGCCCTGGAACTGCCCTCGGCCACTGAGCAGTCGATGATCTCACCGAATTTTTTGATATGGGTGAACAGTTTTTTTCTCTTGTCGACATGCTCCCCGATCAGCAGCAGCACATTGTTGCCGGGTAAGCCATTTTTAATTGCGGCCATCAGTTTTTCCAATGGATCCTGCGCTGATGCCTGGGGCTGCTCCATTGCCGAAGCCAGCTCGTCGGCCCAACCCAGGTTCTGGCCGGGGTGGGGAAAACCGAACAGTTTGGGCCACTGGGAAGGAGAAATATCGGAGAACAGCCTCGTGCCCCCCGGCTTTACCGAGCCGAGCTGCAGCAGGTCAGCCAGGTGGTTGGAAGCGGCCTGGGATCTTTTGCCTTCCATGGCCTTGCAGGCCTTGTCCCAGATCTGTTCTCCGACGCTGCGGGAGTGGAACAGGTTGGTGTCCTGAACCCGGTAGATCTGCAGGCCGGGCAGCAGGGTGAGGCTGAGCAGCCGGGCCAGGAGCCGGGGCAGTTCCTCGGCGGCGCCGTCCAGGGTATGAACCGAGCCGCCGCCGGCGGTCAGGAGGCTCTGCTCGAGCTGTTGAGCGGCCTGGCGGCAGAGGTAGCGTTCTCCGAAAAAAAGATAGACCTGCTTTCGCTCCCCCTGTGCGGCGCGCTCCAGCAGCGGTTCGATTTCATTTCGCTTGTGAAGTCCCATGCGCTCAGCTCCCGGAGTCCATCATTTTGTGGAGAATGGCCGGCAGTGAACCGGGCTGCAGGTAGTCAGCGCCCCTTCCGTCGCTGAAAATAGAGCTCAGCCGGGCCGACACCTCGTCCCAGCTGAGCTGGTTCGGCGAGGCGGCGATGATCTCGAAGAGCCGCTGGTTATACGGGTCGTTGACCACGGCTTTGCCGGTTCCGACGGTGGCGAAGATGTCGATGGTGTTGTTGAACAGGCGGTTGAGCTCAGAATAGATCCTGATGCCGCCGCAGGAGCCGATACTCAGAAAACGGTTTATGTCGGGTATGGTTTCGGGCTGGAGCTCACCCTTGTCGATCAGCTGACGCATGGGCTCCAGCAGCTGATCCTGGCGCCAGTAGCTGTGGCCGCGCTGGGCGAACATCTCCATGCCGCTCTGCAGAAACTGTTCTAACAGTCTGCGCTGGGTCAACCGGTCCTGGTAGACCACAACGGCATGGCTCAGTTCGATATTGTTGACCATCTTGTGATACTCGATGATCAGCGGCGTGTCAGCCGACAACCGGTAGAGCGATGCAAGATTGCCTTGGGCGATCAGCCGGCGGGCCTGCGTATTTACGGGGCTGTCCGGGTCGAGCAGACGGATGGTTTCGGGCAGCCGGGCCCGGTATCCGTTGCTGAGCAGATTTCTGCTGTTGGAAAGATAAGAGAGTCGGCCGTCGTCGTCGTCCTGAAAAACCGACAGGCTGCTCAGTCTGCCGTCCGCCTTCCAGCGGCTGAAATCGTTTTTGGTGTAGATGGTGAGATCGATCGAGCCGAAACGCTCGATCATCCCGGCGATTAAACCAAGATCGGCGGCGGACAGCAACTGCGGATGCTTGTCATGGTAATACTGCAGAATAACACGAATCTGGCGGGCAAAGGTCGAGGCCGGGTCGGAAATCGTGGCGACCATCCTGTTGAGCAGATAGGTCCGGGCATCCGGCTGCAGTTTTTCCAGCAGGGTGGCAAAGGTGGCCGAAAAAAGGATCAGACTCTGTTCGTCCTGGAAGGCGGACGCACCAATCAGATCGAGAACGGCCCGCTGGTCGTCGCTGCTGTCCGGGAAAAAGGCGGTCAATTTGCCTTTCTGGGCGGAGCTGATGATAAAATCTGAAACATGGTCGTTTCCGGGATCGGTCTCCTGCAGGAAAAGCAGCAGGTCGCCGTCGTAGTGTCGGTCAATACGGGCCAGCAGCACCGGCACCAGGACATCCCGAAAGGAAGAATCATAGAGCTCGCTGCCCCGGGAAAGCAGGATATAGAGGTTGGCGGTTGTCAGGTCCTCGGCCGTCTGTTTACGGGCAAAAGCTGTTGCCTGTTTGAGCACCTCGATGGCCGGGTATATGGTGCCCTGGTCGATGGCATCGTCAAGCGCTTTTTCATATCGGCCGCGGGCCCGGGGGTGAAGTCTGGCAAACGCTGTCCCGATCAGTTCGGCTCCCCCCGCAACCAGCGAAGCGGTGCTGATCTCTGACCCATCGTCTCTGGTCACCGCGTGCAGGTCGTTAATGACGCGGATATGATAATCCGAGGCGTTGTCGAAGGATGAGAGCAGGATAGCGCGTGGCCCGGGGGGCAGGGAATAAAAATGTGAATCCTGGTCGGTTCGGCCCAGGCTGAAATAGCTTTCGGCCCAGGATCGGGCCTGGCCGGGGGTGATCGATTCGAGCCCGAACAGCCCGCGGATGTTCATGCTGTCGGCGCTGTCCATGGCGGCTATCCGCGGCAGGATGGCCATGATCGTATCGGCCTCCATGGCGTCGATCAGGCAGCTCTTTTCAGCACTCAGTTTCTGCTCGGTGGTCATGGCTCCGATCAGCTCAAACGCCAGATCTGCCGACTGCCGGTCGATTCCGGGAACGGCCAGGAGTGCTGCGGCGGCCCAGTGGCCGTAAGCGTCAAGTTCTTTGATCCGGCGAACCAGGCTGAGCATGGTGCCGGCATCGATCGTATCTATCGCGCTCAGGGCCGAAACCGTCTGCATGGTGGTAAAATCAAGGCCGCGGGTCGTGTCGAGCAGCTGCCAGCCGGCGGCTGAGGAAGCCCCGTCCAGTTCACTGAAGGCTTCGAAAAGCCGGACCTGGTCGAAGGTAAGGGGCTCGAAGGCCAGCCGCTCGAGTGTTTCGATCGCCTCATCCGCGTAAAAACCATCCAGATAGCAGAAAGCTCGAAGGGCCCTCATCCTGGTATAGGAGAGCGATTTGATGATTTCCCGGTAATAGTTGTAGCGGGTTTCGTCCATGCAGTCGACCTGACGAAAAGCGGCCATGGTGATTTCCAGCGGACTTTCCAGGACGCTTGCGGTGTGGCCGATCGAGGGTCTGGAACCGGCAAGCGCAACCAGAAAACAGAGGCTGAAGATCGTACGAATCATGCTCGATAAAGCCTAATAAACATTCAGGGACATGGTGGAGGACAGCGGGCAGGGCGCTGACCCGGGGATCAGCGCCACCCTCGTCGCAGCTGTTCGATAATTCAACGGCGAGCAGCCGGATAAGCCGGCCGCCGGCAGGTCAGGCCGAGCGTATGCCGACGGTTGATCATCATTTATCTCAGGCTCTCGTTGAGGGCCTGAAGAGCCTCATTACCGGGGCATAACTCTTTTTCGGTCAACAGGTTGAGCGGTGTGTCGGTGGTCTGGTTGATATCGTGAAAATCCTCGCTTTCCGGGTTCAGATATAAAATACCGGTGAGTATCTGGTTTCTGGCCTTGGATTCTTCCAGAGAGGCGATGGCGTCTTTTTTGCTGGTGATGACCTGCTTGTCTTCCCGTTTGTGCAGGGTAATGATCGAGCCGTCATGCAGGGTGACCGGAATGGTCGAACCGTGATCGTACTCAGTCAGGATCTCCTGCTGCAGCGGGATGAAGTCGAAGGTGGCGGTGGCCTCCATGTGGTCCCGGACCCACGAGTAGCTCTTGGTCGAGGTGGGGGCGTTGTTGAACGTCACGCAGGGTGAAATGACATCGACAAAAGCCATTCCCTTGTGGCTTATCGCTGCCTTGAGCATCGGCACCAGCTGTTTTTTGTCGCCGGAAAAACCCCGGGCGACGAAGTCGGAACCAAGCTGGATCGCCAGTTCGCACAGGTCGATCGACTCGAAGGAGACCGGCGCCCCCTTTCTGCTCTTGGAACCCTTGTCGGCGGTGGCGGAATCCTGTCCTTTGGTCAGTCCGTAACAGCCATTGTTCATGACGATGTATATCATGTTCAGATTGCGCCGTACCACATGGGCAAACTGGCCGATACCGATCGAGGCGGTGTCGCCGTCGCCGGAGACACCCAGGTAGACCAGATCGCGGTTTGCCATGTTGGCCCCGGTGGCAACCGAGGGCATGCGCCCGTGAACCGAGTTGAAACCGTGCGAGCGGCCCAGGAAATAGGCCGGGGTTTTCGATGAGCAGCCGATACCGGAAAGCTTGACCACCCGGTGCGGCTCGATCGACATTTCGAAAAAGGCGTTGATGATCGAGCTGACGATCGAGTCGTGCCCGCAGCCGGCGCACAAGGTCGAAATTCCGCCTTCGTAGGCTTTTCTGGTGTAGCCGAGCTTGTTCTTCTGGGACTCGGGGTGTCTGAATGTCGGCCTTACATAACTCATACTGTCCCCTCCTGAAGCGTTGAGACCGGGCCGAAAAACGGCTTTTCCCTGGCCAGCAGTGTGGTGTGGATCTGATTGGTTATAATTCTGGCGGTGATCGGCAGGCCGTTAAAATTGGTTACCGGTATCAGCTTGCCCGGAGCCACCTGGCATTCGCCGGCCAGCAGAATCTGCATCTGGGCGTCGCGGTTCTGCTCGATGGCGAAAACGATGTCGTGTTCGGAGATAAAGTCGAACACTTCAGCCTGAAAGGGAAAGGCCTTGATCCTCATGCTGTTGATCGGGATACCGTTTTCCTCGAGCCTGTCCAGTGCTTCTATTGCTGCGGCCGTGGTCGAGCCGAAATAGAGGGCGCCAAATTTTCTTTTTTCGTCACGGATCACGATTTCCGGCATCGGCACCAGGCAGCGGGTCGTCTCCCACTTGATCAGCAGCCGTTTCATGCCGCGCTCGTAAGCGGCGCTGTGTTCGGTGTAGGCAGCGTACTCGTTGTGCGACGTGCCCCGGGTCGTGTAGGCGCCTTTTTCCGGGTGGGCGCCGGGCAGCGTCCGGTAGCAGATGCCGTCCTTGTCGATATCGAGATAGCGTCCCCACTTCTTCTCCATCTTGTCCAGTTCCTCGCCGCTGAGAACCTTGCCCCGGTCGTAGCAGCGCTGGTCATCCCAGGAGAACGGGCGGCAGAGATGATCGTTCATGCCCAGGTCCAGATCGCTCATGACGATGATCGGGGTCTGCAGGCGATCGGCCAGGTCGAAGGCATCGGCGGTCATCTCGAAGCATTCATAAGGGTCGCTGGGAAAGAGCAGCACGTTTCTGGTGTCGCCGTGAGAAGCGTAGGCGCAGGCCAGCAGATCCGACTGCTGGGTCCTGGTGGGCATGCCGGTGCTGGGACCGCTGCGCTGGACATTGATCAGCACGAGCGGAATTTCGGTAAAATAGGCCAGTCCCAGAAATTCGCTCATCAGCGAGATGCCTGGCCCCGAGGTGGCGGTGAAAGCCCGGGCTCCATTCCAGCCGGCGCCGATGGCGATGCCGATGGCAGCCAGTTCGTCTTCGGCCTGGATGGCAACATAATTTTTTCTACCGGTTTCGGGATCGACCCGGTAACGCCGTGCATACCGCTCGAAAGCCTCCACCACCGAAGTTGACGGGGTAATCGGATACCAGCCGATAACGGTGGCACCGGCATAGAGGGCTCCCAGCCCGGTGGCGCTGTTGCCGTCAATGAGGATGCGCTCGCCGACCGCCTTCGACGGCTTGATCGACAGCCCGCAGGAGTCCCCGTGGTGCTCCCTGGCGTAGTTGAAGCCGAGTTCGAGGGCGCTGATATTTGGTTCGGCCAGCTTGGGTTTTTTGGCGAACTGTGACTTGATCGCATCGCTGAGCGGCTCCAGGCCGATATCGAAAAGGTAACCCAGGGCGCCGATGTAGATGATGTTTTTCATCAGCTGACGCATACGGTTGTCGACAAATTCGTCGTTGCAGAGCCGGGTCAGGGGGATGTCGATGACGGTGATGTCGTCACGATTGAAGTTTTCGGGCAGATCGCGGGTCGAATCATAGAGAAAATAGCCGCCCGGCTGGACCATGTCGTAGTCGTCGCGCAGGGTCTGACCGTTGACCGCAATGATGAAATCGGCACCGCCGCGCCGGCCCAGATAGCCCTTGTCGTTGATCCGTACCTCATACCAGGTCGGCAGTCCCTGGATGTTTGAGGGGAATACATTTTTAGGGCTGACGGGCACGCCAAGCCGATAGACGACCTTGGCGAAAAGATTGTTGGCGCTGGCTGAACCCGAGCCGTTGACGTTGGCAAAGCGGACAACGAAGTCGTTTGTTCTCTCTATGCGTTTCATCGGTCACCGGCCTGTGCTGATTTATAGACATATTTGATCATCTCCCAGGCCGCGGTCGGGCATCGTTCCGCGCACATGCCGCAGTGCAGGCAGACGTCCTCATCTTTTACCATCACCCGCCCGGTGGAAAGGATGTCCGAGACATAGAGCGACTGATCTTTATTGCGGGCGGGGACGATCAGCTGCCCTCGCAATTCCTCTTCTTCCGCATTTTCGATGAAATTGATGCAGGAGGTCGGGCAGGCGTCGACGCAGGCGTCGCACTCGATGCAGAGGCCGCCGTCGAACACGGTCTGAACATCGCAGTTCAGGCAGCGCTTGGCCTCGACCTTGCCGCTTTCATTACCGTAGCCAAGCTCGACCTCGACAAGGCGGTCGCGAAGCGATTTGGCCTTGTCGACCATCGGCACGATCTGGCGCTCATCCTCGGTGATGTGGGAGTCGTAAAGCCAGTCGTGAAAACCGAGTTTCTGCCCGGCCAGGGTGACTTCAGGCTGGGGACGATTGTGCAGATCCTCGCCGCGGCAGAGCAGGTCGATGGAGATGGCCGCCTGGTGGCCGTGGGCGACGGCGATGATGATATTGCCGGGCCCGAAGGCAGCGTCGCCGCCGAAGAAGACATTGGGCAGGGAAGACTGCAGGGTGACCGGGTCCAGTTGCGGCAGCCCCCGGTCGTTGAAGTCGATGCCGCAGTCCGGTCCGATAAACGGGAAGGCGTTCTGCTGGCCGATTGCCAGGAGCACTTCATCGCAGTCGAAAACCACCGGCTCATCGCCAGTGGGCACCAGTCTTCGTTTGCCCTGCTCATCGAACTCGGCGGCAACCCGCTCAAAGCGCATGCCGGTCAGCTTGCCGTCCTCGATGATGAATTCCAGCGGGGTCAGGTTGTCGAGGATCGGGATGTCCTCGTGCAGAGCATCTTCGATCTCCCACTCGGAGGCCTTCATGTCGCTTCGGGGGCTGCGGACGATCACCTTGACGTCTTCCCCGCCCAGGCGGCGGGCGGTCCGGCAGCAGTCCATGGCGGTGTTGCCGCCGCCCAGCACCAGGACCCGTCTGCCGATTTTCTCCAGATGGTCGAACACAACCCCGGCCAGCCAGTCGATACCGACATGGATCGACGCATCACCCTCCTGTCTGCCAGGGAGATCGGGCAGATCACGGCCGCGGGGGGCGCCGGTGCCGACGAAAACGGCGTCGTAATCTTTGTCCAGGATCTCTTTCAGGTCCGAAATATAGCTGTTGAAGCGGGTGGTGATACCGCCCCTGTCGATGATGTAGCCGATCTCCTCGTTGAGCACCCGCTCCGGCAGCCTGAAGGAGGGCACCTGGCTTCTCATGAAGCCGCCGGCCCGGGACTGGTCATCGTAGAGATCGAGTTCGTAGCCAAGCAGTGCCAGATCGCGGGCCACGGTCAGCGAGGCTGGCCCGCCACCGATCAAGGCAATTTTTCTACCGTTCTTTGTCTCGGGAACACGGGGCAGGATCTCACCAATCTCATCTCGATTGTCGGCTGCAACCCTTTTGAGCCGACAGATGGCAACCGGGTCTTCCTCCACCCTTCCCCTTCTGCAGGCCGGCTCACAGGGCCGGTCGCAGACCCTGCCCAGAATACCTGGAAAGACGTTTGAAACCCAGTTGATCATGTAGGCTTCGGTGAACTGCTTGTGCAGGATCAGGCGGATGTATTCCGGCACCGGGGTATGGGCCGGGCAGGCGTATTGACAGTCAACAACTTTATGGAAATATTCAGGATTTTTTATATCAGTCGGCTTCACGGGATTACTCTTGGAAGATGGTTTGGAGCACTGATCAAGGGCATGATAATCGTCAGCAGTCAGCAGAGCGCAAAACAAAGCCAAGTTTATGGGTATCTCAAGCGCCTGGGGGGCAACAGTCGCACCTGCAGGCAACTAGACAACTCTAATCCCTGGATTCGGAAAAGCAAGTTGACGGTATTTGTGATAAAAACAAAAAATACCATAAATCTAGATATGTTACGGGCCATCGGTGGCGCTGCGAAAGATTTCTGCGGCCCGGTGCTGCACCACCGCCGTACTATTCGGGTACCCTGCGGACGGCACCCAGGTCTGCGGAAGTTACCAGCAGCGCATAGGCCTTGAGTGCGGTCGTTATCTTGCGTGGGCGTGGCGGCGCAGTGAAGGCCTGCCCGCCTTTCTGTTCCTCGGCCGCTCTTCTGGACTGCAGAACCTCAGGGCTGATATCGACATCGATGGTTCTGTTGGGGATGTCGATGTTGATCCTGTCGCCCTCTTCGATCAGCCCGATGGCCCCCCCCGCCGCCGCTTCCGGTGAGATATGGCCGATCGACAGCCCCGAGGTGCCGCCGGAGAATCGACCGTCGGTGACCAGGGCGCACTCCTTGCCGAGGTGTATCGATTTCAGGTAAGAGGTCGGGTAGAGCATTTCCTGCATACCCGGTCCCCCGCGCGGGCCTTCGTAGCGAATGACAACTACGTCCCCGGCGGCTACGCTGCCGCCCAGAATCTTTTCGCAGGCCTCTTCCTGGGAGTTGCAGACCCGGGCGGTGCCGGAGAAGACCAGGATATGCTCATCCACGCCGGCGGTTTTGACGATGCAGCCTTTTTCGGCGATGTTGCCGAATAAAACGGCCAGCCCGCCGTCCCGGGAGTAGGCATGCTCGACCGAGCGGATGCAGCCCTTCTGACGATCCAGGTCGGCCTGCTCATAGCGGCTGCTCTGCGATCCCATAACCAGATTGCGGCCGATGTTGCCCGGGGCGCTCAGGTACAGCTCCATCGCCTCATCGATTGCTGATGCCACGGTGATGTCGTAATTCCTGAGGGTCGCGTCCAGCGTCGGACTGTCGACCCTGCTGACCGAGGTGTCGAGGAGTCCGGCCCGGTTCAACTCGGCCAGGATACCCATGATGCCGCCGGCCCGGTTGACATCTTCGACGTGGTAAGAGGACGAAGGGGCCACCTTGCACAGATTGGGGATCTTGCGTGACAGCGCATCGATGTCGGCCATGGTGAAATCGACTCCCGCCTCCTGGGCAATGGCCAGCAGGTGGAGCACGGTATTGGTGGAACCGCCCATGGCGATGTCGAGAGACATGGCATTCATGAAAGCGGCCCGGGAGCCGATCGATCGGGGCAGTACCGCCGCGTTTTCGTCGCGGTACCAGGCGTCGGCCATATCGACGATTCGGTGCGCCGCTTTTTCAAACAGCCGGGTACGGTTGGCGTGGGTGGCCACCACCGTGCCGTTGCCGGGAAGTGCCAGACCAAGGGCCTCGTTGAGGCAGTTCATCGAGTTGGCGGTGAACATCCCCGAACAGGACCCGCAGGTCGGGCAGGCGGAGCGCTCGATCCGTTCCATGTCAGCGTCGGCAACGCTCTGGTCGGCGGCCATGACCATGGCGTCGACCAGGTCATATTTCTTGTCCCCGTCCACGCCGGCCTCCATCGGACCGCCGGAGACGAAGATAGTCGGAATATTGAGGCGCATGGCAGCCATCAGCATGCCCGGTGTGATCTTGTCGCAGTTGGAAATGCAGATCATCGCATCGACGGTGTGGGCGTTGCACATGTATTCGACGCTGTCGGCGATCAGGTCCCTGGACGGCAGGGAATAGAGCATGCCGTCATGGCCCATGGCAATGCCGTCATCGATGGCGATGGTGTTGAACTCGGCCGCAAAGCAGCCCTGCTGCTCGATGATGGCTTTGATGTGCTGACCGATTTCATGCAGGTGCACGTGACCGGGAACGAACTGGGTAAAGGAGTTGACCACACCGATCACCGGCCGGCCCATCTGCTCCTCTCGCATTCCGTTGGCCCGCCAGAGGCTGCGGGCTCCGGCCATTCTTCTTCCCTGGATCGTGGTATCGCTGCGTAATGGTATAGCCATGAATTGTACCTCGTTGACCGAAAACCTGCCCCCGGATGGAGTCGGAATAAGCGGAAAATGTTAGAAAAAACTGTACTTTTTAGAAAATCTATTACAGTATAATACAATGAAACATAAGAGTATTGCACAATTTTTCAGGAGGATGGTATGAAAAAGACGGAGATTGATTACTGGATCACCGCAATGCTGGAATCCCACCCCAATGTTTCCGATTTGAATATCACGGTTGGCAAAACTCTGCAGGTAGAATCTTCCGGTATACTGAAGCCGGTCGCGGTCGAGCCGCCGATCAGGGAACTGACACCCTTTCAGTCCGAGACCTTTGCTCTCAATCTGATCGGCAACAATAAACGGCTGCTCACCGACCTGGCTGTAAACGGCTCCTGCGACCTATCATATGCATTCAGCGAAGAATCCCGCTTCAGGGTCAACATCTTCACGACCAAGGGCTACATCACTACGGTGATGCGTAAGCTCGAAACCACCGTGCCGTCGATCGAGAGTATGAACTTCCCCTCCGCTTTCGAGAAGATGGCGTCTGAGCTCAATGGTATCGTTATCTTTACCGGTGCGACCGGTACGGGTAAGACCACTTCGCTGGCGGCTCTGCTGAACCGGATTAACCAGGAGCGTGCGGTGCATGTGGTCACCCTGGAAGATCCGATTGAATACATGCACACCCACAACCAGGCCACCTTCAACCAGCGTGAGCTGGGACATGACTTCTCCAGTTACGCGATGGGCATGCGGGCGGCGCTCAGGCAGGCACCCAAGGTCATACTCGTCGGTGAGATGCGCGATCGCGAAACCATGGAAATCGGTTTAACCGCGGCGGAAACCGGCCATCTCGTCCTGTCCACCCTGCACACCATCGACGCCGGCCAGGCGATCAACCGCTGCCTCGGCATGTTCGAGCAGGAAGAACAGCCGCAGATCCGTCACCGGCTGTCCGACACCATTCGCTGGGTTGTCAGTCAGCGGCTGCTGCCCCGGATTGGTGGGGGCCGGATCGCAGCCATGGAGATTCTCTGTACCAGCCTGCGGGTGAAGGATTTGATCTTAAACGGTGAAACGGAGGAAAAGACCTTCTACGAAGTCATCAAGGCCGGCTCAGCACTGGAGATGAGAACCTTCGATCAGCATATCCTCGAGCTTTTCAGCCACGGCCTCGTCACTGAGGAGACAGCCGTGCGATACTGCTCATATCGTAATGAGATCTACCGCGGCATCGACCAGATCAAGGCGGCCCGGGGCGAGGCGACCTCCTCTTTGAAAAACCTGAGTATGCAGGACGAGGAAGACGAATCACTGGGATACTAGACGCAACAATTTTTTACGGGATGAAATCATAGCATACCTTAACAGCAGATCAGCCAAAGAGAGACGGTTATGAAGATCACATGTAGCGCTTGCGGTAAATCCCATAAGTCCAATGCTAAGCTGGAAGCGAGCCTGAACAAACTTCAACCGGGTCAGAAGCTGCGTCTCAAGTGCAGCCAATGCGGAGAATCCATGTCCCTGGGCAGAGAAGTTCTGTTCAGCGGCGGCTCCGTCTCGATCCAACCACCTGATCCGCCGGATACAAGCTGGCTCAAAGAAGGGGTTTTCGACGAGGAAGAGGTCGTTTCCGATATTCCTCAGGCCCTGGTCCTGATGAAGCCGGGTGAGGCCCGGGATAAAATCACGGTGGCCCTGACCGGGCTCGGCTATAAAGCCGAAACGGCTGAGCATACCGGGGAGGTGATCAGGCGGATGCAGTTTGTCGGCTACACCTGTGTCATCCTGCACACCGGACTGATTGAGGGAAGCCTGGAGGACAATCAGCTGCACCGCTCCATGTGTCAGATGGAGATGTCGAGACGGCGCTATATCTTCTATGTTCTGATCGGTCCCGAGTTCAAGACGTTCTATAACCTTCAGGCCCTGTCGTGTTCGGCCAATCTGGTGGTCAACGAGAGTGAAATGCACTACTTCGGTGTCATTCTGCGCAAGGCGATACCAGAATATGAACAGCTTTTCGGACCCTATATGGACGAGTTGAAAATCCAAGGCAAGTAATCTACCTTCGGCGCCCCGGCCGAGATTGGGCCCGGGCGCCGGCCAACACCGTTTTCAAGACAGCAGTATCCATGAAATTCTCTTTAACGAATTCCCTGCAGTAAGTCATGAGCCGTTGTGTCCGTTGTCACCTGGTCGTCCTGTTCCTGGCCGCCTTTCTGATCACTGAGCCCGGATTCTTCGGCCCGGCCGGGGTGAGGGCGGACCAGTCGCCAGCATCTTCTGATACGGACAGTCCGGCACATGAAGCGAAAGCGGTCTTCAGGTCCATTTCTGCCGGCGAAGCGGCAGAGATGATCAAGTCCAGGCAGGATCTGCAGATTATCGACGTCAGGACGCCCCAGGAACGGAAACAGTCTCGAATTGCCGACGCCAGTCTGGTGCCGGTTGGCGATATCCTGCGCGGGGTGTTTTCTTCGGATCCGAACCAGCCGCTGATACTGGTCTGTGCTGTTGGCGGCCGCAGCTATGTTGCCGGGAAGGTCCTGATTGCCCGGGGCTACCGCGAAATTTACAATCTCGACGGCGGTATCGAGTCGTGGCGGCGGGCGGGCCTGCCGCTTGAGACCGGACCGGAACAGAGCCTCGAATAGGCTCATCTTTTATAGCCTCCCTGCCGGGCGACCTCCGGCCTCTCTGAAGAGCTAATAAAGTCTTGTCTCTCCATGGTTTTCGTGGTATATAACACAATTCACCTGTTGGGATTGCCTTCCCGGGTCGGGGCGGTGTCCCATCGGTATTGGGAGCCTGTGTTGGCAAACGGGCTAAGATTAACGTTAAAACCTACGGGAATTCCCGTACAACGAGTAAACCAATGACTCAAGAAACCAACCAATCAAACCAAACAGAAAACAATGAAGAGCTGAGTTTTGCCGAGCTCTTCGAGATGGAAGAGAACAACACGGTCGTTGAAGTCGGCAACGTAGCCCTCGGTACGATCATCGGTGACGACGACGACTTTTATCTGGTCGATGTCGGTGACAAGGCCGAGAGCTATATTCCAAAATCCGAGTTCCGTATGGACGATGCCGGCGACATCAAGGTCGGTGACACCATCGAGGTGTTCGTTGAGCGGCGCAAGGACGAGGGTGGACTGCTGCTGTCCCGCGAAAAGGCGATTGCCATCAAAGTATGGGAAGATATTGCCAAGATTCAGGAAGCGGACGGCACCATCCAGGGCAGAATCGAGAGCCGGGTCAAGGGCGGCATGTCGGTCGATATCGGTGTCCCGGCCTTCCTGCCATATTCCCAGATTGATTTGCGACCGGTGAAGGATCTGGACGGTCTGATTGGCCAATCATATGATTTCAAAATTCTCAAATTCAACCGTAAACGCAACAACGTCGTTATTTCCCGTCGGGCAATCCTCGAAGAAGAGCGCAACAAACTGCGCGAAAAGATGCGCTCCAAGCTTGAGGAAGGCCAGATTATCTCCGGCTCCATCACCAATATCACCGACTACGGACTGTTCATCGATATGGGCGGGATGGACGGCCTTTGCCACATCACCGACCTGAGCTGGGGGCGGGTTTCCCACCCGGCCAAGCTCTACAAGGTGGGCCAGGAAGTTGAGGTCAAGGTGCTGAAATACGACCGCGACAACGACCGGGTATCGCTGGGCATCAAGCAGCTGCGCGATGACCCGTGGGCCACGGTCACTGAGCGTTACCCGATCGGCGAGAAGGCGGTGGGCAAGGTCGTGTCGATCACCGACTACGGTGTCTTCGTGGAACTCGAAGAAGGCGTCGAGGGACTCATTCACGTCTCCGAGATGACCTGGTCGAAGAAGCCGCGCCACCCCTCCAAGATGGTTGCCGTCGGCGATACCATCGAGATCATGGTGCTGAACATCGAACCGGAGACCAAGCGCATATCACTGGGCATGAAACAGCTCCAGCCCAATCCCTGGGATATGGTTATCGACAGCTATCCGGTCGGCGCTATCATTGAGGGCAAGATCAAGAATATCACTGATTTCGGTGTATTCATCGGTATCGAGGAAGGTATCGACGGCCTGATCCATGTTTCCGATCTGTCCTGGACCGAGCGCATCAAGCACCCGGCCGAGAAATATGCCAAGGGAGATACCATCCAGGCTGTCGTGCTGAAGATCGACAAAGAGAACGAACGCTTCAGCCTCGGCGTCAAGCAGCTCACGCCGGATCCGTGGCAGACCGCCTACAACAACTATCCATCCGGTACGGTTGTCGAGGGTGAGATCACCAACGTCACCGACTTCGGTGTTTTCGTCAAGCTCGAGGAAGGCATCGAGGGGCTCGTCCATGTTTCGGAAATTCCCAAGGACAAGGTCAAGAGCCCGGCTGAGCATTACAATGTCGGCGACACGCTCAAGGCCATCGTCATCAATGTCTCGGCCAAGGACAGAAAGATCGGTCTGTCGGTGAAGACGCTCGAAGACGAAGGTGAAGCGGAGGCCGTCGAGAAGATCAAGAAGGCGGAAGCCGAGATTGCCGAAGCTGCTCCGGCTACCTTTGGCGACCTGCTCAAGGCTGCCGCCGAGGGAGGCCCGAAGAGCGAAGAATAGGGCAATCGCGGCACGGTGCTGAAAGGTTGCTTCGCCATTAAGCGAAGCAACCTTTTTTTATATCCCAACTTACCGGTATACAGAGTCAATGAGCATGTTAAAAAAGGAACTGGTCGATAAAATAAGCGATAGCCTGGCCCTGCACAAGCAGGATGTGAATGTGGCGGTCGATATCATACTCGACTCGATGGCCGAGGCGCTGGCTGAGGGCAGAAGGGTGGAGCTCAGAGGGTTCGGCAGTTTTTCAACGAGGAGCCGCAAAGCCCGTCAGACGAAAAACCCCCGGACCGGTGTGATGATGGATATCGGTGAGCGGAAGACGATCCATTTCACCATGAGTAAATCACTCAAAGAGTCGTTGATCAACGGAAAGGGTTGACGTCGCCCTTTCCCTCCCTGAGAACTTCCGGGCTGGGTCCGGTCAGGTCGATTACTGATGAGGGGTCGGGGTAGACCGGCCCGCCGTCGATGATCACATCGACCTGGTTGTTGAAGAGCATTTCGATCTCGAAGGCTTCGGTGGGCGGCGCCGCATCGTCTGCCACGGGGATACTGGTGTTGATGATCGGTGAGCCCAGTTCCTCAAGCAGGGTCCGGCAGATGTTGTTTTCCGGAACACGGATACCGACCGTTTTCTGCTTGGTGGTCATCACTTTTGGAACGAGCTTGGTTCCCGGCAGAACGAAGGTATAGGGACCGGGCAGATTCTTCTTCAGCAGACGATAGGCTGTATTCGATACATGCGCGTATTCACTGATATTCTTCAAGTCATAGCACATAAATGAGAATGGTTTGCTGGACGGCCTTTGCTTCAACCGCTCGATTTTCCTGATCGCTTTCGGGTTGAAGATGTCGCAGCCGATACCGTAACCGGTGTCGGTCGGATAACAGATGACGGCCCCCTGGCTGATCTGTTCAACAACTCTGCGGATCAGCCGCAGCTGCGGGTTGTGAGGATTGATTTCAACGATCATAAACTCTTATGCAAGCCCGGACGGGCAATTGTAGAGGGCCTCGAAAAGGGTGGTACGAGCACGGTTTTTTTAAACGCTGGAATTTTTTGGCGTACGTATTAAAAATAGTGTTATGTCTTTTGTGTTTTTCTATAATATTCAATATTTTCAGACGCTTGAAGCAGATTTACTGTAAAAGGAGTTACCTATGTTACCAGATACAATTGAAATGGCACTAACTTTTGATGACCTGCTGCTCCAGCCGTCTGCATCGAGCGTGCTTCCCAGCGAGGTTTCCCTGAAGACGCGGCTGACCGATTCGATCAGTCTCAACACCCCGTTGATCAGCGCAGCCATGGATACGGTAACCGAGTCGGCCACGGCGATTACCATGGCCCGGGAAGGCGGCATCGGCATCGTCCACAAGAATATGGGCATCGACGAGCAGGTTCTTGAGGTTGAGCGGGTGAAGAAGTCGGAATCGGGAATGATCATCGACCCGATCGTGGTCCGGCAGGACCAGTCGGTGGCCGAGGTCCAGGAGATCATGGCCCACTACAAGATCTCCGGACTGCCGGTGCTGGATCAGGGAAAGCTGGTCGGCATCGTCACCAACCGGGATCTGCGCTTCGTTTCGGACAGCGACTTGAGGGTATCCGACGTGATGACCAGCAAGAAACTGGTTACCGCCAAGGTCGGGATCGACCTGGAGCACTCCAAGGCCCTGCTCCATGAACACCGTATCGAGAAGCTGCTGGTTGTCGACGATGACGGCAATCTTAAAGGACTTATCACCATCAAGGATCTGGAAAAGATCAAAAAATACCCGCTGTCCGCCAAGGATGAGTTCGGCAGGCTGCTGGTCGGTGCTGCCATCGGGGTGAGCGCTCAGGTGGAGGAACACGTCGAGCGACTGATCAGGGCGGGGGTTGATCTGGTCGTGCTCGACTCGGCCCACGGCCATTCAGCTGGGGTAATCAGGTCGATCGAGGCGGTCCGCGCCGCTTTCCCGAAGCTGCAGATTGTGGCAGGCAACATAGCCACGGCCGAGGCTGCCAAGGACCTGATCAAGGCCGGTGCCAATGGTATCAAGGTGGGGGTCGGCCCCGGGTCGATCTGCACCACCAGGATCGTGGCCGGTGTCGGCGTGCCCCAGGTAACCGCCCTGCGCGACTGCGTCAAGGTGGCCGCCAAGTATGACATTCCGGTGATTGCCGACGGCGGCATCAAGCATTCCGGAGACCTTGCCAAAGCCATCGGTTCGGGGGCCTCCTCGGTGATGATCGGCTCTTTATTCGCCGGAACCGACGAAACGCCCGGAGAGACCTTTCTCTACCAGGGGCGTACGTACAAGGGTTACCGGGGTATGGGTTCGCTCGGGGCCATGTCCCAGGGCTCCTCGGACCGCTATTTTCAGTCCGGGACGAGCGCCGCTTCGAAGCTGGTGCCTGAAGGGATCGAGGGCAAGGTACCTTACCGGGGGCCGCTGGCCAACGTGCTCTACCAGCTCCTCGGCGGGCTGCGCTCCGGGATGGGTTATGTGGGGGCGGCCACCATCGAGGAACTCCAGCAGAAGGCCCGCTTCGTCCGCATCTCCTCGGCCGGTCTGCGCGAATCGCATGTGCACGACGTGATCATCACCAAAGAGGCGCCCAACTACCGGATGGCCTGAATCAACTGCGTCCGCAACACTAAATACATTTTAACATACTGAATACACATGAAAATCGGTGAGATGATCCTGATCCTGGATTTCGGCTCCCAGACCACCCAGCTCATTGCCCGGCGCATCAGGGAACAGAAGGTCTACTGCGAGATCCACCCCTTTTCGACTCCGCTGGAAAAAATCAAACAGATGCAGCCGGCCGGCATCGTGCTTTCGGGCGGACCCTGTTCCGTCTATGACACTGATGCGCCGCACTCCGACCCTGCCGTCCTCGATCTTTCCATTCCCATCCTGGGCATCTGTTACGGTGCCCAGCTGATGATCCTGCAGAGCGGCGGCCGGGTGGAAAAAGCGCAGAATCGTGAATTCGGCAAGGCCGAGCTCCAGATTCTCGATACCGAAGGGCTGTTCGCCGGTCTGGAGACCGGTGATATCCGGCATCAGGTCTGGATGAGCCACGGTGATCGGGTCGAGGTGGTACCGGACGGGTTCGAGGCCAGCGCCGTCAGTGCTCACTCGCCGTATGCTGCCCTGCGCAACCGTGACAAGCCCCAGGTGGCAGTCCAGTTTCACCCCGAGGTAGCCCACACGCTGATCGGCGTCGACGTGCTGCGCAACTTTATCTTCGGGTTCTGCGGCTGCAAACCCGAGTGGACGATGCACTCCTTTATCGAGACCCAGGTCAGCCAGATCAGCGAGCAGGTTGGCGATAAACGGGTGATCTGTGCGCTTTCCGGCGGGGTCGATTCTTCGGTTACGGCGGCCATCGTTCACCGGGCGATCGGCGATCAGCTGACCTGCATTTACGTCAACAACGGCCTGATGCGGACCGGAGAGTCGGAGGCCATCCTCAGGTTTTTCAGGGAGAAAAGCAAACTCAAGGTGATCGATGTCGATGCCACCGATTTTTTTCTCTCCGAACTCGACCGGGTGGTCGATCCGGAGGTCAAAAGAAAGAGAATCGGACTCGGGTTCATCAAGATTTTCGAGGAAGAGGCCGGCCGGATCGGCAATGTCAGTTTCCTGGCCCAGGGCACCCTCTATCCCGATGTCATCGAGTCGGTTTCGTTTCGCGGTGAAGCGCCGATCAAGTCGCACCACAATGTCGGCGGCCTGCCTGAGGTGATGAAACTGGACCTGATCGAACCGCTGCGCGAACTGTTCAAAGACGAGGTGCGCGAACTCGGGCTCGAACTCGGACTTCCGTCCGAGGCCATCCACCGTCAGCCCTTTCCCGGTCCCGGCCTGGGTATCAGGATCATGGGGGAAATATCCCGGGAGCGCCTCGATATTCTGCGACGGGCCGATGTGATCGTCCTCGAAGAGATGAAGCGGCACGGCTGGTATCGCAAGGTATGGCAGTCATTTGCGGTGCTGCTGCCGATTCAGACCGTCGGTGTGATGGGAGACGGCCGGACCTATGAACACGTGATCGCCATCCGCTGTGTCGATTCCCGCGACGCCATGACTGCCGACTGGTCCCGGGTGCCATATGATATCCTGGGTATTATTTCGACCAGGATCATCAACGAGGTCCGCGGGGTCAACCGGGTGGTCTATGATATCTCTTCCAAACCACCGTCCACCATCGAGTGGGAATAGCCATGCTGAAGACGGGTATCTATGTCGATGCCGAAAACGTGCGGCTCTGCGGGGGCTACGGGATGCGCTACGACATCCTGGTGGAACTGGCCAATTGCGGCAACTCGACTTTGCTCAGAGCCAATTCATATCTTGCCGAAGACCGGACCCGGACCCGCGAGGATGACGAATATCGGCTGAAGCTCTACCACTACCATGATATCGTCCGGCAATGCGGTTTCAAGATAATCAAGAAGTATGTCAAACGGTTCGTCGATGAAGATGGGCTGGTGACCACCAAGGCCAATGCTGACATGGACCTTGCCATCGATGCTCTGCAGCAGGCCAGAAACCTGGACCGCATCATCCTGTTAACCGGTGACGGTGACTTCATCAGGCTGGTGATAGCCCTGCAGAACATGGGCTGCCGGGTGGAGGTGATCGGCTTCAACAACGTCAGCAAGGAACTCAAGGAAGCGGCGGACAGTTTCCTCTCCGGTTTCCTGATACCCGGCCTGCTGCCTGCTTCGTCCGAGGACAGCGGCCGCGTCCGGGGGACTCCCGTCAACTACCGGCAGGACCGGGGATTCGGGTTCATGCGCTACTATGTCCTCGGGGATGGGGGGCTGCACACCGAGACGGTTTTCTTCCATCGATCCAAGTCAAATGTGGCCAGCGATATTGTTTTTCTCGATTCAGGTAATATCTTTGAATTCGAAATCGTTGAAAATCCGGAAAACAACAACCGAACCGAAGCGGTTCAGATTATCAAACTCGATACCTGACAAGACCAGGCATTGCCGATTTTTGTGAGGTAGGGGAGAGGAATATGAATTTTGCAGATCTGCCGTTTGAAGAACTGATCATGAATTGGGGTTTGAAGCTGGTTGCCGCCCTGCTCATTCTCATCATTGGAAACTGGCTGGCCAAAAAAATGGCAGCACTGTTCGTCAAGGTGATGGATCGCAACGAGATCGATGTCACCCTGACCAAGTTTCTCAGAAATATCATCTACTACGCTCTGCTGACGGCTGTCATTATTGCCGCCGCCGGGCAGCTCGGTATCAATACGACCTCCTTCCTGACCGTGGTCGGTGCCGCCGGGCTGGCAATCGGCCTGGCCCTGAAGGATTCGCTGGCCAATTTTTCGGCCGGCGTCATGCTCATCCTGTTCCGGCCGTTCAAAGTCGGCGATGCGGTAACGGTGGCCGGGGAGACCGGCGCCGTCGAGGAGATCACGATTTTCAACACGGTGATCAACACCCCGGACAACCAGAAGAAAATCATTCCCAACGGAGTCGTCGCCAGCGGCACCATTACCAATATCACGGCCAACGACACCAGGCGGATCGATATGGTCTTCGGCATCGGCTACGACGACGACATCAAGGCTGCCAACCGGATCCTGACCGATATCGTCAGCGCCGAGGCCAGGGTCCTGAGCGATCCCGAACCAACGATTGCGGTGGCCGAGCTGGCCGACTCCTCGGTCAACTTTGTGGTCCGGCCCTGGGTCAAGACCGTCGATTACTGGGATGTCAAATTTGCCTTGACTGAGAAAATCAAACTGGCCTTCGATGAGGCCGGTATTACCATACCGTACCCGCAGCAGGACGTTCACATGCACCAGGTGGGGCCGGACCAGCAAAAAGAGGCTGTTTGACGGTTCCAGCCAGCCAGGCGCACCGCGTCGGAAGCGACGATCTGCTGCCGGTTCTCGCGGCCTTTATTGAGCACCCGGATCAGGTCGAGGCGATCACGGCTCTCGGTGACGGCAATATCAACGATACCTTTCTGGCCACCATCAGGAATCGCCCGTCCGTTGTTCTTCAGCGCCTCAATCCGGAGGTCTTTGCCGATCCCCGCTGCGTCGCCGACAATGTGGCCCTGGTGACCGGCCACCTGGCCGCCAGAAGCCGGCATGGTTCGTCGTTCACCGGAAATATACGCTTTGCCGAAGCGGTCGAAACCATCGATCAGTGCAACTGGTTCGTGGATCGCCATGGAGCGGTCTGGCGCTGTCTGAGCTGCATCGAGCAAACGCAGTCCCATCCGCGGCTCAGCAGCGCCCGGCAGGCCGTTGAGGTCGGCAGGGTCCTCGGCTGCTTCCACACCCTTGTTAAGGACTTCGATACCGGGCTGCTCTGTGAGGCTCTGCCCGGTTTCCATGATCTCCAGGGCTACCGGGATGGCTACCTCAGTGCACTCAGCCGCCATCGACGGCGGACCGGTTCCGCCTTCAGCTACTGCCGCAGCATGATCGAGGATCGTCTGCAAGAGGAGTCTGTGCAGGACCGTGGCGTTACGGTTCAGGCACCGGCCAGTGTTATCCATGGCGATCCCAAGCTGGACAATTTTCTCTTTGACGGCGGCGGCTCCGGTGAGGCCGTATCCCTGATCGATCTGGATACCATCTCGGCTGGGCTGACAGCCATCGACCTGGGGGACTGTATGAGGTCTCTGTGCAACCCGGCCGGGGAGAAAGGGGCTGCATCCGAGGTGTATTTTGATTGCCGGAACGCTGCCCTGCTGCTGGAAGGTTATCGTCAGACCGCGCATTTGAGTGATGCAGATCAGCACCTGGTCTACCCTGGTGTCAGGATGATGACCTACGAGCTGGGTCTGCGCTTTTTTACTGATTACCTGGAAGGCGACCGCTATTTCAAGGTCAGCAGTCCCGATGAAAATCTGCAGCGGGCCTTAGTCCAGTTCGCCCTGCTGGCCAGCATCGAGGCGCAGCGTGCGGCGATAGAGGATGCAGCCGGAAGAGAGGGGTGATCGCCTGAAGCGTGTGGTCCTGCAGCGGGGAGGCGGCCGCTCCAGGTGGTGCGGCCCCTCTGCCGGTTCAGCGCAGGTTAACCGTTTTCAGATAGCGGTTGATAAACCGGTCCAGGCGGGGATAGCTGGTTGAAAATTCCAGCCCGATCTGCACACCCCGCTCGTCCTTCCTGATATTTTTGACGACTCCGGCCAGCTCGATTTCCCGGTCCGCTTCGGGCAGGAAAAAGCTCAGGGTGATCGGCTCGGTGATATCCACATCGGGCAGCTGCTCATTTTTTCTGATCGGAATCTTCAGAAGGGCGCCGCCGCTGCTGATATCCCTGAATACGCCATTGAAGACGGCGCCTTCCTCGTTTTTAAGCGTGCAGGGAAAGGCCGCTGCCGCCCGCTCGGTCTTACGGATGTCGTGAACATGGATTACCGATGGGTATTCCACGAACAGCAGGTGCCGGGGGGTGTCGAGGGCCCGGCAGATCCTGGTCCTGAACAGGAAAAGCTGTTCCATATTCTTGAATTTGACCACGATTACCTGGCCGGCCCGGGGGTTGGTATCGGTGACGATAAAATGTGAGGGGGTCGTGATGATCAGGAAATGTTCGGGGATCATGCCGACCAGAGTCGATTCCAGGGGGGGATCGATGGAGTCGAACTCGATGTTCAGCTCCTGGCCGATATTCAACGCCAGGCGCATTCCTGCCACCGATGTCGGCTGCAGTTTCGATTTGGGTTTCGAAAAAGCGGGCTGCTGGGGCTCGAGTTTTATCTGCTCGTCTTTGCGGCGAATACCTTCCATGATCAGGGTGATCAGCGGGGTCGAGATGTTGCGTCGGCGCAGCCGGTTGAAATATTTGATGTCAATGACGACCTCGTCCCAGGAGAGCAGTCGATAGAAGGCTTCCTCGCCGGTGAGGCCCTGCACCTCGGCATCGATGACGGTGCCGTCCTCGATGTAGATGAATCCTTCACCACTGCTCGAGAAGACCTGAAGCGTGCAGTTCTGGCCATCGTTTTCGTGCATCTGCAGCAGCGAGTGGAGCGGAATGCCCTGGATCGTTCCCGGGTTGGCTGCTTCTGCCAGGTCATGGATTTTCTCAAGCAGGTCGTTGTCGGAAAGCGGTTTCTTGAAGCAGCCGCAGGCCCCGGCAGACTGGGCGGTATCCCGGTCACGTTCGGGGTCGTCGGAGAGGGCGACCACCGGGATATAGGGAAAGCCCCGGGAGATCGATTCAAGTGTTCGGCAGTCGGGTTCTTCTGGAAAAGCGACCGAGCAGAGGATCAGGTCGATCTGACGCTCGTTCAGAACCGCATTGCTTTTGTGCAGATCGCGTGCCGGAACGATGGTGAGATTGTCGGAGCTGCGCCGGCAGAACCCCATCAGGGCCTCAAGCTCGGCTACCGTCGGTTCAACGATCAGAATGGTTTTCATGGCTGCATAAAATGTGCTTAACATCTGATGAAATAATCAGATCATTTTGAAATAATGGTAAAAAACTGGTAACACCACGTTTTCAGTATGCATGAAATAGACGAGGAAATCAAAAAATAATCTCAACCTGCATAGAGATTGCACCACCAGGGTTGCCTGGTTCAAACCGTCACAACGACTATGAAATCAAAATCAATCTACACGCTCCACTGCCGTTCCAGCCAGTGCGCCGCCCGTCGGGGTGAAGTGGCTACCGGGCACGGTCTGGTTCAGACCCCGATCTTCATGCCGGTCGGCACCCAGGCCAGCGTCAAGGCCGTGACGGTGGAAAACCTCAAAGATATCGGGGCCCAGATCATTCTCGGCAATACCTATCACCTGTTTATCAGGCCGGGTCATGAGATGATCGGGAAATTTGGCGGGCTGCATGGGTTCATGAACTGGGACCGGCCGATTCTGACCGACAGCGGCGGGTTCCAGATTTTCAGCCTGAAAGAGCTGGCCACCATTACCGAAGAAGGCGCCGCCTTTCGTTCCCATCTCGACGGTTCGAAGCTGTTCCTGAGTCCCGAGGATGCGATCGGTGTCCAGGAGGCGCTCGGTTCCGACATCATGATGTGCCTCGACACCTGCATCCCCTATCCGGCCGACCGCAAGCAGACCGAAGAGGCCACCGCGCTGACCGGTCGTTGGGCCCGCCGCTGCCGGGAGTCTCACCGGAAACGCGATCAGCTCCTGTTCGGTATAACGCAGGGCGGCATGTACCCGGAGCTGCGACGCAGATCGGCCGAGGAACTGATCGACATCGACTTTGACGGCTACGCCATCGGCGGCCTCAGCGTTGGGGAGTCGAAGCAGCAGATGTACGACATGACCGAGGCCACCGTCGCCCATCTGCCGGACGACCAGCCGGTCTACCTGATGGGTGTGGGCACCCCGGAAGATCTGGTTGAGGGGGTGTGGCGCGGGGTTGATATGTTCGACTGCGTGATGCCCACCAGGAACGCCCGCAACGGCACCATGTTTACCGCCGCCGGTAAAGTGGTGATCAAGAACTCGCGCTACCGGGAGGACCACGGTCCGGTGGATGAGCGCTGCACCTGCTACACCTGCCGAAACTATTCGCGGGCCTACCTGCGCCACCTCTTCGTGAGCCGGGAAATTCTCGCCTATCATCTCAATACCATTCACAATCTCCACTACTACATGAATTTGATGCGGGAGATCCGTGAAGCGATTGAAAACGATCGCCTGGCAGCGTTTCGAAACGATTTTTATGGCAGGCTCGAGGGTGAATGATTAAGGTAGGGCGCATAAATTCAGCTCAACTGTGCAGCCGGCCCCGGCCGGGCGCGCGAACCGATTACAATTATTGGAGGTAGTTCCATGGCTTCAGTAGCATACGCAGCCGCACCGGCGGCCGGAGGTGCGGGCGGTTTTGCTTCGTTTCTTCCGCTTATTCTGATTTTCGTCGTCTTCTATTTTCTGCTTATCAGGCCGCAGCAGAAGCAGGCCAAGCAGCACCAGGCCTTTCTGGGTGACCTGAAAAAAGGCAACAAGGTGATCACCAAAGGCGGCATCTACGGAGAGATCACCTCCATCTCCGATTCCGCTCTCACCTTGGAAATTGCCGAGAACGTTCGGATCAAGGTGGACCGGCAATCGATCGCCGGCCCCCAGGTTAAGGACGATTCGGCGGCCAAGGACGGAAAGACGAAGAAGCTCAAATCCTCCGGTTCCTGAGGTATCAAAAGCTGCTGATTCTACAGGTGTAGAAGCGGTAAAAGGGCTGTCCCGGATGCGGGACGGCCCTTTTTTTATGGGATTGTCTCAGAAGCCGAACCAGCGGCCGGCTGCGACGATCAGGATGCCGACGATCATCGACACGAAGACATTGCCGGTCTTCAGGCTGCAAAGGCCGGTACACAGGGTTGCCAGCCAGCCGACGGGCCCGGCGGCGATGGCGGCGGGCACGATCAGGGAGAGCAGGATCGTGCCCGGCAGAGCGTCCATGAAACGCTTGAACCTGCCGGTTTTGGGGAGTCGTCCGGCAAGCAGCAGGCCGCCGATTCTCAGGCTGTAGGTGACGGCGGCGGCGCCGAAAATGGTCAGCCAGACCAGCGTATCGGTGCTTGTCTCAGTCATCGGTTCCACCCCGGCAGGGAAGCAGTGCCGCCGCCAGTGCACCGGCCACACCACCGCAGATGATGTACCATTTTCCCGGCAGTACCAGTTCGGTGAGTGCAGCGGTCACCGCGGCGATAAGCCAGGGCAGAACATCCTGCCGGCCCTTCCAGAAGCTGAACACCAGGGCAGTGAAAACGGCGACGAAGGAAAAGTCGAGGCCATAGCGTTCGGGGCTGGAAATAACGGCCCCCAGCCGGTGACCGAGCAGGGTGCCGAAACACCAGGCGGTCTGCACGCAGATACCGCCGCCGAGCAGGAACCAGGTGGTGGTCGGCTGGCGGTAATAGCGGGCCATGGTCATGGCCCAGTTTTCGTCGGCCACCAGGTGCATGAAAGCCAGTTTGTGGCCCAGGCCGGTCTGCTGAAACAGCGGGTTGAGCGAAGCGCCGATCAGCAGGTAGCGCATGTTGATCACCAGCACCGCCAGGATTATTTCGAAAACCGGCAGCGGCGGCAGCCACATGTCGACCATGACGAACTGGGCGGAGCCGGCAAAAACGCTGAGGTTCATGATCAGCAGCTGATACCAGCTCAGGCCTTTCTGGGCGGCCATCAGGCCGAGTACGCTGCCATAGGCGGCAACACTGGCCGAGACTACCAGGTTGGCGACAAACCCTTCTCTCAGGTTCTGAAGCTGGCTGGTGGAAATCATGATGCGCTTTCCTGGTTGTTTTCCGCTGGTCAGGGGTCAGTCCGATTTCATGAGTGCGGCGCCGCTGCTGATCTGGTTGAGATCGTGCCTGAACGCGTCAACCAGAGTCTCCGGTACCGAGACGGTCAGCTCCACCTGCTCCAGAAATGTCCGGTTCAGGATTTCTACGTTCATCGCCCGGCAGTACTGCTCCACTGCGGGCAGCAGATTATAGTCAAACAGCAGCCGGAATTGCAACAGCGGCTGTTGTTTAATCGGTTCGACCAGCTCCAGGGCCTGCTGCAACGAGGAGGTGTAGGCCCGGACCAGTCCCCCCCGCCCCAGTTTTATCCCGCCGAAGTAACGCACCACAGCCGCCCAGACCTCGCCATATCCGGAATACTCGAGCACCTGCAGCATCGGCCTGCCGGCTGTCCCTTTAGGTTCGCCGTCGTCGCTCATGCCGCGCTGGGCTGTTGTGGGCGGGCCGGCAATGAAGGCCCAGCAGACATGATGGGCTTTGGGGTGCTGATGCCTGAGCTGGCCCAGGACCCCGTCTATATGATCTTTTGATGGACCATGACCGACATAGCAGATGAAGCGGGACTGCTTTATGTGCTGTTCGAAGCTTATCGACGAGGCGGGAATGAGGTAGGCGGGGTTGGCGGGATTATCAGCCTGCATCTGGTTTGAAGGCGTGCAATTGGCAACTATGGCAAATAAACGTAGACCGCGCTGATACTGAATATCCACATACAGCTCAGCGCCAGCGTGGCTCTGCCTTCACTGAGTCCCTGTCCGCTGATCATGCTCTGGCGGATCAGTTTGAAAGACCAGGCAAAGGCCAGGATCAGCGGGATGAGCAGGGAGATGGGAATCGACCCTCCCTGGTTGAAATTAAGCGCCAGATTCAACAGCGGAGCAAGAAACCAGAAAGGTACCGCAGACAGGCCGATCAGGTCCATAACCAGGCCGAACCCCCCGGGTCCGCCAAAGGCTTTGCAGGCTGCCCAGTAGATCATCGTCAGGCCCAGCATGGCAGCGAGCATGGTGAAAATACCGTAGACGCAGAACATCGCCGGCGTAATGAGGGCGAATTTGCCCTGCATCGGCAGATCGGGCGACTGCAGCAGGATTCCATAGAGGTTAGAGAGGCCGTAGCTGATGCCGGTAATGGTCAGATTGACCATCATGATGGCCCGGGCCTTTCCTTCTAAAGCCAGGTCAAAGAGCTCCGGGGGGCCGGTAATCAGGTCGTGAAACAGTTTGCTGGGATTCATGAACCGCGAATTGTGGTGGAGCCGATCTTGTCTGATAAAGAAAAAGCACCCGCCCCCTGGGCCGAGCCAGGGGGCGGGTGCGGTTCTAATTACTCAGTTGAAGTATAACCGATTACCAGCCGCCGGGCAATATGGCATAGATGCAGAAGAACAGGCTGACAGCGGCGATGATGATGCCGGCGGTCGGGCTGTTGTAGCGCTCCTCGCTGTAATCGGACCAGCCGTGGATTCTATCCACCAGCTCCTTGTCCTGCTGGTGAGGGATTTTAGCCATCAGGGCCGGCATCCGATCGGTAATCAACGATACGGTCGTATGCAGGAAAAAGCACAAGGGGACGCAGAAGAGCGCTCCCGTCATGCCCACGGCGGCTTCGAGACCCCCTCCGATGACGATGCTCGGGAAAAAGTAGGGGGCAACCAGAATGTAGGCTCCACCGGCAACAAGGCAGGCGATGGACGCCCCATAGCGATTGGCGGGTTTCCACCAGACCCCGAGGATAACCAGCGGTGCCATGGTCACACCGGCGAGTCCGAAAGCCCAGAGAATACTGACAACCAGGAAGTTTGGCGGATTCAGGGCGATCAGGATACTCGCCGCGCCGCCGCCGGCAATGGCCAGGTAGCCGATGGTCTTCATGGTCTTGTCAGAAAGGTCCGGCTTGATCGTGGCGATAATATCCTGGGCGATCATGGCTCCGATGGCCATCAGGTTGGCGCTGATGGTTGAGAGTCCGGCTGCGATGGCTCCGGCGATAACGAAGGCCAGTACCCAGGGCGGGTTGAAGACCGAGTTGAGGATCAGGGTTATTTTATCGAAGTCGGTCGGGGCAATGCCAGATCCGGATGTCGCCTGGAAGTAGACACCGGAGAACCCCATGGTGTAGGTGGAACTGAAGACGATGCCGCAGAAGAAAGTAAACCAGACCATGGCCCCACGGGCGCTCTTCAGGTTCGATGCGGTGTAAACCCTCATGCCCAGATGGGGCAGACCCATGGCGCCCAGCGTAAAGCAGGGGATCAGTGCCAGGTACCATTTAAACCCGTACTTCATGTCGAAGAAATCGGGAACCGCCTCGAGCATGGACGGTACCATGTCGGCATAAAGCAGCGGCGGGAAAAACCAGCCGGTTCCGCCCATGGCCTTCATGATCGCGCCCAGCGGGATGATGAAGGCAACCCCCATCAGGATCATCTGAAAGGCAGCGTTATACGAGGTTCCGTACATGCCCCCGATGGTCACATAGCCGACGATCAGGGCACCGCCGCAGATCAGCGCCAGGTTATAGTTGATGCCGAAGAGCATCTCGAAAACCTTGGCGACGCCGATCATCTGGCCCAGCGCATACATGACCATGATCAGGATCATGAAGACGACCGTGATGTAGGAGGTCCTCAGTCCATAACGCTCGCGGACGAAATGGGCCGGGGTAAAGGCACCCATCCTTCTCAGCGGCGTTCCGTACCAGAGCGTGATCAGCGGGATGGACAGGCCGAACTGAATCCACATGTAGACAAACGGCACCTTGAGCTTGAGGATCAGTGCCGTGACCCCCATGAAGGTTGCCAGACTCATGTAACTGGAAGCCATGCCCAGTCCGTTGGTGATCGAGCCGATGGAACGACCGGCCGTCCAGTAGTCGGTGGAAGATTTTGCCATCTTCTGCGAATACCAGCCGATGGCGTAAAAAATGACGAATGATGCTCCGACAAAGATCATGCCGAGCACGGGGCTTTCTAATGCCCAACTTTCATATTCCATGATCCCAGCCCCCTATTCAGAAGTTTCAGAAGAGCCGCCAAGCGCCTCAATTTCATCGTCCAGGTCGTTGGTCAACTTGGCCTGAACGGCAGTGACGGCCATCAATACGAGCCAGCCAAAGATGACTGGTATAATATAATGGGACGGGAAACCAAAGATCATGTGATTCTGCAGACTGGGAAAGGCGACGAACACCAGACCCATATGGCCACACAACAATAACAGGGCGCTGAAGATCAGCGTGTAGCGTATTTCTTTCTTGTACGCACTATTCATGCTCTCCTCCTTGAAAAAAGACAACGTTTTGGTTTTCCCGTACTCCACCATTTCCAGGTCGGTTGAGAACCGGCACAGAGAAAATGATCAGCAGGGTATAACAGTATAACAGTCGTTCTTTTTATGCGGGCAGCGGTTTGCGGACAGCAGAAACCACTGGTCACATCTGTCTAAGTAACGCTTTGCAAAACCCAGGCACATATACCTGGCCAACCATCGTTCTTATATGACACATCCCGTCCGGAAACAGGTCCCGTTCGGGTCGACCAGCAGTAGGGGGAATTGGTTACCTAATAAGATCGAGCGCTCGATCGTAAGAAGACTCAGTGATCCGTCAGGTGGGCGTTACACAGGGAATGCCGGCTGGAGCCTGAATCTTAAGAGGATGGAGATTTTCGTGCTCGATTCTAGGTCGTCGTGACTCCTCCCGGAAAAGAAAAAATGTGGAGCGCTTTTGATCTAATCTGATTAAATAAAATCAGACTGAACGAGCGCTCGTTCTTAATGGCTGAATTTAAATTCACCCGAATGGTTTTGTCAATCTTTTTTATGTTCACGCACCGAGGGGCGGCGCCTGTCGGATTGTCGGCGGTGGGGGCCCCGCCGAGAAGGTCTTGAACAGATTGTAAGGCCTTGATTCGCATGAAATACATGGCGGCTCCGGTCGAAGCAGGCAGCCGGCCCGGAGCCAGGCATCAGAGGGGATAGAAACCGATATGACAACGACAGGAAGGATCATTGTCCACACCGGCGACGGCAAGGGAAAGACCACGGCTGCGCTGGGCACGGCCTTCAGGGCGCTGGGGCACGGGCAGAAGGTCTGCGTGGTCCAGTTCATCAAGGGGCAGGGAGAATATGGGGAACGGCTTCTGGCGGAAAAGCTCGACAACCTGGACTGGCACATCTGCGGCAAAGGCTTCGTTTTCAACAAAGACAACGTCGATGAAGATCGCAAAACCGCCGAGCAGGGCTTTAAACTTGCCGCTGAAATTATTAACAGCGACCGCTATGACCTGGTAATTCTTGATGAGTTGACCTATCTGCCCTCGCTGGGCTTTCTCGAGGCAGAGAAAATCGTCGAGGTGCTCGAGGGCCGGCCGCAGCGGCTGAGCGTCATCATAACCGGCCGCAACGCTGCACCCGAACTGATTGAAATCGCCGATACCGTCTCGGAGAACCGGGTAGTAAAGCACGGCTTCCAGGCCGGTATCAAGGCCCAGAAAGGCATCGAATTTTAATGACGGGAGTCCAGCGGACATGAACGGTAGCCTGGCCGGTATCAGGGTGCTCGATCTCTCCCGGCTGCTGCCCGGGCCCTATTGCTCGATGGTGCTGGCCGACCACGGGGCGGAGGTGATCAGCATCGAGGATCGCCGTTTCCAGGCCGACGGGCTCTTTTTTGAAAGCCTCTACCGGAACAAGAGGCACCTGAGTCTGAATCTGAAAAGCCCGGAAGGGATGCAGATCTTTTTGAGGCTCGCCCAGAATTGCGACATCATCATCGAAGGATTCCGGCCCGGTGTGGCCAAACGGCTCGGTGTCGACTTCGCCACCATTCATGAACGGTTTCCGGAAATAATCTACTGCTCCATCAGCGGCTACGGGCAGACCGGGCCGATGGTCCAAAAAGCCGGACATGATATCAATTACCTGGCCACGGCCGGTGTCCTCGACCTGATCGGGCCGGCTGCCGGGCCGCCGTCTATCCCCGGCATCCAGATTGCCGATATCGGCGGTTCCATGAATGCCGTCATCGGCATTTTACTCGCCCTGGTGGCCCGGAACAGCAGCGGCAGGGGCCAGTATATCGACATATCCATGACCGACGCGCTGATTGGTTTTTTAAGCCTGCCGCACTATTTCTACAGCCGCTCGGGGGAGCCGCCGAGACGTTCAAGGGAGTTGCTTTCCCACCGCTACGCCTGCTATAACACCTATGCGGCGGCCGACGGCAACTTCATGGCCGTCGGGGCCCTCGAACACCGGTTCTGGTACCAGCTCTGCCGCTGCCTGGACCTGGAAAAGTATGCGGATCTCCAGTTTGATGAGGGGCGGCGCGAGGAGATCATCGACGCTGTCGAGCAGGTCTTTCGGCGGAAGAGCGCCAAACAGTGGGAGCAGGAATTTGTCGAAGCCGATGTCTGCTGCACGCGGGTCCTGGGCCTTGAAGAGCTGCTCCAGCACCCGCTGTTCAGGGAACGGGCAATGGTTGTGGAAAGTACCGGCCCCGCTGGGGGCGCGCCCGGAACCCTTGGCATCTCGATCAAACTGAGCGATACGCCCGGCTCGATCAGAACGGCTTCGGCCAGGTTCGGGCAGCATAACCGGGAAATTCTTGACGGACTTGGGTATAGTGATGCCGAGATTGCCGATTTCAGGGATCGCAGCATAATCTGAAGCTGACCGGCAGTGGTACCATTTCAGGATGAGACAGTAAAATGAGCAGTGAATACAGAGATTTTTTCAAAGTTTTCTCCCAGGTGAGCAAGGCCATCCATTCCGGTGAGAACACCACCGAAATACTCCATAACATTGTTAGAAACATCAAGGAGATACTGCGGGCCAAGGGGTGCATCTACTGGATTGTCGACCGCCGGCAGGAAAAAATCGAGGCCATGGTCTCGGATGGGTTCCCCTATCGCAGCCTGTCCAACGTCAACTATCAGGAACTCAACCACATATTCAACAGCCAGGAAGGGCCGCTGGTCTATATCGAAAATGCCAAAACAGACCCCCGCATACCCGACCTCGATACCATCGGTAAACGCAGCGTCGGCTCGATTACCGGCATGTTCTTCGATATCATCGGCAACCACTGTGGTATTCTGGCAGTCTATTTCTACGCCCACAGGAAGCTGACGGTTGAAGAGACGGAAATCCTGACCGCCCTGGGCGAGCAGGGCGCCATTGCTCTGCACAAGGCCTTCAGCTATGACGAAAAGATGCTGCAGAGCCTCAGGCAGATGGTTGAGGGTTTTACCCTGGCCCTGGAGGCCAAAGACGAGTCGACCCACGGCCACTCGGTGCGGGTGGCCCGGTTTGCCAAGGCCGTGGCCGAGGAGATGCGTCTTGGCGACAGCGAAATAGAAACGATCTATCACGGCGGCCTGCTCCATGACATCGGCAAGATCGGGATGAATGACGATATTCTCGAACGGCTCGGCATTCTGTCGCGCAAGGAGATGGACATCGTCAGGCAGCACCCGGTAATCGGGGCCCGGATCGCCCAGCCGCTCAATTTTCTCCACGATGTCGTGCCGCTTATCCGCCACCATCACGAGCGGTTCGACGGGTCCGGCTATCCCGATGGCCTGAAAGGGGCGGCCATTCCCCTCGGCGCCCGGATTCTGAGCCTCTGCGATGCCTTTGAAACGATGCTGGCCGGACGTACCCATTTTGCCAGAATCAAGCTCGAAGATGCAATCGTCAATCTGCACCAGGAGGCCGGTTCGCATTTCGACCCGGTTCTGGTTGATGCCCTTTTCTCCGCCCTCGAAGACCGGCCGGAAGTGTTCGAAGTGGTGATCAACGGTTCGGAGCGAAACTGTCTGGCCAGCTATCGGCAGAAAATGAAAATGGTGGGATCCTCCCCGCAGCAGCAGATGTTCATCTAGGCCGCTGCGGGACGGCCGCCCCACCGATACCCGATTTACCCTCCACCGGGAGGCTCGTCTGGATCATGGTGCACCAGAACAGCCCAAAACAGTGGTTCAAGTTTGTCGTCGGCATCATTCTGCCGACGGTTCTGGCCATTGGTACGCTGATCGGCGCCACCTACCTGTTCATCATCCCGACCTTCAAGGAGACGTTTCTGGACAGCAAGCGGGAAATGATCAGGGAACTGGTCAATGTCTCCTGGTCGATTCTGGTCCTCTACGAGCAGGAAGAACGTTCAGGCAGGATGAGCCGGGAGCAGGCCCAGCAGACTGCCATCGCGGAGATAGAGCACCTTCGCTACGGCAATGATTTCAGGGACTATTTCTGGATTTCCGACCTGCAGCCTCAGCTGATCATGCACCCCTACTCCAAAGACCTTGTTGGCGGTGATCTCAGTCAGTTCGAGGCGGTCGACGGAAAGCGTCTGTTCATCGAATTCATCGAGGCCGCCTCGGAATCGGACAGCGGCTATGTCGAATACGTCTGGCATCGCAAATATGACGAGCATCGGGTGGTGCCCAAACTTGCCTACGTAAAGAAATTCGAACCGTGGGGATGGGTGGTCGGCACCGGTGTGTTTCTTGACGATGTCGAGGAAAAGACCGGGACGATCGCCCGCCACCTGTCGCGGATGATCTACCTGGTCCTGCTCTGCATCTCACTGCTGCTGCTGTTCGTCGTTGTCCGCAGCCTGATCATCGAGAACAAGCGCCGCAGCGCCGAAGAGGAACTGCGGCGCTCCCGGGTGAAGTATAAAACGCTGGTCGAGTCGGCGGTTGACCCGATCATGATGATTCATGACGGCAGCTGCATCTATGCCAATAGCGGTATGGAGCAGCTCAGCGGTTACCTGGGCTCCCAGCTTGAAACGATGAACATGACTGATATCCTAACGGTTTCAGGCCGGGAGGCCGGCCAGCAACAGGGCGATCAGATCAGGCATATTCTGAACGGAGTGGTGGCCGGTGAGCAGGAAGCCGTGCTGACCCGGCGCGACGGGCATAAGACCGAGGTTATGCTCAGTGTCAGCCGTAAAGACCTGGGCAACCAGGAAGTCATCGTTCTCACCGCCCGTGATGTCAGTGCCACCAAGCGGATAAAGGAAGAGCTCGATGCCAGCCGGGAGCGCTACCGGCAGCTGATCAACCGGCTGCAGATCGGCATCGTCAGGACGACCCCGGCACCGCGTTTCAGGATCGTCGAAGCCAACCCGGTCACGGCCAGGCTGTTTGGCCTTGAAAGAGAAGAGCAGCTGATCGACACGGACCTGCTCGACTACCTCGAGGCCGACAGAAGCCTGCCGTCCCTGGCCGCAAGCTTCGATCAGGACGGCATCGCCAGGGAGCTGATATTTCGTCTGAAGAACCGCTTTGCGCAGACGGACACCGTTTCCGTGTCGATGATCCAGGACCGCGGTATCGACGGTGCGGTCAGGTACTGCGAGGGGCTCATCGAGGATGTTTCCAGCAAGCAGAGAACGGCTGAGGAGCGTGAACGGCTGATCGTTGAACTGCAGACCTCGCTGATGTTCATGAACCAGCCTGTGGCTGCCGCCCTCAGCTCGTACGTATCGTGTGAACGCACCACCACCGTCAGAGAGGCAGCCCGGCTGATGAGCGCCAGCGGTAAAAACGCCATTCTGGTCAGCGACGGCGACAAAATGGCCGGTCTGGTGTCGGACACGCTGCTCCGCGAGCGGGTGCTGACCGGGGAGCTGGATTCATCCATCGCAGTCGATCAGGTGATGAAAACACCGCTGGTCTATATCGAGGACAGCGCCCTGATTTTCGAGGCCGCCATGCTTCTCCAGGAAAAAGATATCGATTTTCTGGTGGTGCGCGACCAGCATGATGCGGTGGTAAGTCTGATCAGCAACGAAGAGCTGCTTGATGTCCACCGCTATTCGGCCAATTTCCTGATTCAGCAGATCAGGACCAGCACCACTATCGAGGAGATTGTCCAGAGCCACCACCGGCTGCCCCGAATCATCAAAGCCCTGATCGATTCCGGCGCCCACGCCAGAAACATCACCCGTATCATCACGACCATTTCCGACACGGTGCTGGAAAAATTGATCGACAGGGCCATCGAGGAAATCGGTGAACCGCCGGTCCGCTTTGCCTTCATCAGTGTGGGCAGTGAAGGGCGGGGTGAACAGACCCTGGTGACCGATCAGGACAACGCCATTATTTTCGAGGATGTGGGTGAGGCTGAGACCGCCGGGGCGCACGACTATTTTCATCGATTTGCAACCAGGGTCTGCACCTGGCTCGACGAGGTCGGCTACCAGTTCTGCAAGGGTGAAATCATGGCTATGACACCCAAATGGTGTCAGCCGATTTCGGTCTGGAAGTCATATTTCACGAGATGGATCGGGGAGTCGACTCCGGAAGATCTGATGGAGGTCTCGATTTTTTTTGATTTCCGCTGCCTCTACGGCGACAGACGCTTAACCGCGGAGCTGCACGAGCATATCAGGAGCCGGGCCCAGAACCAGAAGGCCTTTCTCTACCAGATGGCCCAGAACACGCTGCTCTTCAAGGTTCCAATCGATTTTTTCGGGAAACTGTCGGTGGAATCGGGCGGAGAGCATCAGAACACCTTCAACATCAAGCACGTCATTGCCCAGATTGTCGGCTTTGCCCGGATCTATGCGATCTTCTACGGTTTTGAAATCACCAACACGCTGCAGCGCATCAACCGCCTTCTGGAAACGGACGTGCTCAAACCGGATGTCCACCAGGAGATCGTCGAATCCTACGATTATCTGATGCAGCTTCGTTTCAGGCACCAGATCAGGCGAATCGACGAGGGGCAGGAGCCGGACAACCATGTGCACATCGAAGAGATCAGTCATATGGAGAAGGAACTGCTTGAAAAGATACTGGCCAATATCAACCAGCTGAGAAAGCGTTTGAGCCTGGTCGGGCACAACGAGATTTTTTTCTGATGACAACCGGTTACGGAGCCAAAGGGGGAGTCATGAAAGTAAGCGAAGCACTGAAAGCGAGAAAATCGACCAGGGCCTTTTTGGACAAGGAGGTCGCCAGGGAAACGGTGGCGGCTGTTCTGGAGGCGGCCGGCCACGCCCCGTCGGGAGTCAACACCCAGCCCTGGCAGGTTGCCGTGGTCAGCGGAGCCAGGAAGAAGGTCTTGCAGGAGCGCATCGAAGCGGCCTTTAGAAGCGGCCAGAAAGCGCAGATGGAATTTCAGTACTACCCGCTGACCTGGAAGGAACCCTATAAGAGCCGCCGAATCGAGTGCGGTCTGCAGCTCTACTCGACGCTGGGCATCACCCGGCAGGACAAGGAGCGCCGTGTCGAGCAGTGGGCAGCCAACTACCGGGCCTTCGATGCTCCGGTCATGCTTTTCTTCTTCATGGATCAGGGGCTGGAGACCGGCTCCTATATGGACTACGGTATGTTCATGCAGTCTGTCATGCTGGCGGCGGTTGAACATGGTCTGGCCACCTGCCCCCAGGCGGCCCTGGGAGAATACCCGCTGATCGTCAGGGAAGAACTCGGATACCCGTCCGATAAAATTCTGCTGGGCGGCATGGCCCTCGGCTACGAGGATCGGGACGCCCTGGTCAACAGCTACCGGACCCCACGCCTCGGGGTCGATGAATTTACCCGGTTCTTTGAATGAGGCGGAAGATGGTGTAATCGCAATTAATGCTTATCGATTCTAATCTATCTGCACAAACATCAGGGTGGCCGGCGACAGTTGGTTCCGACTGAAGCACTGGGGTTGGGGCCAGCCCGGCAGACAGGTGCAGGTAAAACGATTAAGCGGAGATGACGATTATGGCCAAAATTCTCAAGGGTGATTTCGGAAAAGCACAGTCCTGCCCGACAGGACCCCACCTCGGCGGAAAAAGCCATCCCCTGTTATCAGCTGAAGCTGGCTATTCCCTTCTCGGACCCGCTCATCTGGCGCTCCATCAGGGTTCCCGGCCGGATGACCCTGGCCGGTATGCACCGGGTAATTCAGGCCTGCATGGGCTGGCAGGATAGTGACACGCACCAGTTTCTGGTCGGCAAGATATTCTACCAGCCGGGTTTCGGCATTGCCGACTTCAAGCGCAAACCGGAGTACGATGAGGCCGCTTTTCAGCTGCACCAGCTCGAGGAGGGAATGCAGTTTCTGTTCAGCTACCTGTACGACGGTGGTGACGGCTGGGAGCTGCAGATTGCCGTTGAAGAGATTCTTGTGCCGGGAGCAGTCGGCGCTTTGCCCGAGCTGGTCGACGGGGCCAACGGCTGCCCGCCGGAAGAGGTGGGCGATATTCATCAGTACCAAGCACTGCTTGGTGCCCTGGACGAGAGCGGTGCCGATCCCGGAAGCATCAGCCTCGATATTGGCGACATGACCGGCTATCGGCCCTATGTCTGTGAGCGGGATCAGATTCGCAGAAAACTGGAAAACATCAGCATCAGTTAAAGGAGCATCGGCGTGACCAACGAAATAGCGGTAACCTTTCCTGGAAATCTGCAGGTAGCAGCTTCGGTGGGCGACTTCAACGTGCTGACCGATCAGCCGGAGAAATCGGGGGGAGACCACGAGGCGCCGTCCCCTTCCGACCTGTTCCTCACCTCCATTGCCGCCTGTGCCGGCTATTTTGCCCTGAAGTTCTGCCGGGCCCGCGACATCGACACTTCCACCATGCGCCTGAGTATGAGGTACGCATGGGACGATGACCGGAAGTGCTGGCCGAAAATGTCGATAGAGCTCCACCTTCCCGATGACTTTCCGGCCAAATACCGGAAGGCGATCATCAAATCAATGGACCAGTGCGTTGTCAAAAAGCACATTCTCCAGCCGCCGGAGTTTGAAATCACGGCGACCTGAGAGGCGCCGGTTCGTTTCTTAATCTCAGCTCGACAATCGTCGGGCACCGTGCCGGTGCCTGCCGTCATGCAGCCGGTCATCGATCAGATCATCCACAGGGTAAGATATGTTTAGATCCTTTTATAAAAGCAGAAAGTGGTTTCTCTGGGCCTGGGGCGGCGGCGCCACGCTGCTGATCTCGCTTTTCATCCAGGTGGAGCTGACGGTCAAGATCAACGAATGGTACGGCCGATTTTACAATATGCTGCAGAAGGCCACCGAGCACCAGCTCGAAGAATTCTGGCAGGAACTGCTGGTTTTTGGCTATATAGCCTTTCCCTATGTGCTGATTGCCACGCTGACCGCCTACTTTACCCGGTTGTATGCTTTCAGATGGCGGGAGGCGATGACCTTTTCCTACGTCGGCCGCTGGCAGCAGGTGGAAGAGGAGGTCGAGGGCGCCAGCCAGCGTATACAGGAAGATATCTACCGTTTTGCCAGGATCATGGAAAGTCTTGGACTCCAGGTGGTTCGGGCGATTATGACCCTGGTCGCCTTCATGCCGATTCTCTGGGGCTTGAGCGGCGGTGTCGACCTCCCCTACATCAAGGATATCCCCGGCAGCCTGGTCTGGGTGGCATTGATCGTGTCGCTCGGCGGTCTGCTGATCTCCTGGTTCGTCGGCATCAAACTGCCCGGACTTGAATACAACAACCAGAAGGTCGAGGCCGCCTTCAGAAAAGAGCTGGTCTACGCCGAGGACGACAAAGTCAATTTCGGCAAGACGGAAACCATCATCGAGCTGTTCATCGGTCTCAAGTTCAACTACCACCGGCTCTTCCTGCATTACGGCTATTTCGACATCTGGCTCAATTTCTTCGAGCAGCTGATGGTCATCGTGCCTTATCTGATCATGGGGCCCGGCCTGTTCACCGGGCTGATTACGCTGGGGGTGCTGGTCCAGGTCTCCAATGCTTTCAGCAAGGTGCGGGAGTCATTTTCCATCTTTATCGGCAACTGGACGACGATCACCGAACTGCGTTCGATCCATAAACGTCTCAGGGAGTTCGAGCGCAATATCGGCTACTGAGAGTGGCGTACCGACTTCACCGCACAAGTGGTGAGGCATTTGACAGGAGCTTGTGTGAGCTCCGCGGGGTTCAGAGGGTCAGCAGGTTTCCCTCGTTTTTACTCAGCGGCCTGGTGCCGGCAATTTTAGCGATAATTCTGCCGGGCCGGGCGAAGCGGTCCACCGAACGGGCAAAGAGCAGTCCGTCGGTGCGGCTTTTCACCTCCACCGCGGCCGGTTCATTTTCAGCCGGCAGCGGATTGACGATCCGGGCGATCACTTCCCCGTCCCCGACCCACTCCCCGATATTTTTCTGAAAGACGATGATCCCCGGATGGTGCACCGTGACGTAGTCGACCCCGGTCAGCGGAGTTGCCGGGTTGATCAGGTCCTGCAGCGGCGGGGCGGTGCCGGTGATAAGGCCGCGCCGCTGCAGAAAATAAAACAGATTGTCGCTGTCCCGGATGATCATCTCCGGCTCGGTATCGGACAGACCCCGCAGCTCCACGGTGGCGGCCAGGCAGGCGGGGGGAATCGGCTGGTCCGGAAAGCGCTCGGCCAGCGCCCACCAGAGCCGGCTGTTTGCTTCATCGAACGGGGTGCCGCCGGAATCGGCCGCCAGCAGCGTTGCTTCGGCCCCCATCTGGGCGGACAGGTCGGCCCCCCCCGGCCACAGCGGCGTGCCCATGTAGATATGCATCAGGGCCTGGAGATCGCAGTGCAGGTCGAGGACCAGATCGGCGTCATGGGAAAGGCCCAGCAGCAGCCATTTGAGGTAAGCGGCTTCATGGGTGGGCTGCAGGCGGCTGAGAATATCAGCGCTGCGGGACCGTATCGCGGCGATGTTGCTGTCCGGGTCACTGCCCAGGTCGGGACCGATGCTGTCGATCAGCCGGTCGATAAGATCATGATGCTGGCGGTTGAAATTAATCGAGTTGACAAAATCGAAGCGTCCCTGCAGCATGTCGTCGCGCCACTGGGCCAGACCGATCGGGTTGGCCGCCGGCACCACCACGATTTCCCCGCTTATCCGGTTTTGCTGGTCAGCCCGGTCGAGTTTGTCGATCAGTGCCTGCAGCACCGGGTAGCCCGGCGCCTCGTCGGCATGGAGGCCGGCCTGCAGATAGGCCTTGGGCCGCGCCCCCGGCTGTCCGTAACGGATAACGCACAGTGACCGGGTCGTACCCGGGCTGCTCTGCGGCAGGGCAAGGCGTTCGACAGTTTTCACGGAGGTGCCTCGATGGCCGGCTTGTTTTTCTGCGGCTGCAGATGGGCGAACCAGTGGACTTCGAGCCGCTTGATCAGAAAGACGATTAAAAAGGTTATGGCCATGTAGAAAGCGGCGGCGGTAAGAAAGGCCTCATACGGACTGTAGTACCTCGAGTTGATAATCCGCGCCGCCCCGGTAATGTCGATGATGGTGATCACGCTGGCCAGTGAGGAGCCGTGCAGCATGAAGATGATTTCGTTGCTGTAGGCCGGCAGGGCCCGTCGAAAGGCGCTGGGCAGAATAATGCGCCGGACCATGAGGAAGCGGGACATGCCGGCCGCCGTGGCCGCCTCGATCTCCCCGTGGGGTGTGGCCTTGATGGCGCCGCGCAGAATTTCGGTGGTGTAGGCTCCGGTATTCAGGGTGAAGGTGAACAGGGCGCAGAAGTAAGCCTCCCGAAAAAACGGCCAGAGAAAACTGTCTTTGATCAGGTCGAACTGACCGAATCCGTAATAGACCAGAAACATCTGCACCAGCAGTGGTGTACCCCTGAAAAAATAGACGAAAGCGCGGACCAGCATCTGGGCGGCCGGGTGCCCGTAATTGCGGACAATGGCCATCGGTACGGCCAGCAGCAGGCCCAGCACCAGCGAGATCGAAACCAGGGCCAGGGTGTTTTTCAGGCCGTCAAAATAGACCCCGATATTTTCTGTGATAATCGCCAGGTCCATATCAGGCTTCCCTGACGCCGACGCTGTAACGGCGCTCCATCTGCTTGAGAAGATAGACGGATATGGAGGTGATCAGCAGATAGTTGATGGCCACCACCAGATAAAAAGTGAACGGTTTTCTGGTTGCCCCGGCAGCCAGCCCGGCCTTTCTGACCATGTCGTCGAGCCCGATAATGGAAACCAGTGCGGTGGTCTTGATCAGCACCAGCCAGTTGTTGCCGAAGCCCGGCAGGGCGTGGCGAACCATCTGCGGCAGGGTGATGCGCCTGAAGACCATGAAGGCCGACATGCCGTAGGCGGTTCCGGCCTCGATCTGCCCCTGGTTGACGGCCAGAATGGCGCCGCGGAAGGTCTCGGTCATATAGGCCCCGAAAATGAAACCGATGGTTGAGACACCGGCGATAAACGGGTTGATGTCGATGTAATGATCGTAGCCCAGCGCCGGACCGAGCTGGTTGATCAGGACCTGACCACCGAAAAAAATCAGCAGCATCAGCACCAGGTCGGGAATACCCCTGATGATGGTGGTGTAAAGCTGGGCGATCAGCCTCAGGGAGCGGGCCCCGGAGAGCTTGGCCAGGGCACCGCAGATACCGAGCAGCATAGCGATGACCAGTGAGGCAAGCGACACCTCCAGGGTCAGAATCGTGCCCTGGAAAATTGAAGGTCCGTATCCGTGCAGGGAAAACATCGGTCAGCCTTGTCTCTGCTGCCCCCTGCCAGAAGACAGGGGGCAGGCGGATTGATTATTCGCCGTAGACGTTGAAATCGAAATACTTGTCCTGGATGGTTTTGTAGGTCCCGTCGCTGCGGATTTTATCGATGGCCATGTTGAATTTTTCGACCAGGTCCTTGTCCTCCTTGCGAATCGCGATTCCGGCGCCGTCGCCGAACCACTTCGGGTCGCTCAGGTCAGGTCCGACAAATTCATAGTCAGCACCCTCGGGCTTTTTCAGAAAACCGTCTGAAAGGGCCACGCTGTCGGCCAGCAGCATATCGACACGGCCGGCGGTCAGATCCAGATACGCTTCATCCTGGGTCCCGTAGCGCTTGATTTCCACATCGCTGCCGTAATTGTCGGTAAGATAGCGGTCATGGATGGTGGCCCGCTGGACGCCGACCTTCTTGCCTTTGATCGCTTCCTTGGTGAAGTCGCCGATCGCGCCTTTCTTGGTGATGAATTTGGCCGGGGTCTGGTAATACTTGTTGGTGAAGGCCACTTTCTGCTTGCGCTCCTCGGTGACCGACATCGAGGCGATAATGGCGTCGTATTTTTTGGCCAGCAGGGCCGGAATGATGCCGTCCCAATCCTGGGGAATCAGGGTCACTTCGACTCCCATGGCCTCGCCGAGCGCCTTGGCTATGTCAATGTCGAATCCGGCCAGTTCACCGCCGGGGGTAACGTAACTGAATGGCGGGTAAGCCCCTTCGACGCCGATACGAACTTTGCTCCAGTCATTGGCCACTGCCGAAGCGGCTGCCAGTGCCAGGGTAATGAACAGAATTGTCAGGCTGAGTTTCTTCATTTTCTTTCTCCTTATCAGTTGCTGGTGATGGATGGAATACCTTTACCTGTCAGACCATGGCCTTGATAAAGGCCATAAAGCGATCAGTCTCGGGATGGTCGAAAACCCGGGCCGGCGGGCCATCCTCCATGATCAGTCCCTCATCCAGGAAGATCACCCGCGAGGACACCTCCCGGGCGAAGCCCATCTCGTGGGTGACGACGATCATCGTCCTGCCTTCCAGGGCGAGGGTCTTCATGACCTGAAGCACTTCACCGACCAGTTCGGGGTCCAGGGCCGAGGTCGGCTCATCGAAGAGGATCACTTCCGGTTCCATGGCCAGGGCACGGGCAATGGCCGCCCGCTGCTGCTGGCCGCCGGAGAGATGGGCCGGGTAGGCATCGACCTTGTCTGGTATGCCGACCTTGTCAAGATACATCCGGGCCCTGTCGACCGCCTCTTTTTTTGGTACGTTGAGGACATGGATCGGCGCCTCGATGACATTCTGCAGAATCGTCATGTGGGACCAGAGGTTGAACTGCTGAAAAACCATCGACAGTTTTGAGCGGATACGTTCAACCTGCTTCTTGTCGGCCGGCAGGGTGCGGTTGCCTCCGCTCTTTTTCAAAACCACCTCTTCACCTGACACGAACAATCTGCCGCTGTCGGGGATTTCAAGCAGGTTGATGCAGCGCAGCAGGGTCGATTTTCCGGACCCGCTGGGACCCAGCACCGATATCACTTCGCTGGTCCGGGCCGACAGCGATATACCTTTCAATACTTCATTGGCGTCGAAACGCTTGTGAATATCCTGGAGTTCTACCGAAACGACCTGGTCTGCCATGGACAATCCGAAGCGAAGGTTAGTGACTGAAATTCTTGATTTATCAGATTGCTGATAAGCAGATAGTAATAGACAAAAGGGAAAATTGCCATTTAAAAGGTGGCCGGGACCGCAGCGGTCCGCGCTCCTCCTGACCGCTCTGACTAAGTGGGCCAAACAGGCGTTCCTCCCTGACCAGAGGATTGCCTGTTGTGCAGATAATAATTATTACTGTGAATACGCTTCAGCCGCCCACCAAACTATCTCAAAATGCAAGCAAGGAGAGAAGATGACTGAAAATACAGCCACCTTGACCATCGACGGAAAAAGTTACGACTTCGATGTCCATACCGGAACCGAGAATGAGCGCGCCATCGACCTGCAGAAACTGCGGAGCCAGACCGGTTATATCACCCTGGACCCTGGTTTCGGCAACACCGGTTCCTGTTTCTCCTCGATCACTTACGTGGACGGCGCCAAGGGCATACTTCGCTACCGGGGCTATCCGATCGAAGAGATTGCCGAAAAGGCAACCTACGTGGAAGTGGCCTATCTGATTCTTTACGGTGAATTACCAAACCCCCGTCAATTGGCTGACTTCCGGGCTTCCCTGGCCGAGCATGCCCAGCTTCACACCAGCCTCGAGCATCATTTTTCCGGGTTCCCCAAGGATGCACCGCCGATGGCCATCCTGTCGGCCATGCTCAACCTGGTGTCCTGCTTTCACTCCGAGGTGCTCGACGTTCATTCCGAAGGCCCGGCTTTTGACCGCACCGTCGCCCTGCTGCTCTCCAAGGTACGGGCCATTGCCGCCTTTTCCTACCGGATGGCCTCGGGTAAGCCGCTGATTCACCCCAACCCCAACCTGAGCTACTGCTCCAATTTTCTGCACATGATGTTTTCCGACCCCTACCGTGAATACATCGCCACCCCGGTGGTGGAGCGGGCCCTCAACCTGTTCCTGGTTCTGCATGCCGATCATGAGCAGAACTGCTCGACATCCACGGTGCGGGTGGTGGGCAGTTCCCGGGCCAACCTGTTCAGCTCAGTATCAGCCGGTGTCTGTGCCCTCTGGGGACCGCTGCACGGCGGCGCCAACGCGGCGGTGATCAGGATGCTGGAAGACATCAGGAGTTCGGGCAAGCCGATCAGCCACTATCTGGAGATGGCCAAGGACAAGAGCAATGATTACCGCTTGATGGGCTTCGGCCACCGGGTCTACAAAAATTTCGATCCGCGTTCGATTATTCTGAAAAAGCGGGTCTATGAAGTTCTCGATGAATTGCAGCAGGAAGACCCGCTGCTCGATGTGGCGCTCGAACTGGAGGAGAAAACGCTCAAGGACGACTATTTCGTCGAACGCAACCTCTACCCCAATGTCGATTTTTACAGCGGTATTTTATTGCGGGCTATCGGCATACCGCTCAATATGTACACGGTGATGTTCGCCATCGGCAGGATGCCGGGCTGGATCGCCAACTGGCGCGAACTGCTCGAGCACAACCAGAGGATTTCCCGGCCGCGGCAGATCTACACCGGCGAGAAAACCCGCGCCTTCATCCCCCTGGCCCAGCGCTGAGCCGGAGCCGGACCTGCCTGGGCAAAAGAAACGGCTGCTACCAGTTTCTGCCCAGCAGCTCGAAATAGGCCTGCGTCCTGACGCAGGCCGGGCACTTGTCCGGAGCCTCCCGGCCGGTGTGCAGGTAGCCGCAGCCCAGACATTTCCAGGTCTGCTGCTCGTCCCTGGAAAAAACCCGTCCGTCGTCTATATTGGCTGCCAGTTGCCGGAACATGTCCTCATGGTGCTTTTCGGCCACGATGATCGCATCGAAGGTGTCCGCCGCCCGCTTGAAACCTTCTTCCCGGGCGATTTCCGCAAAACTCTTGTACATCGTGTCATGCACATAGAGCTCAAGTGCTGCCGATGAGATCAGGTTGGCTCGAGTGTCTTCGATAACCCCGGTGGGAAACGACCAGGTGGTTTCCAACTCGCCGCCGTTGAAAAATTTGAAAAAGCGCAGCGCATGCTCATGTTCCTGGTCGGCTGTCTCGTCGAACAGCCTGGCAATCTGGATATAGCCGTCGTCTTCGGCCCGTCTGGCAAAAAAATTATAGCGTGAACGGGCCTGGGCTTCGGCAGAAAAGGAGATCTGCAGGTTCCGGGCGGTTCTGCTTTCCCTGAAAGGTGGCATCGCTTCCTCGGAAGAAGTTTACTCTTCGATCTCGATGGCGTCGGCGCCGCATTCCAGCGCCGCCCGGCGAACGATGTCTTTCAGGTGGTCGGGGATATCGTCCATCTTGACGATGGACAAGAGCGCGTCTTCGTCATACTCGAATATTTCCGGACAGAGTTTGTTGCAGTTGCGGTCGCCCATGCACTGATCGGTAATGGTCACTTTCATCATACGCTCCTTTGTGTTTTGCTGCAGCAATGACTTAATGAAGAGACTTCATGAAGAACTTTTCAGAACATAGTCTTAAAATGCAATGAGCGATCAGTCAATTAATAATTAAAACCCGTCCTTTTAAAGCGCCTGGGATTGATCCGTGATTCGGCCGCCACGGTCAATATGTCTTTGATTCGGGTCCATCGATAGTACATACTGTCACCGTACTGTTGATCACGACGCAGTTCCTTGAGCTCCGTATATTGGGAATGGTGCATGCCCGGGGAACAGTGGGTTGTTCACCTGGAACCTGAGAAAAAATGTCGTTGTATCATTTCTGATAACAGATTTCCCAGACTTATCTATATATTTCAAAACAATAGGTAGCTTTATGGGGCAAATTATTATAAAGTTGTATTGCTAGAAATTATTTGGTTAAATACAGTTTGTTCAAAAACATTAAGCCTGGTAGCTTCTGATCATCCCGGTTGTTTGATTCACGTACCTGAGATCATTGTCTTTTTTGTGAAATGGATGGAGAAACAGGATGCTTTTTGCTTCTGTCTCGGCGGGCGGGGTGATGCATGCAACACAGCATGAAAAACAGGCAAAAGATATTTACGACGAGGTAATAGATGGCGGATAATCCCTGGACGCAGGCTCCGGAAAATGCACCTGCTGAAACCGCACCGGCCAATGCCTGGAACCAGCCGGCAGAAGGCGGTGACACGGAAGGCTGGCTCGACCAGTCTGCCGTCCCGACCCCCGACGAAGGACTGGATTGGGTACATCCTTTCCAGGACGCCATAATTCCTCTGGATTCCTGGGTCAATGACGCACTCAGTCTAGCGGTGGATAACCTGCGCCCATTTTTTCAGTTGATACGCGCCCCCATCGACACCATTCTCGGGGCGGTCGAAACACTGCTGACATCGATGCCGGATGTTCTGATCATCCTGATCATGACACTTCTGGCCCTCTTTATCTCCGGACGCTCCCTGGCGATCGGTACATTCATTTCACTGTTGATTATCGGGGCAATAGGTGCCTGGGCGGAAGCCATGGTAACCCTCTCCCTGGTGTTAACCTCGGTATTTTTCTGCGTTATTATCGGTTTACCGATGGGGATCTGGCTGTCACAGAGCGACCGGGCGCTGCGACTGGTAAGGCCGGTGCTTGATGCCATGCAGACCACGCCCGCCTTCGTCTATCTCGTTCCTATCGTCATGCTGTTCGGCATTGGAAACGTACCGGGGGTGGTTGTCACTATTATTTTCGCACTGCCTCCGTTGATCAGACTGACCAACCTCGGTATTCGTCAGGTTCCGGAGGATCTTGTCGAGGCCGGACTGGCTTTTGGCGCAAACCCGATGCAGCTGATGCTGAAAGTGAGATTGCCGCTGGCATTGCCGACCATCATGGCCGGAGTTAACCAGACGCTGATGCTCGCTTTATCCATGGTCGTCATCGCATCGATGATCGCTGTTGGCGGGCTGGGGCAGATGGTTCTGCGGGGTATTGGCCGCCTCGATATGGGGCTGGCAACGGTCGGCGGGCTGGGGATCGTACTGTTGGCGATAATATTGGATCGATTAACCCAGCAGATGGGTGAAAACACGAAGAGTGCCAGGGAGTGAAAATATGAAGGAAACAGTCGGTCTTAATGCCGGCCGAATCCCAGGTAAAAAACAACCTATAAAAAAGGAGAACGTATGAGAAGCAAAGTCACCAGTATCGTGATCATGTCGATGATATTGACATGTGCAGGATTTACATCATTCATCTCGGCTGCCGATCTTCCCGGCAAAGGGACCACGGTTCAGCCGTTGAAAAGCTCGATAGCCGAGGAAACCTTCCAGACGCTTCTGGTTATGCGGGCCATGGAAAAACTTGGCTACGAGGTCAAGCCAATTAAGGAGATCGAGTACGCTGCGGGTCATGTGGCCATAGCCAATGGTGATGCGACCTTTCTGGCAACGCACTGGGATCCGCTCCATGTGGACTTCTACGTCAATGCCGGAGGAGATGACAAGCTGTTTCGCGAAGGAGTTTATTCCGATAACGCCCTGCAGGGCTATCTGATTGATAAGGCGACGGCGGATAAATATGGAATCGAGAACATTGGCCAGCTGAAAGATCCGGAAATAGCTAAAATCTTTGATGCCAATGGCAACGGTAAGGCTGATCTCGCCGGCTGCAATCCTGGATGGGGGTGCGAAAAGGTTATAGAACATCAGCTTGATGCCTTTGGCCTGCGCGATACGGTCACCCATAACCAGGGCTCGTATTCAGCTATTATCGCAGACACCATCACCCGATTTCAGCAGGGTGAGCCGATACTCTATTATACCTGGACACCCTATTGGGTCAGTGGCGTTCTCGTACCCGGAAGAGATGTGACCTGGATGCAGGTACCGTTTTCATCTCTGCCCGGTGAACGGACCGATGTGGATACCACGTTGCCGGACGGCAGCAATTACGGTTTTCAGGCCAACAACCAGAGAATTATCGCCAACCTGGAGTTCGCCAAAGCCAATCCCGGCGCAGCCAAGTTGTTCAGCATAATGCAGTTGCCCAGCAACGATATTTCAGCCCAGAATCTACGCATGCGTGAGGGCGAAAAATCGCCGCAGGATATTGAACGGCACGTTGACAGCTGGATCAAAGCCAATCAGGAAACCTTCGATGGCTGGATCTCTGAAGCTATGAAAGCGGCTCAATAAAACAATACGCTTTCCTGGAATATAGAGGAAAACGTTTTCGCTGCAGAGCGGGCCGGAAATCTTCCGGTCCGCTCCATGGTCCCCCAACCCGTTGACCTCCTGATAGACTGCTTTTGCCAGGCATTGTCCCGTGTCGGTATGAAATGTCAGCCAAGCTGCAGACCGCAATCGGGGCAGCTTTTTGATGCAGGTTTGAAGCGCATGGAGCAGGCAGGACAAATAACTTCTTCAGCCTCTGAGCTGAACACGGCCCCCTCCGCTGGTAAATCTTCACTGCTGAGTCCAGTAGATTTCAAATAGTCATTTCTGATTATGTTTATCGCTCGCTGAGCATCCTGGGCTTTAATCTTCAACTGAAGATCGGGGCCCCCTCACCCCCGTGAAGCACCGTCACCACCAAGTATCGACGGAACATACGCTGCCATCAGGATGTGCTGCAGCGGCTTCAGCTGCCCCAGTTTCCCTGACTGAATAGTTACCAGTTCATCATCCGCAGAGATTTCCGTGTAATTTTCAGGCGGCAGGGTTTCCTGCTTGCTGAGAACCGTCAGCTTTTCTGAGCCGGGTATGAGCGGGATGGAACAGGCTGTGCACGTTTTTATTTCTGCTCGATAGGCTTCGCCGCACTGGGGGCAGTAATTGCAGTCCTCATCGATACCGTATCGATTGATGCCTACCGTTTTTTCACCTGATCTGGGCCAATTGAATAATCTTCGGAACATGGGTTCGTATCCTGAGTAGTCGCTTGATTTTACCGTAATGGTTAGAATTGAAACCGCACATCGTTTTCTGCGATTACCATAGTTATGCGCGCATCGTTCTGCAATAGCGCGCAAGGCAGTGTTTATCGGTGTGTACATGGTAAACCACCAAAGGTGAGCAGGTCCAACAAGCGAGCCAGGGGTAAATTATTCAATGATGCCCCAGAAGGTTGATGACTTGTCGCCATATTATGGTAAATTCGCCACGCCTGTGATAATCAGTGATGTGCATCAAAAAACGAGATTGACGAGGAATAGATGAAAGTTGGAATAATTGGTTTGCCCCAAACCGGCAAGAAAACACTGTTTCAGGTGCTGACCGGGGTCGCTGTCGGCGACCTGGGCGGTCAGTCGAAACCGGTGCCCGGAACCGCCGATATCGTCGATCAGCGGTTCGATGCTTTGGTCAGGATGTACGAGCCCAAAAAGCAGACCCGGGCCCGAATCGATCTGGTCCTGCTGCCTAAAGTCGAACAGGAGACCATTGCCCGGGGCGACATCTTCCAGCACATCGTCGATGTCGATGCGCTCTGCCATGTGGTCCGAGTTTTCCAGGACGAGGCGGTCTACCATGCCTCGGGCTCGGTGGATCCAATCCGCGATGTCGAAATGGTCAGCGCCGAACTGCTGATGCACGACCAGATTTTCACCGAGAAGCGCATCGAGCGGCTCGAAACCGCCCTGAAGAAGATCAAGGATGAGCGCCAGGCCAAGGAACTGGAGCTCATGCAGCGCATACAGCGCCACCTGGAGGAAGAAAGGGTGCTGCGGCTGATGGATTTCAGTGAAGAGGAGGACCGGTTGATCCGCAGCTACCCGTTCATCACCAGAAAAGAGATGATTCTGGTCTTCAATGTGGCCGAGGACGACTCAGCCGGCAGCGACGTCCTCGACCGGGTGGCAGCCCATTGCAGCGAACAGAAAATGGAGGCAATGGTGGTCTCGGCCCAGGTCGAGTCTGAGATTGCCCAGCTCGACACCGAGGAGGAAAAAAAGGAGTTCATGGCGGATCTGGGTATTGAAGAACCCGCCCTGCAGACCCTGACCCGCCTCTGTCTGAAGGCGCTGGGCCGCATGTCCTTCTTCACCGTGGGTAAAGACGAGGTGCACCAGTGGCTGGTGCGCTTCGGATCGAGTGCCCCCATAGCAGCCGGTGCCATCCACTCGGACCTGCAGAAAGGTTTTATCCGGGCCGAGGTTATCAAATACGATGAGCTGATCGCCCACGGCAGCGAGGCCGAGTTGAAGAAGCAGGGCAAGCTCTACGTCCAGGGCAAGGACTATATTGTCGAGGAAGGAGATATTCTCAACATCCGTTTCAATGTCTGATGGGTGCCGGCGTCGGCAACGGCCTTGATGCGGACCTATTCCGTCATGCCGGCCGAGCCGTCACTCCCTGTCGTTTTTCATTTCTGCAGCCCCGCTCTGGCCGGGGGCTTCATCGGCCTCCTGCATAATCGACTGCAGGATCTGGGAGGCATCTTCGACAAATTTCGGGCATACGATCTTGAACAGGTTGTCCCGGGCGGCAATCTCCTTTCCCTCGGCCGTCATGATGTCACAGCCAAGCAATTCCCTGCAGTTCAGCGTCTTGTTGCGCTCCTTGAATCGGCGGGTAAATTCGGTAACGGCCTCGTATACCGGTTTGCGCCCGGCCGACTGTCCACTTTGCTGATCGGCGAACCTCAGTCCCAGCACCATGTAGGCCCCGGTCACTGCACCGCAGACCCCGGCCATCTGCATGCCGGCGGGAAAGCCTGAAGAAATTTTCAGCGCCGTCTGCTCGTCGAGCCCCAGGGCTGAACAATAATTGGCCAGAACCGCCTGGGAACAGCCGTTGCCTTCAAGAAACCGCTCAACACTTGTCTTTTCTGTCATAATTTCCGTCCTTAAACTCTAATCAGCTTTACCGGTCGCGGTCACCATACACTGACCGGAAGCCTTGTTCCAGTTGATTGCACTTCTATATTGACGGCCGGGGACAAGACTTTTTCCAGATCGGCCATACAGTATACAACCATGATTCAGGAATATCACAGCTCTTAACATCGAAGCGGAACAATGCAACTGTTCAACGGAATTTACAGCTGGGACGGCAAGAAGCGGGACGGCCGCGACCCGATAGCCTGGTTCCCGGGTTCGTATCATCTCTATATCTGCCGGGTCGGAGATAAAGGCGGCAAGGTGACCTCGTTCAGACAACACCTGTGCATGTACCGGGAGACCGGCAACGGGCATTCGATTTCGGCGCACCCAGAAAAGTTCGCCAAGCATGTCTGCGAGGATTTCTCGATCGACCTTGAACGCACTCTCTGGGTTGAAATCAATCCCGCGCTGGACAAGCGATACGAGGTGATCGTCTACAGCAGAAAATCGAAACTCAAGGACGTCTTTTTCTACCGCGTTGAGAAGCGCCCCCCCAATGAGGTCGAGTTGAAACTGATCGAAGATCACCACCGCTGTCTGAGTACCTGACCTGATCAATACGATATCGACCATGACCAACCCGGAACGTCAGACTCTGCAGCGCCGACTCAAAGAGGTTGAGGCGGCCATAGCCGAGACCGAAAAGCGGCTTCCGGCCCATTCGGTCAAACCTCCGGTTATGCACGACCTGCTGGACCTCGAAGATGAGCGGGACGCCCTTCTTCGGCTGCTCGATGAGCCGCCGGCTGAGGGGTAAATTTTTTCATTAATTATTTCTTCCGATTTCACCCCATTGGCTCTGCCCAGAACCGTCTTTGTCTGCGCTCACTTTCAATTACGCTATTTGTTTGAAGTTTAGTTGTTTTTTCTACGTTATCGGACACGTTTAGACACTTGACATCGCTACAATGTGGTGGTAGGATAGTGCTACTATGAGAATGATTCCTATTTCTGTGCGGCTTCCGCCATCGATAGGAATTGCAGCAACCCAACCCACACCATGGAGGAGTCATGGCTAAACCAAAACAGATTATCAGACCTGAAGATATAACTACCTGCGAGTCCACCCAGCAGATGATTGCCAAAGCGAGAAGAGACGGGGTAGAGTTGTTTTTCGACCGGGCGGAAGCGGTCAAACCCTGTCCGATCGGCGCCAAGTCGGCCTGCTGTAAACACTGCTCCATGGGGCCGTGCCGGATCAGCCCCAGCGATCCATACAAACTGGTTGGCGTCTGCGGGGCGACCATCGATACCATCGCGGCCAGGAATTTCGGCCGGATGGTCGCCGCAGGCACCGCGGCCCATACCGATCACGGCATGGCCATGCTCGACTTGTTCAGAGGGGTCATCGAAGGCAGCGTGACCGATTTCGAGATCAAGGATCACCTGAAGCTGTTCGAGGTGGCCGAATCGCTCGACATCGAGACTGAGGGAAGAGAAATCAAGGATGTTGCCGTCGACGTCTATCGGGAGTTGGAGAAGACCTACACCCAGGTCGACGGTGAGATTCCGCTGGTCAAGCGGGTACCCAAGAAAACCCTTGAAACCTGGCGCAAAGAGGGGATCGTCCCTCGAGGAGCGATGCGCGAAATCATGGAGATGATGCATCGTACGGCGATGGGTGTTGACCAGGACTACGAGAACATCACCAAGCAGATCTCCCGTACGGCGCTGGCCGACGGCTGGGGCGGTTCGATGGTTTCGACCGATATCTCCGACATCCTGTTCGGAACCCCGGTGCCGGTTGAGGTATCGGTGGATATGGGGGTCATGAAGGAGGATCAGGTCAACATCATTGTCCACGGGCACGAACCGATTCTGCTCGAAGCGATGATCATCTCGGCGGACGCTCCATCGATCAAGAAAATGGCCCTGGAAGCCGGAGCCAAGGGGATCAACCTGGTCGGCATGTGCTGCTCGGGGCTCGACGTACTGTCGCGCCATGGCGTTCCCCATGCCGGCAATTTCTCCTCCACCGAAGCGGCCCTGGTCACCGGCGCCGTCGATGCGATGACCGTCGATGTCCAGTGCATCAAGCAGGATCTGCACAAAGTGGCGGGCTGCTACGACACCGTGTTCGTAACTACCAATTACCGGGCCAAGATCGAAGGGGCGCTGCATATCGAACTCGATGAGCATGATCCGATGAAATGCACCGATGAGATCATCATCAAGGCGATCATGCGCTACAAGAACCGCAAACACCAGATCGAGATCCCCCAGCGGACGGCCAAAGGGGTGCACGGTTTTTCCCATGAGTACATCAAATATATGCTCGGCGGTTCGTTCAGGGGCGGTTACGAGCCGCTCAACGACAATATCATCAACGGCCGGATTCGCGGCGTTGCCGGCGTGGTCGGCTGCACCAACCCGCGCTCCAAGCAGGACTTCTCCCATGTCGAACTGGTCAAGGAACTGATCAAGAACGATGTGCTCGTGGTCCAGACCGGCTGCTCCCAGATGGCTCTTGCCAAAGCCGGACTCACCACGCCGGGGGCTTCTGCCCTTGCCGGACCGGGGCTGGCCGAGGTCTGTGAAACGGTCGGTATTCCGCCGATCCTTGGCCTTGGGTCCTGTGTGGATAACAGCAGGATTCTGATGGCAGTCTCGGAAATGGTCAAAACGGGCGGCCTCGGCGACTCGATCGCCGATCTGCCGGTGGCCGGCTGCGCCCCCGAGTGGATGAGCGAGAAGGCCATCGCCATCGGCCAGTATTTTGTCGCTTCCGGCGTTTTTACCGTGTTTGGTCATACCTTCCCGATCACCGACGAGACCAGCTTCCAGAAGCTGCTCTTCGACGGACTCGAGGCCAAAGGCTTCGGTAAGTGGGGATTTGCCGATACGCCGCATGATATGGCCCGGCTGATGATCGCCCATATCGACAAGAAGCGCCAGGAACTCGGGATCGACAAAGGTCGTGAGCGGGTGCTGATGGATATGGAAGACCGGCGGTCACTGGCGGCCAACGAATAACAGCAGATTCGATCAGTTTCAGATCGGACGCTTTTTGCAGCGAGCCGGTCTCGACGGCAGGGTAGTCCGTCGAGACCGGCTCTTTTTGTCTCTGCGGTTGTCTGCAATCTATTCCGGTGGTATAGAGTCAGGGATCATTGACTTGGAACGGAAAAAAGAGAGCCATGCAGAAATCGAGCGTTTTTGAACAGACCTATCGCCACTATCTGGCTGAGATCAGCCGTCTCGACTACCTGGCCAGAGCCGATCTTCTCGGCGCCGAAAGCTCTGGGGATGCGCTTGTCATTGCGCTCTACGACCGGTTGTATACGGTCTCGGCAACCGCCATCGAAGGCATCGGCGGGGCACCGGTCAATGATGCAGTGCGGGTGATTCTGGCAAAATACGTTCTGACCTGCCCCGACCAGTTGCCGGTACTGCCGGCCCAATGGCAGACCTATCGTGAGTTCGCCGATGCCGGCCCGCTGATATCCTATTTCACCAGCAACACCAACAAGAGTATCGAAACGCATTTCAGCGGACGGGCCGAGCGGCTCAAGCAGCGCTGCACCGAGCTCGGGGCCGTGGTGGAGAAAAACCCATCGTATGATTTCTCCGTCCGTTTCCAGGCCTTGCCTCGCATACCGGTGGTCCTCAATTTCAACGACGCCGATGAGATGTTTCCTGCCGCCTGCTCTATCCTCTACCGTAAATCGGCCGAGATTTTTCTGGATATGGAATGTCTGGCCATGACCGGAACGCTGCTGACCGGACGCCTCCTCAACTCCTGAAACCGCCACTAATCGGATCAGCTGACCCTTTCATTTCTCCTGCCAACGGCGACACATGGGATCGACACCGGCTCAACCCCCTTCACGCTTTTCAGTCCAGTTCCTCGGCTGGCTGGCCGTGTTCGGGTCGGCGTTTTGTTTCTACCTGGCCACCGCAATAATCAGGTGGTCCAGCGCTGTTGTCCAGATCGACAGCGCCTATTTTGTGTTCAGCAGGTTTCTGCTTGGTTTTATCATCGTCTGCCTGACCATGCTGATTACCGCCCAGCCGTCTCAAACCCAGAAACTATCACTACCTGATCGGCCGCACGGTGGCCAACACCGTGGCCGTTTTCTGTTTTTACAAGGCGGTGGAGGTGGGGTCACTGGCGGAAGCCAATATCCTGCATTTGACCTACCCGCTTTTCGTGGCCCTGATTTCCTGGTTCATCTTCAAGGAACAGCGTGACCGCGCGGCCCTGCTGATCGTCCTGGTCGCCACCAGCGGTATCTGGCTGATCCTTTCACCGGGAAGCATGTCTGGCACCTGGGACAACCTCTGGGGGCTGGTCTCTGGATTTTTTGCCGCCGGGGCGATGATTTATCTGAACCTGAGCCGGCGTTTTCACGACTCCCACACCATTCTTTTTTTCATGTTCGGGCTCGGCGCTCTGGGCATATTCGTACTTTTCAGAGAATCCGTCTTCTTGCCCAATGTGACCGAGTTCACCTACCTGTTCTGGTGCTCGGTGGCCGGGGTGATGGGACAGTATCTGCTGACCTACGGTTTTCTGTACGTAACCGCCGTTGAAGGATCGATCATTTCCTCCAGCCGTATCCTGCTGGCGGCGCTGTTTGGACCGCTGCTGGTGGGAGATCCGCCGCTGCTGGTCAGCGGCTGGGTCGGGGCATTGCTGATCTTTGCTGCCAATTCTGCGCTGGCTGCCAGAAGAGGTCGTCTGAACCGGAGGCGGGCCCTGAAGCGGACCCAATAAGCTGATTCTGTTTCAGCTTACATCGAGCAGGCTGAACAGGGCGCTGTGATCCAGATCGCCGCCCCCCTGTGCGATAAGGCGGTCATAGAGATCGCGGGACAGCGCGGTGGCCGGCATGTCCAGGCCGAGGACGGCGGCGAATTCGAGCGCCTGGTCCATGTCCTTGCGCTGGGTCGTACACCGGGCCCCAAGCCGGTAGTCGCCATCGACCATCCTGCGGCCGTGAATGTCGAGAATCCTCGAGTCGGCGAAACCGCCCCGCAGAGCCTGACGCACCCGGGCCGGATCGACACCCGCCGCGGTGGCCAGGGCCAGCGCTTCGGCCACCGCGCCGATCGTCAGTCCGACAATGACCTGGTTGGCCGCCTTGGCGACCTGCCCGGCCCCGCAGTCCCCCACGTGGGTAATCCGTTCGCCGAGGAGCCGCAGGATCGGCAGGGCCCGGCCGAAGGCTTCCTCGGTCCCCCCGGCCATGATGGTCAGGCTGCCCGACTCGGCCCCGATGGTCCCGCCAGAAACCGGCGCATCCACATAGCTGCCGCCTTTCTCGCTGACCAGCCTGGCAAAATGGCGGGTCTGCAGCACCGAGGTCGTACCCATATCGATCACCAGACTACCTTCCCGCATCCGGCCGAGCAGACCGTTGTCGCCCAGCAGCACGGATTCGACCGCCGCAGTATCGGCGACCATGATGATGACGATATCTGCCAGACCGCCAATGAGGTCCGGGGTCTCGACCGCTTCCGCCCCGAACCGGGCGAGCTCCTGTCGAGACTGGGCTGAGCGGCTGGTGACCACCAGGTCGATGCCGGCCTTGAGCAGGTTGCGGCACATCGGTCTGCCCATCAGGCCGAGACCGATGAAGCCGATTTTCTGTTCGTCTGTGTTCGTCATAACGTCTTATTCCAGGGATTGGAGGAGAGGGGGTGCTGCTGATCAATGCCGGGTTAGCACAAAATCTCTCTGCCGGCAAGGCCAAAGTAATCCGGCGAGTATGCCGGCCGATCGGGAAAACGGAACCGGCGGGCGGGTTGCCAGTCCGCAGTTCTTCAGGAAACGGACAGGTGGCTGAAGAGTCCCCGGACTGTGGCGCGTCCGCCATCGGTGACGATCACGTTCTTTATGAACTGCTCCAGTTCCTTCTCATCGATGGCCTGTTCCTTGTTTCTTTCCTCGAGGCGGGCGATGGCCTCAGCATCAGCCACGCATCCAGCCTCCGGGGATTCGGGCCTGCTTGTCGAGGCTAGAGATTCAATGAGGCGGCAGACCTCTTTCTGCATTTCTTCCTTAGCCCCGAGTTTGCCAAGAATTGAAAAGCCTCCCCCATCTTCGTTATCGATTCCTTTAAGATAGGCGGCACAGAGCACGACGGCCAGGTTGACACCTTCCATGGCGCCGATCTTCTCAGCGTGGCGGGCGACCCGGGATAGATGGCCGATCTGCTTGAAATCGGTTTTGTAATAGCGCTTCATCTCCACGGCAACCTTGTCCTTGAGCAGATTTTCCTGGCTGCCGACGAACTCTTCGGGCAAGGTGCCGATGCATTGCTCGGCGAATTTGCAGTATGCCGCGCAGCCGAAATCGAGGCGCGGATTGACGAACCGGTGACTGCAGTGGCCGCAGGAGCGGGTGGTGTCGTCTTTGTAGAATTCCACTGGTCGGCCGCACTGGGGGCAGTCGACATCATAGATGGCTTCGTTGTTCCAGTACTGCATGTCCTGACCGGGGCATTTCATGGTGGTGTCCTCCAGGCTGTGGCTCTGTTCCGATCAATGGTCGATGTTTCTGATCATAAAATAATCCCCGGGTTCGATCCTGCCTTGATTTAGGTCAAAAAAGAGACCGCGTCGCTGTTTGACCAGCAGGGCGGTGCCGCCGGTCCCCAACGTTTCGCTCACCCCCCCCCATCCCGCAACAAACCACCATAGATATTGGTAATTATATACAAAAAGCGTAACGCTTGCGGGGTCTGATCAGAGGTCCGAAAAGGTGCTTGATGGGCCGTTCCAGAGCTTCACAAGGATGGAAAAGTATGCCGCAGGTTTTGATTTTTATATTGTTTGAGAATCGTCAGATAAAATTGAACGATAGATGATTGACAAATTGGCGATACAACCGTTACTATAAGGATGATTTAATATTGTCTTAAAAAAGTTTGATTATAGGTAGTTGGTTCTCTTTCCACTCTCGCTTTGATTGACGCAATGGCTGCGGCAGTTGTTCTGGAGCCCCCGCAGCCTGATATAAAGCACGGCCTGAATACAGCTTTGCAGTTTGCAACTGTAGGTTGACGTTAACATAGCGCAGCCTTTTTTATCTCCTTTAGTGTTAATCAGATCGTCTCGATCCATTGGTCCCGGATCGAGACCTGAAGCTGTTTTGAACTGCTTTTGTAAGCAATTTCAAGTGAGTAAGAGGAGGTTCAATGGAAGCCACGACCAGTACCTATCTTCCCCCGTCCCACCTGATTGCAGAAATCGATCCGCCCAAGGGCACGAACCTGGCCCCCTTTGTTGAACGGGCATTGAAAATCAGGGGCCGGGTTGAGCGTGTTCGGGTGACCGACAACGAGCATGCCATCCTGCACATGTCGCCCCTGGCGCCATCGCTGGCGCTCAAAGAGAAAGGGGTGGAGCCGAGCATGGTGATCAACGGCCGCGATCGAAACCGGCTGTCCTTCCAGGGGGATCTGCTCTGCGCTGCAGCCATGGGAATCAGCGACGTGGTTCTCAAGGAAGGGCACGACCCCAAGGAAGGCGATCAGCCGATGGCCAGGACCAGCGGGGACCTCGACCTGGAGACCATGCTGCGCTGCATCTCCTCGATGAACGGCGGCCGCGATCTGGCCGGGGAGGAACTGGACGGCGGCACCAATTTCGACATCGGCGTCTACATAGAACTCTCAGACGATGTCAACTTCAACCGGGAACGGGCCGAATATTTCCTCAAGCTCAAGGATTTCGGGGTCCAGTCGGTAACGCTTGGCCCCACCTATGATCTCAATATCATAGAGCAGTTCATTCCCTTTGCCGAGCAGACCGGGATCAAGCTTTACAGTTCGCTGATGTTCTTGAAATCGGTGACCATGGTCCGCTATCTCAACAATCTCCCGGGAGTTCCTTCCATACCCCAGGAATTTCTGAAAAAGATGATGAGCGCGCCGGACAAGAAGAATGCAGGCATGCAGGTGGCGGCCGATTTTCTCAAGGAACTGACAGCGATCAGCGACGGGGTGGTGCTGCTGTCACTGGGGCTGCATGATAAAATGTCCGAATTTCTGGACCTTATTGAACGATCGTGAAACGTGCTCAAGAGCGACGACGAAAGATCCCCACTGCGCAAGAGTCTGCCGGAGGTAACCAATGAACTTGGTTCGCACCTCTATCTCTATCAGATCCTTGAAGAAACACCGAACGGGGTAATGGTGGTCAGCCTCGATCATCAGGTGCTCTATGCCAATCCGGCGGCCAACCAGCTGCTCGGGGTCGGCTACCGGGACCTGGTCGACACCGACCTGGAGCGGCTGCTTGGAGAGGAGAATCAGTGGTTCTACTACCAGATCGGCCAGTTCTTCGACAACATGGTCGAGATGGACCGGACCAAGATCAGGCATGAGATCGAGATCACCACCGGTGAAAACCAGCGCAAGATCCTCGACGCCGTGCTGATCTACCCACCCTCGTCGCCCGCCTATTACCTGATGTACCTGATCGACATTACCCAGCGCAAGAAGCTCGAGGGTGAGCTGCGGCGGCGCAACACCTTTTTCAACAACCTGATAAATTCATCGGTGGACGGCATCATCGCCGCCGACATGAACGGCAAGCTGATTCTGTTCAACGAGGCTGCCCTGACCCTGCTCGGCTACAGCGAAGATGGTGACCTCGAGCGGTTGCACGTGACGAACCTCTATCATGGCGATCTGGCCTATGAGATCATCAAACGAATGCGCAGCGACGATTTCGGCGGCCGGGGCAAGCTGCTCTATCACGAGCTCGGCGTGCGCCACAAGGACGGGCACGAGATCCCGGTGCGTTTTGCCGGCGGCATTATCTACGATAAGGATAAGGAGATCGCCACCTTCGGCATTTTCACCGACCTCAGGGATATCATCAAGATCGAGAAGGATCTCGAGCAGACCCACAACATGCTCATGCAGTCCGAAAAAATGGCCGGTCTGGGACGTCTGGCCGCCGGTGTCGCCCATGAGATCAACAACCCGATGTCGGGCATCATGCTCTATGCCAATCTGATCAGGGAAGAACTGGGCGACGACCACAGTGCTGCCCCGGACCTGGAGACCATCATCAACGAGGCTGAGCGCTGCAAGGTCATCGTCGCCGACCTGCTCGAGTTTTCCCACCAGACCCGTTACGAGATGGAGCCCATCGACATCAACGAAGTGGTTCAGAAGACCTTGGGCATCCTCAGCAACCAGCCGCTTTACCACAACGTCGAGATCAAGCTTAACCTGGCAGACAAGCTGCCGCCAATCCTGGGGAATTCGATACGGCTCAACCAGGTGATCATGAACCTCTTTGTCAATGCCGCCCAGGCCATGAAAGGGGACGGAACCATCAGCGTCACCAGCAGGGCCCGGGCCGGAAACGATATCAACGAAATTTTGATCAGCGATACCGGGCCGGGAATCGAAGAGGAGCTGCAGGAGAAGATTTTCGAACCGTTTTTCACCACCAAAACCACCGGCGAGGGAACCGGGCTCGGTCTGTCCGTTTCCTATGCCATTGTCAAGGAACACCAGGGAACCATCAAGGTGAGCTCAAGCTCCGGCCAGGGGGCATTGTTCACCTTGCGGTTTCCTGCCGTGGTCGACACCTTGAAGGGAGATAACCATGAGCAGCACCACGATCTCACCGGAACAGAGCAATAAGAAACTCCTTCAGAAGCTCGAGGAGCGGGCGGTCGATGTCCAGGCCTGCTACCAGTGCGGGCGCTGTTCGGCGGGGTGCCCGATCACCGAATTTTTCGACCTGACCACCATGGAGGTGGTCAGGCTCGCCGCCTACGGGATGGAGGATCGGCTGCTCAATTCCAAGGCGATATGGCTCTGCGCGGCCTGTGAAACCTGTGCCACCCGCTGCCCCAACGATATCGATATTGCGGTGTTGATGGACATCCTCCGCGAGCTGGCCCTGAGAAAGGGGGTAACGCCTGCTGAACCCCGGGTGCCGCTGTTTCATCAGTGCTTTCTCGGGTCGATCGAGCGCTGGGGCAGGGCTTACGAGGTCGGCCTGATCGCCGGCTACAAAATGCGCTCGGGCGATCTGACCGGCGATATGAAACTGGGGCTGAAGATGTTCTCCAAGGGCAAGTTGAGCCTCAAACCGCATTCGATAAAAGGTAAATCCGAGATCCGGCTGATCTTCTCGGGTAAAGGAAAGGAGTACGAGCGATGAAACTAGCTTACTATCCCGGTTGCTCGCTGAAGGGAACGGCACTCGACTATGATCGCTCGGTCCAGGATGTCTGTGCCCGCCTGGGCATCGAGCTGCTCGAGATTCCCGACTGGAATTGCTGCGGGGCATCGTCGGCCCATATGACCAGCCATGAAATTGGCATGCGGCTGCCGCTCAGAAACCTGCTGCTGGCGGCCGAACTCGGGCACGACATCCTGGTTCCCTGTGCCGCCTGCTTTCAGCGCCTCAAGGCGGCCGAAAAAGGCCTGAGGGATGACCCGGACTACTGGGATATCGGTGCCTTCCCGAAGGAGGTGAAGATCATTCACATCTCCTCGTTGCTGGCTGAAAAAAACGTGGTTGAAAAGATACGGGCCCAGGCCCGGGCTGTTTTCGATGGCGTCAAGGTGGCCTGCTATTACGGCTGCCTGTCCCTGCGCCACCCGAAGATAACCGGGGTGAGCAACTACGAACAGCCCGACACGCTCGAAACCATTGCAGCGAGCGTCGGCGCCCGGCCGGTTGCCTGGTCGCACAAGACCGAATGCTGCTCGGGTTCTCTAACCATGGCCCGACCCGATATCGCCCGCAAGCTGGTCGGCGACATCGTCGGGGCGGCCCGGCGGGCCGGGGCCGAAGCGATGATAACCGATTGCCCGATGTGCCAGGCCAACGTCGAGAGCCGGCAACTCGATCTTGAGGGCTCCGTCCATCTCCCGGTTTTTTTCGGCACCGAGCTGATCAGCGCCGCCTTGAGTGGAGCTTACCCCGCCCGGCAGAAAAACCTGCATCTGGTTGATGCGGCGATTTTGGATAGTGTCCTGAAAACGGCTCCTCAGAACAGGGAGGAAACGGTATGACTTACAATCCCACCCCGATGCCGGCCGGCAAAACCACCGGGGCCGTCATGGTGGTCGGCGGCGGCATCAGCGGCATGCAGTCGGCCCTTGACCTGGCCAATTCCGGTTTCAAGGTCTATCTGGTGGAAAGTTCGCCGGCCATCGGCGGCAAAATGGCCCAGCTCGACAAGACTTTTCCGACCAATGACTGCTCCATGTGCATCGTTTCGCCCAAGCTGGTCGAGGTCGGCCGGCATCGAAACATCGAACTTCTTACCCACAGCGAGGTGACCGGTCTCGATGGGGAAGCCGGCAATTTTACTGCCCGGATCAGCCAGCACGCCCGCTATGTCGATGTGGACAAATGCACCGGCTGCGGGCTCTGCGAGCTGGTCTGCCCGGTAACCCAGATCTCCTGGTGGCCGGAGCCGCCCGAAGAAGGCGCGAAGAAGAAAAAGCTCAAGGCCAGAAACAAGCAGCTGATCCGCGGTCCGGGGTCGCCCCGGCCGACCCGGCTGGCCAAATGGACCTTCACCGTTGACCAGGAAAAATGCTCTAAATGCGGCGCCTGCCACCGGGCCTGCCTGCACGAGGCGGTGACCTGGCAGAAAAAGGAGATCGCCGCCATAGACCAGGACAAATGCACCGGCTGCGGCGCCTGCTTTGCAGCCTGCCCGGAAAAATTCCAGGCCGTCACCATCAGTGATGCCCCCGAGTTCGACAAGAACCTGGGCAGCGCCATCAGGGCCCGCTCCGATGAAATCGTCAAGGAGCTCGGAGCGATCACCGAGCAGGGCTCACAGGACTGCATCCGCTGCGGTCTCTGTGTGTTGATGTGCACCAGGGTGATGGAGATCGGGGCCCTGAACATGGTCGAAAACGGAATCGAAGCCGGACGCGATATCTGCCAGGTCTGCGGCGGCTGCGTCTCCGTCTGTCCGGTCAATTTTCTCGATATCAATGAAGTTACCGACAAGATTCCGAGGCCGCTGCTGGACGAATTCAACGAGGGGCTCAACCGGCGCAAACCGGTCAATATCTTTTACCCCCAGGCGGTGCCCCGGGTACCGGTCATAGACGAGCTCAGCTGCGTCAGGCTCAACACCGGCGCCTGCGGAACCTGCCAGGCGGTCTGCGGGGTTGGCGCCATCGACTACCAGCACACCGAAAAAGAACAACAGATCGACATCGGCTCGGTGGTTTTTTCACCGGGCATCGAGGTGTTTAATCCGGAGATTCGTGGTGAATTCGGCTACGGTGTCTACAAGAACGTGGTCACCAGCATCGAGTTCGAGCGGCTGCTTTCCGCTTCGGGTCCCACTTCCGGAACGGTCTCTCGCCCCGGCGACAGCAAACATCCTCGCAAGATTGCCTGGATCCAGTGCGTCGGTTCCCGGGACAACAGCTGCGACCGGGACTACTGTTCTTCGGTCTGCTGCATGTATGCCACCAAGGAGGCCTACATCGCCCGGGAGCATGATGCATCGATCGAGCCGACCATCTTCTATATCGACATGCGCTCGTTCGGCAAGAATTTCGACAGCTACATTACCCGGGCCGAGGACAACCAGATCAGGTTTGTGCGGGCCATGATCAGCCGGGTCTATGAAGATCCGCAGACCGGTGACCTGGAGCTTCGCTATATCGATGAGCAGGGCCGTCGTCAGTCGGAGATCTTCGAGATGGTGGTTCTCTCCGTCGGCATCCAGGTCCCGCAGCGGACCAGGAGGCTGGCCGAAGTCCTCGATATCGAGGTGGACCGCTTCGGCTTTGCGGTGACGGATGGTTTCAGGCCGATGGCCTCGTCGAGATCCGGTGTCTTCGTCAGCGGCGCCTTCAACGGCCCCAAGGATATCCCGGAAACGGTCAGTGAGGCTTCGGGCGCTGCCCAGGCGGCCTCGGTGGGCCTGGCTGCGGCCAGGAACACGCTGCTCAGCGAAGAAATCGTGCCCCAGGAAAAAATCGAGGAACCCGGTGATCCACTGCGCATCGGTGTTTTCGTCTGCCACTGCGGCTCCAATATCGCTTCGGTGGTCGACGTGGCGGCCGTCACCGAGTACGCCAGAACCCTGCCCAATGTAGTCTTTGCCGATCACCCGCTGTACACCTGTTCCCAGGATTCGGTGGAGACGATCAAAGAGCTGATCAGCGAGCACGATCTCAACCGGGTGGTGGTCTCCGCCTGTTCACCCTCGACCCACGAACCCCTGTTCATGTCCACCCTGCAGCAGGCCGGGATCAATAAATATTTCTTCGATATGGCCAATATCCGCGATCAGTGCAGCTGGGTCCACCCGCTGGAGCCTCAAAAGGCCACCGACAAGGCCAAGAGGCTGATGCGCATGGCCGTGGCCAACGTATCCCAGGCCGAACCGCTGACCGAGCTCGAATTCGACGTCGACTCCACCCTGCTGATAATCGGCGGCGGTGTGGCCGGCATGACGGCGGCGGTCGAGGCCGCGGGTCAGGGTTTTGGGGTCTACCTGGTGGAGCAGCAGACAGAACTGGGCGGCCAGGTCAGCCGTTTGCAGCGAAGCTGGGACGGCCAGGATTTTGCCCCCTTCCTCGATGCCCTCAAGTCACAGGTGGAGGCCGAGGAGCAGATCCGGGTGCTGACCAATTCGGTGGTGGTCGATCAGGGAGGTTTTGTCGGATCTTTTGAAAGCGAAGTCATGACCCCCACCGGCGGCAGCAGGAAAATCAAGCACGGCGCCACCCTGATCGCCACCGGGGCGGAGGAGTACCGGCCCGATCTCTACGGCCTCAACGAACTGGACACGGTGCTGAGCCAGACCGACTTCGAGACCATGATCGTTGAAGATCCCGGCCGGGCTGGTGCGTGTTCGTCGGTGGTCATGCTCCAGTGCGCCGGTTCGCGCTGCGCTGAGCACCTCAACTACTGTTCGAGGATTTGCTGCAACCAGGCGGTCAAGAACAGTCTCAGGCTCAAGGAGCTGAACCCGGAGGCACGCATCGACGTTCTCTACCGGGATATGCGCTGCTACGGCCTTTCCGAGCTCGATTACCGCAGGGCCCGGCAGGCAGGCGTCAACTTCATCCGCTTCGACCCCGATCAAGCGCCCTCGATTCAGACCTCGGAGGAAACACTGTCGGTGATGGTAAACGATCCTTCCGTCCGGGCCGAGGTTCAGCTCACTCCCGACCTGCTGGTTCTGTCCACCGGCCTCGTCCCCCGCGATACCGAGGAACTGGCCACCATGCTGCGGGTGCCGCGCAACGACAACGGGTTTTTCATCGAGGCGCACGCCAAGCTGCGGCCGGTTGATCTGGCCAGTGAGGGAATTTTCATGGCCGGAACCGCCCACGGTCCCAAGAATGTCAGCGAGACCATTGCCCAGGCCCAGGCGGCGGTGGGCCGGGCGGCCACTATCCTGGCTAATAACAAGCTCAAGCTCTCCGGTGTTTTTTCAACCGTTATCCCGGAAAACTGTGCCGTCTGCCTGACCTGCGTCAGGGCCTGCCCCTACGGGGTGCCGGTGATCAACGAGGATCATACCGCCTACATCAACCCGGCCCTGTGCCAGGGGTGCGGCATCTGCGTGGCCGAGTGTCCGGCCAAAACCATTACCCTGGGCCGCTTCCAGGATGAAAACATCAATGCCAAGCTGAAATCCTACGGGGAAATGGAAACCGTAACAGAGACAGGAGGAGCGTGATGGCTGACTTCAGCGCCAGTGTCATCGTTTTTGCCTGCCGCCACTGAGCATACACTGCGGCGGACCTGGCAGGTTCGGAGAGACGTAGCTATCCACCCTCGATCAGTATCGTCATGCTGCCGTGCACCGGCCGCATTGACGAGTCGCTGCTGCTCAAGGCGTTCGAGAACGGGGCCGACGGCGTCATGGTGATCGGCTGCCTGGAGGGTGACTGTCATTACGTGAACGGTAATATCCGCGCCCGGGCCCGGGTGGAGCGGGTCTACCAGATTCTCGAGCAGATACGTATCGGGCCGGAGCGGATTCGGATGTACAACCTCAGTGCCGGCGAAGGTGCCAAATTTGCGGCCTTCACCAGCGAATTCGTCGAACAGGTGGAAAATCTCGGCCCCAGCCCGATCAATGTGGCCAGAAGCAAAGGATCCAAGCAGTCTGAACAGGAGGCAAAAACGACATGATTACCGGAACTCCCAAACCCATCGATGAAATTCTGGAGATGCTGGAACCGTATGACAACATCATCGTGGCCGGGTGTTACGGATGCGTCACGGTATGCAGGGTCGGCGGTGACAAGGAAGTCCAGGTGCTCTCCTCCACCCTCAGGCTGGCCCGCGAGGCGGCCGGCAGGAAGATCGACATCAAAGAGGTGTGCATAGAGCGCCAGTGCGATCCCGAATATCTCGAACCGATGCGCCCCTATATCGAGGATTACCAGGCCGTGGTCTCGATTGCCTGCGGGGCCGGCATCCAGTTCATGGCCGAGAAATTCACCCGGACACCGCTGCTGCCGGGGATCAACACCGGTTTTTTAGGCGTTACCGAACGACAGGGGGAGTGGACCGAACGCTGTCAGGGCTGTGGCGATTGCGTACTGCATCTGACCGGGGGTATCTGCCCGGTCACGCGCTGCGCCAAATCGATTTTCCACGGTCCCTGCGGCGGCTCGGTCCAGGGGACCTGCGAGGTTGACAAGGAGATCAAGTGCGGCTGGCAGCTGATTATCGATCGCCTGGTCGCCCTGGGACAGATGGACAATTATGGCAAACTCAAACCGTATAAGGGCTGGGATGCATCTCGGGATGGCGGTCCACGGCGCATCATCAGGGAGGACATGGTGTGATGAAATCAGATAGCAACCTCGAACGTGTGCTGGAAGCTGGTCATTTTGCGGTTACCGCCGAGTGCGGTCCTCCCCGGGGAGCGGACCCCGAGGTGGTTTTGAAAAAGGCGGCCCTGGTCAAGGGCAATGTCGATGCCTGCAATGTTACCGACAACCAGACCTCGGTGGTGCGCATGAGTTCCACTGCCGGCTGTGTGCTGGTCAAGCAGAGCGGCACCGAACCGCTGCTGCAGATGGTGGTCCGGGACCGCAACCGCATTGCCCTGCAGTCCGACCTGCTCGGCGCCTCGGCGCTGGGGATCAGGAATCTGCTCTGTTTGTCCGGTGATCACCAGAAATTCGGCGACGACCCCCAGGCCAAAAACGTCTTCGACATCGACTCGATACAGCTGATCCACCTGGTCAAGACCATGCGTGACGAGGGCGTGTTCCCCTCCGGCGACAAACTCGAGGGCGCCCCCAAATTCTACATCGGCTGCGCCGTCAGCCCGTTTGCCGACCCGTTTGAAATCCGGGTACCCCGCCTCAAGCTGAAAATCGATGCCGGGGCCGATTTCGTCCAGACCCAGTGCATCTACAATATGGATAAGTTCAATCGTTACATGGAAGAGGCGAAAAAACAGGGCCTCCACGAAAGGGTCAAGATCCTGGCCGGGGTGACCCCGCTGAAGTCGGCCGGTATGGCGAAATTCATGAATCGTATGGTGGCCGGCATCGAGATTCCCGAAGCGGTGATCAAGCGTATTGCCGACGAGCCTAAAGAGAAGCAGGCGGCAAAAGGAATCGAGATCTGCATCGAGCAGATCCATGAAGTCAAGGAGATGGAAGGCATCGCAGGGGTCCATGTGATGGCCATCGAGTGGGAAGAGAAGCTCAATGAAATCATTGGCGGGGCGGGTTTGCTCCCCCGGCCGGTGGTTGAGCAATAACGCAGTGTTAACCTGGCTTCCATGCCTAAAGGAGGAAACAGATGGCAGATAAAAAGCTGATCCTGTTGGTTGATGATGATCCTGATTTCGTCGAAGCGGTTCGCGTCATTGTCGAAAACGGCGGGTATGAGGTGGCGGTCGCCTACGACGGCCAGGAGGGACTGGAGGCGGTGGAGCAGCGTCGGCCCGACCTGATCGTGCTCGATGTGATGATGCCGGTCATGAACGGCCACGAAGCCTGTGCCAAGCTCAAGGGCGACAAGGAGACGGAATCCATTCCGATTATACTGCTGACCGCCGTCGCAGACCGGGTTACCACCTCCACCTACACCCATCGTGACATGCTCGAATCCGAGGCGGAGGACTATATGCCCAAGCCGGTTGAACCGGGCGAGCTGCTGGAGCGGATCAAGAGCTGGGTGAGCTGACGGCAGGCTGGAGCGCGTCCGTAATCTGCCAGAAGTGGTGGCAGGGACGCTGTAACCAGGACTGATCACAACCGAGGAAGTAGAGGGCTATGGACGCTGTGCGTTTATTGATCGTTGATGATGAGAAGGTAATCCGCGAAGGGGTCGAGCGGTCGCTGTCCGGCAGGGATTATCTCATTGCCAAGGCTGAAAGCGGTGAGGCGGGCATCGAGATGATCGAGCAGAACGGCTACGACATCGTTCTGCTCGACCTGATGATGCCCGGGATAGACGGATTCGGCGTACTCGACTGGATCAAGCAGAACCGGCCCCGGATCGAGGTGATCGTCATCACCGGTTTCGCCACGGTTTCCAAGGCGGTGACGGCGATGAAGCAGGGCGCCTTCGATTTCGTCGGCAAACCGTTCACCCCCGACTATATCCGCATCGTCGTCGAACGGGCGGTGGCCAAGATCAGTCTCGAGGCCGAGGCCCGTAAACTTCGTGAAGAGCGTATTCTCAGCCTGGAGGCCATCCAGAACGAGCAGAGCCTGCTGAAAACGGTTTTCGGCTGTATGGTTGAGGCGGTGCTGATCACCGATCCCGAATCGGTGGTGGTCCATCACAACCCGGCAGCGATCAAGATGCTCGATATCCAGACCGATCCGGTAATCGGCAAATCCCTGGCGGTCTCGATCAAAGACAATGCGGCGGTGCAGATGGTCAGCGAAGCGATAACCAAGAACCGGGTGGTTACCCGGGAGTTTGCTCCGGGGACCGTTTCCCGCCGCTTTCTTCGAGCCCACTGCGCCCCGGTTATTTCCGCCACCAGCGAGGGCGAAAAGGTGCTGGGTTCGGTGACCACCTTCGAGGATATCTCGACCCATAAGCAGATTGACAGGATGAAATCGGATTTTGTCGCCATGGTCGCCCACGAACTGAAGTCGCCGCTGGCTTCTATTGAGCAGATGATCTATGCCCTGCAGATCAACTGTCAGTATGAGGAGGCCAACAACTGCAACCGGCTGCACAACCGGATGACGGTGCGCACCCGGGACCTGCTCCGGCTGATCGAAAACCTGCTCAATCTCTCCAAGCTGGAAAGCGGCACCGTGGTGTTCAACCTCGAGCGCACCAACGGTCACGAAATGATCAGGGATATTCTGGAAGTGGCCGGCCCGCAGGCGGAGGCCAAGGAGATAACGGTGGAGTTCGAGCCCTGCGGCGAGGACTGGTGGTTCAACGTCGATTACGACCACATGCGGACGGCCATCATGAATATCGTTTCAAACGCCATAAAGTATACGCCGGAAGGGGGACAGGCGAAGGTTGTCACCTCGGTTTCCGGCGGTTTCGTCAATCTTGTTTTCCAGGATTCCGGCATTGGCATCTCCCCGGCCGATCTTCCCCATATCTTCGACCGCTTTTACCGGGTCAAAGGCAAGGCTACCCGGCACATCACCGGTTCGGGGCTTGGACTTTCCCTGGTCAGAGAAGTTGTCGAAGCGCACCAGGGCTACATCGATGTGCGCTCAGACCCGGCCGGCGGAACCACTTTCACCCTCAGTTTTCCGATTGTCGAGACGGCCGCCAGCCCTGCCTGACCACGGTATGGTTCTGTTTCGGCAACGCGTCTGTTCGTTTTGATAGACGATCCCGCCGATCACAAACTAAATAAATTGTGCAATTTGCAGTCTATTTATTGACGATGGTATTATAGTGGTAGAGTAGTTCATTCAACCATTCCATCAGGATTTACCCAACGATGCACCGGAAACTCTATATCCAGCTTTTTTCCATTCACGGCCTAATCCGTTCCGAAGCACCGGAGCTGGGGCTCGACGCCGATACCGGCGGTCAGGTGAAATATGTTCTCGAACTGGCCCGGGCGCTCGGTGAGCGCGATGACGTCGGCCAGGTCGATCTGGTGACCCGCCTGATCAGCGACAAGCGTGTTTCCAGCGATTACAGCCGTCCCCTTGAAAAAATTTCAGAAAAGGTCCGCATTGTCCGAATTCAGTGCGGCGGCAGGAAGTATATCAGGAAGGAACTGCTGTGGCCGCACCTGGAAGAGTTTGTCTCCCGCACCATCAGGTTCATCAAATCTCAACCCCGCACCCCTGATCTTTTTCACGGTCACTATGCCGATGGCGGCTATGTGGCTCTGGCCCTGGCCGATGCCTTCGACGAGCATTTCATTTTCACCGGCCATTCCCTGGGCAGAAGCAAGCGGGAGAAGCTGTTGGCTGAAGGCCTCAGTGAGAAGCGGATTAACCGCCAGTATCGGATGGAAACCCGCATTGAAGTCGAGGAAGAGATCATCAGCCGGGCGGCGCTGATCATCACTTCGACCCGGCAGGAGATCGACGAACAGTATGGCCTCTACAGCAATGGCGGGCATCAGCGTTTTACAGTGATTCCGCCGGGCATCGACCTGAAGACTTTCTATCCGTTCTACGACACGAAGCTCGACAGCAACCTGCTCAGTGAGGAGGTCAAGCAGACCAGGGTTACCCTGCTCAACGAGCTTCACCGTTTCTGGGTGAACCCTGACAAGCCTTTTGTCCTGGCACTCTGCCGTCCCGACCAGAGAAAAAACATCGGTGGTCTGATCGAGGCTTACGGAACCACGCCGGAACTGCAGGCCATTGCCAACCTGGCCATATTCGCCGGCATACGCAGAGATATCACCGCCATGGAGGAAAACGAGCGTCAGGTGCTGACCGATATGCTCCTGCAGATGGACCACTACGACCTCTACGGTAGGCTGGCCATCCCCAAAAAACATAATTTTGCCACCGAGGTTCCCGAACTCTACCGGATCTGTGCAGAGAGCCAGGGCGTTTTCGTCAATCCGGCCCTGGTGGAGCCGTTCGGCATCACCCTCATCGAGGCCTCGGCCAGCGGTCTGCCGATTGTGGCCACCAACAACGGTGGGCCGGTGGATATCGTGGCCAATTGCAGAAACGGGCTGCTCATCGAGGCTTCAGATTCGGCGGAGATTGCCCGGGCGCTGCTGACTATCCTGGTCGACCGGGAGAAGTGGAGCGATTTCTCCAACAAGGGGATCAGTGGGGTGCGCAACCATTACAGCTGGCAGGCGCATTCCGAACAGACCATGAAGCATCTGGCCGAATTGATCCCGGAGCTGCAGGAAGCTGCGTCCGAGACTGAAACGCCGGGTGCTGGCGAGCCGATACCTTCTTTCGGGAGGCGCCTCACCAATGTTGGTTATCTGATGATTACCGACATCGACAACACGCTCATCGGTGATGATCCGAGCATGCGGGAATTGTTCGGCCTGCTGGAGGAGAAGAAAGAGGAAATTGCCTGGGGTGTGGCAACCGGCAGAAGCCTCGAGCTGACTCTGGAGGCGATGACCGAATATGACTTTCCGATGCCCGATATCCTGATCTGTTCAGTGGGCACTGAAATTTACTACGGTCCCAACCTGCGGCACGACAAGGGCTGGCAGCAGCATGTTTCCTATCAGTGGAAACCGGAGGTCATCAAGGAGGTGCTGACCGAATTTGATTTTCTGGTGTCCCAGGAGGCCGAGGGTCAGCGGAGCCACAAGATCAGCTACTATCTCGATGATCGCCAGCAGAACCGTCTGCTTCTGATCCGGGAGCGTTTGAAAAAGGCCCGTCTGCGCTGTCAGACCATCTACTCCCACGGGCAGTTTCTGGATATTTTGCCGCAGCGCGCATCCAAGGGCAAGGCCATTGAATATGTCCGCTATAAGTTTGATTTTTCTCCGCGCCACGTCATGGTTTCCGGTGATTCGGGCAATGACGAGGATATGTTGTCGGGTTCTTCCCGCGCCCTCGTGGTCGGTAATCACAGCTCCGAACTCGACCACCTGAGCGGCCGCTCAAATATCTACTTCAGTGAGGCCGATTTTGCCGCCGGCATCATGGACGGCCTGAAACACTACGGTTTCATTTAACCGTGACCGATGGTGGCGGCCCGTCTCTTGAACTGGAGGTGGTAGTACATTTCCAGGTACCGCCTGGTTTCTTGCCGCTCCAGGTTGGTGGCAAACTTCCAGAATCCATATATGCAGGTTAGGGTCAGCAGCCGCTTGGCGTAGCGTTTCCAGGTGTAACGCTCCTCGACCCGCTGTCTGCCCTTTTCTGAAATCCGGCTCCAGTGGTCGGGGTCGGTGGCGCACTGTTCAAAAAAATCGGCGATCAGCTCTGCCGCCTGGCTGCCGTGGTTGGGGTCGATGTGAAAACCAGATCTACCGTGTTCGATGATCTCCAGCGGGCCGCCATAGCAGGTGGCGAAGGTCGGCAGCCCCGAAACCATGGCCTCGATAACGGTCAGGCCGAAGGCCTCGAAAAGGGCCGGTTGGACGAAGGCGCCGCCGCCGTCCGCGATGTAGCGGTAAAGTTCACCGGAAAGGTTCTTATCCAGTCGTTTGCCCAGCCAGCGCACCTTGTCGTCGAGCTGGTGACGGTCGAAAAGCTCGTGCATCAGACCGATCTGTTCCCGCTCCTCATCGTCGGTGGACAGATCAGGGTTGACCGTTCCGCCGATGAGCAGCAGACTGGTCAATTCCTGAAGCCGGCTGTTTTCCCCATACCAGCGCAGAAGGCCGGTAAGGTTTTTGATATGGTCGAGCCGGGCCATCGAGAATATCAGCGGCTTGCCGCTGCTGCCGATTTTTCCCCTGCTCTGGTGATCAGTGTCCCCGTAGATGAGTTCGGCTATCTCATCGTGCAGTCCGGAAAAGCGGCGGACCTTTTCGGTAAATGAGAAATAGGTGGCCTCATCGGCGCCCGGGGAGACGATGTTGAACTTGGGATCGAAGATATCGATACCGTGCAGTACGCGCTGCAGTCCGGGCATCGAAAAGGAGGCATAGCTCTCGTACTGGCCGACTACGTCGCTGGACCCGGCAATTTCCTGATAGGTCGAGGAGATGATGAAATCGGCTGCGTTCATGGCGATCAGGTCGGCGGTGAACTGGCAGGAGAAATGATACTGGCTCTCCATATTCTGCCAGTACAGGGCAGAGAACAGATATTTGGTCTTCTCCAGTGCGTGGGCAATGGTGCACAGGGTCACGTTGAGGCTCTGGGACATCAGGTAAGCCGCCAGGTTGCCATCCGAGTAGTTGCCGATGATCAGATCGGGCCGGCGGTCGAGACGGGCGAGGATCTCCACCTCGGCCTCACGGCTGAACGCTTCCAGGTAGGGCCACACCTCGAAACGTGATATCCAGCGGTTGACGATGCTGCCGTCGGGGTTGCGAAACGGTATGCGGACGATATGCACATTATCGGTGCCGTGAACCTGCTCTTCGGGCTGATTGCAGGTGGTGTCACCGGATTCGGGGATCAGTCGGGTAATGATCAGGATCTGGGGTTTGATATCGAGCCCCTGGTCATAAATGCGCTGGGTCATTTCCTTTTCAAGGGCCCGCACCTGGTCGAGGATGTAGACTACCTGACCGCCGGTGTCCGGCAGGCCGAGAACTTTCTCCTGGCCGAAATAGCCGTGGGGGGAGAGTACGGCGATGTTGAATATCATCGGTATCCGGGCCAGAAAGGTTTCCAGGTTCTGGTGATCGGGGGCTTCGAGCAGGTCTGCCAGCAGGCTCATCATGGTCCGGATGTCGCCGATGCTGCGCCCCCAGCCGGGCTCGAACCCCATGGCCTGCAGCTCCGTTTGCAGATCATCCCAGGTAAGTGAATCGTCACTTCTGGCAAGCAGGTCGAGGCTGAGCCGAAGCGCGTCCCGCAGTTCATGGACGCTGCTGATGCGGGCGTTGATCATGAACGGCTTTTCCTGGTAGCCATGCACCTGCAGGAAGGAGAAGATCAGTTCATCGCCTTTGGCCAGATTACTGCCCAGCCGGTTGGAGAAGGTGCGGTTCAGGAATTCAACCCCATGGCCGATGGATCTGGTCTGGTGCATCTTCGGGAAGTCCCGCTCAAACGGCAGGAAGTCGATCTCCAGAATGGTTTCATCCTTCGCCTCCGGTGAGATGAGCCGCTCCCTGAAATCAAGATAGGCTGAGGTTGAGACCTCCTCGAAAATCATGGTCTCCAGGTTGCAGCGCAGGTAGACCCAGTCCGCCACCTTGGGGCGCACGTCCAGATAGAGCCAGGTCTCAGACAGCGCGGCCGACTGGCTTTTTTTCAACACTTCGGCAAGAACCGATTCCTGCAGTCCCTGATCGGCAGAGCTGGCCTGGCAGAACTCGCTGAAGATGTCCCAGATGTCGCTGCCGAGGATCAGTTTTTTGCCGGTGGCCTGATAGGTTCGAAACAGGTTGTGAACCCCGTCCCTGTGTTCCTGTATGCAGATTTTCAGTTCGTTAAGCATAGTCCTTCTCTGTCGGGTCAGTTTATGTGGCGGCGGCTTCAACTCGGCAGCCGGAACTCCTGTAGAACTGTAACACATTGACCAGCGGGGTCAAACGAGAGGACATCCGGTTGTCTGGTGCCAGCCGGCATCGGCGCACGTTTGCGTGCAAAACAATATTATGCAGCTTTTATCACGCTGAATCGGCGGTTGTTGACCTCCGGTGCCTCAATGCGGTAGTTTCAGGAGATCCGAGGTATAATGGAAGTTAGGTGCAGAGGCTCCGCCGGGATATGTTAATACGAGGGGGGCTGGTCATCGAGACTGAAACAGACGTGCCTCGGATCTGCTCGCTGTTTCTCGGGAAGGTTATGAAACCTCAATAACGGTCCCCGGCATGGCAAAAAAAGAACATGGTGCACTATCGTCGGCACTGCTGAATCAGGCCATAGCGTTTGGCGCTGATCTGGCCGGGTTTGCTTCGGTCGATGATCTGAAACGGGCCCCCTCTTTTATGGCCGGACCCGAAATTTTTCCTGTCGGTACAGGGATCGGTGTGGGAAAGCGCACGCTCGGACTTAGACCGGGAGAGGTTCGCTGGCCTGATGGTGCTCGAACTGTTCTGGTGGTAGCCGTTCACCATCCCGAAAACAGACCGGAGATGGACTGGTGGCAAGGTCCGAAAGATCCCCCCGGAAACCGGATCCTGGCAAGAGTTGTCAGGGATCTTTGCAGGTGGGCTCAAGAAGGTTTCGGCATCGGGGTGTTTCATCTCCCCTACCACGTGGAGGAGGGCGGCCTCTATCTGAAAGACTCAGCGGTACTCGCCGGGCTTGGCTGCATCGGCAGAAACAATATGCTGGTAACGCCGGAGTTCGGGCCGCGGGTCCGGCTTCGGGCCCTGACGATCGACATTGAACTGCCTTCATCAGGCCCACAGGACTTCGATCCTTGCCGAAGATGTGAAAACTGGTGCAGGAGAGGTTGTCCCCAGAGCGCCTTTGGGGGACCGGATGTCGAAAAGGGCCAGGCTTGGAAGATGCGGCCGGGAAGGGATGGCTGGTTTTCAAGAGCGGCCTGCAACCGGCAGATGGAAGCGGATGTCGGTGCCAGCGGGGAGGCTGCCGGTGAGGGTTTCGATGATTCGGCGAGAATTATCAGATTCTGCCGGTGCTGTGAATTGTCATGCCCGGTCGGCAGGGCTCTTCATCAGTGAGATTATTGCTTGAACATTCAATATGTTTGTTGATTTTAAATTTTGCCCCCGGTGTTGATCCATGGTCTCAGAAGACCTGGATCGGGGTCAGACCGGCCTGCTCATCCTCGAAGTGGAGCACTTCGATCAGTTCTTTGAGGCTCTTGTCCAGATTGGTGAGCTGTTCCTGGTTTAATTTGTGCAGCGATGAACTCAATTTCCCTTCGGGAGGGGACGGGGCCATCGCCAGTAACGATTTTCCCTTGTCGGTGATGTGCAGCCGCACGGTCCGCTGGTCGCTTTTGCTTCGACTCCGGTGGATAAGATCCTGATCTTCGAGCTTGTCGAGCATGTTCGAGCTGGTGGACCGGTGAATGGACAGCAGCGCCGCCAGTTCGGAAACCGTGACGCCCGGGTTCCTGCTGATCTCATAGAGCATCCAGAGCCTGACGCTGCTGAGGCCGCAGGTTTTTTCGACCCGTTTGGAATGGGCCTGGATTGCCTTGAATATGATTCTCAGCTGCTGGGTTACACTGTGTTCCTGATCAATACGTCTTGTCATTTCCACTCCTCACCAATGCATCGACCGCATTTCTCAATAGCTCAAAAGGTAATTGAAGCGAAGAAAAAGTAAGCGAATATAACAGATCTCTACGGGGGAGCCAATCTTTCCTCTGCTGGTCTCTTTTATCTGCAGTTTCGGCCTGACTCTAAACCAGGCCGAAGCATGGTGCCTTGTAGATCAAAGGTTGTGAACTCCAGGCCAAAAGAGACAATCGCAATTCTTGTCGGTAAACTCCGCTGTTTGTCAAGTGTTACCATTTTTCAACTATGGTGAGCGGTGTTGTTTTCCGCCCTGTGCAGAGTCCTGAGGAATCGGTTTTTCGAGACGACTCCCCTGAAGCTCGAATACTCATCGATTACCGGAACCGGCCATGGATGGGAGGCGACCTGGGGTAGAATATCCTGGAGACTCTCACTGTCTTTAACGGCCAGCGCTTCTTTGATGAAGGCATCCTCGATTTTTGTTTTTTCACCGGTCGCCGCTGTCTCCAGCAGGCTGCGCAGCGAGTCGGTGGAGACGACCCCATAGAATCGATGCTCAGAATCGAGGACGTAAGCGTATTCACGGTCCTGGTTGTTGAGCATCTCCAGCGTTGCCCGGGGGCTGCCCTGGGGGGTGTGCCAGATCACCGTGGGCTGGTTTTCCCGGACGATATCCCCGGCGGAGATAACGCCGGTGGGATCGACGCCGCGGAAAAATGCCCGGACATAATCGTCGGCCGGGTTCTGCAGGATTTCTTCCGGGGTGCCGACCTGCACCACCCGGCCGCCCTCCATGATGGCGATGCGGTCACCGATGCGCAGCGCTTCATCCAGGTCATGGGAGATGAAAACCACGGTTCGTTCATGGCGGTCCTGCAGTTTCAGCAGTTCGTCCTGCATCTCGGTGCGGATAAGCGGATCCAGTGCCGAGAACGCTTCATCCATCAGCAGGATATCGGGATCGACGGCCAGGCCGCGGGCCAGTCCGACCCGCTGCTGCATGCCGCCGCTGAGTTCGGCCGGATAGGCGTTTTCCCATCCCTCCAGGCCGACCTGCTTGAGGGCGTCGATGGCCCGCTCCTGCCGTGTCTGCTTGTCAATACCGTCAAGCTCGAGGCCAAAGGCCACATTGTCGATGACGCTCTGGTGGGGCATCAGGGCAAAGGACTGGAAAACCATGCTGGTTTTACTCCGACGAAACTTAACCAGTTGCTGCTTGTTCATTTTCAGGATATTTTCGCCGTCGACGATAATTTCCCCAGCGCTTGGCTCGATCAGGCGATTGAGCATGCGCACCAGGGTGGATTTCCCCGATCCCGACAGGCCCATGACCACGAAAATCTCGCCATTTTCAATGTCGAAGGTGGCGTCCTGGACGCCGACCGTCATGGTCGTTTTTTCGTAAATCTCTTCTTTGCTCTTGCCCTCATTGACCATGGCGAGGGCTTTTCGTGGGTTTTTGCCAAAAATTTTGTAAAGATTTTTTATCGATATTTTAGACATAACGGTACATGGCCATTTTTTTTGTTGAAATATGAAGGGGATACGGGTGAGTCGACGGGTGCGTGTGTGCACGATATAGTATATTGTAAAATAATATCTCGTAAAATATTATTGCCCAATAATACCACATAAAAAAAATATTACAATAACGGCAGGCGGGGAGTTTTTCAGCAGGGCTGAACGAGTCTTTGAGTCACCCGGGAATTGATCAGGGGTTCCTGCCTGACAGGAGGCTCTGCAGTCTGCTGATCTGGGGGTAGTGGCGGGGAAAAAACTCGAAACCAAATTCGTAGTACCCGATACCCGAGTCCAAGTTCTGGTCGAGGAGGTTGTCGCTGCATCGCGTCATCCGGCCGCTGAGATCGGCCAGTTCGAGGTGTTCCTCGGAGCCGAAAATCTCGATATTTTCCAGCATCCCGATGGTGCAGTGAACCGGTGAGATGGAAACACAGCGGACGCCGGCCTGACAGATATCGATTACCTGTGCCATGCCGATGAGGTTGTTGTTGTCTGAAAACAGCAGACTATCTTCCAGGGTGCAGCGTTTGAAACGCCTTCGTTCGCTGAATCGGGATTCCATGGTAATCCCTCCTTTCGATGAGGTGAGGCCGGTTCCTGATGGCAGGAATCGTTCATAACAGACTAAACCCTCTGGTGGACATGGTCAACAAAATACCACAATGTGGTATAAATAATGTGGCGCAGTATCATTGTTGAGATGCTGTTTGGGCTTCGTTTACCTTGATCGAGATTAACCATGTATATGAAATAATGCTAAAAAATGCTGCCTCTTGACAGGTTAAGATAAGAATCGTTTTTTCTGCCGGTGACGAAATCTTCAGTGGGCCGATGGCGGCGGTCCGAAGATCCGGGACGTCAGCCTGACATACCAGGCTGCGGACTGGGTCTGGATGATGTAAGCCAGGGCGATAACCAGGGCAGCAGCGGTTCCCGCTTCCCCAAAGGCATTGATGGCTATTGCCAGAGCAATCGAGAGATTTCTCATGACCGTGCCGTAGACCAGGGCGATCCCGTCCCCCCGGTTGAACAGTCTGGTCCCCAGAACGGTAGCCAGGCCGTAGTTGATCCCGTAGAGAATCAGCAGGGGAATAAAGATCGACACGAGCAGTGCGGGGTCGGCAACCACGGCCTCTGCCTTCAGGGCCATTGCCACAAAGACGACGCCCAGGACCCCGACCGTCGACAGGGCCGGAAAGCGCGGGGCGATCGTCTCCTTGAAAAGGGCCGGGCCGTATTTGTTGAGCAGCGCCCGCCGGGTGAGTTGGCCGACCGCCATCGGGATAAATACGATAATCAGGATCTGCTGCACGACCTTGATAAACGAAACCGCCACCGTCGTGCCCAGAAGCCAGTCGACATAGAAGGGTGTTGCCAGCGATCCGCCAATCAGCCCGATGACCGTCATATTGATGGCCGCCCCCAGGTTGCCCTTGGCAAAACCTGTCCAGGAGATGGTCATGCCGCTGGTCGGCAGCAGCGATGCCAGCAGCAGTCCGAGGGCCATCGAGGGCTGGTCGGGAAAAAACAGGCGGCCGAGGAAAAAGCCGATGAACGGTATCACCCCGAAGTTGATGAGCTGGGCGGTGGCCTGAAGCCGGAAATTGAGGCCCTGCCGGAGGTTTTTGATATTCAGGGTGACCATCATCGGATAGACCATCAGGAAGGTCAGCGGGATGATCAGATTCTTCAGTTTCGAGACGGTTTCATCGTTGACCGCCAAACCGAAAGCGAAGCCGGTCAGCAGCAGGGCGGGAATCGCATAAACGAGGTTTTTGTTGATGGCAATCAGGTATTTCCACATTTCTCAAGAGGCTCCGGCAGAAAGGACAAGTCATCACGTTATGTGCATATGCTAAACTGACAATCGGCAGCCGTTTTGTCAAGAAGCAATTAAAGAAAAATCTTAAACTGGTGGCTTCCAGGGATTGTTCCTAGCGGGCCAGGCTCTTCAGGATCTGCGGATAATCGGTGATGATCTTTTCCACGCCGGCGGCCAGGAAACGGCTCATCTCGCGCGGATCATTGACGGTGTAGAGGTTGACGCGGCAGCCCCGGGCCCGGGCCCGGGCGATCTGATGTTCGTCGGTCAACGCCGCATTGGCGTTGTAGATTTCGAACTCGAAGCTGCCCCAGTCCTGGGGGCCAGACGGAGACCCGCCGATCAGGGCGTTTATTTCGATATCGGGTCTGGTACTTTTGAGCTCCCTCAGGTAGTGATGGTTAAAGGATGAAACACCAAACTGTCGTGTCGACAGCCCCGCCGCCTCAGCCTCGGTGATTGTCTGCACAAGCGCGGTGGCCGGCAACGGCTCCTTGAGCTCGATATTGATGTACCAGGATTTTTCTTTGACAAAGAAGAGCACCTCTTGAAGCGTCGGCACCCTGAGCCGCTCCATTCGGGCCAGTTCGTAAGAGGAGACATTCCCCGCCGCGATCTCGGCAAATGGATCGCTGCCGATGTACCAGGACCCTGCGTCGAGCTGCTCCACCTCCGCCAGGCGAAAGGAGGAGACCGGATCGTGGAGCCGCTCCGGCCAGCGCCGGCGGATATCGGTCGTCCTTGCCAGGGACTGATCATGCATCACGATCAGTGCCCCATCCAGGGTGACCCTGATGTCCACCTCGATGCCGTGGGCGCCGATTTCCCAGGCTTTTTCAATGGCGGCCATGGTGTTTTCCGGGGCCAGGCTGCGGGCCCCGCGATGGGCTATATTGAACAGCTGATGATCGGGCGGCATGGGCGTGCGGCGATTCTCCCCGGAGGTAGTAGTGCTGTTGATCCCTGCTGAACCGGAACTCTACACAGATCAGGGTAGGCCGAATCGGCCGGGCTGTCAACTGTGGTGAGAGGGCGGCAGCAAGGAATCGGGGGATCAGGCTGCTTCGGCCGCCAGCGCTCGGCACTGAGGTGAAACCGCAGGAAGCAGCGACAGGTTGGAGATGAACAGGTCGGTACAGGCTTTCCAGGTGAAATTCATCGCAAATGAACGGCACCGGGCCGGGTCGATTTCCAGACAGTTGCTGATGGCCTGTTTGAGATCGTCATGCATCCAACCGTTGCGGCCATTGATGATCAGGGATTTGGGTCCATCCACCGGAAAGGCGGCCACCGGCAGTCCGCAGGCCATGGCCTCGAGCTGAACGATGCCCAGGGTGTCGGTGAGACTGGGAAAGACAAACACCCTGCTCTGGTTGAGCAGGGATACCAGCTCAGCCCCCTCTTTGAATCCGGTGAATCGCGTCGCCGGGTAGGCGCGGCGCAGCGGTTCCAGGATCGGGCCGTCGCCAATCACCATTTTAGGGCCCGGAAGCTCGAGGTCGAGGAAGGCCTGCAGGTTTTTTTCCGGTGCGACGCGGCCCAGATAGGTGAAAAAGGTTCTGCCTGCTCCGTATTTCCCCGGATCATCGGGTCTGAACAAAGCGGTGTCGACACCGCGGGACCAGAGGCAGACGTTTCTGAAACCCCTGTTCTCCATCTCCTTTTTGAGTTGCGCAGAGGAGACCATGATCCGTTCAGCCCGGTTATGGAAGCGTCGCAGAACCGAGTACGACAGATTCAGCGGCAGCGGCAGCCGCATTCTCAGGTACTCCGGGAAGCGGGTGTGGTAGGAGGTGGTAAACGGCAGGCTGTCCTTCAGGCACATGCGTCGGGCCGCCCAGCCCAGCGGGCCTTCGGTGGCGATGTGGATCGAATCCGGAGCGAAGGCCTGGAGCTGTTTTCTGATAGCGGAGGTTCTGACCAGAGACAGCGGGATTTCCGGGTAGGATGGGCAGGGCATGGTGCGAAACTGCCGGGGGGTGACGGTCATCACGGTCATTCCCCGTTTTTTCAGCTCTTCTATGGTCTTCAGGTAGGTGGTGACGACCCCGTTAATTTGAGGCAGCCAGGCGTCGGTCACGATAGCGATCTTCATAGCTCACATTTCCTGGGTTGCATTCCTGGGCAGCGGCTGCGTCCTGCCAGTAGATATTGCCGACTGTACCGGCACCGTTTTCCACCAGGGCGGTGCAGCTTTCCACCCAGTCACCGGCATTGCAATAGAGGATGCCGTCGATATCGCGCACTGCGGCTCGATGGATATGGCCGCAGATAAGACCGTCGACCTCTTTGCTGCGTGCCTCGTTGACCACGGTTTCCTCGAAACTTCCGATGTAGTTGACGGCTTTCTTGACCCGGTTCTTTATCGAGGCAGACAGCGAGTGGTAAGGTCTGCCGGCGTATGCCCTGAGGCGGTTGTACCAGCGGTTGACTACCAGCAGAAGGTCGTAGGAAACGCTGCCCAGTCCGGCCAGCCATCTCTTCTCCTGGACAACGCAGTCGAAGGCGTCACCGTGCAGGACCAGGTACTTAGTGCCGTCACTGGTTTCATGGATAATTTCGTTGACGATCGAGATGTTACTGATGGTCAGGCCGCTGTATTTCCTCAGCAGTTCGTCATGATTGCCCGGCAGGTAGTAGACCTTGGTTCCGTTGCGGGCTTTGTTGAGAATCGCCGACACGATCTGATCGTTGACCCGGGGCCATGACCAGCGGAACCTGATCTTCCACAGGTCGACGATGTCTCCGACCAGATAGAGAAATTCGGACTCGGTGGTCAGCAGAAACTGCAGGAGTTTATGGTTCTGCAGATCACGACCGCCCAGGTGGGTGTCGGAGATCCATATCGATCTGAAATAAGATTTCTGCATGACTGTTCCCCCAGGGGGTAAAGATTAATTTCAACAATCCTAGATGATTACTGTTACGTTAAAGTAAATCATTGGTTATGTTTTTGTGAGTTTTCCCGATCCTGTTCTGCCTGCGCAGTGCTCGGAAACCGGGCGGCTAACGGAAAATCGATCCGATTCCCATGGCCTGCTTGCGGGCAAATTTGGGGATCAGTTTCGGATTGAGGCGTACCATGAGGCGGTAGCAGGACCCCAGCAGGTTGATGGTGAAGAGGTGATCGACGATGCGATAGCCGCGCTTGGTCCTCAGTGCGATCTTGAGCATCAGGGTGAGCTGACGCATCCCCAGGGGAACGGGCTGGTAGCTGGTCCTGATGCGATAGCGCGGGCGCCGGTTTTTAGGGTAGCGTTTCTTGTAACGGCGTTTGGCTTTTCTGATCCTGGGCTGCTCGAGGTCGCCGTCGGGCTCGAAGTAGTAATTTCTGGCCAGGGCCAGGATCGAAAACGTGTCCTCCATATAGCGCACATCATCCACCGGCAAACCGGCCCGCTGGGCGAGACGTTTCATCTCCCCTATTTTTTCCAGGGCAGCATGTCCGTCGATAATGGTCTGTTGCCGATTTTCTACCAGTGAGAGCAGAATTATCCGGACCGAATAGCTGATGAAGATATTGTTCCAGTAGACGTTTAGAAGCGGCGGGATCCTGACCCGCCGGAAAAACAGTTTCTGGGCGGCTACCTCCTCAATGTAGAGCAGTTTCTTGATTACCTGGTCGTTCAATTTCAAAAACTCGAGAACCGCTTCTTTCTGCTTCCAGCCTGCCGCTGAGCAGAAGGCCTCTATCGCCTGCTCCACCGCCCACCGGTCTTTGAATATCTTTATGGTCACATAGGCGTTGAGTTCATTCCAGATTCCCTCGGGCTCGAGAAAGGTCAGGCGTCTGAACGGGACCCAGCCGCCGGTCTGGCACCAGACGCTGATCCCGACCATGTTCTCTGCCGATTGAAGTTCTTCGGCATAGCGGTGATAATCCCAGCCGATAAAGGATGGATACTCGCCGCACCCCTCATATTCTCGGCGGGCCTGGAGTTCGATAATCTTGCCCACCTTGAACTTGAAGAAATGTCTGTTCAGCGGCAGGTAGCGGAAGAAATCCGATTCGCCGTACTTCATCGACAAAACGAAATGATCGCTGTCGATTCCTTCGAGGACCCGGGCCGTGGTCCGGTGATGCCAGATCAGATCGCCGATTCGATAGGCTCCGATCGTCCAGGTCCTCAGCACCAGGGTTCGTCCGCAGCGCTCGAACGCGGGCAGCAGGAATCTGACCAGGTGATTGACTTCTTTGGCAGTTTTCAGGAAGAGTTCGCTCTTGAATATGCCTTTGACGTCCTTGCCGTCGCATTCGCCGATTCTGAAAATGATGCCGCTGACCTCGGGAAATGATGAAAAAATTTCCTCGACCTGCCGCCGGATGAAGGCGAATCCCCGGGCTTTATTCGTAGAGATGTGCGATCTGAGCTGGGGGGTGTAAGAGAGGATATCCATGGTCAGGAAAATTTTCAGGTCCCGGGCCCGAATAATGGCGAACAGCTTTTTATATTCCTGTCTGAACAGATGAATGGTCTCGTTGGTCGTCTCTTCCAGCCATGGATCAGGCGCCAGATGGGCAACGTCGTCGAGGCTGACGGCGTTGTAACCGATGGCGCGCACCTTTTCGGCAAATGCAGCCATATCGGCTGCCAGGCGGTCAAACGTCTTGCGGCGGTTTTCTTCGTCGATCCGGAGGTTTTCGAAGGGAATCTTGGACCAGTTGATTTTCTGCTTTTGATAGTCCCTGAAGAAGGGACCGATGGCGTCTATCAGAAATATGTTCATGCCGAATCAGGGCTGATCATAAAGGTGAGGGATGCTGAAATCGCCTGATTGCCTGAAAATGGGGGGCAACTCTGCCGTTAAAGTAACCGCAGGCACGGAAATAGCTCAGATCTTCTCTGAGCAGTTTGAAAAACTGCGGGTCCCGGGCCATTTTGCCGATCAGCCGGAGCGGTCGGGAAAACAGTTCGGCAAAGGGGCCGAGCAGGTCGGACGGATCCCTGAAACACTCCCACTCACACCTCTCGCAGCTGGCGACTTCACCGAATCGCCGGGCCAGTTCGGGCAACTCCCCGCTACTGCCCTCGAGATACCCGCAGGGGTGAATCAGCCCGTGCCGGCAATCGGCAAAAAAGAAATCCGTCCCGCCTCGGCACGGATACAGGGCCTGCTGCTGGTTTGCATATTTGTTGATCAGGCCATAGAGCGAACAGCGGGGTGAAAAGATTCTCAAGGCTCCCCTGAATTTGGGAATGGTTTCAAATAGAGCTCTGAAAATAATCGATTTTTCTTCAGTGCTGAAGCTGACCAGGTCGTCGCTGGAGATGGCGCCGTAGACCGAAGCTGCAACCTGGCCCGCAGCGCTTCCTTCCTGTTCGCCGCTCATCGGGTAGCAGGCGTTGGCTATGGTGAATCCGAGATCGGCGGCGAACCGGTAGAATTGTTCGAAAGCCTCCTTGAAGGTCTGCAGGAACTGTTCCGGCGTCGATTTTCTCAGAAACGGCAGGCTCTCATGGAGCCCGGTGGCCCGGTTGATTCCCAGGTTGACCGCCGGGTAGATACCGTATTCGTGGAAGATCGGAAGCGCCTTTTCAATACCTCTTACCACGCCGTCGAGGCCGCGCATCCGTTCGTGGTTTGAAGGGCTGGCGGAATCGAGGCTGATCCAGAAGGTATAGAGGTCGGTGGCGGCCAGTTTTTCGACGATCCGCCTTATGCTGGCGTCGAACCGGGGGGCGTCCGAGTTCCTGAACATGTATCCGTTAGTCCCGGTCCGCACATAGGGTATTCCCGCCCTGGTGGCATGGTTGATCAGGGTGACGATATCGTCCAGAAAGAGCAGCGGTTCGCCGCCGGTCAGCGACAGCGAACGTACCCCCCTGGCAGCCGCTGCGTCGATCAGCTGGCGTGTCCGGTCAATGCTCAGCGTATGTCGGGGGATCGCTCCGGAGCGGCGCATCGCGCACTGAGGGCAATCGGCGTTGCAGCGGTTGCTGTACTGGATGATGAGCTGGCCGGGAAGCCGGCCGCGCAGCAGCGGAATCAGGTTGTTGATATTTCCAAGGGGCGAGTGCATAATGGTAGTCACCATGAGTGAATGCAGAATAGGATCTGGTTTGAATATGGTTAAAAGTCGCTTGCACGGCTGCGGCCTGTTGAAATCGGGTGTCGATCGTGCGGAACTTTTCCGCTCCTTTTGTGTCGCTGGTCGGCGCAGCACTGATAACGGAGTTACTCGAAAATGAATGAGGCGAGCCGGGAACGGCTGCTCATCGCCGGTATCGGCGAAATTCTCTGGGACATCGTCGCCGGGCAAGAGACGCTGGGCGGCGCCCCGGTTAATTTCTCCTATCATGCCGGGCAGTTTGGCGCCGATTCCTGGCCCATCTCCGCGGTCGGGCTCGATGCGCGGGGAAGGAGAGCGTTGAGCACCCTGCAGCATCACGGCGTTGCCATCGACCATATCGTCGAGGTCGCCGGCGCGCCGACCGGTTACGTCATGGCCGAGCTGGACCAGAACGGGGTCGCCACCTACATGTTTCCAGACGATGTGGCCTGGGATCGACTCAGGCTGGAGGACAGGACGCTGGCTTTGGCAGGGCGGCTGGATGCGGTCTGTTTCGGCAGCCTGGCTCAGCGTTCGAAACTCTCCGCTGCGGCCATTAAGCGCTTTCTCCAGGCGATGCGGCCGGAAGCGCTGAAGATATTCGATATCAACATCCGTCAGAATTTCTACTCCGAGGCGATTATCCACGATTCTCTCGAGCAGGCCGATGTGTTAAAACTCAATGACGATGAACTGGGGCTGATTGCCGACCTGGAGGAGCTGGCCGGCGACCGGAGGGCCCAGCTGAATCAGTTGATCGAGCGTTTCGGACTTTCCCTGGTGGTTCTGACCAGGGGTGCACAGGGCAGCCTGCTCTTGTCGCCTTCAGCCGTTTCCGATCACCCGGGATTCAAAACCGAAGTGATCGACACCATAGGGGCGGGGGACTCGTTTACTGCGGCAACCGTGGTCGGGCTGCTGAAAGGGCATTCTCTGGAGCAGATCAACGAGCAGGCCGGGAGGGTGGCCGCCTATGTCTGCAGTCGGAAAGGTGCGATGGTGATACTGCCTGATGAACTCAGGAAATTCTAAACTGTTCTGGCGGGCAAGCGTAATTTGATTTATCTTTGGTGCGTGTAAAATTTTGCTTCAGATTGTTCGGTTCGGGTTTTTAACGTCTTCTGTCAGGTACATACCATGCGATATCTTCTGCCATCCACCAGAAAAAGCTGCCGCGGTTCGGTTGACACGGTGATCGGGATCGATGCACTCCTGGTCATTGCCCCGGTCTGTTTCTGCTTGCTGTTCTTTGGTCCTGACTTCCGTGCCGGCCGTGACCCTCATACGCCATCTGGCCTCGTCCATGCCGCCGAAACGGACTCGCAGTTTGGCGGTTCCGGCAGCGTCACCGCCACCGATGATACGCCCAGTGAGGCGGATATCGCCGATTTCGCCGCCGATTTTGACAAGGACGGCGACGGTGAGATCGATGAGCCCGACGCAGATGCCGAGGACGTCGGGGCCGCGGACGAGGCCGACCAGGATGAGGCTTCCGACGAAGACGGCAGCGATGACCAGGACGGCAGCGATGACCAGGACGGCAGCGATGACCAGGACCGGGACAACCGTGAAGACGAGTACTTGTACGACGAGGAACTCCTCGGCGATGAGACTGAAGATCTCGCCCACACGGGAAGAAACCGCGACGATATCGATGGCGGGGCCAGCCCGGATTTTCGCCTGTCCGGCTACGAGCGTTACATTCCGGAAGGCAGCCTTCGTCGCCTGGGCGGCATCGATGAGCTGACGCCGTTGATCGAGCGTGAAGAACGGATGATTCTGGAAAATTGAGCCTGCTCGACGAGCAACACTTTCAGGTGAGAATATGGCTGGATTGAACGATAGAGGTCTGGGGGGCTCCATGAACAGAGTCGGTGTGGTTTGTTTTGTCGTGCTGGTATCGCTTTTTAGCGGTGGTTCGAGCGTTCTTGGCCAGACCGATGCGCTGGGGCTGAAAACCGCACCGTTGCCGTCATACCGGCCCGGCAACACCTTCGTTTATACGAATGGGACCTGGGAGACGGTGATCAAGGTCGATGGGGAGGGAGTCACCTGGAGAAATTATCGCGGCTGGCTGTCCAGCGGTTCGCCGGATTTTACCTACAAGAACTTCAAGTGGCAGACCGATAGTCGATACGGCTATCGGGAGTTCAGGCCGACCAGGTTCCTGATGAGTGCGCCGACCACTTCACTCTGGCCGCTTAGGGTCGGCAACAAGACACGTTTCGATGAAAACGGGCGGTGGTTCGATCAGCAGGCGATCGAGCAGCGCTATGACTCTTTCTGGACCTGTGAGGTGATGGGGACCGAGCGGGTCAGTGTCGCAGCCGGTGACTTCGATACCTGGAAGATCACCTGCCGGAGATACCCGGACAAGTTCGGCGTTGCCAGCAAGACCAGAGAGTATCGGACCTGGTATTACGCGCCGGCGATCAATCACTGGGTCATTGAGGAGCGGGACTACAACGGCTACCGGGAGAACCGCAGAAGAGAACTGGCTGCCGTCCTGCCGGACCTGCAGACCTTTTCTTCCGATGAAAACGATATCCTTGCCGTTCAGAAGCAATTCCAGAATACCCTGGAGTCCAACCCGACGGAAAAAGCCAGTGTCTGGGAAAATTTCTCCCAGCAGCTGGTCATCGGCGTGACCCCGGTCCAGTCTTTCAAGCACAGCAGCGGCTCGATCTGCAGACAGTACCGGCAGGTTTTTGCCAAAGAAGGGCTGCCTTACGAATTTCCCGGTATCGCCTGTCGCACCGAGGCGGGCCGCTGGGTCGTACCCCGGCGTTAACCGGGCGCCCGGTGCATCACCGGCCCGTGAAGGGGTAATCCCCCACCCGGCTCCCCGGAGCTTTCTGGCTCCAGCCACTCGATCCTCCGATTACCAAATAGGTTTGACAAGGGCTATATTTTGTGTATATGTAATTAATCGAAAGATTAAATGGCCGGTTTTGCGCCGGCTTCAAAGGCAACCAGAATCCTGTTAAACTAACCTCAAAAGGGAGGAATAGCGATGAAGGATGGAGAAAAGCTGGTCATTATCGGCTGCAGCGGTGCCGGCGGTCCGGCGGCAATGATGGCCAAAAAGCTGATGCCCGGCGTCGATGTGACGGTGATCAGGAAAGAGGAATTTTTCATTGTCAGGTGAGCCCTGCCCCATGTAACGGCCGGTCTGGTCGTTGATGAGTCGATTGTCGTTCCTGATAAGATGCTCGAATCCGCCGGCATCAGGGTGGTTCAGGACGAGGTGGTCAGGGTCGATAAGGAGCTGAAGAAAGTCTTGTGCAGCCGGGGCCAGGAGTTTTTCTACGACAAGCTTTTTCTGGCCACCGGTTCCAGTCCGTTTATACCGCCGATCGAGGGCGCAGACCTGGACGGGGTTCTGACCCTGCGGGGGCTGCCCGATGCGGCCAGGATCAGGAATTACCTGGCTGAGCACAAGGGCCGCGCCATTGTCTTTGTCGGGGCCGGCTTCATCAGCATGGAAATCGCTTCGCTGCTGACCGAAAAAGACGGCAACTATGAAATCTCGGTGGTCGAGTTGATGGACCGCCCCCTGCCGTTGATGCTCGACGGCGACATGGCCTCCTTTGTGCGCGAATACCTGGAGGAAAGGGGCGTGAACATCCTGACCGGCAAAAAAGTCGAAAAGCTGATCGGCAGAGACGGCCGCGTTGTTTCGGTGAAACTCGACAGCGGTGAAGAGATCAAGGCAGATGCGGTGTTCATGAACGTGGGTGTTCGGCCCAATACCGAGCTGGGCGAGCAGATCGGCCTGGAAATGGGCCGCTTCGGCATCAAAGTGAATGGTTACCAGGAGACTTCCGAACCCGATATACTTGCCGGCGGCGACTGCGTCGAAAAGTTCAACTTCATCACCGGCAAGCCGACGCCCGGGCAGCTGCGCGGCCCGGCGGTGGTGCAGGGACGGTTGGCGGCCAAACGGCTGGCGGGCTATGATATCGCTTTTCCCGGCGTACTCGATGCGGGGGGCTGTAAAATGTTCGATATGACCATTACCGCGACCGGTTTTACCGAGGAACGGGCCCGGCAGGAGGGGTTTGAGACCGTCAGCGCGGTGGTCGACTCGAGAAGCAGGCACAATATGATTCCCGGAGTGAAGCCCTGGAAAATCAAACTGGTGTTCGACCGTGACAGCGCCAGGCTGATCGGCGGCCAGATCGTCAGCTGGTCGGTGGCGCCGGCCCGTGAAATCGATGCGGTGACCGCCTTTATTCTGGGCGGCAAAACGATTCAGGAACTGACGACCTTCACCTCGGCCTGCAACCCGGATATCTCCTCCGAGCCGAGCGCCGAGCCGATCACCATCGCCGCGGAGCAGGCCCTGCAGAAGCTGCAGCCCGCCGCTTCTGCGGGCTGAGAACCCGGCTTACCGTGCTGAGATCAAGCCGTTCAGGTAGAGATCCATCAGGACACGGACATCGTTCTCGATTTCGTCCTGCTCAGCCGGCTCGGTTCGCCGAGTCATCAGGCTTAACAGGGCGTCGAGGAACATGGTCCCGACCGTGCGGGTGTCCACGGCCCTGATCGTTTTTGCACCAACAGCCTGATCGAGGGTGGCTGCAAACAGGGCAGCCACCCCCGGGTACCACTGGTTATCCGCAGTGCTGAGGTCGACGCAGAGAAATCCGTTATCCTTGAGATTTTGAAAGGTTTTCCGGTGGTCAGCCACATGCTGCAGCGAGGCCGTGGCGTAGAGGCCCAGTTTGGCAATCGGGACCTGATCGGCTGCGTCGATGGCCCGGTACCGTTTTAGGAGCTCATCCAGGCCGGCTTCTGTAACGACGTCAAAATCAATCATCAACTCTCTCACAGGAAAAGCCTTTTACTTTGAATGTCCTGGTTATCCATTAATCACTATTTCAACAAAATCCCGCCATCTCTGGCCGCATCGGCGATGTGGTCGACAAAAAGCCGGGCGAACGCATCGTTGTTCCCTAACCCTTCGAGTCTTGATTCCACTGTATAGCCTTCATTTCTCAGTACCGATTGCCACGAATTATCTTCGGGCCCGGCCATGTCGTTGGTGGCATGATCCCCGGCGACGATCATGAACGGCCTGAGGATGACCTTTTTGCTTTCTACCTGTTTGAGCCGATCCATAAGGTCATCGAGGGCGGGGGCACCCTCGACGACACCGATAAAGGTCTGCGTGTCCGGGTACATCTCCCTCATCTTCTTTTCGGTTTCGGCGTAAATCCCCGTTGACCAGTATTCGTTGCCGTGGCCCATGTAGATCAGGGACGCGCCCTTATCTGCGGCTTCTCCGGCGTCTTCGGCGAGGGTCATGCAGACGGCTTCCACATCGTCATGGTAAGGATAACGGTCCCCCGGCATTCCCAGGGCGGGCCGGCCCATAACGATTTTGTCGATCGGTTTCCAGCGGGGCTTCATGGTCTGAATCGAGGCGAGGCCGTTGACATACTGGAGGAGGTCGTGGGACTGCTCCATGAAGAACATATGGGTCGGCTGGACGACGATATTGGTGTAGCCGTCCTCCAGCAGATCACCGACTGCAGCGATGAAATTTTTTACATAGAGAATCTCTTCCGGGATTCCCCGGGAAATCCACACCTCCGGCTCGGCCTGGCGCTTTTTCCAGATCGATCGAATAATGTTCGAGGTGAAGGTGATCCGCACCTCGGTGCCGGGATAGGCTGCTCTCACCGTGTCGGTGATGTTGGTAATTGCACCGACCGCTTCGGGCACCGTGGTTCCGAAGCTGGCCAGCAGAATGGCGGTTTTGCCGCTGCCCGGTTTGGCCGTCGACCCCGAACTGGAGGCGCCGTGAACCGAAAACAATAAAAGAACCACGACCATAAAAAAGACATTGCAGCTACGTTTCATGACGGTTGCTCCCATGCTTCGGCCTGAAAAAAAAATCCCAGACCATTTTCTTCCATGATCCGGGATGCCCTGTAATCTCGCATCGGTGTGAATTACTTGTGCCGCAAGATAATTCACGCTTTTACTCCAGGCAGGTCTTCTGACTCTCCTTCGCTTCCAAACGGCCTTCCCACCTGAGCAGCAGTGGCACGAAATGTCAAAAGCGTTCTCCCGGCTGGTGCCGTCGAAACAGTGCAGACCAGGAGGAGGATTACAGCGGCGGGCCCGTCCCGGATTCGCACCGGGTTCCCTTTTCACCACCGAAGTGGAACCTGAAATTAACCTATTGTTACCGGTAGATTGGAGCCGTGTCAATTAAATTCAGGCGTCCGTCAGGCAGTTGCCCGCAGGCTCGCACCCGATCAGAAAAGGCTAACGCATCGGAAAACGGCCAGCGGCCGGCAGTTCTGTGTGTATTAAGTTTACAAAAAAAGACAAAATGCCAACTTGGCGGACACGTGTAAACTATTTGGGTGCCGGAATGATTAGCCGGCTTAATCGTCGGTCAATCGATTTTAAGCGCAATAATAACCAATTAAAAACTGCATCGCAGATATGTTGCTCAATTCAGACAGCCTGGCACGATCCTGGCAGACACCAGACGTACACAATGGTTACTCCTGCAAAATCAGGCGGCCCTCGACAGGGCCACAGAAAAAACGTCAAACGGGGGAAAAGCAATGAACGGTTTAGATCAGATAGTTATAATCATGTGGTTCCTTCCAGTCGTCCTGTTCATCGTCATGCCGCTGAGCATCGGTGCCGTCTGGTTGCCAATCTCACTCATGAGGGGGCTGGTCCGTAGAGAGAGTGTTCACTACCGGCAGCCGGAGCCGGCTCGCAAGTAGGGACGGCCTGGCGATGCCCCAAAGTCCCGGCCAGGTTCCCGGCTGTTATCCCTGAAATTTGCGATTGCCCTTGCCGGCGATCTCCAACTCCCTGATGAGCCGTCGTTCGATGCTGCCCGGCAGCGCTGTTCGCCGGGCCAGGACGCTGTAAGCGACCGGCACTACGAAAAGGGTGAACAGGGTGGCGGAAATGACCCCGGCCAGCACCACTACCCCGATCACCATCCGCGTTTCCGCACCGGCGCCGGATGAGAGGATCAGCGGCACGGCTCCTGCAGCGGTGGTGATGCCGGTCATGACAATCGGTCGCAGCCGGATCTCGGCAGCCTGCAGCACGGCGCGCAAAAAAGAGATCTGCTGGTCCCTGAGCTGGTTGGTGAATTCGACGATGAGGATGCCGTTTTTGGCGGCCAGGCCGACCAGCATGACCAGACCGATCTGGCTGTAGAGGTTGAGGGTGTTGCCGGTAATATAGAGGCCGAACAGTCCTCCGGCCATGGCCAGCGGTACGGTCAGCATGATCACCAGCGGGTTCACCCAGCTCTCGAACTGCGCGGCGAGAACCAGAAAGACCACGACGATCCCCAGCGCAAAGACGAACAGGATCGATTCGGAGCTGCTTTTGTAGTCCTTGGAAATACCTTTGTAATCGATGATCACCTGCTCCGGCAGATGTTCCCGCGCCAGTCCTTCGAGGTAGTCAAGCGCCTGGCTCAGGGCCAGGTCGTCGGTCAGGTTGGCCTGCATGGTCAGGGCCCGGACCCGGTTGTACCGCTCCAGGCTGCTGGAGTCGGCAAACTCGTTCAGGGTGACGAAGCTTGCCAGCGGAATGAGCCTGCCGCTTCGTTCCGAACGCACGTAAATGGACTGCAGATCGCTTGGGGTGCGCTGCAGGGCGCGTTCCCCCTCGACAATGACATCGTATTCTTCTCCTTCCTCGAGATAGGTGGTGACCCGCCGGGATCCGAACATGGTCTCCAATGTTCTGCCGATGGCCGATACGGTCACCCCGAGTTCCGCCGCCCGGTCATAATCGATACTGACCTCGATCTGCGGTTTGGTTTCCTTGTAGTCCCAGTCGATACCGAGCAGCCCCGGGTTGTCGGCCTCTATCTTGTCCATCAGGATGTCGCGCCATTGGGCGAGTTCCTGGTAGGTCCCGCCGCCAATCACGAACTGAACCGGTTTCTGGATGGAAGATCCGAAACCCTGGCGCATGACTGGAAAGGCCCGCACCCCGGGCAGGTCGGCGAGCCGGGTGCGGACCTCATCGATGATCTCCCAGGCGGACCTCCGTTCACCCCATTGTTCCAGCACGGAGATCACGATGCCGGTATTGAAGCTCTCGATATTGCCGAAACTGCGCGGCGTCCGCACCAGCAGCCGGGTGATCTCGCCGCTTTCCACCAGCGGCATCAGGCGGGCTTCGATTTCATCCATGTAGACGCTCATGTAGTCGTAGGTTGCCCCTTCGGGCCCATTGACGATGACAAAGAAGGCGCCGCGGTCTTCTTTGGGGGCGTACTCTGTTGGAATCTTATTGAAAAGCCAGTAGGTCGCCGCCAGCAGGGCGGCGAACACGAGTGCTACCAGAACCGGCCAGCGCAGGGCACGGCCCAGCATTTTTCGATAGCTTCTGCGGATCCAGCGGTAAAAACGATCAATGCGGGGCTGGGCGGTCTGTTCACTGCGCCTCGGTTTGAGCAGGACAGAGGAAAGCATCGGGGAGAGACTCAGGGCGACGATGCTGGAAAAACAGACCGCGGCTGCCATGGTCAGGGCAAACTCTGAAAAGAGACGGCCCACATCGCCCTGCAGAAAAGCGATCGGTACGAACACCGAGATCAGCACCAGGGTGGTGGCGATGACCGCGAAGCCGACCTGCCTGGTGCCTTTGAAGGCGGCAACCAGCGGTGTTTCATGGTATTCGTCGATACGGCGGTGAATATTTTCGAGCACGACGATGCCGTCGTCGACCAGCAGGCCTATGGCCAGCACCAGGGCCAGCAGGGTGAGCAGGTTGACTGAGAAACCGAAAACATTCAGAGCGATAAAGGAGGCGACAATCGATACCGGAACCGTGACCGCCGGAACGATGGTCGCCCTGACACTGCCGAGGAACAGGTAGATGACCAGAATGACCAGGCCGATGGCGATGGCCAGGGTCTTGTAGACCTCCCTGATCGCCTCCTCGATGAACACCGAGGTGTCGTAGCTCTGCCTGATCTGCATGCCCTCCGGCAAGGTCGGGTTGATCGTCTCCATCTGCGCTTTGGCGCTGCGGGCCACGTCGATGGTGTTGGCTGTGGACTGCTTGATAATCCCCAGTCCGACCATGGCCACCCCGTTGCCGCGGAAAAAGGTTCTGTCCTCCTGGGTGCCCTGTTCGACCCGGGCAACGTCGCCCAGGCGAATCAGATAGCCGTCATCCCCCTGCTTGATGACCAGCCGGGAAAAGTCGTCGACGGTGCGAAAGGTGCGGTCCAGGCGAACCGTGAAGCTGCGGGCGGCGGACTCGATCGTGCCGGCGGGGAACTCAACGTTCTCGGCCCGCAGCGCCCGTTCCACCTCGGCGACGGTCAGATCCCGGGCTGCCAGCGCCGACCGGTCCAGCCAAACACGGATGGCATAGCGTTGACCACCGCCGATCCGGACGCGGGAAACCCCGTCGAGCACGGAAAAACGGTCCACCAGGTAGCGGTCGGCATAGTCGGTGAGCTCCGGCACGCTCAACCGGTCACTGGCCAGGTTGAGCCACATGATCACATCATCGTTGGAGTCCTCTTTCTGGATCTCGGGCGGGTCGGCTTCGGCCGGCAGGTTGTCGAGAATGGTCGATACCCGGTCCCGCAGGTCGTTGGCCGCCGAATCGATGTCGCGGGCGGTGGAGAATTCTATGGTAACCCGGGATCGCCCGTCCTCGCTTGAGGATTCGATAAAGCGGATACCTTCCACCCCGGAGATCCGCTCTTCCACCAGCTGGGTGATCTGGCTTTCCACCACATTGGCCGAAGCGCCGGGGTAAACGGTGTCGATGGTCACCACCGGCGGATCGATGTCGGGATATTCGCGCAGCGGCAGGCGAGTGTAGGAAACGAGGCCGAAGACGATGAGCAGCAGTGAGAGGACCGAGGCGAATACCGGCCGCTTGATCGAGATATCCGAGAGTATCATGGCCCACCACCCGACTTCCTGTCGGACAGCAGCTCGCTCAGCGGCGTATCTCCGCCTTCCATTCCCCTGACCAGGATTTCCTGGCCGGGGCGCACCTTGAAGGTGCCGTGGGTGATCACGGTATCTCCGGGCTGCAGCCCGGAGATGATCTCCACCTCGCCGACCCGCCGGGTGCCGATGACGACGTCCTGCTGCCTGGCAACAGCGGGCGATGATGAGTCGTCGACCACCAGCACCTGGTTGCTTTTACCGCTGGGAATAAGGGCCTGCTCCGGGATCATCACCGTTTGGCGCAGATTTTTCAGGAGTTCGACCGTCATCAGCAGGCCGGGCTTGAGCAGTCTGTCCGGATTGTCGATCAGGGCACGCACCAGAATCGACCGGGTCACCGGATCGACCCTGCTGTCGATGCTGCTGATGGAGCCGCTGAAACGCCTGTCTGGAAAAGCCGGGGAGAGAGCTTCTACCGGCGTGCCCTTTTCAAGGGCGGCCAGGTAGATGGAAGGGATGTTGAGGTCGAGCTTCATGACGCTGATGTCGTCCAGGGTGGTGATAATGTCGCCGGGTTCGACCAGCGCGCCGCTGCTGATGTTGCGCAAACCGACCACCCCGCCGAACGGCGCCTTTATGAGCCGGTCCTCCAGGCGCGACTCGATGGCCCGCAGCCGCGCCGTGGCGGTTTGAACTTCGCGCTCCCGTTCGTCGAGCTGCGCCTGTGAAACGGCGCCGCGGGCGACCAGCGAGGCCACCCGCTCGTATTTTTTCAGCGCTTCATCCCGGCGCGAGGTCTCTTCCTCGAGCAGGGCGTGCTCCTCGCTGCTGGTCATCTCCGCCAGGATATCCCCGGCGGCGACCGTCTGGCCATCGCTGAAATGGATCACCGTGATGGTGTCGGTGACCGAGGCGGTTATGTCAACGGTTTCATTGGCCCGCAGGGTGCCGAGCACCTCCACCCGGTCGTATATCTGTTTCAATGCAGCCTCGGCGGCAATAACCGGGGTGGGCTGCCGTGCCAGGCTGTTGGCGGCGAGGCCGGCCGGCAACAGAGCTGCAATCAGCGTCGCCATCAGTGCTTTGATAAAATTTTTCATAGCTGCATATCCCGCTCTCCTGAATCGCTTCAAACTCATTGTCCTCAGACACCGGCAGCGGCCATTGCGCGGCACTGCGCCGGCCTGGGCATTGCTCAATGATATATACGAAATGCGGAAAAATCTATCGGGGCGTCCTGCAGCCCATAAAAGAGCGTTAAAATGAGGGAAGGTGACTAAATTGGTTAATCCGCCAGCGTGCGTGGACATGGGGCTGCAAATTCATCGACCCGGCAGGCGCTATCATGATTGTTCCTGTCTCTGGTGTGCGCAAGCCAATAGAGTATAAGCGTGTTCAACCATCCGGTAACCATATTTACCAGGAGCCAGGTGAGGGTGTCGACAAAGGAGGGGGGGGCGATAGTGGCTTCCCCGGTATTCGGTATAATGAGCATGAACATGCCGAGCAGCCTTGGTATTGCAGTAGGCATTTCTTTATTTTCCGTTGAGCCATTTTCGGAACAACCTTAAATAGTCATTAATAATCAGTATATTAGGTTGTTTTGCACGCCTGAAAATGCGCACAGATAGACAGATTTGTTTTCATGGAGATGCCGATTATCGTTCATCATCGTGCTTTTTCTTGAGTCTTCCAATACTTCTGGTATATATTCCAATTTTTCGGCAACCGCGAAGATGCTACATCGTGGTACTTTGTTTATTGACAGTGCGGGGGAAATTATATAGGTTCATCCAGTCTGGACGTATCGTTGTTGAAAGCCGCCGCCTTAAGGCTTGACGTGGCGGCCCTGAACCACCGGCAATGAAGGTGCGCTGCCAGAAAAGTATAAGAATGAAGGACAGAAACTTAATTGCGGCATCTGGTTATTGCTGTCATTGCTGCATTAAATTTGAGCGATTTTTCGACATTGAGAGCAGGCAAACGGTCGGTTAATTTACAACATTTTTAATACGATATAAACCTGGCGTTGTTTAGCCATATTTTTTCAACTCAACACCGGAGGATATTTTAATGGCTCAAGGAGATTCTAATGTTGTTATAGACAAGGGTAAAAGCAGCTTGTCTGATCTTTGGACCAAGGAGGACTACCTGGCCATCTGGCTCGGTTTTCTGGTTATAGCGGTCTGTCTGATCGCTTATCTTGGCTTTGGACCGAAAGCCGAATTTGCCCAGAAAATCCAGGATGCAAAGCAGGTCCAGGCCGTCGAGGCAGAAAAAGCACCCTTTAAGACAATCGCCTGGTACGAGGCGGACAGTGCAAAGAAACTCAAAGCGTCGAGCGCCTCGGGTTTTGGAAAGTTCATAACCCATTGGACAAAAACACCGGGCAGGTGGAATACAAACCCAATGGATGCCTTTATCCGTACCGAGGCCCAGGCCAAAGCGATGAATGACAAGGCCATGCCGGCTTATGAGGAGGCAAAGGCAAAGGCTGAAACGGCGCTGACGGCAGCGATGCAGGCCGAGGGGACTGCCGCTGCTGCGGGCTTCCAGGATCAAACCCTTAACGAAGAGGCGAAAGCAAAAATTGCTGACTGGCGAGAGGCCGGCAAGAAAGCGTCCTCTGCCAAAAGCAAAGCGTCCAATAAGCCGTACAACTATATTGTGACCTTGATCGGCCTGGGTATTTTCATGGCCGTCTTTTTCGGAATCGGTATCAAACTGATGGGCCGCAGCGTCGCTGAATTCGCAAAAGGATTCATCATTGTTTTCCTGGTCGCCGTTCTGGCCTACATGCTCGGCGGTCAGGCGATCTCCAAACAGTACGGCATTGGTGCTGAGGCCTGGGGTGTTCTGCTCGGTATGATCATCGCCAATACCATCGGCACCCCCAAATGGGTTCTGCCCGCCTGTCAGGTCGAGTTTTTCATTAAAACAGGCCTTGTGCTCCTGGGCGCTGAGGTCCTGTTCAGCAAAATCATGTCCATTGGTATCCCTGGTATTTTTGTGGCCTGGGTGGTAACCCCGACCGTATTGATTTCCACCTACATTTTCGGTCAGAAAGTCCTGAAAATGCCGTCAAAAACGCTCAATATCGTCATCTCCGCCGACATGTCCGTCTGCGGAACCTCGGCTGCGATTGCCACTGCGGCAGCCTGCCGGGCCAAGAAGGAAGAGCTGACCCTCTCCATCGGCCTGTCGCTGGTTTTCACGGCGATCATGATGATCGCCATGCCTGCCTTCATCAAGAGTGTCGGCATGCCTGAAATCCTCGGTGGGGCCTGGATGGGCGGTACCATCGATGCGACCGGTGCGGTTGCCGCAGCAGGCGCATTCCTCGGCGAAAAAGCCCTCTATGTTGCCGCAACCATCAAGATGATACAGAACGTCATGATCGGTGTTACCGCTTTCTGTGTCGCCCTTTACTGGTGTCTCAGGGTGGAGCAGAACGGTACCGAGACCAGAACCGTCGGCGCCGGTGAAATCTGGCACCGTTTTCCGAAATTTGTACTCGGATTTCTGGCGGCATCCATCCTGTTCTCGTTTCTTGACAGCAACCTTGGCCGGGAAATGAGCAGCGCGCTTATCGATCAGGGAGCAGTCCGCGGCGGTACCCGGCTCCTGCGCGGCTGGTTCTTTGCACTGTCGTTTGCAGCCATCGGTCTTTCAACCAATTTCAGGGAACTGGCCAAGTACTTCAAGGGCGGCAAACCGCTGATTCTCTATGTCTGCGGACAGAGTCTCAATCTGGTACTGACCCTGACCATGGCCTACATCATGTTCTATCTGGTATTTCCTGAGATCACTGCCAGCATCTAGCGGCAACCTGACATACGAGAGCCGGGGGATTCGTTCCCCCGGCTACTTAACGGAAGACATGGAAACAGGACAAAAAACCAGTTTTGCCAGACGAATACGAAACTTTATCGTTTCCATCGGTGTGGCTTTATTGTTCGTCTATGGTTTCCTGCCGCTGCTGACCGGTTCTTTCGATGTTCTGAGTACGATGTCTGAATATCTCGAGGAAAATGGGATTGACCCCACCCGTTATTTTTATACTGATGTTGAACAGGTTGCGGAGGCCGAATATTATCTGCAATCCGTCCTTGAAGAAAAATAACGAGCGGTTCCCATGAGTAACCTTTCCATCGAAGATAAGAGGATAAAGATTGATGAATATGAAGAAAGCATGGCCCACCAGCTCGCCCGCCTGGTAATCGACAAACCGGTCCCTCCCATCTGGATGATACTTATTCCGGTGTTTTTTGTTTTTTATGCCTGGAAGATTAAAGAATACTCCAATGGGCTGAAAAATTTCGCTGATAACTATCTGATCTCCAGGCGCCGGGCTCTTGATACGGCATATGAGGCTGAAAGGAGCGGCAAACCGCCTGATATCGAGCAACTGGTTAGAGATACCAAGGCCATTCCGGTACATGCCCGCCCGTTATATCAACAGTGGATATCCCTGCTTATTGACCATTATCGCAACCTGTTGCAGGCGCGGGGAGACAGTGTTCAGGGGTTGATCCGGTCTCATTACGGGGACAAGCTCAAATTCATGCTGTTCAATAACCAGCTTAACCAGGCCGAGAATGAATTCACCATGGCGTTGCTGCCGAAAATTGATGGTGAGCAGCAGGATGTCCTTTACATACTCGACAAGATGAAGCGCGGTATTACAGATCTTAACCGCAAAGAGGTCGAGAAAGCTTTTCCTTGATTGTTGCTGGTTAAGCGGGCCTGGCAGGGCCAGGGCAACGCCTCGTTAACCGCCGTATTCCCCGCCTTGTTCTTTTCCCTGGTTTTCAGTTGCCTCCGGTATGTTGCCTATCAGCAAATGCTGTAAACTCCCAAAATGGCCGTTGTGTTGAAGCGACGCAGCGGCTGCCGGAAAAATCAAGCTGGTATGCCGAGCTTTCTTGCCGCAAGTGAGTTCAGAGTCCGACGCATGAAGGGCATTTTCCTGATAGAAAAACTTCATGATCTTCGACCACAAAGCCATTGGGTGCGGCATCGCCGGCTTTTAAAGCGCATCCAGGCAAATCATATGCACGGTTGCATTCACGACAAAAGAAATGATGGTGGTGATCTTTTCCAGACCGTTCGTAGAGTGTTCCAAGAGAGGGGTGAAAAACTTTCTCCAGCCACCCGTTATCAGTCAGGATTTTCAATGTCCTGTACACGGTGGCAATATTGAGTGAGGAAACCGACTCACGACCATAGTCGAGGATTTCCTCCACTGCCAGTGGTCGTTCATGTTGTGCAAAGACACCCTCTATAGCTGTTCTCTGTGTCGTTATTCGTTTCAAAATAATCTAACCTCCTGCTGGCAGATGTAGCGTATTCCGGCCATTATTGCAAGTGAAATTGCAATAGCATTGACAAGGGTGGCAGCCATCAATATAATTGCAAATGATTTCGCATTATCATTTTTGACGGAGATGCGATTATGAACCTATCAGGCACATGGTGAAAAAATGGAATCGAATGGTAAAATGGTATTGCTTGTTTTTGTGGTATTGATGGCTCTTTCAGCCAATGGTATGGCTGCAGACAAGAATTCTGTATTTGTCAGCATCTCACCGCAGAAATATTTCGTTGAACAGATCAGCGGCGACTTTCTTCAGGTCGAGGTAATGGTTAAGCCGGGTGACAACCCGCATACCTACGAGCCGAAAGCATCCCAGATGAAGAAACTGGCCCAGAGCAGCGTTTATCTGGCCATCGGAATTGGTTTTGAAGATGCCTGGCTGGAGCGGTTTGCCGGAGTCAACCCGGAAATGAACATCGTCCGCACGGATGCAGGCATAGTCAAGCGGGAGATCGATGATCACCATCCTCATGACGAAGATCATGAGGATGGTGATCACGACCAGCAGGAGGGGTATGAGGAAAGCCATCATGAAGAAGAGAGGCATGCCAACGAATACGAGCATGATGCCCACCAGGAATCAACCCAGGACCCTCATATCTGGCTGTCCCCGGTGCTGGTAAAGAAACAAGCAAAAACCATAGCGGACACTTTGATTGATCTCTACCCTCAGCAGCAGCGCATATTTGAGCAGAACCTGGCTGATTTTCTTGCCAGAATCGACCAATTGGATCAGCAACTTCGGGTGGCTCTCAAAGGTAAAGAAGGGATGAAATTCATAGTCTTCCACCCTTCCTGGGGTTATTTTGCCGACACTTACGAACTCGAACAAGTTGCCATTGAAATTGAAGGCAAAACCCCAAAACCAGCTCAGCTGCAGGAGTTAATTGAACATGCCAGGGCAGAACGAGTTACAGCCGTTTTCGTTCAGCCACAATTTTCGGCCAAGAGTGCAGAAACACTTGCCCGGGAAATCGGGGGAACGGTGATCCTGATCGACCCACTTGCCGAAGACTGGCTTAGTAATCTGCAGCGAGTGGCACAGCAGATCGAAAAGGAACTCAAATATGAATAATCCTTAACCGGTGAGATCATTCATGTTACTAAGACGAACAGCACTGCTTGCTTCGCTTTTGGTGCCCTTATCTGCTGTATGCTTCGCCTCTGGAGGTGATGAGCAGAGGCAACACGGTGTCCACGTGCACGGAATAGCTCAGCTGAATCTGGCAACCGACGGGAAAAACGTCTTTCTCGAATTGGCAAGTCCGGCGATGAATATCGTCGGTTTTGAATATATGCCGTCTTCTGAAGAAGAGCGGAACATCGTTCACCAGGCTGTGGAAAAGCTCGAGGACGGCGGCAGTCTCTTTGAATTTTCCAAAGCAGCCGGCTGCACGCTGGCCACTGCCGAAATTGAATCCCCTCTGCTTGGTCATGAACACCATGAAGAAGACGGTGACAAGGATTCCCATGGGAAGGAACATGATCATGGGGAGGGGTACGATAAGGACGGCGCTCACCATGATGCTCATGGAAAGGAGTATGATGAGCACGCGCATGACGAGGAGCATGACCACTCAGCAGCCGACGAGCATGGAGGAGCGGAACACAGCGAATTTGAAGCCCGTTATCTGTTCACCTGCAGCAGTCCAAAGAAACTGAAGACCCTAACGGTGAACCTCTTTACCGTCTTTCCCGGTTTCGAGAAACTCGAGACACAGGTCCTTACGAGCAGCGGGCAGACCGCCCCAGAATTGACTGCCCGAAACAATCGGGTGGATCTGTAAGCGCATCGATGCAGGACAACAGAGCAACAGCGGCTGAACCGGCGATTCCGATCATCCAACTGGAAAAGCTGAGCTACAGCTGGTCTGCCGGGCTCGCCCCGCTTCTTGTTATCGACCATCTGGCTGTCGAACCGGGCGAAAAGGTCTTCATCAAAGGCCCCAGCGGCAGCGGGAAATCGACACTGCTCAATTTACTCGCCGGGTTTCTCGTGCCTCAGCTGGGGGAGGTGAAAATCCTTGATCAGCGGATGACAGCCATGACCGGTGCCAACCGCGACCGCTTCAGGGCTGATCACATCGGGGTCATCTTCCAGATGTTCAACCTCATCCCCTATCTTTCAATAGCTGAAAATGTCACCTTGCCATGCCGTTTCTCAGTCCGGAAATTTCAACAGACTGTGGAGCGGGGCGGCGGTCCGGCACAGGAAGCGCAGCGTTTGCTGAGAGCGCTCAACCTGGCGGACCCAGAGCTTCTCGGCAGGCAGGTCACTGAACTCAGTGTGGGTCAGCAGCAGCGGGTGGCGGCAGGTCGTGCCCTGATCGGCTGTCCGGATCTGGTTATCGCAGATGAGCCGACGTCTTCTCTTGATATGGATCAGCGCGAGTCCTTTCTTGAACTGCTTTTTGACGAGTGTTCGAAATCGGGGGCGGCACTTGTTTTCGTCAGCCATGATGCGAGCCTGGCGTCGCTTTTTCACCGAGTCGTTGATATCAGGCAGATCAACAAGGCGAACGAAGCTGGCGTAGGAGGCAGCTGATGAAAATCATATTCCTGCTCGCCCTGAAAAGCCTGAGAAACAGAAAATTCACCGTTGGTCTGACGGTGTTGTCAATTGGCCTCAGTGTTGCGCTGCTCCTGGGGGTCGAGAGGATCAGGACTGAATCGCGGTACAGCTTCACCAATACCATTTCCGGAACAGACCTGGTCGTTGGCGCCCGCAGCGGCCCGATCCAGCTCCTGCTGTATTCGGTATTTCGAATCGGTCATGCCACCAACAATATCTCATGGCAAAGCTACCAGGAAATAGCTGAATCGCCTGGTGTATCGTGGACGATTCCAATTTCACTGGGGGACTCCCACAAGGGATATCGGGTAATGGGCACCACCGCGGATTATTTTACTCATTTCCGCTACGGCAACAAACAGCAGCTTCAGTTTATCGACGGAGCGGTGTTTCATGATCTTTTTGATACCGTTCTGGGAGCCGAGGTCGCCCGAAAATTAGGCTATGAGACTAAAGACTCCATTGTTATCGCCCATGGCGCCGGCGATGTATCGTTCATCGAGCACGCTGACAAGCCGTTCACCGTGACCGGAATTCTCGCCCCAACCGGCACGCCGGTCGACCGGACGGTACATGTCAGCCTCGAGGCCATCGAGGCTATTCACGTGGACTGGAAAGGGGGGGCGCCGATGACCGGAATGAGTATGTCCGCCGATCAGACGCGACGACTGAACCTGACCCCCAAGGAGATAACTGCTTTTCTCGTGAAGCTTGAATCTCCGATGGCTATTTTCAACGTACAGCGCGACATCAATCAGTACAAAGATGAGCCGCTTACTGCTATTTTACCCGGAGTTGCACTACAGCAGTTGTGGGAACTCATAGGAATTGTTGAAAAAGCGCTCATAGCGATATCTTCATTTGTTGTTGTCGTTGGGTTGTTCGGGATGTTGACGGCCCTTATGATGAGCCTCAATGAGCGGCGCAGGGAAATGGCTATTCTCCGATCAATCGGGGCACGACCGTTGCATGTATTCTCACTTATAATCGGTGAGTCGATCATGGTGACTGTTGCCGGTATTGTCGTCGGAATTGTTATTCTTTACGGTCTGCTGATGGCAACCCAGCCGATGCTGGTTTCACGCTTTGGTCTCCATATCGATATTTCCTTTTTTTCCCTCCATGAATGTATCCTGATGGTTATTGTACTGACGGCCGGTTTTGTAGCCGGCATCGTTCCCGGATGGAAGATTTACCGGTATTCCATCAATGATGGAATGACAATCAAGACCTGAGAATAATCATGATCATGCGAATATCTGTACTTGCTGCAACTGTTTCGATCTGCTTTCTTACTGCTGTATGCGTCGCCGAGGAGGTTGCAGATATCACCTGGGCAACGCTCGTACCCACACTGCCTGTCCACAATGACCCTCTTGCCGGCTTGTCCGCAGAGGAAATTGATCACATTGAATGGATTATCTACCTCAGAATGGCTCTGCCGGAGGAGATAAAGCCTGAATTTGAGGAATTTCATGATGAAGTGGCTCAAGCCCTCCCCAAACTGGCAAAGGCCGGTATCGATGTAGATGAAATTATCGCAGATCGGAACTATAGAAGTTCAGCCCTCAATAGTGAATTAGACGGGAAACTGGTCCGGCTTCCCGGCTATCTCCTGCCGCTGGATTTATCGGGTAATGCAGTAACCGACTTTCTGTTGGTACCGTATGTCGGAGCCTGTATACACGTACCTCCGCCGCCCCCGAATCAAATTGTATACGCATTGTCGGAAACTCCCGTTCCTTATGAAGTCGATAAGCTTTTTGCCCCCGTATCGGTAATCGGCCGGATACAGACGAAAGCGCTTTCAAAGGAACTATTTCTTGTCGATGGCTCGAGTGATATCGATATCGGTTACCACATGACCGTAGAGAAAATAGAAAGTTACAAACCGTGAAAACGACAATGGCGGCTCTCCTTGACTAAAGCCAGGCTGATGCCATGAGCAGGTATATCGCTGTTCTCATCGTGTTCGGATGCTTTGCAGCCGCTCATCTCCTTTCACCCGATGTCCACGCATGCCAGATCTGCGTACCCTATCCTGAGAAAACACTGGCCGACAGACTCCTGGAACACGACGAAATCATCTTCGCCAGAGAAGTTCCTGACACACCATTTGTTTTTTATCAGATCGAGGTGATAAAGGGTCCCGGTGCAACAGAACCATTCAAAATGTTCTGCGATTCACCGACCAGAAGAAAACTCAGGGCCATTCCCGATAGTGCGGCAGTTCTCGTTAGAAAGCACAATGACGATTGGCGCCCTATGACCTTTGCAGATGCAGGTTTTCTGTCTTTTATCCGGACTCTTGTCTCAACAAGCATAGACTGGCCTGATCATTCCAACAATCAGGAAAGACAGCGTTTTTTCTCAAAACTATTGAGCAGTGAAGATCCGCAAATCCACCAACAAGCCTATCTGGAGATCGGCAGAGCTCCGTATTCGATGATCAAAGCTCTGGCAGCAGAGATACCAACAACACAGATCTATGATCTACTGCGTAACTACCGGTTAGTAGAATGGCAAAACCTCTATATTCTGATGCTCGGCCAGAGTCCTGAAGCGAAAGACCGGGAATATATCCGGGACAAAGTTCAATCTGCCGCACGGTTTGGGTCTACCCGGAATCTTGCGGCCTGGGTAACGGCATTTATCGAATCACACCCTGATAGTGGAGTTGATGAAATAGAACGTATGTATTTCATGTCTAAAAACAGGACAAATGAAGAAATAGAACAAGTTATGGCCAGCATGTCGGTACTTGGTTCCCAAACGGCTTCCTCTGACTTTAAAAACTTCAAGCTGCGCTCGAGAATCATACGGAGTTTTGCAAAACTGCTCGAAAATTACCCTGAAATGGTCGCCTGCGTTGCCAAAGATCTTGTAGCCTGGCGCGTTCAGGCATGTGTGGATCAGATATCAGAAATAAGAAAGAACCTGGAGACCCTTGACGCGTCATCTGCATATCTGGTCGATTACTATCTTTCTGCGGCACCCGGTTTCAGGAAAACGGGTACTCCTGAAAAGAGTCACACTTCTCCGATAAATCGACCGCTATAATGAGGTAGATTTGAGATTGGCAGTGCAACTATTGATGATATTATCGTTTAATTTGAGCTCAGATTCCTCTTGATCATCCTCGAGCGCCAGATTTTCTACAAATCTAGCCTTGCCAGAGGAACCCTCTTGTTAGGTGATTTTGTTCCGATTCTCAAATTATCAGGAACTCAAATATTGGGGAAATTAGTCGCTGAGATGGTTACAATTGGCACTCTTAACAATTTCTCCTTAAATCAGATTCAACGTATAGCGGAGGATCCCTTGACCTGGCAAACCTTATGATTGCAAAGTGAACTTTTATGGTAAGTTCACTTCACTTTGTGGCCATCGAGTACATATTTTTTCACATAATAGTCCCCATGAATTGAAGCTCTGCAATCTTTCGATTATTATTTGGGACAATATTTTCAATAAGCCCATTCAATGGTACTCATCTGCACCGATCACTCAGTTGTGGCTGGGAGAAAACGGACAAATAGCTTTAGTTTTTCTGTGGATAACAGAGATTGAGAGAATAGATGAAGCAATTAGCAGCCACGTTATCTGAAGAGCACGGCATACTATTACGATTCAATTCATTGCTTATTGATATTTCAACAATTCTTATCTCTCTTCCTGTTGACCAGATTGACAGCAAGATTGAAGAAGCACAGCACCGAATTTGCACATTTCTTGATCTCGACCGCTCTACGCTTTGGCAGTTTGATGAACAAGAAGAGGCCACGCTGTGGCTCACCCATACTTATCAGCCTGCCGGAAGTCTTCCACCGCCTTCTCCCATGAATTGTATAGATTACTTTCCCTGGCTTCTGCGGCAGCTGATGGATGGAGAAACAGTCGTTATTTCCAATATGACAGAACTCCCGGCAGAAGCGGTTCGCGACCGGGAGAGTTTCAACCTTTTCAAATCCAAGTCCGGTATTTATGTTCCGCTATCTGTCGGACAAGGCCCGTTATTGGGGGTGTTGACGTTTGCCTCCATGCGCGAAGAGAAAAACTGGAATGAAAACCTCGTTAATGGATTCGTGGCTATCGCGCAAGTGTTTGCCAACGCGCTAGCACGCAAGCAAAACGATATGTTGTTGCGTAAAAGCGAGGCACGCCTGATTTTAACGACAAATGCCGCTGGAGCCGGCCTGTGGAATATGTCGACTGACACCGGTTCAGTTTGGGTATCCAAGAAAACTCGTGATCTATTTCATTTTGCCTCGGATGAAGAGATTAGTGATGCAACTTTCTACAAGTTGATGCATGCCGAGGATCGTCAACCGGTGAAGCAGATCATTCAGCAGGCAATCCAGACAGGAGAGAGCTTTTCGTGCGAGTATAGGATTGTATTGCCGGATGGAATGATCCGCTGGATAGCTGCTCGCGGCCAGCTCCATCATGGATCAGATGAAGGATCGGATCATTTGCTGGGGGTGGCAATTGACATCACCGAGGGCAAGCAATCGGAGTTGAGGCAGGAAGAGCAGCTGCACTTTGAAGCGCTCCTGGTCGAGATATCTGCTCGTTTTGTCAACCTGTCTGCTGACCGTTTGGACGGTGAAATTGAAGACGCCTTGCACCGCATCGCTACGTTGCTTAATCTCGACCTTATAGCGCTGTGGCAAAGTTCGGCTGAGAATGGTGAAGGACCTCTCGTCTACAAACTCACCCATGTGCACCCTGCAGAGGGTGATCTGAAACCTTCCGAAATTACTGAAGAGCAATTACCCTGGTACAAACAGCAAATGCTTTCCGGTAAGGTTGCCGGCTTCTCTTCCCTTGAAGAGCTGCCGCCCGAGGCGGCTCAGGATAGGGAATTCTGTCGCAAGCTTGGTATTAAGTCGAATTTGTGCATCCCGCTCACAGCAGGAGGTGGGCGGTCTATAGGCCTCATCGGTTTTAATGCCATTCAGGCAGAACGTGACTGGCCGGAGGCGTTGGTAAAGCGGCTGCAACTGGTTACGGAAATCTTTGCCAATGCACTCGAACGCATGCGGATGGATGTTGAACTCCAGAAGAGGCTTGCTGAAATTGAAGATCTTAAACAACGTCTCGAACATGAAAATCTTTACCTGCAGGAAGAAGTTAAAATCCTGGCTGATCATTCAGAGATCCTGGGGCAGAGTGTTGCCATAAAACATGTCCTTGCCCAGGCGGAGCAGGTGGCCAAAACAGACGCAACCGTTCTCCTCCTGGGAGGCACCGGAACGGGAAAAGACTTGCTGGCCCGGTATATCCACCGTATGAGTTTGCGAAAAGACCGTCCGCTGGTTACGATAAACTGCGCTTCGCTTCCCCCTTCTTTGATCGAAAACGAGCTGTTCGGCAGAGAGCAGGGAGCCTATACGGGCGCCTTGACCAAGATGATTGGTCGATTCGAGCTTGCTGACGGCTCGGCACTTTTTCTCGACGAAATCGGAGAGTTTCCTTTCGAGCTGCAAAGCAAGCTTCTCCGGGTCCTTGAAGAAGGTGAATTTGAGCGGCTTGGTTCAACAAAACCCCAAAAAGTGAATGTTCGCATCATAGCCGCCACCAACCGGGACCTTGAGCAGGAAGTTGAGAACGGCAGATTCAGACAGGATCTCTTCTACCGGCTGAATGTGTTTCCCATAGTGGTTCCATCGTTGTCTGAGCGCTCTGAAGATATTCCTCTCCTGGTACGCGCGTTTGTCAGGACATTTAATCAGAAGATGGGAAAGCAGGTACGAACAATCCCTAAAAGTACCATGGACGTCCTGAAAGCATATTCGTGGCCTGGCAATGTAAGAGAGCTGAGGAACATCATCGAACGTGCCATGATCATGAGTATGGGTGAAACCCTGGCTATTCAGTTGCCGGCGAAAGCCTCTCCGGAGTCATCCACTGAGCGTACCCTTGAGGATATTATGCGCAGGGAAATTCTAGCCGTGCTGGCGGAAACACGCTGGCGTGTGGCCGGCCCCAAAGGCGCCGCCGAGATCCTGGGCCTAAAGAAAACGACCCTCTATTCGAAGATGAAAAAATTGGGCATCTCCCGCTCCAATCCCTAATTACGATATATCGTCTTTTTTGCATCATATCGCCCTTCAGCACGCATTGGCTCCCTTCTGAGCAAGCGTCATTTCGTTTATAATAAATATTAATTACAGGTATTTAGAATTTTTGTTTGCCGATATAGGTCGATTGGCATGTATATCGCAATGTAGCAGTATGCGTGCGAGATATGATCGATTTATACCGCCAATTTTTTTTCAGAATAGAGGAACCGTTGTTTTTTTCGCGGTCCATCTACCTGGGCACATCCCGCATCGGGCATTGGTCGGATGATTTACTAACTTCAAGCAAGAGCAGAAGCCAGCATGATGAAGATACGCGACGGGTATGTATTTCTCTCGACCTATAAGATGATCATAGCTGCCGACAAACAGATAGACGCATTAAAAATTCTTCGATCGCTCGCCTTGCAGGTCAGGGATGAACCGGGCTGTTTGAGTTGTTCAATCAGTAGGGACACTGAGAAATCAGATGCTCTCATTTACCAGGAACATTGGAAGTCTGAAGAAAGCCTGAATAAGCATATTTGCTCTAGGGAATATCTCAACCTGCTTTTGGTCATGGAAATGTCCCTGGAAAAGCCTGAAGTCAGGTTCGACACCATCTCCTGTTCAACTGGAATGGAAACCATTGAAAGAATAAGAAGTAGCAATCCAAAACCATAGAACAACTTTTCCATGATCATCAAAATTCTAATCGCCTGGGGCCTGGTCGCCACCACGGTAACCATTCATTCCGCCGCTATGGCAATTATTCTCAGGTTATTATCCAAATTCGAACCGGTAAATTCGAATTTCCTAAAAGCAGCCTGGCGACTGAATAGCCTCGTCTGGTGGATTATCGTGATACATATGGTGGGAATCTCGGTATGGGGTCTCTTTTATTGGTGGCAGGATTGTTTCCCCAGTATTGACTCGGCTCTTTATTTCGCTGGAATAACCTACACGACAATTGGGTATGGTGATCTCCTCCTGCCTCAAGAGTGGCGCATGTTGGCTCCTGTCCAGGGACTGACCGGCATCTTAATGTGCGGCCTGTCCACCGCCGTGTTTTTCGCTGTGGTGAGCCATATGTATAACGTGAAATTAGAAAAATGATCAGAGTTGAAAGCCAATCAGGCTGTTTGCTTGAGATTTAGTTCTCAAGCCATGTTCCTCATTTTGTACCGGTAAGGAGACGACGATGAATAAACAAAAAGGTGGCACCGTAAGCGGCTCCCGCCGGAGTATGCTGCTGGCGTCAGCCGCGCTCCTCATAGGGGGGATCACCGGGCGCATAACCAACACCTCTGCTTCGCCTGTCTCAGAAGTTGAACCGGCACCTCCTCTTCCTTGGAAATGGACTCCACTCGATCCAATGGAGGCGGGTACGCATGCCTATCAGAGTTATCTCAAGTTTAAAGGCTGAGGTAATGGTACATGGCTGGGGGTCCTCAGCCTGCTCAAAGAACAAGTCGGTTATCCCTGGACAACCCTGCCGGATTTCATGTTCGAACATGCCGGTCAGGGATACGCCGGGCACGGCACGCTCTGCGGGGCGCTGGGAGTCAGCTCGTGTCTTATCAATCTGGTTGTTTATGACAAAGAGCACTCGTATGCAGCGATAATTGACCGGCTGATGTGGTGGTACGCGCAAATGGATTTTCCCACAGAGCGCTTCGATCATCTATCTGAGTTTCCCAAACAACCCAAGTTTCAGGCCATGACCCCGCTGTGCCATTCGTCTGTCTCGAAATGGACACTAAACGCCGGCGCACAGGTATCTTCCCACGAAAAATATGAACGCTGTGCCAAGGTGGCCGGGGAAGTCATCTATACCGTGGTGCATTATCTCAACGAATACTTCGCAGGAAGATGGAAACCGGCGAAATGGACGCCGTCGACTGAAATAACGCATTGTATCGAATGTCACGGGCCGGAAAGTTACGGCAGATACAGTAATGGCATGAACCAGCAGCAGGGGCATATGGAATGCCTTCTCTGCCATACCGACCACATGAAGGATTTTGTTAAATAGAAAGAAATGAAATGCACCTGACATCTGGCCCGGAAGTGAGCCGCGTGTCTGAATTGCATGCTCAGGATGGAGAATAAGAGCAATGAAGATCACCCGTAGAAAGTTTCTCAAAATTTCTGGAGCAGCAGCTGCCGGGACAGTATTCAGCGGGCTGGGATTCGATTTGAATCCGGCTCGAGTATATGCCGCAGAGCTGCGCATAAAAGGGGCGAAAGAGACAACAACAGTCTGCTGTTACTGTTCGGTTGGCTGTGGGCTTGTTGTGCACACCAGAGATGGAAAGGTGATCAATGCCGAGGGTGACCCGGAGCATCCGATCAACGAAGGATCGCTCTGCTCGAAGGGCGCCTCCATCTCCCAGAACGCCAACAACGAGCACCGCCTGCAAAAACCTCAATATCGTGCCCCCGGCGGTGGTGAATGGACGACAGTCGAGTGGGACTGGGCGCTTGATCAGATAGCCCGCAAAATCAAGAATACCCGTGACAACACGTTCACCGAAGTGGAACAGGGGCTTGTCGTTAACCGGACCGAGGGCATCGCCCACGTGGGAAGCGCCGCCATGGATAACGAAGAGTGTTATCTGATACAGAAGCTGGTGCGCTCCTGGGGGATCGTACATGTTGAACATCAGGCCCGTCTCTGACACTCTGCAACGGTAGCGGCTCTGGGAGAGTCGTTCGGTCGCGGAGCAATGACGAATCACTGGATTGATCTGAAAAACTCAGATGTCATTCTGGTCATGGGTTCAAATCCAGCATCGAATCATCCCATTTCAATGAAATGGATTACCAGGGCGAAGGAGAAAGGTGCCAAACTCATCTGTGTAGATCCCCGCTATACACAAACAGCGGAAGTTTCTGATCTCTATGCAGAGATCCGTTCGGGTACCGATATCGCCTTTCTCGGCGGGATGATCAACTATTTGTTGAGCAATGATCTCTACCTCAAGGACTACGTCGTCAACTACACCGACGCCCCCTTCCTGGTCAATGAAGATTTCAAGATGCCCGGTGAACTCGATGGCATTTTCTCCGGTTATAATGAGCATGATTCAAAATACGACAAAAAATCATGGGCCTTTCAGCTTGACGACGAAGGTGTGCCCAAGAAAGATATCGCCCTGCAGGATCCGAACTGCGTCTTTCAACTGTTGAAGAAGCACTATTCCCGATACACCTTGGAAAAGGTTTCGGAGATCACCGGAACTCCGGCAGACAAGTGTGAAGCGGTCTATAAAATTATCGGCTCAACCCACCGGCCGGATCGGACCGCAACTGCATGCTACGCCATGGGCTGGACACAGCACACGGTGGGTGTGCAAAATATACGGGCCTTTACCATTATCCAGCTCCTGCTCGGCAACATGGGGATGGCTGGAGGTGGAGTGAATGCCCTGAGAGGTGAGGCCAATGTGCAGGGCTCAACCGATCATGCAATTCTTTATCATATCCTGCCTGGTTATCTTCCTTTCCCGTCAGCTTCACTCAAAACGCTGGGTGACTATATCACCAAGTTTACTCCCACCACATCTGAGCTCAAGAGTGTCAATTGGTGGAGCAACAGGGGTAAATACATCACCAGTTATCTCAAGGCACTGTATGGTGATCAGGCATCCCGGGAAAATGATTTTGGCTATTCCTGGCTGCCCAAACTCGATGAGGGAATGAATGCCTCGTGGTTGCCTCTTTTTGCCAGGATGTACCGGGGGCAGTTTGAAGGCTTTTTTGCCTGGGGAATGAACCCGGCCTGTTCGAGCCCCGGAGCCGGCAAAGTCAGAGAGGCACTGGGTAAGCTGAAGTGGCTGGTCAACGTAAATCTCTATGATAACGAGACCGCTTCTTTCTGGCGAGGACCAGGCATGAAACCGGAGGAGATTGACACCGAAGTCTTTCTCCTGCCCTGCTGCTCTTCAGTTGAAAAAGAAGGCAGTATCTCAAACTCCGGCCGCCTGGCTCAGTGGAGATACAAGGCGGTAGAGCCCATCGGCCAGTCAATGGCCGATGGTGAGATCATGAACGAGCTTTATTTCAGGGTCAGCCAACTCTACCAGCAGGAAAAGGGTGCCTTTCCAGACCCCGTCCTAAAACTCAGCTGGGATTACGGCAAAAAAAATGGACAGGGCAAAGTGGAGCATTTCGATATCCACCTGGTGGCCAGGGAAATCAACGGCTACTATCTTGAGGACGTTTACGACAACACGGCAAGCCCGCCCCAGCTGATCGGCAAAAAAGGTGATTTGGTCCCGAATTTTGTGAGCTTGCGGGATGACGGCTCAACCTCGAGCGGCAACTGGCTCTATTCCGGGAGCTATACCCAGAAGGATGGTAAGCCTGTCAACATGATGGCTCGCAGGGGCACGGACGACCCGACCGGCCTCGGTCTTTATTCTGACTGGGCGTGGGCCTGGCCGGTCAACCGAAGAATTATTTACAACAGGGCGTCCGTTGATCCGACCGGAAAACCCTGGGATCCGAATCGTGCGATACTCACCTGGGCTGCGGCGGATACTGCAGCCGGCAAGCCCGGCAGATGGCTGGGCGATATTCCCGATGGGCCTGCCCCGCCTCTGGTTGATGGCAAAAAGGGAAAACTGCCGTTTATCATGAAACCTCTGGGTGTTGGCGCGATCTTTGGCTCAGGGCTGGGAGACGGCCCGTTCCCCGAGCATTACGAACCGCTGGAAAGTCCGATACCGGCTAACCCGATGTCAAAAACTCACCGCGTGAACCCGACGATTCCCATAGCCAGACTTCAGGAGATGGCCAAAGATCCCACCTTTCTGTTCTCTTTTGACAATGAACGCTACCCCTATGTCGCGACAACATATCGAGTCAGCGAACACTGGCAGACCGGGGTCATGACCCGGCATCTTCAGTGGCAGATCGAGATGCAGCCCCAGATGTTCATTGAAATTGACCGTAAGCTGGCAGCGGATAAAGGTCTGAGCAACGGTGATCTGGCCGTGGTGACATCGGCCCGCGGGCAACTTACCTGCGTGGCCATCGTAACGGATCGCTTCAAGCCCTTTATGATCAAGGACGTCACGGTCCACATGATTGGCATGCCGTGGTGTTTCGGCTGGCAGTTTCCCGAAGACGGTAGCGGGGGTGACAGTGCCAACCTCCTGACCCCATTCCTCGGGGATCCCAGCACACTCATACCTGAATCGAAGGCTTTCATGGTCAACCTCGGCAAGTTCAGCCGGCTCGCAGAAGCAAGCCCCGATCAACCATCCATTAGGGCGATCAAGCCCACGAGGAGGGCATAGACATGGCGGGGAAATCATTTTTTATAGACACCACCCGATGCACCGCTTGTCGGGGGTGTCAGACGGCCTGTAAACAGTGGAACAAGAACCCGGCAACCAAAACGGTCCAGCGGGGGTCATACCAGAATCCCGAAGATCTTTCGGCGGCAACATTCAAGCTGGTAAGATTCTCCGAGTCAGCTGTTCAGCCGGGAGGACATCCCACCTGGTATTTCTTTCCGGACCAGTGCAGGCACTGCGTTTATCCACCCTGCAAAATGGTGGCCGATGGAAGGGCACCGGGCTCGGTCAGGCTCGATTCAGAGACTCGGGCCGTCATCTTTAATCCCGAAATCAAAGTCTCCGCTTCTGATTTCAAAGAAATCCGCGAAGCCTGCCCCTATGATATTCCTCGTCATAATGAGAAGTCCGGAGGCATGGCCAAGTGCACCATGTGTATCGACAGGGTAAGTGAGGGGATACTCCCGGCCTGTGTCAAAACATGTCCGACGGGTGCCATGAACTTTGGAGACCGGGATGAAATGCTGATATTGGCGGGAGATAGGCTGGCAGAGGTGAAAAAAAGCCATGAGGATGCCTCTTTGATCAAGCCTGAATTTGTCCGGGCGATTTTTCTTATAAAGGATGCTCCTTCTAAATATCACCGTTTTGCCGCCGGGTTGATACGTTACCAGAGGGACAAGAACAATAGTGAGTGATGAGTCCACCGCATCATATCTGCTAGCTGAGAATTGCTGAAGGAGAACGAATTGGCAACTGTATCAAGGTTAAATGAGCGGACTCAGCAGCTCAAAGAGAAGTGGCCCGGCTATACCGAGATTCTACAATTCTACGAGCAGGTCAGGTCTGCGCAGTTGGCAGCGAAGGCTTCTCTGAAAGTTGAACCGGTAAAGCCAGCAAGGCAATGGACTGAGCATATGAGCGAAGGATTTTCGATGATCAGCAAAGAAGATTTCTTTGTGGATATTGCATCGTCGACCAGCCTTTTTCACTCCCTGCTAAGAATTGGCGAAACAGCCACCCCGCTCATGGCGAAAGAGGCAGATAAAATTAGCAGGCTTCTTGCTGAAAACAAATTGGATCTGGAAAAACTGCTGATGCACAGGACCACGGATCAAACAGGTGACAGCCTTGTCGCCGACATGAACCTGGACCCGAAGTTTTTTTCATTTTTAATGAGAAACAGCATCAGACCTTCTGTTGAAGCTGGGGCTGAGCATCTTGGAAATGAGCCGGCAACCGAACTGTGGCGTCAGAGTCGCTGTCCTCTCTGCGCATCACCACCAGGGCTTAGTCTTCTGAAAGGTGAAGTGGGCAAGCGATATTGTCTGTGCTCATACTGCAGCTACCAATGGAGAATTGATCGGTTGTCATGTGCTAACTGCGGCAGTTCCGAACAGGACACGCTGAGTTATTTCTGCGGTGAGGATGAAGAGGCCCACCGCATTGATCTCTGCGATGCGTGTGATCAATACATCAAGACGATCGATTATAGAAGTCTTGAAGAGTCCGATCCTTTTCTTGAAGATATTGCCACATTTCATCTTGATGTTTTGGCGGTCCGAAAAGGCTATACAAGAGCTGTCCCCAATCCCTGGGTTATGTAAATATGAATCAAGAGGGATTACAAGCGATATACGATTTTTTTTCTGTTTCACAAGTAGCAGACCAGCAGACTGATCATGTCAACAAAGCTGAAAGAGGCAATTAAGACAGCTCTAGCTTTTTCTGGGGTCTTTGGAATCGCCCTGTGGGCCGATTGGATGAACCCGTACTGGGCTGGCTGGGCAGTGGCAGTAGTTGCACTGCCCACTGCCGGGGCCTCGATTCAGAAGGGTATGCTGCGTATTTTGGGGACGATTCCGGGTTGTCTAGCCGCGCTGGTCATTCATGCTCTGGCAGTGCAGGACCGCTGGACCTTTATATTACTCACCTGTGTATGGATGTTCTTCACTTCCTACATGATGGTGCGCAAAGAGAAAGGTTCCTATTTTTGGGTGATGGCGGGCTACGTCTGCCTGATGATCCTCCTGTCCGATGTAGATTCGTCGGCAAATATGTTTGAGAGTGCAGTATTTCGAACCGTTGAAACGGTGATGGGGGTTGTGGTCTATACGTTGATTGCGGTCTTTCTGTGGCCGCAGACAAACTTGGGAGCAATAAAAAAGCAGAGTACAGAGCTGACCAGGGGCCTTCATAAAATCTACCGCTCTGGTCGCGACACCCTGCTTGGCTGTGGTGAGCAGACGGTCAGCTTTCAGGAACTGCAGGGAAAAGTCGTCCAGCAACTGGCCCAGTTCAGACAGATCCTCCAGGCAGAAGGCTCGGAAAGCTACGAAGTCAAAGAGCTTCGCCACTTATGGGAGCGCTTTCACGGACTGTCTCTGGAACTGCTTGAGACCATGGGGCGGTGGCAGTCAGAGTTTGCCGAATTTAACCAAATCGACCTGCGGCGTGTCTTACCAGAACTGCAATCCTGTTTTGCAGAACTTGACTCTCGCTTTGCAGCCCTCGAAAATATATTTACTGCAGAGGAACAGGAGTATCTTTCATTGCCAATTGGCCTTGAAGTTGACCCTGGAGCAGCCAGGAGGCTATCGAATTTTGATCGAGGGGCAGTCGAAGTTCTCAGGAAAGAACTGCTGCACCTGGATACGCTGACTGCTGAGCTGCTCGAATGCGCAGGTGAATTGAATGGAAACAATACCAGAAGTGTAAACGCCAATCCGAGGGTAGTTATCGGCTTGCGTTCCCAAATATCGGGATTACCCGTTCCCGATTGGGATCATCTGCGCAGTGCCGCATTTGTAGCGGTGACAACCGGAGTTGGTTTTCTTGTCTGGATTCTCTTCGATCCTCCAGGGCATTCCGGCTGGTTTCAATTGACAGGTACGATAGCCCTGCTGGTTGCAGCTGTGCCATCGATGCGGGCAAGTCGGATGATTTTGCCGGTGGCTGTGACCTCAGCGTTCTGCCTGGCGATCTATGTCTTTATCATGCCGCAGTTGTCAAGCTTTATCGGGCTTGGCTCACTGCTGTTCAGTGTCATGTTTCTGAACTGCTATTTTCTCTCTGGCATGGCTCGATTTTTCTGCAGCATGGCAATTCTTAACATGCTGCAGATCCAAAATCCGCAGATCTACAGCTTTGCTGCGATGGCCAATGTCTACATCTTCCTGGTGATGGGGTTTTCCTTTCTTTTTATCATGTCATACCTGCTGGGCTCACCGCGTCCCGAGAAGGTGTTGTTAAAACTGTTGAAACGGTTCTTCCGCAGTGCTGAATACCTGATGTCGCAAAAAGCCCCGGAGATCACCACATTGTCTTTTCTGGAGCGCTGGATAACCGCTTTCCATTTGCGTCAGTTACACTCTCTGCCGACCAAGATTGCTGCCTGGGGAAAGGGTATTGACCAGAATCAATTTCCCGGCAACCCGCCAGAGCGGGTTCAGGCTCTGGTGGCTAGTACCCAAACCCTGGTCTATCGCCTCGAACAGTTTCTTGAGACTGGGGTTGTCTACCGGACTGAGAATGCCTGCCTTGAGCTTCGTGGTGATGTGAAAACCTGGCATGACGGTATCGAAGACACCTTCGGAAGATGGTCCCGGACTCCTGAGGCAGAGCAGGTTGCCCCGCTTAAAGAGCGTCTTGAGAAGGGGTTAGTTCAACTCGAGCGACGTATTGAATCAGTTATCAACCGGGATGGTGGCAATGTGGGCCGGCAAGAGGGAGAAACGTTCTTCCACTTGATCGGTGGATACCGAGGTGTTTCAGAGGCAGCCCTGGCTTACGCAGGGGTTGCGGAAATGATCAATTGGGACCATTGGCGGGAGGAACGATTTTCATGAACACTATTCCCAGTGAATTTGCCCTTGGGGGTGTTTACCTGCCTCCTCTGCTCGTTGCAGGCTGTCTTGGCGTTTTGTTGGCATACTGGACTGCTGCTTTGCTTAATCGTTACCGGTTGTCGCGGTATTTTTTTTATCCGCCGCTGGTATTTGTGGCGCTGTCAATTATTTATTCCGTTCTCATTGGAACTTACGTGGTGAGGACCTAGCAGATGAAGAAAATATTAAAATTGAGCTTGACTGGAGCTCTTGTAATAATTGCTGCGGGATTGATTTTATTCAAATATTGGGACCAGGTTGTCAACCCCTGGACTCGAGATGGCCAGGTTCGTGCCGATGTAATTGAAATCACACCGCGGGTATCCGGACCCATCATCAACCTGCCAATAAAAGATAACCAGTTTGTCAAAGCTGGTGATCTGCTTTTTGAAATAGATCCCCGCACCTTCCAGGCCAGCTTGGACCAGGCCCGGGCCAATTTTGATAAAATCGGTGATAATTACATAGTCCAGGAAAGACAGGTCGACGGGGCAAGAGAGCAAGTGAACAGTTCCAAAGCCCAAATACTGCAGGTGCAAAGTACCATCAAGGAAATCGACTCTACTATCGATAGAAACCGGGGGGAACTGGAACGTCAGAAGGAACTTCTACCCAAGAAGGCTACCTCCCAAAGAGCGGTGGATCGTGCTCAAGCAAATTATGATATTGCGCTGGAGCAACGCAAGGGGGCTTTGGCAGCTCTTACTCAGGCCGAGGCTAACTTGAAAAAGGCGGAAGCGTCTCTCGCTCAAGCCCAGGCCACTCTCGGATCTTTGGGGGATGACAATCCGAGTGTCCGGGAAGCCAGATCGGCCGTTCGTCAGGCAGAACTCAATCTTGAATTCACCAGTGTCCGCGCACCAGTTGACGGCTACGTAACGAATCTGACCTTGAGACAGGGAAGCAACACAGCTGCCAATCATGCGGCGCTGGCCCTGGTCGATGTCAATAGCTACTGGGTTCACGGATTTTTTAAAGAAACCCAGGTTGGAAAGATTCATCCGGGAAATACGGCGATGGTCACCCTGATGAGTTATCCCAAAGCACCTCTTGAAGGGTACGTTGACAGTATCGGCTGGGGAATTGCTCAAAGTAATGGTAGTCCAGCTCAGAACCTGCTGCCCAAAGTCAGCCCTACTTTTGAGTGGATCAGGTTGGCCCAGCGGCTGCCGGTGAGAATCCACCTGACAAATGTGCCTGAGAGTGTGGTGCTTAGGGTGGGTACGACAGCATCAGTCATGGTGATGACAGATGCTCAATTACCCACGGTTGGCGCACTGAAATGAGAGAGCAATATCTGTATCCCATGCAACCTTGCAGTAAAAGGTACAACAGGGTTGTCAGGGCCACTGATTGGGCTGGTATGTCTCTGCTTACTTTTTTCTTGGTTTTATTTCTGAGTGGCTGTGCTCTGGGGCCCGATTATAGTGCTCCGGAGATTGATCCGCCAATAGAATGGACTGAAGTCGATTCAGCCTATTTCGATCTTGCGCCACCTGTTGATCCACGATGGTGGAAGAAAGCCTTTCAGGACCCCGAGTTGGATCAGCTTATCGCGGACGCCCTCAGCCAGAACCTGACTCTGCGTTCCGCCGGACTCCGGGTCTTGCAGGCGCAGCAGTTGCTTGCCATTGCCATCGGTTCTCAGTTTCCGCAGCAGCAGGATGTGTCAGGCTCAGCCTCGCGCCAGGAGCAAAGCACCCGAACCTTCAATAATTACAATCTCGGTTTCAATATCGGCTGGGAGATTGATGTCTGGGGTCGTTTTAGTCGACAGGTGGAATCGAGTTCAGCAGACCTAGACGCCAGTGTAGCCGGTTTTGATGGGGTTGTGATTTCCCTTGTGGGCCAGATGGCCCAGACGTATATCCTCATCCGCACCTACCAGGATCAGTTGGAGGTGATCCGGGAGAACATCCGGCTTCAGGAAGAAAGTCTTAAAATTGCCCGAGCCAAAGCTGACGCAGGAGATGTCAGTGAACTGGACGTGAATCAAGGGGAGTCCCTGCTCTATTCTACCAAAGCTTCACTGGCGAAACTGGAAATTCCGCTGCAGCAGGCAAAAAATGCACTTGCCGTTCTGTTGGGCAGACCCCCTCAGGATATAAATCGCCTGCTGGTTGAAAAAGGCCGCATTCCCGAGGTACGGGAGAAAATTGCCTTGGGTATGCCGCAGGATCTGATCAGGAGACGCCCGGATCTGCGCGCCGCAGAGCGTCTGCTTGCCTCCCAATGTGCCCAGATCGGTGTGTCGCTGACCGAACTCTACCCGCACCTCTCCATTGGTGGATCTATTGGAACCAGTGCCAGCAACACCAATGAGCTGTTTAGCAGCGGCAGTGAAACCTGGAGCATAGCAGGAGCGTTTTCCTGGAATATTTTCAATTACGGACGCCTGACAAGTAACGTCAGGTTGCAGGACGCTCTTTTTCAGCAGCTCCTTGTCGACTATTACGAGAGCGTCTTACAGGCCCAGGCTGAGGTTGAAAACAGTATCGTTGGCCACTTGAAATCACAGGAACAGTTGGTTTCTTATGACCTGGCTGAAAAGGCAGCGCAGAGTGCCGTGGATATTTCCACCGCCCAATATCAGGAAGGCCTGATACCTTATGATACAGTTATCAATACCTTGTTTGCTCATCTCCAGCAACAGAACCAGTTGGCTACTGCCCGTGGAGATGTTTCGACCAGTCTTGTCGACGTTTTCAAATCGCTTGGCGGCGGCTGGGAGATCCGTGAAGACAGGGATCCAGTCGATCTGCTGCCTGTGGAAATGAAAGAGGAGATGAGGACCAGGACTAGACAATGGGAAGGAGTACTCCAATGATAAAATACCCCATCAAACCTTGCCTGGCATTGGTTAGAAAAAGGAAGATTTTAAAAAAACATTAGTGGTTTTTTTTTGCAATGAATCAGCACACTAGCCCATAGAACCAAAAAACTAGATACGACAAACGAGGTTTACTATGACGAACCATACTCTCAAGCGGATGGTCTGCCTGCTTTTCCTGCCAATCGCATTGACGGGATGCAAAGAAAAAACGGAAATTATTGAAGAGGTTCGGGCTATCAAAACGATGATTGTCAGCGAAATGGCCACCGAGCAGGTGCTCAAGTTTTCAGGGGGCGTCGCTGCCATCGACTCATCCGGCCTCAGTTTTCAGGTGGGTGGTCAGGTTGAGTCAGTATCTGTCGACATTGGTGACCGTGTTACCAAAGGACAAGTACTCGCTGTTCTTGATCCGGAAACCTACCAGTTGGAGGTCGATGCCAACAATGCGGGCCTTGAAAAAGCCAGGGATGATGTAAAAAAATCAGCAGCTGAGTATGAGCGGCAAAAGCGAATTTTCGAGCAGGGCGCCGGATCCAAAAGATCTTTGGATGTTGCTGAATTTCAATACAAATCTGCAGAAAGCGCGGTCGATTTTCAGATAGCAAAGCTCAATCAGGCCAAGAGCAATCTGACCAAGACCAAACTTTTCTCTCCTTACGACGGCACTATTGCCTGGCGATCAGTAGAACCGAGCGAAAAAGTGCTGGCCGGTCAGAAAGTGTTCGAAATAAATGCCACGGGAGGGATGGAGTTACAGCTGGCAGTCCCGGAGACCTCCATCGACCTGATACAGCTCGAAGACACCGTGACGATCACCTTCCCTACACTGCCGGGCGAGTCAACCGGGGGGCGCATTACCTACATCGGTTCCGCCGCCGTTGAAGCTAACGCCTTTCCGGTAAAGGTAGCGCTGGTGAATCCGGACCAGAAAATAAAACCCGGGATGTCCGCCGAGGCAACGGTCGTTATCAATGACGAGAACTGGAAGTCAGGCTTCACCGTCCCACTTCAGGCACTTCTGCCTGCCGAGGAGCAAAACCGGGCCTATGTATTTGTCTATGATTCAAATTCATCGACAATCAAAAAAAACATGGTCCGCTTCCACGGCATTGAAAAGAAAAAGGTAATCGTGGAAGAAGGATTGACGGCTGGAGACACCATTGCTGTGGCCGGTGTAAGCTTTTTAGCCGATGGGATGACCGTCAAACTGATGCAGGAATAGAGCTAGGCCAGTGTTCAGGTTCTAACCATGCCGCTGTATTTCCTGAGCACTTTGACAACTGATGTCACAGCCTATTCGGTAAAGAAGAAGTAATGACAAGGAACAGATAATGAAAGGGATCACCGGATTTGCACTGAATAATTCTAGAACCGTCATTATGACCATTCTCCTGGTGATTTTCGGGGGTATGTATGCGTTTATGGCTATTCCGAAACTGGAAGACCCTTTTATTACGATTCGTGAAGCGGTGGTTGTAGCAAAGTATCCCGGTATGTCGGTGGTGGAAGTTGAACGGTTGCTCACCCGGCCCATTGAAGAAAAAATCCGCAGCATCGGGGCAATCGATAAGATCAAGAATTCCACATCCAAATTCGGTGAGTGCCTGATCCATGTAACCGCCAAAGATGAAGTGCCCGCTGAACAGCTCGGGGAGCTCTGGAAACTGCTGCGCAACCGGATGGACGATGTTAAATCCGAGTTGCCGACGGGGACCATCGGGCCAATGGTCAACGATACCTTTGGTGACACTTCGGTGGCCACCATCGCCCTGTGGAGTGATGGATTCAGCATGGCAGAGATGCATGAAACCGCCCGCAAAGTCAGAGAGCAACTCAACCTGATGAAGGGAATCAAGAAGGTCGATCTTACTGGTGTCCAGGAAGAGCGTATCTATCTTGAAGTTTCAAACGCCAAGCTTACTCAGTTGGGAATCGATCCCGTAGAAATTGCCAACGAACTCAGGTCTCAGAATATCATTTTGCCCGGCGGCCGGATAAACCTCGATGGTGTGGAAATTATTATAGAACCACAGGGCAGGTTCGGATCCATTGAAGAGATAGAACAGGTCCTCATTCCGATTGCCGGGACCCAGAGCATGATTCCGCTGCGTGACATTGCCACGATACGGAAAGCGTACGTTGAACCAATCGAAAATCCAGCTTACTTCAACGGTCATCCAGCCATTGTATTAAGCATCTTTCTCCTCAGGGGGGTAGATGCAGTTGAGTTCGGTGAGCGGCTGACGGAGCAGGTCAGGGAGTTGGAACAGTCCCTGCCATGGGGGTACTCACTCGACTTTGCCACCTTCCAGCCGGATCTCATAAAAACCTCCGTCAGCTCCATGGTGATCAATGTCATTGAAAGTGTGCTCATCGTACTGGTGGTGGTCATGCTTCTGCTGGGTTTCAGAACAGGTTTGATTGTCGGATCATTCATCCCCCTGGTCATGCTCTTTGGTCTTCTGATGATGTTTGCGCTGGGAATTGATCTGGAGCGCATGTCATTGGCCACGATGATTATTGCCCTGGGCATGTTCGTGGATAATGCCATCGTGGTATCCGATGATATCCAAGTGAACATGGGAAATAACATGGAACGCAGGGAGGCTGTTTTAAAAACCGGCAACTCGCTTTCGGTTCCTCTGCTCACCAGTACGCTGACAACGGTGTTCGCCTTCGGACCGATTCTGCTGCAGCTCGGTATGGCGGGAGATTACACTTCGTCTCTGGGCTCGGTGATGATTATTCTGCTGATGGGGTCGTGGTTTTTCTCGATGTTCTCGTCCACCTCCATGTGCTACTGGTTTCTCAAAACAAAACCTGCCGGCAACGATGATAATAAAAAAGAGAAAGACCCATACCAGGGTAGATTTTATCGTATTTATCGCAAAATCCTGGAGTTTTCCCTGGCAAACCGAGTTCTGGTACTTGCCATAACAGGCTCGATATTTGCCGCTTCGATTTATGCTGCTTCGTTTATACCGCAGGCGTTTTTCCCCCATGGGGATAGAAACCAGTATCTGATTTATCTCGACCTTCCCGCCGGTACCCGTATTGAGGAAACTGATAGAACGGTTAGAGAACTCTGTGCCTGGCTGGAGGATAAAGAGCAAAACCCGGAAATTACCAGTACGATCGCTTATGTGGGAAACGGCGGTCCTCGTTTTTTTCTCTCACTGGCTCCGGTCGATCCGGATCCATTCGTCGGGTTCCTGATCGTCAATACCCAGACGAGCAAGGAGGTGGAGGAAATGGTGCAGCGCACCAGCCAATACCTCCTGGATAATCATCCCAATGTCCGGGGCAGGGTTAAATCCATGTGGCTTGGCGCCAGTGAATCCGGACTGGTGGAAATTCGGGTCAGTGGTCCGGAGATAGACGTGCTGGATGAACTTACCGGACAATTGATGGCGGCAATGCGGGAGATTCCAGGCACTATGCACCTCAAGCAGGATTGGAATAACCGGGTGTTTACGCTCAAGGCGGATGTGGATCAGAATCGTGCCCTGCGAGCCGGTGTGACCTCAAAGGGAGTGGCCAAAACTCTAGATTTCTTTGTCGACGGTGCCACAGCAACGAATTTTCATGAGGGCAATATAGAGATTCCCATTGTCGGACGTGGAATTGAGGTCGAACGTAATTCAACCGATAACCTGCGCATGCTTGGAATCCGTTCGGCAACTGGTGAAAGTGTTCCGCTCAGCCAGGTTGCAGACTTCTACGTGGAAGGTGAACTAGAGCGCATCGTGCGCTACAATCAAGAGCGTACAATCACGGTCAGCGTCAAAAACCAGGTACTGAAGGCATCTGAAATTTTTGCAGCCATTGAGCCCACCCTGGACTCGATGAATTTCCCGAGACACTATTCCTGGCATGTGGGGGCTGAGTTAGAGGACTCCGGCACAGCCCAGAAAAACCTCGCCGCCTGGCTCCTGCCATGTTTTGCCGGTATTGTCTTTCTGCTGGTATGGCAGTTCAACTCGATCCGGCGTGCCGCTATCATTTTGCTGACTATCCCCCTGGTTATTGTGGGATCTGTGGTTGGCCTGCTGGTGATGCAAGCCGACTTTGGTTTTATGGTCATCCTCGGACTGCTGGCCCTGGCCGGCTCCATTGTCAACAATGGTATCGTGATGATCGATAAAATTGAAGAGAACCGGCGCAATGGCCAGATACCCTACGATGCGATTGTCAATTCAGCCATCAGCAGATTCAGGCCCATCCTGCTTTCGGTTTCGACAACCATGCTTGGATTTACGCCGCTGATCATCAACCATGACCCGCTATTTTTTGGTATGGCTTCGATCATGTTCTTCGGATTAGGCATCGGCAGCATGTTTACGCTCAATTATGTGCCGGTCCTTTACAGCATCTTCTTCCGGGTACAACCGCCTTTAAAAAAGGCAGCAGGTTAAAAACAGAAAATATATATGAGAAGCGTTCAGAGGAGCCCGATATCGTTTGGAACAGGCAGGACAATAAGGGAGAGTGCAATGTTTACTGGCAATAAGGTTGGCGAAGCCGATCGGAAGCAGCTGGAATGTTCTTCAGGATGGGTCATGTTGTTGAGGCTTGGGTGGTTGGCAGGGATTGCCACCGGTTTGATGATGAGCGGCTGCGCTATGGTTGGACCTGATTTTAAAAGGCCTGAGACACAGATGCTCGATGATTGGAACAACAGGCAGGAAGCTGAACTGAAGGCAGGAGAAATCGACTACAGCAACTGGTGGCACACGTTTAATGACCCGGTGCTCGAGCAGTTAATTGAGAAAGCCTATCAGCAGAACCTCTCTTTGCAAATTGCCGGCATCCGTATTTATGAGGCCCGTGCGCAGTTGGGTATCATAGTTGGAGACTTATACCCTCAGCAGCAATCAGCATCCGGCACCTTATCCAACAATAAACTGAGTCAGAATACTGAGACATCCTATCTCGATAATCAGTTCAATGCATTGAGCATCGGCTTTGACGCTACCTGGGAACTCGATGTCTGGGGCAAGTATCGTCGATCGGTGCAATCCGGTTTAGCCAACCTTGAAACTACTGTCGCAAGTTACGACAACGTGCTCGTATCGCTGACGGCTGAAGTTGCCCGAACCTATATTGCCATGCGCACATTGGAGCAGCGACTGGTGGTCGCTAGAAAGAACATCGAGTTGCAAGAAGAATCACTGCGGATAGCAAGTGTCCAGTATAAAGAAGGAGTTGTTTCGGAACTGGATGTGGCCCAGGCTCAAATGCTTTTGAGTGACACAAAAGCGCTGGTTCCCCAACTGGATTCAGATCTTCGTCAGGCCCAGAACGCACTGGCCATCCTGCTGGGCTTGTTGCCAGGAGACCTACAAGAAATGCTGGACGGACCACCCGAAATTCCGACCGCCGTTGAGACGGTTATACTCGATATACCGACTAATCTTCTCCGGCGTCGACCTGATATCAGGCTCTCTGAATCGCGGTTGGCGGCCCAGAGCCCGCAGATCGGTATTGCCAAATCGAATCTGTATCCGCAGTTTTTCCTGTTTGGCAGCATCGGCTGGCGTTCAACTGACGCGGTCACCGATTACGGAGAGAACTCGCTGAGCGATCTGTTCAGTAACGATAGTTTGTTTTGGAATGCCGGGCCCAGTTTCAACTGGGATATTCTCAATTACGGGCGTATTAAAAACCGCGTGCGGGTAGAAGATGCCCGCCTTCAGCAACTGGTGGTCTCCTACAAGAATACCGTTTTAAACGCCCAGAGAGAAGTTGAGGATGCGATAGTGGCGTTTGCTCGTTCCAAGGAAGAGGAGCGCTTCCTGAAAGAAAGCGTTGGTGCGGCTAAACGATCGGTAGATATATCATCAATCCAGTATAGAGAGGGAACCACAGACTATCAGAGAGTATTGGATTCCCAAAGTTTTCTGACAACTCAAGCCGATCGCCTAGCTGCTATCAGTGGCCAGGTCGGCACTAACCTTGTGGCCATTTACAAGGCGCTGGGCGGAGGATGGCAACTCAGACAAGGGGGAAAAATCCTTTCAGAAGAAAACAAAAAAGAAATGATAGAACGGACCAGTTGGGGGAACCTATTGGAACCTGAAGATCATGAAATAGAGAATATCGATCAGGTCAATCCGGATTGGCGCCGACCGGACTGGTAGAAATAGTAATGTGGGGATATGCAAATCGTTATTCAAAGAACTTTTGAGGTCATCTTGGAAGAACAAAAATCACAAGAATCCATTGAGGAGAATCAGACCAAGAAAGAAAGTAAATCAAACAGTTTTGCTTTTCTGGCTTATGCGATTGTTGTATTTGCAATGCTGGCGGTCGGGTTGTTCGTAATACTCATGAGAAGCAAGCAGTGACCTTGGTGAGAAGAAAGATAATCCGTAAAGGTACCTTTTTGTCAGTTAAACAGAAAACAAAATGACTGGAGATGGCAACATGCGCAAACGTGAAGGTCATGTAAACTCAGCTTTTTACAATGTGGTTTTATTTGTCATCGGTACATTTTTTACCCTGACTTTGGGAGGGTGCGCCACCACCCCCGCTACAACGGGACCCGGCACACCAGACGAGATGCAGCTGCAGCATTACGAAATGGTGAAGTCGGCTATTGAGGCAAAGTCGAGGGATGAGGCGCTCGCTGCACTTGCTCTGTTGCAGGCCGATGTGTCACGATGGCGCACAAATTCGTTGGAAATCATGAAGGCGTTCGTCGATCTAGGGGAAATTACAGATGCAGTGAACAAAGAGGACTGGGATCTGGCGTATCAATTGTTCCATGAACTTACCATGAGTTACAGAAATTCCTAGTACCTGCAGCCAGTCTTTTTACACAAGTAGCTGCCCAAAGATGGAACACGGCGTTTTTATGGCGATTCAGAAAGATCATCTAGTGCGAAAAAAATTTAAAAGCGACTCATCGTCCGGTTGCGACTTTACTGCATCGTCTGCCTGGTCATGCTCTTGGTTATTGTTGCCGAACTATTTCGCCATAAAATAGGGGTAACACGAGCTGCAGAAGGCATCGTGATCGGATTGGTTCTCGGCATTGTTGTAAGCCGCATGTATGGCCTGAGCTGGGATGATCAATCCACCAAAGTGGTTGCCCGGATTGATTGGACAGGCGCTGCAATCACTGGGGATTCTGAAACCTGCAGAGGAAACGACTGCGCCTAGACCGTAGTCAACTTACACTATTTTCAAAAAGGTGTATCATATGCGAATTACCAGGAAAACCAAGACGCTGACCGCGATTTTAGTGCTCTTTCAAATACTGGGGCTGATCAGTTCGGTTCATGCGATTCTACAGACCCGAACTCCCCAGGGTGCAATAGCCTGGGTGGTCAGTCTCAACGCCTTGCCCATCGTTGCCGTGCCGGCCTACTGGGTGCTCGGACGCAGTAAGTTTAACGGCTACGTTGACGCGCACCAGGATATTTCTGCAGAAGTACAGGATGAGATCGAACAGTTTTCTAGAGAATTGCAGCCTTACAAGGTGGAAGCTCCTCAAACGTTTCCGGAATATGAGGCGGTCAAGAAACTGGCGCGATATCAGTTCCTGCGCGGCAACAAGGTGGAGCTGCTGGTGGACGGACAAGCCACCTACGACAGCATCGCGGCCGGGATTGAAAAAGCAGAGTCCTACGTGCTGTTCCAGTTCTATATTCTGCGCTCAGACGGTATCGGCAATCGTTTTAAAGATCAGCTCATCCACAAAGCGAAGGAAGGTGTAGCGGTATATGCCCTTTATGACGAACTGGGCAGCAGTGGTCTTAAACCAGAATGGCTGGCAGATTTCAGCGCCGCGGGTATCCAGATTCTTCCATTCAATACCCGGCAGGGGCCGCGTAACCGATTCCAGCTCAACTTCCGTAATCATCGTAAAATTGTGGTCGTTGACGGCAAGTCGACCTGGGTTGGCGGCCTCAATGTCGGTGACGACTACCTGGGCGAAGACCCGAAGCTTTCGCCGTGGCGGGATACCCATATGCATATTCAGGGGCCGGTGGCGCTTGCCGCCCAATCCTCTTTCCTGGCCGACTGGCATTGGGCCAATCATGAGATCCTGCAGGGTCTTTCATGGACTCCCCAACCGGCCCCCGACAGCAATCAGAATGCCTTGATTCTGGCCTCCGGTCCGGCAGATAAGCTGGAGACCGCCAGCCTTTTTTTCACCACCGTCTTGAACCTGGCGCGGGAACGCATCTGGATCGCCACCCCTTATTTCATTCCGGATGAAGCCACCATGGTGGCTCTGCGCCTGGCCCTGCTGAAAGGTCTCGAGGTCCGGATCCTCACCCCGGAGTTAAACGACAATTGGTTCGTTCGCCAGGCATCCAATGTCTACCTCAGTGAATTGAAAGAACTCGGAGCAAACATCTACTTCTACAAAAAGGGCTTTATGCACCAGAAAGTAATGCTGGTTGATGACAGGTTGGCAATTGTTGGCACGGTTAATTTCGACAACCGCTCGTTTCGCCTGAATTTTGAGGTCACTGGCGCGGTTGCCGACAAGGAATTTGCTGGAGAACTTGAGCGTATGCTGTTGGACGACCTGTCACAATCGACAGAACTGATTGACTATAACCTTGAGGAGCTGTCGACGTGGGAGCGGTTCAAGGCCAGAGGAGCTGCCCTTATGGCCCCGGTACTATAACGATTTCTTTTAGCAATATTTATGCTTTGAATATACATGGTACTTCAATTTTCACAGATTATAAGGATCTATTGTGGCAATTACACAAGTGACCTTTCCCAGCGATACTGACGCCCTGGCAGAAGCGCACGAAGACGGGGAAACTGAGGATAGCACCGGCGAATCCTTCAATTCCGGAGCCGGATTCATCATTTACAGCACCACCTGGAAGAAAACCACCGGATTGAAATTCTGACTCTCCGAGAACAAGTAGCGCACACCTCTGATGCTGAATCTAAGCACCCGGCATCAGTTTAATTATCCCTTACTAGCTTAGATCTGGGCATGATAAAGACCTGAGGAATAAATTATGAATGACTTTGTAATGCTCGCTGCACTTTTCTCAGTGTTTTCTCTGATTGTGTACGTTCTAACCTTTATCAGGATACTGTTGCGACCTAACAGAGAGCCAGCTTCACGGGTAGCCTGGCTGGTTGTGATTTTGGCCCTGCCATGGGTGGGTATCATCGTCTATCTCCTCTTGGGAGAAACCAATATCGGCCGTAAACGGGTCTCCCAGATGCGCCAGGTGATTGCGGCAATGCCGGACGTGAACAAACTTGCCGGAGCCGATGCGGCTGATCTGCACGATGATGTTCCACCCAACTATGTCCACATGTTCCGGGTGGGAAAAAACGTTAATGGTTTTGAGCCGGTTGAGGGCAATAGGGCCCACCTCACCACCGATTCGAATTCAGCAATCGATTCCATGGTTGCCGATATCGACGCAGCACAGGATCATGTGCACCTGCTGTTTTATATCTGGCTGTCCGACAATAATGGGATGAAAGTGGTGGAAGCTCTGAGAAGAGCTGCGGGGCGTGGAGTTAAGTGCCGGGCGATGGCCGACGATCTGGGTTCCCGTAAGATGATTGCTTCTCCCCATTGGCAGGATATGAGAGCGGCCGGTGTCCAGCTGGCCAGCGCCCTGCCTATCGGCAATCCCCTGCTGCGTCCGCTCAAAGGTCGTGTCGACTTGCGCAATCATCGCAAGATCGTTGTTATCGACAATAAAATCACCTACTGCGGGAGCCAGAATTGTGCAGATCCAGAGTTCCGGGTCAAACCGAAATATGCCCCCTGGGTCGACGCCTTGATCCGCTTTGAAGGGCCGATTGTTCGCCAGAATCAATATCTTTTTGCCACTGACTGGCAGGCTGGAACCGGAGAAAACATCAGCCATCTGCTGGAAGAACCGATGGCTGCCTATGGCAAGGGGTTTCCTGCCCAGGTCATAGGTACCGGACCAACGGTGCGCAATTCGGCCATGCCTGAAATATTTGAGACGCTTATTTTTGGTGCCAGGAAAAGGCTGATCATCTCGACCCCCTACTATGTGCCGAACACACCTATGCAGGCGGCATTGTGTGCCAGTGCGCGTCGCGGTGTCGATACGACGATTATCTTCCCGGAAAAAAATGATTCCTGGATTGTCGGTGCTGCGAGCCGCAGTTACTACCTCGATCTGCTTGAGGCCGGTGTCCGGATCTACGAGTATGTCGGTGGACTGCTGCATACCAAATCGCTGACCATTGACGGTGAGGTGACCTTGATCGGTTCCGCCAATATGGACCGCCGCAGTTTCGAGCTCAACTATGAAAACAATATTTTGTTCTACAACAAGGACTTGACCAATGATGTTGTGGAGCGCCAGCAAAGCTATATAGCGAAGTCAGAATCAGTCACTGTTGAGAGTGTGGAGACCTGGAGTTGGAGACACAGATTGTGGAACAATACCATAGCCATGCTCGGGCCGGTGTTATGAATCCTTGTTTACCCTTCAATAAGTACAGACAATCTATAGATATCATCAGCTTGCAAAGATGCCCGCCACAGTGAGAAGTGCCATGTTACTCGGGTCGACAATAAAGATATGGGAGGACCTGAGAATATAAAAACTGCCTTACCAAAAAGGAGACAACGTTATGAAAGTGAATCTTGACCAACTCGAAAAAGACCTTCATGCCAAACTCGACAGCGGTATCGACCATTTGAAGGGCGCCAAAGCCCATTTTGAAGATCTCGGAAAGGAATCTGCCGAGACTATCCAGAGTAAACTAGATGAAACCAAAGATGTGCTGGCCAAGAAAAAGCAGGAGGCAGCGGCAGCCAAGACCAGGGTTGAAGAGTATGCCAAGTCAAAGAAGGCGGAAACCAAGGCAACCATAGGAGAATGGAAGGCAAACCGCGAACGGAAAAAGCTCGATAAGAGAGCCGAAAAGGCCGAGAATTATGCCGAGTCCTGCGTCGAGATGGCATTGTACTATTACTATGAGGCCCAGGTGGCCATTTTGGAAGCCGTTGCGGCTCGCATTGATGCAGATGAGGCGGCCTGATCAGACCGTGAATGAGCGGCAGTGCCGCCAGTGACATAATCAACTGGTGCTCTGCCGCTTTTAGGATACAAAGCCTAGAGCAGAAGCAGCAATGGTCAGGAATGTGCTCGATATGGCCGTGAGTGATATGGAAAATGAGCTGACAAAAGCTGAGGCAGAATTTAACGAGTCACGAAGTGAAGCGCGCAGATTTGTTTGTAACCCGATTGTTTCACTACTTCCTGCGGCCATCAGTTCGCTGGTAGTCTTTGTCGCCAAAGGGATGCTCTCGCCAAATAAAAAAATCGAGTAAACCCGAGAATCATTGAACAGTTTCAAATGTAATAGTGTTTGAATACATAACAGCCTGGTAATAAACATTAATTATATTTTTCTTTCAGCTTGATTCAACAAATCATACCGCCTGCTGGATCAGCTGCATTAAGCCGAAAATGTTAAAAAAGTAAGTGAAGTTTGCTGAGCGGAGCAGCCACATAATGACAAAATTGATTGGTCTGAAATCTTTCCTGCTGCTGATTATACTTCTAACATTTTGTGGCTGTGCCACGCTTCCCCAAAACGTTGGACGGCCGGTTTCAACTGCCTACACCGATACAGCGGGCACTTCGATCGGTCGGAGGGTTGCGGAAGAAGGTCGTGATCGCGGGGGGATGTCGAGCTACCATATCCTGGCAGATGGACTCGATGCTTTGGTTGCCCGCCTGGTCCTTGCCGATCGGGCCGAGCAAAGCATTGATGCGCAATACTATCTACTTCACCATGACGTGGTCGGAGCCCTGTTTATTGACCGCCTCTATAAAGCTGCTGAACGCGGAGTTCGTGTTCGCTTGCTGGTAGATGACATTGATCTGGAGGGCAGGGACTTTGGTGCTGCGGTACTGGATAATCATCCCAATATCGAGGTGCGGTTCTTTAACCCGTTCAGCCGCAAAATCGGCAGAACAAGCCAGTATCTCACCGGCTTTGGCAGACAGACCCGTCGTGCACACAACAAATCTTTTACGGTGGATAATCAGGCAACGATTCTTGGCGGGCGAAATATCGGTGACGAATATTTTGAGGCCAATACAGAATTTTCTTTTCTCGACCTCGATGTTCTGGTTTTCGGACCGATCGCCGGGGAAGTCTCCGCCTCTTTCGACCAGTATTGGAATGATCAACTCAGCTACCCTGTATCGACTCTGGTTGACAAAATACCGACGCCACAGGAGGCTGCTAAAAAAAAAGCTGCACTTGATGCGTTCGTGGCGCAGCAGCAGGGTTCAAAATATATCGATCACCTGCTGAATTCTGATCTTGCAGAAGATTTGAGAAACGACCGGGTCAGGTACGCCTGGGCCAACGGGGCGGTTGTGGCCGATGATCCAGAAAAATTGTCCACTTCCACCGGTGAGAAGAAATATCGATTGTCGGAACAGTTGGCGCCATATCTCGAGGACGTCAGCACGGAACTGATCATCTTTTCACCGTATTTTGTTCCAGGCACATCGGGTATGTCCTTTTTCAAGGATTTGCGTGACAAGGGTGTCCAGGTGAAGATTCTTACCAATTCTCTGTCCTCCACCGATGTCGGCATCGTTCATGCGGGATATGCCCGCTACCGCAAAGATTTGTTGCGGATGGGTGTTCAGCTTTACGAACTCAATCAGAATTTAGAGAGACAAACGGCAGCGTCAAAGCAAGAGGATAATACAGATATATCACCAGGTGGATCCACATTCAGCCTGCATGCCAAATGTTTCATCTTAGATCGCCGCAAGGTGTTTGTCGGTTCTCTCAACCTCGATGCCCGCTCAGTGATTCAGAATACAGAGATCGGGGTAGTCTTTGATTCAGAACCGATCGCCAGGTACATGGCCGAAGGTTTTGACCGCCAGATCGGCAACGCTGCCTTTCGCCTCGAACTGATAGAGGGGTCTGACGGGGTAGGAAGATTGCACTGGCATGGCAGTGTCAACGGCAAACCGGTCACCTTCAAACATGAACCCTACACGGGGTTCTGGAAACGATTCGGCACAGGCTTCATGGGAATGCTTCCAATTGAATCGCAGATATAATGATCTGATTGCATAAAAATTCGCTTTATATGCCGGATCGATCTGAAAATGCAAAAAGAGGGAAGGGAAGATTTTTCCAGAATAATGGGAGAGCATATCAGACATGCTCTGGAGGCATATTGAAATGGCAGGTAATTTTATTGTCCTGCTATCTGACATTACCAGGAGAAACTAAAGGTCGAGGCGATCCGTTTTAGATTTGGTTTATTTCGAAGGAGAAGAGATGCGAATTTTACTAACTGCAGTTCCCCTGATAGTTTTGTTTTTGGCCGGATGTGCAACGCCACCGCCCCCTCAGGATCCGGCCTACCAGTTTGCGCCGCCGACCCGAGAGTTGAATTACCTCGCCGATGTCGAACCGATTCTGGTTAAACGGTGCGTGGTCTGTCACTCCTGCTATAACTCTCCCTGCCAGTTGAAGCTGAGTTCCTGGGACGGGCTGGAGCGGGGTGCCAGCAAAGAAAAAGTCTATAACTCCGGTCGCCTGAAGACCATGGACCCAAGCCGTTTGCTGGTCGATGCACATTCTGCCGATGAGTGGCGCCAGAAGGGCTTTACCAGTGTTACACCGGAAGAAAACCAGGATTATTCCGACTCCATCATATACCTGCTGCTTGATCACAAGCGGCTGTCGCCTGATGTGGTGGGCACATATTACCCCGAGGCAAGCGATCTTACCTGCGCCGAGGATGCAGATGAGCTGAAAAAATATCTCAAGAAACACCCGAACAACGGTATGCCGTTTGGCTTTCCGCCTCTGACAAACGAAGAGTTCAACACCATTGCCGGTTGGCTCAGCCAGGGGACAAAAGGTCCGTCCGCCGAGGAGCAGCAGGCTCTTAAAGCGGTACCGGATGTGGATCAGATGATGGTGGAGAAGTGGGAGGACTTTTTGAATAAGTCCGATTCCAAACATCAGATGACCGCCCGTTACCTCTATGAGCACCTGTTTCTTGCCCACCTGAGCTTTGAGACCGGCTCCAATGCATTCTACGAACTGGTACGTTCAAAGACACCGCCAGGCGAAGCTATCGACATTGTGGCAACCGTCAGACCCTATGACGATCCTGAAACCGAAACGGTCTATTATCGATTCAGGAAGATATACTCAACAATCGTCTACAAGACGCACATGGTGTTTCCCATGGGGGAAGACCACTATAAGCGGGTACACGAGTTGTTCATCACTCCTAACTGGGCCCAGCCTCCGTACCTGGTAGGCTATGATAAAAAGCTCAGCGCCAATCCCTTCCAGGCATTCGAGCAGATACCGGTCCGCTCACGCTACCAGTGGCTGCTTGACAACGCCCACTATACGATCATGACCTTTATTCGGGGGCCGGTCTGCAAGGGGCAGGTGGCACTGGATGTGATCGACGATCATTTCTGGATCATGTTTATGGATCCGGACTATGACTTAGCAGTTAAATACCCGGGTTTTCTCAAATTCAATCAGGAGAAGATGCGCCTGCCGGGTGAAAGTGGCAGCGACTATTCCCTGAAAAAGTCGCTCCTCGAGAATCCGCACTATGCCTGGGCAGTGGATTACTACAAGAACCGTCAACAGTTTTACGGAATTCATTATCCCGATGGTCTTGACACGAACGTGATATGGAAGGGCAATAAGCCGGATGACGACCCCGTCCTCACCGTTTATAGGCATTTCGACAGTGCCTCGGTGCACCGGGGCGCCCTGGGCGGTTTGCCGAAAACATTATGGGTCGTTGATTACCCCTTGCTGGAACGCATCTACTACTCGCTGGTGGCGGGGTTTGATGTTTACGGTACGGCTGGTCATCAATTGGCCACCAGGTTC
>CAWJQN010000001.1:445000-890422 GCA_963845115.1 uncultured delta proteobacterium | reverse complement strand
TTCTCCCTCATCGAAGTCGTCATGGCCATGGCGATCCTCTCGATCGGCATCCTCGCCGTCATGCAGATGGGACTTGTTGCCCAGCGAAATATCAGTTCCGGCGATATCGTCACCACGGCTGCTTTGCTGGCGCAATCCGAGCTCGAGAAAATCAAGAGTCACAACTCACTGATTGATCTGCATACTGATTTCGGCGCCGGCCCGACACCTGCCGGCCCCTATCAGATTGCCCACACGTTTATCGACCCTCTGGCCGGTGGCGCATACGGCAATGACAAAGCCAATTGCGAAACCGGTCTCACAGACGGCAGCGGCATCTGTCTGGCTGTCGTCACCGTGTCCTGGAATCGGGGCGGCGGAGGACGAGGTGGGCGCGGGCAGGTGGTGTTGAAGACTCTGCTGGGAGGTTCGGTGTGATCGCTGTTAGAAAGGTCGGGCGAAGCGGGTTTACCCTGGTGGAGTTGCTGGTAGCGCTGGCGATTGTCGCCATCGTTGCTTCATCGATTGTGCGGATGTTTACCACCATGGCGGTCGGCCATACGGTGCGTGGCTCGCGGGCGGACCTGCAGCAGAGTGTGCGGGCGGTGATGGAGCTGATGTCCCGGGAGATCAGGATGGCCGGTTTTTCATCGATCGGCCCGATGCGGTTCGGCATTGAGAAAGCAGCGGGTGACGAGCTGTCGTTTACGGTCGACTGGGATGACGACGGCTCCGTCACGGAGAGCCATGCGGACGATGACCTGACATTCCAGGAGAGCGACATCATCTCCTACCGCTTCGATCGCGATGCGGGCAGCCTGGTGCGGGTGACGGCCGAGGGGACTGCCAGCCGCTCGTCGCAGTCGCTGGTCGGGGGGGCTGAAGACCTGATGCGGGTCATCGATCTTTCCTTTATCTATTTCGACCGGAACGATCGGCCAACGTCGCGGATTGTTGACATCAGCAGCATCGGTGTGGCGCTGACCGCAGAGCTTCCAGCCGGTATGAAGGGGCGTGTCGCTCGGGTCTATGAGGCGCGGATCAGATGCAGGAATCTTGGCTTATGAATGTGATCAGGGTGCAGAAGGCAGGTGGGGGGTACCGCCTGGGAAACGCGGCTTCGTGATGGTCCTGGCGCTGATGGTGCTGCTGGTCGTCTCGCTGATGGGGGCCCTGTCGCTGCGGGTTGCCAATACCGAGGTCGTCACCTCGGGCAGCCTGGAGAGTTCGGTGGCCTCTTTTTACCTGCTGGAAAGCATTGGTCTGCTGGGCGTCGAAGAACTGGTGCGCCAGAATGTGAGCGGGGATGACTGTATCGAGGCGGTTCCCGAGGACTGCCGGGTGAAGCTGCTGCATCTCGCACAAAACAGCGTGTTGGAGTGGCTCGACCAGGCCTGGTCGGCGGATGCTGCCCGGCCGGTCTATGATTTGGGTGTGCTCGATGCGACTGTTTCGGAAGATGACTCGGTTTTTCCGCGAATTGCGCCGTTTCCGCGCAACTGGGTGGGGGACGGGCAGCGCACCGCGCGGATTCCTGAGGTGTTCAGGGGTGGCGGACCATTGAGCCTCGAGCCGCCCGGCTATGTCGATGTGGAGGACGGCGGTGACGATCTGATCCGTTATGCGGTTCAGGACCGGGGGCGAATCGGTGCCTACTCGATCGGCTCCGACGATCCGGTGATCAGGGATTACCGGATTTACGGCCTCTATCGTGTCGGCGCTTCCGGGGGGCGCGGCTATCCCGGAACCTTTGGCATCGAACTGGGCTACCGGATGGAGCTGGCGCCAATGGAGATTCTTTAGAGAGCATAGGTAGACGACAATCAGACGGTGGAGTGTGGCAATGGTGAAAAGATCGATGCCTGATTTTGGTGAATGGCTGGTAACCATGGATCTGAATGAAACACGGCTTTTGAGAAAAGCGGCCCGGTTAATGGTTTTCCCGATGGTGCTGATCTGGCTGATCGTCGGGGTGGCGGGGACCGGCCGTGCGGCCAATCCGGCTCAGGACTGCTCAGCGCGGCTGAGAACGTCGGCTGCGGTAACCTTTGATGACCATGCGGTCGGCGCCGATACCCTCGTGTTCCAGAGCGTCTATAGTGAGCTGAACTGGGCCGGAGATCTGATCGCCACCTGCGTCGACGCACGGGGGGATGCATCGGGCTGCCGGTGCGAGAATGGCGACGGCGGTTTGGAGCCGTGCCGGGAACCGTTTTCGCCGGGCTTTCCGGAGATCAAATGGTCGGCCGACACGATCGCCTGGGAAACCGATAACGATCTGAACAAAGATCCGGAGGACGGCTGGTGGAAAAGGCGCCGGGTCATTACTTACTCCGATCAGTTGGCCGGCGGTATACCGTTCGATTACCAGAGCCTAGGCGACAGCCAGCGGGCGTGGCTGCGTTACGACCCCGATCTGGTGGCCTTTATCCGCGGCGACCGGTCACTGGAAGGGGAACGGTTCCGTAAACGCTCTTCCTATTATGGTGATTTCAGGAACTCCACGCCGCTCAGCTACGCTTCGATTCTTCTGGCCGGGGCCAACGACGGCATGCTGCATGTCTTCGATGAACAGAGCGGTCGGGAATATTTCTCCTACGTTCCCAACCTGCTCTTTTCGCGGTGGGTGGAGAATTCCCCTGCTGCCGGCGCCCGCGCGGAGAAGCTCGCTCTGCTTGGCGATCTCGATTATCAGGCCAGCCACCAGTTCTATGTCGATGCGCCGATAGCGATCCGCTACCTGGAGGATCGCTCGACCACCCTGGTCGTCGGCTCTCTGGGCCGGGGCGGGAAGGGGATCTATGCACTCAATTTGTTCGGTATAACGGACATGGGCGATATCGAAGCCCGGGCCGATGACATCGTCATGTGGGAGTATCCCGATCCGGCGGCCGATGGGCTGCAGGAGGTGGCCGGCCGGCTGGTGGAGACAGAATATTTAATCGACGAGTCGGCCGATCGCTACAGCGACGAGGTGACATCAATGTCGACCGACCCCTATCTGGGCATGGTGTACGGCTCCCCGAAAATCGTCAAGCTTCCCTACCCGGAAGCAGACGGATACCGCTGGTGCGTGGTCTTCGGCAATGGCTATCACAGCTACAACCAGGTGCCGGTGCTCTATATCCTCGATGCCTTCGACGGTTCGGTGATCAGGCGGATCATAACCGCGAAACAGGAGGATGACGACCAGTCTGCACAGGGCGGCAGCTGCACTGCTGAATACGGCTGCAACGGTCTCTCCTCGCCGGTGCTGGTCGACGATGACCAGGACGGCGTGATCGATTATGGCTACGGCGGCGACCTGGCCGGAAACCTGTGGAAGTTCGATTTTACCTTGGGCGATATCTACGGGGCCGACGGCTACATCGCCGCTTTTCACGAGCCCGCCGATCTCGACAGCCGGGGACAGCCCGCCCCCCGCCCTCTGATTACAGTGCGAGACCGGCAGGGCGCCCCCCAGCCGATTACCACCGCACCGACCGTCACCCGGCCCTGCACCGCTTCGGGAGAGGGGCTGATGGTGCTGTTCGGTACCGGCTGGCGCGACCCGGCCGCGGATGCGGGCAGTCAGACGCAGTCGCTCTACGGCATCTGGGACTGGCAGGACTACTGGCGGGCCCGGCCCGATACGGGCATCGATCCGATGAAAGCCCACTACGGTGAAGTCAGTGCGGCGGGCTCCGTCCGTTCGCTGAGCAACCTTGCATCGATTTTTTCATCAGCGGAGGCGCAGCGGGTCGGTCTGCTCGAGCAGACCCAGCACTCTTTCGTCGGGTTGAATTATCTCAGTGAGCCTGAAGCGCGGTTGCTTGGCGACCAGGCGCTTTCGGGGCAGCTCAAATCGATAACCGACGCCCCGGATGATTTCAGCGATTACGAACAGGTGGTCCGTACGCTGTCATCCAACCCAATCAACTGGCTGAACCCGGAAAGTCTGGCCGGAGGCCTCTCTTCTGACAGCGACACGGTGCATGCGGGCTGGTTCTTCGACCTGCCTTTCGGCGACGAGCAGCTCGATTCGGACCCGGTCGTTCATGACGGGGTTCTCTACTACTCGACCGCGCTGTGGACCGATTCCGGGTGCGGTATCGACACCTCGAATAAGATGATCATGGCGCACGACTCCTGCTCGGGCGGTGCGGCGGAGACGATCGTCTTCGACCTCAATAAAGATCAATCGATGAACTCCAACGACAGCGTGGCGCTTTACAACGAGGACGGTTCGGCTGCGGGGCCGGTGCAGCAGGCCTCCGGGATTCTGGCAGCCAATACGGTGTCGCCGCCCGCGCTCATCTCCGCCGGGGACCATGACCTGCTGTTCGTTCCCCGGTATCGCTCAGACCATTCGGCCAGCGCTGGAGACGCCACCCTGGTAGAACCGGGCAGTCAGCCGGAAGTCGCCCACAGCGTGGTGCGCGGCAGGAATCTGGGTCTGTCGTCCTGGCGGGAACTGAACTGAGCGGTGGAGCGGCTGTGGCTCTATTATCAGGTAAAAACAGCGGATTCACGCTCTGCGAACTGCTCGTGGTACTGGCCGTTGTGTCGATCATGACGACCATCGGTACGATCTCACTGCTCGGCTTCAAACAGAAGACCCAGCTCTCGGGGCTGGCCGCCGTCATCAAATCGGATCTCAACCGGGGAAAGATCCTGGCGGCGAAGCATAAGAGCTACGTGGTGCTGCAGATACATGAGGAATTCTACGAGATATTCGTCGACAACGGGGCCGGCGGCGGCACACCGGGCAACTGGATACGCGAAGAAGGGGAGATACGGATGGCCAGGCGTGAGATAAACGAGCCGTTGTCGCTCGTCTCGAACTTTCCCGGCAATCATCTCAGGCTGCGCAGCACGGGGAGGATCAGGCCTGGAACAATCAGCGTCCGGGGCCGCTCAGATAAGCGAATCGACCTGGTGGTCAATGCGGTCGGCAGGGTCCGCCTCGTCTACAGCGGGTAATTGCAGGCTGATCTGCGGCTGATCTGCGGCTGATCTGCGGCTACTCGCTGCCCGCTGCTATCCGACGACCTCGAAGCCGATCTTCTCGATCGCGCTTTTTACTGCATCCTTGTCCGCTTCCCCCTGGTAGCGGGCCTCGCCTTTATCCAGGTCCACCTCGACGGCTGAAATACCGGGAACCGCCTCCAGCGCCTTGGTGGTCGAGGCGACGCAGTGCTGACAGCTCATTCCTTTAATCTTAATGGTGGCCATGTGTTCACCTCGTGATAATAGTTTTAACCCCACAGCGGTGAAAACGCTGAATGTCCGGTCGGTTTGGTCTTCATCAGCGCTGTGTGGTTCTAAAACCGATAATTATGGGGTTGGTACGAGTCAAGAATATGGCCATCAAAGAACAGTCCTTCAACGTCTCCGGTATGCATTGCGCCGCCTGCTCAAGCAGGATCGAGCGGGTCGTGTCGACCCTGGAAGGCGTGGAGTCGGTTTCCGTCAATCTGGCTACCGAGCGGATGCGCTGCCGTTACGACGACGAACTGGTCGATGATGACAAACTTGTCAGCACGGTCTCGGGAGCCGGTTTCGGACTGGAGCCGGAACAGGGCGAGGGCGAGGCGAAGGAAATAATCTTTTCGATCCAGGGCATGCACTGTGCTTCCTGCTCATCGCGGATCGAGAAGGTTCTCAATCAGATGGAAGCGGTGCATGAGGCCCGGGTAAACCTGGCCGCCGAAAAGGCGACGGTCCGCTTCGACCAGTCCCGGATCGGCGTGCGGGACCTTCGGTCAGCCATCGAAAAGCTCGGTTTCACGGCCCAGCGGGAGGCTGCCGGTGAGGGCGATTTCAGCCGCCGGCGGGAGCGGGTCCAGGATGAACTCGAGCGGATGCAGGAGCGGCTCATCCTGATGATGACCCTGACGGCGGCGCTGTTTTATATATCGATGGGGGAGATGGTCGGCCTGCCGCTGCCGACGGCCCTGGAGCCGATGCACCATCCCTTTTTCTTCGGGCTGGCCCAGTTCATCCTGGTGGTGCCCATCATGCTGCTGGGCCGCTCTTTTTATGTCAACGGTTTCCCGGCCCTGATCAGGCGGGCGCCGACCATGGACTCGCTGATCGCGGTCGGCACCGGGGCGGCCTTTGTCTATTCGTGCTGGGGGCTGATCGAGATCGGCCTGGGCATCGATGTGCAGCAGCGGGTGATGGATCTCTATTTCGAGTCGGCCGGGGTGCTGATCGCGCTGGTCTACCTGGGCAAATACCTCGAGGCCAGATCGAAGCACCGGACCTCCGACGCGATCGCCCAGCTGGTGCAGCTCACTCCGGCAACCACGACCCTGATCGAAGGTGATTCCCAGAGAACCATCGCCACCGATGAAATCCAGCCGGGCGACCTGCTGCTGATTCGGCCCGGCGAGCGCATTCCGGTGGACGGTACGGTTGTGCAGGGATCCTCGACGCTGGATGAATCGATGCTCACCGGTGAGAGTCTGCCGGTCGACAAAAAGGAGTCGGACACCGTCTTCGGCGGGACCCTGAACCAGTCCGGCGTGCTGCGGGTCGAGGCGACCCAGACCGGGGAGGACACGGTGCTGGCCCGGATCATCAGAATGGTCGAGCAGGCCCAGGGCACCAAACCGTCGATTGCCTCGCTGGCCGACCGGATCAGCCTCTATTTCGTGCCGATCGTCATGGCCATCGCCCTGTTGACCGGTCTGAGCTGGTATTTTATCGGCGGGGTCGAGTTCACCCTGGCACTGCGCTTTTTCATCGCCGTGCTGGTCATCGCCTGCCCCTGCGCCATGGGGCTGGCCACCCCGACCTCGATCATGGTCGGCACCGGCCGCGGCGCCCAGCTCGGGGTGCTGATCAAAAACGGCGAGGCGCTGCAGACTTCAGAGAAGATAACAACCGTGGTGTTCGACAAAACCGGGACCCTGACCCGGGGCGAGCCGGCCGTCAATTCCTTTGTCAATCGTCATGAGAATCTCGATGACCAGTCACTGCTCCAGCTGGCCGCCTCCCTCGAACAGTCCTCCGAGCATCCGCTGGCGGCAGCGATTGTCGATTTTGCCAAAAATGAAGGCGTTTCGCTGAGACAGCCGCAGTCGGTCAGTCTGCTCGAGGGCGCCGGCATCGAAGGGGAGGTGGACGGCCGCTCGGTCCTGATCGGCAACGAGCGGGTTCTCGACCGGCAGAACATCGAGCTGCCCGAAGATATCGGTGCTGACGAGTCGCTGAAGGCAAGCGGCAGCACCATCCTCTACATCGTGGTCGATTCACTGTTCGGCGGTTACCTGGCCATTTCCGATTCGCTCAAGGACGAAGCCGCAGATCAGGTGGCCCGGCTCAGGGACATGGGTCTGAGGGTGGTCATGCTGACCGGTGATCATCCCGATGCGGCGCACGCCATCGCCCGTCAGGCAGGAATCGACCAGGTGATCGCCCGGGTGCTGCCGGGCGACAAGCGGGACAAGATCGAGGAGCTGCAGAAAGACGGTGCGGTGGCCATGGTCGGCGACGGGATCAACGACGCCCCGGCGCTGGCCCAGGCCGATGTGGGCATCGCCATGGGGTCGGGAACCGAGATCGCCATGGAGTCGGGCGACATCGTCTTGATGTCCGGACGGCTCGGCGGCGTCGTCACCGCGCTGTCACTGTCCCGGGCGGTGATGAAGAACATCCGTCAGAATCTGTTCTGGGCATTCGGCTACAATGTCCTGGGCATCCCGATTGCCGCCGGACTGCTCTATGCGTTCGGCGGCCCTGCCCTGAGCCCGATGCTGGCCGGCGGCGCCATGGCGCTGAGCTCCGTCTCGGTGGTGACCAACGCGCTGCGCTTACGTTTTTTTAAACCATAGGTGGTTGATCGTTTCGGCGTTGCGAAATGGGCCTGGTTTCGTCGCTTTTGTCTTGACATTTTCTGGTGCTCTACTATATATAAGCCTTCGTAAATGAACAGTGGTTCAGATTTCTTGGCCACTGTTTTCAGCACCCTGTTAGGTAAGCAGCCGTTTCGGTTTTCGAAACGGCGCATTTATTCCAATACTTAAAAAAGAAGAGGAACACTATGTCAAAATTGGTTGCACCCCATGGTGGAAAAGGTCTGGTCTGCGCACTTCTCGAAGGCGCCGAAAAGGAAGCTGAACTGAAGAAAGCCGCAGGTCTGAAGCAGATTGAGATCTCCGCCCGCGCCAAAGGCGATCTGATCATGATGGGCATCGGCGGTTTTTCCCCGCTGACCGGCTTCATGACCAAAGCCGACTGGAAAGGCGTCTGTGATAACTTCCAGATGGCCGACGGCACCTTCTGGCCGGTACCGATCACCCTCGACGTTTCTGCCGCCGATGCCGCAGATATCGCCGAAGGCGACGAGATTGCCCTGGTCAGAAACGGCCAGACGTTTGCGACCATGAAGGTTGAAGAGAAGTTCGAGATGACCGATGCCGACAAGAAATGGGAATGTGAAAAAGTTTTCATGGGCGAAGGCGAAGAGTCGGTAGACGGCAAATTCTGGGAGATCGCACCTGAGGATCATCCGGGCGTCATCATGGTCATGGCTCAGAAAGAGTTCAACCTGGCCGGTCCGGTTAAAGTGCTCTCCGAGGGCGAGTACCCGGCTGAGTACCCGGGCATCTACCTGAAGCCCGCCGAGACCCGTGCCCTGTTCGACGAGCGCGGCTGGGCCAACGTAGCCGCCCTGCAGCTGCGCAACCCGATGCACCGCTCCCACGAGTACCTGGCCAAGATCGCGGTAGAGGTGTGTGACGGCGTTCTGATCCACTCCCTGATCGGTAACCTGAAGCCCGGCGACATTCCGGCCAAGGTTCGTATCAAGGCCATCGAAATCCTGATCGACAAGTATTTCGTATCTGAAAACGTCTACTCCGCCGGTTATCCGCTGGATATGCGTTATGCCGGACCGCGCGAAGGTCTGCTGCACGCCACCTTCCGCCAGAACTACGGCGTCAACAACATGCTGATCGGCCGTGACCATGCCGGTGTCGGCGACTTCTACGGCCTGTTCGAGGCCCAGGACATCTTCGATCGCATCCCCGTAACCGGCGACGATGCCAAAGACCTGCTCTGCCGGCCCATGAAGATCGACTGGACCTTCTACTGCAGCGAGTGCGACGGCATGGCTTCTCTGCGCACCTGCCCGCATGACAAGGAGTCCCGTGTCATCCTGTCCGGTACCAAACTGCGCAAGGCCCTGTCCGATGGTGCCGAGATCGTTGACCACTTCGGTCGCGACGAAGTTCTCGATCACCTGCGCGAGTACTATGAAGGACTGACCGAGAAGGTCGAAGTCAAGATGCAGGGTGCCGCCTCCGGCGACTCCATGTAATTCTGATCTTTATCGACTCTTGAAGGAGACGGAGCCTGGCGCTCCGTCTCCTTTTTTTTTTGCATTTTGCCCCAATGTATTTATCATGGAAGCATCTGAAATCTGAGGTACCCCCAATTGTTTCCCGATGGAGAGACTATGACTGTTCTGCAGGTGGGACTGGCTGAGCGAAGCTACCCGATCACCATCGAACCGGGCTGCCTTGGCCGCGTCCCGGAAGAACTGGCCAAACATTATCCGGCCAGCCGTTATGGTGTCATCACCGATGACAATGTGGCCCGGCTCTATGGGGAAAAGCTGGTCGAGTCGATGCGCGCAAAGGGGCTGGCCGGCGACCTGTTCGTTTTCCCCCACGGCGAGGACCACAAGCACCTGCAGACGGTTGGGGCGCTGATCTCCGAGGCCGCCCGCCGGGGGCTTGACCGCGGCTCGATGGTGGTCGCTCTTGGCGGCGGCGTCTCCGGTGATGTCGGCGGCTTCGTGGCCGCCACCTATATGCGGGGCATACCCTTCATCCAGATCCCGACCAGCCTGCTGGCCCAGGTGGACAGCTCGGTGGGCGGCAAGACCGGGGTCGACATTCCGGAGGGCAAGAACCTGGTCGGGGCCTTCTATCAGCCGCGGGCGGTCTATATCGATCCCGAGGTTCTGAGGAGCCTGCCGGAAAAGCAATTCATCAACGGCATGGCCGAGGTGATCAAGCATGGAATCATTCGTGACGACGGCTATTTCGACATGCTTGGTGAGAACTTCGATCAGATCATGGCCCAGGATCCCGGGGTGCTGCAGGAGGTGATCCGGGTCAGTTGCGCGATCAAGGCGGCGGTGGTCGCCGAGGACGAGAAAGAGTCCAATATCAGGCGCATTCTCAATTTCGGCCACACCATCGGTCACGCCGTCGAAGCCGCTTCACGCTTCGAGATCCTGCACGGTTTCGCCGTCGGGATCGGCATGGCGGCGGCGGCGCGCATCTCGGTTATGAAAGGACTGCTCGACCCGCAAAAGCTCGAGGCCATCCTGGCCATGATCAGGCGCTACGGCCTGCCCACCCAGGTGCCCGGCCATCTTGACCGGGACCTGATTAAATCTTACCTTCTGACCGACAAAAAAAGGATTGGCAGCAGGACCTCCTTTATCCTGGCCGTCGATATCGGGGAAGTGGTGATCACCGAAGAGGTCTCCGAAACCGAGATCGACGCCGTTATCAACGCCTAGAACATTACACCTCCGCTGAGAAAGACCAGGGACAGTTATGCCGATTTACGAATTTTACTGCAGCGACTGCAACACCATCTACAACTTCTTCTCCAAAAGAGTCGACACCGACACCAGGCCGGCTTGCCCGCGATGCGACCGGGGAGAACTGGAGCGCCAGGTATCGATGTTTGCCACCATCGGCAAAGCGAGCGAGGAAGACGACCAGTTTGCCGGGCTCGACGAGTCGAAGATGGAACAGGCGCTCGATTCGCTGATGCGCGAATCGGAAAACATCAATGAGGACGACCCGAGGCAGATGGCCAGCCTGATGCGCACCTTCTCCGAGCGCACCGGCATCAACCTGGGCGACAATATGGAAGAGGCGATCAGCCGGATGGAAAAGGGCGAGGACCCCGAGCAGATCGAAAAGGAGATGGGCGACCTGCTGGAAGGGGACGATTTTTCATTCGAGGCGATGAAGAAAAAAGCGATGTCGAAAACCGCGCCGCCGAGCCACGATGAGACGCTTTACGACCTGCACCCCGAGTAAGGGCGCATCCTCATAAGGGCGGCTCAGAAAGAGAAAAAATCAGTGGACGGTTTTGGAGCCGTTGTCGTCAAAAAAGTGAACCAGCTTGTCGGATTTTTCCCTGCCGTAAAGCGCCGAGCGGATCTCTTTCTCGTTCAGGCCAAGTGATTTGGCCAGCCGGGCGACATCGTAGGTCGCCTGACCGTCGCGGGTGTCGTTTTCGGCCATCAGTTCGGGGAACACCTCCCCGGTGGCATGGCCGGAAGCCTGGAGCAGAATCGAGACCACCTCCGGCGGCCCGTAGAGCAGCAGCCACTCCACCGCCTCGGCCCAGAGCTCCGAGTCAACCGTCTTGTTCTGCACTATTTTGAGGGCGGTGTCGAGATCCCACTGTTCTTTAAAATCCATAATCTATTACCTGCCGGTTAAACTTTTCTTAAAATCCTGCTACACTATAATCTACATTTATCCTAAGGCAATTGTCCTTCGCCGGCATTTGAGGCAGCGGCTTCAGCGCCGGCCCCGGGACCAGTCCACCACATCATGAGGGGTTGCAGCGATGAACAGATTCAGCGGCGGGATTTTTCTGGAAAATATCGAGTGGTTCGATGAGACCGGACAGGAACTGGTGCATCGTCTGCCGGAATCCGGCTCCGGCGAGATCAAGCTCGGGGCCCAGCTGACGGTCCGGGAGAGCCAGGCCGCCGTGCTGTTCTACAAGGGCAAGGCCCGCGATGCTTTCGGGCCGGGGCGCCACACCCTGGTGACCGCGAACCTGCCGATCATCACCAAGGTCCTCTCCATTCCCTGGCGGGGCGACAGTCCGCTGCGGGCCGAAGTCTACATGGTCAACCTGAAGTACTTCACCAATCTCAAATGGGGGACCCGGAATCCGGTGGCCTTCAGGGACCAGGAACTGGGGTTGATCAGGATACGGGCGCACGGTATTTTCAATATCCAGGTGGTGCAGCCGGTGCTGTTCATCAACTCGCTGGTCGGGACCATGGGTAAGCTCACCACCGAGGACATATCGTCCTACCTGAAGCGGGTGATCGTCTCGCGGCTCAACGACTTTTTAGGCGAGCGGCTCGAAACGATCATCGATCTGCCCGGCAAATTCGATGAGTTCTCCCTGGAACTGCAGCAGAAGCTGACGCTGGACTTTGCCCATTTCGGACTGCGGCTCAGCCATCTCTACATCACCTCGATCACACCGCCCGAAGACGTGCAGAAGGCGATTGACGACCGTTCGCGGATGAACGTCATCACCGATATGGATAAATTCGTCCGCATGAAAGCTGCCATGGCCATGGAGAAGGCTGCTGAGAACCAGGGCGAGGCGGGCGCCGGTCTGGGCATGGGCATGGGCCTGATGATGCCGGCCATGTTCAACCCGATGGCTCAGTCCGGCGGGGGGCAGCAGTCTCAGCCGCCGTCCGCCGGCGATACCGTCAGCTGCCCTGACTGCAGCAACCAGATCGGCAGGGATTCGCGTTTCTGCCCCGTCTGCGGGCACCAGCTGGTGGTACTGAGCCAGTGCCACGAGTGCGGCAAGAACCTCTCGCCCAACGCCCGTTTCTGCTCGCGCTGCGGCACCGCCACCGAGGACAGGGCCAAAGAGATCTTCTGCGGGGAGTGCGGGACTGAGAATATGTCCGGCGCAATGTTTTGCAATCACTGCGGCCAACGGCTGTGAAATGGTCTTTTTGCCCAATCTCTTCGTTGTGCGAAAAAATTGAGTCCTCAGCGTATTTGGTATACGCTTCCGGGTCAATTTTTCCGCACGCCTCGATCTTGGGCAAAAATCCTCATTTCATCGAGTATCTTGAACCAAAATCCTAATTTCAGGGTGTGGTGGAACCAAAATCCTCATTTCCGGGAGTAGTTTTCGAGAGTTATCCGGGAGAGTGGTTTTCGGCAGTAATAAGTAAAAACAATAATAGATTCGGGGTCTCTGCGAGATAATTAGATGGACCTTACCATAAGCCATCCCTGTCCGTCCTGCGGCGGTCCGGTGGAGATGGACGAAGCCGACCGGCTGACCGTCTGCCCCTGGTGCGAGGTGCAGAACTACATGGCCGGCGGCTCCATGCTGAGATACGTGCTGCCGGACCGCATCCCCGACCATGTCCAGCCCGAATCGATCCTCTATTTTCCCTACCTGCGTTTCAAGGGAAATATCTACACCTGTCTCGGCCAGCGGGTCGGCTGCAGGGTGCTTGACACCACCTACCAGGGGCTCGAATCGACGCTGCTGCCGCCGTCGCTCGGCCTGCGCCCCCAGGCCATGAAGCTGCATATTGCCGGTGACTCGATCAGTGGGCAGTTCATCAAGCGGGCGGCGACGCCGGCCGAGGTTCTGCTGCGCGCCGAAAAGAAGGCCCGCTCGGTGATGGAGCTCGACTCCGCCTCGGATACCCTGCACCACCGTGCCTTTATCGGTGAATCGGTCAGTTGCCTCTACCTGCCGCTCTATATCGACAACGATACCGTTGTCGACGGCGTTTCCAACCGGGTACTGGGCTCCGCGCAGGCCTTGCCCCGGCAGTTGCTGCCGCTGATGGGCTTCAGAAAACAGTGGCAGCCGCGTTTCCTGGCCATGATCTGCCCACGCTGCGGCGACACCATGCAGGGCGAACCCAACAGCCTTATCGTCTCCTGTTTCAACTGCGCCAGTTGCTGGGCTGAGGAGAAGGGGAGATTTCAGCGGCTGCGCTACCGGATGGTCGAGGGGGATCGACGTTCGAGGTATCTGCCGTTCTGGCGGCTCAGTGTCGAGGCCCGGGGCATCGATATGAACAGTTTCGGTGATTTTCTCAGAATTACCAACCAGCCGCTGGTTGTCCGGCCGGTTCATGATCAGCAGAGCCTGCAGTTCTGGATCCCGGCGATCAAGATCCGGCCCAAGGTTTTCCTGACCATGGCCAAGGCGGCCACGCTGTCCCAGCTCAAATTTCCGGAAGGGGAGGTGAACCTGGAAAAAGATATCGTTTACCCAACGCTTCCCAGCCAGGAAGCGGCCCAGGCGGTGAAAAGCGTTCTGGCCGAGACCGCGGTGAACCGCAAGGATGTGCTGCCGCTGCTGGGGGATATATCCTTTTCAGTCCGTGAGTCGGTCCTGACCTTTCTGCCGTTCAAGGACACCGGGCATGACCTGGTTCAGAACCATTCATCGCTCTGTGTCGCTTCCTCGGTGATCAGGACGGCGAAGCGACTGTAATCAGGTTTCTACACGATTCGTGAATGATTATGGTTAAATAGTTCCGAGGCGGAAACTAAATAAGCGTTACAGGTTCACAAATGTGAATTTCGTCGTTATAAAGATTGTGGCGGCTCCATGAGCCGGGAAATGCTGACATTATCACTAACGACCGAACAGCGGAGCCGAGAATCAGGCTCTCATAGAGATCCATCAGATGCACGACGCGCACGAACCCTTCATGAAGCTGGCCCTGGACGAGGCCATCGAAGCGCTGGCTGCCGGTGAATTCCCGGTGGGCTGCGTACTGGTCCACGACGGCAGGGTCGTTGCCGCCGGCGGCAGGCAGAACAGCGGTCGCGGCGGAAACGAGTTCGACCATGCTGAAAACGTGGCTCTGCGCAAACTGCTTGAGACCCGACCCGATCTCGATTTCAGCGAGGTGACCGTCTACTCGACCCTGGAGCCGTGCCTGATGTGTTTCACCACCTTGATTTTAAACGGTTTCAGGACCATCGTTTACGGCTACGAGGATGTGATGGGCGGCGGCAGCCGACTCGAACTCGACCGCCTGCCGCCGCTCTATGCGGCGATGGATATCCGCATCGTCCCCGGGGTCTGCCGAACCGATTGTTTGAAGCTCTTTCAGGATTTTTTCAGGGACGAGAAAAACGATTACTGGCGCGACTCGGCGCTATCCAACTACACCCTTGGTCAGGGCTGAGGCGCCTGAAACGGTGTCCCGGCCGTACCGGCCTCTCTGCATCGAGCCATGAGCGACCTCCGGACCGTCGGTTTTAAAACCGGCGAGAGAAATATCTTCCTGCACCTGCTCACCGCCTGCAATCTGTCCTGCTCCCACTGCTATATCAACCCGCGTGAACACGGCTCCGCGATGCTCAGCCGCGAGCAGATGGAAAGCTGGATTCGCCTGTTTCACGACCCCGCCCGGAAGGCCAATATCGTCTTCCTCGGCGGTGAGCCGACCCTGCACCCCGACCTGGTGTACGGTATCGAGGTGGCCAGATCCTGCGGCTACGCGGTCACCGTCGACACCAACGGCTATCTTTTCCATGACTTTCTCGAGCGGGTCAACCCCGACCATCTCGATTACCTGAGCTTCAGCCTGGACGGGCCGGACCCCCAGGTCAACGATCCGATCCGGGGCGAGGGGGTCTTCGACATATGCACGGCCAACCTCAGAAAGGCGGTCGACAGGGGGATCAACACCTCGCTGATCTACACCGTTTCAAGCAGGAATATCGACGGACTCGAGCGCATGGTTCCGCTGCTCGAAGAGCTCGGGGTGAAGCGCTTTTTCATCCAGGTCATCGGCCTGCGGGGTAAATCCGCAGCTCTTGCGGCAGCCGGCGAGATCCCCCTCCAGGTCGACCCCGGCCGCTGGCTCGAGGTGGTCCCCCGCGTTGCCGGGGCGGTTGCCGAAAAAGGTATCACGGTCATCTACCCGAAAGTCTACCTCGATCCGGGCGAGCCATTCGAGTGCGCCGGAAACGTGGCCGAGAATTTCTTCATTTTCCCCAACGGCAGGGTCTACCAGTGCCCGTTGTGCGAGGACCACCCGATCCATTCCTATGAGATCAGGGACAACCGGCTGATCAAGCGCGGCGGCCTGACCGAAGATTCCCTGTTCAAGCTCGATATCCCGGAAGGCTGCGTGATGAACAGACTGCTGCAGCCTGACACCATCTCATACGATGCTGACGGCAGGCCGGTTCACCGGGTTTCCTGCTGCCTGCTGAAAAACCGGGTCGGTTAATCCGAATCGGTCTGATCAGACTCAGTTTCTCCCTTCTTCTTTTTACCGAACAGGGCGGTCAGGAAAATCCCGGCCTCGTAAAGACCGAACAGGGGCAGCGACAGCAGTGCGGTGGCCATGAAATCGCCGGCGCTGAGCAGAAAGGCGAGGACGACGATGGCACCATAGAAATAGAGGCGCTTGGTCCTGAAATAGGCGGCCTGGACCAGGCCGGCCTTGCCGGTCATGACCATCAGAAACGGGATCTGGAAAGACAGGCCGAAGGCGATGAGCATGCGGATGACGAAGGTCAGGTACTTGCCGAGTTTGGGCAGCGGTTCGAGGCCCGGGTGGGCGTAGCTCATGAAATAAACCAGCATCCTCGGCAGAACGGAAAACAGCGCGAAGGCAGCGCCGGAGAAAAAAAGGACGGTGGACCAGAAAACCACCGTGACGGCCAGCTTGCGTTCGTGATCGTGCAGGCCCGGCGCAATGAATGACCAGGTCTGGTAGAGCAGGTACGGGAAGGCAACCACCAGGCCGACCAGCAGGGCCAGCTTGATGTAGGCCAGGAAGGCCTCCGGCAGGCTGGTGTAGACCATCCGGTAGACCATCGGACTGGCGTCGAACAGCGGCCTGATGATGAACTGGGCGATCTCTTCGGCAAAAAAATAGGATCCGGCCGCGCACAGAGCAATGGCGATGAAACAGCGGACCAGCCGTTTACGGAGTTCGTCGTGGTGGGGTCTGAAAAACGCCAGACTGCGCTCGAGGCTCGACATGGTCGGCGACTAGGCAGCGCTGGAGGACTCTTTGCTCTGCAGGTCCGCCGGTACGGGCTCGGCTGCTGCGGCTGTTTCCCGGTCATTCAGTTCGGTGGACTGGGCGATCTCCTCGGTTGCGGCGGCCTCACCGCTGTCGGGGTCAGCGTCGGTTGTCCCGGAAACGTTTCTGATGATGTCATCGGTGCTGACCGGTATGACGGTGCCGTCCGTGTCGATCACCTCCTGCAGCCCTTCTTCGAGATCCTTGACGATGCCGGAGAAACCATCGGGCGTCGACTCGCCCAACTGTTTCCTGATTGAGTCGGCCGCCTCTTCCAGTTCGGGTTTGACCGCATCGAACGGGTTTTCATCGACCAGGTCTTCTTTCAGGGTGGAGACGGTTTTTTTGAGTTCCATAACTCCCTTGGCAAGCGATCTGGCCAGCTCGGGCAATTTGTCCGGGCCAACGACGATCAGTGCCAGGGCCAGGATAAGTATCATTTCGGGCAAGCCGATTCCAAACATAACGACCTCTGCGACCTCTGACTGCATGGTTCCACTCAGGTGCCTGGAACTGCAGGTCCTGCAGCCCGGCAGGCACCGGTGAGATGCCGGCACATCCGGCGGAGTAAAAATCTACCAGAACGGACGGTATAAATCCATGGCTAACCTCATTAATTGGCGGATAACCGGATGAAAAGGCTATTTGTGATGTGATTACCTTACTTTAAAGTAATAAACGAACCGCCTGAACCCGTTCCGGCGGACGATGGTCAGCGCTGGTCGTCCAACGGGCCGGCCCGGGGCACAGAACCAGGGACAGCTCACCATTGCAGGGATGGCCATTTCAGGAATCTTATCGGCGCCGTTTAACATATTGAAATCTCATGGAATATGGGATGGGGCTACCGGTTGACTTTAAACCACTATTTGACTATAATAACCCGGTTCTACCTATGGAACCGATAAAAATGGATTTTTCGGCCGGATTAAGTATTGCGGGTGGGGATCTCTCTTTTTTACCGGCCCCTTAGGGCTTACCAGTCCGGTTTTACGCCTTTGGCGTAAAACCACTATTTTTTTGAAGTACATAATCAGGAGCTGCAGATGTCCAGTGTGGTAATTGTCGGCACCCAGTGGGGTGACGAGGGGAAAGGAAAAATCGTCGACCTGCTCACCCGTTCGGCCGATCACGTGGTCCGTTTCCAGGGCGGCAACAATGCCGGGCACACCCTGGTGGTCGAGGGACAGCAGTACATTTTCCACATCATACCCTCCGGCATTCTCTACGAGGACAAGCGGTGCATGATCGGCAACGGGGTCATCATCGACCCGGCCATCCTGCTCAAGGAGATCGACAGTCTCGCCGAAAAGGGACTGCCGGTAACGCCCCGGCGCCTGCTGATCAGCGAAAATGCCCATATGATCATGGAGTATCACCGGCGGCTTGACCAGGCCCAGGAATCAGCCCTTTCCGACGACAGGAAGATCGGTACCACCGGCCGGGGCATCGGTCCCTGCTACGTCGACAAGGTCGGCCGCGTCGGCATCAAGATCGGCGACCTGCTGGACGAGGGCAGCCTCCGGGAAAAGCTGGCGGCGGCGCTCGAGGAGAAGAACTTTCTCCTGACCAGGAAATTCAATGAGGAGCCGGTTTCCTACGAAGTCGTTCTGGCCAATTTACTGGCCTTTGGCGAAAAACTGGCGCCCTTCGTCGGCAACGTCTCGGTGGAACTGGACGCGGCCAGGAAGCGGGGCGAAAATATCCTCTTCGAAGGGGCCCAGGGAACCCAGCTCGATATCGACCACGGCACCTACCCGTTTGTAACCTCCTCCAATACGGTGGCGGGGAATGCCTGCAATGGGGCCGGCTTTGGCCCGACCCACATCGATTCGGTGATCGGAATCCTGAAAGCCTATACCACCAGGGTCGGGGAAGGCCCGTTCCCGACCGAACTGCATGACGAGGTCGGGGAGGCACTGCAGCACAAGGGGGGAGAATTCGGGGCCACCACCGGGCGCAAGCGGCGCTGCGGCTGGCTGGACGGGGTCGTTGCCAATGATGCGGTGCGGCTCAACGGGCTCACCGGCCTGGCAATCACCAAGCTCGACGTGCTCAGCGGCCAGCCATCGGTGAAAATGGCGACTTCCTACCGGCTCGGCGACAGAACCGTGAGCGCCATGCCGGCAAATATCAAGGATGCTGCGGCTGTCGTTCCGGTCTATGAAGACTGTGCCGGCTGGCAGTCCGAAATCAACGAAATCAAGGCTTACGAGGATCTGCCGGTGGAGGCCAGGGACTACATAAAGCGCATCGAGGACTTTACCGGGGTCGAGGCGGTGATCATTTCCGTGGGACCGGACCGGGATGAGACACTGCTACTAAAGGACCCTTTTAAGTTTTGAAATGGTCTTTTTGACTCACATCTCTTCGTTGTGTGAGGAAATTGAGTCCTCAGTGTATTGCTATACACTTGCGGGTCAATTTTCTCACACGCCTCGATCTTGAGCAAAAATCCTCATTTCCGGCGAGATGGTTGTAATAAAAGTTTAAGAATAAAATTATCATAGATAAACGAGGTACTGATGGCACGTATTACTGTTGAAGACTGTTTACAGGAAGTTGGTGACGACAATCGCTTTAATCTTATCCACCTGGCGGTCAAACGCATCAAACAGCATCGTCAGGGGGAACCGTATCTGGTCGAGGCCAAAAACAAGGAAGTGGTGATGTCCCTGCGGGAAATTGCCGCCGGTGAGGTGACCTTTGGCAATATCGATGAGCTGCCGTCAATGAGCGAGGTGGACGAGCCGGTGGCCGACAGGGAGCCCGAAGAGGACGTTGAAGCATAGGCCCTTATAACCATGCCAAGAGATTACTACGACATACTGCAAGTCGAAAGAAACGCCGGCGGCGCCGAGATCAAGAAGGCCTACCGCAAACTGGCCATGAAGTATCACCCGGACCGCAATCCGGGCGACGTCGAGGCGGAAAACGCTTTCAAGGAGTGCACCGAGGCCTACGAGGTGCTCAGTGACGACCAGAAACGTCAGATTTACGACACCTACGGTCATGAAGGGCTGAAGAACAGCGGCTATCGGGGACCGGGAAATTTCGAGGATGTTTTTTCCAGTTTCGGCGACATTTTCGGCGATCTTTTCGGGTTCGGTTCGACCCGCTCCCAGGCCAGGAGAAATGGACCGGTTGCCGGCAACGATCTGCGCTACGATATTCGCATATCGTTCATGGAAGCTGTGCACGGAACCAGCAAGGAAGTCGAACTGACCAAGCGCGAGACCTGTTGGACCTGCGAAGGGAGTGGCTGCCGTCCGGGCCATCAGCGGCAGAGCTGCCCGTCCTGCAACGGCCGGGGTCAGGTCATCCGTTCCCAGGGATTTTTTCAGGTCAGTTCCACCTGCCCGCAATGCCACGGGGAGGGAATGATCATTACCGACCCGTGCGACGAATGCCGGGGCAGCGGCCTGGTGGACCGCAACAAGAAGGTCTCGATCCGCATTCCGGCCGGGGTCGATACCGGTGCCCGCATGCGGCTCAAAGGAGAAGGTGAGGGCGGCAGGAGAGGCGGCCCGTCCGGTGATCTCTACGTGATCATCGATGTCGAGGCCCACGAATTTTTCAACCGGGACGGCGACCATATTTTCTGCCGTCTGCCGGTCTCCATGGTCGACGCGGCGCTTGGCGTGAAGACCGAGGTGGTGACCATTCACGGCGCCAAGAAGCTGACCATCCCCGAAGGCAGCCAGTCCGGCGAGGTCTTCACCCTGCGGGGCGAGGGGGTAAAGAGCCTCAGGGACCGAGGCCGGGGTGACATGTATGTGGAGCTTCAGGTTATGACCCCGACAAACCTGTGCGAAGAGCAGAAAAAAGTATTGCAGGAATTCGACACCCTGTGTGACAAGCATGGCCAGAACAAAGAGCACCAGGGGTTCTTTACCAAGCTGGTCAATGAAGTGATGGGAAAAACCGGTTAGAACAGCGATGGCGGAAGACAATACACCCAGCCTGACCCATTTCGACGAAGACGGCAAAGCCGTCATGGTCGATGTCGGGGGAAAACTCGAAACTCAGCGGATTGCTGTGGCCGCCGGCAGGGTCACCATGAACCGGGAGGCCTTCGAGCTGGTCAGAAGCGGCACCATGGCCAAGGGTGACGTGCTCGGAGTGGCCAGAATCGCCGGCATCATGGCCGCCAAGAAAGTGGATAGCCTGATTCCGCTCACCCACCCGCTGATGATCAACCGGGCCGAAGTCGATTTCAGCCTCGATGACGGGAGTAGTTCCGTCGATATCGAGGCGGTGGTGGCCATCACCGGTAAGACCGGGGTTGAAATGGAGGCGTTGACTGCCGTTTCCGTTGCCGCCCTGACGATTTATGATATGTGCAAGGCCGTTGATAAGCGGATGGAGATCAGCAATATTCGTCTACTGAGGAAGACAGGAGGCAAGAGCGGCGATTTCAACCGTTGATTGGTGTACGGGGTAGCTGTTCGATTTCCTGAAGGTACCGAACCATAGGAGAATGTCTGGATGAATAAGAAGGTATTGGAAAAATTCAAGAAACAGCTCGAGGAAAAACGCCGGGAGATTCTCAGCGAGGCGGACAAGACCCTGGCCGAGATGACCGACCAGAATTCCAATGTCCCGGACCCCAACGACCGGGCAAGCATCGAGTCGGAACGCAGTTTCGAACTGCGGATCAGGGACCGCGAACGCAAACTGCTGTCCAAGATCGATGAGGCCCTGTTGAGAATCGAGGAAGGTGAATACGGCATCTGCGAGGGGTGCGGCTGCGACATCAACGTCAAGCGGCTGGAGGCCCGGCCGGTCACCACGCTGTGCATCGACTGCAAGACCCTGCAGGAAAAGAAAGAAAAGTCCCAGGGTCAATAATCGATGCCCGAACTGCGCAGAGATCCGGTCCTCGGGCGATGGATCATCATCTCCCGGGAACGGAGGAAACGGCCGACCGATTTCGTTGTCGAGGAAGCGGCGGTCGTCGGCGGCTTCTGCCCGCTGTGCCCCGGCAACGAGTCGTTTACCCCGCCCGAGGTGCTGGCCTATCGCAACTTCATCGCCACCACCGGCGACGGGCCCGACTGGCAGGTCCGGGTCGTGCCGAACAAATATCCGGCTTTGATGATCGAAGGCGATCTCGGCAAAGAGGGTGAAGGGCTCTACGACCGGATGAACGGCATCGGCGCCCATGAGGTGATTATCGAATGCCCGGGCCATCACGACAATTTCTGGGATCTTCCGGTCGCTCACCTGGCCCTGGTCTTTCGTTCCTATCGCGAGCGGCTCAAAGACCTGGAGCGCGACCCGCGCTTTCGCTATGTCATGATTTTCAAGAATTTCGGCAAGGCCGCCGGGGCCTCGCTGGAACACTCCCACTCCCAGCTGATCGCCCTGCCGGTGCTGCCGCGCATGCTGGTCTCCGAATTCGAGGGGGCCGAATCCTATTATCGCTACAAGGACCGCTGTATTTTCTGTGATATAATTAGACAGGAGATGCAGCAGGATGTCAGGGTGGTCTGTGATAACGAGCATTTTATCACGATTTCTCCGTTTGCTCCGCGCACCCCGTTCGAGATGTGGATTCTGCCCAAGGAGCACGGCTCCGGATACTGCACCCACACCCAGAACCAGGAGATGCTGGAGGCGCTGGCCGCCATCTTTTCAGAAACGCTGAGGCGGCTGGAAAAATGCATCCCCAACGTCCCCTACAACTACGTCCTGCACACCCAGCCGCTGCGCTCGGGAGACATGGAACACTTTCACTGGCATTTCGAGATCGTTCCCAAGCTGACCTCGATTGCCGGCTTCGAATGGGGCTCCGGATTCTACATCAATCCGATGCCCCCGGAGGAAGCGACACGATACTTACGTGAATCTCTGGATGACTGAAGGAGGTTTTCATGAAAACCATACTGCTCGTCGATGACGATGAATCCATTCAGCTGCTCTACCGCGAGGAACTCAGGGAAGCCGGTTACCAGGTAGTTTCCGTCTACAACGGCAATGAGGCACTGGGCCGCTTCAAAGAGGCTAGGCCCGATCTCGTCATCCTCGATATTCAGATGCCCGGCATCAACGGCATCGAGGTGCTTCGCCAGATCAAGACGCTCGACGCCTCGATCCCGGTGATCCTCAACAGCGCCTACCAGGAATTCAAGCAGGATCTGGGGACCTGGGCCTCGGACGAGTATGTGGTCAAATCAGCGGACATCGCCGAATTGATGGCTGCGGTCCGCCGCCTGATAGGATGACCATGGAGGGCTGCAGGATGAATCATACCGGCGGCCGGTCTGGCAGAAGGATTTGCATCGCCCCATGAAAGACATTCAGAACCAGATCGACGACCGGTGCATCGACATCAAGAAAGTCGGGGTGAAAACCATCACCTACCCGGTCACGGTCCTCGACAAGGCCCAGTCGCGCCAGAAGACGGTGGCCACCATCAACATGTACGTGAACCTGCCGCACCAGTTCAAAGGCACGCACATGAGCCGGTTCATCGAAATCCTGAACCACTACCACGGCAAGATCGATATCCGCCAGTTTCACCTGATCCTCGAGGAGATGAAGGAGCGTCTCGATGCCGAAGCGGCTCACCTGGAAATGAATTTCCCGTTTTTTCTGGACCGCAAAGGTGCGCAGGATTCCATCCAGCTCCGGCAGTATGACTGCACCATGCACTGCTACCTCGAGACCGTCAACGACCTGCGTCTCGATATCATCGTACCGGTTTCCCACCCGTTCAACGGGGACGCTGCCGGAACCGGGATCCCGGCGGTGGGGCTGTGGGGAAGGGTGCTGGTGAGCGTGCGTTTCAACCGTTTCATGTGGCTCGAGGACCTGATCGACCTGGTCGAATCGATAACCTGTTCGGAGGCCTGCTTCGCCGGGGGCGACGATACCAGCAAGGCGGTCGAGGCGCTGCTGGCCAGGCTCGAGGAGCGCTTTACCCGTCTGGAGGAGCTGGCCTGGTATCGAATCACCGTGGAAAACGAGTCCCAGGGATACAGCCTTTTCGCCACGGCCTGCAGCTCCCCCGGGATGGGGATGCACGATGAATCCGCACGATAAATAAAACAATTAAACACGCACGAAGGTTCCCATGAGCGATTTACTTTTCGAGATCGGCAGCGAAGAATTACCGGCCTCATTTGTGTTACCGGCGACGGACCAGCTGGAGCGGCTGTTCAGGGACAGGATGAAAGCGCTCGGGCTGGGCTTTTCATCGATTGTCAGGTTCGGGACTCCCCGAAGGCTTGCCATTCTGGTTGAAGGGCTCGACGACCGCCAGGCGGACAGTGAAGAGGTGCTCCTCGGGCCGTCCAGAAAAGCGGCCTATGACCAGGACGGGAAAGCGACCAGGGCGGCGGAGGGTTTTGCCCGCTCCAAAGGGGTCAGCGTCGCAGACCTGGAGCTGGTCGACACCCCTAAGGGCGAGTACCTGCAGCTGACCCGCACCGTGGTCGGAAGGCAGACGGAGGAGATCCTGGCCGAGGTGCTCGGGGAGATGATTCTGGGACTGTCTTTTCCAAAGTCGATGAAGTGGGGCGCCAATCAGCACAGTTTCGCCCGGCCGATCCAGTGGATCGTCGCCCTTTTCGGCAGTAAAGTGATCGCCTTCGAGCATGAGGGCATTATTTCCGGCAACCGGACCCGCGGTCATCGATTCATGGCTCCGGATTATGTCGAGATCGGCCAGCCGGCAGATTATCAAAGGGTGCTGGAGTCGGTATCGGTGGTTGGTGATTTCGATACCAGGAAACAACAGGTGCTCGAGCAGATCAAGGCGGCCGTCACCACGGTCGATTTCACCAGGACGGCGCAGGTGGCAGTGGACGAGGGGCTGCTCGATACGGTCACCAACCTGGTCGAATCGCCCTTCGGCGTCTGCGGGCAGTTCGACGAGAAGTTCCTGCAGGTTCCCGAGCAGGTGCTGGTGACCTCGATGCGGGAACATCAGAAGTACTTTCCGGTGATCGCTGAGGACGGCTCCCTGCTGCCGGGTTTCGTGGCCGTCAACAACACCAGGGTGATCGAGGCTGCGTTGACCCGCGAGGGGCATGAGCGGGTGCTCAGGGCCCGGCTGGAGGACGCTTTTTTCTTCTTCGAGTCCGACAAGAAGAAACGGCTCGAAGATCGGGTCGACGATCTTGACGGGGTCATCTTTCAGGCCAAGCTCGGATCGATGAAGGAAAAGACCGAGCGGGTCGTCAAACTCACCCGGCTGCTGGCCGACATGCTTGCCCCTGAGGCAGCGGCCGACGCCTGCCGGGCCGCTCAGCTGTGCAAGGCCGATCTGACCAGCGACATGGTCGGTGAATTTCCGTCGCTGCAGGGGGTGATGGGCAGTGCCTATGCGACGCATGACGGCGAGAACGAGATGGTGGCCGCCGCCATCGAGCAGCACTACCTGCCGCTTCGCTCAGGTGCCCCGCTGCCGGCCTCGGAGGCCGGAGCACTGGTGGCCATGGCCGATCGCATCGATACCATTGCCGGCTCTTTCGGCATCGGCCAGAGCGCCACCGGCACCACCGACCCCTTTGGTCTGCGGCGCCTATCCCTGGCTCTGCTGCATCTGCTGGAAGACCGCAGTTATGCCATCGATCTCTCCGGTGTTTTTGCCAAGGCCCTGGCCCTGTACGGGGACCGGGTGGACGGGGGAGGGGCTACCGTTGACCAGATCGTCGCCTTCATCCGGGGCCGCTTCGTCAATGACTGCGTCAGACGAGGTATGGAGCAGAGTGCCGTGGATGCGGTCGTTTCGGTGCGGTTCAACGATGTCATCGACTGTGTCAGGAGAATAGAAGCTTTCATCGACAGCAGGAACGACCAGTCCTTCGACCTGCTGGCCGGGTCCTTCAAGAGGATTAGAAATATTATCAAGGATAATCCTGATGTCACTGTCAATGCGGACCTTTTCACGGAAGAGGCGGAGCGTCTGCTGCATCTGCTCTGCCGGGAGCTAAAGGAGCGTGGCGAGAAGCATCTGGCTGCCGGGGACTATCGCGGCTATCTGGGGGAAATGATGCGGCTGAAGGAGCCGGTCGATCGCTTTTTCGACGATGTCATGGTCATGGCCGACGATCAGGCTCTGCGAACCAACCGTCTGAATCTGCTGACGGCAGTCAACCGGCTGATCCTCGAGGTGGGTGATATTTCCAGGATGCACACCGGCTAGGCAGCCGATTGCAGGCTGCTGGCATTTGACTATAAAAAAAGGCCGCTCTCCACTGGAGAGCAGCCTTTTTTTTATGGTGTGGTTGGCGCTGTCAGCTCTTCGGGTGACAGGGCATACACTTGGAGAACTTCTCTGCCAGTTCCGGCTTCTCTTCAGCCACCGTCTTGTGACAGTCTTTACATTGTTTGTGGGCGGCGCCCTTGAATGTATCGATTCCCTTGGGCATCGAAGAGCCTTTGAAATGGCATTCTTCACACTTCTGAATTTCCTGGCCTTCCACGTAGTCGATTCTTTTTCCGTCTTTGGCACTGTGGTGACAGTCGCCACATGAAGCTACTTCCTGATGCTTGGCATGCGGGAAAACAGCCGGCTTCGGTGTCTTCGCCTTGTCCTTTTCAGCCTGCAGGACCATGTCCGCCGGGCCGTTGTCGGCGATAACCATTCCGGCCAGACAAAGAAAAACAGCGGCAAGAATACATACCAGTACATTTCTGCTCATAACCTTTGCTCCTTGTTTTTATTAATCTCCACTGATGCAGCAGACTGCTGCTGAACCGCAATTCATCAGACTCATCTATACCGGGTTTGACATTGGCTGTCAAGCAGCGACCAGGTGTGCGACAATGTGGTAATTATCTGAAAATTCTTGGTAAATCAGCTGGATCCGTAGCTGTGCAGCCCGGAGAGCAGAAAATTTACCCCGTAATAGGTGAAGATGACCGCGGCCAGGCCGACCAGCGACAGCCAGGCGATGGATTTGCCACTGATCCCCCTGGTGTAGCGGGCATGCAGGGTGATGGCGTAGACGAACCAGGTTATCAGCGACCAGGTTTCCTTGGGATCCCAGCTCCAGTAGGTCCCCCAGGCCGAGTTGGCCCAGATCGCCCCGGTGATGATCCCGGCGCTGAGCCAGATGAAACCGAAAATCATCGATTTGTGGATGATATCATCCAGCGTCTTCAATGAAGGAAGAATGGCGTTATCAGTGTTCGATTCGTCACCGAAATAGGATTTGGCCAGATACATCAGCCCGAGGGCGGCGGCGATGGCAAAAGCGGCGTAGCCGATGAAGCAGGTGATGACATGGGCCAGCAGCCAGTTCGACTGAAGGGCCGGAACCAGCGGGTTGATGCCTTTGTTGATCGGCGCAAAAGAGGCGTAGGCCATGGCCAGAAAGGCCATCGGTACGGCGAAGGCGCCAATGCTCCGGGTTTTGAATTTCCATTCGATGCCGAGATACAGAATGATGATGGTCCAGGCAAAGAAGACAACCGATTCATACATGTTGGAGAGCGGCGCATGGCCGATGCCCATCTGGTACGACTCGACCCAGCGCAGGCCGAGGCCGGCGGTCTGGACCAGCAGGGCCGCCGCCGTGAACCAGGTGGCAAAGACCCCGACCGGGCGGCTCCTGAAAACCAGGGCGCCTATGTAGAGAAAAGAGGCGAACAGGTACGTGAATGTGGTGATGCCTAACAGCTGTGAACTATCCATCTAAAACTCCAGTTCAATTATGAAACGATGTTCGTCTGCGATATAGTCTTGAAGACATTGCTCAGGCCGGTTTTCTGTTTTCCTGCAGCTGCACCCCGAGCTCTTCGAAGACCCGTTCAAAACCTGCCCGGTTCTTGTTCGCCGAACCGCTCATCACGACCTCGATCTGCCCGTTCATCGGTTTGAGGAGCAGCCAGATGCGCCGGTGCGACATGAAGAAAGCGACATAGAGCCCGAAGAGCATCAGACCGAAGCCCACGTAGACCCACCAGACACCGGGGTCTTTGGCGACCTGCAGGCCGGTGGCGTACATCTGCTTGGCGGAGACCGTATAGGTGCCCAGGGGGCGTTCGATGCTGATTTCTGCACCGTCATCGATCCAGAGCGAGGCGGCTTCGTCTTCACCGTCGGAGAACCACAATTTCGATGAGACGATGGACTGGCCGAGCACCTTGGCGTTGAGGATGCCGAAGCTGAGGTTCTCATCCTCCCAGGATTCCTGTTTCTGAAAGGGCATGATGAAGGTTTTGCTCGCCCCCGACGGACTGGTAACCGAGACCACGAAATCCTGGTAGGGTTCGTAACTCGACTGATAAAAGGTGATTCCCTTGTAGGTGAGCGGGTCGTTGACCTCGATGGTTCTGGTCAGCACCTCCTCGCCGTTGTCGATCACCGTCAGGCTCGAGGTGTACTCTTTGGGCATGCCGTTGGGGTAGAATTCGATTTTGAAATTGTTGGCGCGGATGGCGAATCCGAGTTCCTGCATCCCCTTGTTGTCAAACAGGAAAATCTTGTCGCGCTGGGTTGTCTCCGGCACCATGATGCTGCCCTTGAAGCCGCCCAGGGAGCCGATGATCGCCCCTAGAAAAATGACCAGGATCGAAGTGTGGACGATGTAGACACCGGTGCGGGTCCAACTGCCTTTCTGGGCGAATATCAGGGATGAGTCCTGCGTTTGCTTCGAGTCGGTCTTGAATCTCTTGGTCCGGAGCTTTTCAGTGAGAGAATCCCGGGCTTCAGATAGACTGCTGTCGGTGGTCCAGCTGAGTCTGGTGGACATCTTCTCGACGCGCTCCGGCGCCATCGCCAGGCCGTCGCTGGTTACCTGCTTCCAGACGCCGGGAAAACGGTCAATGGAGCAGATTACCAGGTTGAAGCCGAGCAGGAACAACAGGGCCAGGAACCACCAGGAATTGTACATATCCGGGATGTCCAGGATGGCGAAAATCTGGGCCAGCTGGGGCCCGTAAGTGTCCACATAAAATTCAGCCGAGCGTTTCTGCTGTATGACTGTTCCGATTATCGAGGTGACGGATATGAGAACGAGGGTGACAATCGCCAGTTTGACTGAAGCGAAGAACTGCCAGAGGGAATTATTTTTTTGCATGATCCTGAATATATGGTCAGGCTAACCGGTGCAAGCAATGCTTCTCCAGGTTGCCGTGAGGGGTTAAAAAAAACAAGGCTATTTGCTACCATGTGGTGGTCGGCTCCGCAAGTGAAATGATTATCAGTATCAAATTAGCCAAGCTCAATGTAAACGTTTTTAGCGATCTTTAAAAGAAATTTGTTAAATAGGTGACCTTCTTTACAACAGTAATTATAGTGGCTCAGCAAAAGGCAGAGGAACAATTCATCCATCTACTGGAGAGCGCATGGATTTTGTCAAGGCCGGCACGCTCGATGAATTTGAGCATATTACGCACAAGGTTATCAAACTGATTGGTCGTCCGGTGGGCATCATTAAACGGGCGGATGGAACGTTTCTGGCAATCGAGGCGTCCTGCAAGCACCAGGGTGCCGACCTGCTGGCCGACTACCGGGGCGGGCGGGTGGCAGTCTGCCCCCGTCACAAGTGGGAGTACGATCTGGAAACCGGCCGCTGCCTCAACCATGATTCGCTGCCCCTGAAAAAGTACCAGATCAGGATAGAGGGCGATGACATTCTCGTTTCCATGCTGCCGGTGCAGAAGAAAGCGCCGGCCGATATCGATTACGATCGGTTGAAGTAGACGACTCTGCTGCAGCGAAGGATCACCGGAAATAAATTAATGACTTGAAAGCTGCTGCAAAAAGGGTTAAAAGATACTGTTTTGATACGCTTGGATTGATACGACAGTAGAATGAATGCCCGGTCCTCGACATGACGGCGGGGCTCAGCATAAGGAAATCAGGAGAAAAAAATGGCCAAGGTATGTCAGATTTGTGGAAAAGGACCCGCCACCGGGAACAACGTTTCCCATGCGCACAACAAGACAAGAAGGCGCTGGCTCCCCAACCTGAAGCGGGTCCGCATGATCACCGATTCGGGCGGCGTGAAAAAAACCAGGGTCTGTACCCGCTGCATCCGTTCAGGTGCGGTGGTCAAGCCTGCCTGAACATAGTTTTTACCAGTTCGAAGAGCGTGGCGGGATGGGGGGACCCTCTCGCCATTTGTTTTTACGAGGTATGCCATGTCTGATCAGGAAATCGAATTCCTGCCCTACCAGGAAGCACTCAAACTCGTTGCAGCCATTCAGGAAGAAGAGGATATTCACCAGAAAAACCGGCGCATACTGACCGTCTACAACAATGACGATCGGGAAATCTGCTGGTTCGACTTCGAGGAGGTCATGGCGGCGGTGGGTGAGGTCCCGGCTGGTGAGCGCAAGGAAAGCGTGCAGAAATATGTCCTCAACCATATCCCCGCCTGGGCTCTGGACATCTGAGTACTCAGGCTCCCAGTTTCAACCAGTTCTGCAGTAGCTGAGGCTTCCACCCCCCGCTGTATTTCGGGGCGCTGCCCATATTCATATACTCACTTCCGTTTCTGATCACTGAAACCGGGCGGTCGGCCGAAACAACGACGATCACCGTATCCGGGTTTCGGGCGGTGAAGCGCAGCGCCGAGTTGTAGCGTGCTCCCCGGGCACGGTTCTCCCGGGCGATGGCCGGTCCGTCGAAAAGACAGGCGAAGCGGTGCAGCTTACGGTCGCTGCAGATCTGCAGGGCACCATCGACGCGGGCCAGATCGCAGGCCAGGTCGAGCAGGTTGGAGCGCTCCAGGTCGAGCGGTTGCTGGAGGTTCTGGCCGGCAATGCGGGTGATCCGCTCATTGAGGTCGACCACCACGGAGCAGCCGAAATTCTCCGTTTCCCCATAGTGAACGATAGATGAGACGATATGAAACAGGCTGCTCCTGACCGAGCTGTCCAGGTCGTAGTCGAGCAGCGCCTCCTCGACCTGGAAGAGCCTGGCCTGATGGGTGGCTGACGAGTAGGTACCGTCCGCAAAACTGCAGACGGCCTGGTCGTTGACCCGAAGAAACCCGTACAGCCCTTGAAAATCGGCACTGATATGGAAGTGGTCGAGCCGGCCCCTGGCAATGCCCAGGATACGGGTGCCGTCGGATATCAGCCGATTGCGGAATTTCTGGACCGCCTGGAGCAGTTTCCTGACATGCTTGTGGTTGTCCAGCTGCGGCTGTTCCGATTCATCGAAGCGGGCCATGAAATCGACCGATTCGACATTTTCGGGGAGAATGAAGGACAGGACGCCGTGGGGTGACTTCGATTCTTCCCGGGTTCTTGATATTGCCAGGATGCCGTCAAGGATCGAGTAGATGGAAAATTCATCATGGCGCTGGCAGGGGCTGAAGCGCTCCAGCTCTGAAGCAATGTGGCCGTGCACCGCATGGGTGGCGAACTCTCTGAGGAAGCGGCCGGAGATCCCGGAATAGAGTTCCTGCTCGTTGGCGATATCGTGGGAGAACCTCAGGGCCGCGTGCTCGAGCCAGCGCTGGGTCGGTCCGGTGGAGATGATTTCGGGATGATGGTCGGTGAACCACATCTGGTAGGGGACCGGCCCGGACTGCCCGCCGATCGAGATGATGCCGTCCAGGTCCAGGTCGTCAACCCGGTCGATGTGACTGTAGGGCTTGTCCGAGAGATAATGGTGGGAGCAGACCGGGCGGTCGCGGTCGTCGAAAAAAGCGGCCCTGATTTTGGTTTCATGGCCGCGCAGCAGCCCCCCGGGGTCACTGATGCAATATTCGCCGTCCGCACCGAGCCGGTAGATGACAGCCACCCGGCTCGGTCCGGAGAAGCGGGTCAGCCCGTCCTGGACACCGATCAGGATCTCGTTGACCACCTGGTCGGTGAAGCCGTTGTCTGGAAGGCGCGTATTCATCCCCTCTATTATACGTTCTAAATCGGCAGACAGGCAAGCCATCAAAGAGACGGCGCCTAAAAAACTGAAACGGGGCGCTACCAGTCGAAGCGGACGCTGTTGTCCAGGGGTTCGACCTTGACCGGTCGAACCTTGACGATGGTTCCCGGTTCCGGCGCCGGCGACCGGCTGGCCGGCAGATCGATGTCCATCAGGATGTCGGTCAGCACCAGGTTGACCCGTTTGGGACCGCTGTCGATGACCATGGCCTCCAGGTAGCTGTCCTTGCGCTCCTCGAGCCATTTCAGCAGCCAGTAGCGATGGCGCTGCTGCTTGACGTTGTTGGCGGTGGCCAGGGTGCGGCTGATGACCGAGGTGAAGTCCTTGCACATTTCCAGGGTGAAACAGAGGCTCCTGCGCCGTACCAGCGTATTGATCTGATGCTGCATGACCAGGTCGAGCAGACGACGGATCGGTGAGGTGATCGTGGTGTAGAAGCTGACCCCGAGGCCGCTGTGCGGTTTGGCCTCGGTGGACAGTTCGCTGCGCGGCAGGTTCTTGCGCTGCAGGCTGTTGAGATAGAGGTCATCGTCGTCGCCGTGCACCACCCGCCGGCTGATCTTGCCCTGGGAACGGAAAAGACCCGGAGCCATGCGGTCGGAGACGAAGCGGGCCGCCTCGGTATTGGCCAGGATCATCATTTCGGAAATGATGGTCCGGGCAGGCGTGTCGGTTTTGCCTAAAGAGATGCCGACCCTGCCGTTGTTCTCGATATGGATGTTGACATCGGGGAAGGGCAGCAGCAGGGCACCGGCCTCCACCCGCCGCTGGCGCAGTTTTTTGCGCATGGCGTTGAGGATCTTCAGCTCCGGGTCCGAGTCGATCATCCGGTCGGCGTCTTCATAGGTCAGCCGCCGGGCCACCCGGATAATGGAGGGCTTGATCCTGACGCGCAGCACTTCGCCCTCCGGCGAGAGAAGGATCATATGGCTGTGGGCCGCCCTGATCTCGCCCTGGATCAGACTGCACATGCCCTGGGAAATATGACGGGGCAGCATCGGCACCTGGCCTTCGGGGAAATAGATCGAGGTGGCCCGGTTCATGGCTTCCTGGAACAGCGAGTCGCCGGGCCGCACGTAATGGGACACATCGGATATGTGAATACCGATCAGGTAGTTGCCGTCCTGCTCCTGAACGGTCAGGGCGTCGTCGAAGTCGAGGGTGGTTGCCCCGTCGATGGTCAGCGGGGCCAGATGGGTCAGGTCGGTGCGGTCGGGGTCGTCGAACAGCGATGCGTTGCCGCACTGCAGAATGGCCTCGGCCCGGTGCCGGGCCTGGATGGAAAAGGAGACCGGCAGGTTGGCCCGCAGCAGCGGAAGGTTTTCGTTTTTGCTCCAGATGCCGGCTTTGACCAGCAGGTGGAAGGTGTCGTGCGTCCCGGTGAAGCCGGCCTCTTTCAGAACCTTGCGGGCCAGGTCGTAGTCCGGGGTCTCGGAGCCGTGCAGGTAATAGTCCTGAAGGGTGATGAGCACCTGCTGCTCCATTTCCGAAAATTCCGGGGTGGCGCCGCCTTCGATCTGGCCGATCCGTCTGAGCAGATCCGCGCCGGTCTCCACCAGGGCCTCCTTCAAGGCCTCTTTTTCGAGCTGGAGCCGCAGTTGTTCCACTTTTTCCGGCGAGTGGACCTTTATCTTGCCTTCCCGGTATTTGAAGAACAGTTTGTCGCTGAACACCGAGCGCAGGAAGGCTGAAACGATGTCGTCGTCGGCCCGGCGGCCGAAGGTGAGTTCGGCCAGAAAATCGGGGTCGAAAGTGTCGGTGTTCTCGTTGCTGGTCAATTCCCAGAGCATCTCCAGGTCGACCCGCTCCATCAGCAGATGACGCCGCTCGGTGGTGCTGCGCAGCAGCCTGACCAGCGATTCACGATCGGATTCGGGGGTGAATCGGGAGACGGAACAGTGAACGATTCGAGATACCGGCAGATTCAGTTCACGGCCGTTCTGGTTGACAAGCCGAACCCTTTTCGGCTGGCTGTCCGTCACGTAGCCGCAGACAAATTTACCGTTATCCAGATACTCGATGAGTTTACCTGAAGTAACGCTGAATAAAGACATGTAGTTGACCGAAAGCCCGCAGGCTCGGTGAAATTCCTAATGGTGTTCCATCACCTCGGTAGAAACGAATGGAAACAGATCCTTTTTTCACATTTTCTAAAAATATAGTGTATTTTCTACTTTTCTCCACACATATCTCGACCAGTAAAAAAAAACCGACCAAATCTGCCGTACCATGGAAATCAGCGAACCGACCATAATCAAATCAGGGGTTGTGGCCCTGGCCGGCCCCCCCAACGCCGGCAAATCGACCCTGCTCAACAGCCTGCTCGGCCAGAAGATATCCATCGTCACCCCCAAGCCGCAGACCACGAGGAACCGGATCGCCGGGGTCCTCAACGGTGAGGGGCACCAGATCGTTTTTCTCGATACCCCCGGGCTGCATCGATCTTCTGCGCCGCTCAACCGGGAAATAGTCGAGGTCGCCCTGCAGTCGCTCAAAGGCGTCGATGCGGTGGTCTTCATGGTCGATGTTTCCGAGGCAGCCCAGTCTGGAAAAGATGCGGCCCGCCAGAAGGAGTACGGGGACTACCTCCGGCAGGTCGAGAGCCCGGTCTATCTTCTGCTCAACAAGATCGACCTGACCGACCGGCAGGGGCTGCTGCCGATCATCGAAGGCTACGCCTCCATGTACCCCTTCAAGGCGGTCATTCCGGTCTCGGCTCTCAACGGGGACGGCCTCGAACTGCTGGTCGAAGAGCTCCTGGAAATCATGCCCCTGGGGTTCGCCTATTTTCCCGAGGACGTGCCGACCGATGCCAGCGAGCGATTTCTGAGCAGTGAAATCATCAGGGAGAAGGTTTTCCTGCATACCGGCCAGGAAGTCCCTTATTCGAGCGCGGTATTGATCGAGTCGTTCAAGGAGGATGAGCAGCGCAACCTTGTCGAGATACATGCCACCATCTACCTGGAGCGCAAATCCCAGAAAGGCATCGTCATCGGCAAGGGGGGAAGCAAGCTCAAACAGATCGGTACGGCGGCCAGAAAAGACATCGAAGCGATGCTGGACAGCAGGGTGGTTCTCAACCTCTGGGTCAAGATCCGTAAACACTGGTCACGGGACCAGCAGTTTCTCAAGGAACTGGGGATCTGAGCCGTGCCGCCAGGCGGCTCCAGCTGCTATTTCTTCGAAGGATCGACCGTCTTTTGGGCTGTGCCTATCTTTTCGACGATCTTGCGATAATAGGCGTCGTCATGCTCGATTGACGAAGCTCTGCTGCGCTGGGCATCGATCTTTCTCATCAGCACGTCGAGCTTTTTCATCTGTTTGATCCGCTGATGGCTGTCTTCGGTGCTGACTATCAGATCCTCGAGCTTCTGGAGCTCTTTTCTGAGCTCGATTTCAGGCGGTACGTAGCCGCTGTTTTTGAGGACCTTGTAGGCCATTTTCAGATCGTTGGGGACGAAGGAATCGTCTTCCAGCGGCAGCGGCCGATTTTTCCAGCCGTCCGTTTTCAGGGTACCGTTCTCGATGGCCTCGGCAATGCGACGTTCCGCTATCCGGTAGAATGATTCGAGCATCCCGGCCCCTACCTGTTTTCCACCGCCTGAGGGGAATCCCCGCTGTAGGAGGCGTAAAGCGCCAGGCTGGTGAGAATGTCGAAGGCCGCCTGCAGCTGATTGTCATTTTTCAGCCGTTCCCTGGCCTCGCTGGTCAGCTCATCACTGGGCATCGGCACCGCATCCTCGTCCGATTGGTGGGAAAAGTGATTCTCCAGATCCGCCTCCCGGGTCGGAGCGACCCGGCCTGACTCATCAGTCTCGGGTGCCGCGGATTTCTGGGACCGGACCTTCACATCCGGAGTGATGCCGGTCACCTGGATGGAGCGACCCGACGGGGTGTAGTAGTGGGCGGTTGTCATCTTCAGGCCGGCTCCGTCATTGAGCGGCACGATGGACTGCACCGAGCCCTTGCCGAAGGTTTTGGTGCCGACCAGAACACCGCGCCGGTGGTCCTGAACGGCCCCGGCCACGATTTCAGATGCACTGGCTGTGCCTTCGTTGACCAGGACGACGAGCGGAAAGCGCTCGAGGGTGTTGCCGCTGTCGGCCTCGAAGGTCAGGTCCTGCTCCTTGTTGCGTCCCCGGGTGTAGACAATCAGCCCCTGTTCCAGAAAAAGATCGGAAACACTGACGGCCTGGTCGAGCAGGCCGCCGGGATTGTTCCTGAGGTCCAGGAGCAGCCCCTGCAGCGGCCGCTCGGCGCTGAGCCGATCAATATGGTTCTTGAGTTCCGAGGTGGTGTTGCGCTGAAAATTGGAGATGCGCACGTAGCCGAACCCGGGCTTGAGCAGCAGCGACTTGACCGAGATCAGCGGTATTTCGCTGCGCATCATGGTTATATCCCGCGGCGCATCCCAGCCCTCGCGATACACGGTGATGGTCACCTCGGTTCCCTTCGGCCCGCGCAGAATCTCGATCGTGTCGTACACCGTTTTTCCCTTGGTCAGTACGTCGCCGATCTTCAGAATGGTGTCGTTGGCCTGGATCCCGGCCTTGTCGGCCGGGGTGTCGGCGATCGGTGCGATGACCGTGATGACGCCGTCGCGCTGGGTTATCCTGATGCCGATACCGGTGAAGGAACCTTTGGTGTCGTTACGGAAATCGCGGTAATTTTCCGGTTTCAGATAGGCCGAGTGGGGATCCAGCGAGAGCAGCAGTCCGCTGATGGCGCCCTCGATGGCCTCCTTGGTTTCTATCTCCTCGACGTAATTGTCCTGGAGGATCGACAGCACATTGGCAAAGGTCTCCAGGTATCGGTAGGTGATCTCTTCCTGGCGCGGGTCGGCCTTGGAATAAACCGTTGCCGGAAAAGCAACGAGCAGGGTGCCGAGCAGGGTGATGGCCGGCAGCCCCCATCTGATAATTCTTGTGCTCATGAAACAGTCTATTGTAGCCGGGCGATGTCGAGCCATTGCAGCGGATCGAGATGAGCGGTGTCCTTGCGCAGTTCGAAATACAGTCCGGGAGTTAACAGCGTAGCGGTATCTCCCATGATACCGATATCCGTATTTCTGTCCACCCGTTGTCCTTTGTCGACGAGCAGACGCTCCATTCTTGAAGTAATAGAGTAATACTGATGACCGTGATTAACAATGACCGTATTGCCGTATCCCCGCAGATAACCGGAATACTGCACCTCACCTGCGTGGATTGCCCGAACCGTCGATCCCGACGGAGCGTCAATGGCGATCCCTTTGGAAATCGCGGTGATGCCGAGCAGGTTGGTGGTTTCTTCGTTGAATCGGGTGATAACCGTCCCGGCGACGGGCGGCGGATGGCTGCCCTTGCCGTAGAGGAACCCTTCCTCGAGCTGCTTCTCCTGCTTTTTGAGGCCCTTCAGCGAAGCGGTCAGCTTGTCGGCGGCTTCCTCCATCTCGGCGACCGCCTGCTCGTGCAGTTTTGTCTGGGTGCGAATCCGTGAAAGCAGCTGCTCTTTTTCCTGCTTCAGGCCGTCGAGGGTCCGCTGCTCTTCCTTGTTCTCGCCAATGAGCTCCTCGAAGATCGATTCCTGGAGCTGCAGCGATTCGATGGCCTGCTCCAGTTCGACGATGGTCGACCGGTAGGTGTCGATGACGTCACGGTCGTATTTGATCAGGGTCCTGAATGAATCCTGGAAACCGAGCAGCTCGGGCAGGGTGCGGTTGGAGAAGGTGATGTGGATCAGGCCCAGCTCGCCGAGCTTGTAGAAGGCCTGCATCCGCTTGAGGACGTGCTTCTGGGTCTTCTGCATCAGCACATCCGCCCGGTCCATTTCCGCTTGCTTGGCCGTGACCATGTCCCGCTGCTGCTGCATGCGCGCGGCGAGGGCCTCGATCTTGCTGTTCTGCTCGGTCAGACGGGTATCGATATCCTGCAGCTCGGTGAGCAGGGTCAGCTCGACTTTTCTGGTCTGCCGGATCTGATCCTCCTGCAGCTTGATTCCTTCCTGCAGCCGGCCGATGTTGATGGTGGCCTTCTTGATGCCCTGGTCGATCTCTTTTTTCTTCTGCTCATTCGGGTCGGCACCTTCGGCCACCGCCCCTGGCAGAACCGTCCAAACCGGGAAAAGAAACAGAACCAGCAGGCCGACCCGAAGCAGACGGGCCCGGGGCGGTCTTTGTGGCCTCAGTCGTGGTCGCATCAACATGGATTGTGGTTCAGCAGATAACTCATTTTTTCAAATACTTCCTCATCGAGGAGTAGCTGCCGATGGTGCACAGCAGGATCGAGACGATACCGATCATGATGATGGCCGGCGGCTCGAAGAAAGAAAACTCGAAAATATTGAGAATGCCGGGGCCGGAGAATTTCTTCTTGATCCAGTAAAACAACCCCCACAGGGCTGCCAGGCCGAGGGTCGAACCGAGCAGACCGTGCAGAACGCCCTCGATCAAAAAAGGCGTGCGGATATAGTCGTTGGTGGCGCCGACCAGCTTGAGCAGCTCGAGCTCCTCCCGGCGGCCGATGATGGTCAGCCTGATCTTGTAGGAGACCATGAATACCGAGGTCAGAATCAGCAGACCGGCGCTGAGCACCACGATGACCGAAACCAGCCGGGTGAAATAGTAGAAGCGCTCGATCCAGTCCTGGCCGTACTGGACCTTGATGGTGCCCGGCAGTTTGCTGAGGTACTCGGAAAACAGCTTGACCTGATTGAGGCTTCTGAGGTTTTTCAGCGGCACCACCTCGATGGAGGGCGGCAGAAAATCCCGGGGCATGTCTTCGAGAACATCCTGGTCCTCTCCCAGCTGGCTTCTGAACCGTTCGTAAGCTTCGGCCCGGGAGACGAAGTAAATATCCTCGACCTCGTCGAAGGCCAGGATCTTGCGGCGCAGCTGCTCCTGCAGTTCGTCAATGGGTTCCACCTCCAGGTAGACGATGAGCCGAAGGTCGTAGCCCAGTTTGTCGCCGATGGTCAGCATGTTGTTGTAGACCAGGTAGAAGAAGGCAAAGATAAAGACCGAGAGGCTGACGGTCAGCATGGTCATGTACTGGGATACCCAGGTCTGGCGGAAATTCCTGAATACCTGGCGGAGAACGGCGAGGATGAAACTCATTGCATCACCCCGTCCCTGAGCTGAAGCATCTGCCCGCCGCGCAGTTCCAGCAGCCGGTGATCGACGCCCCGGTAGATGGTGTGGTCGTGGGTGGCTATCAGTACGGTCGCTCCGGCCCTGTTGAGGCTTTTCAGCATGTCCATGACCCTGATCGTGGTGGTGGCGTCGAGGTTGCCGGTGGGTTCGTCGACCAGGATCAGCTTCGGAGCGTTGGCAACCGCCCGGGCCAGGGCCACCCGCTGCTGTTCGCCGCGTGACAGGTCACCGGTCATCGAGCTGTGTTTATCGCTGAGATCGAGTTCTTCCAGGAGTGAGCGGACCCGCTTTCTGATGAGCTGCGGCTTTCGATAGGAGACCTCCATGGCGATGGCGATGTTTTCGGCCACCGTCTTGTCGGTCAGCAGCTTGAAATCCTGGTAGGCGACCCCGATCTGCTGGCGCATGATGGCCAGTCTTCGGCCCCGCATCCTCCTCAAGTCGTAGCCGTCGATTTCCACCAGCCCCTTGGAGGCGGTCTCCATTTTACAGAGGAGCTTCAGAAAGGTCGTTTTACCGGCGCCGCTGCGGCCGGTGATAAATACCAGTTCGCCGGGTTTTATTGAAATCGAAACATCGGTCAGGGCCTGAATATTGGGATGATAGGTCTTGCTGACCTTGATCAGCTCGACGATCGAGTGGTTACCTTGTTCGGTCATAAAAACCTTCTGATTTCATAGGGTCGGCATAAGAGGGGTGAAAGCCTGCCAATAGTAATAAAGCTCATTACATGTGTCAATTTGAAAGCATCTTCCCACTGCTGCGAAAGGGCGATTGATGGGTCCGCTGGACGATTATCCTGCCGCTCAAGAATAGTCTTGTATCTTGACCTGTCGGTGTTATTATTATTGGTTTCGGCCCTGTTGCTGCATCTGCTGCCGGGGTCGTTCCACGACGTGTCGCGAGGATCTGCCCGGTTTATCAGGGGTGGACGTGAAGAGCGCAAATAACCCCGTATTTTTCGGTTTTTCAGATAAAAGGAGATGAACATGGATTACAGGGCGACGCTGAACCTGCCCGGAACATCGTTTAAAATGAAGGCCAACCTGACCCAGAACGAGCCGATGCTGCTCAAGAACTGGGAGAAGTCAGACCTCTATCAGAAAATCCAGCAGCACAGCGAGGGCAGACCGCTGTTCGTTCTGCATGACGGGCCTCCATACGCCAACGGTAATATTCATCTGGGCACCGCCTTCAACAAGATCCTCAAGGACATCATCCTGCGTTCCCGGAGAATGGCCGGGTTCAATGCACCGTACATTCCCGGCTGGGATTGCCACGGCCTGCCCATCGAGCACAACGTCGACAAGGAACTGGGCGAAAAGAAGCGGACGATTCCCACGCTGTCAAAGCGTAAAGCCTGCCGGAAGTATGCCGAGAAGTGGATCAAGACCCAGAAGCAGGAATTCAAGCGGCTGGGAGTCCTGGGGGACTGGGACAGGCCGTATCTGACCATGACCTACGACTACGAGGCGACCATCGCCCGGGAGTTCAACAAGTTTCTGCTTTCCGGCTCGGTGGTTCGCAGCAAGAAACCGGTCTACTGGTGTTCCACCTGTGAAACGGCGCTGGCCGAGGCGGAGGTCGAGTACCATGAGCACACCTCTCCGTCCATCTATGTGAAGTTTCCGCTCAACTCGGATCTCAGCGATATCGACCCGGCCCTGGCCGGCGCCGGTATCAGCGTGGTCATCTGGACAACCACGCCATGGACCCTGCCGGCAAACCTGGCCATCGCCTTTCACCCCGAATTCGAATACGCCCTGGTCGAAGCCGGAGGAGATAAGCTGATCATGGCCCGGGAACTGGTCGCATCGGTTATGGAGGCATGGGGAGTCGAAGACTACTCGGTGATCACCACCTTCGCGGCTGAAAAACTTGACAAACGAACCTGCCGTCATCCGTTCATGGATCGGGACTCGCTGATGGTTCTGGCCGACTATGTAACCCTGGAGGCTGGAACCGGCTGCGTTCACACGGCCCCCGGCCACGGTGCCGACGACTACCAGACCGGTCTTCGCTACGGTCTCGACATCTTCTCGCCGGTCGATGACACCGGTACCTTTACATCCGAGGCCGGCGTCTATGCCGGCAAGCGGATTCCCGGTGTCAACAAAGATATCTGCGCCGACCTTTCGCAATCGGGCGAACTGCTCAACCAGGGCCAGATCCATCATTCCTATCCGCACTGCTGGCGCTGCAAGGAGCCGGTCATCTACCGGGCCACGCCGCAGTGGTTCATCTCGATGGAGGAAAACGGCCTGCGGTCCAAATCACTGGACAATATCAGGCAGGTAACCTGGACCCCGGCATGGGGGATGCAGCGCATCTACGCGATGATCGAGCACCGCCCGGACTGGTGTTTGTCGAGGCAGCGCTCCTGGGGGGTTCCGATCACCGTGGTGAGCTGCCGAGCCTGCGGTGAAATCGTCAAGAGCGAAGAGCTGGTCGAAAACATCGACAGCCTCTTCCGCCAGGAGGGCGCCGACGCCTGGTTCAGTCATGAAACGGCCGATTTCCTGCCCGACGGGCTGTGCTGTGAAAGCTGCGGGGGGGTCGACTTTGTCAGGGAAACCGACATCCTCGATGTCTGGTTCGACTCCGGTGTCAGTCACGCGGCGGTCTGCGAGCAGCGCGACGAGCTGCGTTCTCCGGCCGATCTTTACCTGGAGGGCAGCGATCAGCATCGCGGCTGGTTTCACAGTGCCCTGCTCACCTCGGTCGGAACCCGGGGACGGGCCCCGTATTTGGGGGTGCTGACCCACGGTTACGTGGTGGACGGCAAGGGTAAGAAAATGTCCAAATCGGTCGGCAACGTGGTTGCCCCCCAGGAGGTGATCGAAAAATACGGGGCCGAAATTCTGCGGCTCTGGGTGTCGAGTGAGGATTACCGCGACGATATCAAGGTTTCCGACGAGATCCTCGGCCAGGTCACCGACGCCTACCGGAAGATCAGGAACACGATGCGTTATTTTCTGGGCAATCTCAGCGATTTTGACCCCGGCGTCGACGCTCTCGACTACATCGAACTTGAACCGCTCGACCGCTGGGCTCTGGCCCGCTTCGAGGAACTCAAAACCCGGGTGGTCAAAGCGTACGAAAAGTACGAGTTTCACTCGATCTATCACAGCTTGAACTATTTCTGCACGATGACCATGAGCGCCTTCTACCTCGACATCATCAAGGACCGGCTCTACGCTTCCGGTACCGATTCGAAGCTGAGGCGCTCGGCCCAGACCGTGCTCTATGAGGTTGCTGAAGGTCTGCTGCAGCTGATGGCCCCGATCCTCTGTTTCACTGCTGCCGAGGCCTGGGACGCGCTGCAGGGCAGGGACCAGAAAAGTGATCTGGCCGGCTCGATCTTCTTCACCGATTTTCCCGAGCCCGACGACAATCATCTGCTCGAAACGCAGAGTGAGCAGAACTGGGCGAAACTGATCAAGGTGCGTTCGGAGATCACCGGGGTGCTCGAGAAAGCCAGGGCGGACAAGGTGATCGGCCACCCGCTGGAGGCGGAAGTGCTGATCGCTGCAGCGGGGCCGCTGCACGATTTTGTCACCAGCCATGAGAAGACGCTCAAGGAGCTGTCGATCGTCTCCGAGCTGAAGATCGTCGAAGCCGATCAGTTCGGTGATGTCGAAGCGGTGGCCGGGGCCGAGTTCGAAGAACTCCTGGTCGGCGTGCGGCCGGCTCCGGGTGAAAAGTGCGAACGCTGCTGGATCCGCTCCGAAACCGTCGGTCAGATGGAGGGTCATCCGACCATCTGCAGCCGCTGTTTCGAGGTCGTCGAAGCGCTGAACGCTCACCTATAGACAACTGGTACGGTGCGCCTTTACCTCCTGATTGTGCTGGTTCTGCTCGGCCTTGACCAGCTGACCAAACAGCTGATTGTCATGTCCATGCAGATGTACGAGGTGCGTCAGATTATCCCGGGTTTCTTCAATCTGGTGTATGTGACCAACAAAGGGGCCGCCTTTTCGATTCTGGCCTCGGTGGAATCAGCGTGGCGGCACTATTTCTTCGTTACCGTCAACGCTGCTGCTCTAATCGGGCTGAGCATCGCCGCCTGGAAAATGGCTGGCCAGCATGTGCTCTACCGGGTGTCCTTTGCGTTTATCGGCGCCGGGGCCGCCGGCAACCTGATCGACCGGCTGCGCTACGGCGCCGTCGTCGATTTTCTCGATTTTCACATCGGTGACTACCACTGGCCGGCCTTCAACGTCGCCGATTCGTCGATCTGCATCGGTGTGGCGATTCTGTTCGTCTTGAATATCATCGAAATAAAAAAGGAAAAAAGCAGGAGCGAGGCATGAAAATAGCAGTTCTTTTTCCGGGACAGGGGTCCCAGTATATCGGCATGGGCCAGGAATTCGTGGACGAATTGCCCGACTGCCGGGCTATTCTGGACGGTGCCGGGGCGGTGTGCGATTTCGAGCTTGAAACAATCCTCAGAGAAGGCCCGATGGAGCAACTGACCAGAGCAGCCGTCCTGCAGCCGGCAATCACGGTCACCAACCTCATCTGTCTGCAGGCCCTCAAACAGGCTCTGCCGGAATCGGCGCCGATAGCCTGTTTCGCCGGGCACAGCCTGGGGGAGTATTCGGCCCTTTGCGGAGCCGGGGTGCTCTCGGTTGCAGACACCATAAAGCTGGTCGAGCGCCGCGGCTTCTACATGGAACGCGAGGGCAATAAAAATCCGGGCGGCATGCGGGCCATACTCGGGCTCGGGATCGATGAGGTCGAGCAGGCCGTCGATTCATACGGCGGCAGCGGCGTGGTAACCGTTGCCAACCATAATACTCCGCAGCAGATTGTCATTTCCGGCTCGGAGGATGGGCTTGACGGCGTCTCGCCGGTGCTGGAGGAGCGGGGCGCCCGAATCATCCCGCTCAATGTCAGTGTTGCCAACCACTCGCCGCTGGTGGCCGAGGCCCTGCCCGATTTTTCAATGGTGATCGATTCGATCGACTTTCAGGCGCCGGCCACCCCGGTCTATTTCAATGTGACCGCACAGACCGAAGACGACCCGGCGGCGATCAAACAGATGATGGCGCAGCAGATCGTCTCCCGGGTGCGCTGGTGCGAGATCATCTCCTCGATGATCGAGGACGGGGTCGACACCTTTGTCGAAGTCGGTCCCAAAACCGTGCTCAAAGGGATGATGCGCAAGATCGTTCCCCAGGGGGCCACAACCGTTTCTGTACAGTTCGACACCCCCGGATCGCTGGCAGGCTGTTTGACCGAACTCGGCTTGGGCTGAACCGCGTCCTATAGGCGCATGAACAGGCGACAGTCCGGCTCGGGGTAATTATCGTTACACAAAACAAAGCGCGCTGCAGGGGATAGGGATAAGGTGCGGTAACACTATGACTTCGTTGGAACATGCATTGCAGCTGATTCGTTCGGGCCGGGAGCTGAGCTTCTCCGAGGCCCTGGAACTGGCCGCCGAGACCGCGCCGGCCGCTCTTTTTCAGGGTGCCGACCAGCTGCGGCGTGAAATACACGGGGATCATTTCGATCTCTGCTCAATCATCAACGCCCGCTCGGGCAAGTGCTCGGAGAATTGCAGGTTCTGTGCCCAGTCGTCACGCTATCAGACGGAAATCGAAACCTACGACATGGTGCCTTTCGACGAGGTCCAGCGCCAGGGCAGGGAGAACGAATCGCTGGGCGTGGCCCGTTTTTCGCTGGTGACTGCCGGCCGCGAGGTTTCCGGCGAGGATATGAGCACTTTTGCCGCCATGTATGATCGGCTCGGGCAGCACAGTGAGCTGTTCTTCTGCGCCTCGATGGGGTTTCTGACCCCTGAAAAGGCTGAGCAGCTGGTGGCCGCCGGGGTAAAACGCTATCATTGCAATCTGGAGACCTGCAGGAGTTTCTTTCCGAAAATCTGTACCAGTCACAGCTGGGAAGACAAGGTTGAAACCATCGGGATCGCCCGGCAGGCCGGCATGGATATCTGCTCCGGCGGCATTATTGGCCTCGGCGAGAGCTTCGAACAGCGGCTCGAACTGGCCTTTGAACTGCGCGAGCTCGATGTTTTGTCGATACCGATAAACATCCTCACCCCGATTCCCGGTACGCCGCTGGGCGAGGTGGAGCGCTTATCCGTTGACCAGGTGCTGACCTGCATCGCCCTGTTCAGGTTCATCAACCCGCTGGCCGTGGTCAGGCTGGCCGGCGGACGCGGACTGCTGGCCGATGAGCAGTACCGGTGTTTTCAGTCCGGGGCCAACGGAGCCATCGTCGGCAACTATCTGACAACTGCCGGCAACTCGATCGAGGAGGATCTGCAGATGATCGAATCCCTCGGCTTTCGACCGCTTCCCATTACCACCAGAAAATGAAACCTGCGGATGCCACAAACACAGCCGGCGGGGGCTGGCAGGAGCTGCTCGATTTCGACCGCGGCCATCTCTGGCATCCCTACACCTCGATGACCGAGCCGCTGCCCGTTTTCGGGGTGGAGTCGGCCTCGGGTGTCAGAATCAGGCTGGCCGACGGCACTGAGCTGATCGACGGCATGTCATCCTGGTGGTCGGTCATTCACGGTTACAGCCACCCCCGGCTCGTCGCAGCGCCTCAGGACCAGGCCCGGACATTGAGCCACGTGATGTTCGGCGGCCTGACCCACCGGCCGGCGGTGGAACTGGGCAGAAAGCTGGTGGAGCTGACCCCCGCCGGGCTCGACCATCTGTTTTTCTGCGATTCCGGCTCGGTTTCCGTCGAAGTGGCGATGAAGATGGCCCTGCAGTATCATCACGCCCGGGGCAATACTGATAAGCACCAGTTTGCCACCATCCGCTCCGGTTATCACGGCGATACCTTCCACGCCATGTCGGTATGCGACCCGGTCACCGGCATGCACCATATATTCTCCGGGGTACTGCCCCGTTACCACTTCGCCCCCGCACCCCGCAGCCGCTTCGGTTCTGACTGGATCCCTGAAGACATCAGTGAGCTGCGAGCGCTGCTGACTGAGAACCACGCATCGATCTGCGCCCTGATTCTGGAGCCCATTGTCCAGGGTGCCGGCGGCATGCGGTTTTATCATCCTCAGTATTTGCGACAGGCGCGCGAGCTGTGCGACGAGTTAGACCTGTTGCTGATCGCCGACGAGATCGCTACTGGCTTTGGCCGCAGCGGCAAAATGTTTGCCTGTGAACACAGCTCTGTCAGCCCCGACATCCTCTGCCTCGGCAAGGCGCTGACCGGGGGCATGATCAGCCTGGCCGCGACCCTGGCAAGCAGCCGGGTGGCTCAGACGATATCGTCGGGCGAGCCGGGTGTTTTCATGCACGGCCCGACCTTCATGGCCAATCCGCTGGCCTGCAGGGTCGGCCTCGAGTCGATCGATATGCTGCTGGAAAGCGACTGGGCTGGGAACGTGGCCCGGATCGAAAACCAGCTTAAGCACGGTCTCGAACCGTGCCGAGCCCTGGCGCAGGTTGCCGATGTCCGCTGCCTCGGGGCCATCGGGGTGGTGGAGCTGCACCAGCCGGTAGTCATGCAGCGGATTCAGCAGCGCTTCGTCGAGCGCGGCGTCTGGGTGCGGCCGTTCGGCAGGCTCGTGTATCTGATGCCGCCCTATTGCATCGATGCAGCAGACCTCGATGATCTCTGCCGGGCCGTGGTCGAGGTCGTCAGCCGGGAAGGGTGAGCCATGATGGAATCGATCAGTGAAGAACTTGCTCTGTTGCAGCAGAGCGGCATGATGCGGCGGCTGCAGCCGCTCTCGGGAAGAGGCGGCGGCCGGGTGGACTGCCATGGCAGACGGCTGATCAACCTGAGCTCCAACGACTACCTGGGCCTGGCCGGCGATCAGGCTCTGCTCGATGAATTCTACGCCCAGCGCTCCCGGGAAAATGCGATGGAGCGCTACAGCCTGGGTACCGCATCCTCTCGGCTGCTCACCGGTGACTGCGCCATCGCCCATGATCTGGAACAGCTGCTCCAACAGCTCTATCGAAGCGATGGGGCGCTGCTCTTCAACTCCGGCTACCACGCCAATATCGGTATCATCCCGGCCCTGTTCACCAAGCGCGACCTGATCCTCTCGGACAAGCTCAACCATGCCTCGCTCCATGACGGCCTGCAGATCGGACGGGCCCAATTCAAACGTTTCCACCATGGCGATTATGATCATCTGCGCTCACTGCTTGATGCCCATCGGGGTTCCTGCGACCGTCTGCTGATCGTCAGCGAATCGGTCTTCAGCATGGACGGGGACTGCGCCGACCTGAAAACGCTCGTCGAGCTCAAACAGCGCTACAACGGTATGCTCTACCTCGATGAGGCCCATGCCGTCGGCCTCTATGGAGAACAGGGGCTGGGGATGGCGGAAAAAGAGGGGTGCCTCGAGGAGATCGATTTACTGGTCGGCACTTTCGGTAAGGCCTGCGGCTCTGTCGGGGCTTTTCTGGTCTGCTCCGCCGAGATCCGCGATTACCTGATCAACCGCAGCCGTTCGCTCATCTTTACCACGGCGCTGCCGCCGGTGGTTCTGTCCTGGAACCATTTCGTCATGAGCCGGCTAGCCGCCATGGGCGAAAAAAGAGAACATCTGCAGCGACTGTCCGATGGGCTGAGACAGCAGCTTGTGGAGCACGGACTGCAGACCGGCGGCGCCACCAATATCGTGCCGGTTATCATCGGCGACGCTGCAAAAACGGTGGCCGGGGCCAAACTGCTGCAGGACAGAGGCTACTATATTCTGCCGGTGCGGCCGCCGACGGTGCCCGCCGGCACCTCCCGGTTCCGGCTGTCGCTTACCGCCGACCTGAAAACCGACGACCTGGCCGATTTGCCCGGTCTTATCGGGAACTGGCTGGATAACGCATGATCACCCACTGGCTTGCTCGAAACGCCACTAAGCGTCTGATCGTCTTCTGCAACGGCTGGGGGATGGATCATCACCCGCTCACGCTTCTTGCTCCGGGAGGCTACGATGTCCTGGTCCTGTCGGACTACCGCCATTGTGTGCTGCCCGAGAACATGGAGACGCTGACCAAGGGCTACGACGACATCTTCCTGGTGGCCTGGTCCTTTGGGGTCTGGGCTGCCCAGCATCTTTTCTGCGGCCGTGGTGACCTATTCAGCCGTGCCATTGCAATTAACGGCACGCTGCGGCCGATCGACGACGATTATGGCATTCCGCACCAGTTTTTCACGGCCACCCTTGAGAACTTCTCGCCGTCGGTGCTCGACCGGTTTTACCGGCGCATGTGCCGTCCGAAGCAGGTACTCGACGGATTTCTTGCTCACCGCCCGGCCCGTACGCTGGAGGATCAGAAAGAGGAGCTGGAAGCCCTGGAGATTCTGATAAAAAATGGAGTTGACGAACCATCGATGTTCGATACGGCAATCGTTTCAGCGACAGACCTGATCATTCCCACCGAACACCAGAGAGCATTCTGGCAGGGCCGCTGCCGTATTCTCGAAGTGGAAGGCTGCCATTTCCCGTTCGGGACCTGGGCCAGCTGGCCGGCCATCATCGAATGGGGGGAAGGGTGTGGCTGACATCAGTCCGGTGATAGAAAAGGACCGGGTGGCCCGCTCCTTTCTCCGCGGTCTGACGACCTACGAGGATGAGGCCGTCGTCCAGAGGCTGATCAATGAGCGGCTGGTGCAGCTTCTGGAAGGGTTGGGACGCAGCCGCTACGAGCGCATTCTGGAGATCGGCAGCTGCACCGGCATGTTCTCCCGGCTGCTCCACGAACGGTTCAGACCGTCGGACTTTTATCTCAACGACCTGGTGCCCGAGTTCTATCAGAGCGTCAGGAAAAAACTGACGCCTGGCAGTGAGCTGCGGATCTACCCGCTGTTTGGCGATATCGAGCATCTGGAGCTGCCGGGACAGCTCGATATGGCTGCATCTTCCTCAACCTTTCAGTGGCTGGAGGACCTGCCCCGGTTTTTCAGCAAGGTGCAGCGGGCACTGAGCGACGGCGGCGTTTTCGCCTTTTCGATGTTTGGGCAGGATACCTATTACGAAGTCAGGGAACTGACCGGTAACGGTTTGAAGTATCCCACCTTCACCGGTGTCCTGGCCGAGCTTTCTGAATATTTTACCATCGTCCATGCAGATATCGACCGGGATCCCCTCTATTTCGGCCATCCCCGGGATGTCCTGAAGCATATCCGGGCAACCGGGGTCGGCGGGGTCGGCGGCTTCAACTGGACGCCGAGACGCTACGAGCGGTTCGTGGACGAATATATCGATAGATTTTCGACCGGGCAGGGGGTTATGTTGAGCTATGTGTCCTACCTGATCATTGCCCGGAAAAGAGGAGCATGATGGCGGCTGTAAGTGGAAAGATCATTGTCGTTTCAGGCATCGATACCGGCATCGGCAAGACCGTGGCCACCGGTCTGATGGCGCGCTGGTTCAAGGATAACGGGGTCAGGGCAATCACCATGAAAATGGCCCAGACCGGCTGCAGCGGTTTGAGCGAGGACATCGTCGAGCACCGAAAGCTTGCCGGTCAGGAGATGTTCGAAGAGGATGCCATGGGCATTACCTGCCCGTACGTTTTCCCGGTTCCCTGCTCCCCCCACCTGGCCGCCCGGCTTGACGGCCGGATCATCGACCCCGAGGTCATCCGGGGATCGGCTGAAGAACTGGCCGGTGATTACGATTATGTCCTGCTCGAAGGTGCCGGGGGGCTCTTTGTGCCGCTCAACGATTCGAACCTGATCATCGATCTCTGTGCGGAAAGGAGGTGGCCGGTTATTCTGGTCACCGGCCCGCGGCTGGGCTCCATCAATCACACCCTGGCTTCGCTGGAGGCGCTCGACAGAAGAAATATCGAACTGGCCGGGCTGATCTACAACCGTGAAGGCAGCCGCGCGATCGACCCGCGCATCGTTGATGATTCGCGGGCATTGTTCGAGGAAAAGATCGGGGATTACGGCTGTCAGAACAAGATCTGCGACATCCCCGAGGTGTCGTGCACCGAATCTTACTGTGTTGACTTTTCCGTTCTTTTCAGTTGAAAACCGTGTGTGGTAAATGAGGTAGTATGGCCCTGAAACAATCTGACAAAATCTGCCTGCGGTGCAGACATTATCGCCCGGTCGATGTGTCCAGCGGAAAGTGCCGGCTGGACCGGGGAACCATCGAACCGGCGGCCTACCCTCAGATGATGCATGAGGATAGCTGTGCGTCATGGAAGGACGCCGGGCAGCAGTACTATATCCGCCTGGGCTGGGTGAAAAATCTGCAGAATTCCGAGGCCAGCGGGACCGAGTAGCGGGCCGGGGCACTGTTCGGGATTCCGCGGGGTAACGGGGCAGGCGAAGCGATTAATAAAACCGGAGCGCAGCGTGAGAGTTCTCAGCGTATCAGATGTCGTTGTTCCCGATCTGGTGGGAAAACAGAGCCCGGTGGCGCCGGGCTCCATCGGCCTGATCGTCGGCTGCGGCGACCTGCCGCCGGAGTACCTGGCCCGGCTCAAGGCCGCCTACGATGTGCCGCTATTTTTCGTGCTGGGCAACCATGACATCAGACACCATGAGACCCCTCACGGCTGCACCGACATTACCGGCACCATCGTCGAGTTTGGCGGTTTTTGTTTCCTGGGGTTTTCCGGGTCGCGCTGGTACAACGGCAACCCTTTCCAGTACCGTGAAAGGGAGATGCGGGCGCAGATCCGGCGGCTCTGGTTTGCGCTCTGGCGGCTGAAAAGACTCGACGTGCTCATCACCCATGCGCCGCCGCGCCATATCCACGATGCTGAAGACCGCTGCCACCGCGGTTTCGCCTGTTACCGGGACTTTATCAGACGCTACGCTCCGCGTTTTCTGGTTCATGGCCATATTCATCGACATTTTGACAAGCCCCAGGATCGGGTCAGCAGAGTCGACCGAACCGAGGTGATCAACAGCTATGGCTACCACATCTTTGAAATCTAGGTTATGGGACCGTCTGCGCCGGTTGTTCCCGTCCGGGGACAAACAGCCTCCAGAAAACGGTTCGGCCAATTTCGAAAAAGTCAGGACCGACGAACAGGCCTTCGAGTCGGTTGACCGGGGTACGCTGGTCGTACCGATCAACAGGATTGCCGGCAGTGTCGGCCGCTATCACGATTTCGACGCCCACTTCAAGCCGCGCGGCTACGACAGTGACGAGCGGCTGCACGATATCATGAAGAAGATGCGGGAAGGGCGCCGGATTCCGCCGATATCGCTGTACCAGATCAAAAACAGTTATTACATCCTCGACGGGCATCATCGGTACGCCGCCGCCCGCGAACTGGGCCAGGATGAGATCCGGGCCTGCATCATCGAACTGCTGCCGTCTAAAGACACGGTTGAAAACAAGCTCTACCGCGAACGTTCTGAGTTCCGCGACCGTTTCGGCCTGACCCAGTCCATAGCCCTGACCGAGATGGGCCAGTTCCCGGTTCTCGCCGAGCAGATCGAAGAGCATCGCCAGTTTCTTGGACAGGAGCAGAACAGAGCGGTCTCCGAGCCCGAGGCGGCGGCTGACTGGTTCAAGACGATCTATCTGCCGCTTCGCACGATTATCGAATCGAGCAACCTTACCCGCACATTCAAAAACCGCACCGCTGACGATCTCTACCTCTACATATCCCTGCATCAGTGGAAAATGGGGAAAAATCGCACCTACGGTAAGGGCATCGATACGCTGATCCCCAAAAACATGGAGGAGTTCCGAAAAAAAATGGCCCAGCACAGCGACCAGAAATACCCGGAAATGCGCCGGGAGATAAACGTGTTCATCCTGATGAACGTGGAGGGGCGGCAGGAGACCAGAATCATGGACAAACTCTGGGCGCTCGATGAAGTGCGGGAGATACATTCGGTGCACGGAGCCATCGACATCGTTATCCGGGTCAAACTGATGCGGGACCTGCTCTCCTCGGATGCCGAGCTGATTTCCCAGTTCCTGCACACCACCATCCGCCAGTGGCCCGGCGTGGTCAGCACCCAGACTCTGCTGCCGGGGTTGTCAAAGGTAAAAGACCTGTAACAGAGAGAGCAGACAAAAAAAGGCCGCCGTTATCGGTGAACGGCGGCCCTTCCAGAGATCGACCAGGTCAGGGTCTAGCTGCTGCGCATACTTCCGGAGAGCTTGTAGTCACCCAGCGCTTTCTGGACGCTGGCTGCCACCTCGAATTTGCTGGTCTGAAAGTCCTCGGCTTCGGACGCTTTTTTGAAAATGGTCCGGGCCCACTCCTCTGAACCGAACCGGCGCATCACGCTTTCGCCAAGAACTGCAAGTTCTTTTGAACTGCTCAGCGTCTCTTCGGCGGTGGCGTAGAGCTTTTTCAGGATAGCCTGGCCGCCGCCCTGCTGCTCGACGAAGTTGAAGATTGATTCGAATTGAAACCCGCTGGTGCACTGTCCCGCCGCTTTGGCGTAGATGGCTGCAGCCCAGTTCTCGTCACCGAGGCATTTCATCGCTTTGTCGGCGATGGTCAGCAGGCCGAAGCGGTCGCCGCATTGGGCTTCGGCATCCTGCAGAAGCTTGCGGGTCCAGTCATCATCTCCGAGTACGTCTTTGACCGTTGTGGCCAGCCGGGCAAAATCGGCCGGCTTCTCACAGGAGGCTTCCAGTCGGGCCAGGTAGTCTTTGGCCTTGGCCTGATCCTTGAGGATTTTGGCGGCGGCCGCGGCGATATTCTTTTTGTCGATGTAGCGGTCGGCCGCTTCGAACTGCTCCTCATAGATGCGGCCGGCCCAGCCCTTGTCTTCCAGGTCGGCGGCAATCAGGTCAGCCAGTTTCAATCGGTCGTCGATAAACTTCACCTTTTTTTCCGCATTGACGAATAATTTCCGTGCGTAGGGCTTGTCTCCGGTAGCCTGCATCACTTCGTGGCCGAGATTCCAGAGCGCGGCGCCTCCTTCGGCCTCCTGCTCGCGGCGGATGAACTCGTCATAGAGTTTCGTGTGCTGCTCGCGCTTCTCCTTCTGCAGGGCGATGTCGTCTTTCCACTGCTGGTCGGAAGCGTATTTGAGCACCGCGTCGGCCACCGATTGAAACTCGCCATTGGTTTTCACGGCATTCTCGGCCTGATGCAGGACTTCGACGGCGCCGTCGCCATCACCGATATCGTCAGCCAGCTTCTGGACGATCTTCACCAGCTGCGGGGCCTCGGAGGCCTGATCTGCCGCTTTTCTGAGCATCTGGCCGGCAACCTCCTTGTCGCCGGTATCCTTGATGACCGAATCGCCCAGCTTCATGAATTCCTGGTAACCGCTGAAGACATCGCCGGCTTTCCGGTAAGCGGCCAGGACCATGTCATTGTCTGCCAGCGACTCCTTGATCATCGCTCCCAGTTTGACCAGTTCGTCTCCGCTGTCGAGCATACCGATCGCCTTGTTGAACAGCTTGGTCCCGTACTCCTTATCCCCCAGGGTGGCGACCGCCTCCTTGGCCAGGCCGCCCATATCGAGACCGGTTTTGATCTGTGCTTCGGCGGTCTGGTACATGGTCGAGCCCATATCGCTGTCGGGGAACAACTCCCCGGCACTGGCTGCCAGTGCGGCGAAGTCGGGGCCGCTTTTGCACGAGCCGGTGGCCTGGTTGAGGACCTCTTTGGCCTGGTCCGGGTCGTTGAAGTCGTTGACCAGCCCGGTGGCCAGATCGATGAAGTCGGCCGGGGTCTTGCATTGTTCCTTGGCTTTTGCACTGATTTCCCGGGCCAGATCCTGGTCGCCGAGCGCATCATTGATTTTCTTTGACAGGGCAAGAAATTCGGCGGCTTTGCTGGCTTTTTCGGCTGCCGCCGCAAACATGTCTCTGGCGCCCTGCTGGTCGCCGCCTTCAGCAGCGGCGACGGCGAGATCGGTCATCTCACCGGCATCCCGGCAGGCGCCTTTGGCCTGGTCGAAATATTCGGCGGCCTTGTCAGCATCACCAAGAATCACTTTGGCGCCGGTGGCCAGGGCCAGAAAATCCTGAGCGGTTGCGGCCCAGTCTGCACCTTCTTCGTACAGTTCTGTGGCCCAATCCTTATCGCCGAGTTCTTTGAAAGCCTCGAGGGCCACCGCCACGTAATCGGGGGTCTCCTGACAGTCGTCATATTTTTCTTCCAGTTCTTCACGCGTCGCCATAATCTTCTCTCCATGTTTCGGGTTGATAATCCGCTTGAAAACAAACAGGTACCGCTTGAATATCACGCTCTAAGACAAGTAGATAGTCTATCGTGCCTGGCCAAAAATCACTACCATTTAAATGCACGAATGTCTATTTTTCCAGTGAGTCAATCGGTTCCCTGGAGCTTTCATTGATAGGTTCATCCAGGCGGTCGCCGGGAATCGCTTCAGCAGTTATCCAGACAAGTCGGGACGGTCTGGGCGGGATTGCCCCTCCGGGATCAGTTGTCTACCCGACAAATACACCTCTTTGCCATGTGCAGGTGAAGCGATGTGTTTATAGTAGGAACATGAGATCTAACTGATATGATCAGTCGAAAACGGTCCGGCATAAGCTCAGCCGTGAAATGGAGATCGGTAAACAACAGTCGAGGAGCATGGATATGAAGATATTTATCACCGGCAGTCTTGGTTTTGTAGGCAGCTATCTGACCCGGGCCCTGCTGAATGACGGGCACCAGATCACCGGGGTGGGCCGTCGCGCGAATCCGCCAAACCTGTTCGACCACCCACATTTTACCTACCGGGCGGTCGATACCACCAAGCCCGGCGACTGGCAGGAGGAAGTGGCCGATCATGACATCGTCATCAACCTGGCCGGTAAGTCTATTTTCACCCTGTGGACGAAAAAAGTCAAAGAGCAGATTTACGACAGCCGCGTACTGACCACCAGAAATATTGCCGATAGTCTGATCGGCGCCTCCACAACCAGATTCTTCAGCACCTCGGCCCTCGGTTACTACGGTGACCGGGGAGAGGATATCCTCACCGAGGTCGAGCCGCCGGGCAGCGATTTTCTGGCCCACGTCTGCCGGGACTGGGAAAGCGCCGCGTTGAAGGCCGAGTCTGAGCAGGTCAGCGTCGTGCTGGCCCGGTTCGGCATCGTCATGCACCGGGACGGCGGGGCCATGGCCTCGATGCTGCCCGCCTTCAAGATGTTTGTGGGGGGTCGCCTGGGCAGCGGTCGCCAGTGGTTCCCATGGATTCATCTCGATGACCTGATCAATGGTTATCGTTTTGCCATGGTCCATGAGGAACTGACCGGTCCGGTCAACTGGTGTGCGCCGCAGCCGGTTCGCAACATCGATCTGACCAGGAAAGTGGCAGCCAAACTCAAGCGGCCGGCGGTAATGACCACGCCGACCTTTGTCATCAAGACCTTTCTCGGCGAGTTCGGTCAGGCCCTCATCTGCAGTCAGCGCGGGCAGCCGCAGAAACTGCTGGAGACAGGGTTCGAGTTTACCTACCCTGACCTCGATGGGGCGCTCGACGAGATCGTTGCCTGATCTTCGTCGGGGATATGGCTCCGTCAAGGTTTCTTGAGACGGCGCGTTACGTCGAATCCGCCCCAGGTCTGCTGCGACACGCCTACCACGACGAAAGCGTCGGGGTCGATGCGGGAGATGATGAACTTGACGTCGTAGACGCGGGATCGAAGCACGGTCAGGTAGAGCATCGTCCGTTTTTCACCTGAATAGCCGCCGGTGATTTCCCAGTGGGACACCCCCCGCCGGAGTTGATGCGTAATCGCATCCCTGAGCGGGTCGGGATGCTTGGTCACGATCGTCAATACCCGGGTCTGGCTGGTCCCTTCCATGACAAAATCAGAAAATATCCCCACCAGCACCAGCGTTATCAGGGCAAGAAGAGCCGATTCCAGTGAAATCAGCAGACCGGCGCCGATGATGATTATCAGATCGGTGAACAGGTAGCACTGGCTCATCGGCAGTCCGGTCCTGTCGTTGATAATTCGGGCGGTTATCGAGGTCCCGCCGACGGTTCCGCCATAGCGGTAGACAAGTCCGGTACCAATGCCGACAAGGACACCGGCATAAATCGAGGCCAGCAGCGAATCGTCAGTGATCGGGTAAGGATCCAGGGCCGGAGCGATGATCAGCAGCGTTTCCGAGGCAACGGAAAAAATAACGACGGCCAACGCGCTTGACCAGATGAACCGCCAGTGCCCGAGAAAGTAGTAGCCCAGAATAAAGAGGGGAATATTGCTCAACAGAAAGAAGTAGCTGACCGGGAAACCGCTTAAATAGTTGACGATGATGCCAAGGCCGGTGACGCCCCCTGCGGCTATCTGGTAAGGGACCTGGAACAATACGTAGCCGATCGCCGAGAGTATCGCACCAATCATGATCATGCCTTGCTGGGTGGCAACTCTGATGATCTGTTCCCGGGTGGAAAGGCTTAGCTTTTTGCGTAAACTCTTGGATAACTGCATGGATACCTCTCTGACAAATATGCCTGACCAGTATTGCACTCTGCGCTACTGCTTCTTTTTGGTACTGAGAAAAACCCGTACCCAAAGAGTTGAATCGTAAACTATCGGGCTCATAAAAACACGGGGTTCATGGTGAATTTAAAATATGTGACTGAGCCAGATTTCCCTACCATGGATCCGACCATATCTGCCATCGCAATTCTTATCCGTCATATCAGCTCCAGATTTAAGGACAGAAAGAGACAGTCCGTAGAGCCCTTTCAGTTGGATAAATACGAACTATTTGACGGGAAAATGAAGAAATTTCACCGTATGCTCTAGATGAGACAATTAGTTCGAGAAGGGGACCGGAGAATGGTTGATCTTTTATAACCGGCTCATCGGGTCGGACCACGTTTCTGCAATCGGTTGAACACCCCTTTACCGTTTCTTCTGAGGGATACTGGTCTTCGTCGACCAGCGGTTTTGAAAAACAATGGGGCTAGGTCTTGTACATGGGCAAAGGGGCGGTCGGCGTCGGTTATAAAAGCAACAGGGATTTTTTCTGTGGCCGGTTATGTCCTGTCGTGCTGATAGAGTTGTGCCTCCAGACTAGCCGAGCGCCACATCAAGCGTCATCATAATGGAGAAGCCCAGCATGACGCCAATAGTCGCGATATCGGAATGTTTCTCCGCCTGGGATTCGGGAATGAGTTCTTCAGCAACCACATAAATCATGGCGCCGGCTGCAAAAGACAGCGCATACGGTAAAATCGGCTGCATATATACCACGGCAAATGCTCCAATCACACCGGCTATCGGTTCTACCATTCCGGAAAATTGACCATACATGAAACTCTTTCTACGAGACATCCCCTCTCTGCGGAGTGGTACCGAGACAGCCGCGCCTTCCGGGAAATTCTGAATGCCGATGCCTATCGCCAGGGCGATTGCAGCGCCGATGGAGGCTGCCGGATGTCCTGACGCTGCGGCACCGAAAGCTACACCCACAGCCAGGCCTTCTGGAATGTTATGGATTGTGATCGCCAAGACTAACAGTACCGATCGTTGCCAGCTTGTCTTGACCCCCTCTGCCTCTGAGGTCGGGAAGCCTGGGTGAAGGTGCGGCAAGAGTTTGTCAGTAGCCCAGAGAAATATTCCCCCGCTCAAGAAGCCGACAAGCGCAGGAATCCAGGGTGTCCCTCCAGTTTCCTCAACCATGCTAATTGCTGGAGCGAGAAGCGACCAGAAACTTGCAGCAATCATGACACCCGCTGCGCATCCGAGCATCCCGTCCATTGTCTTTCGGTTTATGCTTTTGAAAAAGAACACAAGGCTTGCCCCAAGAGCAGTTAGAAACCAGGTAAAACAGGTTCCGAGAAAAGCCTGTTTAACGGGAGAGAGGGAGAGAAACCATTCTGCCATTGTATCCTCCGTGTGCTTTGTATTATGGGGACCTTGAAAAATCAGGAATTTCGTTCAAGATCGAGGCGCGCAAGATAATTTTTCCGCAGGCATATATATGATATTCCGAGGATAAAATTGATTGCGTAACGATGAGATTGGACGTAAGAGCAATTTTTCAAGGTTCCCTTATGAAATACCGCCAGTCAGTGAAGATATTAGTTTATATTCCTAAATGATTACAAGCTATTCTCGCGAGTTGATGAGGTTTTTTCCACTGTAAATCTTTGAATGAGTAATCAAATGACCACGTCCAACCCTTCTCTGCACCTTTCTCGGGAGCGGAGGTTTTCGTCTCGATAGACCGAGGCTGAAGCGGCAGAAACAGAAATACACTAAAAAAGAAAGCAATTTTCACCCGGGGAGATGGGTGCTGAACAGCCTGCCAGAAACCAGAAAAGGATTTCAGCCAATCGACTGAAACCCTTGTAATTACTGGTGACCCCAAGGGGACTCGAACCCCTGTTCCCGGCGTGAGAGGCCGGTGTCCTAGGCCACTAGACGATGGGGCCTCAAAGGCAGTCACTTTTACTATAGCTGGTGTTTCCTGTCAATAAGGTTTTTGCAACCTCTTGTGACTCGTAAGTAGTTGCCCCGGCATTCACCCCGCAGCAATTTGCCAGGTTCCAGCACCAATCCCCAGAAGAACCAGGGGCTCGGTCGAGGCCGGGGGAAGGAAAATCGGTTAGATGGTATTTTACATGTACAGACATAATGTATGTACAGCTAAAAATCTGCGCGCCAAACAACGAGCAGTCTGACTGTCAGCCATACAGCTGATATAATTAACGCACACAATATCCATGACCCAATGTGATAAACGCCCCTCGCCAGCTGGATTTTTAGACGCTCGAACACCCGCTGCTGCTTGTCAGGCTTCGGCGGGACATAGGGGAAAATGGATAGAAAAAGTGAACCGACAAGCGACCACATCACAACAACTACACTGGGAATGATATACACATCTTTATCTGCACCTTTCTCAAGGAGCACCGCGTATCCAAATACAATGATTGCAGCGGCAGAAGCGATGAAAAATGCCGGTTTCAACCAAACAGCTTTTTTTGAAAACGTGCGTAAATGATCAATCATGAACTGAGTTTTTCATTGAACCATAAAATGAAATAGCAGCTAGACATTTGGGGGGCCTTCTTTTGCTACAGACATAGATCATACCAACAAAAGAACAATAGGCAATCATCACGGCAGTGCAATCATGTCAGCTTGACATTTTTCCTCTGCCTCCCCACAACAGCGGGAGTAAGAATTTGATTTTTAATAATGGGATGTGGTGTCAATCAAACAGAAAAATGTATGCTATAGAGAACACCGATGGAGAAAATGGATCAAGCAATTATCATTTTTGATGGTGTCTGTAATCTTTGTGAATATTCTGTAATATTTGTAGTCAAACATGACCGTCATTCGAGGTTTACATTTGTATCTGCCCAATCGGATAAGGGGAAGGATCTTCAGCGCATGTGTGGTGTCGATACTCTCCAGGACGGCACGGTTATTCTTCTCAAAAAAGACCAGGTTTATGTGAATAGCGATGCTGCTCTGCACATAGCAAAGGATCTCGATGGACTTTGGAGGTTTTTGTATCTTTTTAGAATTATTCCAAAACCGGTAAGAGATTTCTTGTATTCAATAATCTCGAAAAACAGGTATCGGTGGTTTGGCAAAAAGAAAGAGTGCCTGCTTCCCGATAATAGGATAAAGGAGAGATTTTTGTAAATTTTGGCGACCTTGAAAAAAATCTTTAAGCCCAGACTTTTCGTTGCGTGTGAACATTGTATCCTCGACGTATGGACTATTGGATTGCGTTAATATTTCATACGCGCCCTGATTTTGAACCAAAATCTGAATTTTCCAAGGTACCCATTACCCATTAATCAGTGAGGCAAACCGTGATAAATCAACATTACCTCCTGAGAGGATAACCCCAACACGCTTGCCGCGTATATCCAACGTGCCACCCAAGACCAGCGCGGCAGCAAGGCAGCCTGTCGGCTCAACTACGATTTTCATCCGCCCTGCAAAAAATCTCATTGCCTCTATCAGGTTGTCATCATTTACCGTGAGAATATCATCCACCAGATGTTGAATTACTGGAAATGTATACGTGCCAACATGTTGTGTTTGTGCACCATCAGCAATGGTTTGCGGAACTTCGATATGAATGATCTTGCCGCTTCGCAAACTGCGTTGCACATCGTTGCCAGTCTCAGGTTCAACACCGATCACCGCGCAATCAGAGAGTATCGCTTTTACAACTGTGGCACATCCGGAAATCAACCCCCCTCCACCGACAGGAATGATCACCATATCAAGCTTTCCGACATCTTCGATCAACTCCTTTGCAACTGTTCCTTGTCCAGCCATGACATGAGGATGGTCATAGGGTGGTATAAGTGTCATGTTCCGTTCTTCTTTGATCGTTAGCCCTATTTTATCGCGGTTTTCAGTATAGCGGTCATAGAGCATCACATATCCACCGTAGCCGCGAGTGGCGGCTATCTTGATAGCCGGAGCATCCTTGGGCATGACTATCACCGCTTGCATCCCAAGAAGGTTTGCCGACAGTGCAGTCGCCTGTGCGTGGTTACCGGATGAAAAGGTGACAACGCCAGATGCCTTCTGCTCGGGGGTAAGCTGAGATAGGGCGTTATATGCGCCACGAAACTTGAATGCTCCAACACGTTGAAAATTTTCGCATTTAAAAAACAGCTCGGCACCGGTCAGCGAATTTGCGTACCGTGAAGTGAAAACAGGTGTCCGATTAATGACTGCTGAAATGCGGTCGTGGGCACTCACGACATCTTCGTACGAAATTGGTAATTGGTCCATTTGGTGATTCCTGTTTGAGTAAATAGGTATGCTGAATGCCCAATAGATTGCGACTGGAAATCAAGAAGTGGCTCCACTTTCCTGGACCGGCAGGCGCCAGAATTAACGATGGGCGAGGGCTCATGGTCGGCTCTTCTCAAAAAGAAAGTTTTACAATGGTGATCCGGTTAACCAGCCCCTGAATTCATCCACCGACAGGCCTTCATCAGAGATGAGGCCGGGATTGTAGAAGGGGTCGCCGCAGTTCAGGAGATCGGACCATTTATTCTGAAACCGCTGTTTCTCTTCCTGCAATGCAGGCGACGCGGAATGGGCGGAGTCGGCGGCCAATGGATTACTGCTGGTTTTGGCCCTGCAGTGGGGGGTGTAGACGTTCTTTCTGCCCATCTGGTGCAGCCGGAGGGAGAAATCCACCAGCGTGAAGAGGTAGGGGGATTCGGCTGCGTCAATGGCGGCCTCAGCCTTCAGCAGAGCACTGTTTACCAGAAACAGATCGCCGCTGGGCGAGAGGACCTGCTGGGGGCAGTGGCGACCGTTCATAAACACTGAAGCATTGGTGAGGAAGTGGCAGTAATAATGAGGTGACGAGGAACTGCAGTCCGGCATGGTCGTAACCGAGTCATAAAATTCAGCAGGGTAGTCGACTCTGCCGCCAACCCTACCAAACTCTGGAGACTGGCCATAACCGACAAGGGTTGCGAGCCATTTTGGGCTTTCAATGTCCAATTCTCCGCTGACAAAGGCAACCAGATCACACGCTATCTCAGCATGCACCAGGTGCAGCCTTGCCGCCGACCGACGCTGGTCCGCAGCAATGCCCAGCACTGCATCGATACCGGTCGCACGCTTAATTGCCCCAATCAGAGCATCTGTCGGGTGCTTGGACATAATAATAATCAGTTGCGCCACCTTGCAGCCGGCTGAGTCGAGCAGTCTGGTCAGCCAGTCGATGATATCGCCCTCGTGCTTCTCCCAGCTTATCACCAGAGTGACAGACAACTCCTTTTCGATGCGCCTGTTGACACGATAGAAAAATTTCCAGTCGGTAAACGCCACCTCTGCAACATCACCCGCACGCGCAAGCGCATTTTCCACACTTTTTCGTCCCGCCTCGTTGGCGTAGTCCTTCTGGTCATGATTAATGCTTGTCGAGGTTGCGGAGGCTCTCCAGTGATAGAGTATCCGGGGGATGTGCAGGGTGGTCTCGGCCTGTTCAGATAGTCTGAGAAAAAGGTCATGGTCCTGGGCCCCGTTCAGTTTGTCGTCGCACCCTCCGACTTTGTCGTAAAGAGATTTTCTGGTCAACACACAATGGTTGACATAGTTGTGACAGAGCAGGAGTTCCCTGTTGAAGCCCGGTTTTCGAAAGACACTGAATTGCCGGCCGTCATCGCCGATGAGATTTTCATCGCTGTAGTAGAGGTCTGCCGGGTGTCTGTTGATCCAGGTGGCGAAGGTCTGCAGGGCGTCAGGGGCCAACTCGTCATCGTTGTCGAGAAACGCCAGGTAACTGCCGGAGGCCAGTTTGGCGGCACCATTGGTGGCGGCGGAGATACCTGAGTTTTTTGCCAGTGATCCTGTTTTGATTCTGGAGTCGAGGGCCGCCCATCTGGCGAGCAGCGGGCGAATCGCCGGGTCGGTGGAGCAGTCATCCATCAGGCAGAGTTCCCAGTGCGGATATGATTGGTAGAGAACTGAACGGATGCAGTTGTTGAGATAGGAGATCTTGACGTTATACACCGGCACCGCAATGGAGATGAGCGGTTTGTCTACGAGTTCGGCGACCGCCTGGTTGGGGTAGTGGTGGCTGCTCAGGCCAACCTCGAGGAAGTGTTTGAGGGCTGCCGGCGGCTGGTCTGCACCGGAAAGGTATGTTCTGCGATAAAATGCCGGGTCGAACCAGGAGCAGGGCTGACGGTCTTCCTGCAATGAGTTCCTGAGAAAATGGGCAAAAAGGTCATCGCAGTCTGAGATCTCGTAGGTTTTAGCGTAAAAATCCGGATCGAAAAGGGGGCAGGGACTTTTCCGCTCGCTGGCTCCGAAGGTGCCGTAGTGGCTGAACGGATTGAGGCCGAGCTCCGTGAGCGTTGGATTTTTGTCAAGATAGCAGGGGGGGTCGAAATAGACACTCGGCTGCCGGTTTTCTTCAGGTATGGAATGCAACCAGTGTACGTAGGCGGCTCCGGGGTCGTTTACCAGATGGGCGGCGTCAGCATAGGTTTTGCAATAAAAATGTGGGTCGAAATAGGGTGAAGGGGAGCACTCCTGGTTATGAAAATCACCCTCCTGGAGAAAATGGGAGAGGGGATCGAGCGTCGATGCATGGTAATCCGGGTTAACCAGGCGATAGTAATCAGGGTCAACGAAAAAATTGGGTTTGAACCCTTGCTCCCGACCTTTACCCAGGTAATGAAGTAAGGGGTTTTGAACATTGTCACCAGGACTGGAAGCCTGGTGGAAATAGTAGTTGTGGTCAAAAAGCGGGCCCGGCCGACGGTTCTCGGAGAAACCCTGTTTGAGGTAATGCACCAGCGGTTCGGCGCCACTGGCGGCAACATCGGGATTGTTCTTGAGATAATAGGCGCCATCGAACAAACCGGATGTGCGGATGAGGCGGTACCGGGATGAAACCAATCTGTAGATTGCTGCTGTAACGAGCCTGCGAATCCTGGTGAGCATGGTATATACCCGCGCTTATTTGTCTGACAACCTGCAGGATTGTCAGGCGTATCCAAAAACCGCACAATTAACATAATGCAGAACATGGAGCGAGAGGAATCTGGTCTTCACGCCGGGAGAAGGCTTATAAAGGATGCAGCGCGGAGTTCGGGTAAAAAGGTTGTTCTTCTCGTAGTTTTCGTGATACCTATCAAATGCAGGCCGTGTTTGTCGGAGGAGACTCTCCGCTGTCGATCCGAATCGGATTGGTGGCGTATCGTTTTCGTCTGAACAGCTTAATGACGCATACTGGCCCGTTCCTGCTCAAGGGCGTGCCCCCCAACCACAGAGGACCCCATGATCACCAATGTTCTCATTGCCCTTTCCCCGCCCGTCGCCGCGTACCTCTGGACACAGATTTTTATCTATGCCGGCGGTCAGGGCTTTCATAATTCGTTTTATCTCAGCATGGCCGTATTCAGCCTCATTCTGATACCGGTCGGGCTTTACTACGGGCGGCTGACGATATTGCTGGGCGGACTGCTGTGGCTGTTCGTGACCTGGAATATAGTCTACCAACCGTTCGCGGTCCTGTTCTGAGCAGGTGTACGGCAACAGGGGCTGGATGCGTCAGGTTCGGCCGAAGCGGGCACAGCGTCTCTGCAGTTGGTCAGCCAGTTCGCTGCTCAGATATTTTTCATGGCAGCGCCAGCGCCAGTTGCCTTCGGCTACGCCGGGGGTGTTCATCCGGCAGTCGCTGCCGAACCCCAGCAGGTCCTGTAAGGCAATGACAGCCAGGGCGGCGGTTGAGGAGAGGGCCAGATAGATCAGGTCCTGGTGGATCGGGCTGGTGTCGTGCATCTCGCGGTTGGCGGTTTTTTTTACCTGTTCCCGGAGGCTGTCATCGAGCTGGTCTGAAAGAAACCAACCCATGGTGGTGTCGTTGTCGTGGGTGCCGGTGTAGACAACACAGTTCGGCGACGAGAAGTTACAGGGAAGAAACGGGTTGTCCGAGTTGCCGTCGAAGGCAAACTGGAGCACTTTCATGCCGGGAAAGCCAAGCCGGTCCCGCAGCTTGATTACCTCGGCAGATATTTCTCCGAGGTCTTCAGCGATAATGTTCAATTCGCCCAGGTGGCGATACACCTTTTCGAAAAAGCTGGCTCCCGGGCCGCTCATCCAGCTGCCGTTCACAGCGGTTTCCTCGTCAGCGGGAACCGCCCAGTAGGCCTGGAAACCTCTGAAATGGTCGACCCGGACGACATCGACCAGGCTGAACGTGGAACTGAAGCGCTTTACCCACCAGTCGACCAGGGCCGATTCGGTGGCTTGGTCGCCGCTGTTCCATCGGTATAGAGGGTTACCCCAGAGTTGGCCGGTTTCGCTGAAATAGTCCGGTGGAACACCGGAAACGCGGAGCGGCTTCAGGGTTTCATCGTCTATTTCAAATATTCTGCGGTGTGCCCATACATCACAGCTGTCGAGGCCGACATAGATCGGGATGTCGCCGATAATCCTGATATCTCTTTCCCGGGCATAACGTTTCAGCTCCGACCACTGACTGAAGAACACATACTGTTCGAAAAAGTAGTATTCAATCCGCTCGAAATAGCGGTCCTCGGCCTCGGCCAGAGCTGACGGTTCACGGCGGGCCAAGTCTTCGGGCCAGGCCGACCAGGGCTTGTTTTCATATACCTCCTTGAGGCACATGAAGAGGGCGTAATCGTTGAGCCAGGGGGTACGCTCGACGAACTGGCGGTAATCGTCTTTTTTCTGATCCGAAAAAGATTTGAAGCCGCGCTCGAGGATCCGTCGCTTGAATCGTTCCACCGCCTGATAATCGGTTTTATACGGGGAGAAATCGGTAAGGCCTCCAAGATCGGCGGGCTCAATCAGTCCCGATTCGAGCAGCGGGTCGGGGCATATCAGCAGGGGCGACCCGGCAAAGGCTGAGCTGCTCATGTAGGGTGAGGAGTCAAAATAGAGACTGGTTGGAACCGTGGGCAGAATCTGCCAGTATTTCTGGCCGGCCAGGTGAAGGAAATCGATGAAAGAGTGCGCTGAAGAACCGATGTCCCCAATACCATACGGGCCATGAAGCGACGAGATAGCGGCCAGAACACCTGAACTTCGCTGGTTGCTGAGAAATGAAGGCATGGGGAAAATCCTGTAGCTGTAAAGGGATGAATATTTGCAGTATGGTAGCCATAAAAAACCGATTTGAGCACAAAAAAATTCATGGCCGCAACTTGTATCTAAAAGGATCGATGCTATAATTATCAGGTAATATGCGCTGCTCGGAGAGTGGATGCGGACTCATCGAACAGTTTTTACTTATTTTTTGAATGGTTACCGTTAGGTTCCTGTAAGGTTTGTGTAAGTTCAAAAAATATTGTATACTATGGTGTTGGACAAGGAACGTTTACAGACATGCACCCGGTTTTGCCCGTGTGCATGTTTTTTATTTACCCCCTTTCGCTGACCCGGTTCGTGTCCCGCTATAATCAGGGACATCGCCGGTTTTTAACCTGCTGAGAATCTTTTCAGCGCGTTGGGTGAAAGGGTGATGGAGACCGCCACCTGTGCTTTCCGAACTAAAAGAAAACCTGCTAAAGGCCGGTAAAACTCACGGCTGCATCAGTTTCGACGACCTCAACGATCTGCTGCCGGATGAGATAAATGACCCCCGGGACATCGAGAAGATTTTTAATTTTCTGGGAGACAACAACATCGAGATCGTCACCGAAGAAAAATCCGGGGAGAGGCGCACCCTGTCCGGGGAGAAATGGGAAAAGAAAAAGGCTCCATCGGGAGATGACGATGACGAGCCGGCTCTGGGATTCTCCGAGGAAGATGAGCACGACGCCGAAGAGACCACCACTACCTATCTCCGGGAAATGGGGCGCTTCGATCTGCTGACGCCCGAGGAGGAAGCCAAGTATTCGAAAACCATCAGACAGGGATTCGAAGCGATTATCACCGCCATCCGCGAAGATACTTCAGCAGTCTCGGAAATTGATCTGCTCAGGGAGCGTATCGATCTCTGGGAGAAACGGGATCCGACCTTAAAGCCCAAGAAGCAGCAGCTCAACTTCATGCGCTACAACGTCGCTGCCAGCGCCAAAAAATACACCGACAAACGCGAGCTGTTCGAACTGCAGGCCAAAATGGAGGCTTACAGCCGTTCCATCGAGGTTGCCAAGGACACGATGATTCGGGCCAATCTGCGGCTGGTTGTATCCATCGCCAAGCGCTATATGCATCAGGGGCTGACCCTGGCCGATCTCATCCAGGAAGGCAATCTCGGGCTTATGCGGGCGGTGTTTCGCTTCGACTACACCAAGGGCAACAAGTTCTCCACTTATGCCAGCTGGTGGATTCGTCAGGCCATAACGCGGGCGATCCTGGACAAGACCAGAACGATCCGGCTGCCGGTTCATTTTCTTGAATTGCGCAGCCAGTTCTTCAAAGCTTTTTACGCGCTCTACAAAGAACTGGGGCGTGAACCGACGCCGCTGGAGATCTCCAAGGCCACCAATCTGCCGATGGATAAGATACTCTCCATTCTCGAGGCATCCCGGGAGCCGATCTCCCTGGAGACGCCGGTCGGAGACGATGACTCTACGCTGGGCGATTTTCTGGAAAATCAGGAATCCCAGTCGCCTTACGAAGCCGTCCAGACACGAGAGCTGGCAGGCCGGGTCAAGGAGATCCTGTCCACCCTGTCCGAGCGTGAAGAGAAAATCATCCGGCTGCGCTTCGGCATCGGCGAGAAAGCCGAGTACACCCTCGAGGAAATTGGCAAGCGGTTCAACGTCTCCCGCGAACGAATCAGGCAGATTGAGAAAAAAGCGCTCAATCGGCTGCGCCACTCCAGTCGCCGGGAAAAGCTCAAGTATTTCATCGACTGACACTTCCTCAAAATTATAAATAGTGAGAAAAACCGGTGATCCAAAGCCGGTTTTTTTATTGGCGTGAAAAAACTAATAGAAGCAGCCGGCCTCGGTGATATCCGGCGCAAGGTTGCAAACGGCGAACGGCTGTCTTTCGAGGACGGCCTTGCACTTTACCGCAGCCCCGATATCCTCGCGGTCGGCTGGCTTGCCAATCAGGTCCGGGAACGGATCAACGGCAACAACGCCTATTTCATCTACAACCAGCACATCAACTATTCCAACATTTGCACCAATCTCTGCAAATTCTGTGCTTTCGGCCGAAAAAAAGAGGACGAGCTGGCCTACCAGATGAGCGTCGAAGAGGTGAAGGAAAAGGTCCGCCGGCGCCTCGATGAACCTATCGTCGAGATCCACATGGTCGGCGGCATCCATCCTGATCTGCCGTTTTCCTACTACATCGAACTTTTGCGCGGCATCAAGGAGGTTCGTCCCGAGGTTCATATCCAGGCCTTCACCTGCGTCGAGATAGCCCATCTGGCCGGGCTCTGCGGTGAGAGCGTGGAGCGGACGCTGCAGATTCTGGGTGAAGCCGGCCTCGATTCCATGCCCGGCGGCGGGGCCGAGGTGTTCAGCGGCCGGATCAGGGAAAAGACCTGCGCCGAAAAGCTTCCCGGTCGACAGTGGATCGAGGTGGCACAGGCGGCGCATCGGGTCGGATTTCGAACCAACGCCACGATGCTCTACGGCCACATCGAAACCATCGAGGAGCGCCTTGAGCATCTCGATGCCCTGCGACGGGCCCAGGACGAAACCGGCGGTTTCCTGGCATTTATACCGTTGGCCTTCCACCCCAAGAACACTCAATTGTCCTCTCTTTCATCCACCACCGGAATCGACGACTTGAGAAACATCGCCGTGGCCCGTCTGTTTCTGGATAATTTCGAGCACATCAAAGCCTATTGGGTAATGATCGGCCCGAAGATGGCCCAGATCGCCCTGTCATTTGGGGCTGACGACCTTGATGGTACGGTGAAAGAGGAGGTGATCACCCATATGGCCGGTGCCGAGACCGACCAGGCCATCGGCTCAGACACCCTGATCAGGCTGATAAAAGAGGCCGGTCGAGTCCCGGTTCAGCGGACCACGCTCTATGATGTGATCTCGGTGCATGACCAGCGTGACAGTTCGACTCAGGCCTTTTGATGATGCAGCGGATATATGACATGGTCGTGTCGGGGGATCGACTGAGCGATGATCAGTTCATGATCCTGGCCAGCGAGGCCGATCTCTACCAGCTCGGTACGCTGGCCGATGCGGTGCGCAGTAAAAAGCATCCGCACCGAGTCGCCACCTATATCATCGACCGCAACATCAACTACACCAATATCTGTATATCGGCCTGTAAATTCTGCGCTTTTTACGTTTTGCCGGAAACCGGGAAGGGGTACCTGCTCAACAAGATGGAACTGAAGCGCAAAATCGATGAAACCCTGGCCCTGGGGGGGACCCAGATCCTGCTTCAGGGAGGGCTGCACCCTGATTTGCCGCTGGAATATTACGAGGACCTGGTTTCATTTATCAAGTCCTGCAACATTGCTGTCCACGGTTTTTCTCCACCGGAAATAGATCATTTTGGAACTGTTTCGAAACTCAGCTCCAGCCAGGTTTTGGACCGGCTTATCGGGGCCGGGCTCGACTCGATCCCGGGCGGGGGAGCTGAGATTCTCTGCGATCGGGTCAGAAACCTGGTCGCCCCGGAAAAATGCAGCGCCGATCAATGGCTCAGGATCATGGAAATTGCTCATCAGAAAGGGCTGCGCACCACGGCGACGATGATGTTCGGCCATGTCGAGACCGTCGAGGAGCGGCTCGAGCATCTGCGCCGTCTGAGGGAACTCCAGGATCGGACCGGCGGTTTCACCGCCTTTATTCCGTGGCCGTTTCAACCGGGCAACACCGAACTGCTGGGCCAGGGGGCATCGTTCAAGACCAGCGGTCTCAGCTATTTGAAGATGCTGGCTCTGTCGCGCATCTATCTCGACAATTTCGACAATATTCAGGCATCCTGGGTCACCCAGGGCGCAAAGATCGCCCAGCTCTCCCTGCATTTCGGCGCCAACGATTTCGGCTCGACCATGATCGAGGAAAATGTGGTCGCCGCCGCCGGCGTCAGTTTTACCCTGTCCGAACAGGAGATCTGCCGTCTGGTCACCGATGCCGGGTTTATTCCGAAACAGCGGCTGATGGACTACACCGCAGTCGGTGAGGGCGATGATTCCTGAGTCGAACGGGGCCGGGCCCGCCGTCAGGATCGGCATGGTCAACTACATCAACACGGCTCCAATCCACGAAATTTGGAAATCCAGGTACCACGATCCGAACTGGATGATGGTCGAGCAGCACCCGGCGGCCCTGAACCGGATGCTGGCGGCCGGAGAAATCGACCTTGGTTTCGTCTCCTCGCACGAATACGGTATCCGGCCGGGCGACTATCTGATTTTAGACGATCTGTCGATCAGCGCCAACGGACCGGTGGGCTCGGTCTTCCTGTTTTCCCGGATCAAGCCGGAGATGCTCTCGGGTTTGCCGGTCCTGCTCAGCGTGCAATCGAAAACGTCGGTATGCCTGGTTAAAATAGCCCTGGAAAAGTTTTTCAAGGTGGCGCCGCTCTACATCGAGGACGAGGTGCACAAGGCGCGCAGACTGGGAGCCGAAGCTGTCCTGGCGATTGGTGACGATGCGCTGCGCCTCAAAATTGAGGGAACCTATCAGTATTGCCTCGATCTCGGCGAGCTCTGGCGGAGCCACACCGGTCTGCCCTTTGTCTTTGCCGTCTGTGCTGTGCGCCGCTCATTCGCTATGGACTTCCCCGATACGGTCAAAGCGGTGCACCGTGAGCTGATCGGTTGCCGAAATCTCGGTCTGCAGTCCCTGGATCGGGTCTGTTCACTTGCTGCACCGCGCATCCCGATGGATGTCGACTCCTGCAGAACCTACCTCAGCGGCATTGAGTACAATCTTGGACCGCTCAAGCAGCAGGCGCTGGAGCGATTCTACACCTATCTCTTCGACTTCGATGAAGCCAGAAGATCGTGTCTGCCCTTGAAAATACTGAAAGCCGAAGAATAGTGCTCCAGTAGGACCGGTCAAAACCAATCATACCGAGTGAAAAGCGACATGAAAATAATAACGGCGATAACCGGTGCAACCGGAATGATCTTTGTCAAAGCCTTTCTCGATCTCTGCGCCCGGCAGCCGGGCCTCACCGTGCACGGCATCTGTTCCGATGCCGGAAGTGACGTGATCAGGGCCGAGCTGGGACACGGCGAGGACAAACTCGACGGGGTCGACCACTGGTTTAGAGCCGATGATTTTTTTGCCCCTCCGGCGTCCGGTTCCAGTGACTACCAGGCCATGGTGGTCCTGCCCTGCTCAATGGGAACCCTGGGCGCCATCAGCTCCGGCCTGTCGATCAACCTGATCCATCGGGCTGCGGACGTTATGCTTAAGGAGCGCAGAAAAGTGGTTCTCGGTGTTCGTGAAACGCCTTTGAACCGCAACCACCTGGAAAACATGCTCAGGGCGCATGACGCCGGCGCGGTAATCTGTCCGCCGATGCCCAGCTATTATTTCAAACCTGAAACCCTGGAAGAAGCGGCTCTGTCATTCGGCTGGCGGGTCATGGACCAGATCGGCATAGAGGTTGCCGACAGGAAGCGGTGGGGCGGTAAATGAGCCTGGCCCAGAAGATTTCCGTTCTGCTTGAAATGATCAAGTTCAAGCTGACCATCTTCGCCATGCCGTTCGCCTTTACCGGCGCTTTTCTGGCGGCGGGCGGGATGCCTGAGTTGGGGGTATTCTTCTGGATCATTCTGGCAATGATCGGAGCCAGGACCAGCGCCATGGGGTTCAACCGTATCATCGACTGGAGATTCGACGCCGCCAATCCCCGCACCCAAAAGCGCGCCATTCCGGCTGGCGAGGTAAAAATGGCAGAGGCCTGGGCCATGGTCATTGCGGCGGCCCTGCTCTTTTTTTTCAGCTGCTACCAGCTCAACCGGCTGACCCTGCTGCTCGCTCCGCTGGCCCTGGGATTGACCTTCTTTTACTCTCTGACCAAGCGGTTCACTTCGTTGTGTCACCTGGTTCTGGGGGTGGCCCTGGCCCTGGCGCCGCTGGGCGGCTGGGCGGCCGTTGCCGGAACGCTGAGCGGTTATCCTTACGTTCTGTCCCTTGGCGTTCTGTTCTGGGTTGCCGGTTTCGACACCATTTACGGCTGCCTCGATGTCGAGTATGACCGCAAAGCCGGTCTCTATTCGCTGCCCTCGAGGCTGGGCCGTAAAAATGCTTTCCGGCTGGCCGGCGGCTTTCATCTGCTGGCCTTTGTGCTGTTCACCATCACCGGCTTTCAGATGCAGCTCAATCTGTTTTATTTCGTCGGTCTCGCCGTCACCGCGGCAGCACTTTTCTACCAGCACCTGATCGTCAGTCCGACCGACCTGTCCCGAATCAATGCCTCATTTTTTTCGATGAACGGTCTTATTTCCATAACAATTTTCATTGCCACCTGGCTGTCGCTGGCGACCTCATGAACATGAGCACTGCATCCTTGCGAGGACCCCTTACGCTTCTCGCCGCGCTCTGGCTTATAACTGTTTCCGTCCCGGTTTCCTCCGAGACAGAACCGGATCCCCGGGCCGGCATCGATTTCGGCACCATCGACGAGGGCTTTATCAACACCTGTTATTCGGGCGGGGAAACTTTTCGCTACGATGTCTCGTACACCGGCGGACTCAAACTCGGTGAGCTGCATCTCAGGGTCGAGGCGACCGATGAGGTCGAGGATGGCTACATCATCCATGCCCGGATAACCACCGACAACGGCATGTTCTCCAGGATATACCCGATTGAGGACGTGCACGTGACCCGGGTGCAGGGCAGCGGCCGGCTACCGTACCACTATGAAGTGTGGCAGAAAGAGGGCTACAGCTATGAGGCGCACCGGGTGTTCCGCTATCTGCAGGACCAGGGCAGGATTCTCTATCAGCATAACGAAAAGCCGGTGGAAACCTTTGTGGTGAAAACGCCGATCCAAAATGAATTTTCCTCATTTTTTGCCAGCAGGCTGATGGAGTTTACCCCGGGCACTCCGTTTCTGGTGCCCACCTTCGCCGACGAGAAGCGCAATGAGGTCGTGGTCATGGTCCGGGGTACGGAACTGCTGAAAGAAACCATCCTCGGCGATGTTGACACCATGGTGGTAGAGCCTATTATGGAGTTCAGCGGTCTCTACGATAAGAGGGGCGACACGGTCATCTGGTACAGCAACGACGAGTGCCGGGTGCCGGTGCAGGTCAACTCGAGGCTGGTTCTCGGTTCCCTGACCGCCAAACTGGTCAGTTATTGGAATCCCGCCTGTCCCCGCTATGATGGGGCTATGCTGGAAAAATACAGGAAGGAAATGGAAGCAGCAGTAGACGACAGATAACCAAGAGAGGGAGCAACGATGAGCAACGCCGTAATTGAAACTGATCTTTCAGGGCTGGACCTGGTGCACCGTGGAAAGGTGCGTGACATGTATGCCGTGCCCGGACATGATGACAAGCTGCTGATGGTGGCCACCGACCGGATTTCAGCCTATGACGTGGTCATGGCTGATGCGATCCCCGGTAAGGGTAAGGTCTTGACCGGTCTGTCGCTGTTCTGGTTCGACCTGCTCGGCGACATTGTCGAGAATCATCTGATCAGCGCCGATGTCGACGAATTCCCGGAGCCCTGCCTACCGCACCGCCAGGTGCTTGCCGGCCGTTCCATGCTGGTTCACAAGACCCAACCGCTGCCGGTCGAGTGTATTGTCAGGGGCTATATATCGGGCTCGTTCTGGAGTGCCTACAAGAAGGACACTAATGTCTGCGGCTTTCAGCTGCCCGACGGGATGCAGGAGTCGGACCGTTTCCCGGAGATTCTTTTCACCCCATCGACCAAAGCGGAACTGGGCGATCATGACGAGAATATCTCCATCGAGCGGCTGCAGGAAATCGTCGGCCCCGGGCGGGCCGATGAAATCAGCCGGATCAGCATCGGCCTCTACCAGAAGGCCTCTGACTTCGCCCGCGAGAAGGGCATAATCATCGCCGACACCAAATTTGAACTGGGCGAGAAGGACGGCCGGCTGATCCTGATCGATGAGGTCCTGACCCCTGACTCGTCGCGCTTCTGGCCGCTCGATGAATATCAGCCGGGCAGGGGGCAGCCCAGCTTCGACAAACAGTTCCTGCGCGATTACCTGTCTTCGCTCGACTGGGACAAAACACCGCCGCCCCCGCCGCTGCCCGGCGACATCGTCGACCGGACCCGGGCGCGCTACGAAGAGGCATTGACCCGAATCACCAGTTGAGACTGTTCCCCAACTGAGAGATTCTAGAGAGATCTTAAGAAGGCCCTGGCCCGTCAGTCGATACAGGAAGCCAGGGCCTTTTCCAGATTGGCCCAGCGGTGGGTGTAGCCGTTTCTCATCAGCAGGCTGGGCAGTACCCGGGTGCTCGACAGAACCAGTTCCTCGCCCATCTGACCGAACACGGCTCTGGCCACGAAAGCGGGCATTCCGATGATGGTCGGCCGCCTGACCACCTTGCCCAAAGTTTTGGTGAATTCGCGGTTGGTAACCGCTGCCGGGGCGACCATGTTGACCGGACCGCTCAGGTTTTCATTCTCCAGGCAGAGCTGGACCATCTCCAGCAGATCCTCGATGTGCACCCAGCTGACGTATTGTTTTCCATTGCCGACCACACCGGCGATACCGAGCTTGAACGAGGGAAGCATGGTGGACAGCGTTCCTCCTTTGGCGCTCAAAACCATGCCGATGCGGCCGAAGACGACGCGCATACCGGCATCGGCGGCGGGCGCGGCGGCATCTTCCCAGGCCCGGCAAACCTCCGCTACGAAATTGTCACCGGAAGCCGAGGTCTCATCGAGCGTTTCATCCCCCCGATTCCCGTAAAAACCGATGGCCGAGGCACAGAAGAAAATCCCGGGTTTGCAGGCCAGCCCTGCGCAATAGCCGGCCAGCTGCCTGGTGCCTTCAATGCGGCTGCTGAGGATCTTTTTTTCTTGGCGTCGTTCCAGCGCCCGTTGGCGATGTTTTCTCCGGCCAGATGAACCACCGCATCAAACGACGGTTGTCCGGCTTCGGCCGGTATGCGGTCGAACTGCCAGAATGACGAGGTCTCGTCACGACTGCGCTGCAGGCTGAAAAGGTTGTGCCCCTGGGAGAAGAGGTGCTGGACCAGGCTGCTGCCGACCAGGCCCGAGGCCCCGGTGATCAGGATGTTCATAGTCAGGAAACCTCTCTGGTTGTTTCTTTGGAGGAGGCTGTATCGGGTGGTTGACGCCGCTTGTCCAGCAGATGGGCGACGGCCAGCAGGGGATGGTGGAAAACCATCCTGGGTCCGCTGAAGCGCATCACCGCTTTTATTTTCTCTCGCATCGACGGCCTGTAACAGTGAACCTCGCAGCTGCCGCAGGTCGGTTTTTCCTGTTGAAACGGGCAACCGGCCAGTCTCTTCTCGGCGTATGCCTGCAGTTCCTGACAGCCAGCGCACCTTTTCCCAGAAGGCCGGTGATGCGCCCGGCAGTAGATATCGATCATGGCCCGCACCGTCTTACGCTCCCGCGCCAGACGCGGATGAATGGTGGCGGGCCGGGCTGGCCGCTCATCAGGCTTTGACATTTTTTCGGGCCATCAGGAGCTGCAGCTGCTGGTATATATCGTCACAGACCTGATCCTGGGTGCTGCTGTTACTGTCGATGAGGATATCTGCGTATCTGGTGTAAAGCTCGAGTCGCTCCCTGAACAGGTCTGCAAAGCTCTGGTCGGCTCTTTTGGCCAGCCCCCTGGTCTCGTAGTTGTGGATCCTTTTCTTCAGCGTTTCCAGACTGGCGTTTAGAAAAACCACCACCCCGTTCTGTTTCAGATGGGTCATGGCCCGGTCGCTGTAGGCTGCACTGCCGCCGGTGGCGATCACATGGTTTTCGCAATCGATGCCCAGCAGGACCTGTTCTTCGATGCTGCGCAGCACCATGTATCCGTCGGCGTCGACAATATCCTGCAGCGATCGCTTCTCCCGGAGCTGGATCAGAATATCGCTGTCCAGGTAGGGCCGGGTCAGGGATTTGGCCAGGATGACTCCAACGGTGCTTTTTCCCGAGCCCGGCATGCCGATCAGTACCAGGTTTTTCTGTTTCACGTTCGCCTCTTTGTTGAAATGATCATCTGAATAACTGGCGAAACTCTAAGACATCTGTTGGTGATTGCGAGCGGCCACAGGAGTATGCGGGAACGGCAGCATGTCAGCTGCGCGAGACATTGAAGGCCCGCAATTGCGAAGGTATCAGCCAGACCAGAAGCAGCGAGAAAAAACTGAGCAGGGCGCCGGTGAAGAATACCAGCCGATAGTCCACCAGCCAGAGCATGCCTCCCAGGGCCGGAAGAAAGACAGCGGCAATGTGGTTGATGGTAAAGCCCACAGCCATGCTTGGGGCGATATCTGCGGGATCGCCGATCTTCTGGAAAAAGGTTTTGATACCGATGGCGAAGTTGAAAAAGATATTGTCGGCGATGTAGAGAAACAGCGCCACATAGCGCGACTCCACCAGACCATAGCAGATGAAGATGACAATCAGGGCCAGGTACTCGACGCTCAGGACCCGGCATTCGCCATAACGCACGATCCATTTGCCGATATAGGGGCTGATGAAAAAATTGGCCAGGTTGTTGAGCAGGAAGAGGACGGCGATATCGGACACGGAGAAGGAAAATTTTTTGACCAGAAGGAAGACCGCAAAGGCTATGAAAATCTGACGGCGGGCCCCGGACATGAAGGTCAGGCTGTAGAACAGCCAGTAGCGTTTCCTGAAGACCATTTCCTTTCGCTGAATCGGAAGGGCGGTGTCCGTGGGATTTCTGCTGAAGGCCCAGCCGGCGGCAGCGATGATGATAACCCCGAAAAGAATGTAGAGCTGGTGATACTCGAGCCGCGGCGCCAGGATGAGGATGGTCAGCCCGCAGACAACATTGGTGGCGGCGGAGATGCTGCGCAGTCTGCCAAAAACCTCCGGGGCGGTCTGCCGGTCGAAATACTGCAGGGTCAGCGACTGATTGGTGGTTTCGAAATAGTGAAAGCCGAAGCTCATGATCAGGGTGGTCAGTATCAGTCCGTAAAAACTGGGAAGCAGGCCGGTCAGGGCCACGCCGATGCCCAGCAGCAGGACCGAGAGCGCCGACAGCCGATGTTCCTTGATGATCAGCAGGGCGTAGACAACCAGCAGGGAGAGAAAGCCGGGCAACTCGCGGATCGACTGGATGAAACCGATATGCGCGCCGTTCAGATGAACGACGTTGACGGCAAAGTTGTCGAAAAGGGTTCTCCAGACATGCAGTCCGGCCGTGGAGCAGATGGTCAGCAGAAGCAGATAACCGAACATCGGGCTGAGCCGGTAAGCGGGTCGTTTCGAAGATGTCATCTGCATGTCCCGTTTTTCGTTGATAATCCTTTATTCAGCGGGTAAGTAGCGAGTATAATTATTGATTGATTGGTTTTGCAGGGATTGGATCATAGTCCATATGAGCGTCTTAATCACCTAAATTATGGACGCCTCCGCAGGGGCTGGGCGTAATCATCTCAGTCGGTCTTCTTGAGATTGTTGTCAGAGGATGCTATGCTTCGAGCATAAAACATGTAATTACAAATTGTTATTTATTTTGAAACATCTCTGACAGATGCTATAATTCTGCGTGACCCTGTCGAATAAACCACTGACATCAGGAGGTTAGCTGCCTTATGAACGAATTCTTCGGTAAAATAATGGCTTTTGTCGACTCGACCAATCTGATCGAGCAGATATCCGAGGTTGACTATGTCGGTCTTTTTACCAACCCCTGGTTTCTTGTTCCCTTTATCGCCCTCGTCCTCTATCTGCTCTGGAAACAGCGCTGGCGCGATATGATTTTCATCGCCATATTCATCGGGGTCTGGTGGGTGTCCGGAACCGATTACATGCAGACACTGGTCGTCGGCGAGAAGCTTCAGGTCAACAAGGTGCTGCCGGTACTGTTCGGCGGGGCCGCGGTACTGGGGGTGGTCATCTACCTGCTGTTCGGCCGCTCCGACTGACCAGCGATCCTCGAAGATGCAGGGTGGAAGCCCTGCGAGAAGTATTCGTACGTCTATAAAGGAACATGATGGTTTCCCATTTTAAAAATTCAATTTTTATCGTCACCGAAGAAAACAACTGTCCTTTCTACAATGCCCGAGAGGAGTTCGAGATCAGTGAGAATGCGCTGAGAATCCCAACCGGCAAGCCGGTATGTCTGATCCTGGCCCAGGATATCGTTTCTCTGACCTCGGAGGAAGCGATTCTCGAGCGGCAGTCGAAGGGTCTGGGAGAACAGCCGGAGTTCAAGTGCGGCGGCTGCGGCGGCGTCATCAAGTTCGAATATAAAAAAGCCAAAAATTATTCCACCCTGCAGATGAAACTGCTGGTCGCTTCCGAGCGCAAGGAGAAGCTCAGAGAAGTTATCCGCTATGTCGACAACCTGAGGGAAATCGAGCTGTTCAACTCGCTCTCCGATGACGATCTCCTCGATTTGGGGACGCTGCTCGAGTTCGAACACTACGATTGGGGCTACTTCGTTGCCCAGAAAGGGCAGGAGGGCAACAAGCTCTACATTATCATCTCCGGAAGGGTGGAAATGCTCGACGATGAGGGTGTTATCCTTGCCGAGATGGAGGCCGGCGAGGTGTTCGGCGAACTCAGCATGATCTCGGGTGAGAAAATGACCACCACGATCCAGGCGGCTGAGCCCAGCGTCATCGCCACGCTCAACAAGAAAAATTTCAGGCACGTGCTGGTCCGCTTCCCATCGCTGCAGGTATTCCTCTACAAGCTCTTCGTTGAGCGTATCGCCAAGTTGAACGAGAAACGGGCGGAGGAACTCAGTACCGGCATGGCCGGCAAGCTCTCGGACATCTCACCGGTGGAGATTTCGCAGATGATCAACAGCAACCAGAAGACCGGTTACCTGGAGATCGAATCGGAGTTCCTGAACGGCAAGATATTGTTCAACGAGGGCGAGGTGGTCAGAGTCGATCTCGGCTACCGCAAAGGCATCACCGGTTTCTACGATTTCATCGCTTTGAACGAGGGCCGTTTCAAGTTTGTCCAGGGCCTTTCCGCCTCCGAGAGAAAACTCAAATCGATCGGCGGTTTCATGGGTATGCTCATGGAGGGCATGAAGCGGTTGGATGATCTCAGAGGCTGATTGCCAAAGACTTCTGTCACCGCCGCTTCTAATCGGAAGCGGGATGGTCTGGTCACCCCCGGTTCGCGTCTGTTTAGATGAACAGGTTAGAGCTCAAAAAACGGGTTATCGAATTACTGCGCCGCAACAGCCTCGCTGAGCTGAAAGATGAGCTTCAGGCTCTGCCTGAAACGGGTCTGCTCAATGCTCTTTTTTCCTGTCTCTGCCACCCCGAAGAACTGGTGCGCTGGCATGCGGTCAGCAGTTTCGGATTTGTCGTACCGGTTATTGCCGAACATGACCTGGAACAGGCCCGGACGGTCATGCGCCGATTTCTGTGGATGCTCAACGACGAGTCGGGCGGCATCGGCTGGGGGGTCCCCGAGGCGATGGCGGAGGTCATGTACTACTCGCGCCCCCTGGGACGGGAGTACCTGCACATGCTGGTTTCCTACACCAAAGATGATGGTCCTGAGCTTTTCCAGGACGGTAACTTCCTGGAACTGGACATGATGCAGGAGGCGGTGCTCTGGGGGTTGTGCCGGGTGGCGCCGGTTTACCCCGACCAACTGGCCGACCACAATCTCGATGCCAATCTCGATGTCTATTTCCTTTCTCCCAGCGCCCGGATAAAGGGATTGGTCTGCCGGCTGGCGGGGGTGCTGAAGCTGCAGCGCCGCAGGGGCGATCTGCTGGCTGCTCGAGACGATTATCGAGCCTTGAGATTCTATGAACAGGGTGATTTTATCTGTTCGAGCGTCGCCGAACAGGCCCGGGCCGCATTACAGAAACTTCCAGCCTGAGCGTCAGGCGCAAGCGCCGCTCGGCTAGACATTGACCATTGGTTAAAGCTTTCTTTTGGCTATTTTTTTTGCCGACGGCGGCGGCACCGGCGGCTCTGACCGAAGAATACCCGGGGGGATCTTGGCACCCGGTTCTCTACCGCAGAGGTAGCCTCCGTCGAAGGGGATGACCGCACCGTTCAGGTAGCGGGCCCTGACCGCCAGAAAATAGATGAACTCGGCGACTTCTTCGGGGCTGCCGGTGCGTCCGGCGAGGGTGCGACCCAGCAGCTCCCTGCGTTGGTTCTCGTCCAGCTGCGCCCATCCCCGGGTACCTTCCCCGTGTCTGGTGTCTATCAGGCCGAGCATCACCTCATTGACGCGCACGGTTGGTGCAAGCTCTCTGGCCCATTGGCTGGTAAAGCCGGCGATGGCCCGGTTGGATGCACTGTAGCCGTCGCTGAAAAGCGGCGATGCAGGCCCGGATCTGCCGGTCAGGGCCGCGATGGAGGAAACATTGATCAGGGCGGCTTCATCGGCTTCACTCAGCAGCTCGCCGCAGCTCTGATACAGATTCCATTTGGCTTTCAGGGTCGTGTCTATCTCCAGCTGCCACTGGTCTTTGTTGACCTCCAGATCGTAAGAACCATGGACCACCGGCATCCCCCCCCGTTCGATATTGTTGATCAGGTAATGCAGCGCCCCATAGCAGTGCCTGATTTCCTCGATCAGCGCCTGGGTCTGGTCCCTGCTTCTCAGGTCGCAGTCCACACAGATGAAATCATAGCCGGCCTGGTGGAACTGCTCTTTCATCTGCTGATTGGCGCCTGGCCAGTCATCGAACAGCGGCAGTACCAGGGAGGCGCCGCGGCCTCCGAATTGATCGGCGATGGCTCTGCCGATGGGGCGTCCGGCGCCGGGAATGAGGGCAACACGCCCTTTGAGTTCTGCTTTGCTGTTCATGATCGAGGCTCGCTTTCAATGGTCGGGGCGGGCAAGCTCTGGTTGAGCAGGTCTATATGTTTCTGGTAGGCTCTGAGTTCATCATCCCTGGCCACCGCGCAGCACAGCGCAGCAGTGCCGAAGCGGCGGGAAATGATGTCGGCGGTCTGGCGGCGCTGCTGCAGAAAAAGCTCAAGTCCGCCCTGGCGCATCCAGCTCAAATAGTTCCGGTAGTGGAGCCGTCCGGCAAACCTCTCGATGATAGGGATAACCAGATGACCGAGAACGAACCCCTTGAATCCGGCGGGATTGCCGCTGTAATCGCAGACGATGACGCTGCCGCCTTGCCTGACCACCCTTCGTGCACTGGAGTAGATCAGGTCACGGAGGGTTTCGTGTTTTTCGTGGAGTGAAAAAGAGGTGATTGAGCAGTCGAAATAGCCGTCGGGAAAGTCGAGCTGTTCGGCATCGACCAGATGCAGGATGACGTCGTCTGAACAGTTTTGCCGCGCCCGGGCCAGCATGGCCGCCGAGTTGTCGATGCCGACCAGCTCGTCGGCACTGTTTTCGAGCAGCCGCAGCTGGTCTCCGGTCCCGCAGCAGATATCGATGATTCGACGATAGCCCCGGTGCTGGACAAAGGTCCGTATGTCCGCTCTCATCTGGTTGAGAAGCGGTGTCAGGCAGCGATCGTAAAAGGCGGCGGTGGAACGGTAGTCATCCATGTCCTGGTTCCCCGGAGCGGTCGACTGCAGATCGCCGTCCGGTGCTCCCGATTCATTACAATTGTATTTCAGGCTAACATACAATTAAGCCGTCAAATTACAATTTATTCTTGTTTTGGACGTTTGCGGATATACCATATGTGCATGAGAACAATTATCAAAACACTAACCGGATGTATGTGGCGTTACCTTATCATCATTTTGCTGGCACTGGCGATATCCGGCCGGCCAGCCGTGGCCGGACCCGGGGATAGCCAAGCCGTCGATCACTGTTACTCGACGGCATGGCCCCACGAGAGCAGCGAGCTGCAGCCCGACCCCGATCTCTATTTCGGCCGCCTCGACAACGGTTTGCGTTACGTGCTGAGGACCAATAAAGAGCCGAGGGACCGGGTCGGAATCTACCTGAACGTGGAGGCGGGATCGCTCTACGAACGAGACAGCGAGCGCGGTCTGGCCCATTTTCTGGAGCATATGCTGTTCAACGGTACCACCCATTTCCCGCCCGGTGAACTGATCGATTATTTCCAGTCCATCGGCATGGGCTTCGGAGCCGATGTCAACGGCTACACCACTTATACTGACACGGTCTACAAACTGATCCTGCCGACCGGCAATAGCGAGAGCCTGGACCGGGGGTTTCTGGTTATGCGCGACTATGCCGACGGCGCCCTGCTGCTGGAGGAAGAGATCGAGCGGGAACGCGGCGTCATCATGGCTGAGCGGACGGCACGCGACTCGGCCTCCTATCGGAGCAGCGTGGCGCGCAGCTCATTTGTTTTCCAGGGGACTCCGCTCCCCGACAGGCAGCCGATCGGCGACCAGCTGGTGCTGGCCAGCGCCGGCCGCGACGACCTGCTGGAATTCTACCGGCGCTGGTACCGGCCGGACAACATGATCCTGGCCGTGGTCGGTGATTTCAATCTTCAGGAAGCCGAGCAGCTCATCAGCCGCCACTTTGGCTCAATGCGCAGCCTCGGGTCCGGGGAATGCCCTGAATACGGAAACATCGAACATGCAGGAATCGAGACCTTTTATCATTATGAACCGGAACTGGGGGCCACCGACATCCTCATAGAGACGGTGACCGAAAAAATTCCCGAACGTGATTCGTTCGACCTGCAGAAGGAAAACATCCTCACCTATATGGCGACGATGATCATCAATCAGCGGCTGAATAAACTGCAGGAGTTGCCCGACACCCCGTTTCTCCGGGCCGGCTATTACGACACGGTCATGTTCGATCTTTTTCGGGTTGCCGGGGTCAGGGCCCAGACCAACAAGGACAGCTGGCGTGAATCGCTGGCGGAAATCGACGATCTTCTCAGGCAGGTAATTGCATACGGCTTTTTAGAGGAAGAAGTGGAGCGGGTGAAAAAGGAGTTGCTCGCCGATCTGAAAAACCGGGTTTCATCAGCCGAAACCAGAAATTCTCTCCAGCTGCTCGGTCAGATAATCGGCCACCTGGACAGCAACCGGGTGCTCCAGTCCCCGGAACAGGAACTCGAGCTTTACGGACCGGTCATCGAAGCGGTGACCGTCGAGGATCTCAATGTCCTCGTCGAGAAACGCTGGCAAAACGAGGTGCGGCTGGTCCAGCTGATCGGGGATGGTGTGCTTCAGGACAGGGAAGGGGAGGAACTGCTGGCCTCCTACCTCGAGCTCAGCTCCCGCCCCAGCCAGCCGCCTCAGCGCAACCAGGCCGCCCCTTTTCCCTACCTGGCGGTTGCAGGGCAGGCTTCTGAGCCGGTGCAAAAACGGTCCTATGAGGCCATCGATGTGCAGCGTTCAGACTTCGAGCACGGCCTGGTTCTCAACACCAAAGTGACCGACTTCAAGAAAAACCGGATACAGGCGGCCCTGCATTTCGGAGACGGCATCAGGTCGCTGCCCGCAGACGGTCTCGATCAGCTTGCCTCGTCGATTGTCAACGGCTCCGGTACTGGTGGTTTGCAAAAGACCGAGCTTCAGGAGGCCCTGGCCGGCACCTCGGTGCAGTTCGGTTTCAGAATAGGCCCGGAGTCGTTCGTGCTTGAGGGAGAGGCTGTCAGCGATGAAGCTGAGCTGCTCTTCCAGGTTCTGCATGCGCTGCTCAACGACCCCGGCTTCCGGGAACCGGTTTATCAGATAGCAATGAAGAACTTCGAATCCATGTATCAGCGGCTGGGGCAGAGCATCGAGGGGGGAGCCGCTCTTTTCCTGCCGCCCTTTTTCGCCGGTGACGCCACCGGGGCCGGGCTGCCGTCCCGGGACGAGTTTTTTTCGCTGCAGCTCGAAGATGTCGTCTCCTGGCTCAGGCCTTATTTCAGGGAAGCACCGCTGGAGCTGTCGGTGGTCGGCGATTTCGACCCCCGCCAGATCGAGAGGCTGGCCTCACAATATTTCGATGCGCCGCAGTCGCGAACCTTTGAGGTTCAAGGACAACTCCGGGCGGATTTTCCGCTGGGCGGGCGGCTCGAAGTGTCGGTTGATTCAGCCATCGACAAAACGCTGATCAGGTTCGGCTGGCTGACCGAAGATTTCAGCGATATAGCGCGAACCAGGCGGCTGCATGTAGTGGCCGATGTGCTGGAGGATCGACTGCGCCAGAAGATCCGTGAAGACCTGGGGGCGGCCTATTCGCCTTCAGCCTACAGCATCGCCAGCAGGATTTATCCGGACTACGGAGTCATCTACGCGGAGCTGATCGTCAATCATCTGTCGCTGGAAGCAGCCCTGCAGGCAATGCAGGAGATCGAAGCGTCCTTTATTCAGCGCCCGGTGGGAGAGGACGAACTGCAGCGGGTCAAAGAGCCGATCCTGACCTCCTTACGAGACCTGGTCAGGTCGAACGGCTACTGGCTGCACTCCGTCATGTCGCTGTCATCGAGACAGGAAGAACAGCTCGTCTGGCCGCTGCAGATGATCGATGACTATCGTTCGATTAAGCCGGCAGAGATCAATGAAATGGCGCACTTCTATCTCAGCGACCGGCGCCGGGCCCAGGCTCTGGTAACTGCCGCCGCTGCCGGTGAAACGCCGGGGCCACCGCTAATTGATCAGGGTGCGGACCGTGCTGGGGTTCTTCCTGATAATGATGGTTGAGTAGTAGTGGGGCGGCTCGGTCAGCTGATCGAACCGATATATTGTCCTTTCTCCGCCGGTACCGGCTTTTTCCACCAGAACTGCCCGGTCCATCAGCTTGAGACTCTCGAGCAGCTCGACCAGATGGCCGATCACCCGGTGAACTTTCATCAGCACGATGGTGTCGAACCGTTCCAGCACCTCGAGCAGCCGGTCATCCGAGAAGGTGGCCGGTATCACCGCCACCATCTCATCGCCGAGGCAGATCGGGGAAGCCAGTGCCGCCGAGCAGCTGCTCATCGCTGAGACACCGGGAACGAACTCCACCTTGGCATCATCCCTGAGCCCGCAGATTGTTTCATACAAATAGTATCCGGTTGAATATATGGCCGGGTCGCCCAGCGTCGGAAAACAGACGTCTTTTCCCTCGTCCAGCTGAGAGAGGACAAGCTCTGCCGCATGTCGCCAGGCGGCGAGAACTTCCGGCGCCGGATCATGGCCGGCCCTGATCTTCTTCATCGGGAAATGCAGTTCAACGACCGTCTTGCCATCGAAAGGGACCGCCTCGTTGACGATGGCCAGGGCGGTGGACGACCCGTTGCGGGATCCGCGCGGGGCGAAGATGACCGGGCAGGACTCCAGGATTCTGACTGCTTTGAGGGTGAGCAGCTGAGGGTCGCCGGGGCCGGTGCCGATAATGTACAGAGTTCCGTTCATGCCAGTCTTTTCAGGTAAAGGTTAACCGGGATAGAGATAGCCGTGTATCTGCCTGATGCCCAGCAGCAGCCGGGTCGTCGGTCTCGATACAAGATATTCGTCGATCAGGTATACCCGGCCGAGTCGGACAGCCTTGATTGCCTTGAAGCCGGGCTCATCGACGATCTCATCCAGTGAGATGCGGTTCATTCGTCCGGACTGGGCCAGAAAGACGTCGATTTCACTGCCCCGGGCCAGGATACGTTCCTTGCTGTAGCCGGCGATATTGGTGCCTCGCCGGGAGACTGCGTCTGCGGCGATATTGATGCCTCCGGCCGACTGGAGACAGAAGATGGCTATCGATTCCGGTGAAAAGGTTCTCATGCGGGCGTGGATCGATTCGAAATAGACCCGCAGCTTCTGATCAGCCGGAATCTGGTCAACCCGGGTCCGGATCTCCGCCAGCCCGTCCTGGAAGCGACCAATCATCGCTTCTGCCCCTGCCGTCTGGCCGCTGATTTCACCGAGCGTGCGCCAGTATTCGTAGAGTTCACTGATCGATGTCGGCTGCAGTGAGACAACCGTGATGCCATAGTCCCGAAGCTTCTTGATCAGGTTCGGGCTGGCGCGTTCCACCATCGGCCGGATCAGGATGCAGTCGGGATCGGCATCGATGAATTTCTCCAGCGAATCGTGGTAGGAAAACACCCGCTTATCAAGAATAAAATCGGGATAGGTGTCAGCGTTTGAGATACCGATCAGTGCCTTTTCAGCGCCCATCTCCGCCAGATTTTCGGTATGGGCGGGATAGAGCGAAATGATCCGTTCAGCGGGGCGGTCGAAATGATGAATCGTGCCGCCGCTGTCGGTGAACTGGAATCCCAGGGAAGGAACCGGCACAACCAGCAGCGTTGTGGCGATGAGCGCCGGGAGGCAGAAGAAATAGAAATAAGCGGTCAGTTTCATCGAGCGCTCACCGATAGGTAAATGACAGATGCGGGCTGCCGTCAGCCGCCCTTATGATTTCAGCCGGAACCCGGTAGATATCGCCGACCATCGCCTGATTGATGATCTCTGTGGCAGGCCCGAAGCGCTGGAGTTTCCCGTCGCTCATGACCATGACCCGATCGGAGTAGGCCAGGGCCATGTTCAGGTCATGCAGGGCGGCGATTACGGTTTTACCGCTGTGGACCAGATCCTTCATGGTCTGCATGATGGTAATCGCGTGGTTGATGTCGAGGTTGGCGGTTACCTCATCGAGCAGGATGTAATCGGTCTCCTGGGCCAATGCCCGGGCAATCATCACCCGCTGTTTTTCCCCGCCGGACAGCTGCCTGATCGAGCGCTGCCCCAGTTGATCGATATCGAGCAGTTTCAGGGCCTGGTCTACCTTCAGAAAATCATCCTGCCGGGGCGCGGAAAACCGGGGGATGTGGGGGTGCCGGCCCATCATCACGGTCTCATAGACAGTGAAATCGAAGTTGAAGGAAAAGGACTGGGGGACCACCGTCAGCAGCCGGGCCAGCTGGGCTGGTTTATAGGCGGGCAGGCTTTTTCCGTTGAGTTGAATTGAGCCGCTGCTCGGCTGCACGTAGGCTGAGAAAATATCGAGCAGGGTAGATTTGCCGCTGCCGTTCGGCCCGATGAGCCCGTAAAAACGACCAGGCTCGATGGTCGCCGAAATACCTTTGAGACAGGGGGTCGACCCATAGGAAAAATTGAGCTGATCGAGCTGCCAGCCCTGCTGGGGTGCGCGGTCTGTCATCCGCGCCACCGCTGCAGCTGGGACTTTCTGAAAATATAGCAGAACAGTGGTCCGCCGATCAGAGCGGTAAGAACTCCGATGGGAATCTCTGTGGGCAGCACGACCCGGGTAATCGTGTCGGCGCCTAAAAGCAGGATACAGCCGCAAAGAAAGCTGCAGGGAATCAGGAGTCGGTTGGACGGACCGAGGATCATTCTGACGAAATGGGGGACGATCAGACCGACGAAGCCGATGATTCCGGATACGGCGACGCATGCCGAGGTGGCCAGCGAAGCCACGACGAGGATGAATTTTCTGATTTTGCCGGTTTCGATGCCAAGCGACTCCGAGGTGCGATCCCCGAAGGTCATGATGTCCAGCTCCCGGGCAAATCCCATCAGCAGGGCCGTACATGGCAGGACCAGGACGGCAAGGAGCAGGACGTCGGACCAGTCCTTGCCGATAAAGCTGCCCATCAGCCAGAAAATGATGGCGTTGACCTGTTCGTCGGCAAGAAATTTGATCAGGCTGATACCGGCGGACAGGATTGCCGAAATAATGATTCCTGCCAGAATCAGGCTGTTGGATGACAGCCGCGCCGAAGGGGAGGCCAGTGAAAAGACGGCCGCCAACGTGAGCAGCGCCCCGCCGAAGGCCATGCCGGGTACTATGAGCGCGGCCGGCAGGGACATCCCGACTATCAACAGAAAAATGGCCAGTGAGGCCCCGAATGCGGCGCCTGAAGAAATACCCAGCGTGTACGGGTCGGCCAGCGGGTTCTGCAGCAGGGATTGGAATATGCATCCGGCCACGGCCAGGCCGCCGCCGACCAGCACGGCGGTCAGGATACGGGGCAGTCGAACCTCCATGATCACGAACGGATAACCGGGGTCGATCGTGTCGGGCAGGCGGCTGCCGAACTGGGCAAAGATGATATGGACGATATCTTTTGCGGAGATGTCGATGTAACCGAGACCGGCGGAGTAGACCATGGCCATGACGAGTATGCCCGTCAGCAGGGCCAGGTACCAGAGGCCCGGCATCATGCCCGAGGAGGTGGCCGCCGGACTTCCAGGTTTGTCAGCCAATGATTTCATCAAGCATCAGGTGGTCAGTGATCGCCATGAACACTATGGCTGTAAATGTGATCCCTCAAAAGGAACCCTCAAAAGGAACCAAAAGGAACCAAAAGGAACCAAAAGGAACCAAAAGGAAAAAAAAATCCCCGGATCAGATTCTGATCCGGGGACGCCCATTTTTCCTCGTATCTGCATGTGTCACCGCTACTCGCCACGGGCGGCAACATGGTTCAGGCAGGTCTTCTGACTCCCGGTTCACTCTACTTGCTGCGCCTTCCCAACCGATCGTGTCAGTGGCATCATGCAGCGTTCGTCCCGGTTACAGCGGCGGGCCCGTTTCCGATTTTCACGGAATTCCCTCTTAAACCAGAGCAATGCTTAACTGGTACCTGAAACTGTTACGGCAGGTTTACCGGTATCGCAGGGTTTTGTCAACTGCAAGGTCTGGCGGTTCAGACGGGAACGGCGATAAAATAGCAGACCGCGGCAGCCACCAGGCTGATGATCCTGAAGGACTGATTGCAGATGATGAGCTGCATGGCCAGGCCAGGTTTGAAAATTCCGGCGTAATAAGGGAGCTGGTGCCTGAAGGCCCGTATCGGTGATGAGAGGATATTGCCGATCAGCAGGGCGACAACCACTTCATTGTAATTCAGCACCCCGTCCTGCAGCAGCGCCCCGGCAGCCGCCAGCCCGGCTGTCAGTTCGGCGGCGACGTTCAAGGCGATGATGCCCATCGACTGAGGGGTCAGAAAAGGAATGAAATCGAGATGGTTGGCCAGAAACAGCTCGATCGTCGAAAAAAATGCGAGACGATTCATGATGAAAATGAGGATGTAGATCGGTACGGTGAACATGACAATTTTCTTCATTCGCCGTTTGAACCGTTTCCAGGTTTTTTTCAGGATTTCTGGCCATGATCTCGGTGCGGCGGCTGGGTCCTCGAGCACAACGGCCCGGCCGGGCGCCTCCAATATGAACCGACTGATCAGAACGATGCTGAGGGTGCGCAGCAGGGCTGCGCCGAGGGTAATGCCCACGTAAATGAAAGCGGCACCCTTGATCAGCGGCAGGGTGATGACGATCACCGTGGGCAGGTGCAGGAAATAGGTCGGCAGGGAATTGAACAGATTGGCCAGGATCAGCTCCTTCTTGCTGATCTGCTCCTTGTCATATGCCTCCGAAAGCATCGTGTTGGCCGCGACACCAGAGACGATGGCCATCGAAAATGCAGCTCCAACCTGTTCAGACAGATGTCCGAACTTGACCAGCGGGCGGGCCAGGACGCTGATGCGCCGGGTCCAGTTAAGGGATTCGAGCAGATTGGCGACGATCAGACCGATGGAAATGAAAACCAGAAGCCGGCAGAGCGGCCAGATCAGTTTCTGCCAGAGATAGATGAGGTCAATTGATGCGCTGTCCATATCGGAACAGATGTATCCTCAATGGAGGCTGCCGGTTGGGGAGCCGATTATAGCCAGCCGGGCGGCGTCGAAAGTGAAGATGGAGGACGCCTCGAAGATGGTCATTCGGCGGCGGCGGGAAGTCCCTCGCGATTGACCATGGTGCCGAGCAGCTGCTGTCGGGCCATTTCCCCCTGCTTCTTCAGGTATGCTTCCTGGGAGGCTGAGTTCTGAGTGGCGAATTTGCTCATGAACGCTGATTGCCGGGCGATTTTGGCCTGCCAGTAATCGAAGTGTTTGAGCAGCAGATCTTTTACCAGGCCGGCCTCGATCCGTTCCTCGAGTTTCTGATTGATCGCCTCGAGATGTTCATTCAGTGCCGAGTCCTTGGCCACGGCAAAATGGAAATTCTGCACCGTTACCGGTGGGTCGAGGATGGCGATGGCATCCTCTCCCTGAAGGAGATGGGCGTAGATCAGTGCCGTATAGAGATCGATGATCAGGTAATCGGCTTCTCCCCGGTTGAGGGTTTCGATCGACCGCTCGAGGGTGTAGTAGCTGACATCGAGGTTTTCAGCAATGAAGGAATCGAATTTCTGTCCGTAACTTTCACCGATGCCGGTGACGCCTTTTTTGCCCTTCAGCGAGCTCCAGCCCACAAAGTGAAATTCTTTGCCTTTTTCGACCACGATCACGGTCTGCTCTGCCAGGAAAGGGATGGAGAAATTCAGATAAGTACTGCGCTCGTCATTTTTGTAGGCCGAAACGATCAGGTCGATCTCACTGTTTCTGGCGGCCTGCTGAACCAATTCCCAATTTCTCAGGACCTTTGTCGAATAGGTAAGAGTCAACTCGTCCAGGATACCCTTGGCCAGGTCCGGAGCAAGGCCTGAGAGCTGTTTGTACTCCTCCCAGACAACCGGGGGGGCATAGGGGTTTCCGGAGATAACGAAGATCTCGCTGGAAAAGGCTGCGGTCGAACCCCAAAACAGGGAGCAGGTCATCAGCAATACTGAGATTTTATTGATCATCGGTCTGTCAGCTTGAAGTTAAAGGGTTACATTGAGCATGCTATGGGCATACATACCGTTTGGGTCGGGGAAAATCAAGAAACTTTGAATACCACTGAGCGCCGGCTGGATGGTGTTGAGAAGGCGCGTTTGCCCCACGGCGGCAGCCAGCAGTGATCTGATCTGGGCGCCGCTGCCGGCCAGGAAACGATCCCACCAGAACTGGGGGGCCCGAATCGTGCTGACCGAGTAATCGTCGAGACCGGCGCGTCCGGCTGCGGCCTCGATGGTCTGCTCCAGGGAGCCGAGCTGATCGACCAGTCCCAGCTCCCGTGCCCGGCTGCCGGCATAGACTTTTCCCTGGGCCAGGTCTTCGACCTGAGCTCGATCAAGGCCGCGCCCCTCGGCGACAATTGAGATGAAACGGTCATAGCCGTTCTGCAGCGTCAGGGTGAGCGCACCCTGTATCTCTTCGGACAACGGTTTACTGAGATCGAGCCCGGATGCCAGGTTGGTGGTGCCGACGCCGTCGCGATGTACGCCGACGGCACCAAGCACGTTCTCGAATGTCGGCACCGCCATGAAGATACCGATCGAGCCGGTCAGGGTGGTCGGTGCGGCCCATATTTCATCGGCATCGGCACTAATCCAGTAGCCGCCGCTGGCGGCATAGGCGCCCATGGAAACGAGGACCGGTTTGCTGCTCTTGAGGGTGAGGAGCTCCTGGCGGATGACTTCGGAAGCGAATGCTGAGCCGCCGCCGCTGTCAATTCTCAGTACGACCGCTTTGATGCTGTCGTCCTCCTTGGCCTGGCGCAGCTCCTGACTGACGGTCTCAGCACCAATGGTTCCCGGCTGGCTCTGTCCGCCGGTGATGGTCCCCTGGGCAATGATCAGACCGATCCTGTTCCCGGTTGTGCCGGCTTTATCGTGGGAGGGTTCGACTTCAGAGAGATAGTCGTTCAGGGAGACCAGGTTGATACGGCCCTGATCGTCGAAGCCGGCCAACCCGGATAGATAGGACCTGACCTCGTCTCTGGTCTTCAACTGATCGACCAGCTTGTGGTCCAGCGCCAGTCTGGCCGTATCACCGCCGACGCGCTGCAGGTTGGCCGGCACCGAATTTATGTAATCGTCGATGTCGGAAGGATCCAGTTGACGCTGGCGGGCCACATCGGCGGTATAGCTGCCCCAAAGGGCGGAGAGCCAGGCCCGGGACTGGCTGCGGTCTTCGGCGGACATCGAGTTCCTGGTGATCGGCTCGAGGGCCGACTTGTATGAGCCGACCTGGAAAACATGAAAATTGATCTTGAGTTTCTCCAGGGCGTCCTTGACGTAGAAGCGGTAGAGGCCTAAACCGTGCAGGTTGACGCCGCCCATCGGGTTGAGAAAAAGGGTGTCGGCGTGGGAGGCGAGATAGTATTGGGTCTGGGACAGGTAATCCTCCGCACTGACAATCGGTTTACCGCTTTGCTTGAAGGTTTCGAGCGCATTGCCGATGGTGGCCAGCTGGTTGAGCCCGGCCGTCTCCATATATTTGAGATCGAGCAGCAGGGCGGAAATCCTGGGGTCATCCTGGGCCTGGGTGATGGCATCGAGGATATCCTGCAGAGCTGTTTCCCCCGGCTCCTCATACAGGCCGAGGAGCCGGTTGGCGTAATCGCCGAACAGATCGCTCTGGCTTCTCTGCTCGACAATGTCACCGGTGATGCTGAGCTTGAGGATGGTATTGTCATTTATCAGAGGTTTGGTGGTATCTAAAAAGGAGTAGGCCACGATGGCCAGAACAGCGAGGAAAAGAAGATTGAAAACCAGCGCCCTGAAAAAGGAGAGAGCGGACCAGACCGCTTGAAAGAAACCTGAGATCAGCCGAAACAGGGTAACCATAGTGTTCACATGTGATTGATATAGTCGTAGGAAAGAAACGGGTTCGCCGCCGGCCGCCGGGTGAGCACGGCCGCTCCTGCAGAGCCCGGAGGGCCGGGCCAGATGCCCGTCAGCCGTTTAAAATTCAGGCATAGACATTAGCAACGATCAGGCGTCGTGTAAACAGACTGCAAGCCAATGAACGGAAATGAACGGCTGTGGCGCTTCTGCCGGTCAGAGATGCTGGAAAGGAAGTCTCAATTGACGGGGTTTCTGTTCGGAGTGGTGGACCAGGTTGGAGGCGGAAATACCGAGCAGCCGGACCGGCCGGGCGCCCGCTTCGGTTTTGTCGAGCAGGGACGGGACATAAAAAAGCAGTTCAGGCTCGTTGCCAAGCGGCTCGCTGGTTGAAACGGAGCGGGTGATGGTGACGAAGTCCCGGTAGCGTATTTTCAGCGTGATCGTTCTGCAGCGGACCTGCTTGGCCTGCATGACCCGGCAGACCTTGTCGACCTGCGACGCCAGAATCTCGTTAATCTGATGTATGTCGGTGGTGTCTTCCTGCAGCGTTGATTCCGTGCCGATGGATTTGCGTATTCTCGAGGTGCGCACCGGGCGCTGGTCGATGCCGCGGACGATGTTATGGAAAAAGGTTCCGTTTTTACCGAAATAGTCAGCCAGTTCGACCGGGGAGCAGCGCCGGAGATCAGCACCGGTCCTGATATTGAGCTGCAGCATCTTCTTTTCGGTAACCGCCCCGATGCCGTGAAATTTGCCGATCGGCAGGCGGCTCAGGAATTCTTCTACCTGGTGCGGTTCTATCAGGCTGATACCGTTTGGTTTGTTCAAATCAGAGGCGATTTTGGCCACGAATTTGTTACACGAAACACCGGCTGAAGCAGTCAGACCGGTTTCCTCAAAAATGGTTCGGCAGATCAGCCGGGCCAGCACCGTTGCCGATGGCTGGCCCAGCGTGTTGACGGTGACGTCGAGATAGGCCTCATCGAGCGACATCGGTTCGATGGTGTCGGTAAAGCGCTGGAAAATCTCCATGACCTGCTCAGAGATCTCTTTATAGCGAGCCATTCTCGGCCGCACGAAGATGGCGTCGGGACAGCGTTTAAAGGCGTGAGCACAGGGCATGGCCGAATGAATGCCGAAGCGGCGGGCCTCGTATGAACAGGCGGCCACCACGCCGCGGGAATCGGGCCGGCCGCCGACGATCACCGGTTTGCCGGAGAGTTCCGGATTGTCCAGCTGCTCCACCGAGGCATAGAAGGCATCCATATCGATGTGGATAATTTTCCGGTGATCGGTCATAGTACGATGATTGCCCTCTAACTGCAGCGTCGGTTTCGGTCGTTCAGTTGATTCTCGAACCAGGCGCCATGGCCGGTTCCCAGAGACCAGCATAGCACAAAACATACGATAATAAACAGTTCAAACAGCTATGAAAAAAGAAGAAACCCTTGAGTCAACCGCCCTTTTCGAAGGCCTGGGAAAAGACGAGATCGGTGCCGTCGCAAAATTGATCTTCGAGAAACATTACACCAAAGGAGAGACCATCTTTTTCGAGGGGGAGGCGGCAGACGGTTTCTACCTGGTCAGCAGCGGGCAGATCAAGGTCTACAAGATGAATCCGATGGGCAAGGAGCATATCCTGCACATCTTCGGGCCGGGAGAGCCGGTTGGCGAGGTCCCTGTTTTCAGTAATCAGCCGTTTCCGGCCACGGCCGAAGCCATTATAAAAAGCTCCCTTTACTTTTTTCCACGAAAAGATTTCGTCGCCCTGATCGAGCACAACCCGTCGATTGCCCTGAACATGCTCGCCGTCCTGTCCAGAAGACTGCGCCAGTTCGCCACCCAGATAGAGAATCTGTCGCTGAAAGAGGTACCGGCCCGGTTGGCCGGCTACCTGCTGTATCTTGCCGATGAGCAGGAGCATCGGGATGTGGTAGAGCTGCCGGTGTCAAAGGGGCAGTTGGCAAGCCTTCTGGGTACCATCCCGGAAACCCTGTCGAGAATTTTCGCCCGGATGAGCGACGAAGGCCTGATCGCCGTGGACGGGCGCTCCATCTCCATCCTCGACCGTGACGGCCTGCTGGACAGATAGCCGCACCCCGGGCGAGGGCCATGGGCGAATCAGAAATCGATCCGGGCAATGGTGCGATCGTAGTCGTGACTGAACACGTAGTGGTTGTCACTCACCTCGACTCTGGGGGGGAGGCGATGGGTTTCGAAAAGGTCATATCCCCGCTTAAGGTTTTTCCAGAACGAAAACCAGGGTGAATCCCGCTGGTCGTTCAGCCGGTCTTCACTCATCCTGAATGGGTAGACATGGACCTGAAACGCCGGCTGGCCATGAGCCAGAGCGGTGTCTGCGATGGTATAGATCTCGTCCATGTAGTAATCGGTCATGGCATAACACCCCTCTGACGTGCAGCCGCCGTGAACCATCAGGGCTGAACCGCTTCGGCCGAGGGCCTGATCGAAGTGGTTGGGGTAGCCGAGGTTGAAGGCCAGGTGATTGCTGCTCCACGGGTTCATCTGCCCGGGGCCGACCGAGTAGAAGCCCTCCGGACCCTGCTTGTCGCCGGTCTGCAGCTTGGGGCCGAGGCCGCCGGAAAACTGACAGATGATATAGGTTCTGAAAAGCTCGAACCGGCCCGCTGGTCCGAGCAGCCAGAGTTCGAGTTCAGAGGACTCTTTGAAGATTCTGATGAACAGCGGTGCACCCAACTGCATCGATTTCTGCTCCAGCATCTTCTGCAGGCGGGGAAGGGCGCGGTGATATGCCGCCACCGAATCGGCGCTTGCCAACGGTTCTGAGAGCTGATCGGCCGGTGACGGGGTGCGGGACAGCAGGACAAGAATCAGGGCGCAGCAGAAAAATGAGGTGAGGCGGGTCATGGCTTTAAGATCGATCGCATAGCTGATGAGTGGACAAAACTGACCCACTGTAGCAGGTTGTTGAACCGTTTGTCCAGATGTGGTGTGCATTCATTGGTAACAATTCATAATTATAAGTGATTTTCCTGTCTTGATAAGATAATCGACGAAGATTATGGTAAAGAATGAACAGCCCTTTGTCCGATCACCGACCAGGCTCAAAAGACGCTGCACGCGTCATACATAATTCACTATGATTGATCTTCACCTGCACTCGACCTTTTCAGACGGCACCTTCAGGCCCGAAGAACTGGTGAAAATGGCCCGTAGAGACGGGCTCAAAGCCATTTCGATCACCGACCATGACACGGTGGACGGCACGGCGGAAGCCATGTCGGCCGGAGAAAAGTACGGCCTGCGGGTGATTCCCGGTGTGGAACTCAGTGTTTTTCTCGGTGATGTCCACTTCCACCTGCTCGGCTATCATTTTAACCACCTGGACCAGAGGCTGCTCGATAAACTGCGCCGCCTGCAGCATTCACGAAACGACCGCAATGCGATAATTGTTGAAAAACTTCGCAACATGGGACTCGATGTCAGCACAGAGGAACTCCAGAAAATTTCCGGCTGCGGTCAGACCGGCCGACCGCACATCGCCCGGCTACTGGTGGAAAAGGGAATCGTCAAAGATATCGATCAGGCTTTTGCCCTCTATTTGCGCAAGGGAAAGCCGGGCTATGCTCCCCGTTTCATTTATCAGGCCGGGGAAGCGATTGAGCTCATTGGACTGAGCGGCGGCAGTGCCGTGCTCGCCCACCCGGCGCAGATCAGCCGGCAGCTGCAGTTCCTCGATGAACTCCTTGGACGTTTGAAGGCGCTGGGGCTTGAAGGTGTGGAAACCTACTACCCGACCCATAAGGGTTCTTTCTTCAGGGCGCTGCGTCGACTGACAGAAAAGCATGGGCTGTTTGAAACCGGGGGCAGCGACTACCACGGCGATATCAGGCCCGATACCGCAATGGCCGGAAAGCAGGGGAATCTGGTTCCCTGTGATATACTGGAACAGATGGACAGAATCCACCACCTGAAACGGGAAGCAATATAACTATGATGCCAATGCCCACCATACTGGTTGTCGATGATGAACCCAATTACCTGGTCGTTCTCTCCGAACTGCTCAGGGACGAGGGATTCGAGGTGTACACTGCCCCGGGAACCGACGAGGCCATGGCCATCGTCCGGGAGTTCGATCTCGACCTGGTCATAACCGATATGCAGATGCCCGGCAAGGACGGCTCTGTGCTGATGCAGGAGGCCAAAACCTATTATCCCGATCTTCCGGTGATCATCATCACCGCCTATGCCGAGGTCGACAAAGCGGTCGCGGCAATGCAGGCGGGTGCTTTCAGTTACCTGGCCAAACCGTTCTCGAACGATGAGCTGATCGCCACCATAAACCGGGCTGTCAGCCATTTCGGGTTGATCAGGGAAAATATCCGGCTGCGCGAAGAGATGAAGCAGCGCTCCGGTTTCGATACGATGATCGGCAAGAATCCGCAGATGATCCAGATCTATGAGCTGATCAAAAAGGTGGCGCCGACCCCGGCCTCAGTGCTGATTACCGGCGAAAGCGGCACCGGAAAGGAGCTGGTGGCCAAGGCGATTCATGTCAACAGTCCCCGGGAACCCTATCCGTTCATTACCGTCAACTGTGCCGCCCTGGCCGAAAATCTGCTGGAGAGTGAACTCTTCGGCCATGAAAAAGGCGCTTTCGGCGATGCGGCCGCCATGCGCAAGGGGCGTTTCGAGACGGCCAATAAGGGTACCATCTTTCTCGATGAGATCGGTGAGATCCCCCTGTCACTGCAATCCAAACTGCTGAGGCTGCTCCAGGAGAAAAATTTTGAACGGGTCGGCGGCAGTCAGACCATCGATGTGGATGTCAGGATCATCAGTGCCACCAACAAGGATCTCAAAGAGGAGGTTCAGCAGGGGCGCTTCAGGGAAGATCTTTTCTATCGCCTCAACGTTATCCACATGGCTCTGCCGGCCCTGCGCGACAGGATGGACGATATTCCGCTGCTGGTCGACCACTTTATCCGCAAATGCGCAGTCAACCTGGGCAAGGAGGAGCTGGAAATAGCCCCCGAGGCTCTGAGGCTGCTGGTGAATCTGCCCTGGGAAGGCAACGTCAGGGAACTGGAGAACACCATCGAACGCGCCGCCATCCTCTGCAATGACAATATCATCGAGCCCGATGACGTACAGCCGGAGTCGGTGTCCATAGACAAAAGCTCCGAGTGGAGCCGGGATGTCGACATCCTCGATTTCATACCCGAATCGGTGGAGCTCAACGATGTGCTCTACACCGTTGAGGAGCGGCTCTTGAAAAGGGCTTTGGACAGGTCCGCACATGTCCAGGCCAGAGCGGCGGAACAGCTCGGGATCACCAAAAGCCTGCTGCAGTACAAGATGAAAAAGTACGGAATAAAGAAGCAGAAGTAGCCTTCAGGCCGGTTCAGCCGTGACCGCCCCACTTCAGTTTGTTCCTCAGGATGGTGAAGTAATCGTTTTCCGTTGAAACGATCAGGTGCAGCGGGTGTTCCGCCTGTTCAACCTCGAGGATGTCTCCCGGCTTCATCTCCCAGCCCCTTTGACCGTCGACGATGACGTCGGCCGAAGCTGCCGGTGCGTCGGCCAGCAACTCGGAGCTTATGGTTCTGTCAGGGGGCAGGATGATCGGCCGGCTGCTGAGCATGAACGGGCAGATCGGCGTCAGCAGGATGGTCTTCAGCCCGGGATGTACCAGCGGGCCGCCGGCTGACAGTGAATAGGCGGTTGAGCCGGTCGGGGTGGAGAGGATCAGGCCGTCCGCCTTGTAGGTGGTGATGTAGTCCTGGTCGACGGTGGTCGACAGGTAGAGCAGGCGGTCGGCGGCATTCTTGCTGATCACCACATCGTTGAGCGCATATCGGTATTCCGACGCCCCCGATTCGCTTATCAGCCGAGCCTTGAGCATCGAGCGCAGTTCCATGGTCACGTGGCCGCCGATGATGCGTCGAAGGGCAGGCTTGGTCTCCTTTTCGGTCAGTTCGGTCAGAAAGCCGAGGTTGCCGAGGTTGATGCCGATCACCGGAATTTCATACCGTGCCGCGGTTTCGGCAACATGAAGAAGGGTGCCGTCGCCGCCGAGAATGATGCCCAGGTCGAGATCAGGCGTCAGCCTGTTCATGGTTGCACCAATTGAGCGCTCGTCCAGCCAGGATTGCAGGCGCTGCCCGTACTCGGCTGCTTCCTGGTGATCTTTCTTGATTATGATGCCGACCCGATTAACCTGAAAATCATCGACCGTGCGAAGGAAGCTGTCTGCCGTCTTCATCAGCGCTTCCCCAATTCGACCGAGCGGCTGCAGGCAGCCTCGACCGCTTCGATAACCGTGGCCTTGAAACCGTTTGCCTCAAGCTGGTGCAGGCCGCTGGCCGTGGTTCCGCCGGGCGAGGTTACCTGGTCGCGCAGCACGGCCGGGTGGGTGTCGGAATCCTTCATGCAGAGCGCCGCCCCGTAGACGGTCTGGACAGCCAGTTGCCTGGCCACTGGGCGGCTTAAACCCGCTTTGACGCCGCCCTCGATCAGGGCTTCGATGAAGCTGAAAACATAGGCGGGACCGGAGCCGCTCAGACCGGTGACGGCGTCCATCAGTCGTTCCTCTATGACAACCGCAGTGCCGACCGCAGAGAGCAGGGACATGCCAAAGGACAGGTCATCGTCACTCACCTGATCGCTTCGACACAGTGCCGAGGCCCCTTCGAGAATCAAAGCTCCCATATTGGGCATGACCCGGATGACCGGGCTCTGCGGCCCGAGAAAAGCCTGGTAGTGACTGATCGGCAGGCCGGCGGCTATGGTGATGACGAGTTGTCCGGTGTACAGCGCTTTGAGGGCGTTGAGAACCGTATCCATGACCTGCGGTTTTACCGCCAGAACCAGACATTGCGAAGAGTCCACCATGGTGTTCAGGTCGGGCCCGGTTTTCAGCGCATAGGCCGTGCTGAGATAATCCCTGCGCTCCGGGACCGGTTCGGTCACGGTGATCTGGTCTGCTGTACAGGTATGGGACTGAAGCAGTCCCCTGATGAGCGCCTCTGCCATTTGGCCGCCGCCGATAAAGCCGATGGTTCGAGTCATGGTTGCTTCCCGGTGGATGATTTTCAGGACAATATCCATTAATTCTGCTATTCTATCATTTACTCCCCGAGAGGTCTATGAGTTATGCGAAAGATAGCGGCTGCCGTCATATATTAAAGCTTCAATTTCTCTAAAAGAGGTAAATGAATGTTCAACAGGGATTTGCTCGACATACTCGCCTGCCCGAAATGCAAAGGGCCGATAGAACTGAGAGAAGACGAAACCGGGCTGGTCTGCGACCAGTGCCGGCTGCTCTATGAGATTATCGATGATATTCCGGTCATGCTCATCGACAAGGCACAGAAGCTCGATGAGCATGGCCAGCCGCTGTAATTCTGCGGAGGTTGCATAAATGGCTGAGGTGACGGCCCCGGCAGATGCACCTGTCGAAAATGTTATTCACGCACACAGGTTAGCGCATGAAACAAAACAAGGTGATTGAAGATTTGTGTCAGCAATACCTGGTCGACAATGACCACCGGGCCAGCGACTATTTCGGCCTGATCAGAGAGCTTGTGCTTTTGAGGCCTTCAGAGCCTGAAGCGCAGCCGAAGATTGATGAGGTCTATGAACTGGTCAAAGATGAGATCCTGACCAACCAGGGGCCGCCGGTAAATGAAATCAATTTCGGCACCTCGGGCTGGCGGGGCATACTGGGTAAAGATGTGTTTGCCGGCTCGGTTGTCTGTGTTGCCGGGGCCATCGTCGATCTGTATGAAATGGCCGATCACGATCCAACTCTGCACGAACCCCTCGGTGTATCGTCTCTTGGGGAAGCGAGGCGCCGGGGCTGCCTGGTCGGCTGGGACAACCGTTTCGGCGGTGAGATTCTGGGCCGCTATGTTGCTGACACGCTGCTGGAGCGCGGTTTCAAAGTATATCTCTGCGGCGAGTCGACCACCGGAGTCCTGTCGGCGGCGCTGCTCGAGCTGCAGGCCGCTTTTTCGATCAATCTGACCCCGTCGCACAATCCACTCGATTACGGCGGGTTCAAATACAATGGTGCGGACGGTGGGCCGGCGGCGGCGGAGCTGACCTCGATTATCACAGAAAAATCGAGGCAGCGGGTCAAGGCTGAAAGCCTTTCGCTGGGGGGAGCCAGCGCGGTGGTGGGGGAGCTGGTCCAGACCGATTCGCTGGCGCTCTGGCAGCAGCTGGTCGATCGCCACAAGTCGATTCACCGGATCGATTATCGGGGCCTGCTCGAAAAGCTGGCCGGCCGGTCCGACATCGCCGTGGTGATCGATTCGGTCCACGGCGCTTCCCGGCTGCATATCCGGCGGCTGCTCGGCCCGGCGGCAGAGAGGCTTACACTGCTGCGCGGTGATGCAGATGTGACTTTTGGCGGTATTGCCCCGGAACCGTCTTCGGCGAATATGCGTCAGGTCACCCAACTGCTGCAGGGTTCGGACAAAACGTACAGGATCGGTGCGATCATCGATCCCGATGCCGACCGCATTCGCTTCACCGATGGCCGGATCGAAATCAGCATGAACCAGTTCGGTGCCATGGCTTATCATTTCCTCCACGAATATAAGCAGCTCCGGGGCATGGTGGCCAAAACGGTGGCCACCTCCAATCTGGCCAACAGCGTCGCTGCCGCACTGGGTGAGGAGCTTTATGAAACCCGGGTCGGTTTTAAAGAATTCAAACCGGTAGTCGGCTCGGCGCTGGTCTACTTCGAGGAATCCGACGGCATCTCGATCATCGGCCACACACCTGAAAAAGATGCCTACATAGGGTTGCTGCTGGCTCTGGACATGGTAATAACCACTGGAAAAAACCTGGGTGAGATCAAGCAGGAGATGGATGAACGGTACGGGGTGTTCTGCCCCGACCGGGACGGTATAGCAGTCAGCCTGAAAGGTGAGGCGCTGCTGCAGGCGCTGTCCGGGCTGGAAATCTATCGGGTCGGCACTTCTGTGCGGGTCGGAACCGAGGACCGGGTGATCAAGGAAGTCATTACCAAGGACGGCCGGAAAATGATTTTCGAGGACGACTCGTGGCTGATGATCCGCCCTTCGGGCACCGAGCCGAAGGTCCGCTTTTACGTCGAATCAAGGGATTCCGACGGCACCCGGCTGCTGGTTGACTCGGCCAGAAACATGCTGGCCCGGATCGGGCTGCTCGACTAAGCGAATTGCTACGGGGGGAGGATTGGGGGCGGCCGCTTAAAGCCCGTCGTTTGGAGGTTGCAAATCAACCACCAGGTATTATTGTCGATGAGCATGATTGTGGTGAATCGATTAATAAAAGTTTAGGAGCAGATGCAATGTGGCTATATACCGATACGGTAACCGAACATTTTCAGAATCCCAGAAATGTCGGGGAAATCAAAGATGCTGACGGTGTGGGTGACGTGGGTTCACTGGCTTGTGGAGATGCGCTCAAGCTCACCCTGAAAATAGAGGACGACCGCATCGTCGACGCCAAGTTCAAGACATTCGGCTGTGCCAGCGCCATAGCTTCCTCGTCGGCCTTGACTGAGATGATAAAAGGCATGGAAATCAGTGAAGCCGAAAAGATCACCAATGAAGACATAGCAGACTTTCTGGGAGGGCTGCCGAAGGAGAAGATGCACTGCTCGGTGATGGGTCGAGAAGCCCTTGAGGCAGCCATTGCCGACTATCGCGGATTGACATTGCCCTCGGCGGAAGGCGAGATTGTCTGTGAGTGTTTCGGGGTAACCGATCTGGAGGTCAAGCGGGCAGTAAGTGAATCCAACTTGCGCTCGGTCGAGGAGATTACCAACTTTACCAAAGCCGGCGGCGGCTGCGGCAAGTGCGAGGACAAGCTCGAGGAACTCCTGCGCCAGTCACTGTCCGAGGGGCTCAGAATGGTAGAAGTCGAGAAAAAGCCCAAGCGGATGACCACCTTGCAGAAAATCAAGAAGATCGAAGACGTCCTGGAGCGCGAAGTTCGTCCTGGTCTCCGGCTGGACGGCGGCGACATCGAATTGATCGATGTGGACGGCGATTTCGTTATTGTGTCGATGCGGGGGCAGTGCACCAGCTGTGTCAAATCCGAAACCACCATCAAGGAGCTTGTCGAGAAAAAATTGCGCGAACAGGTTCTTGAAACTTTGATTGTCGAGGAAGAAAAGTGATGGCTGCCAACAAGGTCGTCTACCTGGATAACAATGCGACCACGATGGTCGCACCCGAAGTCTTCGAAGCCATGACTCCCTATTTTACCGAGCTCTATGGCAACCCCTCCAGCATGCACACGTTCGGCGGTCAGGTCGGTGCAGCCATCGACAAGGCCCGGCAGCAGGTGGCTTCGCTGCTGGGGTGTGAACACTCGGAGCTGGTTTATACCAGTTGCGGAACAGAGAGCGACTCGACCGCCATTCTGTCCGCCTTAAGGGCCAACCCGGACAAGCGTCATGTGTTGACCACCAGGGTTGAACACCCGGCGGTCAAGAACCTGTGCGAGAATCTCAGCTCGATGACCGGTTCCAAATATCGGGTTACGATGCTCAAGGTTTCCGAGGACGGGCTTGTCGATTTCGATGAGTATCTGGATGCCCTGACCGAGGATACCGCCATTGCCTCGATCATGTGGGCCAACAACGAGACCGGGGTCATACTGCCGATTCCGGAAATGGCCAGGGCGGCCAGAGATCGGGGTATCCCTTTTCATACCGATGCGGTTCAGGCTGTCGGTAAGATCCCGATCGAACTCGAGCTGCTCGATATCGATTACCTGTCCCTCTCCGGGCACAAGCTTCATGCCCCCAAAGGCGTCGGGGTTCTCTACGTCAGACGGGGAACACCGTTTGCACCGTTTATGTCGGGGGGGCACCAGGAGCACGGCAGAAGGGCTGGGACGGAAAATGTCGCCTCGATCATCGGCCTGGGTGCAGCCTGCGAACTTGCCCGGCAGAAAATGGATGAAGAAAATACCAGGGTTAAAAAGCTGCGCGACAAGCTGGAGAGGGGCCTGCTCTCCTCCATTCCCCGTTCCCTGCTGAACGGCAACAAGGAGCAGCGGCTGCCCAATACGACCAATATCAGCTTTGAATATGTCGAAGGGGAGGCTATTCTCCTGCATATGAACCGCTATAACATCTGCGCTTCTTCGGGTTCGGCCTGCACCTCCGGTTCGCTGGAACCGTCCCATGTACTGCGGGCCATGGGGGTACCGTTCACCGCCGCGCACGGTTCCATCCGTTTCTCACTCAGTGTTTATAACACCGAAGAAGAGATCGATTTCGTACTCGAAAAAATGCCGGCGATAATCGCCGAACTCAGGCAGATGTCCCCGTTCTGGACGGGGGAATAAAGCCTGATTATCATTTGTGCCCGCCGGCTGCTGAACAGTTCTGCTCTGCAGCCGGCAGGCAACCCGCCGCACTGATCCATCAGATCCGCCTCCTGGCGGTGTCTGCTCCGCATCTTTTTCACCTATCTCTTCAAGGGAGTACCGCCTTTGCCCTCCGGTCTGCTTCAGGAAGGCAAAAAAACACTGCTTCGGAGCTTTTCTCAAGAAACACGGTTGAACTGGTAAATTTTCTGTTGGGACTGGTTTATTTGTGTTATCATGGTCACTTGACATGGGAGTCAGAACCGTAATAAGGTTCACATACGTGCCGGTTGTTCAAGGCAATCCATCACATTAATCTCTTCGATGAAAAGGGAGGTCTTCAATGGCTTTAGATCCGACAAAACATGCCGATTGGGAAATTGCTCAGGATGCTGAAAAGACGATGCTGACGATCTACGAGATCGGTGAAAAGCTTGGATTGACCAAAGAGGAGCTGCTTCCACAGGGCCATTACATCGCTAAAATCGATTTTCGTAAAGTCCTGGATCGTTTGAAGGACAGACCGGACGGCAAGTATATCGATGTAACCGCAATTTCACCGACTCCGCTGGGAGAAGGTAAGTCGACCTCGTCCATGGGGCTGGTTCAGGGTCTTGGGAAAATCGGCAAAAGCGTCTGCGCCGCAATCCGTCAGCCGTCCGGCGGACCAACCATGAATATCAAGGGCTCTGCCGCCGGCGGCGGGCTGGCCCAGTGTATTCCGCTCACTCCTTTCTCCCTTGGTTTCACCGGCGACATCAACGCCATCATGAACGCCCACAACCTGGCGATGGTTGCCCTGACCTCGCGCCTCCAGCATGAGCGTAACTACACCGACGAGCAGCTCGAAAGGCTCTCCGGCATGAAAAGAATCGACATCGACCCGACCAACGTCGAGATGGGCTGGATCATGGACTTCTGCTGTCAGGCGCTGAGAAACATCATCATCGGCATCGACGGTGTGAACGGCAAGTCCGACGGTTTCATGATGAAATCCAAATTCGGTATCGCCGTATCCTCTGAAGTTATGGCCATTCTATCGGTCGCCAGGGATCTCAAGGACATGCGCGAGAGAATGGGGAAAATCGTGGTAGCCTACACCAAAAAGGGCAAGCCGGTGACCACCGAAGACCTGCAGGTTGCCGGGGCCATGACCGCCTGGATGGTCGATGCGCTCAATCCATCGCTGATGCAGACCCTGGAAGGCCAGCCGGTGATCGTCCATGCCGGTCCGTTTGCCAACATCGCCATCGGCCAAAGCTCGATCATCGCCGACCGGGTGGGCTTGAAACTCGCCGATTACCACGTAACCGAGTCCGGTTTCGGGGCTGACATCGGCTTTGAAAAATTCTGGAACCTCAAGTGCCGATATTCCGGCCTCAAACCTGATTGTGCCGTCGTCGTGGCAACGATCCGGGCCCTCAAGTGTCACGGTGGTGCGCCGGTTCCGGTACCAGGAAAGCCGATGCCTGATGAGTACAAAAGTGAAAACGTTGGATGGGTAGCCAAAGGCTGTGACAACCTGATTCATCATATCAAGACCGTGCGCAAGGCAGGCATCTCGCCCGTCGTCTGCATCAACGCTTTCTACACCGACACTGACGCGGAAATTGCCAAGGTGCGGGAACTCTGCGAGGCGGAAGGTGCCCGTGTGGCCCTCTCCCGCCACTGGGAAAAAGGTGGAGACGGCGCCATTGAATTTGCCGAGACCGTTGTCGAAGCCTGTGAGGACAAGACCGAGTTCAAACTTCTCTATGAATTGGACATGCCGATCAAAGAGAGAATCGAACTCATCGCCAAAGAGGTTTACGGGGCTGACGGGGTCGACTACTCGGCTGAGGCCAATCGTGCTATCGACAGGATACAGGCCGATCCGGAGCTGTCTAAAATGGGTATGTGCATGGTCAAAACCCACCTGTCACTCTCCGACAACCCGGTACTCAAAGGTGTTCCCAAAGGCTGGCGCCTCTCCATCCGCGAGGTGCTTACCTATGGCGGCGCCGGTTTCATCGTCCCGGTTGCCGGAACCATCAGCCTGATGCCGGGCACCAGCTCAAACCCGGCCTTCAAGCGGGTTGACGTCGATGTGGAGACCGGAAAGGTCGAAGGAGTATTTTAGTAACAAGATTAGTATTTTTCGTAAGAAAGGTGTAATGTGAATAAGTTAGGGTATACTTATTGAAATTACACCTTTCTTTTTTCATGTAGGATATTATGGCAACAACAGGAAATGTGGCAACGCCCCGAAGGTCCTCAATCAAGAAGACCGTCAAGGACCAGTCCGGCGCAGGCAAGGTCAAAATCGGCGAATTGTTAAGTAAAGCCGGTTATATAACCGCTACCCAGTTCGAAACTGCGAAGAAGGAGGTGCAGAAGAACAAGACGCGGATGAGTGCCGTCTTAAGGCAGCTCGAGTACATCGACGAGGATACCGTCTTCAACTTTCTCAGCCGTCACCATAACTATATCCCTGCAATCATCAAAAATGAACCGCCAAGCCCCGATGCGGTAAAATTGATGCCCTATGAGCTGGCCAAGCAGTATCTGGCTTTTCCGCTGCGCATGGCCGGCAACACCCTGCAGGTCACCATGGCGGAGCCCTCGGACGCAGCGGCCGTTGAAGAGCTTCAGGATGAGCTGAAAAAAGAAATTTCGGTCTGTGTGTCAACCGAAAAGGATATTGTTGAGGCCTATAAAAAATATTACGGCATCGACGACGAGGAGGCCCAGTCCTTTTTCGTCTCCGGACGGGAAGTCGAAGAAGAGATGTCCATTACCCAGGTCGACGATTTCGGCGCCATCGTGGCCGAGGCCGCTGACGATTTCGAGATCGAAAGCGGCAAAGAGGATGACGGTCTTGATCAGTTCGCTGCTTCGGATGCGCCGATTATCAAACTGGTCAACGGCATCCTGGTGAAGGCAGTGCAGGACCAGGTGTCCGATATCCACATCGAACCCTACGAACGCTCGATGCAGGTTCGCTACCGCAAAGATGGCTCGCTGTTCAAATCGATGAACCTGCCGCTGACCATCAAGAATGCGATGATTGCCCGGGTCAAGATCCTGTCCGGGCTGGACATAACCGAGCGGCGCGTCCCCCAGGACGGCCGCATCAAGATGCGGATGGGCAAGAACCGGGCGGTCGATTTTCGCGTCTCTTCGCTGCCGACGCTCTTTGGCGAATCGGTGGTTCTGCGTATCCTGGACAAGAGTGCGCTCAATGTCGATCTGACCCAGCTCGGTTTCGAAGCCGAGACCTTCGAAATGCTCAAGCGCTGCCTGGCCCGTCCCCAGGGCATGCTGCTGGTCACCGGCCCCACCGGTTCGGGAAAAACGGTTACGCTCTATTCGTCGCTGAACTCATTGAACAATGAAGATATCAAAATTCTGACCGCCGAGGATCCGGTCGAATTCAGCTTCAAGGGGATCAATCAGGTAAACGTCAACCAGGAAGTCGGTATGACCTTTGCTGCAGCGCTGAAGGCTTTTCTGCGCCAGGATCCCGATATAATCATGGTCGGTGAGATTCGCGATTACGAAACCGCTGAAATCGGTATCAAGGCGGCCATGACCGGCCATCTGGTATTTTCGACCCTGCACACCAACGACAGTGCGGCAACCATCGGCCGTCTGGTCGACATCGGTGTTCCCCCATACATGATCGCCTCTTCGGTGACCATGGTTCTGTCCCAGCGTCTGGGCAGAAGGCTGTGCAAGAACTGCAAGAAGAAGATTCGCTACAGCGATGAGGAACTGCTGCAGGCCGGGTTCCACGAAGATGAACTCGAAGAGCTGGCTGTCTACGGTCCGGTCGGCTGCCCCGAATGCAACGGGCTCGGCTATCGCGGCCGGGTCGGTTTTTTCGAACTGATGGAAGTCACCGAGGAAGTCGCCAAGGCGATAAGCGCCGAAGTTCCTGAGGACCAGCTGCGCAAGATCGCCGTCCAGGAAGGCATGACACCGCTCAGGGAGGCAGCTCTCCAGAAAGTGCGGCAGGGGGTTACCAGCATCGAGGAAGCGATGCGGCGAACCGTGGCTCACGAAGAGAGCCTGCCCGCCTACCTGATCAACCCGGATGAGGAGGTTTATGAAGACGGTGATATGATCATCCGGGAGGGCAATACCGACATCGATTTTTTCAGGCTCATCAGGGGAGTTCTGACCGTCGTCAAAGGGGGCAAAAAGATTGCCGAACTGACCGAACCGGGAGAGTATTTCGGGGAAATGGCGGCAATTTCCGGAGAGCCGCGATCCGCCACGGTTCTTTCCAAAGGGCGAGCAACGGTCAAACGCTTTCCCGGGGACAAGCTCGAAGAAATTATCCATAAATATCCGGAAATTTCTTCCCAGCTGTTCACCACGATGACCGGCCGGCTGATGAAGTCCAACCAGATTACGGTTAAACTGGCTGGCGGCGGAGCACGCAAGCCTGGTCAACCACCGCCGAGATAGCAGATTGTCCCAAAGGAGAGCAGCACTATTCTCCGAGGCAGCTATGCAGAGCCTGAAAATAGCCCTGTTCAGGGACGGGCGTCCCGGACATGAAAAACAGTCCAGGGGAATCGTCCAGGCGCTGCAGAAGTATGTCGATGTGCGGCTGGCCGAAGTGAATGTCCCGCACCGGCCCGCTTTAACCGAATTTGGCTCCCACCTTGGTTATCTTCTCCACCTGGATCGATCTTTCCGGCCAACTGTCGACCTGCAGACCGATCTGATCATCGGTACCGGAAGCCGGACCCATATTCCGATGCTCAGCGGCTCCAGAAACACTCGGGCCAGGGTGGTAACCTGTATGACACCGGGCCTCCACCTGCTGCATCGCTTCGATCTCTGTTTTGTCCCTGTGCACGACGCAAGCGATTATACCGACAATATCTTCTATACGGTTGGCCCGCCTGCCCTGTCGCAAGGTTCGGGCGAGCACGATCCGGCCTGCGGTCTCGCGCTGATCGGCGGGGAGGACAAACGTTCACATATCTGGGACTGTGAAAGGCTGGCGGCTGATCTGGAAAAGTTGATTGTCAGCAATGCCCACATGCGCTGGACGATCGCCGGCTCACCGCGTACTCCGGCAACGACCGAGGATAGGCTGAAAAATATTGCGGCAATCCATGCCAACGTCAGTTTCGTGCCGTTTCATCAGACCGAACCCGGGTGGCTCGAACAGCAGTATCGAACCAGCGGGTCGGTCTGGGTCACGGCGGACTCCATATCGATGGTCTATGAAGCCCTCAGCGCTGGCTGCAGGGTCGGTGTGCTGCCCATTGCCTGGAAGAAGAAAAACAATAAGTACCAGCGAAGTCTTCACTACCTGTTAAAAGAAAAGCTGATCGTTTCCCTCGAGCAATTTGTTCATGGAGCGGCCCTTGCGGAAAACAGGGCGCCGCTTGACGAGGCCGATCGCTGCGCAAAGGAAATACTGAGACGATGGTGGCCGAAAAACTTACCGTAGTGCAGATCGTACCCGAAATGGACGAAGGCGGCGTCGAAGGAGAAACCTTCGATTTTGGCGTCTATCTTGCCCGACAGGGGCACCGGTCCATCATTATTTCCGGGGGCGGGAGACTGGTTCCGCTGCTGGAAGAAAATGGCGTTGAGCATGTGCTGTGGAAAAACGTCGGCTCCAAGAACATCCGATGTCTGAAATATATTCCGAGGCTGCATCGATTCATCCGCCGTGAAAAGGTCGATGTCCTGCACTTGAGATCCAGGCTCCCGGCCTGGATTGGTTATCTGGCCTGGAAGACAGTTGATGAAACATTGCGGCCGGCGCTGATCACCAGTTTTCACGGATTCTATTCGGTGAACAGTTATTCGACCATCATGACCAAAGGCGAGCGGGTCATTGCCGTGTCCGGTGTCATTCAGGACCATATCCAGGCTAATTACACCATCGATCCTAACAGGATCAAGTTGATACATGGCGGTTACGACAGCGTTGTTTTCAACCCGGAAAAAGTCCAGCCCTCTCGGATGGAACAGTTAAAGCAGGACTGGGGAATTTCCGACTACCATGGACCAATCATCATGCTGCCCGGTCGCCTTACCAGCTGGAAAGGGCAGGATGTCTTGATCGAAGCACTGAATCAGCTCAAAGACCTCGATTTTCTGGCGCTCTGTGTTGGCGATATCGAAGAAAATTGGTCCTTTACCCGGAAACTGAGAGACCGTATCAGTGGTTGCGGGCTCGATGACAAGGTCAAACTTGTGGGCCATTGCGACGATATGCCGGCGGCCCTGCTCATTGCCGACCTGGTGGTGTCGGCCTCATCGAGCCAGCCCGAGGCTTTTGGCAAGGTTGCCATCGAGGCCATGGCCATGTCGCGGCCCATCGTAGCCACCAGGCACGGAGGCAGCCTGGAAACGGTGAAGGATCAGGAGACCGGCTGGCTGGTCGAGCCCGGGGATGCCGGGGACATGGCCCGAATGCTGAGAGCGGCCTTGACTGAGAAAGAGCGGCTGCCGATGATTGGCCGGGCCGGCAGAGCCTGGGTTGAACAGCACTTCACCGCCACCAGGATGTGCGAGAAGACCCTGGATCTCTACCAGCAGATTCTGGACGAGAAGCAAAAGCAGCGAGCCGGAGAAATCCTGACGGTCGTGCAGATGCTGCCCGAACTGGAAAGCGGCGGCGTCGAACGGGGAACGCTTGAGATCGGCAAGTTTCTGGCCGACAGCAATCACCGATCCATCGTTATCTCGGCCGGAGGTAGAATGGTCAAACAGCTGGTGGCCGAGGGCAGCTGCCACATTGACTGGAAAGTTGGATCGAAGAGTCCGCTTATCATCAAATACTTTCTGCCGTTGAGGCGGTTGCTGAAAAAAGAGCGGGTCGATGTCCTCCACCTTCGCTCACGCATGCCCGCCTGGATCGGTTATCTGGTCTGGAAAACCCTTCCGGAAAAAAAACGGCCGATTCTGGTGACCACGTTTCATGGCTTTTACTCGGTAAACAGCTACAGTGCGATAATGACCAAGGGAATGGGGATCATTGCCATTTCCAGGAGCATCGAAGAACATATCAGGAATGCCTACGGGGTGAAGAAAGATATCGAGTTGATTTTCAGGGGCGTGGACAAGGACAAGTTCGACCCGGACTCGGTCAGTGTCGAGCGAATCGAAGAATACCGTTCCAGCTGGCGGCTGGACAATCGCAAACCGGTGGTTATGCTGCCGGGCCGCCTGACCAGGCTCAAAGGCCAGGACATCTTCATTCAGGCACTGGCCCTGATAAAGAACAGAAATTTCCAGGCGATCCTGGTTGGCGACCTGCAGGATAATCCGGGTTTTGCCGCCGAGCTGGCCGCCCTGATCGACCGGCTCGGCCTGTCCGGAAATGTTCTCATGGTCGGTCACTGTGACGACATGCCGGCCGCCCTGATGCTGGCAGATGTGGTAATATCGGCCTCATCCAATGAGCCGGAGGCTTTCGGCCGGACCACCATCGAGGCCATGGCCATGGGGAAACCGGTGATTGCAACCGCCCACGGCGGAAGCCTGGAGACGGTCGTTCCGGGGGAAACCGGTTGGCTCGTGCCCCCGGGAAATGTCGACAAACTGGCCCAGGTCCTGGAAGAGGCACTGGCTTCGCCTGACAAGATGAGATCTTTTGGTATGGCCGGTAAAAAAGCGGTCAACTCGACCTTTACCATGAAAACCATGTGCGAAAAAACCCTGGCCTTTTACCAGCGCCTTCTGGCCGGGAAAAAGCAGCAGCCCCGGCACCACCCGGCCTGAGGGTGCTGCTGATCGATTATCGAAGGCTGATGGGGCAGCTCTGGCTATCAGAAATGGTCACTGGTCACGAGCGGTCCCCGGCCAGAAGAGCAGCACTCATGAAGAGATAAAAATGGCCCTGTTGAGAGTCGAATAGAAGAGAGTTCATCAGACTGCCTGCCAGCAGTGCCAGAATCACCCCCTGGAGCAGCTGCCGATTGCTCCTGCCGATGTTTTTTGATTCCTGCAGCTGAAGAGCGATCATCAGCAGAAACAGCGCCAGGCCGGCCAGGCCGAATTGGACGGCCAGGAAGAGGAACTCGTTGTGAGGATTATCGGTAGGGGCAATCCTGGTTCCGCTGCTTTTCCTCAAATGGGACTGCTGGTAGGAACCGGTGCCGTGACCGAGGATCGGTTTCTCTGCGATCAGTTCCAGGCTGACCATCCACCAGTCGAAGCGCTGCCCGATGGAAGTCCTCGATTGGCCTTTCTGGTAGTGGCTGATCTCATCGACGGCTTCCTGCACCCTGGATGAAAGATTGTCAGAAGTGTAGTAAGCCCCGGCCAGCAGCATTGAACAGACAATGATACCGGCCGTCCATCTGGCCAGGCTCAGCCGCTGATAGAGAAAGAGCACCACCAGGCAGCAGAAGATGAACATGCCGGTCCGTCCCGGGGCGACGTAGAAGAGGTTGGTGACAGCAGCCAGTAAAATGCTGCCCCAGCCCACCCGAACCAAGCGTGGGCTGCCGGCTGAGGCGGTGCGATGCAGTGCCCAGAAGCCGAGAACTGCCATGAAAAAGCTGTGGGTAATGTGAAAGACCAGCGAATACCCATACCGATTTTCGTCGATTATCCCGAAAAAAATCAGGTAGGAAACGGCCATCAGCACAATGCATCCTGCCAGAAAAGCGCGCTGGGCTCCGTTTCGCTGCTTCGCACCGTGGCTGAGCACTGAGAAGATAACCGGCATCAGGAGCAGTTCGCGATATTTCCACAGGGTTGCAAAACCCTTCTCCGGGGAGACCGGGGAGTAGGTGAGACCGATTGCCATCAGTCCGAAGAGCAGGGCGGCGGTGAGGGTGGACGGGTTAGCCCTGAAAACACGGGGCAGGTCCAGCAGTCCTCCCGACAACAGCCAGGCTGCAACGGCAAGTATTGAGAAGAGACCCAGCAGGGAGGTGGAGAGCGGGGTGAAAAAGCAGGCAAGACAGACGAATGCTGTCCCTGCTTTTTCAATCTTCTTAACGACATTTTCAGAATATGCCGGGCTCAAAGTCTGGGACGCCTCCATTGATACCAATTGGCTGGCCGGCAGCAGCTAGCGGTACTGCATCTGATAGAGCTGCTCATAGTCGGCATGATGTGCCAGCAATTCTTCATGGCTGCCGTCCTCGACCAGACGACCGTTTTTGACAACAATGATGCGGTCGGCATTTTTGATGGTCGACAGCCGGTGGGCGATGACCAGTGTTGTTCTGTTTTTCATCAGGTTTTCCAGGGCATCCTGAACTTCTCTTTCCGACTCGGTGTCAAGGGCTGAAGTGGCCTCGTCTAGTATCAGGATGGGTGCGTTTTTCAGCAGAGCCCGGGCAATGGAGATGCGCTGCCGTTCACCGCCCGAGAGCCGTGCCCCGCCTTCGCCAATAATAGTTTCGAATCCCTGGGGCAGCTCTTTGATAAACTTCAGGGCGTGGGCGGCCTCCGCCGCCTTTATCAAGGCATCTTCCGAACACTCAAGGCTGCCGTAGGCGATGTTGTTGCGGACCGTGTCATTGAACAGGATGGTCTGCTGGGTTACCATGGCGATCTGGTTGCGCAGAGAGCGCATGGTAATCTCTCGTATATCTAGCCCGTCGATCCTGATGGCACCGCTGGTCACCTCGAGAAACCGGGGGATCAGGTTGGTCAGGGTGGTTTTTCCTCCGCCGCTGTGGCCGACAATCGCCAGGGTCTGCCCGGCCGGCACGGTGAGGTTGATGTCGGCGAGAGCCCGGGTTCCGTCCTCGTAGCTGAAATTGACATCAATGAAGTCGATCGATTTAGTGAACGGTGGAAGTTCGGTCGCCCCGGGGACATCAGAAATTGCCGGTTCGATGTCGATTATCGTGAAAACCCTGGTGGCTGCAGCAATTCCCTGCTGCACCGTCGAGTTGACTTTGCCGATGCGCTTGACCGGATCATAGGCGACGATCAGAGAGGTCATCAGGGCAAAAAACTCGCCGGGGGTCATAGCGCTGCTGATGACCAGCTTTCCCCCGAACCAGATAAACAGTGCGATGGCGACGCCGCCGATGAATTCCATCAGCGGATGCTGCAGGCAGCGAAACTTTGCATCTTGAACCGTTATCTCGAAAAGTCTGCTCAACTGGCTATTGTATCGCCCGTTTTCATGATCCTCCATGTTGAAGGCTTTGACAATGCGGTTGCCGGTTATGGTCTCATACAGCATGTTGGAAACCGAGGCGGTTTCCTCCTGGGCTCTGGTGCTGAGACGACGAAAAACTTTGGAGAACTTGACGATGGGAAAGGCTGCGACCGGCAGAATAAGAAAACAGAACAGGGCAAGTTTCCAGTTCAGATAGAAGACCACCCCCATCAGGACGATGACCGAAAAAAAATCCCTGAGCACCCCGACCAGGGCACTTGAGACCGCTTGCTGCATCAGGGTGACATCTGAAACAACCCGGGAAATTAGCGTTCCGGTTGGATAGGAGTGAAAAAAGGAGAGCGGCTGGATATGGATATGCTCAAATAATTTCGATCGGAAGTCTCTAATGACGGCCAGCCCGACCTGTTCCAGCAGGAAGTGATAGGTGTAGTAAAAGAGACCTTTAATGCCGAAAATAAAGACGATGATGACGGTCAGTGAGTAGAGGTAGTACTCGTTTTTGTCGATGAATATCTTATCGAGCAGATCTTTGACCATATAGGTTTGGGCACCGGTGCAGAGAGCCACGCCGAGCATGGCAATCATCGATATGATCAGTTTCGACCGATAGGGTCTCAGTGCCTGGTAAATCCTCGATAGTATTTCTTTCGTGGTCATGCCTGATAGGTTGGACGGATTCCGTTAATGGCGGATGAAAAAACGATTCCTGTTGTTTCTACACCAGCCCAGAATAAATGACAAAGTGTTAATGGGAAAGGGGGAAAATGTCTTTCAGGGAGCGCTTGATTTTTTTCTGATATCCCTGCTTTTGCCAGAGCCGGTGAAAAAGACTGAACCACTGGTCGGGGAAGGCTTCGATGGTCTTCTCGTAATACCGTATACTCAGATTGCTGATTTCCTGTATGTTCTGATCATTTAGCAGCTCATATCGGGGCAGCTCGACCCGTTCGAAATCGATATGGAGCCTGCCGTTTTGCACATAATAGACACTGGTCAGCACCGGGGCCCTGGTTTTCAGGTGCAGCAGTGCCGCGCCCCGTGCGCAGACGAACTCTTTACCGAACAGGGTCACCTCCGTTCCGTTGTCAGTGTAACTCTGGTCGAGGCTGATGATCAGCAGCCGGCCCTGGTCGAGGGCACTCTGATAAACCTGCAGTTTTTCGAGGCTGTTCAGGTGGGCGAGACTGGCACCGTAGCGTTGGCGCTGTCTGACGAAAAAGGCGTCGCAAAGCGGGTTGCTCTGCTGCTGGTATATCAGGCTGGTTGGCCGGTCGTTGCTGCTGAACCAGGTAAAATAGGCCTCGAACCAGCAGCCATGGTAGGTCGTCAGAATAACCCCCTTATTTTCGGCCAGTGCCTGGTCGAGAAGATCGATTCCGCTGACCTCGGCCTCCACGATCATTCGGGAGATTTTTTTTCGGTGGATGACCAGAATCAGCCCGGCAGCGTGAAAAAACTGCCGGTAGGCTTTTCTGATGATCTGCAGCTTGGAGCTGTGGTCCATTGACGGGAAAACATTGCTGATATTGAAATAGGCAACGGGCAGCCGGAATGGAAAAACCACCCAGACCAGCCAGCCCAGAAAGGCTGTCAGACCGTTGATGATGAACAGCGGCAGCAGGTTGACGATGAAGACGACCAGCCGCAGGAGTGCATATTCGAGTCGGTACTTGAGCATTGCACCAATGTTTGTAATAGGGTCAGCAGAGTCACGGTAAGGCTGCGAGAAGGCACTATAGCAGAATGTTACAGAGTGCACCACCCCTCCCGCGCGACGGCAGCGGCTTAGAGACATGAGAAGGGGGCCAGGGACTGTTTTTCTGGCCACTCTACAGGAGAATGGGCGAGCCCGGGTGTGGAGTCTTTTCAGGCGGAACTTGGGCGACTTGAAAAGAAATAGGCGTGGATCTGTTGAAAAACCAGCGCTCGGGTAGTATAGTCGCAAGGTTCTTTGTTTGTTATTGTTCGGGGTTCTAGCGGTATCTGGACTAGCGATGATACGGTACGGTCTTTTGATCTGCTTGAGGAGCCGATATCGGCACTACCCCACGAGAACGGGGTCTGATGCATATACACTATTGAAGGGATATGGGCAGAAGTCTTCTATGTGTCGTTTATAAGGTTATCGGGGCGATCTTGTTCAGCAGCGCTGCCATGGCCTCGGCAGAAGCTGTGACGGACCCACTCAGCCGCGATATCGATATCGTCTGGTCGTCTTCCGACGGGCTGAAGATGGAGATCTACTACACCCGGTTAAAAGACGGTGTCTGGCTCGAACCCGTCCAGGTAACCGATGATCACTACGACAATATGTACCCGGTCATCGACCGGGACAGCAGCGGCAAGCGCTGGCTTTTCTGGACCGCTTATGACAACGGTGTGATGGAGATCCATTATGGTACCGGTCTCGATGATGAATGGCAGGCTGACGAGGTGCTGCTGACAGGCCTCAAGACCAATCTCAGCCCTTCGGCGGTTATCGATAAGGAAGACCGGGTCTGGGTTGTCTGGTCCGCCAACGATGGCGGCCTCGATGACATCATGTACGCCTCTTTCCAGAATAACAGCTGGTCTGACCCGGAACGGCTGCATGAGGAGAACGAGCTGGCGGATATGCTGCCGGTGATCGAACTCGATCCGGACGGATCTCCTTTTGTCACCTGGCGGGGAGTCAGAGACGGGGAGAATACCACGTTAATCAGTCGCTGGGTGGAAGGGGAGTGGTCTGATCCGGAAGTTCACCAATCAGTTGAGGCGGCGGCTGAAAAAGCAGAAGAGGATCAGCTTGAGCTGCCTCCTTCCGTGGCCCAAAGCTCGATGGTGTTCATTCGGGTCTATTGAGCATACAACACTAGAGCAGTATAACCAGCATAACGATGTCCGTACCAAAGAGATGACCAGATGATACGATCTATTACCGCTTTCTTTTTTATTGTGCTCGTTGCCGCTTCTGTATGCAGTGCTGAAGATGCGCCGGCTGAAAAGATAAGAATCGTTGCCTTTGGTGACTCAATAACCGCCGGCTTCGGCGCCACGCCCTACTCAGTCTTTCTGCAGCAGCTGCTTGACGCCAACGAATGCAACGCGGTTGTCATCAATGAGGGGTTCTCTGGGGAGGAGTCGTTCGAGGGAGCTTCCCGGATCGATCAGGTTCTGGCCAGGCACGCGCCCAACTACATTCTGCTGATGGAAGGCGCCAATGATGTCAGAAGCGGTGTCTCTGCCCAGATTACCGCAGCCTCGCTGGCGACGATGATGGACAAGGCGAGGGAGGCCGGCGCCGTCCCGATCGTGTCGGCCATCACGCCCAATACCGAGTCCGGCAGCGAGTGGCTGGTGATACCTCAGGTCTACAACCCCGCCATTCAGCAGGAGGCCGCCGAACGCTCGGTCACCTACGTGGATAACTATGCAGCCCTGCAGGGTGAAAATTGGGGCCAGTACAACTTCGATGGACTGCATATGACCAACCAGGGCCAGAGTGTGCTGGCCAACAATTTTTTCAATGTCATTCCCTGCGGGAGTTCCGGCGGTGACGGTGGCGGCGGCGGATGTTTCATCGCCACGGCGGCTTTCGGGTCAATTCTGGAACCCCAGGTCGCGCTGCTCAGGCAGTTCAGGGATTCCTATCTGATGACCAGCACGCTCGGGCAGAAGTTCGTCGAGCTCTATTATCATTATTCTCCGCCGCTTGCCGATCTCATCAGACAATCCGAGCTGCTGAAACTGATTGTTCGGACCGCGCTCCTGCCGCTGCTGGCATTAGCCTATGTTCTGGTGAACGGCTGGTGGTACCTGCTGCTGGCTCCGGCGCTTCTCACAGCCATGCTTCTGATCCGGTCCCAACGTTTCCGGTGGGGTGTGCAGGGGTAGCCCGGGGTTGATCGTCGCTTTACTAAAAAACCGGTCTTGTCAGGCCGGTTTTTTCATTGGTATGTAAGAGATACAATATGTGTGGAATTTGTGGAATAAACTGGAGGGATGAAGAACTCATCCGCTCCATGGCCCAGACCCTTTCTCACCGGGGCCCCGATCAGGATGGGTTTTTCTGCTGCGACCAGGTGTCACTTGGACATCGGCGGCTGTCGATCATCGACCTGAGTGAAAACGGCCGGCAGCCGATGTTCAATGAAGACGGGTCGGTGGTGGTCGTTTTCAACGGCGAGATTTACAACTTTGCCGAACTTCGTCGGGAACTGCAGGCCAGAGGCCACGTTTTCTCCAGCCTGGCCGATACCGAGGTAATCATCCACGCTTACGAGGAGTGGGGCCTGGACAGTATCGACCGGCTGCGCGGCATGTTCGGCTATGCCCTCTATGATCTGAACAGAAAACGGCTGCTGCTGGTTCGCGATCGTATCGGCATCAAACCGATCTACTACTATCACCGCGATGGCCGCTTCCTTTTCGCCTCGGAGATCAAGGCGATCCTCGAAGACCCGGGCGTCGAGAGAGGGGTCAATTACCAGGCTCTCTACGATTATCTCGGCTTCGAGTTCGTACCGTCGCCACAGACCATGTTCGAAGGTATTCACAAGCTGCCGGCCGGACACTATCTGTTGTTTGAAGATGGTGCGCTGTCGGTTCAGCAGTACTGGGACCTGTCCCTGCAGCAGGACCAATCGGTGGGAAGCTTTGACGAGGCCGTCGAGAAGATGCGTTACCATCTCGACCAGGCGGTCAGGTCGCACCTGGTCAGTGATGTCCCTTTGGGAGTTTTCCTGTCCGGCGGATTGGACTCAAGCTGTATCGTTGCCCTGATGAGGAAACACATCAGCGGCTCTTTGAAAACCTTTACCATCGGCTACGAAGACAAGTCCTTCAGCGAGCTTGACTACGCTGAAATCGTTGCTGAGCACTGCCAGACGGATCATCAGGTGTTGATGCTCGACAGCTTGAAACCCGAATACGTGGAGCAGACGCTGTATCATCTCGACGAGCCGATGACCGACCTCTCCACGGTCCCGCTCTATCTTCTCTGCAAACAGGCCCGGGAGCATGTGACCGTCTGTCTCTCCGGTGAGGGCGCCGATGAGAGTTTCGCCGGGTATGACCGCTTCAAGGCAAGCAGGCTGAACCGCTGGTTCAGTATCATGCCCAAAGCGCTGCGCAGGGACGTGATCGGCACTATGGTGAACCTGCTGCCGGATCAGCCCCAGAAAAAAGGAGCGATCAATATGCTCAAGCGCTTCATCGAGGGATCGAACCTCGGGGAGGACGGTGAGCACCTGCGCTGGCAGTATTTTCTCAATAAAAAGGTCGAGGAACAGCTGTTCGATAGTGGTTTGAAGTCCAGGATAGACCGGGACCCGTTTCGCCAGGTCAGGGAATACAGCAGCCGCTGTGACGCTGGAGACGACGCACTGAACCGGGAAATTTACCTGGACATGCGCTTTATGATGACCGACTCGGTCCTGATGAAGGTCGACCGTATGTCCATGGCCAGCTCATTGGAAATTCGGGTACCGCTGCTCGACCATGTTCTGGTGGAGTATATGGCTTCGCTGCCGGGTGACTGGAAACTGAAGGGATTGACCACCAAGTATATCTTCAGGGCGGCCCTCGATGGACTGCTTCCGGACAAGGTCGTGCATCGGGGGAAACAGGGCTACAGTCTTCCGGTCAAGCATCTGCTCAGAGGCGACCTGCATGATTATATGGTAGAATTACTGCATGATTCAGATCTGATCAGGGAAAATATGGACAGCAGCTATGTCGATACGCTGATCGATGAGCACTGTTCCATGAAACAGAACCACAACCATATTCTCTGGGCCCTGATCAATGTGGCCATCTGGCACAACAGGTTTTTTCATTGATTCAACCGGAACAGAACGTTGAGCGGAAATGGAAAAAACACACCAGGCGATAACCGGTAAGGGGTCTGCGCTGAAAAAGTACCGGCAGGTCATGGTCGGCAGCGACTCGTTTGCGGCCTTTCTCTATTTTGAATTCTGTCTGATCTTCACATTTTTTCCCGGGGTCATCGGTCTGGCCCTGAGAAAACTGTTCTGGCCGAAAATGTTCAGGCGCTGCGGCAAGGGCACCGTCTTCGGATACGGGGTGGTGGTCCGTCAGCCGGCGAAAATAGAGCTTGGCAACTCGGTGGTTGTCAGCGAGTATTGCATACTCGACGGCAGAAGTTCGACCGCCGGGCGCTCAATATACCTGGGCGACCGCACGATTCTGTCCAATAACGTGATGCTCTCGTGCAAGGACGGCTCCATCAGCATCGGCCAGGATGTTGGAATAAACGCCCAGACGATCATTCAGTCAACCAGCGGCAACAGCGTCGAGATCGGCGATGACTGCGTGATCGGCCAGCGCTGTCTGATCATCGGCGGCGGCAGCTATGATATCAGTGACCCAAAGCGATTGACCCGCATCAGTCCGATCAGTGCTGACGGCGGTGTCGTCCTGGAGCCTAATGTCTGGCTCGGTGCCAATGTCAGTGTCCTGGGCGGCGTCACCGTGGCGAGCGGCAGTGTGGCTGGTGCTGGGGCGCTTCTCAGCCGGTCGGTGCCGCCATTTTCCGTCTGTCTGGGTATACCCGCCAAAGTTGTCAGGAAGCGAACCTGAAATGCGCGGTTACCTGCTGATTCTGCTGAAGGTGGCGGTAAGCATCTCCCTACTGATTTTTCTCTACCGGAACACGCCGCTCGAACAGATTGGCTCCCTGCTGCTGCAGGTCGATGTCCGCTACCTGCTGCCCATTGGTCTGCTGTTTTTTGCCAATACGGTGATCAGCGCCAGAAAATGGCAGCTGTTTCTGAAGGCTGACCGGGTCGGCCTCTCTCTCTGGAACCTGACTGTTTCTTATATGAGCGGCACCTTCTGCAACCTCTTTCTGCCGACCAACATCGGTGGGGACAGTTACCGGATTTATGATGTTGCGCGGCAGAGCAGACAGACGGCCCGCAGTGCGGTTTCCGTCTTTGCCGACAGGCTGTCGGGCTTTGTTGCCCTGGTGGTGCTGAGTTTTGTGTCTTCACTGTTTGTGGCTGTAGCTTACGGTTCCTACGAAATTCTTGTGGTCCCGGCGCTGCTCCTGGGGCTGTTTTTTCTGATTGTGGCGGCGCTTTTCAGGCAGGATCTGCTGGAGAGGATGCTTCGCCTGACCGGTCTGGCCCGTATCGGCCTGGTAAACCGTCTGAGCGACAAGCTGTTTGGTTCGTTTTCGCGCTACCGGTCCGACCGGGGACTTCTGGTAAAAGCCATGCTGCTGTCATTTCTCTTTCAGATATCGGTTATTCTGGTTGTCTACCTGATGTCCCGGGCCCTGGGGGCCGACACACCATTCTATTATTTCTCGGCCTTCGTGCCGATCATCACCCTGATGGAGGCACTGCCGGTGTCGATCTACGGCATCGGTGTCAGGGACTATGGATACGTTTATTTTTTCTCCCAGGTGGGCATGGGCGATTTACAGACCAGGTCGCTGGCCCTGTTTTTCATGGCGGCGGCTGTCTGTTATTCCTTGATCGGCGGCTTGTTTTTCCTGTATAACCTGTGGTCTAGGAAAAAGGCTATTGAATTACAGGAAGATACCGATTCCATCGTTTAGCAGGCAGGCCACTTTTTCAGAAACCGGCAAGGAGATTGTGTGAAAATATCTGTTGTTATACCGATATATAATGAAGAAGAAAATCTCACCCTCCTCTATGATGAATTGACCGAAGTGATGGGTTCGCTCGGCCACCCATACGAGATACTTTTCATCGATGACGGGAGCAGTGATTCGACCCTGTCTATTCTGAAGTCGGTTCAGGCCGGCGACCCCCATGCTGCAGTTATTCAGTTTCGAAAAAACTTCGGCCAGACCGCCGCCATGTCGGCAGGGTTCGATTACGCCACCGGCGATGTCATCATAACCATGGACGGCGACCTGCAGAACGACCCCCACGATATCCCCCGTTTCATCGAGAAAATCAACGAGGGGTTCGATGTGGTTACCGGCTGGAGATATGATCGTAAAGATGCCTTTGTGAGCCGCAAGCTGCCGTCCATCATCGCCAACAAGATCATCTCCTGGACCACCGGGGTGGCCCTGCACGACTACGGCTGCACGCTGAAGGCCTTTCGCCGGGAAGTCATCAAGAACATAAATCTCTACGGCGAGATGCATCGATTCATTCCGGCGATTGCCAGCGGCATGGGCATCTCGTTTACTGAAATAAAGGTGAACCACCGGGCCCGACGGTTCGGCACCTCAAAGTATGGTATCTCGAGGACGATCCGCGTCGTACTCGACCTGATCACGGTCAAATTCCTGCTCAGTTATGCCACTCGGCCGATCCAGATTTTCGGCCTGCTCGGTATTATTTCCGGTTCGGTCGGCTTTCTGATGGCCCTGATCATGACTATCCAGCGGCAGTTCTTCGGGGTGCCGCTGTCAGACCGGCCGCTGCTGCTGCTTGCTGTTGTCCTGATCTTTATCGGCATCCAGTTCATCTCCATCGGTCTGATTGCAGAACTGCAGGCCCGTACCTATCATGAAACCCAGAAAAAACCGGTCTACTTCGTCAAAGAGATCTTCGGGCCTGCAAACCAGAGCCCCGATGGTTAAACGATGACAGATGATTCATTGACAGGAATCGACATCGTCATCCCCAACTGGAACGGCAGGGATATGCTCAAGACCTGCCTCGCATCGCTGCAGGTTCAGAGTTTTCAGCATTTCAGCGTCATTGTCGTGGACAACGGCTCCGAAGACGGGTCGGTCGACTTCCTGCGGGCCCACCACCCCGATGTAAAGGTTGTTGAGCTGCCGGAAAACATCGGTTTCAGTGGAGCGGTTAATCGTGGCATAGCCGCCGGTGAGCGGGATTGGGTGTTCCTGCTCAACAACGATATCGAAGTGGAGCCGCAGTGCCTCGAACATCTGCTCGACGCTGCCGGAGCTGAGCCGTCCACCAGGATGTTCGCTTTGAAAATGCTCAATTTTCACGACCGCAGCCTGCTCGATGGGGCGGGGGATGGTGTGCTGCGGGGAGGGGTCGGCTATCGTCTCGGTACCATGGAGGCCGACTCCCCTCGCTACGGTCTGAAACGTCAGGTTTTTGGTGCCTGTGCCGGGGCGGCGTTGTATCATCGGTCGCTTTTTGCCCAGATAGGCATGTTCGATGAAGATTTCTTCGCTTACCTCGAAGATGTCGATTTCAACATGCGGGCTGTCAGGGCCGGGCACTGCTGCAGTTACATTCCCGACGCAGTCGTCTACCATATCGGCAGCGCCACCACCGGCTCCAAGATTAATAGAACGACGGTCAAACTGACAACCAGAAACAACATCTTCGTTATCTGCAAAAATTATTCGTTCCCGATGCTGCTGCGGTTTTTGCCGGCGATCCTCGTTTATCAGTTTTTCTGGCTGGCATTTGTTGTCAAAAAGAGACAGTTTGGCGCTTACATATCAGGGATTGCAGATTCTTTTTCAAAGATTCGTTTGATGAGAAAAAAAGGCTCGGATACAACCCATCGCTCCCTGACGACAGCGCTGTTTTGTCGCAGGATCATCGAATCTGAAAAAGAGGTGGTCGGTTCGATCATGTCCCGGAGACGCGCAGAAGGGAAAAAAAATACCCTTTTTCGCTGGTACCTATCCATTTTCTGCTGATTGAGGGTGGTCAGAGATGAGCTGCAGGCTGAGCCTGATCGTCATTACCCATGATTCCGCCCAGGTCATTGGTCGCTGCGTGGAGGCCATCGATTCCCAGAGCCGGGCAGCGGACCAGGTCATTATCGTCGACAGCGGCTCGGTTGACCCGGCCTATCTGGACGAATACCGGCAGAAGAAACAATATCAGATTCACCTGAGAGACAATATCGGTTTTGCAGCGGCCAACAATTTCGGCCTGCGCTGCATCAGCGGAACTTCGCGCTACATTCTGTTTATCAACCCGGATACCTTGATGGAGCCGGACACGATAGAACGTGCAATCGATTCGCTGGAAACGAACCGTTCCGCTGCAATCGTGTCCGGGCGGCTCAAAGGCTACGATGTGGCCAGCGCTGCCCCGACTGGACTGCTCGATTCGACCGGTGTTTTCAGAACCTGGTACGGCCGCTGGTATGACCGCGGCCAGGGCCTGCCTGACCGGGATAATTTCAGGCAGCGGCAGCAGGTCCCCGCGCTGTGCGGCGCTTTCATGCTGTGCAGGTCTGAAGCTCTGGAAGCAGAGCGGCCCGAAGTCTTCGATGAATCTTTTTTCATGTACAAGGAGGACATCGATCTCTGTCTGCGCCTCAGGAAAAAGGGCTGGTGCCTGCAGTACGACCCGACAATCGAATTATTCCATGGCCGGGGCTGGTCCAGAAGCAGAAAAAAGGTTGCCTACCGGACCCGATGCCTGGCCTCGAGAAATGAAATAATTCTGAACCTGAAGCACCGCTCACCTTACCTGCTCTGGTCAGTATGCAAATATATGCTGGTACGGCTGCTGCATGTCTAGCCTCAATGATAAAGAGGACCGGGTGTTGATGGACGAAGACACCAGCAGTTCCTCGATGGCCGTTTCGGTCATCATTCCCACCAGGAACGGTGGTGACGGCTTCAGAGAACTGCTGGCGGCCTTGACTATCCAGTCGCTTCAGCCCGATGAAATCCTGGTGGTGGACACAGCCTCGGAAGACGAGACGGTTCAGACGGCCCGCAGCTATGGTGCCGAAATATACCGGATCGAACCGGAGGAATTCAGTCACGGGGGCACCCGAACCATGGCGGCCGGTCTGGCAAGGGGCGGGATCCTGGTCTTTCTGACCCAGGATGTGCTGCCGGCTTCCCGGGACATGCTGGCCAGGCTGGTGCAGCCGATCCTCGATGATCCCCGGGTCGACGTCTGCTACGCCCGGCAGCTGCCGTCTTTCGAGGCAACCGCGATCGCCGCTCATCTCCGGCATTTTAACTATCCGGAGTCATCCTCGGAGCGGACCTTCGGGGATCGGGAGCAACTCGGCCTGAAAGCGGTTTTCGTTTCAAACTCTTGTGCCGCCTACCGCCGCTCAAGCCTTGCTGAGATCGGCTTTTTCGAAGCCGACCTGATTTTCGGGGAAGACAGTTGGGCTGCCGGAAAACTGCTCGAGCAGGGCGGCAAAATCGTTTACACTGCTGAGGCCGCCGTGCATCATTCGCACAACTACTCGTGGAACGAGGAGTTTCGCCGTTACTTCGATATCGGTGTTTTTCACGAGCGCGGCAGATGGCTTCTCGACACCTATGGTGGAGCCGGGCAGCGGGGGCTTGACTATGTCCGCTCGGGTCTTGGCTATCTGTGGCGGCACCATAGATATAGTATGATCGGCGATTTTATGGTAAGGGTTGGTTTGAAATTCTGTGGTTATCGCTTGGGGAGAGTGCATCGTTTTCTGCCTCTGAGGATTGCTCGAAGCCTGAGCATGAATCGACGCTGGTGGGCAGACAACGGGAGCGGTAACTCATCATGGCGGCAGTGAACCGATGGTCTCGATGAGCCGATAATACGATATGCTATCAACCAATCTGCGTGAGCAGAGTTCTTTAATGGCCAGGCTCCTGCATCTGGTCGACTGCCTTCTGGTCGTCGGCTACCTGGCCGCCCTGGTATACTGGTATCGGGTTCCATGGAGCGAACATTATACCCGGCTGGTGATCATTACCTTCGTTCTCTGCCTGGTAACCTTCCAGTCTTTTCAGCTCTACCGCTCCTGGCGGGGCTGGAAGTTCTATAAGGAGTTCTACGTCATAATACGAGCCTGGGCGACCATTGTCGGTCTTCTGCTCTTCTACTTTTTCATTTTCAAGATTTCGGTGGCCTATTCCCGGGTGGTCTTTCTGATCTGGTCAACCACCACCCCGATTCTGGTCTTCCTTCTGCACATGTCGGCCCGCAAGGTTCTCAGGTTCTACCGCCAGCGCGGGAAAAACATTCGGCGGGCGGTTATAGCCGGTGCCGGCGACCTTGGCTTGAGCCTTATCCGGGAACTGGAAACCATCCCCTGGGCCGGCATCGAGGTCATGGGCTTCTTCGACGACAAGGTCAGCGAGGAACCCCGGCTGGCCAGAATGGGCAAGCAGGTGCTCGGCGATATCTCCATGCTGCCCGAGTATCTGAGAAATAACGCCATCGATTATGTTTATATCGCCCTGCCCATGAGAGCCGAACGAAAGATTTTCTCCATCCTGCGGGAATGCCGATCGCTGGGGGCGAGAATCTACCTGGTGCCCGACCTCTATGTTTTCGGGCTGCACCACGCCGAGGTTCAGTCGCTGGGCAAGATGCTGATCCTCAATTTCAACCCTCACACCGAGTGGAAACGGGGGTTCGACGTCTTCTTTTCCCTGTGTGTGCTGGCTGTCGGCTCCCCGCTGATACTGCTCATCAGCCTGCTGATCAAGCTCGAGGACCGCGGTCCGGTCATCTATCGGCACAAGCGGATCACTGCTGCCGGCAAGGAATTCGACTGCCTCAAGTTCCGTACCATGCGGATCGGCGCAGACGCAGAATTACAGGACCTGCTGGAAAACAACCCGCGCCTCCGGGAAGAGTGGGAGCAGACCTTCAAATTGAAAAACGATCCGCGCATAACCCGGATCGGTAAAATTTTGCGCAAAACAAGCCTTGATGAATTCCCCCAATTCATTAATGTTTTGAGGGGCGATATGAGTGTTGTCGGGGCGCGCCCCATCGTCGGCGGTGAATTGACCACCTTTTATCGGGAAAGCGCCGGGCGCTACTGTTCTATGAAACCGGGAATCACCGGTCCCTGGCAGGTGAGCAAACGCTCCGATATCGATGACTACCAGGAGCGGGTCGATCTGGACGACTGGTATATTCTCAACTATTCGCTGTGGACCGATATCAAGATAATTTTAAGAACCGTCTACATCATGTTCAAACGAGACGGTGCATACTGAGATGCACCGTGCCGAATGGTAATTTAATGAAGGTAACTACAATAATTGATTTTTTTTATGGAGATTGACATGCAAAGCCAGACACAAGCCATAACAGCCAGCCAAGCCAAACGGGACGCTGCCTCCATTTTCCTTGCCAAGGTATTCAACTGGATGGCAGTCGGACTTGGAATCACCGGCCTGGTCGCTTACGGAGCGGCCGCAACCGGCCTGGCCGTAAGGATTATCAATTCACCTTTTTTTCTGATCATCGCCCTTGGAACCCTGGGCATGGTTTTTTTCCTGTCCGCCCGTATCGACAAGATCCAGGCCTCGACGGCTTCGGCCCTGTTCATTGGCTACTCGGTACTCAACGGACTGTTTTTCTCGACGATATTTCTGCGCTATACCGGCTCCTCCATAGCTTCCACCTTTATCATCACCGCCTCGATGTTTGGTGCCATGGCCGTCTACGGACTGGTGACCAAACGTGATCTGTCCGGCTGGGGTTCTTTCCTGTTCATGGGACTGATCGGGCTGATCATCGCTTCCATCGTCAATATTTTTCTGAAAAGCCCCGGTGTTTACTGGGTGACAACGATGATCGGCGTGCTCATCTTTACCGGATTGACCGCTTACGATGTCCAGAAGATCAAGCGCATGGGTGAGGAGGGCATCATGTCCCAGGGGCAGGAGGCCATCACCAAGGGATCGATCATGGGGGCCCTGGCTCTGTACCTCGATTTCATCAATCTCTTCCTGATGCTGCTCAGATTCTTCGGCGGCAGCAGGAACTGATCCCTGGCTGTCACACCACCATTGCCCCCTGAAACCATTCTGCCATGGTCAACACATTTGCCGGAAAACGGATCGTCGTCGGCGTCACCGGGTCGATTGCCGCCTTCAAGGTCGCCGGCTGGGTAAGTACGCTGGCCAAGGAGGAGGCGCTGGTCGATGTGGTCCTGACCGAGGCGGCGGCTCGGTTCGTCTCGGCCCTGACCTTCACCTCCCTGTCCGGGCGGCCGGTTTACACCGATATGTTCGCAGCAGAACTGGAGGGGGCAATCTCCCATATCGGTTTGGCCAGAGCGGCTGACTGCATCCTGATTGCCCCTGCCACGGCCCAGACCATTGCCCGCCTGGCCCATGGGCTGGCGGAAGACCTTCTCTCCACGACGGTGCTGGCGGCGCAGGTGCCGATAATCGTCTGCCCGGCCATGAACGCCCAGATGTACAACCATCAGGCCACCGGTGAAAACATTGAGAAACTGCGCAGTTTCGGCTACCTGGTGATCGATCCGGACAGCGGAACCATGGCCTGCGGTGAGGAGGGCAGCGGCAGGCTGCCCGAGTGGGAGCAGGTCGGTGATCATGTACTCCGGCAGATAGGTGCCGGCGACCTGTCGGGGCAGGCCGTTCTCGTTACCGCCGGTCCCACCAGAGAACCCTACGACCCGGTCAGGTTCATCAGCAATCGATCCTCGGGCAAGATGGGTTACGCCCTGGCCAGAACCGCCTTTAGAAGAGGGGCCGAAGTAACGTTGATCAGCGGCCCCACATCCCTTGCTCCACCGCCTGGCGTTCAGTTTGTTTCTGTCTCCTCGGCCCAGGAGATGCACGATGCGGTGATGAACCGCTACCAGGATAAATCGATCATCGTCAAGGCGGCTGCCGTTGCTGATTTTAGGCCCAGGCAGACCTTCGACGAAAAGATCAAGAAGGAACGCTCTGCGCTGGTAATGGAACTCGAGCAGACTGAAGATATCCTGAAAAAACTCGGCGGCGTCTGTGATCACCGGCGTCAGCTGCTGATCGGTTTTGGTGCGGAGAGTTCCAATATCGTCGAAGAGGGCCGCAAGAAATTCCTCTCCAAGGGCCTCGACCTGATAGCCGTCAACGATATATCGTCAGACAATGCCGGGTTCGAAGTCGACAACAACCAGGTAACCCTGATCGACGAAAGCCGGGTGGTTAAACTGCTGCACACCTCGAAAATGAAGACAGCCGATCTGATCTGGGACCATGTGGTCGACAACGGTATGCTCAGATAGATCCATTATCGCCCTTGACCTGCTTCACAACTGCAGTTCTTCAAAAATCCGTCTCAGGGACTCAGCGCAGGACAGACCATACGACCATTCATGGCAGCAACGAAAATACTGCTGATTGAGCCCTACTACGGTGGTTCGCACAAACAGTTTCTGGACGGCCTGGTCGAGCACCTCGAGGGTGACTTCACCCTGTTGAGCCTGCCGCCGCGCAAGTGGAAAATGCGCATGCAGCTTGCCGCCCCCTGGTTCATCGAGCAGCTGCTCATGATGGAACGCCAACAGCGTCATTATGACATCGTCCTGTTTTCCACCTTCATCGATGTTGCCGTTTTCAAGGCCCTGGCCTGTTCGGTCGACGGTTGGAACAGCGACTGCCGCTACTACACCTATTTCCACGAGAACCAGTTCTGCTATCCCGGCTACCTGGCAGAACATACCAGCCACCAGTTCACCGCGATTAACTTCAGTACCGCCCTGGTATCGGACCGCATAGCTTTTAATTCCCTGTTCAATCGCGATAGTTTTCTGGAGCATTGTCGGAAATATCTGGCCCAGGCCGTCGACATGCAGCTCCTGGAGAGCCTCGACGGGCTATGGGCCAAAAGCAGTGTTCTCTATCCGGGGCTCGATTTCTCAGAAATCGACCGGATCAGATCGCCCAGAGAACACCAAGAGACAAAACTGATTGTCTGGAACCACCGCTGGGAACATGACAAAAATCCAGAAGAGTTTTTCGACACACTCTATGACCTGCAGAACAACGGGATCGATTTCAGACTCTGCCTGATGGGGCAGAGCTTCTCCAGGGTGCCCGACTGTTTCGATGTGGCTCGGAGCCGTTTGAGTGAGCGCCTTGTGCATATCGGCTATGTCGAAGATCGAGACCGCTACTATCATTATTTAATGGAAGCTGATATCGTTGTTTCAACCGCCGTTCATGAATTTTTCGGCATCTCGGTTATCGAAGCGGTGCGGGCCGGATGCCGCCCGGTGCTGCCCCGGCGTCTGTCGTATCCGGAGTTGTTCGGTGAACCGTTTTTATATGAAGAGGGCGGTTTATATGGGCATCTTCTCGGGCTGCTGCAGGGCGATACGGGGTTCAGCCGTGAACTGGCCGTGGAGATGACCGAGCCCTATCGTTGGGAAGCCCGCAAAGGGGATTTTCAGAAGTGGCTGCAGTAACAGTTACGGAGTGTAAACGAGATGAATGAAAACGTCGTTCTCATCGGCTTCATGGCGGTGGGCAAGGGCAGGACCGCCCGGGAGTTATCGCGGGTCACCGGAAGGTATACGGTCGATACCGACGACCTGATAGAATCCATGTTCAAGATGAAGATTAAGAAAATCTTCTCTGCCTATGGTGAGCCCCGGTTCCGTGAACTGGAGCAGCAGACGGCCCGGTGGCTGGCAGACAGTGTCAGCGGCACGATCATTTCCACCGGCGGCGGATTTTTCACGGTTCCAAACCTTGGAGATATCGGCACGGTGATTTATCTGCACAACGAGTTCGACTTGATTCTGGAACGAATTTATGAGCAGCCCGGCGCCGACCGGAAAATCAGCAAGCGACCGCTGCTGCTGGATCGCGAAAAGGCCTTGCGGCTATACGAGCAGCGACTGCCGCTTTACCGCCAGGCTGCCGATCACGAATATCATGTTGGAAACAGGACGTCAGCCCAGTCCGCGGTGGAAATTGCCGAACTGCTGGGGCTGTAGGGGGTCAGTTTTTCAACTGGCGGGCGAAATCGAGCATACGCTGGATTGGAATCCTGGCCCGCTCAGCCAGATCCCTGGACACGTGGATTTCGTTCGTCCCCAGCTTCAGCGCTGTCAGCAGTTTCTGCAGTGAGTTCATACCCATCCAGGGGCAGCGGGCGCAGCTCTGACAGGTAGCTCCTTCGCCTTCGGTCGGTGCCTCCATCAGTATTTTGTCCGGAGCCAACTGTTTCATTTTATTGAAAATGCCGGTGTCTGTGGCGACGATGAAGGACTGCTCCTGGCGATGTACCACCGCTTCTATCAAGGCCGTAGTCGAGCCGACCACGTCGGCCTGCTCGATCACTGATTGGGGTGATTCCGGGTGGACCAGAACTGCCGCATCGGGGTACAGCCTGCGCATGCGGCTGAGTGCCACTGATCGAAATTCTTCATGGACGATACAGGAGCCGGGCCAGAATATCATTTCGGCTCCGGTCTCCTGCTGGACATAGGAACCCAAATGTCTGTCCGGGGCCCAGATGATCTTCTCTCCCCGTTCCGACAGGTGTCTGATTATCGGCAGAGCGATGCCCGATGTTACGACCCAGTCCGAACGGGCTTTAACTTCGGCACTGGTGTTGGCGTAGACGACCACCGTATGATCCGGGTAGGTGTCGCAGAAGCGTGAAAACTGAGCAGGTGGGCAGCCTTCATCGAGGGAGCAGGTCGCCTCAAGGTCCGGCATCAGCACCCGTTTTTCGTTGTTGAGGATTTTTGCGGTCTCTCCCATGAATTTGACCCCGGCGACCACCAGCGTCCCGGCCTGATGCTCCGTGCCGAAACGGGCCATTTCAAGGGAATCGGCCACGCAGCCGCCGGTCTCTTCAGCCAGGTCCTGCAATTTGCCATCGGTGTAATAGTGGGCCACCAGGACGCCGTTCTGGGCCTTGAGCAGGTCCTTGATCTCGGCCTTGATCTCGGCCTCCTGCTGCCTGGAAAGGGGCGTTTCGACAGGATGCGCGGGAACTGACATCGTGGGTATAAAGACCGGAGCGAGTGATGCCCCGCGCCCATTGCTGTTCATCTGCTGACCTCTGCTGGCTGATCCGTTGGTTATGCTGAGCCGTGCCACAACCGCTCATCAGGCCCACACTAGTAATCAACTTTAACCATTCATGCAAGAGTCACCAACCAGCGGCCGGGCAGCTCAGGGTACTTTTTGCTTGCAAGAATACCCGCCATTTTCTAGGGTAACCCATTCACCTCAAACCGGATCTGCTGGTTCCCGGCAGTTCCGGTACACTCTGTTTTAACCACGTGCACAGACCCTCCGGTTCCGCCGGCAGGGTTGCAACCCGCAAGATAAAGAAGAAGGGGAGTTTTTATGAAGCGAACAATGATGATTCTGGTCGTGCTGCTGGCATCCTTGAGTGTTCAGGCGGTTTCTGCTGAACCGGTAAAAATCGGTATGATTACCACCTTGTCGACAACCGCTGCCTATCTTGGTGAAGATATCCGGGATGGTTTTCTGCTGGCGGTGGAACAGGAGGGGGGGAAACTCGGTGGAGTCGAGGTCGAAGTGCTGGTTGAGGATGACGGCCGAAAACCTGAAAAAGCAAAACAGATTGCCGAGCGCTTCATGAAAAAGGACGGGATCACGGTCATGACCGGCATCGTCTTTTCAAATGTGGCCATTGCCGTGGTCCCCAAAGTCGTCAGGGAGGGCGTCGTCTACCTGAGCGCTAACGCCGGCCCGTCCGCACTGGCCGGAAAGGGGTGTGACGAAAACTATTTCAGCGTCTCCTACCAGAACGACAACATTGATGAAGTGGTGGGCCAGTTCGTCAATGACTCGGAGCATGAGAATGTCTACCTCATCGCCCCGAACTACCCGGCCGGAAAAGATCATCTGGCCGGATTCAAACGCTATTTCAAGAAGGAAATCAGCGGTGAGGTGTATACCAAACTGGGCCAGTCCGACTATGCGGCTGAGATTGCCGCGATCAGGGCGGCCAAGCCCGATGCGGTCTTCTTTTTCCTGCCCGGCGGCATGGGGGTCAGTTTTCTGAAGCAATACGCCCAGGCCGGTCTCAGCGACCAGATACCGCTGTATGGCCCGGCGTTTTCTTTCGACGAGCGCTTGCTGGCAGCCGTTGGTCCGGTTGCGCTGGGCGTAAAGAACGGTTCCCAGTGGACCCATGACCTCGACAATGAGGCCAACAAGCAGTTCGTCGCCGCGTACCGTGAAAAATATGGCCGCATGCCGACGCTTTACGCCAGCCAGGGATATGACACGGCCCGTCTGATCGGCAGCGCCCTCAAAACTGTAAACGGAAACATCGAAGATCTCACCGCTTTCAGGCAGGCTCTGAAAAAGGCCGAATTCGATTCGGTGCGCGGGAATTTCTCCTTTGGCAACAACCAGCACCCGGTGCAGGATCTTTATATCCGTGAGGTGATCAAGACCGATGACGGCGCCTTCACCAATCGCACTATCAAGAAGGTATTCGAGAATCACGTCGATGCCTATGCATCCGAGTGCCCGATGTAGCCCGGACAGGTTCGGTTCAGCGGACCCGCAGCTTTGTGCCGGCGGGCCGCTGAACCTCTCTCCATGATTCTTTTCATCGAACAGATCCTCAACGGCCTGCAGCTCGGCATTACCCTGTTCCTGATGTCAGCCGGGTTGACCCTGGTGTTTGGCATCATGCAGGTGATCAACCTGGCCCATGGTTCATTCTACATGATCGGCGCCTATGTCGGGGCCACGGTGACCATGGCCACCGGCTCATTTCTTCTCGGCGTCATCGCAGCTCTGGCCGCCGCCGGCGTGGTCGGTATGGTCGTCGAGACGATAGTTCTACGGCAATTATACAAGCGTGAGCATCTTGACCAGGTTCTTGCAACCTTCGGTCTGATCTTTTTTTTCAACGAGATGACCCGGATTATCTGGGGCAAGCAGCCGCTGTTCATGGACGTCCCACCCTGGTTGACCGGCAGCCTGGAACTGCTTCCCGGGCTGATCTATCCGGTTTACCGGCTGGCGGTGATCGGTGTCGGTGTGCTGGTGGCGCTGGGGCTCTGGTATCTTTTTTCAAGGACCAGGCTCGGCATGCAGATCCGGGCCGGGGCCTCGAATCGTGACATGGTTGCGGCTCTGGGGGTCAACATAAAATTGCTCTACACCCTGGTTTTTGGCCTGGGAACCCTGCTGGCCGGTCTGGCCGGGGTGATGGCCGGGCCAATTTTCGCGGTGGAATCGGGGATGGGGGAATCGATCCTGATTCTGACCTTTGTGGTCATCGTCATCGGTGGGATCGGCTCGGTGCGGGGCGCCGTCATCGGCGCGCTGCTGGTAGGGCTGGTCGATACGCTGGGGCGCGCTTTTCTGCCGACGATATTCAGGTTGTTCCTCTCCTCGGCTCACGCCGACAGTGTCGGCGCCTCACTGGCTTCGATGTCCATCTACATTCTCATGGCCGCCATTCTCATCTGGAAGCCACGGGGACTGCTTCCCACTTCCAGCTGACTCATGGTATCCATTTTTTCACGTCAAAACTTAGTCATTGCAGCCGGTACGCTGTTTCTGCTTCTACTGCCCATTGGCGCCACCCTGTTCGGTGAGCTCTACCTGGTATCACTTTTTTCCCGCATCCTCATCTATGCTCTGGCGGCAGTCAGCCTGGACCTGCTGATCGGCTACGGTGGTCTGGTCAGCCTCGGCCATGCTGCCTTTGTCGGCATCGGCGGCTATGTGACGGCGATTTTCTATCATCACGGATTCGAAGGGGAGGCCCTGTTCGGAATGATCCCCGGCAGTGACAATGCGCTGCTGATATGGCCGCTGGCGATGATTATCGCAGCACTGTCTGCAGCGGTTATCGGCAGCCTGAGTCTGAGGACCAGCGGTATGCACTTCATCATGATCACGCTGGCCTTTGCCCAGATGCTCTACTATTTCGTCGTCGGCCTGGAAGCCTACGGCGGTGACGACGGCTTGTCGCTCTATTCGAGAAACCTGCTTGGCGGGCTGGATCTGAACGACGATGTGCAGTTCTACTACGTCTGCCTGTTTTGCCTGGCCCTGTTCCTGTTTTTCGGGAGCCGACTGGTCCACTCCAGGTTCGGCCTGGTCCTGCGCGGAGCCGCTTCCAACAGCAGAAGAATAAAGGCGCTGGGAATTAGAGCAAAACGCTATCAGCTTGTCTGCTTTATCATTGGCGGTGCCGGTGCCGGGCTGGCCGGAGCCCTGCTGGCCAACCAGTCTGAATATGTCAGCCCGGGCATGCTGCACTGGACCGTTTCCGGAGAACTGATGGTCATGGTGCTGCTCGGCGGCCTGGGAACTCTGTTCGGACCTGTTCTCGGGGCCGGAGCTTTTCTGCTGCTGGAAGAGGGTCTGGCCATGTATACCGAGCATTGGATGGTTTACCTGGGGCCGATACTGATATTCGTCGTCCTGTTTGCCAAGCGCGGCCTGTTCGGTGCGCTGGTCGGTAAGGGGTAGGCGCGGTGGCCGAATATATCCTCGAAGTCGAACAGCTCTGTAAATCATTCGGTGCCGTCCAGGCCTGCAGGGAGCTGTGCTTTCGGGTGCAGCGGGGGCACATTCACGCCCTGATCGGTCCCAACGGTGCTGGAAAGACAACGGTCGTGAACCTGCTCAGCGGTGAACTGCAAGCGGATTCAGGCGTCATCAGGTTCAATGGCTCCGAGATTGGCGGTCTGCGGGTTCACCAGAGGGTCCATGCCGGTCTTGGAAGGTCCTTTCAAATCACCTCGATCTTTGAAAATTTAAGCGTTGCCGAGAATATGGCGCTGGCACTGCTGGCCGGGGACGGACACAATTTCAGATTCCTGGGCAACGCTTTCGGAGCCCTTTCAGTTAAAGAGAACCTCGCCACTGCCCTGGCACGGGTGGATCTCGTTGAAAAGGCCGAGCTCCCGGCGGCCTACCTGTCCCATGGGGAGAAGCGGCAGCTCGAGGTCGGCATGGCCCTGGTGGGTGAGCCGCAGCTGCTGATGCTGGACGAGCCGATGGCCGGCCAGGGAGCCGGGGGCACGGTTGAACTGAAAAAGCTGATTAACGAATTGAGATCCAAGACGACCATCCTGCTGGTGGAGCATGACATGGACGCGGTTTTTTCCCTGGCTGATCAGATCAGCGTTATCGTCTACGGGCACTGCCTTGCCAGCGGCAGCCCCGATGAAATACGACGCAACGATGAGGTTCAGAAAGCCTATCTGGGTGATTACTGATGCTCAAGCTGACCGAGGTCTCCGCATATTACGGTTCCAGCCAGGCGCTGTTCGGCGTCTCCCTCGAAGTGCGGCGCGACCAGGTGGTGACCCTGCTGGGCAGAAACGGCATGGGAAAGTCCACCACCGTAAAAGCGGTCATGGGACTGGTGAAAACCTCCAACGGCACAATCAACTTTGACGGAAAGGCCATCCAAGCCCGACCGAGCTATGAAATTGCCCGGGCTGGAATCGGCCTGGTACCCGAAGGGCGTCAGATCTTTCCCAATCTCACGGTGCTGGAAAACATCATGGCCACGGCGGCCAATTATCGTCAGGTGGCAACACCCTACACGCTGGACGACATCCTGGTTATCTTTCCCCGCCTCAAGGAACGGCTCAACCACTTCGGCAATCAGCTTTCCGGGGGTGAACAGCAGATGCTCGCCGTCGGCAGGGCACTGATGATCAACCCGCGGCTCCTGATTCTCGATGAAGCAACAGAGGGCCTGGCGCCGATGATCAGGCAGGAAATCTGGAGGGGACTGACCATCCTCAAAGACAAAGGGCTGGCCATTCTGATCATCGACAAGAACCTGGAACAGCTTTTTGCTATTGCAGACCATCACTATATCATGGCAAAAGGAAGCATTGTCTGGTCGGGTAAGACTGCAGAGCTCAGGGACAACGATGAGGTGAAAAGCGCTTATCTCGGTGTCTGAGCAGGGGGAAGAGGTTATGCATCCGGGGAGGGCATCTTGGCTATGAGCGAACAATCACGCGCCTACCTGTTTGCCTCGATTTCAGTGCTGCTCTGGTCGACCGTAGCCTCGGTTTTCAAGATCAGCCTGCGCTACCTCACCCCGGTGGAGCTGCTCTTTTATGCCGCCTGCTTTTCGTGCTGCGTCCTGTTTATCGTGCTTGCCCTGCAGAGAAAGCTCCACCTGCTGCTGCGGGCCGACTGGAGGGTCTGGAAAACTTCGATATTATTTGGCCTGCTCTCTCCGTTTCTCTACTACCTGATACTGCTCAAGGCTTACGATCTGCTGCCTGCCCAGCAGGCCCAGCCGCTCAACTATACCTGGGCTATTACCCTGTCGCTGCTCTCTGTTCCGCTGCTGGGCCATCGCCTCAGACTGCTGGAGATCGGTGCCGTGCTGGTCAGCTATACCGGGGTCCTGGTCATATCGACCAGGGGCGATATCCTGGCTCTAAAATTTGACAATCCCCTGGGGGTTGCCCTGGCGCTGGGGTCAACGGTGATCTGGGCGCTCTACTGGATCGTCAATACCCGGGATCAGCGGGACCCGGTTGCCGGGCTGTTCATGAACTTTCTCTGCTCGCTGCCGTTTATCGGTATCTACCTGCTGGTTACCGAGGGGTTCAGAAAAGTGGATATGGCCGGAATCTATGGAGCGCTCTACATTGGTACCTTTGAAATGGGGATCGCTTTTATCTGCTGGCTCATGGCCATGAAGCTGACCCGCTCGACGGCCCGGATCGCCAATCTGATATTTGTTTCCCCCTTTCTTTCGCTTTTCCTGATCCACTTTTTTGTCGGTGAGGAAATCATGCTGTCATCCGTGGTCGGATTGATCTTCATTATTGTAGGGCTGATTCTGCAGACCGTGGCCGCCCAGAAAAAACTGTCCTAGACCGAGGTTCATCGAAGATCAATCGGTATTTACCTGCCTTCGGCCAGTGGTCAGATTTAGTTGCACATCTCTGTGAGCTTTCAGTATACAATTGTAGGAACAGCTATGGTGCGACGATAGTAGGGGGTATGTTGACTCATATTGATTCAAAATTTCTGCCGCCGGGAACGGTAAAATGAAAGAACTGTCGAAATCACAGAAGGCACGGGCGGCTATTGCCGCCTTCAAGACCATTGCCGATGCCCTGATCCTCAGAGGCTCATATCAGCCATCGGGCACCTCGGGAACCAAACTTGAAAGCGCCCTGCGGCTGTTCAAGCCTGAGATATACGGATCGATGGCTGATGAGCGGATTGTCGAACTCAAGGGCCTCGAATACGTTATCGACCGGCTGCCCAGGGGAATAGAGGCATGCAACAAGATCGTCATGACCGCCCAGGAGGATCTTGAAGACACCTCGTTCGAGGCCATTTTTCCGTGGAAACGGCGACGGTTGTCCTATGCGGTCTCAGCCAAGGAGATGTGCTTCGTGGTCACCAGGGGCACCTCTGAAATCTATGACATTCTTACTCACTTGACCTTTCTCAACATCGAGGCACAGAAAATCAGCCGGCAGGCGTGGTCGGGCAAACAGCTCTCCAGCGAGTGGCAGAGCCTGGCCAGGACGGTTCAGGATGGCGGTGATCCCCAGGATGAGGAGCTTGACAAGGCTCTGTGGAATCTTTCTATCCTGCTGGGCAGAACCTACAAGGAGACAAAAGCTACCTACGAGTACCTGGAGAAGAACCGGGAAGAGGGCTATAACAGCGGCTTGCTCAACATCATCTTGGCCCTGGGCCAGCGAGTCATCGATGAGCAGCAGGGAACAGAGCCGCCCCTGTTGATTTCATTTACCCCCTCACTGCAGGAAAATCTCGGGCATCACCAATATGCTGCCGCCTGGGCCGAGTCATTGACCGGCCGTCTGGCCCAGCTCAAATTCGAAGACCGGCCGATTCACCTGATCAGCGCCAATCTTCACTCCATCAAAAATATCCTCTACGGCCGCTTGGCTCTGGAACAATCAGGCAAACCGGTTCCCGATGACCTCAATGAGATGATTCACTTTATCCGCGAGCAGAAAATCGACGCCGGCCACTATGGGGCCGCATTCGGTTTCATTGACCACCAGGACACCTCCGGATCGAATATCGATGTCCAGATCATCGACTGCGAAAAGATCGAGCCAGGCTGTTTTCACCCGTCTCTGAATTTCGATATCGAGCAGGTCAGAAAAGCCAGGCCGGTCATCCTGGTGATCGATTACGCTTTTGGAACGCAGGCCTATGAGATAATGGATGAGCTGCTCAATCCTGCCGAAATCGACGGCAGGAAAAAAACGCTTCGGGTCGAATCCATCTCCATCATGGGAAAAGCCGGCATCCTGCCTGGTCAGAAAGGGGATATCATGCTGGCAACCGCCCACGTCATGGAGGGCACGCCGCACAACTATATTCTCAGCAACGACCTCAGCCCGGCAGATTTCGGAAATCAGGCGACGGTGTACTGCGGGCCGATGGTCACCGTAATGGGTACCTCCCTGCAGAACCGTGACGTGCTCAAGCGATTTTACGACTCGTCCTGGCGGGCCATCGGTCTGGAGATGGAAGGCGGGCACTACCAGCGCGCCATAAACGCGGCGATCATTCAGGGCCACATTCCCCGGGATCTGAAAGTCCGTTATGCCTACTATGCCTCTGATAATCCGCTGATCGGCGGTCACACGCTGGCATCGGGCCCCATGGGGCCGGAAGGGGTGGCGCCGACCTATCTCATCTCGAAGATCATTCTTGAAAAAATAGTGGCAGGCGATGAACCCCGAGCGAAAATCTGAGAGCGGTCTTACAATTTTTTATGCCTCACCGCTGATTTTCCTGGCGGCCTGTGCGCTGCTTGCCGTCATCATTGCCGTTTTTGCACTCAGTAACTTCCGGCGGGAAAAGACGCTGATGGAACTGGCCCTGAAACAGGAGGCGACGGCAATACTCAATCTCGTTGCCGCCGGCTCGCGAAATGCCATGCGGCGGGGGTTCATGCATGGTGAAGTGAGCGCTGAGGAGTGGCTCGAAACGATTTCTCAGAATATCCAGAGCAGTTCCGAACACCCCGGGCTGCTGGCCCTCTATCTGGTTGATCGGCAGGGAGTCGTTCGCAGCCATTCTCAAGACAGGGGTATCGGCCGGCCGGCCGATCAGAGGACGCTGCAGCTGCTGAATAAGATGAGGGCGCAGAAGCAGCGCCAAGTCAGTGATTTTGGCCCGGATGAGTCCGGCGGCAGCCAGGTGTTCAGAATGGCCATGATCTATCTTCCACCGGCCATGGGTGATTCTCCCATGCAACTCAACCGAAGCCGGATGGGACGGGGCCGACCCGAACTTCCTGAATTGCCCGAGTTCGGCGAACGGCTGCGGGCGTTGACTGAAAACTCTTTTGTGCTGGTTGTTGAACTGAGCCTCGAACAGTATCGGCAGGCGGTCAGAAAGCAGGTCCTGCAGATCATCATCCTGTCACTGGTACTGCTGCTGGTGGGCATCGGCGGGCTGCTTTCCCTGGCGCTGATACAGAACTACCGCGGCTCACAGAGGCGCCTGAAAAGCATGAGCAGCTTTACCGACACCCTGGTCTCTTCACTGCCGCTGGGGCTGCTGGCCACCACCGCCGACGGTACGCTCAGGGCCTGCAACCCGAGTGGTGCCAGACTGCTCGATCTCAAGGGCGAGAAACTTGTCGGCAGGCCCGTCGAGGACGTGCTCGGGGAAAAGATTGTCGAGCGTTTAAAAATGCAGAGCAGCCGGGAAATTGATCACTGGGAAACCGATTTTCTCTATCAGGACGGCGTGGAAAAGAGGCTCCACCTCACCAGAATGGCGATCCGGGATGAAGAGCACCACGGATTTGGCCTGATGCTGCTGGTTCAGGATTTGAGCCCGATCCGGCGGCTCGAGCAGCAGCTCCAGCGGGCGGAACGGGACGCCGTGGTCGGCAGGATGGCGGCGGGGGTTGCCCATGAACTCAGAAATCCGCTGAGTTCGATCAAGGGCCTGGCGCTGCTGCTCAGGTCGAAGTTCGGTGAGGAGACGGTTTCAGCTCAGAATGTTGACCTGATGATCGAGCAGGTTGAACGGCTCAACCGCTCGATCTCCGAACTGCTCGATTACGCACGGCCCGGCATGATGAACATCACCCGGTTCAATCTCGATGAACTGCTGAGCAGGGCTGTGATGCTGGTGCAGACCGATGCCGAGAGCGCCGCCGTATCAATAATCGAGCGCTACGGCTGCGGGGAACGCCAGATCGAGGGTGATCAGGACAAGTTGTCCCAGGTTGTGCTGAATCTCTGTTTAAATGCGATTCAGGCCATGGAGTCGGGGGGAACGCTGCGCATCTCGACCGTCTGTACCGGGGGCACGGCGAGGATCGAAATCAGTGACAGCGGCTGCGGTATCGGTGCCGATCTGAAGGAAAAAGTGTTCGAACCCTATTTTACCACCAAGCATGACGGCACCGGTCTGGGACTGGCGATGTCCGCCAAGATCATTGCAGATCACGCCGGCTCAGTGGTAATCGAGAGCGAGGAAGCCAGGGGCACCACGGTCATCGTCGAGCTTCCGGCCCCGGTCCATTCTGCAGACCGTGTCTGAGGGTGGGGCTGTGCCTCAGGGGGCTTCTCTCAGGTGGCGGTCGAGAAATTCGCACTCTGCCGGGGATAAGTCGAATCTGAGCTGAACGATCTGCAGCAGTTCGGTCCGGCTCTTATCAGGGGATGATTCGAGCAGCTCGGAAAAATGGATGACTGCTTTTTTCAGCTTATCGCCGCCCAGCGGGGATTGGTTGTTCATAACTATCGTTGATCTCGGATTGGTTGAAAAATAATGCCAGCCAGGGGCGGGACTGCGGTGACACCGTGGAAGGGGGCCCGTCCAGCCGGTTCATCAAAGGGTTCAAGTGTCTGGGCCAGAGGAAACGAGCTGCCGCCGAACTGTTCATCATTGGAGTTGAACAGCAGCCGGTAGTGGCTGAACTCCGGCAGACCGATCCGGTAGTTTTCAAAAGTCTGGGGGGTGAAATTGAGCAGGCAGACCAGATGGTCGCCGGGATTTTCCCCGGCGCGGGAAAAGGAAATGATCGAGTTGTCCTGGTCATCGATGTCGAGCCAGTTGAACCCCCGGTAATCGTAGTCGAGCTGCCACAGCGACGGCTGGCCGCGGTAGAGCTGATTCAACCGACGCACGTACTCGAGGGCCTGGTGATGATAACTGCCCCTGTTCAGTAGATGCCAGTCAAGGCTTTGTTTGCAGTACCACTCGGAGCGCTGCCCGAACTCTCCGCCCATGAACAGCAGTTTCTTGCCGGGATGAAGATAGAGGAAGAGCAGCAGCAGCCTGAGGTTGGCGAATTTCTGCCAGTCGTCACCAGCCATTTTCTCGAGCAGCGATTTTTTGCCGTGCACAACCTCGTCGTGGGAGAGGGGCAGAATGAAATTTTCCGACAGGGAATACATCATCGAAAAGGTCAGTGAATTGTGATGATATTTTCGATATAACGAGTCTTTAGCAAAATATCCGAGAATGTCGTTCATCCATCCCATGTTCCATTTGAAGCCGAACCCGAGCCCCCCCTGGTCGGCCGGTTTGGACACCCCGTAAAAACTGGTCGACTCCTCGGCGATCATCAGGGTTTCAGGAAAGCGCTGGTAAATCACTGAATTCATATGCTTGATGAACTCTATGGCTTCGAGGTTCTCCCTGCCGCCGTAACAATTGGGAACCCACTCCCCGCCTTCCCGGGCGTAGTCGAGATAGAGCATCGAGGCAACCGCATCGACCCGCAGCCCGTCAATATGGTATTTATCCAGCCAGAACAGGGCGCTGGCAATCAGAAAGTTGCTCACTTCCTGACGCCCGTAGTTGTAAATAAGCGTTCCCCATTCCGGGTGCGCGCCCTTACGGGGATCCTCGTGCTCATACAGCGCGGTTCCGTCGAACCGGGCAAGGCCGTGCGGGTCCCGGGGAAAATGGGCCGGTACCCAGTCGAGAATCACACCGATGGACTGCTGATGGCAGGTGTCGACAAAATACATGAAATCGTCGGGAACCCCATAGCGGCTGGTCACACTGAAAGAGCCGGTGACCTGGTAACCCCACGATTCGTCCAGCGGGTGTTCCATCACGGGCATCAGCTCGATATGGGTGAAGCCTAAATCCTTGACATACGGTACCAGTTGTTCGGCCAGTTCCCGGAAGGTCAGAAAACGCTGGGGATCATCCGGGTCTCGCCGCCAGGATCCGGGATGGACCTCGTAGATAGACATCGGCTGATCGTACAGCGGTTTCTGGTTCCTGCGCTCCTGCCACTCGTGGTCCTGCCACGGGTAGCGATCGAGGTTGCGAATTACCGAGGCTGTTTGCGGCCTGGTTTCAGCATAGAACTGATAGGGGTCCGATTTCTCCAGTACGGCACCGGAGCCATCCCTGAGGGAAAACCGGTACAGCTCGTCTTCGACCAGGCCGGGAATAAAGATTTCCCAGATCCCTGAACTGCCGAGGATGCGCATCTGGTGAACACGCCTGTCCCAGCCGTTGAAATGACCGATGACAGACACTGCCCGGGCGTTGGGGGCCCAGACCCGGAAGAGGGTACCGCTGATTCTGTCGTGCATCCCCAGCTGGGCGCCGAGCAGGTTGTAGAGCGAATAATTGGTCCCGGCGTTGAAAAGGTAGCGATCAGTTTCTTCGAGTAGGACGGGGAATCGGTAGGGATCGTTGTGCAGATGAACAGCACCCGATTGATAGACAATCCGGTACTGGTAGTCATAGGCTTCAAGCTCCGGATGTTCGAGTTCGGAGCGCACGATCCGGCATTCAAACAGGCCGTCCGGGTGGATTTTCTGCATCTCATACCGGTGTTCGCCGGTAATCAGCGAAACCTCAGCGGCATGCGGCTGGAGGGTCCGGGCAACGATGCTGCCCGGATCTTCCCGGTCGGGGTGAATACCGAGGCAACCAAAGGGGTCGTAGTAATCGCCGGCAATTACTTTGTCACTGATAGCATTCATGGTTTCAAGATATCCGTCGACCAGGTTGAAAAGTTGTCCGTTGAGCTCAAGAATAGGGCATCGTGCACGAAAAGTCATGGTCAAAAAGGTTTGTCGTCTGTTATCACCATAGGGATTGTCTTGACGGTTTCAAATACAACCTGATATTCTTAAAGCAGGAGAACACCTTCAACGGGACACCAAGGGGTTATTGACATGGCTCAGCCGCAGGCACCGGTTATTGACACGCTGACCGGATCTTTTCTGATCTCGACTCCGCAGATGCCGGACCCGCGCTTCGCCGAGCAGGTCATACTGATCTGCGCCCACGGCGAGGACGGCGCCATGGGCGTCGCCGTCAATAAACCCAATCCCTATTTCAGTCTGGAAGAGATCCTCAGAAGCGCCGACCTTCCCGTTCCGGAGCAGCCGCTGCCGCCGGTGTATATCGGCGGTCCGGTCGAGCTCGAGTCGGCCTTCATCCTGTATGGCTCGAGCTATCGGGCTGAACACCAGCTTGAAATAGGGGCTACCCTCTCATTGTCGCGGGAATCGAAAATACTTGAAGACATCAGTCAGGGCAGGGGACCGGAACAGTATCTTTTTCTGCTCGGCTATGCCGGCTGGGGGCCGGGCCAGCTCGAGTCCGAACTGGTGGCCGACGGTTGGTTGAGCCTGCCGTCTTCGGAATCGATCATTTTCGATATCGACGACGGAAACAAGTGGCGGACCGCCGCGATGCTCTACGGTATCGATATATCGACCCTCGGGGATATGTCGGGGTCAGCCTGAAATCATCTTGTAAACCAGCTCCTGACGTGGTAAGCCGAGTCCTTTTCCAAGCTATATCCGAGCTGTAATAATGAGTGATGTAAAGACAATTTTCGAGTGTAGCCAGTGCGGTTTCTGCTGCCACGGCGAGACAACGGTTTCGCTGGATGAAGAAGACCGGAAGCGCATGGTCGCCGCCCTCGGTTTACCGGAAGAGGCGGTCAGTTCGACATACTGGAGAACCAGCGGTTCGATCGTGCAGATGAAAACGGTCGACGGGCACTGCATCTTTTTCGACCAGGGCTGTACCGTCTATCATGGCCGGCCCTGGCGCTGCAGGCAGTGGCCGCTTGTCCCGGCCCTGCTCGATGATGAAAACAACTTCATCATCATTCGAGGTTCCTGCCCCGGCATCAATCAGGAGATGAGCTATCAGGAATTCAGAAAAATTCTGGCCCGCCTCATTAGTGACGGCAAGCCGTGACCGCGGCCGGCGATGAAGATAGAAATCCTGCTGCTCGGCAGAACCAAGGCTACCTACCTGCAGCAGGGAATCGATGACTATGTCAAGCGCATTTCGCACTTCAACGATGTTGCGCTGGTCGAGATCAAGCTGAAGAAACAGGGTTCCAGAAGCGACCAGGAGATCAAAACATCGGAGAGTCGGCTGATCGATCAGAAGATAACTGAACCCGCCTATCGGGTTGCCCTGGACAGCAATGGGAAACAGTACAGCTCGACCGGTTTTGCCCGGTTTCTGCAGGCACTGGAACAGCGCTCGGTCCAGACCCTCAGCTTCATTATCGGCGGGCCTCTGGGACTGGCTGATGAACAGTTGCACAAGGCAGATCAGACCCTGTCGCTGTCGAGGATGACCTACACCCACGATATGGCTCGCCTGCTGCTGCTCGAACAATTGTATCGAGCTTATACGATCAAGGCCAATACCGGATATCACAAGTAGGGGGTCAGGTAAACATCATAGCGGCTGCTTTTGGATGAAACCGAAAAAGATGGCTTCCGACCGCTCAAAGGCTCAGCCTTTACGGGCCGCTTCACGGTTACCCGTCTGGCTGCATGGCGCAGAGCCATATCCAGCAGTGGTGATGCGTCCGCGTCGCTGCCCACCAGCTCTCGAAGCAGCCGCATTTTCTGCTTATTCAGAGCCGATCCCGTTGTTGCCGGGTACATCGGGTCGAGATAGATGGTGTCGAAATCGACACCGGCGGCTTCAATGAACGCACAGCTGTCACCCCGGTGCAGCGAGACCCGCCGGCTGAAGACCTGGCGGAGCCTGTCGTCATAACAGGCACGGGACACCCCGTTTTCGAGCAGCGCCCAGATGACCGGCGAGCGTTCGACCATCGCAACGGTGCAGCCCAGCGAGGCGATAACGAAACCATCCTGGCCGAATCCGGCCGTACCATCGAGAACCCGGGGACGATACCCGCGCCTGATGCCCACCGCCCGGGCCAGCGGCTGCTTGATGGTTTGGTCATGAACGAAACGATAGTAGCTGGGGCCTGAGAGAAAATCGACGAACAGCGGGCTTGACTTGGTAGCTCCTGCTTTTTGAAGCTCCAGGCGGCCGTTCTGCAGGGTCAGGATAAACGAATATGAGGTTGCCGTAAGGTCATCGAAGGTAGGCAGTTCTAGCCGTTTGGCCAGATCTTCGAGGTAGCCGGTCCGGGCGGGGTCAGTCTGGTTCAGATAAACGCCGATCTCAGGTTTGATATCCATAGGAAAATGATTTAATAACAGACAACACGTTTAACGACTGTGCCATTGATTGACAGCATAACGACGGACACGATTAAGACAATGAAAAACAATGATCTTCAGGTGATTGCGATTATCCCTGCCCGATATAAGTCCAACAGGTTTCCCGGCAAACCTCTGGCGCTGATCGACGGCAGGCCGATGATCCAGCATGTGGTGGAACGGGCGGAGAAGGTCGATTTGCTGTCCCGGGTGGTGGTGGCCACAGACGATGAGCGCATTGCCCGGTGTGTCGCCGCCTTCGGCGGAGAGTACGTAATGACCAGGGATAACCATGTGTCTGGCACCGATCGACTGGCTGAAGCTGCCGAGGCGCTCGGCGTCTCGGAGCATGACATCGTGGTCAATATACAGGGAGATCAGCCGATCTTCCCGGAGGAGATCATCGAGCAGGTAACGCGCCCGCTGCTCGACGACCCGGCTTTGCCGATGTCCACGCTGATCTATAAAATCGTCAGGCAAGAAGAGATCAACGACCCCAACCATGTGAAAACGGTTTTCGACCGTGATCATTACGCCCTCTACTTTTCCCGATCGGCCGTGCCTTTTCAGAGAAACCCTGAAGGGGACAGCCCGACCTATTACAAGCACCTCGGTGTGTATGCCTACCGGAAAGGCTTTCTGCTCAGCTTCGTGGCCTTGCCGGAGGGTGAGTGGGAACGCTGCGAAAAGCTTGAGCAGCTCCGTGCCCTGGAATATGGATACCGGATCAAGGTGGTCCTCACCGAACACGATTCGGTGGAGGTGGATACAGAAGAGGAGCTCGAGCGCGTTGAAATGATCCTGAAGGGCGCAGGATGAGAGAGACGCGGCCGCCGATCAGATTGAGGTTTTCCGAACAGGATCGCACCCTGTTCAGCTCCCTGCAGGATCGAAACATTTCTTCTTTTGACCTGCTCCCCCATCGGGACATGAAGGAAAAACTGGTCGATCTGGTATTAAACGGCATACCGCCCTCCATGACCAAGGACAGCGCCGCGACGTTCAGTGAGCTGCGCAGCCGGCTGCTCACCGCCGACGTGGAAGATACCAGAGTCGTTGTCTTTGGCGGCGGCAGCGGGCTGTCCAACATCATCGGCGGAGACAGTCGCCAGAAAAACTGGCTGAAGCAACCGTTCGACGGCCTCAAAAATGTATTTCCCCTGACCAGCGCGGTCGTCTGTGTAACCGACGACGGCGGGTCAACCGGAGAGATTCTCAAGGATCTGCCGGTCATTGGTATTGGCGATATCCGGCATGTCATGCTGTCATCGATTCAGAGCAGCCTGCTGGAGCGTCGATATACCATTTCAGCCGCTCAGGCTGCAGACCTGGTCACGGAAATCGCTGCCATCTTCAACCATCGCTTCGATGACAGACCTGCGTCGTCCCAGGAACTGTTGAGGCGCTGTATCGGCGATGTCCGTAAAGTGCCGGGCGCCATAATCGATGCGGTCACGGAACTGATTGACTTCTGCTTTAGCGACGAGCAGTGCGCCCGGACACTGGGCAGGCCTCATTGCCTGGGCAATCTGCTGATCGTTTCGGCGATCAGAAGGGCGGTCGGCGGGGATACCATTGTCGACGACCGGGTCGTCATCGATGAAGCTGTCGCCGACCTGATCTACCAGGCTATTTCGCAGGTCGGCGAACTGTTCGGGGCCGGGCCCGGTGCGGTGCTGCCCTGTACGCCGATACCGGCTCAGCTGCGGTTCCGTTACGGGGATGGGGTCGAGGTGACCGGCGAGTGTAAATCGAGCCTGGCCGAAAGGGGAGCCGCCGTCGCCCGGGTCACGGTCGACTTCTGCGGAAGCCCCTGTGTGGGACCGAATATTCTCGAGTCAATACGAAGGGCCGATATTCTGATCATGGCGCCGGGCAGCCTCTACAGTTCAATCATTCCGGTCATGCAGGTCCCCGGTATCGGTGATGCAGTGAGGGAGAACAGGGATGCGCTGAAGCTGCTTATAGCCAACCTCTGGGTCCAGCAGGGGGAGACCGATAAAGCCATCGCTGACCCTGACCGGAAATTTCATGTCTCGGATATGATCAGAGCCTACGAGCAGAACCTGCCGGGCGGCGTCGCCGGCCTGTTCGACCAGATTCTCTGCCTGTCCATGCAGGATGTGCCGGCCTCGGTGATTCAGAACTATGCGGTTGAAGGCAAGAACCCCATCTACCTGGATCGGGAACTGCTCAGAAACAGAGGGTTCGAGCCGGTCGAGTGCGGATTTTTCTCGAAATCGTCTCTTGTCGAGCGAGGGGTCATTCAGCATGACCCCGATGTGGTGGCACTGACGGTAAAAACACTCTATCTGGCCAGAGAGCTTTTCGGCCAGAAGCCGGCTGAAATAAAACGGACGGTGAGCGGGACTGGCCATGATTCAGGAACTGGTTCGCGCCTGGTAACCGTTCCCTCGGTCAAGTTTTCCAAGATGACCAGGCGATTGGCCGCCATCGACATTGACCTGCGTTCCTGCACAGCGACCCGAAGTACTGAAAATGAGATCGTCTCGATCCTGGAGGACATCGTCTGGTCCCACCAGGACATTCCGCTGTCCCATCTCGATTACTTCGTCGGGATCACCTTTATCAGTAACACAGAGTGGCGCCGCGATCAGCGCTGGGACAATGTCTTTTCCTTTTATGATCCTGAGGATCGGCTGATCAAGATCAGAGAAGACCGCCTGAGGACGCGCAGCAGCCTGGAAATATCATTTCTGATCGCCCTTGGCCAGGCCCTGCTCGGCGATTATGCCGCTTCCAAGCTGATCACCCCGCTGCTCTATGAAAACAGAGAAATCGGCGCCGTCTACCATCTTACCTTGAAAGGTCGGGAGGAACGCACCTGCTACTTTGATGACGAAGAACTGCGGTACTTTCTGGGGCTGTCCAGAATGGTGGAACAGACCGCCGCCCATTTTACCCGCACGGTCAACGGTCAGGAAGGATTCACCCCGCCGGGCCTGTTGATGGGGCTGATGTATGCCTGGTACCTGGACAACCGCTTTGCCAGTCACATCGAGTACAAGATGTCGATCATGAAGATACGGCCGACCCAGCTGATTCCCGAGCAGCAGAAGATGCGGAGCAGAAGGGAGAAGCTGATAGATTTCTTCAGGGATACGGTGTTCGGCAAAGAGGCGGTGCTGCTCGATCCGTGATTGTGATCAGCGCCGTCGCTTCGAATACATCATCAGCAGAAAACCGCAGCTGAAGGCGATCAGACCCGTCAGCCACCGGTTCTGGTCTATCAGGGCGATACCGGTCAGGCAGAGGACGATGCCGGCGCCAATTCTCAACTTTTGCATGGGCGGTTCCCTGCTGCCCCTCAGCAGCCGGCAGCGAAATCTTTCCAGGCCTGTGTCATCTTTTTTGGTGAAACCGGCCGGGCCGTTTTTATCTCAGGGGAGAACAGTGAGACACGAAGCTCGGCCAGCATGGCCCAACAGTCGCTGAACTTCTCCCGGCACTCAGCAGTCAGTTCCGGAAGATTTTTTCGGGCGCGCTCCAGATTTTCCTGGTGGGGTGCGATCATTTTTCTCTTTTCCAGGTCTTTGTGGGGGTTGTTGTATCCGCGTTCTGAGCGGATTGCCAGGCTTTTGAGGTAGCGGCTGCAGTCTTTAACATCGGCCGTTGAGAAGGTGTCCAGGAAATCTGCGGGAACAAGCATTTCCAACTGGTGTTTGAGATCATCGAACAAGGCTCCGTCATAGCTGGAGCTTTTTCGGGCCAGGTTTTCAAATTTGAAGATCAGTTCCGCCACCTCGCGCCGCTGCCGGACCAGGGTCATGACGGTGTCGACAATCTGATGGCCGAGAGTGTAGAGATTTTTCGAGGTGATGACGGCGATCAGCGAGTCATACAGCGCGTCATCATCAGCGCCACCACTCCGGACCGAACTATCTTCGCCAGCCGCTTTAATGATGAAATCAAGGATCTTTTCGCGGGCCTGGACGGAACTGCCAAGAGACGAGCACAGCCACGCTCCAGATGGACCGGATAATGACAGTTTTACTTGTTTGGCCAGCTCCTTGAACTGGGGCTTGAACTGCAGCCTCACCAGGTAGGTGAGACCGGCTGAGCTGACCCGGAGTGCCTCCTCACGGCTGGCCAGATACCTGACTGCCACTGCCTGTCTTTCTGTAACCGGCCTGATCGCCCTGAACAGGTAGCCGCCGACTCGCCCACCGGGCAGTTGAACAGGGATGCGCTCCGGGCAGCCGCTGAAATCCCAGGTGCTGAAATACCTGCTTTCAAGATCACGGATCAGCAGCTGGTCCGCCGGCTGGGGTTCAGCTGGTCCGCTGCTGGGGGCTGATCTGGTTCTTTTCAACAGGGAGCGGAAATCGTTGCTGTTCATCAGGGTTTTGCCAGAGGAATCGACGATCCGGTAGTGCATACTCAAATGTGAGGGCTGATCCCGGGGCCAGTCTTCCCGGCGTATGTTGAGGCGATAGCGCTTCTGGATTTCCCTGGACAGCTGCTGCAGGTAATTGCCCCGGTACATATCGATCGAATCGAGAAGCAGGGCAACCGTATCGTTGATCGGGATGAGCTGCTTGCGAATACGTTTCGGCAGTCCCTTGAGAAGATGGGTTGTCTTTTCGACGATCATGCCGGGAACCAGCCAGTCGAACAGGTCGGGGTCAATGGTTTCGATAATCTGCTCGGGTATCAGGGCGGTGACCCCGTCGTTCGAGGCTCCGGGTTCAAAATTGTAGTCGAGTTTGATGGCCCCGCCGGTCATCGGCAGGGTCGCTGGATAGTCGAGCAGGTCTTTTTCACCCGGAATCCGAAGCAGAATGTCGTCTTCGCTCATGTGCAGGGTGTCGTCACCATGCTGGCCGATATGACCAATAAGGGACGGCCGGTCACAGACCTCGTCCGGCAGTCGGCGGTCGTAGAAATCGTAGATAGTGTCCTCGTCGATGAGGATATCGCGTCTGCGCAGCCGGTCTTCGCGCTGCTGCCATTTTTTGAGCAGTGCCTGGTTGCGTGCCTGGAAAGTGAAGCGGCCGGTGAGCTGATCGTCGACCAGTGCCGAGCGGATGAAAACTTCCCGGGCCGGGGCCACATTTTTTTTGTCTCTGCTCGGGAAATCGACCAGACGGCCGGTGACGATAACCAGACCCTGGAGCGCGACCGTCTCGTCGGCGACGACCCGGCCGGTTTTTTTCTGGTACCTGACCGAAGACCACGAATAGGAGCAGAACGGTGCACAGCTTTGCTCCAGCCATTCGGGCTCGATGGTGGCGGCTGAGAGAATGAACAATTGCGATGTCTCGATAAAGGAGCCGCCGATTATCCACTCACCGCTTCTGCCTGACTGGTAACTACCCGGGAAAATCCTCAGTTCACGGTTGCCAAGCCCCTGGTAGAGATTGCCCTTTTTCCTGCGGGCGCACTGCCTGAACAATCCGGCCAGAAGAGCCCGGTGAATGGCTTCGTAGGAGGCGGGTTCGCTGTTGAACCTGAATTTTTTGCGGCGGCCGATCAGCCGTCGGAGCTGCTCCTCGAGGTCGAGCCATTCGCGCATCCGCTGAAAAGATAGATAGTTTCGCTGGCAGAATTTTTTTAAGCCCGACCAGGAAAAGGTGGGGTGATCTCGATGATAACCGTTCCAGATATTGAGAAGGGCTACAAAATCCGAGCGCGGGTCGCTGAACTGGCGATGCGCTGCATCCGCCAGCTGTTCCTTTTCCGCCGGGCGGATTCTCGGGTCCTGAATGGCCAGGGCGGCGGCGATGATGATAATCTCAGACAGGCAGTCATAGGCCCGCGCCTCGATGATGATCCGTGAGATAACCGGGTCGATCGGCAGCTGGGACATGATCTTCCCGTGGGCCGTCAAACGTTTTTTTGCATTGATAGCGCCCAGTTCCCTGAGCGTTCTGTAACCTTCAGTGATGGCAGATCGCCGGGGAGGGTCGAGAAAGGGGAAATCGTGGGGATCGCCAAGATTGAAGGAGACCATCTGCAGGATGACCTCAGCCAGATTGGAGCGCTGAATTTCAGGAACGGTGAACTCTTTGCGTTCATTGAAATCATCTTCGCTGAACAGCCTGATACAGAGACCGGGGCCGACCCGGCCGCTGCGTCCGGAGCGCTGATTGCAGCTGGCTTGAGATACTCGTTCGATGGGCAGCCGCATGGTTCTTGAGCGAGGAGTGTAGGAGCCGATGCGGGCCAGGCCCGAGTCGATGACATAGCGGATGCCGGGCACGGTTACCGAGGTTTCAGCGACATTGGTGGCGACAACGATTTTTGGTTTTTTCTGAGGTTTGAAGATCTGCTGCTGGTCCCTGGCCTGGAGCCTGCCGAACAGCGGCAGGATGCAATGCGATGGCATTCTGCCCCTGAGCACCTCGCAGCACGACCGGATATCTTTTTCAGTGGGCAGAAAGACCAGCATGTCGCCGGGTGAACGGGTGGTGCAGGTTTCTGCGATGGTCTCCAGGCAGTGCTCGAGATAGGATGAACCCTCGGCTTCGTCATCCGGAGGCGGCGCATAGGCGATTTCCACCGGATAGGTGCGGCCTTCGATGGCGACCACCGGGGCGTTGCCGAAATGGGCCGAGAAAGCCTGGGTGTCGATGGTCGCCGAGGTAATGATCAGTTTGAGGTCGTCTCTTTTGCGGATCAGCTTGTACAGGTAGCCGAGCAGGAAGTCGATGTTCAAATTCCTCTCGTGGGCCTCGTCGACGATGATGACCTGGTAGTTTCTGAGCTGCGGGTCGTTTCTGGTTTCGGCCAGCAGCACGCCGTCGGTCATGAATTTTATTCTTGTTTCTTCAGTGGTCCGGTCGTGAAAACGTATTTTACTGCCGACCACACCGTGGAACTCTCCCAGTTCCTCGGCAACCCGCGCGGCAACGCTGGTGGCAGCAATTCTGCGCGGCTGGGTACAGCCGATCATGCCGGCGCCTTGGTGGAACAGTTCGAGACACAGTTTGGGCAGCTGGGTGGTCTTGCCTGATCCGGTCTCGCCGGCAACTACGACCACCTGGTGGTTCGTTACAGCATCTCTGAGCTGACCCAGAGACCCTGAGATCGGCAGTGACGGAGGGTAAAAAAAATGCATGAAAAAGTTGGCTGAGCAGGTGTTTTGTGGTAACTCTCAAGCACGAGCGAGAGATCGTTTATACCATAGAATTCACTTTTTCGATATTGCAAATCACGGGGTATATTATGGACGTAAGGAAGGCTGTAATACCGGTAGCCGGACTGGGAACCAGGTTCCTGCCTGCCACCAAGGCCATTCCCAAGGAGATGCTCACCATCGTCGACAGGCCGACCATCCAGTACATCGTCGAGGAGGTGGTGGCCTCCGGGATCGAGCAGGTGATATTTGTTACCAGCGAGGGTAAGTCGGCCATCGAGAACCATTTTGACTACGACTACGAACTCGATCATGTCCTGAAGGAAAAAAACAAGACGCTGCTCGGCAAGGAACTGGACATGATATCGAACCTGATCGATATCGTCTCGGTCAGGCAGAAGAAACCGCTCGGCCTTGGCCATGCGATCTGGACCGCACGGCACATCATCGGCGACGAACCCTTCATGGTCTGCCTGGGCGACGATCTGGTCTCCAGCGAGGTGCCCTGCGCCTGGCAGATGCTGGAGCTTTTTAAGCAGGTGGGTGAATCCATTGTCGCTGTTCAGCGAGTCCCTGCCGATCAGACCTTCCAGTACGGCATCGTCGAAGGTGAGGATAACGGCAGGGAGCGAACCTACCGGGTCAAGCGGATGGTCGAGAAGCCGGCACCCGGTACCACCGAGTCCGACCTGGCTATTATCGGCAGATATATCCTGATGCCGGACATTTTCGATATTCTCAGCAAAACGACCCCCGGCCACGGGGGCGAAATCCAGCTGACCGATGCCCTGCTGGCCCTGACCAAGAAGCGGGAGATGTACGCTTACGAGTTTCAGGGAACCCGCTATGATGCCGGAGACAAATTCGGCTACCTTCAGGCAATTATCGCCTATGCGCTGCGCCACGACGAATTGGGCGAGCCATTCAGGAAACACCTCGAGGACGTTGTCAAAACACTATGATCCTCCTGGAGGTTGCCGTATGCGCCCCGGTGAGAAAAACCTATCTCTACTCGGCCGCGGATGGTGACTCGGACGGAGCAGAAGCGCGCGACTATATCGGTCGCCGGGTTCTGATCCCGTTCGGCCGCCGCCCGGCGACCGGTTATGTAATGGGGGAGGGCAGTGCTGGTGAGGACGGTTTCAAGATCAAACCGATTCTCAGGTGCATCGACGAACTGCCCCTCTTCCATCCGGAGATGGTTGCATTTTTCAACTGGGTTGCCGAGTATTATCATTATCCCATCGGCCTGGTCATCAAGGCGGCGCTTCCCTCAGGCCTGGCCACCAATCCCGGCCGGACGATCTGCTTGAATGGTGCGGCCTCGGAGTCGGTTGCCGGGATCGATCAAAGCACTCGAGACAGGTCATGGTTTCAGCGACTGCTCGAAGCAGGCGTGCTTGATGAAAAGGAAACCAGGCGCGTTTTCTCAGACAGGCAGGAGGCGGCTGTCCTTGCATCCCTGATCGAACAAGGAGTCACTTCCGTCAAAAGCCAGCTCGACCGGGACCGGGTCAGGGCCAAGCAGGAAATCTGCTACCGGCTCGCGCCCCTATTTCTGAGCCGGTTGGCGGACGGCGGTGCGGGAACTATTGAAGAGAAGATGTGCAGTGCTGCCGGCCGGCGGTTGGGCAGTGCAGAACTCAAGAGTCTCGAACTGCTCCGCGAGATGCAGGGAGGCACCGATGCCTGGGTGCCCCGCAAGGAACTGGTGAGCCGCTACCCCTACGGGGAAAAGGTGCTGAAAAAGCTGTCCGGGCAAGGACTGGTCGAGAGGCAGAGAAGCAGAATATTCCGCAGCCCCTTTGGCGATCTGCTGCAGCATCACCCGCGACCGGCAGAACTGAGTCCTGAGCAGACCGCTGTCCTCACAGACATAGAAACGGCCATTGAGCAGCGATGCTATGAGCCGTTTCTTCTCCACGGAGTTACCGGGAGCGGCAAGACAGAGGTCTATCTGCGGGCCGCCGAAAAGGTTGTCGCTGAACAGCGCAACGTTCTCGTGCTGGTTCCCGAAATTGCCCTGGCAACCCAGATCGAGGCCCATTTCGTGTCGAGATTCAAGGACCAGGTGGCGCTGCTTCATTCCGGCCTTTCAGCGGGAGAGCGATTTGACGAGTGGTGGCGGATTCAGAGCGGCAGGGCGAAGATCGTCATCGGCGCCCGTTCGGCGGTATTTGCGCCTCTGCCCGATATCGGTCTGATTGTCGTCGACGAGGAGCATGACTCGAGCTACAAGCAGGAAGACGGCCTGCGCTACAACGGCAGGGACCTGGCCCTGGTTCGCGGCAAAATGGCCGGCAGTGTCGTGATTCTGGGTTCGGCCACACCGGCAGTGACCAGCCACTATCACAGCACCACCTCAAAATACCGGGGTCTGCGGATGCAGCGCCGGATCGGCGAGCGGGAACTGCCCCGGCCGCTGCTGGTCGATCTCAAGGAGTCGGCCGGCAAAAGGGGGTTCAAACTCTTTCACCCTGAACTGGAGAAAGGGCTGCTGAAATCGTTTGAGGAAGAGCACCAGTCGATACTGCTGCTCAACCGGCGCGGCTTTTCCACCTCGGTCATCTGCCGAAACTGCGGCACCGTGGTCGAGTGCAGCCATTGTAAGGTTAGTTTGAACCGGCACCGTCAGAAAAATCTGCTGCTCTGCCACTACTGCGGCTTCAGTCTTCCCGGCAACAGGAACTGCACGGTCTGCGGGTCTGAAAATCTGCAACCCATCGGATTTGGCACCGAGCGTGTCGAAGAGGAGGTCACCAAGCTGCTGCCCGAGGCCCGCATAGCCCGCCTCGACTCAGATGTAGCCGCTGACCGGAAGCGGTTTCTGGCCATTCTGCAGGCTATGCGCACCGGTGAGATCGATGTTCTGGTCGGCACCCAGATCATCGCCAAGGGATTGCACTTTCCCCGGGTTTCACTGGTCGGTATCGTCATGGCCGACAGCGGTCTCGGGTTTCCGGATTTCAGAGCCGCGGAAAAAACCTTTCAGTTGATCACCCAGGTAACCGGCCGGGCCGGGAGAGGTGAAACCGAGGGCACCGTGATTATCCAGACCATGCAGCCGGAGCACTATGCAATAACCATGGCTGCTGAAAACCGTTATGAAGACCTGGTGGCCAAAGAACTGGCCATCCGTGAAAGCGTCGGTTTCCCCCCGTTCAGCCGGCTGGTTTTCATCATTGTCGAACATCCGGACGATTCCGCTGCCCGGCAGTCGAGCCTTGAGGTCGCCGGCATGGTGCGCAACTGGTGCGCCAACCAGGATTCCGACCAGGCACTTACCGTGCTTGGTCCCGCCCCGGCGCCGCTCGAGCGGCTCAGAGACCGTTACCGCTGGCAGATTCTGATCAAGTCGAAACAGCTCAAGATGCTGCACGGGGTGACCGAATGGGTCTCATCCCGCTACAAGGCTAAAGGGCAGACCAGGGTGATTATCGACATCGATCCGGAGAACATGCTCTGACCCAACTCAAAGAGAATCAGTCGTATGCAGGTGCGAGCGAACCAATATAGGACCTGAGCGAATTGAAGTCTTGTTGCCCATATATCTCTTTTCTGATTCGGGAACTCCCGGGAAAACCCTTGAAATAGTGGCCGAGGTGATTTTTAATCGAGCCCAGGCCGCGAATCGGGCCGCTCCTGTGCTGCTCGATCAGGTCGAGATGATCTGCGACCGTCTCGACGATCCGGCCGAGACTGGAGGGACGGCCTGAATAGCTGAAAACCCATGGGTTGCCGATGGCTCCGCGGCCGATATAGACGCCGTCGCAGCCGGACTCGCTCATCCGCGCTGCGGCCTGATCGAAACTGGTTACATCGCCGTTGCCAAACAACGGAATCGTCATCTGCTGCTTGACCTCTTTGATGGTCTGCCAGTCCGCCTGACCTGCAAAGCCCTGCTTCCACGTTCTGCCGTGTATGCACAGTGCCGAGATACCATTGGCCGTTGCCATATGACCGAAATCCATGGCACAGATCGAACGGTTGTCGACTCCGGTTCGGATTTTGAGAGTTACCGGGCAGGAACTGTTGGCAACCACCGCCTTGACAATCCTTTCGGCCAGACCGATATCACCCATCAGGGCGGCGCCGGCGCCGCGTTTGGTGACTTTTTTTACCGGACAGCCCATGTTGATGTCGATCAGATCGGGCCCGTATGAATCGAGTCGTGCCGCAGCCTCGCCCATGATAACCGGGTCCGAGCCGAAGAGCTGGAATGATACCGGGCGCTCTGCCTGAGAACTGGCCAGCATCGAGATGGTCTTTTCCTGGCCATAAACCAGTCCATGGCAGCTGATCATCTCTGAAACGCAGAGGCCGGCGCCGAATTGACGGCACAGCAGCCGAAAAGGCAGATCACTGTACCCGGCCAGGGGAGCGAGGACCAGTGGGTTGGAAATTGTTACGGTGCCGATTGTGAGCATGGCTGATGGAGTGCTGCTGTCTCCGCAGGCTGGTCCAAATAAAAAAAGCCGGCTCCTGGCAGGAGCCGGCTTTACCAGAACGGTGTCAGCTTAGAGTCTGGCTATTTGGACCAGGGCCCGCTGATAAATCTTCTGCGACATATCTTCGATTATCGTTTCCAGGGCTTCGTCGGCATTGTCTGCGGTCTGGGCGGCATCGGGGGTGACCGTATAGCTCTGTGTCCACACTTCAGATGGCTTTTCGATCAGGACCTTATCGGTGGCCAGATCTTTGAAAATATAGCGCACCGTCAGCCTCAGTCTGACATCGGACGTGTCGTTGGCTGCGTTGTAGGCCAGACTTGGGATATCGATCGAGACGATCTCTCCGGCCAGGATGAAGTCGGCGCCCTCTTTTGTTTTGGTGATTTTCAACGATCTGGATTTCTGGAACCAGGACAGCAATTCCTGATAGATCTGGGCGTCGAGCTGCAGGTTACTGGTCCTGTTCTTCCAGGTTGTCACATAAATTGATTTTTCAGGTCCGGTATAGACGTAGGGGTTGCGATAGCCGCAGCCGGACAGAAAAACCGCCACCATAACACCAAGGAAAATCCAGCGAATAAACAGTTTCAAACCGTAGCTCCTTCTGTGAATTTACCGTCTGCCCGCAAACCGGTGAGTTTTCTCTCTCCAGCCGCCGTCCATGGCAACCTAGTATCAAACCACAATATTAACAAGTTTCTTCTTTACGACAATAACCTTTTTAACCGATTTACCATCGATGAAGCGGCTTATTTTTTCATCGGACAGGGCCTTCTCCTGGATGATGCTGTCTTCGGTGTCGACACTGACCAGGATGCGGGAACGAACCTTGCCGTTGACCTGTAAAACGATGGTGAGCTCCTCTTCCCGGGCTTTTTCCTCATCAAAGCGGGGCCAGGACTGCTCCTCCGGGATGCCCTCGAACCCCATGGTCTGCCAGAGTTCCGAGCTGAAATGGGGTACCATCGGATAGAGCAGCAGCAGCATATTTTTGATCACCGCTGTCAAGGTGTCGATGGTGGCGCCGGCTTTGCTCTCTGAGGGCAGGCTTGAGGAAAGGGTGTTGAACAACTCCATAACCGCGCTGATGGCGGTATTGAAGTGGAAATGGTCCTCGATGTCGTAGCTGACCTTTTTGATCGTCTGGTGCAGTTTGCGCTGTAAGGTCGATTCCTGGGACTCATCCACCTCCGGAGCGGAAAAATCGGCTCCTTGAATTTCCGATACCAGCCGGTGGACGCGATTCAAAAACCTGCTGGCGCCTTCAACTCCCTGGGCATTCCACTCCAGGTCACGCTCGGGCGGGGCGGCAAACAGGCTGAACAGCCGGACCGTATCGGCTCCGTACTGGTCGATAAGCTGGTCCGGGTCAACCACGTTGCCCTTGGACTTGGACATTTTCGAGCCATCTTTGATGACCATTCCCTGGGTCAGCAGATTGGTGAACGGTTCGTCGATTGACAGATAACCGAGATCGCGCAGTACCTTGGTGAAAAAACGACTGTAGAGCAGGTGCAGTATGGCGTGCTCGACGCCGCCGATATACTGGTCAACCGGCAGCCAGTAGGCTGAACGTTCCGGGTCGAGGGGGGCACGGTCCTCGTCCGGGCAGGCGAACCGGGCAAAATACCAGGATGACTCGACGAAGGTATCCATGGTATCGGTTTCGCGCCGCGCCGCTTTGCCACAGGTTGGGCACATTGTGCTGATGAAGTCCGGCCGCTGACTGAGCGGCCGGCACTCATCGCTGGCAGTGTCTGAATCCTCGGGAAGTCGCACCGGAAGTTGATCAAACGGGACCGGTACGATCCCGCAGTCAGCACAGTGGATGATCGGTATCGGCGCCCCCCAGTAACGTTGACGTGAGATCCCCCAGTCACGCAACCGGTAGGTGGTGTGGGCGCGGCCGAATCCTATCTCGGCGGCGTGTTTGATTATATCGCTTTGAGCCCGAACAGAATCGCGGCCGGAAAAGGGGCCCGAGTCGACGAGCGTGCCGGGGACGGTGGAAGCCTCCACCATCTCGCTGGGGTAGAGCGCCGGTCCCTCCGGGATGACGACCGGCTTGACAGGCAGGTCGTAGGCGCGGGCAAATTCGAAGTCCCTCTGGTCATGGGCCGGAACCGCCATCACGGCCCCGGTGCCGTACTCCATCAGCACAAAGTTGGCGACGTAGATGGGGACGACATCGCCATTGAAAGGGTTGATACAGTATCGTCCGGTGAACTTGCCCTTCTTCTCCGGCTCTTCCTGCAGGCTGCGGCGCTGTTTTTCCCGGTTGATCTGCTCGATGAAATCCTTGAGCTCGGCTTCGTGGTCGGCACCCTGCAGGATCTCTTCGAGCAGGGGATGCTCGGCGGCCAGAGACATGAAGGTGACGCCGAAGACCGTATCCGGCCGGGTGGTGAAGATGGATATGGATTTTTCGCTGTCGACGATTCTGAAGTCACAGACCAGGCCGGTGGACTTGCCGATCCAGTTGTTCTGCATGGTGGCGACTTTTTCAGGCCAGCCGGCAAGATTCTTGAGATCTTCGAGCAGTTCCTCGGTGTACTCGGTTATCTTGAAAAACCAGCCGTTCATTTTGCGGGCTTCAACGGGATCGTCGCAGCGCCAGCAGGCACCGTCGATTACCTGTTCGTTGGCCAGAACGGTCTGACAGGACTCACACCAGTTGACGGTGGTGACCCGCTGATAGACCAGGCCCCGCTCATACATCTCGATAAAGATCTTCTGCTCCCATCGGTAGTAGTCGGGATGGCAGGTGGCAATTTCCCGCTGCCAGTCGTAGGAGAGGCCGAGTTTCTTGAGCTGGGCCCGCATGTAATCGATATTTTCGTAGGTCCATCGGGCCGGATGGGTGTTGTTTTTCTGGGCCGCATTTTCGGCCGGCAGCCCGAAGGCGTCCCAGCCCATCGGGTGAAGAACATTATATCCGCATAACCGCTTGTAGCGAGCCACGACGTCGCCGATGGAGTAGTTGCGCACGTGCCCCATGTGTATCCGTCCGGACGGGTAGGGAAACATTTCAAGTACGTAATATTTAGGTCGGGCAGGGTCTTCCGTCACCTGGTAGCTGTTGTCCTTTTCCCATTGCTGCTGCCACTTAGCCTCTACCTGTTTGAAATCGTAATGGGAGCTTGAACTGGGTGTACCACTCATCTGGTTCCTCGATTAGCTGTTTGGTTGTAGACGACAGAAAAGATGATCATTCGCTCCGTACGTGGTGCGGGTCATCGAAACTGCTGAGATTTTCGAACATGGTGTATTCTTTTTTGAAAAACAGCCGGGTGATGCCGGTGGGGCCGTTGCGCTGTTTACCGATGATGATTTCGGCGATGCCTTTGTCAGGGTTGTCCTCATTTTTATTGTAGACTTCGTCGCGGTAGATAAAGCAGATGACGTCGGCATCCTGTTCGATGGCTCCGGACTCTCTCAAATCCGCCATCATCGGTCGTTTGTCGGTGCGTGTTTCAAGGCCGCGATTGAGCTGTGAGAGGGCCAGCACCGGCACCTCGTGCTCCTTGGCAAGGGCTTTGAGCGACCGGGATATCTCGCTGATTTCCTGGGTGCGGTTTTCAGCGTTGCGCCCCCTCATCAGCTGCAGATAGTCGACCAGGATCATGCCGATGTCGTTCTGAGAAGCAAGACGCCGCATCTTGGAGCGCATTTCAGGTATCGACAGGGCCGGGGTGTCATCGATATAAATCGGCGCTTCCGCCAGCATGCCGGCGGCCCTGCTGAGGTGCGGCCAGTCTTCGTTCTGCAGCCTGCCGGTTCTGATTTTCTGAGAGTCGATCCGGCCGACCGAACTGAGCAGCCGCATGGCCAGCTGATCTTTGGACATCTCCAGGCTGAATACCGCAACACCGGTTTTGTCGACCAGTGCGGCATGCTGGGCAATATTAAGGGCCAGCGCCGTTTTGCCCATTGACGGCCTGCCGGCCAGAATGATGAGGTCGGATGGCTGCAGGCCTGCTGTCATCTTGTCGAGCTCGGCATACCCGGTCGGTACCCCGGTGATGAGCTCCTTGCGTTCATAGAGCTTTTCAACAGTTTTGAAGCTTTCCGGAATAATGGTCCGCAAAGCGGTAAATTCCGTCTTGCTCTTGTTCCCGGCTATCTCGAAAATGGACTGCTCGGCTTCGTCGACGAGCTGATCGATATCGTCCTGCTCCTCGAAACAGCGGTTAGCGATATCGCTGGTGGTGTTGATCAGATTTCTGAGCACCGACTTCTGCCGGATAATCCGACCATAGGCTTCGATATTGGCAGTCACCGGCACCACCGAGGTCAGGGTGGCGAGATAGGAGGCACCACCGACGCTGTCGATCTGGGCAGTGTCGGTCAGGTAACTGGTCAGGGTTACCAGGTCCTGGGGTTCATTGCGCTCGAACAGTTCGGCCATTGCCGAAAAGATCGTTTTATGGGCTTCGCGGTAAAAATCGGCTGCTGAAATGAATTCATTTACCTTGAGAAAACCGTCGTCTTTGAGCAGGATGGAGCCGAGGACGGATTGCTCGGCTTCGATGTTGTGGGGTGGGATTCTCCTGGACACAGATCTTTCCGGCTGGCTCGGCGGAGTGGTAAAATCGTTCATGGGCTGACTTTAGATCAATTCGAAGGGAAGCATCTTAGCCCACCCGCCCGGAGGGTGGACCCGGTTACCGGCTGTCGGTTCGCCGCTTGTGCAAAGGGCGGAACCGTACGATGGCAGAATCTGTGCAATCTCAATAAGTATCTGTAATTATATAGTATAATAAGAAACAAAGAACTCTGTCATGAGACATTCAAGCTAATATAATGGCTGTCTTGTGTCAAAACAAAAACACACCTGAAGGTAACCCCCTCCAGGTGTGTTCGCTGGCAACGGCCGCCGCCGAAATGAAACCGGCGGGGCAGAAATCACATCATCGATTATGCACCATCGCGGGAGACTCAGGCCTCCTGGGTAAGCGGCAGGACATTGATGGTGATTTCCGCTTCCAGATCGAAACCGACTTTGATGGAGATTTTTCGCTCGCCCAGCGTTTTCAGTGCTTCAGGCAGTAAAATGTTGCGTTTTTCCACCTCGATTTTTCGCGCCAGCAGTTTCTCGTAGATGTCGCTGGCGGTTACCGAGCCAAAGAGTTTGTCGTCCTCTCCGGCCAGTTCCTCGAATTCCAGAGTGATGTCGGTCAGCTTTTTGAAAAGGGCTTCGGCCTTCTTGTGCTGTTCATCGAGCCGGGCCTGAATCTCGGCCTTGTTCTGCTCGAGAACGGCAATATTCTCTTTGGTCGCCTGCACTGCTTTGCCCTTGGGCAGCAGGTAATTTCTGGCATAGCCGGGTTTGACCCTGACCACGTCTCCCTCTCTGCCGAGAGAGTCTATCGTTTCCTTGAGTATGAGCTCCATGATTAAATCCTCATATTGTTTTGCCCGTAGGGCTTGGTGATTCTAATTATCCTGCAAATCTTTCGGTTTTGTCTTCAAGCGGCGCAGGTCGAACCAGACCTCGCCGATTCCGGCTATCAGCAGCAGCAGTGTTCCAAAGGACTGGAACAGCATCATGGCATACAGAATATAGCGAAGGAAGCGGGGGACCTGCCACTTGTGCAGAAAAAAGCTCATGACGCTGAATCCCTGGAACAGATATACCAGGCTCAGGCAGATGAGCAGGTTGCTGCCGAAAATGCGGGTCGTCGACACCGGCAGCAGGGTGATGAGTGCCGCACCGATGAACAGCCAGATCAGTTTGTCCGGTAAAACCCAGCGTTGATGATCGGGCCAGGGGCGGTAGCCGGTAAAGTTGCGTACCAGCCGGTTACCCAGAATCATTGATGACCAGGTGATGATCAGAGCCAGGCTGATAATCAGCGAAACCATGATCCGCGGCAGGATGGTCTTCATCTGGAAAAAAGACTCTTCCAGGATGGCAAGCGTTTCCGGCGCGACCGCATCACTTTGGCGATATAATTCCAGCGTCCTCTCGATGTCATGGTCGACACTGGTAATAAAGTCGCTGAAAGGATTGACCCCGGTCAGAAACGATTCAGCACTGAAAAAAAGAAGCCAGCAGAAGAGCAGGACGACAGCTGCCTTGAGTCCGCTCCAGGCTGCAGATTCGCTGCCAAATCCTGATCTGCCGAGGCTGTAGCCGGCCGGAATCAGCGCAGCGCCGAAAAAAATAATTTCGACCGAGGATATGAAAAACGAGCCGACGATGGCCAAGGCCAGACCGGCACCGATGAAGCCGAGGCCGTTACGCCATCGGTACATGTAAAACAGTACCATCACCGGTATCATGAAGTAAAACCAGCCGAACAATCCGATATGGATGCTCGGCACCAGCAATACCAGCGCAAACAGGACCGTACTGATTAATCCAGCTCTGCTTGTTGCCTGTCCTTCAGCATCTGGTGACACGATTACCTCAGCCGCACGGTTCATTTAGCCCTGGGTATTGCCGGAATAGGGAAGCAAGGCGATCTGGCGGGCTTTCTTGATTGCCGAGCACAACTGACGCTGATGGGTGGCGCAGGTACCGAGAATGCGGCGGGGAATGATCTTACCCCGTTCGGTAACGAAGTTACGCAATGTTTTCTGGTCCTTGTAGTCAATGCCAATTTCCTTGTCTACGCAGAATCGGCATACTTTTTTTCTGGAAAAAAGTCTTTTCTGGGGTCTAGGTGCCATTATGTTACTCCACGGTATGAGTTGTTATCTAAATCGAGATCGAATTATTATGCGCTTTCTTCAGCCTTTATTTCATCGTCCCCTTCAGCCTGCTGTTCAGAAGAGTCGTCACCGGAAGCAGCCTGGGGCGCTTCGTCAGATTTTTTTTCTTCTGGAGCAGCCTGCGGTGCTTCAGTGCCAGCTTCCGCTTCCGGGGCAGCACTATCCTCTCCGGCTCAGGGCTGATTGCCTTTGCCTCAGCTTCGCTGCGGGCTGTTTCTATCTCATCCGCGCTGATCGCATCTGCAACTTTGATGGTCAGATATTTGAGGACGGCATCGTCGATCCGATATTTACGTTCTATTTCGGAAACAATGTCTGGGGATGCGGCGAAATCGCACAGGACATAATAGCCCTGCACTTCCTTCTTGATCGGGTAGGCCAGTTTCCTCATGCCCCATTTATTCAGGAAAATGACGGCCCCGCCGTCCTGTTCGATCAGCCGATCGGTATTTTCGATGATTCTGGTGATTTCATCTTCGCTCAGGGATGGGCGAAGAATACAGATTTGTTCGTATCTTCTCATAAGTTCCTCCTTGTGGACTTATCGATGCGGTTGATTCCGCGACACGGCCCTCGCTGCAGGCAGCTGAGAGCAAAGAGGTATGTCATCTAATCCATCACGGTGATGAATTGCTCTGCAACCTTGTATTAATAATATAAATGTATTTTAGGGTCAAGAGGATTTACCATCGCCTTTTTCCGATTCCTTGATTCTGGCCCACTGGCTGCGCAATTCTGTGTCGCTGAGTTCTTTTCTGCTGCCGAACACATGGGGGTGCCTCCGAATGAGTTTTTCGTTGATCCCGCCAATGATCCGGGATACATCGAATCGACCGTCATCTTTGTTGATCTCCCCGAGCATCAGGATGAGATAGAGGAAATCGCCCAGCTCCTCGCAGAGGTTCCCATGGTCATTGTTGTCCAGCGCGGCGATTATTTCGTCGAACTCCTCCACCAGATATTTTTTCAGCGAGCTGGTTGTCTGTCTGCTGTCCCACGGGCAGCCATCCTCACCGCGCAGACGCCTGATGGTGCGGAGCAGTTCATCAAAGCCATAGTTATTGCAGGAAGTCATAACTGGTATATGCATCTCCAGGTTGTGCTGGTTTACGGATAAGGCTGCAAGAGAGCCTCGCCAGGATGGTTTATTTATATCTGGGTCATTAATTTTCTTGACATTGGGCACCTGACCAACTATGTAGTTTGTCCGGTAGGTGCTACACTGCAGTATGGGGAAAACATGCCGCCCGGACGCCAACTGCTGGCAAACGATGGCTCAGCATTGACTGATGTAAATAGAAAATTATAGTAATACTACGAAGTAAACATTAAAAAGCAAAGAGGCAACGCACGTGATCAACCAAGACAAGAAACAGAAACTGCTGCTGGAAAAACATAAAGATATAGCACGCATTGACCAGGAATCCAAACGCACTCACGGATGGTACGTCAGAGTTCGATACAAAGGCAGGACACACTCCAAATTCTTTTCGGACCGAAAATGCGGCGGCAGGTATTCAAGTCTGCTGTCGGCCATTTCCTGGCGTGATCAGACCGAACGCAAACTCGGCAAGGTGCGGACCAACAAGCACATGGTGACGGTCAGCAATTCCGGCACCGGTGTGGTCGGTGTGCGGCTCAACGAGAGTCTCAACCGTTATGAGGTCAGTTGGGTAACACCGCACGGCAAGCAGGGTAAAACCTCTGTGTCGATCAAAAAGCACGGTAAGAAAGGCGCCTTCGAGCGGGCCTGCAAAATTCGCCGGGAGCGCGAAACCGCACGACTGGCAGTCTGATCGACCTCCTGCACGATACACAGCTGGGTGCGAAGAGCTGGGTCTGTCCGCAGTCTCCCTGATTCGATGATCTGTCGATTCAGGGAACGAAAGTGTTGACAGGAACCCTTTTCTTGCTGTATCTTTGTGTGTTCCGATTTTTGTTATTATCCTTATCAACTATTTTTTTTGCAGAGGCTTTCAGCAATGTACGCAATTATAAAGACGGGCGGCAAGCAGTATCAGGTTTCGGCCGGCGACCAGGTGATGGTTGAAAAACTGGAAGGAAATGTAGGTGACCGGGTTGAATTGAACGAGGTTCTGCTCATCGCCAGCGATGATACGGTGACCGTCGGTAAGCCGGTCGTCGAAGGGGCCACCGTGGCAGCCACCATCGTAGAACAGGGGAAGCACCGCAAAATCAAGGTTTTCAAGAAAAAGAGACGGAAAGGGTATCGGTTGATGAAAGGACACCGTCAACACTATACCGCTCTGAAAATAGCTGATATCAATGTGTGATTTATCGGTTCACAGCGAAAATCCATAGTTTTACAGGGGAGTTTGAAATGGCTCATAAGAAAGCGGGAGGCAGCTCAAGGAACGGGCGTGACTCCATCGGCCAGCGGCGAGGGATCAAAAAATTCGGTGGTGAGAATGTGACTGCCGGCAGCATCATCGTCAGGCAGCTCGGCACCAGAATCCATCCGGGCACCAACGTCGGGTGCGGCAGAGACTACACGCTGTTTGCCAAGATTGATGGCGTTGTCACCTTTGAAGAATTCGGCAAGGACAGGAAAAGGGTAAGCGTCTATCCGGCAGCATAACGGAATCTGATAGAAACTGTTCAGCCGGCGGTTTCGAAACGTTGACTCGGTCATCACAACTGGTGGTGATCGAGTTTTTTTTTGAGGTGATCGCAGTTCGGTCAAATTCATATGGCCTTTGTTGATGAAGCAAAATTCTATGTCAAGGCGGGCGACGGCGGCAACGGCTGCATCAGCTTCCGCAGGGAGAAATATGTTCCCAAGGGAGGGCCCAACGGTGGTGACGGGGGCAGAGGCGGCCGGGTGCTCATCAAGGCCACGGACCGGCTCCAGTCACTGATCGACTTCAAGTTTCGCTCCCATTTCAAGGCAGGCAGAGGCGGGCATGGTCAGGGCAAGGACAAGCACGGAGCCAAGGGCACAGATCTGACCATCGATGTACCGACCGGCTCGGTTATCAAAGATGCTGACACCGGAGACACCCTCATCGACCTGGCCGAGGACGGCCAGGAGTATCTTGCCGCCATGGGCGGAAAGGGCGGTCTTGGGAACGCACATTTTGCCTCCAGCTCCAACCGCACTCCCCGAATCGCCACCGACGGCAGACACGGCCAGGAGCGTTGGCTGAAAATTGAGTTGAAGCTGATTGCCGACATCGGTCTGGTCGGGCTGCCTAATGCTGGAAAATCAAGCCTTCTTGCTGCTCTTTCCGCGGCCAATCCGAAAATCGGCAATTATCCGTTCACCACCCTCGAACCGCAGCTTGGGGTCATGAAGGGTCGTTATTCCAGGCCGTACATCATTGCCGACATTCCCGGTCTGATAGAAGGTGCCCACAGAGGTGTTGGGCTCGGAGACGCATTTCTCAAACATATCGAAAGGACCGCCATTATTCTTCACGTGGTCGACATTTCAGATGACAACCACCGCGAAAATTTCAGAATCCTGGAAAATGAACTGAGAACATACGATAGCAGCCTGACGGAGCGGATCAAGATCACGGTTCTCAACAAGTGTGATCTGGTCGATCCCGATATGGTTTCCGAGTTCAGGGCGAACTACCAACGTGACGGGATTGAGGCCATCGCAGTTTCGGCGCTTACCGTTGAAGGTATTGACCGATTGCGTGCAGCTTTGATCGAACACCTGGAGAAGATGGAAAGGGAGGACGCATCCCTTGAATCAGAACAGCAGGAGCATGATGGTGATGATCGATGACCTCTCTGTCCACGACGGGCTCTATCTGCGGCAGACCCTGTTCGACAGGGCCAGGCGCATCGTCGTCAAAGTCGGCAGCGCTGTACTGACCGACGAAAAGGGGATTTCCCTCGAAGTAATCGAAAATATAGCCCGCGAGATAGCCTTTCTGCATAACAGCGGCCGTGAAGTCATTCTGGTCAGCTCCGGAGCGGTTTCCGCGGGACGGAGCCGGATCAACTACAGAAACGGCGGCTCCCAGATGGGGATAAAAGAAAAACAGGCGCTGGCTGCCATCGGCCAGTCCAGCCTGATGCAGATCTACGATCGTGTCTTCTCCTCACATGCTCAGACCATCGCCCAGGTTCTTCTGACCCACAAGGACCTCGCTGTCCGGAAGCGTTACCTGAACGCCAGAAACACACTTTTTACCTTGTTCAAGTTCGGTGCTATCCCGATTATCAACGAAAACGACACCGTTTCCGTCGAAGAGCTGCGCTTTGGCGACAATGATATGCTCGGAGCCCACATCTGCAATCTCATCGAAGCCGATATGTTTATCTGCCTGACCGATGTGGCCGGCCTGTACACTGCCAACCCGGCAATCGATCCCCAGGCACGGCCAATCTATACCGTCGATGAAATAACGGTGGAAGTCGAGCAGATGGCTTCCCACAGCGGTTCCAAGCTGGGCACCGGTGGTATGCGCTCCAAGCTGAGAGCTGCAAAAATAGTCTCCGCCGGAGGGGGCAGTTCGTTCATTGGACCAGGCCGCGAGCCGGATATTCTCAGAAAGCTGTTCAGCGGCGAGATGGTGGGGACCTTCTTTCTGCCTCACAAGGAGCGGATCAGCGGCAGAAAACGCTGGATAGCCTCGGTTCTGAAACCCAAAGGCCAACTGATTCTTGATGATGGGGCCTGCAGAGCCCTGGTGGAGATGAACAGGAGCCTGCTGCCGTCCGGTATCATCAGTGTCGAAGGTGATTTTGGGGTTGGTGATGCGGTGCATTGCAGGAACCGGGAAGGCAGGAACCTGGCGATTGGCCTGATCAACTACAGCTCCATTGATATTCAGAAAATTCGAGGGTATCATTCGCGGGATATTGAGAGCATTCTCGGCTATTGTGACAGTGAAGAGGTGATTCACCGGGACAATATCGTGCTGCTCTAGCCTTTGGACAACCATTCGGAGAGGATTCGTGGACATGGAGTTCAGGATTAAACAAATTGCTGAACAGGCGCGGCTGGCCTCCCAGGAACTGGCGCCGCTGTCAACTTCGAGAAAAAATGCGCTGCTCACCGAGGTGGCCGTGCTGCTGCAGTCTGAAAGGAAGGTTATCGCCCAGGAAAACAGCCGCGATCTTGCAGCCGGCAGGGAAAAAGGGCTGTCGGCGGCGCTGCTCGATCGGCTGGCCTTGTCAGATGCGGTATTTGACAGCATGCTGAAAGGCATCGAAGAAGTCGTCGCGCTTCCGGACCCGGTGGGCCGGGTCGATGACATGGCACGCCGCCCCAGCGGGATCACGGTTGGGAGAATGAGAGTTCCGCTCGGCGTTGTGGCAATGATATACGAATCGAGGCCCAATGTGACCATCGATGCCGCCGCTCTCTGCCTCAAGGCCGGCAACGGGGTTATTCTGCGGGGCGGGTCCGAGGCCATTTATTCAAATATCGTTCTGGCCGGGGTGCTCAAAAAAGCTCTGGCCAACACCGGCATCAACCCTGAGGCAGTCCAGGTAATCGATACTATCGACCGCCAGGCCATAGAGGTTTTACTGCAGCAGGACGACAGCGTAGACCTGGTCATTCCCCGCGGCGGGGAGGGACTCATTCGATTTGTCTCCGAGAATTCGCGGATTCCGGTGCTCAAGCATTACAAAGGGGTCTGTCATATCTACGTGGACAGCGAGGCAGACCTGAACAAAGCCACGCCGGTAATTCTCAACTCCAAAATCCAGCGCCCCGGCGTCTGCAACGCCCTCGAAGGCCTGCTCATTCATCGCTCCATCGCCCCCGACTATATACCGGTAATTGGCGGGGAACTGGAAAAAGGGGGCGTGGTCATGGTCGGCTGTCCTGAAACAAGAGCGATCCTTCCCTCGGCCCAGGAGGCCGACGACGCCGACTGGGGCACCGAATGGCTGTCGCTCAAGCTGTGTGTGAAAGTAGTCGGCTCAACCAATGAAGCCAAAGCCTACATCGCCCGTTACGGGTCCAGACACACCGAGTCGATCATCACCGAAAACTACAGCACCGCCCAGGATTTTCTGGCCACGGTCGATGCCTCTGCGGTAATGGTGAACGCCTCGACCCGGTTCAACGATGGCGGCCAGCTCGGGCTCGGTACCGAGATTGGCATCAGTACCACCAAACTGCACGCCTACGGACCGATGGGGCTGGACGAGCTGACCACCAGGAAATTCATCGTTTACGGTAACGGCCAGGTACGGGATTGATGAAGCGGATCGGCCTGCTGGGAGGGACGTTCGATCCGGTCCATAACGGCCACCTGCAACTCGGCAGATCGGTGTTGAGCCGCTATGGATTTGACAAGGTCCTGTTCATTCCGGCGGCCTGCCCCCCCCACAAGGAAGACAAGGATGTCGGTGCCATCGAACATCGGCTGCAGATGCTCAGGCTGGCCATTGCCGACAACAGCAGTTTCGAGATTTCGGAAATAGAGATCAACCGGGAAAAAGTCTCCTATACCATCGATACCATCGAAGAGCTGAAACAGTCCGGCGAAGATCACGGCCGCTACTATTTTGTCATCGGTTTTGATGCGATTTCTGAAATCGAATCCTGGCATCGCTGGCAGAAATTGCTCTATTCCACCAATTTTATTGTTGCAGTCCGACCCGGTTTCTCCTTAAAAGAGATAGAGCAGCTGCTCGAGCGAAACGGTTTTTCGCGCGATCGATCCAGGGGTGACCGATGGCTCTGTGAACGCTCAGCAAATGAGGTTCTTTTTTTGACCGGTAAAATTGCAGCCATTTCCTCGACCGATGTAAGGGAGCGCATTGCGGCAGGCCTGTCGTGGCAGATGCTGGTGCCGCCGCTGGTTGCGGACTACATCATCAGAGAAAGGCTCTATGAACAGTGACGATTCAGGGCAGCCGTGCCCGCTCCTATTCTTTTTTCATTAATACCCGATGGCAGCGAATAAGCTCAATTATCCGGTCGATCAGCGCGTCAGGCTTCTGCTGGTCGACGATTCCGAACTGTTCAGAAAGTTTATCACCGAGATCCTCGGTGACAGCACGGCGCTGACGATTGTTGGCGAGGCGGCAGGCGGTCTGCAGGCGCTGGACCGGCTCGATGAGTTAAAGCCCGATGTCGTTCTGCTCGACATGGAAATGCCTGGCATGGACGGCATGCAAACGCTGCACCGCATCAGGCAGCGTTCTCCCGTCCCGGTCATCATGGTTTCCAGTCTGTCAAGGGAGGGCTCTGCCCGCAGCTTCGACTGCCTGAAAAATGGTGCGGTTGACTTTATCGGCAAGGATGCACTGCACCCCCGGAAGGGCGCCGAACAACTGAAAAGCGAACTGCTTTACCGGATATTCTGCGCTTCCCGGCTGCAGGTGAACGGGGGTGGGGCAGTTACGGAAGAATCCGGCGCCCGGTCCGGGGCTGCCCCCTCGGCCATGGTCGACAAACGGGTCATCTTCTGCGAGGACTGCGGAACTCGGAATGTGGTTGAGTCCCAGAGCTCAAACGGTGCCAGGGAGGAGGTTCGCTGCAGTGACTGCGGCGACCTGCTCGAGGCCGTCACCATAAACGCCTACCGACGGGTTTCTTCGATTTCGGTGATCGGTGCCGGTCGGGGGGCCGCACTGAACCTCCTGAGAATAATCCCCTGGCTGCCGGCCGACTCCGGATCTACGCAGATCGTGGTGCTGCAGGAAAACAGGGACTATACCCGGTCGTTCTGCCGATATCTCAATGCCATCAGCCCGACCAGGGTTGTCGAGTTGGAGGACGGCATGAATATCGAGGGCGGTAACTGCTATATCGGTTCATGCCATGATCATTTCAGCATGATTTCGCACAGCACCAATTTCACTATCAGAAAAGGCAGCGCACGCCCCGGACAGGGCGCTCTAGACCAGATGTTCGAATCGATCGCTTCGATCATGAAAAACCGTATGCTGGCGATGGTCCTGTCCGGAAATCAGCTCGACGGCGAAAAAGGCATACAGCAGGTCAGGAAGAAACAGGGTTTCGGGGTGGTCCTCAATGCCGCGAACTGCCTGTGCAAGGAATTGGGGGAAAATATCCTGCGGAAAAGCGGTGCAGACCGAATTGTTTCCGAGCAGGAGTGCATAGACCTGCTGACTCATTTCCAGGATTCCCAGAATACGCGGGTGCAGTGACATCAGGTCAAATCATAGATCATGGCGGTGAAAAGATGCTCTGGGAAGAGCAGGTTGATCTGCTCAGAAAAGGTCGGCACAAGGAACTGGCTGCGAAGGCGTACGGCAGTGCATCCAGGGGGCGCAGGGTCTACCCGTTGCGGGAGCATGTTTTCGATGCCATGCGGATCACCCTTTTTCACCAGGTTCGCGTGGTAATTATCGGTCAGGACCCCTATATAAACGAGCATCCAGAACTTGGACCGGAAGCGCACGGCCTCTGTTTTTCGGTCAGGGAGGGAATTCCCGCTCCTCCGTCATTGAAAAATATTTTCCAGGAAATAGACAATAGTCTTCATGGTGGCCTCCGGCGCTCGGTGAGCACCGATCTCACCCGCTGGGCAAAACAGGGGGTGCTGCTGCTCAACGCTTCCCTCACCGTTATGGCCAGACAGTCAAACTCCCATGCGAACCTTGGCTGGCACGAAGTCACCGACAACATCATCGAGACCATCTCCGCCAAACGGGAGCATGTCGTTTTCATGCTCTGGGGGGCTTTTGCCCAGAAAAAGGCCGGCCTTATCGACCCCAGCAACCACCTGGTCCTGTCGACCAGCCATCCGTCGCCACTGTCGGCCCACCGGGGATTCCTGGGCTCCGGTGTCTTTGCGGCCTGCAACCGCTACCTGGCAGAAAACGGGTTCGAGCCGATTGACTGGTGAGTCAGCTTAGAGAATGGTCCGAATGATATCCTTCTTGCCGATTATACCGATCATTACACCGGAATCGTCGACAACCGGCAGCGTGTGAATCTTCTTCTCGGTCATCAGCGAGGCGATTTCATCCACCGGTGTGTCGGGTTTCAGAGTTATCGCCGGAGAGGAGTAGATATCCTCCACTGATGCTGCTCCAATTTTGCGCAGCTCCTTCTTGATTTTTTCGGTGGAGTCGAGGAGGATGAATGAATCGAGAATGGGCAGTACGGCAGGGACTTTGAGCCGTTTCGTGTGAAAAATGAGGTCGCTTTCCGTGGCGATGCCCAACACCCGGCCGTCGCTATCGACCACGGGAACGCCGCTGATGTTGTTGTCTAAAAATATCGAGGCGAGATCGCGAAGCAGCGTATCGGACTCGATGGTGACCACCTTCTCGGTCATGAGGTCCCGTGCGGTTTTCATCTATCTTCCCCTGTCAATGTTAGTAATGCTGCGGAGAGGTCATCGGCCAGTGCCGACGCCGTGAACCCGGTTCCTTTACTCTCCTGCAGCCGATCCCCGCTGAATCCGTGAACGAAGGCGGCAAAGCGGGAGGCCTCACAGCAGGACAACCCCTGGCAGACCAGCGAGCCGATAAGACCGCTGAGCACGTCACCCATGCCGCCGCTGGCCATGCCCGGGTTTCCGCTGCGGTTGATCCAGGTGGTCGTCCCATCGGTTATCAGGGTGCCGCTTCCTTTCAGCAGTATAATCAGTTCCGCTTCTGATGTCCGGAATTCCTGATAACAGTCGTGAAGAGCGGTGAAACGATCCTGTTGGACAGCGGCGTTTGAACGGCCGGTCAAGCGGGCCATTTCCCCGGGGTGGGGAGTCAGGATCCGGGGCCCGGGCGGCGGCACCAGATGGTCCCTGCGGCTGGCCATAATCGTCAGTCCGTCGGCATCGATGACCATCGGCACTGAAACGGTGTTGTACAACTCGATAACCAGCTCCGCTGTTTTGCGGTGCAGACCGATGCCCGGCCCGATGACCAGGCAGTTCTTGCCTTGAAGATGGCTGAGGATAGCCGGCAGGTCATCGATGGAGAAGAGATTGGCAGAATCAAGCACCAGGCTCATCGGTTCGGTCAGGGTTGTCTCATAGACAGGATTGAGGTGCGCCGGGGCGCAGAGGCTGATAAGACCGCAGCCGCTTTTCAGCGCCCCCTGTGCTGCCAGGATGGCGGCGCCGGTTTTGCCGGGTGAACCGGCGATGATCAGCAGATGACCAAAATTTCCTTTGTGGCCCGCGGGCTCCCGCCTTAAAAGTGATCCCAAGTAGGAGCAGTCACTGCGGTCAATGGTTGCAGTGTTTACGTTTATGTGTGATGCAACCTCGGCCGGTATGCCGATATCGATTATTTCCAGCGCACCGGTATAGCGCTCACTCTCCGGCAGAACCTGGCCTACCTTGGCATAACCGAAGCTGGCGGTCAGCGTTGCCCGTACGCAGGAGTTGAAAATCACGCCGTCGTCTGAGCCGAGGCCTGAGGGCGTATCGACCGCAATCACCGGGATGTTCCGGCTTGAACCGTATTCGTTGATCAGGGCGATGGCGCTGCTGAAGTGTCCCTCGACAGCTCTGTCCAGTCCCGTTCCAAATATCGAGTCAACCAGAGCCGATATCGGCCCGTGCTGCGCTTCCATCTGCTGGAGATCCAGGCGCAGGCGGTCGACCGCTGCAGAACTGCAGCAGACGATGGCGGGAAGATCAAGTGACTCAACAATTTTTTGATTGGCACCGCTGTCGCCCTTAAGACGCTGGGGTTCGACTAGGTAAACAAGCAACGGGGTGCATCCTCTCTGGTGAAGGTGGCGGCCGATGACCAGCCCGTCTCCGCCGTTGTTTCCCGGTCCGATGAAAATCGGGATGAATGCTCCCGAAATCGGGCCGACCCGGCGCTCCATCAGCAGGACCGTCCCCAAGCCGGCATTTTCCATCAGGACGATGCCGGGAATATGAAACCGGTCGATGGCGCATTGATCGATCCGTCTCATTTGTTCAGCATTTGGCAATAGCATCGATCGGCTCCCCGGAGCTGATGGCCTCAGCCCTGTTTCTGCTCTTCTCTCTGTTTGTCGGCCAGGATGGTTCTACAGAAAAGACACGGCTCGAAACCTGAATCGGTGGCCACCGTGCTGTCCCTGAACTGAACTGAACAATCCTGACTGTAATAATAATCACATTCAGGAAAGTGGAAAATCCGTGTCCGGGGATTGCCGCGAAGGATTTTGGCCGGGGCCGCTTTCATGTCGTTCGTTGTTGTTCCTGACCCTTTCAGGTCAATTCGCAGCACTGCCCAGACCTTGTTGAACAATTCCAGCAGGAAACCGGTGAACTTGTCCAGCAGCTCCTGAATATATGAGGGTACCAGCGGTCGTTCGTGAGCAACCCGGTTAATGAAAACCAGAGCCAGAATCAGCAGCAGAGTATTGGGCACCCACATGACGACCGGAGTTGGAAAGGCACCGGAAACCGAGAGGTTACGGGACATGGTGAAGGTAATATAATAGACGATGTAGAGCGTCAGTCCGAAGGGTACGCCGATGGCGCGCCGGCCGGGGCCGGCCTGCAGGCCCAGCGGCATGCCGATGATCGAGAGGATGAAACAACCGACCGGCAGAACCAGTCGCTTATGCCATTCGGTACGGTAGGATCTTCCCGCGGGGGTATCCAGTCCCGCTTCCCGGGCCTGCTCCATCAATTCCCCCATCGTCATGGTTCCCCGCTTCTTGAAATTCGGTGCCTGGGCAGGGAGCTTGAGCGGAATTTTGATAACATAGCGGTCGAAGGTGACCGTCTGGGCCTTGTCGTTATCGGGGATCTGCATCGCACCATCTTTTAAAATCAGCGTAACGACCAGAGTCTCCATGTCGGTATCCATCCGCCCGTAGCGTGACATAGTGATCGCCGGGGTTGTTCGGTTACGCATGTCCGATACCCAGACATTGTTCCAGATGCCGGTATCGGGATCGATCGAGTCGACATGGACCACCAGATCACCGAGCGCCTCGGTGAAGGTCCTCTCCTGGATACCCTTGTCGATTTTTTCTTTGGCCAACTGATACATCATGTGCTGCATGGCCGTGTCGCCGGCTGGAATCAGCCTGATGGAGAAGTATCCGGTTATCAGGGCAATAAAGAGGGAGATGACTATCAGGGGCGGCAGAGCCTGATAAATACCGATGCCGCTGGCCTTGAAGGCAAGAATCTCGGTGTCGTTGGCCAGCCGGGAAAAGCCGATTGTGATACCGAGCATGGAAGCCATCGGTATCGAGTAGAGAAACATGTTGGGGAAAAGGTAGGAAAACAGCCGGATGAAATCGGCCAGACTGATATTGAGTTCGAGAACCAGGTTTAAAAAGGGTATCAGCTTGATCAGAAAGAAAACCCCGTTCATGATCAGAAAACTGGCCAGAAACGGGGCCAGCATCTCAGTGGCCAGGTAACTGTAGAAGAGCAGGGGCAATCTGCGTTTTCTCGACGCTGATGGCCTGGTATCAGATGACACGTTCAGAGAATCTGTCGACACCGGCGGCTGCCCCTTATTGTTTGTGGCTTTGAGAATTGCCCGTTCTTACTGGAATCTCGATTCGGTCAGCGGATCTTCGATGGTGACATCGATCCAGTGCTGATCCCACCACTCCCGGGGCGTCACGAAGACGCCATTGACCAGCATGGAGAAATGCAGGTGGTCCCCCCCCGCCATGCCGGTGGTCCCGGTCAACCCGATTACCGTCTCCTGGTCAACTTCATCGGTCGGGGCGACGTTGATCTGGCTCAGGTGGGAATAGAGGCTGAAAACCCCTTGCCCATGATCAATCATGACCATGTTCCCGTAGATGCCGAGATAATCGGCAAAAACGACGAGCCCCCTGGCGGCGGCTTTGACTTCCGCTCTTCTGGTCGAGGCCAGGTCAATGCCGAGGTGCACCTGCTTGTCGATCGGCTCGCCCTGATAGTAATAGGTGCGGTGATCGGCAAAGCCGGCCCGGGAACTTCCCGCCATGCGGTTAAATTTCCCCTCCCAGAGTCTTTCGGGGTGGGGGGAGGCGCAGAGCTGGGAGATAAGGCTATTGTTCTGTTGCCTGACTTCCTGGTTGGTAAACAGGTACTTGTCGACCATGGCCCCCGACATCTGCGGGTAATGGTTCATGAATTCAGGGATTTTCTGGTTCAGGAACCCATCGGAGATATTGATTCGATCCTGGTTGAACTTTTTCTCTTTAACGACCGTGGTAAAGGCAGCCTGGGTGGTGTTGCCGGCCTGGTCCGTGCCGCTGACATAGGAATTCTCGAGGCTGTCGGACGAGTAGGGCAGGGCGAAAAAGGCAATGTAGGTGTCGTCCCTGCCGTCCCCAACCAGGAAGCCGGGGTGGAACTGCTCGTTGATCTGCGCTCCGCTGATAATATCAGGGTCCGGGGACTGGTAGATGACAATACCGCTGCCGCCCGGGTAGATATATTGCTCACTGTGCAGAATTGCGATCTTCGGCGGCGTTGTATCGATGATCAGGTCAACGTTGAGTGTTGCCGGATTGCCCTTGAAAAAGTTTCTCAGCGAATAGTCGTAGGCTTCCAACACCAGCCGGGCATCCCCGTCCTTAAATCCGGATTCCCGGGGGTTGAATACGATTTTGGCCGATTTTTCGGGGGTCCCGACCATCCCGGTGTAGCCGTTTCTGGGAAAATCCTCGATATAGAGTTCCTTTACCAGTTCACCCTGGGTGATTCTGGCCCTGATTTGCCGCAGACCGCTTTTAGCGTCGGATGCACTGATCGCCAGAGTGCTGCTGTTGCCGACGAAATTCTTCGGGGAATCGAGGCTGAGCTGGGGGGTTTCCCCTTCGAAAAAGAGCAGAAAAGCGGCCGCTGTGCCGGCAGCAGCTATCAGCAGAAAAACGAGCAGTGCGGTCGTTGCGGATCTGGATCTGGATCGTCTGAATCGAGACATGGTAAAAAGGTCCTGGGTAGGGCAGTCAATGCTGCCATATTATTTCATATTTTTCGATATGGAGATCCTTTGCCGGGGCAATGATCAACCGTTTTCGTATATCCGTTTCGAGTTGGTCGACGGTCAGTTCCTCTTCCTTGAGCAGCATATCGGCAATACGGGGGTTGACCCTGACCGTGACCGCGGTGCCGTCTGCCCGATCAGAGTTGCGGCTGATCTTCCGGAAAATCTCATAGCAGATGGTCCGGCGGGATTTCAGAATCCCTTCTCCGGCGCAGTAGTGGCAGGGTTCGCACATCATCTGGTTGAGGTTCTCGCTGTGCCGCTTTCTGGTCATCTGCACCAGGCCGAATTCGGAGAGCTTGAGTATGTTGATCCGGCTCTTGTCTTTCTTGACCGCCTCTTTGAAGGTGTTGAACAATTCTTCGCGGTGCAGTTCATCTTCCATATCGATGAAGTCGATGATGATGATGCCGCCGATGTCGCGCAGCCTCAACTGGTAGGCAATCTCCTTGGCGGCCTCCATATTGGTCTTGAAGATGGTTTCATTGAGATCGTTTTTACCGACGAAGCGACCGGTGTTGACATCGATGACGGTCAGGGCTTCGGTATTTTCAATGATGACATAGCCGCCGGAACGCAGCCAGACCTTTTTTTCCAGGGCTTTGCTGATTTCAACATCGATTCCGTAGGCCTCGAACAGCGGCAGCTCTCCCCGATAGAGGGAAATTTTATTTTTCAGCTGGGGGGTGAAGGTGTTGACGAACTTCATCAATGCGTCGTATGATTTCTCGTTGTCGATGATCAGATAATCAACGTCACTGGTGAACAGGTCACGCACCGAGCGCAGGGTGATGTCAAGATCTTCGTAGATCAGTGAGGGGACCCTGGCAGTGGCAGATCGTCCGCGTATTTCATCCCAGAGCAGCATCAGGAATTCCATATCCGCCACGATGTCGTCCTGCGGGGCGTTTTCTGCCACGGTCCTGACGATGAAGCCGACATCTTCGGGGCGCAAACTGTCGATAAGAGCCCGCAGAGAATTTCGCACCTCTTCATCTTCGATCTTGCGGGATATGCCGATGTGGTCGGTCTGCGGAATGAACACCAGATTGCGGCCGGGCAGGGTTATCTGGCAGGTCAGGCGGGCGCCTTTGGTTCCGATCGGGTCCTTGCTTATCTGGGCCATGATCTCCTGGCCTTCGCTGAGCAGCTCCTCTATCTTGAAGCCATGGGCGCTCGGCCGATCGTAATGTTCACCTGCCGGACCCGGTTTGCTCTCATCAGCCGCGTGCTTGCCGTTGGCCAGCCGCTCCATCTGGGACGGCGGCACATAGATATCGTCCACATAGAGAAATCCGGTCCGTTCAAGGCCGATATCGACGAAGGCTGCCTGCATTCCGGGTAAAACCCTGACCACCCGGCCCAGGTAGATGTTGCCCATCAGGCCTTTTTCGGTGGGCCGCTGCAGGTGAAACTCTGTCAGGTTGCCATTTTCGACAAGCGCAATCCTGACTTCATATCTTCTCGAATTTATTAATATTTCAGTCGTCATTTCAGGGTAAAAAACAGTTCCGGAAGCTCCTCTGCAGGTATGCGGTGCGCCTCTGCTTAAGATGCTCAAGCTGCCGCGGGTGAGGCTGATATGCGATAAAAACGGGGCACCTCATGGGGCGAAGTATTGATCCGGGATTTATAGTCGAGTAAGTCTGTTACTATACCTCAGAATACGCAAAAATTGCCACCTTTCCTTGCGGGTGGTTCAAATTTTGACAGTTTTTGATCAGATGTCAGATATTTCGGTGATTATACCAACTTATAACCGGGCTGATCGGCTTCGGCGGGCGATCGAGTCGGTGCTCAGCCAGTCCCTGCTGCCGGCGGAAATTATTGTCGTGGACGACGGTTCCACCGACCATAGCGCAGAACTCGTTGCCCAGATTGGCAGATCTTCGTCGACACCGATTGGCTATTTCCAGCAGCCCAATCGCGGGCCGGCCGCGGCGCGAAACCACGGTCTTAGAAAAGCCTGCAGTTGTTATATCGCTTTTCTTGACTCAGACGACCAGTGGCAGGGTGACAAACTGGCTGTTCAGTATCAGGCCCTGCGCTCCCGTCCGGAGTTCCTCATTTCCCACACCGCAGAGCGGTGGTACAGGAACGATGAACATTTGAACCAGAAAAAATACCATCTGCCGTCACACGGGATGATATTCAAGCAGTCATTGCGCCTCTGCTGTGTCGGCATGTCAACGGTGATGGCCCACCGTAATCTCTTTCGCCGCGTTGGTCTGTTCGATGAGACTCTGCGCTGCTGCGAGGATTACGACTTATGGTTGCGTGTTTCCGCCTTCGAGCCGTTTCTGCTGGTGGACAGAAGGCTGACCATCAAGCACGGCGGGCGGCCTGATCAGGTGTCCACCATTTTCCGGGTCGGCATGGATCGCTTCAGAATTCAGGCCCTGGCCCGGCTGATACATACAGCAGCGCTGAGCCGAAGCCAGCTCAGCGACGCCTGCCGGGAACTGCAGCGACGGTGCAGAATTTATGGTGCAGGCTGCATGAAACATGACAAAGAGGATGAGGCTGCCTACTATTTTCAGTTGGCGCAGTATACGGAGCAGCAGGTTTTTGTAATGCACAGGGGGAGCGATAAACGATGAATAAGACCGGTGCCAATCAATGGGTAGACCCCTCCGTCTATCTGGATCATATTTTCATCGAAAAGAGCTGTGAAGATGATCCGTACACCATCGAAATCGTTGATCGTTCCGGGCTTCCAAGTTCACTGGTGGGCGAGGATGAATTTCGTTCGCTGGTGGCCGGTGCGTATCCAGCCAATCTAAGTGAGGGCAAGAAAAAGCTGCTGCTTAGCAGGAACCATGGCGATTTCCTGAAGGATTGTCCCGGTACCAGGGCCTATCGCTGCTGCGATTACCGGGTGATCAACGTGGGGCTTGGGTGTCCCATGGATTGCGTTTACTGTATCCTGCAGGCTTACCTGAACAACCCCTATCTGTCGTTTTTTATCAATGTCGATGACCTGTTCACCGAGCTCGAAATAAAAATCAACAGTCACCCTGGCGAGGTCATGCGTATCGGCACCGGAGAGTTTACCGACTCCATGGCCCTGGACCGCATAACCGGTCTGAGCCGGCGGCTGGTCAATTTTTTCGGGCAACAGAAAAAAGGCGTGCTCGAACTGAAGACCAAATGCGGCTGGGTGGAAAACCTGAAGGGACTTGAACACAACAACCGGACTGTGGTGGCCTGGTCCCTGAACAGCGAAGCGGTCGTCCGCCGTCAGGAAATCCGTGCCGCAACCCTCGATCAGCGTCTTCGGGCCGCCGCCAGCTGTGTGGAGTGGGGATACGATTGCGCCTTTCATTTCGATCCGATCATAGGGGGACCTGGCTGGGAGGAGGGCTATCGGAGGGTAATCTCGGCTTTGTTCGAAAAAATACCGGCCTCGCGAATCAAGTGGATATCCCTTGGTGGGTTCCGCTATCTTTCTGCCTTGAAAAACATCGCCACCTCACGCTTTCCCCACACTGAAATATTTTACCATGAGTTTGTTGGTGGAATGGATAATAAAATACGATACTTCAGACCTTTAAGGGTAGAACTTTATAAGTTTATTTATGACGAAATAGCGGCTCGCTGCGGACCATCCACCTGTATTTATTTCTGCATGGAAAGCGATGAAGTCTGGCAGCAGGTGATGGGATTCACCCCTGCTCAAAGAGGCGGTATACCAGCCATGCTCGATAAAACGGTGCGGATGAAATGATATTGTCACAACGGGCGGTTATGAATGAACCATCAGTGAGGTAAATTGCGCCTTGTCCTTTGGCCGATACTTCGTGTAATCTAATCAGGCATTTTTTATCCAACCCATTCAGGAGAAACAGAGATGATCAATAAAGCGATAATTGTCGGCAGACTGGGAGGCGATCCGGAAATCCGCTCTACCCAGTCAGGTACATCAGTGACAACCTTTACGGTTGCCACCAACGAGAAGTGGAAGGACCAGAGCGGTCAGCTGCAGGAATCCACCGAATGGCACCGAATCGTTTCTTTCGGCAAGCTTGCCGAAATTTGCGGCAATTTACTGAACAAGGGGTCCCAGGTCTATATCGAGGGCAGAATTCAGACCAGGAAATGGCAGGACCAGAGCGGCAATGACCGATATACCACCGAGATCGTCGCCCGGGAAATGAAGATCCTCAGCAGCAAACGAGACAGTGATTCCGGCGGCACCGGAGGTGGAGCCGGAGGAGGGTACAATCAGGACTATTATGATTCTCCTCAGAACCAGGGATCCATGGGCGATGACGTCCCGTTTTAGCTGAGTCGTCAATGGCTGAATCTTTCAATTCCTGAACTGATACAGGAGCTGAACAGCAGATAAGCATCGGTCAGCCGGTTTTATCGGTCGAACCGGTGCTTTTTTTTTGTCTAAAAAATCGATTTGATCGTAATTTTGACCGTTTCCAGTTGCTTGACTGAGTGCTTATCAGTCCCTATTGTGCAGCCATAACAGATTTTGTCTGAAGTCGTCATTCAACGTTTTGAGCGCTTTTCAGCATCATGGATTATTACAAGACTCTGGGTGTACCCAAAGAGGCCACCTGCGATCAGATCAAAAAGGCTTATCGCAAGCTGGCGCTGAAGTACCACCCGGACAAGAATAACGGAAATAAAGACTACGAGGCCAAGTTCAAAGAGATCAGCGAAGCCTACGCAGTCCTTTCCGATGCTGAAAAACGGCGACAGTACGACACCTATGGTTCAGCCGGTTTTCATCAGCGTTACTCCCGGGAAGACATTTTCAGAGGATTCGACCTCAATGAGATTCTCAGGCAGTTCGGTTTTGGTAATTCAGGATTCTCGGCCAATTCTTTCAGATCCGGCGGTGCCGGCGGCCCCCAGAATTTCAACACATTCTTCCACCAGCATGGTGCCGGCTCTTCTGCGGCCGGCTGCGGCGGCGGCTGCAGTCAGCCGGTGAAAGGCCAGGATCTCACCTATCAGTTAACCGTATCGCTCGAAGATGTCTTCAACGGGGCGCACCGGCAATTGACCCTGAGCAAAAATGGTAAAACGGAAAATGTCTCCGTTAAAATTCCCAAAGGAATAGAGCAGGGCAAAAAACTGCGGCTCAAGGGTAAAGGCGGTGAGGCGCCGATGGGCGGCATTCCCGGGGATCTCTATCTGAAAGTCCAGATGCAGCCGCATGAGTTTTATGAGAGGAGCGGCGATGATCTGATCCTCAAAAAACGTATTTCATTCAGCGACGCCTGTTTGGGGGCCAAGATAGAGGTAGAATCGCTCGATGGCAAGAAGTTCGTCGTTAACGTACCTTCAGGGACCAACGGAGACTCCCGGTTGCGTATCAAAGGCCAGGGACTGCCGACCGGTCCGATTGGGGATCGGGGCGATCTCTATGTCAATATCGGTGTGCAGGTACCCAAGGATTTGACCGACGACCAGAGAGAACTGATCGAGTCATTGAAAGAGGCGGGACTGTAGGGTATCTTGTAAAATTGTCTTCTTAAAAGGTAGCCTGTAGAATTGTGTTTTAGAGGTTGATTGAACGGATCGATGGTAAGGGGGTGTCTGAGACAGGCGCTCCCTTTTTTTTACATAATTCAACCATTACCTGGGTGCGGTCTGATGGCCACATTATATCGGTGTGTCTTGGCAATTGTCGTTGGTGTTTTTCTTTTCCTTCAGGCGGCCGGCGTGCAGGCCGAGCACGGCCTGGCCATCGATGGCAAGCTCAAGTATCCGGCCGATTTCAAACAGTTCGATTACGTCTCCGACAAGGCACGCAAAGGTGGTGAACTTATCCTCCATGCCATCGGCAGTTTCGACAAGATGAACCCCTTCACCTTGAAGGGAAACGGTCCGGATGGTCTTCAGCAATTTGTTTTCGAGACGCTTACCGAGGCCTCACTGGATGAGCCATTTTCCCAGTATGGACTACTGGCCAGGGATATACTGGTAGCTGATGACGGCCTTTCGGTAATCTTCGTGCTTAATGAGAACGGACGCTTCTCCGATGGAACCCCGGTTACTGCCAGTGACGTTAAATTCAGTGTTGAAACGCTGAAAAGCGACAAGGTCCATCCACTTTATCCCTTCTATTACGCTGATATCGACAATGTTGAAATTCTCGACACCCATACCGTCAGAATGAATTTCAAAAAACAAAACCGCGAACTGCCGTTGATCGCCGGCCAGATACCGGTGCTGCCGAAGCATTTCTATGAAAAGCACGGCTTTGGAAAACAGACGCTGATCGCGCCGACGGGATCGGGTCCCTATGTGGTCAAGTCATTCAAGCAGGGCCGTTTTGTCACCTATCAGCGAAATCCTGACTATTGGGCCGTGGATCACCCGGTGCGCAGCCACATGTTCAATTTTGATACGATCACCTTCAAGTATTACAAGGATCAGTCTGTTGCTGTGGAAGCATTCAAGGCCGGTGAGTTCGATCTGATGATGGTCAATGTCGCCAAACAGTGGGACCGCGATATTGCGGGCCCCAAGGTCGATTCGGCTGAAATAATCAAACGAAAATTTCCGCACGGTAATAACGCCGGCATGCAGGGATTCGTGATGAACACGAGGCGGGCGGTGTTCAGCGACCCGAGGGTTCGAAAAGCCGTGGGGTTGGCATTTGACTTCGAGTGGACCAACAGATCCCTGTTCTACAACCAGTACGAACGTTCCAACTCCTACTTCAGCAACTCGTACCTGGCAGCAACCGGTTTGCCGTCTCCGTCGGAGCTTGAACTTCTGAGACCGCTGCAAGGAAAAATTCCGCCGGAGGTCTTTACCGAGGAGATGGGGACTCCCAGGACCGACAGGCCCGGGGGAATCCGGAATAATCTCAGGGTTGCCCAGCAGCTGCTGCGCGACAGCGGTTACCGGCTCAAGGATGGAGTCATGCAAAACGATTCCGGAACAAAGCTCAGGTTTGAGATCATCCTCGTTTCACCGACCTTCGAACGGGTCATGGCCGCGTTTACCGACAATTTGAAAAAAATTGGTATCGAGGCTACTTACCGGACCATTGATTCAGCGCTCTATACTGAAAAAATCAATAATTTTGATTTTGACATGTGCGTCTATGTGTTCGCCCAGTCCCAGTCACCCGGCAATGAGCAGAGGAATTTCTGGTCGTCGGACGCGGCTGAGCGGAGGGGCTCTCGCAATATAGCCGGAATTAAGAGTGAGGCCGTCGATGATCTGATTGACCGGATTATCTACGCCGAAAACAGGGGGGAGCTGACTGCGGCGAGCAAGGCCCTGGACCGGGTTCTGTGGCATGGCAACTATCTGGTGCCCAATTGGTACCTGAACGGGCACCGGCTCGCCTATCACAACAAATTCGAACTTCCTGAAACCATTCCAACCTATTATGATTATTTATCTTTTGTGATGACCTGGTGGCAGCGCAGCGAGTAGTGCAGAGGGTATCTTGGCCCCTGCAGGCAATGATGGTAAGCTCAGGCGATAATCTTGAAATTGGTTGGTTGATGCTGCTAACTTGTTGTTCTGAGGTACAAAATTTTCATTTTTTCCTTGACGGTGTAAAAACCTGCTGATAGAGTGAATTGAGATACTCCCCTTGTTCGTGAGTATCTGTAATTTCAAGGGGCTGGAGCCCCATGTTTGACCTGACGGTAACAATCCGTCACTATGCCGGGAGGAGATCAGTATGTCGGAACGTGTTCAAGGAAAGGTGAAGTGGTTCAATGCCAGTAAAGGGTATGGTTTTCTAGAGAGACCGGATGGAGAAGCTGATGTATTCGTGCACTTCAGCGCCATCCAGGGAGAAGGCTTCCGTACCCTTGAGGAAGGGGAGCCGGTCGAGTTTTCGGTTGCGCAAACTGACAAAGGGCTCCAGGCGGAGAATGTGGTAAAAGTCGGTTAAGGGCCGGTTCAGCCAGTCAGAACCCCAAGACGTCAGAGGCGTCTTGGGGTTTTTTTATTGCATTACGATAACATATGGAACTGCATACAGAATCGCTCAAAGCGTCAGCAAGGCTCGGAAAGCAGCTCGGTTCACTGTGTGAACCGGGCGATGTCATCTGCCTCAGCGGTGACCTCGGTGCCGGCAAAACCACCCTGGCTCAGGCCATCGCGGCTGGAATCGGTGTCGGACCCCAAAGCTATGTCAGCAGTCCGACCTTTGCCATCATGCATGAATACCCGGGGAAAACGACCATCTATCACATGGATTTCTATCGTCTGGGGTCCAGTGATGATGTGCTGGCGCTTGGGCTGGACGAATATTTCTACGCTGAAGGCGTGGTTCTGATCGAGTGGTGTGAACGGGCCGAAGACATCATCCCCGAGTCAGCGCTTAACGTAACGTTGACCGTGGTCGGTGAGCAGTCCAGAAACGTGGCGCTGCACAGTAATGACCGGGGTTGGGAAAATCGACTGAAGCGCCTGTATCAGCAGTCCGGCGATGGTACGTTATCTTTTTAAGAGCTTGTCTTAATGACATTTGAGATTAGAATGACGATGGCTTCAGGCCATTGACCCCTTCAACTTTCTAGACAACCAACCAGTTCGTTCCGGCAGGATTATATTCATGAAAAATTCAATTATCAGTTTCGGTGATTGTCCGAAAACTTTTACCCGTGATCAGGATAAGGCTTTAACGCCCGAGCAGACCATCGAGAATTTCTACCGCAGAATCGAGGAGTTCGATATAAAGATATTGAGCGAGGTTAAAAGAATCGATAACGGCCGGCTCGATATCCCCGTTTACTTCAGTGTCTGTACCGACGAAGCCCGCGCTCTGACCGGCACCAAAAAGCAGATGGGCAAAGGGGCCTCCCCGGTCCAGTCTAAAGCCTCCGCCTGCATGGAACTGGCCGAGCGCTTCTCCTTTTTTGCCTTCAAGGCCGATGTTGAGAATTTTGTCCGGGGAGATTACGCCAGCCTCAGGGAGCAGGGTTATCCGCTGCTCGACAGCTCTTATCTGCTGAAATCAGTAGAGGACAAAAAGCTGAGCGGTGAAGAGCTCGAACTCCTGCTCGAAGATATCCCGATGCAGTGGACCTGGGCCACCAATATCTGCAGCGGTGAGCAACTGCTGGTGCCGTTTTCCTGGTTTTATGCAATCAACGAGTTCAATGGTCCGTCGGCCGGCAATACCATGGAAGAGGCCGCCCTGCAGGGTATCAGCGAGATCGTAGAACGCCATGTCTGTTCACTGATCAACCAGTACAAGCTCTCGACGCCGGCAATAGACACCGACAGCATCGACGACCCCGTCGCCCGCGAACTTATCGACAAGTTTGACAACAACGGTATCGAGCTTTACCTCAACGACTTCAGCCTTAACACCGGCTTATGCACCGTCGGGGCTTTGGCGATAGACCGTTCGACCTTTCCGGAACGCAGCGAAATCGTCTTTACCGCCGGCACCACGCCGGGCCCCGACAAAGCCATCATCAGGGCCGTCACAGAAGTGGCCCAGCTTGCCGGAGATTTCAACAGCGGTTCGAATTATGTGGCGTCCGGCCTGCCCAAACCGCTGACAATGGACGAGGTAAGCTATCTGACCGATGCCGCGGAGCGGGTCCCGGTCCAGCAGATGAACGATCTTTCCGATGACAATATGAAAGTCGAGCTGGACCGGTGCGTTGACAAGCTGGGGGAGATCGGCATGGAAATTCTGATGATCGATGTTACCCATCCGCTGCTGAAAATCCCGGCGCTCTACACCATTATTCCCGGTGCTCACTTTCGTGAACGTTCGAGGCGCTGCGATGCCGGCCTGTTCGCCGCCAAACTGCTCAACGAACTGGTGGACGATCCCTGGCTGTTCCGGGCAAAGCTGGAAGAATTCGAGCATGTACTGCCCGAATCCTACTACCTGTCCTTTTATCAGGGCATCAGCCATTACAACAGTGCAGAATACCGCCAGGCCCTGGAGTCGTTTGATCGAGCTCTGGGCCAGAACCCGGAGCAGGAGGATTTGCCCTACATATACTCTTTCAAGGGGAGCTGCCTCAAGGATCTGGAGCGATACGACGATGCCATAGCTACGTTGAAACTCGGCTGCCTGGAAGATGATGAGCGGGAGGATCTGCATAATCTGCTCGGCTTCTGCTATTTCAAAAAGCAGGAATATATGACCGCAATCGGCCATTTTGAAAGGGCCGTACAGCTCAACCCGGCTTCCGCCATGGACTATGCCAACCTGGGAGTGAATCACAACAGGCTCGGCCATAAAGAGGAGGCCATGCGTTATTTCACCGTGGCCCTGACCCTTGACCCGTCCATCGATTTTGCCCGGACACAACTCGATGAGCTGACCGCAGAAGGGTAGGTTAAGAACCAATCGATGAAGAAAACGGTCATACTGGCAGCGACCCGCAAGGGGATGGCTCTGGCGGGATCTATTCAGGCAGGGCTGGAAGGGTCTGAAATCTATGACTACCGGTCCGGCGTCAAAAAAGCGCTGGAGGAGGTCTGGCACCGCTATGACGGAATTATCTGCGTGATGGCCGCCGGAATCGTGGTTCGCTGCATTGCAGGTTTATGCCGCTCCAAATTTAACGATCCCGGCGTTGTGGTTATCGACGAGGCCGGCAGCTATGCCATCAGCCTGCTGTCCGGTCATATCGGCGGGGGTAACCGGCTGGCCCAGCAGGTTGCCGCAGTCTGCGGCGCCGCACCGGTAATCACCACCGCCTCCGATGTTTCAGGCCACACAGCCGTTGACCTCTGGAGTGTTGAGCAAAACCTGGAAATGCGCAACCCGGAGATGCTTGCTTCAACCGTCAGGCGGCTTCTGGACTCCGGGTCGCTCAAGGTCTATCAGCAGGGTGGTTTCATTAAAAACCTGCCTGCCGATTTCAAATCATGTACAAATCCCGAAGATGCTGATATAGTCATTGCCCTCAATTGGAGTGAAGAACAAAGCAGGCTGGTACTCGTTCCCCGGATCAACTATATCGGCATGGGGTGCAGAAGAGGGACGCGTCTTGACGAATTCGAAACGGTCCTGGCCGATCTTGGCAGTCTTCATGGCCTGGATCTTCACAGTGTCGCGGGGATAGCCAGTATCGATATTAAAAAGGATGAAGAAGCACTTCTGCAGTTCGCCTCCCGGCACAACTGGCCGCTGATGTTTTTTGATTCCGCCCGGATCGAAGCAGTACCGGTTCCAAGCAGGTCTGAAACGGTGCATCGCCACATCGGGGTCTACGGAGTCTGTGAAGCTGCGGCACTGCTGGCTTCATCTTCCGGCAATGAAGCCGGGCGTTTGATTATCAATAAGATAAAATGGCAACGAATAACAGCGGCTGTAGCTCAGCGGGCATACTGAGCGTTGTCGGCACCGGTCCGGGCTCGCTCGATTATCTGATTCCGGCGGCAAGAAAAGCTATCGAGCAGGCCGACGTGGTCGTCGGCTACAAGACCTACCTCGAGCTTATCGAGCCCCTGATCAGCGACAAGCAGACGGTTGCATCGGCGATGATGCAGGAGGTTGACCGGGTGAACAAGGCTTTTGAACTGGCCGAGAACGGCCAGGACGTGGTCCTGGTCTCCGGTGGCGATCCCGGCATCTATGCAATGGCAGGGCTGGTATACGAGGTAGCCGCTCTGCGGCAGACCGAAACCGAGATTCGCGTTATAGCCGGAATCGCCGCCCTGAACAGCTGCGCCGAACGGCTCGGTGCCCCTCTGATGCATGATTTTGCCGCTGTCAGCCTGTCCGATCTGCTGACCCCCTGGGATTTGATAGAGAAACGGATCCGGGCCGCCGCTGAGGCCGATTTCGTCCTGGTTATTTACAATCCGAGGTCCAAAAAACGGGACTGGCAGCTGCAGAGGACATTGGCCATCGTCGCGACCCATCGAAGCGGGGTTACTCCGATCGGCATGGTCCGGGGTGCGACCAGAGCAAATGAGGAAATCCTTGTCTCGACCCTCAGCGATTTTGACCCGGAAGCGGCCGACATGCAGTCTACCATCATTATCGGCAACTCCCACACCTACATCTCCGACGGCAAAATGATTACGCCGCGGGGGTACGGTGAAAAATACCAGCTCACTTAGGACGGTGGAGATCTATCTGCTCAGGCACGGCCGCACGGTGCGGCCGGGCACCTACACCGGCCTCACCGATATCGAACTCAGCGACACCGGCAGGAAGCAGGTCGTTTCGCTGCAGCCGGTTCTGGCTGAAGCCGTTTTCGATCAATGCTATTGCAGCCCACTCAAACGGTGCCGCGAGACCTTCGCGCTGCTTGAACTGGAAACCGCCTGCAGTGTCGATGAGCAATTACGTGAAATTGATTTCGGCCAGTGGGAAGGGCTTCGGTTCGATCAGGTGGAACAGCGATTCCCCGGACAGATCGATCGTTGGAGCTGTCTTCAGGAAGCCTTTGGTTTTCCGGGCGGTGACGAAATCGGCCAGTTCAACCATCGGGTCTGCTGCTGGTTCGACAAATTGCTGAAAAATAAATTCAATCGTGTTTTGATCGTATCCCACGCCGGCGTGATAAGAACCGCCATCTGCCATCTGCTCGCCATCGATCTCTCTTGTGTTTTCGCTTTCAGCATCGGCGAAGCCGGTCTGGCCAGGGTGGTGATCAGTGACGGGTTCGGCCGGCTGGAATATCTCAACTGCAGCGGATAGAGGCTGTCCATGGGCAAGGTCATACTGGTGATCGGCGGGACGAGAAGCGGCAAGAGTGATTTCGCTCTGGCGCGGGCTGAAGAAATCGACGGCAGTCATTGTTTCATCGCCACCTGTCCGGTAACCGATGATGAAATGGCCGCCCGCATCAAGAAGCATCAGCAGAGCAGAGACACCACTGTCTGGTCGACGATTGAGGAGCCCCTGGCGATTGAGCAGGTGGTCAGCCGGGATGAGTATGACCTTTACCTGGTGGACTGTCTCACCCTGTGGATCAGCAATCTTATGATGGAGCGCAGTTCCAGCACAACAGACTGCTCTGAGGAGTTCATCGAAACGATTACCGGACAGCTGTTGAAGACGGTCTCGGCCATCAGCGCTACGGTGATCTTTGTTACCAATGAAGTCGGAACCGGCATCGTACCGGACAATGAACTGGCGCGGCGCTATCGCGATCTAGTCGGCACCTGCAACCGGATCATCGCCGCAGCTGCAGATGAAGCGGTGCTGGTCAGCTGTGGTCTGCCCCTGTACATGAAAAAAATGATAGAGGAACATAAATGACGCTTCTGGAACAGACCTGTCAGCAGATTTTCCCCCAGGACAGCCAATACCGCGATCTGGCCCAGGCTCGCCTGGAGCAGCTGACCATGCCGCACTGGGCTTTGGGTGACTTGATGGATCTGGGCCTCGATCTGGCCGGCATGAGCAGGACCATCAGCCCCCGTTACGATAAAAAAGTTGTGGTCACCATGGCGGCAGATCATGGGGTTGTCGCCGAGGGAGTCAGCAAATTCCCGTCGGAGGTGACTCCCCAGATGGTCTACAACATCGTCTCGGGCGGGGCCGGGATCAATGCGCTCGCCAATCAGGCCGGTGCCGATGTGGTGGTTGTGGATCTTGGCGTCAATGCGGATTTTGATGATCTGTCCTCAAACCCTTCTTTCATCGACAAGAAAATTGCCTACGGCACCAACAATATAGCGGCCGGTCCGGCAATGAGCATAGCCAACGCCAGAAAAGCGGTGGAAACCGGAATCGAGATCGCTTTTAAGCTTGGAAAAACCTATGATATATTCGGAACCGGTGAGATGGGGATCGGCAATACGACACCCAGCAGTGCCATCGCCGCTATCGTCACCGGTAAACCGATCGAGGCGCTGACCGGCAGGGGGACCGGCCTCGACGACGAGCAGCTGGGCCGAAAAAGAGCTATTATCAACAAGATTCTAGCGGTCAATAAACCGGATCCGAAAAACGGTCTCGACATCCTGGCCGCGGTCGGGGGGTACGAAATCGGCGGTATTGCCGGCTTGATCCTGGGAGCGGCGGCACAGCAGAAACCGGTTGTGGTCGACGGGTTTATCTCCACGGCCGGCGCCTTGATCGCTCACCGAATCGAGCCGTTTGTCAGGGACTATATCATCTGCTCCCACCGCTCGGTGGAACCGGGACATGTCTACATGCAGGAGGTCCTCGGCTGCCGGAGGCCGCTGCTTGACCTGAACTTCAGACTGGGTGAGGGGACCGGCGCGGCGCTGGCAATGACCATCGTCGATGCGGCCTGCCGGGTACTCACCGAGGTAGCCACCTTTGAAGAGGCTGCCGTCGCCCAGGCTGACAAATAGCATCGATGGGAACGTTTGGGAATTGCCATGGGTGATCTGCAGACAGCCATACGTCAGCCGCTGCGCTCCTTTTTAACAGCGACCGGATTCTTGACACTGTTTCCCGCACTTTTTCTGAAACATGACGAACAGCTCCCTTTCGGGGCAGCTCTTTACTATTTTACTATTGTCGGCCTGATCATCGGTTTGCTTGGTGCAATCGCAGCAGCGGGTTTGAATCTGATCGCCCCGTCAATGATCACCGCCGTCGTACTGGCACTGCTGCTCAGTTCGGTCTCGGGATTTCTGCATATGGATGGGCTGGCCGACACGGCCGATGGATTCCTCAGCTCGAGAAGCAGGGAACGCAGTCTGGAAATCATGAAGGACAGCCGCATTGGCGTGATGGGCGCCGCTGCTGTCAGTTCCGTTTTGCTGCTGAAAACGGCGGCCATTTACTCCATCGGCGCCGACAACCTGACCGGTGCGCTCATCGTCAGTGCTGCAGCCGGCAGAGCCTCGATGGTCCTGGCCATGCATTTTCTGCCTTATGCCCGGCCGGAGGGGGGACTTGGCCAGCTGTTCGACAGCGGAGCCAGATCGCTTTCTGCACCGCTGCTGTCCGGTGCCATACTGCTGGCCGCCATGGCTGTGCTGCAGCCTGGCAGGCTGCTTGTCGGTCTGGGCATGTTCATATTTGTAATGATAGCTTTTTCTATCTGGTGTCATAGAAAAATAGGCGGGTATACCGGAGACACCCTTGGCTGTCTGTGTGAGCTGATGGAGACGGGACTGCTGCTCAGCGCCTGCTTTTTCGTTCAACCCGGTATTCACTGAGAAGAGACGGGCAGGCATCATGTCAACCTACCGAAAAGGTCATTGCCGAATTCTCGATCTGCGATGGACCGGATGACGGGTATTGCCCCACGGATATGACTGTGAAAGAGTTGAAGACATCAGATCTAGAGCAATTCGAGCACGGCGGCAATATTCACCGTTTTCTCTCAGAACCGTCCGATACCGGCGGGCAGCCGCTTGATTTCAGCGCCAATATAAACCCGCTTGGTCCGCCCGCCTGGCTTCGCTCTCTGATCAACCGCGACCTGCACCTGCTCTGCCATTACCCTGACCCGGCCGGTGCAGCTTTTGCGGATGCGGTGAGCGCTGCCTACGGGGTCGACAGGCGACTGGTCGTTCCGGCCAACGGTACCACCGAGCTGCTCTACCTGCTGCCGCGAGTCGTTTCTAAAAAACGACTGGTTGTACCGGTGCCCTGTTACGTCGATTACCTCAAGGTGTTCATTCAGCACGGCTTTGAAGTGCAGCATCTGCAACTCGAACCTGATGACGGTTTCCAACTCAGCGGAGAAAAAATTGCAGACCGGGTGAGGGGCGGCGAGGCGGTGATTGTCGGCAATCCGGTTAACCCGACCGGTACAATGCTCGATGATACGCAGATCATCGAGTTGGCAACCAGCTGTCCGGATACGCTGTTTATCATCGATGAGGCTTTTCATGACTTCATCGCGCCCTGCACAACGGTCGGCGGGCAGGCAGAAAATATCATCACCCTGAACTCCCTCACCAAATTTTACTCGATTCCCGGACTGCGGGCCGGTTTCGGTCTGTTTCCGGAACCCTATCACACCGCTGTCCGGGACATCCTGCCACCCTGGTCGATGAACGTGCTGGCTCAGAGGGCAGCAGTTAAAGCTCTGGCTGACGCAGAATATCAGGAGCGCAGCAGGAGCCACTGCCGGGCGCTGCGCGATGAATTGCGCAATGGTCTCTGTCATTTGAAACAGTTGCGGGTTTTCGAGTCGACGGCCAACTATCTGCTGGTCAGGCTCGATGAAGGACTGTCTGGCGAGGAGCTGTATCGCCGGCTGGCGGCCGAGCGGATCCTGATCAGGCGCTGCGGAAACTATTCCGGCCTCGGCGACAACTATATCAGGATTGCAGTCAAAAGCAGGGAGGAAAACAGCCAACTGCTCAAGGCACTGGATGCTATTCTTGCGCCGTCGCGACGTAAAACCGGGCGGATCGCCCCCCGGGCCAGAACAATCATGTTTCAGGGGACTTCATCAAACGCCGGGAAATCTATTCTGTCAGCCGCCATGTGCCGCATTCTGTACCAGGACGGATTCACCGTCTGTCCTTTCAAGGCCCAGAACATGTCGCTCAACTCACATGTCACCCTTGATGGCGGGGAGATGGGGCGGGCCCAGGTCGTTCAGGCCATGGCGGCAAAAGTCGAACCGGATTGGAGAATGAACCCTGTTCTGCTCAAACCCAACAGCGATACCGGCAGTCAGGTCATCGTCAACGGCCGTCCGGTGGCAAACATGAACGTTCGCCAGTATCATGGTTTCAAGGACACGGCCTGGCAGGCCGCCTCGGCCAGCTTCGATGAGCTGCAACACAGGTACCAGGTGATTGTTCTGGAGGGCGCCGGGTCACCCGGCGAAGTCAACCTGAAGCGTCACGACTTCGTCAACATGAAAATGGCCCGATATGCCGGCGCACCCGTTCTGCTGGTCGGAGACATCGACCGGGGCGGGGTCTATGCATCCTTCGCCGGCATCATGGATGTGCTTGAGGAGTGGGAGCGGGAGCTGATTGGCGGTTTCGTGGTCAACAAGTTTCGAGGGGACCAGTCGCTTCTCGATGATGCCCACCGCTTTATCAGGGACCACACCGGCAAGGATGTGCTGGGTGTTATTCCCTATCTCACCGACCTGGCTATACCCCAGGAGGACTCGGTTTCCCTGAGGGAGGGTTTTTACAAAGATCGCGGCACCGGGCCAGACCAGGTGGAAATCGTCGTTGTCGATTTACCCCATATCTCCAATTTTACCGACATAGACCCACTCTATCAGGAAGCAGACGTCAACATACGCTTCGTCTCCAACCCGTATGCGATCGGCCGGCCCGATAGTTTGATCATTCCCGGGTCCAAAAATGTAGCTGGAGATCTGCGCTACCTCAGAGAGCGAAAAATGGACACGGCAATTATCGATTATGTAAGCCAGGGTGGCAGAGTGGTCGGTATTTGCGGCGGTTACCAGATGCTCGGCAACCTGCTCCACGACCCCCATCATATCGAGACCAGCGATACCACCATCAGCGGCCTTAACCTGCTGACGATCGATACGGAACTGGCCCCGCACAAAACGTTGGTCCGCAGGGAAGGGGTTCACATCGAGTCAGGCTCCCGAGTGGTCGGTTATGAAATACACCATGGCCACTCCAGCGGTGAACGGCGCCCGGTGCTGCACTTTGACGATGGACGGAGCTGCGGCAGTAGCAGCGACGACAATCGGGTCTGGGGCGCCTACCTGCACGGCCTCTTTGACCAGGATGGTTTCAGGCGCTGGTTCATCGATGGGTTGCGGGTTGCAAAAAAGCTGGCGCCTCTGGGCCAGAATGGGACCACCTATAACGTCGACAGGAGTCTCGATGAGCTGGCCGAACTGGTTCGCTCGCGTCTGGATATCGAAAAAATCTATGCACTGATGAACCTTGACTGCTGAGTTACTCCTTTACCCCCAGCTTCTCCTGGTGCTCGGCGCAGATCTGCTGCTGGGAGACCCGCGCTGGCCGTTTCACCCGGTAAGACTCATCGGCAGGCTGTGTGAGACCTGTGAGTCCCTGACCCGCAGCTGGCCGGCTGGGGTGCCGCTGAAGATCAAAGGAGCTGCCGCCTGGTTCCTGGTCTTCGCAACCAGCCTGGCCTTTACGGCACTGATCTTCTCAGTGCTGGAGCTATGGGGACGGACTGCAGTGCTGGCCGGAGCTATGCTGCTTGCCTATTTCTGCATCGCTGCCGGCGATCTGATACGTCACAGCAAAAAGGTATACTTGCTGCTTGAACAGGACGACCTGACCGGGGCAAGACAGTCTGTCGGCCTGATGGTAGGAAGAGACACCGCAGCACTTGATCGTGCCGGGATCAGCCGCGGCTGCGTCGAGTCGATAAGTGAAAACCTGGTGGACGGCGTCACGGCGCCGCTGTTCTGGGCCTTTGTCTGTTCTCTGGCTTTTTCTGCCGTTGCGGTTGAACCGCTGGTTGGTGCTGTTTTCGGTCTGATCGGCTATAAATCGGTAAACACGATGGATTCAATGTTTGGATACAAAAATGAGCGCTACCGCGAATTCGGCTGGCTGGCGGCCCGGGTTGACGATCTCTGCAACTTCCTGCCTGCCCGGCTGACCGGATTCTGTCTGATTGGAGCTGCAGGGCTGCTCGGCTATGACTGGCAAGGGGCGGCCAGGGTATTTGCCGCCGACCGCCTGAAGAGCAGCAGCCCCAACAGCGGTCATTCCGAAGCGGCGGCGGCCGGGTCCCTGGGGATCCAGCTGGGCGGTCCGGCAAGCTATTTCGGTAAGAACAGCTTCAAGCCGATTATCGGAGAGGGGCTGGAAACGGTGAATCCTCAGCACATCCTCGCTGCCAACCGGCTGATAACAGCAGCGGCCCTGTTTTTCTTCATCGCCTGCTGCGCTGCGCACTATCTCGTTCTTTATCTTTTGTGACGATGAATAGAACTGAATTTATCATCGCTGCAGCCGGCAGCGGCAGCGGCAAGACAACGCTGACTCTCGGCATCGTTGCCGCCCTGGTCAAAAGAGGGCTCGACGTCAGGTGCTTCAAATGCGGCCCCGATTTTATCGACCCAACCCTGCACCGCATGGTCACCACCAATGTTTCCTACAATCTCGATCTGAAAATGATGGGAGTGGAGTGCTGCACAGAAACCTATGCGGTAAAATCGGCGGGTGGTGATGTGGTCGTGGTGGAAGGGGTCATGGGGCTGTTTGACGGCGGGGAGGCAAGCACTGCTGCTCTGGCCAAGGCGCTGGGGTTGCCGGTGGTTTTGGTCGTCGATGCCCGGTCCATGGCGCAAAGCGCTGCGGCGGTGCTCAACGGTTTTCTGACTTTTGACCCGGGGCTGGATTTTGCCGGTGTCATTTTCAACCGGATCGGTTCAGCGCGGCATCGTCAACTGATAGAAGAGGCCGTCCAGAAGCTGCCGCCCACCGCTTACTGCGGTTATTTCCAAAGGGACCAGCGTTATCAGATTGCCGAGCGTCACCTCGGCCTTCACATGGGCGGGGAGTATCCGCTTGGAAACACGGGGCTGGACACCCTGGCCGAGGCGGTCGAGTCTCAGATAAACCTTGATCTGCTGATCGAAGCAGCCAGGGTCGATTCCAGCCGTTTATCAGCCACGGCGATGACTGAGGAAAAGGATCCGGTGGCGGTAGCGAAGAAGAGACTTCGGCTCGGCGTCGCCATGGACGAGGCCTTCTGTTTCTATTACCCCCAGAATCTGGAAATGTTCGAAGAAAAGGGATTTGAAATCGTACCGTTCAGCCCGTTGAGCGACTATGAGGTGCCGGACGCTGTCGATATGCTCTACTTCGGGGGCGGGTACCCGGAGAACCACGCTGCCCGGTTAAGCGCCAATCACCGGATGCGCAGCCACATCCTCAACCATCATCAGCGACACATACCTATTTACGCCGAATGCGGCGGATTCATGTATCTGTGCCGCAGGCTGTCTGATATGGACGGCTTCGTTCATGAAATGGTCGGCATATTCCCCTGCGATACGGCCATGAACAAATGTTTGAGAAAACTCGGGTATCGGCGGGCGACACTGCAGCGTGACTGCCTCCTGGGAAACCGGGGCGATACGCTTCACGGTCACGAATTTCACTACTCGGAGGTGGTTGGCCCGCCAGCAGCGGCGGAGCATTGCGACAGCCTCTATCTGCTTGATAATAATTCCCCGGAGGGCTATAGTGTGGGCGCCGCGCTGGGCAGCTATGTTCACCTGCATTTTGGCGGAACCGGTTCGGCGATCGACCACATCTTAAATCAATTTTCCGGAAATGACAGGGAGCTTCATGACCACGATTAAATCAGTCGCCCCCGCCGAGATAGAAAAGAGAAGCTTTGCGATCATCGAGCATGAATTCCTCGAGCAGACCGGAATGAGCCCCGCTGATATAGAGAGCAAACGCTTCCAGGTGATGAGAAGGGTGATCCATGCCACCGGGGATTTTGGTTTTGCTCAAAGCCTGGTGTTCCATGACCACGCTATCGACTCAGCGCTCGCGGCGATCAGGGCCGGCAGGGACATCTATATCGATGTGTCGATGGGGGCGGCGGGCATCAGCTCATCATTGCTGGCAAAGTTCGGGGGGGCGGTTCAATGTTGCATCAACGACCCCGATGTCGCAGAGCGGGCCCGGGCCGAGGGGAAAACCAGATCCCAAACGGCTCTTGAGAAAATCTCTGATCGGAATGTGGGCATCGTTGCGGTGGGCAATGCCCCGACCGCCCTGGTGGCGGCCATGCAGATGGTCGATGACGGTCGGCTCGATCCTGCCCTGATCGTCGGGGTCCCGGTCGGTTTCGTCAATGCCGAAGAGTCAAAGCAGATCCTGTCGGCCAAGCCCTATCCCTTCATCACCAACAGCGGACGAAAAGGGGGCACGCCGGTTGCCGTTGCCATCGTCAACGCCTTGATCCGGCTGGCTTCGTAATCTAAAAGCCCTCACCTTGACAAACCAGCTGGCGGGTGATACAGGTTGTCTCCCGACCTAACCGATCAACAACAGAACAAGGGTATATTCAATGGAAAGAACGTTTGCAATCATCAAGCCGGACGCTTTTGCTGCCGGTAACGCGGGCAAAATTCTGACCCGTATTTATGGAGAAGGCTTTAAGGTAGTCGGCCTGAAAAAGCTCTACCTCAGCAAGATAGAGGCCGAAGGGTTCTATGCAGTGCACCGTGAACGGCCGTTTTTCGGGGAATTGACCGATTTCATGAGCAGCGGACCCTGCATGGTCATGGTACTTGAAGCTGAAAACGCTATCCTGAAATGGCGGGAACTGATGGGCGCCACCGATCCCGCCGAGGCGGCTGCGGGAACGCTGCGCAGAGAATTCGGCACCTTTGTCGGTGAAAACGCAACGCACGGCTCGGATGCACCGGAAACGGCAGCTTTCGAGATGTCATACTTCTTCTCCGGTCTGGAACTCCTGTAGGGAAGTTTTCCGCAGCAGACCTGCCCGGCCTGCCGGCTCCCGCGAAAGAATCGAGCACAATCGCCTGGGAGCCCGTTCAGGCCGTGGCCAACTGAGGGACAGTCGATGGGACGACTTGCAGTGGTACCCGACAGTGCTCCCGATCGAGAAGATTTCCTGCACCATTTTGGGGTCCCGGTCAACTATATGGGCGATTTTTCGGTGGCCGGAATCATCGTCGAGAACTACCCTGAATCACTTTCGATCCTCAAGGCTGAGGGATATTCGATTGAGACCGTTGGCGCCGGTTCGCTGATCGCCGTTGACGGCCCGTCCACGGTTACGGCAATTTTTGATCTGCTGGAAGCCGGGCGCATCGGTTTCGACTATGGTGATATCGCCACCCTGTTCTACCAGGCCTGATAGAGCAGCGGCTGCCGGATCGGCAGCCCGGTCAAGGTCTTTTTCCCACTACCCGACAAGCAAGCTCCCCCCGGTGCAGGCGAATTTCGATTTCTTCTTGCAGGTCTACCTGATCGCTGCCGGTGACAATTCGCTGGGAAGGTTCCGCTCCCGCACCCTTCGTGGTGACGATACTGTATCCCCTGGCCAGTGTTTTCAGCGGACTCAAGGTGTCGAGCCGAGCACTGTTGCGGATTAGCCGGTTTTCTTTTGCTTCAATGCGCTGGCGGCTGCGGTCGAAACATTTTTCACTGAGGTGGTCGAGCTGTTTTTGATAGAGGTCGATGGTGTTGCCGGGAGACGAGTGGTGCAGTCGGGAGCGCAGCTCGGCACAGTGCGCTGATTGTCGCTCGATGCCTAGAGCCATCGCTCCGCAGAGTCTCGAGAAGCAGTGGTCGACCGTAAAGGTGTGGTGACTGAAGGCTCTGTCAAAAGTCGACAATATTTCTGCACTGTGATCGAGCCGGTCCCGGTACAGTTCGAGCCGACCGGTAAGCGAGCGTTTCAGCCTGGCAGCCAGGTAGCTGAGCTTTTCCAGGTAAGCTGCCGGGTCAGTGGTAACCAGCTGTGCGGCGGCGGTGGGAGTCGGGCAGCGCACGTCGGCACAGAAATCGGCGATGGTGAAATCGGTTTCATGGCCGACTCCGGTCACCACCGGTATGGCTGTCCGGACTATGGCCCGGGCCACGCTCTCCTCGTTAAAAGCCCAGAGATCCTCAATGGAACCGCCGCCCCGGCACAGAACGATTACATCAGGTGACAATGAGACGGCCGTCTCCAGCGCTCCACAGATCTGATCAGCGGCTCCGTCCCCCTGCACCCTTACCGGAATGATCTGCACCAGGGCATCGGAGCTTCTTTTTCGGCACACGGAGAGGAAATCATGAACGGCGGCGCCGGTGGGGGAGGTGATCAGTGCAATCTTGTCGATAACCGCTGGCAATGATACCTTACGTTCAGCCTCGAACAGCCCTTCGCTGCGCAGCCGTTCCTTGAGCTGCTCGAAGAGGATGCGCAGCTGTCCGGTGCCATCGAAGTCGATGGTGTCGACAATGAGCTGATACTGCCCTCTGGGTTCATACACACTGATCCGGCCGTCACAGATAACCTGCTGGCCGTCTTTCAGCGGCTGGCTGAGCCAGCGCTGCTGGTTTTTGAAGAGGACGGAACTGAGCTGAGATCGCTCATCCTTGAGAACAAAATAGGTGTGACCGGAGTAAGGCTGGCGGATATTGGAAACTTCTCCCCGAACCCTGATAAATCTAAACTCACTGTCCAGCAGTTGACGGATGTCAGCATTGATTTCGGTGACACTTCGTATCTGGCTGCCTGACGTTTTATGCATCAATATTCTTTTTATGAGGTGGAGATGGTTTCAGTGTCGGGGACGGTTTACCGATGGACACGATATTGCTTTTGTACTATATATGACTCGCTGTCTTCAAAAACAATATAAATTGCCAAAACCACTCAGGAGAATGAGATGGCCAAAGAAGATGTTTTCGAGAAGGAATGGGTCGATGAGCGGGATAAAAACAATCTTGAAGGGCTGCTCGAACAGCTCAATCTGCCGCCGGCGGTCATCACTTTTGTCAGGGAAAATAAACGGCTGGTCCAGATCGCTGTTGCCCTCCTGATCCTGACAGTTGTGAGCTGGTCGCTCTATGGAGCATACCGGGACAGTCGAATCGAAAAGAGTTCCGAGGCCCTCTCCGCCGCACTTGAACTGGAAGGGCCGCCGTTGCTCGACAAGCTGGCTGAGGTGGAAAAGGAGTTCGGCGGAACCGATGCGGCGCTGTGGGCGAGTATCAATCGCGCCCAGGAACTGATGAAGAATTCGGCAATGGTCGAAGCCGGCGCGGAGTTCAAGTCGATCAGGGACGATCTTGCCGCATCTTCGAGTGTGCAGCCGCTTCTGGCCTTTGGGATTGCCCAGTCGGCCGAAGCCGAAGGAAACTTCGAGGAGGCTGCAGCCGAGTACCAGAAATTGATCGAGGTCGATGGCTACCAGGATATCGGCTACCTGGGAGCAGCTCGGGTTTATGAGGCACAGGGCAGCAGGGATAAAGCCCTCGAGCTGTATGAGAACTACCTGGCTTCCATCGATTCCGCGGCGGTTCTGCAGAAAGTGATGGTTGAGGAAAAAATCGCCAGAATCAAAGCTGCGCTGTGATCGTTGTCCGCTCGATAGAGGAACTCCGCGACGTAAGGGCGGACTGGCAGGGTAAAAGATATCGGGTCGGTCTGGTCCCGACCATGGGCTATTTCCACGATGGGCACCTGTCCCTGATGCAACACAGCGTGGCCCGGTCCGACAGGACGGTTGTGTCACTGTTCGTCAATCCGACCCAGTTCGGGCCCGGTGAAGATCTCGATGTTTATCCGCGGGACTTCGACGGCGATTGTTCCAAAGCCCGGAATGCAGGTGCTGACCTGTTGTTCTGCCCGGAAGCCGCAGATATCTACCCGGCGGGGCACAAAACCGAGGTCTCGGTTCGAGGCCTTACAGAAGGACTGTGCGGCAGTGCCCGGCCCGGCCATTTCACCGGGGTGGCAACGGTGGTGACGAAACTCTTCAATCTGGTGAGACCGAACCAGGCTTTTTTCGGAGACAAGGATTTTCAACAGCTCAGGGTTATCCAGCAGCTTGCTGCCGACCTGGATTTTGACACGGAGGTAGTTGGCTTACCCATCGTTCGTGAGCAGGACGGCCTGGCCATGAGTTCCCGCAATGCCTATCTCACGGAACTGGAACGGGACGAGGCGACTGTCCTCTACCGGGCGCTTCGGTTGATCAGGGAGCGGGTGCTGTCCGAAACCGGCTGCAGGGTGAGCAGCGAGCTGCTGCAGGCTGGGCAGGAGCTGATCAAGGGCAGCCCCTTGTGCACTGTCGATTATCTGTCCATCGTCGATGAGGATACCCTCGAACCGCGGTCGAAGGTCGACGGTCGATGCCGCGTCCTCGGCGCTCTCCGGGTCAATGAGCGTATAAGACTCATCGACAATATGACCCTTTACCGTTAGAATTTGTCATGACTAAAAAAAACGGCGGCAGCTCTGTCTGCAGCAACACCTAGTCTGGAGGATTACCTATGCCAGGGTTCGAGATATTTGGGGAAGAGGAAAAACGGCAGATTCAGGACGTGCTCGATACCGGGGTGCTGTTCCGCTATGAATTCGGTGAACAGCGCCGTGGGATATACAAAGTCAGGGAGTTCGAAGAGAAGTTCGCCGCTTACACTGGTGCCGCCCATGCTCAGGCGGTGACTTCGGGTACGGCGGCGCTGAAAGTAGCACTCAAGGCCTTGGGCGTCGGTCCGGGCGACGAGGTCATAACCCAGGGCTTCACCTTTGTGGCCACCTGGGAGGCAATCATGGAAGTGGGCGCCATTCCGGTTTTTACCGAAATCGATATGACGCTGGCCATGGACCCGGTTGATCTTAAAAACAAGATTACCGAGAAGACGGCCTGTATCATCCCGGTCCACATGATGGGATCGGCTGCCCGCATCGAGGAAATCATGCGTATAGCCGATGCTGCCAACATCCCGGTTCTGGAAGACGCGGCCCAGTCAGCCGGCGGCCATATCGGCGGTAAGTATCTGGGAACATTCGGCCGTTGCGGTGCTTTTTCCTTCGATTCGGTCAAAACCATGACCACCGGGGAAGGGGGGATGATCATTACCGGCGATTCCTACCTGCATCGATCCATGTCCGAATATCAGGACCATGGCCACGATCATGTGGTGAACCCCGGGGGCAGAGGCGGGGAGGGCCGCTCATTCATCGGTTTCAACTATCGAATGATGGAACTGCAGGGGGCAATCGGTCTGGCTCAACTGGCAAAACTCGATTCCATGATCGTTGCCCAGAAGAAGAACAAGAACCGCCTCAAGGAAACCATCGGTCGGATTCCCGGTGTTGTTTTTCGAGAACTCATCGATCCGGTCGGTGACAGTGCGACCTTTCTGGCCTTCATGCTCGAATCCAAAGAGCATCGTCAACGAGTCGGATCAGTGCTGCAGGAAAACGGTGCCGCAGCGATCTGCTGGTCTGAAAACAGCTGGCATTTTTATCCCAAATGGGAACATCTGCTGGCCGGTTCTACCCAGGCCAGCAGCGGCTGGCCCTTTACCGAACCCGGTGGCAGACGGCGGGTGGTTTACGACCCGGAAGCATTGCCGGAATCAGCGCAACTGCTCGACCGGACGCTGGTATACCCCATCTCGATCAGGATGTCCGATACTCGGCTGGAAGACATGGAATTCGCCCTGGCTAGGGCCGCAGAAGCATAGACGGGCCAGGAAGAGCTGTTTGCTCAAGGGGATCGGTCTCCGGGCCCCTATTGTTATTGCTATTGTAATTGCTATTGGCGGTAAAATTTGTGGGAGCCGTACTGGGCAACGTAGGTGTATCCGGAAGCCCAGCTCGGATTGACCGAATCGAGGTGGTAATGGGTTGCGCCATCGGTGAAATCGGGTGTCTGCAGAGCCAGGTAGACGGCATGCAGACATTTTAGGAAGGAATCCGGATCGTCGGGAAGATAGGAGTCCTTTTGAAATGTCCAGCTGAACTGGTATGGCTGGGTAACCACCTCTTTGACCGGCAGCTGTTTCTCAATCGCCCTGTTGAGCGTCACGTGGGCAACGGCTACCTGGCCAATCTGCGGTTCAGACCTGGCCTCATGGTAGACATTGAGGGTAATCCACAACAAACCTTCAAGTAACGTCATCTAAAAAAAATACTCTTTCCGACTGGGGGAAAGGCCTCTTATCAACGGATGGCTGCAGTGCATCTTCGATTCTTCGCGATCGGTTTGACCGAATCTCTACTGAAAGACATAAGCCGCTGAAATTAATAATAAAAAAAGGAACCAGGAACTGCTGCAGAGTCCGGTTAGGTCAAACTATAAAGGTTAAATCCTGATAGTCAAGCGTTAAAAGCCACCCCCAAAACCGGTGTCCGTGACGGTGTAAAAAATAGAATAAGATGTCAGCGGGTTACCCGGTCTAACAAACTATAGATTTTTTAAAATGGCTGAGGCCACCTGTGCCGAGATCAGTGCTCAGTGGTCGAATGGATTTTATTTGAAATAGACTGTCAGACTCTGATAAGATTCAGTGGATCACGGGAGGATCACAGGAATCTACGACGGGGTTAGAACATGCAGGCTATCGAGCAGTACCTGATCAGAATATTCAGCTTTTTTACGACCAACGGGATCGCTGCAGCGATACTCCTCCTGGTAATCATCATTGCTGCGCTAAAAAAACCAAGAGAGCTGTTCAAGGTTACTGCTCTGATCGCTTTGCTGGTAGGGGTCCTCTATGTGATGATCTATCTTGAGCAGTCGATGTTCTCCGGCGTTTCATCCAGTCAGAAATCCTATGACACGAAGCTGCGCACGGGCGGCGATATGTAGCTGCCGCGATCAATCGGTAAAAACGTCATCGAGCATGGCCTGCCGCCAGCTTGAACTGATCAGTTTCCATTCCCCGTTCTCTTCTTTCAAGGTGATTTCGAACCAGTACAGGTCTGCATTGACCTGCGGGAGCAGACTGCGGCTTTCCACCGGGCGCGCCGCGAAGGCGCCGAGTACGGTGGCCATCACCTGATCGCCCGACCGCACAGCAGACTCCAGTTCAGTAAACAGGTAAATCGATTTTGAGCGCATGATATATACGCTGCCGATCGATGCGACCCGGTCTCCGGTCCGGTTCTGGGTATCGACATAATCGCTGGAGATAAGGTTACGCAAGGCTCTGGCATTGCGATCTTCGAACGCCGTTGCAGCATCATCGATGAAGGCTGAGGCTATCTGCTCCGGATCAGATGGAGAACTGCAGGAGAACAGGACTGCTGAAATCAGAAAAATGAACAAGCACTGGGGGAGGCGGGTAATCATCTCTGCCTGTCTCGGTTGTTCCGGGGGAAGCCGGTCCATTGCAGCGACCGGCAATGTCGGCCGGCTTTTTTTCGGGCGGTCTGTGGTACTCAGCAGGTTGTGAAAAGGATCATCGGCCCAATTCTTCAGCCTGGGGATCAACCCTGAATCGCAGAAGACGGCGCTGGATCTCGAGACAGCAGCCGACGATAAGGTCCCGGTCCTCCATCGATATATCCTGGAAATGGAAGGCGATGTCCCATTGATGATCATCGATCTGAGAGCTTCTGACCGTCCTGGCCAGCAGGCTGACAATTGCTGCATCGCTGCCCGGTAGAGACAGTTCCAGCCGCACGAATTCGTCATCGGGCGGTTTTTCTGTAAAACTCGCCAGGATACCATTGCCGCTAATATCGATGGTTCTTCCCTTCAAGGCCCAGGACTTGCCTTCTCTGTTGTAGAATGAAGGCTGGAAGGATTTTGAAATGACCTCAGTGACCGTGTCGACCCTGAAAAAATCTCGCATCTGATCATGGCTGATCAGTTTTTCGGCCTCCAGTTTCAGACTGGAGTCGGAGGCTGAAACAATGACCCCGGTCATGGACATGTTGGGGCCGCCAAAATCGAGATTTATCATGCAGGTCTGTTTGTCATCAAGATCTTCCAGGGGCAGAGATCCGGGCTGGAAACACAATTCGAACAGGGGCGGCGAAACGGTTCGGTAGACAGCCTGCGTTCGATAGCGCTGGTTACTGTTTTTGATCGGCAGGTAAACTCTGACCGGTTTCAGGTCAGGAATCGTGTGCAGCGCCACCGGTTCAGACGCTGCACCAGATATTGCTCCGACTGATGTGTGCACCATAAGACGGCTCGGTAGATAGTTTTAGTGAAGGCCATAAAGAGATCGTGACGAAGCCTGATAATATCACGAACCATAAGCTATATCAAGGTGGAGCAACGGGCCCGGTTCAGCCCGCGGCTGAAGATGCACCGTCAACTGCGGGCGGTCGAATGCAGCAGCTTCTTCCAGAAAAACTGCACCGTGCCTTTCGGGTTTTTGGAGGAGGTGATAGAAGCGGCATGATTGGCCAGGTTGACGAAAGCCTGCGCGGTGCGGGAATTGGGTTGGAGCTCGACGATCACCTGCTGTTTCCGTATCGATTCGGCCATTTGCCGGTCAAAGGGGATCGAACCGAAATAATCGATGGAAATATCGAGGTAGCGGTTGGCTACGATGCTCAGTTTGCGATAGACATCGAGGGCCTCTTCTTCATCCTTCACCATGTTAACCACCAGGTTGAAACGCTTCTCGTGGTAGCGGGTGAAAAGCAGTTTCATCAACGCATAGACATCGGTGATCGCGGTAGGATCGGGGGTGGTGACCAGGATGATCTCCTGGGCTGCAGTACTGAAGTAGGTGACGTTTTCAGAAATTCCGGCCTCAGTGTCGATCAGTACAAAATCGAAATCGATATCGAGAGTGTCCAGTCCTTCGAGGAGTTGTACCTTCTGGTCGCTGTTGAGGTGAATAAAGGACTGCAGCCCGGAACCCGCCGGTAAAATCCGGACACCGTGCGGACCCTCGACCATGATAGACAGCAGATCCTTCTCGTTGGAGAAAAAATGATTGAGGTTGTAGGGCGGCGTCAACCCGAAGACCACATCGATGTTGGCGAGCCCGAGGTCGGCGTCGAGAATCAGCACCTGATAACCGGAACGGGCCAGGCTGACCCCGATATTGGCGACGACAGCGGTCTTGCCGACACCGCCTTTGCCACTGGAAACAGACATGACTCTGGTTGGTGTGGGTGGTGAGGAGGGATCGGTCATCGTTTTAGTGGCGTTAATTTGAAAAAACTGGCCGGCACAGAGATCATGGCTCAATTATATCGAATAAATAGTGGGGATCAACCAAGTTTTTCGATACGATCGGCGGCACTGACCACCTCGGTCAATTCGATGCCGAATTTATCACCCACCTTCACCGCCTTGCCCCGGGCAATCAGCCGGGAGTTGACATAGAGATCGAGCGGTTCATGGGCCATCTTATCCAGTTCGATGACCTGCCCGGTCCCCATTTCCAGCAGATCCTTGAGCAGGATTTTGCATCGTCCGACCTCGACTGAAACCTGCAGCGGGACGTCGTATAGAAACTCGAGACCGCGGCGCCTGGCGTCGGAGGGGAAATCCGATGATTCGGGAGCGTGAGAGGATTCGAAGCCGTTCTCGAGCAGCTCTTTCAACTCCTCCGGAGCCGGTCGCGGATTTCTGCCGGCGCTGTTGGGTGTTTCCATGATATCCTCCTCCTCAGGAATAAATTTCGTTGATGCGCACGGTTCTGCGATGGTTTTCCACGAGCATGCTCCCTGAAAACTTGGCAACACCCTCCACCAGGAGGTCCAGGCGGGACCCGGGTTCGTGGTCCATCCCGATAATGTCTCCGGGTTGGAGGTTAATCAGCTGTCCAACGGACAGATCAACCGTTTCAGTCTGGGCCATAACGGTTACCGTCATCGAGCCCAGGCTGTTTTCTATCGATCTCGACCAGCGCTTTCCGCCAAGCCCGTTCAGCAGGTTCAGTCTTCTCAGCGAATCGCGGAACGGCTCAAAAGCCCCGGCCGGGAAAACCAGGTCTACATGACCTGACAGTGAATCGATCTGTATTTCAGACGAGTATACACAAACCTCTGCTTCAGGGTCGATGTATGACCCCAGTTCGGCCTCGCTGATGGTGCTGATCAGCGAACTTTTTATCTCGCCAATGGGCTTGAAAGCATGGTCGAGCGCTTCGCAGACCAGGTTCACTAGGGAGCCGAGAATGTGCAGTTCGAGCCTGGTACGGGGGCGGACTGTTGACCGGGCTATCTGGCTGCCTGATCCCCCCATCATGAATTCGAGGAAGATGGAGCAGAGATTGGCATCGTAGTTGACGATAGCGGGAACCATGATGGGGGAAATCTCGACAATCGAGGTTGTCGAATGGCTCTGGGCAGTGAGCAGATGCGTTTTCAGGGATGCCGAGCTGAACTTCGATGATTTGACCGCAACGCTTCTCTGCAGATAGCGGGACAATAAACTGCTGAAGCGGCCGCCAAAAGAGTCGACGATGAAGTCAAAATTATCAAGCGGCTGCAAATCCTGGCCAGCCGGCGCCGTCTCGAACAGATCGAAGGAGCGATGGGAGGTCTGCGTCTTTCTTGCCACGAGAGCTGATGGACGCGGCGCAGTTGTATTATCGTCCTGGATCGATCTCAGCAGATCGGCAATTTCCTGTTTGGAAAGAATCGGTTCCACGTTTGGTTTTCCGCCTGGAACCGTCTTTATTGAACGACAAAATCGGTGTAATAGATAGCCACGGCGCCTCCGTTGGTCAGAATCGTATTGATTTCCATCAGCAGCTCAGCTTTAAGCTGTTTTTTACCATGCATGTCGTACAGTTCTTCAAAGGTCTTGTTGCTGGCCAGCATCAGCACGGCATCGCGTATCTGCGGCGCAAGCCGGGCGAACTGTTCGACGGTTTTGTCATCGGCCAGCTGGACGGTGATCGAGGCCTTCAGGTAGTGGTTGCTGTCCTCACTGATAATATTGACAATGAATTCTCCGAGATCAACCATGGGCAGCAACTGCGGCGATTCAGTCGAAGATGAAACACCCAAGCGTACCGATTCGCTGTCGGATAAGGGCCCGTACCTGGTCAGAAAGAAAAAGCTGAGCCCGCAGGCAACAAGCAGCAGCACGACGACCGTGACGCTGGAAACAGATATGCGCCGGCTGTCGCCGCCAGAATTCCCGGCAGCATGATTTTTGGTGTCTTTGGCCATAATTGATCCTGCCTGTTGGGTGGCCAGGTGTCAAAATATTTACAGGGGTAGCGGAATTCTGGTTCTAGATGCAGAAGCTGTGCCTGAAGTGAAATCTGCCTGAAGAATGAGGTCGACGCGTCGGTTCAGCAAACGATTTGAGTCGGTCGAATTGGTGACGATCGGCTTTTGTGCACCGTAGCCGACCGCTGACAGCCGCTCGATCGGGATGAGCCGCTGCTGAACGAAATAGCGTAGTACGGCGACAGCCCGGGAGTTGGAGAGTTCCCATGGATTGATAAGGGAATCACCTGATGCTTCGGTGTCATCGGTATGACCTTCGATGCGAATGTCGATCGGGTGATCTTTTATGTTTCGGGCTATGATATCCAGGAACGGCAGGGCCCCGGGCAGCAGCTCATCGCTTCCCGGCTCGAACAGCAGCGGTGATCCGATTCGGACGAGCAGGCTGCTGGAATCCGGCTGCATGGACCTGATCCCGTCACCGAACTGCTCCAGCTTCTCTATTTCGAGATAGAGGTTTGCAAAGCTTTGGCTGATTTCCGTCTTCCTGTGTTGTTCATCGACAGACATCTTCGGTATCGGCAGTACCGGTACCACCAGTTCGGGGCCGGCCGGCAGTGGTTTCAGTCCGAGGGCACCTTTGAGTGAGTTGGAGGCCTCGTTGAACCGCACCGGATCGAGGTCGGCCATGGACAGCAGGAGAATGAAGAAGGTCAGCAGCAGGGTTATCAGGTCGGAATAGGTAATCAGCCAGGAGGGGAAGCGGATTCTGCCAGCTCCGCTGTAATGGTCGGAGTCCTGGTTGTATTGATCGCCTGGGTGCATAAGGGGCCTGAATTCTAATTCCTGAAAGTCGATGTACGCAGCCTGGGTGAGATGTGAGCGTGCAGTTTCTGCTCGATGATCCGAGGGTTTTCACCGCAGAGAATCGCCTGCATGCCTTCGATAATCAATGTTTTTTCAAGAATTTCAGATGCGGATCGATTTCTCAGCTTGCCGGCAATCGGCAGACAGATGACATTGGCGATGACCGCACCGTAAAAGGTGGTAAGCAGGGCAACGGCCATGGCCGGACCGATTTTTGTCGGGTCATTGAGGTTCTGCAGCATCTGAACCAAACCGATCAGGGTGCCGACCATCCCCATGGCAGGGGCATAGGTGCCGATCGAAACGAAGATGTTGGCCCCTTTGGTGTGGCGCTGCCTGATGAATTCTATTTCGGTGTTGAGCATCGAGCGCAGGGTCTGCGGTTCCTGCCCGTCGATGGCCATCTGTACGCTTCTGACAAAAAACTGATCGTCGAGTCGGTCGACTTCGTCATGCAGGCCGAGGATTCCTTCCTTCCTCGCCTTGTTGGCGAATTCCATTATCGTGGCAATATAGTCGTTGACGGGAGTATCTCGGTGAAAAACGGCTTTTCGCGCTACCCTGAAAGCCTCGAGAAGGTCCCTGAACGGGTAATGTATGAAGGCCACCCCGGTCGTTCCGCCCAGAACGATGAGAAGGGCAGGGATATTGAAGAAAATGGTGAGCGGGCTGCCGTAAAGAATTGCCAACAGCATGAGGCTGAAAGCTGCGATCATCCCGATAATTGTCGATAGATCCAAGTTGTACCTCTCTGAAGGCTAACCCTTTGAACAGCGCGGGGGACCGGAACAGCTGTGCTCAGAAAATATCTTTATCATAGTTTTTTAGGAAGTGAAACTCAAGCGGTGATAACCGGTTGGCGAATTTCAGCCAGCCTCTGTTCTGATGAGCTATCCCGACGTCGTAAAAAACTCCGGCAGCTTATCATCGAAGTGGAATAGCTGGGGGAAGGTTCTGGTGATCCGGCTTTTACCCTTATGGCCGGTTCTCATATTCGATATCAGAAACTTCATCAGCCGGACCGACAAGTATGAGCCTGCTGATTTCGGAGGCTTTTTCAGGCGCTAAGCCGTTAATGATCCTGGCAGCGGACCGGGGGCGCATGGCGGCCAGGATATCCGCAGCCATACCAATCTCCAGATTGTTCAGGGCCCGGGAGGCCTGGATCGGGTTCATGTTTTCGTATACCGTGCCGAGATTTTCCAGTCGCTGGTGGCGGGCCTCGTCGATTCTGCCGAGCAGTTCTTCAAGCGCGGCTTTCTGCTCTGCCATGTCGGCCAGCTTTTGGTCGATCTCCTGAAGCTTGCGGTCGATGTCGGCTTCCAGGCTCCGGAGTTTTTTTTCTTTGATGAGCTGCGCTTTTTTTTCGCTGGCCAGGGTGTCGTGTTCCTCGATGATTCTCACCTGCAGACGACGTTCCTCCACCGAAGGGAAGGGCCCTTCTGCAGGCAGCTGCTGCTCGGCCAAACCCCGATCGGCAGCGAGCAGCAGGAAAACCAGCATGCTGAAGCCTGCCAGCCGCTGCAATGGCTTGATAAGCAGTGGTCTACAATGCCTCATCACGTTTTCCATTTCTGGTTTGGCGGCCGATCTCCTCTTTGAGTTTCAGCGCCCTTTTGGCAATCGAAAGCTGTATTGCCTCAACCTCCTTCAGCCTGACCGGCCCGATCGTTTCGAGGTCTTCCCTGATCATTTGCGCAGCCCGGGGCGACAGGTTGGTGAAGATTTTGTTTTTCAACTCTTCGGAGCCAGTTTTCAGGGCCACCGTCAGCGAGTCGTTGCTCACCTCGCGCAGAAGCGACTGCAGGATGTGGTCCTCGAGGTCTACCAGTCCCTCGAAGGTGAACATTTTGCTGCGCATGGTCCTGGCCAGTTCGGAATCCTGCTGATCGATCTGGTCGAGGATTGCGCTGTTTTGCTCATGCTTCAGATTGCGGAGAATCTGAACGGCTTTTTCGAAGCCATCGATCTCCTTCTGTTGTTCGGTGCTCACACTACCCAGCTCTTCTTTCAAAAATTCTTCCAGCCCGGTTATTACCTTGATGGACACCTGTTCAAGTGCTGCCATTCGCTTGACGATTTCAGCCTGGGCGTCCTCCGGCAGGCAGGAGATGATTGCAGAGCCATGGGCCGGCTCCTGGGTGGACAGAATGAGCGCAATGGCCTGGGGATGTTCGTGGGCCAGAGCCTCGGCAACCAGCTGGGGGTTGATGGTTGCTATGAAACCGAACGGTCTAGACTCGACATCCGAGATATGCTGATTCAGCAGGGTTTCGGTCCGGCCTCCGGCATCGGTAGCCCTGATCGATTTACGGGCAAATTCGTTGCCTTTCAAAAAAATTCCAGCCATCTTCTGCCGATCGTCCTGAAACTGCTGGAGGACACCATTTATAATCGACAACGGTATATGATCAATGGCGGCCATTGACCTGGTTATCTGGTGTATCTCTTCATCGCCCAGCTCCCCGAATACCCGGGCGGCAGCCTGCTCACCAAGACTCATCAGCAATATTGCTGTCCTGTCCAGGCCGGAAAGGTTGTCAAGATTCATAGATCAGGTCTCCTGCATCCATTTCTTGAGGATATATGCAGCCGGTACCGGATTCGACAGGACTTCGTCTTTGAGAACCAGTACGAGGTCCTCTTCGCTGATCTCGGCAGGTTGCGAAGCCTCCTCTTCTTTATCGGCAATTTCTAATGGTCTATCCGGCCCATCGCTGCTGAGCATACCCAGAAGCGGACGTATGACCAGCACGTAGAGAAGCAAAAAACCGACTGCAGCCAGAAGGGTTCTTGCTAACGGCAGGTAGGTGAACAGATCGATCACCCCGGATGATTCCTGCGGCTGGGTATCATATATCTCGGCGGTTGCCGGGATGGTGGCCAGGTGAACGAGATCTCCCCGCTCGGGCTTGAGGGCCAGTGCAGCGCTTACCGTTGCCGCGATGTTATCGAGCTGCTCATCAGTCAGGGCGCGGTAGGACACTGAACCATCAGGATCGACGACTCGTTTTTCTGGTATGAGCAGGGTGACGGAGAGTTTGTCGATGGCCCCCTCCGGCCTGGTTGTTCTGCTGGTGGTCTTATTCAGCTCGTAATCGATCTTCGATCGGCTGGTCTGGGCAGACAGGAGGCCATCACCGGCAGCGGGTAGGGCACCTCCATCTGCAGTCGCGCCAACCTGATAGTGAGACTCCTCCATCCTGATTGCCGGTTCGTCAGGGTCAAACCTTTCGGCGGTCGTTTCTGATCTGCTGAAGTCTATTTCTGCGGTAACGCTGACCAGGGCACCGCCGCCGGTCATCCTTTCCAAAATTTCACGTGCCCTGGTTTCAAGCTTGTTCTCGACGTTCTTCTGAAAGGCGAGGGCGTCGCTGACGAACCCGCTATTTGCCACCCCCGAACCCGGGTCCAGAAGGTTGCCGGACGAATCAATTATTTTTATGCTGCCGCCGTCAAGACCTGTCACCGCACCATCAAGCAGGTGGGTTATGGCCAGCAGCTGTCCGGGTTGAAGGTGTCTGCCGGACTCGAGCTTGAGCAGAACCGTGATATGCTGCCCCCCCGGCGATGAGGCTGACCCCGGCGCCGCCGTCAGGTGAACTCGGGCTGACTGGACAAAATCGAGCGCCGCTATGGTCCTGGCCAGATCATTCTGCAGCGCAATCCGGTAGGCTCCCTCCGATAAAGGGCCGGCAAGGCCGAGACGGCCGCCATCGATCAGTTCGTATGGCTCCTGACGATCTTCCGGGATTCCCCGCTCAGCCATCTCCATTCTGACCTGATGAACCCGGTCTGCCGGAAGATGGATGGCGCCCTGCTGCAGATCGACCCGGTAGTCGATATACCGGTCATCGAGCCACCGTGTTGCGCTGTTCAACTCCTGGGGCGCAAGGCCACCGTAAAGGAGCTGAAAACCTGACACGCGGTAGAGCTGGACAAACCATACAGACAGCAGCAGAACGACCAGGGCGAGCCCCAGCACTGCGAATCTCTGGCGTGGAGTCCATTTCTCAACCAGGGTTCGATACGATATGAACGGTGAGATCTTTTTCTGTTGCTCTGTCATATCCGCTTGATCCTTCATTCTGCTTCAGAATATCGATTCCGGGGTGGGATTACATGTGACTGCCGGTGTTCACCGCTGCGATACCAATTGCCTGAAGTACATTTCCTGCTCGACGAACTGCAGCATCTGTCTGCTGTCAGTCTCTGTTCTGAGTATGTCAAGCAATTCCCGGCTCTGCGGTTCATTGTCGTTCTGTTTGGCGATCACCGCCAGCCGATAGAGTGAGGTGTCCCGGTAATCATCGGTTTGCGCAAGCTCGCGGTAGATTCCCTCGGACAGGCCCTTTCTTCCCGATTCAAAAAGGCTCTCGGCCAGCATAAACAGGTACGGCCGGGGCAGGTCTCTATGATCGTATAGAGGAAGAAGCATATCAGCAGTCTCCTCCAGCTGTTCCTGATGAAAATAGATTGTTGCTGCCAGTAATTTAAAATCCTTTCGGTCGGGCAGCTGCTCGGGCAGTAAACGAGCGGCCAGTCCCGTCTGGCCGTCGCTGAAATTGGCCTCGATGAGATAATAGAGGACATCGAAGCGGTATCTGCCGGCGGGATAGCGGTTGAGATACTGTCCGCCGAAATCATCAACCAGGCCAACATCCGCACGGGAATGGGCAACACGTGCCAGAGAATAGAGGAGTTCCTCCTCACCACTGGTTGTCTCGATACTTTTTAGATAGATAAAAACGGCGAGTGCTTCGTCGTGCAGGCCCAGACGTTCAAAAGCCAGGCCCAGTTCATAGAGCAGGGAGGAGTCGAGCCAGCCGTTGAGGAACAGTTCCCTGTTCTGCTGTGCCAGGCTGATCGCCTCGATATCCTGTCCCCTGCTCAGCAGACTCATTATCGATTTGGGTAGTACATCGATGAGAAGCGCCAGCACTTCATTCTGGAGAGCACCGCTCTGGAAATTTCTGCGGATACGCTGCAGCAGGTCGACAGCCTCGCTTTCTTTGCCGGATAAATAACTCAGCAGAGCAGCTTTGAAAGACGCCTCCTGCGCTATCTGCCGTGAAACAGCGGTTTGTGCATGGAAGCGGTAGATCCCCCCGGCTTCAGCAGAACAATCCAGCTGCTCGGTTATGCAGAGATCGGCCCGTTTTATGTCGGCTCTGGCAGCTGCCTCGCTACCGGGGAACTGGTGGGCGATTGAGTCGAGCTGCCTGACAAGATCAACTGGCTCTGCTGACTGGTATGTCGCCATCGCCTCGAGGTAGAGGGCCGCAGCCCGGTCATCGTCCTCCAGACGGGCTGCCAGTCGCCGGTAGCAGCGGCTGCTTTCCTGGAAACGTTCTTCCTGGAAGAGCAGGGTGCAGTATGCGTTTAAGCTGTGAGGCTGTGCGTCCAACTCTGCAGTTCCGGACAGTTCCTCATAGATATCCAGTGCCTGCCGACTCAGTCCGACTGCATAGTGGTAATCCGCTCGCCGCAGATCTCTTTTGATTTTCTCAGATTCCGGCAGCGGCCCGTCGCTTTCGAGGATTCGCTCAGCTCTCAGGTAATTACCGGTGGCCAAGGAGCTCTCGAGAAGGGACAGACTGATATGTTCGGCCAGTGGGGTGTTGCTGCCGGTCTGTTCTGACAGTGACTGCAGGATCAGATGAGCCTGAAATATTTCTCCCCGTTGAGCATCGATGAGCGCCTGTGCGTAGCGTGCGATAAGACCGACCCCGTCATCTCCATATGCCTGTCTCAACAATTCGAACTGATCATAGGCAGCGTCCATATTGCCAAGGCGATAGAGGACATCGGCGTGGGTGAGTGCAAGGTAGCGGCCCTGCTCCTGCCCAATACTGCTCTTCAGTTTCTGCTGCACCTGGGTGAGAACCGAAAACCAGTTCTGCCGGCCCTTTTGATCCAGGAAGAGTGAAATCTCATCATGACCGCGGGTCTGCGCCGGCAGCAGCGCGGTCAGCGGAAAGGGCGGAAAATAAAAACGGGGGGTCAGTTCGATCCATGAAGTCAGTGCGATAGGTTTTAAAAAATGATTCCCAGTCGGATGAATAGGCGGAAAAAGTCTGGGGGTTGATCAATGTCGAACTGCTGCGGTCAACCGCTTGCAGGCTTCCCAGTAGGGCCGTCAGTTCCCGGTAAGTTGAAGTGAACCTGTTGCCGGGCGTCAAATCAACAACCAGTGTCTGGGCAGAACCGGTCGAAACGCGGAGTTCCTGGGGGTGGTATCTGAAGTAAAAGCTGATGATTGTCCTGCCCTGGTCATGGCTGACCACTGTTTTGACGATATCTTCGTCGGGGGAGGGCAACTCCAGGGAGGCGGCCGCAACGGTATCGAGTGCGATGAGATCGAAACGCCTGCCATTGAGCTGTTCGTCGAAAGAGGGCAGCTGGTCGAAAAAGGCCAGGAGCTGGACGTCCCCCCCACTCTCAAGCCGTGATAAGCGGATGAGCTGTGAGTCGGCACGCCCCTCGGGCACCAGCAGAAAAAAGAACAATATTGTCAAAAATAGGCGTATCATCTGAAACATAACCATGAATTTTACATAGCAATGCAATTACCATTCCAGACAATCTTACCGATTTGTAACCATATATCAACAAGTTGTAACAAGAACCTGATTATCTGATGATCAGGCATTTGTCAAAATAGTGACACCTTGGCTGTCGATCGGCTGAAAAAAGTCTTGACCCGCGGCTCAAATGGTATCCGGCCGGCCACCGGTCCTCTGGCTTCCGGAGCTTTGCTGCTGTTGTTGTTTTATTGACCCCACCAATGAGCAATGCTATAGATGATGACCAGATGCTGACCAGGAGTATCACATATTTTAAATGAAATTTCCTTAAGGTATCCTCGATATTCCAGCAAATCGATGCACAGCAAAATCGAAAACATCAGTAGAGCGGCGCTGCAGGCGGCGCAGGAAGGGCTGAGCACCCTGGTTGGTGCTGAGGTGGTTTTTTCGCTGCAGTCGGCCTCACTGATGAAAAAAAATGAGTTCATGGAGCATCTGCACGGGGTCAACAGTGTCACTGGTCTGCTGCTCAAAGGTTCATACCGTGGCGATGGATGCCTGGTTTTTTCTCGGAAAAGCGCTATCAAACTGAGCGGCAAGATGATCATGCTGCCGCCGGCTGAGATGAACATGGTGCTGGCCGAATCGGCTTTCGAAGAGGAAATGGCCGCAGCCTTCGAGGAAATTCCCCGAATGTTCATCACTGCCTTTCTGGAGCCCTTCAAAAGCCAGGAACTTCGTATATCCAGCATTCTCTGCAGAAAAAGCCGGATCGCCATCGATCGACCCGGCGATGCAGAGTTCGATTACCTGATTCCAGAGCATACCTATTATCAGGTTGCTGCCGAGTCTACCGTGGACGGCCTCGACGCCGGGGTTGTCAGGCTGCTGCTGCCGGCATTCATCCTGGTCTGCAGTCCGCTATTCGCCACCATAAGTCAGGGCTCGATCGAAGCAGCAGTGGCCGATCATAGCGGGGCTCCTTCTTCTGAGCAGCTCCTTTCACCCCCTTCATCTTTGAGCTTTGCTGGAGCGGAAGAAGCGGCCCCCAGGCTCGGCTCCCAGGCGATCCAGCGGCTGGTTTTTCTGGCCCAGGAACTCACCATGCTGGTCGGAGCCAGCGTGTCGGTCAGGGCGGAACAGTTTCTCAATGTCGACGGCGCTGAAGTGTATCTGACCCTTGAGAACAGCCCCCATGTCAGCGGTAGTTTTTCTTTACGCGGGCTGCACAGCCCGGAGGTCTGGGTATTTGCTGCCCCGGCTGACGCACTATGGCTTGGGGCGCTGCTGAGCGAAGGAATCCATGGTGCCGTGCTGGCCAGGCTGCAGGCCGGATCGTTCAATGCTGACCGGCAGGACGGTTTCAGTGAAATAGCTGCGGTCATTATCAATTCGTTCACCGCCGGTTTTTCCGTTGACGTGGAAACCGACCAAGATGTTGTCAAAAAGGATCTGTTCGACTATCAGAACGGATCCAGCGAGCCGCCTGACTGCAGCTTTCGAACTGATCAGCGATACCAGTTGTGCTCATTGAAAATAGCTGCCGGGGCCCTGGGCAACGCCACGCTCTATCTGCTTTTTCCAGAATCGATCCTGGACCTGCCCCAGCCGGAAGCTGCTTTAGCAGATGATACGGATCAGACGATGGACAGCCTGATGCTGACCGAAGCCGAGCATGGGGACGATGCAGGGTCGGAAGCCGTTCAAGTTGAGAATGGTCATCCCTGGCGGGGAACGGTGCTGGTCATCGACAATAAGGGCCTGTACGGTGAGGCTATCACCAAAGAACTCAATGACGGCAGGATTCTCTATGACCGGGTCACGGCGCTGCCGGAAATCAGTAAGGATAAGCTGGAATCCTACAATGCCATCATCATGGTCATCGAAGAACTCAACGAGATGGCATTAGGCCTGACCATCAAAATAAACTCCCTCTGCTCGGTCCCGCTCATTGTTGCCGCCTCCCAATGGCGGCAGTCTGAAGTTCTCAAGGCGGTGCGCTACGGGGTCAGTGACATACTCATGACCCCGGCCCAGCCTGGTGAAGTACTTGAAAAACTAAGAGTCATCGAACGGCCCGGCCGGTAAACCGTTCAGTCTTCCCACCGACCTTCTATTTCCTTTTTTTTGATCTTTTCCAGAAGCGTCGTCCGCTTGAGGCAGAGCATGCGTGAAGCTTCTTTTTTGTTCCCAGCGGTGAACTTCAGCGCTTTGATGATGAGTTCGGTTTCAAACTCATTGATCAAATCATTGAAGCTGAGCGGACCGTGCTCGAAGCTGATCGACGGGGACGGCGGGGCGGCAAGCGAAAAAAGTGCGGCCCTCTCACTGCTGATATCGTTGATGGACGGCGGTGGCTGGTCCGCTTCCTGCGGATGCTTCGGGTTCTCCCGGGTGGTGAGGTGAGCGGTGAATTTTGGGGGCAGGTGGTGGGGGTAGATGCGCTTGCCACTGTAGAGGATCGACATATGCTGGACCACGTTTTCGAGCTCCCTGACATTGCCCCGCCAGGGATGGTTGACCAGAATGTCGATCGACTCCGGAGCGAAGTTGATTTTGTCTCTGCCCCGTCTCGTGGTGTATCGTTCGATGAATTCCTCGAGCAGCAGTGGAACGTCACTTTGACGTTCACGCAGCGGAGGAACCTCAAGTGGGATGACGCTGAGGCGATAGTAGAGATCTTCCCTGAAGCGCCCCTGGCTGACCAGCTGCTCCAGGTCGCAGTGGGTGGCGGCCACGATTCTGGTATTGACCGGGGTGGCTTTCAGCGACCCGACCGGCTCGAACTCGCGCTCCTGGATGACGCGCAGGAGTTTGGCCTGCAGGTTGGGTTTCATATCGCCGATTTCATCGAGGAACAGGGTGCCGTTGTCGGCATACTGGATGCGTCCGGTTTTGTTTTGAGCGGCACCGGTAAAGGAGCCTTTCAAGTGGCCGAAGAGTTCACTTTCCAGCAACTCATCGGGAATGGCCGCGCAATTGACCGGGACAAAATTTTGTTTGCGCCGGCTGCTTTGGGCATGGATTGCTTTGGCAACCAGTTCCTTTCCGGTACCCGACTCACCCCTGATCAGCACTGTTGAGAAATCATCGGCGGCAACCCGGTCGATGATTTCAAAAAGATCTTTCATCGATGAACTCTTGCCGATGAAACCGGAAACGGCGGTCGGCCGGATCTTTTTACGTATCTGCTGCGTTCGCTGCCGATGGTTGAAAAGAGTGGTGCAGTGATTCACGCAGAAAGTCACCTCGGCCGGCTGGATCGGCTGGGTGAGAAAGAAAAACGGTGCGTTCCCGAGACGGGCGTGAAGGTCTTCGGCTGACAGGTCATCGACGATAAGAATTGTGGTAAGGTCCTTGATTTCGGCCTCGATTTTTTTAAGCAATTGAGTAACCGTGTAGGTCGATGGGTAGTTGCTTTCCAGAAAAAGAATCGAGTATGGTTTCCGGTGTAGCTCAGCTATAAGGTCGTCGCCAGCGGCACGATCCTGTACTGCAGCCGGGAAATGTTCGCCGATCGTGTCGACCAGAGGACGCGGGTCAAAATCGTCCGACAGGGCATGGAGAATATATAGTGACTGGCTCATCAACATTGGTCGTTCGAACTGAGGTGATTGTCCCGAAAGATATGGGTCTGTCAAAAAATGGACACGATATCATTGCCACAAACTATATCACAGTAGACTCATGCCAAACAAGTAAATTGCGGCAATTGTATATAAAAACTGATAGTGCTTTCTAAGTTGTGCGTCTCTGTGGTTGTATTGCCAAGATTGGTAACAAAATTATGACACGATGACAACCGGATGATTCGGCTTTTTGAAATTGTTAAGGATTACTGTACAGACGGGTTGGAAAAACGTACATTTTCAACCGTTTCGCTGCTGCTTTCTGTTCTGCTGGTCTGCTCTGTATCAAGCGGAGTCGATGCTGCAGAAATATCGAGCGGGGTGGTAACCAGGGTCATCGACGGGGACTCTCTGGTTATCCGCGCCGGCGCTCGTGAATTTGAGGCGCGACTGTGGGGAATAGACTCGCCTGAATACGATCAGCCTGGTGCCCCAGGTTCGAGAAAAGCCCTTGAAGACATGGTTTTGGGCCACAGTGTCGCCTGGGAGATCAAATATACGGATCGTTATGGAAGAGCGATCATCGTACTCTACGCCGAGGGAAAAAATATCAACGAAGCGATGGTCGCCAACGGCAGCAGCTGGGTATACGGCTATTTCTGCCGTGAACCTGTCTGCCGAAGCTGGCAGCAGCTCGAACTGCAGGCCCGCCAGAAAGGATCTGGGCTGTGGAGCCTGAAAAATCCGACTCCCCCCTGGCAGTGGAAGAGGAAGCGCTGAACAACCCTGTTTAAACATGAGTCTTTATCTGGTATATACCAAGCCGTTGAATGACCAATCGTTTATCAGCAAATTCTGGAGAATGACAATGAAAATATGGCCTTTTTCATCACTGGCTATTGCAGCGGTACTGATGATCGCATCAGCGGCGTACGTGAATGGCCAGGACATCGATCCTGTGGTTCAGCGGAATGTCGATACCCTGATTCGAACCAACGCCTGCCCCGGCTGCGACCTGCGGGGGGTAGACCTGAACCGGATGACCCTGTCGGGGGCAGACCTCAAAGGCGCTGATTTGCGGGAGGCCACCTTTTTCCTCGCCGATCTTTCCGGGGCCGACCTGCGGGGTGCTGACCTGAGGGGGGCGAAATTCGGCGGCGCCGATCTGGCCGACACGGATCTGAGAGAGGCCGATCTGAGCGGCGCTTTGATGGATGGAGCATATCTCGAAAGAACGGTCATGGACGGCGGTGATGTTGAAGAAGAGATGGTTGATCTAGACGATGCAGCCGGAGACACCCAACAGCCGGCTCTCCCTGACCAGAGCCGACCCAAAGAGCTGTCCGAGCAGAAAAAAGCGTCCGTCGACGGTGAACAGCAAAAGAGTGAGATGGCCGTGCCAAAACAGTCGGAAGTGGAATACGCTAAAACAGTGGAACCCGTTCAGCCTGAAGTGGAAAACGCTGAAACGATGGAACCCGTTCGGCCGGCCGATGAGACAGTGGTGGCAAAAACCGTTACCCCCCCGGAACAGGTCGAGATCAATGACGCTCAGGCCGGAGATCAGGATGCTGGCTCCGAAGGGTTGTCAGCAGTCGTAGCGGCCCCTGGTGCAGTCGATCCGGTCGAAAAACCGGTCCAGGAGATAGAGGAAAAAGAACTGGTCGAAACGGTTGATGCCTCGATTAAGCAAGAAGCAGCAGCCGATGCAGAAAGTGCGGAGCAGTTCAGCCCAACCGAGGCGCTGATAGAAAAATTACTGGACCGCAAGCGCTGCTACGGGTGCGATCTCAGTGGAGCCGATCTGACCGGTAAAGATCTGAGCGGCGCCGATCTGGAAGGCGCCGATCTGAGCGGAGCCGTTCTTGTCGGCACAGATCTGGCCGGTGCCAATCTCAAAGGCGCCAACCTGAGTGGAGCCCGGCTCAATGATGCCGACCTGCGAAAGGCGGATCTCTACAAGGCCGATTTGAGCAACAGTGATCTGACCGATGCCGATTTGCGCGGAACCGAGATGGATGAAGCCGACTTCACTGGAGCCGCCGGTTATCAGCCGCCGGTCATGCTCCAGTAGAAGCGCAGCGAAAGTAGCGGGAATCAGGACAGGAGATCTGCCGGGACCGGCGGCTGGTCAACCGTGCAAGTGGTGGGTCGGCGCCTCAGTCGATACCGACAACGGTCACTTCATAGGTCAGATGATGTCCGGCCAGTGGATGATTGTAATCGATAACGACGAGGTCGTTCTTTATCTCGATGACCGTAACCGGTACCTTGTGCTCGACGCCGTCCCGCTCTACTTTCTGTGAGAGAACCATTCCCGGCTCGGGGGCGATCCGATCTCCGAAGGTTTTAGCGGGCACCTCGTGAAGCAGGTCTTTCAATCGCGGGCCGTAACCCTCGTCGGGATCTACACGGATTTTCTTTGTTTCTCCGAGTTTCATGCCGACAATTGCCATCTCCACCGTGGGCGGCAGGTCGTCATCGCCAAGTTTGATTTTCATCGGACTGCCAGCCGGGTACTCGATGAATACGGTGCCGTTGTCCAGTTTGCCGACAAAAGCCAGGGATACAGTATCGTGCTCTTTAACTATGCTCATCTCAATTCCATGGATTTTTCAATCGCACCGTCAACGCTGCGGTCATGGCATCGCCACCGGATCGCCATTATCGCCGAAGGTTCGTCAATGGTTTCTGTTGGGACAGCACAATAGTGCCTGGGGCCGGAAGTGTCAAATGATTGGTGGCCTCTGCAGTTCTTGACAAACGGCGATCATAATCATAATGTAGGTGCCCTCTGTCAATCTCTGTTTCATACTGTCTTTCTCGCTGATCAATGAGTGATCGTAGGTTGAATAATGGTAGCACTTGATTTCAAAAAATCTGCAGATGGCCTGATACCGGCAATCGCCCAGGATTATCGCAGCGGTGCTGTTTTAATGCTGGCTTATATCAACGAAGAGGCCTGGGTTAAAACCCTGCAAACCGGCACCGCTCACTACTGGAGCAGGTCCCGGGGGAAAATCTGGCTCAAGGGTGAAAGCTCGGGCAACACCCAGGAAGTAAAAGAAATCCTGGTAGACTGTGATGCGGATTGCGTTGTCTACAAAGTGGATCAGGCCGGTGGTGCAGCCTGCCACCAGGGATTTCCGACCTGCTTTTACCGGAAGGTGGAAGGCGACGGCTTGGTTGTAACCGAAAAACAGGTTTTCGACCCCCAAGAAGTATATGGATTGAAGCGTTGAACGGGAGTGAGGTATGAGTGTATTGAAACTTGGCTTGCCCAAAGGAAGTCTTGAAAAAGCGACGATCGACCTTTTTGAGAAGGCCGGATGGATGATAAAACCGGCCGCCAGAAACTATTTTCCCAAGATCGATGACCGGGAACTGGATTGTTCGATCTGTCGGCCCCAGGAAATGTCGCGCTACATAGAAAGCGGTATGCTCGATGCCGGAATTACCGGCAAGGACTGGACGCTTGAGAACGAGTCTGATGCGATCATTGTGGCAGATCTCGTCTACTCCAAGGTGAGCAACAAACCGACCCGCTGGGTTATTGCCGTGGCCGGGCATTCCGATATTCACACGCTTGAGGATCTGCAGGGGAAAAAGGTCGCCACCGAACTGGTCAATGTGACCCGGCGATTCTTCCAGCAAAAGGGTATCGAGGTGGAGATCGAGTTTTCCTGGGGAGCAACCGAGGCCAAAGTCGTCTCCGGCCTCGCCGATGCCGTGGTTGAAGTGACCGAGACCGAGAGTACCATCAGGGCGCATGGTTTGCGGATTATCCATGAACTGATGGAGTCGAACACGCAGCTCATTGCCAATCGACAGGCCTGGGAGGATCCCTGGAAGCGCAGGAAAATCGAAAATATTTCACTGCTTCTGCAGGGTGCCTTAAAAGCGGCTAGAATCGTCGGCTTGAAAATGAACGTCGAAAACCACCATCTGGATCAGGTTGTGCAAATACTGCCCAGCCTCAATGCGCCGACCATTGCCAACCTTTACCAGTCGGACTGGTTTTCGGTGGAAACGGTGGTTTCTGAAGATGTGGTTCGTGACCTGATTCCACGGCTGATCGAGAAAGGCGCCGAAGGTATCATCGAGTACCCACTGAACAAAGTCATCTGAGCGGCGCTTCAAGGGCTTACATGAACCTCAACGAGGCCACCTTCGAGTTAAGCGTACACAGCCTGAAACAGCTGCCGGATGGGGACCTTCCGGAAATTGCCTTTGCCGGCAGGTCCAACGTCGGCAAGTCGAGTCTGCTCAACACGCTGCTCAACCGCAGGAACTTCGTCAAGGTCAGTTCACGTCCCGGCAAGACCCAGGGGCTCAACTTCTTTCTGGTCCCCGGCACCTGTCACCTGGTCGATCTCCCCGGCTACGGGTATGCCAGGGTATCCAAGCAGATGCAGGCCCAGTGGGGAAAACTCATCGGCTCCTACCTGGAAACCAGAGAACAGCTTTGTCTGGTGGTGGTCATCATGGACATCAGGCACGAGGCCAAACCCCAGGACAGGGAACTGCTTGGCTGGCTCAGGCAGCAGAAAATACCGTATCTGGCTGCCTATACCAAAGCAGATAAGCTGTCCGGCAACGCACGCGCCCGTCAGGCCGCCCTGCTCGATGCCGGCCATGGACTCAAGGCCAATGAGCGGCTGATCTTCTCGGCGGTTACCCGGCTCGGAAGAGAGGCTTTGATCGAGCAGCTTGTCAACCATTTATCCCCCCCTCGCGGCCGGATGCCATCGGCTTGAAAGAATCTTTTTGATCCCGGCACGATATGATAGCTGTGTCTGGAAATGAAACTGAATCTGGAAAAAGTTTCTTGTCAGCCCCTGTGCGATACATTAAAATCGCCGAGTCATGAATACATTTCCAGGAGTATGCAATGTCACCCTATTCTGATCTGCCGTGCTGGGTCATCATGAATTGTGCCCAGGACAAGAAGTGCCCCGCCAAAGAAAATCCCCAGCAGAACTGCTGGGACATCTTCAGCGAGGTCGACACCAAGGCCTTCCACATCTGCCGGGACTGCATCGTCTATCTTTCTCGTCAGGAAATCTCCAGTCTGAGCAGGTGGGAAATGGAGCAGATCATGCTCAGCAAGGGTATCGATGTCGCCGGGGCGGCAACCACTGCACCCGAAGGGGCAGCCGATATCTAGGCCCTTTCAGCGGGCCCGTCGAGCTGAATCTCAGTCGACGTCTCTTTTCAGAACGGCCAGAAAGGCGTTTTGGGGGATGTCCACATTGCCGACCGTTTTCATTCGTTTTTTCCCTGCCTTCTGCTTCTCCAGCAGCTTTCTCTTTCGGGTAATATCACCACCGTAACATTTGGCGGTGACGTCTTTTCTCAGGGCCGAGATATTGGTCCGGGCAATGATGGTGTTGGAGATCGACGCCTGAATGGCGATTTTGAACATTTGCCGCGGGATCTCGTCCTTGAGCCGATCGCAGCAGTTGAGGCCCCGGGCCCGGGCATTTGAGCGGTGCACCAGTTGTGACAGGGCGTCAACGACTTCTCCATTGACCAGGATATCGAGCTTGACCAGATCGCTGGGTCGGTAGTCGAGCATCTCGTAATCGAACGAGCCATACCCCTGGGTAATCGATTTGAGCCGGTCATAGAAGTCGTATATGGCTTCGGCCAGCGGCAGTTCGCAGGTGAGCTCTATGCGGCCGGGGGTCGGGTAGTGATAATTGGTGCTTTCAGCTCTGCGCTCCATGCACAGGGTCATGACAACCCCCATATAGCGGTCAGGTATCAGTATCGATGCTTTGATGTACGGTTCCTCGATCTGCCTGATCTTTGCCGGGTCGGGAAAATGGGCGGGATTATCCACCATCAGCTCACTGTTGTCGCTGAGAATGAACCGGTACCGCACCGAGGGAACAGTCAGTATCAGTGAGATGTCGAATTCCCGCTCCAGTCGTTCCTGCACCACTTCAAGGTGCAGGAGCCCAAGAAATCCGCAGCGGAAACCGAAGCCGAGCGCTGCCGACGAATCTTTCTGAAAGGAGAGGGCGGCATCGTTGAGCTGAAGTTTTTCCAAGGCCGCACCGAGATCTTCGTAATCGTCAGTGGAAATGGGATAGATCGAAGAAAAGACGACCGGCTGAATTTCCTTGAAGCCGGGAAGCGGGGCGGCGCAGGGGGCTCCCGTGTGGGTGATGGTATCACCGGGCTTGGCGTCAAAAACCGACTTGATTCCAGCGAGGATATAGCCGACCTCGCCGGCCTGCAGGACTTTTCTCGTTTCCTTCTTGACCCGGAATACGCCGATTTCTTCAATCCGGTATGAGGCTCCGGTGGACATGAAGGTGATCTGCTCGCCGGTCCTGAGCGTTCCGTTGATGATACGGCAGGAGATGATGGTTCCCCGATAAGGGTCGTAGGTGGCGTCGAAAATGAGGATCTGGAGCGGTGCTGAAGGGTCTCCCTCGGGGGGCGGCAGATACTTGATTATGGCTTCGAATATATTTTCAATCCCTTGTCCGGTTTTGGCTGAGCAGAGCTGAATCATATCGCTGTCCAGGCCGAGATCCTCTTCGATCTGTAGGCTGACCGTTTCGGGTTCGGCAGAGGGCAGATCGATTTTGTTGACAACCGGTATAACTTCGAGATCGTTCTCCATGGCCAGATAGAGATTTGCCAGGGTCTGGGCCTCGACTCCCTGGGCCGCATCGACGATAAGCAGCGCTCCTTCGCAGGCTGACAGGGCTCTGGAAACCTCGTAGCTGAAATCGACATGGCCGGGGGTGTCGACCAGGTTCAGAGCATATGTCTGGCCATCTGAGCCTCGATAGGGAAGGCAGATGGTCTGGCTCTTGATGGTGATGCCGCGTTCACGTTCGATGTCCATATTATCCAGAAGCTGGTCTTTGAACTCCCGTGCGGAAACCAGGCCGCACATCTGGATCATTCGGTCAGCCAGTGTCGATTTTCCATGATCTATGTGTGCTATGATACTGAAGTTTCGTATATGTTTCATATGTACTAAGGATTTTGGCGAAGTAAGGTTAGTCGGCTACCTGAGCGTGAAGGGATCGCTCTTGTATCATGTAACTGAGAAATATGAAAATAAAATATTCACCTGATGTCCGGATATGGTAGAATGGTAAGTGGTGGAAAAACCCCGTATTCAGGTGAAAAGCATATTACAATTGCACTTTCCTTTCATTAAGGTAGTATTCTGTGCTATTTGGTCTTTTGAAAATCACTGCACAGTCTGTTTCGAGACAACTATAGATGAGCAAAAAGAATAATTCAACAAAACCGGAAGTTGAGCCGCACGAAAACCCGCTGGTGGCCCTTTCCGATGATGAGAATCTACCGGTTCTCAGTAATCCGGCGCTACATCGCTACCTTCAGGAAATCAGCCAGTACGAGCTGCTTTCCCGTGAAGAGACCGAGGAACTTGCCATTCAGTTCAAGGAGAGCGGTGATCCCAATGCGGCCTATCGGCTGGTGTCTTCCAATCTGCGGCTGGTCGTCAAGGTGGCCATGGATTTTCAGAAATACTGGATGCAGAATTTCATGGACCTGATCCAGGAAGGAAATGTCGGTCTGGTGCAGGCCACCAAAAAATTTGATCCCTACCGGGGAGTCAAGTTCTCCTACTATGCGGCATACTGGATAAGAGCCTATGTCCTGAAATTCATCATGGATAATTGGCGGCTGGTAAAAATCGGCACGACCCAGGCCCAGCGGAAGCTTTTCTTCAGTCTCAACAAGGAAAAGAAACTGCTTGAGGCCCAGGGCTTCAAAGCGGAACCCAAACTCCTGGCTGAGCGTCTTAACGTCAAGGAAAAAGAGGTTGTCGAGATGAGTCAGCGCATGGACAGCTGGGACGTCTCTCTCGAGAGCCCGGTCAAAAATGACTCCGACGACGAGCAGAAAAGTTTCATACCGAGCGACGACCCCAGCATCGAGTCACGGATCGCCGGCAAGGAAATGAAATTGAGGTTGGGTGAACTGCTGGAGCAGCTCAAGGATCACCTCAACGATAAAGAGCGTATGATCCTCGAAGAGCGGCTGCTTACCGACGAGCCTATGACTCTGCAGAACATCGCCGACAAATTCGATATATCCCGCGAACGGGTTCGTCAGATCGAAGTTAATCTGCTGGCCAAGATGAAAAAGTATCTCGAAGCTGAAATGCCTGATATTATAGATTTTTTCGATGGTGAGAAAATCATCGTCAATGCCTCGGACTAGCTTTTCCGCTCCCCCTTCTAAAAACATCTCTCACCGTTTTCTGGACAATCATGAACGTACCGTTACTAGACCTCGGCCCGATGCTCGAGGAGCAGAAACAGGAAATAATTGCCAAGGTTGCCGAGGTGGTGGCCTCTACTCGTTATATCCAGGGCCCTGAAGTAACGGGGCTGGAAACAGAAATCGCCGATTACTGCAAGGTTTCGGGTGCCGTGGGCGTTTCCAGCGGCACCGACGCGCTGCTGGTGTCCCTGATGGCTTTGGGCGTCGGGCCGGGTGACCTGGTGGTGACGACTCCCTATTCATTTTTTGCAACCATGGGTGTCATCCTGCGCCTGGGTGCCGCCCCTGTTTTTGTCGATATCGACCCCGTTAGTTTCAACCTAGACCCTATCCTGCTCGAGGAGATGCTGGCGGGAGACAAGAGCGGAAAAATCAAGGCGATCATACCGGTTCACCTCTACGGCCAGTGCGCTGATATGAACCGGATCATGGATATCGCAGACGCCTATCAGCTGCCGGTGATCGAGGACGCCGCCCAGGCTATCGGGGCGGAAATGGTCTACACCCGCGATGGTTCAAAGAGCTGGCGTAAAAGTGGATCGATTGGCCTGGCCGGCTGCTTTTCCTTTTTTCCCAGCAAAAACCTGGGGGCTGTTGGCGATGGAGGAATGGTCGTCAGCAGCGACGAATCATTTATCAGAAAGGTACAGCTGTTGAGGAATCACGGCGGTGAACCCAAGTATTATCACTCCATGGTCGGCGGCAATTTCAGGCTGGATCCAATACAGGCTGCAGTCTTAAGGATCAAACTCCAGCGCCTTGAGAGCTGGCACGCAAAGCGGCGGGAAAACGCTGAACGCTACAACCTTCTGTTTGCAGAAGCCCAATCCGTTGCTGATTTTCCGCTTCTCACCCCGGCTGCGGTTTATAAGGACCAGGCGGAAAACGGTGCAGATGCGTGCAACTACCATATCTACAACCAGTACGTTGTCAGGGTTGGACAGCGCGATACCCTGCGAGCCTGGTTGCAGAAAAAGCAGGTGGCCACCGAGATCTATTATCCCGTTGGCCTGCACCAGCAGGAATGCCTCACCGCGCTTTTCAGCCCGCCGCCGATGAGACACACCGAAAAAGCCGCAGAGGAAACGCTGGCCTTGCCGATCTACCCGGGGTTGACCGCTGATATGCAGGAATATGTTGTAAATTCCATCGCACAATTTTATAGATAATACAGATTGAGGCACCTGCCTGTTGAGCAGGAAGCCTTCTGTCGGCGGGCCTTGCTCTGTCGTTTGATATGCCGCCGACCGTCGCTTACCGCCGTGTTGCTCATCCTGGACCGCTGATGGATCATTAATGGAATCGACCCACAGACCTGGAGACTACTCAACCGGAGACGGCCGATTCGGCTGAGCGGAGGCGTGATTCACTCTATCCACCATCTTCTCTGCAGATATATCCTCATTCCGGGAGCTATTGTCCTTTTTCTGCTCCTGCCCCTGCTGCAAAGCGCACCGCTGACACCCGACAAGAAGATAAAAGTTGTCAACCAGGAACAGACCGACCCCCAGTGGAAGAAGCGCTGGGATGAGGCCCGCAGGTTGTCGCAACAGGGCGAGATCAAAAGGGCAATCAGGCAGTATCTCGAAGTCATAGCCGAAAAGCCGCACATCGAAGAAGTTCGATGGGAGCTGAGCAAGAGCTATGTCGCCGAACGTGACTACAGCGAAGCGCTTCTTCTGCTCGAAGGGCTCATCGAAGCGGCACCTGAAAAAATCGTCTATCTGGTCAGCGGGGGCGAAGTTGCCCTGGCCATGGGCAAGATCGACATGGCCGCCAAACTGTTCGGTCAGGCCCTGGCACTGGAACCCGGAGGCCCCCTTTCTGACGATGCCCTGCTCGGCATGATCGAGGCGCTGAAAATCCAGGGTAAAAACGAACTCACGCTTCCTCTTATGGAGCAGCTCTATCAGCGGGGTCTGCTGGGCGCCGATCTGCTCATCGATCTGGCCAGGAATTATGAGGCCGTCGGCGCTGCCCAGCGTTCAGCCTATTTTTACCAGGAGCTGGTGAGAAAATTTCGAGTTGATCCGGAAACCAGACTGGAGGCGGCAGCCGTCTTCGAAGAAGCCGAGCTGGCCGCGCTTGCGGCTGAACAGCGTGAAGCATACCTGGAATCGAACCCCGACCACGTTCCGACCAGAATCAGGCTGGCCGACTACTACAGCGACCAGGGCGATATTTATCGGGCCCTGCCCCATATGCAGGAGCTGATCGACCGTCAGATCGGGCGCGAAACATACCTGCTCGCCGTTGCCCGTATCTATCTCTACAACCTCGGAAGGGCGGACCGGGCACTCAATTACTATGAGCAGTATCAGGCAGAGTTTCCCCAGAAAGTCGATGTCTCATCTGAAATCGCCACTCTGCAGCTGATGCTGGCCAACGACCTGCTGGCCATCGTCGAGAATGACGGTGTCTGGAGGTTGTGGCGCGATCTTGCGCGGGTGACCCCGAACCGCATCGGTATTTATCGTGCCATGGCCGATATGCTCGAAGAGAAGGGGCCGAGCAAAGAGCGGGAGCTGATCGAGGTGCTGAAAATCATCAATGTCCACGAGCCTGAGGACCTCGGGATCGTCACCAGGATTGCCGAGCTTTATCTAGAAGACACGCGCTACCGTGATTGTCTGAGCTTTCTCGACGGCGTCGATGGAAAAATATCGGGGCAGGCAGCTTATCTTCTCCTCAGGGCTGACTGTGAAGCTGGAGCCGGATTGGAGTTAGAGCGATTGATCAGCTACACAGCCTACCTGGATGTGAAGCCGGGGGATCAGCAGGTTCGTTCCCGGGCGATTGCACTGGCTGGAATCATGGGGCTGGTTGAGCAGATGAACACCTTGTATGACAACCGTACGGAGAAAAAGACTCTTTCAGCAGCCGGTGTCGAGATAGCTTTTCTTCATGGACTGGTGCACAACAGCCTGAGTAGTGAAGCGCTTCAGTCCACCCGGGTTCTTGTCGAATCTAAGCTTGTGCAGGAGGCCCAGGCAGGCCTGTTCCAGGATCTGGCGGCCGAGCTCAGAAGGCAGAATCATCTGTTCGAGGCTGAGCAGCTGCTCAGAACATTTGCTGCCCGTTACCCCGAAAACCCCGATTCCTATCTGCTGCTTGCAGAGCACTTTCTACAGCGCAGCGACCCTCGTAACGCGAAGTTGTGGATGGCACCTGTGCTGCAGGACCAGTCAACCGGTTCCGCTGTTGAAGAGCTGAGTCCTGAACAGAAAAGCCGGCTGTTTTACCTGGATTTGCTGCTCGATGACCTGACTGGCGGGGCAGACGTGCAGAACCGTGCAATGAAATACCTGGACGACCGTGCAGGGTCAACCCAAACGGTTGCCGAAGATGTCGAGGTTCTTCTCTTTGTTGCCAGGCAGCAGCTGCTGGCCAATAACCATTTTCAGTCTGCTAGACTGCTCAACCGCTTTGCCCACGCTTTCAAAGCGGATGACCGCATAGCCGGTCTGCTCTTCATCGCAGACCAGGAGTCGGCTGGAGGCGCAGCGGCTGACCCCGTCGCTTTTGAGAGCTTATCCTATGTAACCCGTTTCAGTGTGGTTGAGCAGTTGATCGAACTCCGGCGCTACACCGAAGCTTATCGTTTGGCGGCAGCGCTTCTTACCAGCTTGCAGGAATCGACGCGGGCCAGGTCGATGCAGGCCCTTGCCGGGGCGCTCACCTATCATCTCCAGGAAGCCTACGAACTCTACGCCGGGCTGACCCATGATTTCCCCGAGGAGAGCTGGTTCAGAGAGCAGATGCTGAATATGGAAAATCTACGGGGTCAACCGCAGACCATCTTTTCTATCTTCTCTGTTGCGGCTGACGAAACCGGTAGAAAAAACCGGATAACCAATTCTCTTGAGTCGATGAACTACCCCAAAGCCAAGCTCATGTGGGCGCGGGCATTGTGGGCGGCGGATAAGTGGGAGGAAGCGCTGGACGTATACGGCCTGCTCGACACCGAACTGAAAAGGGAGATCGACCGGTTCATCGAGGTTATCCAGAACGACCCGGCGTTGCTCCAAAAACTCCCTCAACCCGCTGCTGAAGCAGAACTTGTCGATCTGATCATGTCCTCCGCCTTTGTTGCGCAAAACCTCGACGACGGAATCAACGTGATTAGTGCCGATTACTATCAGGCCTACCGCTGGAGTACGATCGTCGAAAAGGAGAGAACGGCCAAATCGTCACTGAAGGCGCGCGAATTTTACCAGGCCGAACTCGATTACCAGGAACTCTTCGAAGAGGAGGGCAGCGTCATCGAGGAAAACTATCCGGACCTGGTGACCTTATACGGGCGGCTCGGCAGGCACAAGCAAGAGACGGAGGTGCTCGAAACGATCCAGGAGAGATCCATCTTTTACCCGAGCTTGTCCGGAGCCTCGGAAAAATCTATCCGACGCCAGCGGCCGTTTCTGTCTCTCGACGGGCGCTATAAAGAGGAAGATGGAAGGGACGGTTTTAAAAATATAACGAAAAAATACGGGGGTGTCGGGCTGCAGATCAAACCGACCATCTACCAGGAAATAGGTTTAGCCGCCGGGCGCAGCGAATATGGAGACAGCTTTGCCTCGACTCTGGCCAAGAGTAATCTCATCGTTGCAGACTATGGCATCGAGTTCACTGACAATTTTCAAGGTGAATTCCAATTGGGTTTTGAAGACTTCGACACCGACGGAAAAAGCTTTCTGATTTACGATGTGACCCTGAAAGGGAAGCTGGAGCAGAGAGTTGAGCTTCTCGGGTCGATAAAGCAGGTACCGGTGGACGACACCATTGATGCTCTGCTCAGCGGGATTTACCGAAAAGATGTACAGTTCGGTTTAACCCTTGATTATCTGTTCGGCATGTTCTTCGGGTTCGACCTCAGCTTTTTCGATTACAACGATAAAAACAAAGGTCAACAATACCATTTGTGGGGGGCATACCGCTGGTTTGGAGAACGCAGCTCTTTCGATTTCACCTACAGCTATCTCAATATCCAGGACGAGATCAGCAACGAATCTTTCGGCGATATCAATGAAGCGAGGGCGGCAGGAGGCCCGCTCTACTGGAGCCCGGGGGACTACTGGAACCACCGGTTGTCGGCCTACTACAAGCTTGAGTTGTGGCCAACCGGAAGGCTGCAGAGCGGAACCAGTTCGCTATCTGCCCTCTACGCCATCGGTTTTGAGGACAACGATAACCTGGTCCACGAACTGGAAGCAAACATTTTACTTGAAATTAATCAGCCGTTTCTAGTAAAAGGAACAGTTTCGACCCTGATCTCGGATGACTATGAAAACTTCAACGGGTATATTTCACTAGTCTACCGCTGGTAACCCCACATAATTCAACAACCTGCAATGGAGTGGTTTCGCTGTTGCAGGATTTTTTTTTTCAGGAGAATTCATGGTAACACGCATTCCAATGTCCCAAGCCGGTCATCGCAAGCTCAAGGAAGAGCTGAGCAGGCTGGAGCGCAAGGACAGAATAGAAGTGATGAAAGCCATCGAAGTGGCACGGGGACATGGCGATCTCAAAGAAAACGCAGAGTATCATGCCGCCAAGGACCGTCAGGGACACATCGAGGGCCGCATCCTCGAGTTGAAAGACAAACTGAGCCGAGCTGAAGTCATTGACTGTGCCAAAGTGAGCAGCGACCGGGTGGTGTTCGGTACGGTGGTGACCCTGCTCGACCTCGACACCGATGAGGAAATAACCTATCAGCTGCTGGGACCGGAGGAAGCTGAAGTCAAGAACGGCTCGATTTCCGTGCTTTCCCCCCTGGGGAAGAGTTTGATCGGCAAAGAAGTAGGGGATGAGGTGCTGGCCCAGACTCCCGGAGGTAAAAGGGAGTTCGAAGTGATGGGCATCAGCGCTTCCGACATTTCCTGAACGTTTCTGCCCAGTTCCGCCGCTAGTGCTGTTTCCGCATGCCGCTCAGAAAGAGGGTGATTATCTGTTCTGAGGCTTCCTCGACTGAATACTGAACATGGCCCGGGGTGGTCCAGATTCTGGTCACTTCATCAAGCGCCCCGAAAAACGCCCGTTTGGCGATATCAGGCAGGATATTCAGCCGGTAAACCCCGAGTTCCTGGCCGGTTTCGATGATGCGTGATATCACGTCTATATACTGTTTGAACGAAGTATTCCGGTACTCTTTGATCAACCGATCGCTCTGGCGCAGCTCGATATGGATGACTTCGGCCAGGTTCTTGTTCTGTTTCATGGCCAGAAGATGCTTTTCAATGAATATGGTGAGCATTTTTTCCGGGTCGGTTTCATGCTCGATCGCTTTTTCGATCTGCTCAATAATTTTGCCTATCTCTTCCTCCAGAACAGAAATCAGAATATCAAACTTGTTGTTGAAGTAGAGATAGATCGTACCGTCAGCGACCTTTGCCTCCTTGGCTATGTCTGAGATTCTGGCGTTGAAGAATCCCTTCTTAGCAAAGACTTTGGTGGCGGCGACGATGATCTTGCTGTGCTTGTCAACCGATTTCATAACAGGCGTTAGATAGGTGCTTAAACAACTGAATGACTATTCATTCATCTACTAACTGGTGCCGGATTTGTCAATTGTAATTTGCTGGTAATCAGCGCTTGAAAGAGCAATTTTGACTGACTATTTTTGCTGAATCTATTAAGTTAATAGATTTATCGCAGATTTTTCAGGCAGCAAGCAGCCGAAGTCACCATGTATCCGCTTTTATCATGCAAATCAAATGCTAACAGATATTCTTAAGGGGGAGGTTTTATGAAGGTACTGGTTATTGGTTCCGGTGGGCGTGAACACGCCCTGGTATGGAAAATAAGTCAGAGCAAAAAGGTCGACAAGATCTATTGCGCTCCTGGTAACGCAGGTATCCGAAAGTTGGCGGAATGTATCGATATAGCGGCAACCGATGTCAAGGGGCTGGCCGATTTCGCCGCCAGCGAGGAAATCGGGCTCACCGTTGTCGGGCCGGAAGCCTCTCTGGTCGAAGGCGTCGTCGATCATTTCGAGGAAAAGGGACTGCGTATATTCGGACCAACCCAAAAGGCGGCGATTCTCGAGGGCAGCAAAGTGTTCACCAAGGAATTTATGGCCAAGTACGATATCCCGACGGCCGCGTTCAAGGTGTTCAAGGATGCCAAGAAGGCAAAAAAATATATCGATAAATGTGGTGCACCCCTTGTGGTCAAGGCTGACGGCCTGGCTGCCGGTAAGGGAGTCGTTGTTTGTTCGACGGTGGCGGAGGCCAAGGAAGCGGTTGACCGGATCATGATCGACAAGGTCTTTGGCGATGCCGGAAAAAAAGTGGTTATCGAAGAGTGTCTGCAGGGTGAAGAGGCTTCTTTTATTGCTTTCACCGATGGGAAAAGTGTATTGCCGCTGCCCACTTCACAGGATCACAAACCGGTTTTCGACGATGACCATGGTCCCAATACCGGCGGCATGGGCGCCTATAGCCCGGCGCCGGTGGTCACCGATGAAATCAGCGATTTCGTCATGGAGAAGGTCATGCTCCAGACGATCCGGGGCATGGCAGCAGAAGGACGACCTTACCGGGGGATGCTTTATGCCGGCCTGATGATCAGCAAGGATGGGATCAATGTGCTCGAGTTCAACTGCCGTTTCGGTGACCCCGAGGCACAGCCGCTGCTGATGCGTCTGAAAAGCGATGTGGTGGATATATTCGAAGCGGGTATCGATGGAAAACTCGATAAGGTGGATATGAAGATCGACCCGCGGCCGACCGTCTGCGTGGTCATGTCCTCGGGTGGTTACCCCGGCTCGTATGAGGTTGGCAAGCTGATTCGTGGAATCAACAAGGCCGCCGCAGTAACGGGTGTCGAGGTCTTTCATGCCGGCACCCAGTTAAAGAACCGTCGCCTGGTTACCGCCGGTGGCCGGGTTCTCGGTGTAACCGCGCTCGGAAAAGATCTGCAGACTGCCATCGCAAGAGCTTACCAGGCGACCGCAGAGATCAGCTGGACAGGTTCGTTTTACCGTACAGATATCGGCGCCAAAGCGCTGAAGCGCAGAAAGGAGGAGGACAACCCGCCGCGCGTCGGCATTCTGATGGGCAGCGACTCCGACCTTCCGGTCATGCGGGCAGCCGCCGACTTCTTCAAGGACATGGGGATTGTCTGCGAAATGACGGTGGCCTCCGCTCATCGAACTCCGGAAAAAGTGATGGAGTATACCCAGAGTGCCAAAAGCAGGGGGGTAAAAATCATCATTGCCGGAGCCGGCATGGCCGCCCATCTGGCCGGGGTCATTTCTTCGCACACCGATCTTCCGGTAATCGGCGTACCCCTTGACGCATCACCGTTGGGCGGGATGGATGCGCTTCTGGCAACGGTTCAGATGCCGCCGGGAATTCCGGTGGCGACAATGGGCATTGGTAAGGCGGGAGCCAAGAATGCTGCTGTTCTGGCCTGCCGTATTCTGGCCCTGGAAGATGAGCAGGTTGCTAAAAAGCTTGTCTCTTTCCGGGAGAAAATGGTCCGGGAAGTAAACGAGAAGGCTAAAAACATAACGCTGTAGGCGTCACCCATGGTTCGACCATTAAGCCGGATGTCCAGCGACCCGGATATCTGCGGTGAAGCTGCCGCTGTTATCCGGGCCGGCGGCATCGTGGCCCTGCCGACCGAGACTTCATATGGACTGGCGGTCGATCCCTTCAACGTTGAGGCGCTGCGGCGCTTGTTTGATGTGAAGCTGCGGCCACCATCCAAGCCGGTGCTGGTCCTGATCGACCGTATCGGGCAACTGCCTCTCCTGGCAGCGGAAACGCCCTGCGTATACGAGCCGTTGATGAAACAGCTCTGGCCCGGCCCGCTCACGCTGATCTTTCCGGCCTTGCCGGTCCTTCCCGGTTATCTGACTGCAGGAACCGGGACGGTCGGTATCAGGATTTCCTCGCATCCGCTGGCAATTCGGATCTGCCGCCTTCTCGACTCTGCCATCACCGCCACCAGCGCCAACATCAGCGGCCGCCCGCCGGCACGATCGGTCAGGGAGGTCAACGAGATTTTCGGTGATCAGGTCGACCTGGTCATCGATGGCGGCCGACTCGATTCGGTGGCACCATCGACCGTCGTCAACCAGGCCGGTGGAAAGCTGTGGCTGGTCAGAGACGGTGTCCTGCCGTTCGAGAAAATCCTGGAAACAGCCTAATAACGCACTTATCTGGTCAACTGCCGGTATTTGATGCGCTGGGGTTGATCGGCGGCGGCCCCGAGACGTTTTTTCCGATCTTTTTCATAATCGGAATAGTTGCCCTCGAACCAGATCGTCCGGGAGTCCCCCTCAAAGGCCAGTATATGTGTGGCTATGCGATCCAGGAACCAGCGGTCATGGCTGATAACCACTACGCACCCCAGATAGTTCTCCAACGCTTCTTCAAGTGCTCTCAGGGTGTTGACGTCGAGATCGTTGGTCGGTTCATCGAGCAGCAGAACGTTGCCGCCCTCCTTGAGCATCCTGGCCAGGTGGACGCGGTTACGCTGACCACCGGAAATCTGAGAGATTTTCTGCTGCTGGTCAGATCCAGAAAAATTGAACCGGGCCACGTAAGCCCTGGCGTTAACCTCCTTGGTGCCAAGCCAGATGGAGTGCTGGCCCTCCGAGATCGCCTCGAAAATGGTCTGTTCCGGCGCCAGCGCGTCCCTGCTCTGATCCACGTAGGACAGCTTGACTGTGTCACCGAGCCTGATGGAACCGCCATCCGGCGTCTCTTTCCCGGTAATCATGTTGAACAGGGTGGTTTTACCGGCACCGTTGGGGCCGATGACACCGACGATACCGCCGGCGGGCAGGGTGAACTCCATCTCTTCGAAAAGGACCCGCTCGGCAAAACATTTTTTCAGGCCCTGGGCTTCAATGACCATTTTTCCAAGCCGGGGGCCGGGTGGAATATAGATTTCCAGCTCCTTGACTTTTTCGCTGACCCCTGAGTCGACGAGGTCCTGGTAGGAGCTGATGCGGGCCTTTGATTTTGAGCGCCGCCCCTTCGGGGACATCCGTATCCACTCGAGTTCCCGCTCCAGCGTTTTTTGCCGCTCGCTCTGCTGTTTTTCCTCGACGCTCAAGCGTTTCTGTTTCTGCTCAAGCCACGAAGAGTAGTTGCCTTTCCATGGTATTCCGACACCCCGGTCGAGTTCCAGTATCCAGCCGGCGACGTTGTCGAGAAAATAGCGATCGTGAGTTACGGCAATGACCGTACCGCTGTAGTCCTGGAGATGGCGTTCGAGCCAGCTGACGGTTTCGGCATCGAGGTGGTTGGTCGGTTCATCCAGCAGCAGAATATCCGGTTTTTTGAGCAGGATTCGGCACAGGGCGACTCTTCGTTTTTCCCCGCCGGAGAGAATTGAGCAGCGCGTACCCGAGGGCGGACAGCGCAGGGCATCCATGGCCATCTCGAGACGACTGTCTATGTCCCAGGCTGAAAGGGCGTCAAGCTTTTCCTGGACGTCTGCCTGCCGCTCGATCAGGGCCTGCATTTCATCATCGCTCATCGGTTCGGCGAATTTATCGTTTATCCGGTTGAATTCCTCGATCAGGTCAAGGGTCCTCCGGACACCCTCTTCGACGATCTCCCTGACCGTCTTGTCCGGATCCAGCTGGGGTTCCTGCTCCAGGTAATCGACGGTCAGCCCCGGAGAGATAACCGTTCTGCCCTCGAATTCGCTATCAATTCCGGCCAGGATGCGCAGCAGGGTGGACTTCCCCGAACCATTCAGGCCCAGTACCCCTATTTTGGCGCCATAAAAATAGGAGAGGGAAATATCTTTTAAAACCGGCCGGGTGTTATACGATTTACTCACTTTGATCATCGAATAGATGATTTTCTGATCTTCGGTGCTCATATGCTGATGTCCGTCATTAGATTAAAGATGCCTGGCTCATTCTAAAGCCTGTGTTGAACAACTGATTTCTGGTCAAAACTCATGCCGGTGCATAAAAGTTGTCAATCTTTATCGACTCTACACCTGCGGAAATGCTTCCCCGAACACACCTTGATTTTGTATCAAAAGCCGAATTTGTCAAACTACCCTATAGCATAACAAAAAAAAAGGGAACAGACGGCGTAACCGTCTGTTCCCTTTTTGTGTAGGACCAATTATGGGGAGCTTTTAGCTCTCTTTGGCAGGAATGATGATCGGACAATCACACTCTGCATCCGAGATATCGAGGAGCAGGAATTTGACGTCATACCCATTCTCGATCAGTTCCCGGTAAGCGAGGTCAGCCCGGGCGCCGGTGGAGCAATGGACGTAGATTTTTTTATCTTTGGGCAGTTCATTCATCCGCTTGGGAATTTCATCCAGAGGGATGTTGACCGTGTTGGTGAAAATCCCCAATTCCGCCACCTCTTCCTTGGTGCGGGCGTCGATCACAAAAGTGTCGGGCAACTCGCCCATCACCGCCTGCCGAAATTCTTCGACAGAGATCTCACCTTTGCCAAGCTGCCTGACCCAGCTGATCTCGTTGGAGAAAATCGGCCCTGATTCGACCTCGCCCCCTGAGGCCAGCCAGCCCTGGTAATTACCTTTTACCATTGCTACTGTTTTGAAACCTTCATATTTGAGGTCCTCATAGGCATCGGTTACCTCCTCGTAGTTGTCGCTGTAAAGGATAACCGGGGCATTTCTGGGGATGTCGTCGATGCGGTTTTCCAGTTCTTCATAGGCGACCTGGACCGAGCGCGGAATCCGCCCCTTGACCGGAGCATCTCCACGGCGCAGGTCGAGGAGAACGACATTGCCTGTGGCCACATAGTCGTTGGACGCATATACGGGATGCCCAGCTTCACTCCAGGAAGGCTCACCGCCGAGAAATGCACGTACATTGGTATAACCGAGTTGCTTCGCCAGACCGGCGTTAGTCGTGGTCATACCTCAGGTATAGCCGCCGCAATAGAAGACGATTAATGCGTTCTTGTCATTGGGCAGCACCGCCTCTCTCTGCTCCTTGAGCAGCGGTACCGGAATCGAAACGGCGCCGGGCAGGTGTCCCTGGTTAAAGCGCATGACTGGCCGGGCATCAGCAAGGACCATCGGAACGTGATCCTGCAGCATTTTGAAGAGTTCCTCGGTCCTTATTTCGCTGACCCCCTCAGGGAGTGTGGCCAGTTTCGGTTTGATCTCGGTTGCGAATCTGTCGTCGCCGCGCTGTTCCCATCTGATGATTGCCGCTTCTCCTTTCTGGGCATACTCCAGACCTTCGGTCTGATCATCGAAGCGAACCATCATGGTTTTGGCGGCATCTCCCTGCCCAACGGTGATGGAGATGGTCTTTGCCTTGTTGGACCGGCCGACGACTGGTCCTTTGTAGAGGAACGGATCCTGTTTCTCAGCGACCGCAGGTTTGGCTTCCTGCGTCGCCGAGGTCGTAGCTGTCTGTTGAGCGCACCCTGACATAATCAGTGCCAGCATCAACACCAGAGGGATGAATTTTGTTATGGCGCTAAGCTTCATCGTCATATCTCCTGTGTGTTTGATTGGTAAAGAGATGGGGTTAACCAATTGATGTAACGTGAAAAAATACAAATATTTAACGGGTAAACTAAATAGTTAAACAAGCTAATAATAATTACATTTTTTCACTATTGCAACCCATTTTCTGATAAACCAGGTACACCTTCGGCTAGATAACCACAAAAGCCCGCATACCTGGGGCATGCGGGCTTTGCAAGGGACAACACTGAATTCAGAAAATGCTGCTTTTTACCTCCAGATCCACTCTGATTTGAGATCGATGGTTTTTTCTTCTTCGAAAAAGACGACCTCGTTTCCGTCAAACTCGCCGAATGGGACATAGTAGAGCGTCACTATGACATTCAACTCGTCATTAAGCAGCTCACGCCTGGTTTTTCCATCTTTTTCGACATCTTCATATGGGTAAGCGATCTCGAATGTTTCATGGGTTGTCTTCAGGGGGGCCAGGCTCGTTTCACGCAAAATACCGCTCTTCTCATAGGGTCCGCGACCCATTTCCTTACCCCGTCCAAGCCTTCCAGGAAATGGCATATAGATGCGTTGTTCGTTGTAAACTACGGTTTCATCACTTGTTTGGGCGGTCACATCCAGGACCAGCCTGTTGGGCGTCGGTCAGCCGTCTGGGATGGCATGCCCTGTCTTGTTGTACATTGAAACATCGATGACTCCGATGGGGACGACGCCATCAGCCTTGTTCTTGCGCCAGAAAAGCGACTGGGCATCCACTTTGACGTCAAGAGCCATTTCGATCATGCTCTCGTCACGGTAGGACTGCATATTGTGGCCCAGTTCCGATTTTTCCATGTGGCACTCCTGACACGATTCGCTGCCGCCATGGGCGACATAGGCGAACAGGTAGCTGCCATAGGCAGTTGCGCACTGGGAAGGGTGCTCCAGCTCGAAGCTGGGGCCCTGGCCGTGACACTGACCGCAGAAAATCGATTCTCCCAGCGCCGGTGCTTCGGCCATGAGGGGATATGCTTCGTCATCATGGTCGCCTTCCTGGGCCCCGTAAACCGTATCGGGTTGAGCGTAGCCGTCTGACCACTTGTGAATGAGCGCTACCTTGTTGTGGCAGACCATGCAGCCGATATTGAGGCTGGCGATCGTTTCTTCCAGGTCATCGGCTGTATCGTAGTCACCATCTCTGTAAGCCTGCTGCCAGCCCCGGATAGTCGCGACTATTTCCCGGGCAACATCGTCGGTGGCTTCATCGAGTTGCGGCAAATGACATTTTGCGCACATCATCAGATGCTCGACGGTGAGGTCGTCATCAGACTTCACCCCCGAGTAGGGAAACAATTTGAGCCCCTTCTCGATGGCGGTGATGATGGTAGGCGCCGTACGCGGACTGCCGAGTATGGAGCGGGAATGAAGAGATGCTTCCCATTCGTCGTAAATCTCCTCGTGACAGTCGATGCACCTGGTTGAGTCATAGCGCTCTGCCAGTTCTGCAATGGTTGTCGCCTTGGCTTGCGGCTCGGGTTTGGGCCCTCCGGCTCCCGAAGCATTGAAGGCAAGTAGAGCGCAACCGGTAATACCGATCAGCCCAATTAAAAAAGCTTTTTTCATGGTTCCTCCTCGATAAAATGTTGGTTTCAGACGAGACGAACAAACTGCCTGAAGAGGATTCCCCATCGCTGAGTAGGTCCTCTCAGATCAAACCATAATGTGAGACTTCGCAAGCCATGCCCGCCAGCGCGCCAGCAACGGTTGCGGTGCGCAGCAAAACGCCGGCAGCTTTACCTCTGTTTGCTACCGTAAAGGAGGCTATAAGTCAATTGCTACAATGTATCATATAGCTGCTTAAGATTCTGAAATATTGATAAAAACAGTTCTATTAAAAAAATGACAGGCGGCCCGCTGGAGCAGGTCCGGGTCGCGGCTGCCGGTTACTTCTCTGATTGAATGCATTGCCCAGGTCGGCACCCCGACGTCAACACCTTCGATGCCGAGTTCGGCGGTGGTAAGTGGGCCGATCGTAGAGCCGCAGGCCATATCGCTTCTCATCACGAAATCCTGAACTTCAACGCCGACCTCTGCGCACAATAACCTGAAAAGAGCTCCGCTCCTCGAGTTCGAACAATAGCGCTGGGAACTGTTACTTTTGAGAACCGGGCCGCCATTGAGGACGACCTGGTGGTCCGGGTCGCTCTTGTCGGCAAAATTCGGATGATTTGCATGGGCATTGTCCAGCGACAGCAGAAACGAGTTCCTGGCGCACACATAAAGAGTCTGGGGATCACCGCAGATTCTCGATAAAAGCGAGGCGGCAAAGTTGCTCTGCGCACCGCTGCTGGTTGTCGATCCCACCTCCTCGTGATTGGTGAACAGCAGCATGCAATTGGCCGATCCGGAGCGCTGCAGCATCGCCTGCAGGCCGATGAAGCAGCTGACCAGATTGTCGAGCCGGGGGCCGCAGATGAACTCTTTATCCAGGCCGATGAACTGCGGTGCTGAACAGTCGTAACAGAACAGATCGCTGCCGAGAATGGATCGGGCCGACAACTCCGGATAGCTGCTGTTGATCTTGGCCAGCAGCAGAGAAGGCCACTGAGACTCGGCGTTTACGTTTTGGGCAAGGATAGGACTGAGTTCGTGCTGAGCATTGATTGCTCTGCCCTGGTTTGCCTCTCTGTCCAGGTGGATCGCCAGGCTGGGAATGTAGAGAATCGGTTCCTCAAAATCTATCAGGCAGGAATAGGGCTCTTTGTCTTCCGTGGCAACCGTAACTCTTCCGGCCAGCGACAGTTCTCGATCAAACCAGGTCGACAGCAGGGCGCCACCATATTTTTCGATGCCGAACTGAAGGTAGGTGGAAGATGATAACTTAGGCCGCGGTTTGAGCTGCAGGCTGGGGCTGTCGGTATGGGCTCCTATGATCCGGAAACCGTTCTCAGTTGCGGCCGGATCGTCCAGAGTGAAAGCTATCAGGGAGCCGTTTCGGATCACTGCGAAACGACCGCCCCCGGACAGATCCCAGCGCTTCTTTTCATCCAAAATCGAAAAGTCTGACTCCTGGAGCATACGGAGCATATTTTGGACAGCGTGAAACGGCGTCGGGCTCCGGGCAATGAAAGAAAAGAGCGATTCACTCATCGGTTAAACCTGTCCTGTTACTGGTAGGAAATTTTCAGATCGTAGAGTTTGTCCAGGTAGATGTCCCGCATCTGCAGTTCGATTCGGCTCGACTCGATCTCTATGATCAGATTGTCTATGGCGTCCTTTATATCGATACCATATTTGTTTCTGCCTTCCCGGTTGGCCTGATCGATAATAAGGATGGCATAGTAACTGACCACCATGCGCGACATCGAGTCGCGCCGGAACAGATAGAGGCGTCCACCCATGGTGTTGAGGAAAAAGCCGGCATAGCTGTAGAGCGAATCTTCGTAGATGTTCAGGTTAAAGCGCTTCTGCAAACAGTCGGGATGGCCGGTGAGCTGGTAGAAGTCGGCCAGGACCTGCTCGAATGTCTGCCGTTCGCGATCGAGGATTCCTTTGAGAACGAAGATGTTCTTCTTGCCGATGATACGGAAGAAGTGAGCCGTGTTCTGCAGAATGGTGAACAGATCGTCAGTTTCTCCGCTGACAATGGGCGGGTTGTCGATCAGCTTCTGGATCAGCCGCGGGAAGTATTCGACACTGGGGGAATCGAGCTTGAACTCCTGAATATAATCTCGGGTGTCCAGGGTATTGAAAAACGCTTCGATATTGTCAGCCAGAAGATCGCAGGGGGGCAGACCGGTCAGGCTGTTGTCCGGATCAGTTGAAGCAGAGCCGGTTTCCGAAGAGCCGGTCAGCCCGCTGCTGTCCTGGCCAGCCGTCTGGGCTGCTGATCCTTCCAGGCCGGCCCCCTGACCCTCGCCTGACTCGGTGCTTTCCTGCTCCGATGCTGACGGAGTGTCGCTACCGACATTGGTGCTGAGCATCTCGGACTGTTCCTGCGCTGGGGTAAGTCCAGTTGCGCTGCGCAGATCTGTCACGGTCTCCGGGCTGAAAAAGAAAATAAGGACAGCGATGACAATGACCAGCGTCAGCAGGGCGATGATGATATAGGGAATCACTGTGCCGGAGCGGCGGGGAGGCTCTAGGTTTTCGAACTGGTGCTTTTGCATGACAGGCAGAAGAGGGGTTAAAATGTATGAAATAGTAACGATCTGAACCACTTCACTATACCGGGTCAAATCCTATAAGTCACGGATGAAATAGTCTTGGACGGCGGTCACAAAAATTATACATATTCAACTGCTTAGAGAGATCTGTACGGACCGGTCCCAGGAAAATAATGAACAGCGGTTCAGTCCTTTTCTGCTTGACGTGTCTGTCCTAAAACACTATTTTAAGCGACTGCTTTTTACGAAGTGACACAGGACTCACTTTGAAGCCTTTAACCAAATGACAAATTATCGGAGGAATTAACATGACTGTATGCGTAGTTGGCCACTCGAGCCCGGATACCGATTCTGTAACATCTGCCATTGCCTATGCCACGCTTCTGAAAGCTCAGGGAACCGACGCGGTTGCCTGTATGCAGAGTGAAGCCGATGCGCTGAACCCTGAGTCTAAACTGGTCCTGGCCCGTTTCGGTCTGGCCGCTCCGGAAGCAATCAGCGACGCCGCCGGTAAACAGATCGCCCTGGTGGATTTCAGCGATCTTGCCCAGGGACCAGCCAACCTTGGAGATGCCGAAGTCGTCGCCATCGTCGATCATCACAAAATCGGCGATGTAACAACCAACAACCCGATTCTGTTCAGGGCCGAGCCGGTTGGCTGCACCGGCACCGTACTCAACAAGATGTTCAAAGAGGCCGGTGTGGCAATCCCCAAAGACGTTGCTGGCGGTATGCTCTGTGCGATCCTGAGCGATACGGTCAACTTCAAGTCGCCCACCTGCACTGACGACGACAAGGCTGCCGTATCCGAACTCAAGGAAATAGCCGGCGTATCTGACACCGACGAGATTTTCATGGATATGCTCAAGGCAAAATCCGCCGTCGACGGCGTACCGGCCAAAGATCTGCTTTTCCGTGACTACAAGGATTTCGACATGAACGGCAACAAGGTAGGGGTAGGGCAGCTCGAGCTGGCCACTCTCGACCAGGTTCAGGGTGTCCGTGAGTCACTGGTCCAGGCAATGCAGGAAGTAAAAGCCGACGGCCGGCATTCGGTTCTGCTGATGCTCACCGACGTTGTCAAGGAAGGAACCGATCTGGTTGTCCTGTCCGATGACGCGGCGCTGATCGAAAAAGCTTTCGACGGCAAGCTGGAAAACGGCTCGATGTGGATTGACGGCATGATGAGCCGCAAGAAGCAGACGGTCCCCAATCTGCAGAAGGCTTTCGGCTGCTGATATAACAGAGCTGTTAGTATTAAAGGCCCGGTACCTTGGCGTACCGGGCCTTTTTTTTATTTTTTCTGCAGGGCCCTGATGTCTCTGCGGGCCTGTCGGATAATTGCCTCTATCTGCGCGTCGCTCCTGCCGGTCTGGGAAATCTCCAGAAAATCACAACGAAAGGTGCTGCCCGTATCTTCGCCATGCGCTGAATCCATCTGCTGAACCACCAGGTCGTCGATTTTGCGCTGGAGCTGATCTCGCTGAGATTCAAGCTTTATCAATGTTTCATCGCGGACTTCAGTACACCTGGTGCGAGGCCTTTCGGCGGCCGATACTGAGGTTCAGATTTTTAAGCTGGCCGGTCAGCTTCGACAGCTGCTCGGCCGCTGGAACAACCCAGTCTTGGCCGGGACTGAACCCGACCTGAAGAAGTCCGAGATACTGGCCTCGATTGGCAGTCTGTGTAACGAGCGCACCGCCGGCCAGAACCGGTTTGAGGTTACCGGTGGCGGTGTCGGCCCCAATGATGATATCTACCTGGGAGAATTGCCGGGCCAGTGCCAGATTATCCTGCAATGAGAGGGTGGAGAGCAGAAGAATCAGATCCACACTTTGCTCAAGCGGGGGCAGCAGGGTTGCCAAGACCTGGGCCGGATCTGAAATACGGTATCCGGTTACGCGGGTCGGTTCCGGACCGGTGATTCCGACCATGGCGATTCTGACCCCGCTCACCTCGGTCAGTTGATAGGGTTCAAACAGCCGATTGCCGCCTGCATCATACAGGTTGGCGGACGTCCACTTGAGGCCCTGGTCGCGGGACCTGATAGAGAATGTCCAGTCCGGCGGACAAATCCTTTGCTCCGATGCCCACCGCATCGTACCCGAGGTGGGAATAAATCTCGCCCAGAGCCCGGGCCGTGATCGCTTCGGCAGAATCCGATCCAAAGCGGCCACTCCTGCTGAAAAGCAGGTTGCCGCTGTCCACCCTCACCAGACTGGTGCTGGTGTTTGAATCCAGTTGGCGAAGTTTGAAAGCCTTTTCGGACAGACCGCCCAAACGCCTGGAGCCTCAGCCGCAGGGTTCAAGTTGGCCGTTGACATTCGAGCTGAATGCAATGGTTAGATCCGCTGCCTTTCCTGCCGAGACGTTTGCTGCAGCCAGACAGAAAATCAGGGTGGCGAGCAGAAGAGTGATGATGTACTTGACCATTTTCATTTCTTTTTCTTACTCAGAATTTCCCGCCATCGATCGAGTCGATCTTTGACGACAGCTTCATACCCCCTGTGCTGCGGGTGGTAAAAAGATTGTCCCCGGATACGTTCAGGGAGGTGATCCTGGTCGACCAGGGAGTCTTCCTCATCATGGGCGTACCGGTAACCGGCACCGTAGCCGAGATCTTTCATCAGTGATGTGGGACTGTTCCGCAGGTGCAGAGGAACCGGCAGCGAACCGGTCTCCTGGATGAGTTTACGCACCGTTTTCGAGGCCCGGTAAACGCTGTTGCTTTTGGGGGCCGTTGCCAGGTAGATGACCACCTGGGCCAGGGCCAGTTCCCCTTCCGGGGAGCCGAGCATGTGGTATGTGTTCCGACCGGTTACCGCATGGGCCAGAGCGTGCGGGTCGGCGATGCCGATATCCTCGGAGGCGAACCTGACCAGGCGGCGGCTGATGTAGAGGGGATCTTCACCGCCATCGATCATCCGGTAGAACCAGTAGAGGGAGCCATCCGGATCGGAATCCCTCAGGCTCTTGTGGAGTGCTGAAATAAGATTGTAATGTTCTTCTCCACCTTTGTCATAGCGCAGTGTTTTTTTCTGACTGGCCTCTTCGATGTCTGTGGCGGTAATGACGGCTCCGGTCGAGGTGCCGGACAGGCGGTGGTTCACCAGGGTGGCAGACAACTCCAGGATATTGAGAAGATTGCGGGCGTCGCCGTCGGCTGACTCAACCAGCAGATGCAGGGCCTCGGTGTCGATCTCGAGATTGTTCGAGCCCAGGCCCTGGTCCCGGTCCTGCAGAGCCCTGACAGCGATGTTTTTCAGCGACTCGGTTGACAGTGGTTCAAGCACCAGTACGCGGCAGCGGGAGAGCAGGGGGGCTATTAACTGAAAGGAAGGGTTCTCGGTGGTGGCCCCGATCAGGGTCAAGCAGCCCGCTTTCCACATGGGGTAAAAAACCGTCCTGCTGGCCCTTGTTGAAGCGGTGAATCTCATCAACGAAAAGAACCGTCTCCACCTTGTGCTGCTGCCGTTTTTGGTTTGCCTCCTCGACTATTTTTCTGACATCCTTGACTCCTGACAGAACTGCGGAGAAGAAGACGAAGTCCGCCTCGACGGCAGAGGAAATAATCTTTGCCAGGCTGGTTTTGCCCGATCCCGGAGGCCCCCAGAGAATGAGTGAGGGTACAGTCCTCTGATCGAGCAGCTGCCTGAGAATTCGACCCTGGCCGACAAGCTTTTCCTGGCCGAAAAAACCGGCCAGCGAATCGGGACGCATTCGTTCGGCAAGAGGTGCGTGGAAGTCGGTCATTGATCTCCTGCGCTCGGGTAGTGAATATGCCGTTCTGGATTTTTTATTAATTTGACACCAGAGCATGGAAACGGGTAACTGATGATATATTACAGGAAATGACAGGGCCAGCACAAGAGCAGCGGGCGATATGAAAAGAAAAGCTACAACAGATAACGGCCGCGACAAAACGGCAGCGGCCGAGCTTGAGGATGAAAAAATATTGACACTGCTGCCGATCTACCGACTCGGCAGCCGCTTCCTGAAAGCTGAAAGCAAGCTAGAAATTTTTCAGCTGCTGATGGAGGCCGTTCGGGACCGACTCAATCCGTCTACGATTTCGATCATGGAGTTTGACGAGGACAGCGGTTATCTGAAAATCGTTGCCGCTTCAGGCCTTCCGGCAAATATTGTCCGCCAGGCGAAAATAATACCGGGAGAGCAAATTCCTGGCCGGGTATTTGAAAACAGGACGCCGCTGGTAGTCAATGGTCTCGACCAGGATCCGCCGGACAATGCATACCGGGACCTGCTCGGACACCATGACCGGTCGGCGGCCATCTGTTTTCCTCTGGTGAACAGGGAAAAGGCGGTTGGCGTGATCAACATAAGCCAGGCCGGTGAGGGGAGGACCTACCGAAGTTCAGAAGTTGAGCTGGTCTCTATTCTCGTTCAGCTGACCGTTGCTGCCCTGGAAAATATCAGCCTGGTCAGTCAGAAAGAAGAGACCATCCGAATCCGAACTCTGTTTGAACAGTATGTCTCTCCTGACGTTGCCCGGCTGCTGATCGATCAGGGGCACGAGCTGCTGGAAATAGGTACCATTCGGGATCTCACCGTGCTGTTCGCTGATATTCGCAACTTCACCAGGCTGGTCCAGCGCCTCGACTTGCGGACCCTGCGCAGCTTTCTAAACGATTTTTTCAACCTGTTTACGATGACGGTCTACGAACACCGGGGAACCCTGGACAAATTCATCGGTGACGGCGCCCTGGTTATTTTCGGGGCACCTGTGGCCCAGGAGAATCCTGCCGATCAAGCCGTCATCACCGGGCGGGAGATTCTCAAAGGGTTCACTTCCCTGAGACAGCGCTATCAGAAGCATAACGATGTTTTCGGCGATATCGGTCTGGGCATCGGTATCAGTTGCGGCGAAATGTTCATTGGTAATCTGGGCTCGGAAAAGCGGTTCGATTACACCGTCATCGGTGCCGGGGTGAATATCGCACAGCGCCTGGCCTCGCTGACAGAAGCGGATAGTGTTCAATTCACCAGCGATATTAACGCCCGGCTGTCGATCAATGTTCCGGTTACCAAAACTGAAACTGTGGAGCTCAGAGGCTTCGACGAGCGGATAACCGTCCACCAGACTGCCTAGCCCGGTTTTTGTCTGAGTTCACGGTTGCCTGCGGAGGGGTGGAGCGTTCAACGGCAGAGATAGGTTTTGCCCTGATAACTGACCCGATCACCAGGGTTCAGCTGCCGCCCCCTTCTCAGTTCGGTAATGCCGTTGACGTCAACCTTGCCGTGAACGATATGGGCCTTGGCCTCAAAACCGTCCTGCACGATGTTGGCAAGTTTGAGAAACTGTCCTAGTCTGATTGGGTAGCGCTCGACTTCAATGCTTATTTCCGACATGCGACTGCTCCCTGGCCGTTCCGCTGATTACTGATGCGGGCAGCTGATTGCGAATAAATGATACCTGCTTGTTGTCCAAACCCGAATTATATAGTATTGTGATCGGCGTACAATTTTGTATCAGAATTTAAACTAGTTATACAGATAACTCTACTAACCCAAAGGTTCCAGGAGGAATACTATGATCGTCCCGATGCTGAGAAGGTTTTCCGTTTATGCTGTCACAGGATTGTTCCTGCTGTTTCTGGCCGGCTGCGCCTCCCAGAACAAGCCGATCGATGCGGCCGGCAGTGTCGGGCCGCTGCCGAGCCCGGTGGCCAACTACGACGACATCAAGGTGCCGCCCGAGATGAAGCTCGACACCAAAAAAACCCTGACCATCAACACGGAGTCTTTCCATGGCGGCGTTTTGATCTTCAACGGCTATGTCGAGGTCCAGTCCCTGAAAGATTACATGACCAAGTCGATGAAAGGCGACCAGTGGCGGCATGTGGGCGAAGCTTCCTACGACAATGTGCTGCTGGCATTCACCAAGCCGAACAAAACTGCCATCATCGTCCTTCACGGCGGCGGGCTTGGAAAATTCGGCAAAACCAAGATGGAAATGTATGTGACGGTTGACGCCGCCGCCGGAAAACAGCTCAATCCTTTCGGTGAACCGGTCAGCAACTGATCGATTGACGACCCTCAGTTATCTGACGCGCTTCCGGCTGCCCGGGAGCGCGTTTTTTTGTTCGTTCAGCTGGAACGCCACTTGTCATTTCTTGAATCGTTGTTTGAGCTTGGTGGTGATCTCTTTCAGCTCTTTCAGGCCGAGCAGCTGAAGAGCGCTGAAATACACCATTGACGATACGGTAATGAGCAGCGCCAGAGCACTGAGCTGATGCGCAATAGTGCGCTGAAACAGGTCTGCTGTGAGGTGATAAAGAAACGTCAGGACGGCGGTCATCAGACCGGCGGCGGCGAGAATTCTGACCAGCCCCGAACCGAGCTGTCTGATTGAAAAACCATTGATTTTGTAATAGAGGATGACAACCAGGAAGAAGAAATTGAGAATCATCACCACCGAGGTGGACAGGGCGATGGCCCGGTGCTGAAAATAATCGATGGTGCTGGTGATAATCAATATGTTGAAAACAATGGCCAGGAAACTGCCGATAACCGGGTAGCGGGTGGCATTGATGGCGAAATAGACCGGTACGATCACCTTGTTGGCTGAAAAAGCGAAGAGGCCGACACTATAGAGGGAAAGGGCAACGGCAGTGGCTTTGGTATCGACGGCGGTAAAGGCCCCATGCTCGAAAATCACCGTGATAATCGGTTCCGCCAGAACGATCAACCCGACGGTGGCCGGAATAGTGAGGCAGAACACCATGGTCAGTGAGGATACGAAGGTTTCTCTCATCTGTTCGAAATTCTTGGTCGAAGCCTGCCGGGCCAGCAGGGGCAAAGCGGCGATTGAAATGGCCACCCCGAAAAGACCGATGGGCAGCTGGACCAGCCTGAAGGCATAGTTAAGCCAGGAAACCGACCCTTCAGGGCAGGAAGAGGCGAAATTGGTGTTGATGAAGATATTGATCTGGGTGGCCGATAAACCGATGGTGGCCGGCACCATGAGTTTGAGAACCCGCCGCAAACCCGGGTCGGAGATATTCAGAACGGGTTTGAACCTGAATCCCACCTGCCTCAGCACGGGAAGCTGCACAGCGAGCTGCAGAAACCCGCCGATCAGGGTTCCGAAGGCCATGCCGACGATGGCGGGATAGCCGAAACGGGGTAGAACAAAAGCCAGCGTGGTGCCGCCGATTATAGAACCGAGATTGAAAAAGCTGGAGGCCAGCGAGGGTATGAAAAACCGATTTTTAGTGTTGAGGATGCCCATCACCACCGCGGCCAGGGAAATGAAGAGCAGAAACGGCATCATGATGACGGTCATGGTTGCCGTCAATTCGGCTTTTCCTGATATATCGCTGAATCTTGGTGCCAGAAGCGCCACGATCTGATCGGCGAAAAACATGCCCAGCAGTGTTATGATCGACACCGCAACCAGAAAGAAACTGAGTACATTGGAGGCCAGCAGCCAGGTTTCCTGCCGGCTCCGGTTGGCGTCATAATCGGAGAATACCGAGACGAAAGCTGCGGAAAGGGCCCCTTCCCCGAAAAGGTCACGGAGCAGATTGGGAATCCTGAAGGCGACGACAAAAGCATCATAGGCGTACCCGGCGCCGAAAAGTCCGGCAAACACCTGTTCGCGAACCAGGCCGAGTACCCTGCTGCACATTACCGCAATGGATACGGTGGCCGCTGATTTAGCCAGACCCGCTGAGGATTTGTCGGAGGTGCTCACGTCGAGGCTGTTCCTGTGGTCGGTGCGATCGGTCCGGTTCATGAAAGGACCCGTTAATCTGTGCGGCCATTTTTCCCACTATGGCGCGAATGTACCATCATATCTTATTTGAATCATCAATTGAAATAATCAACCTGGTGAAATCGCTTTTTAAAACCGGCTGGAAGACGATGAAGCTTGACTTTCTGATTGATGAATTGAATATATGTTGTGGTTAAATTGTTGCGGCCCCGTTCAATTCCATAACAGCGTGTGATCGGACAGCAGTTTTATTTATCCAATTCGAGGAGAAGAGATGCAGGATACAGCAATGGTCAGAAATATAGCGGTACTGGGACACGGAAACAGCGGTAAAACAACTCTGGTTGAGGCCATGCTTTACACTGCAGGAAAGATCAAGCGGCTTGGGAAGGTCGATGACGGAAACGCCTCGATGGATTACGACGATGAGGAGATCAAACGAAAGATTTCGATCAGCTCCTCTTTCACTAACTACAGCTGGAAAAAAACCGATGTCTACCTGACCGATACTCCCGGTGACGATTCGTTTTTCAATGAAGCGATGACCGCGGCCCATGTCAGTGACGGTGCGCTGTTCGTTGTCGGCGCCGTGCTCGGCGTCAAGGGGCAGACCAAGAAGTTCGCCGATCTGATCGACGACAACAAGTTGCCGGCGATGATCGTCATCACCAAGATGGACCGTGAGCGGGCCGATTTCTTTAAAACCTGCGAGCAGATAAAGACTTCGCTACCGGTTTCGCCGGCCATCATCCATCTTCCCATCGGCAAGGAGGATTCCTTCAGCGGTATTGTCGACCTGGTGTCCAACAAGGCCTACAGCTTTGAGGAAGGCGGCAAGGGCAGCCTCAAGGAGATCGACATTCCGGCCGATATGGCCGACGAGGTCGCCTCTTATCGAGAAGCATTGATGGAGAGCGTCGCCGAAACCGACGAGGAGTTGATCGACAAATTCCTGGAAGAGGGGGAACTCACCGAGGAAGAACTGGTCTCCGGACTCAAAAATGCGGTGGCCCAGGGTGAAGTCGCACCGGTGAGTGTGACCTGCTCGCTGCGGAATCAGGGAACCGGTCTCATCTTGGACGCAGTCAACCGCTTCATGCCGTCTCCTGCTGAGATTGCCCCCCGCACCGGGGTCAACCCCGCCAATCAGGAGTCTATGGAATGCGTGCCCGCCGCCGATGGACCCTTTGTCGGATATGTATTCAAGACCATGGCCGATCCCTATGCCGGTCGACTGACCATTTTCCGGGTGTTCTCCGGCACCCTGTCCGGAGAGTCCTTCTACAACGCCAGGAAAAAGACAAGCGAGCGGTTTGGCAGCCTGTTCCTCATTGAAGGAAAAGAGCAGCGCCAGGTCGACGCTGCCGGGCCGGGTATGATCGTGGCGGTAGCCAAACTCAAGGAGACCACCACCGGCGACACCCTGTGCAACCCTGATCATCCGGTCGTACTGAAAACGTTCGAACCGTTGTCGCCGGTTATCACCTATGCGGTTTCAGCCAAAAAAGGCGAGGAGGAAAAATTGTTCTCCTCTCTGAGCCGGATGCTCGATGAAGATCTGAGCCTGAAAATGTCCCGCGAACAGCAGACCGGTGAGACCCTTGTTTCCGGCATGAGCCAGGTTCATCTCGAAGTCGTCGGCAACATCATCAAGCGTAAGTTTAACGTCGAGATGGAGCTCAACCTGCCCAAGATTCCCTACATGGAAACCATACGCTCCACCGCCAAAGCCCAGGGGCGCCACAAGAAACAGAGTGGCGGCCGCGGTCAGTTCGGCGACTGCTGGATCGAGCTTTCTCCAATTCCGGGGGAGAAATTCGAATTCGTCGACAAAATCGTTGGCGGCGTCATTCCCCAGCAGTACCGGCCGGCCGTTGAAAAAGGCATCCAGGAAGCGATGGAAAAAGGCGTGCTGGCCGGCTATCCGGTAATCGATGTGCAGGTAACCCTCTACGATGGTTCCTATCACACCGTGGACAGCTCGGAGATGGCTTTTAAGATTGCCGGTTCGCTGGCCTTCAAACAGGCAGCGCCGCAGGCCGGGCTGGTTCTGCTTGAACCGATCATGGAAATGGTCGTCACGGTCGACAAGGATCACGTCGGAGATATCATGGGTGACCTGAACTCGCGGCGGGGGCGGGTGCTGGGCATGGATTCCAATCCCAAAGGGGAGGTTGTAACCGCCCATGTGCCGATGGCTGAAATCCAGACCTACGCCAACGAGTTGACCTCGATGACCGGCGGATTGGGATCATTCACCCTGAAATTTTCACACTATGAGGAAGTTCCCGCCCAGATTACCGAGAAAATCGTGGACCGGCGCAATGCAGAAAACTAGCCGGCGTATTTACTGAAATGGGTTGTTTCACCTTTGCGGTGGTCACCATGAGTGACAGCGGGGCCCGCGGTCTCAGAGAAGACACCAGCGGGGCGGCACTCAAAGGTCTGTTTACCGGCAGGGGCTACCGCCTCTGTCATTACGCCGTTGTGGCAGACCAGGTCGAGGCCATAGTCGAAACCGTTATCGGTGCCGTGGACACGCATGGTGCCGACCTGGTGCTGACCACCGGGGGGACCGGGGTGTCGCCCACCGATGTGACGCCCGAGGCGATGGATCGGGTGTTCGACAAAGAGGTGCCCGGCATGGCCGAGGCCATGAGAGCAGCCAGTCTCAGAATTACGCCGAAAGCTGTTATTTCGCGGGGCAGGGCGGGAATCAGGAAAGAAAGTCTGATTATCAATCTACCCGGCTCCAGGAAGGCGGCGCTTGAAAATATCGAGGTGCTGATCCCGGCCCTGGACCATGCGCTGGAGAAAATCAAGGGCAGTACGATTGATTGCGCGGAAGGTTAGCCGTTTGAGATATTAGAGGAACTCCACCTTGGGGGCGCCATCCGCTTCGGCCAGGACTTCGCCGATCAGGTACGGGGATTCCCCCAGAGCGGTGAATTGAAGCATGATATCGTTGACATCCTGATCCTCGACGATAACCATGAAGCCGATTCCCATATTGAAGGTCCGGTACATTTCCGCTTCAGAAACCTGCCCGCTGCGGGCCAGAAAGGTGAACACAGCCGGCACCGGGAAGGAATTTTTCTCGATCAGCGCCCTGCAGCCGTTGGGAAGCACCCGGGGGATGTTGTCGTAAAAACCGCCGCCGGTGTTATGGACCATGCCGTTTATCTTGTAGTTCTTCAGCACGTTGAGAATCGGCTGGACATAGATTCTTGTTGGTTTGAGCAGCTCTTCCCCAAGTGTCGTCCCCAACTCGTCCAGCTGGCTGTCCACGTTCAAGCCGAGGTCGTTGAAACAGATCTCTCTCACCAGTGAGAAACCGTTGGCGTGCAGTCCGTTGGAGGCCAGGCCGATGATTTTGTTGCCGACCCTGATATCTGATCCGTCGATAATATCGTCTCGATCGACGATGCCGGTGACGAACCCGGCGATATCGTAGTCTCCTTCCCGATACAAGCCGGGCATCTCGGCGGTTTCCCCGCCAACCAGCGAGCATTTGGCCTGTTTGCAGCCGTTGGCGATTCCTTCGACAATCTGGCTGGCCACCTCAATCTCCAGTTTGCCGACGGCCAGGTAGTCGAGGAAAAAGAGCGGCTTTGCCCCGCTGACGACAATGTCATTGGCGCACATGGCTACCAGGTCGATGCCGATGGTATCGTGTTTTCCACACAGCTTGGCTACCGCAAGCTTGGTGCCGACCCCGTCCGTGGAGGAGACGAGCACCGGATTTTCGTATTTATCCTTGTCGATTGAAAACAGGCTTGAAAATCCACCGATCTGATTCAGTACGCCGCGCTGATGCGTGCCGGCAATGACGCTTTTGATATTTTGTACGAAAGCGTTGCCCTTGTCTATATCAACCCCGGCTTCTTGGTATCTCGAACGGTTGGAATCAGTCATTGATTAAGTCTATTTGTGGATTGCCAAAAGAATTGAGTCGCGATAGTCTAGCACCGCTGTGAACTGTCGCCCGTCATTCATTTTACGATAGACAGGGTGAACAATTAATTACCTCATTAGCTTAATTATGTAAATATAATAACGGCTTTGTTAACATCAAGAAAATCCGGTCCGGGAAAAGCGGCAGGTTGATATCATGAAACTACTGATTCTCGTTTTTGCTATGGTGCTCATCGTTGAGGGACTGCCGTATGCAGCCGCTCCAGAAAAAATGAAAGAATGGCTTGCCAAACTCAGCGAAGTCGAGCCGGCCACCCTGCGGGTCGTCGGCCTGGCGTCCCTGGGAACCGGTCTGTTGATCTGCTGGATCGTCCAGAAAACCGGGCTGTTAACATAGAACAGCAGTTATTTCTTAATTTTTTCGGGCCAGATAGATGCAGCCCCTAACCCAGTCGTCCCGTTCCCGGCGCAAGTCGATGATCTGGTAGGCTGTTATTTTCCAGCCGCCGGCCGCTGCAGCTTCTGCCACATAGCTGCTGCCGTGGGCAAAACGGCCGCTTGGCTGCAGCCGTGGGCCGTGGCTGCCGGAATGGAGATGCTCGACCGAAAAGAGAAAACTGCACCTGGAGTCGGCCCGGTCGCCGACTGCTCTGAAAATTTCGCCCAACTCACCCAAATAGGGGAACACGTCGGCACCGATCACCAGATCATAGAAAAGAGACCGGTCCTGACGTAAAAAATCAAATATGTCTGAAACGACGAGTGTCCCATAAACCCCTTTTTGGTCCGCTGCCGTGATCATTTTTGCAGACAGGTCAACACCGGTCATCGAGTTGCATATTCTGTCAAACTGCTCGCCAACCAGTCCGGTGCCGCAGCCCAGATCGAGCAAGGCTCGAATCGATGGGTCAGGGAATCTTTCCCGATAGAAATCGTAGAGGATCTTTGGCAGGCGGTAGTGAAGGTTTTCAGTCAAACTGTCCTCATAGTGATCGGCAAACTGGTCGAAAACTTCCCTGATGTATTCTTCTGGAGCGCTGTTTCTCGGTTCCCCATTAATGGCTGCGAGCATATGGTCGGCCAAAATGTGGCCGGGCTCGAGTTCGAGAATTCGCCGAAATAGCCCCGCGGCTTTGTCAATGAAACCATGTTTGTGGACCAGGTACGCCAGGTTGTTGAGCGAGGGGATGTGAGCGGGTTCGGACTCAAGCAGCTCGGCGTAGGTCAGCATAGCCTGGCGCTCGTCGCCTGCGGCCCGGAGGCAACCGGCCAGGTTATAGCGGCAATCGATATCACCATGATCAAGGTCGAGGGCCCTGGTATATGAGCTGATCGCATCTTCCACGAGGCCAAGCTTCTTCTGGCATATCGCCGTATTGTAGAGCAGGTCGACCGAGTCGCGCTCTATTTTCAGTCCGTCAAGATAGCATGCCAGGGCATCCAGGTAGCGCTGCTGCTCGAAATAGAGCAGTCCCAGATTGAAATGAAGCTGCCAGATGTCCGGCTGTTCAGTGAGCAATTGACGATACAGGGCCTCGGCTTCAGTCAGTCGGCCGCTCTCATGGAGGGAAAACACTGCAGAGAGTCTCTGTGAAAAAATGTCACTGACGGGCGATTGCGGGTCGTTCATCGGGTGCAGTTGCCAAAACGGAGGTGTGCGAGAAATGAGGTGCAATTATAGCTGTTTCTAATATAAATGAGGTGCGTTACTATACTGTCAAAGGCGATTAGTGACAAGTCTGCTGAATAATCGAGAAGGTATCGGACATGGTTCAAGCTGAAAGCGCAAAACGCGAAATGATAGGCAGTGAAGGTACGGTCCTGCTCGACATGATCAGGCGGCTGAACCGACGCAGTGCCACCGGTCACCTTCTCAAACTGATCCGCAAAACCCATCCGGCTGACATGGCCTGGGTCTTCAGGCATCTCAACGATGAAGAGCGCTCCACCATATTCAGTGTGCTGGCCCAGACAGAGGTTATCGGCGAGTTCCTGAGTGAGCTCGATGATGCACTGTTGGTCGATCTGATCCAGAAGTTGACTCCCCAGTACCTGGCTTCAATTCTCGCCAACATGGCCTCCGACGACGCCGTCGATATCCTCGAAGCGATTCCCGATGAACTGGCTGCGGAAATCAGCGAGCATATGGGCAAGGAAGACCGCGAGGAGGTCGAGGGGCTGCTCAAGTATCATCCCGAGACCGCAGGCGGTCTCATGTCGCCAGATTTCATGTGCCTGGGGGAGGACGTAACCGTCGGTGAGGCGATTTCCATCATTCAGCAGAAAAGCGAAGCGATGGAGATGGTTTTCTATCTCTACATAAACTATGCAGACGGCAAGCTTGCCGGAGTGATTTCCCTGCGTGAATTGCTGATGAACGCCCCGGGCAGGAAATTAAAGGACATCATGAACACCAGGGTGATTTCGGTCAACACCGACACCGACCAGAGCGAGGTCGCCCATGTCGTTTCCCAGTACAATATCCTGGCGGTACCGGTGGTCGACTCGTCCTACAACCTGGTCGGCATTGTCACCGTGGACGATATCATCGACGTCATAAGAGAAGAAGCAACCGAGGATTTCCTGCAGATGGCCGGTGCCGGCAAGGATCGCGAGATACTGCTCAAGTCGGCTTTCGAAAATGCGATGCTTCGGGCCCCCTGGCTGTTCGCCTCCTGGATAGGGGGAATCATGGCCATGGTCATCATCGGCTCGTTCGAAAAAGAATTGACCACGGTGATCGCCCTGGCATCATTCATCCCGATCGTCATGGGCATGGGGGGAAATATCGCCACCCAGTCCTCGACCATCATCGTCCGGGGTATCGCCACCGGCCGGGTGAATATGAATGAACTCCTGCGGGTCATTTTCAAGGAATTCCGGGTCGGCATCATGCTCGGATTCGTCTACGGTATTTTCCTTGGCGTGGTGGCTTTCTTTCTACACCAGGACCCGGTCGGCCTTGGCCTGGTCGTCGGCCTGTCGATCTTTTTTATCATGGCCATGTCGGCCACGCTGGGAACGATTATTCCCCTGATACTGAAGCGGTTCGGATTCGACGCGGCCATTGCCACCGGACCCTTCGTAACCACTGCAATCGATATCGTCGGCGTGCTCATGTACTTCTACACCGCCAAGCTCATTCTCGATCTGTAATTAATTGGAATGGAGCCGCAACCGCAACGTTCAAACAGTCTCCGGCTGTGGATTCTCATCATGGTCATCGGCGGCATGCTCTGGTATCTGTTCGGCGGCCAGAGCTGGCGGCCGTTAAACCGCAACGCCGAGCCGCGGCCAATAACCGCCCGGGGAGATCTGGCCGAGGACGAAAAGAACACCATAGAGATATTCAGGGAAAGCTCGCCGTCGGTGGTCTTTATCACCAGTATTGCCCTGAGAAGACAATTCCTTTCGATGAATGCTGTCGAAATACCCCAGGGAAACGGCTCGGGCTTTATCTGGGACCGGGAAGGAAGGATCGTCACCAATTATCATGTCATATCCGACGCCAACCGTATCCGGGTGACGCTCTCCGACCAGTCAGAGTATAAAGCCGTACTGGTCGGTGCTGCTCCAGACAAGGACCTGGCAGTGCTGCAGATCAGTGCGCCCGCCTCGAAGCTCAAACCACTGGCGGTGGGAGAGGCCAAAAACCTCCTGGTCGGCCAGAAAGTGTTCGCCATCGGCAACCCGTTCGGCCTCGACCATTCTATTACCTCCGGAATTATATCGGCGCTGGGCAGGGAGATTGTCAGCATCACCGGAAGGACCATCCGGGGGGTAATCCAGACCGATGCCGCAATCAACCCCGGCAATTCAGGCGGCCCCCTGCTGGACAGCGCCGGTCGTCTGATTGGGGTCAACACGGCCATTATCAGCCCATCCGGCCTCTATGCCGGGATCGGGTTTGCTGTCCCGGTCGAAGAGGTTAACCGGGTCGTACCGGAACTGATCAGGTATGGACGGTTGATCAAGCCAGGCATCGGTGTAACGCTGGTCGATGAGCGGGCCGCCGCCCGTTTCGGGGTAGGAGAAGGGGTCCTGATCGGTGAAGTGCAGCAAGGCGGAGCCGCTGAGAAGGCAGGTCTTCAGGCCGCCCGGGTGCTGCGCAACGACCTGGTCAGCGGTGATATCATTCTCGAAGTCGGTGGACAAGGCGTCCGCTCTATTGATGACCTGCGCACGCTTCTGGAGACCCGCGCGGTGGGTGAGGAGGTGGATATCACCTACCTCAGGAACGGGGAACGCATGACAGCTCGGCTTCGGCTCGAGCCGGTCAACTAGATCCCGGTCGGGCCGGTTCGCTGCTATTCGGCGTGAATCCGCGTCGACTCCCGCCGGGCCAGTTCCCGCATATCCCTGGTTCGATCAGATTCATCGATTATCTCCTCACCAACGATCTCCTCCAGCACATCTTCCATTGAGATGACGCCGGTGACCGAACCGTATTCATCGACCACGATGAAGAGGTGCTGGCGCTTTTCGAAAAAATCGACCAGTACCAGATTCAGCGGCATGGTTTCCGGGACGAAGTGGGCCGCCACTTTGAGCTTGCCCAGCGGTTTGGCTGTTTTCTGCTGGGCGGCGGCCAGCAGGACATCTTTTCTCATGATGATTCCGGTGACATTGTCAGGGGCTTTGTCGAAGACCGGGACCCGGCTGTGACTGGTGAGCCGTGATATCTCGGTCATAGCTTGATCCACCGAGATGTTTTCATCCAAAGAGAAGGTGACGGTACGGGGGGTCATGACCTGTCGCACCGTTTTCCTTTTGAGGTCGATGATATTGGAGATAACCCTTTCCTGGACCTCCTCGAGCTGCCCGGACTGGCGTGACATGGCTGCGATCGTCTGCAGTTCTTCGGCAGATATGGACCCTTCACTACGGTCCTGCGGGATCAGCCGGGTAATGGACTGGCAGAGTCTGACGATGGGTTTGAGAGATATGACCATGAAGCGGATCGGCCAGGCGATCAGAGGGGCAAGGCGGTAGGAGTAGGAAACTCCGACCGTTTTGGGGATGATTTCGGAAAAGATAAGGATGGCCATGGTAAACGCCGCTGAGAAGAGCAGCACATTGCGGTCCCCGAACAGGTGGGCGGCGGCGGCCCCGGCGACGGCGGCCCCGATGGTGTTGGCGATGGTGTTGAGGGTCAGTATGGCCGTTATCGGTTCGTCAATGTCGCTTCTCAGCTTATGAAGCATTTCACCGGCCCGGTTCCCGGATCTGCGGATCATTTCTACCTGAGATGTCGTCAGCGAGTAGAGAACAGCCTCGCAGATCGAGCAGAGGGCCGAAACCACGATGGCCAGTGAGACGGAAATGATAAGGGTCTGGAGCATGGAGGTTTCTCCGTTTCGTTGAAATTCGGTCTTGGATGTTTACTCGTGGATTGTATAATAGTAGCGAGGTTCGGTTTTATCTAGCATATTCAGAACACAGCTAGGTGAGGCCGTGGAAAAATACCAGCAGACAGGTGTATGAGATGAGACGATGTCAGGTGGGCTTGACCCAGAAACCAATTTCTTCCTATTCCGGGGCATTGCTCGTTTTCCTGGTTGCCGCCGATGGTAAAAAAACACCCCGATGCGACACGCTCATCAGGCCGGTGGTGAAGGCGCTCGATAGACTTGGCGATTTCAAGGGAAAAATGGATGAATCGATTCTTCTTTATCCGGACAAATCAGATATTCTGGACGAATTTTCCTGTAAACGGATTCTGCTGATCGGAGTCGGCGAACTGAAAAAAAGTGATGGGCCTGATCTGATAAGGGAACGGTTTCGTAAAGTGGGTGGCAATATCAGCGCTGCCGCCACGAAGGTTAAAGCCGATGAACTCCGCCTGGTGATCCCCGGTTTTGCCGGAGAAAAAGCAGACGACCTTGGCGGCCGGCTGGTGGAAGGCATGCTGCTGGGCAATTATCGCTTCGACAAGTACAAGAAAAAGGATGCTGATCTGCCATCTTACCACGGGCTCGCGGAGATCAGGATATGCGGCCGGGGCAGTCGGCTTCGAGCGTCACTAAAAGCAGCCGTCATCGGTGCCGAGGCGGTAATCAGCGCCCGGGACATGGCCAACGAGCCAGGCAATCTCTGGACCCCCAGCAACTTCAGTGATTTCGGTCGACGGCTCGCTAATAAAAGCGGTTTGAAATGCACAGTTTTCGGCAAGGCCCAACTCAAGAAAATGGGAATGGGCGGGATTATTGGCGTCAACCAGGGCTCAGCGGTCGAGCCCCAGATGATTGTCCTCGAGCATCAGCCCAAAAAGTACAGCCGGACCATATTGCTGGTGGGTAAAGGCGTCACCTTCGACTCAGGCGGTATCAGCCTGAAACCGGCCGCCGGTATGGAGGATATGAAGTACGACATGTGCGGCGGTGCGGCGGTCATCTCAGCCATGCAGGGAGTCGCCGAGGAAAAACCGAAAACCAGGGTTATCGCCATAATCCCGGCAACCGACAACATGTCCGGCAGTTCCGCCATAAAACCCGGCGATGTGATCACTCATTATAACGGTGTCACCTCCGAGGTAATCAATACCGATGCGGAAGGTCGACTTATCCTGGCTGACGCACTGGCGTATGGAATTGAGACATATAAACCCGACTGCGTGGTTGACCTGGCAACCCTGACCGGTGCGGTGATCATCGGCCTCGGGCATCATCGAACCGGCATGATGAGCAACAGTGACGTGTTGGCCGAAGAGCTCAGCCGGGCTGGGGAGCAAACCGGGGAAAAACTCTGGCGGCTTCCGCTTGACCCCGAGTACACCGAGCAGATAGAATCTGAAGTCGCCGACGTAAAGAATGTCGGAGGTCGGGCCGGTGGTTCGATAACTGCAGGGGCCTATCTGCAGAAATTTGTCGGAGATACTCCCTGGGCTCACCTGGATATTGCCGGAACTGCCTGGGAGTACACCAAGAAAAGCTATGTCCCGAAGGGGCCCTCGGGAATCGGGGTGCGGCTGCTGCTCCAATTTATCAGCAATTGCAGCAGAATCAAATTCTAGCGGCTGCTGGAGCTTCGTTAAAAAAGTGACAACGGTAAAAAGCAAAAGGGGTTTTCATGACGAAAACCCCTTTTCTGCTATGACGGAAACAGTCTCTACTGAAAGACTATAATCGTTCCACCTTGTCGGCAGCAGGTCCTTTCGGCCCTTCAACGATCTCGAATTTTACCCGGGTCCCCTCGTCGAGAGACTTGAACCCATCACCCTGGATTGCTGAGTAGTGGACGAAAACGTCGGAATCTCCCTCTCGTTGAATGAATCCGAATCCTTTCGCATCATTGAACCACTTTACCGTACCTTCTACCATGCTCATACTCCTTTTTGTTTCAGCCCCTAAACAGGCTTTTTAAAAACCTCTGTCTCCATGCTGGGACCAGAGGGGTTACCGCGATGAAATTAGTTTTCAACTGAGAAAGATTCTCATTAAATTGGTGAAAAAAGTAGTTATTCCACTACTTAAACAAGGATCCACTTAGCACATCATTGGTAGAAAGGCAATCTTTTTTGTTTCTTTAGGCCAAACCGGATTCATCACCCGGTGGTCCCTGCAGATTTGGCCGCGAGATAGGTGATTAAACTTGATTAAGACAGGGTATCGATTAGGCTTACGCACCGCATTTAAAAAAATAACCGACCGCCAACCGTGATGTTCGAATACGATTTCAATTCGCACTATGTGACCCTGCCCGCCGGGCGCCTCCATTACCTCGATGAAGGCAGCGGCCCGATGGTTTTGCTGGTGCACGGCAATCCGACCTGGTCCTATTATTATCGCAACCTTGTTGCCTGCCTGTCTAAGAACTTCAGGGTGATCGCCCCTGACCACCTGGGGTGCGGAATGTCCGACAAACCGGACCGGTATGACTACACGCTCGAAAACCACATTGCTAATCTATGCACCCTGCTCGATCATCTCGATGCGACCACGGTTTCAATGGTTGTTCACGATTGGGGAGGTGCAATCGGCCTGGGCCAGATCGAACAAAGCGGCAGGGAACTGGAAAAACTGGTTATCCTCAATACGGCCGCTTTCCGCTCCCACCGGATTCCATTTCGGATAAGCGTATGCCGCTGGCCTGTTGTGGGCCGGATACTGGTCCAGGGGTTCAACGCCTTTGCCGGTGCGGCGATATACATGGCGGTTGAAAAAAGGTTGGACCCCAGGGTCGCTGCCGGTTACCTGAAACCCTATGACAATTGGCACAATCGCCGGGCAATCCACGAGTTCGTCAAGGATATTCCGCTGCAGCCTGAGCATCGGTCCTACGCGAGACTGGTTCGGATAGAAGAAAGCCTGGCCCGGTTGAAAGAAAAACAGATTCCGGTATCGATTCTCTGGGGCGGTCGGGACTTCTGTTTCAACGACTATTTCTACGAACAGTGGCGCCAGCGTCTTCCCGATGGCGAGTTTCACTATTTTGACCGATGGGGGCACTATATTTTGGAGGACGGTCGGGGTCAGATAGAACCGCTCATCGAGGATTTTCTTTTACGATAACACGCAATGTATAGAAATATCGCCCAGGCGCTCTGTGAGACCGCCAGACACCACAGCAGCAGAACAGCATTGATCGAGGCCGCCAGCGGACGGACCTGTACCTTCGAAGAGCTCGACCGTTATGCTGAACAATATGGCGCCTACCTGCTTGACCAGGGGGTTGCTCCCGGACAGCGGGTGATCCTGATGGTGCGGCCTTCCATCGATTTCATCGCCCTGACTTTTGGGCTTTTCAGGATCGGTGCACCGGTGATTCTGATCGACCCGGGGATGGGATATAAAAATCTTCTGACCTGCATAGAAGGCGTCAAGCCCGATTATTTGATCGGAATTCCGGCTGTGGTCGGCCTGAGCCTGTTGTTCAGAAAAAAGTTCAGCTCGGTCAGCAAGCGGTTCTGCTGCGGTTCCTTCCCGGGGATGGGCCGATTAGACATCAGGCGGCAGCTGAGCGGTCCCCGGCGGAGCCATGATATCTTTCTACCAGACCGGGACGCCCTGGCAGCCATTATCTTTACCACCGGCTCGACCGGCCCACCCAAGGGGGTTCGCTTCGAACATTCGATTTTTTCCGCTCAGCTGCAGAAAATCAGGTCATATTATAATATCGGTGCGACAGACATCGATCAGCCCGGTTTCCCGCTGTTCGCCCTGTTCTCGACTGCGCTTGCCGCTACGGCGGTTATCCCCGACATGGACCCGACCAAGCCGGCTCAGGTCGATGCCGGAAAATTCGTTGCCTCGATTGTCGAACACAAGGTAACCTACTCATTCGGCTCTCCCGCCATCTGGAACGTTGTCAGCCGTTATTGTCAGGAAAAGCAGGTTTGCTGTCACAGTCTCAGAAAAGTGCTGATGGCCGGCGCCCCGGTGAGCGGTGATCTGATTGAGCGGGTCTATGGGATGATCAGCGATGACGGTGAGGTGCACATCCCGTATGGGGCAACCGAGAGTCTGCCGATCGTCTCGATCGAGGGGAGGGAAGTGGTAGAACTGACCTGGCCTGAGACCCGGGATGGCAAAGGAACCTGTGTAGGCAGGCCGCTCCCCGGCGTGCAAACGGCGGTCATCGAAGCCGTTGATTGTGTCATCGAGGATATCGGTGATGTGCGGTGGTGTAAAACCGGCGAGATCGGGGAGATCGTCGTCAAGGGTGATGTGGTCACCCGCGCCTACGACCACAATGACGAACAGAACCGGGCCAGTAAGATCAGGGACAAGGACGGTTTCTGGCACCGGATCGGCGACGTCGGCTATCTCGATGATCGTTCCCGGCTCTGGTTCTGTGGCAGAAAAGGTCACCGGGTTCACGCCGAAGGCGGTATTATGTACACGATCTGCTGCGAGGCGATCGTCAACGTCCATCCGCATGTTTTCCGTTCGGCTCTGGTGGGCATCGATGGTGGTGGAGAGTTCGCTGTTCCGGTGATGGTTATTGAACCGGTCCAGCCCGCGACAGGAAAAGATGAAGCGCTCATTTCTGAAGTGAAACAGCTGTGTGCAGGCCATCCGCTTACAAAAAGCATCGAACATGTGCTGGTTAACCAATCTTTTCCGGTCGATATTCGGCATAATGCCAAAATCTTCAGAGAAAAACTAGCTGCCTGGGCCCAGAAAAAAATCACGGTAAATCAATGAAGAATGTTCTGGTCAGCGGCGGCGGCGGTTTTCTCGGTTCGGCCATTGTCCGGCAATTGGTAGACAAAGGCTGCGCCGTAACGGTTGCCGGCAGAAATTGTTACCCCCATATCGAGGGGCTGGGAGTCGAGTGCCGGGTCGGCGATATTGGTGACAGGGATTTTTGCGAGCTCATCTGCCGTGATGTGGACACGGTTTTTCACACCGCTGCCAAGGCCGGTATCTGGGGCGGCTGGTCAGCATATAAACAGACCAATGTCGACGGTACGGTCCATTTGGTTGACAGCTGCAGAAAACACGGCGTACCGGTTCTGGTCTACACCTCTACGCCTTCGGTTGTCTTTGAAAAACAGAGCATTCACCGGGGCGACGAGAACCTCGATTACGCCAGCGCATTCCTGTGCAATTACTCCCGTTCAAAGGTCATCGCCGAGCGCTATGTGCTGAAAAATTGTGATGACACGCTGAGAGGCTGCGCCATACGTCCCCATCTCATCTGGGGGCCGGGAGACCCCCATCTGATACCGCGGCTGATCGAGCGAGGCAGGAGCGGCCGGTTGAAGATCGTTGGCGACGGCAGCAATCTGGTGGACATCACCTATGTGGACAACGCTGCCTCGGCCCATATTCTTGCCGCTGAAAAACTCCACGGGGGTAGCGAATGCTCCGGTCAAGCTTATTTTATAGGACAGGAAAAGCCTGTACGCCTGTGGGACTGGGTCAACGATCTTTACCAGGAGTTGGGAATCGCTCGACTGACTCGTAAAATCCCCCTTCCTGCGGCCTACGCCGCAGGTTGGATACTGGAGAAGCTGCATCGATTACCCGGTATTGACCGCTGAGCCTCGGATGACCAGATTTCTCGCTCTGCAGCTCGGCTGTTCCCACTATTTTTCCCATGAAAAAGCGCGGCGGGAGCTTGACTATGTCCCGTCAATCAGTATTGATGACGGGAAAAAGAAACTGATCGAATGGCTGAGCCGACACATATGACTATTCTGCTAAACAAAATATTCTCTTCTCTGCTGGTTGTGGTGCTGGTGGTTACCGGCTTTAGCCGGCCGGCCGCCGGGTTCTCCGTGGGGGAGGAGAGGGAACTCGGTGAAAAGCTGCTCTATACCGTTCGATCCAGCTTTCCCATCATCGATGATCCCGATCTGCATCAGTACATCACCGATATTGGCCGGGAAGTGCTCGAAGTCGCCGGCATCCAGTATTTCGACTATCATTTCCATATTGTCGAGAGCGATCAGTTCAATGCCTTTGCCGCCCCATCAGGGCTGATATTTTTCTATACAAAACTGATCGAATCGATGAACAGCGAAGACGAGCTGATATCGGTCATGGCCCACGAGGTCGGTCATGTGGTGCGGCGGCACCTGGCTTCGAGAATGAAGAAGGGCACTGTCATCAATATTGCCTCTCTTGGTGTGGCGCTTGCCGCTATTGCTCTGAGCGGGGGAGCGGCTGCGCAGGGCTTGATAGCCGGATCGCTGGCGGCCGGCCAGAGTGCTCAGCTGCATTTCAGCAGAGAGGACGAAATCGAGGCTGATCTGCTCGCCTACCAGTGGATGCAGGAGCTCAACCGTGACACCGACGGTCAGAAAAAGATGCTCCAGACCATGCGCAGGATCACCCGATATCGGAGCGATCAGATCCCCCAGTACCTGCTGACTCATCCCAATCCCGAAGCCCGGCTCGACTATGTGGAGTCTCTGATCGCTGCCGACAGCAGTTATTCGGCAGATCATGATGAGTCGGTCAATTTTGCTTTTCTGAGGTTCAAATATCGCCTCATGTCGATCACCGACCGAGGCTCCGCCTTTCGGGCCTATCTGGCCAGTAAAGTGGGAGACAGCCGCGCCTCCGAGTTCGAAAAGACCATGGCCCTCTATGGACTTTCTCAGGCCGATCTGAGAAGCAATAACTTCGATCAGAGCCTGGCGAGGCTGGACAAGGTTATTGAAGCATTACCCGAGGAAACCATTTTGTTAATCGATAAGGCCGTAATCCTGGCTGCCATGGGCGATCTTCCCCAGGCCAGGCTGCTGCTCGAGCAGTCACTGCGCAGAGATGGAGCCAGCAGTTACGCCCGTTACCAATTGGGCAGCGTACTGGCCAAGATGGGGGAACCGGAGCAGGCCCTGGAAATGTTCCAGGCAGTTTCCTTCGAGACTCCGGAGTTCTCGGATGTCTATTTCGATATGGGCAGAATTCTGTCGGATCTGGGGAGGAATACCGAATCCCGCTATAACCTCGGGATGTACAATCTGTACGAAGGCAAGATCAAGCTTGCCGAAGCCAATTTCAAACAGGTGATAAAAACAGCGGATAAGGACAGCGACATCGCCCTGGACAGCCAGGAGAAGCTGGCCCTGATCGAGCGGCTGAAGAAATAGGCACGTTTTTCTAGCCTGAAGAACCGGTAACGTACAGAAGATACTCCTGGTTGCCCTTTGTCCCTCTCAGCGGCGATTCGCAGAAGCCCCTGCTTTCAAGTCTCTGTTCAGCGCACCAGCTGATCAGCTTGTCGACAGCCTGGAGCCGGTGTTCCCTGCTGGTCACCAGGCCGCCGTCATCGATGAGGTGGCGGGGCAGTTCAAACTGCGGTTTGACCAGAGCCAGGATTTTAACCTCTCTGTCTCTGAAAAGAGCAATGACGGGCGGGATCACCTTGGTCAGCGAGATAAAGGATGTGTCGAAGACGCAGAAATCGAGCTCTTCGACGATATCGGCACTGGTCAGGCTACGAGCATTGATCCGCTCCCGGGTGACAACCCGCGGGTCCGATCTGATTTTCCAGTCCAGTATCCCGTAAGCCACATCGACAGCATAGACCCGTCGGGCACCACGCTGAAGAAGACAGTCGGTAAAGCCGCCGGTTGATGCACCGATATCAGCACAGACCCATCCCTGTGGATCGATGGCAAAATGATCGAGACCGGCCTGCAGTTTTATTCCGGCGCGGGAAACAAATGGTGAACCTGGTTTAATTCGTAATGAAGTTGCGGGGGGGACCAGGGTGCCCGGCTTGTCGACGACCCGATCATGTATCAGAACGCTGCCGGACATGATGAGTCCGGCAGCTTCTTTCGTGCTTTTACAGTGGTTGCGCTCAACAAGGAGCTGATCGAGCCTGATCGTCTTTTGCAAGAGCGCGAACCGGGCTTTATGCGATCAATTCAGTTTCTGCTGCGCCTGCTGGGCCTCGGGGGAGTCCTTGTAGGTTGCCACCAGCTTTTTATAGAGGATGTTGGCCGTATCGGTGTCGTTCAGTTTTTCAAATGCCATCGCCTGTTTGAGCATAGCCGCAGGAGCCTTGGCGCTGGAGGGGTGGCTGGTGATGATGGTCTGGTAATCGAGAATCGCCTGATCATACTCCTCGAGCGCGAACAGCGATTCACCCATCATATACTTGGCGTCTATGGTGTCGGCCCCGGTGGCCGTCGTAGAAACGTTTTCAAACTGCTGATAGGCCTCGCGATATTTTCCCTGGTCGAACAGACTTTTACCTTTTGCCAAGAGACTGCTGCCGGTTTCAGGTGCTGCCGTCCTGGCCGGTTGAACCACAGCGGCTGCGGCTGGCGTGGCCTGCGCCAGAGGAGCAGGAGTCGGGGCCGGCGCTGATCCAGATGAAATCAGCGTTTTTCGTTTATCGGCACGAATTCTGGTCAGCGATGAACCGCTTGCAGCCGTGTTGGCCGCATCGGCCTTTCTGCGCGCCGTAGCAGCTGCAGCAGCTGCCGCATCGGCTTTTCTTTTAGCTTCGGCAACACGGGCCTGCTGGATAGCCTGAAGGTTCTCCTGCTGCAGTCTCAGCTGGTCGGAAAACTGGTCGAGCTGCTGGTCCTTATCCGATATTTCCTGCTCGAGGCGTCTGACCTCCATCAGCCGTTTCTCTTCCTCCTCTTTGGCGTAGCGTTGAAAAGCGACTTCCAGTTCCTTGCTCTGCTCCTTGAGACGCCGGTTGAGGTGCCCGGTTTCTTCGAGACCGCCCCGCAGGGCCATCAGTTCCTGGTCGATCTGGTCGATCTGGGCGGTGTTGGAGGCTTGCCGCTTGCGCAGTTCATCGACTGTGCCGGTTTCCAGTTCAGTCAGTTTTTTGTCCATGCTGCGCAGTTGGGCGTGAATCAGGTTAAGGTCGTCCTGAGAGGCGCACTGCGTCAGAAAAGGAGCGATAAGGAGGGCACAGAGAAGAGATCGTGATGATATTTTCATGTCAATCTATATGTTGATGATGAATTAATAAGGTTTGACCGCCCAACGGGGGTAGGTCTGACTGCCCGGCATCGAAAAAAGGTTGCGCTGAAATAAACCGTTTTTCATTATTCCATAAACTTTATGACCTTCGCCATCTCTTTTTGCAAAGATAACCTGATTGCCGTCCGGTGACCAGGACGGAGATTCGTGGTGGGTCTGGTCACTGGTTATCTGGGTGGAAGAGCCGATTTTAAATGGATCCATGGTGCACAGTTGATAGATTCCGCCGCGCAGGCTGGAATAGACCACCAGATTTTCTGTGGGCGACCATGACGGCTCAGCATTTTCAACCCCTTCGAACGTTAGGCGCTGGGTGTTGCCGGAGGCCAGCTCCATCAGGTATAGCTGGGGTTTGCCGCTGCGATCGGAGACGAAAACGATGTGGCGGCCGTCGGGAGAATGGGAGGGGGAAACATTGATCCCGGCTCGCTGGGTCAGCTGCCGGATAATCTCTCCCTGCCGATTGATCAGATACAGGTCCGGATTGCCCTTGAACGAGAGGGTAACGACCATTGAGTCTCCCTGGGGCGACCAGCTCGGAGCCAGGTTCATGCCCTTTCTTCTGGAGATGACGGTGGTTGTCTTGTCCTGCCTCAGATCAGTCACATAGAGGTTCTGGTTGCCGCTGTGATAGGAGGTATAGGCCAGCAGGGTTCCGTCCGGTGAAAAACGGGGCGACACCACCAGGTTGCGGTGCCTGGTGATCTGCCGGGTCTGCCTGCCCAGAATATCGGTGATAAAGATCTCGCGTTCGCTCCGGTCGCGGGACTGGGTGACAAAGGCAATCTGGGTCATTGCCAGCCCGGGCTTGCCGGTCAGATATTCGATGACCGCATTGGTATACTTGTAGATCATCTGATCGCTTTCCGAGAGCGGTCCTTTGTAGGCTTTGCCCATGACCATTTTCTCGTCGGCGCCATCGAAGAGCCGCAGCTCCATATTGATCTGCTCCCCCGACACCGAGTAGCTGCCCATTATTCCGTAGTCGGCGCCCAGTCTGGCCCAGTCCGCAACGCTGCTGCCGACCACCCGTTGAGTGGGGATGACATCGATGATGCCGTGGAATACGAGGGCCTTGGCCAGCGTATCAGACAGGGTGCGCTCCATCTGCGCCGCACCGGCCATTCCCTGGTTCTGGAACCAGGGAATGGCGAAAACGATTTTACGTGTTTCGGCCGAGGTGATATCAAGATAAACCCGCTTGGCTGCCGCCTGACCTGGATGGAATGACAGCGCCACAACAAGGGCGCTGAGAAGTAAAAAAAGTTGTCTCATCATAATGTCTTTGTGCCTATTGAATATTCCCGGGCCTGAATCTCAGCCCGAATTCGATGCTGCTTCCCTTGATGGCCGGCGGTATCGGCGGCAGCGGACTGGCATCTTTTACCGCTTTTTTGACGAATTGGTCAAAGGTCGGATCATTTGAACGCTGTTCGAAAAATTCTTCGATGATGGTCCCGTCCCTGGAAATCCTGATTACATAGATGGCCTGGATAGCGTCGTCGAACTGCTTGAATTCAGGCAAGGTCCAGTACTGCATGATCCTTCCGGTGACCGATATAAAATACTGCTTTTCCAGGCTGGACAATGCATTTGAACGTGCCTGTCCTCCAGGTCGGCTTGGAACCGGTGCGGTGCGGACCTGGCTTCTTATCTGGCTCAACTGCGCGTCCATCAGGCGCCGCTGCCGCTCAGCCTCTTCTGCGGCAATCCGGGCCTGCTCCGCGGCCAGCTGTTCAGCCCTGACCGCCTCGGCCAGCCGCTGGCGCTTAATCCGCTCCAGCTCTCTGCTTCTGTCCGGCTGGGGGTCGGACACATTCTTCTTGATCTTGCGCTTTGACGGCTTCAGCGAAACCGGGTCAGCCACTACCGGCTCAGGGGCCTCCGCTTTGACCGGATCGACAATGGCGACGGCTTTTTCAGGCGCCGGCGGTGGCGGCTGAACAGCTGGCTCCGGCGCCGGGGCCGGTGACGGGGCGCTCTGTTCGATTACCGGTTCAGCCAGATTGACCAGGTCGACCGTGTAGATGTCTTCGAATTTTGGTTTGGAATTGAAAATACCCGGCAGAAATAAGACACCGAAGGCAATAATCAGGTGGAAACCAACGGCGAGATTAAGCGGGACAACCCAGCTGTCGTAATCACCGTATGTGACGCGGTACTGTTCAGCCACCTTACAATTGTTCTTCTTCCGGCTGGGTGATCATTCCCAGTTTGTCGAATCCGGCCTTTTTTATATCGGCCATGATTTTCACCACAACCCCATAGGCGACAGCCTTGTCCGCCTTGAGGTAGATTGGTTTATCCTTCTGGGCCTCGGTGAGGCCGGATAATTCCTGGTACAGTATCTTTCTGCTCACTTCGTGACGATCGAGACTGATCTTGCCTTCCTTGTCTATGGTAACGACAATGGGGTCTTCCTCCTGGCGCAGCGATTTGGTGGTCGTCTCCGGCAGGTCGACATCGAGTCCCTGGGTCATCATCGGCGCGGTGACCATGAAGATAATCAGCAGCACCAGCATGACATCCACGAGCGGTGTGACGTTTATGTCGGAGACAAGCTGTTTCCTGCCGTTGCCGTTTAGCGGTCCCATAACTGTCTCTAAACCCTGCTGAGCAGATCCCGTTCGACGAGATTGAGAAAATCGTTTGAAAAGCTCTGGGTGTTGTATTGGATGCCCGTCAGTCTGTTGGAAAAATAGTTGTAAAAGATAACCGCCGGGATGGCGGCGGCGAGCCCGGCGGCGGTGGCGACCAGGGCCTCCGATATGCCGGGCGCCACGACCGCCAGTGAAGCCGAGCCGCGCTGGCCGATATCGTGGAACGAGACCATGATGCCCCAGACGGTTCCGAACAATCCGATGAACGGAGTGGCGCTGCCGGTGGTGGCCAGAAAGGGAAGCAGGCTGCCGAACTTGTTGATCTCTTCATCTTCGGCCTTGCGCAGCGCCCGTTTCAAATTGTCCATGGTGGCCAGCTGCATTTCCAGGGTTTCTGATCCTGACTCCGCGCCTCTGGCCCGTATCTTATTGATCTTTTTCAACTCGTTGAAACCGGCGGTAAAAACCGAAGCCTCAGGGCTGTAGACAAATTCCTCCGCAGCCTGGCTGGCTTCATTGAGGTTGCCGGAAGTCCAGAAGGTTTCGAGAAAATCCTCGGAATCGAGGCGAATCTTGCGAAACAGCTTGAATTTCATGAAAATGATGGACCAGGATACAACCGAGAAAAATAGCAGCAACAGCATGACCATCTGGCCGACGGGCCCGGCATGCAGGATCATCTGGGTTATTGAAAGTTGCACGATATGGCGTCCTTAAAGAAAGAGCTGAAATCGATCCGATCGATTGAAAGCAGAGCTGTTAACAACGGCTGAAGCAAGCCTATATTACCTTTTTTGGGGGAAAGGTCAACCGCTCAGTTGGCTGTAAAATAACCGTTATCGTAAGCACTTATTGGCTGATCAATTAACAGCTTACGGGTCGGTCAGGGCGCAGCAGAACTCAGTTTTTACCGCAAGTTCCGGACCCACCCGGGCACGTCCCTTGAGTATACACACTGAAGCGATGGTTTCCACCAGGCGGACCTGGATAATGACGGTTTCCCCCGGCAGCACGCGGCGTTTGAAACGGGTGCTGTTGATCCTGGTAAGGACCGGGATTTTACCTTCGTTACCGGGTTCTTCAAACGATTGAGCCAGAAGCAGGGCGCCGCTCTGGAAAATTGCTTCACAGAGGAGTACTCCGGGCATCAGCGGGTTGCCCGGGTAATGCCCCTTGAAGACTTCGAGATCCATATCCAGGTGTTTTTCCGTCTCGATGTCGGTCGGTGATATATTGATGATCCGGTCGACCCACAGAAAAGGCGGTCGATGGGGAATCAGCGATGTGATCCTGGCGTCGATCATGCCAGGCCACCGTTCACATCGAGCACCGAACCGGTGATATAGGAGGCCTTTTCCGAGGCCAGAAAGAGGACGGCCTCGGCAACATCGTCGACAGATCCGAATCGGCGCATCGGCACCATTCTCTTATAAGCGGCCAGCTGGTCGGTGGAAAGACCATCGAGCAGGTCGGTCTGGATAAAACCCGGTGAGATGCAGTTTACCGTAATTTTCTTGCGGGCGACCTCCTTGGCCAGGGTTCTGGTAAAGCCGATCTGGCCCGCTTTGGAGGCGGCATAGTTTGCCTGTCCCTGAATACCCATCTGAGCGGAGGGGGAGGTGATGTTGATAATACGCCCGTATTTTTGTTTCATCATGAGCGGTACAGCGTATTTGCTCATATTGAAGGTGCCGGTCAGGTTGATATCGACTACCTGCCGCCACTGCTCCTCACTCATCAGGGCCACCACCGCGTCTCTGCGGATGCCGGCGTTGTTGACCAGGATATCGACGCTATCGAAGCGGGATTCGACCTCGTCATAGAATTGCCTGACCTGATCGTGGTCAGCCACATTGCAGCAGTGCAGTTGCAGCCGGTCTGTGGTCCAGGCCGACTGAAATCGGCCTGCTTCTTCATGGTTGCCGGCATAAAGGCCGACGACCGTACAGCCCTGATCCAGCAGGGATTGACAAATTGCACGGCCGATTCCTCTGGTCGCTCCGGTAACGATCGCTTTCCTGTCGGTGAATTGTTTCATAATCAGCTGTTTTCAGAGAGAACGTACGTAACTGTCAACGTCGTTGGCGACGATCACCCCGTAGTTGATGGCACCAAGCCAGCCGGACATGATAATGCCGACCGACCCGACATGGAAAAGACCGCCTATTTCCTTGAAGATTGATCTGGATATATCGAGCCCCTCGAATTTGGTGCCGAACGAGGTTCCCCTGGTATGCAGGGTATAGCGGTTAAATGTCAGCGGGGTGGCGGCTTCGATCCAGTCGATTTTGGAGCGTACCTGGGGAACGTAGCGTTCCAGATCGGTTATGGTCCGTTCAATCATCGACTCCTTGGCGGACCGGTAGTCCTCATCGCAGAGAACTGCCCAGTCGTCGTAGTTGCTGTTCATCGATGCAACGATGGTATAACGGTCATGACCGGGCCTGGTTTTCGGATAGTAGACGGAAAAGGTTTTCGACCTGGTATTGATGTCGAGCAGTTCTGATGAATCAAACTGGGGGGACAGCGAGGTAAACAGAAGATCACCAATGGGCTCGATTCGTTCGCTCTCCTTGATCCCGATATAGACCTGGCTGCTCGAGTTGTTGACTCGTATCCGGGAGGCTTTTTCAAGGAATGGCTCGGAAAATTCAGCCGTGTCCGAGAGGTTGAAAATGGTGTTTGTTATGCCGCTGTTCGAGACCACAGCCGCGGCAGCCCTGAACTGGCCGTTAACCTCGACACCGAGCGTTTTACGGTTTTGGGTGACGATTCGTTCGACTCTGGCACGGGTGCAGATGGTGACCCCGTTTTTTTCGAGTTCGGCCGCCATCTGATGGATCAGGGAGTCGGTTCCGCCCTCGAAGGTGAACACACCGCGGTTCATGAAGTTGGAAAACACGATACCGTAGGTAAGCGCCGGGTCTTCAAGGGTCGACCCGTTGGCATAGGTTATGGGTTCCATGAGCAAACGGTGGACGTCGGAGCGGCCAGGAAAAAACTCCTCGAAAAGCTCCCTGGTGGTCATCGCCTGGTCATCATAAAAGTTCATCCGGTCGACGCGGGCGAAAAAGCGCTCCACCTGGGCGCGTTCCACGTCGAAATGACGATCGAGGATCGATATGAAGTCCTGCTTGTCAAAGGTGGTCCGCAGAGAGAACTGCGGGTTGTCGAAGACGATATCCTCGAGCTGGACGATTGAATTCATGATCTCCCGATTCCAGTACTTCTTGCAGGTCTTCACCATACCGTAGGGAAAACCGTGCAGGGAGATGTCGAAGATGTGCTTTTTCCGCTTGAACCAGGTGGCCAGGCCGCCGAGTCGATGATGATGTTCGAGGAGCAGGACCGAATGTCCGGATCTGGCCAGCATATTGGCGGCGGTGAGCCCGCCGAGACCGGAACCGACGACGATAACGTCGTAGGCGTCTTTGGTCTGTTTTAAGTCGACAGCCATGGAGAAGACGTGGGTCGGGTTGCGGCTACAGTTTTGAGAGGATGTGGCGGTTGACCATGGACACTCCGCTCAACATGGAGCCGATGATTCCCAGAAATCCCTGGTCGGTTCCGGCCAGCACGAGATTGTCATAGCCGATGCTGCCGTCGCTGACCTTTCTGGGGCTTCCGTAGATTGCGCCCTGGTGTTTTCCGGTAAAGCGCTCCACGGTGAGGGGGGTAAAGCAGTCGGAGAACATGACCTTGGCCGAGAAGGGCCCGACGATCGGCTCCACCTGGCGGCACGATTCCTGATTGTGGGTGTTCTTCATCGACTCGTAAACCCGGGAATCCTTCGAGGCGTCGAGCCAGAGCTGATAGTTGGCCAGCTGGGTCGTCCTGACCTCGATAGAATCCTTGCTGTGCTGCAGGTCCCTGAAGTTAAACGGCAGGCTGATGACGCCGCTGTCGTAACTGACGGGAACATCCGGCTGCTCGAAACGGAAATTGTTCTTTTTGCTGTAGAAAATACAGGTTCGATCGGCTGGAAGTGTATTCCTGACTTCCTGGCCCAGCTGGAAGATCGATTCGACGAAAGACAGGCGGCGGTCATTGCCGTTACGTTTGGTACCGCCAAGAAGCTGTTTGGTCTCATCGAGGCCAATGGTGCTGACCAGGTGCTGGCAGAGAATCCTTTCACCGTTTTCCAGGGTGACGCCGATTATTTTTTCCCCGTGGGCGATGATATTTCTGACCCCGGTCCCGAGTTTAATAGTGCCCCCGAAGTGGTTGAGCTTATCCACCAGAAGATCGAGCAGGTTCTTGATCGTTCCAGCCGGCCTGAACAGACCTTCCTGGTAAAGTGAGCGGAACATGATGACAAACTGCTTGAAGTCAATGTCGTTCTCCCAGCTCGAACCGTAATAGAGAATGGGGCACAGCAGCATTTCGATCAGCAGCGGGTCGCTGATGCAGGAGGCCAGAACGGTCCTGGCCGAGCGGTATTCCTGCTCGACAAAGGGGTCGGCTCCGTTGATTATCCGCACCAGCTGATCGAAGTTGTCCGACTGGGCTGGGAAGCCGGCATTAATTTCTTCTCTCAACTCATTAAAATCATTTGAAAAAAGAAGCGACTTGTCGGGGAACCGTATTTCGCTGCTGATCTGCTGATGAAAGCCGATCTCGTCACGGCTGATTTTCAACTGCCTGAGCAGCTTGTTGAGCGGAGCATGTCGGACCGCTTTGTCGGCGTAGTTGGTTATCGCGTGGAGGCCGGTTTCAAACAGCCGATTGTTACGATAATAGTAAGAGTTGAGTCCGCCTACCCTGGAGTGCCGTTCAAGAACCAGGACGTTTTCATTGTATCTGGCCAAACGGATGGCGGCGGCCAATCCGGAGAGCCCGCCACCGATTACGACAAAACTGGCTTGCACGGATCAAGCTTCTTTGAGCAGGGGTTCGAGGTAGTTGGTGCAGCTGTTGAGGGTGGCCAGCTGGGGGTAGTCATCTTCCGGGATTTGCAGTTTGTATCGTTTCCTCAGTTCCATGACGATATCGAGAAAATCCATGGAATCCAGGTCGAGCTGGTCGCGCAGCGGCTGGTCCGGGTCGAGGTCGTCAAATTCAGCTTCGTCGTCAATGTCTTCGATAATTTCCAGAATAAGTTCTTTTATATCGCTGCGAGTCATGAAAATCTCCGTTATCTACGGGCACTGATTGTTCTATTTTCAGGAAAAACTGGGTTGCCGGTGAGGCCGGCACGTTAGCAAACCATGTTTTATACCATATTTGCCAGACTTTTTAACTGATTTTTTCGGCAATAAGCGCATCAGTCAAGGTATTTCTGTACGATCACCGTCGAATTTATGCCGACCATGCCAAACGAGTTGTTCAGAATTGTACTAATATTGTTGCGCCGGACCGGTTTGTCCAGCACCAGATTGTCGAGGGAACATTCCGGGTCCAGTTCGGTCACGTTGATCGTCGGGTGGACGAGGTTGTCCCTGAAAGAGTCGAGGTTGCCTGCCAGTTCAAGCACGCCGGCAGCTCCCATGGCGTGACCGATAATACTCTTGGTGTTGTTTATGTAAGTGTCGGAGCACCCTTTGAAGAGCGAGCGGATGGCCTTGCACTCTTCGGTGTCACCTTGTTTGGTACCGGTTGCATGGGTTGATATGATGTCAATGTCGCAGGCTGCCAGGCCGGCCCGTTCCAGGGCCAGAGCCATACACTCAGCCTGTCGCTCGCCGAAAGGCAGGACCAGGTCCATGGCGTCTGAGTTCATCGCATAGCCGACGATCTCACCATAGATTTCAGCCTGACGCTTTCTGGCATTCTCAAGCGTTTCGAGAATGTACAGGCAGCCCCCCTCGGAGACGACAATACCGTTTCTGCTGATATCGAAGGGTCGGCAGGCGGCTCTGGGGTCCTCGGCCTCGCCCAGCGCACCCTGGGCCTTGAAGCTGGCAAAGATGCCAAAGGAGCCGGTGGATTCGGAAATTCCCCCGGCGATGGCCATATCGACTTCGCCCAGGCGGAGCATCTGCAGTCCCTGGATGAGCGAGGCATTTCCGGCGGCGCAGGCGGCGCCAATCGAGTAGTGCGGCCCGGTGATGCCGAGGCTCATGGTTATCTCCCCGGCGGGATTGTTGAGCACGGTGCGCGGGTTATGATGATGGGTCCAGTAGGAGACGTCGTAGTCGTATCCCTTGATGTTGTAGATTTCGTTTTCGGTCTCGACGGTGCCATGCTCGGTAAGACCGATGTACACGCCGGTTCTGTCCCTTGGATAAGAATCAGGGTCCAGGCCTGCATCGAGCAGGGCTTCATGGGCGCAATAGACGCCGATACAGCCGGCCCGGGTGCCTTTTTTGTTTTCCTTCTTCTTCCGGTACCTGGTTTCCTCGAAGGTGCAGAGACCAGCGGGGGCGGAGCCGAAATAGCGTAAATCGATGCGCTGGATTTCACTCTGTCCGTCGAGCAGTTTACGGCGAAAATCAGACAGGTTCGAAGCGTTGGGGGCGGCCAGTCCAACACCGGTGATGACAATTCTCTGGTTATCGTTGAGCATCGTGTGGTCAGCTTGTTCTTGAAAACATTGTCGGTTGATTCTTTACAGTGCCGCAGCTGGCGGACTATTTCGAAAACGTTTCTCTTAACACTTTTTTATTGATTTTGCCTACACTTGTTTTGTCTATCGAATCGACGAAGGCGACCTCGAGGAGCAGGGCGAGTTTACTCATGATGCCCTTGTCCACATATGCTTTGACGTGGCCAGCGATGGCCTTGGCGGGCACGTCCTCGGCAGCTTCCTGAAGCACGACAAGAACCAGCGGCTTTTCCCCCCACTTGTCGTCGGGGGTGCCGATAACAGCAACTTCCGAGACGGCAGGGTGAAGGTTGACGATATCCTCGAGTTCAAGAGATGATAACCATTCACCGCCGATCTTGATCACATCCTTCATGCGATCGGTTATGGATACGAAGCCGTTTTCGATATTGGCCACATCACCGGTATGAAGATATCCGTCCTTCCATAGATTCTCGGAGTTCCTGCTGTCTTTCCAGTAACCCTGGGTCAGCCAGGGGCTGCGCACAACGATTTCACCGACACTGGTGCCGTCAGCCGGGACATCGTTAAACTGTTCATCGACGACCCGGAGCTGGACCAGTGGCAGCGGCCGCCCGGTCTTGCAGCGGATGGTGATGTCCTCCTCGGCGTCGCTGAAGTCCTCGTCAAGATGGGCTATGGTCAGGACCGGGCAGGTCTCGGACATTCCGTAGCCGGAAAATATGTCGATCCCTTTTTCCCGTGCCTTCCTGCACATCTGCCGGGGCAGTGAAGCGCCGCCGATAACCACTTTCCAGTTGGACAGGTCGATTTCATCGTACTCGGGGCTGGCCATCAGCATATGCAGGATGGTCGGAACACAGTGAGAGAAGGTAACCCCTTCCTCGGCGATGAGCTTGAGCAGCAGACTGGGAATGTAGCGGCCCGGGTACACCTGCTTGACGCCGGTCGCGGTGGCGATATAGGGAAAGCCCCAGGCGTGCACATGAAACATCGGGGTTATCGGCATGTAGACATCTTTCTGGTGGAAACGGCCCTGGGTGGGAGCAGAAGCCAGGGCGGCCAGGGTGCCGAGGGTGTGCAGCACCAGCTGGCGATGGCTGAAATAGACACCTTTGGGCAGCCCGGTGGTGCCGGTCGTGTAAAAGGTGGTCGCCCGGGTGTTCTCATCGAAGTCGGAGAATTGAAAGTTGTCTTCGGCCTCGGACAGCATTGCTTCGTATTCGCCGGCACACGGCAGAGAGCTTTCAGGGAGGGCACCGTCGTCATGAAGGAGAACGAATTTTTTAACCGTGTCGATCCGACCCCTGATCTGTTCGAGCAGCGGCAGAAATTCGCTGTTAACCAGAATATAGTCGTCCTCGGCGTGGTTAATGGTGAAAACGATCTGTTCGGGGGACAGCCTGATGTTAACTGTGTGCAGCACTGCGCCGAGCATGGGCACCGCATAGAAACACTCGAGATAGCGGTGGCTGTCCCAGTCCATCATGGCAACGGTATCACCCGGTCTGACACCGAGTTCGGTCAGGGCCCCGGCCAGCCGATGGACCCGCCGCCGGAAATCACGATAGGTGAAACGCTGGCTGCCCCGGTAAACGATCTCCTGGTCAGGGTTGTCGACCACAGGGGCAAGAAAGAGATTTTTTATGATGAGCGGATACGAATAGGCCGATTCGGTTCGAATTATGAGGTTTTCTGACATACGCGCTGCTCCGTTGATTGTATAGAAACGATAAAGGGCGCCGGAAAATGGAGTGCGCCCGTTAGTCACCAGAACAGCTTACCATAAATGGCGAGTTTCCAATAAAAGAACCGTTGCTGTCGTTCAATTGGTCAAAATAGCCAATCGTCTATCTGGAGCAGGATGAACAAAACAAAATAGATAAACTCACAGTCTCTAACGGACTTTGAGCTACTCTGAAAAATAGTATTTCAATTCAAACTCTCTGTTGGATATGAGCCAGACTCATATTTTTTCAGTATGCCGGTTATGATTAGTGATGAAACAGTAACCGAAATCGTTTACGTTCCCATGTCCGATGCCGGCTGTCCGGAAGGAATTTTTTTGATCTAATTTTTTACAGGAGTTTCCTTTGAAACGAATTATTTTTTTTATCCATTGTACTGGGTATCGCCTGGGTACTTCCCGTTCAGGCCAAAAACGATATCTATGGAAAAGGCGTCAGCTTAACAGAAGTCACCCCGGTTTCTGCCATTCTCGACAATCCCGACTCCTATATCGGCCAGATGGTCAGGGTCGAGGGCATGATCATCGAAGTCTGCGCCAAGAGAGGCTGCTGGATGTATGTCGCCGGTGACCGCCAGGGCGAAAAAATTCAGGTCAAGGTCACCGATGGTGAGATCGTCTTTCCGATGAGCGCCTCCGGGCGTCTCGGCATCGTCGAGGGTATCGTCGAAGAGCTCAAACTCTCCCGTGAAGAGATGATCAAATATCTCCAGCATCTGGCAGAGGAGAAGGGACAACCCTTCGATCCATCCACGGTAAAAGATGAGAGAATGATCAGGCTCAAGGGCCTGGGTGCCGAGATCGAGGGGTAGAAGGCGGGCCGATGAAGTGGCGTAAATGGAACATCATCATCCATCGGGACCTCGGCTACCTCTGTTTCGGATTGACGATTCTCTACGTGATATCCGGCATCGCGGTCAATCATATCCATGACTGGAATCCGACCTACAAGATCGAGAAAAGCAGGGTCGGGGTAGATCTTTCGACTGTCGACAAGACTGATGACCAGGCTTTGACCTCCGCCGTGCTCGATCGGCTTGGGGAAACAGGTGATTTGAAAAACATCTATCGCCAGGATGGCCGGACGCTGAAGATATTCGTGGTCAACAACAATATCACCGTTGATGTAGCCGACGGCACCGTATTTCAGGAAAAATCCAATAAGCGGCCGCTGCTCTACCAGGCCAACTTCCTGCACCTCAACCATGCCAAGAAATTGTGGACCTGGTTCGCCGACCTCTATGGTGTCTGCCTTGGTATTCTGGCAATCAGCGGTGTCCTCATCTTGAAGGGCAAAAAGGGATTGTCGGGAAGAGGGAAGTGGCTTGTTGGTGTCGGTTTTGTCATCCCGATGCTCTTTCTCTTGCTCTATTCCTGAGTTCCCCGCAGGTGAAACCTCACCGACACCCCTGGCATCTGCCGGGAGAGTATTTTTTACCTACCCTGATTTCCGCCTGAGTAATAATTACCCACCTGGCCACCCCGTATGGGCTGGCTCAACGGTAAACCGATTGGTTAACGATACGGAAACAGATGGATTTTTAAGTAAATAATTTAATAATTATTTTATCGCTCTGCTGGCATGCATATTGAAATGATGGACAACGAAATCATTTTTCCATTAATTCAAACAGAGGAACGTCCATGAACATCGAAAGATCACCTCAATGACCATGCTCCTGTCGCTGGTTGTCCTGATCCTGAACTCCATCATTCTCTATGTCGTGCCCGAAGGGCGCATTGCCTACTGGGCCGGCTGGAAATTCTTCGGGCTTACCAAAGGAGACTGGAGCGCCCAGCACACCACAGTCGGTTTTCTCTTTCTCTTTGCCGGCCTGTTGCATATCTACTTCAATTGGAAACCGATCCTCGCCTACATGAAAAACAGGGCCCGTCAGGTAAAGGTATTTACCGGTTCTTTCAATGTGGCAATGGTGCTGACCGGAATCTTCGTGATCGGTACCTATTTCAATATCCCACCGATGAGCTCTATTCTGGCGTTTTCGGATACCATGAAAAACAATGCTACGGAAACTTATGGTGAGCCGCCCTACGGCCATGCCGAGTCATCGTCGCTGAAGATGTTTGCCAAGCGGGAAAGCCTCGATCTGGATAAAAGCATTCAGCTTCTCAAAAATGCTGGAATGACGATCACTGGACCTGAAGATACGCTGATATTGATTGCCCAGACAAACAACAAGGCGCCGCAACAGATTTACGAAATAATTAAACCTGCGAAAATAGCTGCTGAAGCTGAATCCAAGACAGCATCTGTAAGATTTCCCGATGCTCCAGAATCAGGATGGGGAAGCAAAAAGCTTTACGAGGCGTGTGATCAGTATGGCCTCGATTTGAGCAACACTCTGAAGGGGCTCAGGGCCAAAGGTGTCGCGGCCGAGGCGGACATGAATATAAAAGAAATTGCAGCGGCAAACGATATGGACCCGATGGGAGTTTTTGAAACCCTACATGAAATTACCACATCAAACTGCTAAATGCATAAAACAATGGAGAATAACAATGAAACTATCTCTGATTAAATCGATAATCGTATCATTCCTTTTTCTTACTCTTTTGCCAGCGGTTGGATTAGGCGCTGACTATCAGTCGATGAGCACCTGAACTCAGCGAGCTCAGGGGAACGATGTCCACTGCTTCTGAGGAGCAGCGCGATGCTTTTCGCGCCGAATGGAAAAAACGCATCGACCAGATGACCCCGGAAGAAAAGGAACAATACCTTGGAGCCGGCGGTGGAAGAGGCCAGGGCAACCGCTCCGGAGACGGTCTTGGTGATGGTACCGGCAGAGGCAAAGGCGGTGGCATGGGTGCTGCAAACAGCAATAGGGCAGGCCAGGGCAGCGGCCAGGGAGTCGGTAAAGGTGCAGCCACCCAGTAGCTGGGCTTTGGGCGGTTGTCACACGCTTTTCACCCCGTATATCGATGACCATGGCGATATAGTCGGTGAGTTCCCCGAACAGACTCCATATCTGGAGTGGCTGAACAGTTCGTTTGCTGTCATCACCATTGAAGCGGTCGAACAACGGGGGGAGGGGCTGGAGATCCCGATTACCCCTGTTGGGGTAGATTCAATAATTTACGAATGGACAAGCCGATGTCGTTCAGCAAGCTGCTTCCGTCCAGAATTGAGTTCGATCAGCCCAGAAGTTCGAGAATATAGGATTCCAATAGTTCGTTCGGCTGATACTCGAGCAGGGGAACATAAAATGGCAGGGGACTGTGATGCCTGGTAGACAGTTTGATCATGTCTTTTTCGGTGGTCAGAAAACCCTGTGCCCCGACTTCTTCAGCCCGACGAACAAGTTCATCTATATCGCTGCGGCTGTAGATGTGATGGTCTCCGAATATTTTTCTGCCGGCCAGCTTCAGCCCGTATTGGTCGAGCATCTGGTAGAATTTTTCGGCCTGGGCGATACCGGAGAATCCGAACAGTTTGTCGGGAAAATCGGTTGGGAGAAACATTTGAGCTGTCAATGGAATCGTCACCAATCTGATATCGGTGGTAATCTGCATAGCAGGGTGTTGTGAAGAAAACCTGCTTGTCGGGGAAGCGTTCGAGCAGAAGTTCCCTACATTTGTCGGCCCGCTCGAGGCTGTTTTCGATCACCCCGGTGATAACAAAGGCGTTGCTGCGCTTTAAGGCCGAAATCGGCTCTCGCAATTCGCCGCCGGGAAACACTCGGCTGTTTCCGGCAAAATGGGTGACGTCGAAAAGCACCAGGTCGATGTCTCGCTCAACGCCCAGGTGCTGAAACCCATCGTCAGAGAATGATGTCGCACTGAAATGTGCTGACAATTCCTGGCAGACCCGAGCCCTGTTCTTGCCGGTGGCCACCACGACTCCTTCGAAGCCGTCGTGCCATCATTGCCGGCTCGTCTCCGGCCTGTTCCGCGCTCATAAGGACACTGACACCGTCGGATACGATGTTCACCGCATCCCTGGCATTGCCGCGGTAGCCTCGGCTGACGATGGCCGGTTTGTAACCCCGCTCCTTAAAAATCGGCCAGGTAGAGCACCATCGGGGTTTTGCCGCTGCCGCCCATGGTCAGATTGCCAACCGAAATGACCGGCACATCGATGCGGCAGCGCCTGAGGATGCCTTTCTATACAGCAGGGCACGCAGTTTCATGACCGTGCTGTAAAGCGGACTCAGAGGGCCGGCCGAGAAAAAAAAGAGCAGTATGCGGCGGGGAAGAAACCATGACGGACGTCTAACGCCCTCTTCCGGATTTACATTAAGACGTAGTCAGAAGCTCTGTTTTATACAGTCTCATAGCCGTTAAATCAAATTATTAAAGACTATAGCAGCTTGTTTTGGTGTTTCATCAGTTACTACAAAGTGCTTTCTGTTTTGCAAAAAGATAAGAAAATGACTAATATCAGCCGATGTTGGTTTTTGTCCAGCACGTTTTCTAGCGCTTGTCGTTGTGAAAGAAGTATAACAACCATAATTATCAGGGAGGAATTCATGAAATTGAATTTGAGCAAAAAGTTGATTGCCGCCGCAGCGGCTTGATGATGGCTGCCGCCGTCCCGGCTGCAGGTGTGGCAGCATGACACGATTAAATTAGGTGTTGTCGGACCCCATAGCGGCGATCTGGCATCTTATGGCCTGCCCAGTGTTAATGCAGCCAAAATTCTTGCCGAACAAATCAACGCCGCTGGCGGTATTAACGGTAAAATGATCGAATTGCTTGTAGAAGATACCGTCTGTGATGCCAAGACCGCCACCGATGTCGCCACCAAACTCGTTTCCGACGGCGCCCAGATCGTACTTGGCGGGATCTGCTCCGGTTCCACCAAAGCAGCTCTGCCCATTTATCTCGATGCAGGAATTCTGGTTATGTCACCTTCCGCCACTAACCCGGCGCTGACCCAGAGCGGAGACTATCCCAACTTTTTCAGGACTATTGCCCCCGATGATGCCCAGGCCCAAGTCGATGTCGACTTCGCCACTGACAAACTCGGATACACCAAGATAGCCGTCGTTCATGATAAAGGCGATTATGGTAAAGGGTTTTGCAGAGTTCGCCAAAAAATTCATCGAGGAATCTGGCAAAGCCGAAGTCGTTCTGTTCGAGGGTGTAACCCCTGGTGCAGTCGATTATTCCGCTATCGTCCAGAAAGTGAAAAAATCCGGTGCCGAGGCGGTCATGTTCGGCGGCTACCATCCCGAAGCCTCGAAAATCATCACCATGATGAAGAAGAAGAGACTCGACACCACCTTCATCTCCGATGATGGTGTAAAAGATATCACCTTTATCAAGGTAGCCGGAGAAATTGCTGAAGGCGCCTATGCCTCAGGCCCGATGGATACCAGCACCAACCCGCTCTCCAAAGCAGCCGTTGCAGCTCACAAGGCTGAGTTTGATTCCGATCCCGGGTGCTTTCTACGAGAATGCCTATTCGGCGGTTCTGGCCATGGCCAATGCCGTGAAGGTTGCTGGTTCGACCGATCTCGAGGCTCTGAAAAAAGCGCTGCAGACCGAAAAAGTCGATACCCCGGTGGGATCCATTTCCTTTGATGAGAAAGGCGATGCTATCGGTGTCGGCTTCTCCGTCTACCAGGTACAAAACGGTCAGTTCGTAGAAATGAAATAAGCGAATCACTCGCTGTTTCCGCATATACCTGAGATGGACCGGTTATCGGTTCATCTCAGGTTATTTTTTTAGGTACCCCATGGACTATTTCATCGAACTGCTTTTCAGCGGATTGTCGCGTGCATCGATCTATGCACTGATTGCGCTGGGATATACGATGGTGTACGGCATTATCGGCCTGATCAATTTCGCCCATGGCGAGATCTACATGATCGGGGCCTTCACCTCATTTATCATCGCCACCATCCTGACCATTCTCGGCTTTCCTGCCCTTGCTATCGTTCTGCTGGCCGGGCTGGCCGCCGTTATCTGGTCGGCATCCTATGGCTACACCATCGAAAAGGTCGCCTATAAGCCCCTAGACATGCACCCCGGCTTTCCCCGCTTATCAGTGCCATTGGTATGTCGATGTTTCTGCAGAATTACGTACTGCTGGCCCAGACCTCAGACTTTCTGCCGTTTCCACAGTTGATTCCTGATTTTCCGTTCATGGAGCCGATCGCCCATATCGTCGGTTCATCTGACATGGTCATCCTGGTGATGACGACGGTGGTCATGATCTGCCTGACCCTGCTTATCAAATACACCAAAATCGGTAAAGCCATGCGGGCTACGTCCCAGGACCGCACCATGGCCATGCTGGTGGGAATCAATGTCAACAGGATCATTTCCGTCACTTTTATTATCGGCTCTTCCCTGGCTGCTATTGGCGGCATGCTGATCGCCTCCCATATCGGCCAGATCAATTTCTATATCGGTTTTATCGCCGGCATCAAAGCCTTCACCGCCGCCGTGCTTGGCGGCATCGGCTCGATCCCCGGCGCCGTGCTCGGCAGTGTCGTGCTCGGTTTGACCGAAAGTTTTGCCACCGGCTATGTTTCCAGTGATTATGAAGATGTTTTTGCCTTTTCGCTGCTGGTTCTCATTCTGATTTTCAAGCCCTCAGGCATTCTCGGCAAAGTGGATACACAAAAAGTGTGATACATCTATGATTGAGTTTCGAAGAGATAAAACGCTCAACCATTACCGCGCTGTGGTTCGTGTTCCTGACCTTTCCGATCATGGTGATCAAGGTCGATTCCATTGAGAAAACCGTCCAGTGGCGCTGGATGAATATGGTTTATGTGGCGATCGGCACCTTTTTTCCTCTCTTTTGTGTTTCGCTATATGCTCAGACGCAAGGAGATGAAATCGGGAGACGAGGAAGAGGAGAAGGAGTAAAACCGGGCAGGCATTCATCCACCGCTGGCTGGCCGACCCCCACTACCGTAAAATCATATTTGGTGTATTGCTGGCCCTGGCCGTTGATCTTCCCCCATTTCTTCTCCACCTACCAGACCAGCATCATGACCACCGCGCTGATGTATGTGGTGCTTGGGCTGGGCCTCAATATCGTGGTCGGACTGGCCGGTCTGCTTGACCTCGGATATGTCGCTTTCTATGCGGTTGGCGCCTATACCTACGCGTTGCTGCACTACAATTTCGGGATCGGCTTCTGGGTGGCATTGCCCCTTGGCGGCCTGCTTGCCGCTCTTTTCGGTATTCTCCTCGGTATCCCGGTTCTGCGCCTCAGGGGTGACTACCTGGCCATCGTCACCCTCGGGTTCGGTGAGATCATCAGGCTGGTAATGGAAAACTGGGGTACTTTTCCCAGGGCCCCAGCGGTATCTCCAATATCGCCCGGCCCGGTTTCTTCGGCATCGAAATGTCGCTGGGCACGGCCTTGTCTATATCTACTACCTGATGGTGATTTTTGTGATTATCACCATCTTCTTCGTCAACCGGCTGCAGGACTCCCGGCTGGGCAGGGCCTGGATCGCCCTTGCGTGAAGACGAGATCGCCTGTCAGGCCATGGGCATCGACAAAATGAAAACCAAACTGGTTGCCTTTTCGCTGGGCGCTTTCTGGGCCGGCATCGTCGGAGTTATCTTTGCCGCCAAAACAACCTTTATCAGCCCCGGAAGCTTCACCTTCATCGAATCGGCCATTATTCTGTCCATCGTCGTGCTCGGCGGGATGGGCTCGATCATCGGTGTTATCATCGGCGCCCTGGTCCTGATCCTGCTTCCCGAATATCTGAGGGCCCTCTCCGAATACAGGATGCTTGCCTTTGGCGCCATCCTGGTCTGCATGATGGTCTTCAGGCCGCAGGGTATCATCGCCAGTGTGCGCCGGACCTACACCTACGAAAAAAATAAAAAAACAGCAGGCGAGGTGTCCTGAGATGAGCAAGCCAATCCTTCAGGTATCCGGCCTCACCATGGATTTCGGCGGAATCCGGGCGCTCAACAATCTCGATCTCGAGGTCAATGAAGGCGAAATCGTCGCCCTGATCGGCCCCAACGGGGCCGGCAAAACGACCTTCTTCAATTGCGTCACCGGTATTTACCGCCCCACCAAAGGCCAGGTTAATCTCTATAACAAGAAGCGCGACAAGACCATCAGCCTAAACGGCATGAAGCCCAACCAGGTAACCGAGCAGGGGCTGGCCCGGACATTTCAGAATATCCGGCTGTTTTCCCAGATGACCGTGCTCGAAAATGTGATGATCGGCCGCCACTGCCGAACCAATGCTTTTATTCTCGGGGCTCTGCTGCGTGACAAGAAGACCATGCGCGAAGAGGAAGCCATTATCCAGGACAGCTATGACATCCTGGTCAAGATCGGCCTGGCCGGTTATGTCAACGAATTTGCCAAGAATCTTCCCTACGGCGCCCAGCGCCGCCTGGAAATCGCCCGGGCGCTGGCTACCGAGCCGGTGCTGCTGCTGCTCGATGAGCCGGCAGCCGGCATGAATCCGCAGGAGACCATAGAAATGGTCAACCTGATTCAGGAGATTGCCGACGAAGGCCAGTCCATCCTGCTGATCGAGCATGACATGAAACTGGTGATGAGCCTTGTCGGAGAGGATTTACGTCATGGACTATGGGAAAAAAATCGCCCAGGGGACACCGACAGAAATCCGCAACAACCCTGCCGTTATCAAAGCCTATCTCGGTGAAGAAATAGATGCTTAAGCTCGAAAACGTTCAATCCGGATACGGGAACATCCTGGCGGTCAAGGGAATCAGCCTCGAGGTGAGCCAGGGTGAGATCATAACCCTGATCGGAGCCAACGGCGCCGGCAAAAGTACGACGCTACTGACCATCTCAGGAATTGTCGGCTGCCGATCCGGCAGGATCCTGCTCTTCGACGAGGAGATCAACCGGCTCAATTCCGATGATATCGTCAAGCGAGGCGTCTCTCAGGTACCCGAGGGAAGGCATATCTTCCCGCAGCTCTCGGTTCAGGAGAACCTCGACATGGGGGCCTTTCTGCGTAAAGACACAAAACAGATCAAAAAGGATCGCGATTATGTCTATTCGCTGTTCCCGATACTGGCAGAGCGCAGGAATCAGGATGGCGGTACGCTCAGCGGCGGCGAACAGCAGATGCTGGCCATGTCCCGCGCCCTGATGGCACGCCCGCAGCTGATGCTGCTCGATGAACCGTCAATGGGCCTGGCGCCTCTGATCATCAAGCAGATTTTCGAGATAATCCGCAAGATCAATGAAGAGAGCGGAACCACCATTTTTCTGGTCGAACAGAATGCCAATCAGGCGCTGCAGATTGCCGACAGGGGCTATGTGCTTGAAAACGGCAAGATCACCCTGACCGGTTCGGCTGACAGCCTGTTGAAAAACCCGGATGTACAAAAAGCCTACCTGGGGCTCTGATCGGGGCAACCGGAAGCAGGGTATGAAGAAGATCAAGGCGGGAGTTATCGGCGTTGGCTATCTTGGCCGTTTTCATGCCCAGAAATATCAGGCGCTCGACCAGGTTGAACTGATCGGTGTTGCCGACACCGACGGGGACAGGGCCCATGAGGTTGCAGCAGAATGCAGCTGCCGCGCCATTCACCGACCACCATGAATTGCTCGCCCTCGTCGACGCGGTTTCCATCGTTGTACCCACCAGCCTGCACCACACCATAGCTGTCGATGCCCTTAACGCCGGTGTCGATGTACTGCTTGAAAAACCGATGACGGTGACCCTGGAAGAGGCCGATCAGCTGATCGAACTGGCAGATCGCAACAGCCTGATTCTGCAGATCGGTCATCTGGAGCGTTTCAATCCGGCGGTATTGGCCATGAAACCGTTTCTGAATACGCCGGTGTTCATCGAAAGCAGCAGGATATCCACCTTCAAGCGCCGCGGAGTCGATGTCGATGTGGTTCTTGATTTGATGATCCACGATATCGACATAGTACTGACCATCATCGACTCCCCGCTGAAAACGATCCATACCGTCGGTACGCCGGTGGTTACCGATACCACGGACATTGCCAATGCCCGGCTGATTTTCGAAAACGGGGCCACGGCGAACATCACGGTATCCAGGGTTTCTCTGACAAATGTCAGGAAAATGCGCATTTTCCAGCCTGGCTACTACATCAACGTCGATTTCGCCAACAAGAAGATCATGACCATCGAGCTCACCGATGAACTGCTGGAGAGCGGCATGCTTCGCTCGGAGAAAAAGGTGAAATCTTTCGCCGGTGAGGATGCTCTGCTCAACGAAATCGAACATTTCGTCACCCATGTCAGAAACCGTACCAGGCCCGACGTCAGCGGGGTGGAAGGCAGACGGGCTCTGGAAGTCGTCATGCAGGTGATGAACCAGATCAGAGAACACCAGGGCCTGGAACTCTTCCGCCAGATGCGGCCCGCAGCCGACCGATGAACAGAGAAGTGATGATCGTCGCCGGGGAAGCCTCCGGAGATCTTCATGGTTCGCGGCTCGTTGCCTCGATGCTGGCCAAGGAACCGGATCTGCACTTTTGCGGCATCGGGGGGATGGAGCTGGAAAACGCAGGAGTTGAACTGCTCTATGATGTCTCCAAGATATCGGTGGTCGGCGCCTTCGAGGTACTCTCTCATCTGAGCCATATCTTCACCGCCCAGCGGCTGCTGCGCCAGAGGATGGTTAAAAACGTTCCCCGGCTGCTCATTCTGATAGACTTCCCGGATTTCAACCTGCTGCTTGCCAGAAAGGCAAAAAAAATCGGCATCCCGGTTTTCTATTATATCAGCCCCCAGGTCTGGGCCTGGCGTTCCGGTCGGGTTGGCACCATCGGCCGCCTGACCGACGCGGTTGGCGTGATTCTGCCGTTTGAAGAGCAGTTCTATCGGGACCGCGGAGTTGAAAAAGCGACCTATGTCGGCCATCCGCTTCTCGACACGGTCTCGACATCCATGGATCGCCAGCAGTTCTGTGAGGCCCATGGAATCGACCAGGACAGAAAGCTGATCGCCATTGTACCGGGCAGCAGGTCAAAAGAAATCCAGAATCTTCTGCCTGAGTTCCTGCAAGCTGCCGAGAACTTTCACCATCTCAGCCCTGTCAAGCCGATCTTCCTGATCCCCAGAGCCCCGACCGTCTCGGTGGAGGAGCTTCAGCAATCAGGTGTTTCAACAGTCAGCCCGTCACTTGATGTCCGCATCATCGACGAGGACCGTTATGATCTGCTGGCCGCCTGCGATGCAGTTGTTGCCGCATCCGGCACAGTGACCCTGGAAATCCTGCTGCTCGATACACCGATGGTCGTGGCTTACAAAGTTTCTCCGCTGAGCTACCGGATTGGCAGGCTGCTGGTCGATATCGACTATTTCTGCCTGGCTAACCTGATAGCCGGCCAGGAAATTGTGCGGGAACTGCTCCAGGACGAAGCCAATGCCGAAGCCATAGCCGACGAGCTGTATCGGCTGGTCTTCGATGAGCAGGCAAAAAAGGAGCAGCTGACCCACTACCGGCGGGTGCGTGAGATGCTGGGCAGCGCGCGGGGCTTCTAGAAAGAGCGGCCGATGTGGCACTGTCGCTTATAAAAAACAATGGATGAATTCCACCAAGATGATACCGGCTTCGTGCTGGAGATAGACGGAGTCCTCGACCTGCATCAGTTTTCACCAAAGGATGTGAAAACGCTGGTGCCCGATTATCTGGAGGAATGTTTGCAGCGGGGCATCATGGAGGTGCGCATCATTCACGGCAAAGGTAAGGGCGTACTGCGGCGTACCGTGCATTCCATTCTTGATAAACTGCCAGCCGTCAGGAGTTACCGGCTTGATGACAAGCAGCTCGGCAACTGGGGAGCAACCGTGGTCTATCTGCGGAGATCCGGTTGAGCAGTGAAATTGATCGTGGTCTCCATTTCCGGACTACAGCGATCCGTCACTTTCGGTTGGCGGCAGGATGTTCTTGACGTCGAACAGGACCGCTCGTGATTTGCCGTAGGCCCGCATCTGAGCGCTCGACATAGCGACGAATTCCCGGTGGCCGACGGCCAGAACGATCCCATCGTAGCTCTGCTTCTGTGGGGCGGCGATCATCTCCAGGCCATACTCGTGCCGGGCATCGGCGGGGTCGATCCAGGGATCGTAAACATCGACCTGCAGACCGTAATCGAGAAACTCTTCGACAATATCGATGACCTTCGTGTTTCTGAGGTCAGGGCAGTTCTCCTTGAATGACAAACCCATCACCAGGATTCTGGCCCCGGCCACCTCGATACTGTTCTGCAGCATCAGCTTGATGAACCCGGTCCGCCACATATTTGCCCATTTCGTCGTTGACCCGCCTGCCGGCCAGGATCATGGCCGGATGATAGCCGACCTCCTGGGCTTTGTGGGTCAGATAGTAGGGGTCGACACCGATGCAGTGCCCGCCGACCAGCCCCGGCTGAATGGCAGAAAATTCCACTTGGTGGAGGCCGCATCGAGCACTTCACGGGTATTGACCCCGAGTCTGTTGAAAATCAGCGCCAGCTCGTTGATCAGGGCAATGTTGACATCACGCTGCGTGTTTTCGATAACCTTGGCCGCTTCCGCCACCTTGATCGAACTGGCAGGGAAGGTGCCGGCCCTGATGATCTGGCGATACAGGGCGTTGATTTTCTGCGGCCGCTTCCGGGGTTGAACCGGAGGTTATCTTGACGATGTCGGGAAGCCGGTGCTGACGGTCGCCGGGGTTGATGCGCTCGGGGCTGTAGCCGCAGAAAAAATCCCGGTTGAATTGCAGCCCGGAAACAGCCTCCAGAATGGGCACGCAGACCTCCTCGGTGGCACCGGGTAGACCGTTGACTCGTAAATGACGATATCGCCCGGTTTCAGGTGCCCACCGACGGTTGTCGAAGCCGATTTCAAGGGTTCAAGGTTCGGGTCGTTTGGCGGAATCGATCGGTGTCGGCACGGTGACGATAAAATAGGAGCATTCACCGAGTAAGCTCTCATCGCTGGTGCACTGCAGAAACTCGGCCTGGGCCAGCTCTTCCGGGTCAACCTCTCTGGTGGCGTCGATTCCCCGGTTCAGTTCCTGGACCCTTTTATCATTCAGGTCATATCCGGTGGTCGGAATTATTTTACCGAATTCGACGGCCAGCGGCAGCCCCACGTAGCCGAGGCCGATAACACCGATTCTGTTGTTCGTCAGGTGGCTATCCATAGCAGCTGAATCAACGGGCTGATTGCGGGCCGTAGTATGTCAGACCCGAGGTGTCGGTTTCATAAACGGAGACCGAATAGAGCTGGTAGCGATCGGTGCTCAGCGACTTTTCAAGGTTGTCGAAGATGTATCTGGCAATATGCTCGGAGGAGGGATTAAGCTCGGCAAAGGCCTCCATTTCGTTAAGATTTCGATGGTCGAGCTCGTCGATAATCTGGTTGACATGTTTCTTCAGCACCTTGAAATCGATGCCCATGCCAAGTTCGTCGAGTTCTTTGGCTCTGACGGTTACCGTGACTCTCCAGTTATGGCCGTGGGGGAGTTCGCAGCTGCCGGGGTAATCACGAAGATGATGACCGCTGGAAAAATGGGCTTTTACAAATATATCGTACATAATGGTTACCTGGTAGTTGCCTTTGTTTTTTCATGGTAAGGTTAACGCTAAAAAAATATCGTGCTGCCCGGTGATCGGCTTCAGTCACCGGATCATATCCCACATTAATAATTATCTCTATAACTTACAAGTACGCACTTGATCGATGCTTTTACTTTCAAAAGGGCCGAGCGACGCCCTTGCAGCGGTTTGTCAGTATCGCGTAAGCGTTCGGCAGTATGCTGGGAATGACTGAAGTGTCTTCGGGGAAAACCCGAATACGTATGCAGGGCATATCGATATCGACCGAACCGATGAATTATTGACTGAGCATGGTGAGAGATTTCAGCGCTGCAGGTTGCACCAGGAAGACATTCAGGTCGACACGCTTTTTGACGGACAACTGATCTGCCTCAGAAACGCCACGGCTATCGGTTTTCCATCGATGCAGTGCTGCTCGCCCATTACCCCGGCATCAGAAAAAACGAAAAAATTCTCGACCTGGGCACCGGCAGCGGCGTCATCGGATTGATTCATCTGTTACCGAAACCGCGACAGGGGGATCGAGATAACCGGCATCGAAAATCAGCACTGACCTCGCTGCCCTGGCACGGACCAACAGTGCTGAAAATGGATTCGATTCGATCTTCAGGGTTATAGATGGCGATATCGGCACCATACGTTCGCTGATTAAGCCCGAGTCGCACACCCTCGTTATTTCCAATCCCCCGTTTTACGCGGCCGGAACCGGCCGGATCAGCAGCAATCCTGAGGCGATGGCGGCCAGACACCAGGGGCAGGATGGTCTGGCTGCTTTTGTCGCGGCCGCGGCTTTTGGTGTGTGCAACCGGGGAACCGTGGTTTTTATCTATCCGGCTGAACGACTTGTCGACATTATCAATTGTTTCAGCACACGGCGACTGTCCCCGAAATCCATTCAATTCATCTATTCCTATCCACAGTCTCCCAAGGCTTCGCTGGTCATACTCGAGGCGGTCAAGAATGGCGGTGCCGGAACGGAAATACGGCAACCCTGCTATATTTACGAAAAGAGGGGCGGGGATTATTCACCTGCGCTTCAATCGATGTTTCAGTCCTGCTGATCAGCCGCTGTTTTTCATGCTGGTAAAGCTTGAAAGCGCCGCCCTTCATGGAATCGAGGGAATACCGATATCGGTGGAGGTGGATGTCAGTCGGGGTCTGCCGACATTTACAACGGTGGGCCTGCCGGACAATTCGGTGCGGGAGAGCAAGGACCGGGTCAAGGCGGCGATCAGGAACTGCGGATATGAATTTCCACCGCATAAGATTACCGTCAACCTGGCTCCGGCCGACATACGAAAGGAAGGGCCGTCGTTCGATCTACCCATGGCGCTGGGTCTGCTGGCGGCGGGAGGCCTGATACCGGTAGAAAAACTGAAACATTATCTCATTGTCGGGGAACTGTCTCTAGATGGTGTCGCTGCTGCCGGTTTCAGGTGTATTGTCAATAGCTCTCTGCGCTGCCAGTCGCGGGTATCGCGGCGTTGTCGTACCCCGCAAAAACGGCGCTGAAGCGCAATTGGCCGGCGAAATCGAAATAATCGCGGCTCAAAATCTTTACCAGGTGGTGGAGATATTCAACGGTCTCCGGCAGGTCGAACCCGTACGGCCGCTGGTCAACTCTGCAGACCCAACCGGTTCCGGACCGGGCCTCGAAGATGTCAGGGGACAGCAGGGTGCCAAACGGGCACTGGAAATTGCCGCTGCCGGGATGCACAATATCCTGTTCGAGGGATCTCCGGGTACCGGTAAAACCATGCTGGCCAGATGCCTCCCTTCTATCATGGCTCCCTGGAGTTTCGATGAGCGGCTGGAGACCACCAGGATCTATTCGATTTTGAGTCCGGGTAAGAAAACCGAACTGATCGATCAGCGTCCCTTCAGGGCGCCGCACCACACCGTTTCCGATGCCGGATTGATTGGCGGAGGCTCCAATCCGCGTCCCGGAGAAGTGTCGTTAGCCCATAATGGGGTCCTGTTTCTCGACGAGCTGCCCGAGTTCAGGAAACATGTTCTGGAAGTTCTGCGCCAGCCCATGGAAGACGGCCATGTGACAATTTCCCGGGCTCAGGCCAGTGTTCTCTATCCTTCAAGATTCATGCTGGCGGCGGCAATGAACCCGTGTCCGTGCGGCTTCCTCGGAGACGGCCTGAACCGCTGTCAATGCAGTGAGCAGCAGATACAGCGCTATCGCGTCAAAAATTTCCGGACCCCTGCTCGACCGGATGGACATTCATGTATCCGTTGGAATCATCGACTTTGACAAAGTGGTCAAAAAGACAGATACTGAAACATCCGCCCAGGTGAGAAAGCGTGTCGGCAGGGCGCATGAAATCCAGGCAGCCCGTTTTGGCTTCCAGTGATGCTCTTCATGCCAACGCGCATATGGGTATTCGAGAGATCGATCGGTACTGCACCATTGACGGTGAATCCAAAAAACTGCTGTCCCGAAGCGCCGCCCGGCTGGGTCTGTCCGCCAGGGCATGTCATAAAATTTTAAAACTGGCCCGCACCATTGCCGACCTGGCCGCCGAGGAAGCCATTGGTGCCGCACACCTGGCAGAAGCCATCCAGTACCGTAGAAGCGACATAATGAAATCACCTATTTTCGTAAAATAAATCCCAATGAAACAGGCAATCATCTTCATACCGCTCTTTATCTCTGCTGCTGGCAATCCTCTATCTTTTCACCCCTCTGCTCCCGGGAGAAGAGGCCCATGAATCCTTTATCAGTGGTGAAGCTCCGCTGGTTATCACCCAGTATGATTTGAAAACCAGGGTGGGGGAGTTTAAAGAGTCGCGCTGGGCCAGGCCATTGCCGGCCTGAAATACGATCTTATCGGCGCGGAACTCGGATTTTCCCCGAGTGAAATAGAGCGCTTTCTGGAGGTCATGGAAAGCATGGGCGAGGCCTACCGCAACCCGCTGCTCCAGACCCTTGTCGGCGCCGAGGCATCCCTGGCGATGTTTCCTTTTCAACCTGAACCTCACCAGACATCGGCACACAGTTTGTCGATCATCTTCTGCTCGTCTGCCGTCCCCAGACACCGGCCAGGCTGATTGATGCGGCGGCATGGGCCGGCACGGCAGGGGAGCGCATGACCGAGGTTCGTTATGGAAGCCATGACCTCATCAGGATAAACCTGGAGGATGGGCGCCGTATTTCCGCGGCCAGGGTGAAGGATCTTCTGGTCATGAGTTTCAACGAGACAGATTCTGCGACAGAGCCTCGACATCTACGACAATAAAAGTGGCAGCCTGCTCGACAATGAAGAATACAGCGGTAAGATTGACTCATTTTGCTGGTGCCTCGTTTATCGGCTATGTCGATCTTCCGCAGATTTTACGAAACAATCAAATTTGGCACTCAGCATACCCTGGGCGCGGATGAGGCTGCGCTGATCGATGAAGCTGCATTCGACCCATACAAAACGGCTTTGTTCGGGGCCTGGCGAGAGGAGCAGGCGATCGTCGACAAGGCAATCATCAGTTTCGATGAGCAGCTGCTGGATCAGCGCACAGCGGCGCTGTTTGGCGCCGACCCGGCAGTTCCGGTAAGCTATCGAAAGGTAACCGGAGACACGATCATCTATCACTGGTCGAATCAGTTTAATGCAGAGCCTTTTTTCGATTATCTCTCGCAATCCGTACCGACCGAACCGGGGGCAGCCGACAGCAACAAACCCTCGACCAGGTAAGCGAGATTTCCGGGCTCGACATCGATCAGCTGGCCGGCCTTTTCGGCAGCGACCTGACCTTTTCCGTCAGATCGCTCAACCAGAAACAGCTCGTCCCGTTTCCACGGATTCTGCTCTCCATTAAAAGTCCCGATGCGGAGAAATTGAAAATGACCGTTGACAAGCTGATCGACCACTTCGGGGTACCGGTGCGCCGAAAAAAAATGGGTCAGTCAGAAGTCATTTCCTGGGGCGGGGTAGCCGGTATCGGATCGGTTCTGCCGACCCTGTCATTTGGTAAAGAATCGATCATCGTGTCCAGCAACCGTGAACAGATTAAACGATTCCTTGGGGCGGAACAGAGCCGCAGCCTGGCAGACCAGGAATCTTTCAGGTTACTGAGCGGCGATATTCTCAAACCGTCCCACGCGATTACCTATCTGGACGTTGGTCAGACAACCGATATGATCAAGGAGATGATAAGCTGGGGCGGCACGATGCTTGCCATCCAGGACAGGGAACTGGCCAGAAAATCCAAAGTGCTGATCGATGAACTGATAAACCCGATACTCGACGGCCTGGCCATGTACTCTCTGATCGGCTCCAGGAAAATTTATCGACGGTTCTCATATTGTATATGAATCAAGGACGATTATAGAAGATGGAAACAAATAATCTTGAACAGCTGGTTGAAGAGCTCAAGGATGTGATCCCCTTCAAGCCGACCACCGGTGTTGGCGACCTGGTGCTGATTGCCTCCGAGGAGCCGCGCCTGATGATCTACGGACTGGTCTCCTCCATCGAGCGGGATCCGATCCAAAAGAGAAGAGTGGTGGCACATTGGTCTGACCTTTCTGACCGTACCGTTGCAGAATGTCATCTGGACCCTGCGCACCGCCCAGATGACCGGTCAGGAAATATTCACCATGGGCGGGGAAAAGAGGTTCTTTAAGGCTGTTGCCATCGACGGCACCAGTTCCGGCCCGCCTGCTGATACTAAAAAAACCGCTCAGCAGGAAAGGCGCGCTGAAACGGATCAAATAGAATTTGTATATGACCAGTCAAAAACAGTGGTCCGAACTCGGGCTAATCGAACTGCTCGCAGATAAAAGCAAAGGTGTTTCCGCCGAAGGCGTCATCACAGGAATCGGCGATGATTGCGCTGTTTTTAAAAATCGTTGCGGCAGAAACTGGCTGGCGACCACCGATATCCTCATCGAAGGGGTTCATTTCGATCTTTCCTGGCACCCGCCGCACCTTTTGGGCAGAAAGGCCGTGGCCGTCAATCTCAGTGACATCGCAGCCATGGGCGGCACGCCGCACTACGCGCTTATCTCGATAGGTGTGTCCGATCAGGTCGACAATGAATTTCTCTCACGATTTTCCGGGGGTGCTGCGGAAATACTGAACAGATTCGACTGCAGCTTGATCGGTGGAGACACTGCCCGCGCACCGGCACTGACGATCAATGTCGTGATCCTGGGCACCACCGCAGAAGATTGTGCGATACTGCGCAGCGGATCAGTTCCCGGGGAAAATATTTATGTCAGCGGCCCGCTTGGGTCGGCTGCGGTCGGGCTTGAAATAAGCCGCAGAGGATTACCGCCGGGCCCTTTCGCGGAAAATGACGTTCGCTCGCTGGTGGACAAGCACCTCAACCCCGAACCCCGGGTAGAACTGGGCCGTCTTCTCGGCACCAGCAAGCTGGTAAGTGCGATGCAGGACATCTCCGACGGTCTAGCCACCGACCTGGCCCACATCTGCCGGCAGAGCGGGGTGGGCGCCGAGATATCGGCCGAACTGCTGCCCGGTCATGAGCTGCTTAAACCGCTGTGCCGCTTATTAAAGCTTGATTCTGCCGCCGTACAGACGACCGGTGGTGATGACTATGAACTGCTGTTCACGGTCAAACGGGGAAAAGATGAAGAGGTGCATGACCTGCTGGGCAGTAGCGGGTTCGGAAAAATCCACCGCATCGGTCGCACGATCGAAGGAACCGGGGTCAACCTTATCGATGGCCAGGGTAGCACGGACATATCCTTTATGGGGTATCAGCACGCAGGCGGAAAATAGGCCTAAACCCTGTCGATACCGGCTGATCAGTCACCCACCGCAAAGCTCAGGGTCAGTGATTTTATATGCGGGACAAAGCGCCGGTAGGAGATATGGGCGGCCAGGTCGAGCATTCGTTTCGAAGCCCGCACCTGTTCAGAGTCGTGGTACTTGTCGGAGAGATAGACGATTTCACTGATTCCCGACTGAATAATCACCTTTGTACACTCATTGCAGGGAAACAGGCCGACATAGATCCTGCAGCTGCGCAGATCGGTTGATATGGCGTTGAGTACCGCATTGAGTTCGGCATGGCAGACATAGGGGTATTTGGTCGAAAGGAAGTCACCGTGCCGGTCCCATGGGAGTTCGTCATCTGAACAGCCGATCGGAAAACCGTTGTAACCGACCCCGACAATTTTGTTCTGATCATTGGCGATGCAGGCCCCGACCTGGGTATTGGGATCCTTGCTTCTTTCGGCGGACAACAGCGCCACGGCCATGAAATATTCGTCCCAGCTCAGGTAGTCTGCCCGTTTGCCCGTCTTTTCCATGACGGTTCACCGGTAAAGGTACGGTATCCAGTAGGAAAGTTCCTCCTGGAGCGTACCCTGCTGCTCGAGCGACTGGACGAACTGATTGACCCGGGCCAGGAACTCAGGTTCGTTTTTTCTGACAGCCCAGCCGATGTATTCTTCAGTGGCCATGGTCAGAATAGGGACCAGCTTATCCTGTTGATGCCGGGCCGCATAGTAACAGATGACCGGTGCATCATAAACGAATGCGTCAATCTTCCCGTCTATCAGAGCATTGACGGCATCCTGGGAGGTCTTGAAGACGATTTCGTTAGCCTGGTTGATCGTGGCGGTCACGAAAAAATCGCTGATAGTGTCGGCCACGGTGCCGATCCGGTAGTTGGTGTTAAGCAGACTTTCCACACCAGTGGCGAATCGCTGACGGTCTTCAAGGCGAACCAGCATGATCTGGCCGGAGCGCAGATACGGTATGGTGAAATCGACCAGAAAACTGCGCTGCTCGGTGATGGTCATACCCGACATGATGATGTCGGTTTTACCCTTGTTCAAATAGTCGATCTGTTCGTCCCAGGGACACCGGGACAACTTTGATCTTTTTGCCCAGATAGGCGCCGAGCCGAGTCGCCAGAGCCGGTTCGATACCGGTTGTCTTGCCCCCCTGACGAAAAGCGAAAGGAGGTGCGTTTGCTGAGACACCGACCCGCAGGAGCGAATCTTCCTGCTTGACCGGCGGGGCCTGGAACACAGCCGCCGGAAACGATCAATGAGGCGGCGACAATGAAAATCAGAGCTGCAATGCGCAGAAATCTCATGTTCGATTCTCCTGGCTTCTGAACTTTTTCCGTCTCTGCCTCCAGGTGTTGCGGTCGGTCACGGTATCGGTAAAACTCTTGATGGTCTCGAAATAGGTGGCGCCGCTGCGGGCTTTCAGTGAATGATGATCGGCCCCCGGGATAATGAACAGCTGCTTGGTCCTGGCCGCACTTTCGGCCTGAAGTTTCACCGCCTCACGCATTTCTATGAGTTGATCATCCGCCCCGTGCAGTATGAGGGTGGGAATTTCTATTTCAGTAATCTTGGCCAGGGTATCGAAACAATCCTCTTCGGTGAGCCCGTAATCGGCCGCATTGCAGCCCAGACGCTCGGTAAAACCAAGAGAATCGACAAAGGCGCTGTCGATGATGATTCCCTTCATCTTTTCAGGGTATCTGAAAGCAAGATCGATGCAGAAGGCAGTTCCCAGCGATCTGCCCATCACAAATATGTCGGAACTCAGACCATTTTGGCGACAAACCTCAACAAAATAATCAAGCACGATGCCGCGTCCTGGTTGAGAGCCGATACGCTTGGTGTACCGCTGCTCCACCCATATCCTCGGTAACCGACGATACAGACATTTAACCCGGCCTCGAGGAAGAGCGGAGCGAACCGGTCATAATCACCAACCGTTTCCCGGTTGCCGTGAAAAAAGAGGATGTTGACCGCCTCGGGGGAGCTGTTGTAGAAACGGCCTCCAAGTGTGACCCCGTCATCGACCTGAATTTCTATCTCACGACAGGATGGCGGTGTTTGATTTCTTGTTTCCTGCCGCGGCTGAAAAAGTGCGGCAAGAATACCAGGCTGGTCCATCTTGGACGGTTCGTTAGGGTTCATTGCTTTCTGCTGTATGGTTGATCTAAATAAGAAAAGCTCCCAGGCTTCTACAGCAGGGGAGCTTGAATTCAATGGGGTGAGTGAGGGGACTTGAACCCCCGACCTTCTGGGCCACAACCAGACGCTCTAACCAACTGAGCTACACCCACCACAGAGAGGCAATGATGATCTGTTGCAAAACAGCATTTTATAATAGCAGAACATCACTTTTTCAAGCATAAAAATCGGATCAGAGCTCTTTGTTGCAGTGCATGCACACCGTGGCCTGCTGTTTGATCAGTTCGCAGCAGAAGGGGCACTCCTTCTTGTAGTTTGCCTTCAGCAGCTGCGACACGGCCATCCTGCACTCGGCCTCCAGGGAGGTGTCCCGGAAGGAATGATTTCTAATCGGGTCGATGCAGGCCAGATCGTTGATACCGACCAGCATGGAAATTGCCTTTTTGCGGCCATCCACCGCAGCGGCCTCATCGAGGATGAGGTGCAGGGCCGGTTCGAGATTTTTATCGGCAATCGCCGTTTCAAGGGCCTTGAGTGCCTCCTTCTCCTTTTTGTACCGTTTGTTCTGGGCATCGAGGGCATCCGGGTCGATGATGCTTCCCTTGAAGGCATCTTCGGAACCAACCATCATCACGTTGGATTCCTTGCTACCGGGAAGCTCCATGTATCGATAGGATGAATTATGCCCGTATTTTTCCTCGATCTGAGCCCAGCCGTTGACGAACAGTGGGCACTCGTCATTGAGGCAGATATAGAGCACTTCCGAGCCCCAGCCGAGACCGTCACCGATGTGCATCGGCGGCGCTTCGCAGCAGGAGAGTTCCTTCTGGCAGTGGGGACACACCGGAATATTTTCAAAATAGCGTCGGTAATCGGATATCATGTCTGTTTTTTTACATCCTCGAAGCGAAAAAAATTAATAAGGTGGTTCAAAATTATCATTGCCCCTTGAAGCCGATGTCGCTGAGAACGGCGTCGACCGCCTGGGCCTGGTTCATTTTGGTGCTGACGAACTCAGCGGGCATCCGCCTGCGGCTGGTTTCGATGATATCCGCCAATTCCTCGATCAGCCGATGCTCGGCGAGACGCGACACCTTCTGCAGATTATCGATGAAACTGTCGATGATTTTTTTACCCTCTCCGCTGGTTGCCATAATCTCGGCATAGGTTCTCGGGTTCTGGCTGTGTACCCGGGCCATGGCCAGGATTCCATAGAGCGAGGTCAGGGTGGAGTGGGAATCGATATCGTCAAAATCGATATGGTGCTGTGACAGAGTCATGGCCAGGGCCACCGATATGGTGGTCGGCAATTTCTGGCTGACCCCCATCATCAGGTCATGTTTTTCAGCAGAATCCTGATAGATCTCGGCACCGTACTTGTAGAGGAAGGCCTCGAATTCGTTGCACAGGTTGCCGCTGCGCCTGGTCTTGACAACCGCCGCATTCTTGTCCTTCATGGTCATGACCTGCGGTCCCCAGAGATTGTGAACCAGCATGACCTCGACACCTTCGCTGGTTGCCTCCAGCGCGGCTGCCAGTGGTTTTTCCGACTCTCCCGCCAGAATGATCAAGGCCTGCCCGTCTTTGAGCAGGCCGCCGTACATTCTGACCGTTTCGGTGGTAACGGAAATCGGAACGCAGATGATCACCACGTCTACCTGATCGATCATCTGCTCCGGCCTGAGTTCCGTCGTTCGGCCGGTGATCATGGTCTGGTACCCCTCGCTCTGCAGCTGCTCGGAGAACCAGGAAGTCATGGCACCGGAACCGATAAACCCGAAGGTTTTGATTTTTTTGACCCGCATGTCGACGCGGGGGAAAGAACCAAGAATCTTCAGGCAGCCGGGCTCCTGGATAACTTTGCGTTCGATGTCGACCAGGGCTTCGGCAACCAGCGGGTTGTTGCGGTGACCTTCGATTTCCAGATAGATCTGCAGCCGCTGGGTTTCGATATCGTTTCTGGAGCGCAGGTCGACGATATTGATGCCGCGCCGGGTGAACTCGTTGAGCGTGTCAACCAGCAGACCGACCCGGTCAGCCAGCGGTCTGGTAATGATCGAAGTGGCATCGTAGCCCGATTGGGGCCGGCATGGGGAGCCGATAATGGCGAACCGGGTCCGGTTGTGGGCAGCCAGCTCCCGATCGATCAGATACAGGTCGTTGCCGGTGATTACCGCTTCGGTATCGATCAGCACGGAGCGGCCGTCACGATCACTCAAGATCTGGGTGACGGCCTGGTTGATATCGTGGACCGAAATCCGGGTGGCCTGGTGCATGTTGCGGCTGATGTAATTCTCACACTGATTCAGCACGCTGGATCTGCCGTAGATATGGGTGACATCCTCGAGCTGCAGAAGCCGGTCGGTGCCGCCCATCGACAGATGAATCGGCAAAACGACATTATCGACCCAGAAATTCTGCTTGAGTTCGTCCAGCACCCGGAAATACTCTTTGATTTCGCCTTCGCGGGTATTATAAACAGGGATCAGGGCATAGTCGGACCGGCCGTTTTCCACACACGCCAGGACATCATCGATGTGGTTGAAAACGAGCAGCTCGGCCTCGGGTTCATATCGTAAGGCGGCCTGGCATGAATCGGAGCCATGCGGGCCAAGTGTCGATATTGTCGTCATAAACCTTAGTACGTATCCCGGAGAAACGGTGGAAATTATCCGCTACGCGAAGTTACAAACTGTGATAACCCATACAGCACAGAACAATAAGCCGTTCCACCCATTTAGGCAATACCAATACACCACGCACACAACCGGCTGGCGGGTAACGGCGTGAAGAAAACCGTTGTCGCGGACTACCTCAGGGCGCTGAAATCATCGCCTAAATTCGGTAATCAGATTGTCTGCCACAAGATTATCGAACCCCAGAAAGCCAGCTTCAAGGCATCCCGCCAATCCGCTGCACCCCCGATTAACCAAAGCATTTGAGCGATTGCAGATTACCGGCCTCTACTCCCACCAGGCCGAGGCGCTCGACCTGATCTCCGCTCGCCAGGACCTGGTAGCCGCCACTCCGACCGCTTCGGGCAAGAGTCTGATCTACAATATTCCGGTTCTAGCAGAATTATTTTTCCGATCCGAGTGCGCATGCCCTTTATCTGTTTCCGTTAAAAGCACTGGCCCAGGACCAGATGAGAATTCTGACGGAACTCTATGCATACTCAGGCCATGGCACCGGGGAAAACGGACTTGGGATCTGTGCGGTCTATGACGGCGATACCGGACCTTCCCATCGTGGCCGGCTGCGGAAAAAAAGTCCGCCGGTGATCATCAGCAATCCGGATATGGTCCATCTCTCCATGCTGGCCTATCACGACAGCTGGAGCAGTTTTTTCAAGAATCTTCGATATGTGGTAATCGATGAGATACATACCTACCGAGGTCTGTTCGGCTCTCATATGGCCTGGGTTATCAGGAGACTGCTCAGGATTGCACACTATTACGGTTCGTCTCCCCAGTTCATCATGCTCTCCGCCACGGTCGGCAACCCCAGGCAACTTGGTGAAAAACTGATCGGTCGGCCGGTTGAGGTGGTCACCCGCAGCGGTGCGCCGGCCGGCAGAAAAAACATGCTCTTCCTGAACCCGTGGGACAGCGCCGCCCACACCACGGCTCAGCTGCTCGAGGCCGCCCTGAAACGTGGACTGAGAACCATCGTATACACCAAATCCCGTAAAATGACCGAGCTGATCACCATGTGGACCCGGCCCAGGCTGGGTTCCCTGGCGGATCAGCTGCGGTCCTACCGGGCCGGATTTCTGGCAGACGAGCGTCGGCGCATCGAGAGCGAGCTCGCATCGGGCGCTCTGCTTGGCGTTATTTCAACCTCGGCGCTTGAACTCGGCATCGATATCGGCGATCTCGACCTCTGCATCCTGGTCGGTTACCCGGGGTCGGTAATGGCGACCTGGCAGCGAAGCGGTCGGGTTGGAAGGAGGGCAGGGGAGTCAGCGGTGATCCTGGTCGGCGGCGAGGATGCGCTGGATCAGCATTTCATGAAGAACCCCGATGATTTTTTCAAACGGTCACCGGAACATGCGGCCCTGAACCCCCTCAATCAGCGGATTTCACGGCAGCATCTGCACTGTGCGGCGGCAGAAATCGGTCTGTCCGTGGATGAGGATCTGGTGCGCTCATCAGCTGAAATCAGAGAGGAGATCGAGTTTCTCACCAGGGAGTCGATCCTTCACCAGGATGCTGATCAGTCCTGCTGGTATGCGACCAGAAAGAGACCCCAGGCGCTGGTCGGCCTCAGGGGCGGCGGGGTGCAGATGTCGATTGTCGACCAGTCCAGCGGAGAAGTGATCGGTGAGATCGACGCAGGCCGAGCACTGAAGGAAACCCATCCCGGAGCGATCTATCTGCATTCCTCCAAGATTTTGCAGGTCAACCAGCTCGACATCGATACCAGAGAGGTCATCGTCGAGGAGGTTAAATCGAATTTTTATACCAGACCCTCTGTGCACAAGGAAACCGAAATCCTGGACACCCTCAAACGCAAAACCATTCATGGATGCACGGTTTCCTGGGGACGGCTGAAGGTCACCGAGCAGGTCCTTGGCTACTCGAAAATCAACAATTTCACCCAGAAGGTCATCGCCACCCATCAGCTCGACCTGCCTGCACAGCTCATTGAAACCGAAGGGCTGTGGCTGGATCTGCCCGATCATCAGCGGCGCCGTCTCGAAGATCTGAAAATGCACTTCATGGGGGCCATTCATGCCATAGAACACACCATGATCGCCATGTTCCCGCTGTTGATCCTCTGTGATCGTAACGATATCGGGGGCATTTCCATCCCCCACCATCAGCAGACCGACCAGGCCTCGATCTTCATCTATGACGGTTATGATGGCGGCGCTGGTCTGACAGAGGCAGCCTATCTGCTGATCGAGGACCTGTTCGAGCAGACCCTGAATACGGTGCGATCCTGCTCCTGCGAACTTGGCTGCCCATCGTGCGTGCATTCACCCAAATGCGGCTCCGGCAACCGTCCCATCGATAAAGCTGCCTGCCTGGCATTGCTCGAATTGATCAGAGAAGGGGAGGGCGGCGGGGCGCCGCAGATCGATCCCCCTGTATCAAAGCCCCATTCTGATCCACCACCGGTTGATCAACTGCAGAACCTGGATGAGCTCCCCACCGGACTGGCGAGTCTGCCTGACCATTTCTGCGTATTCGACCTGGAGACCAAATACTCGGCTGATGAAGTCGGGGGCTGGGGCAATGCCCGGAACATGGGCATGTCGGTCGGGGTTGTCTACGACTCGAAGCTCGACGGATTCGTGACCTATTTTGAAGATGAGGTCAGCCAACTCATCGACCACCTGTCCGAATGCGCACTGGTGATCGGCTTCAACAGCAGGCGGTTCGATTACCGGGTGCTGAGCGGGTATACCGAAAATGATCTGTTCATGTTGCCATCCCTCGATCTGCTTGAAGAGGTCCACAATCAACTGGGGTACCGGCTCAGCTTGAACCGCCTGGCCCAGGAGACGCTCGGTGTAGGAAAAACAGGCGACGGTCTTCAGGCCCTGGCCTGGTACAAAGAGGGAAAACTAAAAGAAATTGCCGAATATTGCAGGGAGGACGTGAAACTGACCCGCAATCTTTTCCTTCACGCAGTTGAAACGTCACACCTGCTGTTCAGGAACAAGGCGGGCAAATCGGTGCGGCTGCCGCTGAACCTCGATCAGCGGGTGTACCAGATTATCAGTGGCAGATAGACCCGTGAATGCTTGCCTGAAAACTACGGCCAGAGAAGCGGCGTGTAAATCCATCCGACCAGACCGGTCGAATGCTTGAGCTTGGCCCATTTTCCCTGGGTTTCCAGCCTGGTCATGACCACACCCCGGTCGACGGTGGCGACAATCGAACTGTTGGTGGAAGGCTCGGCCCGCATATTGACACTTTTATTACCGTTAACGATCACGGTGTCGCCATCGCTCACCAGGGACTGATGAATCCAGCCGGAATCGTTTTCGAAATCGACGACCTTCAGCCACTCGCCCTGGGTCTCGAGCACTTTCAGCGGATACCCCTGGAAAAGCTCCATCGATACCTCGTAGTTGGTGCCGGCCCCGGTCCTGACGTTGACGTTATCACCGACGACACTGACATAGTCGGCAGCAAACGCCGGAGAAAGGCAGAGTGCACCAATCAGCGTGCCAGAAGCGCACAGAACGAAAAAACGTCTTATAGTCGCAAACATACAGTAATAACCCATAGTTGAAGATTAACAGTTAGGTTTTTGTCAGACAATATTTATACAAGCATCACTGCCGTTCGTCAATCATGTTGTTTCCCGGCAGGAAAGTGCAGTTCCCCGCTGGTGCTGTCCATGATGCAGTTTACACCGAGCGGAACGGTCAGGTTTCTGGCGCAATGGCCGACCGGAAAATTTCCCCAGACCGGAACCTGCATGTCAGCCGTCAATTCAGCCACCCGGTTCCAGACGAACTCACTGCGCCGGAGCTGTTCCAGCCGGTCGGTTTCATCATCGCTGAACTGGCCGAGAATAATGCCCCTGACAGAGTCGACAGAACCGCTCAGCCACAAATGGGTCAGCAGGCGATCCAACCGATAGAGCGGTTCGTTGACATCTTCGAGCAGCAGGATTGCTCCGCCCAGATCAGGAAACCAGCGGGTGCCGAGCAGGGTGTTGATACTGGACAGGTTGCCGCCCATGAGTCTGCCGCTGACCGGTTCGCTGTTTTTTCTGACTACCTCGATGTTTTCGGCCAGGCTGCGATGCCATTGCCCCCGCAGGCAGTGGTAGAGGCGTTCCCTGGTTGGCTGGTCGCTGACAGAAAGGGAAGCAAGGCCGGGGCCGTGCAGGCAGACAAGTCCGGCGGCGCTGCAGAAATGGTTGTGCAGGATGGTTATATCTGAGAAACCGATGAACAGCGTCGGGTGTTTTCTGATCAGCGAAATGTCTATCCTGTCGAGCAGGCGAAGGCTGCCGTAGCCGCCGCGCAGCGAAAAGACGGCCTTGACGTCGGGATGAGCAAAGAGGCGGTGCAGTTCTGCCGCCCGGGCCTGATCGTTATCAGCCAGGTAGCCGTAGCCGGGCCAGCTCTTTTCCGGTTCAAAAATCTCAAAGCCCATTTCCTCTATAATCGTGCAGCCCTGATAGAAACGATCCTTCTGATCGAGGAAGCCGGCGGGAGCCGCCACGCCGACAAGATCACCGGGGGCAAGCGGTTCGGGGATGAGCTTCATGACAGAGGACGGAGACGGCGATGGATAATCCCGAGCCCGGCCAGGGTCAGGTTGGGTTCGATCCTCTGGATGGATGGCGCATAGTCGAGCAGGACCGACGCCATGCCCCCGGTTGCAAAGACCACCGGATCCCTGAGGCCTGACTGTTCCATTTCATCTCTGACCAGACCGATCAGGCCCTCGATCATTGCTCCGTAACCGAAAAGAGCACCGCTTTTCATGGCCGCCACGGTACTGGTGCCAATGACCTTTTTCGGAGGGTGATGCAGGTCGATCTGGGGCAGCTTGGCTGTTTTCTGGCTGAGTGCCCCCAGGGAAACATGCAGACCCGGAAGGATCAGACCGCCGAGATACTCACATCTTTCAGAGATGCAGTCAAAGGTGATCGCCGTTCCAAAGTCGATGACGATCGCATTGGTCCCGCACATCTCGAACGCAGCGATGCCGTTCACCAGCCGGTCGGCTCCTATTTCAGAAGGGTTGGTCAACCGCACCGCAATGATGCCGGCGACGTTTTCGCTGCAGACATTGATCAGCTCGACTTTGCCGGGAATGTCGAACAAGGTCGAACAGCACTGGAAATAGGCTGATTCGAGCTGCGGTACGACGCTCGACAGAACGACTCCTTGTACCCCTGAGACATCGATTCCGGCCATACTGAAAAGGTTGTGGTGCTGGATCGTCAGCTCATCGGCGGTCATCGCCGGGTCCGTCTTGATCCTCCACTGCCGGCTGATCTCTTCATTTTCTATGAGGCCAGCAACGGTATGGGTGTTGCCGATATCTATGACAAACAGCATGGTCTCTCCGTCGGATTCATTGCTTTTTAGTGTTTCCCGAAATTCCTGGGAGCAGATTGTACCATATTTCATATTGTCGAGGATCGGTAAAAATGTAAACTATAGGAAATCATCAGGGTTGCATATCTGTTAATCTCAACCGTCACCCATCAGGGAGGTGCGTATGCCCAAGGATTTTAAGCCGGTCGTGGTCTCTACCAGCTGCGACGACCAGGCGGTCTGCCGCGACATTGCCCAGCTGGTTCTTGAAAAAAGACTGGCGGCCTGTGTTCAGCTCATGTCCCCGATGACCAGCTTTTACTGGTGGGAAGGCCGGATGGCCCGTGACAGCGAGTACCTGCTGGTGATGAAGAGTGAACGCTCGCTGTTCGGCCAGCTCGTCAAAACGGTTCGCTCGATTCACCCCTACGATGTTCCGGAAATAATCGCCACCGACATCACGGACATCGACGCTGACTATGCCGGCTGGATGCAGGAAACCCTGGGCCATGGCTAATGAAAAAAAAGGCGGCTATCGCCGCAGAAGACTCGGTGACTATATCTGCAGCTGCTGCCGTCAGAACAAGCCCTTCTGCTGGAACTGTCCCTGCGGTTTCCAGATCTGCCCAGAATGTTTCGAAGAAAATAAATGGGGCATCAGCAACGGTCCAACCTGGATCTGCCCTGACTGTGAGCGGGTTATGAGGATTTAGGGAGGGAAGCCCGGATCTTTTTGGAAAGCAGCTCTATTGCGTAATGAAAGTAAATCAAATATTATGCCGCCAGTCTCATCAGATTAAACTCATCGTCCGCCGGCGCCATGCTCAAACCCGAAGAAATCTATGATGAAAGCAAGATAAAAACCCTGAGTTCTCTGGAACATATCAGGAAGCGGCCCGGCATGTATATCGGCCGTCTCGGGGACGGCTCCCACCAGGATGACGGCATCTATATCCTGCTCAAGGAAGTGATCGACAATGCGGTCGACGAGTTCATCATGGGCGCCGGCAAACGCATCAATATCGAGATAGATGAAAACGGCCTGACCCGGGTGCGCGATTTCGGCCGGGGGATCCCCCTGGGAAAGATTGTCGAGTGCGTGTCGACGATAAATACCGGAGCCAAATACAATACCGACGTATTCCAGTTTTCGGTCGGTCTCAACGGGGTCGGCACCAAGGCGGTAAATGCGCTCTCCGAATTTTTCAAAGTAACTGCCTTCAGGGACGGGGAGTTTGGCTCCGCCCATTTCAGACAGGGTATTCTGCAGGGCAGGGACAGCGGTACCACCGAGGAGAAAGACGGCACCCTGGTCGAGTTTCTGCCCGATCCTGACCTGTTCGGCGAGTACCTCTACGACGAGTCGTTCCTGGATCAGCGGCTCTGGCGCTACGTTTACCTGAATGCCGGTCTGAAAATTTATTATAACAAAAACCTGTATCATTCAACCAATGGGTTGTTCGATCTGCTGGCCAATGAGATAAACGGCGACAACCTCTACGAACCGATCTATTACAAAGACCCGACCCTCGAGCTGGCCTTCACCCATACCGACTCCTACGGCGATTCCTACTACTCGTTTGTCAACGGCACCTACACCAGTGAAGGCGGAACCCATCTCTCGGCTTTTCGCGAAGGTATCCTCAAGGGAATCAACGAGTTCTCCCCGAAAAAATTCATCAACAAGGATGTCAGGGACGGAATCGTCGGCACCATGGCTGTCAAGATCAAAGAGCCGGTGTTCGAGTCGCAGACCAAGAACAAACTGGGCAATACCGAAGTCCGTTCCTGGATCGTCAATACGGTGAAGGAAGCCGTTTCAAGCGAGCTATACAAAAACAGTGAACGGGCAGAAATACTGATTTCCAAAATACTCAGAAACGAGAAAATCAGGAAGGAACTCCAGTCAGTCCGAAAGGAAGCCCGGGCCAAAGCCAAGAAAGTAGCTCTGAAGATCCCGCAGCTCAAGGACTGCAAGTATCATCCATCACGGGCCAAACCTTCATCGCCGGGCCGGGAGAACATGATCTTCATCACCGAGGGCCAGTCTGCAGCGGGTTCGATTGTGTCCTCGCGCGACCCAATGACCCAGGCGGTTTTTTCGCTGAAAGGCAAGCCGATGAATGTGCTCGGTCAGAAGCTGAACCTGCTCTACAAAAACGAGGAGATGTACTCGCTGATGCAGGCACTCAACATCGAGGAGTCCATTTCCGACCTGCGCTACGATAAAGTGATCATCGCCACCGATGCCGATGTCGACGGGTTGCACATCCGCAACCTGCTGCTCACTTTTTTTCTCCACTATTTCGAGCCGCTGGTCAAACTGGGGCACATTTATATCCTGGAAACCCCGATTTACCGGGTCAGAAACAAGAAAGAGACCATCTACTGTTATTCCGACAAACAAAGGAGTGCGGCCACCAAGAAACTGCAGGGCAGAGCGAAGCAGAAAGTAAACGTCGAGACCACCCGATTCAAGGGGTTGGGAGAGATCAGCCCCAAGGAATTCAAGCAGTTTATCTCCGGTGACATCAAACTGAAGAACGTGACCATGGACAGTGTCAGCCAGGTATCCAAAGTACTGTCATTTTACATGGGTAAAAACACTCCGGAACGGAAGCAGTATATCATGGACCACCTGATCTAACATGACGGCAAGGGAACCTGATCCTACATGACTGAACAGACCGGCAAACTCCACCAGCTATTCGATTACAATTTCCTCGAGTACACCTCCTACGTAATCAAGGAGCGGGCCATACCCGCCATCGAGGACGGCTTGAAACCGGTTCAGCGCCGCATTCTGCAGACCCTGCACAACATGGATGACGGCCGCTTTCACAAGGTCGCCAATGTGGTCGGCGAAACGATGAAACTGCACCCTCACGGTGATGCCTCCATCTTCGCCGCACTGGTCAATCTGGCCAACAAAGGGTACCTGATCGACCGGCAGGGCAACTTCGGCAATATTTTCACCGGTGACCAGGCCTCGGCCGCCCGTTACATCGAGTGCAGACTCTCCCCGCTGGCCCGGGAGGTGATGTTCAACAAGGACTTGACCGAGTTCATCGATTCCTACGACGGCCGCACCACGGAACCGGTCTCGCTTCCCGCCAAGATCCCGATGCTGCTGCTCCAGGGCGCCGATGGTATCGCGGTCGGCATGGCAACCCGCATTCTGCCGCACAATTTCAGAGAGCTTCTCGAAGCCCAGATTGCCATTCTCAGGGGTGAGGAGTTCGAAATCTACCCAGATTTCCCCCAGAAAGGTCTGATTGACATTTCCGATTACGATCATGGACACGGCAAGGTCCGGTGCCGGGCGAGGATGGTCGAGAAGAACGACAAGACCATCACCATCACCGAAATACCTTACGGGACGACCACCTCATCGCTGATCGACTCGATTGAAAAAGCGGCCAAAAGCGGCAAGATCAAGATTCTTTCAATAAACGACTACACCGCTGAAGAGGTGGAAATCGAGATCAAACTGCCGCGCAACATTTATGCAAATGATACGATTAAGGCGCTCTACGCCTTTACCGACTGCGAGATGTCATTGAACACCAACCTGACGCTGATCCGGGGCAACCTGCCGGAGACCAGCAGCGTCAATGAGGTGATCCACTTCAACACTGAGAAACTGGTTGCCGACCTGACCCGGGAACTGGAAATCGAGTTGGCCAGGCTGAAGCAGAAACTGCACGGCCGGCTGCTCGAGCAGATCTTCATCGAAGAGCGGCTCTACAAACAGATCGAAGAGGTGGCCAGTTATGACAGAATCGTATCGACCGTCGATTCGGCACTGAAACCCTTCAGCGCCATCCTGGAACAGCCGGTTACCAAAGAAGATATCGAGCGACTGCTGGAGATCAGGATCAGGCGAATCTCCCGCTACGACATCGATCGGCAGGCCAACGAGATCAAGTCCATACGAAAAGACATCAATGACATATCCAAAAGCCTTGAGGATACGGTAGGCTACACCATTACCTCAATTGAGAAACTTCTGGAAAAATATGCTCAGGCATATCCGCGTCTCTCTGAAATCACCCAGTTTTCCGAAGTCGAGGCCAGAAAAGTAGCCCTCTCGAACCTTACCGTCGGCTATCATCGGGAGAGCGGTTTTATCGGGCATGCCATCAAAGCCGAAAATGAGCAGCAGGACATATCCTTTTCCTGTTCAGAATATGACCGCCTGCTGCTGATATTTTCCTCCGGCATGTACAAGGTTGTTCCTGTTCCTGAAAAGCTGTTCGTTGGCGAGGAGGTCGAATTCGCTGCGGTGTTCAGAAAAGATATCATCTTCAATATCGTTTACCGCGACGGCAGGGAGAATTTTGCCTACGTGAAACGCTTCGAGTCGCCCAAGTTCATACTCGAAAAAGAGTACCATCTGTTCACCCCGCATAAACGTTCCCGGATTCTGCTGCTGCTGACCGGGGAGAACAAACATGCCCGGGTCAGCCTCGTGCCTTCGCAGCGAGCCAAGAGCAATATCGTCGAAATCGACTTCGACCAGTTCCTGGTCAAAGGCGCCGCCGCCAAAGGTAAGCGCGTGTCGCCGAGGGTTGCAAGGCGGGTGGTTGAGTCGACCGATCGGGTTATCAAGGAACGGGGGGCATCCAGCCTTCCCGGACTCGGCCCCGTTGAACAAATCCTTGAAATTCCGGGCAATAACGCTGACCAGCAAGATCAGCAGAGCGGGGAAGGGGAGCCGTCCGCTCAGGATTGAGTCGCAGGGGGGAGCGTACCTTTAAGGGAATGGTTTCCGGCAAAAAATATTTCGACATCGATCAGATCTCCCGGCAGTATCGTTGCCGGTGCCTGTTCGACATGAACGATGTGATTGGTGACGGTCCTGCCCACCAGGCTGCCGTTGTCGTTCTTTTCCACCAGAACTGAGCTGCTTGAGCCGCAATATTCCCGGTTTCGCTCCAGACTGATTTCATCCTGGCGCTTCTGAAAAATCTGCAGCCGGCGTCCTTTTTCTTCCTCGCTCAATTTTCCGTCCAGGTCAGCCGCTCTGGTTTCCGGCCGATCCGAGTATTTGAACGAGAATGAGCCGTGATATCGAACCTTTTCCAACAGATCGACCGTGGCCTGGAAATCATCGTCGGTTTCCCCTGGAAAACCGACGATGATATCGGTGGTAATGGCAATGTCCGGGCGAACCTTCTTCAGCCGGTTTACTTTTTCGAGGTAATCAGCGACCCGGTACTTGCGGTTCATGCGTTTCAGAATCCGATCCGAGCCCGACTGCACCGGAAGGTGAATCTGGGGACAGAGTTTGTCCAGTGTCCGGAAGCAGTCGATCAGCTGTTCGGAGAGGTCTTTTGGGTGGGAAGTGGTGAAACGGAGCCGTCTGAGCCCCTCGACCCGAGAAATTTCCTTGAGCAGATCGGCAAAGCGATAGCTCGATCCATCCTCGACAACCGGATTGGTGGTTCCATATGAATTCACGTTCTGGCCCAGCAGGGTGATCTCCACCACCCCGCTGTCGACCAGCGTATTAACCTCACTGACAAGGTCGTCGGCTTTTCTGGAGACTTCCCGCCCTCTGGTGTAGGGAACTACGCAATAGGTGCAGAAGTTGTTGCAGCCCTGCATGATGGTGACGAAGCGTGAGAAGCTGAAATTATCCGCTCGGATTTCCTCGCCTGGCTCCTGTGGTATATCCGTGATCGGTATGTATCGAGGTATTTCGTAGGAATCGGAAAGATTGATCGCGGTGCTGGCAGTGGCGGATTTTTCCAGCAGCTGCGGCAGGTTGTAAATTTGCTGGGTGCCAATGACCAGATCCACATGTTCCATCCTGTCGATGATCCGGCGACCTTCCTGCTGGGCCACACAACCCGCTACGCAGATTCTCAGTTCCGGGTTGTCCTTTTTATTCTTACGCAATGCGCCCAGCATGCTGAACACCTTCTGTTCTGCCTTTCCCCTGACAGAGCAGGTGTTCAGCAGGATCAGCGAAGCAGTTTCTATCGAGCCCGCTTCAACATAGCCGGCTTCGGATAACTTCTGGGCCATGATTTCACTGTCACGGATATTCATCTGACAGCCGAAGGTTTTGATGAAAAATGATTTATTATCCATAAAAAAGCGTAAAAGATTTCAACGGGTTTACCAGCAGGGCCGTTTGATCGAAGGGGCGATATCGCCCATCAGGACAACCAGTTCAGCCAGAGATTCCTGGCTGCACCGCAGACGGACAATCCCGTGCCGGCCGGAAATCGAGGAGACCACAGCGAGATTGTCATAACCCTCAATGATGAACTTAAGGTAATGAAATCGATGCGGGGAGATACGATAGAAAGTATCGACTAAGCGGGTGCGGTTCTGGGTCATCGGGCTAAACGCTCAACGTGGCGTCAAGTGGTCGAAACCGTTCTTTGTTTTGGTCAAGCAGCGGATGGACGATCTCGTTGAGAAATTCCTCGGTCTGCTGAACTGCCCGGCCGGTAAAAGGCAGCAGGTCATCGGTCATGGCCAGCAGTTCCTCGTGGGTGAACGGAATGCGGTCATCTTCGCCCAGGCGATGGAGCAGGTCGTTTTCAAGAGCCTCGTTTTTCACCGCAGCTCCAGCGGCCACCGAATGCACTTTTATCAATTCATGCATTTCCTGACGGGAATGTCCTTTTGCAACCGCCTCCATCAGAATTTTTTCAGTTGCCATAAAGGGTAGTTCAGCTCTTAAAAGCTTGTCAATTTGTTTCGGATAAACAACCATATCAGTTGTTATATTTACAAATAGCTTTAAAATTGCATCGGTCAAGAGAAAGGCCTGCGGTATATCCATTCTGCGAATGGCGGAGTCATCGAGGGTGCGCTCGAACCACTGGTTGGCATAGGTCGCTGAAAAATCAATGGTCAACCCCATCAGCTTTCTTGCCAGCCCGGTCATGCGCTCGGAGCGCATCGGGTTGCGTTTGTAGGCCATGGCTGAAGATCCAGTCTGATTTTTGGCAAACGGTTCTTCCTGGACTTTGAGATTGGAGAGCAGCCGCAAATCGGTGCCAAATTTTGAAGCGGTAGCGCCAATGCCGGCCAGAACCTCTGCCATTTTCATGTCGAGCTTGCGGCTGTAGGTTTGACCAGTGACCGGTATGGATGCTTTGAAACCAAGTTTTTCCGCTACTAACTGATCAAGGTCACGTACTTTTTGATGGTCCCCCTTGAACAATTCCAGAAATGTGGCCTGGGTTCCCACCGTACCTTTGGCACCCCGGGCTGCCATGCTTGACACGAACTGATCGAGTGACTGTAGGTCCACAAGCAAGTCCTGGATATATAACGTATTTCTTTTTCCCACCGTGGTGGGCTGGGCCGGCTGATAATGGGTAAATCCGAGGGTCGGTAGAGCTTTGTGCGTGGCACAGAAGTCAGCAAGCTGGGCTATGACATTGATTAATCCATTCCTGAGCAGCTTGAAAGCTTCTCTTTGAATAATCTGATCGGTATTGCAGACGACAAACTGCGATGTGGCCCCCAGGTGGATGATCGGTTCGGCAGCAGGGCACTTGGTGCCGAACTCGAATACATGAGCCATGACGTCATGTCGAATTTCTTTTTCTTTTTTCCTGGCTTGTTCGAAGTCGATGTTGGCGACATTGGCTTTCATCTGATCGATCATCTCAGCGGAGATCAGCTCTTTCAGGCCGAGTTCGTACTGGGCTTCAGCCAGGGCAACCCAGCAGCGGCGCCAGGTGGAGAACTTCATCTGGTCCGAGAACAGGTACTGCATCTCTTTGCTTGTATAACGGCTGACCAAAGGTTCGCTATAAACGTCATGTGCCATTTCGATTCTCCACGATTTCAAGAATAGTCATCCATCTACTTGTATTTAGGCATTAGTTTGAACATTGATGAGTCGCTCTGTGGGGATGTGCAGCTGGCTTACCATAACCACAACGTCGAATTCTTCCAGACAAATCTGCCCGACACTACAATGTCGCATAATGTATATTATGTATAATCAATGGGTGTGTGGTTACCAGGTGACAACGGTGCGAGATTCCACCCCAGAACCGCTACCCTTGACTACATATATCTGTAATTATTATATAAAACATCATAGTGCTGCAGACAACAGGTCAAGCCTGGCTGATATCCTGCAGGTGAATCCTCCAACTGGTCCTACCGTTAAATGTCTCGAGGCTGTGATTATAAACGATACGACACGGTTCGTGAAAATTTACCGCTGAATCAATTTTTTCTGCCAGGTTGAAACCGATAACCGGAATATTGCTATAGGTACCACGCACCACGCCTTTCAGATGTGCCCTGTTTTTACCGAACCGTGAATGCGTAACAAATCGCGCCGAACGATCCACAAAGACCGGCTTCGGGTTGCCCTCTCCCGTTGGCTCCAACCGTTGTAAATTGTCCAGCAGGATACGATCAAGCGATTCAGAAAGGCTTAATTCCTGTGAAAAAACCGTTATATTATTGGTATCATTTGAATTAATTTCACTTTTATGAAAAACTAAAGTTTCAAAAAAGTGCTTGAACGGCAGAAAATTTTCCGCTGATAAAGAAAATCCGGCGGCACGTTTGTGTCCACCGAACTTCTTCAGAAATGTGGCACTCTCTGCCATGAGCGTGTGCAGGTCAAATGCTTCTGGTGCCCTTCCGGACCCTTTTATCAAGGAGCGATCATCTGGCTGATAACAGCAGACCAGTGCCACAACGTTAAATCGCTCAACGATTTTTGAAGCGACGATACCGAGAACCCCCTCATGAAAATCACCAAGCGCCACCATACACTGAGCGCCGTTAACCAGTTCTCTGCCGGCTGCCGCCAGGGCCAGTTCAAAGTTCTGCTCGGTGATCTGTCGGCGGCGATTATTGTTCTGGATCAAGGCCGAGGCCAGTTCTTCTGCTCCACCTCGATCACTACTGATGAGCAACCGCAGGGGCTGGTCCGAATACCCAAGCCGGCCAGCAGCATTTATTGCTGGTGCGACTTTAAAAGATATGGAATCGCTGGTCAACTTGCGCGGGTCGACGCCAAGTGCATTGAAAAGCGTATTCAATCCCTGCAGCGCATTGGTGCTGCCCTCTGAAAGAGCTTCAAAACCGCCCTTCACCAACACCCTGTTGACGCCGGTCAGGGGCATGATATCAGCTATTGTTCCCAAAGCCACATAGCCCAGAAATGATTTGAGGTTGGGCAGTGATGACACTGTTATCAGGTTTTTTTCCTGCAGTTTTGATCTTACCCCGGCAGCCAGGTAGAAAGCGACACCGACACCGGCCAGATCACTGTACGGGAATGTGCTGTCTGAGCGTTTGGGATTGATGGTCGCATCTGCATGGAGATCTGTCTCCGGAAGCTGATGGTGGTCGGTAACGATTGTTTTAAATCCGTATGTTTTTGCCAGGAGCAACTCCTCGGTGTTGGAGATCCCGCAATCAACCGTGATTAAAATTTTGTTTTTCTTTAGTTTTTTTGAAAACCCACGGAGCACATCACTGTTCAGGCCATAGCCTTCGGTAAGCCTATTGGGAACATGCACGGTCACCGACACACCGATCTGCTCGAAGAACAGGTAGAGCAGCGATGTACCGGTTATGCCGTCCACATCGTAATCCCCCCAGATCAGTATATCGTCGTGGTTGCTGATTGCTTCAATGATCAAATCGACGGCGGTATCCATCGAAGCAAGCAGAAACGGCGATGGCAGGTCGTCGAGTTTCGGGTTCAAGAAAGCCTGGACATCGTCTTCCGCACATAATTTGTAACTGGCGAGATGGGTCCGGATGGCGGGATGAATCTCCGGTTCTGGTGTCCGTGATGTTTTCATCTAGAGACTTTTCTGACCAAGGTTCGATTCCAAGTAGGTCGGCACTTCTGAAATATTTTCCAGGTCAAACCAGCGGATCGACTGATCCCTGTTGAACCAGGTGTACTGGCGCTTGGCGTATCGCCTCGTATCCCGGGCCAGATACTCGCGACATTGATCGAGATCCCATTCGCCCTGAATATGTTTGACCATGTGCCGATAGCCGATCGACTGCATACTCTTTAAACCCGGATCGTACCCCCGGTCAAGTAAACCCTGTACCTCACCTTTCAGTCCCCGGTCGAACAACAGCCCGGTTCTCAGGTTGATGCGCTGATACAGTCTGTCCCGCTCACAGGTTATGCCCACCGTCATAAAGTTTAAAAACTCAACCCTCGAATATCCCGAGGCTTGGCGCTGCAGGTGTTCCGACAGGGTGACTCCGCTGGACAGATAGACTTCCACCGCCCGGATGAGCCGACTCCGGTCATGGGGATGGATGCGCCGGGCCGATTCGGGGTCATAACGGCGCAACTCTTCATGCAGCGACTGACTTCCCTTTTCTTCCATCTTCTCCACCACCTGCCCCCGTATTTCCGGGTCCCGCGGCGGAGCAGCAAAGAGACCTTTTTTGAGGGCCTGGAGATAGAGCCCGGTGCCGCCGGTCAGCAGTGGAATTGCACCCCGCCGCTGGATGGAACCGATGACCTCGAGGCAATCTTCGACAAATCGGGCGGCATGGTAGTCCTCGTCGGGATCGACGATATCGATAAGGTGGTGGCTGATGCGCCGCCGGTCTTCCGGCGTCGCTTTGGCGGTGCCGATATCCATGAAGCGGTACACCTGCATCGAATCGACGCTGATAATTTCACAGTTGAACTGGAGAGCCAGTCTGATCGACAGATCGGTCTTGCCGATCGCGGTGGGACCGATGAGCGCAAACACCGGACCTTCTATGGTGAGACGGTCCACGCTAGTCAAAGCTCAGGTGGGGGGCAATCTGTTCGGCTCGACGCGGGCCGATTCCCGTCACTCTGGTGAGGTCTTCAGGAACCTGGTAAGGCCCCGATCGGGTCCGCTGATCGACGATCCGTCGAGCCAGCTCCGGACCGACACCCGGGATGGTTGTCAACAATTCTTCCCCGGCTATGTTGACGGGGATATCCTGCAGATCGAAAACAGCCTCCAGGCTCCGTTCCTGGGCCCGATCGGCGGCTGAGATTCTCAGATGGGCGGGATCCCAGCCGTGGATGGACGAGCGCTGATCAGCCCGGTACGTTCGTTGGTAGTCGGCAACGGTTTGAAAAAGCAGCCAGAAAATGGGGATGCAGACCAGTATGGGAACCCTGAAATCCCGGATGGTCATCGCTTTAGGGGTTTTTCGATTCATGGACGTGATTTTACCGTACCTGAGGTTGACTGCCAATCTTCTTGTCAAATATTGTTGTGGTCGTCGGATCGAAGATGTATAAAGCAGGTCCCAGCTCGACCAACCATTTTTCAGACAGTATAATGTCAGACTTCAACATCGTTCTTGTCGAACCGGAAATACCGCCCAACACCGGTTCGATTGCCCGCCTGTGCGGAGCCACCAACAGCAGGCTGCACCTTGTTCATCCCCTTGGATTTTCCACCGATGACAAACACCTGAAACGGGCCGGCCTGGATTATTGGGAGCATGTCAGCGTGGTGCATTGGGACAACCTGGAGGCATTTCTGCGCAGCTGCGGCGAAGAGCAGTTGAAATTCTTTACGACCAAGACCGACCGGCCTTACACCAGCGCCCGCTATCGTCCGGGCGACTACCTGGTTTTCGGAAAAGAGACCAAGGGGCTATCCGAGCAGGTGCGTCTTCTCTACCATGAGCTCTGTTACACCCTGCCCATGAAAAATAGAAACATCAGGAGCCTCAATCTTGCAATGGCTGCCGGAATTGTCTTATATGAGGCGATCAGGCAGCAGCACAATTGAAAATACCAGATAAAAGTCATAACGCCCCGGCAGCTGAATGAACCGGGCAAGGAGATCAAGCAGATGAATCGGGTAAGCAATTTCAGCGCCGGACCGGCCACCCTGCCCTATGAAGTACTAGTGAAAACGGCTGAGGATATCATCGATTTTCAGGGAACCGGCATCGGCCTGATGGAGATCAGCCATCGATCACCGGAGTTTCAGGCGGTCATAGACGGGGCTGAGGAATTATTGCGTGAACTCATGCACATACCTGATGAATATAAGGTTCTGTTCCTCCAGGGCGGCGCATCGTCCCAATTCTTCATGATTCCGCATGAATCTTCTTTCCGGCGGAAAAAAAGCGACCTACCTCAACACCGGCACCTGGGCCAAAAAAGCAATCAAGGAAGCACAGCTGTTCGGAGAAATCGAAGTGGCTTTTTCCAGTGAGGATCGCAATTTCGACCGCGTTCCCGAACCGGACGAATACCATATAGCAGATGACTCTGAGTATCTTTATCTGGTCTCCAACAACACGATTTTCGGCACCCAGTTTCAGACCTTTCCCGAAACTGAGAAAATGCTGGTCTGCGACATGTCCTCAGACATTATGTCGAGACCCGTCGATGTTTCGAAGTTTGGCCTGATCTTTGCCGGTGCCCAGAAAAATCTCGGCCCGGCCGGGGTCACCATTGTCATCATCCGGGAAGACCTGCTCTCACGCTGCCCCGACAACATTCCGACCATGCTGCAGTACCGCACCCACGCCGGCAAAGGGTCGATGTTCAACACCCCGCCGTGCATCGCCGTCTATGTTGTGTACCGGGTTCTCCAGTGGCTCAAAGAACTGGGCGGTGTGGAAACAATCCAGGGAATCAATGAGCGCAAAGCGGCCTGCCTGTATGATATCCTCGACGAAGGATCCTATTACCGGGGACATGCCGAGAAGAAGTCCCGCTCCAATATGAACGTTGCCTTTAATCTGCCCAGTGCGGAACTCGAGGCCAAGTTTATTATCGACGCTGCGGCACAGGGATTGAAAGGTTTGAAAGGACACCGCTCGATCGGCGGCTGCAGAGCCTCGATCTACAACGCATTCAGCCTCGAGGGTGTGCAGAAGCTGGCTGATTTCATGAACAAGTTTGCCCTGGACAATCCCGCTTGAGCGGTGTGCGAAACAAGCAACGTCTGTCTGCCTCGAACCATGAAGATCGATTGTAAAAACCTGGATCAGAAGGGCCTCGAGGCCTTCGCCGAATCTATGGGCCAGCCGCCCTTCCGCGGCCGGCAGATCATGGCCTGGCTCTATCGGCCGGGCATCAGCGACTTTTCGCAGATGACTGATCTGGCCAAAACCTTCAGAACGCTGCTGCCTGAACACGCCCGGATTTCCCGTTTTGAGGATCCGATTACCGAAATTTCTGCGGACGGCTCGGTCAAGTTCGGCTTTACCCTCGAGGACGGGCATGTCATCGAATCGGTCAATATCCCCGAGCCCGACCGGAACACCCTGTGTATCTCCTCCCAGGTCGGCTGTGCCATGGGCTGCGGTTTCTGCCAAACGGGGTCGATGGGATTCACCAGGAACCTCACCCCGGCGGAGATGGTCAATCAGGTCTGTTCGGTGCGCGACTATCTCGGCAGCAGCACCAACGGTTCCGATGCCCGTTTTCCGATCACCAACCTGGTTTTCATGGGCATGGGCGAGCCGCTCAACAACATGGACCACCTGCTCACCGCCATATCGATTCTGACCGATCAGAAAGGTCTGGACATGGCCAGCCGGCGCATAACCGTATCGACCTGCGGCATCGTACCGAATATGGACGTCCTGGGCCGGAAAACCAGTGTCAATCTGGCCGTGTCCCTGCACGCGGTCGACGACAGAACCAGGAGCAGACTGATGCCGGTCAACCGGCGCTACCCGATCGATCAGCTGCTGCGGGCCTGCAGGGATTACCCGATCCAGAAACGGAAACGGATCATGATCGAATATATCATGCTGGACGGGATCAACGACTCTGATGATGAGGCCCATCGGCTGGCTGAACTTCTCAGGCCGATACCGTGTAAAATCAACCTTCTAGCCTACAACGAATGCGAGGCTACCGGCTATCGTTCCTCGGCCCGGGAGCGCATCCTGGCCTTTCAGGAAATTCTGAGAAAGGCCCACTACTCGGTATTCATAAGAAGCAGCCGCGGCAGCGATATCGGTGCCGCCTGCGGTCAGCTAGCGGGAAAGGTGATGGTCTCAAAGTAAGCGCCGGCTTCAGCTGCCTAGCAGAAACAGCAGATTTGCGCAGCCGATGATAAAGCCAAGCAGGGCGCCAAAAAGATTGATGTATTTGAACTGCTCCTGCATGATCGACAACAGCAGTTTTTCAAGACGCAGCAGATCGAAGGAATCTATCTTGTCAGATACCATTGTTCTGATTCTGATCAAGGTGATGACTGACGGCACCTCGGCGACCAGGACCCTGGTCGTCACCTCCCGCAGAGAACGACAGACGCCATCAATAACACCTGACGGTATCAGGTGGTCAAGCCTGCCGATGGGCCTGCTCACCATCTGTTCCACAAAATCATCGACAGTTCGGTCTATTAACCTGGAAAACTGAGAAGAATATATGGTTTTGACCGCCGCCTCCTTGACTCCGTCGCGGGCCAGATCGACCCCTTCCCTGCCGGCCAGCTGTTCAATGATCGAGCCAATGCTCCGACTTCCCTCTTCCGGCTCATTTCCAATCAACCCTTTCAGCAATCCGGCGATGATATCGGCGACCTCCGATTTGTTGAACAGGCTGATGATGCCGCCGGCCAGACCCTGTGCAGATCGCCGTTACCGACTCATCCGCCCGGCCCGCTGCCGCAAGATCGGCTAGCGGGGTGCTGAGGAGCGAACCGACGCGCTCGCCAAGTGCCGCCCTGACTCGAATGGCGATTGCTTGGTCATGGAAAAATGATTCGATGTCCGCTTTTTTCTCATCCAGGTAGAACCTTACCCTTTCCTCAATCAGGTCATCGTTTAAAAAATTTCTGGCCATCGGTGACATCGGGCCCAGCGTGTCAATGAACTCATCGACGGCGCTCTGCACCGCCGTCACGATACGGTCCCTGATTTCTGGATCGTCAACCAGTTTGGCGGCCTGATCGAGGACAAATTTTGTCTGATTGCGTATCGTTTCGATAATCGAATCGCACAGCTCTTCCGGCAGAACGTCACGGCAAGACCTCCCGGACTTTACTATCGAGCCGATCTCTGTCTCGATCAGGGAGCTGAGCTGCTCCTCTGCCTGGACTGTCTTGACGGCCTCGTGCAGCGACCGGGCGAGATGCCGAATCATTGTTTCCTGCCCGCCGGCCGGGAGAACCTCATCCAGCCGGGTGTTCAACAATCGATCGACGGCCGCACCGGCGAGATGGTCTATCGAGTCCCTGTTGTTTTCGGACACAAAATTAATGCGAATTATCTCTTTTGTCCGATATGATATTGTTTTAATGCCAATATCGAAATACACCCGGTACGATTCGGGAATGATCGAGGAGAGCGAACCGTAATCTTTTTTCAGCAGTGATGCTGCTCTGGTTTCAATCAGCACCCGGAGGTGTTCCTGGAAGTCATCTTTCTGCAGGGCCCGGTTGATTTCATCACCGGTAACCAGGTGTTCACCGACCATCTCGCCGATGTTTTCAGCCAGCTCATGTCTCTTGGACGGGATAACGCCGGGCGTCATCGGGATTTTAAACGGCCCGAGGTACCAGGCCCGCAGGGGCCGGAAAAGCATACGGATCGCCACCCTGTTGGTCAGGTAGCCGATAAACGCACCAATCAGCGGGGGGGCCAAGTAGAGCAGGAACGGGTATGATTCAGCGATCGTGGAGAACATGGGCAATAATCTCTTCTGGGCTGTCAATGATCAGGTCGGCTCCAGCATCTTCCAGTTCCCGACGTTCCCTAAATCCCCAGGTCACCCCCATACTGGTCATGCCTGCTGCTTTGCCGGTGGCGATGTCGACGGCAGTATCACCGATGAACAGGCAGGCTTGGGGTGCCGTTCCAAAATGGTTGGCAATCTCGAGAGCACCATGCGGGTCCGGTTTCTTCGGAACCTGGTCCCGGTTGCCGAAAACCAGGCCGAACATCTCAGCAGTAAAGAAGGCGTTGACGAAAAGCCGCGTAAAATCATCAGGTTTGTTGGACAGAACCGCAAGATTCAGCTCATGTCTGGCCAGGCTGGCCAGGGTCGTCTTGATACCGGGGTATGGACGCGTGGTTCGGTTCCAGTTATCTTTATACTGAAGCTTGAACTGCTGGGCGGTCTCGATGACCATCTCTTCCGGCGTCTCCCGGGGGACTATCCTGCGGGCCAGAGTCATCAGGCCGTCACCGACAAAAAAACGATATCGATCCACTTCATGGGGTGGAAACCCCAGTACATCAAGGGCCTTGTTCGAGGCCACGGCAATATCAGCAAGCGAATCGACCAGGGTGCCGTCCAGATCGAAGATGATGGTGGAAAAGCGCATTGAAGTCATGTCCCAGTCAGGCTGCAGGTGGTAGATTAGTTAACCTTAATCGTACCATCAATTGTTTTTATAAGTGTTTGAAAAAGAAACCTTTTCTTTTTAGTTTCAATCGATAAAAATACGACCTTGCTCTATTTCTTACAAACAATTGCAGAGGTGCGCGACCATGTGGTTTGTTTCCTTTATCAAAACATCAATCGGCAAAAAACTGGTGATGGCAACATCAGGATTTATGCTGCTGTCATTTCTGGCCATCCATGCTTTCGGTAACGCTGCAATATACATGGGCAGCAAATATTTTCAAATCTATGCCGATGCGCTGCACGGTTTTCCGGTCCTGGTCCTGCTCTTCGGTCTGGGCCTGCTGGTTATTCTGATCGCCCATATCGGCGTCGCCCTGCTGCTTTTCCTTGAAAAACGAAAAACCGCATCGCGCTACAGTGTCCAGACACGGGTGGTCGAGAACACCTTCGCCTCCAGGACGATGCCATACACCGGACTGATAATTTTCATTTTCCTGATTATCCATGTGTTCGGTTTCAATATCGCGAAACCAGAGGATGTCAAGATAAGCATCCTGGTGCAGCAGTACATGAGCGGATTTTTCTACAGCCTCTTCTACATAATCTCGTTTATCGCTCTGGCCGTTCATCTCAACCATGGCTTCTGGAGCATGCTGCAGACTTTCGGCATCAACCATCCGCGTTACAACTGCCTGATCTCGATGCTGACCATCGCCGTACCGCTGCTCTTTCTGGTGGTGTTCGGCGGCATCCCGATCTATTTCATGACCGGCGCCGGCGCCGGTTACTAAATCATGCATCATAAACAGAGCCTCAGGCTTGGAAGTCAACAGAAAAAGGTTGAAAAATGGAACTGAACGCACGCATTCCATCAGGTCCGCTTGGTGAGAAATGGGATAACCATCGTTTTCAGAGCAAACTGGTCAATCCTGCAAACAGACGCAAATTCCGGGTGATCGTCGTCGGCACCGGCCTGGCCGGCGCTTCTGCGGCTGCCACCCTGGCAGAACTGGGCTACAAGGTCGACGCTTTCTGCCTGCATGACAGTCCGCGCCGGGCCCACTCTATTGCCGCCCAGGGCGGCATTAATGCCGCCAAGAACTACCAGAACGACGGCGATTCAGTTTTCAGGCTCTTTTACGACACCATCAAGGGCGGCGATTTCAGGGCGCGTGAGGCCAACGTCTATCGACTGGCACAGGTATCGGCCGAAATCATCGATCAGTGCGTCGCCCAGGGCGTTCCCTTTGCCCGGGAATATGGCGGAACCCTGGCCAACCGCTCATTTGGCGGTGCCCAGGTGTCACGTACCTTCTACGCCCGCGGACAGACCGGCCAGCAGCTGCTGCTCGGCGCCTACTCGGCACTTTCACGGCAGATACACAAGGGCGGCGTAACCATGTACAACCGCCGGGAAATGATGGACGTGGTGGTCGCCGACGGCCGGGCCCGGGGTATCGTGGTCAGAAATATGGTCACCGGTGAAACGGAATCCTACGCTGCCGACGCGGTACTGCTCTGCACCGGCGGATACGGCAATGTCTATTTCCTGTCGACCAACGCGATGGCTTCCAATGTCACGGCCGCCTGGCGTGCATGTAAGCGGGGAGCCGGCTTTGCCAATCCGAGTTTCGTTCAGATTCATCCGACCTGCATACCGGTGCATGGCGATTATCAGTCGAAACTGACCCTGATGAGTGAAAGCCTCAGAAATGACGGCCGGGTGTGGGTCCCTAAAAACAAAGATGACAAGCGCCCGCCGGCCCAGATACCGGAAGAAGATCGGGACTATTACCTGGAAAATAAATATCCGAGTTTCGGCAACCTCGTTCCCCGTGATGTGGCCTCCAGAAACGCCAAGGAACAGTGCGACCACGGCAAGGGAGTCGGCTCCACGGGTCTGGCTGTCTACCTCGACTTCGCCGATGCCATCAAACGCGACGGCGCCGATGTGATCCTCAGAAAATACGGCAACCTGTTCCAGATGTACGAGAAAATCACCGACGCCGACCCGATGACCGAGCCGATGATGATTTATCCGGCAGTCCACTACACCATGGGCGGCCTGTGGGTTGACTACAATCTGATGACCACCATCCCCGGTCTTTTTGCCCTGGGCGAGTGCAACTTTTCGGACCACGGCGCCAACCGGCTCGGGGCCAGCGCATTGATGCAGGGGCTGGCCGACGGCTATTTCGTCATCAGCACCTCCGTCGCCCACTATTTCGGATCTGAGACCATCGGCTCGGTGGACACCAGCCACCCGGCCTTTGGTGAGGTGCAGAAAGAAGTCGACGAAAGGATTAAAAAACTGCTGAAAAACAGTAACGGCGGACCGGCCGGCAAAGTGACGGTCGATGATGTCCACAAGGAACTGGGCCGGCTGATCTGGGACAATTGCGGAATGGCAAGAAACCGCCAGGATCTTGAGCAGGCCCTTGAAGAGTTGCCGCAGATCAGGCAGAAATTCTGGGATTCCGTTTATGTCCCCGGAACCGCAGACGACATCAACCAGTCGCTGGAGCGAGCCGGCCGCGTCGCCGATTTCCTCGAGTTCGCTGAATTCATGATCAGAGACGCTCTGGCCCGTGAAGAATCCTGCGGCTGCCACCTCCGTGAAGAGAGCCAAACCGAGGATAACGAGGCGTTGAGAGATGACGAAAAGTATTCCCACGTCTCTGTCTGGGAATACAAAGGTGAAGACCTGCCCCCCGACATGCATCGGGAACCGCTCAGTTTCGAGAACGTGACACCGTCTCAACGCAGTTATAAATAACCGATTATCACACCCAATCTCAGCAACGAGAGAGATGATGAGTACCATAGACCTCAGCCTGAAAATCTGGCGCCAGAAAAACAGCGATTCACTTGGAGATTTCCAATCCTACACTCTCAGGGGCATCTCCACCGATATGTCATTTCTGGAAATGATCGATGTCCTCAATGAGCAGCTCACCCGTGAGGGTTCGGATCCGGTGGCCTTCGACCACGACTGCCGTGAGGGTATCTGCGGAATGTGCGGGGCGGTGGTCGACGGTGTGGCCCACGGGCCGGACCGGGAAACGACGCTGTGTCAGCTGCACATGCGAAAGTTCAGCAGCGGTGACACGATCGTCATCGAGCCGTTCCGGTCGATTGCTTTTCCGATTAAAAAGGATTTGCTGGTCGATCGTTCTGCGCTGGACCGTATCATTCAGGCCGGTGGCTATGTATCGGTCAACACCGGCGGAACGGTTGACGGAAACACCATCCCCATCGGTACAGAAACGGCCGAACTGGCAATGGATGCCGCCGCCTGCATCGGCTGTGGTGCCTGCGTAGCCAGTTGTCCGAACGGGGCGGCAATGCTCTTCACCGGAGCCAAGGTCTCGCAGCTGAGCCTGCTGCCGCAGGGGCACCCGGAACGCAAAGAGAGAGCACGTTCCATGGTGGCCCAGATGGACAAAGAGGGCTTCGGCTACTGCTCCAATGAAAAGGAGTGCGAAGCCGTCTGCCCCAAGGGTATCTCCATCAGAAACATTGCCCGAATGAACCGGGAATTCATGAAGAGTCTTGTGCTTGGCGAATAGAGCTGTTTCTCCCCTCCAGTCAAATGAACAGATCTCCCAGCGGTACCGTACCGGCGGGAGATCTGTGTTTTTCAGTTCGACGCCGCTTCGGCAGCGTTTTGGTCAATGAAGTTCGATGTGGTAATCATAGGCGGTGGACCTGGCGGTCTTCGCTGTGCCCAGATTCTGGCCGGCAGCGGAGTCAAAACGGCACTGATCGAACGAAGCAGGCGTCTTGGGACCAAGGTCTGCGCCGGCGGAATTACCCGGGGCGGGCTGATGCATTCGTTACCTGCAGAGCTGATCCAGAAGTCCTTCACTGAACAAACGGTCCGCACCCGCTGCCAGAACAGCATTCTGCGGAGCAGTGAGCCGATGGTCGGTACGGTCGATCGGGTTGAACTGGGCTCCTTTATGGCCGGAGAGGCGCTTGCTCAGGGAGCGGAAATTTTCACCGGGGCAAGGGCCACAGAAATCCACCGGGAAAAGGTCTGGTTTGAGCAGCACGGTAAGCTCAGATGGATCGAATACGACTGGCTGGTTGGCGCCGACGGATCCCACTCCAAGGTCAGATCATATCTTGGGCTCGATTCGGGCGATGCTGCATATGGTGTCGGTATGCACTATGTGTTAGAAAGTACGAGTGATGAGATGGTCTGGAATTTCGACCCAGCAGCCTTTGGCAGCGGCTACAGCTGGATATTTCCCCATCGCGACCGTCGTTCGGTTGGTGTCTACCTGGCCGATGGCAGCATATCACCGCTGCAGCTCAGGGAAAAACTCGATACCTGGCTGGCGACCGAAAAGATCGATCGATCGGGAGCCCGCTTCGAGGCCGACCGGATCCATCTCGGTTATCGAGGCTGGTCCTTCGACCGCTACTTTCTGGTCGGGGACGCGGCAGGTCTGGCCTCACCTTTGACCGGTGAAGGAATCAACCCGGCTGTCGTGTCCGGAGAAGCCGCCGCCCTGACAATCCTGGACAGAACCTTTGTCCCGGATAAGCTCGAGGCATGTATCGCCAGACACCACAAACACTGGTTCATGGTGAAAACCGCCGGCCGCGGCCGTTGGGCGGCCCTGGTCCTGTCCGAGCTCTGCAACGCGCTGCTGCGCTGCAAACTTGTCAGCTTCAGGAAATTCGAGATGGCCTGAAATTTGTCATAGAGGCGCAATCAGACATGAAAAATCGTACATTTAGAAGCAGGATGCTGATCAATGGCGCTTTTGCTGCCGGCTGCGCCGGACTGCTGCTCTTCTTATTTATGGCTCCCGAGGAAACCACCTCGCCGCTGCCAAAAGATGAAGTCCATATGGAATTTCATCAGATCAAGAGCAAAAAGGAGGCCGACAGCCTGTGCATTGAATGTCACAGCCAGGACGGCGACATGCCCCTGCCCGAGGATCACCCCGACCCGTATCGCTGCCTGTTCTGCCACAAACGCTGATCCTTAAACGCCACTTCCCTCCAGCCCCTTGCTGACTATCTCGAAAACGTCCCGGGACAGCCTGCTGCTGGATCTGATTTTTTCAAGACTGTCAACCATCAGTTGTTTTCTTTTCGGTTCATAGCGATGCCATGAAATCAGCGGGCTGGTCATGCGGGCGGCGATCTGGGGGTTGATACTGTCGAGTTGCAGAACGATATCGACCAGAAAATCGTAGCCCCGGCCGCTTGGGTGGTGAAAATGCAGATGGTTTTGACAGAAGGCACCGACCAGTGCCCGCACCTTGTTGGGGTTGCTGATGGAAAATGAGGGGTGGCCAAGCAGATTGACAACGGTATCAAAGGTCTCATCCGCAGCTGAAAGAGCCTGCAGGGTGAACCATTTGTCCATGACCAGCGGGTTGGCCTGCCAACTCTTTTCGAAATCGGCGAACAGTCCGTTTCGCTCCTCCGAACTGTGGTGGGTAATCGCCGCCAGCACCCCGATCCTGTCGGTCATGTTGGTGGCCTCACGATACTGCTTTTGCGCCAGAAGTATCATTTCCGGGTTCGCATCAGACCGGCTGAGCAGGTAGTCGAGACAGGTGTTTTTCAGCGCTCTGGCCCCGAGCTCTGCCGGTGCTATTGAATAGTGGCCGTTCTGCTGACGGCGGTGATAGCCTTCGAGAAACTCCTCATGCAGATTGCGGGCCAACTCCTGCTTGACGAATCGTCGAGCATCATACAGCGTGTCCGGGTCCACGGGGTCGAGGGAAAGCGCCAGATAGGATTCTTCCGGCAGCTGCAGTGCCAGAGCGGTCAGGGCATCATCCTCCGAAGAACCGCAGATCAATGCACGGGCTGCTTCGGCCAGCTCCGATTCCAGCGTCAATGGAACACCCGCTGCAAGATCAGCCACCAGGCCGGTAATTATCGAACTCGACAGGCCGAAAGAGCTGTCCCAACGGTTGAACAGATCTGTGTCGTGGGCCATCAGCAGGGCGGCCTCCTCCCGGGTCTGAGCCGCTTCGACCTTCACCGGAGCTGAGAAGGTCCGCAGCAGAGAGAGGACCGGTTTTTCGCTCAAACCATTGAACGAAAAAGTGTTCACCGGTTCATCAAGCTCAAGCAGCAGCGACTCACCGCGTTTGACATAATCGGTTTTAATCGAGTTGACCATACTCTTACCCCGGTGATCGAGCAGGCCGATCAATATGGGCAGGTGAAACGGATCTTTTTCAGGCTGGCCGGGAGTGGGCGGCGTTCTCTGCTGCACGGTGATCTGATAGGTGCCCGACTGCTCGGACCAGGATTCGGAGCAGTTGATCACCGGTGTGCCGGCTTGCGAGTACCAGCGTTTGAACTGGTCGAGGTCTCGGCCGGAAGCATCCGCCATGGCGGCGATGAAATCATCGCAGGTCACTGCCTGGCCGTCGTGACGGCGAAAATAGAGGTCCATGCCGGCCCGGAAAGCTTCTGCTCCGATCAGGGTGTGGATCATCCTGACCACCTCAGCCCCCTTGTTGTATACCGTAACTGTATAGAAATTATTGATTTCCATGTAGGTGTCCGGCCGGACCGGGTGCGCCATCGGTCCTTCGTCCTCCTTGAACTGATATTGCCTGAGGATACGGACATCCTTGATTCTCTGAACGGCCGGTGAATTCATATCGGCGGAAAACTGCTGATCCCGGAATACCGTCAGCCCTTCCTTGAGGCTGAGCTGAAACCAGTCGCGGCAGGTTACCCGGTTTCCGGTCCAGTTGTGGAAATACTCGTGGGCAATGACCCCCTGAATATTGAGAAAATCCTGATCAGTGGCGGTTTCCGGTAAAGCGAGGACATATTTGGAATTGAAAATATTGAGGCCTTTGTTCTCCATCGCGCCCATGTTGAAATCGTCGACGGCGACTATCATGTAACGATCAAGATCATATTCAAGTCCGAAGACATCTTCGTCCCAGCGCATCGCCTCTTTTAACGAATTCATCGCATGGGTGCAGGTACCGAAGTTTCGCGGCTCGGTGTAGATATAGAGATCAACCTGCCTGCCGGACTGGGTAACGAAGGTGTCGTGCTCAGCTGCCAGGTCGCCGGCTACCAGGGCGAAAAGATAGCTGGGCTTGGGAAACGGGTCCCGCCACTCTGTATAGTGGCGGCCGTTGCCCAGGCTGCCCTGGCCGGTCAGATTGCCGTTGGAAAGAAGAACCGGGTATTTCGTCTGATCGGCCTCGATGCGGGTGCTGAATACCGCCAGTACGTCGGGACGATCTGGATAGTAGGTTATTTTTCTGAAGCCCTGTGCTTCGCACTGAGTACAAAAAATCGACGAGGACAGGTAGAGCCCGCTCAGGCTGGTGTTGGACTGCGGATTAATCGTGGTGGTGACTTCGAGCTCAAAGCTGTCGGGTACTTCAAAAATCTGCAGATCCTGGCCGGTATGCAGCATCCGGCTGCTTTCAACGGCCACTTTGTCTATCAGTACCCGGTTCAGCTCAAGCTTCTCACCCAGAAGGGTCAGCGGGGCCCCGCTATCTTTCAGCTGACTGTTTCTCCGTATTCGCGAGGTGGCGACCACTACCGTCTGCTGCTCATCCAGCTTAAAAAGCAGATCGATGGAATCGACCAGGAACGAGGGCGGTTGATAATCTTGTCGATGGATTGTTTTGAATGCTGTTTCGTTCACACTATTTCCTTGCAGTTTCACGCAGCGAGCCGCCTGGTTCCGGAGTTGACAACATCTGCGTTTTCATTATACTTGACTTCCTTCCAGGTGATCTGACGAATGGTACGCCATATCTGTAATCATCATCATGGAATTTTCGAGTGGTTGGGCCGCGTTACGGTTTCGGCAACGTTATTCTCATACATCAAAGGTAGCCAATGATCACCATTAACGAACACTACAAAAAGCTCCAGGCGTCTTACCTCTTTTCAGATATCGCCAAAAGGGTTGCCCGCTACCAGCAGGAAAACCCGGATAAATCGATCATCAAGCTCGGCATTGGCGATGTGACAAAACCCCTTCCCGAGGCCTGTATCGAGGCCTTCCACAAAGCTGTCGACGAGATGGCCACCGAGCAGGGCTTCCGCGGCTATGGTCCCGAACAGGGCTATGCGTTTCTGCGCGAAGCAGTGGCGGCTGATGATTTCAGAGCCCGGGGAGCGAACATCGAAGCCGATGAGATTTTCATTTCAGATGGAGCCAAATGCGATTCCGGCAATTTCCAGGAACTGTTCAGCAGCGATACCGTTATCGCTATCCCTGACCCGGTATATCCGGTATATCTCGATACCAACGTCATGGCAGGTCGGACCGGATCCTTCGTCGACGGCAGGTATCAGGGCATAGTCTACCTCGAATCGACTAGAGAAAATGGATTTATCCCCTCACTGCCGCAGGAAAATGTCGATCTCATCTATCTCTGTTTTCCGAACAACCCGACCGGCTCGACGATCTCCAAGGAAGCCCTGAAAACCTGGGTCGATTATGCCCGGGAAAACAAGGCAGTTATTCTCTTCGACGCCGCCTACGAAGCCTTTATTCGAGATGATTCGCTGCCCCGAACGATTTATGAAATCGACGGTGCAGACGAGGTGGCGGTTGAATTCAGAAGCTTTTCCAAGAACGGCGGTTTTACCGGTACACGATGCGCCTACACGGTCGTTCCAAAGGCTTGCAGGGTCTACTCAGCCGACGGCGAACAGACGTCGCTGCACGCGCTGTGGAACCGCCGCCACTGTACCAAATTCAACGGGGTGTCCTACCCGGTCCAGCGGGCAGCCGAGGCTCTCTACAGTCCCGAGGGCAAGCGTCAATCGAGGGAGCTGGTCGACTATTACATGAACAACGGCACGGTGATCAGGGCGGCCATGAACGACCTGGGGTTCAGCTGTGTGGGCGGCGACAACTCGCCGTACATCTGGATTGAGGGTAAAATGGATTCGTGGAAATTTTTTGATCTTCTGCTCAACGAGGCGGGCGTTGTCTGCACGCCGGGTGCCGGCTTCGGAAAATGCGGGGAGGGATATATCCGCCTGTCCGCCTTCAATTCATTTGAAAATGTCAACCTGGCCATGGAACGTATACGAAAGTCTCTCAGCTAGAAATCAGTGAAGCGGGCCGGCAGCTTATCGCGATGCTTCGAATCCTGCCGGCTTGAAGCTGATCCGCTCCTCCTTGCCATCCATCTCAACCACCTCGGTGACCTCGACGTGCTCCTTGAGCCACTCCAGCACTCCTGCCACCAGCCGTTCCGGCGCCGAGGCACCAGCGGTTATACCGATCGTGCCGATCCCTTCCAGCCAGGCGGGATCGATATCATCACGGTCATCGATAAGGTAACTCCTGCCCCCCGATTTATCGGCAACATCGCGAAGCCGGTTCGAATTGGAGCTGTTCCTGGAACCGACAACGAGAATCAGGTCACAATCGCGGGCCAGCCTGGTAACGGCGTTCTGACGATTCTGGGTGGCGTAGCAGATGTTTGATTTCAGCGGACCCTTGATATGCGGAAACCGCTGCTCGAGAATGGCCCTGATCGAGACCACATCTTCCTGGCTCAGTGTGGTCTGGGTGACGTAGGCAATTTTTTCCGGATCAGCGACATCGATCCGGCCCGCTTCATGCTCGTTGGCGACGATATGCACACCGGTGGGTACCCTGCCGGCGGTTCCGACCACTTCAGGGTGCCCGTGGTGACCAATGATGATAACATCGTAGCCCTGGACATGGTAGCGTTCGACCATCTGGTGGATGCTGGTCACCAGCGGACAGGTTGCATTGATGGTCCGCAAGCCCAGTGCCCTGGCCTGTCGCTGGGTTTCAAGCGAGATACCGTGAGCCGAAAAAATACAAATGCCGCCGGCCGGTATCTCTGATAGTTCCTTGACGAACCGCGCCCCCCTGCTCTCCAGTTCTGCTATCACGTGACGGTTGTGAACAATTTCGTGCAGTACATAGACCGGGGCCCCCTCCTTTTCCAAGGTGAGGTTGACCGTCTCTATGGCTCGAACCACCCCGGCACAGAAGCCACGGGGGGAAGCCAGTACAACCTTGAGCGTCTGCATCGCAATTCAGCCGTCAGAAATCATTTACCTGGCGCTAGCGCTCAACCGGAAACGTTGGGAACCATCAGCACCGGAATGGTGGAATGGCGTGACACCCGGCGGGTAGAGGACCCCGAGACATCGCTTCCGAAAACCGAGCGGGTGGACTTACCCATGACAATAATATCGGCCTTGTACTTTTTTGCGATTTTCAGGATCTCCTCACTGGTCCTGCCGCTAACAACGAGTATGTCTTTCACCAGACGGGCAAGTTCCTGGGGTGACTCGAGCTCATCCCCGCAGAAACTCTCCAGTCTGTTTTTCATCTCATCGAGTACCGACTTCATCCCATCCTGATAAACTTTTTCAGCCTCCCCTGCAGGCAGATACGTGTCGACCACCGCCTGCATGGCGCTGGTCATTGGCTCGACCACATGAAGCATGATAACACGCGCGTCAAATTTTCGAGCAAGGCTCAATGCTGTCCTGAACACTGGCCGGGTATTGTCACCCAGGTCCGTGGTGTAAAGAATGGTTTTGAATTCCGGCAATGTTTTCATTTTTAGACTCCTGTTTGTTAAATGTGTAGCCAACAATTCCATAATAAGACGGCCGCATCCATTTACCAGATATATTCATCTCTTAAAATTGGTTGAATTAATGGAGTGCCCTCGGGTTCAAGAGCACACCATGCACCTAGTATCTGATAAATCTGGCGAGCTAACCTATATCAAGGAAAAACAGCAGGACGTTGTTGGCTGGGGAGTGGTGCTTGAGCAGCAGTGGCAGATCCTGCCCCGGGGGGCTGATTGCTTGATTGATCTATTCAGGCTTCCGGAACTGAGCGCCATGAGCGCTGTAACCGGAAGCCTGAACACCTGAAAGCTTTAGATCTCTACTGAGTGACGATCTCCGGCCCCATAATGCTGTATGGCAGAAACGTGGACAGCGACGGCACATAGGTGACGATGATCAGGAATACAAACAACACCATGACAAAAGGCAGGGCGGCCTTCACCACCCGGGCCAGACTCATGCCGGTTATACCAGAAGTCACGAACAGGTTGAGCCCGATAGGCGGGGTGATCATGCCGATCTCCATATTTACGACCATGATGATTCCAAGGTGGATCGGATCGATTCCCAGTTCCATGGCGATCGGAAAAACGACTGGGGCCACAATTACCAGCAGCCCTGAAGGCTCCATGAACTGGCCGCCGATAAGAAGCAGGATATTGACAATGATCAGGAAGGTGAACCAGTTGAAGCCGACACTCAGCATCCACTCAGTAATTTCCTGAGGTATCCTTTCTGCAGAGAGTGTATGGGCAAAAAGCAGCGCGTTGGCAATGATGAACATCAGCATTACCGTGGTCTTGGTTCCGTCCAGAACAACCCGGCGGGTTTCCGACCCGAACAGGGCCGGTAGGAAGAGCTTGGTCAGCAGCCAGAGGTTCCGCTTCCAGACGGTCATGCCGGACAGGAAACAGTTGAGCATGGTTATGTGCTGCTCCCTGCTCTGCTGAAAATAGCTGAAGACCGTAATGACCAGGGCGATGCCCCCCCAACGATGGCCCTGTCGGAGGCGGTTATCGTTTCCGAGTTGGCAGTGGCGAAGAAGGATACGATCATCCAGAACAGGAAAAATGAGACGCCGTAGACCGACCCGTTGAAACCGGCCCGGGCTTCTGCCGAGTCACTGTCGAGCACCCAGGGTGTTTCCTTCAGAGGGCCCATGTCCCGATACACGAACAGTGCCACGAAAATAGAATACACGGCCGCCACAACGGCGGCTTCAGTTGGGGTGAAGACGCCCCCGTATATGCCGCCCATGATGATGACAATCAGAAACAACCCCCAACTGGCTTCCTTGGCACCGTCGAACAACGCCTTGAATCCCTTCCAGTCCTCGGCCGGCAGTTTCTTGATCTTGGCCACTACATAGATGGCAGCCATCAGCATGCCGCCGGCAAGAAATCCGGGTATGACGCCCGCCAGGAACATGCGGCCGACAGAGACATCAGTGGCTGCGGCATAGACGACCATGACAATGGATGGCGGAATCAGAATTCCGAGCGTCCCTGCGTTGGCGATGATTCCTGCGGCGAATTCTTTCGAGTAGCCGACCTGCCGCATCCCGGCAATGGCAATTGTTCCGATGGCGACCACGGTTGCCGGAGAAGATCCGGAGAGAGCGGCGAACATCATACAGGACAGGACCGAGGCCATGGCCAGCCCCCCTGGAAATGGCCGACACTGGCAATGGCGAAGGTAATCAACCGCTTCGCTACGCCGCCGGTGGACATGAAGCAGGATGCAAGCACAAAAAACGGGATAGCCAGCAAGGTGTAATGCTGGCCTGCCCCGAAAAGCGATATGGCAACAGAGGACAGCGAATCGTGGGAAAACAGCGTGATGAAAAGTATCGATGACAAACCCAGCGAAATACCTACCGGCAGCCCCAGAAACAGCAGACTAAGTACCAGAATGAATAAAATCAGCGCTTCCATAATCTCCCCTTCTCCGAACCTAGTCTTTTAAAACATTTAAATTCTCTTCAACAAGGTCTTTGGCCTCATGGCCGCTGATCAATGTATCCCTTTTGCCGCGCCAGATATCGATGAATGCCTGCAGAGAACGAAATGACAGCAGAGCGAGGCTGATGGGAAGCACGATCAGGACCAGCCAGCGGTGAACACGGGGCTGGATGCCGAACATTTCCTGCATGAATAGCGGGTAGCGCAATTCTTCCGCACCGATGCCGATCTTGTACATCTTCAGCCAGTACTCGATGGCTCCGCCTCTGACGTCGACACCGAGCATGGCAAGCCAGGTCGAGTCGAGCAGAAGAAGTCCATAGATCATCGCTGCGAATGCCCCGAACAGGGAAAGCGCTTTCGATATTTTTTTGGGTGCGGCATTGAGTACGATGTCAACACCGAGATGCAGCCCAACCTTGATGCCATACCCCATCCCCAGCAGTATCAGCCAGGAAAAGGCTATGGTGTTGTATTCCAGGGCGGCAGCCCAGCCAGTGTTGAAGCCGTAACGGGCAATGACCTGGCCAAAGGAAACGAGCATGATCGAGGTAATGATAAAAACCAGCAGGTTTTCTTCTGCCCGTTCGACAAATTTAGGGAACAGCTTCTCAGCTCCCCAGATGACGAGAACGAGAATGAGCAGATAGACGTGCGGCCAGAGCGCCATTGGAGCCTCCTTGAACGGGAATAAAGGGGCAGAACTGAGGCCGTCGCCAGTCGGCGGCGGCCCCAGGGCAGGTATGTCGGTTGATTAGGAGTTTGCGGCCTTTTCGATCAGGTCGGCACCGATGCCGTCTTCGAACTGTTTCCAGACCGGTTTCATCGTATCGACCCACTGCTTACGCTGTTCGGGGGTCAACTTGTTGATTTTACCGCCGGCCTTGAGGACGTTATCACGGTTGGCGGCCTCCTTGGCCTTGACGTTCTCATTGGCTTCCTGGGTGACTTCGTCAACGATGGCCAGGAATCGGTCGCGAACATCGGGCTTCAGGCTGTCTAGAAAGTCCTGGGAGGTCATCAGCAGGTAGGCGAGAACCTGGTGGTTGGTCTCGGTGGTGCTGTCCTGTACCTCGAAGAATTTCTTGGTGTAGATGTTGGACCAGGTATTTTCCTGTCCGTCGACAACACCAGTCTGCAGTGCACCGTAGACCTCGGCGAAAGCCATCGGCTGGGGTGATGCGCCCATGGCAGATATCATGGCCTTGGCGACATCTGAAGTCTGGACCCTGAACTTCAGCCCCTCGGCATCGCTGGGCACCAGGAGCGGTTTGTTGGCGGAGAAGTACTTCATGCCCGACAGCCAGTAGCCGAGACCGACGAAGCCAACGTCATTCATCGAGTTGAGCAGTTCTTTGCCGCCAGGAGAGTTCATGAATTTGATTGCCTGATCCATATCTGCGAACAGGAACGGCAGGTCGAAAATGCCCAGTTTGGGCGTGTAGGAACCAAACTTAGAAAGGGACGGTGCCAGCAGCTGAACGTCGCCGAGCAACAGCGCTTCCAGCTCTTTACTATCACCAAAAAGAGTGGAGTTGGGATAGACTTCAACGCACATTTCCCCGGCCAATTCCTGGTTCACTCTTTCAGCCAGTTTATTTGAAGCAACAACCTTGGGATGGGTGGTACCACCGGTCACATGGCTGAGTTTTACAACCACTTCACCGCTGTCGCACTGAGCCGATGCCGAAGCGGCTGACATACAGAGAGCAAGGGCCGCAATGGCTGCAACAGCAACGTTACGTTTCACTTTGTTCATAATCCTATTCTCCTGTTTTGTTTGGTTTTCGTTTTGATTCGGGCTTTTCCGCAAATCAAAACACCTCAATCAACCTTGTTCACAATGAGTTGTGAAAAATGAACAAAACGGCCGGTAATTGGTGACGGCCGTACTCAGGGCTGATCATACATCTCGGACACCGTCGGTGGGCTCCAGATGATTGTAATCGCATGACGTTCATTTTGCTCAGGTTGACGTGAATCTATTAGATTTTCATTGGAGGGTCAAGCAATTCCGGCCGATTTTGTCATCCGCCAAGGAAAATGAAATAATTACCGGTTTGCTCAATTTTTCCGTTTGAAATGTATGTTTTTGGCAATGGCGCTAACCTCTTATCGGTGCGGGTGAAAATTTCTGGAATTGTCGGACAGCCTGTCTAATTCTCCCGCCTGCCTACCAATCTGTCCTGACCAAATCATACCACGTCGTAGCATTCTGATCAAGATGACAAGGCATCATTCCGTTTACGGTAAAAAATGTAGGCGACGCAGGAATCGAACACTAGCGAACCTCGATCTGATTATCGTTCAGTCTATTCTTGACATCTGCAATACTGACCTCACGGCGATGAAAAATACCAGCCGCCAAAGCTGCTTCTGCCGCCGTTTCAAGAAACACCTCGGTAAAATGCTCGGCGGAACCGGCTCCACTCGAACCAATCACCGGAATGGTGGTAAAGGCTTTGACATGATTGATCAGTTCAATATCGAAGCCGCTGTTGGTGCCGTCTTTGTCGATGCAGTTCAACAGAATCTCGCCGGCGCCCAGTTTCTCACTGGCGGTGACCAGCTGAATCACATCCAAATCTCGTCCTTCCCTGCCCCCCTTCACGGTACACTGGTACCAGCAGTATCGCTGACCCTCGGGGCCCGGGACTTCTGTTTCTATGGTGTGGTGACTGGTGTCGGCGGCGGCATGCACATAAATTCTGCGGGGGTCGACTGAGATGACAACCGCCTGGGCCCCGTACACATTGGAAATTTTCTCGATCGAGCTGGTACCGTCCTTTTTTCCGCTTAGGATGTACTTCTCAGCGGCATAGACCGCATCACTGCCAATCGAAATCTTATCTGCCCCGGAGCGAAAATACTCAGAGGCCACATCGAGGGCCGAATGAAATGTGCCGCCGGAATCGGTGAACTCCCTGATGCCTCCGCCGATGGTCAGCGGTACGAAGACGTTTTCCGAAGTATGTTTCAAGACATCGAGCATGGGCTGATCGGTGAGCGGGAAATCCCTGAAACCGGTAATGTTGAGGAAGGTGATTTCATCGGCCCCCTCGGTGTAATAGCGATGGGCCAGTTCCACCGGTTTGCCGAGGTTGCGAACACTGCCCTCTTCCCTGACGTCGTACTGGTCGCCTTTGGTCACCACCAGGTCACCATTGTCGTTGCTTCGCACATCGAGACAGGCGATGACTCTCTTGGCCAGTTGCGTTTTGACCGACAATTGACTCGAAGAGTGCGGCGAGACGCGCACCTGTTCATCTTTCAGGTAGTGCTCGAGTATCGACAGACCGGCGGCCCCGCTTTTTTCCGGGTGAAACTGGCAGGCGACCACGTTTCCCCGGCAGACGGCCGAGACGAACTCTTCACCGTAGTCGGTGGTGGCCAGCCGCCATTCATCCGGAACATCCTCGGTTCTGCCATGATACGAGTGGACAAAGTAGAGCTTTTCGTCGTGGTAGTCCTCAAACAGTGAACAGTCTCTATGCAGCTTTATACCGTTCCAGCCGATATGGGGGACGGCCAGTTCCTTGTCGGAGAAGCGCTTGACCATGCCGTTGAGTATACCCAGGCCGCAAACGCCGGGACTTTCCTCGCTGCCTTCGAAAAGAGCCTGCAGGGCGACGCATATCCCCAGAAACGGCTTGTTTTCCTGGATTCTCTGTTTGAGCGGTTCGACAAAGCCGTCCTTGGCCAGCTGTGCCATGACCAGGCCAAAGCTTCCAACCCCGGGAAAAACAAGTTTTTCTGCGGAGATGATATCCTCGGCTCCGGTGGCATCGACCACCTCGAAGCCCAGTTTCCTGATCGCGTTTCTGACGCTGCGGACATTGCCGGCGCCGTAGTCGAGTAGTGTTATCATTGCGGTTGGCTGGTAAATTGTTTGCTGCAGACCTGCTGGCTTATCCGATCATCTTGATTTTTCCCGCGAGCCATGACTGAACCCCTTGTCATAGAGCCGTGAAGCAACGCTGAAGGCCTGATTCCCGAAGACACTGCCGACGCAGATCATCGCTGTCTTGGTGATTCCTTCATTCCTGACCTTTTCGGAAATATCGTCCAGCCTGCCTTTGACTATTTTCTGATCGGGCCAGGTCGCTTTCATCACCACCGAGACCGGCGTGTCTTTTTGATATCCGGCTCCTTCCAGTTCAGCGACAACCTCTTCGATCATCGATACCGAAAGAAAAATCATCATCGTCGCCCCGTGGGAACCAAGCGATTTCAGGGACTCCTTTTCCGGCACCGGCGTTCTGCCGCCCCTTCTGGTGATAATGACACTCTGAGTCACTTCCGGCAGGGTCAATTCGACCCCAAGAGCCGCGGCAGCGCCAAAAGCAGATGTGACACCGGGAACGATCTGCCATGGAATATGCCGCTCTTCCAATTCGACGATCTGCTCCATGATAGCTCCGTACAGGCATGGATCGCCGGTGTGGACGCGGGCGACGGTACCTCCTTTCTGGCAGGTGGCGGCCATAATCTCGATTATCTCGGCCAGATGCATCTTCGATGAGTCATGAATCGGCACCTGGCAGTCATCGAACAGCGCCTTGTTGACCAGGCTGCCGGCATAGACGATACAATCGCTGGCCCTGATAAGCTCAGCTCCACGGACCGTTATCAGGTCGGGGGCGCCGGGGCCGGCTCCAATGAAATAGACTGTTCCGGTCGAACCGGGTTCGGAGACTGGTATCATGTTTTTTTCCGGCCGCAGATTATCTGAATGGGATTGAATTCTGTCCTTTTCAATGCAGGGTAATGGCAGCGCACCACCTGGACCACGCTGATATCTACCTCAAAAGAGTGGCGATGCAGAATTTCAGGTGCCTGACGGGCAGTCTGTTCCAGGACTGCCGTCACTACAACCCGCGACGGGGGTTCGGCCAATCCATCGATATAATTTATAATTTTTTCAATCCGGCCGCCGCTGCCGCCAATAAACACCCGATCGGGCGGAGCACACCCAGCGAGTGCCTCAGGGGCTTCACCGGGGATGATGTGAATATTGCGGCACCGGAAATGGTGCCGGTTCGCTCTGATGTGGGCCAGCTGTTCCCGATCCTTTTCAATGGCGAAAACAGTCAGGGAGGGAAACAGCCGGGCCGCTTCGAGGCTGATCGAGCCGGAACCGGCACCGATATCCCACAAAACACCCTGCTCGGGCAGCCTCAGTCGATGGATTACCGCTGCCCGAACTTCGTTCTTGGTTATCAGTCCCCTGCTGTGTTCGATATCATCCTCCGACAACCCGAAGGCAAACGGTGTCGAATCGGGCTGGATACCGGGGTTGATAATGATCATGCAGTTCGGCTGGGAGAATGTCCGGGAGGCGACCTCATCGATCGTGCCCTGGCTGAAACACTGCTGTTCGGTGCCGATACACTCGCCGACCATGATCCGTATCGATTCGAGTTCATCCACGCCAAGCCGCATCCTGAGATAGGCGGCAATGCGCTCGGGGGAATTGTCCGGATCGGTGAAGATGAAGAGCTTCGAAGCATTCAGCCTGGTTTGGAGAAGTTCGATGGGGCGGCCGTGCAGACTGAGAATCTCGGCATCGTCCCAGTTTATTCCAAAATGGGCGAAACAGCTCTGCATATATGAAACCGCTGGCAGATAGCGTACCCCGGTTCCCGGAAACGCCTTGTTGATTCTTCTGCCCAGGCCGTAGAACAGCGGGTCGCCGCTGACCAGCACGACAACGCTGGTCTGTACAAGATTGGTTCTGAGCCGGTCGAAGCAGGTATCGATCGGGACCACCGGGTACCACCTGCCTGGATCCAAATCCGGTATCTGTGACTGGACTGTTTTCAGCAGCGCAGCTGAGCAGAAAAGCGGCCAGTCGCAGGTTCTCAGCAACTGCTCGACCTCTTCGGACAGGGTGCTGCCGTTGCAGCCGGCTACAATTATCTGGGCAGAAGATTCAACCATGACTCAGCCTACCGTCATGAGCAGCGCGTTGTTATGCACCAGGTGAATGGTGACCGGCAATCCGGCCTTCTGTGCATAGGCTTTGGAAGCTTGCCTGCAGACCAGGTGAACAACATCTTCGGCTCCGTTGCCAAGCAGAATGTCAAGGATTTCGCGGGCCGTGTTGGTTGCTTTGAGCTGATCGACCAACGTCTGCCGGATTTCGTTTTTTTCAAGAAAGGTGCAGACCTCCCGGGTATCCAGAATGCCATGGCGTACATGGGTCTGGCCATACCCCAGAACCCCCTTTATCAACTTGGCCCACATGGTCGCCACATGCACTCGTGTAAAGCGGTACTTACCTGACTCTTTCAGTGAAAAATCGAGATAGTCACCCATCATCACCAGAGCCTCCTGCCGTGGATGCATACTCCGCTCGACACACTTCTCCGAGGTTCGGCCGGTGGACAGGACAATTTCTTCTATACCGTTTGCCTGGGCAACCGACATGGATGACTGGATCGTGGCAGTCCAAGCCTCTGCAGACACGGGCCGGACAATGCCGGTGGTACCCAGTATTGAGATTCCGCCGATGATGCCCAGCCGCTCATTCAAAGTCTTCTTAGACAGCTTACGGCCCTCGGGAACCAGTATCGTCACCTCCAGCGGCCTGGCACAGCGATTGCTTGCCATCACCTGGACCACGTTTTCCTTGATCATCTGTAGCGGAACAGGGTTTATCGCCGGCTGTCCGACTTCAACGGCCAGCCCCGGCTTGGTGACCACTCCGACGCCCTCCCCTCCGTTGACGCTCACCGGGATATCAGGCCTGTCACCCGCCGGACTGAATCTGACGCGGGCTTCGATGCGTGCTCCGTTGGTTACGTCTGGATCGTCGCCAGCATCCTTGATCACCGCGGCAGCAGCGGAAAACGGATCGAAGCTGCAGGATACCACCGTGAAAACGACCGTGGAGCCGTCGGGAAATGTGACATCGGTTGCAGGAACCGGACGCTGGGAAATAAGGGCCGCGGCGGCGGCTCTTGCAGCTGCGGCGGCGCAGGCACCGGTAGTGAATCCTGATCTCAGAGGTTTTCCCATAAAAAGAAAAAAAGCCGCTTCCCGGAGGGAGCGGCTTTTACCGTACTAGCAAGCTAATAAAGTTTCGTGCGCTTTATTTTCTGAAGGCTAAAAATCGTGGTCGGGACGAGAGGATTTGAACCTCCGACCCCAGCGTCCCGAACGCTGTGCTCTACCAGACTGAGCCACGTCCCGACTTCAGCTCATAGGGTTTCAGAACTATACGGAACTTTTTAACATGCCAGGAAATCAACAGTGTTAGTTGATTGCGTCTGACAGTTTGCTGCCTGCTTTGAATTTGGCTACTTTTTTGGCCGGAATCTTGATAGATTTACCGGTCTGCGGATTACGTCCAGTGCGTGCTCCCCGCTTTGCAACGGAGAAGGTTCCGAATCCAACCAAGGTCACCTTGTTTCCTTTCTTCAGAGCGTCGGCAACGGAAGTAAGCGTAGCATTCAGAGCTTTTTCTGCTGCAGCTTTGCTAATGTCGGCTGCACCTGCAATACTTTCAATCAGTTCCTTCTTGTTCATGAATTCCTCCCTGCTGTTTCGTTCATAGCTTGAAAACAGGCGCACAGCACTGTTTCCGTTCTCCTTGAGTATGATGCTTTAATCAAACGAAATACAATTGTCAAAAGAAAAAAGCCATACTTCTTACATTAATGCGGGATTTTGTTGACGGCGCTAAACCCTTTGGGAATTAGGCTTTTCAGGCAGTCGACAAGTTCAGCATAATGGAATAAAAAGGCTTAATCAAGAAATAATTGTGTTAGAAAAGATGCAGGTCTTCTGCAACAAATGGCTTCAGCCGTTTTTTGCGATCAGGCTGAGCACTACACGATCAAAGCCATTTGCCTGAAAATGCGAAACTATCGGCTGGCGTTCCCCCGGCGTGCAAATGCGTACCAGATCTTCTGAGCGCACCTCGATCATCACCGTTTCTTTACGGGGTTTAACCCGGCATCCATGGTAACCGCGCTGGTGGAGGAAGGCTTCCAGAGTCTCTATGGTCCGTAGCTGCTGATCGCTGATCCCGGCATGTGTTTCTATTCTGGTGGCCAGGCAGGAGTTGGACGGCAATTGGGCGTTAGCCAGTCCGACATGGGCCGCAGCGGCCCGAACATCGCTTTTACTGAAGCCGGCTTCGACCAGCGGCGTTACGATCTTCAACTCTTCGAGGGCCCGCAGACCGGGCCGGTCTTCCTGCAGGTCGTCGCAATTGGTCCCATCCATCAGGACCGTGATCCCTTGGTTCTTAAGCTCTTTTAGAAAGCGCTGATAGATGTGTTTCTTACAGATATAGCAGCGGTTGGCCGGATTTTGATCGAAACCCGCCAGGCTGAAAGGGTCGACACCGACCCTGCTGAACCTGAGGTCTTCCCCGATTTCGGTTCTCAAGAACGTTTCAATCGAATTCCGCAGTTCGGTCGACAGCAGCGCTGAGTCAGCGAACATGACATGGACCCTCCTGGTACCCAGCGTGCTGCAGCAGATATATGCAAGAAAGGTCGAATCGACGCCGCCTGAACAAGCCACTCCGACCTGCTCAAAAGTGGACAGATAACCGGTCAGCCGCTCGAGCTTCAGTCTCAGTTGGTTGTTCATCAGCGACTCAGCTGCGCGACGGGCCGGGCAGCGTCATGGCCGGTTCATGCAGGGTGAAGGTGCCCTCTTCGATCCACTGTTTGAGTAGTTCAGCGATCTCCCGGGCCCTGGCGACGCTTGACAGCGGGGCCGTCGGGACCTCTTGGTTGTTCACCATAATAGAACCGCTTTTGAGCTGGGCATAGCTGACCTGGCCGTAGGTGCGGGCTATTCCGTTGGTGTAGTCGTGGCCGTAATCGACCACCTGGGTAAACAGCTCATCATCGCCAATCCCGGTAAAGGCGGCCATTTCAGGGTCCAGGATCGGAATGGGGATGCCGAGCCCCACCGCCAGAGAGCAGCCGTATCCGAGCAGGGAAAGGCCTTTGATCCAGCGGCTATCCATCTGTTTCAGGTCGCCCTGGACCATCATGGTTCCAGCGGGCCGCAGTGGAATGCCCTTGTCGGTGCGGGGGGCGTCAGGGTTGTGCTGGGTGCCGTTCCAGGTGACATAACCGATCGAGCCGCCGAGGAAAATCCTGGTGCCGATACCGATGGTGCGATAGAGCGGGTCATTGAAAAGCGGGCTCAGTTCTCCGGCGCTGCAGTAATTACCATTTTTGCATTTGGGCTTGAGCCGCCCCATATAGGTGTGAACCACCCTGTCGGACAGATTTACCGCACAATTGTAATTCTGGTAACCGTTTCTGGGGTTGCAGAGCAGAGCATAGGGCAGTTCCTCCAGGGTCACCTCCTTCTTCATTTTTCTAGCGGCGTAACAGTCGGTTCCATACCCCTTAGCTTCAATAAACACCTTTTTACCGGCCACCAGGTCTTCGATTACATGGCCGCCGCCGTATTGGAACTCACCCGGGTAAATCTTGTTGAGCGGATCGTCCTCGGCCGGCTCGGTGGCGCCGAGATAGGCATCCACGGCAGCGATTCCGCCATAGGCCGGAACCTTGTTTATCCACACCTGGGAAGCCTTGATGGTCGGCACCATCTGGCCGATGTTGATAAACACGCCCGACGAGCACATCGGTGCAAAGGTACCGGTGGTCACCACATCGATTTTTCGGGCCGCCTCTTCCGGCCCGTTTTTCCTGACCACATCGACCATCTCTTCGGCGGTGATGACCACCGCTTCGCCGGCCTTGATCCGACCATTGATTTCCGCGTAAGATTTTCTGGCCTGCCTGCTCATTTTCTTACCCGATATCCTTGCTTGATTGAAATTAGGGGATTAACCTGCTATGTACTGGTTGTTTTCAGAACTTCTTTCTATACCAATCTTTTTCAGCTTGACATAGATTTTTCTTGCTCGCAAGAATCGCCATGACCGCGTTATCATGGCTGAGGCCGGTATGCAAGGCGCCACAACAGACCACTGACAGATCATGACCGACAACACCGAACAGATCATTACAATACGAGACCGGATAGATTCCATCGACAACGAGATCCTCGAATTACTGAAACAGCGGATCAACTGTGCCCTGGAAATAGGCAAGCTCAAGGATGAGACCAGGCGGGCCAAATGGGATCCTTTCAGGGAGCGGCAGATCTACGAGCGGCTCATCGCCAGGAACCAGGATATTTTCCCCCAGAAGGCGCTGCGCTCGATATTTCACGAAATTATCACCACCTGCCGGCTTTCCCAGAAAAACATCGTGGTCGCCTATCTCGGCCCGGAGGCCACCTTCACCCACCAGGCCGGAGTCAGGTATTTTGGTCACTCTGCCGACTACAAGGCGCTTGAATCGATCGATGAGGTTTTCGCCGAGGTCGAAAAAGGCAGAACCGCCTACGGCATCGTCCCGGTGGAAAACTCTATCGAAGGGGCGGTTTTTTCGACGCTTGACTCGTTCATGAAATACAAGGTCCAGATCTGCGGCGAGATCCGTATGGAAATCACCCACAATCTGGTCAGCAAGTCCGGCAACCTGGAAGACATTCAGACCGTTGCCTCGCATTCGCAGGCGCTGGCCCAGTGCCGTGAATGGCTGAGGAAAAACATGCCCTCGGTGCCGACGCTTCCGGTATTCTCGACCGGTGCCGCAGCGCAGATGGCGGCCAACAATCCCAACATCGGCGCCATCGCTTCTTCTCTGGCGATCAAGACTCATGATCTGCAGGTGGCCGTCAGGGGGATCGAGGACTATCGGGGCAACACCACTCGTTTTCTGGTTATCGGCAAGAAGTCGCCTGAATACAGCGGGGCAGACCGGACTTCGCTGTTGATCGGCACCAGGGACCGGCCGGGGGCGCTCAACGAAATTCTGACTGTGCTCTCGGACCAGAACATCAACCTGGCCAAAATCGAGTCGCGGCCGATCAAGGGCAAGCACTGGCAATACCTGTTTTTCCTCGATATGATGGGCCATATAGAAGAAGACCGGATTCGTGAGGGCTGTGACAGGATCAAGACACTCTGCTCCTATTACGACTGGCTTGGCTCTTATCCGAGGGGCGACGAGCAGGCCGGTCTGTAATGGATCCCGGCACCGTCCTGAAAAAGCCTCCAGGCAAACGAATCAAGGAACGGGATAGATGATCGTTCTCGGCATCGAAACCTCATGCGACGACACGGCTGCGGCAGTGCTGGACAGTGATTCTTCGGTTCTGGCCAATATCGTTTCCAGTCAGGACCAGATCCACCAGCGTTTCGGCGGTATCGTTCCCGAGCTTGCCTCGAGGCAGCACATGGAGTCGATCACCGCGATCGTCGAAGCGTCGCTGCACCAGGCCGGCATCACCCTGGCCGATGTCGAATTGATCGCGGTTACCCGGGGGCCCGGTCTGATCGGCTCCCTGCTCGTCGGGTTCTCTTACGCCAAATCACTGTCCTACACCCTTGGTGTGCCATATGTCGGGGTCGATCACATGGCGGGCCACCTGCTGTCTCCCTTTCTCGAGGAACCGGGACCGACCTTTCCCTATATCGCCCTGATCGTCTCCGGGGGCACGACCGCCCTGTTCAGGGTGGACGACTATCTGCAGTACGAACTGATCGGCGCCACCAGAGATGATGCCGCCGGCGAGGCGTTCGACAAAATCGCCCGCTATCTGCAGTTGGGCTACCCCGGGGGACCGGCAGTTTCTCATCGGGCTCGTGAGGGTGATCCTGCATCGGTAAAGCTGCCGCGGGCCCGCCTCGACGAAGGTTCTCTGGATTTTAGTTTCAGCGGCTTGAAAACCGCCGTTCTCAACCATTGCAACCGGCTGGTCCAGAAAGACCATATGTCCGGCCGGCAGATCAATGACATCTGCGCCGCTTTTGAGCAGGCGGTCATCGATGTGCTGCTGGAGAAGACCCTCGCGGCCGCCCGATCGCAGCGTATTGATTCGATCGTTCTGGGCGGTGGTGTCGCAGCCAACCATTCACTGCGCCGGCAGATGAGCGATAGCTGCACGGCTCATCAGCTTGAACTGCACCTCCCCGCCCTGGAAAACTGCACCGACAACGGCGCCATGATCGCCTTTGCCGGCCTGCGTCAGTTCCTTTCCGGCGTTCGCGGCCACCCTGGCGATGACGTCTATTCACGGTCCCCGCTCGGCCGGTGATGCCAGATGAATGTTCAGCGAACGGGCAGATACTATTTTCTGAAACTGTTGAGGCTCAAAGGCACGCCCCACTCGATTTCACTGGGTGCCGCCATCGGTGTATTCATTGGTCTGACCCCGACCGTCCCGCTGCACACCGTAATCATTCTGGCCTTGACCCTGGTTACCCGGAGCTCATTCATTGCCGGACTGATCACCTCTATTCTCGTCTGCAACCCGCTGACCTATGTTCCCCAGTATTATCTTGCTCTGCGCATCGGCAATCTGGTTACACCGTTTCAGCTCAGTTGGGAACGAGTTGAAGAGGTGCTCAAAATCGTCCTCTCGGACGCATCTTTTCAGATGCGTATCCAGCCGCTTCTGTCGCTGGGCTATGAAGCAGTTGCAGTGATGCTGACGGGCGGCATTATTCTTTCCCTGCCGTTTGCTGTTGCGACCTACTATCTGTGCCTCTGGCTCGTTGCTGGCTACCGGAAAAGGCGGCGCCAGAAGCATATTCTCTCCTGAGCCTGCTCAGGGGCTGAACCCACGATCAGAGACTATCAAGATGAGCGGACATACCAGACAGATCCTTGCCGAACATGGATTGGCCCCCTCCAAGAAACGGGGGCAGAATTTTTTGGTATCCCCGGCCACGGCCAGGGCCATCGTCTCAAAAGCCGAATTTTCAGCAACCGATCACGTGGTCGAAGTCGGGGTCGGTCTCGGCGCCCTGACCCAGGTCCTCGGTGAACGGGTCGCCCGGGTCACCGGTATCGAAATAGATCGCGGCCTGATCAGCTACCATCGGCAGCAGCAGGTTCTACCGGACAATGTAGAACTGATTCACCAGGATATTCTGAAGGCCGATTTCGCTTCGTTGAGAGAAAAAAGTGGAGCAGCGCTGAAAATCATCTCCAACCTGCCCTACTCCATATCTAATCCTTTTATCTTTCAACTGATCGACAACCGGTCGTTGATTGACAAGGTGGTGGTCCTTCTGCAGAAGGAAATGGCCGAGCGTCTGATGGCCGAGCCCCACAGCAAAGCTTATGGCATTCCGACGGTCCTGCTGCGCAGTTGTGGCAAGGTGACGCCGCTGATGGAAGTCGGTGCTGACGAGTTTTACCCACGGCCCGGGGTGGACTCCCTGTTGATAGGCATCAGCTTTGCGGGAAAGAGCCTGCCCGAACAGCAGTTCGGTTGCCTCAGACAGACCGTACGGGCCGCCTTCGCTTCCAGAAGAAAAACCCTGGTCAACAACCTGCTGGCAGGTTTTCCATTTCCTCCCCCATATCAGGGCGACAAGCAGGAAAAAAGAGAATGTCTCAGTCGGGCTCTGGCGGTAAGCGGCCTGAAAGGTGACATTCGCGCCGAAAATGTCACGGTGGAACAATTCCTGGAGCTGGCAAACCAGCTCCGGATGATCACTCATGCGGATTGACGATGCAGGATTTTGTTTTTCACCATCCCGTTAAAATCATCTTCGGCCGCGACGGCGTCAAACGGCTCGGCACCGAACTGGGCATTGTCGGATGCCGCCCGCTCTTCGTCTATGGCAGAAACAGTTTACGGGAGAACGGTGTTTACGACCTGATCATCGCACAGCTCAGAGAAGCTGGGATCAGCTGCACCGAATTCGGCGGTGTCGGCCCCAATCCTCTGCTGTCGACTGCCCGGCAAGGCATTGGTGCCGCGCGGGCGGCATCATGCGACTCGGTCCTGGCCGTGGGCGGCGGTTCAGTGATCGATACCGCCAAGGCCATTGCTGCCGGGGCGGTGATCAACCATGACATCTGGAAATTTTTCACCGGCAAAAAAACTGTCCGAGCAAGTCTGCCGCTGCTCACCGTACCGACCGTTGCCGGTTCCGGATCGGAGATCAATCACGGGATGGTGCTGACCCATGATGATCTGGGCTACAAATTTGGCTTCGCCCATCGGCTGCTCTTTCCCCAGGTCTGTCTCGCCGACCCTTCCCTGACCTCGACGGTTTCTGCTGAACAGACGGCCTTCGGAGCGGTCGACGCCTTGAGCCACTGCCTCGAACCATATATGAGCTCTGAAGCTGAGGGTGTCGATTTCCAGTACGCTCACCTGGAAAACATCTGCCGATCGATCGTGGCAACGGCCCCCCTCTGCATCAAGCACCCGGACTCCTGCAGCGACCGCTCCGCCATGCTCTGGCTGTCGATGACGGCCATGTCGCCGGCCGCAACTGCCGGGCTTGGCCGGTTTTATCACTCGCTCCACACCCTGGAGCACGGAATCTCCGCCCGCTATAACATCGCCCACGGCGCCGGACTGGCGGCTTTGTTGCCGGGCTGGCTGCGCTGTAATCAACAGCGGTGGGAAAAGAGAATCGGCCGCTGGGGGGCCCAGGTGTTTTCCATTGAACAGCGACCGGCAGCCGGCATATCAGCGGCGGTTATTGCCGAACTGACCCGCTTTCTCGCTTCCCTCGGCTGCCCGGTCTCATTGTCCGAGCTGGAAATCCCCCGGGACGAACTACCCTTTATCGCCCGGCACGCCGAGGCGCAGACCGGGGTACGAGCCATTCCCGGACTGGAGCGGGGCAGGGCCCTGGATATTCTCGAATCATGCTGGTAGGCCCTGCTGCGAAAAACGATTACTGAGGGCACAGCAGCTCGAACAGATTGCTGACCTCGTTCTCATCGTCGAAGCCTCGCACCATGGTCACAATTTCCCTGCACTGATTCATCGGCAGAACAGCAGAAGCCAGGGCGATGAATTTTTCGATCAGCTCATCCCAGCTCAACGGGTTTTCCGGGTCGCCCTTGGGATGCTCGAGACCGGTGCTGAGCTGGCGGCCGTCTTTCAGGGTGATGGTTACGGCAGCCGGCCACTTCTGCGGGAAATAACGGTCGAGTTCGGGGGCGCGGACACAGCGGATGCGTTTCATCAATTCCTGAATATCGGGGTTATCGATTTCTTCCATGCAGTAGCGGTCCAGGAAGGCGTTCTTCCTGACAATCGCCAGGGCCGCGCCAAACGGCATGCTGAACTGGGCGTCGACAATGGAGCGGGGAGCTCTTTTCTGCTCTTCAGGCTCGGCCACCAGATTGAATCCGGCCTCCAGCATAGCGATTTCAACCAGATCGATATGTTCCGCTCTGAGACCATTTTCATTGACCATTGCGATGATGCAGTCGATCGGCCCCTGCTTGTAGCGGCAGCAGGCGTGGGGCTTGATCGAGGTGTTCATCACTTCCCAGGGAGCCCCCCAGTTTTCAAGAACGGCTGCCGGCTGCGATTCCTGCGAGTAAGCGTGTAAAAAACCGAATTTTCCTTCGACAATGGTGGCTGGCCCGGTGAACCCCTCTCTGGCCAGGCTGGCGGCGACGATCCCACTGTGGGCGGCCCAGCCGGCATGGAACCGTTTGGTGTAGGAACCGTGGGCAAGAAATTCCAGCGAACCGGCTGCCTGGCTGCCGGCTATGCCGATTGCCGCCAGCAGTTGATCGTATCCCAGGTTCATCAATGTGGATGCTGCCACCGCCGCGCCGAAGGTGCCGCAGGTGCCGGTCGGATGAAATCCCTGGCGATAATGGGCGGCCGGCTGCAGGGCAATACCGAGCTTAACCATCAATTCATAGCCGGTGACGATCGCGGCCAGGACCTCCTTGCCGCTGCAGCACCTGGTATGTCCAACAGCCAGAGCGGCAGGCATGACGGCTACAGCCGGGTGCAGTGAGGCGCTGTTGACCACGTCATCGAGTTCCAGGGAGTGGGCTGCCGCCCCGATGGCCAGCGCAGCGTAAGAGGCTTCGCTCCGCTCCCGGGTACCGATAATGGGTACCGGCTGTTCTGCTGATCTCTTGTCCCTGGCGATGCGCAAAACCGGAAGGCTCGACTCGCTGATCGCCCCCCGGATGGCGCAGCCGAGAAAATCGAGCAGCAGATACTTACTTCGATCAATCGACTCCTCTCCGATAGAATCAATATCAAACATATCGCACATATAAGCGATATAGCGCGTTATATCCGCTTTGTCAGGTTTCATGCGAACACTCTTTTCAGCATGGTTTCCCCTGCCGGTTTACTGACGGTTCAGCCCCTTTTTTGCCAGGGCGATAAAGTGGGCCACATCTATTTCTTTAGGACAAACGTGGGTGCAGGCCTGAGAGGAATGGCAGCGGTAGACGCCCTGCTCGCTGTAAATCGTCTGCCGCCGCTGCTCTTTTTCCTGCTCGCGCGGGTCCAGCAGCCTGACGATAGCGGCCAGCATTGCATTGGGCCCAAGAAAGCTCCGGTGACTGCTGATGCAGGCAGAGACGCAGCAGAAACAGTTGATGCATCGGGTAGCATCGACATAGTGCTCGAGCTGATCTGGGCTGATCTGGTTTTCCTCGCCCTGTTCACCCTGCGGCAGCGGCTGGATAATGTAGGGTTTGACCCTGTCCACCCGCTCGTAGGCAACATCGGAGTCGATCACCAGGTCACGGATAACCGGGGCCACTTCGAGCGGCTCCAGGGTGAAGGTGGTGGTCTGGAAATACTCGACCCCGTTCTCAACCAGCAGATCACAGGCCAGCATCGGCTTGCCGTTTATTTTCATCGAACAGGTTCCGCACTGACCATGCTCACAGGAGGAATTCCAGGTCAGTGTGGCATCCTGCTCATCATTGATCGCCCGGAGTACATCGACAAAGCGCATGATCGGACCGGCCTGGACACGGTAGGTCTGGTAACGGGATGTCTCGCTGCCCGGGTCACGGCGGAGTATCTTAAGGGTCAGGTCATAAGTTTTAGGCATGATAGCTTCGCACCTGTATCGACGGTTGATCAGTAACTGCGTTCGATAAAACCAAACTTTTCAGCATGTTCGCCGCCGGCTTCAAAAAGGCTCATATCAATTTCACGCCGTCCCAGACGGCAGCCGCCGTTATCTTCGAGGCTGACCAGGGTGTGATGGTTGAATTCGTCGAGGCGGCTGGTGTAATCGTCTCTGAAGTGGGCTCCCCGGGATTCCTTGCGATACCGTGCCGCTTCGCAGATGGTTCGGGAAACCAGCAGCAGGTTGTCCAGCTCCCAGCGCTGGAGCAGTTCCTGATTCATCGCCAGCTGTTTCCCGCCGATTTCGATCTGATCGCAGAGCTGTTCGATCTCCCCGATGGTTTCGAGTGCCTCGGAGAGTGATTGCTCTGTTCTGAAAACACTGACCTTTTCAGTCATTTCAGTGCGCAGACGATGGCGCAGCTTACCGATGCTCTGCTTTCCGCGTGCCTCGAAATAGCTGCCAAACCGAGCCTGGAACGAGTCTGGCTCGACCTGATCGCTGAAGTCAGCAACACTATCGAGATACAAGGAAACACGGTTGCCGACCAGCCGCCCCATGGTGATCAGTTCGAGAATGGAATTGGTTCCCAGTCGGTTGAAACCGTGAAAGCTTGCCGCTGCACATTCACCGGCCGCATAAAGCCCGGCAATGATCCGGCGGTCCCCGCCCTCCACTTCGCCCCAGCCGTTGGTCGGTATGCCCCCCATGTGATAGTGGTTGCTGGGACGTACCGGGCAGAGATCGGTTTTGGTGTCCAGGTTGACATATCTTTTAAAAAAGCTGGAGACTTCGGGAATCTGCTGTTCATGTACCTCGTCGGGGAGGTGGGTCAGGTCGATCCAGACATGGGGAATATCATGATCGGGGTTGACGATTCCCCTGCCCTCCCTGATTTCCGATTCGATGGCCCGGGCGACCATGTCCCGTGGAGCCAGCTCTTTCATTTTCGGGGCATAGTCGACCATAAAAGGCCGCTTATCTCTATTGCGGAGAATGCCGCCTACCGAGCGCAAGGTTTCACTGGCCAGGATTCCCGGCCCGACGATTCCGGTGGGGTGAAATTGAACCGCTTCAGGGTCCATGACCGGCAGCCCGCTCTGCAGCACCAGGGCGAGCCCATCGCCGGTGTTCTGTCTGCAGTTGGTTGTAACCCGGTACACCTGGCCGCTGCCGCCGGTGGCAATAATGGTTGCCCTGGCGCGGATTTTTACGAAAACGCCCTGCTTTTGCCTGAAAGCGATGACTCCGTGGCAGCAGCGGTTGTCGATCAGCAGTTCCACCCCGATGGTCTGATTCAGAAAGGTGATCCCCCGTTTCAGCGATTCTCCCCAGTTGGTATCCATGATCCCCTTGCCGGTTCGATCAGCTTCGAATACCGCCCGGAAAACCGATGCTTCCCCAAAGTTCCTGGTGTGGCCGCCAAAGGTCCGTTTGCTCAACCGGCCGTCGCGGTTCCTGGAGAAGTGCATGCCCCGGTTTTCCAGCCAGAGAATCTCTTCCCAGGCCGCCTCGCAGATCGTCTTGACCACATTCTGGTCAGCGGTGCAGTCGGAGCCCTTCCAGGTATCGAACATATGGAAGATCGTCGAGTCCAGCGGATCTTTCGGATCGACCGCAGCCAGTCCGCCCTGGGCCGTTGAGGTGTGTGATTTCTGGGGATGGGTTACCTTGGTGAGAGCGATAATCGAGGTCTGTGGTCTCTTCTCGAAGATCTCGGCTGCACTTCTCAGGGCAGCGCCGCCGGCCCCGATTATAAGAACATCGCAGTCAATGGTTGAATCGATTGATATTTTTACCATGCCAAGCTCCGTGGCCTGTTATACCGTCGCCAGCAACAGAACGCCCTTTAAGCCGAAAAGGACGAAAACCAGGCTGGTGACGACAGTGGCGATGCGGATAAGTACAGTTCTGTCGGTATAGTCTCTTAGGATGCCGATCAGGCCATACCCGCCGTGGTAGAGAATAGCTAAGAGCAGCAGGGCATCCACGACCATGATCAGCGGCTGATTCATTCTCTGGGCTATCACTGCACTGTCGCGCCCCGCAGCGGGCGTCAGGTGCATGAACAGCATATGGGCGGGTACCAGAAGAAAAAGGATACTACCACTGATCCGGTGCAGTTTCCAGCCGGCGGAGCCGGGCCCGCTCATGACTTTTCTGAGAACGGGGTACGAGAAAAAAAGGGCGGCGATACCAGTCAGAAGCCAGAAAAAATGGGCGGAGACCTGCTGGTTCCCGAGAAGCATCAGATAGCCGAGCACTCCCATGTAGGTTGCACTCAGCAGGTAGACCCAGCCAAGAAGCTGGCGGTCATGGCGGCTGGAGAACAGTTCGTAGACCAGCAGGCGGCCGCCGTTGAGGCTGTGAAAAATAACCGGCAGCGCCAGCAGCCACTCCCCGAACACGGCCGCCGGACTGCCGAACAGCTGCATTTTTCTGGCAAACTCATCCGGACTCACCAGGCTCGACAGGGTGTTGATGTGGAGCAACACATAAACAACCAGCATGACACCTGATATCCGGTGGGCCCAGGCCACCAGGTAGCCGCTGCCCCTACTCCTGTACAGCTGCTGTACAAGGTTGATTCGGGCCAGCCAGACCGGACCGGTTTGACTCATGAAAAGCTCCTCTGTCCTGCCTCGGGCAGCAGACAGGAACGCAAACGTTAGAAAAGCTGCAAATCAGACGCCCAACAATTTACAGCCCCAGATCGTCATCAACCAGAATAATTTTGGTTCTTTCTTTGGGATACGATTTTTCGATGATTGTCCAGCTGTTGCAGATGCGGTCAGGACTTTTGCAGTCCATGCAGAACGATGTCTTCATACAGGGCGTTTTCAAAGCCGTATGCCTGATGGCGTTCAACGGTGCAGCGAAGTCCTTTATCCTGGTCATGGCCGCCTCGACATCTCTGACTATCTTGTTTCTACCGATAACCAGGACCACGTGGCGGGGCCCGAAGATCATCGGAGCGACCCTGTTTCCGACCATATCGAGGTTCACCAGAACGCCCTCTTCGGTAACAGCGTTCGCCCCGGTCAGGAACAGATCGACCAGCAGCGCCCTCCGCCTCCGTTCGATCAGTTCGCTGCGATCGATTCCCGGCTCGAAGGTTTCGATGAAATCGATTTCAGGCCGGGATCGCAGAAAATCAAGGATGGCGGTGGAGGCCAGGCTGAGCGAATCTCCCCAGGAAGCGCTTTTCACCTGCAGGCCGGGAAAGATCTGTCCGCGGAAAATCTCAGCCGCATGCACGCTGTTATCGGCAATGAAGGTTTCGAAATTGTTGGCGACCAGTGCCTGCCCGCATTTCTCAAGGCGCATCCGGAAATATGTTTCAATAGGCTCAGTCATCCCCGCTCCGCACAGAAAGTGTTTTAAATAGCTGTGTCCCATTTCTAGCATTATCGAAAGCGGTTGCGCAAGGCCTGAGTTTCTTGCCAAGCAATCACTTATCAGTTACGCTGAATTATTGCTTTTTTTCAACAAGCCCGGAGACAGATATCGATGGCTTTCAAACGTACAGACGATGAACCGCCCGGCCGGCTGTCGGCCGTTCTCAATTACGCCATGTCGATACTGTTCCAGGCGGTACTGTTTTTCGGAGCCGCCGCGGCGCTCGCCCTGTTTTATCTGAGCTATCGGCCGGGTCCGTTTATTCAGTCATTTATCATCACCGGCTTTCTGATGATCCTGCCATGGTTCGTCCTCTCTCTTTTGCCCACCGTGTTCGGACTGCGCGACCAGGATCTCAAAATCGAAATTCTCGGAGGCCAGCTGTTCTGCCTTGCACTGATTGTTGCTGTGCTTGTGGTGCTGGCGGTCGCTACCGGCTCTTACCCTGCACTGCTCGATCAGGCTGCCGTCTGGCTGAACAAATCTGTACGCTACCTGCAGGATGCCTGGCTCGACATCCATGCATTTAGTGAACAGATCTTCAAGGACATCCAGTCCTTTTTCAACGAAACGATCCTCCCCGTTTTCTCACGCTGACAACGGCTGGCCAACTGATCAGATTGTCAGCCGTGCCGGCTTACAGGTCTATTGTGCCCAGGCCGGGCTGGTCGGTCGGATAGAGAACGCCTTTATCCAGATGAAAAAGGCCTGCAAACGGGTCATCGAGAAGATCGAGGTGGCCGTCAAGGTCGGCAAATTCGATATTGGCCCTGCTCAGGGCAAAGTGAAGGCCGGCGGAAATACCAAGGGCACACTCATCCAGACAGCCCACCATTACTTCCAGCCCGGCGGCCTTGGCCACCGAGTTGATGTGCAGCGATTCGAAAATCCCTCCCATTTTCATCAATTTAATATTGATCATATCCATACGCTGGTCAGCCGCCAGACGGAAGGCGTCGCTCAAGGTCCTGACGCTCTCGTCGGCCATCACTGGAACGCTGGTCGCCTGGGTGGCCAGTCCGAGGCTGCGGTCTTTTTTCCGGCTGGTGGGCTGTTCGATTATTTCAAGGCCGGCACCGCTTACTTGCTGCATGAAATGGATCGACTGCTCGACACTGAACCCCTGGTTGGCGTCAAATCGCAAACCAAAGCCAGGCCCACATAATTCGCGCAATTTCAGGATCTTTTCAACATCCTCGTCGAGGTTCAGCCCGCCTTTGAGCTTAATGATGGTGAAACCGTCCCGCAGGTGCTCTGCGGCCTTCTCCAGGGTCTCTTCAACGGAGATGATCCCTATGGTTACCGAGGTTGCGATTTTGTCCCTGAATCCACCAAGGAGCTGATAAAGCGGCAGACCGGCCTTACGGGCCAGCAGATCGTGAAGCGCTATGTCGACCATGGCCATGGTGGCAGGCCGCTGGGGGAGATGCTGTTTGAGCAGGTGGGTGAGCCGGGCAATCTCGAACGGGTTCTCCCCGACCAACAGGTCGGCTATCACGGTGCCGGCTGCACTACTGACCTGTTCCGCCGATTCGCCGGTGACCGCCAGATCGGGGGCGGCGCACCCCCATCCGCTCAGGCCGCCGTCGGTTTTCAGTTCGATGACGATATTGGCGGCCCGGCTGACCGTTTCATAGGCGATCGTGTAGGGAACCGCCAGCGCCATGTCCAGCCTGAAATGGCGGACCTCCAGGATTTTCATATCATGAGCGATTCCGGAGATGCGATCTGATCAGCTCGATCAGCGCATCAGCCCCGGAAAAGAGCACATCAACGGCTGGCAGGCCAGTCTGAACAGTGATTTTTTCGCACTCTTCTTTGATATCTTCCCTCTCCATCAGTTCATGATTGACGGTAACGGCCACCACGTTTCGACCTGAAATCGTCTCGATCGCGTTGATCTGTTCCGGCAGTGAATGCAACCGGTAGCCGGGAAACCCGTCGTATTCCAGTCTTCTCGGAGCATGCTGCAGGATGACCAGGTCGGGACGGCCGGCTGCAAGGATTTCAAAGCCGCCGGGGTACGCCGGATTCATCAGGCTGCCCTGCCCTTCGATGACGATCAGGTCCGGGGATTCGTTCTTCCAGGCCTCATGAACCGCATGCTCGATTTCGCCGGAGACGAAATCGTTGATACAGCTGTCCATGATCATCGAGTACCGGGCGCCCTGCATCCAGGCTGTCTGGCCGGTCCCGACCATTTCCGTTTTCAGGCCGGCGGCTTCTGCAGCATGGACAAGCAGCCAGGCCGTGGTTCTCTTGCCGATGGCCGAGTCGGTGCCGAGAATGGCGATTTTCAGACAGTCCACCTCCTCGATTTTACCGCAGAAGAAGTGCAGTTCCTCGCGCTCGACCGTTTTGCGGATGTCCCTGACCCGGCAGCCGTTTAATGAGGCGAGCCGCATCAGCTCTTCATCCTTGTAGAGAAAATCGTGCAGCCCGCTGTCCACGTTCATGCCCATCTGAACAGCTTTTCTGATCACCTCCCTGGCCGTTTCAGGCAGTCGTCCTCCGTCCGGCGCCAGCCCGATTACCAGCGAACAGGGCTCATCCGAGCAGTGCTGAGCGGCGGCCGCCTCTTCAATATCGCCATAGATCATGATTCCGTTGCTTTTGCTGTCCAGCAGCAGACCGGCATCCTGACCGGTAAACCGGTGATCGATCACCCCGACGACCTCGTATCTCCTTGTGAAGCGGACGAGGCCGTGCGCGGTTTTGCCGTTGGGTGTGGTGAAGGCGCCGTCCGCGTAGACAATGGCTTTACCATCGATGGATTCTTTCATTTCAATACCTTCCGGTGAGGATGGCGACATATCGGTCGCTGATAAACGGGCTCTTTTCATGTTTTTCAAGCATGGCTATCAGCCCTGCGGTGGAGGCCGGCAGAATCCGATAACCTTCCTTGCGGTGCAGGTAGGTGCTCATTTCCCGCATTTTTTTGTCGCTGACGTGCATAGCTTCCCCACCGGTCTGACGAAGCGCGTAGAGTGCCTCATTGCCATCGAAGCTGTGCCAGTTGATCAGTGGTTCGTTGGTTGCGGTTTCCCTGATTTGCTGCGGGTCGATATCGATACATTCTTCCAGCCCCGCCTTGAATGAACTGATGATCGGGTTTTTGTTGGCAGCTGAGCCGGCAATGAATATCGGTACCCGCGAGGTTTTTCCCCGTTTGAACAGGTTGACGAACCCCCGGTAAACACCGGCCAGCAGGGTTCCGTTCGAAACAGGGGCAGCCACGTATTTGGGTGCATCGCGTAATTGATCGTATATCTCGTGGGCGATAACCGCATAGCTGTTGATTTGCAGCGAGGTGTTGGCACCTCCGGGGTTGGCGTCATACCAGCCCTGCTCGGCAGCCATTCTACTCGACTGCGACACGGTGTCTTCATAACTCCCGGGAAGCCGCAGGATTTCAGCATTGAATTGCTCCATCTCCCGGACCCGTTCGGTGTGATAGCTCTCGGGAATAAATATTTTACAGACGATTCCGGCAAGATAGGCACCATAAGCCATGGCTACGCCGTAATTACCGCAGGTTGCCAGCGCCACGACATCATAGTCGCGTCTGAAGGCATCGTGCACCTGGGCAAAGGCGATACGGTCTTTCTGCGTGCCCGAGGGGTTCTCACCCTCGTATTTGATGAACATCTGGCGGATATTGAGTTCCCTCTCCAGATTGCGCACCCGGTTGAGAGAAGTGTCACCGACCTCGAGACTGATGATGTCCTCGAAACACTCGATTCTGTCGACCAGGGAGAGGGACCGATCCTGTACCTGCTCACTGAGCGAACGAACCTCTCTGGTGATTCTGATATCGGCTGTTTTTACGCCGTCGAGAAGGTTCATCATCACAGCGCTCTATTGTGGCCGATCCTAACCTCAACCATAATATCAATATTTTCTATCATAGCATTGTATTAGCATGCTAATAATTATATATTCATTATCGAAAAAGCCACCGGTAAAAAATAATTATCAGCTAAATTCCGGTTCTACAGTATTGGCAAGCTCATGTCATCAATGATCGTTGCGTGAGGAAAAAATTGCTGCTGGATCGCTGTATAACAATTTATCGATGAATCGAAAAACCGGACATCGAAAAGGCACTCGAGCGAGCCTGAAATGGATGGTGAGCGCAGCAGCAATCTCAGAGTTACATTCACAGTGCATCAGCCAGCAGCAATCCCTGTTAAAGAAAGCAACTCAAGCTGGTAGTGTGACATCCTGCACTTGGATTACTGCATTCTGTAATGGCTGATCCTCGGCTGCGGATCATTCCTCCTTGAACTTTTTGGCAATCGGCTCGAAATCATAAGCCGGATAAACCTCATACCGGAAAGCTCCCCAGGCTTTTTGCTCTATGTAGCGGTTCAGGCTGCGCAGGGCTGAAGGTTCCAGGCGTAGCTGTATGATGAAGCCGTATGACATGGCGACCACCCATGACACAAGCTCGCACCCCGGTGGAGGGAAATCACGATAGAAACCGGTTTCCTTCAGGTAGTCCATGATCTCGCCCAGGTTCTTTGACTGGTCATGGCGTAAAATGACCGTCACCAACAATCTGTTGTCAGATTCCATACCTAAGCCCCCTGTTATTAATTATAGATGGATCTTCAATAAGGAATCTTACCGTGCTACCAACTCTGACTCCAGAAGTTTTTGAAACTACAAAGGTGGGCGCTAACAAAAAAGGGTTTCAGCAAATCGCTGAAACCCTTTCTATTACTGGCGGAGCGGACGGGACTCGAACCCGCGACCTCCGGCGTGACAGGCCGGCATTCTAACCAACTGAACTACCGCTCCATTTACTGCGGTATTGTGGTGGGCGGAACAGGGCTTGAACCTGTGACCCTCGGCTTGTAAGGCCGATGCTCTCCCAACTGAGCTACCCGCCCGGATAAGCGTGTCGTGTATTTACCAACTTACCAATACCCAGTCAAGCAAAATATCACTGGGTTGTATTGTGCTCCGAAAGCGTGATATCGCTGTATACCGAGTTGATCGCGCTGTCCTTGAACAGGGTCTCACCCTGCTCGAGAATGACGGCCTGTTCGAGCACTTCGTCCATGTGTTCGACCAGGGTGATCGACAACTTTTTTCTGATTTTCATCGGCACATCGTTGAGATTTCGCTCGTTGTCCCTGGGGATCAGCACGTTGCTGATATTTCCCCGGTTGGCGGCCAGCAGTTTCTCGGTCAGCCCGCCGATGGGCAGCACCCTGCCCCGCAGGGTTATTTCACCGGTCATGGCCAGATGGTGCTTGACCGGTTTCTGGATCAGCGCCGAAGTGATCGCCGTGGCGATGGTAATACCTGCTGAAGGGCCGTCTTTGGGGATCGCCCCTTCGGGCACATGGACATGGATGTCGAGCTTTTGATAAAAATCAGGCTCCAGCCCGAGCCGCTCGGCCCGCGAGCGCACGTAACTGAGCGCAGCCTGGGCACTCTCCTGCATGACGTCACCAAGTTTGCCGGTGATGATCAGTTTACCCGAACCGGCCATCAGGGTGGTCTCAATCTGAAGCAGATCGCCGCCGAATTCGGTCCAGGCCAGGCCGGTGGACAGTCCAATTTTCCCCTGGTCTTCTGCCAGACCGAAACGGTACTTGGGTGTTCCGAGATACTTGACCACCGACTGGGCACTGAGCCGGTACTTCTTCTGGGTGAGCCCTTTTTTCAAACGGTCCCGGGCAATTTTTCGGCAGACGGAGGCGATATTTCTTTCCAGGTTCCGAACCCCGGCTTCCTTGGTGTAGCGCCTGACGATCTCGAGAATGGAGCCGTCGGTGAAGGAGATGTCGCCTGACTCAAAACCATTTGCTTCGAGCTGCTTGGGGATCAGGTACCCCTGAGCGATCTTGAGTTTTTCCTCTTCGGTATAGCCACTGATCTGGATAATTTCCATCCGGTCCTGGAGCGGCGCCGGAATGCCGTGCAGGTTGTTGGCGGTGGTGATGAAGAAAACTTCGGAGAGATCGTAGTCGAGGTCGAGATAGTGATCGTTGAAGGCTATATTCTGCTCCGGGTCGAGAACTTCGAGCAGGGCCGAGGAGGGATCGCCCCTGAAATCCATCGACATCTTGTCGACTTCATCGAGGCAGAACACCGGATTGCAGACTTCGGCCCGCTGCATGGACTGGATGATCTTGCCCGGCAGCGCCCCGATATAAGTTCTTCGATGCCCTCGTATCTCCGCCTCATCGCGTACACCGCCGAGGGACAAGCGCACGAATTTACGGCTCAGCGCCCGCGCTACCGAGCGGCAGATCGAGGTTTTACCGACCCCCGGGGGGCCGACCAGGCAGAGAATCGGGCCTTTGATTTTCTTTACCTGGGCCTGTACGGCCAGGTATTCGAGGATCCGCTCCTTGGGTTTGTTGAGCCCGTAATGATCTTCGTCCAGAATGACCTCGGCCTTGTTGATGTCGATGACGCTCTTGGTCTTTTTCTTCCAGGGCAGGCTGAGTATGGTATCGATATAGTTGCGGACCACCGTGGTCTCGGCCGACATCGGCGGCATGCTTTTGAGCTTTTTCAGCTCCTTGGTCACTTTTTCACGGGCCAGCTTGGGCAGTTTTTTCTTGTCGATGGCCTCCTCGAGTTCGGCCATGTCATCAAGCCCCTCCTCGCCCTGATCCATCTCGCTCTGAATCTCCTTGACCTTCTCGCCCAGGTAGTAATTTTTCTGGGTTCTGCTCATCCGGGCTTTGACCCGGGCATTGATCTCCTTTTCAAGCTCGGCCAGTTCGATTTCCCGACTGAGAATCTCGAGAACCCTCTCGATCCGTTCCAGCAGCGTCGGGCATTCGAGGATCTTCTGTTTTTCCTCGGCCCTGAGCGGCAGGTGGGCACAGATCACATCGACGAGTTTTCCGGGCTCATCGATCGACTGCACCGACTTGACCACCTCTTTGGCAATCTTGTTGTTGATGGTAGAATATTGTTCGAAGTATCTCCGCAGTTCCCGCTCATATGCGGTCACTTCGCTGGTTACCGGATCCGCCTCGACAAATTCGCGCAGTTCAACCTGCATGAACTTGTCGTGGGGCACATATGATACGATCTCGGCCCTGCGCTTTCCTTCGACGAGTGCCTTGATGGTTCCGTCAGGCAGCCTGAGCAGCTGCATGACGCTGGCCAGCGTCCCTACCCGGTGTATACCGGCGGGACCGGGCTCGTCTTCTCCTCCATTTATCTGGGTAACCAGGAAAATCTCGGTACGCTTTTCCATTGCATCCTCAAGTGCCATGATCGACTGTTTACGACCGACGACCAGCGGCGCCACCATATGCGGGAAAATGACGATGTCGCGCAGCGGCATCAGGGGATAAAGCTTGGTACCGGACAGGGAATTGCTCATAGTAAATCTCTGGTTAATTATGCACTTTTCAATTCATCATCGGAAGCAGCGTTCTGGTACAGTATAACCGGATAATCTCCATTTGTTATGACCTGCTCGCTGATAACGCATTCCTGGACATTTTGTTTGGACGGCAGATCGTACATGACATCCAGCATCGCCTCCTCGAGTACCGAGCGCAGCCCCCTGGCCCCTGACTTTCTCTCCAGGGATTTCCTGGCGATCGCGGTCAGCGCACCTTCGGTGAAACGGAGCTCTATGTTCTCGAAATTAAATAGCTTCTGGTATTGTTTGGTCAAAGCGTTTTTGGGTTCCTTGAGGATGCGGACCAGGTCATCTTCATCGAGCTCGACCATGGTGGCGATCACCGGCAGCCTGCCGACCAGTTCGGGGATCAGGCCGAATTTGAGCAGATCCTCGGGTTGAACGATGGACAGAATTTCGCCCAGCTCTTTTTTGGTCTCACTGATAATTTCAGCGGTGAGGCCAATGGACTTGCTGCCCTTTCTGCGCTTGATGACCGAATCGAGGCCCACAAAAGCACCGCCGACGATAAACAGGATATTGGTGGTATCGATTTTGATCAGTTCCTGCTGGGGATGCTTGCGCCCCCCCTTGGGCGGAATCGAGGCGACGGTGCCCTCGATGATCTTGAGCAGCGCCTGCTGGACTCCTTCACCGGAAACGTCCCGGGTCAGAGACGGGCTGTCTGATTTGCGGGCAATCTTGTCGATCTCGTCGATATAGATGATACCACGTTCGGCACGGCCCAGATCATAATCTGCCGCCTGCAGCAGATTGACCAGGATATTCTCCACATCCTCACCGACGTAACCGGCTTCGGTAAGGGTGGTGGCATCGGCAATGCAGAACGGTACCTGCAGGATCCTGGCCAGGGTCTGCGCCATCAGTGTCTTGCCCGAGCCCGTCGGGCCGATCAGAATGATGTTCGATTTCTGCAGCTCGACATCGTCATCGTCCATCGGCGCGTCGATGCGCTTGTAATGATTGTGGACCGCCACCGACAGGATTTTTTTGGCCCGTTCCTGGCCAACCACGTACTGATCCAGGTACTCTTTGATTTCTGCAGGCTTCAGGCTGCCGGGTGTTATCTCACCGTCGCCGTCGAGCTGCTCGATGCCATCGTCTTCTTCCAGAACGATCTCATTGCACAACTCGATGCACTCATCGCAGATATAAACATCGGGGCCGGCGATCAGTTTTTCGACTTCGTCCTGGTTTTTACCGCAAAATGAACATTTGCAGTCCGGTCCTTTGGCATCAAACTCGCTCATAATCAGTCTTCCTTGCTTTTCTGCTCGGTTCTTTTGACGAGGACTTTATCTATTATACCATATTTCTTGGCCTCCATAGCGCTCATGAAATTATCGCGATCGGTGTCTGCAGCGATCTTCTTGACCGTATGCTTGGTGTGCAGGGCCAATATCTTGTTTAAACCCTCCCGCATTCGCAAAATTTCCCGGGCATGAATATCGATGTCCGTGGCCTGCCCCTGGTAGCCGCCCATGGGCTGGTGAATCATGATTCTCGAGTTGGGCAGAGCGTAGCGTTTTCCCTCCGTACCGGCAGCCAGCAGCAGGGCCCCCATGGAGGCAGCCTGCCCCATGCACAGGGTGGCGATATCGCACTTGACGAACTGCATGGTGTCGTATATGGCCAGACCGGAGCTGACGACTCCGCCGGGCGAGTTGATGTAGAAGGTTATATCCTTGTCTGGGTCCTCGGCCTCGAGAAACAGCAGCTGGGCGATGACCACATTTGAAACGTCGTCATTGACGGCTGACCCCAGAAAAATTATCCGCTCTTTGAGCAGGCGCGAGTAAATATCATAGGCCCGCTCGCCTCGAGGGCTCTGCTCCACGACCATCGGTATCAGATTCATAACGTATCCCTTTAAATGGCTCGACTGCAGAAGGCCGGAGCCCCTGCAGTCGGTTTTTAAGTTTAAAATATGGTAAAGCCGAAATTGATTTAATCAACCGGCCCCTACTGTTTTGCAGAGCCCTGTTTTGCAGAGCCTTATAAACGATCAGTCAGCTGCCCTCTGGTCCGAGCGTTTCATTCGCTTTTTTCGGCGTCCTGCTCAACCTCGCCGGACTCGGCAGCCCCGTCCTGCGTCTCCTGCGGCTCGGCCGGTTCGACCAATTTCGCATGTTCCTTCAGGAAGTTCAGAATCTTCTCGTTTAAAACCTCGTTCATCAGAGGCAGCAGGTCGTCTCTGCTCTTGAAGAATTCCTTGACCCGGTCAACCGGCATATTGTACTGGTCCCCGATGCGTTTGAACGACCTTTCCAGGTCTTCGTCATTGACCTTGATCTCTTCGACCTCGGCAATTTTCTTGAGTATGAAATCACCGGTCACCCGCTGAACCGCGATGGGCTCATTGTTCTTGGCCAGGTCATCACGGCTCATGCCGGCGGCTTCAAGACTCATACCCGATTTCTGCAGCTGTTCCTCGGTCTGCTTGATCATCTGCTCGATCTCGAAGCGAACCAGCCGCTCGGGTACATCGAACTCATGCTTTTCCAGCAGTTTCTGCATGATCCTGTCGTTCAAGGCGCCGGCGGCAGCGCTTTTCTTGTCAGCTTCCAGCCGCTCCCTGATCATGGCTTTGAGATCATCGAGGGTCTTGAACTGCTCGTTCACGTCCTTGGCGAACTCATCATCGATATCGGCCAGAACCCGCTCTTTGATGTCTTTGACCGTAATTCTGAACTCTACGGTTTTGCCGGCCAGGATCGGATTGGGGTGCTTTTCCGGGAAGGTTACATCGTGACTGGCCTCTTCGCCCGCCTTCATGCCGACCAGTTTACCTTCGAAGGCAGGGTCCATCTGGCCCTTGCCGACATCGATGGTGAAATCCTCGTTTTTCACCTGTTTCATCGGGTTGCCCTTGTGGAATCCCTGGTAGTCGACGACCACCACATCGCCCATAGCCACCGGCCGGTCTTCGACCAGCTTCAGGGCCGCCATGTCATTCTGGATTCGTGACAATTCGAAGTCAACAGCCGCATCGTCCACACTGGTGTCGACGTCCTCGACCTCGATCCCCTTGTACTCGCCCAGTTCGAATTCAGGCCGAACATCGACCCGGGCCACATAGGTAAAACTGCCGTCTTCATTGAATGAGGGCTGGTCTATTTCAGGATGAACAACCGGGTCAAAGTCCTGTTTCTCGATGATGTCGAAATAGGTATCCTGAACGAGTTCCTCACCAACCTCAGCTTCGACCTGGGGCTTGTAGTTTTTTACGATAACCGAACGCGGTACCTTGCCTCTCCGAAACCCTTTCATCTTGGATTCCTTCTGGAGTTTGGCGTAGGCCTTGTCTATTTTACCCTGCACCTTTTCGGCCGGCAGGGTGATCGTTATTTCCCTCGTCAATCCGCTCAATTCCTCAACTTTAACATCCATGTTCCGTCATCCTTTCGTCTGTTGCTTCGGTTATTGTCATTTCGTGGTTTCTGTCAATGGTGCGAGAGGAGGGACTCGAACCCACACATCAGTGATACTGGTTCCTAAGACCAGCGCGTCTACCAATTCCGCCACTCTCGCACGGATGATCTTCTGTTCAGTCCAAACCAGTAGTCTCGTAAGTATTGATCGTTTTGACGTCAAGTGGCCATGCCAAATCAATATCTAGCAAAACAAACCTCGTATAATACCATCAATACCACTTAATCACTATCTATTTATTATCCCGGAACGCTTTTATAGACTTGTAAAAAATGGTCACAATGCCTATTTTGGGATTGAATAAGCCGCTGGATTTTTATATAAAGTCCAACCCCTTAAAAACACAGCTGAGGTTCTCATGAATGATTTTCTGGTAAAACCTGCCTTAGGCGCAGCCCTGGTGGCCGGGACGCTGGCATTTACTTTCGCAAGCGTTTTTGCGGTCCAGAGCGGTGACCCTGAGCTGCTCATCACCAAGACCCGACAATGGCAGCTCCCCTATACTCCCACCGATATGGTTCAGTCGGTCGACGGCAAAATGGTCTATATCCTCACCGACAATCACAAACTGCTGATCTATGAAGCGAACGGCAACCTCAAAGCCAGCGCCGACGTCGATCCCGGCGTGGTCGCCATAGACACCGATGCCCGGGGAGAACAGATACTGCTGGTAGACAAGGACAACAAGACCTTCACCTCCCTGTCGGTCGATTTCGTGACTGAAATTGACGTCACCGGCTCCCCGTTCAAGGGCAACGCTGACGCACCGGTGACGGTTGCCGTCTTCAGCGACTTCGAATGACCTTACTGCGGCCAGATTGTGCCGCTTCTCGAGCAGGTGCTCGATCAAAACCCCGACACGGTAAAACTCGTTTTCAAAAATATGCCGCTGCGTTTTCACCAGTTTGCCGAACCCTCTGCCCGGGCTGCCCTGGCTGCTCACAAGCAAGGTAAATTCTGGCAATTTCACGACGAGTTGTTTAAATCAGAAAAACTGAGTAATGAACTGATCAACAATATTGCGGTCGACCTCGGTCTGGACATGGCCCAGTTCAACAAGGATATGAACAGTGCCGAAATCTCCAGGATGATCGAAAAGGATCTGATGGATGCTCAAAAGGTTGGCGTAACCGGAACCCCGACCATCTTCATCAACGGCAAGAAGTTGAAAAACCGCTCGATTCAGGGCTTCCAGATGATGATAGACCAGGAGCTGAAAGGCTCTTGAACAGATGACCACCGTGCTGGAAAAAAGAGAGCTCCGGTTCGATGACAATGAACTGGCCGGGGTTCTCTACGGTGATCTCAACAAGAACCTGCAGATCCTGGAGAACGGGGCCGGCGTAAAAATCAACACCCGGGGCACGCTGGTTACGATTAGCGGTCCCAAGCACGACGTCATCCTGACCGAAAACCTTCTGGTCCAGCTCTACCAATTGATCGGCACCGGATACCCGGTCTTCTCAACCGACATTGCCTTTGGTCTGAAAATCCTGCAGGCCAACGCCAAAGCACGACTCGACCAGATCTTTCTCGACAAGGTCTACGTGACAACCAGAAACCGGGTCGTCTCTCCCAAGACCCCGAACCAGAAGATTTATATCGACTCGATAAGAGAGAACGATGTGGTTTTCGGAATCGGTCCGGCCGGCACCGGCAAGACCTACCTGGCTGTGGCCATGGCCGTCTCTGCCCTGGCCAGCCAGCAGGTGCGCTCCATCATTCTCACCCGGCCTGCGGTCGAGGCCGGCGAGAAGCTGGGGTTTCTTCCCGGGGACCTGGCCCAGAAGGTCGACCCTTACCTGCGCCCCTTGAACGATGCCCTGGTCGACATGCTCGGCCCTGAAAAGGCCTTCGACCTGATCGATCAGGGAACAATCGAGATTGCACCGCTGGCCTTCATGCGGGGCAGGACCCTTTCCAGTGCATTTATTATTCTCGATGAGGCCCAGAACACCACTCGAGAGCAGATGAAAATGTTTCTGACCCGCATCGGTTTCGATTCCCGCGCGGTAATAACCGGTGATATCACCCAGGTTGACCTGCCGGTCAGCCAGAAATCGGGACTCGTTCAGGCCCAGTCCCTGCTGCAGGATATCAAAGGAATCGGATTCTGCCGCTTCAGCAAGGCCGACGTGGTGCGCCATCCGCTGGTACAGAAGATCATTCACGCTTACGAAATGATTCAGCCCGAAAAAGAAACGTAGAGCCCCTTTCTCACTTGCTGCGATGATCCCATCATGCCGATAGAACTGATCGATCAGCATTCAGCCGTCCCCCTGCGCTACCTTGATCACTGCCGGAAAACGGCCCGCCGTATTCTGGCCTTGTGCAATGGTGGGACCAGCAGCTGCACCATCGTCATCACCACCGACAGCGCGATTCGTGAGTTGAACAGGCGCTACCGGAACAGGGACCGGCCGACCAATGTGCTGAGCTTCCCTTTTGATGCCGGGGAGGATGCTTTTCTGCACGCTCTTAACCTGCAGCACCTGGGCGACATTGTCATTTCCTTCGATCGAGCTGTCCACGAAGCCGCCGCCTATGACTGCAGTGTCAGCCAGCGTCTTGACTGGCTGATGATTCACGGTATGCTGCACCTGCTTGGCTATGATCATGAAAAATCCCAGAAAGACTCTGACATCATGTCGGCCAGAGAGCAGAGCCTGCTTTCTGCATTACATAAACTCAGGAGATTTGCCATGCCACACCTCGCCGTCAATGTAGACCACGTTGCCACCATCCGCCAGGCCAGGGGAATCGATGAACCGGACCCGGTGGCCGCTGCGGCCATCTGCGAGATGGCCGGGGCCCGCGGTATCGTCGTGCACCTGCGCGAGGACCGGCGGCACATCCAGGACCGCGATGTGAAAATCCTGCGCGAAACCGTAAAAACAAAACTCAATCTGGAGATGGGGGCGGCCAAAGAGATCATCGATTTCGCACTTCAGATCAAGCCTGATCTGGTGACGCTGGTTCCTGAAAAAAGACAGGAACTCACCACCGAAGGCGGCCTGGACGTGGTCTCACAGAAAAAGAAACTGGCAAAAACGATTGCCAGGATGACCAAGGCCGGCATTGCGGTATCTCTGTTCATCGACCCGGACTCAGCCCAGGTCAAGGCATCCAGGGAGATCGGCGCAACCTTTGTAGAGCTTCATACCGGGCGCTACGCCGAGGCCGTCAACGAGGATCAGCAGTTCGAGGAATTCGAGCTCGTCAGGCAGAGCGCCGAGGAGGCGCATCTGCTTGGACTGCGGGTCAACGCCGGCCACGGTCTCAACTATTTCAACACCGCCGCCATAGCGGCAATCGACCCGATTGAAGAGTTGTCGATCGGCCATGCGATCATCGCCCGATCGGTGTTCAGCGGCCTCGATCTGGCCGTGCGCGATATGTGCGCCATTGTCGAGAACGGCTCCATCTATTGAGCAGCGTTACCGGGCGCGATAATTGACAAAAGAACAGACGCTGTGGTAAAGATTGCCCGGTATCTGTCAGGCGTACCCACCACTATACGTGGCATCGTCGGACCGGTCGGGAGCGTGATGGAACTGGTAGACATCCGAGACTTAAAATCTCGTGGGACGTGCGCCCGTGGGGGTTCGATTCCCCCCGCTCCCACCAGCAGCATTACCGGCCATGATGATCCGGCACTCCACCACCCAGCGCGTCTTTTATCCCAGGAGGAAACCTAGCTATGAAATTTCTGCACACCATGATCCGGGTCAGAGACCTGGACGAGTCGATCGATTTTTTCACCAACAAACTCGGCCTGGTTCAGACCAGAAGAAAAGACGTCGAACAGGGCCGCTTCACCCTGGTGTTCTTCGCCGCCGCTGAAGGGCAACCGGAAATCGAACTGACCTACAACTGGGATCACAAAGAAGCCTACAGCGAGGGAAGAAATTTCGGCCATCTGGCATTCAGTGTTGAAAACATTTACGACTATTGTGAAAAACTGATGGCAGCGGGTGTGACCATACTCAGGCCCCCGCGCGATGGTTATATGGCCTTCATCCGCACCCCCGATCAGATTTCCATCGAATTGCTGCAGCAGGGTGATCGCCTGCCGATGACGGAGCCGTGGGCATCGATGGAGAACAAGGGCACCTGGTAACCGGCAAGGGCCGCTGAAATAATATCCAACTTTCGGCTGGTTAGCAGGATTATACAGAATATTTCACGTCTTTTATATTATTTTTCTTTCGCCGAGTATCAATAAGCTCCTGTTATCGTGATAACTAATTTTTCAGTTACTCTCCAGCGTCAATAAATTAGGTATTTATACCTATTTACTTCTCCAGGATCACCAAGTATCAATAGGTAAGAGCGTAAGTTTGCTATTCTTAACCTGGGGAGGGGGGAATGGACAGGCACTCCGGCAACAGCAGAAAATGGCAGGGTGCCTTTCTATGCCCGTGCACGGGTTCACCCTGTACAAGATCGTACGCCCAACCCCCACTTTCCGGTTCAGACGGGTCCCGCAGAAAAGCGGTTCTGTCCAACCAGGTATTGGTCATCGGCAAAGCCTATGACGAGCCGATATGCTCCGTTCATGTTGAAAACCTGCTTCTGCAGAGAGAGTATATCATCGACTGAACGCGGCCGCTCAGACCGGCACGCTCACTTCTCAACGTCTTTCCCCGATCGTTTCGTTTTTTTCCACAGCAAATATCGGTACTGCTCTGATTCAAATTCTGGTAGACTCCTGAGCCAGGTCACCAATCATCACAACATCTCGGTATAATCCTCTATTGGCACCGACAGGAACAGGTTATGGCTGAACAGGACAACTCACATTTGATCATCCTCACCTCTTTCGAGGATGAGTATGAGGAAACCCACGAACCGGTGTGGGTCTGGCACGCCATCGACTTCTGTTCGAACTGGCAGCGCAAGACCGGTCAGCTGATTCCCTACCCCAAGTGGGTGCTGGACTATCTCTCGGCCACCGCTGAAGCAATACTGCAGATCAAGGACGGCGATGAAGATTTGAATGACAGCGTGGCCGCCATCATCGGGGTGCGGAAAGACTCGGTGAGCCGATCGGTTGAAACGATTCGGGACAAGGTTATCTTTTTTGAAATCCAGTCGGCGATCAATCACGGTAGCGAGAGCATCGCCGCCATCGCCGAAGTCGCACGGATGTTTTCCCTGCCGGAAGAGACGGTCAAAGCGATCTTCCGCCGTTTTAACCGTTAGCCTCAAGGTCAGTTCATCAGCCCTCTCCGGCCACCGGGATCAGGAAAGAAAAGACCGAACCCTCCCCAAGGGAGCTTCTCACTGTGATCCTGCCGTGATGCGACTCGATAATGGATTTAATCAGTGACAGCCCCAGCCCGGTTCCCTGCTGGGTTCTGGTATTCTCGTCCTTGACCCGATAAAAACGATCGAATATTCGCTCCAGATCTTCTTCTGGTATACCGTAACCGTTGTCTTCCACCGAAACACGGAGATACTCGTTTTCCTTTGCTGCCACCACTTTTATCGTGCTTTTTTCCGGGGAATATTTGATCGCATTGGTTACCAGATTGGTGATCACCTCCTCCATTCCCCTTCTGCTGACCATTACCGGGGGAAGACCGGGTTCGATCGCGGCCTGAATGGAAATCGATTTTTCGGCCGCGCCCGGGGTGTGAAGATCTATCTGGTCCAACAGCAGTGGTTCGAAGTCCAAGCTCTCCTTCTCACTGGTAATCAAACCAGACTCGATCCTGGAAAGATCCAACAGTTCCGAGACCATCTCGGTCAGGCCCAGCATTTTTCCTGAAACCCGATTGAGAATCTGGATCTGCTTGTCAGTTAGTTCACCGGCCAGACCGTCAAGAATAACCTGGATCTGCATGAGCAGGCTGTTCATCGGACTGCGCACCTCGTGACAGACCAGCGAAACGAAATCAGACTTCATCTGATCAAGTTCCTTCAGAGCGGTTATATCGTTGAGAACCACGATGGTACCGATGTTGGTCCCGGTTCTCCCGCGAAAGGGGGTACACTTGGCCCTGAATATCCGCTTGCTGCTCCCTTCCGGCCAACTCATTTCCTCGGCAATTTCAGCCAGGTTCTCCCTGTCGTCAGTCATGGTCTGGTGAACCATGTGCTGCAGTGTCTCACCCACCGGCAGTGTATCTATGGTGGAACCTTTCACCGGCGCCCCGTGGTAGTCGATCATATGCAGAAATGCCGGATTGGCGAGGACGACACGGCCATCACGGTCCAGCGCCATTACCCCGTCCGTCAGACTGTTGACCAGCGTTTTCAGGCGGGAATTGCTGTCTGCTATGTCCTGCAGTGCCCGGTTGTAGGTAAGCGCCTTGCCGACCACCGTTCGGAGCTGCTCCGGGGTGAACGGTTTGGGAATGAAATCAAAAGCGCCTTTTTTCATCGCTTCGATGGAGTGTTCAAGTGTCGCATAGCCGGTGATCACAATGACCACGGTATGGGGATGTTTGTCCCGCACATAGGAGAGTACTTCAATACCGGACAGGCCCGGCATCATCAGGTCGACCAGTATGATATCGAAGTGCTCGTTCTGGATCATGGCCACGCCCTGATCACCATCTTCTGCAAGGGCAACCTCTAAACCTTCCTCGCCCAATACCAGTTTGCAGGCATCCCGGATCCGCGGCTCATCGTCGACCACAAGGATTTTTGCTTTTTCGGTGCTGTGCACGCTGTGCCGTTGGGCTGACTCTTCCATTTGCTGTACCTGTCAATTATCCGATTGAATCGAACAGAATTTCATTTGATAACGTGACGACGGGTAGTTCAAAACTGATGGTCGTCCCTTCGGGCCCGGTATTCTCGATATAGATCCGGCCCTGATTCTCTTCCAGAACTCCATACGCCATGCTCAACCCAAGACCGGTCCCTTTTCCGGGCTCCTTGGTTGTAAAAAAGGGATCGAAAACCTTGGATATATCCTTTACCGGAATACCGGAACCGGTATCGCAGATCGATACCCTCCCCCTTTTCTGATCTGCACTGACCGCGGTTTGCAGTCTCAGCGTTCCCTGCTCTTCCATCGCATCGACACTGTTGAGAATCAGGTTGATCACCACCTGGCAGAGCTGGTTCTTGTCCGCTTTGATCAGGACCTCATGATTGATCAGGTCGCTGATGATTTCGACATTTTGAAAAAGTCGCTGATCATGCAGCAGCCGCAGACTTTCGGTAATGAGTGCGTTCAAAGGGAAAACTTCTTTGGTCGGGCTGGACTGGCGACTGTAGGCCAGCAGGTTTTTGACGATATTCTTGCAGCGATCCGCATCCTCGAGAACGTAGTCGAGATTCTGGCTCAGGGGATGATCTGTGGCCAGCTTTTCGCGCATGATTCCGCCATACATCAGGATGGAGGTGAGCGGATTGTTGATTTCGTGAGCCACCCCTGCGGCCAGCCGGCCGAGCGATGCCATTTTCTCAGCCTGACCGATCTTGACCTGACTTTCGTAGAGTTTCTGCTCGACCGCCAGTTTTTCACGGAGATCGTTGAAAATGCCGGCCGAGGCCACCTCCTCATCCCCTTCATAAATGATGGCTGCGGTCATCTCCACCGGGATTCTCTCACCCTGTTTGGTAATGATCTCAACCTGGGTGATCGGCAGCTTGCCCCTGCCCCCCAACCCTTCGTCACGGAGCATCTTCATGATGTCCCGGGCGGCACCAGGTGGATAGAAATCTTCGATATGCACCCGCCGGATCTCGTCACTGGAGTAACCGAACAGTTCCTGGGCCGACTCGTTCGCCAGGATGATATCACCTTTGCGATTGGCTGCGATGATGGCGCTGACCGAACTTTGAACGACATTGTCGATCAGTTCCCGCATATCGCTGTACATCTTCTCAAGACGTTTGACGTCGGTTACGTCCCGGATGCTTTCTATGACATAGTCGACTTCACCGTCATCACCGAGAATCGGCGAAAAAACCCGGTCTTCCCAGTGATGATCGTCATTGTCGTCAACGGCATGGAGCAGAACAGACTGTCCGGTCTTGCGGGCCATGACCCGGCACAGAGGGCACTCATCCTGCTTATTGCAGGGAAAAGTGCGGTTGGGAAAATGTTTCTGGTTGACCCTGGTACAGGTGGAGCCGACAATATCTTCTACTGATTCCTGGTAGCGCTCCAAAAAGACTTCGTTGACCGCGATAATGGTTCCGTCGGCTTTGAGAATCCTGGTTGGAAACGAAAGCGAGTCAAATACCCTGAACCGCCAGCTTTCTTTTTTCGAAATGGTCATCTCCGTTTCCTTCACCTGATCATCAATGGCGGCAGCACCTCAGAACCCATCAGCACCTCCCCACGCTCATGGAACCACGAATACATCGGCTAGAGCAGCTGCTGCCCTGCTGCCCTGCTGCTTACCGCACACCACATAGATGCTCGTTCCGGAGCAATTCAGTGACAGGAAGTCGACCGAGGCGGCGTTGAGCGCTTTGACAGCCGTGGCTGCGACCCCGTATCGATCCTGAAAATGGGGGCCGTGCAAATATAATACTTCCAGACCAGATTGCCCGGACCAATCAACTCCATCGAGCCCGTCCAGTTGTCTGCCGATAGATCGCAGGCCACGATCCTGCTGATTATCGGCCAGTATCAGCTGCAGGTCATAGGCGTCACTTCCGGTCCTGTTCATGGCTACCATTGCAAATGCACCGCCAGGTAACGCCTGTATCAGAGACGAAGCGACAACGCCAGGGCGGCTTCGGGCAAAACGAAAGTCTATCGAGGTCAACCCGCATGTCAGGGTGGAACCGTAAATCTTTATCTGCGGTTCGCAGTAACGGGCTACCGTCTCCACGTTTCTGCCCGACAGCCGGGAAAGGGCCTGGTCCAGTTCCGACGGTTCATACCTGAACGGACTGTGGCCGGAAGGGAGTTCAAAATTCTCGAGCAGCAAAGTGGCTGCCCGATCGAGCAGTTCATGACCGATGGAGATGCAGATCCCGGATATGGACGAATAGATACCGTTGACCGGCAGATCATGTCCATCGATTGTGCTCAAAACGGTAAGCAGGAACCGTATATCAGAGCCGTGGGGAAACAGGGTTATGGTACCGACCGGTTCCTCGAAAAAGGGGGTCAGCCGGTTTTCTGCAAAGATCTGGCTCAGCAGTTGCTGGTTGCGCTTGAAATCTGCGTGATCGATGCAGAAATCACAGAAGGCTCCGCTGCCGGAACTGACGAAGAGACGACTCAGGCTCAGTCTTTTTCTCGACAGGTCGGTGAGCAGTCCTGTCAGGGCCTCGGTACCCTCCGGCAAGCTAAACGATACCCGGGCCAGCCGTTCGCTGAACTTGATACCGCCCAGACGCATGGCTGATCGTGCTCCAGAGTGGTTTGGTCGCTGTTCATCCATCGCCTGATGGTACCCCGGTTGCCTGAAGAATGGAGGCAACCGGGGATATCCTGTTAGAGATTATCCCTGACGATCTCCATCAGTTTGTTCAGATCGATCGGCTTGGGGATATAGTCGTCTGCCAGCGTCGTCTTGCCGCCCATGTGGGTATAGTTGGTCGAATTGACCGCATCGGCCACGGCGGTAAGCAGAATTACCGGAATATCTTTGTAGTTGGTATCATTTTTCAATTCGTCGCAGAGTTGAAAACCGTCCTTGCGCGGCATCATCACATCGAGGATGACCAGGGCCGGCCGCTCTTCCCTGATTTTGTCAAAGCCCTCGATCCCGTCATAGGCCTTTGCCACTCTGAACTTCTCACTTTCCAGTTTCATGGAAAGCGCTTCCACCAGATCGGTATCGTCATCGACGACAAGAATCAATTGTTTATCACTCATTCTAACCACCTCTCCTGACTATTAATGTTTTCCTTTGGTTAAACGGCAGGCCGCGGATAGAGATCAGCCCGTTTGACGATCTCCTCGACCTTCTCTTCCCAGTCAATTGCCATGATGTGGAAACCAGCAACCCCTTCGACCTTTTTCAACCGCTCGATGGTTTCCAGGCAGATTTTTACGCCTTCTTCCGGCTGTTTCTCCTTTTCGACGCTGCCCATACGTTCGACCAGCTCAGTGGGTACGTCCATCCCAGGAACCCTGTTTTTCATATACTTGGCGGCTCCGACCGATTTCATCGGGGTGATGCCGGCCATGATATAGCATTTCTTGTGGAGCCCCTTGTCACGGACCCCTTCCATCCAGCGCTCGAATTTCTCCACATTGAAGATACACTGGGTCTGGATGAAGTCGGCGCCGGCCGCAATTTTTTTGGCCAGCCGCATGACCCTCAGCTCGAATGGGTCGGCAAAGGGATTGGCGGCTGCGCCGATGAACATCTTCGGAATCTCACCTTTGATTTCGGCACCGCCCTGAAAGATTCCCTCATCTCTCATGGCCTTGACCATCTGAATGAGCTGGATGGAGTCTATATCATGGACATTGGCTGCCATCGGATGATCGCCGAACTTGGTGTGATCTCCCGACAGGCAGAGCATCGTATTGATGCCGAGTGCATAGGCCCCCAGGATGTCGGCCTGCATGGCCAGACGGTTGCGGTCCCTGGTCACCATTTGCAGCAGCGGATGCATGCCCTGCTGCCGAACCAGCACCGATCCGGCGAAACTGGACATGCGGACCATTGCGGTCTGGTTGTCGGTAATATTCACCGCATCAACAACCCCTTCCAGGTATTTGGCTTTGCCGATCACATTTTGGGCCGATGCTCCCCGGGGCGGGCCACACTCGGAGGTTACGGCAAGATGACCGGCAGCCAGCACTTTTTCCAGATTGCTTTCAGTTTTCATTCCGACAGGTCCTCCCTGATAATCTTCCGCGGTCCGCCGGCCCCACCAGGCCGCCAGTCTTTGGCCGGCATAATTTCCATGTACTGATCCTGCAGGCCAAGCGCCTTGAGGCGCACCCAGATCTGAGCCCAGGCACACTCGACGTCTTCTCCGACCTCGCACACGCCTGCTGCCGAACCGCCGCAGGGACCGTTCATCAGCTGCTTGGCGCATTTTGCGATCGGGCAGATGCCGCCGGTCAAACCGAGCAGACAGTCCCCGCAGCCCTGACACCGCTCGGACCACACACCGTGCCGGTCGGAACCGCCCATGAATTTGGTGTTCACCGCAGGAAAGATCGGCTTGTCCTTGAACCGGGTAGCCAGTTGCTGAACCCCGCAACCGCATGCCATGGAGAGAATCGCGTCGACCGAGTCGATCATCGGCAGCAGTTCCTCGACATACTCGGGGTCGCATTGCCGCTCCAGGGTATGCTCTCTGATATCCATACTGTTGCCGCTTTTCAATAGGCTCATCTGCAGACCCGAGGCAAGCACACCAACTTCCTTTCTGCCGCCGGCGGCGCAGACGGTTACGCACTCGTTGCAGCCCAGCAGAAGAATACGCTTGAAAGGCTTGATGTAGCCCATTATCTCCTCAAGTGGTTTACGTTCGGCTGTAATCATTGTTGTTCACTCTCCTTACTATGTTAAATCCTTGTGACCGCCGGCCATCAAGCAGCGGCGGCCTTGATCGGACTTGGACCAAGCTTTCTGATTTTTTCGGTTATCTCGGTCGCCACCTGGGCAAACCGTGCCCCCATTCCGGCAGACATGTTGACCATCTCAAGCCGTTCCGGCTCGAGGCCGATTTCTTCAAGATATTTCTGCATGAAAGCGACTTTCCTGGCGGCCTTCTCATTGCCGTTCTTGAAATGACAGTCACCCTCGAGGCAGCCGGCCACATAGACACCATCAGCTCCTTTCTCGAAGGCTTTGGCAATGTGCAGCGAGTCGACCTTACCCGAGCACGGCACGCGGATTATCTTGACATTCGCCGGATAGACCAGCCGCTGACTGCCGGCCATATCCGCTGCGGTGTAGGCGCAGTAGTGGCAGCAGAAAGCTACGATAACGGGTTCGAATTGTTCCATTATGCTTCCACCTTTTGGAAAAGTTGTTCGATTTTCGAAAGGACCTGATCATCCTCGAACTGCAGCAGCTGGATGGCCTTTGCCGGACACTCCGAAGCGCATATGCCGCAGCCGTGGCATTTGGCTGGATCGATCTCGGAATAGCCGTCGGCATTGATGAACGGCACGTCGAACGGGCAGGCACGGACACAGACCAGACACGAGGCGCAGCGGGCAGCATCCACCCTGGCCGTTGCCGCTCCAAGATTGATTGCCTCCCGGGCCAGAATGGTCATCGCCCGCGATGCCGCCGCTCGTGCCTGGATCAGACTTTCACTGACGGTTTTCGGGGCATGGGCGGTTCCGGCCACGAAAAATCCCGGCGTCGGCAGATCAACCGGCCGCAGCTTGATATGATCCTCAAGAAAATAACCGTCTGCGGTCCGGGGCAGTTTGAAGACCATCGCCAGTTCCTCGTTAGAATCGTGGTCGGCCACCAGGCCGGTGCTCAGGCACAGGCAATCGGCGGTCACCCTGACATCTCGGCCGAGAATAATATCGCGATAGGTTACCTCCACCGTCGAGTCAGAAACACTGACCCGGGGCGGTTCATCCTGATGGTAGCGTACGAAAACAACTCCTTTCTGGCGGGCTTTCTGGAAATATTCCTCCTGGAACCCATAGGTGCGCATATCGCGATAAAGCACGAAGACCCGTACTTCGGGATTGATCTCGAGCAGCTTAAGCGCGTTCTTTACCGCGCTCTGGCAGCAGATTCTGGAGCAGTTCGGGTTATCCTCAATCCTTGACCCGACGCATTGAATCATGACCACGTTGTCCCATGACTTTACCCGTTGCGGGTCGGCCGCGAGGATTTCCTGCACCTCCAGCTGGGTAACCACCTTGTCGCTTTCACCAAGTGAAAACAGCTGGGGGCGATTGGGAAGCGCTCCGGTCGCCAGGATGGTCACCCCATGCTCGATCTGGCGGTAAAACATCTGGCGGCCAACCTGCATACCGGTGGTGAACATGCCGGGCATGCCGGTGTGGTCGACAATGATGCCGCCGGTAATGACCTCGATGTCGGGATGTTCGTCGGTGCGCTCGATCAGATCGCCAAGGAACGACTGCAGGTCGTCACCTTCAAGGGTTTTATGCAGCCGCCGGGCAACCCCGCCAAGCTGGGAGCTTTTTTCAACCAGATACACCTTGAATCCCTGCTCGGCCAGCTCCAGAGCCGAGGTCATGCCGGTTACCCCCCCGCCGACCACCAGAACGTTCTTGTTGATCGGCAGACTGTGCTCGGCCAGAGGCTGTGCTTTGCAGACAGCCCCGATGGCCATGTTGATCAGTTCCCCGGCTTTGAGCAGGGCTTTGTCGGGCTGATTTGCGTGAACCCAGGTTACCTGATCGCGGATATTGGCAAACTCGAGCAGGTATTTATTGAGACCGGCCGTTCTGATCAGATCCTGAAATTTGGATTCATGGGTACGGGGCGAACAGCCGCCGATCACGACTCTGTTTACTCCCTGTTCCTAATGGTCTGGCGTATATGCTCCATGGACGCACGGCTGCAGCCATGCCCCTCCGCCTGGGCGACCACAACATTGGCATGCGACGACACTCGATCGACCAGGGCCCGGACATCGATAACGCCGCCGATGTTCTCGCCGCAGTCGCAGATGAACACCCCGACACGAGGCTCCTCGCCTACGGTGTTGCGCTCCGGCGGCAGCAGCACGGCTTCACTCTCTTTTTTCCTGCCGGAGCCACGTCCTTGCCGGCCATGCAGGCGGCGGCGCTGGCCTGGACCATGGTCTCGGGAATATCCTTGGGTGCCTGAAAGGTTCCAGCCATATAGATACCCGGCCGGCTCGTTTCAACCTGATTCAGGCCCGGGTTGACCGGGAAATTGTTTTCATTGATCTCGATGCCGCAGATGGCGGCCAGTTCCCGGGCCTGATCACCGATCCTGAACCCGGTGGACAGCACCACCATGTCGAAATTTTCGGAGAGCAGCTGTGTCGAAGCGTCAGTCGTGTAGCCGAGAACGATTTCGTCGGAATCGGGCGCTTTTAATATTGAGTGCGGCCGGCTGTGTATGAATCGCACGCCGAACTCATCTTTGCGCTCTTTGATAATAGCGTTCGTAGTCTTTACCGAAGGTCCGCATATCCATATAGAAGATGGTGGTCTCGATATCCTCGCCGAACCGCTCCCTGGTAACCATCGCCTCTTTCAGGCTGAACATGCAGCAGGCGCCTGAACAGTATGGCGCAGCTCCTTTCTGCAGTCCCCGGGAACCAATGCACTGGATCCAGGCCACTTTTTTGGGCGGCTCGCCGGTAGACGGACGCAGCAGTTTACCCGAGGTGGGTCCGGAGGCGGACAGGATACGCTCGTACTCGAGGCTGGTAACCACGTCTTCAAGATCTGAGTAGCCCAGATAGTCGAGCCCCGAAGGATCGAACAGCGATGCCCCCGGAGAAAGCACGATTGAGCTGCAGGAAACTTCGCCGCTGCTGCCCAGGTCGTCGGGCTCGATGGCGCCGGTGGGACAGCACTTGACCAGTCCTTCTATATCGTCGCATTTATCAAGGTCCACCGCATAGGCATAGGGTGTGGCCTGGGGATAACGCATGCAGGTCGGGGCCCGGTGATCAAGGCCCGGGGTAAAGCTGACGCATTCCGGGTAGGCCTTGTAACACTCGCCGCAACCGGTGCATTTTTCCAGGTTGATATAGCGGGGCTCAGTTTTCAGGGAGACAGTGAAATTGCCTTTCTCGCCGGTCACTCCCTGAACGGTGGTCATCGCCCGTAGGCTGATATATTCCTGCCGGTTGCTCTCCGAAAGATGGGGAGCCAGGGTGCAGAGGTCGCAGTTATTGGTTGGAAAGGTCCGGTCAAGCTGAGTCATCAGACCGCCGATATTGTTGGCTCGGTCCACCAGGATGACGTTTTTCTGGGCCTCGGCCAGATCCAGCGCGGTGCGGATACCGCCCAGACCGCCGCCGACGACCAGAACCCGATTGTTCGTCTGTGATCTATCTGTTTTTTGCATAATCGTTTCGTCGTTGGAATTAACGGGTCGAGCTACATGCCGGCAGTGTCGAGAATGTCGGGGATCCTGTTTTCCCAGCCCAGCGTCTGGAGCATGACTCCCTGGGCCATGCTTTTGACAGCCGTCAGCATCTCTGCCGCAATCTTAATGCCTTCGTGTTCACGGTCGGAGGACTTGCGGATCCTGCGAATCAGATCATCAGAGATAGCCGCCTCCGGTTCGCTGTTGGCGATGTACTGGGCAATGGCCAGCGATTTGATCAGGAACACGGTCGGGATGACCGGTACAGAAAGCGGTGCCACCTTGTCCATGAAGGTCCTGAATTTTTCCAGGTCAAACACCGGCGGACTGATCATGAAGCGGGCGCCTGCCTCGACCTTCCTGCTGGCTGCCTGCAATTCCTCTTCGAAGGAGGCGTCATCTGAAAACGGTCCGAAAGATATGCCGGTTGTAAATGACGGAACACCGTCAAGTTCGAACCCGCCCATATCCTTGCCCCGGGTGAGCCCGGTGATGGCCCCGACCAGTTCGACCTCGTCTATGTCATAGACCTCCGCTGCATCGCGGTGATCGCTCTGGCTCATGTCCTCGCTGCCGGTGACCAGCAGATTCTGGATACCCATCACATGGGCGGCCAGAACGTCACCCTGCAGAGCCATACGGTTTCGGTCCCTGCAGTAGACATGCATGATGGCCTCTATCCCCTGTTGCTGCATCAGCACCCCGCCGGCCAGAGCGCTCATGCGCATGATGCCGTTATCCATATCCGGTATGACGACACCATCGATCCGGCCTTTGATCCGGCGTGCGTCGTTGACCAGTCTGGTGATATTCACCCCTTTGGGCGTATGCATCTCTGCCAGTACGACAAACTCCTGTGCGGACAACCTTTTCTGAAAACTCATATGACTATTCCTCCGGAGAACGCTGAGTTCTGGTTAGTATAACGATGTCTCTGGGTGAAATACGTCCACCTCTTTCAAGTCATCACCGAGGTAGGCTCGCTCGTTCGGCCCGAGAATCCCCAGTGAGAGGCACAGCAGTGTCCAGATGTGAACCGTGTTGTACGGGGCACCATGGTGGTGCGCCAGATCGTGAACCTGGGCGTGGCAATTGTGGCAGCCGGTGATGCAGTAGTCGGCCCCGGTGGCAATGATCTGGTCGTACTTGTGCTTGCCGTAGTCGCGCCGGGCGTCGGCAAATCCGGACTGCAGGAATCCGCCGCCGCCGCCGCAGCAGTAATTGTTCGATTTATTGGGCGTCATTTCGATGACGTTTTCCTCGCCGACGATCGACTTTATGACGAATCGCAGATCATCGGCCACGGCATCGCCATAACCTTTACGGACGATCTGGCAGGGGTCCTGAATGGTGAATTTGATCTGACGCTCTCGATTCCATTCGGAACTGGGCTTCAAGCGCCCTTCCCTTATCCATTTGGCGTAGTACTGATAGATTGAGGCAACCTCGAAGTTGTGGTCGATGTTGAATTTTTTCAGTCCGGCCCGGACCGAGAATGTTATGTGGCCTCATTCAGTGTTGAGAAACACCTTGCACCCCAGCTCATCGGCCTGCTGGGCCGACACCCGGGTAACGTGCTCCCAGCATTTGTTGTCTGCCAGAAAAAGGCAGTAGTTTTCCGCGGCCCAGCCGCGGCTGCCGTAAGTCCAGTCCACCCCGGCCAGGTGCAGAATCTTCCACAGCGGAACCAGTTCGTCGGGTTCAACGTTTGGCTCCCGGGAATTCTGATTCAAAAAGAAATGGGCGCCCGGTTTGTCGATCGGTGCAACCATGTCCTTGAACTCCGGTTGTGCTTCCCGGTATTCCTCCAGGACATCCTCAACAACGAAAACGAAATCGTCGGGAGCGGTGCCCATGGCGCTGTTGGAATCATTTCTCAGGGCCATGTCACAGGAATCGCGGATACCTTTGGGACGGTCCTCCCGGGGCCATTCCGCACGGGCATTGTATACCAGTTGAGGAATGTCTATCTGCATCGGGCAGACATAAATGCAGCGCTGACACATAGTGCACATCCACACCCACGGAGTGGTGGTCACTTCTTCGTCAAGCCCCATGGCACACATCCGCAGAAATTTTCTGGGGTCCATGTCCTCGAGGCCGGTGGCGGGGCAGCCGGCGGCACAGGCTCCGCAGGTGAGGCATAAATCCAGGTTTCCGCCCCCCGGAATGATCCCCTTCACCTTGTCCTTGAAAGTGCTCTTCTTCTTTCCCTTCACTTCGATTGCAGTTGTTGTCATCGTCCTTTCCTTGACTTTCAAAAATGACCTTCTGATCAGCCTCCTCCGGGTTCCGGTGGTCTACTGATCAATGCTTCGTTTGGCTGAATCGGTTTTCTGAATAAAAACCTGGCAGAATCCCTCCTGGTCCTCATTCTCGTCGGTGTTGAGTAATCGGTATGAGGATGTGGGAAGGATTCGAAACAGGTCCTGTCTCATTTCCAGGTCGGCACCCTTGATCTCCAGGATCTCCGATGAGTTCATGGATTCAAAAATCTGGGTGATCTTCAGCAGTGAAAACCAGGAAACAAAATTTCTTAAATCCATAACGATATGGGATTTTTTAGACACCTGCCGCTTCCTCACATGTAATCTTTGCTTGTTGCGATCTCTGAATTACAAGAAACAGGCCACCTCTGTATGAGTTATATTGATGGACAACAAAAGATTATCTTTTGACTATTATTTACAGTTAGTTAGATTGAATTTTGTCGATCAGGCCACGTTTTGTTTACGGTCAAAGTCTGGTATGATGTCAATCGTTTTGCCCGAATGTGTTAAACAATTGTAAAATTGTTCAACATCTGTTCTTAGCAACTGTTAAAGGGTTAACAGGTGGTCTGATGATTGGTCGTGAACTTGACGGTTACTGGAAGACGGTGGTCAACACCATTCGTGACGGGGTCATGATCATCAACACGGCCGGTACCATTGTCTCGGTCAACAGGGCCGTGGAAGACATAAGCGGCTACTCAAGAGATGAGCTGATCGGTAAGCACTGCTCCATACTTGATGCCGAAACACCCGGAGGCAGTCCGCAATACAGCGAATTTGTCGCCGCTTCCGAGCAGGTCGAAAACGGTTCCACTCAGCTCCAGTGCCTTATCAAGCGCAGAGACGGATCCCTCGTGCCCACCCTGAAAACTACCGCCGTGCTGCGCGACGGCGATAACAATTCGCTCGGCTGGGTGGGCACCTTGACCGATCTCACCGAAATCGTCGAAAAAGAGAACCAGCTCGAGGCCTACCGGAAACAGCTCAGTGCTGAAAATGATTTTCACGGCATTGTCGGTACCTCCCCGGTCATGCAGCAGGTCTTCGACATCATCGAAAATGCGGCCCAGTCGGACGCCCCGGTAATTATCTATGGGGAAAGCGGCACCGGCAAGGAACTGGTCAGTCGGGCGATCCATGATATCGGCCTCAGGAGCGACCGGCCTTTCGTCAAGGTAAACTGCGCCAGCCTCACCGAATCTCTTCTCGAAAGCGAACTTTTCGGCCACGTCCGGGGCGCCTACACCGGTGCCTACAAGGACCGGGTCGGCCGCTTCGAAAAAGCCAACGGCGGAGATCTTTTCCTGGACGAGATCGGGGACCTGCCGCTGTCGACCCAGATCAAACTGCTCCGGGTCCTGGAAGAAAAAGTCGTCGAGCGGGTCGGTTCATCCACTCCCATTAACACCGATGTCCGCATTATTTCGGCCACCAATCAGGATCTGCCCCAACTGGTTGAGCAGGGTAAGTTCAGAAACGATTTCTTCTTCAGGATAAACGTCATTCCAATATTTCTGCCGCCGCTGCGAAACCGCCCAGAGGATATCCCCCTGCTGGTCGAATCGTTTTTCAGGAAACTGTCGTTGAAGAGTTCAAAGAAAATAGAAGGGGTCCATGAAAGCACCATGGAGCTGATGATGCGCTATCGCTGGCCGGGCAACATCCGGGAACTTAAGGGGGCGCTCGAGTACGCTTTCGTCACCTGCAACTCCGGGGCCGTCCACCCGAACCACCTGCCGGAGACGATTTCAAAAAACAGGGCCAAAAACCCGCCCCCGAAAAAAAGCGGTTTCAGCCTCCACGAAGTCGAGCGTCAGGAATTGATCGAAGCCCTGGAAAGGGCCGGCGGCAACCAGTCCCGGGCAGCCAAGCTGCTGGGCGTCTCCCGGGTAACCGTGTGGAACCGGATGAAGCGCTTCAACATCAAGACCAAGCGCGGCATCATCAGCGCTGACTAACCCCTACCCGGCCTTTTCCAGCCAGCACCTCAAGCCTCCGACCAGTCCTGCAGCCGGGCCGGAGCTGCGCAGAACCCGGGGTCGATCGATTGATCAGGCCGACACGGTCTCGTCCTTCTTGACCGCCAGGTGCGGTTCGTTCGGGCACGACATCGAAACCGCCACATCCCCGTCCGGCAGGTTATCCTTGTCGTAGCAGTAAATACCGCAGTTCAGGCAGCGATTCGCTTCCATCTGGGCCTGTTCCTCGGTGATCGTACCCTCCACCTCCATGAACGTGCCGATGCGTTCCGCAACCGGAATCATTGGCTGTTTGGCGATCTTGGATACCGGTGACACATAGACCAGTGAGTCGACCAGCGACGGGGCGATCATCTCACGCTGGCGGTCTTCGATGGGCGGTATCTCACCGGTGGTCACATAATAGTGAATGGACCGCGCCGCATAGCGGCCGGCGGCGATGGCTTCGATCATCAGCCGGGGACCGGAAAAACAGTCTCCACCGGCAAACACGCCGGGGATATTGGTCTGCAGGGTGTCCTCATCGGCGTCGACGGTGCTGAACCTGGTTTTTTCAAGGCCGTCCGCCTCGACGATGGCGTCGAGGTCTGCACCCTGACCCACCGCCTGGATGACAATGTCGCAGGGGATGACCCGCACCGTTCCTTCAACCGGAATACAGTCAGGCAAGCCACCCGGGTTGTCTTTCAAGGTGACGTCCTGGACCTGGATACCGGTGAGTTTGCCGTCCTCGCCGATAAACTTCATCGGCGAGACAAGGCAGTGCATCTGCACACCCTCGTTCTCGGCGTCCATGATTTCATGGGCATTGGCTTCCATCAGGTCGCGGGAGAAGCGAAACAGCAGGTTGACGCTCTCTGCTCCGGTTCGCAGGGCTGAACGGGCGCAGTCCATGGCCACGTTGCCTGCACCGATAATGACGAAATGCTTGCCGGTGACGATCTCCTCGTCGGTGTGGAAACGGCGCAGGTAGTCGATGCCGCTGTATATCCCATCGAGTTCCTTGCCTTCAAACGGAAGCATTCTGCCGAGCCAGCAGCCCAGGGCCAGGTAGACGGCGTCAAAGCCGATGGCCTTGAGGGAGCGGATGGTGAAATCCTTGCCGAGCGCGACACCGGTATGAGGCGTCACACCAAGCTCAAGGATCCCCTCGATATCCCACTGGTACTGCTCCTCGGACAGCCGGTATTCGGGAATCCCATAGAGCGGCATACCGCCGAGCTTTTCCATCTGTTCGAAAATATCGACCTGATGTCCGAGCCGGCGCAGGTAATAGGCCGCTGAAAGTCCTGAAGGTCCGCCGCCGACAACGGCCACTTTCTTGCCGGTATCGGGTGCCACCGGGGCTTTGATCCGCTGTCCGGAATCCCGCTCCCAGTCGGAGAGAAAGCGCTTGATGGGATTGATCGCCAGCGGATCGTCCTTGATCGTGCGTCGACACTCGGTGGCACACAGTTCCGGGCAGACCCGACCGGTGGCGATCGCCAGCGGATTTTTGTCCTTGACGGTTCGCAGCGCCGCTGCATATTCGCCGCGGCGGGCGAGGCCGAGGTAGCGCGGGATATCGATCTGGGCCGGGCATCGCTGACGGCAGGGCGAGAGGCACTGGGTGTACTGGTTCCAGTGCAGGATCTTGCTGGTCTCGCCCATCAGCTTAACAATACCCTTGGGACATGCTTCCACGCAGCTGCCGCAGCCGACGCACCGTTCCGGGTCAAAAACCGGCAGACCGGTTTCCTCGTTCATGGTAATGGCCGAGAACTTACAGGCGCGCATGCAGGAACCCATGCCGAGACAGCCATTCTCGCAGCGCAGAAAGCCGTGATAGAGCTGGAGCGCAGCACGGCAATCCTGCAGTCCGGAATAGTTGAACTTGCGTGCCGCCCGATAGCCGCCTTCGCAGCTGGAACAGGCCAGAGACGGTTCAGCGCCGCTGACGTCATAACCCAGGTAGGTACCGATTGCTTCAGCGGTCTCGGTACCGCCCACCACGCAGGAATTGACCTCGATATCACCATTTACCATCGCTTCCGCCGCAGAACTGCAGCCGGCCTGACCGCAGCCGCCGCAATTGGCTCCGGGGAGCAGATCGGTCACCGCCTCAATACGGGGATCTTCCTCGACATAGAAGACCCGGGCGGCAAATCCGAGAATGACGGCCGATACAAAAGCTATTCCGACAAGCAGAAAAATTGGTGCAAACACGATAAGGTACCTTCTTGAATCACATATTTATTGCTTTCATGCCATGCCCTGGAAACCGATAAAGGCCAGGGCCATGATACCGGCGGTAATCAGGGCGATCGACGTTCCCTGCAGCGATTTCGGGACAGCAGATATGACCAGCCGTTCTCGTATACCCGCAAACAGAATCAGGGCCAGCCCGTAACCGACAGCGCTCATCGATGAAAAGATAAGCATTTCTATAAAATTGTACTCTTTTTTGGCAACCAGCAAAGCCACACCCATAACCGCACAATTGGTGGTGATCAGCGGCAGGTAAACACCGAGCGCGTTGTAAAGCATCCGGCTCTGTTTCTTTAAAATGATCTCCACCAGCTGAACAAGAGATGCGATAACCAGGATGAAGCTCAGGGTCTGGAGAAATTCCAGGCCGTATGGTTTCAGAACGAACGTAAAAATCGACCAGGTGAAAATAGCCGCCATGACGGTGACGAAGACCACCGCCAGCGCCATGCCGAGGGCCGTTTCAAGCTTCTTGGAAACCCCCAGGAACGGGCAGTTGCCGAGATACTGGGCCAGCAGTATGTTGTTAACAAACGTGGCTGAAATAGCTAAGAAGAACAGATCCATGGCCGTTACCTTTAACCCTGAATGAATTTCTCACCGCGCCAGCGTGAGAAGAGGTTCTGCATGGCCAGAACGAGACCGAGGGTAACGAACGCCCCCGGCGCAGAGACCATGAAACGCATCGGCTCGAAACTTTCCGGGACGACCGCCAGGCCGAACCAGGTGCCGGCCCCCAGGATCTCCCGGATCGACCCGATGAGCAGCAGGGACATCGCATAGCCGACCCCGATGCTTATGCCGTCGATCATCGACAGAAGCGGCGGATTCTTGGCGGCAAAGCCTTCGGCCCGCCCGAGAACGATGCAGTTAACCACAATGAGTGGAATGTAGATACCAAGCTGCTGGGACAGCGGGAAGAAAAACGCCTTCATCAGAAGCTCGACGATGGAGACGAGCGTAGCGATAATGACGATATAGGAAGCAATTCTGACCTTGCTTGGAATGATGTTTCTCAGAGCCGAGATGGCGCCGTTAGAGAGCGTCAGAACAAAGGCGGTGGCCAGTCCCATGCCGAGGCCGTTTTCGGCCGACATGGTTACCGCCAGCGCCGGGCAAAGCCCCAGTACCAGTCGAAACGGGGGGACGCGCTTCCATAGCCCGGCGGTCAGTGTGTCGAGATACTTGTTGGTCATGCGTATTAATTCCTCTAGAGATCGGCTATGGTGTTGAGAATCCCGTCCTTGTTCTCCCGAACGAAAGCCAGCACCTGGTTGGTTCCGCTGGCAGCAGCCCGGGAAGTCGTGGTGGCACCGGTAATTGCATCGATGACTCCTCCGTCAGCGGTTACAGCCACCTCCTGGTCGATGGGCAAGCCTTTCCACTGCCGGCGAAACCCTGCTTCCTCGATCCGGGCACCGAGCCCGGGCGTCTCGCTGTGGCTCACCGCCTCCATGCCGGTCAGTCGTTCCTTGACCAGATCGACACCGACCATGATCTTCAGGTCACCGCCGTATCCGCCTTTACCGGTGGCTTCAACAGCAAGCCGGGAAACGACGCCCCCCTCCTCCAGAAAAAAGACCGGGATTTCACCATTCTCGGTGGCTATCATCACCTTGTTGGCCAGCACTTCCTCAGCCGGTTTATTGAACAGCCGCTCAAGGGCCGGGCCGCGGACATAATAATCGGTCTGCTTGCGCATGAATGGATCGAGCAGGTAGTTAGCAGAAGTCAATGCTGCAGAGCTCACCCCGGCAATCAGGGAGAGCACCACAACCATGCGGGTAAGCTCAGACATTTCCAGCCCCCTTCGGCTTCGGTTTAATCATGTCCAGCAGTGGTGCGCAGAGGTTGACCAGCAGCACCGCGTACACAACCCCGTCGACATGTTTCGAGAACCCCCGGATCAGGATCAGCAGCACTCCGGCCAGCAGGCCGTAAATGAACATCGGGGTCTTGTTGACCGGTGTATTGGTGTGATCGGTGATCAGGAACAGTCCCATAAAAACGGTGCCGCCGCTCAGCAGGTAAAAAACCGGAGAGGCAAAGGTGAGCGGATCGAAAAAATGCAGGATTCCTGCACAGCCAAGCAGGCCGATCATGAAACCGACCGGGGCCTGCCACTTTATCTCCCGCATGAGCAGCAGAAGCAGCCCGCTGAACAGAAGGAAAAAAACCATGCCGTTGCCCGTTCCAGCCACTTGATGACCGAAGAGCAGATTGTACCAGGGAAAGCTTTCGGCGCCTGCAGCGCCGATCGACTTGACCAGGCGCAGCGGTTCAATCATCGTTGCCGACCAGTCCAGGTCTTTCAGGGCAGCCGTGTAGTCCATCCGGTTCGGCCACGAGAGCTGCAGAACGGCAACGGCGAGCACGGCCGGCTGCACCGGATAAGCCCCAACCCCGCCGAAAAGCTTCTTGCCGATGATTATCATCACAAAACAGCCGATCATGATCAGCCACCACGGGGCGTTCAGGGGCAGCATGAAGGCCAGTAGTAACCCCAGGCTGACGCTGCTCCAGTTCGAGGTGAGATCCCGCGAAGGTACCAGCCTTTCAGCGATCAGATCAAACAGCACCGCGAAACAGACGCACAGACCGTAGACCCGAAGTACCCCGGGACCAAAGATAAACAGGCTGCCCGCCATGGCCGGCAGCAGCGCCATTACCCAGCGCTGGTATATTTCCGCCAGACCGGAACCGAGCCGATAATGCGGGCCGACGGCCACATCGAGCAGTGAAGTGTCGGTCGGTGCAGAGCGGTCAAACATTTTGATTTCTTTCATGAGAGGCCTCCGGCGGCCCAGGTGAAGCGCTCCCCATGGGTCATTTCATGATTGCAGAAATGGAGGAGCTGGACGATCGGGCGCTGGGCGGGACAGACATAGGCGCACAATCCGCATTCATGGCAGGCTTCAGGGTTGAGATCCATGGCCGAGTTGAGCTGGCCGAATTCGACCATCCGATTGATCAGGTGCACCTGGATATCGACCGGGCAGACCCGGGTACATCGCCCGCAGTTGATGCACGGGGCAATAGTGTCAAAAGGAGCCGTGTCCCCGGCAATCAGGTGGATGCCGTTGTAATAGGTGATCGGTGTCTGGTCGGTGTACTGGGCAACGCCTTTCATCGGTCCGCCGATCAGCGGTCGGTTGTAATCGGCGATTGACAGCCCCTGACTGGCAAGAATATGCCTGAGCGAACTGCCCAGTGGAAAGCGGACCGTAACCGCCGTGGCGATATCGGAGCCGCTGACCGTGATGCACTTGTGGGTGAGCGACGCTGTTCCGTCCAGGGCGTCGACGATACCAAGCAGATATTCGACGTCGAGAACCACGACACCGTGATGGCGGTAGCTTTCACGGTTGGGGATCCGGCGGCCGAGAATCCTGGCAACGGCCTCCCGTTCGATACGGTCAAAATACGATTCCGATAAAAAATGCAGTTCCACCGCTTGATCGAAGAATGATTCCGCCCACGGCCTGAAGGCTTCCGGCAGGGTCAGGCAGATGCGGGCACTGGGAAGCAGGGCAGCGACCCGCTTGAGCCCCTTGGCGACTTTGTCGCGCTGCTGATCCAGCAGGAGCTGGGAGGTAAGTACGGTCGTTTCCTGGCGTATGCCGGTGATAATCGCCGTTTCAATGTTGGGAAGCGGTTCCATTTCCCCATCTTCCCACTCCCGTCCGGACAACGCCCACGGCGGGGCCACACCGGCCGCCCTCATACGCATCATCGCCTCCTCCAGATTACCGGAGGGAACGGGGCCGTTGAACAGCTCTTCCGGGGACATCGGCTCACCCCCGTCATGGTCGATGACGATGGCGGGCGAATGAACGGACTGGGCCGTCCACACCGAGCTGTGCTCTCTGACTGAGCCGCTGATCGAGGCAATTACCGAATTACCGTTCCTCGACTTGGCCACCGGCTGGCCCCGGCGCACTTTGTCACCGACCTTTACCACCGGGAAGTAGTGGACCTGCCCGGGATATTCAAGGGGCAGCACCACCTGGTCCGGATCGCCGATGTCCCTGATGACCGGATCATACCCGGCCAGCCGGGGAAGGGCTGATTTTCTGAAATAATTGAGGATTTTCTGCATGGGTCAAAAATTCGTGTTGTCGCTCATCGTAAATGGCAGCCGCCGCACTTCACCGTTCCATCTTCATTGGCGTATTTTTTCGGGGATTCCTCGAGATGGCAGCCGATGCAACTTGCATGGTAGGACTCGGAAAGAGACTGGGGCTGGTGGCAGCCCAGACAGGAATGATCTTCGATTTCAACAAGTTCTGCATGTTCGAGCATATCCGGGTCATAGCCGTCGTCATGGCACTGGGAGCAGTCGACCATATCCGACTCGTTTTCCTGGACATCAGGGTGACACTGCCTGCATGACTGGGCTTTTGCATTTTCCACGGTCTGCTCATGACAGGTGGTGCAGTCACTGCCATGGTACTCTTTGAGTTCCGCGTGCTCAAAATCTGCCGGGTCAACCTCGTCACCATGGCACTCCTCACATGATACCGCAACCGCTGAACCATACAGATCGTGATGACAGACGGCGCAGCTGTCTGTGTCTCCCTGGTGCCGGCCATGGTCGAACAGCACGGATCCGGCACTGTTGCGCAGGTAAAAACGCTCCGTTGCCGCCGGCTTGTCGGCGGCAAGGCTGCCGATAACCGCCACCACCCCGGCCACGATGATGGCAACGGTTAATGACAGGGTACAGTTTTGGCGCAGGCGCCGGTTACCACTCATGACTATCCCTTAATATCAAACGTTCATTGTCTTCTGCGCTCATCGTATACCAGCGGCAGGTACGACGGACACAGAGAATAATAGAGAGCCGAATCGAATCCTGAACCGAGACATGGAATTTAACCATTTTGCATTTATCCTGCTTACAGATCTGATTCGGTTCGATCAGCGAAATCTGGCAGTGAGGGCAGAACACATCCTGCAGTTCCTCGTCGTCATCAACCTGAATCGTACTTTCCCGATCGAGGACATTGAGATAGGGAGACACCCGGCTGATGCCCTTTTCACCACGCTGGTTGACAATGGTGAAAACGGCCTTGCCGTCCTCATTGAGCCCCTGGCCGCAGCTTGGGCACCAGCAGTTCAGGTACGTATCACGTTTGATACTGGACCTCCCCATCAGAGGTTGGGTCTCCCAAACTTCTTTTTCCCAGCGAGCTGTTTTCTGGTTCTCCTTTCCTTTCATCACTGCCTCCTCGGGGATGAAAAAATCGATCCGCCAAATGGGTTTTTCTAGTACTACATTTTGCACATCAGCACAATGCTACAATGTCGTAATAGGTTAATTTACCAGCGATAGAACCTGATGGGAAGTCAGATATGGGCATAAAAAAAATGAAGGTCCAGCTGCACCCTGCTGAACCTTCATTTCTACTGGAGCCACTAAGCAGACTCGAACTGCTGACACCCTGATTACGAATCAGGCGCTCTACCACCTGAGCTATAGTGGCCCGCGATTTTTTTCGTGTTTATATCAGGAACACCATCAAAAAACAATATCAAAGCATACACAGCCTTCTGGAAACAGCTGCTGCGCTCTGAAGGAAGCCATCATGAAAGTGTCGGGTAAGTATCCCCCCTACTCAGCGACTCCCGTGTTTCCTACCGTTCAAAAGGCACTGCTCTGATGAAAAGAACAGAAAACAATGGTATTTTGTGATTCTTTTTAATGATCAACCTGTTATTGTTTTTTGTTTTTCAGATACTTTCAAGCCCGGTAAATACGTATGTCAGATTCTACAGCTCGTAACTATCTACTGAAGGACCAGGGATCCGCTCAGCCGCAGTTTTCCGTGGAGAATCCATTGGTCCTCTCTTCTCGAAAGAGCGCTGCAAAAATCGTTCTGGGCTCCGGTTTTGATTTGAGCGAAGAGGATACCGCGTTTCCGATTTCCGCTGCTCTGCAGCTCAACGGCGACTTCACCGCAATGGATAACTCCTCACTGGCTGCGTTTGCCGAGGCGGAACTCGAGAAGCATCATCGGATTTCTTACCGAAGCTACGATGTGGAACCCAACTTCAGGGTTTGTGTCCTTGCAGACCAGGCCAGGCGACTCACCGAATTTTCGAACACCTATGGGGCCATTCTTGAGATCGAGCCACTGCTGGTCGGCGGATACCACGAAGAGTTCGGCAGCCCGGAAGAGTTGCAGATTGTCCGCTCAGGCCGTGGTTACACGGTACAATACTCCCTCAAATCGCCCATTAACAGGACGCTCTGCACCTATTGCGGCCTGTGCGGGCGCATATGCCCCGAGAAGTGCATTTCCGAGAACCTCTACATTGATTTCGGAGCCTGCACCTTCTGCACCGACTGCGAGAAGAATTGTCCGGAAAAAGCAATAGACCTTTACGGTATCGAGCGGATCAGCCTTGACGTGCCGGCCATCATCATTCTCGGTGAACCACGCCTTTCACTGCCCGGCGACAAGAGCGCCATATTCGGAGAGGAGCGGGTGAGCGATTACCTGGCGACACTCTATTCCTGCCAGGTCAATGAGGTTGTAACCTGCGATCATGCCATCTGTCATTTAAACGGCGGCACCAGTGCCACGACCGGCTGCAGGGCCTGCCTGCAGGCCTGTTCCTTCGGGGCCGTCAAGGTGAGCGCCAACACAATCGCCATCGACCCCTTCGCATGCACCGAGTGCGGCGCCTGTGTCTCGGTCTGCCCGACCGGGGCCATGCAGAATCAGAAGCTCACCGACCGCTCTTTTCTTGAATTTTTCAGGACCTTCGAGCTGCAGGCGGGCAGTGCAGTTATCATCGGTTCACCAGCCGATCTGCAGCGGCTCTGGTGGTACACCAAATCCCGCCGTTATGAAAGTTCACTGTTTTTCGAACTGGTCACCGGCGAATCGGTCACGCTGATGCACCTGCTCGTCCTGCTTGCTCTGGGCGCCAGCCGGGTAATCGTCCTCTCTCGGCCGGGCAGCAGTAATAGAAACGCATCCGCAGCGGTGGCTGAAGCCAACCGCCTGTTCGATAAGCTTTTCGGAGTGAAGCAGGCAGCCGTTATCTTCAGCCCTGATGAACTCAGCGGTGAACAGGTCCCTGGAAAACATCGAGGCGCCTCTTTCAGCCCCTTCAGAGATCTGAGTTTTGTCAACAGGCGGCTGAAACTCAGCTCCGTTCTCGAGTACCTCGTTCGTACCGCCGACAAACAGATTCTTCTGGAAGAGGGGGAAGTCCGATTCTTTGGAACGCTGAGCTGCGACGAAGGCCTCTGCACCCAATGTTTGGCCTGTCTCAACAGCTGCCCCATCGAAGCGCTGTCTGCCGACCCCGCCGCGCTGACCCTGGGCTGGAACGGGGGCAGCTGCGTCGGCTGCCGCAGCTGTATCGAGGCCTGTCCTGAGCACGCCCTCTCCTACTCCGGACAGGCTGTGCTTTCCGATACCTATTTTCAATCGAAAACAATCGCCCGGGCGGAACCGATGCACTGCGAAGGCTGCGGTAAAATCTTCGGTACCAAGAAAAGTTTTGATCGGGTTATCGCTATTTTATCTGAAAAACAACAGAGCCCGCCCGAACATCTCAACTATTGCGAAGATTGCCGGGTATTGAAGATCCTGGAGAACCAATAACAGATTATGGAAACTGCCAACCACGAAATCCTCAAGATCAGGCTGCGACTGATCGATCTGGTCAAATCTTTTTTCGTCGACAAACCCGATGCCGAGTTGATCAGCCGATGGCGGGGGACATTCACTGCCCTGTCAAGAGAACAGATTTCGCCTCTTCTCGACAAGGCCGTCAGAGACCTGAGCCGGCAGCTGGGCGACAAGGGGCTGGAGGAGATCCAGGAGGAACACTACCAGCTGTTTGTCGACCCGTTCGGGGAGCACAGCATCAACCTGATTGCCTCCCACTATTTCGACGGCAGAAATTACGGAGAGACGCTGATATCTCTCAGGCAAATCTGCGCAGACGCCGGCATCGCCAAAAACGAGACGGTTGCCGATCCGGAGGATTCCCTGCCGATTCTCTTCGATCTGCTCGGCACTCTTATCGAAATGGAAAAAAGCGATGAGGATACCGGGGCCTATCAGCAGCAACTGGTTCAGGGATACCTGATTCCATTCCTGGAAAAGCTCGAGCCGGTTTTTCAACAGAATCAGGCCGCCGATTTTTATCGCACCATCGTTGATTTTGTGATCGGTTACCTGGATCTTGAAAAAGGGCTGTCCGATTATACCGAGTAGACGATGACCGGCTTACCCCTGTCTCTGAAACCTCATGCTCTGAATATCATTATCTGCCTGTCTGTATTGCTTCTGCCAGGCTGCCGTGATTCCAAAGACGATGTCGGGGGCTCGTTGAGTGATGCAAGCCGCCAGTGCCTGAGCTGCCATCAGCTCGAGCTCGACGAAGTGCACCGCTTCGACTGCCTCGATTGCCACCGTGAAGGCGGCGAACAAAGTGTGCTTCCCGAGGAGCACCCAGCCATTGTTACCCGGCCGGCTCACCCCGACAACAGTGCCGCCGTCTGCGGCCAATGCCACGAGCAGGAAATAAAAATGGTCGCTGAAAATGACCACTATCGGTTGACCGATCACCTCAACCTGGTCCGACAGGCTTTTGATCCGGCGGTACCAGGGGACGCGGCTCCGCTCAACAGCCTTCGCAGCTGGGAAAACCCGGAAACGGTCGGGCAGCTGGTCGACGACCTGCTCAGCCGGCGCTGCCTGCGGTGTCACGTTTACACCGCTGGCGACCGGTTCAGTGCGGTGCGCCGCGGCACCGGCTGCGCTGCCTGCCACTTAAGCTTTGAAGAGGGCCGGATGATCTCCCATCGTTTCATCCCGCAGCCGGATAATGATCGATGTCTGTCCTGCCACTACGCCAGTCATGTCGGCTATGACTTCGTCGGCCGCTACGAGCACGACTTCAATGAGGAATACCGGACACCCTATCGTGCCGACAGCACCCTGCAGCCGCCTTTCGGTGTTGAAGCCCGCCAGCTGGAACCAGATGTGCATCATCGTGCAGGGATGGTATGCATTGACTGTCATACCAAAGCCAACGTCATGGGCAGCTCGGGCAACCCCGGCTGCGTCGACTGCCACCGGCCCGAAATCGACGGAAAATTGTCTGCGGCAATATCAGAGGCCGGCGACAACAAACTGGTCTTCACCTCTTCCGTCAGCGCTGCAGACTACACAATACCTCTGCCCGAACATCCGGCTCATGCCCGGTATGGTGATCGGTTCAGCTGCCAGGCCTGCCACGCTCGCTGGACATTCAACGATGCGCCCGTACATCTGCTGCGTATCGACCATGACGAGTTCTACGACTTCTACAAGCTCAGTCTGGACGGAAGCTCAGAAGTGCTGGAAATTATTGGCAGCCACGTCGACGAAGACGGTGAGCTGCTCGAGCCGGTGATGAGCAACAAATTCACCGGGGCGAAGGAGCGGGGTATCTGGTTCAAGGGCTTTGGTGAACGACGCTGGGAGCATGTGCTGCTGATGATCGACGATGCCGGCCTGGTGACGACGGGCCGCCCGATCCTCGACCTGCGGCTGTCATGGATTGACGAAGATGAGCAAGCCCGTTTCGACAATATCAAACCGGCCGCCGGCGTGGCCCGGAATCGGCCCTATGCGGCCCATACGATCGGCTCGGCCGGCATCTTCTATGAGGAAAGAATCCGCCCGTTTCTGAAAAGCCAGTAAACATCCCGTTCAGCTTCAGATTGAGCCTTTCTGTCAGAGGGAAGGCGGAAACTGGTTTTCAATCTGCCGCACCCGCTCGATCAGCTGTTTGAGCAGCAGGTGGTTCTTGATACCCGGCCTGTCCTCGACCCCGGAATTGATATCGATGGCATAGGGGGCGGCAACCTTTACAGCCTCGGCGACATTGTCGGGCTTCAGCCCGCCAGCCAGGACAACCGGTTTACCCACCGTCATGCTGCTGATCAGGGTCCAGTCAAAAACCCTGCCGGTCCCGCCGGCCATGCCTTTGACCCGGGTGTCGAACAGAACGCTGTCGATGTGATCCCGATAGACACTGAAATCAGGAAAATCTGACTCCTCTCCAACCAGAAACGTTTTGCAGATGCCCAGGCTTCGGTTCCAGCCTTTCAGTTCCCTGCAGTAGTCGGGCGTCTCGCCGCCGTGCAGTTGAACCCTGGTCAAACCGGTCGCCGTCACAACCGCCTTGAGCTTGTCGATTTCACAGTCGACAAAGACGCCGACGCTGGAAATAAAAGGCGGCAGCTGGGCGATGATGCCGGCGGCCCGATCCGGTTCGATAAAGCGCGGGCTTTTTTCGACGAAAATAAAGCCCAGCGCGTCGACGCCAAGAGAAATCGCCGCCCGGGCATCCTCGACCCGCGTGGTACCGCACATTTTTATTCTAACTCTTTGAGTCATGGTCAATCCGGATTCAGGATCTGAGGGAGTGCAGCATACCGCTGTCATGTCCTGCCCGCATCAGGCTCTCACCGATCAGGGCACCGCAGATATTGTTCTGATCGAGAAGAGCGATATCGGACGCCGATGACAGGCCCGACTCGGAAATAACCGGAATCGAATCGGGGATCTGTTTTTTGAGCCGAAAGGTGGTGGTGATGTCAACGCTGAAGTCGTTGAGGTTGCGGTTATTGATCCCGATGAGCTCGGAGCCGGCGGCCAGTGCTTTCTCCAGGTCGTCCTCATCATGGATCTCGACCAGGCTGTCCATGCCTGCTTCAAGGGCGGCCAGCCGATATTCTGCAATCTGCTGCTCATCGAGAATGGCTGCAATCAGCAGTATCGCATCGGCTCCATGGTGGGCCGCTTCGGCGATCTGGATCGGGTCGATAATGAAATCCTTCCTCAAAACCGGCAGGGCGATATGCTCCCGCACCTGCATCAGGTAGAGCAGTGAGCCCTGGAAGAAATCGACATCGGTAAGCACCGAAACCGCCTGCGCACCCTGCCGCTCATAGTTGCAGCCAATGGCCACCGGGTCAAAATCCTGGCTGATAATCCCCTTGGACGGAGAGGCTTTCTTGACTTCGGCAATAATCGCCACCCCGGGGTAATCGACGAGGGCCCGTTTGAACCCGCGGGGCGGGTCAAAATCAGCATTTTCAAACAGGCCGGGACGCCTGATCCCTGTGGATTTCAGGCGCTGAACCTCTTCTTTTTTCCGGGCTACGATTTTTTTTAGAATCATTGCAGTCAGCAGGAGATAAGGCGTTGAGTTTGTCAGCGGCCCATTGTACCAGAGAAATCGATCAGCGCCGCCAGCGTTGCAGCGGCGCTGCCCGAATCGATGCAGTCGGCAGCCAGGGTGATGCCCCCCCTAAGATCATCAGCCAGCCCTGCAGCCATCAGGGCGGCGCCGGCGTTGAGCACCACCATGTCTCTTCTGGCCCCGGGTTCGCCGTTGAGAATACTTTCCATCATCATTGCCGACTCTTTGGCGTCGTTTCCACCGCGGATATCGTCGATGGTCGCCCGGTTCAGGCCGAACTGTTCGGGACTGACCCGGTAGGTTTCCACCCTGCCGTTGCAGAACTCGGCGACAGCTGTCGTGCCGGTCACCGTCAACTCGTCGAGCCCGCCTTCGCCATGGACCACCAGAGCGCGCCTGGTCCCGAGCTTACCCAGTACATGGGCCAGGGGTTCGATGAGCTGTTCTGAAAAGACGCCCAGCACCTGAACATTGGCACCGGATGGGTTGGTGAGCGGACCGAGTATGTTGAAAATGGTCCTGATCCCGATCTCTTTTCTCGGTCCGATGGCGTGCTTCATGGCGCCGTGCAGCGCCGGAGCGAACAGAAATCCGATCCCGCACTTTTTGATGCACTTGCTGACCTGCTGCGGATCGAGATTGAGATTGACCCCGGCTGCTTCCAGTACATCGGCGGACCCGCACGAACTCGACACAGCCCGGTTGCCGTGTTTGGCTACGGTGATTCCGCATCCGGCCACCACAAAGGCGGCGGCGGTGGAGACGTTAAAGGTTGCAGCCCCGTCTCCGCCGGTGCCGCAGGTGTCGACGACAACGCCGCCGGCTGACATGTCGACCCCCGTATCGATGAAGGTAACCTTCTCCCGCATGACCCTGACAGCGCCGGTAATCTCTTCAACCGTCTCCCCCTTCATCCTCAGTCCGGTCAGAAAAGAGCCGATCAGTACCGGGCTGACCTCGCCGCTCATGATCGAATTGATGGCGCCGTACATCTGGCCTTCGGTCAGATCGGTGCGGTCGACAACTTTCTGTATCGCTTCTCTGATATCCATAGGTCTTCCTGCGGCAAAATAATGGAACTGCTAGAGCATTGAAGGATAATCTTCAGACATGAAATTTCTCAGCAGCTGACGGCCGGCGGGGGTCATGATCGATTCCGGGTGGAACTGGACGCCCTCGACCGGCAACTCCCTGTGCCTCAGCCCCATCAATTCCTGCTGGTCCGTCCTGGCGGTAATGATCAGCGATTGCGGAAGGTTTTCCTCCCTGACCACCAGCGAATGATAACGCATACCCTGAAAGGGGTTGTCCAGGCCGGTAAAAACGCCCCTGCCGTCGTGGGAGATCGGGCTTGTTTTGCCATGCATGATCCGGCCGGCTCGGACAACCTCTCCGCCGAAGGCCTCGCCAATGGACTGGTGCCCGAGACAAACGCCGAGAACCGGGATCCTCGGGCCGAAAGTCTTGATAACCGAAACCGAGATACCGGCTTCTTTCGGAGTGCAGGGCCCCGGTGACACCAGGATTCTTCGCGGCTTCAGCGTCTCCAGTTCTTCCAGGGTGATCCTGTCGTTCCTGAACACCTTGATTTCCTCGGGATTATTGTCTTCACGGCAGTTATCGCCAATGGTCTGGACGATATTGTAGGTGAAGGAGTCGTAGTTGTCGATGATGACTATCATGGGTTAGAACCTCTTCTCGGCCATTTCGACGGCCCGTCGCAGCCCCATGGACTTGTTAACCGTTTCCTCGAATTCGCTCTGCGGCTGAGAATCTGCGACGATACCAGCCCCGGCCTGGATAAACAGCTCCCTGCCTTGCATGATGAAGGTCCTGATGGTGATGCAGAAATCCATGTTCCCCGAAAAACCGAAATAGCCCACCGAGCCGGCATACGGCCCGCGCCGGTCTGGCTCCAGCTCCTCGATAATTTCCATGGCCCTGATCTTGGGTGCACCGCTTACCGTTCCCGCCGGGAAACAGGCCTCGACAACGTCGAACATATCCTTGCCTTCGTCGATGATCCCGTGCACGCCGGAAACGATGTGCATCACATGGCTGTAGCGTTCGATGACCAGCAGATCATTTACCTGGACGGTACCGGGGCGGGCGATTCGACCCACATCGTTGCGACCAAGATCAACCAGCATCAGGTGCTCGGCGCGTTCTTTGGGATCGGCCAGCAGCTCTTTTTCCAGCTCAAAATCCTCTTCTTCGGTCCTGCCACGCGGCCGGGTGCCGGCGATCGGTCTCAATTCGACCCGCTCACCCTCCTTTCTTACCAGGATTTCAGGAGATGAACCGATCTGGATGAGGTCGCCGAGTTTAAGGAAAAACAAATACGGGCTTGGGTTAATGTGCCGCAGCGCCCGGTAAATCGAGTGGGCCGGGAGATTGGTCGTGGTCTGGAAGCGCTGGGACAGAACTACCTGGAAAATATCGCCGGCCAGTATGTACTCCCGGGCCTGCTCGACCATCCTGTGGTACTCATCGGCCTCCATGTTGGAGCTGAACTTGTGCCCCTGCTGATGGCGGTCTCCATGTTTTTTGAAAAAATCGGCGGAAACCGGCTGGTTGATTTGACTGGTGATTTCGTCAATCTGCTGGCGACCACTGCGATAGAGCTGCTCAAGCGGCAGATCGAGTCCGGTGTCGACCCAGTGTACGATGGTCACGGTCTGCTCGAAACTGTCGTGAATTAGAACGGTTCCGGGAACGATGAAGGAGGAGTCCGGAACTGAGAGCTTTTCGTGGTGGTCCGGGAGGTCTTCCATGAAGCGGACCATGTCATATCCCAGAAAACCGACGGCACCACCGCAGAACCGGGGCAGTTCCGGATCGATATAGGCATCCATCTCCCCGACCAGGCTGCGAAGCGCGCTCAGGGGATCGGTTGTGAAACGCCTGGATTCAGTGGTGAGGCCGCTATACGTGCAGACCTCTACAGCGTCGTCTCTGGACTCGAAAGAAACCAGCGGCTGAAAACCGATGAACGAGTAACGGCCCCATTTTTCACCGCCTTCCATGCTCTCGAACAGAAAGACATGCTCCCGGTCCGGGTTGATCTTGAAAAACAGAGTCAGCGGTGTGTCGAGGTCGGCGACCAGCGATGACGAAAGTGGTATCAGCCGGGCCTTTTTGGCGCGCCGGCAAAATTGATCGAATGCTTTATTTTCGGTGGTATCGTCCATGATATGAACAGGCCGGGCTCCGCAGGATTATCGTTGCAAAAACAGTTATCCAGCTAAACAAAGAGGTGAGCATACCATAAAAAACAATTATTTCACCACAAACACCAGCTCAACGTGACCATAAAAAAAAGCCGCTCGATCATGGGAATCGAGCGGCTTTTCAAAACTTCCTGCCGATACCTGCCGAAGCTGTACCGGGTTCTGCACAATAATATGCGGTCAGGCTTCCATCTGGTTGACCCGTTTGGTCAGTCTGGAGATTTTCCTGGAAGCATTCTTTTTGTGAATCGTCCCCTTCGATGCGGTTTTGGCAATGACCGGTATGGTCGCTGCAAGAACGGTCTTCGCCTCTTCAGCGTTGCCGTCCTCGATGGCCGTATTGAGGTTCTTGATCGCTGTTTTCATTCTCGATCGAATGGCCCGGTTACGCAGACGTCTTACCTGAGCCTGGCGATTTCTTTTTTCCGCAGATTTATGATTAGCCACGAACTACTACCTCCTCTCTTGTATCTTCACATGCCGCTCTAGACCGGCAACTGTTTCTGGAACTCAATAAACGCAAAGGTTTTTATAAACTAAAGACGAGTATTTTTACTGCAGTCTCATTTTAGTGTCAACAAAAATAATGACAAATCAGGACATTTCCACCCCTTCCGATGTTTTCCCCTGGCCCGGTCCCTGCCCCACCGCCCCGGTGCTATTCGAGGGTTCCCAGGTAGTTGAAGGTCGGCAGCTTGACCACCCGATCCTTGCCCGCTAGCCTGCCGGCCAGGTCCTGTAATTCACGAGGCCCCGATTTCATGCCGCAGAGATCGATCACCATATAGTTGAGCCCCATCTGGACCAGCTCGTTTTTGTAGGGCAGCAGTGAAAACGGCTTTACCGGCCTGGTGTATGACTCACTGCCTTTTTTGTGAGTCATGAACTGCTCACCTTTGGGGCTGCTGATCACCTGGTTGTGCGGGATATGTTCAGTGGACGCACGAGAGATAAAAAGAGGCGGTGCCCCATAGACGGTCAATCCCAGCCACATTATCTCCCGGCTCTCCATCCGCCTCCCAGACCGCCCCCCTTTTGCGTCGCCCGAATCAGAACGGTTCCGGGCGGCCTCGATGGCCTGCTTAAGAGCGCCTTTGTCTGTTTCGATGCTGAACTGCAGGCCGGACAATCCAAAATCCTGCAGCTGGGCCATTGCCCTGCTGTTCAGAACGTTGAGGGTGTAATCCCCATAAAGAGACACCCGCTCTCTGGAAAACAGCACAAGCTGGCTCAGGCTGCCGATCTGAAAGCTGCGGAATCCCGATTTTATCAATATGTTCAGATCCTTTTTCAGGCTGGACATCAGCCGGCCGTGCATGACCGGGGGCAAGGCCCAGATCACCCTGTTTTTCTCCCGGCCGAAATAGTTTTTCAACTGGCCGACCTGGGCCATCGCCTGACGGTCGACATCGAAAACGAACCGATCGACAGCAAACGGCAGTTTTCCAAACGCCGATTTGACCGAGTCGAGCCTGAGCCATATCTCCGCTGTTCTCTTTGGCCCCCTGCCCTTCCTGACGGCTGTCGTGGCATCCGGTCGCTGGAGGTCGAGGCTCAGGGCCCGGGAAATTTTCCTGGTCCGGGCACCGATTTTATTTGTTTCACCGGCACCCGGAGGTGATGCCGTTATCATCTGATGGAGTGGTGCATCCCCGGCTGCCAGATCATGTTTCAGGTCGACCCGGTAAAGCTCGACCCGACCGGCACAATCCTTCGGTTTCAGTTCCCGGGGCAGCAGAAAGGTGTATTCATTTCTGCTTTTGTCTTCGCCCACCTGCTGAATCTCTTTAGCGCTGAAAGAGACCCGTTCTCCGCTGCGGTCGAAATGCAGCCGAAATCGTTCCCCGACGCGGCATCTTTGCCTGGCTGCAATTGTCCCGTAAAGGGCGGATCCTCTTCTGCTGATCTGCCTGAAGCGTCCCAGGTAGGTGCCGATATTGCCTGAATGGTGGGAGGCAATGATATTTTTGGGCCTGGCACCACCGAAATAACCGCTGGAGCTTTTGCGCCCAAGCGCCTTTTCCACCAGTGCGCGTGCCTCGTTCAAGGCTTCCTCAGCATGCTCCTGGTCGGCATCAAGAACGGTGCGGTAGGCTCGGACCACATGATCGACATAGTTGACGGAGCGCAGTCGACCTTCGATTTTGATCGATCGAATGCCGCTGCTTTCGAACTGCTTCACATAATCGAGTCCTTCCAGGTCGTTCATCGAGAAATAATAACCGGATCTGACCTCTTTCCCCCCTTTGCCCGGCCCTGAGGAAACCATCGAGAACTTTCTCCTGCAGGGCTGCACGCAGTTACCCCGCAACCCGCTTTTGCCGCCGTGATAGGATGAAAAGAGGCACCCCCCCGAATAGGAAAAACACATGGCCCCATGGATAAAGATCTCGATTTCCACCGGCGAGGAACGAACGATTCGCTGGATTTCCTGCACGCTCAGTTCCCGGGCAATGACCACCCGGGAACAGCCGAGTTCGGCAAGAATTTCGACACCGGCGAGACTGTGGGCGAACATCAGTGTCGAGGCATGCAGCTTCAGGCTGCTGAAGAAACGATTGACCAGTTCTATGACTCCGAGATCCTGGACGATCAGGGCAGCGGGTGCTATCGACTCAAGCTGTGCCAGGGTCTCTATCAGCCGGGGGAGATCCGATTCACGGACCAGGCTGTTCAGGGCGACGTAGACCGATTTGTTATGATCCCGACCATAGTCGACCATGGCCCGTATCTCGTCAAAATGGAGTTCTCGCGAGGGGTTGCGGGCATTGAAACCGGGAGCACCCACATAGACAGCGTCGGCCCCTCCGTTTATAGCGGCAATGAAGTGATCGACCGATCCGGCCGGTGCCAGGATTTCCATATTAGTGATAAGATCTACGCCGATTCCTTTTTGGCCAGGCGATCCCAGAAGAAATCGATGCCCCTCTCGTCGATGCGGTTGAGCGCTTCGGGAAAGGCCTCACACTCGGCACCAAAAACCTTGGAGGCGACATCCTTGATGGTGTCGTCGTAATCGAGTTCAACCGCCTTCTGGAGAATGATCGGGCCGTTGTCGTATAGTTCATCGGCGAAATGAACCGTGCAGCCGCTGACCATGCAGCCCCGTTTCTTGACGGCCTGATGGACAATGTCGCCGTAAAAACCGTCGCCGCAGAACATCGGTATCAGGGACGGGTGGATATTGACCACGTTTCGACGGAGCGACTCCGGCGGCGTGTAGAGCTTCAGGTAACCGGCCAGGCAGATAATATCGATATCGTAGTCCACCAATATCCTGTTTGTGGACCCGCTGTCTCCGGCAACGAAGGCAGGGTAACCATAGCTGCGCGCTTTTTCCAGGCCGAGGACACCGTCAACGTTGGAGATCACCACCTGAATGGCGCAGTTAAGGGTTCCCGCCTGAATACGTTCATGGAAATTGTCCAGCGTCCTGCCGCTTCCCGATAGAAGCACGCCGATGTTGAGCATTGGCTATTCCCCCTGAAAATATTCATCTGAGGCTGCATCGATCCCGTCGAGCCAGGCCGAAATCGCCCGGTCGTAGGAAGCGGTCAGCACAAACACCTTGCGGGCCAGCCGGAAACGGGTTTTCAAGCTGGTGTTGCCGGTGGCCCTGATCTCTTCCAGAACCGTTTCATAATCGGCGGGATCGACGATCACGGTTACGTCCTGAAAATTTTTTGCCGACGCCCGCAGCAGGGTCGGCCCGCCGATGTCGATGTTTTCAATTCCGTCATCGAGACGGCAGCCGGGTGTTGAGACTGTCTTCTCGAAGGCGTAAAGATTGACCGCCACCAGATCGATCGGCAGCAGCCCGTGGGCCTCACACTGACTGACATGATCAGGGTTGCCGCGCTGATGCAGGATTCCCCCGTGGACCTTCGGGTGCAGCGTTTTGACGCGGCCGTCGAGCATTTCCGGAAAGCCGGTGAAGGTGGAGACATCGGTCACCGCCAGTCCCGCTTCCCTGAGCCGCGTGGCCGTACCGCCCGTGGAGAGAATCTCGACGCCTGCTTCGGCAAGGGACGCCGCAAAGGTCTCTATGCCGGACTTGTCGGTGAGACTGATCAGTGCACGTTTAATGGTCTTCATGATTCGTTTCCCTCTTCAGACACGATTTAAGCTTTGCGGATGAACTCCCTGATTTTGCGTCGATCTTTCTTTCCGGGCTTGGTGGCCGGGGCTGCTCCGGGTGCCCTGATCAACCGGTTCAGATGCGACTGGGCCTCCCGGTTTCGGATGCTCTCTTCTGATTCTTCATAGAGGGTCCGTGCTTCAACGGCCGGCCGCCGAAAGCGATTGATTCCTGTTACCGTAACCGTGAAGGTCTGCTCGAACTTTCTGATCTCCAGCTGATCGCCGACCAGCACCGTTCGTGACGATTTAACACGGGCTCCGTTGAGATGCACCTTGCCGCCCTGGACCGCCTGGGAGGCCTGGGATCTGGTTTTAAAAAAGCGGGCCGCCCACAGCCATTTATCGATTCTTATTTGTTCTTTTGTTTCAGTCATTTGCAAAATTTTTCCAGCGGTTCCAGAGGTACATCCCGATTCATGAACATAAGGTTACACTGAAAATTATGTGAATTCATGTAAAAAGACTTTATGGTGTGCACACCGAAACCGCCCCGATAATAAACAGATCCGGATTCCTTGAGCGAGCGCTGAAGCCAGGTCTACCAGACACTTTTCAACCATGGCGATACACACTGCAGGCGTAAAACATATAAAACTGCCGATCAAGGTAATGCAGAAGGACGGCAACATCCAGGACACCATTGCAGAAATCTGCCTGCAGACGCAGATTCCCACCCCGCTCCAGCCCAACTGCATCGGCTCCATAACGGCGATTATAAATCGCTACATCGACAAGATTGCCGTTTCCGAATTCCAGGATCTGCTGCTTGACGTACAGCGCTTTTTCAAGGCCCAGTCGACCCAGATCGACATGAGTTTTCCCTATTTTCTGGAAAAGAAGGCTCCTGTTTCTAAAACCTCGGGGCTGATGGAGTATCGCTGCGTGTTCAGTGGAACCGTCGGCCGCAACAACGGTTTTAGCCTTACCGTTGTTGCCCCGGTTACAACCCTGTGTCCCTGTTCCAAGGAAATCAGCGAAGCCGGGGCGCACAACCAGCGGGCCGAAATTACCATCACGGTCAGGTTCAGAAAAATGATCTGGGTGGAAGACCTGATAGAACTCATCGAACAGTGCGGATCATGCGAACTCTACTCACTTCTCAAGCGTCCCGATGAGAAATATGTGACTGAAACGGCCTTCAACAATCCGATGTTCGTCGAGGATGTGGTCCGAAAAGTCGCCCTGGCGGCCCTGAACCACCCGGACATCACCTGGTTCTCCGCCAGTGTGGAAAGTTTCGAATCGATTCACAAGCACAGTGCATACGCTTTCGTCGACAGCGGCGACCTGGGCGACAGGAACGGCGCCCCTTCATCAGACTGAGGGAAGCGCTGCAATTGCCTCGGCCAGCCGGCCGATACCCTCGTCAATCAGCTGTTCATCGACACAGGAAAAGTTTAACCTGAGTGCAGAAGATCTCACCCTGCCCGTATAGAATGGCTCGCCGGGAACAAAAACCACTTTGCGTTGCACCGCCTCCTCGAAGAGTTCCAGAGCACTCAGCCGATCAGGCAGCCGGGCCCAGAGGAACATACCTCCTTCAGGTCTGGTGCAGGTGACACTCGCCGGAAATTCCCGTTCGATTGCCTTTACCATTGCCCGGCATTGGTCTCCATACGCTGTGCGGATGGTGTCGAGGTGGTCCTCCAGTGAGTTATGGTCGAGGAAGTCCATCAGTATATGCTGGGTAAAGTTGCAGGTGTGCAGGTCCGAGGCCTGCTTGGCGATCAGCAGCTTTTCATAGAGAGATTCGGGTGCAGCCACCCAGCCCAGACGAAAACCAGGCACCACTGTTTTGGAAAATGAGCCGAGCAGGAGGGTCTGGTCGGGCAGCTGGTGATAAAATGAACGGGCCGGTGTACCGCTGAACCGCAGTGCCCCGTAAGGATCATCTTCGATCAGCAGGCAATCCGCAGTTTCCAGCAGGCCGATCACCCCGCGCCGGTTTGCAGCGCTGTAGGAAATACCCGAAGGATTCTGAAAATTTGGTACCGTGTAGATCAATTTCGGACGCTGGATGATCGCTTTTGCGAGTCCTTCCAGATCCATTCCTTCGCCATCCACCGCAACCGACAGATAGCGGGGACGATAGAGCGACAAGGCCTGAATCGCCCCCAGGTATCCCGGCTCCTCGATAACAACCGGATCATTGTCATTGAGCGTCACCTTGGCAATCAAGTCCAGCGCCTGCTGGCTGCCGTTAGTAATCAGAATACGCTCAGGGATAATATCGATGCCCTGCTCACGGCGGTAGCGTCGCGATATATACTGACGCAGTTCATAGAGCCCTTCGGAGTTGCTGTACTGCAGACAGTCGCTGCCCTTATTCTCGAAAACTCGAAGGGCCGACTGCTGCAGTTGATCAATGGGGAAAAATTTTCTGTTGGGCAGTCCGCCGGCAAACGAAATGATATTCTTGTCGTTGCTGACCTTCAGAATTTCCCGGATAAATGACCGGGGAACATCCTGGATTCGATCAGCAAATATGCCATCCATCATCATTCTGTCACCAATGTACCAAGCTCCGCAGGCCCCTAGCGATCGCCGTTCAGGGCGCGCTGCTTTTCCGCGGCAGCCCGCAGCATCCTGAACAGCTCCCGGCTGTGGACTTTGTTCCTGGTCCGCACATACTGATAGGCCGAACGGCGCAGCTCCAGCTCGTCAATATCGGGAAAACTCGCCACCACGCCGTCGAGGACATCGCTGGGCCAGTCCATCTCCAGCGTTATCCCGGTCTGAATCGCCTCGTCCCGCCGGTCCAGCGCCTCGTTAATAATGGCATCGCGCAGCCGCTCAGCCTGGTGATGAAACTTGTTTTCCTGAAGTTTGGAGCCTTTCTGGGCAGCAAGCAGGCCCAGGATTTCATCAACCGGTTCCTGCTTGAGCAGCTTAGCCAGGTATTTGGTCTGTCTTTTCAGGGCACCGCCCTTCAACTGCCGACAGAGTGCAGCAGCATCGATGAGTTCAGTGCCGAGATTGAGACGTTTCAACTCACTGTCGTTCAGCCGCGTAATTTCTACGGCGGCGGCCTCAATCTGCTTATGCTGCCGTTTCAATTCTGATTTGCTGAGTTGCTCCATGGGACGCTCACATATGGGCAGATGATGCCCTGATGGATCAGCCAGCCAGGCTGATCAGGGACGGCTCATAATCAGCCGGTGCCCGATAGCCGAGGAGATTGCACAGGGTTGCCGCAACATTGGCCAGCCCCGCCCCGGGTAGCGGTGTCATACTGAAATCGTTTCGGCCACTGTAATCCTTGATGATCAGGGGCACCGGATTGAGTGTGTGGGCCACCATCGGGGAGCGGACGCCATTTTTTTCCGTCCACATGCAGTCGGCATTACCGTGGTCGGCAGTAATCAGGCAGGTCCCCCCGGCTTTGGCGACACGTGCCAGAAGATGGGACAGGCAGAGATCGACGGTTTCCACAGCCAGACGAATGGCCGGTTCGACCCCGGTATGGCCAACCATATCGCCGTTGGCGTAATTGAGCCTGATAAACTGATAATTTCCGGATTGTATAGCCTCGACGGCCAGGTCGGTTATCTCGACCGCTTTCATCCAGGGTCTGAGATCAAAAGCAATTTTATCCGACGGGACCTCGACATAGGTTTCGAGAGACTCATCGATATAGCCGGATTTGTTGCCGTTCCAGAAATAGGTCACGTGGCCGAATTTCTGGGTTTCGGAAATGGCGTAGGACGAGACTCCGGCGCTGCACAAATATTCACCGAGGGTGTGGTCAATTGCCGGCGGCTCGACCAGATAATGAGCCGGTATTTTGGCATCGCCATCATATTCCATGATGCCGGCATAGAAAACGTCGGGCCGGCGCTGCCGGTCGAAACAGTCAAAATCATCAGCCTCGAAGGCCCGTGATATTTCGATTGCCCGGTCGCCCCTGAAGTTGAAAAAGACCACGCAGTCGCCGTCCTCGATCCGGCCCACCGGCTGATCGCCTTGAGCGACGACGAACGGCTCCATATACTGATCGGTTATCTCGGGATCCTCCTCATAGTAAGTCGCAATGGCCTCGGTGCTCGAAGCGAACCGGCGGCCGATACCGAGGACATGGGTTCGCCAGCCTCTGTCGACGATTGACCAGTCCGCTTCGTAGCGGTCCATGGTGGTTATCATCCGGCCGCCCCCCGAGGCCACCATGCAGTCGCAGCCGTGGTCTGTTAGATCAGCGCAGAACCGTTCCAGTGGGACGAAATAGTCCAAAGCGCTCTTTGGTCCCACGTCTCTGCCATCCAGCAGGCCGTGGATTCTGATACGCTTGATTGAAACATCCGCGGCATGCTTCACTATCGCCTGGAGATGATCTATATGGGAGTGAACATTGCCGTCTGAAATCAGGCCGATCAGGTGCAGCGTGCCACCGGCTTTACAACGCTGCTGGATCATTGCCCAGCTTCTGCCCTGAAAAATCGATCCGCTCCGAAGAGCCTCACCGACCAGTTTTGCCCCCTGTGCAAAAATCCTTCCCGCCCCCAAGGCGTTGTGCCCCACCTCCGAATTGCCCATGTCGTCATCGGAGGGCAGGCCAACGGCAGTTCCGTGTGCCTTGAGCGTCGTCATCAGCGGCTCCCTCAACAGCGCATCCAGGGTCGGTGTGTAGGAAACCTTGATCCCGTCTGAACCGTCATCTTTGCCGATACCCATACCGTCAAGCACCACGGCCACCAGTGGCCCTTTTGGTTTTTTAAAATTGTCTAGCGGCGACAATGTATTATTTTGCATAGTGCGTTCTCCGTACCGGGCTTTGATCCGCTTGTCAAGTTTACCCTTTACGAGCAGATTCTTATACTATAAACAATGCGTTACATCTGTTGTTGAACACTATACCATGAGCAGCCTTTAGGCAAGGCGAGGTAATGAGCTGCCGGCAGATTAACGGTTCAAGGAATAAATGGCACACATGATTGAAAATCCATTACCACCGCTTCTTTTCAGCTGTAAAGAGAGCGATCTTCTCAGGCTGACCACGGTTCTCCAATCGGGCTTTGGTGCAACTGGGCATCAGGGCGACACCATTCTCTCTTTCCTGCTGGCGCAGCCCGGCTTCACCGAGGACTACATTGCCAACCAGATCCAGACCGTTTTTTATAACGGCGACGCCCTCGATGACCTGGAGATAGAACTGGCCGGCAAGACGGCGACTATCGCGCTGGGCTCCGCCATGCCCGGTCTGGCCGGAGCCATCATGAAAAAAGGCAGCATCTGCGGTGCCCTGCGGAAACCCCGCACCGTTCTCGGAGTCGACCACTCGGGTGAACGGGTTGCGGTACGCCTAAAGCTTTTCAATACCGTCGCCCGGGAGCGTGGTCCCCGGCTGCTTTCGGAGGGTATTGTTATCGATGCCAGGGATCTGGTCCTCTTTCTGGAACTTCGCCCCCGGTTGCTGAGCGGCCTGGAAAACATTCAATTTATGGGGAAGCCCCTCGATCGGACAGAGCTGATTGACAGTCTTTCCAATCATGAACTCATTTTAATCAGAGCCGCAAGCTGATGGACGACTCGACCGCACCGCGGGACATGCTCGGCAGAGCCAGGCTGACACAGGTTGCAGCGGCCCAATCTCTTTTGATGAAGCATATCGAAGGTATGGTGGTCGATTCCATGGTGGTGGCCATCGACCAGGCGCTGGATCGTTACTGCTGCCGCCCGGTCATTGCCCCTGAAGACCTGCCGCCGATCAACCGCTCGACCATGGACGGCTTTGCCGTTGTTGCCGCCGACACCTTCGGAGCTTCCCAGTCGATGCCGGCTTATCTCGATATCGCCGGTGAAGTTGTCATGGGGGAAATTGCTGATATATCAATTAAGCGAGGGCGCTGCTGCAGGATGCCGACCGGCGGCATTATTCCGGACGGAGCCGACGCCGTGGTCATGCATGAACACACGGTACCGGTCGATGAGCACGTGATCGAAGTCACCAGGCCGGTGGGCAGCGGCGCCAACATCATCAGGAAGGGAGACGATATCAGGTCCGGCAGCACCGCAATTGAAGCGGGCCAGCTGCTTCGTCCCCAGGAGCTTGGCCTGCTGGCCGGGCTTGGAATCTCCGAGGTGGAGGTGTTCAAACCGGTCGTGGTCGGCATCATGTCCACCGGTGACGAGATCATCGATTACCGGGCCCCCCTGCAGGCCGGGAAGATCAGAAACATCAACACCATCGTCCTCAGTTCCCTGATAAAAAGAGCCGGCTGCACCGTCATCGATTACGGCATCGTCAACGATGATGAATCGACCTTTTTTGCAGCTGTTGAACAGGCGGTTCGGGAAACCGACCTGGTGCTTTTTTCCGGCGGCAGTTCAGTAGGGATGCGTGATCTCGGCGAACAGGCCATCGAGCGGTTGGGAGATCCCGGCATCCTGGTTCACGGCGTCTCCCTCAAACCCGGCAAGCCGGTAATCATCGGTCTGTGCGGGAACACGCCCGTCTTCGGTCTGCCCGGTCACCCGGTCTCCGCCATGGTCTGCTTCGACTTCTTTGTTCGGCCCACCCTGCTGTCCCTGTCCGGCGCCAGATCAGCGGACACCGATTTCCAACCTTTCGTGCAGGCCCGGCTGAAACGCAATATCAACTCGGCCGCCGGCCGGCGTGACCTGGTCAGGGTGGTGCTCCGGTCATCAACGGACGGAGTCGAGGCACATCCGGTTCTGGGCAAATCCGGGGCAATTTCTACCCTGTCCAAGGCCCACGGCTATTTTCTTATCGATGAGCATGTTCAGGGACACAGCATCGACGAACTCGTCAAGGTATTCCTCTACCAATGAAAAAGAACACTGTCTACGTTTCCAATCTGCCCCTCGACAAAACCCTCGAGGTCTGGCACCAGGCCCTTGAAGACAGCGGCTTCTTCCGGCCCAGGAAAAATCTGATCGATGTCGATGACAGCCTCGGTGAGATTACCGCTGCACCGGTCTACGCCCGCCATTCATCGCCTACCTACAATGCCTCGGCGATGGACGGCGTGGCTGTGCGCTTCGAGGATCTGGGTTCGGCCAGCGAGAGTGATCCGGTTCGACTTGCACCGGACCAGTTTCTGCCGGTGAACACCGGTAACAGCATCCCGGCCCCGTTCAATGCGGTGGTCATGATCGAAGATGTATTCACCCTGGAAGACGGAGCGATCGAGCTGATCAGCCCGGCTACCCCCTGGCAGCATGTACGCACGGTCGGCGAGGATATTGTGGCGACCGAACTGATCCTGCCGCAAGGCCATCAGATCAGGCCCATCGACGTGGGCGCCATGCTGGCTGCCGGTATCGTCGAGGTTGGTGTTGTGTCCCGGCCCCGGGCAACGATTATCCCGACCGGATCTGAACTTATCGAACCGGGACAGCGGGTTGAGCCGGGACAGATAATCGAGTTCAATTCCAGGGTCCTGTCCGGCTTCCTGAAACAGTGGGGGGCAACCGTTACCGTTCACCCGCCGGTCGAAGACAATCAGGACCGGCTGGCCGAGGCCATTCGGTTCGCCGCCGCCAATTCCGATGTGGTCTTTACCAACGCCGGGGCCTCTGCCGGTACCAGGGATTTTTCAACCACGGTTCTCGAGCGCATCGGCACGGTAATCGTTCACGGCGTAGCGATCAAACCCGGCAAACCGGTGATACTTGCCATCGTCGATGAGACGCCGGTCATCGGCCTGCCCGGCTATCCCGTTTCCGCTGTTCTAACCATGCATCTTTTCGGCCGGGAGCTTGTCTATCGGTTTTCTGGAAAACCCGTGCCCGAAGACGAGCTCTGCGGGGCGGTTATGTCAAGACCCATGCATTCGCCCATGGGTGTCGATCAATTTGTCCGGGTGACCCTGGGCCAGGTCGGTTCAAAACTGATTGCCACTCCGGCGGGAAAAGGAGCCGGCTCGGTGATGTCCATGGTCAGGGCCGACGGCCTGCTGAGAATCGATTCCGGCAGTGAAGGCGTCGGCGCCGGCGAAACCGTGCGCATCAGAATGGACAGGAGCAGAACAGAAATCGATACGACCCTGGTAGCTATCGGCAGCCATGACAACATCCTCGACGTGATGGCCAATCAGCTGCACCGCCTGAAACCGCCGATCCGGCTTTCTTCGGCCCATGTCGGTTCGATGGGCGGCATCATGGCGGTCAAGAGAGGTGAAGCCCACCTGGGCGGCTCCCACCTGCTCGACGAAGACACCGGTGAATACAATATCTCGTTCATCAAACGGTTCCTGCCGGGCCTGCCCCTCCTGCTGATCAATCTATGCTATCGGGAGCAAGGTCTGATCGTGGCCAGAAACAATCCAGAAAAGATCAAGTCGCTCGATGATATCGCCGCCGGAAAGCTGTCTTTCATAAACCGCCAGAAAGGAGCGGGAACCAGGCTCCTTACCGATAAAATTCTACGAGATTCGGGTCTTGACCCTAACCAGATACCGGGATATGATCTGGAAGAGTACACCCACATGAATGTGGCAGCCGCGGTTTCCAGCGGCAGCGTCGATGCGGGGATGGGGATCAGGGCGGCTGCACAGGCACTGGAGCTCGATTTCGTGCCCATTGCCGAAGAGCGTTACGACCTGATCGTTCCTGCCGAGTTCGTCGAGGACCGGAGGATCCAGGCTGCACTCGGGCTTATGTCGGAGTCCTCGTTCAGAAAAAGGGTCAGCAGTCTCGGAGGCTATAATCTCAGAGATTGCGGATCGGTAGTGTATAAACAATAGCGGCTGGATCAGGACCCCGTTTCAGTCGTAAGAATCAAGTAACCGTCGTAATTTCAACCCAAAGGAGATGCAGTTATGGCAGACAAAATTTATCGGGTAAACATGACCGACCTTACCACCAGTATCGAAGAGGTTCCCCAGGACTGGCTTGGTCTCGGCGGTCGCGGCCTCACTTCAACGATCGTAGCGGCTGAAGTTCCTCCCACCTGTCATCCGCTCGGTCCCAACAACAAACTCGTCCTGGCCCCCGGCCTGCTGTCCGGCACGGTTGCAGCGAACTCCGGCAGGCTCTCGGTTGGAGCAAAGAGTCCGCTGACCGGAACGATCAAGGAATCAAACGGCGGCGGCACGGCGGCTCAGTTTCTCGCCCGGCTGGGCTGTAAAGCCATGATCATCGAGGGCCGACCCTCTGAAGACAAATGGTATTCCATCTCCATAGCCCCGGAGAGCATCACCATCAGCGAAGAAACCCAACTGGTCGGCAAAGGCAACTACGAGGTGGCCAAAACGCTGACTGAAAGACTCGGTGCGAAAAAAGGTGTCATCACCATCGGTCCGGCCGGTGAAATGAAAATGGGCGCCGCCAACCTCTCCATCATGGACCCGGACGGCAATCTGCGCTCCGTTGGCCGCGGTGGGCTGGGCGCAGTTATGGGTGCCAAGAAGATCAAGTTCATCGCCATCGACCCGAAGGATACCAAAGTCGAGATTTCCGACCCCGAAGCCTTCAAGGTCGCCAATCGAGCCTTCGCCAAGTCGCTGGTCGACAACCCGGTCAGCCAGACGCTGAAGACCTACGGCACCAATGCCCTGGTCAACGTCATCAACGAGGCCGGCGGCCTGCCGACCAGGAACTTCACCCTCGGTCAGTTCGAAGGTCATGACAAGATATCCGGCGAGACCATGTACGACATTATCCAGGAACGCGGCGGCAAACCAAGCCACAACTGCCATGCCGGCTGCGTCATCCAGTGTTCTCAGGTCTACAATGACAAGGATAAGAAATACAAGACAGCCGGCTTCGAATACGAGTCAATCTGGGCGATGGGAGCCGACTGCTGTGTCGACAACCTGGACGACATTGCCGAAGCTGACTGGCTGATGGATGATATCGGCATCGACACCATCGAGACCTCGGTGGCCTTTGGTGTGGCCATGGAGGCCGGCCTGCTTGAGTTTGGCGACGGACCGACCATGTGCCGCATGATCAAAGAGGATATCGGCAAAGGCACCGCGCTGGGCAGAATTCTCGGCAACGGTGCCGGCTCTGTCGGCACAGCTTTTGGGGTAACCCGGGTGCCGGTGGTCAAGAACCAGGCCATACCGGCCTATGACCCGCGTTCCGTCAAAGGCATGGCCATAACCTACGCGACAACGACGATGGGCGCCGACCATACCACCGGGTATGCGGTTGCCACCAACATTCTAGGTGTGGGCGGTTCTGTCGATCCCCTTTCCAATGAAGGCCAGGTCGAACTTTCCCGGAACCTGCAGATCGCCACCGCGGCCATCGACTCGACCGGCATGTGCCTGTTCATTGCCTTTGCCGCTCTTGATGATCCCCAATGCCTGCCGGCACTGATCGATCTGATCAACGCCCGCTTCGGACTCAGCCTGACCGGCGATGATGTAACAAATCTCGGGAAATCTATCCTCAAAACCGAGCGTGCTTTCAACCAGGGCGCCGGTTTCAACAACGCCGACGACCGGCTTCCGGAATTCTTCTATACCGAGCCGCTGCCACCCCATAATGTGGTCGTTGATTTCACCGGCGAGGAGATCGATTCTTTCTGGAATTTCTAGATGAAACTGACGGTCAAACTTTTTGCCTACTTCCGCGACAATCGCTTTGTCGCGGAAGTACAGGAGTACCCCGATACCATCACGGTCGGTGAAATAGTCGATCAACTCGGAATCGACCGTGATGACATCGGTATAACGATGCGCAATTCGAAGCATTGCGCCTTTGAGGACCGGCCGGCCGAAGGCGATATTCTGGCCATATTCCCGATGGTCGGCGGGGGCTGAAAACTCTGCCGACCTGACGATTCAGAGCGCTTAGTCACCGGTATTCCGGTCCCGGCCTGCACGGCCTCTATCCCCGCACCCGGATCAGCCCGCCCCTCCCGCACCTAACGGTACAGAACCGGCGCCCTCCCCTGGTATCATAGGGCCACATTTTCAGACATTCATGAGTAGTCCCGCAATTGTTTTGATCAGGAGCGAGCTCATCTGACGAGTCCGGTGTTGCACGGTGCACTATCGGGATGTATCATTTCCATAGTCTGAAGATACTGTCTCACTTACCACCGGATCGGTGAAACCGCCCGGCCTTTTCTAAAGCAATAGCCGGGGCGACAACGGTTTCAGGACATGAAGGGATCACGATGACACGGTGCACCGTCAAAATCCGCGTCTACGGAAGAGTTCAGGGGGTGTTCTTTCGCTATCACACCCAGTTGGAGGCGCAGCGGCTGGGTCTCAACGGGTGGGTTAGGAACTGCCGGGACGGTTCGGTGGAAACGCTGCTGCACGGATCTGAAGATGATGTCGGGACGATGATCAACTGGCTCCATCGGGGACCGGACTCGGCCCAGGTAAAAGAGGTCGTGGTTGACCATGCGGATCAGGATCAGATCCTGCTGAACGCTTTTGAAATTCTTTATTGAGTCTCTGCGTAGATCAATCTTTGACAGGGCCCTCGCCATATGGGAACCGCAGGCAAAGCTGAAATACTGCTTTCAATAGGCAGACTGAACGGTTGGATTGCAAGCGACACCAGGGATCAGATGGACCCCAGCGATTCCACCGCCCTGATCCGCGACCTTTCCCTTGAAATACGCAAAGGCCAGACCGTGGCCCTGGTCGGTGAATCGGGCTCGGGAAAATCGATAACCGCGCTTTCTATTCTGCGTCTGCTCGAGGAACACTCACCGATTCGCACCACCGGTTCGATCAATTTTGAAAATGAAGACCTCATGCAGCTGCCGATCGACCTGGTGAGGCGCATACGGGGCAATCGGATTGCCATGATTTTTCAGGAGCCGATGACCTCCCTCAACCCCCTGTATACCATCGGCAACCAGATTGGCGAATCGCTTAAACTGCATAGAAATCTCAGTAAGGAGCAGGTCCATGAGGAAACGATCGGCCTCCTGGACCGAACCGGTATCGGTCAGCCGGAGCAGCGAGTAAACTCATATCCCCACGAACTTTCCGGCGGTCAGCGCCAGCGGGTCATGATTGCCATGGCCCTGGCCTGCCGTCCGGCTCTGTTGATCGCCGACGAACCCACCACAGCTCTGGATGTATCGATCCAGGCCAAGATTCTCGACCTGATCGAAGATATCAAGCGTGAATTTCAGATGGCCATGCTGCTCATTACCCATGATCTTGCCCTGGTCAGACACTTCGCCGACTATATTTACATCATGAGAGACGGCGCCGTCGTTGAGAGCGGTGTCCCTGCGAAAATATTTGAAACCCCCGAAAGCGATTATACGATACGGCTTATCGAGTCGATCCCTCCCAAACGCACAAAATATCCAAGCGGCGCCAAAAACATTCTGGTCACTGAGAATCTGAGCTGTTCCTTTCAGGTCAGATCCTCAGGTTTGACCCTGTTGCCAAGAAGGAAGAAAGAGCTGCTCCACGCGGTCGACTCGGTGTCCCTGACCATTCGCCAGGGAACCACCACCGGTATTATCGGGGAATCCGGTTCGGGAAAGACGACCCTGGCCTTCGCCCTGCTCAGGCTGCTCAACAGCTCCGGGGCCATCATGTTCAACAACCGACGCCTGGACAAGATGTCGATGCAGGAAATGAAGCGGATGCGCGACCGGATGCAAATCGTTTTCCAGGACCCATACTCATCGCTGTCGCCGCGCATGACGGTCGAGGAAATCGTCTGTGAGGGGCTGCTCGTCCACCGCCGCGGATTGGACAAAACGGAACGGGAACTGCTGCTCAGGCAGACGCTCGAGGAGGTCGGCTTAGACCCGGAAACCGCCCAGCGCTACCCCCATGAATTTTCAGGCGGCCAGCGGCAGCGTATCGCCATCGCCCGCGTTCTGATTCTGCGCCCGGAACTGCTCATTCTCGACGAACCGACCTCTGCTCTGGACATGACTATCCAGTCCCAGGTTATCGATTTGCTCAACCAGCTCCAGCAACGTTATCGGCTGACCTACCTGTTCATCTCGCATGACCTCAACGTCATCAGGGCCGTCGCCGACGATTTGGTGGTAATGCAGAACGGTGGTGTTGTGGAACACGGGCCCGCGGAACAACTTTTCCTGAATCCGGCCCAGCCTTACACCCGTGATCTTTTTCGGGCAGCCCATCGATAAACGGGGGCTGGCGCCTGCGACTTCTCAGCCCCGGGGTATTGCCGGCAGGGCGACGAAAATAAAGGAGTAGAGCGACAGAAGAACAAGGTGCATGACCAGCAGGATAAACAGCCTGCTCTCTATTGCCGAACGGTTTCTGGCCAGAACAATGCCGATCATCGGCAGGATCGGGAACAGATATCGACCCTGGGCCTGAAAATCGACGGTCCAGGAGCGGTGTATCGAGGCCGCTACCAGCGCCAGCGATAGGCCGACGACAAGCAAGGCCAGAAGCCGCCCTTCGGTGTCGCCCCTGATTGCCACAGCAGCGACGATATAAACAAGGAGCAAGATGGCGCACCACTTCATCAGGGTGTAGTAAGTCTGAGACCCACTGATGGTAAAATAGCCATATTTACCGAAACCGGATTCAAAGGTGTGGGCAAACCAGCGATGCAGGAAGAGGACCTCTTTGAGGCTCGTACCCCTGCTCTTCATGTACATCGAAACGTGCTTCTTGTGCAACTCCGTGCTGGGCTTGTACCAGTGGTTGGCGGTCTTCTCCTGCATCTCCAGAAGTTTCTCGCTGCGATCGACGTCATTGACATAGTAGTCGGCACCAACCCGCAGCCCGGCAATCAGCAGAGCAAGCACTGAAACGATGACGATCCTGGACAGCATGACGCGGCGGCTTTCACTGCTGAGCCATACACGGTACAAAATAACGATGTAGAACAGGGCAATAAACGGATAATAGTTGATCTTCAGCAGAAAAAGCAAACCCAGCAGAATCGCTACAAGGATCAGTGCAGCCACAGGTGTGGGTCTGTTGCCATCAAGAACACGGTTTACATAGCTGTTCTCCCGAACCAGTTCACAACCGGCCAGAAAACAGAGGAAAAGGCCGAATGCATCGGATACGCAATAGCTGAAAATATACCAGATCTCCGGGGAGAGGAGCAGGGGTATGGCCATCAGTCGGGCGCCCACCGAGCGGGTGGCATAGAGGAAGATCAAACCGAACAGCATAATATTGAAAGCGCGCAGCGCCAGCAGCGGTTTGATATGCAGGGCCTCCATCAGCCGGGCGAATTTGCCGGCCAGCAGATAGTAGATTTCCCCGTTGTTCAGCCGGGAAATTCCATAAGCACTGTAGGTTTGAAATATCGCCGGGTCTTCTATATGGGGCGGCAGCAGATTGTCCTTGTAATAGACTGCGGCTTCCAGGTGAACATACTCGTCCGGGTGGGCATTTCGCTTGCTCACCGAAGCCATGACTACGATAAGGCACAGGGCGACGGCCAGCAGCACGGGAACGAAGGCGAAGTCTCTGCGCAACGGAGCGCACCCGTAAACGATGATCAGAATGAGCGCACAGATGGCGAGATAGCGAGCCAGTTCAAGCAGCACCGGTATAGGTGCTGCGATGATGTCCGGCTTGAAAAGATAGTAGGGATCGACACCGGTTGCCGCCACGGCCAGCCCCTCTGCCGTCTTCTCACTTGCCCCGATATCATTGAGCGGCTCGATGCTGGCAAAATCTACAACGATCGTTTCAAGGCCGCTCTGCGACAAGGTCAGCCGCTTCAGTCTGGCTGCGCCGGCATATTTGATCGGATCGATACGGAGCCGTTCGACCCTGCCGAGATCGGTTAGGAAAAACGAGTATTCGCGTTTCTCCGGAACAACCGTTACACCGGCACTTCTCTTTTCCGAAAATTGTTGACTCTGTGCCGCCCAGTAGAGTCTGAATTCGGTTTTCTGCTCGACTTCGATGTCTATCTCTACCAGGGCACGGTTGAAAAAGAACAGGTAGTAGTAAGCACATCCCAAAAGACAGAGCAAGGCTGTAAACCAGGTGATGACGCGACTCGGTTGCCTCAACTGTCCTTTCATTGTGTCAGTTTTTTCGTAATCTCTGGTAGATCCGGTGCAGGAACGGTTCGTAACGGATCAGGAGCCTGAACAGGGGCCGGCCGAACCAGTGCAGGACCAGGAGAACCAGCCCCGGCTTCAGACCGGTCCCCAACCGGTAATTGCCGATGGGCACAATCTTGTTGAGCAGATTGAACCTCAGTACCCGGGTAATAGTATTGCCGGAAATATCATAGTCCGGTGTGCGCAATTTGGCCATATCAGTTCTTCAGGACTGTCCTGATGTGTTTCCAGAAAAACCGTGCTCTGAGAAACGGAATAAATCGTAGACTGAATGTACCGCAATCCCATAACAATTTCGACCCTTTCATTTTTTCCGGGCTGGGACGGGCGGCGCCATGAAAATCATCGAGGTGATGCCGATGGCGCGTTGCCAGTACCTCCCCGGTCTTCGGAAAAGCCAGTTTGGCGGTCAGCAGATAATTGAACCAGGGACGGTAGTCCTCGATTGAAAACCCCAGCAGGGATGAAGCTGCCCCGTACCGTGCTGCCGAGTCGAATATCCCCTGCTGCAACGGACTGTAGAAGGCATCCTGCTCCAGCTCGGCTCTGCCGGTATCATCCTCCGTGGTCCTGAAACAGAGCTTGTAACCGGTGGCGGTACGTTCATATTTTTCAAGGGTCGGGTGCGGGGCACGGCAGGCCTCTTCGAATATATCACGACCATACAGCAGACAGCTCGCCCCGATGTCGAAACGGTTTCGATCATAGATGACCCCTTCAAGGCTTGAGTTCAGGTCATCCTCGAAAGGGACCCCCCTGGTGGCCCCAAACACGTAGCCGTGAATTCGCGGGCAGCGGGGTTCATGCCTGACCGCGTTGTATAAAAACCGTTGAATCGTGCCGAGCCAGCCGATATCGACGACGGCTACCTGCTCATGATCGAAGAAGTCAAGGTCGTCGAGGTAGGCAAGCAGGGCCTCCTGGGCCGGTTGCACCTGTTTTCTCACCTGCTCCTGAAATTCCTGGTCCTCGAGCAGTTCGGCGAAGCGCACCCGAAACTTCTGGTCATACCCCTGGTGGAGCGGAGAGAGAACACTGTCGACTGCCAGTTTGTGTTTTTTTAACCAGGGCTCAAGCGGTTTGAGGTCCAGCTGGAAAATTCTGGCGATATCATGGAAATCCTTGTTTCCTGGAGGCAGCAGTGCAATATTGGCATTCGCTTCAGTCAGTCCATGGCGACCACACGAGGCGCCGGCAAGCGCCATCCTGCTGACATAAAGATATTCAATCTCAGGCAAATCACCGTCGGGAAACAGTATCGGCGTACAACTCTCCCACACCTTCTTGAAGGTATGGCCTTCCCGTGAGAAGAAGTAGACTTTGGTCAAGCCAAGTTTACGGCATTTTTCGGCAATGTGCTGGACAAATGCCCCGACCATGGGGCCGATGAAATTATAGCCCTCCACATAGAGTTGCGGGCGTTCAACGTTTTCCGCTTCGAGGGGCAGCATGAGCTGCTGCAGCGCCCTCCCCCGGTAGAACGCGCGGCCCTTTCCGTAGTTGTGATAACGTTTGATCAGGGCCTTGCGAAATTTCTCCTCACTGTCCTTGATCAGCAGTGATGCGATGCCGAATTCGGCAGGCCGCAGACCATCGGAAATCGGGTTGTCACCGACGTGCAGCCAGCTGTTTCTGTCCAGTCCGAATTTTTCCTGAACCAGCGGAAAAGCCCGGCCGGAAGCTTTGGCCAGGAAGGTGTCGGCCGATGACACGACAGCTTCCACCAGGTGCAAAAGGCCGGCTCTTTCCACCAGAATTTCCAGGTGACTGGCCGGAAGATAAATGTCGGAAATAATGATGACGCGCTTTGACAGAAGCTGCAGTTCCTCCAGCCACTCCCTGAAAAGTGCGCGGGGGACCAGCACCCTGCTCTCCATCTCCAGTTCGTAACGGGTCACATCGTCTAGAAGCTGATCCGAGTAGTGGGCGCCGAAAATCTCCCTGAGCACCTTCTCCATGAATACCGGGTAGCAGGCTTCCAGGTCATCGAATGATGTGCCGGTCTCTTCACGCTGGGCCTGTTCCACCCTGTCCCGGGTCAACTGGACGGCCTGCAACGACTTCTGAACGCCTGCGCGCCTAGCCAGCGAGGAAATATAGCGGGCCACCGATGGTTTTACCAGATCTGGGTCGTGAATCCGGCGGATCAGCAGGGTATCAAAAAGATCGAAGGTGACGGTATCGAATCCGGCGGCAATGTTTCTGCCATGGCTGACCAGTTTATCGAGAGAGTAGAAGATTTTCGGTTCAATCATGACGTTTCTAATTCTTCGAACCTCCAGCCTTCTTGCTGAGCCAGACACCAAGCGCCTTACTCAGATTCCTGGCGGCCGGCCTGACGCCTGAAGGGGCGGCAGGCTGAATCTGCTGCCGTACCTGATTGAGTTCCCTTTCGAGTTCGACGAGTCTTCTGCATCCGGTCGAGACATATCCCCGGTAGGCCTCCGGCACGGCTTCGAGCATGTATTTCTCGATCAGCTCCATGTCCTGCTGCCTGCCGGTTATGGCGGCCTCGCCAAGGGTGTTGCCGCCATGGATCCGGTAGTATAGAAGCTTCTGGTCATGGACGTAGCCGACCCGTTCACCAAAACAGGCGATCATCCTGAAAATGAAATCGTAGTCGTGCAGGTATCGCAGCGAGCAGAACGGTCCTACCTCATTGGCTGCATCACGGCTCATGAACAGGTTGGATGTTGTCACCATGAAATTGCCATGCAGAAATGCGGTGTAGAGGTCCTTGCAGGAAAAATAGAAATCCCGGTTGTTTTTGTGCCACACATTCCACCCGAAGGCGGGATCGAGGAGCTCACTGTTTTCGTCGTCGACTGCTGTGACGTCTGAGAAGAGGCAGACGCTTCCATGATCACGGCACTGCTCGTAAAGCGTCTGCAGGCGCCCCGAGGCGAACATGTCGTCAGAGTTGAGGATCGCTACAAAGCGGCCCTGCGCCAGCGATATACCGCGGTTGATGGTGTTGAAAGCATCCTGGTTTTCCTGGTAAAAATATCGAATTCTATGGTCGTCATAGCCCTGCACCACATCCCCTGTCCCGTCGGTGGATCCGTCGTTGACCACGATCAGTTCGAAATCCTGGCAGGTCTGCCCGAGGACACTGTCCACGGCGTGACCGATAAACCGTTCATGGTTATAGGCGGGAATAACGACTGAAATCAGCGGCTGCGGCATGGTGTTGGATTTTATTTTCCGCACCGTCTCCGGCGCAGGCTTTTATCAGGCTGGGATTATTGTTCAGACGGTGCTGTAACTACCGTAGTTTCAGGCTTCCGTCAAGTTTTGTTTCCACATTGGCAGGGCTTTGCGGCCGCGGCAAAAGGCCCTGCTGAACCCCTGTTCGGAGGTTCTTCTCCAGCACTTTGTCGTCCATCAGACTCCAGCGGCACGGCCTTAATGTATAGCCCTGACAGCTCGCCCGTTTGTTCGCAACGTTGGAACAGCCCGGATTGGCATCATGCTGCACGGCGGTTGGCCGGTCAGCGGGCGGGCCTGAACCATTTCACCAATGAGGAAACCTTGCCGGACCTTTCAATCTGGGCACGCTGAAAGTCGATCACGTGCTGCAGCGCCTCGGCCCCGCTTGCGATCACGTCAAAGGTAATGATCACCTCACGAGCCGCAGCAAGCAACTGCTGATCGACGACCGGAATGATCTGCGGATCATCGGTGCAGAACATAAAACGATGGCCATCCCGGACCGCCGCATTGGAGTGAATCTGACTCAAGGCAACGGTTTGGCCGCCCGATTCAAAACCCAGTTCTATCGTGTGCAGGTCCAGGCAGATCGGTTTTTCTGCAGGATCGAAGCGCAGTGCCTTCACCTTTCTGAACGATTTGAGCGGGTATCTGAGGACCCGCCTGCCCGGTTCGATTTTTCTGGCGACGCTCGATTCATCACTCAGCCCGTCACCGCAATCGACATACAGCCTGCTGGTCAGATACGGCTCACGGATTTCAAGAAGCGGCTCAATCCACGATTCGATATGGTCTGAAAAGAGTTGCTGATGTCGATGATAGATCCGCTTGAACATGCTGATTTTCTGTTTTTTATCCGTGCTCCTGACCATCGAGTCCGAAGCCACTCGATAAAAGAAATAGCGCCCATCGAGGCGGTGGACCCCCACCCCGGTCTCTATCAGCGACAGCCAGAAATCATAATCTTCCCAGCCGAAGACCATCTCCGTGTCATATCCTCCGACGCGGCGCCAATCCTCTTTTCGGAAAAGGGCGGTACAGAAAATGATATTGTCCCTGAGCATCTCCTCGATGCTGTAATCCGGCAGTTGCCAATCGCCTTTTACCGAACCAAACAACCCGGCCCGGCAATAGACGATCCCCGTCCGGGGAGAGGCTTCAATAACCGACACCGCTTCTGAAATATAGGGCGGGCCGATTTTGTCATCGGCGTCCAGCGGCAGGATATACCTGCCGGAGGCAGCTTCGATGCCGTTGTTGCGGGCAGCGGCAAGCCCCTCGTTGGCAGTGTTGAGAACTTTGATTCTCGGATCATCGTAGGAGTTGCAGAGCTCGACCGTGGAGTGGTCCGTGGAGCCGTCGTTGACGATAATGATTTCCAGATCGGAAAAGGTCTGTGCCAGTACCGAATCAACGGCTTCTATGAGAAACTCACCCTGATTGTAGCACGGTATTATTACGCTCACAGTCGGCATGCTGGCAGATTCGTCCCTTGGCTTGTTGGCTCACATATCATGGTGATTGGCAATCAGTCGTTACCTGTCGATACCGAGATAGTACCTTTTTTCGCAAAAGAGGTAAATATCGGTAACATTAACGTTTTGACACCACTCAGGAAAAATCGTTCTGAACTGCCCTTCGGTAGAGCTGCAGATCAAAGTCGACCAGGGGCTTGAGTATCTCCCTGATGGATTCGCTGCGGTAATCGAACAGATCGTTCGACTTCGAAATGTTCAGCTGCTGAAGACCTGTCTGACCATCGAGGCCGTTTTCTTTTTTGAAGCGCTCAACGAAGTCGTCATAGCGCTCGGTCACGCCGATCAGCCGGAAATTTGAACCATTTTCCAGCACGGTTTTCATATCATCTGGCCGAAACCGCTGCGGCTGATGATCCAAAAAATATCTGGCCTGGGTATTGTCAAGAAAAGCAGCTTCGAGATCATCGAGCGAATTGACGAATGTTTCCAGGGAGCGGCTGGAGGAAAAATCGGTTTCGGCGATCCTCAGACCCAACCGGTAGATGACCTTGTTGGTCGCTTTAAAAAATTTTTCATCTGGATTCTGAGCAGTCTGAATCATCCATTTCAGATGCGAATGAAGCTGCTTGAACGGCTCCCTGACAATCGTGTAAAAAGCGGTTCTTTCGCCCCCAAAGTGCTGTTTCAGCAATCCGATTCTCAGGTGGCCCGATATATATCGATAATCGTTCAACAGCGAAGGATAACTCCGGGCATCAACGAGTTCGATGTGACTGATCGTCGATCCTCCGGGGAAGAGTGACTGGGCCAGCGTATTGAAAGAGGTTCCGGCCGTTTTCGGGATATGCATGAAAACAACGGTTCCGGCCGACCCGGCTGAACTCCTTGACATGCTGAAACTGCGGCGAGGAGGTCGCGGCCGGGAGGACCAGGTGCCGGGCTTAATTTCCGCCAGGTGCCCCACAGCTCCTTTGACCCGAATAACCAGCGGTCGGGAAGTTTCGAAGCCGTCTTCGGTTGCCGAAACAAATTCGAAGCCGCACCTTCCGGTGGGGTGCAGCCGCAGCGCTTTGAGGTCTTCTCTGAACCGGTCACAACTTGATTCGGCGAGCAGGTCGCCAGCGCAGTACAATTGCAGGGCCAGCGGACGATTTTTACGGAAACGGCGGTAGCACCAGCCGGAAATGTAATTACCGTTGACGTGATCGATGGATATTTTGTAGAAAACGTTCATAGCGGCTGGAATTGCTGCAGGTCACCTTGTCGGTTCTCACCTCCGAACCGTCTTTTACACCAATCGGTCTCTACCTATGCTGGACCAGGAATTTCTTTCATCAGTCCCCCACTCCCCGGGGGTTTACCTGATGCTCGACAAATCGTCAACCGTGCTCTACGTCGGTAAAGCCAAGGATCTCTCAAAACGGCTGGCCTCCTACGTGCGTTTCAAAGGTTCAGCCGCCCACAATAAAACAGCGGTGATGCTTTCGCAGGTTGATAAAGTCGACCTGCTGATGACCAATACCGAAAAAGAGGCGCTCATCCTCGAAGCATCGCTGATCAAGAATCATCGGCCAAAATATAATGTCATCCTGAGAGACGACAAAAGCTATCCGCTGGTAAAGGTGACGGTGCACGAACAGTGGCCGCGGGTTTTCATGACCAGACGGCGGAAGAATGATGGTGCCCGATATTTTGGCCCGTACGCTTCCACGTCGTCGATGTGGACCACCCTGAAACTTCTGAGGAACCTGTTCCCGCTGCGCCGCTGCAAGGGGGAAAAGCTCAAACCGCGCAAGCGTCCGTGTCTTAATTACCAGATGAACCGCTGTCTGGCACCGTGCTGCGGCAAAATCGACAACGACGCCTATCGCTCGATGGTCGACAAGGTTGTGCTTTTTCTGGAGGGCCGCAATAAAAATCTGCTCAAAGAACTCGAGGCCGAAATGAAGCAGGCCGTGAGCATACTCGATTTCGAGCAGGCGGCGACGGTCCGGGACCAGATCAGCGGCCTCAGAAAAACGCTGGAAAAGCAGATTATCGTTACCCAGTCCCGGGAAGATCGCGATGTCTATGGTTTCGCCAGATCCGGCGCCTCGGTCTCGGCCGTTCTTCTCTACGTCAGGGAAGGTCTCGTCCAAGGCACAAGACGATTTTTCATCGAAGACACCTTTGGTGACGACCAGGCCATCCTCTCCCAGATCATCAAACAGGTTTACGATGAGCGCTCACTGCCGCCATCCCACATTCTTCTCCCCTTTGCGATTGAAGACCAGGGGCTGCTAGAAGAGCGGCTGTCGGAGCTGGCCGGCAGAAAAACGGCGCTCAGTGTGCCGGTCAGGGGCAACAGACGCGAGCTGATCACCATGGCACACAGCAATGCCCGGCAGCGATTCGATGAGCTGGATAAAAAAATCGCGACCTGGAACAGCCTCTGCTCCGACCTCCGGAAACGGCTCGACCTCAGATTTCCTCCCCGCACCATCGAGTGCCTCGACATCTCCAACATCGGCGGAGCCAGCGCAGTGGGATCGCTCGTCTGCTTCAAGGACGGGGAGCCTTCGAAGGCCGACTATCGGCACTACCGGATCAGACACCAGGACGGCCCCGATGATTACGCCATGATGCGAGAGGTTCTGCTGAGGCGATTCGAAGATCAGGAAAACGGCCGAGCCCTTCCGGACCTGCTTGTCGTTGACGGCGGGAAGGGCCAGCTGTCTGTGGCCGGGTCAGTGATGAAAGAAAAAGGGCTGCCGGGTAAATTCGACCTGGTCGCCATTGCCAAAGAGCGCTCTGATGAAGGGGAAAAACTATTTAAGCCGGGGCGCAAGAACCCGATTGTTCTGCCGCCGCATAATCCGGTCCTGCTCTACTTGATGCGTATCAGAGATGAAAGTCATCGATTCGGGGTCAGCTTTCATCGAAGACTGCGAAACAAAAAAACGCTGAATTCCCAGCTCGACCAGATTCCCGGAGTCGGGTCATCACGAAAAAGACAGCTCCTGAGACAGATCGGCAGTCTGGCAAAAATTGCCCAGGCCCCGGTGGAAAAACTCAGGGAAGTGGATGGCATCGGAGTCGAACTCGCCGAACAGATCCATGCCTATTTCAACGACATGCCGGAAGGCTCATAACCCTGCCACAACTCAGTGGCCGCCGCAACCGCAGCCGCAGCCCGAAGCACAGCCTCCGGCCTTCTGCATCTGGGCGATTGCGGTAACCACTTCTCGCGGCTCAGCGCGCCCGAGACCGGTAAACTCACAAACCAGGGTAAGCGGCCCGGCTGAATCAGGGACAACCATTTTTCCGCCCAGCAGAGCAGACAGCGGCCCGAGGTAGCCGCTCAAACCGCCCGGCGGAATAGCAACCCGCATGGAGTCGCCCGGGTTCAGATCGCTCACCGCCCTTTCGAAATCGCTCAAGCCCTCAGTACCGATCCCGTAAATAAAGGTGAAACTCAGTGGTTGCGAAGCGTCTTCCCCACCTTCTCCCTCGGCCCAGATCGTGAAAGTCATTTTCTTCATTAACTTATCGGAATGGTTCATAGGGCGCTCCCTGTTATATGATGATTGACAATCGAGTTCCGCTCAGCCGGAGTGAAGCAGGGAAACCGCAGAATAAATGGCCGTTACCGCCGTCTCCACCCGCAATATTCGGGAGCCCAGGGCGAAATCCTCAAAGCCGTTGTCGAGCATCTGCTCCATTTCGTAATCGCTCCAGCCTCCTTCCGGACCCACAGCAACCAGAACACCGCCACCCACGGCCCTGAACCTGGCCGACAGCCGCAGGGAACTGTGGGGATGGGCAACGAGCATCTGATCATAGTTTTTCCTGATTTCCGGCAGGAACCTGTTGATGAATGGCTTAAAGCCCCGATAAAAGAAGAAATCGACCATTCTGGTGTCGATGGCCTGTTCAAGGCCTTCGGTTACGAATCGTTTCCAGCCGTCTTCAACGACCACCGACGACTCCCAGTAGCTCTTCTCGACTTTCGAGGCATTGACCACATACACCCGGTTTACCCCCAGTGCCGTGAGCTGGCCGACGATCCTCTTGAAGACAATGGGTCTCGGCAGGGCGAGCATAATATCGATCGGCGGAACCGGTTCAGGGAAGTGCTCCGGGAAAAACTGAAGCTCTACCCTGAGCGGTTGTCCGGTCTGGATCTCTTTTATAATGCCATAACCGATTTTTCCATTTATGATGCCTACGGTCAGGCGGTCCCCGATGCGGGAACGCAGCACCTTGACGATATGTTCCGCCCGCCGGCCGTCAACGGTCGCCCGGTTGTTTTGAATCTCTTTATTTTCCAGAAGGATGATGTTCATATTCTGTCAGGGCGGGGCGTTAAACTGGCTGAAAAAGAGCAGATCTTCAGCAGATGTACCGGGAGGGCACTCTGAGACAAGACCCGCACGGCTTGATTGCTGAAACAGTCATTCACACCAATGAACATCATTTATAATCTAATTCAGATTCTGCTGGTACCCCTATTCATTATTATCGGACCACTCTATCTGATTATCAAGCCTTCAAAACGTGCGAGCCTCCTCAACCGGCTCGGCTTCGGTCTCGATTCGCTGGTCCGGACCGGGCATAAAACCATCTGGATTCATGCGCTCTCCGTTGGCGAGGTGACTTCCGCACAGCCGCTGGTCTGTCGACTCGCTGCAGAAAAAAAAGCGCCCCTCTCCATCGTCTTCTCGACAACGACACAGAGTGGGCATCATCTGGCGGAAAAACTGATAGCACCCTTGTGCGATCGTATCATCTACTTCCCGTTCGATATCACTCCGGTGGTCAAACGCTTTCTCGCCAGAGTCAAGCCCGATCTGTTTATTTTGATCGAGACCGATTTCTGGCCGAACTTTCTTCATTGCTCCGCTGCAGCCGGGATCCCGATGCTGCTCTTCAACGGCAGGGTTTCGGATCGTTCCATGAACAGATACCACCGCTTTCCCTTTATTTTCAAACCGATGTTCGATGCCTTTGAGCTGCTTTGCATGCAGACCGACTCAGACGCTCAGAAAATGCAGTCCCTGGGGATCAGCCCCAGCAAAATAAAAACCGTGGGAAATCTCAAGTTTTCTGAAGCCACCTTCACCGAATGCAGTGATAATGAAGTTGTAAGCCTGGGCCAGAGCCAAGAACTGCTGCTTTTTGGCGGATCCACCCATGACGGTGAAGAAGCAATCCTGATCGAAGTTTTCTGCCGACTGAAACAAAACCGCCCAGGGCTGCACCTGGTAATCGCACCCCGAAACATCGAGCGCAGTGATGAGCTTGTCCAGCTGATCGACCGGTACCGCCTGACCGTCAGGCGCTACTCTGCGCCAGCTGACGAACATCCGACGGACGCCACCCTGATCGACACGATCGGCGACCTTGCAGATCTGTATCGTTTTGCCGACATCAGCTTCATCGGCGGCAGTCTGACCGCGGAAGGCGGTCACAACCCGCTGGAAGCTGCCCGCTTTGGGTGTCCCATTCTTTTTGGCCCCCATATGGACGACTTCGAGGAAATAAGCTCCGGGCTGCTCGAAGCCGGCGGCGCCATCCAGGTACGAGACGAACTTTCGATGCATACTGAGCTTGAGCGACTTATCAACGATGAAGACCAGAGAAACCGGATCGGGGCCCAGGCCAGGCAGTATAGCACCAGTTTCTCTGATGTGCTTGCAGAACACCTCAAGATTGTTGAACGTTTTCTGTGAGCACCGTTTTTCGCCACTGGAAAAACTACCTCCTGCTGTTTTCGACGGTCTCCTACGGGGCCGGCATTGTTATCCCAACACCCTCTCTTCTCGATCCCAGGATACTTCCGCTGCTGGTGATCGTTTCGGCCCTGGCCTGTCTGTTCTTGTGCCGCGCGAACAGGTGGGTCGGGGCCGTCCTGGCGCTTGCGCTTGTGTTTTTCGTTTTCGGTTCGATTCAGGGTAACCGCTACCGTATTCGCACCATCGACAGCGAGCACATCGGGGCTCTGGTCAGACACCCTCAACAGGCAATCGTGATCGGTACCCTGTCGAAAATGGTTTCGGGCCGCAATGACATCAGCTCTACCCGAATGAGCGTTTCCTATATTCGAACCGGCGAATCGGATATCTATCTGGAAACCTCCGGCGAGGTTGCCCTCAGTCTCAAAGGAAGCTGGCCGGCAGATATACTGGCGGGGCAGTCGGTAGGAGTCCGGGCAACACTGCAGCCTGCCCCGGCAAGCAACGTACCCGGAGCCTTCAATTATCGGCAATATCTGGCCAGAAGCAAGGTCTATGTGACCGGGTGGATTCAATCTCCGCTGATGATCCAGCGGGTAGCACCGCTGGACCGGTCCTCTGCAGAAATGGCCGGGTACGCCATTGAACGACTGCGTTTTTTCATCGGTGAACGGATCTGCGGGTCATTGCCCGGCAACGCTGGCGCGCTTTACCGAGCCCTGCTTGTGGGAGACCGCTCGGCCATTCAGCAGGATCTTTACGAAACTCTGAAAAGAGCAGGCATTCTGCACATTCTGGCAATATCGGGTATGCACATGGCCCTGCTGGCGGCACTGACCTATGCTGCGGTTTACTGGCTGCTGCGTCGCTCGGTTACGCTGCTGCTCTATACCGACGCCAGGAAATGTGCTCTGTTCCTGAGCCTTCCCCTGCTGCTGATCTATGCTTTGCTGGCCGGATTTCAGCCGCCGGTAGTGCGCTCATTGATCATGAGCGGTTGCCTGATCATCGGTTACGGGGTTAATCGACTCCAGTCGCCGTTTACTGCCCTCTCTTTGGCGGCGCTGCTCATTTTGCTGTTCGATCCGATGGCCATCGAGTCGCCGTCCTTTCAACTTTCCTTTGGCGCGGTGACGGCGATTTTTCTCATTACACCAAAAATCCTGATGTTCTTCGACACCTTGTATATATGCCGATCAAAGGCTGCTGATCGGATCAGAAGATTTATCTTGGCGCTGGCAGCGGTCAACGTGGCAGCGACGATTGGCACCCTGCCTCTGATGCTGGTTCACTTCAATCGTACTTCCCTTGTTTCCCTGCCGGCAAACCTGATGATCGAGCCCCTGGTCTGCCTGTTCAGTCTTCCGATCGGCTTTCTATCCATTCCGTTCATGTTTCTTGTTCCTGACCTCTCCGGTTTTCTGCTCTCCATCGGTGCTCTGGGGCTCAATCTGTCCATGACCATCGCAGCCTGGTTGTCAGCCCCTGATTCCACTCAGATGTGGCTGCCGGCCCCACCGCCGGCCCTCTGTTTTCTGTACTATTTTGCACTTGCCGTAATGTTCAGCATGACGGCTGCACCAGTCCGGCTGGTTCTGGGATTTACCACCTTTCTCGCTGCAGTCGCAGGTTTTATGTTGCCGCTGACCAGTTTCTCCTTTTCTGACCGGGCGAACACCACGGTTTCAATCATCGATGTCGGTCATGGAAGCGCCAATATCATAGAGATGAGAAACGGGAGGGTGGTGGTTGTCGATGCTGGAGCCAAAAGCCGGCCCGGCTATGACTGCGGTGCGCAACTGATAGCGCCCTTTCTGTGGTTTAAGGGAATCGGGAAAATAGACGATATCATCCTTACCCATGACGATGCCGATCACTACAGCGGGATCCCGGCCCTGATCAGACGTTTCAGGCCGGACCGCCTGTGGATTCCATCACTCGCATCCCATAAGCCGGGTTTCGACAAGCTTATCGAACTTGCCGTACAATCATCGGTGCGAATCATAAGGCCGGAACAGGGCATGATCATAGAGGGCGGCAAGGAGAGCATATCGGTGCTCGGCTCTTCTGCTCCAGAGCCAAGCGATAGCACACTGAGCCATCGTGATGCCACCCACGGGGACGATAACGGACTGGTGCTGAAATTCAGCTCAGGCCGGACCTCGATCCTCTTTCCCGGAGATATCACCAGAAAGCGTGAGCGAGCGGTGGTATACAGCAGTGGACTGGACCTGAAATCTGACATCCTGCTTTCCCCCCACCATGGTTCTCCATCCTCGAATTCTCATGAATTTCTCACGACGGTGGGCCCGGATTACATCATCTTTTCCAGCGGCGATGCACAGAACATCAGGTTTCCAAACCGCCAGATCCTTGAAGCGGTCGAGCAACTGGGCATTTCAGCTCTCAATACCGCACAGGACGGAACGGTTCTTATAACGATAGCGGAAACAAACGGCGATCATCTGGACTACCGCATAACCACCTACAACGTCTCTGAACAGACCTTCTGGAGGCAGAGTTGAAGGTGCGGCGGTGAATTATCAGACTTCGGTAAAATCCGAAGGCGGCTTTTTCAGATACTTGAGGAACTTCGATTTGTCGATCGAGTTCGAATAGGCATCATCCGGGTTGATCATGCGTTTCTCGAGCAGTCCCGTAATGGCGTCATCCATGGTCTGCATACCGTATTTCTTACCCGTCTGCATGACCGATATGATTTGATAGGTCTTGGCCTCACGAATCATATTACGAACTGCGGGGGTTGCTATCAGGATCTCCAGGGCAGCGACCCGGCCTTTTATATCGATCCGCTTGAAAAGCGTCTGGGAGACGACAGCCCGCAGAGCATCTGCCAGGGTGGAACGAACCTGGGCCTGCTGGTGAGCGGGAAACATCTCGATGGCACGGTCAACCGTCTTCATTGCATTGAGTGTATGCAGAGTGCCGAACACCAGGTGACCGGTCATGGCTGCCTCCATGGCCAGGGTCATTGTTTCCAGATCGCGCATCTCACCGACCATGATGATGTCGGGGTCTTCGCGCAAGGCTCCGCGAAGGGCCTGGCTGAAGCCTTTTGTGTGAGTTCCGACCTCCCGGTGGTTGATGACGCACTTGTTGGATTGATGCACGAATTCGATGGGATCCTCAATGGTGAGGATATGGTCCTTTCTGGTTCGGTTGGCTTCATCGACAATAGCGGCCAAGGTGGTCGACTTGCCGTGCCCGGTGGGACCGGTAACCAGCACCAGACCTTTGGGCAGGTGGGCAAGCCGGGTGATTACCTTGGGCAGACCAAGCTGCTCGACGCTGAGAATATCGGAAGGGATCTCCCGGAACACCGCGCCCACGCCGTTTTTCTGGTTGAAGAAGTTGCACCGGTAACGGGCCAGCCCGGGAATTTCGTAGCCGAAGTCGATATCGCCCGTTTCCTCGAAAACCTTGATCTTTGATTCAGGGCAGATTTCGTATAGCATGGCCTTGAGTTCGTCATGTTTCATCACCTTGAATTTGACGCGCTCCATGTCGCCACGTATACGCAGCACCGGCTGCTGATCTGCGACCATATGTAAATCGGAAGCACCTTCATCATTCATCAGTTTGAAAAATGCATCGATTTGTGCCATGCTTTCACCTCTCTATCTGTTCAGTAGGTAACCGGTTTACAACGCTGTCGAAGGAAGATATTAGCTCAGTATAACTATCTCACTGAAATAATACAAATTATACTATCACTGTTTTTTTAATATATTCCACGACATCGCTTGGTTTATCAATAATTTCAAATAGTTCAAGATCTTTTTCACTGATGGTACCGTTGGCGACAAAACTCTCTTTCAGCCAATCAACCATACCTGACCAGAACGTGCTGCCGACCAGGACGATCGGAAACGGCTTGATTCTCTTGGTTTGAATCAGTGTCAGCGACTCGAACAGCTCGTCCATCGAGCCAAACCCGCCGGGCATGCAGATAAATGCCATCGAGTACTTCATGAACATTACTTTTCTAACAAAAAAATACTTGAAATGTAAAGGGAAGTTGGCATAGGGGTTGGGCTCCTGCTCATGGGGCAGACTGATGTTGAGGCCGATAGAGGTGGCCCCGCCTTCACTGGCGCCTTTATTGGCTGCCTCCATGATACCCGGGCCACCGCCGGTTATAATCGCGTACCCGGCCTCTGCCAGCCCTCTGGCAATGTCGGCCGTCAGCGCATACCAGGGGTGGTCAGCCGGCGTCCGTGCCGACCCGTAAATGGTGACCGCCGGGGCTGTCACCGTGGACATCGCATCAAATCCCTCGACGAACTCCCCCATGATTCTGAACATTCGCCAGGAATCACCCACCACCGTGTTGTCCAGTTCATATTTCGGCTCTATCCTCAGTCCTGGAACCATGCGCGTTTCCATATTCCTGTCACCGTCCTGTCAATTGTTTTTTAAGCGTTTCCGCCTCGCGCAGCAGAGCCGGTTCGGCGTCGCTGTCAGCGAAAATTTTATTCAGCCAGTGTTGCGCTGCATCGATCTCGTTCTTGACCAGGTGCAGACGAGCCATCTCCACCCAGAGCGCCGCTCCCATTTTCCGTGATCTGGCAATATTCCGGTAGATTTCCCCAGCCCTGACGATATCCCCGCAGGCTGCCAGTACCTGACCGTATCGCAACCTGCAGGCAAGCGAGTCCGGATCTATTTCAACACTTTTCTCACAGAGCTTGAGGGCGATATCGTCGCCCTCATCGGTTCTCATATAGACCATGCCAAGCAGGCTGAGCGATTCGGCATCGGCCTGGTTGACGGACAGCCCGCGCTGCAGCCAGGTGGCAGCTTTTTTATAGTTCTGCAGAGCGTAGCAGCTCATGCCGATATATTTGAAACAACGCTCGTGACCGGGCTGTCCCTGCGCCGACTCATGATAGTATTCCAGTATGGCGATACTCTGCGGGTAGTCGCCAACCCGGTAGAGACAGGTGCCGAAATGATAGCGTAGATCATTGATCACGGCAGATTCATCGGCATCATTTTTATCGTGAGACTTCAGAGCCAGAGAAAATGAATCGACCGCAGCACCGTATTTCCCCAGTTTCTTTTCACCAAGTCCCTTGTTGAACAGGGCCATGAAATTTTTTGGATCTATCGTGAGGACCGTGGAAAAGACCTCCTGGGCCCTGGCCGTTCGGTTCATCAGCGCATGGGCGACACCGAGGCTGTTGAGCAGGTTTACATCCTCGGGGTTGAGCTCCAGTCCCCGGCTATACTCTTTCACAGCCGTCGACAAATCACTTTCCCCGAAATAGGCGTCCCCGCTGACATTCAGGCTGAGCGAATCAAACACCACTGAGCTGCCGGGCCCGAAAAATGATCCATGCAGCAGCGCTTTCTGACAGTTTTTTACAATTTCTGATTTTTTATAGTCACGAAATGGATAAGAACTGATGCCGGCCGACATCGAGTAACGCTCACCTTTCTGGTCGATGATCTTTTTTATCAGCGATGCTGCCCATTTCTTCGTTTTTTTCTCATCCTGGCCCGGTCTGACAATCAGGTAACCGTCAGGGTCCATGACCATGATTTCATCGCCGACATACTCATGAATCAGCTCATCCAAACCACCTCTATCCCTGAAATCAGGCTTCAGAAATACCAGGGAAAAACGGGTTAAATCCTTCAGCCGGTAAGCGAGTTTGCCGACAGTGCTTTTAGGAAGCGGCTGCAGAGGAAAAACGCCCGGATTAACCAGAATCTCGTAGTCGCAAAAAGAATACGGGCCCCTCTTGCCGGCCCTATGCAGTGCTTGCCAGGCCTCATCCACCACCACATCCCCGAGTCTGCCCGCCACCGTTTTCTGGTGGCGCTGCGCACTGTAGCCGCTGAATCCTATATGGATCTTTCTGAGTCCGCCATTTCTGGCAAAATTTGTCAGGGAGCGACAGAACGACTTGACAAAGGCGCTGTTTCTGCCGCTGATGATGTAGCAGAAAATCGAGTGGCCCAGATGAAAAAGCGGAAATGAAAGGCGGCTGAACTCCTCCAGCAGCCGGGCTGTATCAGAGAGGTCGGATACGACATCTTTGATCGACTTGGCCGGCGGCAGCGATTCGACCAGAACAGCATGAAAAGTGTCATCGACCGTCTTTTCCGCCATGAACTGCCTGAAGCCGGTGCTGTTGTAGAGTGAGGTAAGCGGATCCAGCACCGCGTTTCTGGCCTCAAGGAACTGTCCGATGATCTCTTTTCCGGTTTCACGCAGCCATTGGGTCGATGTTGATTGAATCAGCAACTGGTCAACGCCGGTCAGCATGATTGCCAGATCTTGACGATCAGCGATATCGATCGGCAGCAAAATTTTGTCCGGCTCCAGGCAGACCGGATTTTTTTTAGTAAACAGCGTGCTGCGCAGCTGGCGTATTCTGCTGTCGGCCAGGGTGGAATCGATGGCGCCCAGGTCTTTGCTGGCCAGGAACAAGACCTCTTTTCCGGTGGGAATGGTGTCGAGTACGATTCGTTTCAGAACATGGCCGAAAATGAGCAGGTCTGAGCTCTTCAGATCGGGAACCGGGCCGCTGAGCGGCGAATTCTCCAGAAACATATCAGCGGGACGGGTTGAAATAATCGATCAGCATGGAAGAAAGCTCAGGAATCTCATCATCCTGCACCGTACGAAAATCTATCAGCAGCCGATCATTCTCAATCCTGCCGATAACCGGGACCGGTAAAGCCCTGAAACCTCTTTCGACAGCGGCAACGCTTGCCCGGGATGGATGTAATTCGACCGCCCAGCTGTCCAGGCCATATTCGGGAAGGGCACCGCCGCCAACCCGGGACACCGTCGGCACGATTTTCATCTGACAGCTATCACCAATCCTGGAACGACTCCTGCGCATGAAGCGGGCTGCTCGTTTCCTGATGATCTTGGGATCGACACTGATCATCTTCAGGGTCAGGTTCTTTTCCAGAACCTTTTTGCGGTCGTAGTAGTCCCTCAGAATGCTCTCCAGCGAAGCCAGGGTAAATTTATCGATCCTGAGCGCTCGGTTCAGGGGATTTTTCTTGATTCTGGAAATGATTTTCTCTTTGCCGACGATGATGCCGGTCTGGGGGCCGCCGAGCAGTTTGTCGCCGCTGAAGGTCGCCACATCGACTCCCGATTTTACCACCTCCTGAACCGTCGGTTCATGGGGCAGTCCAAACTGAGAGAGATCCATCAAGCTGCCGCTTCCCAGATCCTCCATGACCGGCAGGTCATATTTAGCACCTAACGCTGCCAGCTCCTCGGCGGGCACCTGGGACGTAAAACCGATAATCCGGAAGTTGGAGGTGTGCACCCTGAGGAGCAAGGCGGTCGATTCGGTGATGGCCCTTTCGTAATCATACCGGTGGGTCCTGTTGGTAGCCCCGACCTCAACGAGCCTGGCCCCGCTCTTCTCCATCACATCGGGAATTCGAAACGAACCGCCGATCTCGACCAGTTCCCCCCGGGAAACGATAACCTCTTTACCTCTGGCCAGTGTGTCGAGGGCAATCAGCACAGCGGCAGCGTTGTTGTTGACCACCAGGGCGGCCTCTGCCCCGGTCAGATCGCAGATGATCTGTTCGACCAGGCTGTAACGGCTCCCCCTTTTACCGGTGGCCAGATCAAATTCCAGGTTTGAATAACGGGTAGCGGCCATGGTCAGTCGGCGGGCAGCACTTTCTGGCAGCAGTGAACGGCCCAGATTGGTGTGAACGACAATGCCGGTGCCATTGATAACCCGTTTGAGCCGGTAGTCCATCAACTGTCTGATCGCTGCAGTGAAAAGCTGATCCCACTCTTCTTCTGACTGGGGGGGCCCTCCACCGTCTTCGTTCAGTATATCGGTTCGTACCTTCTCGAGCGATTGCTGGACAGCTTTTTTGGCAATTACCGGAGGTACCTCATTGTCCTCGACAAATGATGCCAGCCGGTCAAGACATTCATCAACTTTGGGCAGTGTGCGAAGCAGTATGTTTTTTTCTTTCATGAATACGTACAGCAGATTTTGAAATCGTCCTGAACCCCAGCCACAGTCGACGATCGACAGGTTGCTACATTTTGTATGAAAACAACACTATATCAACAACAGTAAAAAGTAGACAACTTTTTTAACCGATCTTGAATAAACGGGTTGACAAAGGGTGGCCACTCAATTAGTTTGTCGCGGCTTTAGCGGTAGCCTTCGGGCTAGGCTGAAGAGGATTTAAAGGGTTTCAGGAGTACAGAATCTGATTGACATTTAGTTGAGTTCATATTAGATTGACGTTCTTCCGCACTCGTCATGAGTGTCCGGCGTGTCCGGTTCAACGATCCTTGACAACTGAATAACAGCAAATACGCAAACGGGCCCACGTATCCTATTGGATACAGGGGTTCTGTCAAACAGCAGAGCCTTATTTGTTTATAATAAGGACCGAGGAGATCAGGAGACTGATCGATTCAGTTCAGGATATAAACTGGAGAGTTTGATCCTGGCTCAGAACGAACGCTGGCGGCGTGCTTAACACATGCAAGTCGAACGCGAACGAGTTCTTCGGAACTTTAGTAGAGTGGCGCACGGGTGAGTAACGCGTAAGTAATCTACCCTCGCATTCGGGATAACGCAGCGAAAGGTGTGCTAATACCGGATACGTCTGATTTAATATCTTTTTTTTAGAGAAAGGTGGCCTCTTCATGAAAGCTACTGTGCGAGGAGGAGCTTGCGTACCATTAGCTCGTTGGTAGGGTAACGGCCTACCAAGGCAACGATGGTTAGCGGGTCTGAGAGGATGATCCGCCACACTGGAACTGAAACACGGACCAGACTCCTACGGGAGGCAGCAGTGAGGAATATTGCGCAATGGGGGAAACCCTGACGCAGCGACGCCGCGTGGATGATGAAGGCCTTCGGGTTGTAAAATCCTGTCAGATGGGAAGAAGTGTGTAGTTGTTAATACCAATTACATTTGACGGTACCATCAAAGGAAGCACCGGCTAACTCCGTGCCAGCAGCCGCGGTAATACGGAGGGTGCAAGCGTTGTTCGGAATTACTGGGCGTAAAGCGCG
>CAWJQN010000001.1:0-442500 GCA_963845115.1 uncultured delta proteobacterium | reverse complement strand
GTGATCTATCCATGGCCAGGGTGAAGTCTCGGTAACACGAGATGGAGGCCCGAACCGATATAGGTTGAAAACTGTTCGGATGAGCTGTGGATAGGAGTGAAAGGCTAATCAAACTCGGTAATAGCTGGTTTTCTCCGAAATATATTTAGGTATAGCCTCGCATGATGACTGTCGGAGGTAGAGCACTGACAAGGCTAGGGGTCCCACCGGATTACCAACCCTTATCAAACTCCGAATGCCGACAAGTTTTAGTGCGGGAGTCAGACTGTGGGAGATAAGTTCCATGGTCGAAAGGGAAACAGCCCAGACCGTCAGCTAAGGTCCCTAAATCTATGCTCAGTGGGAAAGGAGGTGGAATTGTTGATACAACCAGGAGGTTGGCTTAGAAGCAGCAACCCTTTAAAGAAAGCGTAATAGCTCACTGGTCTAATGAATCTGCGCCGAAAATGTAACGGGGCTAAGCATAGTACCGAAGCTACGGATCGAGAAAACTGATTTAAGGTTATTAGCAGGAGGGAATGACATTTGTGAGCGTATTTTGCGAACAAAATCCCCTCCCCTAAGCATAGCAGCTTAGAAGCGTTAATAGGTTTAAGTCAGTTTTCTCGATGGTAGGAGAACATTGCAGTATCCTGAGAAGGTGTACCGAAAGGAGCGCTGGAGGTTCTGCAAGAGCTTATGTTGACACGAGTAGCGATAATGAGGGTGAGAAACCCTCACGCCGAAAGCCTAAGGTTTCCTGTAGTCAAGTTAATCTGCTCAGGGTTAGTCGGCTCCTAAGGCGAGGCCGAGAGGCGTAGTCGATGGGAAACAGGTTAATATTCCTGTACCACTGTTATAATGTTTGATGATAAGGGGGGACGGAGAAGGATAGGCCATCCGGCTGTTGGAATAGCCGGTTCAAGCGTGTAGGTGGAGGACTTTGGTAAATCCGGGTCCTTGTATAACACTGAGGCGTGATGACGATGTCTTAATTGACAGCAAAGTGGTTGATTCCATGCTTCCAGGAAAAGCCTCGTATCTAGTTATAATGGTGACCGTACCGTAAACCGACACAGGTAGGCAGGTAGAGTATACCAAGGCGCTTGAGAGAACTCTGGTTAAGGAACTCGGCAAAATAGCACCGTAACTTCGGGAGAAGGTGTGCCCTCATGGTGAATTTATATACATGAATGAGCTTACGAGGGTTGCAGTGAAATGGGGGGAGCGACTGTTTACTAAAAACACAGGACTCTGCGAAGTCGAAAGACGAAGTATAGGGTCTGACGCCTGCCCGGTGCCGGAAGGTTAAGGGGACCTGTCAGCTCACGCGAAGCAGTGAACCGAAGCCCCGGTAAACGGCGGCCGTAACTATAACGGTCCTAAGGTAGCGAAATTCCTTGTCGGGTAAGTTCCGACCTGCACGAATGGCGTAACGATTTCCCCACTGTCTCAACCAGAGACTCAGCGAAACTGTAGTACCGGTGAAGATGCCGGTTACCCGCAACAAGACAGAAAGACCCCGTGAACCTTTACTACAGCTTGGCATTGGTTTTTGAGGTAGCATGTGTAGGATAGGTGGGAGACTTTGAAATGGGCACGCCAGTGTTCATGGAGTCGCCCTTGAAATACCACCCTTGCTATCTTAGGAATCTAACCGCGGTCCGTGATCCGGATCCGGGACATTGTCTGGTGGGTAGTTTGACTGGGGCGGTCGCCTCCTAAAGCGTAACGGAGGCGCGCGATGGTTCCCTCAGGCTGATTGGAAACCAGCCGTAGAGTGTAAAGGCATAAGGGAGCTTGACTGCGAGAGAGACATTTCGAGCAGGTAGGAAACTAGGTCTTAGTGATCCGGCGATTCCGCATGGAAGGGTCGTCGCTCAACGGATAAAAGGTACTCCGGGGATAACAGGCTTATCTCCCCCAAGAGTCCATATCGACGGGGAGGTTTGGCACCTCGATGTCGGCTCATCACATCCTGGGGCTGAAGCAGGTCCCAAGGGTTTGGCTGTTCGCCAATTAAAGTGGTACGCGAGCTGGGTTTAAAACGTCGTGAGACAGTTTGGTCCTTATCTGTTGCGGGCGCAGGGTATTTGAGGAGATCTTCCCCTAGTACGAGAGGACCGGGGTGGACGAACCGATGGTGTACCAGTTGTTCCGCCAGGGGCATTGCTGGGTAGCTATGTTCGGCAGGGATAACCGCTGAAAGCATCTAAGCGGGAAGCCCACTCCAAGATAAGATACCCCATGGCTGTAGTGGCCATCTGAAGGCACGTCGGAGACTACGACGTTGATAGGTCGGGTGTGGAAGTGTGGCAACACATGGAGCTTACCGATACTAATGTGCCGTGCGGCTTATCCATATTTTTTGATGAAGCTGCTGCTGGGCGTTGCTCTACTGTTTGATTATCGATTTATTGATTGTTTGATTTGATTATACCGAATTACCCTTTTTTCGGTGGTCACAGCGAAGAGGATCCACCCGTTCCCATTCCGAACACGGTCGTTAAGCTCTTCTGCGCCGATGGTACTGCACGGGCAACTGTGTGGGAGAGTAGGTCGCCGCCGAATTCTTTCTAACAAATACCCCCTCGCTTCTTCGAAGCTTGGGGGTTTTTGTTTTTCAATCAGTGGTCGGAACTGCGGACATGCCGCACCGGTCACTTTTTCCGGCAGATAGGACAGCTTCGCTCGATAAAACGCGGATCGACAGGATAGGTAAGCAAAGCCTCTGGGCTGCGCCAGGTTCCCTCCCGACTCTCAATTTTCCGGCAGGTCGGGCAGACGGCGATATGATCCTGGTAGGCATCGACCAGGTTCAGGGCCCGGCTCAATTCCATCAGTGAGTTATTCAGGGAAGACTGAATAGTTACGATACGTTCGGCGACTTTGATCCGGGCACGCAACTCATCATCATTGAACGGCTTTGTTATGTAATCGTCGGCCCCGGCATCGAATCCCCGGCTCATATCGTTTTTACCGTCCCGCGCGGTGAGCATGATAACGTGAATCGGGCTGCTCCGTTTCATATTTTTGATCCGGCGGCATAGATCAACACCGCTCATCCCCGGCATTTCCCAGTCGAGAATGGCTATCTCAGGGGGATTTTCCTTTTCCAGCACCCTCCAGGCTGCATCCCCGTCCTCGGCAGCTAGAACCGTATAGCCCCAATCTTCCAGGCAGACCTGAACCATCAGTCTGGTGGTATATTCATCCTCGGCAATCAATATTTTCACAGCTTTTCCCGTTCGCTCTCTAAATTTGAACTACAGTAACCGGTCATTACTTTGTATTATCCGGAAATCTCAAGGCTTTGTCCAATTCAAAAATTAAATTCTGCAATCAGCCGGGGTGTTGCCAGCCGATGAATCTGAAAGAGCGCCTGTGTTCCCTGCTGAACGAGGAGGAGATGCGTCACCTGGTGACGGGGTACGATGTTGTCGGGGACATCGCCATTACCATTGTCCCCCCCGAACTACATCATCGCCAGTACACCATCGGCAGCGCCATTCTTGAGTCGAACAAAAATATCAGCACCGTTGCCAGGCGCGATGGAATATATCAAGGCGATTTCAGGACCATACGATTGAAGGTCATCGGTGGGGAAAATCGCGTAGAGACCACGCACAAGGAGTTTAACATCAGGCTCTGCCTCAACCTGGAGCAAGTCTATTTTTCGGTGCGGAGTTCCACTGAACGAAGAAGGGTCGCCTCGCTGGTAACCCCGGGTGAAAATGTCTTGGTTATGTTTTCAGGGATAGCGCCCTACCCTCTGCATATCGCCCGTTTCGGTCACGCGGATTCGGTGGTCGGCATCGAACAGAACCCGGCAGCCCACCGATTTGCACAAAAGAACCTGGTCCTCAACAGAGCGGCGGATAAAATCGTTCTGCACCAGGGGGATGTAAACATTATCTGTCCTCGTCTGGGTAATCTCTTCGACCGCATCGTCATGCCCCTGCCCAACGCGGCAGTTGAATACCTTCCGGCGGCACTGGCACACTTGAAAAGAAGGGGGCATATCCATCTCTACACCATGCAATCGCAGGATTGCATTGAAGATGCCGTATCGGCTCTGAGCCGGAAATGTGAGGAAGCAGGACGACGGCTGAGCCATTACCAAACCGTCCGCTGCGGCCATACCGGACCGAACCGGTTCCGTTACTGCATCGATGCCCGTGTCTCATAGTTGCACTTCGTTAAAAATAGAGAAGCCGGTCGCAATGACCGGGCACAGGGATTATTTGTATGCAAAGGGTGGTTGATCACCCACTTATTGTGACCCGGCGGCCCCGGAAATAACTTCCCCATTCAAATAATAGGACAAAAACCATGACCACATCCACGAGCAGAGAGCTGATAATTTTTTCAGACTATGTCTGACCCTGGTGCTACTTCATTACCGGGCGTATTGAACAGTTGCGGCAGGAATTCGATATATCGGTCACCTGGAAAGCGTTCCCATTGCACCCGGAAACGCCAGCCGAAGGTCTTAAACTCGAGAAGCTGTTCAACGCTTCCGCCGAAAGGATAGAGCAAATGGTTTCAGGACTCAAACAGACAGCGCAACAGCTGGGCCTGCCCTTCGGTCCAAGAACCATGACCTACAATTCACGGCTGGCCCAGGAACTGGGCCTCTGGGCGGAGGATCAGAAAAGGGGTGAGCGGTTTCACCTGGCTGCGTTTAAGGCCTATTTTGTGGATGGTCACAATCTTGCCGACAAACAGGTCCTGCTGAACCTGGCGGATTCGGTTGAGCTGCCCGTCAGCGGGGCCGCCGAAGTCATAGAAACCAGAAGTTATGCTGGCCGGGTCGAGGCCCACTGGCTGGAATCGCGCCGACTGGGAATCACCGCGGTGCCGACCTGTATCAGCGGCCTGAACCGTGCTGTCGGTGCCCAGAGCTATCAGGCCTTTGTCGAAATGGTTCAGATGGATGGTGCGCGAAGGAGGCAGTGAACTGGTCCAGACCAAAAGAGCCTCGCCCGGAGCGGCTAACAAGACAAATCGATGGAAATTCTTCCCCCATCTATGGTAATAACTCTGCAAGACGACGTTGACCATTTTTTCTCCTGACAGGCTCTCTCTATGACCATCATCCTCGACTCCCCGCTGGACATGCACCTTCACCTTCGTGAAGGTGAGATGCTCAATGTCACGGTGCCCTTTTCCGCCGCCCAATTTTCAGGAGCGGTAATCATGCCCAACCTGGTCAATCCGGTGGATTCGCTCGACTACGTTCGCAGTTACCGGAAGGCCATAGAGTATTATTGCCTCAGCCAGCAGTTCACCCCCTATATGACCCTTTTTTTCAAGCCCTACTCGCAGCGTGATTTGCAAGCCGCCCGTGAGCATATCCTGGGTATCAAACTGTATCCCGCCGGGATCACCACCCAGAGCGAAGGAGGCGTGACCGACTTTACCGCCATCACGGAAACACTGTCGATCATGCAGGACCTGCAGATACCGTTGCTTGTCCATGGTGAGAGCGACGGTTTCGTTCTCGATCGCGAGCAGGAGTTTCTGGCGACATACCGATCCCTGGCCGAGCGCTTCCCGGATCTGCACATTGTCATGGAACACATAACCACGGCTGAGTCGATCGAGCTGCTCGACGAATTTGACAACCTCTCTGCCACGGTGACGCTCCACCATCTGATGATCACCCTCGACGACGTCATTGGAGAGTTGATGCGCCCCGATCTGTTCTGCAAACCCGTCGCCAAAACTCCGCGAGACCGTGACGCATTGAGAAAAGCCGTTTTCAGCGGCCATCCGCGGATCATGTTCGGGTCGGATTCGGCGCCTCACCCCCGCCATAAAAAAGAGTGCATCGGCTGCGCCGCCGGTGTGTTCTCGTCCCCGGTTGCCCTGCCGCTGCTGGCCCAGATTTTCGATGAAGCCGGTCATCTCGACCTGTTGCAGGGATTTGTCAGTACCAATGGCCGCAAACGCTACGGGATTGAACCACCGGCTAAGCGTATCGTCCTGACTCCGGATCCCTGGAAGGTACCGGATTACTATCATGACATCCGGCCTTTTTATGCCGAGAAAACCATCAACTGGTCCATCATGCCGACAATCTCAGCCTGAGGCGCTGACCTATGAACCAGGTAATCGAATTGCTGCAATCCCATCGGTCAATTCGAAAATTCACTGCTCAACCGGTCGCCCAGGAGGTGGTCGAAGAACTTATCCGGGCAGGACAGTCTGCCGCTACCTCAAGCTTTATACAGGCCTGCACCGTTATCCAGGTCACTGGGGCCGAGATCAGGAAAAAACTGTGTGAAGTGGCTTTTGGCCAGATTTACGTGAAAGAATCCCCGGTTTTTCTCGTCTTCTGCGCCGATATGCGTCGTCATCAGCTTGCCTGCGATATGCACGGTTCCGAAATGCTTTCCGGCTATACTGAACAGTTTCTGACCGCTTCGATCGACTGCGCTCTTTTTGCACAAAACGTTATCGTCGGTGCAGAATCTTTGGGGTTGGGTGGTTGTTACATTGGTGCCCTGAGAAACGATATCGCTGCAGTGGATGCGTTGCTCGAACTGCCCGACAAGGTTTATCCGGTTTTCGGCATGTGCCTCGGTTACCCTGATCAGAACCCTGAAATCAAACCGCGGCTTCCTGTCAGTGTCGTTTTGAAGCAGCATCGCTACGACGATGCAAACGACCGACAATCAATCCTCCGCTATGATGAAACGGTTCGTGATTATTACCGAACCAGAACCGGTGGCAAAAAAGATAACTCCTGGAGCGAACAGATTTCCGAGATGCTGATAAATGAAGCCAGACCTCACATGCTTGGCTTTCTCAATGCAAAGGGCTTTTTGTTGAAATAGGTCAAATAGAGTTCGGGCGTGACGACACCAGCACTTTTCATCGACGGTAATGAAGCCATTGCCCGGGCAGCCTTTGCATCCGGCTGCAGTTTCTTTGCCGGATACCCGATTACGCCTGCCACCACTATTTTCCAGCATATGCTCGACCTGCTTCCAGCAAACCAGGGGATCTGTCTCCAGGGAGAGGATGAAATCGCCTCCATCGGTTTCTGCATCGGCGCCTCGATGGCCGGACTCAGAGTCATGACCGCCACTTCGGGCCCCGGCATCAGTCTGTTCAGCGAACAGATCTCCTTTGCCATCGGCAGTGAAGTTCCTCTGGTAATCGTCGATGTTCAGCGTTTGGGACCTTCCACCGGCTCCGCCACCAAAGGAGCAGACTCGGATATTCAATTCCTGCGCTGGGGCAACAGTGGCGGTCTGCCAGTCATCGTCCTGGCACCGGTCGATGCGGTGGACTGCTATAATCTGACCCGCCACGCCTTCAACCTGGCAGATACATACCGATGCCCGGTGTTTATTGCTTCCAACAAAGAAATCGGCATGACCAGAGAATCGGTTCCAGTCGAGTCCTTTCACAACATTGAGACACTGACGAGATCGGCCGGCAGCCCCGGCCCCCAGGACGGTTCCCGCCTGCCGTTTCACACCCTGGGTGGTTCTAAGGTGGCTCCATTTCTGCCCATGGGGGGTAAAACACTGGTTCGACAGACCTCTTCCTCCCATGGACCCGACGGTTATATTACCAGTTCAACCGAGGTGATCGGCGAAACCATCCGCAGGATGCGCGACAAACTGATCGACCACAGAAACGATTTAAATTTCTATCGCCTGGATGAGGAGTCCGGCAGTGATGCACTTCTGATAGCCTATGGCGTCACCGCCCGTGCCGCCTCAGTTGGCGTGCGGCAGCTGAGAAATGAATCAATGGCGATCTCCCTGCTGGTATTGAATACCCTCTACCCGGTTCCGGAGGAGGTTCTGAAATCTGCTATAAACAAAGTTTCCCGTATCTTCGTCGTGGAGATGAACCTCGGCCAGTATGTCAGGGAGATCGAGCGCCTGAGCGGTACGAAACCGGTCAGGTTTTTTGGGAAAATGAATGGTGAGCTGATCACCCCGGACGAAATATGCCGGTTTATCGAGTCATGACCAGCCTTCTCAACCACGACAGGCCCCCGCTATTCTGCCCCGGCTGTTCTCACGAGCGGGTGGTTCACGCCCTCGACAGGAGCTTCCAGGAGTTGGAACTGGCCGGCGACGAAATTGCCATCGTTACCGACATCGGCTGCTCCGGTCTTTTCGACACCTTCTTCAATACCCACGCCCTGCATGGGCTGCACGGCAGGGCCCTTACCTATGCTACCGGGCTGAAGCTGGCCTGCCCTTCCCTGTGTGTCGTGGTTATCATGGGGGACGGCGGATTGGGAATCGGGGGAGCTCACGTGCTGAGCAGTTGCAGGAGAAATCTCGATATAACCCTGCTGGTTCTGAACAATTTCAACTACGGTATGACCGGCGGGCAATGCTCGGCCACGACCCCGGTTGAGGCCCGGACATCGTCCAGCTTTCTTGGCCAACTCGAGGCTCCACTCGATATCTGCGCCGTCGGCAGCAGCGCCGGAGCAACCTGGGTCGACCGGGTGCCGGCCAGCGAGTCGACCTTGTCCGCCAGAATATGCCAGGCAGTCTCCAACCACGGCTTCTCACTGATCGATATCACCGGCATCTGCCCCGGGCGTTTTGCCAGGCGAAACAAACAGGCCGCCAAGCTCACCTCCACGGGGGCATCGAGTTTTTCAGCAGGACACAACCCCAACCCACAGCGCAGCACAGAGGAGTACGGCAGTCAGTATCGCCGGCGCTGCAAAATGGTAGCCCCCGCCGCTGCGCCAATATCGGTTACACCCCAGTCAGAACCGACCATATCCACGACGGTGTCGGCCCTCTTTCTTGGCGCGGCCGGCCAGAGAATAAATACAGCTGCGGAAATACTCTGTCTGGCGGCTATGAACGCCGGCCTTACAGCCACTCTGAAAAGCGACTACCCGATCACGGTAATGCGCGGGCACTCGATCAGCGAGGTCATCCTCAGCCCGGATTCAATCGGGTTTACCGCCACCGACTCACCCGATATTATCTTTGCCCTCGCCGAAGAAGGGATTAAGCGGAGGAGCAGGGCAATCGAAGATGCTTCTCCCGCCTGCCTGATAATGCGCCCCGCTGGTATTGAAATTCCTGCCACCTCGGCCCGGGTGGTCACCTTCGACCTGGCCGCTGAGCGGCTCAGGCCCAACCAGTGGGCCCTGGCCTTGCTGGCACTGCTCACCGATCAGCACACCCTTCTCGATATCGAGCTGCTCAACCGGGGCCTGCAGATCAGATTCGCTGCAGAACGGCTGGCCGAGGCAGCCGGCATCGTGGATCGATGCCGGAACGTTGTTGCCTTGCCAAACGATTGAATGTTCGCAACACCCTACTTGAAAGTTTCTTCCAGAAAGGCTGAGAACCGCTTCCAGGACTGCGTATCTGCCTCCTCGTGGTAACGGGGCGAGCCGAATACGGTAAATGCATGCGGGGCACCGCTGTAGGTTATCATCTCGTGAGGTATGGACGCCTCTTCGAGCTCTACGGCCAGATCCGCGAATTCCTGCATACTGACAGCTGCATCTGCGGTGCCGTGGAAGATCATGACCTTTCCAGCGGCGTTTTTGTAGCCCTGGCCTTCGGGAGTCTGGAGCCCGCCGTGAAATGATACGAATCCGTCGCTTGCCAACCCGGACCTCGCCATTTCAAGAACGACGGCTCCACCGAAACAATAACCGAAAAACGCAGTCTGCTCCTGGTCGCCGGAAAGTTTCAGCGCCTGGTCGTAACCGGCCTTCACCAGCTTTCTCATCAGCTCCCGGTCACCGTAAAGGTTGCCGGTCAAGCGCTTTTTCTCACTGGTCTCTGTGGGGCGCACCCCTTTTCCGAAAAGATCCACGCCAAAAACGTTGTAACCCTGCTCGGCCAGCATCTCTGCCCTTTTCACTTCATAATCGGTCAGGCCGTCCCAGTCATGAACCATGATCAGCAGCGGCGCTCCCGGAGCCGATTCCTGGTAATACCCTTCATATTCGATATCACCCACGCTGTAGGTCACCGCCTTGGCAAAGGAAAGTGACGGGCCCGCGACACATATCAATAGTACTATCAATATAGCTTTCATAAATCCTCCTTGATGGCTCTGGAAATGAGATCTCAGGAAGAGATCTCCAACTTCACTTGCTACAATAGTACCACTTTGTGGCAAAGCAATGATTGAGGAACCGCACCGACCGGCGCCCCGCCGTGAACGTCATAGCGACCAGTGAGAAACCGGGTGGCTTGGTGGGCGTAGCGATTTGCCGGGAGATCTCTGCGAGAAGGTGATGATTCGCCAGGGAGTGAAGACTCAGACGCTGAACGGGTAATTAATCGGCGGATGATGCCGATAGCCGTGCAGTTCGAAATCATCAACACTCACCCAGGTTTCCAGATCTTCCAGACTCTTTATGTCGGGATTGATCGACAGCGTGGGCAGCGGATACGGTTGACGCTTAAGCTGCACGTCGCGCATCAACTCGAGCTGGTCATCATATATATGCAGGTTTATGATCTTGTGATAGGCCGTAGCCGGAGCAAGGCCGGTAATCTGGGCCATAACCATCAACAGCCAGGCAACCTGGACCTGGTTGAAGGCATGCCCCAGCGGCAGGTCGTCCGAGCGCTGGTATGAGGTGAGGTACAGGCGGCCGTCGAGGATGGAGAACGTGTGGGTATGCATGCAGGGGTTGAGGCAGGCCCGGTCACGCTCTCCCGGATTATAAAAGGTCATGATCTCACAGCGATTGTCTATTCCTTTTCTCAAATCCTCATAGACATTCCGGAGTTGATCTATGCGCTTGCCTTCCGGGTTTCTCCAGTCCCGACCCTGGGCACCGTAACAGCGCCCCATGTCGTCCATTCCCTTTCTAAACGGGTTGTCGAGCCAGTCCTGGTTTTCATTGGCGTTGGCATTCCAGGTATTGCAGCCGATACTCCTGAAATCGGCTGCGCTGGTGTAGCCCCTGAGGTAACCGAGCATCTCGGCAATGGCAGGCTTCCACAGCAGCTTTTTGGTGGTAAGCACCGGCAGGACACCCCCGCTCACATCATAGCTGAGATTCGCATCGATAACAGTCAGGCAGCGTTTGCCGGTCCGTTTGTTTTCCACCCAGACGCCTTCGTCAAGCACCCTTCTGCACAAATCCAGATACTGTTTCATGCCGTCCTCGAAATGACCTGCTGTCAATTACATTACCTGATCCCGGTCGCACCGTTCATCGGGTTTACCGGCGAAACAGCGAAGAGCTGCTTCCACCACCGTACCGTTTTCCAGGAACCGCCGCGAGTCTTACCTGAAAGACATCCCGGACGCCCCAATAGTCTCAGCTTCAGTGGTCCTCTATCGCCCGACAGCGGGACTCAGCTGTCACTAAGGGGCAAACCAGCCTCCTTCCAGCCCTTGACACCATCATCGAGTACTCTGGCGTTGATGAACCCCTCTCCGATAAACCGTTCCGCCCGACCGACGGATGAGCCTCCACCCGGTCAGGCTCAGTAGAAGATCAGCTCTTTGTCTTTTGCAACGGTGGCTGAGGTGGACTCGAATCGACTCAGTGAAATTGCACCTTCGAGGTGAAACCGATCAAACTTTTCATCGCTGTCATAGGCGCAGACCAGAAGCGCCGCGCCGCTTTTAACATGCTCGTGAGCTTCATGTGGACCGATTCTTTCGACCTGGGGCATGATATGAACCTCCTCTCGGGTTTTTGTGCTGGCGGTGGCTGGATGCTGACCGCCCTGCCGATCATGACTCATGATGATTCTAAGCATCTCCTGAAATGATGTAAATCAGCCGGCCGGAACATTTTTCTTCACCTTCCCGGGACAATGATTACCCTTAACAGTATTGCACCTGAGGGTCACCATGACAAATGACAGCGGTGATCGGGATAATCTTGATGGAGCGAAGAAAATGGACGATTTAAAACAACGTATTCTCGATGTCATTCACAAGCCTCAACTTGCCGCTCTGGCCACCGTCACCGAGCTGAGCAACCCGTGGGTACGCTACGTGGTTACGGTCGGAGGAGGCGATTTTTCTCTGCGTTGCGCAACCTTTGCCAGTTCCCGCAAGGTCGCTCAGATCAGTAACAACCCCAATGTCCACCTTACCCTGGGTGTCACCAATTTCATGGAGATGGCGCCCTATATTCAGGTTCAGGGCAAAGCACGGGTGTCCACCGACCACGATGAACGGCATAGTTTCTGGAATGATCTGCTGGCCCCGATCTTCAAGGGGCCCGACGACCCGAACTACTGTATCGTTGTCGTCGAACCGTACCGGATCGAATACATCACCCCCGGATCCTTCGAACCTGAAGTCTGGGTCAAATAAGCCCCCCACGCACCCTTGGCCACACTGGTTCTGCTGGGCGGCGGACACGCCCATATGGAGACGCTTTCCAACCTGCATCGGATCGTCGAAGACGGTCACCAGGCGATCGTCGTGCAACCCTCCGATTTTCATTACTACTCAGGCATGGGGCCCGGTATGCTCGGGGGTACCTACGAACCCGACGAGATACGATTCGACACCCGGAGAATTGTCCAACGGCAGGGCGGCACCTTTGTCAAAGATGTCGCCGTTGGTATTGATCCCGCCGCCAGGCAGGTCACCCTCGGTGATGGTTCGAGGCTGAATTACGACCTGCTGAGTTGCAATACCGGCTCCTTCGTCCCTGTCTCCACAGTGACCAGTCAGCAGGACTCTATCATCCCGGCCAAGCCGATAGAGGGACTGGCCCGGGCCAGAGAGCACATCGTCGAAAGCCTCAAATCAGGCAGCATCGCGGTCGGTGTTATCGGCGGCGGTCCATCCGCGGTTGAGATCGCCGGCAACCTCAGACAGCTGGCCAATCGATGTAATCGCCACTCAATGAAGATTTCCCTGTTCTGCGGCCGGCAGATTCTTGCCGACGCACCCGATTGGCTGCGGCGGCAGGCGCAGAAAATGCTGGAAGCGCGCTCCGTTGAAATTCACCAGGGGTGCTACGTGGCGGATGTAAAAGACGGAACCGTTACCCTGAATGACGGCACCAACCACCGCTGTAATATTATTTTTGGGGCCCTGGGAGTCAGACCGTCACCACTTTTTGAAAACGCATCTCTGAGCCTCGGTCCAGACAAGGCTTTGATGGTCAACCGGTTCCTGCAGTCAGTCGATTCCCCTTATATCTTCGGCGGCGGCGACTGCATTCACTTTTCTCCGCAGCCGCTTGATAAGGTCGGGGTCTATGCGGTGCGGCAGAATCGGGTTCTGCTCAATAATTTGCTTGCCAGCCTGGCGGGAGAAGAGCTTGAACCGTTTGAACCCGGGGGCGGTTACCTGCTTATCTACAACCTTGGCGGCGGGCAGGGCATTTTTGTCAAAGGTCCGCTGAAATTTTCAGGGGTGCTGGCATTCAGGATAAAGGACTCTATAGACAAAAAGTTCATCCGCCGTTTTAAAAGTCTGGAGAGCTGATCCTTTCAGGTTCATACGGTCCCGTGTCGAAATAGGCGGCGGAATCGACCACCTCATCGCTGCCGCTGCTGTTTTCTCAGGACCATGCTTCCCTGGCTGACACCCAGCGCCTTCGCCACTTTTTTGCATTTCGCCCTGAGCAGGAAGTAGAGACCCACATGGGGCTGATCGATCAGTGTTTCGAAATTTCCCTGCCCTTTGGCGAGCACCAGATCTGCGTCTTTGAACAGGCGCTGGAATTTCTCGGTGGTTCTCGGCATGATCGTTCCCGGATAAATCGAACCGCTGGATATCACCTGAGCCACCTCGTTCATGGCGATTGCCTCGGCATCCTCGATGGTCACATCATTGATTATCGGCTGTTCGCGGGTGGCAAAAATAATCTCCGTATTGGGGTAACTATTTCGGATTTCCCGAATCAGGGCCTTGTCGAAAACATCCTCACCCACATTGTCGCCCAGATAGAGAATCCTGCGGCAATGGGGAAGGACCTGAAAAATTTGATCATCGTATATTCCGAACTCAAGAGCGTCCATCTTTTCAAGTTCGGCACCGACATCGAGATGCCCATGGGCTTTGGCGCCGTAGTCGATGATGTTGCCTAGAACTGCACACTTCAAGGCAAATTCAACCGGCTTTTCAGCGCTTTCGATCCGCTCCTTCAGTGATGCATAAAAATCAAGAGCGATTTTCCGGGACTTTTTCTTGATATTCCTGTAGGGGTCGAAGGATCCAGGCTGAAGCCTGCATTTTTTCATTATGTACTCATTGAGTTGAACCACAATCTCCTGCGGGTATAACGACTCAGATCCATCAGCCAGGACGGCGAGCGCCTGGTCCATGACCTCTTTTTTCTCGGTTTCGGCAAGCTCCAGGAGGTCAACGGTGGCGAGTATCTGGTTCAGCAGGCAGGGATAACATTCTATCGAGACTTTCATACCATTTTCTTTGTGAAATTTAGAGCTGCAAAAAACACGGTTCGTCTCAAACCGACGGGACCACTATTGATTTGCTCTGATTAGCGAAGTTTTGTATGAAGGTAATGAGAAAATCAATAACGCACCAAGGTCGGTAATTGCAAGAAAACAAATGGCTACAAATCAATATCACCGGGTACTGACCATAGCCGGCTCAGACTCCGGCGGAGGGGCCGGCATTCAGGCCGATCTTAAAACCATTTCCGCCTGCGGCTGTTTCGGGACCAGCGCGATCACCGCAATTACCGCCCAGAACACTGTCGGTGTAAAGGCAATCCACCCGGTTCCGGTATCCATCATAGAGGCTCAGATCCGAGCCGTGCTCGATGACATCGGCACCGATGCGGTCAAGCTTGGCATGCTTCACTCGGTGGAGGTCATTGGTTGCGTTGCCCGGCTGCTGGTGGAGTACGATGTCAAAAACGTCGTCCTCGATCCGGTCATGGTTGCCACCAGCGGTGACAAGCTGATCGAAGACGATGCAGTCGAGTCCCTCAGAACCCGCCTTTTTCCTGTTGCCAGGATCATTACACCAAATATTCCTGAAGCCGCGATAATCTGCGGACGACAGATCGAGGGACGCAGGGAACTGGCCGCTGTGGCTCAAGAAATCGGTGCAACCTGCGGGACTTCGGTTCTGGCCAAGGGGGGTCATTTGGCCGGCAGCCTTGTGGAAGATATTCTCTACGACCGGGAAACGGACTCCACCGTTTCTTTTAAGAATCAGAAGATTTCCACAGCAAACACCCACGGCACCGGCTGCACGCTTTCTTCGGCCCTGGCTTCGTTTCTGGCTCAATCCTTTTCCGTCTCCGAGGCCACAGAAAAAGCAATCGACTACGTTAACAGAGCCATCGACAGCGGTTCGACTTACAAAATCGGCAGAGGAAACGGGCCCGTCCATCATTTTCATGCCCTCTGGCCCCGATCCTGAACAATTTTCAGACTGGTTGATGGCTAACGTTACCCGGAAAGAGCTGGTTTTCTTCTTCAATATGTATTATTTTTAAATGTTCTGAAGGGTTACTCTTTTTTATATTTCTGTTTCGTGTTATAGCCATGTCAGAAGAAGGTTCTAAACCATCTTCGACATGCCCGCGTTGCTCCGAGGATCAGACTATGACCGGAAACGGCTTTGCTACAGTCTGGTTTTTCGTAAACAGGATGCGTTGCAGCCCTGAGAGTCGGTCTCGCAGGGATTTATCTTTGTCTGACGACAAAGATGCTGGTCGAGCGCCATGTGGTGTTCCGGCTTCACACCAAAGGGTTCGTAACTGGACTCAGTACTAGGAGAAATGAGAAATGGCTGAAGGTACCGTGAAATGGTTTAACGATGCAAAAGGGTTTGGATTTATCGAACAGGATGGCGGCAAAGATGTCTTTGTACACCATACCGCAATCCAGGCCGAGGGATTCAAATCGCTGGACGAGGGAGCCCGGGTGAGTTTCGATGTTGTTGACGGCCCCAAGGGCCCCGCAGCGGCTAATGTTGTAAAGCTCTAGGGTAAAAGGCACCGGCGCGGCTCCCCGTTTTTCAGTGCTTGACCGCGGGGAGCTGCACCAGACTCAGACAATTTACAGACCAGGACTTCATTTTGGCCCGAACAAATTATTCCTACGAAAAAAGGCAGAAAGAGATAGCGAAGAAAAAGAAAAAAGAAGAAAAACGGCAGCGCAAGCAGGAAAAGAAAAAAGAACAAAGTGAAGACGCTCCCGAAGAGTAGTCCCTCGACACCTGCTAACCCAACTCCTCACACCGCCCTTCTGACCCGCCGGGACCGTTCATCGGTCTGACCAGGAAACCGGCACAAACCAGACCACCTGCCGCCGCCCCCAAAGGGGTGCTGATCACCGAGAATCGGTGTGGCCGTCATCGTCACGGACAACGGTCATACGCTGAATGTCCGGGTCACTGAAACCGTCCAGCCCGTCCCGCACCGTGGTCGAGAAACTGTACAGCACTGCGCCCTGTTCCCCACCTTGGAACCAGTGCTTCTCATACGGCTCGAAGGTGAGCTGATCACCGGGGCTGAGCACCAGTTCATGGCGCAGCGTATAGTAATCCTCTTTTCCCGGCACGATGAACCCTTCCCTGATGGTGTCGGGGCCGTCCACATAAAATCTGAGATCCCCCCAGATATGTCTGATCGTCTCCTGCTTGCCGGGATCGCTCCCCACTTTCGGATGCCAGTGCTCGGGTTCTGTCTGGTTGGGCAGAAGCACCAGTACTTTGGCCGCAAGCCGATCGGTATTGACCATGTTAAAAACCTGAATTCCCTCTGCGGCGAGATTGCTCAGGCCAAAGTCAGCGACCTCGATCGAGTCAATCTCTTGTTCATTTATCTGGATGCCCGCATTCCTGATCATCTGCGCCGCCCTTCTCTGTGCATCTTTTTTTTCCGCTCTGGTTATCATCGCCTCTCCGCTGCATAAACGGTATATGAACGCATACCTTTGATGAAACTGTCTGAAATGATCAATTACCCCCTCAACCATGAGATATTCAGCAGCACGATACCAACCGGCTTATAAAAAATCCACGATTACTGCTCGTTGTCTGCCGGCCGGAAAATCGTAAATCGGCCTGAACAAAAAGGCTCGTTACCGGGAAAAGTAATTGACTTTGCCTGGCATATGGGATAATGAATTTTGTATACAATATCCAATCGCCTGTCATGTAACGATGGAGCCATGGACGTGCCGCTGATTCAATCGGAAAATCTTGATCAGAAAGCCTACCTGATTATCAAAGAGATGATCGAGAATCGGGAGCTTAAGCCCGGGGAGAAGATTCCTCAGGAGAAGCTGGCCTCAGAACTGGGGATCAGCAGGACGCCTCTGATCAGCGCTCTCAAATTCCTTGAACAGGAAAAGCTGGTTGTAACGAAGCCGCGCAGAGGCTTTTATGTCAGGCTCTTCTCTGCCGAGGAGCTGGTCTCGATTTTCGAAATCAGAGAAGTGCTCGAAGGCCTGTCAGCTCGGAGAGCTGCCAAATCCATATCCAACCATCAGATCGTTCAGCTCAAAGAGATTTTCAAACCGTTCAGCGGCGATGACGAGATCATCGACATCGAAGCCTATTCCAAAGCAGACAGAAAATTCCACAATTTCATAGCTAAGATCAGCTCCCGGGAATTTCTAAGCAGTATTCTGCGCACTTTTAACATTGTCTCACTGGCCTATCTCTACCCATCCAGGGAAGGATTGATCAGATCACCGAATGAGACAATCAGAGAACATACCGCCATTGTCGAGGCGATATGCAGACATGACCCGCAGGCTGCCGAATCGAGCATGCGCCTGCACCTTCAGACGACCGTAGCACGGCTTACCGAAGACATACAGTCAGATCAAACTCTGAGTAAGGAGGTGACCAACCCGGAAGATGCTTTTGATGCAGCCTAGAGGTTCCCTGACCTGCGGGGGGCCACATATACGAAAAGCACCACAAAACATTAATTTGGGAGGATGTTATGAGAAAGATTCTACTTATTGGCATGGCCGTTTTTCTGGCACTGACCTGCAGCGCTTACGCGGCCAAGGAATTTCCCAGCAGAAACATAACCAATGTCGTTGTCTGGGGAGCCGGCGGCGGAACTGACACCTGTAACCGCATCATCTCCGCAGAGATGGCTCCGTTTCTCGGGGTCAACATCAACGTCATCAACAAAACCGGTGGTGTCGGCGGCTCCGTCGGCATGACCTACGGCTTCAGCCAGCCCCACGACGGCTACACTCTGACCGGACTCTCCGAGTCAAACGTCACCGCCGGAGTACAGGGCGGCTGGGACCAGAACTTCGACGTGTGGGACCCCTTCATCGTAGGCGGTTCTCCCGACCTGATTTCAGTAACGGCGAGCGCACCCGTATGAGACACTGAAGGACCTGATCGAGGCAGCCAAGAAAGATCCTGGTTCAATCAAAGCAGGCGCCAGTGCGGCCGGCTCCATTCATCACCTGAACCTCCTGGCACTTGAAAATGGTTCCGGAGCCAAATTCAACTTCATACCTTATAAGGGATCCGCCCCGAGCCAGAATGCGGCGATGGCCGGTGAGATTACCGTGGTGGTCACATCTCTTGCCGAACAGCAGCAACTCCTCCGCGGCGGGAAGCTTCGTCCGCTGGCAATGCTGATTCCGGATGCTTTCGAGGTCGAAGGGCTCGGTTCGATTCCTTCCGGCTTTGACGCCTACCCGGGCCTGGCCGATTATCTGCCCATTTCCCAGGCGATCGGTTTTGCCATTCCCAGTGACGTTCCCCAGGAGAACAAGGACGTTCTGATAGACGCCTTCAATAAAGCAATGGCAACCGATAAGGTTAAAAGCTGGGCGAAAGAGAATTACTACCTGCTCTCCGGCGCAACCGGTGAAGAGTCCCGCAAAATCTTTGCCGACCTGCAGTCGAACTTCACCTGGACCCTGTACGAGCTTGGAGCTGCCAAGGTAAGTCCGGAAACACTTGGAATTCCGAAACCGTAGGTGGTTGTTTCAGGTTACTGAAGATATCTCTGGATATCGATGAAAAGACCGGGTTTTGCAACGCAGCAGCACCCTGCAAAACCCGGTCTTCTTGACTTTACACAAGGGAACGCAGCTGATGATCGAGACCGATAAACTCAGAAAAGCCGACGTCTTCTCAGGGACCGCAATTTTAAGCCTCGGCCTGTTCATAATCTACCAGGCTTTTCAAATGCCGATGAAGGATTCATACGCCGGTGTTCAGAATGTCTGGTACGTCTCACCGGCCCTGTTCCCGCTGCTCGTCGGGAGCATACTGGCACTGTTGGGGCTGCTGCTGGTCAAAACCGCCGTCTCATCGGTGGGCAAAGATGGCGTTATCAGCGTTTTCAAATATCTTGGCAGTTCTGATTTCAGCGATTTTCTTAAACTTCCGGTTACGGTCAGGTACTACGGGATTGTTATCAATCTTCTTGTTTTCGTATTCCTGCTGATCCCCAACATCGATTTTTTCGTGGCCTCCATTCTCTTTATGCTGACCTTCTTTTTCATGTTCTACTGCGGCTCCGACCAGGATTTGGTCCAGCTTATTTTTCTGATTCTCGGCGCCGCGCTCGCTTTAGGTGTATATCTTTTCAGCGGTCTTGCAGAAAATGTTAATGCTCTTGTTCCCTATTCGGCCGATGTTCTGGTCCTCATTTTTATCGCTCTGCTGATTTTTCACTATTACAAAAAATACGACAATCCCGAATTCAATCGAAGGTTCAAGATCAGTTTGCTCATTGGATTTATTGCTCCGTTTACCATCGGCATTATTTTCAAATATTTCCTCCTCGTGCCCATGCCGCATGAGGGACTCATCGTAAGTCTGCTGGATGCGGTCTGGTATGCTGACATCTGGTCATAGCGGAGCACGAATATGATCATCCTGGAAAGAATCGGTACATTTTTTGAAATAGCCGGGTCGATGCTGACCGATCCGCTGGCATTGGTCGTTCTTTTCGGATCGGTGCTGCTCGGCATCCTCTTCGGTGCCATGCCGGGGCTGACCTCAACACTTGGCGTCGCCCTGCTGACCGCTCTGACCTACAGCATGAACACCGAGATGGCCATGATCTGCCTGCTGGCCATCTATGTTGGCGGCACCTACGGCGGCTCATACGCCTCAATTCTGATCAATATCCCTGGAACCGCCGCCGCGGCCGCCACGGCCATGGACGGCTATCCGCTGGCGCTCAAGGGAGAAGGGGGCAGAGCGATCGGCCTGACCACCACCGCTTCGGCCATCGGCACCATAGTCAGCATGCTTTTCGTGGTCTCCATATCACCGCTCATTTCGAAATTCGCCCTGGAGTTCACCTCTTTCGAATTTTTCCTGCTGGCCTTTTTCGGTATCCTGATCAGCGGCACCCTGACCGCTCCGGACCTGGTTATCAAGGGATGGATTGCCGGTTTTCTCGGTCTTTTTCTAGCCTGCATCGGTAGAGACCAGCTTCAGTTCTTCCCCCGCTTCACCTTCGGCCTCTCTGAACTCGAAAGTGGAATCGAGGTCGTTCCCGTTCTCATCGGCGCTTTCGGCATACCCCAGATTATTGACGTTTTACGAGCCCGAACCCAGATGCCCAAAGCTGCCAAACTGCAGCGCATCCTTCCAGAAATCGGTACGGTTCTGAGAAATATTCCGGCCATTATACGCTCGGCTCTCATTGGTGTCGGTATCGGTGCGGTACCTGGTATCGGCGAGGATATCGCCGGCTGGGTTTCCTACGGAACGGCCAAAAACACCTCGAAGCACCCGGAAACTTTCGGTACCGGTGAACTCAAAGGGGTTATCGCCAGCGAAACCGCCAACAACGCCTGCGTAGGCGGCGCCATGATCCCCCTGCTCAACCTCGGAATTCCGGGCAGCCCGCCGGCGGCGATGCTGCTGGGTGCCCTGATGCTGCACGGCGTCACCCCGGGGCCAATGATCACCTTCGAGCATCCGACGTTTATCCTCGAAGTGGCTGCCATTCTTCTGCTGGCTTCGATGGCCATGTGGATTACCGGAATGATCCTGGCCAAGCAGGTGGTCAAGGTACTCAACATCCCCACGCCGCTGTTCATGCCGATCATCGGCGTACTCTGCATCATCGGCTCCTACTCGCTCGGCCTCAACATCTTCAATCTTTACCTGATGCTGCCGGTGGGCATTATCTGCTATTTCCTGACCAACATGGGCTACCCGATCGCGCCGCTGGTCATCGGCGTCATCCTGGGCCCGATGGCCGACGAGAACCTGCGCCGGGCGCTGATGGTATCGCAAGGCAGCTTCATGCCGGTTTTTCAACGACCTGTTTCGCTATTATTATTCACCATTATCGTTCTGACCCTTCTCAGTCAGTTCGGCTGGTACAAACGGCTGCTCGAAAAGATCAAATCAAAAGTTTTCAGAGGTTCACCGACCACCTGAGGTTTGAACCATGAAAGACCTAACTAATCCGGAGACAATCCAATGCTGAAACTGGCAATCATCACAAGTTTTCTATCCCAGACCAAAGACCGTTTTCACTTGTACAATACCCCTCTCGATCTTGAAGAGAAGTTTCAGCTGCTGTCCACCATCGAAGGGTATCAGGGAGTGGAAATCGTCTATCCCTATGAGGTCAGCGACGTCCAGGAAACCAGAGCCGCTCTGCAGAAATACAACCTCGGCGTATCGGCCGTTAATGTAAACATCAAGGCAGAACCGGAGTTTCGCAACGGCGGTGTTACCTGCCTCGAGCAGAAGGTCCGCGAAAAGGCTGTGCAGTTCATCAAGGATGCCAAGGATTTTGCTGCTGATATCGGCGCCGACAAAGTGACCTGCTGCCCGCTGGGAGACGGCTACGAATTTGCCTTTCAGAATGATTACGCACTGGCCTGGCGCCACCTGATTGAAACCTTTTCAGCAGCTGGCGATTACCGCCGCGAAATTCCGCTGTATGTGGAATACAAGCCAAGCGAAACCCGCGGACGCTGCTTCGTGGATACGGCTGCAAAAGCGCTGTGTCTGCTCAACGACATCAAAATTGAGCAGATGGGAGTTACGCTTGATTTCGGCCACTCCATGTACGGCAATGAAAATCCGGCGGAAGCTGTTTCTCTGCTCGAGGCCAGCCCCTACAAATACTATATCCACATAAACGACAACGACGGCAAATGGGACTGGGATTATTTCTGCGGGACCAAACACTACCTCGACTATGTCGAATTCCTCTACTATCTGAAAAAATACAAGTACGATGACTACTTCACCTCGGACACCTCGCCGACCCGCTGGGATATCAAGGGCACCTTCGAGGTCAACAGCCGGTTAACGACCAAAATCTGGGAGCTGTTCGACCGCATTGACACGGCCCGACTCGAATCGCTGATGGCACAGGGAGATTATATAGAAACCTGGAAATTCATCGAACAGAACATCTTTTCAATCAAATAACTTTTCCGATCATGAACGAACCGATTCTCGACGTAAAGGATCTCGACGCCCTGCCCCCGGAGTGGGGTATCGATCTGCTTCCCGCTATTCAGGCTGAGCTGCAGCGCTCGGCCTATAAGATCGTGGTGCTGGACGACGACCCCACCGGCACCCAGACGGTGCGTGGTGTTCCTGTACTGACAGACTGGTCGGTGGAAGCTCTCGAGTCAGAGTTGAGCGGAGAGTATCCGGCCTTTTTTATTCTTACCAACAGCCGCAGTCTGACCGAAGAAAAGGCCTGCCGGCTGGCGGAGGAAATCGGTGCCAATCTACGTCTGGCATCTGAAAAAAGCGGTGCCCGGTTGGTTGTCATCAGCCGCAGCGATTCGACCCTTCGGGGACATTTTCCTGCCGAGGTGGATGCTGCGGCTGCGGCGCTTGGCAAGGACCGGCTTCCCTACCTTCTTATCCCGTTCTTTCTGGAAGGCGGCAGATACACGATCGATGACATTCATTATGTCAAAGAAGGTGAAAAACTGATACCTGCCGCCCAGACCCCATTTGCCAGAGATGCCGCATTCAGTTTTTCCCATTCGAACCTGAACCGCTATATCGAGGAAAAAACCAACGGCACGATCAGCGCTGACGCGGTGATCGGGGTCAGTCTCGATGACATCAGGGTCGGCGGCCCGGAACGGGTGGCAGAAATTTTCAGGGGAGTCTCGAAAGGCGCCGCCTGTTTTGTCAATGCGGCCAGTTATCGTGATATGGAAGTCGTTGTTTCAGCATTGATCAGCGTCGAAAACGAAGGCCATGAATTTCTCTATCGAACGTCCGCCAGCTTCGTTCGCACAAGAATCGGCCTCGATGCCGGGGATGGATTGCTGCCCGGCTCTGAGCTGGTAAGTCCCAATAAGAATGGCGGTCTTTTCGTCATTGGCTCGTACGTGCCGAAAACTACCGCGCAAACGACAAAACTGTTCGAATTGACCGATATCACCCCGGTCGAGGTGCAGGTCGAAGCACTGCTCGACGAGTCAAGCAGACAGCGGGAAATCGAACGGGTTGCCGCCCTGGTCAACCAGACCCTGGGATCCGGCGGCGATGCTGCCGTTTTTACCAGTCGTTCGCTGGTAACCGGCAGCGACCCCGCCTCCAGTCTCGAAATCGGCAGCATCATATCCGGCAGTCTCGTCGACATCGTTAGCAGCATCACCGAGCAGCCTCGCTATCTGGTTGCCAAAGGCGGAATCACCTCCAGCGATGTGGCCACCCGGGCCCTGGGAATCCAGAGAGCCATGGTCATCGGCCAGGCCCTGCCCGGTGTGCCGGCCTGGCGCTGCGGTGAAGAAACGCGCTATCCCGGCATGACCTATATCATATTTCCTGGAAATGTCGGAGACGAGGATGCGCTTGCCCAGATCGTCAGAAAAATAAAGTAGGAAACCGAATCAGTACATTATCACCACTCATCTATCAGAAGGAGAAAAGAACATGAAGCACACCGTTAAAACCATTCAGGCCATGCGGGACAATGATGAAACCATCACCATGCTTACCGCTTACGATTACCCGACCGCTAAGAAGGTCAACGACTCAGGCATCGACATGATCCTGGTCGGCGACTCATGTGCGATGGTCGTGCACGGCCACCCCACCACGCTGACCGCCACCATGGACATGATGGTGCTGCACTGCGCTGCCGTGGCCCGCGCCTGCGACCGGACCATGGTCATCGCCGACATGCCGTTCGGTTCGTTTCAGTACTCCATCGAGGAGACCATGAGAAACGCTGCCCGGTTCATCACCGAAGCCAAGGTGGACGGGGTTAAATTCGAAGCCACCCCCCACCATATCGAAAAGACCAAGGCCATCGTGCAGATGGGCATCCCGGTGGTCGGCCATGTCGGGCTGCATCCCCAGGCCGTCGGTGCTCTGGGCGGACTCAAAGTACAGGGCAAGGATATCGAATCTGCCCGCAAGGTCGTCTCCGAGGCACTGGCCCTGCAGGAAGCGGGCGCATTTGCGATCATTTTCGAGGCGGTCCCGGCCAAGCTCTCCGATTACGTGACCCGTAAGCTCGATGTACCGACTATCAGCATCGGTGGCGGGCCCCACTGCTCAGGGCAGCTTCTGGTGACCCCCGACGTACTCGGCATGTACGACAATTTCACCCCGTCGTTCGCCAAGCAGTATCAGAACTTCGGCGAAGTGATGATCGACACCTTCAAGCAGTACAAGGAAGAGGTCCTGACCGGCAAATTTCCAGGAGAGGAGCACAGTTACAAGATGTCCGACGAAGTCCTGGACTCGATCATCAAGGAATTCGGCGCCGCCTGAAAACCCGCCTAATCGTAATACTGGCAGTCTGCCTGGCAGCAGCAGGCTCAGCAGACCGCCAAACACCCGTGTCCCCGCAACGATGCAGTACAGAATGCGGGGTACGGGTGTTTTTTTGGGTTAAAAACGATATTCGAGCTCGAAAAGCAGCAGGTCATTGTCTCCCGCATCGCTGAATGAGGGGAAATCACCCGACTGGTAGAGCACGACGCCTCCGGTCGCGCTGATCGAGTCGGTCAGCTCATATTCCAGTTGGAACCGCTGGAACCCTCCTTCTTGGGCAAATAATCCATAGGATGTGGAGAGCATCGTCAGGCGCAGCGTGTCGTTCAGGAAATCTCTGGTAAATCTGAGTGAAAACTGGCTCCAGTTCTCCTTCTGGCCGTCCGGTGGCAGGCCAATCAGTTCATCGAAATCGAAAAGGTGCCGATTGGCAAATTCGACCGAAATAGTTGTGTCCTTGAATCCTGAATAATCGGCACCGGCCAGTACATCGAGTCGGTTTTTTTCCTCATCGATGTTTGAATATCGCAGGCCGATCCAGTATGCCGCCTCCGCCTTCAGCAGCCAGTTGCCCAACGCGACGTTGGCTGCTGTGCCGGTGAAAAAGGCTTTGTCATACTGCCGTTGCCCGGTTTCAAGATTGCTGAAGTAGGCCTGCTGATCAAAGACAGAGGCCCCGTAAAAAGAGATATCCCAGCCGCTGAAGATACCGTTGACACTGAGCGCGGCCTGCTGGTTTTCCCAGCTCCACCCGGGTTCTTCGGGATCGGGAATCGGTCTTTCGAGCGGATAGAACTGACCGTTGTAGACAGGCAGCTCATTGAATCGCGGCTCATGCACCAGAATCGCTTCCAGGTTCCAGTCACCCTGGTAAAAATCGGCTTTTGACATGGTCACCGGAAGCCTCAGGAAACGAATATCCAGAAGACCGGGCCACCTCAAATCCAGCGGGTTGAGGATATCGGTAACTCTGATGTTATCCGACTTGCCCCAGACCACAATCTGACGCCCGATCTTGAGATCGACGTTAGGACTCAGCCGACCCTGCACATATGCTTCATCCAGCGCGATTTCTGACTCGTAGAGGTCAAGAAAGCTATCACTATAAAGATCGCGCTGGCCATTGAGCCGGTATATCGCGTCATAGAACATCGATACGCCCACCCGGGCTTTCCAGTTTTCCTGGCTCACATCGCCGATTAGCTCGCCAAATCCGCGGAACATCGATATACCGCGGTAGTCTGGCTGGCCCGGGGGAGGGGGAGGCTCGGAGAAACTGACGGTCGACTGCAGACCGATACTGCCTCCCAGCTTCAGCCAGAGCGGCAGCATGGCCTCTGGGCTGGCCTTCTGGATCAGTGGCGAACCTTCCTCCTTGAACCCCTCCAGCAGATCGTCCAGGTCTCCAGCCGGATTGTCCGTTGCCTCATCGGCAGGCTGGTCATCAAAACCGGAGAGCAGATTTTCCAGTTCATCGGCCCCGCCGGTCCCCGGTAAAAAACCGAGCAGCGTAAACAGAAGGGAACACCAGAAAATTCTGATGGCGGCCATGGCTCTTTTCACCTAAATCCCGGTTTCAAGTTGTCGTACCGAGAAAAACGACTCCCCCATCTCCTGGTTGAACTTGACATTGTCCATTTTCAGAATGGTCCGATGCAGGGTCTGTTTGTTCCTCGTGGTTTTCATCCAGGTTTCAACAGCCACCCAGATCCCGTCGATCTTGTCGATTTCTTTGACCTCCATATATTTGACCTTGCCGCCGGAATTGAGCACATGAATGGCCCTGATCACCATGAAGTTGTCCTGGCGCACGTAGACGATCGATTTTTTATAGCCATACCGGTCCTCAACCTCCTTTGACACCGGCACAGCCTCGATCAGCCAGACCTTGGCTCCATCAACCGTGTCCTCTTTCAAAAAGGTGTAACTCCATTCATCGAGCACCCGCCTGGTCATGTCGGCATAGGAGAAATCCGAGCCCATGAACGAAGATGACTTGTCCGAGCTGGCAATGCGTTTGGTTTTACGCAGATCGGGCAGATAAAGCCACTGGTCGTCATCCTTCTCGCCGCCATAATAGTCGTAGGTCAGAAAACCCGTGCCCTTGACGTCGGCGGGGGCCAGGAAAAACTGTAGTCGCTGCGTGTCCTTGCCCTTGTCCTTGGAAAACATCTTGATTGTTCGAATCCGTTCGTAGTCATTCTGATCGATCAGGATCATCTGGGTATCGGCAACCTGGTTGTCTCCGTCATCTCTGGCGTCGACCTGTTCCATGATCCAGCGGGCATCGGGGGCACCTCCTGCCTGACTGACTAAAAAGACCAGGCTGATCAGAACCGCGGCGCATACGGGATATGCAGATTTCATATCGTTCTCCTGTCTGTTATTTTGTTATACCGGCACTGCCCTTGTGGGGTCCCTTGATGGTAAAGGCCATCAGGGCCGGGGCCAGAATCAGGTCGGCAAGCAGGGCCAGCAGTATAGCTATGCCGGTCAGCAATCCGAAATTCAGCAGGTTTTTCATCGAGGCCAGGGTGAAGATGAAAAAACCGATGGACAGCACCACCGAGGTGGTCAGCATCGCCCTGCCAGCTGTCTGGAGCGTCCGGTGGACCGCTTCCCTGACATCACCGGTCTGCTCAAAATATTTTCTGAAATTGTACATGAAATGGATAGTATCATCGACGGCCAGACCGATGGCGATGGAGGCGATCATCATGGTGAACATATCGAACTGGATTGAAGCCAGTCCCATGAAGCCGACCACACAGGTAATCGGTGTCAGGTTGGGGATCATACTGATGAGACCGAGCTTCAGGTCACCGATCAGAACCATCATCAGAACGGTGATGACCACCAGCGCGATGCCGTAGCTCTGGGCTGCAGAATATATCGCCGCCGTGATAATCCTCCCGAAAATCGACATTATTCCGGTAATGGTTACACTCATCGGTTCCCCACCCTCCAGGGTTAAACCGCCGAATTCAGTCTCAAAACGATTCTGGATATCGGTGATGAAAGGTCGGTAGAGAAGAGCATCTTCCCAGGGGACCTTGAGAGTAATGCGGGCAGTCTGAAACCGTGAGTCGATGACATCCTGGAGGTCGTCGGAACCGGAATTTTCAAAGAGAAGAAACTCCTGGGGAATCAGCCGCGGATTGTCGGCGATTTTATAGTAATCCGGGTCATTGCCGTGCAGCGCCTGGTGGATCTCTTTGAGAATCGTCGTCACCGAAACCGACTTGCCGACGAAGACCTGCCGGTCCCGGTAGTCCTCCTCAATTTCACCGGCCAGCCGGTCGATTTTAAGAAGCGTCTCACGGTCGTAAAGACCGTTTTCCCGGCCGGTATCGATAATGACCTCGAGGACCACGCTGCCCTTCAACTCCCGGTCGATCACTTCGGTGGATTGTCGGACGTCGAGTCCCTCAGGCAGCCAGTTCAGCACCTGGTGGGAGAACCTGACCTGCATAACACCGATGAGGGCAATGCCGACTATGACGGCGGCAGCAACCAGCACCGATCGGTGATGATCGATTGAAAAATCGGCCAGAAACATCAGGAGCCGATCGGTCCTGCTCTCTGTTTCGGTAATGCTCCCGATCTTGGCTGACAGCGGTAGGAGCGACAGCAGCGCCGGCAACAGGGTCACGGTGTATACCAGGGAAAGCATCACCCCGATGGAGGAAAAAATTCCCAGATCGGCAATGGGAGCTACCCCGGCAAATGAAAATGAAGCAAGGCCGGCAGCCGTGGTGAGCGAAGTCATGCAGATGGCCAGGCCGGAGTGGGAAAAAGCAGCATTGATGGCCTGGTTCTTTTCAGCCCCGCCCCGCAGTTTCTGGTAGGTCAGTGACAGGACATGGACACTGGCTCCGACACCGACGGCCAGTAGAAATGACGGCAGGATGGTGGTCGGCAGTTTGAAAGCCACGCCGAGGAAACCCATCAATCCGACCGTGGAGGCCACCGAGAAAGCAACCACCAGGAGCGGCAGCACCACCCCGCTGATTCTTCTGAACATCACGAACAGACAGATGCCGATGACCAGGATTGCCAGTTTCATGAATTTCTGAACATCGGCCTTCATGAACTGTTTGATGGTATGCATGACCACCGGGGAACCGGCGATATATACTCTGAATGAATCACTGTCGTAACTTGTACCGATGTCGTACACAGTCGTGACGAACCGGCTGTTTTCCTCATCGGTGATGAAGCCGGCGACATCCTCGGTCGCCGGCTTCTCATCGAAGCCCGCCAGCAGGTCGATATCGTGCGATCCTGAATAGACACTGCTTTCGATTACGATGGTGGTATACAGTCCGTTGTCTGAAATGAGCTGATTCAGGTACAGCGGGTTGCTCATTACCCGTGAGCGCAACTCCTTTATATCTTCGCCTGTTTCCGGGAAGTCGGCCAGCAGGTCATCAACCAGCAGCACATCACCCTGCCCCCGGGTCAGGCGCGCATTTACCATCGAGGTGATGTCGTTGATATTGTCTATTTCAGACTCCAGCTGGTCATGCAGTTCTTTAAGCCGCTGAAGGAATTCAACTGAAAAGATATTGTCTGAGTGAATGGCCAGAACCACCATGTCATCACGGCCGAAAGCCTTTCTAAAGGTGTTGTAGGCGGCTCAGGATCGGGTCGTCTTGACGCAGGAACCCTTCGTTTGAGGTATCGAACTCCATGTGTCTGATATTTGCGGCCAGAAGCGCGCTGAGCACCAGCACAGCGAGCAGAACGGGAAAACGAAATCTGATGACCGCGGCGGTCCACCGGTCGAAAAACTTCTCTGCACCAGCTCTGAAATTGCTCATGATCGGTTCTCACTGATGGTGTCGGTTACGCCATGAATACCGTTGAGAAAGATCTCAGCCACCAGTTGCGGATACTGACGGTAATAATCCTCATCAAGGTCAAATGGCTTGATTTTATCGAATATCGGCTCCACCAGAAAACGCATGGCCATCATGCCGATCATCACCGGACCGATCAGGTACGGGGTGATTTCCTTGCCGCTCTTTTCAGACAATGGCTCACAGATCTGGCTCTGGACAAGCTCGACTATTTTCCTGACCCAGGAAGCCTTATGCTCGATGATGTCGGGGTCGTCATGGGGCAGTTCGGTCAGAGTGACGATGAAGTAATCCTTGTTTTCCCTGATAAACGGCACGACCCGCTCCATGAAGCGGCGCACTTTCTGGTCAACATCCCCTTCGCCGCACAGCTCCTGCCTGGCGATTTCCAGGTATCGGGACAGAAAGCTGTCGAGGATCTCCTTGAGCAGCCCCTTTTTGCTGCCAAAAAAATAATTGATCATGGCCAGGTTTACACCGGCCTGCTCGGCCAGTTCGCGAAGACCGGTGTTGCCGTAACCTTTTCTGGCAAACATGGCTACGCCGGTTTCCAGTATCCGCTGTTGTGAGGGGAGCATGGGACCTCGTTGATTGCAGTGCTGTTAAACGTCTGTTTAATATTTCTAGCATACGGCCGATCAGGCTGCAAGCCAAATATTAAACGATCGTTTAATATCGTATCCCTATCGATCTGCCGGCACATCTTTCAGCAGATCAAACAGAGCAGGTGGAAAATCGACGGCTTAACTGGTATTCTCTGCAGAAACCACGTTATCCACCCAAGAGAGCCGGACATGATCATCGACAGAGTCATTCACAGCGCAGTGCTGGCCGCACTTTTGCTATTCTTGCCCTTGAGCGGCTACGGCAGGGAAGTAGCCATTCCCATCACCCTTGACTACGAATTGCTCGATGCACTGCTCATCAGCGCATCATATAACGATCCCGGCCAGACCGCAGTACTGGTTAACGAAGGAAACGGCTGTATCGAGTTGAGGCTTTCAGATCCCCGGTTCTCCGGTGACACCGATTTGGTGCACCTGCGCACCTCCCTGTTTCTGCACATCGGGACGCCATTGGGTGAAACCTGCCTGATGCCTTACCAGTGGCAGGGTTCGGTACAGGTTTCGCAGATCCCCAGAATCGATGAGCGTACCTGGGAACTGAGTTTCGAAACGGTAAACACCAGGATTTTCAACTCCGACAATCGGCAGATCGAGCGGTTGGATATCGTGTTCGACCGGCTGATGCCGTTGCTCAACAGCTACCTGCAGGATTTCTTCATAGATCTGGGGGCACCGGTCGATGACCTGCGAACCTTCATTCTGCCGATGTTCGCCCCGGAAGCTCAGAAAGAAGCAGAGGAACTGTTGCGGAGCATCCGGCCGGGCCTTCTGAGCGCCACCGAGGAAAACGTGACCGTTACCGTCCATGCCGATGCCCACGCCATCGACAAGCCCCAGGAGTCATCACCCCCGGCCACGCTGTCCGCCGAAGAAATGGAAAGTTTTCTCGATCTCTGGGAGACCTGGGACTCGCTGCTCGTCTACCTGATAACCATCCTGGTCGACCAGCCGCTCAACCAGGTGGAGAAACAGCAGCTTATGGACCTGCTGCTCGAGACCCGTTATGAGTTTGTCGACACCATCAATGACCCGACGATTCAAAAAGATTTTGTCAGGGATCAGTTTGTCGAGGGCTGGCAGCTCATGTCGGATATTTTCAGAAGGCATCTTCTGCACAACCCTTCTGAAAGCAGGCTGGGCTACCTCTCTTTTATCACCGCCGCCGACGCATTGACCATTCTTGACGAACTCGGGCCGGCGTTTGGCATTGAAATCAGCCGTGAGGGTCTGATTCGGCTGGCCAAAATTGCCGGCGGGGAGAGTGTCGAACTGCACTATGCGCCGGGAATCGACCGGGTGCTTCAACAATTGTTCGATATCGACCCTGAGCCTGGTCGACCGGATTCGACCCGGCCCCAGGCCCCTGACGTGCAACCGGACACTTCCTCAAATTCCATGTTCCGGGCCATAGAGACCTTTCTCCTTCCTGCCGCCGCGGCAGCCTCCACTCCCTCTTTCGCTGAAATCAAGAAATGGCAGGCTCCCTCACTCCCCAGCGACAGCTATATCGGCCGGATCAGACAAGTCCTGGATACGGCGGTCACCTCGCTGGTCATTCGCAAAGAGCGTTCCGAGCTGATCAATAGGCTCTACCGACAGATGATACCGGCCATTGCCTGGCAGGAAAGCTGCTTCAGACAGTTCATCGTAAAAGACCAGAAACTGACCTACCTGATCTCCTACAACAACAGTTCAGTCGGCCTGATGCAGGTTAATGAGCGCGTTTGGCGTGGGATTTACGACACCCAGCGGCTCAGGTGGGATATTCTCTACAATGCCGGCGTCGGCAGCGAGATTGCCGACCTCTACCTGCAGAAATATGCTGTCCCCCGATATGGAGAAGCTATTCTGTCCAAGCCTCAACTGCTGGCCCAGCTTGTCTATGCGATGTATAACGGCGGCCCCGGCCAGTATGAAAAGTTTTTGAAACGGAGATCAGCCGGCAATCTGTACGACAGTGATCGGCTGTTCGCTCAGAAATATGACTGGGTTCAGGATCAGGCCTGGGAGCATACCAGTCAATGCTTCTGAGCGGTGCGTACCGGTCAGACAAATCGGCAGCCGGCTTCCTCGAGGACAATCTGTGCCCGCTTCAGAATGTCCTTTTTCACCAGGATGTAGTCGGTGTCAAATGTCGATACGGCGAAGATGGGTATCGCTGCCGCAGCGAGCGGAGCGGTGATCGCTGAAAGGATGCCGGTCAGCGAAAAATCAAGGGGGCCTGCCACCTCTATGACGCCCCACCCCTTCTCGGATCCATCTGAGTTCAGGAAGATGTCGGAATCGCAAACGATCGACATCTCCACATCGGTTTTACAGATGCTGTAAAACCGGCTGCCGAGAACCTCTGACGGCAGCGTTGAAGCCGCAGGCAAGCGATGAATGGTGAGCGCATGGTCAAGGATTTTCAGTGATAATTTCATAAAATTTTCCGTACAAAATGAAGCATTCACAGAGCGCGCTTTTCCCTGCGCTGCTGTTTCATTACCTGACCGGTGGTCAGGGGGCCGGACACTATTAATGCATACCCTGCCGCTCTTTGATCAGGCCGGTAAGCGCCCGTACATCTCAGCGCCGCAGTTTACAGGCCCATCCTGAATATTTGACACTCGGTGTCGGCTGCCAGAATCGAGGCAAATTCACCCTCGTTTTCCTGTCGCTCCGGGCTTCGGGCATAGCGGACCCAATCCTCTTTTTTCTGCTACACGGACACCACGACGACCTGACAGGGGTCATCGTAGTTCACCAGGGTCTCGGTATGATGCAGCCCTGATGATTCATGGCATTCTTGGGCGCTATAATCAAGAAAGCCGAGACGTAACTAAGGGAATTCTTGTCGATCTGCCTTTTTACGAGGATATTGACGGCCATTTCAATCTCCTCCAGTGGATGTTTCACGAATGCGGGACGCCCTTAAGACATCCCGCCCGCATATCCCTGAATCGTGGGGTCCGGGTTGCGCGCACCGTCTGAGGAAAGGGGAATGAAGGTGAAGAGAACAGATGTATGCTCTTACGATATCGATCAAGGACGGCACCGCACCCTCCCTGCCTGCAGACAGCTGGCGAATCGAAGCGTTAGAGAAGAAGTTTTGTTTCTGATCTATTATATCACAACCAGTCCGGGTGAATCTGGAATCGATTGCCGGGTTGCCGGCAGGTCAAGGGATACCACAGCCCCACCGGCGGATTCAAAGGAGGCGGCGAACTGCTGATTTATACCATGAACAGGGTCTGTTTGATCTCATCCTCTTGTTCCTGGTTAAAATCCTCGAGCTTTTCCATCTGCTCATCATCGAGGATTTCCTGAACCTTGTCATAGAGATCACTGGTCATTTTTTCGAAATCGTTTTTAAAATCCTCCCAGTCCTTCACCCCTTTTTCCTGCAGGTCCCGAATCTTCTCACTCATTTGAGTGAAGCTCTCTTCCAGTATCGGCTGTATTTTCCGGGCCTGATCTTCGGTCAGATCGAGCAGCTCGTTGAGATCGTCGACCATTTTGTTTTTTGCTTCGTCGATGGCTTTCTTATCGATCTTTGCCAGCTGTTCCCTGAACGTTTTCGCTTCCTCGCTCGACAGGATATCCCTCACCTTCTGCTCGGCCTCTTTTGACATGGAATCAAATTTTCTGGTGAGCTCATCGAGTTCGGCAAAACCCCTGTCCACAGTATCCTGCATATGTTTTGACAGCTCTTCACTTTTTTCGGTGATAACCGGCTTCAGCTGTTCCCACTTTTCCCGCGACACATCCATCTGCCTTTCCAGCTCGGCGATGATTTTTTCAGAATTGAGCTCATCCTCGGCCGAACCATTCGTATAACAGAGCATCAGCATCGAAGTTGCAGCAACGAGCAGTGACATGCACCCGGATAATCGTTTCATCTTTTACTCCTTTCAGATCTGCAGAACTTGCATCATTTCAATGGTTGGTATAATTTGACGGATTAGTGCCAAATCAATGTTAAACAATAATTTCGAACCCGATCAAAAGCAACAGGGAGTAGCTCTCGGCAGCCCTAGCTATCGCTTCAGACAAATCCGGCGCGGAGATTCTGATCCGGCGGTTTGAATCAATTAAAGCGTTATGGTGAAGGTTGACCGGACAATTCATGCCATGCGCCACACCACACAACCTCTGCCATGTCTTTAGCCTTATTTACCATTTTCGGGTCATCCTTCGTCATTGCCCTGTCCGGGGCCCTGATGCCCGGCCCGGTAATGACGGTCACGGTCAGTGAAAGCGCACGCCGGGGAGCGATGGCCGGACCGCTGATGATTTTTGGCCACGGCATTCTCGAACTGGCACTGGTGCTGGCGCTGCTGGGCGGCCTGGCACCATTCTTCTCACGGGATGAGGTTTTTATCGTCGTCTCCCTGGTCGGCGGAGCAATTCTGTTTTCCATGGCCTGCCTGATGTTCAGAGACCTGCCGTCGATGAGTCTGTCCCTGGACCAGGGTGATGAGAAACCGAGAAGCCTGATCCTTTCAGGAATTCTGCTCAGCCTGGCAAATCCCTACTGGCTCATCTGGTGGGCGACCATCGGTATCGGCTACATCATGTATTCGGTCAAATTCGGAATACCCGGCATCATCGCCTTCTTCACCGGCCATATACTGGCCGATCTGGCCTGGTACAGCCTGATCTCGTTTGGCGTCTCAAAAGGCCGCAGTTTTTTCACCGACCGGTTCTACCGCCGTCTTATCGGGGCCTGTGCCACCTTCCTGTGCGTCTTCTCCTGCTACTTTTTTTACAGCGGCCTGGAAAAAATTCTCTGACAGCGCCCTTTATCGTTACGGGGACCTCAAACACGCCTGCCCTGTATCTTGATCTTGCTGAGCTGCCGCTCCTGTTTTTTCGAAGAACCTGTCAGACCGTTAACAGCCGGTACATGTCTATCATTCTCATCGGCAGTTTGTCGATGTCGTCGATGAAGATGTAGTTGCCGCCCCCAAACAGCTGGGGCAGATAGGCGTGAGCCTCGCGATCCACGGTAATCCCGAAGGTATGGATTCCGTAACCGCGCGCCTCCTGCAGCGCCTTGCGACTGTCCTCTATGGCATATTCCCCCTTGTAGTCGTCGTAATCCTCCGGTTTCCCGTCGGTAATGCTGACCAGAAGGCGGCTGCGTGCTTCGTACTGCTTGAGCCGGCTGACGGCGTAGCGGATGGCCGGCCCCATGCGGGTGTATTCGCGCGGGGAGATCGAGCTGATCCGGTGGCGAATCAACTGGCTGTAAGGTTCGTCAATGCTTTTGACCATATAGAGATCACAGCGGGAACGACGCATCCCAGAAAATCCCATGATCGCATAGGGGTCGCCGGTAACGTCCATGACTTCGCAGAGCAGCACCAGCGCTTCCTTGATAACCGTGCCCACCCACCCTTCGGTCGAATTGGACATGTCCACCAGGAAAATGGTGGCGATATCCCGTTCGTTGCGCTGCAGTCTGACGAAGAGCTTTTCGGAAGGGCTGATGCCGGCCCGCTGGTCACCGCGGGCCTCGACAATGGCATCAAGGTCGAGGTCATCGCCTTCACGCTGTCTTCTGACGAAGTGCTCATTGGTTTTCATCATTTCGAACTGACGCCGCAGTTTCAATAATGTGCCTCGATGCTTCTCCAGCGTAGCATTCACAAATGTCGAATGCAGCTCCGGCAGCTGCCGCTCTACGATGGTGCACCAGTTCCTGCGGTAGCCATTGCGCCGGTAATCCCACTCATCGAATTGAATTTCGCTGTGGTTTCCCGGTAAATCCTCGGTCGTCGGATCAGCCGGACTGGCGATCGAGAATCCATGGCCGGCAGCTCCTGAAACCGCTGAAAAATAACTCTGGGGTATATGGCCGAGGTCGTCGATGATCTTTTCGACCAGCTTGATAAAATCCTCGGGTATTTCCACACCGGGATTGTCGAGAATGTTCAGGTTCGAACGAAGCTGATCCTCCGCACTGTTTTCCGCTGCCGCCAGCATGGTCTGGACCGATCTGTCAGAGCTGGGGCCGCCATGCTGATCTTCATCCTTTTCGATGTCACTCTTGAGGGTTTCGAGTTGCACGATGAAGGCTTTCTTCATCTCGTCGCGCTTCCTGTCAATCTCCACTTCCGCCCGCTCGAAATCGTGCCTGCCCAGAAGTTCCATGAGCGGGGGACGATGGTAGGGCTGACCGCTTTGCCAGATACGTTGATATGATGATTTGACCGCCGCAAGAACCGAATCGGAGCAGGCACCACGCTCATGATTGACAGGGGCAACCCCGGCAAACCACGAAGGGGGCTGCCGGGCCCCGGACAGGATAAAGAAGCCGAGTTCCGAGACCCTGGAGGTGAGCGGATTCGATGATTCGCAGCTCAATACACTTTCCAGCTCGTGCTGCACCCCTTTGAAGGTCTTGATTAGACCGGGGAGATGACCTGCCAGACCCCGAACGACCCTGCCGGCTTCCAGCAGGAAGAAAACATCCCTGGCCAGCTGTGGATCGTCAAAATCAGACAATTGAGCCTGCACAGATCGATGGTTTTCCGAGGTTCCGCCGCCCCCGTTCGTTGTTTTGGTCGACAGCAGGTTTTCCCGGCCGGCCGTTCTCAACCTGAACGTACCCCAGTTGTGAAAGCCCCAGTGCAGTGACAGCAGAAATTTATACAGGAACCTGTTGTGTTCATAGCGGGACAGCAGGGAGATAGCGGGAGGCAGATAGTAGGTTGTGGTGTCGGTGCAGGCGGCAGTGTCCTTGTCCAGGTAGAGCTCCTCGCCGGAGATTCCCCTGAGATAGAAAAGCATCTGTTTCGCGATCTCTTCGAAGCGCACCGTGTTGCGCTTTTCCAACGGCTCTAAAAAAAATTCACGGGCCTGCAGAATATAACGTCTGGCACCCGCCAGCCCTTCCTGTTCATAACTGCGCAGGATGGTCCGCACCCACTTCGGTATGAGGTTGGCAGGGACGGCATCGATAACGCGGCCGCCGTCCTCCAGAAAGGAAAGGCCGAGGCTGTGACTGATGGGCCAAATAGCCGTTATCTGAGTGAGAAGTAGCTGTTGATGATAATCGGAAAGCTCAGCCAATTCGTCGATAATCGGCTCGACTTCCCACTCGTTGGGCAGGGATGGATAGACCAGCTCGTAGAACCGTTTTTTACATTCGGCCTTATCCATGGCGGACCAAACCGTTTAACGCATTGCTAGAAGACCGCATCGACCATCTCAACCAGTGAACCAAGCAGATCGGGGTCATCGGTGAGACTCTCGACGATTCCGACCAGACAGGCCGTTCTGGTAGCGATTCCCGAACCGATCAGCAGCCCGGTATTGATCAGCAGACGGGTCGAGGCACCCTCAGGAAGTCCCGATTCCCGGAGCCCGCGGCTCATGGTACCCAACCGAACCAGACGCCGGGCCAGATCGATCTCGATTCCGGCTTCTTCTGCAACGATTCTCGTCTCCAGGTCCTCTTTGGGGTAGTCGAAGGACAGCGACACGAAACGCTGGCGGGTCGACGTCTTGAGGTCTTTGAGCACACTCTGATACCCGGGGTTGTACGATACCCCGAGCATGAACTGCTCCGGGGCCGTCAGCAACTGACCGAGTTTATCAATCGGCAGTTCGCGGCGGTCGTCGGCAAGCGGATGGATAACGACGGTGGTGTCTTTACGGGCTTCGACAATCTCGTCCAGGTAACAGATCCCGCCGATGCGGACGGCCCGGGTCAGCGGTCCATCGACCCATATCGTTTCATCTCCTTTAACCAGGTACCGGCCCACCAGATCGGAAGTGGACAGATCGTCGTGACAGGAAACGGTGATCAGCGGTCGCTTGAGCCTCCAGGCCAGGTATTGCATGTAGCGGGTTTTACCGCACCCGGTCGGGCCCTTGAGCAGCAGCGGCAATTTGCGCTCGTAGGTGGCAAGACCGATTTCTATTTCATCCGCTACCGGAAGGTAAAACGGTTCATCGACGATGAGGTGGCTTTCCAGCGACGATTCCAAAAGTGTCATGAACATCTCTCCGTGTGCTAATTAAGCTTTTAATGAACCATAAGGGCGGCATCAGACGAAGGCAAGGATAGCTATGTTCAACAGCCTTCCATGCCCTGCTGAAAGAGGAACCAGGTATTTTCAGCACCTATTTAAAACTTATGCAACACCTCATCCCAATCATATTACATTTTTGTAATTCAACCGATGCCGGCAGAACACTTTTGTTATTTGTGTGACGTGCAACAATCTATAAAAATTGGGGCAATATTATTATGTACCTGTATTAATGTCATTTTTTTATCAACCACATTTTTGGCACGTCTTTTGTAATTACCCGACCAGGCAACAAACGATTCGCTTAACAAATCGATGTCAACACGATTAATCAACCCAGGAGGAAACAACGTGAACCTGAAGATGAAGATGAAACCAAAAACCTATTGGGGGGGCGCCGTCTGTCTCGGCCTCCTGGCCGTGGGGTTGCCCGCCCTGGCCGAAGAGATCAATGCCGCTGAATCGGTCATTCACCTGGCCTACGCACTCGACACCTTCTACTTCCTCATGTCCGGAGCACTGGTCATGTGGATGGCCGCCGGATTCGCCATGCTCGAGGCGGGGCTGGTGCGCGGCAAGAACACCGTCGTCATCCTGACCAAGAACGTGGCTCTCTATTCCATCGCCTGTATCATGTACATGGTCGTCGGCTACAATATCATGTACGGCGGCGGACCAAACGGCTTCATCCCCGGCATCAGCTTTTTCCTCGGGGCCGACAACGCCGTTGACGACGTTCTCAAGAGCGGCGGTGAGATCTACTACTCCGGCCTCTCCGATTTCTTCTTCCAGGTGGTCTTCGTGGCCACCGCCATGTCGATCGTCTCCGGCGCCGTGGCCGAACGCATGAAGCTCTGGGCCTTTCTGGTCTTTGCCGTGGTCATGACCGGTTTTATTTACCCGGTACAGGGCTACTGGAAGTGGGGCGGCGGTTTCCTCGATGCCCTCGGTTTTCTCGATTTCGCCGGTTCAGGCGTGGTCCATCTGTGCGGCGCCTCGGCGGCCATCGCCGGTGTGCTGCTGCTCGGTCCGCGTAAAGGCAAGTACGTTAACGGCAGGATCAATGCGATTCCCGGCGCCAACCTGCCGCTGGCCACGCTCGGTACCTTCATTCTCTGGCTCGGCTGGTTCGGTTTCAACGGCGGCTCCGAGCTGATGATCTCCACCATCGATGAAGCCAACGCGGTCTCGATGATCTTCGTCAACACCAACACCGCCGCAGCCGGCGGCCTGATCGCTGCCCTGCTCTTCTCCCGGGCCTGGTTCGGCAAGGCCGATCTGACCATGGCCCTCAACGGCGCCCTGGCCGGACTGGTTGCCATCACCGCCGAGCCCCTCACCCCGAGTCCGCTGCTGGCCACCGTCGTCGGCGCCATCGGCGGTCTGATCGTGGTTGCTGCCATCGTCTTCATCGACAAAGCCAGGATCGACGATCCGGTCGGTGCCATCTCGGTCCACGGTGTGGTCGGTATCTGGGGACTGCTCGCTGTTTCCTTCACCAACCCCGACGGCTCCATCGTCGCCCAGGTTATCGGTGCGGCGGTGATCTTCGGCTGGGTCTTCGGAACCAGTTTCGTCACCTGGCTGATCATCAAGGCGATCATGGGTATCCGGGTCAGCGATGAAGAGGAAATGGAAGGCTGCGACATCTCGGAATGCGGGCTTGACGCCTATCCTGAATTTACCAAAGACTGATTCACAGGAGCAGACTGCAATGAAGAAAATAGAAGCGATTATCAAGCCGTTCAAGCTCGAGGAGGTGAAGGAAGCCTTGACCGAGCTGGGCATCACCGGCATGACCATCACCGAAGTAAAGGGTTATGGCCGCCAGAAGGGCCACACCGAGGTCTACCGGGGTGCCGAGTACAAAGTTGAATTCAACCCCAAAACCAAAGTTGAACTGGTCGTCGATTCCGACCTGGTCGGCAAGGCGGTCACTGCCATCCGCGATGCCGCCAACACCGGCAAGATCGGCGACGGTAAAATCTTTGTTCTACCGGTCGAAGACGTTATGAGGATTCGCACCGGCGAACAGGGCAAGGAAGCCATTTAACAACTCATTCTCCCTCAACCTCCTCCACAAAGCAGAATCCCCGGCGGCCTCGGCCATCGGGGATTCTGCTTTTTTATTTCCCGCCATTGATTAGCATCCGTAAATGAATACCGTGGACATCTGGATGTAATTACAATTAATTCATATCACCGAGAACTGATTATGTCATCCGCCTATGAACAACTCCAGCTCCGGTTCAGTCGGCTGCACCAGATCGAGCACGCCTTGACCTTTCTTCAATGGGATCAGCTGGTAATGATGCCTGCCGGCGGAAACGAATCACGTTCGGAGGCGATTGCCGAACTGAGTTCACTGTACCACGAGATGCTCACCAGCCCTGAAATCGGCGAATTGATCGATAAGGCGGCTACGGGTTCAGCGGGAGCGGATATCAGCGCCAGCATCAGGGAGATGGAGCGTGAATACCGCTGGGCAACCTGCATTCCAGCGGACCTGGTCAAAGCCAAATCCCTGGCCGGCTCCCGCTGTGAACATCAGTGGCGAACCCAGCGCCAGGAAAATGACTGGCCAGGGTTCCTAAAGAATTTCAAACAGGTCGTAGCCCTTTCCCGGGAAGAGGCCCAGGCACGGCAGTACAGTTCTGACAACCGGTTTCCAACTCCGTACGACGCCATGCTCGACCTCTACTGCACCGGCGATTCGGCCACCTTCATCTCCGAGTTGTTCTCGGTACTCAAAGAGAAACTCCCCCCGCTTATCTCAGAAGTCATCGAAAAGCAGGCCGGCAGGACCAGAAAATTCGACGGTCCGTTTCCTGTCGCGGACCAGAAGAAGCTGAACCGGGCCCTGGCAGCGTCTCTTGGCTTCAACTTCCAGGAAGGGAGAATCGATGAGAGCTCCCATCCATTCAGTACCGGCGGTCATGGTGACCACCGTATTACCTCCCGATACCGGGAGGACGATTTTATAGACGGCCTCAAGGCCACCGCCCACGAAACCGGGCATGCCGCCTACGAAAGCGGGCTGCCGCGTCAGTGGAAGGATCTGCCGATTGGCCAGGCCCGCAACATGTCGATCCATGAAAGCCAGAGCTTGCTTTTCGAAAAACAGCTCTTCCTGTCCAAACCGTATCTGCAATACTTTACTCCCACTATTCACAAACACCTCAAAGCTGCCGGCAACCACAGCTGTGAGCAGATCTGGCTGAACAGCATCAAGGTCAGTCCGTCACTCATCAGGGTCGAAGCCGACGAAGTCTGCTATCCGCTCCATGTGATCATCAGGTACGAAATCGAATCGGAGCTGATTAACGGTACCATGGAGCCTGAATATCTTCCCGAGGCCTGGGACCAGAAAATGCAGACCTATCTCGGGCTGTCCACCGGGGACGATTACAAAAACGGCTGCCTCCAGGATATTCACTGGACCGATGGCTCCTTCGGCTACTTTCCTGCATACACGATGGGCGCCTTGAACGGTGTGCAGATCTGGGTGCTTTCCGCCGGGACCATGACAACTGGGCGGACATGCTGGCAAGCGGCGCCATCGGTGAGATCAGAAGCTGGCTTCAGGGTAAAATTTGGTGCAGGGGCCGCTTTATCGAATCACAGGAATTGATCCGGGAAACAACTGGCGAGGGAACAAACCCTGAGTATTTTCTTACCTATGTAAAAGAGCGATACCTGGAAGAGAAGTATTAACTCTGCCGGGCCTGCGGCTTTTCGCCCACCCCTTTAACCATGGCGTCGGTCAGAGCGGTGAGAATAAGACCGTATGCAGGCAGAAAGAGCAGCAGTGAAACGACAACCTTGAAGAGGTAATCGACCACTGCTATTTCCGGCCAGTGCAGCGCCATGAATTCATCCGAACTTCTCCAGAAAGCCGCCGAGTAGAACATTGCGGTATCGAGCATATTGCCGACAACCGTCGATACCGACGGGGCCACCCACCACTTTCTTTTTTTTCTCAGATAGGAAAAGACCGTGACGTCAAGAAGCTGGCCTGACAGGTAAGCGATAAAGCTGGCCAAGGCGATCCGGAAGACAAATCCGTTAAACTCGGTCAGACCGCCGAACCCCTGGAAGCTTCCCTGGAAGAAAAGAATCGATACCAGGTAGGAAACGATCAGAGCGGGAATCATTGCCAGGAAGATGATCATTCTGGCCCTGACCTGGCCAAACACCCTGACGGTGAGATCGGTTGCCAGGTAAACGAGCGGAAAGCTGAACGTCCCCCAGGTGGTGTGAATACCTGAAATCTGAAAAGGAATCTGAACCAGATAGTTGCTGGCGGCAATCACGGTCACATGGAAAGCGACCAGCATGAAAAGAACGCGGCTGAACCGCACATCGGTACCTGAAAACATTCAATAGTCCTTTTTGATTTCCGGGGTGAGGGAACCCGACCACACTCAGGCCACTTCAACAACGACGGCATCCTTATACATCGCAACCGCTTGCACGGCAAACCTTAAATTTCAGCACCGACAAGAATAATTAGGGCCGCCCCCGTTCGATAACAGAGGCGGCCTCTCGGTGGAACAGGCTAACAGTTACGATACTTACCTGGAAGTTCCTGTGTTCAGTTTCTCCATCACCTGGCTCAGATTGAAACTGGCCGCTTTCTGGCTCGGTGGAAACTCTGCGAAGGTTTCCAGGAATTGAGCCACGTAAGCCTGGGCCGGCAACAGGAGAAAGGGCCGGTCAAGAAACCAGTCGTCATAGGTGTTCGATGTCACCATGCCACGTTCATAAGGATCGCGGCGCAGGTTGACCAGCAGCGGGATGCGCAAGGTCACGAACGGTTCACGCCAGGCCTGGAAGGTTGCCTCGGCTCGCTGCTCCATGAAGATGACTTTCCAGTCACGGTAACGAAGCGCCGTCATATCACCATCATCGGAGAAGTAAAATATCTCGTCCCGCGGTCCCTGTTCCTCCTGCCCCGTCAGGTAGGGCAGAAAATTATAGCCGTCCAAGTGCACCTTGTAGGAACGGTCGATTGCAGAGACACCGCCCATTTTCAGCTGCTCCTTGATCTCTGGCTCCCCGGCGATGGCAAGAAAGGTCGGCAGCCAGTCCATGTGATGCATGATCTCGTTGGACCAGGTGCCTTCCTCGATTTTACCCGGCCAGCGAACCATTGCCGGAACGCGCCAGCCGCCTTCCCAGTTGGTGTTCTTTTCACCACGGAAAGGAGTCATGGCCGCATCGGGCCAGGTGTTCATGTGCGGCCCGTTGTCGGTCGAATAGAAGACGATGGTGTTGTCGGCAATACCCAATTCATCCAGGACATCGAGGAATTTGCCGATATGCATGTCATGCTCGACCATACCGTCTGAGTATTCATCCTGTCCGGAAATTCCGCGAAGTTCTTCCTTGACATGGGTGCGAAAATGCATGCGGGTTCCGCTCCACCAGACGAAAAAGGGCTGATCTGCCTGAACCTGCCGTTTGATGAAATCGATGGCAGCATCGGAGGTTTCGTCGTCGATCGTCTCCATTCTCTTTTTGGTCAGCGGTCCGGTATCCTCGATCTTTCCACCGGCGATCGAGTGAATGACACCACGGGGCCCGAACCTCTCCCTGAACTCTGGATTGGTGGGATAATCCTCGTTTTCCGGCTCTTCCTCGGCATTGAGGTGGTAGAGATTGCCGAAAAATTCATCGAACCCATGGTTGGTCGGCAGATGCTCGTCCTGGTCACCCAGGTGATTCTTGCCGAACTGGCCGGTGGCGTACCCCTGGGCCTTGAGCAGACCGGCAATGGTCGGGTTCACCTCCTGCATGCCTTCTGCTGCACCCGGCAGTCCGACCTTGGACAGACCGGTACGAAATACCGACTGCCCCGTGATGAAACTGGAGCGTCCGGCGGTGCAGCTCTGCTCGCCGTAATAATCGGTGAAGGTCATGCCCTCTTCGGCAATCCGGTCGATATTGGGAGTCTTGTATCCCATCAATCCATGGGTGAAATAGCTGATATTGGACTGTCCGATATCATCACCCCAGACCACCAGGATGTTCGGTTTTTCTGCTGCGTTAACAGACACGCTGATCATCAGGCAGGTCAGTATCGCCATCAGAGCAGCGCCTCCAATCTTCTTATTCATGAACCGTTCCTCCTCTCAGTTGAGCTATTGCATCTCTTTGGGAATAATGGAGAACTTCCCATTACCTGAATCAACCATGGGGCGAAAGTCCGAATAAATCAAGTTTCGGCCCAGAATTTTGCATCCCGCCGACAGTCGCGACTGGAGACTTTTAGAACCCGCCTCGCTCTGAAACGAACTCAAGGACTTCATCCATGGTCGGCATGAAGTTGGCGCATCCATGCCTGGTGACCACGATAGCACCGCAGGCGTTACCGAGCCGGGCTGATTTATACCACCCCCAGCCGTTGACATGGCCATAGAGAAAACCGCTGCCGAACGCGTCCCCGGCACCGAGAATATTGTAGATCTGAACCGGGTAACCCGGGGCGTCAAACTGCTCGACCGAGCCGTCCTGCTGGCCAAGATGCACCCGCACACCCTCCTCGCCGCGTTTCTGCAGAACAGCCTGAGGCCCGAGCGCCATCAGCGACTGAACCGCTTTGTCAGTATCCCCTTCCACTCTGGCATCGGAAATCTGGGAATGGGTCAGGCTGACCTGGCCGGAATCGACCAGCATGGCAGCGTTAATCTCGTCCTCGGTGCCGATGACAATATCGACTTGGGCAAGTACCGAGCGAATGTTGACACCGAAGGCCCGTACATCGTGCCACTGGTCAGGGCGGAAATCGAGGTCGAGCACCACTTCCACCCCGCCGCTGCGGGCCAGTTCCGCTGCGAAGATGGTCGCCGTCCGGCACGGGTCTTTGGCCAAATTGGTGCCGGCAAACTGCAGGACCCGACTGCGCAGGATAGGAGCGGCAAGCACATCATCGATATCGATCTCGATATCCGCGCAGTTATCGCGATAGTAAACGAGCGGAAACTTATCCGGCGGTTCAATGCCCAGCGCCACGGCGCTGGTTCGATGACCCGGTTTTGTAACGATATAGCCGGTTTCCACCCCCTCTTTTTCAAGGAAATGGACGATAAAATCGGCCACCGGGTCGTCGCCGACTCCGGTGAGCAGTGCTGATTTCAAGCCAAGCCTTCTGGCGCCGACGCTGATATTGGTCGGGGAACCCCCGACATAGGCGGCGAAACTCTGAATCTCCTCAAATTTAGCCCCTGTTTCATTGGCATAAAGATCGATGGAGGAACGGCCCAGGTGAAAGGTATCATAGGTTTTTTTGTCTAAGCTCAAGTCGTTCACCTCGCTGATTGGATGGTCCGGTAACAGTACGCTGCCTTTTCCAAATAGTAGTCGAACAGCGGCCGCTTGTCTTTCCAGAAAAGCCAGATCGTTAAAACATACCACCGTTTGGGATCCAATCATGCATGCAACTGCTGAAAAAAACAAGGTGAACCGCTGAGCCTTCGGCGCAATTCATGAACGGAATTGGAACTGAGGGATGAAGCACGAGCTGGGTATTCAGGAGGAGCGAATGCGCTGGTGCCGGCGGAGTACTTTAAGGGTTTTGGTAATATTCTCAGCGGTGACCATCAGGCCTTTTGCGCGGTAGGCTGCTATCAGCTGCTTTTCGAGGCGAGCGGCTTTTTCCAGCAGGTAGATTCTGCGTTTTTTATCGACACAACAATTGGCCTCGATGATGAGATCCCTGATGTTTTCCAGGGTAAGCTCATTGGCGGTCTTCTCTGAGCAACCGCCCGCATCGCCACCAGCGCTGCACTGACCCTTCCGGTGCGGTGGTTTGAGGAGTCGAACCGGCGTGAATTGTGCTATTCTGCGTATCAGTCTCATATGAACAGTAACAGTCCTCACACCTACATGGGCTATATTGTACGGCTCCGGCGATGCGCCGGAAGAGTGGGCAGCGGCTGGGTCACCTGGGCATATCAGGCCCGCACCCGAATTGTCTTTTTCAAGAAATGTGCCACCTTATAATCGTGTTGAAAATTTCTTCCGATTCTATTCATAAATGCAATAGTTCACATACAATCAGCGATTACTTTTCCTTTTTAGACGATTGCTGATTGCTGACCCCACCCGGTTGAGCTGACCCACCTTGTCAGGAATTGACACTATTTGTCATTTCCCCCATCACATCAGCTCTCAGAAGATTATTGACAGAAGCTGCCCGACCTCATACATTTCCAGAAAAACGGGTGAGGCTTAAAACTATGATAATGCTGAAGAATAGAGGCTTGCGCTGGCTCAAGGTCCTGCACTTGCTCTGCGTCTGCTGCTGGATAGGCGGTGCGGTATCGCTGCTGCTTCTCTATTTTCTGAAGGGCGATGTCGACGACGGCGGTGTGCTTTACGGCATCAATCAGTCAATTCATCATGTTGACATGGCGGTTGTGGTCATCCCCGGTGCAATTGGCTGCCTGCTGACCGGACTGGCATACTCCGCTTTGAGCAGCTGGGGGTTTTTCAAACAGCGGTGGATCGTGGTCAAATGGATTATTACGCTTTCCGCCATATTTTTCGGCACCTTCTTCCTGGGACCGTGGGAAACGGCGATGATGAACATTTCCGGTGAAATGGGGCTGTCCGCTGTCGAGGACGCACAATATCTATATAACCAGAGAATGAATCTCTGGTTCGGTGCCATTCAGCTTTTTGTGCTTGCTTTCACCGTGTGGATTTCGGTTTTCAAACCCTGGCGCACTTCGGCCAGTCGCACCGCCGGTTGAGAGTCTGCCATGAAACATATCTTTACATACGGATCGCTGATGTTCGCACCGGTCTGGAAAAGCCTGGTGGAGGGCTCCTATCGGCAATACCGGGCCCGCCTTTCAGGGTTCATGCGGCGCTCTATCGACAATGAAGATTATCCGGCCATCGTCCCCGGACGCATCTCATCGGTGGTCGAGGGCGTTCTCTACCTCGATATCAGTTCGGGGGACATAACCCGCCTCGACCAGTTCGAGGGGAGCATCTATCTGCGGCAGCATGTCCAGGTCAGCACGGAGAACAATATATTTGCAGCTGACACCTACGTTCTCAGAAACGAATATCGCCACCTGCTCTCCAATGAAAAATGGAGCCCCGAAGAATTCGAGAAAACGGGTATGGCAAGATTTCTCGGTTCCTATTCGGGCTTTGACCGCTGAACTATCGGTATCTGCACCGGGGCCCCGACAGCGTGACTGCCGGTATCCGATGCCCACCATTCAGGTCCTGCTTGTCCCCCGGGTGGTTATCTGGTAATAAAGGATTTTATAGAACCATGGACAGTGAGTAAAGCGATCAAACTGTCTTACATTTGATATGGAGCGCATGATGCATAACGTTGGATTTGTCGGCTGGCGCGGCATGGTAGGTTCAGTCCTGATGGACCGCATGATTGAAGAGCAGGATTTCGGCCATTTCAGCCCCCATTTCTTCACTACCTCACAGGTTGGTCAACCGGGTCCGGACCTCGGCCGCGGTTCGACACCGCTGCTCGACGCCTCAAATATAGAGGCACTTTCCCGGATGGACATAATCGTATCCTGCCAGGGCAGCGGATTCACCAGCCAGGTGTATACCGAATTGAGAAAAACCTGGGATGGATACTGGATCGACGCCGCTTCGGCACTGAGAATGAACGACGACGCCATCATCGTCCTCGATCCGGTAAACCGATCCGTCATCGATGAGGGCTTGCGGCGCGGCATAAAGAATTATATCGGCGGCAATTGCACGGTCTCACTGATGATGATGGCTCTGGGCGGCTTATTCGAGCAGAACCTGATCGAATGGCTGACCTCGATGACCTATCAGGCCGCCAGCGGCGCCGGGGCAAAGAACATGCGTGAACTGATCGCCCAGATGGGTCATCTGGAAGCCGAAGTATCTTCTCTGCTGGCAGACCCGGGCTCGGCAATTCTCGATATCGACCGTAAAATCACTGCAAAGCTAAACGACGGTTCACTGCCGTTAGACAACTGGGGTGTTCCGCTGGCGGCCAGCCTGATCCCCTGGATCGATGTCCCGGTGGACAACGGCCAATCCAAGGAAGAGTGGAAGGGTGTGGCGGAGACCAACAAGATACTTGGCCGCAGCGGGGCAGACATCGTTCCGGTTGACGGACTCTGCATCCGCATCGGCACCATGCGCTGCCATTCACAGGCTTTCACGATCAAACTGAAAGAGGATATTCCGGTCGCGGAAATCGAGGCGATCATCGCCGCACATAATCAGTGGGTCACGGTCATACCCAACGATCGGCAGCTCACCAGCGAAAAATTGACCCCGGCGAAGGTCTCAGGAACGCTAGCCATCCCGATTGGCCGTATACACAAAATGAACCTGGGGCCCCAGTACCTGACGGCCTTCACAGTCGGCGACCAGTTGCTGTGGGGCGCTGCCGAGCCGCTGAGAAGAATCCTCAGAATCACCCTTGACCACCTGGGCTAGGCAAAATTGGCCGCCAGGCTGAACTCTCGCGCAGCAGAGCGTTCGATCAGCCGGTTCAGGCATCGATCATCCGACGAATCCTGCCAGCCAGTTGAGCGCTTTCAGGCAGCCCTTGCAGCAGCCTCGACAGCGAAGAGAGCAGTGGGCGGACGACCGCCGTCTTGGGACGGGTCGACAGGAGCTGGGTCTTGAGTGTTTTGATATCTATGACCATCTCTTCCAGATCGTCATAGTCCTGTCGCCCTGCCGAAATTGCTGATTGGACCTGTTCGATCAAGGCTTCCACGGCTGCAGTAGCGCCCGCGTCCAGAACCTCGTTTTTCCCCAGGATCATTTCCCTCGAGGATGGCTCGTCGTCAGCCCCGGCCGGCGCCCTGTCAAGGGCCCGGAGCCCCTCCGCCGTTATGCTGATAGCACCGGCCAGGCTCTTCAACTCGGCGAACCCCTCGATGATCAAATCCTCTGCCATGGCCCCGGCCTCGGACTTGTCGAGCCCCAGGATGTCACCGATGTCGTACATCGAGACTTCCGCAGCAGCGTCCCCACTGCTCATCTGATAGAGCTGCTCTAAAAATCTCTTCGTCTGCCCATCCTGGATATCCATATCGCCCCTGCCGATCTTATCGATTGTTAATGAAAAGACAGCTCACTGATACAATCTTCCCTGGTGTTTGAGCCATCCGTCACGGTGTTTGCCGCCGGGGTCACGGTGGGTCCAGTGAATCACCCCACCCTTGTTGTTGTATTCATATTCCCCGAAAAATTCGAGCCGGTCCCCTTTTTTTATACCATCGACCCGTGGCGCCAGATCTATGTTGTGGGCGACAAGCACGGTATGACCCTGCCCTACCTGCAGGATGATGCGCTGGTGACGGCTCCCCGAGGTGTCGTCCTTCAGCACTCTCTGCACCGTTCCGGAACCGCTCACCTGCAGGTTGCTGATCTGGTTCTCAAAAGCATATTCGACGGCCGTGCCTTCACCACCCTCGCTTTTGAGGTACCGATCGAAGTAGCCGCGCTCGTAAAAGGCCGACACGGTCAGGATCAGCAGCAGCGCAAATATCAGCTTCTGTCTGTTTCTCATGGCAAGTTATTCGGCGTCACCAAGCAGACTGCGCACAAAATCGGCCAGGTGCTCATCGTAGCCGGAGCCGGAATCGATGGTGTTGTGGCCGGCCCCCTCGATGACGATCGTGCTCACCAGGCCCGGTTTGAACGAATCGACCAGGGTGTCGCTGATTGCGCGCGGTATGATTTCATCACGCCCGGCAATGAGGGCAAGTACCGGCACATCGATCCCCGGCGCCGCCAGGATGGATTCGAAACGATCCTTGAGCAGCGGCCCGACCGGCAGCAAGGGGTAGTAGTGGCGTGCCAGGTCGACCATGCTCGAATAGGGAGTAATCAGTATGAGGCCGTCAACCGGTTTCCGGGCAGCCAGGTGGACAGCAACAGCGGTGCCGAGACTGCGCCCCATCACTGCGATTGTCTGGTGTACGTCGGCCACATGCTCGAACAACTTCAGGCTGTCAGCCAGCAGCCCCTCCTCGGAGGGCGAGCCGCTGCTGCCCCCATAGCCGCGGTAATTCATCAGATAGAGTGACAGTTCCGGAAACAGCGTTTTGAAATGATCGAGATTCAGTGACACATCTTCAGCATTTCCACCGAAATAGACGAGAGCAGCAGGCCCTTCACGCTTCACCTGCCAGACTTTCAACCGTTCCGGGCCGTTCTCCAGCCACAGTACCTCAGCCCTGCCGGACTTTACGGCCGGGTGGGGATAGAAGATCAGGGAACGCTGACGCAGGTAGAGAAGAAGAGAGAAACTGGCGTAGACGACCACCGCGATACACAGTACCCACAGGCTTACCTTGATCATCGTCTACCAGTTCTGATTATCGCTTTAGTCTTTGATAATTCATCAGTCAGCCGTTTGCCGAGACAGATGACTTCATCCGGTTTGAAACCGAGCCGCCGGTAAAAACCTGCGACCTGTCGATTGTTCGCACGAACCATGATGTTGACTTTAACGCAGCCCTGTTCCTGCAGTCGTTCCGACACGGCCTCGACCAGGCGCCTCCCCCACCCCTGCCCACGGCTGTCGGGTTCAACGGCAAGATAATAGATCCACCCGCGGTGTCCGTCGTATCCCCCCATGGCCGTACCGACCAGCCTGCCCGTCTCGGTGCCGACGACAAACAGCTCTGGCTGAACCCTGAGTTTTCGGTCGATATCGGCTGCCGCATCGTTCCACGGAACGATCAAGCCGGACTGCTCCCAGAGGGCGACAACCGCTCGTCGATCTTCTTCTCTGAAGGACCTGACAATCACGAATCCTTTTTCTTTCTCCTTTCCGACAGCGCCTCGATCGTGTGCTTCACCTCAATATCGGATCCGCGCTTCTTCAATCCCCCGCGCAGCTGCATGATGCAGCCGGGACAGTCGGTCAGCAGCATCTCGGCCCCGGTATCCTCGACATTGTCCAGTTTGTTGTCCAGAAGCTGAGCCGACAATTCAGGGAATTTCGCCGAATAGGTACCGCCAAAACCACAGCAAACCTCAGCTTCGGCCGCCTCCTGGTAATCCATACCGGCCGTATTCATCAGGTTTCTTGGCGCATCATGCACCCCGAGGCCCCGGCAGAGATGGCAGGGAGCATGAAAGGTTACCTTCTTTCCGTCGCCGTCGAAATCTTCCGGCTGGACCTTCAGGACATCGTGTACAAAAGATGACAGGTCGATCACTTTTTCGGTAAACGAGGCCACCTGCTCCACCAGCTTGGGACTGTCGTCGAGCAGAACCGGGTAATTGTGCTTGAGATGGGAAGCGCATGAAGCGCACAGGGTGACAATATAGTCGACATCTTCGTTGATAAAAGCCTTGAAGTTCTGCATGGCGACATCCTTGGATATCTTTTTGTCCCCCATCATCTGAAGCGGCAGGCCGCAGCAGGATTGTTCCATCGGAAAAACCATGGCGACATCATGGTCCCTGAACAGATCGACGGCGGCGACCATCTGCTCAGGGTAGACGAAATCCTGGACACAGCCGGAGAAGAGGCCGACGCGATAAGCCGGTTTTTCGATTTTGGGTTTTATCTCCACCCAGATATCCCGGAAGGGTTTCTCGGCCACGGTCGGCAGGGACTTGAAATCGTGCTCCTTGAAGAACATCATCGGCAGGTGACGCATGAAACCGTCATCCCCGGCCACCGGTTTCTGGGCCCATTTGGCGGTGCGCAGCAGGGTGTGAAAAAGCTTCCTGTTCTTCATGATCTTGCCGAGCAGAAGACTCGGCAGCGGCTGGCCGTCTTTCTCCTGTATGCGGGCGTGAATCTCCTTGATCAGCCGCGGCAGGTCGATGCCCCCGGCGCAGATATCCTTACAGGCTTCGCAATTGATACAGTTCTGCACCAGGTGTTTGGCGTTCTCTTCCCCATGGAAAAAATAGGTAAGGATCAGGCCGATTGCCCCGATATAGACATGCCCCATCTTGTGACCGCCGACCAGCCGGTAGACCGGGCACACGTTGGCGCAAGCTCCACAGCGGACGCACCGGAATACCTGGGAGAACAGAGGGTCGGCGACCATTTCCCGGCGACCGTTGTCGAGCAGCACAAAATGAACCTCTTTCTTCGATCCGTCGCTGACGCCGCAGTCGTTGGCGCCGGTGACCCAGGTGACGTAGGAGGTAATGGCCTGGGCCGTTGCATTCCTGGTCAGAACCTTGACCTGGGACAGCGCGTCACCAATGGTCGGCACCAGCTTGTCGATGCCCAGCATGGCGACATGAACCTTGGGCAGCGTGGTGACCAGTCGGGCATTGCCCTCGTTGGTGACGATTCCGATCGAACCGGTCTCGGCCACCCCGAAGTTGGCCCCGGTAATACCCATCTCACCTTGGGCGAACTTCTGGCGCATCTGGTTTCTGGCTACCTTGACCAGTTTGGAGATGTCCTCGTCCTCCTGCTTGCCGGTAATATCGGAAAACAGGTCTCTGACGTGGTAGCGGGACAGATGAATGGCCGGCATAACCATGTGGGACGGCGGTTCGTCCCGCAGCTGGATGATCCATTCGCCCAGGTCGGTCTCGGTCACCTCGAAGCCTTCGTTGACCATGGAGTGAACCAGGTGGGTCTCTTCAGCGGTCATCGACTTGGTCTTGATCACCTTGCGGCAGCCCGCTTTCTTGCCGATCTCATTGATGATCGCGTTGGCCTCGTCGCTGTCCTTGGCATAATGAACGACAACCCCGGCCTCCTCGGCTTTTCTGGTGAACTGTTCGAGGTATTCATCCAGCCGCTTCAGGGTCTCATCCTTCATGTCGGCCACCTCGGAGACCAGTTTTTCGACATCGATCTCTGAAAAGGCCTTGTCCCTGCCGACCCGATAGGCCACGGCAAATTTATCCAGCGCCGAGCGCAGGTATTCGTTATCCAGCGACTCCTGGCACTCCTTGCGATATACTTTCAGACTTTTGCTTTCCTGCATGATCAATCCTCCAGGATAAGAATGTGCAACTCGAGCGGTCCGTGAACACCGATAGAGAGGACCCGCTCGATATCGGCCGTCCGGCTCGGCCCGGTAATGAAAGCGGTGTAGGTGGGTGAGTTGAGCATGAATGCTCGCAGCTGCTCTTCTGCAGCGAAGCCGTCCGCAACAATTCTTGAGCGCGGCAGGATGCAGACGTGATATTCACAGATCATCGTTGCCAGTCGCAGCTGCTCGTCCGGGCAGTTGAGCACCAGCGTGCCGGTTTCGGCCAGACCGATATCTGCGTAGCTCAAACCGACGTCGATACCGATCAGATTTTCACGCAGCCCACCATTGAGGCAGTCGAACGAATGTTCTTCACACTTCTCCGCCAGCAGCGCATACTCGCTTTCCGACAGGGCCGGCGCGGCGACCACCCTTCTCATTCCGCTGGTATCGACCGGTTCCTCGCTGATTGCGTAGCGGGTCAGAGGTCGGTTGTGGACCAGTTCCATGGCATAGTCCACCGCCTCGGCAAAAGACGAAATAGTCGATACGATGGCAGCCGAGACCTTGGCTTTTTCCACGAATTGTTCGAAATCTGACGGCTGCTCTGCAGCAGTTTCTGCATGTTCAGTCATGGTTTTAGTGTCACCTGTAGTTAATATTTAACGCTGCCTGCATGGAGCAGACCAATGCTCTCACGGGCTATCGCCAGTTCTTCATTGGTCGGAACAACCCAGATCTGAACGCGACTGTCCGCTGCATGCACTGCTGCCGATTGGTTGAAACGGTGCTGGTTTTTCTGCTGATCGATTTTTATACCGAGATGCTCGAGGCCGGTCACCGATTTTTCCCGGACGGCCGGGTCATTTTCACCGATTCCGGCGGTAAAGACCAGTGCATCGACCCTGCCGAGCACCGCCATGTAGGCGCCAATGTATTTCCTGTTACGATAGGTCTGCACCTCGAGAGCGAGTCGGGCGCGCCGGTCGCCCTGCCCGGCGGCGCGATGGATGTCCCGCATGTCATTGAAACCGCAGATCCCCTTGAGGCCGGAATCTTTGTTCAGCATATCGTCTATCTGCTCGAGATCCATGCCCGCCGTCCGCTTCAGAAACGAGTGGACCGCCGGATCGACGTCACCGCTCCTGGTTCCCATCACCAGCCCTTCAAGCGGCGTCATCCCCAGCGAGGTGTCGATGCTGCACCCTTTTTCGACAGCGGTCATGGAACAGCCGTTGCCAAGGTGTATCGTGATCAGATTGGTCGCTGATAGCGGCTGGCCCATCAGCCTGGCACATTCACCAGCCACGAACTTATGAGAGGTTCCGTGAAAACCGTAACGGCGCACCCGGTAACGTTCATAAAGCTCGTAGGGCAGCGCGTAGATGTAGGCCCGCTCCGGTATCGTCTGGTGAAAAGCGGTATCGAACACGGCGATCTGCGGTGTTCCGGGGAACAGCTCCCGGGCCACGCTGATGCCATCGAGATTGGCGGGGTTATGAAGCGGAGCCAGAGCAACGTTCTCGGATATTGCAGCCACCACCTCGTCGGTGATCAGGGTCGGCTGATGGAACTTCTCTCCGCCATGGACAACGCGATGGCCGATGAGGTCGATTTCTTCCCTGCTTCGGACAACCCCTTCCTTTTCGTCGCTGAGCAAACTGCCGGCCATCAGCATGCCGCTGCGATGATCAGCGACCTGCTTTTCGAATTCTAAAGAACGCTCGGCTGAGGTTTCCGGGTGCATGACGCAGCGAACCTTTCCCACCACTTCCCCGATTCGTTCAACCAGCCCCGAAGCCACCACGGTTTCAGTGGTCATATCCAGAAGCTGGAACTTGATCGATGAACTTCCTGAGTTGATTACCAGCGTATTCATGGCCGCAAGTCTTCAACCTGCGCCTGAACAGCGGTGATGGCAACGGTATTGACGATGTCATCGATGGTGCAGCCCCGCGACAGGTCGTTGACCGGTTTGTTCAGCCCCTGCAGAATGGGACCGATGGCAACCGCATTGGCAGCCCGCTGAACGGCTTTATAGGTATTGTTTCCGGTGTTAAGGTCGGGAAAAATGAAGACCGTGGCCCTTCCGGCAACGGTTGAACCGGGCAGCTTGGCATGGGCAACCTCCGGGTCGATGGCCGCATCGTACTGCAGGGGACCCTCGAGGATGAAGTCGAGCTTTCTTTTCTCGATCAGACTCTGGGCGATTTTGGTTGCTTCGGCAACTTTGTCCACATCTTCGCCCTTGCCCGAGGTGCCGGTGGAATAACTGAGCATGGCCACTCGAGGCTCGATCCCGAATGTCCGGGCCGTTTCCGCTGAGCTCAGCGCTATCTCGGCGAGCTGTGACGCATCCGGATTGGTGTTTACCGCGCAGTCACCATAAACCAGGATCCGGTCTTTTAGACACATCAGAAATACCGACGAAACGATGGTGAATCCGGGTTTTGCCTTGATAAACTCAAAAGCCGGACGGACCGTGTGGGCCGTCGTGTTCAAGGCGCCCGAAACCATACCGTCGGCCAGCCCCTTGTAGACCATCATGGTCCCGAAATAGGTGCTGTCCGACATACGGTCGCGGGCCATGTCTTCGATGACCCCTTTGTGCTGGCGCAGTTCCAGGTAGGTCTTGACGAAGTCATCGAGCATCGGACTGGTCTGCGGATCGATTACTTCAACCCAGGTGAGATCGAGTCCGTTGGCGGCCGCCAGAGCCCGCACCTGATCTTCCCTGCCGAGCAGGGTCAAATCAGCCACGCCCCGCCGCAGCAAAATATCGGCGGCTCTCAGAATCCGCTCACAATTGCCTTCCGGCAGGACGATCCGCTGACGGTTCTCTGCCGCCCGCTCCATGAGGGAGTATTCAAACATTTTCGGGGTGATCCGGGCCGGGCGATCGCTGATCACATTGTCGCGGAGTTCTGCTGTATTTATGAATTTGGAAAAATCACCGAGCGCCGTGGCGATCCTGGGCTGATCACCGGGCTCCAGGTGGGCATAGAGCTCGTAGAGCTGTTGAATCACCAGATAGGTGTGCCCTTTGACGCAGATAATCGGTACCGGTCGGCCGGACCAGCCCTCGATCAACTTGCGGACATTGTCCGACGGCACCAGTCCCCCGGTAAGGACAATGCCGGACACTTCTGGGTACGATGTCGAGGACCGGGCGGAAAGGCTGGCCAGAATGATATCGTGCCGATCCCCGGGGGTGATGACCAGGCAGCCGGGGGTCAGGTACTCGAGAAAGTTTTCGACCCGCATCGCGGCCACCACATAATCGCCGACCACCGTATTCAAACCGGCAGCCCCGTACATGACACTGCCGTTCAGCCAGCGGTTGACGTCACCCACCGTTGGATTGGCCAGGGCCGGATTTTCAGGAATGACATAAAACGGCAAACCCTCGTCCGGGTGATATTTCCGCCTGATATCAGAGAGGATTTTCGAAGTGAGGCCCTCTGGCGCCCGGTTGATGATCGAGGCAATCAGCGTCAGTCCCTTTTCCTTGTGGCTGTCTATTGCCACCTGGACCTGACGGATCATCTCGTCGACCGTTTTCTTTCTGCCTGATGATATCAGCACAACCGGCGCTCCGAGATTGGCGGCGATATCACCGTTTATCTCAGATTCAAATGCAGTATCCTGGCCCCGAAAGTCGGTACCCTCGACCAGGACGAAGTCGAAGTCATCGGCCAGTTCCCGATACTTGTGAAAAATCAGGTCATGCAGGTCGTCTTCACGACCGGAGTTAATCATCTCGTATGCTGTTTTGAGCGTGCAGCCATAGCAGGTTTCATATTCCTGGTCGAGTTTGAAATAATCGACCACAAGAGTGATGTCGTCATCCGGCCTGTTTTCGATGGAATCGTTGATGATCGGCCGGAAAAATGCCACCCGGTGCAGCTGGTTCATCAGCATCTGCATGATGCCGAGGACGATGACCGATTTACCGCTGCGCTCTTCGGTCGCGGTTACGTAAAGATTGTTCGGCATGGTTAATTAGTGGTCGTGGAGAGAAAAAATCAATGAGTGAACAGTTGTCTGTGAATTCTGTGCTGTTTAAAGGCCTGGGAATGTATCACAAATCACGGCAAATGGGCATAAGCGTTTGCAGGAATTACGACGAACTGACTGCTGTCCGGCGTTTTCCAGAAGAGTTTAAGAGATGCCGTGCCTTTTCTCTGAAAATACTCCACAACCGTTGGGTAGTAACCGGGCTGGTCAATGGTCACATGGCCGATATTGGACAGACGATCGGAGTGCTGCTCCGGATCGCTGATCACCGCATTGCCGTCGATCAGCACGTTGACACCGTCATTGGACAGCGCCTGCAGCTGATATTCTCCGCTCTGCTCAAAAAAGAGATAGCCCTTCATGCGCATGGCTACTCCACGGTTGGTTCCGCTGTCGAACACCATATCCGAGCCAAACTGATGGTTCAGTTGGGTGACCGGTTCTCCTTCTTTGACAATAAAGGAAACCGTATTGTTTTTTGACAGCTCCTCGAGGCTGCGCTCGAAATACTCCAGGAAGTAAGTGGCGCTCAAGCCACTCTGCAGCTGACCCGGCGATACCGCTTCAGGTTTCAGGCCGGAAACGAACAGCGGCTGATAGTCGACCGGCTTGCTGAAATCCTTCGCCGCCCATGAATGGCAGCTCAGAACCAGCAGTAAAACAACGGACAGAGCGACGCTTCGCAACATGCTGTTTACCATGATATACAAGTCCTTTTCGCAGATGTTCGGCTCTAAACAAGTGAGCCTGAACTCAAAACCCGTTTAACAGCAGAAAGCCATACCCCAAAGGTATTCATTGGTCGGAAAAATACAAATTCAGCACGAACCATTACGGTCAATAAATTTTGCCCTGACAGATCTTTTCAACAACAATACTTATTGACAATCAGCCTGCCCCGCTATACTATCTGCCCACAAGGTTCAATTTTTTGAACTGGTCCAGTTTTTTTTACTATCGCCGTTTCGGGCATCGTGTCTGATTCGGCAGCGCAGTGCGTAAGCTAACAAGGAGCTGAAAAATGAAGAACCGAATACTGGCAGTCATTGTTCTGACGCTTGCCATGGGTGTTTTCACCGTGCTTTCGGCACAGGCTATGACCACCCTGGGCAACCACCCGTTTTATAAACCACCCCTGACCTCCGTGGCCGATTTCCAGGAAATGGTCAGAACCCAGCAGGGAGATATCAAAAAAGGCTTCGAGATTGCCGGAATCGGACCCGTGTTCGATTCTTTCATGGCCCAGATCGGCGATGCGGATATCAAGAAAGTCGACTATTACAAAGGCCAGAAACTGCAGTGGATGTTCTACAGAAGAAATGGTCAGGGACCCGTTCGCGTGGATAAAACGGTCCTCTGGGAAGGCGACAAGCCGTTCCCCGGTTTCGAATTTTCCATCGACCATGAGGGTGACCGGTACACCTTTGTTGTACCGCTGATCTGCGGGAACATTGCCCTGAAAGATGTCGGTCCGGTGCCGACCCCGCCCCCGCCGCCGGTAATGGCCAAGCCGGAACCAAAACCCGAACCCAAGCCCGAGCCCGAAATGGTCGCTCCGGTAGCCGCCGCGCTGCCGGTCAGCTGGCTGCTCGACGCCGGATACCTTTACCAGCGTGACCCGGCCAACTACCTGTTCTTCCGGGGCGGGATTCAATACCCGTTCAATGACAATCTTTCAGTAATCGGCATGCTGGGCGTGGCCCCCAAAATCGAAGGGGAAGACGGAAAGACCGCCTTTATCGCCGACGTACTGCTCAACTACCAGTGGGACAAGCTTTTCGTAGCCGGCGGTTTCGGTGCCTGGCTGACCGGTGGTGACAGCGATGTCGACAGTGAGGACAACGATCTCGATCTGATTCTTGAGCTCGGCTATCAGTTTTACGAAAAACCCGAGAAGTTCAAACTCTCCGGTTTTGTCGAGGCCCGCTCGGCTGTCGATGAGATGAGTGACTTCGACATGTACGGAAGGGTCGGCGCCGGTCTGCGCTTCAAATTTTAAACGACGCTGACCGTTTCACCGCACATCTGGCCGGACTCTTCACTGACCGATAACAATCGGCAGTGAAGGCTCCGGCCTTTTTACTTGCACTCCCGGCTACCATTCGCTTATCCTTAGCCGATCCCCAGAAATTCACCGACCCGTCCGAGAACGTCATCTCTGATTTCATCTCTTTCCATAAACAGCTCATGCCCTTTGCTCCGATACTCGTGATATCTGAGCAGCTCCGAGGACGATGCCAGACGCGCCACCTCGGCCGCCTTTATGACCTGGTCATCCACTGCCGCCAGGGCAAGCATCGCACAGCCTGCACGGGCGACGCTTCGCTTCAGAGCTTTTACGGCTTTGAATGCTTCGTGCAGCCAGCCAAAGGTCGGTCCGCCAATGGGAGAAAAATCGAGGTGTGCGGCAAGAAAGCGATTGTAACCAAATCTGAACTGATCAGAACTTAACACGTTGTTTTCAAAAACCATGTCGAAATTGTAGGGGCCGGTCGTCAGGGCGTAACGCTCGCCAAAGCCGGCCAGACAGGCCGCCGCTACCAGCTTTTCAGTAAAAAAATCGGGCAGAGACACCCCCGTCTGGATACCGAACATCGGTGATGCCAGAACCAGCCGCTCGATACGGTCACCACAGTGGCCGGCGTAGATGGTGGAAACAGTACCTCCCATCGAGTGACTGAGAAGAAAAACCGGCAGCTTATCGCCCCCCCCCTCGTCAAGCGCGTCGAGAACCTGATCAAGATCGGAAATATAGGTGTCGAAGCTGTCGATATGCCCTTTCTGGGGATCGCTCAGCAAACGCCCCGATCTTCCCTGCCCGCAGTGGTCATAAAGGCAGACAGACAGCTTTCTTCTGGACAGGTCCCTGGCCAGTTCCTGATATTTTTCAATATATTCGGACCGACCACTGACGACCACAACCCAGGCTCGCGACCCGGCCGTTCTGCGCCAGGCGACCCGCAGCGGTGTTCCCGCGGCCGAGGTCAGGAGCTTCTGCTGAAACTCACTTCGAAACCACCGGTCCAGGGCTTTGAAACGTTTGGGGTAATCCGGATTATCGAACATTTTAAAAATCTGATTGTCAGTTTCCAGTGCTTTACGAAGCCGCCCGACATGAATCAGGATCAGCGCTGCAGAAACTGCCTGCCCCTGTAGATGTTTTTCAAAGCTATCAAAGTGGTTGCCGCGAATAGTGCCAGTTGCTACTATACTGACCACAGAACAATCCGTTTCGCCGGCGGACAGAGCCGGAAACAACGCATGTTTTTATCTTTACACTATTGCATCGATTTGTTGCTGATCTTTTTTCACCGACCGTTCCGCAGGGAGTGACATGGCAGAGAAATCCTCGAACCAGGCTAAAGGTGCTGGAAAAAAGGCCGGCAAATCACGATTGAGAGCCGGAGAGATCGACGACCTGGCCCAGCGGCTTCTACAGGTCGAAACAGAATTGAATTCCAATATCCCGACCACCTTGTGGATCAGTGATCTGCACGGGGAAGGCGATCGTTTCAAATCGATTTTACGGGGGCGCTTCGGCGTATTGTACCAGACCTGCCGGGAAGCACTGCCCAACACCTTCACCATTGACAAGGTCCAGTACCTGGTCCGGATTATCAGGCTGCAGCAGTATATTGTCGATACCGGCATCAGGATGGACCGGCAGGACGTTATTCTCTGCCTGGTCCAGATCCTCAGATACAAACTGACCAATGCCCGTTACAAGGTGGAAGATATCCTGATGCCCGAGTTTCGGGACACAATTTCCAGGCTGCTTTCCGGACTCGTCGTCCCCGATCCGATTTTCGAGGAGGAAATAATATCGGAGCGGCTGATCACCCATCTCTGTCACGGCATTCGCAATGTCCTGCTCGACCGCATTCAGGTTCTCGGCGACGTTTTCGACCGGGGCCCTCAACCTGACAAGATTATCCGCTTTCTGTCGTCAAGCCCCTATCGCAGGATTGTCGACTACGTTCTCGGCAATCATGATATCCTCTGGATGGGGGCAGCTTCAGGGAACAAATCGCTGATTGCGGAATCGATGCGTATCACCTGCCGCTACGATCATTTCGATTTTCTGGAGCGCCTCGATTTCGATACGTCACTGCTTGAATCCTTTGCCGTCTCGACCTATCCGGCCGATAAAGCAAGCGGCCACTTCAAGGCCAAGACGGATAAAGGCAAATCGATGGAAAAAGCCCTTGCCATCATCCAGTTCAAACTCGAAGAACAGACCATCATCGATTTTCCCGATTTCGAAATGCAACCACGGCTCTGGCTCGACAAGCTGTCTTCGATGCTTGAGAATGGCGATACCGATGGCCTCAACGATACTTTTTTCCCCACCATCGATCCCCGGAACCCAATCGCTCTGTCAGATCAGGAGCGTCAGGTCATCGACGACCTGGCCAACCAGTTTATTACCAACCGTAAACTCAAGCGGCTGCTCAGTTACCTTTTCACCATCGGCAAAACCCATTCGATATACAACGATATCTTGAATATCCACGCCCTGGTTCCATCGACCGGTGACGGGGATTTCGATGAATTCCTCGGCCGCAGCGGCAGAAGCATGCTCGACTTCATCCAGAAGACCATTGAGCGTGTCGGCAACAACTACCTGGAAGGTAAACCTCAGGCTGCCCAGGATCAGGCCCTTTTCTTCTATCTGTGGTGCGGGCCCAAATCGCCCTTCTTCGGCAAGCATGCGATGAAAACCTTCGAGCGCTATTTCCTGCTCGACAAACAAACCCACGTCGAGCGTTCGCTCTATTGGCTGCAGAACCTGGAAAAACCGGAATTCAAGGCAAAACTGCTGAAAGAGTTCGGGGTCAAACGGGTGGTTTTCGGACATACCCCGGTCGACTACCTCAAGGGCAAGCACATGGCCAGCGACGACGGAGTTGCTATCAACGTCGACGGCGGCTTTGCGGCAGCCTACTACAATCGCGGCCATTCCCTGGTGCAGACGCCTCACCAGCTCTACGGTATCATTTTACCGACACCCGATGAGATCAGGGAGGCCGAGAGAAGACTCGATTCCGCCCCGCTCGATATCGAACTGATCGACGAATTTCTCCACCCCAAAAAAGTACGAGAGAGCCAGGAAGGAAAGAAACTGCAGGAAGAGCGAAACCGGCTGATGAAGAAAATCACCAGACTGGCCGTGGAGCCGGGTTAACGACGAGCCTTACAGCATTTCTATCGAACGGATAGTTCAGGAGTTCTATGGATACCAACTACGGAATGGAAATCGTCAGGGCAACAGAGATTGCCGCTCTGACCGCCGCACGGAGCCAGGGGCTCGGCGACTATATAGAAATACTCAACACGGCCCGGCGGGCCATCAGCAAGACCCTGAATCGACTGAACATCGATGGCGACCTGATTAACGATCCCTTCCAGGACCGCAGCGATATCGTCGAAATGCCCAAAAAGATTGGCCAGGGCGGGCCGACCATGAATATCATTGCAATTGCCCTCGAAGCCCATCATTCGGCCGCCATCGGGGGCAATAACGCCACCTCATATGCGGTCATAGCTCCCCAGGGAGTCGTTCAGACGGTGCCCAACCTCAGTATGTACAAGATCGTCGTCGGGCCCGAGGTCGGCAACGTTATCGATATCAATCAGCCGCCGATCATCAATGTTAAACGAACGGCACGGGCGCTGGGCAAATATACTGAAAACGTCACCGTATGCATTCTCAATCAGGCCCGTCACAGAAAACTGATCAAGGAAGTCCGGCAGACCGGTGCCCGTATCAAGCTCATCGAAGAGGGGGAGATTTCCGGCAGTCTTTCCGCCATCATCGGTGAGAAGACAGATATCTATATGGGCTATGGCTATGCGCCGGAAAGTACCCTGGTGGCCGCTGCGATAAACTGCCTGGGCGGCTATTTTGAAGGAAAGATATTCTACGAAAACGATCGTGACAGAGAGCTGGCCCGAGCCCATGGTATTTCAGATTTCAACAAGATTTACCGGACCCATGACCTGATTCGTTCCCGTGAAGTGGCCGTGGCCGCCACCGGTGTCACCGACGGAGAATTTCTCCAAGGGGTCCGCTTCACATCGAACGGGGCCGTGACCAGCTCCTTCGTCGCCAGGGCTGAAACTAAAACCTATCGCAAGCTTGAAACAAGACACTTCTTCGATTATAAGCCGGTATTCTGATCGATATTTATTTCGTTAACATTCCTCAAAAGGTGGATCGTATGACATCAGTAACACTTCGAAGCATCGCCTTTCTTATCGCTGTCTGTCTGCTGATTCCCTCTATCAGCCATGGTCGCCCGGGGGCCTCGGTCAAATTCTCGACCATCCGTGAGGAAAACCCCAGAATGGCTAAGGAAACGCTGATACTTCCGTATGCATTCCCATCCGATTCAATGGGCACGACCTTCGGCATCGGCAGCCTTGCCAAAGGCTTTTTCCAGGATCAGATGGTTTTTGCCGGCTCCGTTTTCGGCAGTGTCGACGAGGCCAGAGGAATCATCGGCGGCATGTGGGATTATCGGCTGCCGTTTTCCCAGAGGCTCTATTTCACCGGCTACGGCGCCCTCAGTAATTTTCCCCGGCAGCGTGCCTATACCCAGGTTCCGCGCCTGTCGTCCTCCTTTGACCCCACGGTGGCGGGCAGCAACGATTCTGATGAAGACAACTATATTGAAGATGAAGGGGATGACAACTGGTACGAACTCAAACTGGAATTTGTTCTGCCCATGGGCAGTATGAGGGATAAACGAACGGCAGAATACCGACTTCAGAAGGGTATTCTGCAGTCCGGCGCCTCCGGCGGCGAAACCTGGAATCCGCTTGAAACTGGTGTTTCAGTTCTTCTACTCGGCCAGGCCGGCCGTTACCAGACCTTTGAAACCGATGAGGTCACCTACTCGGGTGACGCCTTTCCCTGGACCATCGGCTATCTATACGACAATACCGATTTTCCGGTTAATCCGAGTTACGGAAGCCTCCAGTATATCGCTTATACAAAAGATTTTACTGACGGTAATACCGGGTCGTGGGATTTTCTCGAATTTGAAGCGAGCAAATACTGGAATCTTGGCGAGTCCCCCTTTTCCCGCCAGCGGGTAATCGCTTTGAACCTGTGGACCGGCAGTTCCCTTTCATGGAATGAGGTAACCACAGATGACGGTGCTGTACTTGTCGAAAACAAGCCTCCCTACCTGGACGGAGCCCGGCTCGGTGGATTTTACCGGATGAAAGGCTTCCCCAACAACCGTTTCAATGACCGGGCGGTGATTTACGGCAGTGCCGAGTACCGCTATACCCTGGACTGGAACCCGATAGCCGGCGTTAACTGGCTGCGCTGGCTCAAGCTGGACTGGTTCCAGCTGGTGCCGTTTGTGGAAGCCGGCCGGGTGGCCCCCGATTATGATCTGGGTGAATTGTTCTCCGACCTGAAATTCGACGCCGGCCTTGGCATTCGGGCCATGACCGCCGGTTCGGTGGTGCGTTTTGACATGGCTGTTTCTGAAGAGGGAACGAATTTCTGGGCCATGTTTCAGCAACCATTTTAGATCGGCCACATAGTGCTCTTCCGCCCCCGCCAAGGGCGCGCCCGGGCAGGTTCAAATTAGACCTGGCCGGCCCCCTGAGGTGAGCGGCGTCAGCCATATAGTTTTTCCCATGACCCTTTTGTGATCGACCGGTGACCATGCGTATCGCCCTTATTCTTCTGACGACAGTCCTGCTGCATACCACTTTTGGGCAGCAGCTCCAGGCCGGTCAGGTGATCGACAGGATCAGAGCCAATAGCGAGCTGGTGGTTGGCACACCTGGTGATTTCCCGCCGTTCAGCGTGACCTCGGCCCAGGGAGACCTGATCGGCTTCGACATTTCCTTAGCCCGGGAACTGGCAAAATCGATGGGCGTCAACCTGCGCATCGTCCGGTTGCCGTTTCATCAATTGATCCCCAACCTGAAAGACCATACGGTCGACATCATCATGTCCGGTTTAAGCGTGACTCCGCGACGCAATATGGAGATCGCCTTCGTCGGCCCCTACGGCAACTCCGGTCAGGCTTTCGTCGGAAGAAGCGAAATCGTCGAATCGCTGAGCGAACCGCTCGACCTCAACAGGGAAGGCCTGAAGATCGTCGTGCTCGAGGACACCACGGCCGCAATAACCGTGCGCGCCGTTCTTCCCAAAACCGAGATCACCCTTACCAGGAGCCTGGATGAGGCGCTCATCAAACTGCTCAACGGCGAGGTCGACGGACTTATATCGGACTACCCGTTCTGCAAGGTTTTCGAATACCGCTACCGGGACAAGGGGTTTTCCGTTTACGACAAAATCTTCAGTTATGAGCAGCTGGGGATAGGGGTGGCCGGAGAAGATCCGCTCTTTATCAACCTGCTGACCAACTATCTGAATCTTCTGGTCGGTTCAGGTGCGCTCAAGGGTATGCAGGAATACTGGTTCAAAAGCAGTGACTGGATAGTCGCCCTGCCCGACCTGATCATTTTCAAGGACTTTTAAGAGGGCTGCTTAAAACGACGCATCGGGCCTGACTGGGGGGTCGGTTTTTTGAGAAAACCTTGAGGTAGGCGGCTTGAGCGATTGGGCACGGGGGTTCCTTGAGAAAGAGTCCTCCATTCTCCTGCTGCTTTTTTTTTGCCTGACAAGTAACTGATAATACAATCTTTAAAATCACATATCACCTGATTTCAACCAATTAGGTCGACCTCTTTTTTATGCCCAATCGATGCTGATCGTGGTATTTTTACTTTTCTTCTGACTGTCTTTCCTTCCGCCGAGGTTACCATCAGTATCTGGGGGTTGAACCGTATGAAATACTTCGTCTGCGGTCTTGTCGCATGCCTGGTTGTCGTCCTGTCCGGCTGCGGGCCGATGACCTCGAAACAGGCACTCAAACAGGACCATGTCGAACTTGGGGCCGAACAGATCCTCACCGCTGTATCCGGCAACTCACTAATCCTTTCCGCCTATGACTTCAGCGGCACCGTCTACTTCAGCCCCGACGGCAATCTGTCGGCCATCGACAGTCTCGACCAGCGCGATGTCGGCCAGTGGGATATCAATGATCAGGACCAGCTGTGCCTTAAATTCAGGCTCTGGTATTACGGTGATGTCAAGTGTTACTCCGTATTCAACAACCCTCAGGCAGGCAAACTCACGTTCTTCACCACCAGCGGCGCCGCCTATTATACGGCAATGAGCGTCGCCGGCGATCCGGCCGCCCTGGCCGGTCAGCTTGACCATCAGGCAGCTCCCAAATCGGTTAGAAAACAGAGCGCAGCGGGGCAGGACCAGCCGCCGCCTTCTGCACAGCAGCCAGCTCACGTGGCTGAGAAAAAGGCGCCCGTTGCCATTGACCAGAGCGCGTCAAACGACTCCGGGCTGACCGCCAAGCGTCTGGCCGGAAACTGTCCCGGATGCAATATGGCCGGTATCGACCTGAAGGAGGCCTCGCTGATCAAAGCCAACCTGCGGGGAGCCAATCTGCAGAAAGCCGATCTGCGCTATGCCAACCTCCGGAGGGCCGATCTGAGCGGGGCCAATCTCGCCGGCGCGCTCCTCAATCATGCCAATCTCCCCGGCGCCGATCTGAGCGATGCCGATCTCAGCGGCGCCGATCTGAGCGGGGCCAATCTGCTGTTGACCAACTTCACCGGCGCCAACATATCCGGCGCCCTTTTCACCAACGCCAATCTCGAAAAAACCATAGGATTACCAGACACGCCATGAGTGCAGGATTCGTTCATCTCCACGTTCACACCCAGCACAGTCTTCTCGACGGTGCCATCCAGCTTCCCAGGCTGCTCGAGAAGTGCAGCGAATACGACATGGAAGCGGTGGCCGTCACCGATCACGGCGCCATGTACGGCGCCCTGGAGTTTTACAGCAAGGCTAGAAAATCCGGTATAAAACCGATCGTCGGCTGCGAGTTCTATATCGCCCCCGGCAATCGAACCGAAAAACTCTCAGGGGAAGCCGGACCGGCCTATCATCTTATCCTTCTGGCGATGAATTACCAGGGCTACCGGAACCTGATGAAACTCTCTTCCATCGCCCAGTTCGAGGGTTTCTACTATAAGCCGCGGATCGACAAAGAGGTGCTCAGGCAGTACAGCAGCGATCTGATTGCCCTCACCGCCTGTCTGCACGGAGAAGTCCCCTGGCTGCTCTCCCACAATCGGTTGGATGAGGCACGGGCGGCTGCCGCCGACATGCAGGAGTTATTCGGCGACCGTTACTATTTCGAACTGCAGGAAAATGGCATCCCCGAGCAGAAGGGTGTCAATGAAGGGCTGATCAGGCTGTCCGGGGAACTGGGCATCAAGCTGGTGGCCACCAACGACTGCCACTACCTCAATAAAGACGAGTCCCATGCCCACGACGTTCTGCTCTGTATCCAGACAGGGAAAACCACCAGGGATCCAAAACGGTTCAAGTTCTCCTCCGACGATTTCTATTTCAAATCACCCGAGGAGATGAAGCAGATTTTCCACTATTGCCCGGAAGCGATTGCCAACACGGTAGAGATCGCTGAGCGCTGCGATCTTGAAATCGATCTGGGCCAGTTCCATTTCCCCAACTTTCCACTGCCCGAGGGCGAAACGCTCGAGTCGATGTTTTCCGCCGCCTGCCGCGACGGCCTCAAACAGCGCTTTGCGGCAATGCGGAAGATAGCCCCGCTGACTCCTGAAACCGAAGACATCTATCGGGAGCGGCTCAATATGGAGATCGATGTCATCAACGAGATGGGTTTTCCCGGCTACTTCCTGATCGTTGCCGACTTTATCAACTGGGCCAAGGATCACGGTATACCGGTCGGTCCCGGACGCGGCTCGGGGGCCGGCAGCCTGGCCGCCTACGCCATGGGCATCACCGATATCGATCCCATTCCCTATGGCCTGATATTCGAGCGCTTTCTCAATATCGAGCGCAAATCGATGCCGGACTTCGACATCGATTTCTGCCAGGAGCGGAGGGGTGAGGTTCTCGACTACGTGCGCGACAAATACGGCGGAAGCGACCATGTCGCCCAGATCATCACCTACGGGTCGATGAAGGCCCGGGGAGTCATCAGAGATGTGGGAAGGGCTCTTGATATCGGCTTTGGGGAAGTGGACAAAATCGCCAAACTGGTACCCGAGGAACTGGGCATGACCATTGAAAAGGCCATCGCCCAGGAACCCCGGCTCACCGAGGCGGCCGTTCTCGATCCCCGGATTGCAGAACTGCTCAGCGTTTCCCGGACGCTGGAGGGTCTGGCCCGTCACACCTCCACCCACGCTGCCGGCGTGGTCGTATCGCCCCGGCCGATAACCGAGTACCTGCCAATCTGCAAGGGCAAGGACGGTGAAACGATTACCCAGTATGACATGAAGCACACCGAGATGACCGGGCTGATCAAGTTCGACTTTCTCGGCCTGAAAACGCTGACCGTCATCAAAAAAGCGCTCGATCATGTAAAGAGCGATTGCGGTAAGGAACTCGACATATCCATGATTGATATGGCCGACATGAAAACCTTCAAACTGCTCTGCAGCGGCAGCTCGCTTGGTATTTTCCAACTGGAGAGCAGCGGCATGCGGGAACTGCTGGTCGACATGGCCCCCGAGCAGTTTACCGACCTGATCGCCCTGGTCGCCCTGTATCGGCCGGGGCCGCTGGAGTCAGGCATGGTGAAGGATTTCGTCAACACCAAACACGGCCGTCAGGAAGCCCACTACTCGCTCCCCCAGCTCAAACCGATTCTTGAAGAGACCTACGGCGTCATCGTCTACCAGGAACAGGTCATGAAAATTGCCAACGTGCTGGCCAATTACAGCCTGGGTGACGCCGATATCCTGAGAAGAGCCATGGGGAAAAAAATCCCCGAGGTGATGGAACAGGAAAAAGAAAAATTCATGGCCGGCACCCGTCAGAACAATATCGACGAGAAGAAGGCGGAAGACATCTTCGATTTGATGGCAAAGTTCGCCGGCTACGGTTTCAACAAGTCACATTCGGCGGCATACGCCCTTATCGCCTATCAGACCGCCTACCTCAAAGCCCACTTTCCAGCCCAGTTCATGGCGGCTCTTCTGTCCTGCGATATGAACAATACCGACAAGGTGGTCGCCTACATAAAAGAGTGCCGGGATCACCATATCGAAGTGTACCCTCCCGACATCAATGAGAGCGTTCAGGATTTCAGCGTCAAGGACGACGCTATCCGTTTCGGGCTGGCAGCGGTGAAGAATGTGGGGGAAGCGGCACTGAACAACATAATCAAAGAGCGGGAAGACAACGGCCCCTTCACCTCACTGGTCGACTTCTGCAACCGGGTCCATTCCAGCAGCGTCAATAACCGGGTGATCGAAAGCCTGATAAAATCCGGCTCGTTCGACTCACTGGGCTGCAAACGTTCACAGCTGCTCGCCATCCTGCCCCAGGCCATGGAGCAGGCCAAGGCTCACCAGCGGGACCGAATGAGCGGTCAGATGTCGATCTTCGCCGTCGCCGCCGCCAACGGGCCGGCCGAACTTGCCGAGATCGTCCTCCCCGATATCGAGGAGTGGGACGAGCGTGACAAGCTTCTGTACGAAAAGGAAACAGTCGGTTTTTATATTACCGGGCATCCGCTCGATGACGCGCTTGAGGAAATCAAGACCGTGGCCGACTCGGACATCGCCGGTCTCAAACAGCTCAACGACGGCCAGCCGGTCAGGGTCGGCGGCCTAATCCGCACTGTCAAGCAGCACAAGAGTAAGAAAGGAGAACCGATGGCCTTTCTCACCCTGGAAGATATCCTGGAGACGGTTGAGGTGGTCGTTTTCCCGGAGGCTTACTCCAATTGTTACAAGCTGCTGGACAGCAGTGAACCGGTGATCATCAGGGGAGCGATACAGAAAGGTGATCAGGGCCTTAAAATCATGGCTGAAGAGATCGATCTGCTGCCCGATGCCCGGCTGAAATACACCAGCGGTGTACACGCCAGACTCGAGGCTGACACCGTCAGCCGGATCAGGCTCGAGGAGTTGAAGGAATTGCTGTTCAATTACCACGGCTCGTGTCCCTTTTCGATCACCCTGCACTTCGCGGGCGAGGGGGAAGTCGACGTGGAAATCGACCGCAATTTCACCGTTAAACCGTCACGGGAGATGAACGTCAGCGTTGCCGAGTTGTTCGGCTACAATCCGTTGAGTTACGAGAAAAAAGCTGTCGAACCGATCAAACGCAAGCGCTCCTTCAGGCAGCAGACCAACTGAAATGCGAGGGATGGCACTCAAAGGCCATCGGCTGCTGCCGATCCACCCTGCTGCCCGGCCCATGCATACCAGAGGATGAAGTGCGGACCGGCCCGAATGTTTCAGATGGTTCGAGATGGTTCAGAGGATAAATCTGCTCAAATCCTGATCCTCGGCTATATCCTTGAGCTGCTTACGGACATAGTCCGCAGTGATGACGATGGTCTGATCATCCTTCTCTGACGCGTCAAAGGAGAGATCGTCGAGCACCCGCTCCAGAATCGTGTGCAGTCGCCGGGCACCGATCTCCTCGGTATTCTCATTGACATCAACGGCAATTTTGGCCATTTCCTCGATGGCACCCTGATCGAACGACAAATTGATGCCCTCGGTTGCCATCAGGGCCGTGTACTGCTTGGTCAGGGCATTCTCCGGTTCGGTCAGTATTCTGATGAACTCATCCTTGCCCAGGGAATGCAGCTCGACCCTGATCGGGAATCGTCCCTGCAGTTCAGGCGCCAGGTCGGAGGGTTTGCTGACATAAAAGGCGCCGGAGGCGATAAACAGAATGTGGTCGGTCTTGACCATGCCGTGCTTGGTGTTGACGGTTGCCCCCTCAACAATCGGCAGCAGGTCACGCTGAACCCCCTCGCGTGAGACATCGGGCCCGTGGGTTCCTTGGCGCGAGGCTATTTTGTCTATCTCATCCAGGAAAATAATCCCCGACTCTTCGGTTCGACGCAGCGCCTCTTTCATCACCTTGTCCATATCGACCAGACGTTCCATCTCCTGCTGTTTCATGGCCTCCATCGCTTCGGGAACCTTGAGTTTTCGTTCCTTCTTTTTGCGGGGAAACATCTTGCCCAACGCGTCCTGCAGGTTGGACTGCATGTCCTCGAGTCCCGAACTGGTCATGATTTCGACCATCGGCGTCGACTTGGGAGCATCGACGACAATCTCGAGTTCACGGGAATCGAATTTGCCCTCCCGCAGCATGGTTCTTATTTTTTCGCGGGTCGAGCTCTCATGCTCCTGCTTAATCGGTGCCGACGCACCGTCCTGCTTTATCAGGGTAAACGAGCCCTCACCTTCAGGGCCGGCTTCGGACAGGGTTCCAGCTTTACCTGGAGTCGGGGGCAGCAGCAGGTCAAGGATCTTGTCTTCGGCATGGGCTTCGGCGAGTCCTTCCACCCGCTTCTTCTCCTCCTCCTTGACCATATTAATGGCGATTTCGACCAGATCTCTGATCATCGACTCGACATCTCTGCCGACATAACCGACCTCGGTGAACTTGGAGGCCTCGACTTTGAGAAACGGCGACTCAGCAAGAATTGCAAGACGACGGGCGATCTCGGTTTTACCGACTCCCGTCGGGCCGATCATGATAATATTCTTCGGGGCGATTTCCTCTCTGAGCGGAGGGGGGACCTGGCGCCTTCGCCAGCGGTTTCTGAGGGCTATGGCCACCGAACGCTTGGCATCTTTCTGGCCGACGATATATTTGTCCAGTGCGGCAACCGTCTCCCGCGGGGTTAGTGACTGAATCTTTTTCATAAGCTTTCCAGAATAATGTGCTGGTTGGTATAAACGCAGATTGAACCGGCTATTTCCATGGCCGTCCTGCAGATTTCCTCGGCTTCAAGATCACTTTTTCTTACCAGGGCCAGGGCGGCAGCATGGGCGTAGGGGCCGCCGGAGCCAATGGCCAGCACCCCGGTATCAGGTTCGATCACATCCCCCGTGCCGGAGATCAACAGGGAATGCTCCTGGTCAACCGCGATCAGCATCGCTTCGAGCCGGCGCAGCATGCGGTCGGTGCGCCACTCTTTGGTCAATTCGACGGCGGCACGCATCAGGTTGCCGTTATACTGTTCAAGCCGCGCTTCGAGCCGGTCGAACAGGGAAAAAGCATCGGCGGTTGCTCCGGCAAATCCGCAAACCACCTGGTCATCGTACAGCCGACGCACCTTCCGGGCATTGTGTTTGATCACCGTGTTGCCGAGCGAGACCTGGCCGTCGCCGGCGACCACGACCCTGCCGTTATGGCGCACCGATAGAATAGTTGTCGATCTGATTTTCATACCTTTACTCCTGGTTATAATTCAGCTTCAGGGCTTATGGTTGCCATCGCCCAGAGGGTGGGATTTATCGTATATTTCGGTGAGATGGTCAAGGGTCAGGTGGGTGTATTTCTGGGTGGTTGACAGGCTGGCGTGGCCAAGCAGTTCCTGCACTGAACGCAGATCGGCCCCCATCTCGAGAAGATGGGTGGCGAATGAGTGGCGCAGAGCATGGGGCGTCACCGGAACCGGAATCCGGACCCTCTGCCCGTATTTATCGACAAAACGCTCGACACTCCTGGTGGTTAAACGCCCTCCCCGGTTGTTGAGGAAAAGCGCCTGGTCATCGACTGTTTTTCCGGCACCGATTGAATTCATCACCAGCGCAGCCCGCTCGCCCTTCTGATACGCTGTTATCGCTTCGATCGCAGGCCGACCGACCGGAACCAGCCGTTCCTTATTTCCCTTGCCCTTGACCCTAAGCATTCCACCACTCAAATCAAGATCGTCAAGATCGGCCGAAACCAGTTCTGCGACCCTTATGCCGGTGGAATAGAGCAGTTCCAGAATGGCTTTGTCACGGTTCATGAATCGATCGCTTCTATCGGGAGAATCGAGGAGCTTGAAAACCTGGTCCACCGTCAGAAAATTTGGAATTGACTTGCCGATGCGGGGTCCTGCGATGCCATCCACCGGATTGGTTCCGATCAGCGACTGGCGCTGCAGGAACCTGAAGTAGGAGCGCAGGGAGGACAGTTTTCTGGCCACCGTTGCCGCGCCGTTTCTGCCATGCAGACTGACGACGAAACGTCTTATATCGGCTCCGGTCACCGCTTCAACGCCGGTTCCCTCAACCAGAAGGCTGCTGAATTCAAGCAGGTCACGACGGTAGCTGGTTACAGTATGGTCTGAGTAACCTTTCTCGTTGGCCAGCCAGCTGCAGAAAAGGTTTATGGACTCTGTTATGTTCATCTCGAATCGAGGGTGCTCATGCCGGCGCACCACACCACTGCGGGCGAAACAGTGCTTGCGCAACCATTGAATGCCGTACTATATTCAGCCTTCAGTATAACCAGCAATACTGCTTTTTCAATCAAGCGGCGGATGACGGCACTGCCGTTCTCAGGCCGGGATCAAACAGCACATCAACAATTATCGTAGATCATGGCAAAAAAAAGTTTCGAATCCGCCCTGGCACGGCTTGAGAAGATCACCGAGGAACTGGAGAACGGCGATCTCAGCCTGGAGGCCAGCCTGAAAAAATTCGACGAAGGCATCAAGCTGACTGAATTCTGCAATGCTCGCCTGAGCGAAGCGCGAACCAAGGTCGAAATCCTGCTCGAAAAAAACAATCGTCTCGAAGCAGAACCGTTCGACGAACTTGAGCATGGAGATTAAACAGTACCTCTTTGACAGGAGGCTGCTTATCGAGGATGCACTCGAGAAGCTGATGCTCGCTCCGGAAGGTCCGTTCAAGGATCACATCGAAGCGATGCGCTACAGCCTGTTCGTCGGCGGCAAGCGGATACGGCCGATCCTCTGCCTGGCTGCGGCCGAAATTTTTTCAGACGCACCGGATCTGCGCGACGACATCCTCATGGTCGGCTCGGCAATCGAGTGCATCCATACCTACTCGCTGATACATGACGACCTGCCGGCCATGGACAATGACCGGCTCAGGCGGGGCAAACCGACCAACCATATCGTTTTTGGCGAAGCCGGGGCGATACTTGCCGGGGATTCCCTGCTCACCTTCGCCTTCGAGCTGCTCTCTCGACCCTTTGCAGCCATTGAACCGCAGCAGCAGATCAGGATTATCAGGATCGTATCCGAGGCCGCCGGTCCGCTGGGCATGACCGGCGGACAGGCCCTTGATATTGCCGGGGAAAACACAACCTACCCGTTTGACCACCTGCAGACCATCCACAAAAGCAAAACCGGCGCCCTGATCAGAGCCGCGGTACAGGCCGGCGCGGTCGGAGGCGGTGCAGCCCCGGATGAAGAGTATCAGCTCGTCGCCTACGGAGAGTCCATCGGCCTGGCCTTTCAGATTGTCGACGATCTCCTCGACGCCACATCGAGTACCGAGGTTCTAGGCAAATCAGCCGGAGCTGACAAAGCCCGGGGAAAAGCCACTTACCCTGCCTATTTCGGGGTTGAACAGACGCGGAGAAGGGCTGAGCAGGTTGTCATCCAGGCCAAAGCGGCGCTCGAATCTTTTGGCCGGCGGGCAGCCCCGCTCGTCGAACTGGCCGATTATATCTACGCGAGAACCCACTGATCGCAGCACCACCAGACCAGTACCATCTCCATGCACCCCACATTTTCTTTTACTGTTTGGCAATTCTGATTATGGTATAGCAGATTTGAATAACTACATTGTGGATACCATGCTTTTACCCTCAACAACGGCTACCGGTCTGAAAAATATGCTTGACCGGATCGAAAGCCCCAAAGATATGCGTCGGCTGCCGCAGTCCGAACTGGAGCAGCTGGCTGAAGAAATCCGCAGCTTCCTGATCGACTCGGTGTCCCGGACCGGCGGTCACCTGGGCCCCAGCCTCGGTGTCGTCGAACTGACTCTGGCCCTGCACTATGTGTTCGATACGCCAAACGACAAACTGATCTGGGATGTCGGCCATCAATGCTATGCCCACAAACTGATCACCGGCCGACGTGACCGTTTTCACACCCTGAGACAGTACCAGGGAATCAGCGGTTTTCCCAAGCTGAGCGAAAGCGAATACGACACCTTTGAAACCGGTCACTCCTCCACTTCGATATCGGCCGCCCTGGGCATGGCTCTGGCCAAAAATCTGAAGAACGACCCGGCCAGGACGATCGCCGTCATCGGCGACGGTTCAATGACCGCCGGAATGGCCTTTGAAGCATTGAACCAGGCTGGCCACGTTAACAAGGATCTCATCGTCGTGCTCAACGACAACGAGATGTCCATATCGCCAAACGTTGGCGCCCTGAGCAGTTTTCTCAGCCGCAAGCTGACCGGTCGGACCATGCGCCGGCTCAAGGACCATCTGGTCGAGAGACTGGGGCAACTGTCCAATGTCGGGGAGAATATCCTCACGGTTCTGAAAAAAAGCGAAGACAGTTTCAAGAGCTTTTTTACCCCCGGAATGTTGTTCGAGGCACTTAAATTCGATTACATCGGCCCCCTCAACGGCCACAATCTAGACGAGCTGATCGAGACCTTCGAGACCGTCAGAGACACCCAGCAGGGCCCGGCCCTGATCCATGTGCTGACCACCAAGGGCAAGGGTTACGATCCGGCTGAAAAAGATCCGGGCACCTTTCACGGCATCGGTCCATTCGAATCGAAGACCGGTCAGACCAGAGCCAGCAAAGGGCCGGTTTCATACACCTCGGTTTTTGGCACCACCCTGAAGGAGATCGGCAGCACAAATGACAAAATCGTTGCCATTTCCGCCGCCATGACTGCCGGCACCGGCCTCAGCGAATTCGCCCGATCATACCCAGAGCGCTTTTTCGATGTCGGCATTGCCGAGCAGCACGCCGTCACCTTTGCCGCGGGACTGGCAACGGAAGGCTACCATCCGGTGGTGGCCGTGTACTCCACCTTCTTCCAGCGCGCTTATGACCAGGTAATCCATGACGTCTGCATTCCCAACCTGCCGGTCACCCTGGCCATAGACCGGGCGGGCGTGGTTGGCGCCGACGGTCCAACTCACCATGGAGTATTCGACCTGTCTTTCCTGCGGGTTATTCCCAACCTTGTATTCATGGCCCCCGGGGACGAAGAGGAACTCCGCCACATGCTGTTTACCGCCCTGCATCACAACGGACCGTCAGCCCTGCGCTACCCGCGCGGCAGTGGTGAGGATGTGGCCAGAGGATCGGCCCTGAAGCATCTGGAGATCGGTCGAGGTGAACTGCTGAGGAAGGGCAAGGACATTCTTCTGCTGCCCATCGGCAACCGGGTCCATCCTGCGATGAGGGCAGCCACGGGGCTCGAGAAACTGGGCGTCGACGCGGCAGTAATCAATCCCCGCTTCATCAAGCCGCTGGACAAGGAGCTGATCTGCGACTGGGCGGCATCGACCGGCCGGGTCGTCACGGTCGAAGACAACGTCAGACAGGGCGGTTTCGGCAGCAGTGTGCTGGAACTCTTCAGCCGCTGCGGCCTGACGGTGAAAACCAGCCTGCTGGCCCACCCTGATCGGTTCATCGAACACGGTCCCCAGAAAACCCTGTGGCGCAACAGCTCGATCAACTCGGTGGCCATTACCGAAGCGGCCCTGTCACTGATGAACCGCTGATCCGCCCGGCAGACCCCAATCAGATCCGATAATACTCTCTGTACCAGTCGACGAAGCGGGCTATACCGTACTCCAGGGTTGTACCGGGCTTGTAATCCAGGTCCCGAACCAGATCGTCCACATCAGCGTACGTGGCGGGCACGTCGCCGGGCTGCATGTCGAGCATGTTTTTTCGGGCCTTGGTTCCCAGGCAATTTTCCAGCACCTCAATGTAATGCAGCAGTTTTTCCTTGTTGTTATTGCCGATATTGTAGACCCGATATGGACAGTATGAGGTTGCCGCATCAGGCGCATCCCCGGACCAGCCTGGATCCGGCTCCGGAATCTTGAAGATCACCCGGACCACCCCCTCGACGATATCGTCAACGTAGGTAAAATCGCGTTCCATGTTGCCATGGTTGAAGACATCGATCGGCTCCCCGGCCAGCATGGCCCTGGTGAACAGAAAGAGAGCCATATCCGGCCGGCCCCAGGGGCCATAGACCGTGAAGAACCTGAGCCCGGTGGTTGGCAGGTTGTAAAGATGGCTGTAGGTGTGAGCCATCAGCTCGTTGGCTTTTTTGGAGGCTGCGTAGAGCGATACCGGATGATCGACATTGTCGTGCACTGAAAACGGCATCCTGGTATTGGCCCCGTATACTGAACTTGACGAGGCGTAGACCAGGTGTTTGACGCCGCCGTGCCGGCATCCCTCCAGGATATTGACGAAGCCCACCAGGTTGGTGTCCACGTATGAGTGGGGATTGATAAGAGAATAGCGCACCCCGGCCTGGGCAGCCAGGTTTACCACCGCATCGAACGAATAACGCTGAAACAGTTTCTCAACCTCCGGCCGGCTGCTGATATCGAAATCTTCATGGATGAAGAGATCTCCCGAGGCCAGCGCGGCCATGCGGTCCCGCTTCAGTTGCGGGTCGTAATAGTCATTGATATTGTCCAGGCCGACCACCGATATTCCTCGGGCGGTCAAACGCTGGGTCAGGTGGGCGCCGATAAACCCGGCAGCACCGGTTACAAGAATTGTTTTCATGGCAAAATCCAGGAAAGCTTAAAAGAAAATCTCCCCCATCAGGCAGGACCGGGGGAGAGAGGCCGGATCGACTCGGAGGCGAATCAATCGTCGAAATCACCTTCAGGACCCTTATCCACATCAAGAGTCCGGGCCCGCTCGACGATCTTATCCCTGGTCCATGCCGACGGGTCTTCGATGCGCTCAGCTTCCGGGACGATATCGTAGGAGCCTGCTTCAACCAGCAGTTCCATGGCCAGGGGAGCGGTGTCCCCGGCATTGAATACATCGATCAGCATGGAATGAACGAAAGATTCCACCCGCGCGACCATGCGCCGGCGCACGTCTTCGGGTTGAGCCATCAGCCAGTTGTCCACCGGCAGGTTGAGATTCTTATAGTTGCCACCGCTCCAGCCTTTATCGTCGGCAAGAGCGACCATCTTCTCCCAGACTTCCTCGCTGACCCCCTCTCCGTTGACCTTCCTGAATTTTCCACTTTCATCGACTATCGCATTCCCATAATCGTTGACCTCAACCCCCCAGGAGACCATCTGCAGTGCGGTCGCCACATTGGCTTTGGTGGTGGAGGTCTGAGAGGCGATCTGGCGCAGTTTTTCTGAGCTGTTGCCAGAGGTTCCGTGCTGGGCACCTGAAACCTTGTAGGGTTCAAGATGCTGGTGAATCCGGGCAGTCAGCTCCACCTGTATGCCTTCTCCGCTGGCCTCGATACCGTGTGCAGAACCGTTGTTCAGGGCGATCCAGTCCGGAAAGATATTGTGGGCGTTGAGCCCGGCGATCAGAAAACCCGCATCGTCCACAGTCGACAACCCCTGATTTCCCTTGATCTCGCCAACTTCGGTTTCCAGTCCGGACCAACCGGGAATGAACGGGGCGAGTTCGAGATTGGCCAGCAGGTTCTGGTCATCGGGCATGTGCGAGGCATCTACTGCGATCGAGGTAATGCCGGCTTCGAAAAGCGATGGTATTTCAACCTTTGCCGCCGCCACATCCGCGTCCGACTTGAGCCCGTAATGATCGGCATGAACCGCCACCGGAATGGTGATTCCCAGTTCGTTGCAGGCCCCATCGACCAGACGGGCAATATTCCAGAAATTGACCGGGCAGTAGTTGGATTCGGATTTGGCTATCTCGATGATCAGGGCAGCATTGGCGCGCTGGGCAGCCAGAAGCGCACCCTGGATAACAAAAAAATTCCTGCCGTTGGCAGCCATGGTCATGGCTTTGGATTTTTTGCGCAGGGCTCTGTTGATCACCGATCCGCTGACCAGCAGACCTCTTGAATGGGGAAACAGTTTTTTTACCGTCGGCGGCCTACCGACTTCAAGGGCTCTGGCAAACAAGGTGGCTGAACTCATGGCACTCCTCTCTGTTATTAAGTTCGGGTGGTGCTGGGTCTGCAGCTTCTGCCTCGGTCAAATCGCTGGTCACCGATGGCCGCAGAATCATCCCACAGGTGATGAAATCGAAGCGGGTCATTGACCTCTTTTATAATGCAGAATAGGGAAAAATCCAGGTATCGGCCAGGATTCAATTTCTCTTTACGAACCCGGTAAACTGTTTGCGGCCGAAGAACCAGACCGCCAGGACACTGACCTCATAGAGCACCAGCAGCGGAATTCCCATCATCATCTGATTGACGATATCGGGCGTGGGAGTCAGGATCGCAGCAATGATGAAGTTGATCAGAATTGCATATTTGCGGTGTTTATTCAGAAATGAAACGGAGACCAGACCCGCTTTGGCCAGAAAAACCATCATTACCGGCATTTGGAAAATAACGCCGAAGGCGATCAGCAGCCGAAGCGCCAGAGAAAAGTACTCGCTGACGGAGGGAAGTGAGGTGAGGAACTCGTTGTTGTAACCGACCAGGAACTTGAACGCCGGGGGGAATACGATAAAATAGCCGAAAGCGGTGCCGGACACGAAGCAGACCGTGGATATCACCGTAAACGGCATGATCACGCGCCTTTCATGGAGGTACAGCCCGGGTGCGACGAAGCGCCAGATCTGATAGAAGATCACCGGGCTGGCCAGGATAATTCCGCAGACAAGGGCAAGCTTTAGATAAAAAAAAACCCTTCCTGGTAGGAGGTGAAAATCAGGCTGGTGCCCTCGGGAAGGACCTCGGTGAGCGGCTTGAAAAACCAGGTGCCGATCGGCCTGATAACGACATAGGACAGACAGAAACCGACAAAGATTGCAGCAAAGGCATAGATCAGACAGCTGCGCAATTCGCGCAGGTGCTCGGTTAACGGCTGGTCATCGAATTTATCGGTGTTTTCGCTCATTATATCAATACGCTGATTGAAACCGCCATTTCCAGTGAAGCAGCAGCGGCACAGCCTTGCTTACCATCTGCAGCAGCTTTTTGGCAACCGCTTTTTGCACTGACCGGAAGCCTGGCCCCTCCGGTCCGCAGAGGCTTCACAGCCGGCAGGTCTGCCGCTCTGTCGATTAGACTTTCATGCATTTATCATTCTATGGTACAAAAGTATTTAAGATAATTGACTTCTTTTTTTAAATTACGATAGAATGAAGCGATTGATCTGACCATTTTTCTGTGTCACCTCACCTTTTCGTTGGAACAGGCGCATGACCACTATTCTTATCGTTGATGATGAAAAAAGCATGCGGGATTTTCTGAAAATCCTGCTGACCAAAGAAGGCTATCAGGTCATGGCCGCCGGCGATGGCGAACAGGCCCTGTCACTTCTGTCCAAAAATTCCATCGATCTGGTGATCAGCGACATCCGCATGCCCGGTATCAGCGGCCTGGAACTGCTTGCCAGAATGAGGGATGGGGGGGACAACATCCCGGTTATCATGATAACTGCTTTCGCCTCTCCCAACGATGCGGTTCAGGCGATGAAAAACGGCGCCTATGACTACATTTCAAAGCCGTTTAACGTTGATGAGATCAAATCGGTTATCTATGCCGCAACCAACCGGGCCGAGTCGACCCTGAAAGCCGAGCAGGCCGAGGAGCTTTTTCCTGAGATCATCGGCAGCAGCAAGGAGATGCTGAAGATCTTCGATATGATCAATCGGATAGCGCCGACCCCGGCCAACGTCCTGATCTATGGCGAATCGGGCACGGGCAAAGAGCTTGTAGCCCAGGCAATCCACCGGAAAAGCAAGGTCCATGCCCACCCGTTCGTGCCCATTACCTGCAGCGCAATACCCGAAGAGCTGATGGAGAGTGAGCTGTTCGGTCACGTAAAAGGTTCCTTCACCGGGGCGATCATGGACAAGTCAGGCCTGTTCCAGGAGGCCCATAGCGGCACCGCCTTTCTCGACGAGATCGGCGAGTTGACCCCGATCATTCAGACCAAACTGCTGCGCGTTCTGCAGGAGCGGGAGATCAAGCCGGTCGGCGGAAACAAACACGTGCCGATCGAGGTCAGGATCATCGCCGCCACCAACCGGATTCTAGAAGAAGAAATCCAGGCCGGCCGCTTCAGGGAGGATCTTTTCTACCGGCTGGCAGTGGTGCCGATACGGGTTCCCTCGCTGCGCGAGCGCAAAAGCGATATCCCGCTGCTGGTCGAACATTTCCTGGAAAAATATTCCACCCTGCTGGGTAAAAAAATACATGAGATATCCTCCTATGCCCTCGAGGTGCTGATGGATTACGATTTTCCCGGCAATGTCAGGGAGCTGGAAAACATCATCGAACGAGGTGTTGCCCTTGAGAGTTCAAACATCATTCTGCCGGAAAATCTGTCCTTGACCGGAACGCTGCGCGACAGAGCCGGCTCTGACATGAGCGAAGGCCTTTTCGTTGCCGCCAGGGATGAACAGGAGCTCTTTGACCGGGGTCTCGACGAGGTGGTGGCCAATCTGGAAAAAAACCTTATAAGCCACGCTCTGCAGAGAGCCGGATACTCGAAAACCAGGGCTGCGGAACTTCTCAAAGTCAGCTTCAGATCCCTGCGCTACAAGGCCAAGAAGTATGATCTCTAGATCATGAAAATAGAAAATATCCCCGAAGCCCAGCTGTATCCCACCTCGCTCGGTGACCTGCTCAAGCGCCAGCTGTTCTGGCTTCTGCTGCTCCGCATCGTACTCTACACGCTGATCTCTATTATCAGCCTGATTCTGCTCGACGAACGGTTCGAGGCCATCGTCATGCCGCCGAGCCTGCTGGTGCTTTTCACCCTGATCGTCTACCTGGCAACCATCGTTTCGGCCTTCACCCTGCTTCACCTGAAGGATGAATACCGGCGCTTCGGCTTCATCCAAACCCTGTTCGATGTGGTTTTCGCGTCCATGCTGGTCTATCTGACCGGCGGTTCACTGTCTATTTTTACCTCGGTCTACTTCTTCCCGATCATTTCCGGCGGTCTGCTCATTCCGCTCAAGGGCGGATTGATCGGTGCAGCTGCGGCCTCGCTGCTCTTCGCCGCCATCCTGCTGCTGGAATTTTTCGGTTATCTGCCCGATTACGTGCTGGTTTCCAGTTTTTACAAACAGGTGACCTTGGACAGCAACGTGCGGCAGTTTGGCACCATCGGCCTGACCTTCTTCCTGGGAGCCTTCATCAGTGCCATGTTCGGCACAATGCTGCGCTCGACCACCAGGGAATTGTCCTCCACCAAGTATGATTTCGACCGTCTCTCGCTACTCTACAAAGAGATTTTTGATAACATCACCACCGGTATCCTGACCGTCAACCGGGCCGGCACCATCACCTCGGCCAACAACGCCACCACCGCCATTACCGGTCAGCCGCCCCAGGAATTGCTGGGGGAGCCACTGGGGAAGATTTTCCCAGGCATCGATCTGGAAAGTGTATCACCTCGGAATGCCTGTGATTTTCTGCGACCTGACAAACAGACACTGAGAATCGGCTACGCCTTGACACCGCTGCACCACTCACCCGGCGATGCCAACAAAGAAAGGCCCGCAGAAGACGAAGACGTGACCATCATCACCCTGAAAGACATCGGTGAAATCGAGCGTCTGGAAAACCAGATGCGGCAGGCAGAAAAACTGGCCGCCATCGGTATGATGAGCGCTTCCATCGCCCACGATTTCAGAAATCCGCTGGCAGCCATTTCAGGCTCCGCCCAAGTGCTCGCCGATGAGTTCGGCTCCCAGTCCGGAAAATATCAGCAGAACTATGAATTGACCAAGATCATTATCCGTGAATCCGACCGACTGGCCAACACGATCACCACCTTTCTCAAGTTCGCCCGCCCGGAGAATATTCGGCGCGACTGGTTTCTGCTCGGTTCCTGCATCAAGGATACCCTGCAGGTCTGCAGAGCAGACAAGAAATGGCCGCCGAGTTGTGAGGTGGAAATGGAGGTTGACCCGAAGTTTCGCCTCTGGGGTGACGAAAAACAGCTTTTCGGCGTGATCAGCCAGCTGCTGCAGAATGCCATCTGCTTCTGCCCCCGGGGCAGCGAGAAAATTCAGATCAAGAGCACTGTGATCAGCGTGGCCGACAACGAGGAACTCTGCCTGATCAAGATAAGCGACAACGGCAGCGGCATCAAGCCGTCCGAAATTCAGAAAATTTTCGAACCTTTCTTCACCACCCGCTCAGACGGCACCGGACTGGGGCTGGCCATAGCCCGGCAGGTAATCGAAGCACATAGCGGTTCGATAGCGGTGGAAAAATCGGAAACGGGCGGTGCCTGTTTTACGCTGATCCTGCCGATGGAGCCTGGAGAAGAGGCGTTCTAGACTCACTCATCTTCCTTCCATACCCGTGCCCCCAACCCGCACAGTTTGTTCACCAGGCCCTCGTAGCCGCGCTCCAGATGGTAGATCCTCGATATTTCCGTTCGGCCGGAGGCTGCCAACCCGGCGATTACCAGTGAGGAACTGGCTCGCAGATCGGTGGCCATGACTCGCGCCCCACTCAAGCCGTCAGGGCCCAAACCGGTGACCACCGCCGAATTGCCCTCGGTCTTGATCCGGGCCCCCAGACGCCGCAACTCTCCCACATGCATGAAGCGGTTCTCGAAGATGGTCTCCTTGATCATGCAGCTCGACGAACTGAGGGTCATCAGGGCCATGAACTGAGCCTGCAAATCCGTGGGGTAGCCCGGATAGACCATGGTTTTCACATCTACCCCCTTGAGGCTGCAGCGCTGCTGCCGACCCATTTTCACCCTGATCGTCCGCTCACCAACCTCGATAAAAACGCCTGCCTCCATGAGCTTGTCGAGAAGAGCCGGCAGGTGGTTGGGCTGACAACCGGTTAGGGTCGTGTCCCCTCCGGCAGCGGCCACGGCAATCAGATAGGTCCCCGCCTCAATCCGGTCAGGGATGATATCGGTCTGAGCGGCATGGAGCTGCCGCACCCCGTGAATGGTGATCTGGTCGCTCCCCCTTCCCTCGATCTCGGCCCCCATATTGGTGAGCATATCGATCAGGTTGGCGATTTCAGGTTCCCGGGCGGCGTTTTTGAGGACCGTCGTGCCGGTGGCCAGCACCGATGCCATCAGAAGATTTTCAGTGGCGGTCACCGAAGGAATATCAAAATGGATGGTATTGCCTTTCAGGTCACCATCACGCCAGGCATCGACATAGCCGTGTTCCAGCGTACACTGCACCCCGATTCGTTCAAAACCGTGAATGTGAAAGTTGATTGGCCGCTCGCCGATGGCGCAGCCGCCCGGAAGGGAGACCTTGGCCCGCCCCAGACGGGACAGCAGCGGCCCGAGCATCAGAACTGAGGCCCGCATCGTCTTGACCAGATCGTAGGAAACCTCTGAGTAGGAAATGTCGGTCGTATCGATACTCAGCCTCGCACCATCGCGCTGCCAAACGGCACCCAGCTCACCGATGATGGCCAGCATGGTCCGGGTATCGCGCAGATCCGGAACATTGTTCAGGATATGGGTTCCCGGGGCCAGCAGGGTGGCAGCAATCAGGGGAAGGGCAGCATTTTTAGCGCCACTGATCGCCACCGTCCCCTCGAGTTCCCGCCCACCCTCGATGATTAATTTTTGCATTGATTCGTCGTTGGTTGAAGTTTAAAGCAGCCGGCCGCCGGCTATATTTTGGTTTGCCGGGCTAGAGCCTGCGTCGAACGTGTACGACCCGGTCACGTCTAGCGTAGTCCTTGAACACTTCTATGAAATCGAACAGCCCCGGTTCATTCAGGGAAACGAAAATCTGCCGCACCTCGGAAGCCTGTTCAGCCCCGATCTCCATGAAGAAATCACCCCCCGGTGCCAGAATTCCGGGCAGCGCTCCAATAATCGCCCGAATCAGATCCAGGCCGTCATCACCGCCGTCCAGCGCCAGGTGCGGTTCAAAGCCGATCACCTCCCGCTGCAGCCCGGCGGCCATTTCGCTCCTGCTTACATAGGGCGGGTTTGCGGTTATCAGCGTAAATGACTGGTTGTCAGCCATACCGGTAGCGAGGTCGGTCTGGATCAGCATGATGCTCCGATCAACGCCATGGTTGATGCAGTTGCGCCTGCATACCGCCAGGGCCTCGGCCGACACATCGCTCGCTGCCATCTGGTGGAAATGTTGACCGCGTTCAAGGGCAACCGTTATTGCGATAATGCCGCTGCCGCAGCACAAATCCAGATATCTCTGAATTCCACCGCCAGCGACAGGGTTGCTTCTGGCCAGGACAAGCTCAACCAGGAACTCGGTTTCAGGCCGCGGAATCAATACCGCCGGCCCCACCTGAAACGACCGGGACCAGAATTCACACTGCCCGGTTATATAACCGACCGGCTCCCGTTTGGACCTTCGTTCGATCAGCTGCAGGAAGTTCTGGGCTTGACCAGGGTCGACCTGCTTATGCAGGTCCAGGTAGATCTGCGTTCTGGACCTGGTCAGAACGAAAGCTAGCAGTAACTCAGCATCGAGCCGCGGTGTATCGATACCCGCCCGCTTGAGTCGCTCTGAGGCCAGCAGCAGGAGATCGGCGGCCCGGCCGTATTCCTGCTCGTTGCCCATCCCGTGTATTCCTGAAAACTAGTTGATCCGTTTAAGCTTTTCTTCCTGATCGAAGATGGTCAGAGGAGTGATCACCTCATCGAGTTTACCGTCCATGATTCCTTCGAGCCGGTAGAGGGTCAGATTTATGCGGTGGTCGGTGAGCCTGCCCTGGGGAAAATTGTAGGTTCTGATCCGTTCGCTCCGATCGCCGCTGCCGACCTGACTTTTCCGGTCCTGGGAAATCTGATCGTGCTGCTCCTGCTCGAGCTGGTCCAGCAGTCTGGCACGGAGCACGGTCAGGGCCTTGGCCTTGTTTTTGTGCTGGGATTTCTCATCCTGGCAGGTAACCACCAGCCCGGTCGGCAGGTGGGTGATGCGCACCGCCGAATCGGTGGTATTGACGCTCTGTCCTCCCGGCCCGGAAGAACGGTAGACATCGATCTTCAACTCGTTCATATCGAGATTGACATCCACCTCATCGGCTTCGGGCAGGATGGCAACGGTCACCGCAGAAGTGTGAACCCGGCCCTGGGCCTCCGTTTCCGGCACGCGCTGTACCCGGTGAACCCCGCTCTCAAATTTCAGTTTCGAATAGACCTGGTTGCCGCTGATCATTGCAATAATCTCTTTGAAACCGCCGATTCCCAGAGGACTGGAAGACATGATCTCGACCCGCCAGCTCATCGACTCTGCGTAGCGGCTGTACATTCGGAACAGGTCACCGACAAACAGGGCGGCCTCATCACCGCCGGTGCCGGCCCGTATCTCGAGGAAAATATTTTTGTCGTCGTTGGGATCTTTGGGAAGCAGAAAAAGCTGAATATCGCTCTTCAGTTTCTGAAACTTTTCATCAAGCTCTTGCAGCTCGAGTTCTGCCAGTTCTCTGAGCTCCGGGTCCTCTTTCTCATCGTTTAGCAGGGAGCGGTTATTGTCGATCTGCTGTTCCAGCTTCCGGTGGGAGCTGATCAGTTCAGCCAACCGGGAAAGATGTGAATGCTCTTTGACAACCTTCTGATATTCTTGCTGATTATGTACAAGTGAAGGATCAGCCAGACGTCCTTCCAGATCAGCCAGCTTGTCATCTATGTCATGAAACCGATCGAGCATGCCAGATCACTGAAAAAAAGGATTGATGAAAAAGAAAAGTCCACAACAATGCGAGACATTGCTGCGGACCTTCTACCGATGCCGAATGGGCAACGGTCTTTGCTATTTATGCTTCTTCTTTCGACTCGTAATGCTTGGCATAACGCCTGCGGAATTTTTCAATTCTACCAGCCGTATCGACCAGTTTCTGCTTGCCGGTAAAAAACGGGTGGCAGGCTGAACAGATTTCCACCTTCAGTTCGGGAAGTACCGAGCCGATTTCAAAACTGCTGCCGCAGGCACAGACGGCATTGATGGTCTTGTATTCGGGATGTATATCTTTCTTCATGATAACCTCTGTGTTTCTCTTGCACGATCGACGGATCTTGTTCTCAGCGTTTGCAGTAAAAGATACGAAATATAGCAATAGAATTCAAATTGCGCAACCAAAATAAGGACGGGCTGGCAAGTAATAACCGCCCTGCCCCGAAGCTCCTGTCAGCACCCGGGATGTCCGCTGAACCGGTTGGCGGCAGCGGCCACAACTCAGCCGTTCATTGAGTCTATAAAATCCTGGTTGCTCTTCTGGGTCCTGAGCTTGTCGACCAGAAACTCCATGCCGTCGGCAGGATTCATCGAAGCCAGCAGCTTGCGCAGAATCCAGATTCTGTTCAGCACATCATCCTTTATCAGCAGATCTTCCTTACGGGTGCCGGAACGCTTGATGTCAATGGCGGGAAAGATCCGTTTATCAGCCATTTTCCGATCGAGGATCAGTTCCATATTGCCGGTTCCCTTGAACTCCTCGAAAATCACCTCATCCATCTTCGACCCGGTTTCGATCAGGGCGGTGGCCAGGATGGACAGACTGCCCCCCTCCTCGATATTGCGTGCTGCACCGAAAAATCGCTTGGGACGGTGCAGGGCATTGGCCTCGACACCACCCGACAGGATCTTGCCGCTGGCCGGGGTCACCGTGTTATAAGCCCGAGCCAGCCGGGTGATGCTGTCGAGCAGGATAACGACATCCTTTTTGTGTTCAACCAGCCGTTTGGCTTTTTCGATCACCATTTCGGCTACCTGAATGTGACGCTGCGGGGGCTCATCGAAGGTGGAGCTGACCACTTCGGCAGCCTTGACCGAGCGCTGCATTTCAGTGACCTCCTCGGGCCGCTCATCGATCAACAGTACGATCAGGTAAACTTCCTTGTGGTTGCGGACGATCGAATTGGCAATTTTCTGCATCAGCACCGTTTTACCCGTTCTCGGCGGTGCCACGATCAGGCCGCGCTGGCCTTTGCCGATGGGTGCGAACATGTCCATGATCCGCATTGAGAAATTGTCAGGCTGCCACTCGAGGTTGAATTTCTCATTGGGATGCAGCGGGGTCAGGTTGCCGAACAGGGTCTTCTGCTTGGATGCCTCGGGGGGATCGAAATTGACGCTTTCGACCTTGAGCAGAGCGAAATATCGCTCGCTTTCTTTCGGGGCCCGCACCAGCCCTTCAATCACATCGCCGGTCCTCAGGTTCAAGCGTCTTATCTGGGAAGGAGAAACATAGATGTCATCGGGGCCCGGCAGATAGTTGTAATCGGGGGCACGCAGAAATCCGAACCCGTCAGGCAGAATTTCGAGAACACCGTTCCCTCTCAGCTTGCCTTCCTCGTCGGCCTGGGCCTGGAGAATGGCGAAGATCAGTTCCTGCTTGCGCAGCCCACTGTATCCCTCGACTTTCAAAGCCCGGGCATGTTTAACCAGTTCCTCGATTTTCTGGAGCTTAAGCTCAGCCAGATTCATCACACCAAAGTTCTCCTTCTGTAAAATCTGCTCTTTTCGGAAGGGGGCAAGAACATCCCGGCAGCGCTTCTCGAAAGATCATGGTGCTGTCGATGGAGGCCGTCTGAATGGACTTGTCCCGGAAATGTACCGTTGTATATAAACGGAGTTGGTTTTTTATTAGTGTAGACGGTTGTTATGGACCGTAACAGGGCGCGAAGCCAAGGTTCGCGCATTCAAGTTGGTTGTAATAAGGGATTGCCTTTAACGTCGATGTCGTTGAATTAGTAAAGATTGATGTCTGCAATGATCGTCTCAGGCGGGAGTCCCTAGTGGACTTGTATCTCTTATACGTTCTCTTCCCTGAGGTGTCAAGCCTTTAACCCGAATATTCGATGGCCGGGCCGGCTATTGACCCGATTATTCGACTCATCGTCGTGAATGAGCCACATTTAGGTTGACCGACAGCATGCTGCCCCATCGGTGATCGGCCCGTCTGTAATTATTTTTTCCCAGGCCGCAAGCAGGCTCGATCGCCAGACCGGACAAACCCGGGCCGATCTACCTGCGTTCGCCTCGACCAGCCATTTCAGCCAGTGGTTCGACGAGTGCGGCAACCTGCCTGGTGGTCTGCTCGACAGTGGTGCTGTTGTCAACCACCCAGTCGGACAATTTGGCCTTGGCTGCAGGATCCATCTGCAGCTTCAATATTGTTTCGACCTCCGCCCGTTCTGCAGAATCACGCCGCACAACCCGCTGCAAGGCTGCTTCGCGTGTGGCAACCACGCAGACAACGGCGTCGAAGTCGGACTGCCAGCCGCACTCGAAGAGCAGCGGTACTTCAGCGATTATGATAGACGATAGGGCATGTTCACCTTTCAGATCAAGCAGCCTCTGCCGAACCAGCGGATGCAGAATACCCTCGAGTTGTAAACGGATGTCGTCGTTGTCGAAAACGGCTGCCCGGAGAAGGAGCCGGTCGATTTCACCAGACTGGCTGAGAAAACGGTCTCCCCAGGTGGCGGTAAAGGCGCGATAGCCGGCTTCCCCTTTTTCCAGCAGAGACCGGCAGATTTCATCACTGCTGACGACCGGCGCCGGCAGCAGTTCGCCCAGAAGACGGGCCACCAGACTCTTACCGCTGCCGATGCTTCCGGTAACCCCAATCAGCATAGAGAGGCCTCCAACTGCTCAAGGTAGGAGGTAAAATCCTCGTCCGGTTCGGCCACCGCTGCAACCGGCTGCCCCGATCTCGGATGGAAAAAGGTGAGCCTCCAGGAATGCAGCATCTGGCGGGAGAATTTCATCTCTTCGCGATTGCGGCTGTAGAGCTGGTCACCGGCCACCGGGTAACCGAGATGAGCCATGTGAACACGGATCTGATGGGTCCTGCCGGTCTCGATGCAAACCTCAACCAGCGTATGACGGGCATAGACTTTGCGGCGCTTCCAGTTGCTTACGGCGTATCTTCCAGTGGTTTCCCTGATCGCCATTTTCTGGCGGTTAATCGGATGCCTGCCGATGGGGGCGACGATTCTGCCGGAAGGTTCGGGAATAATGCCACGGACCAGGGCAAGATAGATCTTTTCAACCTGACGATTCTTAAACTGGTCGACCAGGGCAGCATGGGCGCTTCTGGTCCGGGCAACAACCATGACTCCGGAAGTATCCTTGTCGAGCCGGTGCACAATGCCGGGCCGGCTGCTGTCACCCACACTATCAAGTTCACGGTACCGATCCAGGAGTCCGTTTACCAATGTTCCGTCAACGTTGCCGCTACCCGGGTGAACCACCAGGCCCGGCGGTTTGGCGATGACCAGAAAATCAGGATCTTCGAGCAGAACGGTGAAGTCAACATGCTGGGGTGAAGGCAGCGGCGCAGGTTGATCGACAGCAAGCCGGCCGCTGACCGTATCCCCAGCCTTCAACCGTTGTCCGGGCTTGACAACGGAGCCGTTTACCAGGATGGCGCCACTTTTAATCGACTGACAGAGCTGAGATCGGGAATAGTTATCAAAGGTGAGTGTCAGAAACTGGTCAAGCCGGAGATTTTCAAAGCGCTTCTCCACTTCCTGTGAGAAAACTTTTGCATCCGGATCAGCGCAGTCCCTGTTCATGCATCCATGAAATGAAGATACGGTTGAAAAATAGTGGAAGAGGGGCTCAGGAAAAAATCTTCTCTATTTTCCTGCTGATCTTGTCCTCCTCGACATCCTGGGCAATGGACAGTTCCTTGACCAACAGGCCTTTGGCAGTATCGAGCATCTTTCTTTCACCATAGGAAAGGTCCTTGTCGACACTGAGCAGGAAGAGATCCCTGAGCACCGCCGCCACCTCGAAGATCGAGCCGGTCTTGATCTTTTCCATGTACTCCCGATAACGGCGATTCCAGGTTTGCGAGTCTATCTCGACAGCCCGGTCCTTGAGTATGTTCAATACCTCAAGCGCCTCCTTCTTGTTGACGATGGAGCGGAGTCCCACATTCTCGCTGCCGGAAGTGGGTATCATGATGCGCATCGAATTCCCGAGAATCTCAAGGACATAAAACTTCTGATCAATTCCGGCCACCTGCTGGGTTTCAATTGATCTGATAACACCAACACCGTGCGCCGGATATACGGCCATATCTCCTTCAGCAAACACTAAACTCTCCCTGATGATTACATATTTCTTGCAGAAGCGCTTTCCTGTCCAGCGGCAGACCGAACGGAGTTATCCATTCTGGTACAAACTCTGAAAGCCGGCGTATATGGAACAGGCAGCATAGAATCGGCACAGGCCTTTTGGAACTTCTGACTCGTTTGGAACAGCTATGCATTATAGCACAAAACGTTCCAAATATCTTGTTTTTTTGGGTGCCTGAACGCAGCGCAACTATTCTGAACCATATAAGGGTGTTAAACGCAGACCGAGCACGATCGGGTCACTCATCACTGCCGGTTAACTCCTGCTTGAGCGCGTTGAGCCTGGTCCTGGCCCGAGCGGTATCCTCCTGGAAGAAATCGTCGAGTCCGGCCGCCATCGCATCGAATCTCTGTCTGATTTCCGCAAGCTCTGCGCCTGAAAAATTGGCCAGCACGTATTTATCGACATCCATCCGGGGGGGGGCTTCCCCCTGCCCCGGCCTGCCCACACCAATTTTGAGCCTGAAAAAATCGCTGATCCCCAGTTCCTTGACGATTGACCTGATACCGTTGTGCCCGCCGGTGCCGCCCCCCTTGACAAGCTTGATCCGGCCTGGGTGCATATCGATATCATCATGGACGACCAGAAGATGGGAAGGATCCACGTCGAAATAGCGGACAAACCCGGCCACCGCCTGGCCGCTGCGGTTCATGAACGTCTGGGGTTTGAGCAGGTACACCCTGGCACCGTCAACCCTGATCATCGCACTCAGAGCCCGATGTTTGTCACCACTGAACTCTGCCCCATGGCGGGCTCCGAGCCAGTCGGCGAAGATAAATCCGATATTATGCCTGGTCTGTTCGTATTGAGCGCCTGGATTGCCCAGGCCGGCTACCACGAAGATGTTTGTACCCATCGGTCAATTACAAAACGGTAAGCATTCGAAAAAAAATAAAAAATCCGGAAAAGATTCCCATCTCTTCCGGATAATCGGCAGTGCCGGTTGGGAGTCATACTCCCGTCGGAGCCGTCAGCTCACGGTGCAATCAGAGAAATACAGACCATCTCCGATTTACTGACCAGGGAAACGCCGGCGGGAAGTTCAATCTCCCCGGCTTTTATTTTATCTCCGATGACCATACCCGCGATATTGATGTTACAGCTATCGGGAATATCCAGGGGTTTACCCTCGAGGACCAGCGCGGTGTTTTCGACCTGCTTCAGGCCGCCGAGGCTCTCACCTTTAGCTTTGCCTGAGAAGGTGACCGGCACGGTGAACTGCGAGGATTTCTGCAGATCGATCTCCAGAAAATCAGCGTGAATCAACTTGTCACGGAGCGGGTCGGTCTGTAACTCCTTGACCAGAACATTTTTTTCGGAACCGTCATTGATCTTCAGGGTAATAACGGCATTTCGCCCCTGGATATCAATAAGATTATTGAACAGGACCTTGGTTTCGAACTCGAGCGCAAGAGCCGCCTGACCGCCACTGTAAACGACACCGGGGGTTTTTCCTTCGGCCCGCATTCTGTTCATCGATCCCTTACCGAACCTGTCCCGCACCGCTGTGGTAATTTCCTTAGTAATCATACTTCCTCCTTCTGCCGGGCCGAGACATGATCGAACCAGCCCTTGTTATCATCGCACTTTTTGACGACAGTTTAAACAAATAGCGAACTTACTGAATCTTCATTGTGAATGCGCCGGATGGCCTCCGCAAGAAGAGACGAAACGGACAGCACCGTAATTTTTCCACACCCTCTGGCATTTTCCCGCAGCGGTATCGTGTTGGTTACCACCAGTGATTTAATCGACGATTCATTCAACCGGTCCACGGCTGGCCCGGAGAGCACCGGATGGGAGCAGCAGGCATGAACTTCTCGCGCCCCGTTTTCCATCAGCGTGTTGGCGCCGTTGCACAGAGTCCCTGCGGTGTCCACCATATCATCCATCAGGATAGCAATTTTTCCTTTGACATCGCCGATCACATGCATCGCCTCGCTGTGATTGGGCTGGTCCCGGCGCTTGTCGATAATTGCCAGCCCGCAATTGAGTCTTTTGGCAAACGCCCTGGTGCGCTCAACACCGCCGGCATCCGGCGATACCATGATAACATCGTCGAACGCATCTTTTATATAATCGATCAGAACCGGGGCGGCATAGAGATGGTCCACCGGAATATTAAAAAAGCCCTGAATCTGGCCGGCATGGAGGTCCATGCAGAGCACCCTTCTGACCCCGACCGCCATCAGCATTTCGGCAACCACTTTGGCCGAGATCGGCACCCGCGGTGCCACTTTGCGATCCTGGCGGGCGTAGCCGTAATAGGGCAGGACGGCGGTGATGCGCCGTGCTGAAGCCCTTCTCATCGCATCGGCCATGATAACCAGTTCCATCAGATGGTCATTGACCGGGGTGCAGGTCGGCTGGATGATAAAGGCGTCGGTGCCTCGGACGTTTTCCTTTATTTCGATGAAAATCTCGCCATCGCTGAACTTTCTGACATCAGCCCTGGAAACTTCCAGACCGAGGTGGGCGGCAATTTCTTCAGCCATCTGCATGTTGGCATTGCCGGAAAAGATTTTCATCATATTACCCATAATATCAAGCCTCATCTATTCCGAGTCTGGCTGGGGCGGTAGGACTCGAACCTACGAATGCCGGGATCAAAACCCGGTGCCTTAGCCACTTGGCTACGCCCCAGTGTATGCCCTGGCCAATAAAACCGTGCATCCAGCCTGCGGAGTGAATCTTCTGGTCAGGGACCCATGTGCCGCTTCAGCCTCGTTGAGATCGTCAAAAAGACCAAAAACCGTGGGCCCGCTGCCTGACATCAGAGCCCCGGAGGCGCCTTCATCGAGGAGTTGCTTCTTGATCCGGCCAATAACCGGATATCGCGGTATCGTCACCCGCTCCAGATCGTTATGAAGGTCGTCGGGCGTAAACACCGCATTCTCACTAGGTTGAGAACCGCAGAGTATAAATTTGTCGCTGTCCTTTGTCAATCTATAATTGTCGTAGACCCACTTGGTTTCAACCCTGATGCCGGGGTTTACCAGAAGGTAATGAAACCGATCGACCGTATCCGTTTCGCGCAGCTGATCACCGATACCGGTGGCCACCGCTGCATTGTGGTTTGAAATCAGAAAGCCGAAATCAGCCCCGAGAGTGCGGCCGATCTGCATGAGTTCTCGTTCGGTCAACGGGAAATCAAACAATCTGTTCAGCCCATGTAAAACCGTCGCCCCATCACTGCTTCCGCCACCCAAGCCAGCTGCCGCCGGTATGCGCTTGGTCAGCATGATTGAAAGGCCGCAACCAGGCCGGTTGCAGGCCTGCAGAAAGGCTGAGGCGGCCTTGACGGCGAGATTGGAATGGTCAGAAGGTATGGTGGGCCAATCGCAGCTGATCTCGATGCCGGATCGATCCCTCAGCTCGATCACGACCCGGTCGCAGAGATCGATTTTCTGCATCCTGGTGACCAGTTCGTGATAGCCGTCCGGCCGTCTGCCGGTTACGTGCAGGCTCAGATTCAACTTGGCCGGCGCGGCCAGTTCGACCCTCATGGCGATCGCTGATTAAAATGCTGCCGGTAAATGTTACCGATTACTTCTTTGCTGCATTCACGAAACGCATCTTCAGGTCATAGAGGATGTTCCGCATCAGCTCCGCTTCTTCTTCGCTCAGATTGCCCCGTGTTTTCTGATCGAGCACAACCAGGGTATCGATAGCATGCCGGGCCAGATCCAGGTTCTCAATCTTTTTGCCGCTCTCCGGATCGGGCAATTCACCCAGATGAAAAAGGGCTGAGGTGTTGAGCGACATTACGAAGGTGGAAAAAGTGACTTCGGGCATCACACAACGTCCTTCCCTGTCAGGCACCTCTCCATCGCCGCAGACCTTGCCGGTGGTGTTTTCTTCAGCCATAATGCATTTCCTCTGTGATCCGGCCTGAGCCGGCTGCGTTGACTATCAGATTATAAATCGAAGCTGTGGGCGCCGTTTATATTTTCCAGCGACCTGACCCGTTCGAGTACTTCGGGGGAAATCAATTGATCGGTTCCCAGAAATATGATGTTCTGCTTACTCTCGATTTCCCGGCCAACGGTCATTCTTGAAATATTTACACCGCACGTGCCGAGTTCCGTGCCCAATGCCCCGATTACCCCTGGCACATCATTGTTGTATACTAATAACATTGGCCCGGAGGGCAAGGCTTCCAGCCTAAAATTATTCAAGCGCACCAGGCGCGGCTCGTTTTTACCGAAAACGGTACCGACCAGAACATTTTCGCCGCTGTCGGTGACCACCCGAATCGACAGGGTATTGATGAAATCAGCCGCCTTATCCGTTCTCGACTCGACGACCTTGATACCGCGGTCCCGGGCAATGATCGGCGCGTTCACAAAATTCACCGCGTCCTTGAGGATCGGCGTGAACAGCCCTTTTAAAAAAGCAACGGTGATGGAGTTGGTGTTGAGTTCAGCCAGGTTGCCGCCGAATTCGATTGAAACCTCCTCGATGCCGCCTTTGGCCAGTTGCATGTGCATGTTGCCGAGCATGTCTCCCAGGGTGATATAGGGGCCAACCTGGGCCAGCACGTCGTCGCTGACCGACGGCACGTTGACCGCGTTGGTCACCGTCCCCTTGTTCAGATAGTCGGCGACCTGTTCGGCAATGGCCACGGCCACATTCTCCTGGGCTTCGCTGGTCGAAGCACCCAGGTGAGGGGTGCAGATAAAGTTGTCGAGCCCCAGCAATGGGCAATTTTCAGGGGTGGTCGGCTCCTGGGCAAAGACATCGAGTGCGGCCCCGCCGATTCTGCCTTCCTTCAGCGCCTCATAAAGGGCTTCCTCATCGCAGACGCCGCCCCGGGCGCAGTCGACGAACATGGCGTCCGACTTCATATTGTTCAGAAACTCGGTGGACACCAGGTGCTTGGTCTCCTTGGTCAGCGGCACGTGGACTGAAATCACGTCGCTTCTTCTCGCCAGTTCGAGCAAATCCACCAGTTCAACACCCAGTTTTTCGGCAACATCTTTGGGCATATGGGGATCATAGGCAATGGTTTTCATTTTAAGGCCCTGGGCCCTGCTGGCAGCGATACTGCCGATTCGGCCGATGCCGATCACCCCGAAGGTCTTTCCGGTGAGTTCATGACCCATGAATTTCTTTTTCTCCCATTTACCCGCCTTCATCGAGGCGGTTGCCTGGGGAATGTTGCGCGACAGGGACATCATCATCGAAATGGCGAGTTCGGCAGTCGTGGTGGCGTTGCCGTCCGGGGCGTTCATGACGATCACGCCCTTCTGGCTGGCGGCCGGGATGTCCACATTGTCGAGGCCGATTCCTGCCCGGCCGACAACCTTGAGCCGCCCGGCCGAGTCGAGCAGGTCTGCGGTAACCCTGGTGGCGCTTCGGATGATCAGCCCCTCATATCCGCCGATAGCTGCCTTGATCTCGTCGGGGCTCAGGCCCGGTTTGAAATCGACTTCGATACCTGCATTCTGCAGAATTTCAACTCCAATGGGAGCAAGATTGTCACTGATCAATACTTTCATCTCTTTACCTTTGAATCCTTTCTATTTACAGGGACTGCCATGGGTGCCCGATGGCGACACCAAAAGGCGGGCCGGAAAGACAGCCTGCCATCCGACCGAGGGCCGCTGACATAAAAAAGATAAAAATATACCGTCAATGACAGAAGAGGACAAGCGCAAAGGCCAAAACCGTCTCAAATCTGGTTGAATATTGGTGTTTAAAGCGATATAAGAGCAGCGTATTAAAAAAAAATCGCAAAGCTGCTCATATTTTCTATTGATGCTTATCTCTTTGTTACCATAGAAATCAGACCTAGAATAATCTCACAAGGTTCAGACCATGCAGGAAACCAGATTACGATTCCCTCCCAGCCCCACCGGCTATCTTCATATCGGCGGTGCCAGAACAGCTCTTTACAACTGGCTGTACGCCAGAAAAACCGGGGGCAGTCTGATTCTGAGAATAGAAGACACCGATACCGACCGCTCGACGGAGGAATCGATTGGTGGCATCATCGACGGTCTCCAGTGGTTGGGGATTGACTGGGATGAAGGTCCCTATTTTCAAACTGATTTCAGCGACGACCACCGTAATGCCGCTCTAAGGCTGGCGCAGGAAGGCAAAGCCTATCACTGTTTCTGCACCAGGGAAACCCTTGAGCAGAAAAGAGAGGCTGCCCTGGCCGCCAAACAGGCGGTGGGTTACGACGGCACCTGCCGGCATCTGCCCACCGAGCTGGTCGAAAAGAAACTGAACGATGGTGAACCGGCCGTCATTCGCTTCAAGGTACCGGACCGCACCGGCAGCATCGGCTACGACGACGAGGTGCTTGGCCGGATCGATAGTTCCTATACCGAGATCGATGATTTTGTCATTGTACGCTCCAACGGCAGTTCCCTCTACCTGCTCTGCAATGTGGTCGATGACATACGTGACCGGATCACCCATGTGGTCAGAGGGCAGGATCACATGACCAATACCATCAAACAGCTCCTGCTCTATGAAGCCCTGGAAGCCCCGGTACCGGTTTTCGCCCACATGCCGCTGACCCTCGACACCAGGAAGGCTAAAATTTCCAAGCGCAGTCATGGTGAGATTGTCTCGGTACAGTTCTACCGCGACCACGGTTTCATCCCGTGGGCCTTCAATAACTTCCTGGTCCTGCTCGGCTGGTCTCCCGGAGACGACCGAGAATTTTTTTCAAAAGATGAGCTGCTGGAAGCCTTCAGCCTCGACCGGATCAACAAGTCGGCCTCGATTTTCAACTACCGCAAAGATGATCCAAAATTTTTCACCGACCCCAAAGCGATTGCCATTAACGAACACTATCTCCGGACCATGGCGGTCGAAGAATTGCTGCCGATGGTCAAAAAGGTGCTGATCGACAATGACTTGTGGAGCGACGATTTCGATAATGAGCGCCGACAGTGGCTGGTCGAGACCATCGAACTGATACGGGGCCGGTTCCACGTACTCACCGATTTCGCCACCATGGGCAGAGCCTATTTTTCCGACGACTTTGTGATCGAAGAGAAACCGCTGAACAAAAACCTGCTAAAATATCCCGGTCTGCAGCGATGGCTGCCGGAACTGGCCGATGCGTACGAACAGCTCGAGGATTTTTCTCTGGAAGAAACCGAGCGGCTTGCCCGGGCCAGTGCCGACAAAGCCGAAGTCAAACCGGGGGTGATCATCAACGCTATGCGCACCGTGGTCACCGGTCAGCTGGCCGGCCCCTCGATGTTTGACATCCTCATGGCTATCGGCCGGGACAAAGTCGTTGCCCGGCTGCGTAAGACACCACACCTCTACCCGTAAAGGCGGCAGCATGAATAACAGCTCTGACGGCAAAAGCACGAGGCCACTCGACTTCATCAGGCAGATCGTCGACGAGGACCAGAAAATCGAAAAACATCCTGTTCCGATCACCCGTTTTCCGCCGGAACCCAACGGCTTCCTCCATATCGGCCACGCCAAGTCGATCTGTCTGAATTTTGGCATCAGCAGTGAATTCAACGGTCAATGCCACCTGCGCTTCGATGATACGAATCCGAGCAAGGAAGAGGAGGAGTACGTCGCGTCGATCAAGGAGGATGTCAGGTGGCTCGGCTTCGACTGGGGCGAACACCTCTACTATGCATCGGACTACTTCGACCGCTTATACGAATACGCCGAGCAGCTGATCAGCATCGGTAAAGCCTACGTCTGCGACCTCTCCGCCGAGGATATCCGGAAATATCGGGGAACACTGACCGAACCGGGCATCGACAGTCCCTACCGCAACCGCCCGGTGGAGGAAAATCTGGATTTATTCAGACAGATGAGAAGCGGAGCCTTTGCTGACGGAAGCAGGGTTCTCAGAGCCAAGATCGACATGGCTGCCCCGGTTATCGTCATGCGTGACCCGGTTATTTATCGGATACTGCGCTCCACCCATCACCGGACCGGCGATACCTGGTGCATTTACCCGATGTACGATTTTACCCACTGCCTGTCCGACATGCTGGAGGGCATCACCCATTCCCTCTGCACCCTCGAGTTCCAGGACAACAAAAAGCTCTACGACTGGGTCCTCGACACCCTGGAAACCCCCTGCCATCCGCGCCAGATAGAGTTTGCCCGACTCAACCTGACTTACACGGTAATGAGCAAGCGCAAACTGCTGCAGCTGGTCGAGGAACACCATGTGGAAGGCTGGGACGATCCGCGCATGCTGACCATCTCGGGACTGAGGCGAAGAGGCTATACGCCGGAATCGATCAGATATTTCTGTGAGCAGATCGGCATCGGCAAAAAACAGAGCTGGATCGACATGGGTGTGCTGGAGAATTCGATCAGGGAAGATCTCAACCAGACCGCTCCGCGGGTCATGGGCGTCATCAACCCGCTCAAGGTCGTGATCGACAACTATCCCGAAGACCAGGTCGAGTACATTACCGCCCAGAACCATCCCCAGCAGCCGGAGATGGGCAGCCGCAGCCTGCCTTTCTCGCGGGAACTGTATATTGAACACGACGATTTCATGGAGGACCCGCCAAAAAAATTCTTCAGGCTGGGGCCCGGCCGCGAGGTGCGGCTGCGCTATGGATATTACCTGACCTGCGTCTCCTTCGAAAAGGACGAAAACGGCACCATCACCCTGCTGCGCTGTACCTACGATCCCCTGACCAGGGGCGGCACGTCACCAGACGGCAGAAAGGTGAAAGGCACGATTCACTGGGTTTCCGCCGCTCACGCGCTCGACGCCGAGATCCACCTCTATGACCGGCTGTTTACGGTCGAGCACCCGGACGGCGACAAGGATATCGATTTCAAATCACACCTGAACCCGGACTCAAGAGAGATCGTCACCGGCAGTAAACTGGAGCCTTCGCTGGCTGATATCGATCCGGGCACGCAGATCCAGTTTGAACGCCAGGGATATTTCTGTCTTGACCCGGTTTTGACCAGCGCTGCCAGACCGGTATTCAACCGGGTGGTGACCCTGCGCGACTCCTGGACCAGGCAGAAGTAATAAAGGGCTAGATGAACAATCTGAAGATAAAATAGATCAGGACCAGCAGCACGGCCCCGGCAAGTGCTGAGACGAGCCTGATCACGGCCGTGGAAAAGCGCGGCTGCAGGGATTGATCATTGCTCAGGTTCAGGGCCGCCAGCCTCTCGAGGTTCTCCTCGATCGACTCTCTCTTCTTCTCATCTGCCACGCCGGGTGCCGGCCTCTCGTTGATCAGTGGTGCACCACCCTCAGTGTGCGCTTCAGGCTGCTGCGATGTTTCAGACATAACTGGGCCGCTTCTGTTTTTATCCGTTATAAAGGGGGACAAACGATCCTTATATCAATGTTTTTTACAATGTAACACCGGGATCTTACATTTTCCCACCACCAATCTCCACATCATCAGAAAGGATCAGACCTCCCGGACGGAACCGCCCCGCCTCGAATCCCCCGCCCCTTCCCGGCCGGGTATGACAGCATGAACCCCACCGAAGTAGACGTCTTTCTTGTTCCAGACGTTCAGATCCAGGTGCTCCGCAAGACTCTCCAGCGCTGCTTCTGAAAAACCCGGCTCTACCTGGAGCACCTGTCCGTCCAAATAGAGCCGCGGCGCCTCAACCGCTGTTTTCAGCGGCCGGTTAAAGTCGACGATCTGGCTCATCACCTGGCTCACCGCCGTCCGAATCCGTTTCGATCCGCCGCTGCCGATGACCAGGCAGATCTCACCGTCTTTGGCCAGCAGCGACGGCGACATCATCGACCCGACCCGCTGGCCCGGAGGACTGGAATGGAAACCCTCAGGATGCAGGTCGTCCTCCCCCATCATATTGTTGAGCATGACGCCGGTTCGCGGGGCATAATACCCCGACCCCTCGCCGTTGGAGCAGGTCATGGCCGCGCAATTGCCATATCGGTCGGCGATGCTGATATGGGTGGTGCCCCGGTTGAAGGTTCGCAGCGGTGCAACGGCCTTTGAAACGGCCCGCCCGCTGCTCAGAAAATCTTTCAGACCGGACGGCGTCGTCACCCCGGAGTCCCGTATTTTCTCCACCTCCTGCATCAGCGTCACCGTCTGCAGCAGTTGCGAGGCCTCACCCCACGGCCCGGCCCAGGCTCCAGCTTTCTCAAGAAGGGCAATCGACAGGGCGATCAGGGTTCCCCCAACCGACGGGGTCGGGGAGGTCAGCAAGGTGTAATCGCGGTAGGGTACCTGCAACGGTTTTCGCTCAACGACCTGGTAGGCGGCCAGATCCTGCCGGGTCAGCCACCCCCCTCCGACCCTCATGTCATGATCAATGGCCGCACTGATTTCTCCAAAATAAAAGCTCTCTGCACGATCTTCGGCCACCATATCGAGAAACTCGACACAGAGAGGATTGCTCAGTATATCACCGGCGCCTTTGTAGACGCTATCGGGTTCATGGAGCTCGCGGCCTTCTGCCTTCAAGGTCATGATGGGATAGAGAAGTTTCAGGAACACGCCCTGCTGTTCATTGATGCGATGCTCTGCGGCCAGCTCTCTGGCCGGCTGAACAACCTCGGCGAGGCTCATCCGCCCCAGCCGCTCCTGGGTGTGAATCAAACCTTTAAGTGTGCCGGGGACGGCGACCGAACCAAGGCCGATATTGAAATCCTGATCGGAGCCGGGAAACTTGACGGTTATCGGGAAAAAATCAGTGGTGTCGAGTGAACGGGTGCACCCCAGACCGGGCGTGTCGACAAAAAAATCAAAAAACAGATTCTGCCCGTCCCGCTCGCTGTGGCCGATCAGGAATCCCCCGCCGCCGAGACTGTTGAGTGCAGATTCAACGACGGCCGAGGCAAAACCGGCCCCGACTATCGCATCGAAGGCGTTGCCGCCTGCTGTCAGAATCGAGGCAGCGGTCTCACTGACCAGTTGATGCCCGGAAGCCACGATGGACTTGTCATATCTGCTCATAACCAGAAATCCTTCTGAACCTCTCTGATGACACGGCGCAAATCACCGCCCTTGTGATGGATGCGCCGCATCAGGTCAGCTCCGGTTCCGGCCGAAGTGACCGAATCGAGCTGTTCCAGATAGGCCTCACAACGCAATCTCTTGGCAGCTGGCGCCACCAAGCGTTTCAAGGCCATGGCCGCCAGCCGCAGCGGCATCGGCTGGTCGGCCAGCAGGCCGGACGGATCGACGAACCTTCCCCCCAGACCATACCGCGCCGCCTGCCATTTATTGGCCTTGAGAAGATAGGCATTGAGCGGCACGGAGTCTTTCACCTCTTCGGCCAGCCAGGCGACGGTGCTCTGGATCAGGGCCACCATCGCCAGAATGGCGGTGAATCTGACCGGCAGATCACAGACGCGCACCTCGATGGTGCCGAAATCGGGATTTGGCCTGGCATCCCACCACAGATCCCTGAAGCCTCCGATGATACCGTAGCGCTTCAGCTGCTCTATTTCATCGACGAACTGCTGCCAGCCGCTCATATAATCGAAAATCCCGGCCAGCGGCAGGACTTCGAAGAGTTTGGTCCGATAGGACATCAGGCCGGTGTCCTTTCCCTGGTAGAACGGCGAAGAACAGGACAGCGCCAGAAACAGCGGCAGGAAAGCCTGGATGACATTACAGACCTTGACGGCGGTTTCACCGTCCGGCAGGCCGACATGGACGTGCAGCCCCTGGGAGATGAAGCGCCGGCCGAGAATCTGCAGTTCCTGCATGATCTTTCCGTAACGCTCATGCTCACTCAGCTTCTGCTCCTCTGCCCGGGCAAACGGATGCAGGCTGGAGGCGTAAAGCAGAAAACCGTTTTCAACGGCCAGCTCTTCGGCCAGCGAACAGGTCTGGAGCAGATCATTTTCGACATCGCGCAGATCAGAACAGACCCCTGTCTGAACCTCGAGGATCGATTTAATGAATTCCAGCGATAATCGAGGCAGCAGTATTCTGGGTGCCTGCTCCAGCAGCAGCGGGGCAAAAGGAGCCAGATCAAGATCCCGCCGGTCGAGGATCTGAAACTCTATTTCGACCCCCAGGCTGTATGAGCTGCTGTCGGCAAACTCCATAGCTTTTTCAGCGTTGCTGCAGCCGGTTGGCGCCGACGGCCGGGAACCCGTCAAGCTGCAGCCAGCGCAGGGCTGCGGAGCCGAGCCAGGCTGCGCCAAATCTCAGACAGTTCTCGTCAAACTCGAAAGTCGGGCTGTGCGCCGGCCCGGCACCTCCCGGAACCATGGCGCCAAAACGGACCAGGCAGCCCTCGATCTGCTGCTGGTAAAAGGAAAAATCTTCACCGCCGAGGCTTGGATACCCCTGGGAGATCACTTTGTCGACACCGGTGACATCCCAGGCAGCGGCGCGGGCGATTTCAGCAGCCCGAGCCGTGTTGACCACCGCCGGAAGGCCCTCTTCGAAAAGGATCTCCGTATGAACATCGTACATGGTCTCGATGGAGTGAACGATTCTTCTGAGTCCGCAGATGGTCTTTTCCCGATACACCTCATCGGTCGACCTGACCGTTCCCTGCAACACTGCCTCACCGGCAATGACGTTGTTCACCGTACCGGCCTGAAAGCTGCCGATGGTGATAACCTGGGACTTGTTGGGATCTACTTCTCGGGAAACCAGTGTCTGGGCTATCATGACCAGGGTTGCCGCCGCGACCACCGCATCCGAACCTTCATGGGGGCGGGCGGCGTGCCCTCCCCGCCCCTTCACCCGGACCACGAAGGGATCGGCATAGGCGCAGATCAGACCTTCATCGACGGTAATCTCACCGGTTCTGAAGTGGGTGTCGATATGGCCGCCGAAAACGGCCTGCACACCATCGAGTACACCTTCCTGAACAAGCCTTGCAGCCCCGTTGCCATGCTCTTCGGCCGGCTGAAATATCAGCCTGACCCGGCCTGGAATCGGGCCGCCGCTTTTCAGCAGGGCGGCCGCCCCCAGCAGCATCGCCACATGGCCGTCATGACCGCAGGCGTGCATGACGCCCTGGTGCACCGAACGGTAGGGAATATCATTGCGTTCATCGATCGGCAGTGCATCCATATCCGCCCGCAGGGCGACGCAATTGCGCCCCTCCTCGCCAATGTCTGCAATCACCCCGGTTCCGCCGTGACCGACACTGGACTCGATGCCGATTTCGGCCAGCTTTTCGCTGACGTAGGCTGCTGTTCGATGCTCTTCGAAAGAGGTTTCAGGATAGGTGTGCAGGTGTCTGCGGATCCTTACCATCCAGTCGAACAGCCCCTCATCGACGTTGAGACCGGGGACACTGAGAGGTACAAGGCTTGAGCTACTCAATTCTTATCGCTCCAATACTTTTTTCCGCCGGATCATCTTCAACCTTCTCTTCGAACTCCTCCATACCCTGATAATCGGGCGGCCGATCATCAGACCCTTCCCAGTGCGGGTCACCATCGAACCGATCATCGCCCACCGCAGATTCCCTGTCACCCTCTTCGGTGCGGGCTTCAGGAAGGGGTTCATCGCCCCCGACCGCTCCCTGATCGGTTTCCATCACACGATACACCTGCTCTTCAGGCTCGACCGGCTCGAATCGATCCTCTCTGTCATCATCTTCCTCCGCCGGTTCCGGATCGACCTGCACCGTTGAATAGGCTGAGCGGCCGAGGCTTATCGACTGCTTGAAAAAGGCGATGATGCCATCCTGGACTTCGATCACCGAGATCAGTTCCCACCCCGATCGACCGTAGTCGTTCAACTGCTCTTCGATCTCGGTTTCATCCAGGAAAGCTCCGCCGAGCAGCCCCTCTTTTTTCAATTCAAAATGGACGGTCTTGTAGCTCCATTTCATAATTCTTTTCCCTTCAAATTACATCTGGCTGTGCTAAGAAGTCAGTGCCTCCAGGCTACTGGCTCGTCAGGGCGTCATCGACGAACGTACCCTGATAGTGGGTACCGTCCGGCTTGGTCAGGGTCCCGGGGCCGTTTCTTCTGCCGTTCAGGAAATTTCCCTCGTATATGGTGCCGTCGGCCGATTTCAATGTGCCGAACCCATGCGGCAGATCATCTTCAAACCTGCCGTTGTAAACAGCTCCGTCCTGATAAACGAGCCGGCCTCTGCCGCTGAAACTGCCGTCCCTGAACTCTCCCCGGTAAAGGCTGCCGTCCGCAAACCGATATTCCCCGATACCATCGAACTGGTCGTTGCTGAACTCACCGACATACTCCGTGCCGTCGGGGTAAGTAAAGGTACCTTTCCCCTCACGCCTGCCAGCAATGAAACTGCCGGTGTAACGGCGCCCGTCGGCGAAGATGAAGGTTCCTCTGCCACTGTAGCGGTCATCACCGAATTCGCCGTCATACCGGTCGCCGCCTGCCAGATCGAGAATTCCCCGCCCCTGCTTCAGTCCGTCTCTGAGTTCCCCCTGATAACGCGCTCCATCCGGATAGACAAAGTCAACCACGCCGCTGAACGGCTGGTTGTCTCCAGCCAGGCGGACTTTACCGTCGACAAAAACCGGGTCTCCGCTGACATCTGCTGCCGCAGCCGGGCCGTCCACTGCTTCAATTGCAGACTCTACCGTTTTCTCGCTGATGGCCGCCTGGTCAGGCGACGGCTGCAGATTGTCACCAGCGCTGCCATCCATTGCACTTTGGGCGCCGGCACCAGCAGTCACTCCGACGGCGGCTGCAGAGGAATCTGAACCCGGCCGAACCGGTTCCTGGTAGGCTGAGACCTCCTCGTCCGGAACAAGCGGCTTGCCATCAGCAAAGGTACCGGAAAAGCGACGTCCGTCGCCATACTCCAGCGTTCCCTTGCCGTCCGGCATGCCGTCTTTGAACATACCCGTATAGACCGAATTGTCAGCATACTGATAGCGCCCTTTGCCGTGCATCAGCCCGGCCACAAAGGCACCCTCATAGAGGCTGCCATCCTCAAAATTCATGGTCCCGGCCCCCTCGGCCAGGCCGCCGGAAAAATCGCCGCTATATCGGGAGCCATTAGCATAATTCATCACCCCGCTGCCGTCGAACATCCCCTTTTTAAAACCGCCCGTATAACTGCTCCCGTCCTTGTAGGTGAGCGTCCCTTCCCCGGCATAAAGATCATTCTCAAAGGTCCCTTCATAGATCTCGCCGGAGGGCAGTTCGAGAACTCCGTAGCCGTCCCTGACTTCCTCTTTCAGCTCTCCGCGATACAGTGATCCGTCCGGATAGGACCGGGTGCCTTCACCATGGGGCCGGCCGTTGTTGAACATGCCCTCGTACCAGCTTCCGTCGGCGTAGACCAGACGGCCATGGCCATCGATCATGTTATTGCGGAACTCTCCTTTATATTCACGGCCATCTGGAAAAAACAGCACCCCCTGGCCATGATACCTTCCCAGCCTGAATTCACCCCGGTACTTCATACCGTCCTGGGTGACCAGGTAGCCCTGGCCTTCGATGATCCCGTCCTTGAATTCACCCGTGTAATGGCGGCCGTCCATACCTTTCAATTCACCCGGACCGGACATTTTGCCGCGGTAGAACGAGCCTGAGTAAGAGGTGCCGTCGGGAAAGATCATGGTGCCGTCACCATGGGCCTTACCGTCGACGAACGTACCCCGATACTTTTTTCCGTCCTCGCTTTCATAGACCCCGACACCCTGAATACAGTCACCTTCGATGCAGGCCGACCAGGCCGGCTGAACCATGAACAACCCCATTGTCATTAACAGGGTAACGGCTCCAGACTTGCTTTTCATAGGTTCTCCCAAACGTATCATTGCCATTTTACGCTATGAGTTTTCCTGGTAAATCTGTTTAAGGACTCTGCCCATTATCGCTATACCTCTTCTGACCTCCTGGTCATCCTGCGAATAGGTCACCCTGACACATTCGCAGCTATGTTTCCAGTTCTCTTTGAGCCCCGGAAAAAAATACTGTCCCGAGACCACCAGAACTCCCTGCTCTTTTAGACGGTTGTATAGCTCAACGCTGGTCACCGGCAGATCCTCAAACCAGAACCATAGAAACATCGAACCTTCGGGTTTGTGAATCCGGTATGGAAAACCGTCAAACGATTCAGAGACGGCGGCCAGCGCCTTTTCACATTTATCCCGATAAAAGGGCTTGATCATCGTTTCACCGATTTTCAATATTTCCCCTGTGCGCACCAGCTTATCCATCAGCACCGGGCCGAAACTGCTGGGCGCCAGAGAAATTATCGCATTCATCGCCGAGACAGCCCTGATAATATCTTCCCGGGCGATGACAATCCCGGTCCTGACCGCCGGCAGGCCCAGTTTTGAAAGCGACAAGCACTTGATAACGTTGTCGTTCCACATGGGTGTCGCCTCGCTGTAGATGATCGATGGAAACGGCACGCCATACGCGTTGTCCAGGATAAGCGGCACGCCCCGGCTGCTGCACAGGTCCAGCAGCCGGTTGAGCTCCTCATCGGTGATCACGTTGCCGGTCGGGTTGGTCGGCCTCGAGACACAGACAGCACCCGTCTCATCGCCAATTTCCAAACTGTCGAAATCGACCCGGTATTTGAACATCCGTTCATCGAGCTGGTCGATCCGGGGCCTGGTGGAGATGAACAGATCGTTTTCCAGACCGATGTCGGTATAGCCGATATACTCGGGGATAAGGGGCAGTCGGATATATTTGTCGCTGTCCCCCTCGAATCTGCCGCCGAACATGTTGAAGAGGATAAAAAAGGCGGTCTGGCTGCCGTTGGTCAGGCAGATATTTTCCGGGCCGATGTCCCAGCCGTACTGGTTCTTCAGCAGGGCGGCACAATGTTTTATAAAATTGAGGTTACCCTGCGGCGGATCATAGATCGAAGCCAGTTCCCTGATACTGGGGTCGCAGGCAGCAATCTCCGTGATACGCTCCTTGAGCAGCTTCTGGAAAGCGGGAATCGTGCCGGGGTTGCCTCCCCCCATCATGATGATGTCATCGTCCCCCGCCAGGGCCCTGCCCAGATCGTCCATCAATGAGATGATACCGGCACCGGAGGTGAATTTTTCTCCAAACCTGCTTAATTTCATCAGTTCCCTGGCCTGTCAAGGAGAGGTTATCGGTTTGCGACCGTTGAAATAATCGAGCACTTTAACCATGATGTAGATGAAGATCAGGGAAAAAAGCAGCCGCCCCCAGAGTATGCCGCCCAGTTTCGCTCCCAGGGCCATCATCACCAGGGTGTCTTCAATCAGTCCGTGGCTCAGCGACATCAGGGCCAGGGAGTTGAACACTTCCCGCCTGTCCATCTTGCCGGCCGTGGTTTCTTTGATGATCAGCGCCCCCCCGTAAGCGATACCGAGAATCATACCGACCACCGTAACCGGGGCAGCCCGGTGACTCATGCCGAACAGCGGCAGGATCGGTTTGAGCAGGTACTCGAGCAGCCTGAAAAGTCCGATCGCCTTCAGGAAACGCATGAACAGCAGGACCAGAAAGATTACTGCACAGATCATCAGGATGTTGAAGGACTGGCCGATGGCCCACTGCATGATCGTCTGATCCTGGGGCCCGGCCTTGAACAGCATGATGGGCGTATCCTGCCAGATCCCCAGGCCGGAGCTCACCAGGTTGAGCAGAATGCCGTAGAGCAGGCCGCCCAGTAGACGGATCAGTCCGATGGGTATGATCCCCGCGCCGGCTTTTTTGGTGATGCTCAGTTCAACCGGAAGCGAGTGGGCGATCAGCATGATCGAGGCAAGGACGGTCACATCGGAGACGGTCAGGTTCAGGGAGGGTGCCAGCGCTGCGTAAACCCCGATGGCGCCGTAGGGGGTAATCAGAATCGCGGTGGCCCATACCAGGCCCAGCTCCCCCGGCAGCCCCATCAGCCCCATGATCGGATCGAGGGCTTTGCCGATATAGACGATGAGGCCGAGTTCTTCGAGAATCTTGGTGAAAATGATCGCCGGAATAGTGACCTTGAGCAGTTCGACGCTGGTGACAAATGAGTCCCTGCCGAGATCGACGAAGAAACCTTTCACCCGGTGAGCCCCTGCAGATGCACCCATGTCAGCACCGGGCACCGGGAAAAGAGCGCTCAATCATTGACAGCGTGCCGCTTCGGGTAATCGAATATCACCAGGGTGCCCTTGCCGGTATCGACCAGGTTCCAGGATGGCAGGGGAAATTGGATCAGGACGATGCCGCAGGTTGGGACATTGTCCAGGGTCGTCGAGCTGAGCAATTCGGCGCACTCGGTAAGGCCGTGATTGTGCCCGACCAGAGCCAGGGTGTTGATAGAATCTTCGGTTCTTCGAACGACCTCGACGATCGGCTCAAACGAGAAGGTGTAAAGACTTTTCTTAATGATAATCTGGTTTTTCCTGAAACCGCATTCCGCCCCGATCAAGCGGGCCGTTTTCAGGGCCCGCTTGGCCGGGCTCGAGATCAGGATCTCCGGCCGTTTGTCGTATCCCGCGATCTGTTTTCCCATAAACGGTGCATCACGCTTTCCACGCTTGTTCAGGGGCCGCTCGAAATCGTTCAGGCCGGGGTCGGCCCAGCTGGACTTGGCGTGTCGGATAAGGTAGAGATATTTCATCAGGTCAGTCTTCTCTCTTTGATTTCCTGCCAGAGCAGTTCGTAGGCCTGGGACGCCACCGATTTCCTCGGGGTCGAACCCACCGGACGCCGATATATTCCCATCTTCTCGATTTCCGCCATGAAGGGTACATAGCTCTGCATGAAAATGGGATAGGAGCGGTACTTGCTCATGATGGAGGTGTGCATCAGCTTTCTTCTTTCCACCATGGAAAAAAAGCCCAGAATCTTCTTCTTCCTGCCCCCCACCTTTCTGGTCAATTTCAGCAGTTGTTCCAGGGCCAGCAGGGACAAGGTTGTCGGAACCACCGGCACCACCACACAGTCGGCGGCAGTGATGATATTTTCGGAAAGCAGGGTGACGTTGGGCGGGCAGTCCATAAACAGATAATCGTACTCTTCCGCCAGCGGCTCGAACAGCGACTGCAGTACCTGCCGTTTTTTACTCTTGGTATCGTCGTTGATGGCCAGATCGAGGTTTCGAAAAGAAAAATGAGCGGGCAGCAGATCAAGCCCGTCGAAATCGGTTCCCCGGATGAATTCGTAGAACTCCCCTTTCAGCAGCCGGGACCGGTTGAATTTTTTCTTCGGCTTGATCCGGTAATAAAAGGAGGCCGCCCCCTGGGAGTCCATGTCACACAACAGTACCCGGGAACGCTCGGCGGCGGCGGTATAGGCCAGGTTTACCGAGGTGGCGGTCTTGCCGACCCCGCCCTTGCTGCTGTAAATGGCGATTGTTTTCATTGTTCGGCCGTCTTGTCTGATCTTAGCGTGGGCGGTTGACCATTGCCTGGATTAATGAACGAACCTGCGGCTGCGCAAACGCTTCGCAGGTCGCGTCGAACTCTGCCCTCACCTCCCGGTGCTTCTCGGACAGAACCCCGATGAGTCCGCCGAGAGAAGCGGCAAAGCGGATGGTCTGCAGGTTCTTGCCCCGCAGGCTGTCGAGTTCACCGTTGAGCATCTCCTGCTGGACGGACAGATCGTTGAACATGCCGAGATTGTCCTGCAGTTTCTTCATGTGCCGGAGGAAGGTGTCCACATCCTTCTGGTTGTAGAAGCTCCTGAAAAACTCCAGCAGGTACCTGAATTTCTTGCCCCGTATGCGCAGCTTGTGTAGGGCCTCATCGGGACTCGCATGATCGATTCTGCCAGCGCGTTTGGTAAACGAATTGAACCGCTTGGCAATAGCCTGGTCGGAAAAATCCCGGCAGGGCCGAGCCCCCGGGCCGCCGTGAAGATCAGAGTCAGGATTTTTCAGAAATGCACCCCAGTCCCTGATAAGATGTCTGTAACGCAATGAATCCAGGTGAAGCTGAAGCGCTTTGAGCTCTCCGGCCCGCCGGTATTCTATCTGTTCGAAGAAAACGTTCATTCCCGACCGCAGGGAATCGGGCAGCAACCCAAGGTAGTCATCCTTTTCCAGCAGATACACATCGATATCCCTGAGCGGGCCGGTCACCGACCCGAGCCAGCCGAACTCCTCTCGGAAATAGTCCCGGGGTTTCGGGGGCAGCACTTCTTTCATGATACTGAGAATCGACCGGGTGCGGCGCACAGCAATTCTGAAATCGTGCAGGAACTCCGAATCGATATCGTCGATCACACCGGCCCGATTGCGCTCGATGTCATCTACCAGGTGCAGGCATATTTTTGAAAAAGCGCTGCCGACCGTTGCATCGACATCCAGTTCCACCCTGAATTTTTTGCCGTAGTCACGGGGAGTGCGGTCAGATTTCTCCAGCAGACGATGAACCAGATATCTGTTTTTCACCTCTTCACAGCTCACCCGGGAAAAACATTCGAGGATGGTTTCGAACTCCTGCTCGTAGCCCCGGATCTCCTCGATGCTAACCAGTTCCTGCAGGGCCGCCTCGTGACCGCCGATCTGGTCGCTGCGCAGGGAGAGCCGGGCGACCGTTTTGCGGTCGCGGTTCATGACTCGAAAATTGTTAAAGCCGCTGCTTACCTCGACAATCGGACTCAGCGCCCTCATATCGATGCATTTTCTCAGCTGAGCGGCCAGCTTTTCCGACCCGACTTCACGCCAGAACAGTCTGGACCGTTTTCTTCCCGGCCCATGGGCCACCGTCCTGCCGTTGAAGCGCTGCAGCGTAAAGCGGTTCCCTGATGAAAAGAACACCAGGTTATGCCGGTGCAGGCGCCAGTCAAACGTATCGTAGTAGGTCCTGTCCTCCTGGCTGGAGGCAGACTCCTCGACCTCGAACTTTCTGGAAATCAGCTTGAGCAGGGTGGGAAAATCTGAACCACTGGGCAGACTGAATATACTGGTTCGAGAACGTCTCATCTCAGGATCGGTAATCCGCATTGATTTTGACATAGTCTATGGACAGATCGCAGGTATAGATCTCCTCACAACCGGTGCCGTCCTTGAGATCGATGCAGACACTGAAATTTTTCATTCGGAGGACCTCGGCCGCCCTTTCTTCCGCATCGCCCCCCACGGCCATACCATCCTTGACCAGCAGCACATCACCGAAAGCGATATCGACCCGATCGGGGTTGAACCTGATCCCCGATCTGCCCATCGCTCCGAGAATCCTCCCCCAATTGGCGTCCTCCCCGAAAAAGGCGGTTTTAACCAGGCTGGAATTCGCCACCGTCCGGGCAATCTGCTCGGCATCGCTGTTTTCCTTTGCGCCGCATACCCGGATGGTGATGCATTTTGTTGCCCCCTCACCATCTTCGACGATTTTCAGGGCAAGTTCCTTGCAGATGTCTTCCAGTTTATCCTGAAAAAGCAGGTAGTCTCCGTGCTGATCATTTTCGATCCAGGGATTTTCAGCCGTACCGCTGGCCATGACCAGGACCATATCGTTGGTGCTGGTGTCGCCATCGACGGTGATGCGATTGAAGGTCCGCTCGACCGAGGTCTGCAGGGCACTCCTGAGTTCGGGAGAGCTGATCCTGGCATCGGTCATGATAAAAGCGAGCATGGTGGCCATATTCGGCATGATCATACCCGACCCTTTGGCCATGCCCAGAAACTGTATCTCGCGTCCGCCGATCTCGGCACGGAGGCTGACGGTCTTGAGGGTGGTGTCGGTGGTCAGGATCGCCTGTGCCACCTGCTCAAAATTATCCTCGGAAAGATTAGCGACCAGCGGATCGATATTGTTTTTTATGGCTTCGACATTGAGCGGCATACCAATTACCCCGGTGGAGGCAACCAGAACCATGTCCTCCGGGATTCCCAGAGCTTCGGCCGCCAGTCTGCTCGTCTGCTCGGCGGCAGCCATGCCGGCTTCTCCCGTGCAGGCGTTGGCATTACCGCTGTTGACCAGCAGCGCCTGGCAGCGCCCCTGTTTGAGCCGCTCGGTGCTGAGGGTCACCGGGGCAGCCTTGACCTGGTTGGTGGTGAACACGCCCGCAGCCACGACAGGCTCGCTGCTGTAGATCAGGCCCAGGTCCAGTCTGCCCTTGTATTTAATTGCAGCACTGACCGCAGAGAAAGAAAAATCTTTTAATATCATCAGAAAATCCAGTATAGTTTCAGTATGTCCAACTACTTGCATGCCCAGTCAGCGGTGCATGCGCGGTCACGCTCGGTGATGCCGGCTCCTGCAGCAACGATAATGCATCCTGTTCATTATAGGTAACATACCGATGTTTAACAACATTGAAAACGAAGTTTAATTTCAGGAGACCACCGGGCGATCTGGAATGGATAACGAAGGAGTAAGCTGGTTCTCATCCATCTACCCTACCATCGTACTGCTTGCCGACTTCACGGTCAGGATAGGCCTGTCCTTTCGCGTGATCATGCGCAGAAGGCCCTATGGGATCACCTTCGCCTGGCTGATCATCATACTGCTGATCCCCTTTGTCGGTGCCATCGTCTACCTGCTGGTCGGGGAAAACCGCATCTCTGACAAACGAATCGCCCGGGCCCGGCAGAGCCAGGATTATTACCAGTACTGGCTCAATTCCCTGAGGGGCAGAGCGCCGGTCAAATGGGAAGACAAGGCTGACTCCTGCCTGCCGCTGCATAATCAGGCCGAGAAACTCATCGGCATCCCAGCACTTGGGGGCAACCATCTCGAGTTGATCGAGACACCCGACGATATTCTCGATGCCATTGGCGATGACATCAGGGGGGCCCGTTCCACCTGCCACCTGCAATTCTACATCTGGCAGGAAGGCGGAAAAGTAACCGAGATTGAAAATGCCCTGCTCGATGCCGCCGGTCGGGGCGTTACCTGCAGGATACTGCTCGACTCCATCGGCAGCAGCGACTACTTGAAAGGAGACCGGATAAATGAACTGAAGGCGGCCGGCATCAGGTTCCAGGAAGCGCTGCCGGCCGGGATCATCAAAGCGATTTTTGCCAGGATCGATATTCGCAATCACCGAAAAGTGGTGGTAATCGACGGCGAGATCGCTTACACGGGCAGCCAGAACATGGTCGATCCCCGGTATTTCAAGCAGGAGTCAGGCGTCGGCCAGTGGATCGATGTGATGGTCAGAATAACCGGACCGGTGGTCGAGTCATTGGCAGGAACCTTTATCAGTGACTGGTATCTGGATTCCGACGAGAAATTGATGGAGAGCCTCGGCATCGAAGCGGCCGTCGCCGATGTCAGGCGCCGCACCGACGTTCATATTGTCGAAAAAACCGGCGACACCGCCGTGCAGCTGGTACCCTCGGGGCCGGGCCTGGTTCCCGAAGCGATCCACTCGCTGCTGCTGACGACAATCTATTCGGCCCGCAGCGAACTGGTCCTGACCACGCCGTACTTCGTGCCCGACGAGCCGCTGCTGACCGCCCTGAAATCAGCCGCCCAGCGGGGTGTTCATGTGACCTTGATCGTTCCGGAGAAAAACGACTCGAGAATGGTCCATTACGCCAGCCGGGCCCACTACCTCGAACTGATCAAGTCGGGGGTCCGGATACTGCTCTTCAGGGGCGGCCTGCTGCACTCCAAGACGATCACCGTGGATCGGGAATTCTCCCTGTTCGGTTCGGTGAACCTGGACATGCGCAGCTTCTGGCTTAATTTTGAGGCCACCCTGATCATCTACGACCGCGACCTGGCCGACAAAATCCGCACCATTCAGGCCCGCTATGAAGACGAGTCCCGAGATGTCATGCTTGAACAGGTCGAACGCCGACCGATGTTTAACCGGTTCAAGGAAAACATAGCGCTGCTGATCGGCCCCCTGCTCTGAGCCATGCGAATTCTACTGATATCCGACCTGCACGCCAATTTCCCGGCCCTGGAAGCGATCAGCCGACGCTTTTCGCCCGCATCCTTCGACCTGATCCTGAACGGGGGCGACAGCCTTGTCTATGGCCCTTTTCCCAATGAAACCATTGACTGGCTCCGCAGCCACCGGGCCCTTTCCATTCTCGGCAATACAGACCGCCATGTCATCTCGCTGCTGCACGGAAAAACGTTTAAAAAACCGGGAAAAGCCGAAAAACGGATCATGTACGGCTGGACTGCCGCCGAATTGAGTACGGACAATCGCGACTGGCTTCTCGATCAGCCGGCAACCCGAACGATTGCCGGCCACCAGGCCGGTTCCGGCTTCCTGTCGATGCATCACGGCAGCCCGGCCGATCCGGACGAATTTCTGTTCAGCACCACACCGTCCTGCCGATTCACCGAACTGGCCAGGCTGGTCTCGACCCCGCTGGTAACGGTCGGCCACAGCCACCAGCAGTTTCACCTCAGACATGGCGGGGTGGAGTTTATCAACCCCGGCAGCAGCGGCAGGATGTTCGACGGCAGGATCAGTGGCGGCTGTGCGGTGATCGAAGCCCGGGTGGACCGATACCAGATCAGCCTGCACCGCATCCCCTACGATGTCGACGCCCTGACCGCTGAAATCGAGCGGCTGAGGCTGCCCCGCATCTACATCGAGATGTACCGGCGCGGCCGCAAACTCAATTAATATTTGGCATCTCCGGCTCCACTCTGTTAAATTTCTGTAATTGTACGGCTGTTTCAGCATTGAATCGACTGATCAATCTCCTCCCTCTACCTGGAGTCCGGCCATGGGAAGCAACGGTAAGAAAGCTAAAAAATCCAACCAGGACAAACCGACGGTCAAGCTTCAGGAACTGACCGCACTGCGCAACATCGACTCCAAGGAGAGCAGCGACAGAAGCCCGATCTGGATCAAAAACTGGCACCTGGTTTACGAATACGAACTGAGGAAACTGCAGGTCGAGTTGATGAAACTGCAGCAGTGCATGAAAAAGGACGGAAAACGGCTGCTGATGATTTTCGAGGGCCGCGACGCCGCCGGCAAGGGTGGAACCATCAAGCGCTTTATCGCCCATCTCAACCCGCGCTACACCCGGGTCATCGCCCTGATCAAACCCAACGAGACAGAAGAGACTCAATGGTATTTCCAACGCTATATCAGCCATCTGCCGGCGGCCGGAGAAATTGTCTTTTTCGATCGGAGCTGGTACAACCGGGCCATGGTCGAACCGGTCATGGGTTTCTGCACCGACGAGCAGAACAAACGTTTTCTCAAAGATGTCCCGCTACTCGAAGAACTGATCGTCAAGGACGGCATAAAACTGTTCAAATTCTATTTCTCGGTCTCCAAGGACGTCCAGAAAGAACGATTCGACTCGAGGCGGGAGGATCCGCTCAAACAGTACAAGCTTTCCCCGGTCGACAACCTGGCCCAGAAATACTGGGATCAGTACTCTCTGCGTAAATTCCAGATGCTGCAGGAAACCAATCGAACCATGGCGCCATGGACGATTATCCGTTCCGACAACAAGAAGATGGCCCGCATCAACTGCATCAAATATGTGCTCAGCCAGTTGGATTACGAAGACAAGCTCCCTGCCAAACAGCTAGAGCCCGACCCGGAGATCGTATTTTCCGGCATCGATGAACTCAGGCATATGGAAGAGCATCTGATGAATCCGGACAAATTGCACGGCTGAGAACCCCCTCCTGCGGTTGATGCGATTTATTATCCGGGGCCGTGGCGCTGAGTTGATCCTCAAGGCCGAGCCGCCCTTACCACCATGACGCCACCATGGCGCCCGAAGTGGATCGAGCCCGCCAAACAGCGCAATACGCCTAACCAAATCTGGAGTTGTCGCACCCTCTGATTTTCGGTATCATAAGGTCTTACCTTAGAAGCATGAATTAACGCGAGAGGTGACGCACATGGCCCGCATATCTGCCGACGAAAAACTTCAGAAACGGATACGAAATCTCGAAGAGGAAATAACGAAACTCAAAGCGTACAAAGCTTCCGAAAAGTCAAATCAGAAATACCTGGAAGGACTGCTCCATAATACCAATACACCCATATTTCTCAAGACCTCGGATTTTAGATACATCTTTATGAATCGACAATTCGAGCACCTCAGCCAAGCAAGCCTTGAAAAGGTCAAAGGCAAAGACGATTTTGCCGTATTCCCTCGACCGGTAGCCGAGCTTTTTCGCTCACAGGACGAGGAAGTCTTACGACAAAAAGAAGTGGTCGAGTTTGAAGAGACAATACCGCTGCACGACGGAGTGCATACGTTCATAACTGCTAAATTCCCACTATTTGATAGACTGGGAAATGTTGATGCGGTCGGGGGTATCTGTACTGACATCACTATTCGTAAAAATGCCGAGGCTGAATTAAAAGAAGCCGAAGAAAAATACCGCAGCATATTTGACCATTCTCCTTTAGGAATAATGCAAATTAACAGGCAAGGCATCATAACAACCTGTAATCAGAAATTAGCTCAGATTCTTAACACCAAGATAAATAGGGTTATAGGTTTTGATCTCTTGAAAACAGTCCAGGATGAAGAAGTCAGAGAAGCAACCCGTTCAGTTCTTGCCGGTCGGATTACACATTACGAGGGTAACTATACATCTCTTACAAGCGGTAAATTAGCGAATCTTCGAGGCGTGTTTTCCCCGATATTTTCAAATGACGGTTCCGTCGTTTCCGCCATCGGTATCGTAGAGGATATTACCCAACGCAGAAAAGCCGAAGAGGCACTTTACCAGGCCCATGTTGAATTAGAACAGAGAGTTGCAGAACGTACAGAGGAACTAAACCAGAAAGCCAGAAGGCTCACCGAAACGAATATCGCACTTGAAATATTGTTAGAAAAGCGTGAAGCAGATAAGCGAGACATGGAAAAAAGGGTCAAACGAAATATCGGAAAATTGATTTTTCCTTATCTAGAAAAACTGAAACTGACCCAAGGTGAGGCATCAAAGGACGCTCTTTTGGAGATAATACGGGTAAATTTGGACGAAATTACTTCCACCTTCAAACATGATGAAAATCATTTATCAAAACTCACCCCTGCACAAACACAAATCGCTGATCTGATCAAGCATGGCCACACGACAAAAGAGATTGCCTGCCTTCTAAATCTTTCCCCATCAACCATCGCCTGCCATAGGCAGGAAATCAGAAGAAGGCTCTCTCTGACCAACAAGAAGATCAATCTTCAGTCAGCACTCGGTGTCAGATCAATATAACTAGATTGCCTAGTTGTTATGTAGTCATTTTTTCCTCATTGTGCTCGATTCTCCCCGTAGGTTACTATTCACCTAACAATTCGTCGGCCCTCACAAGAATAGTCTGCTGTATTATATCAGAGAGGATGCCTCATGATTGAAATAGATCAAGTCATTGTATATCTGTGGTTTTTCCCTGTCGTCTTTTTCATTATCCTGCCGCTTTTCGTAGCTTGCATTGGAGCATTGTACTCCATGTTTGCTGTATTCAAACCAGTAGCGGGACAAGAAAAAAGATTCACAAAAGCAGCAGCCGGTTAAAGCGTTCCCACAGCAACCTAAAGAGATCGTTGGGTGAAAGATATAGGTGGTTGCTGAGAAGATAGCACGAGTTCACCGCTGGAAAAGGAGACGATACTGCCATATCAACCATTTTCTAGCCTGGAAGGGCCGTCTCCCTACGGCCCTTCCTTTTTCGTTCGGCAGCCATATTTCCCACACTTTTTCTCAAGATATCTCCTTCTAATATCGCCTGGATGATAGAAAGGATGGATCAGCCTTATTCCGGTGAACCTGCGAGCCGGACAGGAATGGCGATCTGCTTTTCTAAAATCGGAGGTTTGCAGGAATACGCTGCAATAGAGGTAATGGCAGGATAGTAAGATCATCGAGGTGGCAATGTTAACGTTGAGTTGAGCGGCATATACCACGATCAGAGGTTTCCGGCAAAGTCCCCCTTGAGGATTCCGCTTAACTTTCAATGGAAAGGATTACCGCGAGTGGTATTTGTCAGCTCAAACGATTGGTCATACCTTGTTTTTATGGTTGGTTATCATGCAATCCAGGCTATTTGCAAAGGCTTGTTTGTCACGTGAACCTAGAGCAGAAGGTCCACCTGTTTCTACCCCGCTGGATCGTAAACTATCTAGAAAATTTCTGGTACTTAGCCTCTCGTTTACATTTTCCTCTGTATATACATCACCTCGTGGATTAAGTGCAAAACCCCCTTCTTGAACGACTCTGGCAGCTAAAGGTATATCTGCTGTAACTACAAGGTCACCGGACTCAAGCCTCTTCAATATTTCATTGTCAGCAACATCTAGCCCACGTGGAACCTGCAGGAAGTTTATAAAAGAAGATTTTGGAATACGAAAATGATTATTAGCGACCAAAGTCAATTGTATTTGGGTTCTTTCTGCTGCTTTATACAATATTTCTTTTATCACTACCGGACATGCGTCCGCATCTACCCAGATTTTCATGTTATTGATCCATAGCGATACCGTTCACGCGCGGCTATCAGTCATCGGGTGGAACGGTTGGCTGGGCAAGTCTCTTGACTCCCTCGTATCGAAAGCAGTCAGTGGTGTGGTCGTTTACCATTCCCACTGCTTGCATGAATGCATAGCAGATGGTCGGCCCCACGAAGCTGAACCCGCGTTTCTTCAGATCTTTGCTCATTGCTTCAGACAGCGCTGTCTTTGCGGGAAGCTCTGCCATGGATCTCCATGTGTTTTGCTTCGGAACGCCATCAACGTAACGCCAAAGGTACGAGTCCAGCGCCCCGTAATCCTCACGGATGTCGAGAACGCCTCGTGCGTTCTTGATAACCGATTCAATCTTGAGGCGGTTGCGTACGATGCCGGAATCAGCAAGCAAACGCGTCACGTCTGCTTCCGTGTACCCGGCAATGCGTTCATAATTGAAGGAGTGAAACGCTTTCCTGTAGCTCTGCCGCTTCCTCAGAATGGTCATCCAACTCAGACCAGCTTGCGCTCCCTCAAGAATCAGAAACTCGAACAGGAGACGATCATCATGAACGGGTATACCCCATTCGGCATCGTGATAAGCAATGTAGAGAGGGTCGCTCCCGCACCATTCGCATCTATTCCTCATACTTCTACAGTGCCCAACGCTCCGCATGAGAGGCGTGACGTTTTTCCGCATCCTCTCAATACGGTGGTAAGAGTCTCCTTATATTCAGGTGGAGATAAGGAGTCGTTCGATTCTTGATAGTTGATGGAAATTCCGAAATATATTCGCATCCCATTTTTTCGTAAAATCCTCTTGAATTTGGGTCAGCAAGAATACCCAATTCATAAATACCACGTGAGGTGCACCTTTTCCGCAAGTGTTCGAACATTATTGTTCCGATTCCTTTGCCAATGCTTTGAGGGCCTACAAACATATGCTCAAGCCAGAAGCCCTTGCTTATTTTGATATCCGATATTTCGATATCTTCTTTGAGTTCGACAATCGAATAATATCCGACAATGTTGCTATCATCTTCAAAGACGAATACGTCATTATTTTGTATGTAATCGGAATTTATAGTCAGTTCCTTCGACCATATTTCATAAAACTCTCTTGGATAATTCCAATATCCTTTGGAGCTAAAAGAGATTTTTGTTAAAATTTCCGCTTCTTGAATTTCGGCTTCTCTTATCATTGGTTTTCTGCGCAAACGTCACAGCTCACCGGCGGCAATAAAGCACAGCGGAATTGACGTCCGGTCCAGCGCCTTGTTAGCCGATTCGTGCCTTGAGCTGCTGTTTTCTATGCTCACCGATTTCCTCCCGGTGCTTGTCCTTCAGAACAGGTGGTTCCGGACAATCTGCCGACCCCCTTGTTATGTTATCGTTTTTTATCAGAAATCATGGCGTTGAGCTGGCTTTCAAGGCCGATCACCTGATCGACCGGTATAACAAAGGCAATTCCTGTCCCCGGCTTGTGAAACTCTCCTGCCTTACGGATAGCTCCAAGCACCGGCTCCACCAGGTGGTCACCCAGCAGGAACATGATGATATCGGTCTGCGACTCCAGCGTCAGGCCGAAAAAGGATTTTGCTTCCCGGATGCCGGTTCCCCGGGCCGGAATAATCGTTGCTCCAGTGGCTCCCGCTGCCTTGCCCGAATCGACAACCCTGTCCGTGTAATCAGGTTTTACGCTGGCCAAAATCACTTTAAAGTCCATCTTCTCTCTCCTCTGTGCGTCTGCGGTGCTGAAATGTCGAATACCAGGCGGTGAACTGACCGTAGGCCAGTACCGAAATAATCGGAAATAGACTGGCAAAGGCGATCAGGCCGAACCCATCCAGTGCAGGGTCCCGGCCCGGTACCGTTTTGGCCAGGCCAAGCCCCAGCGCCGCTACGATCGGCACCGTTACGGTAGAGGTCGTCACTCCCCCCGAGTCGTAGGCCAGGGCGATAATCTTTTTAGGCGCGTAAAAAGTCTGGATGATCACCACGATATAACCGGCCAGAATGTAGAGATAGAGCGGCGTGCCGGTGACGATCCGGAAACAGCCCAGGGCGATGCCGAAGCCGACGCCGATGGCCACCACGATGCGCAGTCCCAGTTTGTCGATAGTCCCTGCTGAGACTTCACTGGCCTTCAGAGCGACAGCAATCAGGGACGGTTCCGCGATGGTGGTGGCAAAACCGATGGCTGCACCGAAAAAATAGACCCAGTAATAGCTGGACCAGCCGGCGATGAATTGCTCGCCGGCCGCACCACGTATGAAAACGGGGTCGGAAAGCTGCTGGGCCATCGCCTCACCGATGGGAAAAAGTGCTTTTTCCAGGCCAATCAGAAACAGGGTTAAACCAAGCAGTACATGGGCGACCCCGATCAATACGCTTTTCAGCCGGGGGATCGGCTGCCGCAATACCGCAATCTGAAAAAAGGCGACCAGGCAGAGTATTGGAAAGACATCCCTGAGGGTCGTCCAGAACACCTGCAGAAATTGATCGATCAGTTCCATCAGAGCTCAATCATCTGAAAATGAAGATCCCATAGCCCATCACGAATATCATCGGAAAAAGAGAGGCGAAGGCGATAAGGCCAAATCCGTCAACCAGCGGATTGCGCCCCCTGATAATGGTGGCCAGCCCGACGCCCAGTGCGGTTACCAGCGGAACCGTAACGGTCGAGGTGGTGACGCCGCCGGCATCATAGGCAATTCCGATAATTTCCGCCGGGGCGAAGGGGGTAATCAGCATCACGCAGCAATAGCCGCCGATAATCAGGTAATGGATCGGGAACCCCTTGAGGATCCGGAAAACGCCGACCACCACCGCCAGCCCGACGGATACGGCAACAGACACACGCAAACCCATACTGTAGGACTTCAGGGAAGCAGGCGAGCTATCGATCAGCGCTGAAGCGGCGGAAATCTGTGCCGACTTGCTGGCCATCGCAATCAGGGACGGTTCGGCTATGGTGGTGGTAAATCCGAGGCCGAAGGAGAACAGCAGGAGCCACAAAACCGATCCTTTTCTGGCCAGGGCATCGGCCAGTGTCTCACCGATCGGGAACAGGCCGGTTTCCAACCCCTGGATAAACAGGCTCAGGCCGGCAACAACGAGGAAAAAGCCAAAGATGATGTCACCGACCTCAGGAAGCGGCTGACGCAGCACAGCCGCCTGGAAAAAGACGATAACGGCGACAATGGGCAGCAGGTCCCTGCAGGAGTCGCGCAGCCGCAGAGCCGCCGCAATGACGACCTGATAGGCTGCTCGACTTCGGCCGGCCCGATTCAAGCCAGTTTACCGCAGCACTTTTTGTATTTTTTGCCTGAACCGCATGGACAGGCCGCATTACGGCCGATTTTGTCCCCTTCCCGCTTGACCGGTTCCCGGCTCTTCTCCGCGTCTCCGGCCGCGCCCTTATTCATCTGCATCTCCTGCTCCTGGCGCTGGCGCCGCTCCTCCTCCAGGCGCTCCACCTCCTCCTCCTTGACCAGACGGACATGCATCAGCGTTTTGATGATCTGGAGCTTGACGGTCTCGATCATGGTCATGAACAGATCAAAGGCCTCTTTCTTGTATTCGTTGAGCGGGTTTTTCTGACCATAACCACGCAGACCGATGCCTTCTTTCAGGTGGTCCATATTGAGCAGATGCTCTTTCCAGTGGCTGTCGACGATCTGCAGCAGTATGAGTCGCTCGATCTGCCGCTGATTGTCGACGCCGTTGGCTTCTTCCTGTGCGGCCCGAGCCTCTTCGGCAATCCCGGCAATCGACTGGCGCAGACTCTCGGCGTTGAATTCACTTTTCTGATCATCACCATACCCGGGCTTGCGGCCGAATATCTCGAATACCTGCTGCTGGCAGTAATCCCAGTCCCAGTCTTTGGGGTCGATCCGTTCCTGGGCAACCTCGGCGACGATATTATCGACCAGGTCTTCGGTCATGTCCTCCAGCACCTGCTGCAGATTGTCACCCTCCAGAACCTCACGCCGCTGCTGATAAATGACCTCGCGCTGCGTGTTCATGACATCGTCATATTCAAGCAGATGCTTGCGGATATCGAAATGATGCCCCTCGACCTTGCGCTGGGCATTCTCGATGGCCCGGCTGATCATGTTGTGCTCGATCGGCTCATCCTCCTCCATGCCGAGCTTGTCCATGATGCCCGATATCTTTCCCGAACCGAAAATACGCAGCAGATCGTCTTCCAGTGACAGAAAGAACCGTGACGACCCCGGGTCCCCCTGCCGTCCGGAGCGACCGCGCAGCTGATTGTCGATGCGCCTGGACTCGTGCCGAGAGGTGCCCAGGATGTGCAGCCCACCGGCTTCGACTACCCCCTCACCCAGTTTGATATCGGTTCCGCGGCCGGCCATGTTGGTGGCGATGGTGACTTTGCCTGACTGTCCCGCCTCGGCAATGATTTCGGCCTCCCGCTCGTGGTGCTTGGCATTGAGCACTTCATGGGGGATCTTGACTTTCTTGAGCATCTGGGAGATTTTCTCAGATACGTCGATGGAGATCGTACCGACCAGGACCGGCTGTCCACTTTCATGCTTCTGTTTGATCTCATCGACAACCGCCCGGTACTTGGCCTTCTCGTTCTTATAGATGACATCGGCAAAGTCCCGGCGGACCATTTCCATGTGGGTGGGCAGCACCACCACGTCGAGGTCATAGATCTTCTTGAATTCGGGGGCTTCCGTATCGGCGGTTCCGGTCATCCCGGCCAGCTTGTCGTACATCCTGAAGTAGTTCTGGAAGGTGATCGAGGCAAGCGTCTGGTTCTCCCGCTCTATTTTCACATTTTCCTTGGCCTCCAGGGCCTGGTGCAGACCGTCGCTGTAGCGCCGCCCCTCCATCGTTCGGCCGGTGAACTCATCGACGATGACAACCTGGCCGTTCTTGACGATATAGTCCACATCCTTCTTGAACAGGACATGGGCTTTGAGGGACTGGTTCAGATGATGCAGGTATTCTATATTTCGCGGGTCGTAGAGATTTTCCAATTTGAGCAGTTTCTCACCCAGCGCGATACCCTCCTCATTGAGGGAAACCTGCCGGCCCTTTTCGTCAACCAGGTAGTGCTCTTCCCGTTTGAAGTTTCTCATGATCCGGTTGACGTTTGAATAGAGTTCGGTGGAAACGTCAGCCGGGCCCGAAATGATCAGCGGGGTCCTGGCCTCATCGATCAGGATCGAATCGACCTCGTCGACAATGGCGAAATTGAATCCGCGTTGACAGAAATCATCGAGGGAGAACTTCATGTTGTCGCGCAGGTAATCGAAGCCGAACTCATTGTTGGTACCGTATGTTACATCAGCGCGATAGGCGGTACGCCGCTCAGCATCGCCCATGTCATGGACGATGCGGCCAAAGCTCATGCCCAGAAACTGATAAACCTGCCCCATCCACTCGGCATCGCGGGTGGCCAGGTAATCGTTGACGGTGACAACGTGCACACCTTTGCCGGTCAGGCTGTTCAGGTAAACGGGCAGGGTTGAGGTGAGGGTCTTGCCCTCACCGGTTTTCATCTCGGCGATGCACCCCTGGTGAAGTACCACGCCGCCGACGAGCTGAACATCGAAATGGCGCTCTCCGAGGACCCGCCGGGAAGCCTCTCTGATGACAGCGAAAGATTCGGGCAGCAGATCTTCGAGGGGCTCCCCCTGGGCGACCCGCTCCTTATAGGCCACGGTTTTGGCGGCCAGGGCTGTATCGTCGAGTTTCTCTATCTCCGGCTCAAGCTCGTTGATGCGGTTGACCAGCGGCTGGATCTGCTTGAGAACCCGCTCATTTTTGCTGCCGAAAACTTTAGTGAGTACTTTTCCTATCATCGTAACCGGACTGTTGAATATTGAAGATAATTTTCAGACGTGACGACCGGCATACTATACACGATCGGCCATTTTCGCAATGCTGCGCAGCAGATTGAGAAACTGCAATGTCCCGGCTAAGCGGCGGGCTCCTGGAACTGGTACATCAGGGCTTCTTCGTCGCAGTCGGGAAACATTGTGCAGTTGATGCAGTCGGACCAGATCTTGTGGGGAAGTTCACGCTTGTCGATATCGCTGAATCCCAGCTTCCTGAAAAATCCTGGTTGATAGGTCAGGGTAAAGATTCTGGTTATGCCATAGTCCACCGCCTCGTTCAGGCAATTCTGCACCAGCCGGGTTCCGACACCCCGGCCCTGGCCTTCGCCGGCTACGGCCAGAGACCGGATCTCTGCCAGGTTTTCCCAGCAGATGTGCAGGGAACAGACCCCGGAAATGGCCATGCCGCCCTCATCCCAGACGACAAAGTCACGCAGGTGATCATAGAGGGAGCTGATCGAGCGTCCCAGCAGCAGTTTCTGGTCGGCATATTCCTGCAGCAGTCGGTGAATCTGCCGGACATCATCCATTCGGGCTTTTCGTATCATCAGTCAGGCGCGGGTCAGCGGGTCAGCCGAGATCGGCGGCTACGGTTTCGTCTTTTTGTTTTCTTCAAGGTGAATCACCGGTTGCTCCTGCTGCACGCTCCCCGCCTTGAAGCCGGTCACGACCGGGGCTGAGGGCTTGAGCAGGGACTGGCCGGCCCAGACGCCAAAAATGAACATCCACAGAAATATGCAGAAACAGACTATCGCGATCGAGCCAATGCCGGTGCGGGACAGTTCGAACTTGATTCTGGTTTTGCGCGGTGTCTTTCGTGTCGCCATCTCACATGATTTCAGGCGCGCCCAGACCGACCATTTTCAGGCCGTTTCCAAAAACGGTTCGCAAACCTGAGACCAGGCATAATCGGCTCCGGCTGAGCGCTTCATTGTCAGATATAACTTTGTGCTTGTTATAATAGCTGTGGAACAGACCGGCAAGCTCCATCAGATAAAAAATGACCCGGTACGGTTCTAGTTCCAGGGCGCAGCTTTCTATCAGGGTCGGAAAAGCCCCCATCTGCTTGAGCAGTCTGACTTCTTCGGGCTCGACCAGCAGAGTCAGATCAGCATCTGCGGTTCCCCCCGGCTCGATTCCCCTGTCAACGGCCTGGCGAATGATTGAGCAGGCTCTGGCGTGAGCGTACTGGACATAATAAATGGGGTTTTCCTGACTCTCCCTGGTGGCCAGGTCGAGATCGAACTCCAGTTGAGAGTCGGGTTTGCGCATCATGAAAAAAAATCGGGCCGCATCGACACCGACCTCGTCGAGCAATTCGTCCACCGTGACAAAATTGGCCTTGCGGGTGGACATTTTCACCTGCTTCCCGTCGCGCAGCAGGGTGACGAACTGGTGCAGCACCACCGTGATCCGTGCCGAATCATAGCCCAGCGCTTCGACACCGGCCTTGACGTCAGGTATGGTGGCGATATGATCGGAGCCGAAGATATCGATCAGCCAGTCGAAACCGCGTTTGAATTTTTCCCGATGATAGGCGATATCGGGCAGCCGGTAGGTCGGCTCTCCGCTGCTCTTGATAATGACCCGATCCTTTTCCATGCCAAGTTCCGTGGTCCTGAACCAGGTCGCACCGTCCTGCTCGTAGACCAGGCCCTTGCCCCGTAGTTCCTCGACCACGGAATCGATGTGACCGTCGTCATACAACGAGCGCTCGTTGTAGTAATTATCGAACTCGATTCCCATTCTCGCCAGAGTGGCGGAAATATCCTCGAAAATACTCTGTTCGGCGGCCTCCTTGAACGGTTCCAGCGACTCGCAGTCGACCAGCTCCCGGCCCTGGCTGTCTAAGAGTTTGCGACCGATGTCATAGATGTATTCGCCCTGGTATCCGTCCTCCGGGAATAAGCTGTCAAGTCCGAGCAGTTCCCGGTATCGCGCCCGGGCCGACTCACCCAGCACCCGCATCTGCCGGCCGGCATCGTTGTAGTAGTATTCACGATAGACATCGTGGCCGGTGACCTCGAGCAGCCTGGCGATACTGTCGCCCAGTATGGCCTGGCGTCCGTGCCCGATCGACAGCGGGCCGGTCGGATTGGCGCTGACGAACTCGACCATCACCCTCTTGTTCCGGCCGACATCGGTGCGCCCGAACGCCTCCCCCTGCCGTTCGATATCGCTGAGCAGGTTCTGCCAGACACCCTGCTGAATGGTGAGGTTGACAAAACCGGGACCGGCAATGTCGACCCCAGCGATAAGGTCTGTCTCTTTCTTCAACCGGTCGGCAACCTGAACAGCCAGTTCACGGGGATTGCGCTTCTCGATTCCGGCCACGACCAGAGCGATATTGGTGGAGAAATCACCCTGATTTTCATGTTTGGGGACTTCCACCGTATACTTATCACTCCCTGCCGCCGACCAGAGGCCTTCCTCTACTCCGGCGGCGAAGCAACGGTCGACGATGTCTTTTACACGTTTACGGATCATGATGAGAATTCTCTTAGGTTGTTATTACCGAATGAGCAGAGCACTTCGTAACTGATGGTGTCGCTCCAGCCGCCGAGTTCATCGGCATCGATGGTCTCGTTCCCCTGGCTGCCCATGAGCACGACCTGGTCGCCGATCTGGACCCCCGCTATATCGGTGATATCGGCCATGCACATGTTCATGCAGACCCGCCCCCTGATCGGCGCGCGCTGGCCGGCTATCAGCACTGCCGCCCGGTTCGACAGGGTTCTGAAGTAGCCGTCGCTGTAGCCCACCGGCAGAACCGCCAGACGGGTCGGGCGCTCGGTGACATAGGTGTGGCCGTAGCTGATGCCCGTACCCGCTGGTACATTCCTGGTTTGAATAACCCGGCTGGTAAAGCTCATCACCGGCCGCAGTCCATCTTCAGCACCGCTCGTTCGGCCGGCCCCTCCGTCCGGGTAGTAGCCGTAAATCGAGATTCCGGCCCTGACCATGTCGCCATGGGAATATGGATGATAGAGGATGCCCCCCGAATTGCAGATCGATTTCAGCAGCCGTACATCGCCTTTCTGCTGCCGGACTATCCCCTCGAACAGATCCACGGCCTGTCTCGAACTGTTTGAGCTGCGATCATCACTGCAGGGGAAATGACTCATTATACCGGCGGGACTGATCGACAGTTTCCGGCAATTTTCGAAGACCGTTGCCGCCTCGGACGGATCGAAGCCCAGCCGGCTCATGCCGCAGTCGAATTTCAGGTAGACAGCAAGCGAAGTACCTCTTGCTTTATTGGCCGCGGCGATGCGTTCCAGGTCTCCGATGGTGAAGATCACCGGGGTCAGACGGTGGCTGTAAAGATAGTCTATCCGGTGATGATCGAAGCCAAGGAAAATAAAGATTTCAGCACCGCAGCCGGCCTCGCGCAGGGTAATCCCCTCTTCCATTTCAGCAACCCCGAACAGACTGCAGCCATGCTCGCCCAGAACCGCTGCCGTGTTGACCATCGAGTGACCGTAGCCGTCGCTTTTGATCATCGCCATCAACCGTCCATCCCCCCCCGCCTTTTTTTGTAGGCAGCGGTAGTTGTGTACCAGAGCGGCGGTATCGATGATTATCCGGTTATAAGAGGACATGATATTTCGCTAAATTCGAGCAGCGACCAGTTCCCGCCATCCATGGCGGCTCGAGTAGAGCAGCGACCAGCCGATGGCTGTGCAGACGAGGCCGAGCAGCAGCGGTGGCACCGAACTGTGGCGCAGCATAAATCCCATCAGCATCATGGACAATACCAGCAGCCAGGTCTTCCAGGAATAGACGGCACCGATACAGGTGTTGTCACCAAACTTTTTGATCCGCTCAACTCCCTTGATCGCCGTACGATCGAGAATTATACGCGATTTCAAAGTACCGAGGATAATACCGGCGAGCGCGACCGGCAAGACCTTGTCATCTCTGAGATAGATGATGCCGCGATAAAGCAGCAGAAAGCCGATTCCGGTCCACAGCATCGAGGCGCAGACCAGGTGGGTTCTGGGTGAGACACCGGGCTTCAGTTTTTTGAACCAGGAAGGCATGCGGCCGGCGATTTAAAAAAGTTAAGCCCATCACCCAGAGTGGGTGATGGGCTTAGAAACAATATCGTTATGAGATATGTTTACATCTCGGTAACGGTAATTGCACCTTCAGGACAAACCTCAACACAGGTTTCGCAGCCAAGACACTCGTCAGCTTCAACCGCCTCAGCCTTGCCGTCTACCATTTCGAATACCTGTGCAGGACATGCTGCTACACATTCCTCATCACCGGAACACTTGTCTTTGTCTATGACAACTTCAAACATTATACACCTCCATAGGGTAATTAAAAAAGCCAAACATTACAAATGCTTAGCAAGCCTCAAAACAAATCTTTCCAGACCTCTGTTTTGTGTAAATATCCAATTAATGTACGACCATATATTTGTCAAGCAAAAACACCATACCACACCGTGTCATTGAAAATCAATTGTTATCACGGCGCATCCAAGGGTTTAAAAAACTCCTGCGCAGCAGCATTCGTGCACCATTGGATTATAAGACATGCTGAGCGGCGCCGTTATAAAACACTGAGCCTCATTGCCAATCTGGGAATTGTCATTACAATCTTTCACCATAAATCAAAGAAACCAACAACCACCTGGTGGATCTTATGGCAAAAAAGAAAGACAAGCAGGAAAATGACCAGCAGCTTGAAATTCGTGAGCGGGCCATGGTTGAAGGCATCCTCGAAGGCAGCCCGGACGGCGTCGGCGTGGTCGTCGTCAGGCTCGACTGCGGCTGCCGCAAGATGGCGGCTGTGTCAATCGACGGCGAACCTGCCTCGAAAGTGATCATGTACCGGGATCAGGCCGAGTCCATCTGCGATACCTGCAAGGATGATCAGGGCGCTTACATGCGCGTCGTCCAGCAGTTCATCCACTGGAAAGAACCACCACCCAGCGCCTTGCAGCAGGAGCAGATAAACCTCAAGGTTCTGGGCACCAGCGGCGCTTCAACCCACTAGCCGGCGAGGTTAGCAGCCTCGTTGCGGTATCGATCACATCGGTTCACAAAAAAACCGGCCCATTGCGGCGTCCCTTCAGCGTGCAGGTGGGTGTAAAGAGCCAGCACGTTATTCATGGTCAATCCATCGAAACCATCCGAGAAACCGGTGCCCCGTTCCATTCGCAGGGCCAGGTCGGCCCGGGAGCCGTGCCACTCCAGAACGGTCGAGTATCTGAATTCATGCCCTCTGGCCGAGAAACCCACCGGGAAGAACGGGTTCGCCTTTTCCGCCGTAAAAATTGAATAGCCGTGAGCCTGCGGTTTATCGGACATGCCGAAAACCATATCGAAAACCCCGGTCAGCGGATATCGCTTCTCCCCGATGATGATCTCCCTCCCCAGATAGATCAGTCCACCGCATTCCGCGTAAATCGGCAGCCCCGCCAGGGCGGCCGACCTGACCGACTGCCTGAACTCATGGTTGGCTGCCAGCCGGGCAGCACTGGTTTCCGGAAATCCGCCACCGATATAGAGTCCGTCAAGTTCAGGCAAGCTGTCATCTTCCAGGGCATTGATCTCCACCAGGCGGGCGCCGTGTTTTTCCAGTGATTCGAGGTTTTCCGGATAATAAAACTGAAAGGCCGAATCCTGGATCACCCCGATCCTGACGTCCGGACGGACCCGGATGCTTTTCGACGGCGCATCTGTCACCGCGGCAGCGCGGTCCACGGCCTTCATGATCCGCTCGACGCCGTCCAGATCAATGTGCTCCCTGGCCGTTGCCGCCAGAAACTCCAGCGCCTCGGCGGTCCCGTTGTATTCCTGGTACGGTACCATTCCCAGGTGGCGCATCGGGAAAACATCTTGTTTCATTCTGGGAACTGCTCCCAGCACCGGTATATCGGTGTAGTGGTGCACCGCCTCGGTTATGATTTTCTGCTGCCGGCCCGTGGCAATCTGGTTGAGAATAACCCCGCCGATTTCCAGGTTCGGCTCGAAGAGGGTACAGCCCTTAACCAGCGCTGCAACCGTTCTGGTCATTTTGGTGCAGTTGACCACCAGCAGAACCGGCAGACCAAGCTGCATGGCCAGTTCGGCGGTGGAGTAGCCTCCGGTGGCCGTGACGCCGTCGAACAGCCCCCGATTGCCCTCCACCACTGCCAGGTCGGCGTCGGCGGCGCGATGGCAAAAAGAAGCGGTGATCCTTTCCTCTGCAAATAGATAAGGGTCGAGATTGTAGCAGGGATGTGCTGCGCCGCACTGCAGCCAGCCGGCGTCGATATAATCGGGCCCCTTCTTGAACGGGGCCACCACCCTGCCCTGCTGAACCCAGGCGGCACTGAGTCCGACCGCCACAATGCTCTTGCCTGAGCCGCCTGACAGCCCGGCGACCACAATCCCTTTGACAGCTGATTCAGTCATCGTAATGTTTTTCTTTTCCATACAGGGCCCAGGCAGTTTTATACAGTCCGTTCATCTCTTCCTCCAGCCTGAGCCGATAGTGTTCGATCTGTTCGCGATCCACACCCGGAGGCACTGTAATCGGTGTCCCATAGTGAAAATCGATCCGGGAAAACGGCTGCGGGATGCAGGTATGATCCCAGGAATTGAAGGTCAACGTCCGCGAGGCCGACCAGGCAATCGGCAGGATCGGAGCACCCGATCTGGAGGCCAGCAGCACCGATCCCGCCTGGGCCACCAGCGGCGGTCCCTGGGAGCCGTCGCCGACCATGCCGACGTGGGTGCCCCTGGCCAGGTGCGCCAGCAGCTCTTTCAGGGCCAGCAGCCCCCTGCGGTTGCTCGACCCGCGGACCGTTTCGAAATTCAGGCAACGGGCCAGCCGGGCTATATAGTCGCCATCGTCACTGGCACTGACCAGCACGGCTGCGCGATCGTCTTTCAGATGATAGAACACGTACACCAGGCAGTAGTGCCAGAAAACCGCCACAATGCTGCCTCCCCGATCGACCTCCTGCCGGTTCTGCAGGCCGTGCTCCGTGACCCTGCAGGTGGCGAACCACAGCCGCAGAAGCATCGACAAGGCAGCCGGCAGCAGCGCCAGGGAAACCCTGTGTATGATAGTGCCTTTCACCCGATCTCTATCTCCAGCTTTCTCAATGTCTTGATTTTATCCCTCAGCACTGCCGCCTCCTCAAAGGCCAGCTGGGAAGCGGCCTCGTTCATATCCTTCTCCAGTCTGGCGATTTCTTTTTCCAGCTCCTTGATGGACCCGTAGAAAACCTCCTCTTCGGCACTGGAAAGGGCGCCGTCGCCCCCTCCATCAATATCATATCCGGCTTCTTTGAGGTACTGGTGAATGGTGTCCTTGACCGGGGATTTGATCGTTTCAGGAGTAATCCCATGCTCCCGGTTATAGTCCAGCTGCACGACTCTTCTTCGATCGGTCTCGTCGATGGTGCGCTGCATCGAGCCGGTGATCTCGTCGCCATACATGATCACCATCCCTGCGGCATTGCGGGCCGCCCGGCCGCAGGTCTGAATCAGGGACCGCTCCGAGCGCAGAAAACCCTCTTTGTCGGCATCGAGCACGGCGACCAGCGACACCTCCGGGATGTCCAGCCCTTCCCGCAGCAGGTTGATGCCGACCAGAACGTTGTACTCACCGTTTCTCAGGTCCCGAACCAGTTCGACCCGCTCGAGCGTCTTGATGTCAGAGTGCAGATACCGTACCTTGACCCCGAGCTTCTCGTAATAGTCGGTCAGATCCTCGGCCATCCGCTTGGTCAGCGTCGTGACCAGCACCGCTTCGTTTCTCTCGGTCCGCAGCCTGATCTCGTTAAGCAGGTCATCGACCTGGGTGGCCGCCGGCCGCACCTCGATTTTCGGGTCCACCAGGCCGGTCGGCCGCAGCACCTGCTCGACGATCCGCTCACCGGCCTGCTCAAGCTCGTACGGTCCCGGAGTGGCGGAAACATAGACGATCTGGTTTACCCGTTCGACGAACTCCTCGAACCGCAGGGGCCGGTTGTCCAGGGCCGAGGGTAGGCGGAATCCGAAATCGACCAGGGTGCTCTTCCGGGAGCGGTCCCCGTTGTACATCCCGTTGAGCTGGGGAATACCGATATGGCTCTCGTCGATGAACAGCAGGTAGTCATCAGCGAAGTAGTCGAGCAGGTTGGGAGGCGGAACGCCCTCGGGCTTGCCGGTGAGGTGCCTCGAATAGTTTTCGATGCCGTTGCAGTAGCCCAGCTCCTGCATCATCTCCAGGTCGAACATGGTGCGCTGCTCGAGACGCTGCCGCTCCACCAGACGATTCTGCTGTTCTAATTCATCGAGCCGCAGCCGTAACTCTTCCTTGATGGTTCGCAGGGCGATCTGCATGCGCTCTTTCGAGGTGACGAAGTGGGAGCCCGGAAAGACCGTGTATTCGTCCAGTTCAGCGATGACCACTCCTCTGAGCGAATCGATCATGGTAATCGACTCGATGGTATCGCCGAAGTACTCGACCCGGACCGCCCGCTCCTCCTCGTGAGCCGGAAAGATGTCGATCACGTCACCTCTGACCCGGAAAGTGGAACGATGGAAGGAAAAGTCGTTGCGCTCGTACTGCATGAATACCAGGCGGCGCTGCACCTCCTCGGGTGGGATTTCCTCGCCCCGGGTGAGGAACAGATGCATGTTGCGATACTCTTCAGGCGAGCCGAGGCCGTAGATGCAGGACACCGAAGCAACAATGAGGACGTCGCGCCTGGTCAGCAGCGAACGGGTTGCCGAATGCCGCATTTTATCGATCGCATCATTGATCGATGAATCTTTTTCGATATAGGTATCCGACTGGGGAATATAGGCTTCCGGCTGATAATAATCATAGTAGGAAACAAAATATTCCACCGCATTGTGGGGGAACAGGTCCTTGAATTCAGAAAACAGCTGGGCGGCAAGGATCTTGTTGGGGGCAATGACCAGCGTCGGCCGCTGAACCTGGGCGACGATTCCGGCCATGGTGAAGGTTTTGCCCGAACCGGTGACCCCGAGCAGGATCTGGTCACGCCACCCCTGGTCAATGCCGTCGATGAGACTGGCAATCGCTGTGGGCTGGTCACCGGACGGCGAAAAAGGGCTTACTATCTGGAATGGAATCTGCTCGGACGGCATCAGTCACCCTGCTCGAATTCACGGGCCAGTTCCTTGGCCTCCTGCAGAAAACAGTGCGGCAGTTCCCGGTCCTCGAGGCGGAAGGCCACCCGGTACCGCTGCACCAGTTTGTCGACCGTCTGCCACATCTCCTTGTTGGAAACATCACGCCCTTCTCTGGTCCTCCAGCCTCTTGCCTTCCAACCGGGCAGCCAGGTGGTGGCGCCATCGTAGAGATAACCGGAGTGGGTGTAGACGGTGACCGGCAGCTCTTTTTTCAGGGAACTCAAACCTTCAATCAGGGCCTGCAGATAGAGCTGGTTGGCACTCATGCCGGTGGCCCGGGCCCCGAGAACTTTCACGTGGCCGCGCCAGTTCAGGATAACCGACCAGGCCCCGACCCCGGCCTTGTGCCGGCAGGTAACACCGGTGAACAGGCTGATCCGGTCTCCAGGCAGGGAGGATGCGGTGGGAACCTCTTTGGTTTTGCCCTTTTTTTTCCTGGCCTCCACCGCCAGCTCATCGGCCCTGGTATTGAACCGGTTCGAGCCGTGTCCCTTGACCCAACGCCAGTCAATTCGATGTCGATCGAGCTGGTCCAGCAGTTTCTTCCACAGATCGCTGTTCTTGACATCTTTTCTGTCAGCGGTCTGCCAGTTGTTTGATTGCCATTTGATGATCCATTCGGTGATGCCGTTCTTGAGATAGATGGAATCGGTATACAGGGTGATTTTCGTCCGGCTGTCGATCACCTGCAGGGCCTCGACCGCTGCAGTCAGTTCCATCCGGTTGTTGGTGGAGGACGCTTCGCCGCCGGACAGTTCAGAAACCACCTCCCCCTCACGGATAATCACCGCACCCCAGCCGCCGGGCCCGGGATTCGGGCTGCATGCCCCGTCGGTATAAATGGTCAGTGCTGCGCTGCCATGATGATCTTTCATAACTCAGAAGCCTTTCGGGCGGGACGGTTAAAACGACGGTGTCACTCCGTTGGGTGACCACCGGACTGGAGAAGGATAGTAACTGGTTCGGAAATATTTTTCACGGGTTCTCGGGCCACGGTCGACCAAAAAAAAGGGGGAGGTCGGCGTAACTCACCTGCTGCCGGGATCGGTCCGCAGCCACACCGGACCATACCAGGCCTGGACCCGGGAATCGGTATCGTCACTGTCGGTCATCAAAGCCACACCGGTGATCATGCCCGGCTGTTCTGAAAAAGCCCTGACGTAATCGTCAACGACATTTCTGGAAAGCTCCAGCCAGGAACCGCTTTTACCGGAGCCGCTGGCCGCGACGATGGTCATCACATGATCGTGGCTGGGATTCACCGCAAAAGAGTCCACCGGATCATCCGCTGCCCACACATAGCAGAGGATTTTATCCTTCTGCCCGCTGTCTTCCGAGCTGAAGGAAAGCATCAGCCTCACCGGGAAATCATCCCCCTTTTCCTGGTACAGCGAACTGCCGGACAGGGTTTTGCCGATCTTCCAGTGCCAGTTCAGAACCGGGAACTGTCTGGGGTTTTCGGTCAACGGTCGGGCAATCCCTCCGGCCCCACTGGACGACCGGGCGTGAATGACCGGGCCATGGAGCTCGTCGGCAACCACCTCGTAGCTGGTCATGGCGGAGATGGCGGGAAAGTTCAATGGCTGCCAATGGGCCGGCAGCCCGTTAGGGGAAAGTTGTTCGGACAGCAGGCTGAGATCGATTCTCCTGCTGCTTTCCGGAAGGGTTGCAGCCGTCAAGACCAGCAGCACCAGCAGCCAGAACACCGGCCGGAGCAGGTGTCGGGTATATTTCGGGTGGGGGCTGAAAGGCTCAGTCACTGCTGCCATTGAGCGACCAGTCATAATCGAGATACTTGATACGGACGGCTCCCGCCTTTTCAAGCAGAGCCTGTTTCAGGCTGCCGGTGGTGTGAGCCAGAAAAAATGTCAGCGGGTCATCGTTGAAATCTTCCTTGTACCATTTGAAAATAGAGCTGACATGCAGGGTGTCGCCGTCGAGATAGTTGTGGTCGGGGTTTTCCAGAAACGTTCTCGTACTCTGTTCCAGTTGCCGGTCGAGTTCCTCTCCCCTGTATGGTTCCGAGATCAGGATCGGGCAGCTTTTCGAAGCACAATTGACGGCGAAATGAATACGGGGCTCATCAAACTCCACCCGGACGATATCGTGCTCGATATTGTCGAGACTCAATGTCCGGCCCCCCAGTACGGCAAACGATTTTTTCCACGGGTTGGAAAACAGGCCGCCGATCCGGCGAATCGACTGAGGGGGGTTGCCATCTTTGAAGTTGTCGAGAATAAGCTTGACGGTATAGCTGTTGTAACCGTTTATATAGTAGGCCAGCCGGTCATCATCATCGAGATCGCCCGGTTCAGTCCGAGCCAGCAGCCCGAGGTACTCGTCCAGCAGAGCCTCATCATCTTTGAAGCCCTGGTAATCGACGACACCGTCTTCAACATGTCTGGCCAGCAGCTCACCCCACTGGTTGTGCAGCGTCGGGGCTGCGGACGCAGCTGTTGCAAACAACCAGACCAGCGAGATGGCAATGACGACTGAGTTCAGTCCCGGCCCGCCCTTCTTCACCATGATCACCCCCGGTAGCGATGCACCATCTTCAGCAGCGCACGCACCTTGTTTGAAAAGATTTTATCAGAAAAAACCGAACCGATGACCCGCTTGTTTATCTCTGCAACCGTCGGGTAAGGCTGCACAGCCCCGGCAGCCACGGAGAGTTTAACGCCGCCGTTCAGCAGGGCCGCCCACTGGCCGAGAAGATCACCACCATGAAAACCGAGGATCCGCACGCCCAGAACCTTGCCCCGCCGGTCAAGCAGGAGCTTGATCTTGCCGGCGGTTTCACCCTCCGCCTGGGCTCGATCGTTGTTCTTCAGGTCCTCTTCGTAAATCTGAAAATCGATGCCCTGCTCGGCGGCCTGTTTCTCACCCATCCCCATGCCGCCGAGTTCCGGGTCACTGTAGGTGCAATGCGGCATCCATCGATACTGAGCCTGGCGCCACAGTCCCATCACCGCATTGGAGACCACGATCCCGCCCTCGTAACCGGCGGCATGGGTGAACTGATAGCCGCCGACCACGTCGCCGGCCGCATAGATATTACCGGTGCTGCTCCTGAGCCGGGCATCGACCTCGATTCCACTGCGGCTGTAAACGATCCCCCCATTTTCAAGTTGTAAACCGGCGACATTTACCGAACGCCCGGCGGCAACCAGGATATCGCTGCCTGCAACCACCATATCCTGCCCGGCAGCAGTGGTGATGGAGACTTTTTTGATCGAACCCTCAGCATAGGCCTCCTTCATTTTGCAGCCGAGGTGAAAGACCACACCTTCATTTTCCAGAATCTGCCGGAGGTCCTCACTCAGATCGGTGTCCTCCCTGGACAGTATCTGGGAACTGCGCTGCAGCACCGTCACGCGGGAACCGAACCGGTTGAACGCTTGGGCCATTTCAATACCGATCGGCCCGGCTCCGATGACTATCAGCGATTCAGGCAGATAGTCGAGGGAGAATATTTCCCGGTTGGTCAGTACCTCGATGTCCGACAGCCCTGGAAGAGGTGGCAGAGATGGAGATGATCCGGTGGCGACGACCCATTTTCTGGACGATATTTTTCCGGAACCGGTATCCACCTGATGATTGTCGCAAAAAGCAGCATCTCCGAACCTGACGTCAACGCCCAATCCACTGAAGCGCTCAACCGAGTCGTGATACTGAATGGTCGAGACCACCCGTTCGATTCGTTTTCTGACAGCGGAGAAATTAACCGGCGGGCGGACCACCGCCGGCAGGCCGTACTCTTCGAGCCGGCCCATCTGATGGTAGAGCGTGGCACTTTTGATCAATGTCTTGCTGGGGACGCAGCCGTAATGCAGACAGTCTCCGCCGAGCAGTGGTTCTTTTTCTATCAGCACGGTCCGGGCCCCGAGCTGGGCCGCCCCGGAAGCAACGGTAAGCCCGGCAGCTCCCCCGCCGATGACACCGATATCAAAATCGTATGCAGCCATGTCCTTTACCGGTTAGTCCATTTCAGATTTGGCTCTGCCACGGCGATAACGTTCCATCAGTTTTTTTACGGCGATCGGAAACAGGCCCAGAAGTACGAACGAACCGATCAAGCCGGGCGACAGAATCGTACCGAGCGAATCGATTTTCGCCAGCTCACTGCCGGCGTTGACGTATACGGCGGTGGCCGGCAGCATGCCGAGCTGCGACACCCAGAAAAAAGTGGCCACCGGCATGGTTGTAAGCCCCATCAGAAGATTGATGATAAAAAATGGGAACACCGGGATCAGCCTCAGGGAAAAAAGATAGAAGGCGCCCTCTTTTTCAATGCCCTCGTTGATCGTTCTGAGTTTGTCCCCGAATCTGCCCTGCACCCAGTCCCGCAGGAAAAAACGTGAGACCAGAAAGGCACAGGCTGCCCCGATGGTCGAGGCAAAGGAGACGACCACCGTGCCCACCAGCAGCCCGAAAAGGGCCCCGCCGGCCAGGGTCATTACCGCTGCGCCCGGCAGTGAAAGAGCGGTGACGATGATATACATGGCCGCATAAGCGCCGATCACCGCCATCCGGTGCTGCTGGTAGAGCTGCTGAAAACGGCTCTGGGATTCTTTGAGATAGTCGAGGTTGAGGTAACTGGACAGATCGAAAAAGAAGAACAGGCCTATCAGGACGATCAAGGCAGCCAGGATGATCAGTCTTTTCACCACCACGTCACCTCTGTCCGCAGATGTCTGACCATTTATGGATGATAACTCTCCCACCGAATGGAGTCTTCCGGGCAGAACTTGATGGCTTCATCGACGAGGGCCTCATCATAGTAATCGAGATCGCAGACCTCGATATAGCCCCCGCTTGCAGAAAACCTGAAGATCTCCGGAGCCAGCTCTAGGCATCCGCCGCAGCGTGAGCAGGTAGTGAGATCAACGGTCGGCAGCCGCACTCCGCCTGCTTTGAAAACGATCGCTGATTCACTCTCCTGAGGCCGTACCATACTGTTCTCGATTAATTATGGTGTTGCGGGCTGGGTCTGAAAGCATTGATGAAAAGAATAATTATTATCGGTATAAATGCAATTCCTGGGAAGGGCGGCCGGGCAATGGATTGAAGTATTCGGAACCATTGAAAAGTCGAGATTATGTGCTATAGTTGTGAGTTTGGAATTTCAACATTGTATATAGATATTGCCACATTGTAGCATTTTAATTCGGGAATATTCATCCAATTCATATCAGCAGATGGAGAAACAATGAGCAACAAGGAACTGGCAAAAGGGATCCACTGGGTAGGAGCTGTTGACTGGGACGTCAGAGATTTTCACGGCTATTCGACCCTGGCGGGAACCACCTACAACGCATTTCTGATCATCGATGAGAAAATTACCCTGATCGACACGGTCAAGCGCTCTCATTACAACGACATGATGCACCAGCTCAGGGAGATCATCGATCCCGAAAAGATCGACTACCTGATCATCAACCATGTCGAACTCGACCACGCCGGCTCTCTGGCCGAAGTCATGGATGCGGTCAAACCTGAAAAACTGATCTGTTCACCCATGGGCGAGAAGGCCATCCTCGAACATTTCCACCGACCGGACTGGCCCTTTGAGGTGGTCAAGACCGGCCAGCAGCTGAGCCTGGGTGAGCGCACGCTCTATTTTCTCGAGACCAGAATGCTGCACTGGCCCGACTCGATGTTCACCTTCGCCATGGAGGACGGCATTCTTTTTGCCAGTGATGCCTTCGGACAGCACCTGGCCACCAGTGAGCGGTTCGACGACCAGGTTCCGCTGTCGGTTATCATGGATCAGGCGGCCAAATATTACGCCAATATCCTCTATCTCTACAATCCGCTGGTCAGAAAACTGCTGGCCAAGGTCACCGAACTGAATCTCGACATCAAGATGATCGCTCCTGATCATGGGGTGATTTTCAGGAAGTATATCAACGAAATCATTACGGCATACGATCAGTGGAGCACCAATAAATTCGATGAGAAAGCCCTGATCATCTACGATACCATGTGGCACTCGACCGAGAAAATGGCCAAAGCCATCGCCCGGGGTATCGAGCAGGAAGGCGTTTTTGCCGAGATGATCAGCCTCAAGGTTCACCACCGCAGCGATGTCATGACCAAGGTACTCAATGCCGGCGCCCTGGTGCTCGGCAGCCCCACCTTGAACAATGGCCTGCTGCCCCGCATGGCAGGTTTCCTGATGTACATGCGCGGACTCAAGCCGCAGAACAAGATAGCGGCCGCTTTCGGTTCCTACGGCTGGAGCGGGGAGTGCGTCAAGCTGCTCAACGAGGCCATCGAAGACATGCGGCTGGAGCTGGTCGACGAGGGCATCCGCTTCAAATATGTTCCCACCGATGAAGACCTCGAAGAGTGCGTAGCCATGGGCCGTCGAATCGGTCAGGCTGTCAAGGAGCGTAAACAGCAGCAGGACGGCTGATTCGCCTCCCGCCTCTCAATTGATTCAGGACGATTCATGGAACTTTTAGGCAGGCACGTCATCCTCGTCGAAGGGGATGACTCAGACATCTGCAGAACCCATGTTCTGAACTTCTTCGAGCGGACTTCACTGGTTCAGTACGACAACATCGTTGTCGAAGACACCATCCTCTCTGGAAATGATCCGGATTTTGCCACTGAACTCGAAGCCGGACTCAAGAAGAACAAGATCACGCTTTCCCGGTTCATCGATGAACTCGCCGCCACCGGCTTCAATGGAAAAAGCGATCTGATCAAACTGGGCCAGGGGTATCAGTCGAAAATCCTGCATATCATCGCCCATTTCCTGGACGGCTTTATCGGTATCGACTCGGTATTCTATAATTTAACGGAAGACTCTCACTGGCTCTCCGATGAGGCCAGAAAGAAAATCAAGCGACAACCGGAGCGCTTCAGGCTGCTGTTTCTGCAATGCTACTCGCTGACGCCGAAAGAGGCTTCGCTGCTGCATACCTAACCGCCTGATGGGGAAATCAAAATTTACGGGGATGCCTGCCATGACCGCTGCCTTCAGCTACCATGAGTTTCACGACCAGATCAGATCGATCAGCAGTGAGCGAACCAAAGATATTGTTAATTCACCGGAGGTGGACAATTATCAGATCGTCGATGTCAGGCAGCCCGGGGAATATGCCAAAGGGCACCTCCCCGGGGCCGTATTGATTCCGCTCGGTGACCTGGCCACGCGCTTCACCGAGCTCGACTTCGACCGTGATACGATCGTCTACTGCAGAAGCGGCGTGCGCAGCAAGACCGCCTGCCAGCTCCTGGCCAGACTCGGGATCGACCGGGCCTACAACATGACCGGCGGCATTAATGCATACCACGGTTCGCAGGCAGAGGGGAATGTTGATGCCGGTCTCGAGTATTTTATCGATTCCGATTTCGACTCGGCCTACGAACTGGCTTTCGCCATGGAGGCCGGGTTGAAGAATTTTTATCTGACCCTGGCCGATGAGGCCGGAAGCGAAGCTGAAAAGGAAACCCTGATCAAGCTGGCCCGCTTCGAAGACGGCCACATGGTAAAGCTCAGGAAGAAGTTCGGGGAAGTCTCTTTCGACCCTGAAACAACCATAATCGAAGGTGGCTTCGATGTGGAACAGATGCTGATCTATTTCGGGGAGCAGCTCACCAGCCGGGAGCAGGTCCTGCAGCTGGCTATGAAGCTCGAGGCGCAGGCCTTCGACCTTTACAGTCGTCTGGCCAGAAAATACCAGGGCGATGATCTCGAAACATTTTATCAATCAATGGCCGCGGACGAACACAAGCACCTGGTGAGGGTCTCGAAAGAGCTGGATAATCTGTATTAAAAACTATATCTTTGTAATCAAAGCCTATAATAACATCATCGAGGAGACATCATGGCTATTTTCCCTTTTCAAGCCGGCGAACTCTACCAGTGGATTGTCGATCAACAGAAATTTGTGCTGCTGGACGTCAGGAATAAACAGGATTTCGGCAGATTCAAGGTAGAGGGCCCCCACCCCATCGAGATGCTCAACGTCTCCTATTTCGATTTCATGGAAATCGAAGATGAGTGTGTTGCCCAGATGCCCGGCAGGGATACGCCCATACGCATCGTCTGTGCAAAAGAGGGCTCGGCGCAATTCGTCGCCGAAATTCTCGAAAAACATGGTTTTACCGATGTCGGCTACCTTGCCGGCGGAATAAAGTCATGGGGCAATCTGCTGGTGCCCAAACTGCTCAGCCCGGGGGCCTCCTATGAACTCTACCAGTTTATCCGCCCCGGTAAGGGATCGTGCAGCTATGGCCTGCTCTACAACAAGGAGATAATCCTTTTCGACCCGACCAGAAATGTCGATTTTTATCTGGATTTCGCCAAGCAGCGCGAATGCACCATCGTCAAAACCGTAGAGACCCACCTGCAGGCCGATTATATCGCCGGGAGCAGGATGATTTCCGACACGAGCGGGGCCGCTTTTTATGCCAACGAGGGTGATTTTTCCGGAGCCAAAATCGACTACAATAAGCTGCAGGACGGCGATGAGATCGGCTTTCAAAACGGCCCTTCGGTCCTTGTCGTATTCTCGCCCGGCCATACCCCGGGAAGCACGATGTTCGTCATCGATCGGCGCTATGTCATCACCGGCGACATCGTCTTCATCAAGTCGATCGGCCGGCCCGATCTGGGCGGCAAGGTTGACGAATGGTCCGGCACGCTGTTCAATACCATAACCGGCATTAAATCGATGGATGAGACCATAACCGTGCTCCCGGGCCACTACATCGACTGGGATGAGGCCAATGATGAGCTCAACTTCGCCCGGCCCCTGGGTGAAATCAAGCAGCTCAACGATCACATCTATGCCATCGACAACGAGTCCGATTTCCTCGAGTTCATCAAATCGCATATGCGGGAGCAACCCCCGGAATACGCTACAATCAGACTGGTCAATGCCAATCTGGAAGTGGTCGATGATGAAAAAGCCGAGGTCCTCGATCTCGGGAAAAATGAATGTGCAGCCTCAGCCTATGCTGCCTCCCAGCAGCAGTAAGAGCTTCGCCTGCCCGTTCCCGGGGACTGGTTCATGCGCTTCGACATGGAAATCGCCAGGATGTTTACCGTGGCCGGCTCAACATAGACCCGACCCTGGTCACCCCCGGGTTTGTCATCGACTGCGGCTTCGTTCATTGATTTTCATTCGACCATCCCTGCATACGAATCTGCCCTAGGATGGTTTCCGACACACCGACGGGATATGAGAACGAACCCCGGGAGGTGTTCGACAGGATTCCGCCGGCCCTTTACAGCCGCCTTTACCATTACGAACGGCTGCATCAGAATCTGCCGGCAGAAATCGACTATTATCGAAGGCGTCTTGGCCGGTCGTGGAAGAACGTTCTGGATCTGGGGTGCGGCACCGGCCTTCTGGCGGCCGGCCTATCCGGGCAGGGGTTCGGCCTTACCTCGATTGACATCGATGCAGCAATGCTCGATCAGGCATCTGCAATAACCGGGGGGCGCCTGGTTCAGATGGATATGTGCTCCCTGGGTTTCCGACCCTGTTTTGAAGCCGCCCTGATCGCTCAAAATACGCTCAACCTGCTGGTTGAAGAAGGGAAGATTCAGCGCTGCCTTGAAGAAATCCGAAGGGTGCTGGCTCCTCCAGGGATGATCCTGGCCCACCTGCACTGTTTCGAGCCGGACCACCAGGCTGACCGTGACAACCGTCTGCTGCAGTTTCAGATGTTCGACCATCCCGAAGGAGGGAAAATAATCAAGGAGACCATCAGGTCCTACGATCACCAGTCACATGTTCTGGAACTTGATCAGCGCTATAAAATCCGGCGTTTCGATCCGGCTCTGCCAGACAGGAATTACCGGACCTTCAGCTATCTTGCGGCCCTGGGCCGTGAGCAGTGGATGAAGATCTTTCAGGCTGCCGGTTTCTCGGTGGAGACAACGTTCTCGGATTTCTCAGACAACAGGACCCCCGGCAGTTCCACCCTTCATATCGTCGGGCGGTTGCGCCATTCATAAAGAGAATCGCTCTGCGCCCGAGAACAGACTGATCGCCATCGAGACCTCTTTTTTTTCCCCTCTTGACCTAGGTCAAAGAAAATAACCCGGCACCTGGTATGCTGGTCGCAACAATCGGGTCTGAGACCCCGACTATCAACAGAAAAATATATGAGGAGGAACGCTCCATGTTTTGCAATCAATGTGAACAGACAGCAAAAGGTACGGGATGTGAGAAAATAGGCGTCTGCGGAAAAAGTGAGGACGTAGCCGCACTGCAGGATCTGCTGACCCATGCCACCCAGGGACTGGCTATTGTGGCCGTTGCAGCCCGTAAACAAGGCATCGTCGACAACACCATCGATCGATTCATCTGCGAGGCCACATTCGCCTGCCTGACCAATGTCGATTTCGACCCGGCCCGCTTTGACACCTGGATCAGAAAAGCGGTCCAGCTGCGCAACGACCTGAGAAACAGAGTCGAGGGTGCAGGCGGTTCCGTTGAAAACGACGCCGCTGCACTCAGCTTCGTTCCCGCCCCCGACCTTGCCGGTCTCCAGGCCCAGGGAGCAGAGCTCGACTTCATCAACTCGCTTGATGACCATGAAGATCTGAGGTCGCTCAAGCAGATCGCCCTTTACGGCATCAGAGGGCTGGCCGCCTACACCGACCATGCGGCAATCCTCGGTCAGTCAGATGAGGAGGTCTTCGCTGCGATCAATGAACTGCTCGCCGTTTTGACCCGCAAGGATCTCGGCGTCGATGACCTGGTTGCCGGGGCCATGAGGGTTGGAGAAGTGAATATCCGGGCCATGCAGCTGCTCGACGAGGGCAACACTGGCACTTACGGCCACCCGGTTCCCACCCCGGTTCCCCTCGGTTCCAAAGCCGGCAAAGCGATTCTGGTCACCGGCCACGACCTGAAAGATCTGGCCATGCTGCTCGAACAGAGTGCAGGCAAGGGTATCAACATCTACACCCACGGTGAGATGCTGCCCTGTCACGCCTATCCGGAGCTGAAGAAGTATGATCACTTTCATGGTCATTACGGCACCGCCTGGCAGAACCAGCAAAAGGAAATGAACGTTTTTCCCGGTGCCATCCTGTTCACCACCAACTGTATCCAGAAACCGCTTGATTCATACAAAGACAATGTTTTCACCACCGGCCTGGTGGGTTGGCCCGGCATCGCCCACATCGGAGAGGACAAGGATTTTTCCCCGGTTATCGAGCGGGCCCTGGCCCTGCCCGGGTTCACCGCGGATGAAGATAAAGGAGAAGTGCTCACCGGATTTGCCCGCAACGCGGTTATGGGTGTTGCCGACAAGGTGATCGAAGGCGTCAAGGCCGGGGCCATCAAGCACTTCTTCCTGGTCGGCGGCTGTGACGGTGCCAAACCGGGCCGCAACTACTACACCGATTTTGTCGAGCAGGCACCCGCAGACACGGTCATCCTGACGCTGGCCTGCGGTAAGTTCAGGTTCTTCGACAAGAAGATCGGCGATATCGGCGGCATTCCGCGACTGCTCGATGTGGGTCAGTGCAACGATGCCTACTCGGCCATCCAGATAGCATCCGCACTGGCCAACGCATTTGACTGCGGCGTCAATGACCTGCCGCTGTCGATGATACTGTCCTGGTATGAGCAGAAGGCCTGTGTCATCCTCCTGAGCCTCTTCAGCCTCGGTATCAAGGACATCCGTCTCGGACCGTCCCTGCCCGCCTTCATCACCCCCAACGTGCTGAACGTGCTGGTGGAGAACTTTGCCATCAAGCCGATTGCTGAAACAGCCCAGGAAGACCTGCAGACCATTCTGGCATAGTACACACAGCCCCAATCATAACCGAGCCACTGCAACCAGGGCCGCAGCAGAGATTCTGCTGCGGCCCCACCGTGTCATGTCGTCACCTGATCAACCACACTATATATCCATCAGGGGGTATCGGCTGCGCTCTCTTGATCCTGAAGATCTCGAGTTGCTGCAGCGCGGTGTCAAGAACTTTGGCGTAAAGCGAATTCGCCTGATCGGCACCTCCGAGCTCGCTGTCTCGGGTTTATCTGAAACGGAGCTCGATAATTTCTGCCGCTTCATCAAACCACTTCTGCAGCCCAACCCTGAAGAGGGAATATGTTCGATCCTCACCTGCAACGATTGCGGCAGCTGCCGCAACGCAATGATCGACAGCCGGAGTATCGTTGAGAAACTGGCAGCGATGGACCTGCCCCGGCCCCTTCCCGCCAAGCTGAAAATAGGCGTAGCCGGTTGTATGCGCTGCTGCACGATGCCGCGAATCAGAGACGTCGGTCTTATCCCGGTTTCAGCACGAACCAGGCGCTGGAATGTTTACTTCGGCGGTAATGGCGGCAGGCACCCTCGTATCGGAGACCTGATCGGCACCAGCCTTTCCGAGCATGACTGTATTGAACTGATTCGGCGTGGTCTGGCAGTGTATCAGCGGGAAGCCGAAAAGAAGATGAGAACCGCTGACTACCTGAGGAAAACGACGGCTGAAATTTTTTTAGAAAAGCTCCAAAATTATTTGCCCTCTTGACCCAGGTCAAAGGAATTCACCACTTTTCTGCTAAGATAATTCAAAAGAGCGGGAAAGGATGATTTCCCGATTGACGGATCATTTATCCACGAGGTTTATATGAAACAGGTTAGAAAAATCATTCAGATCGACGAAGAATTATGCGACGGCTGTGGCCTCTGTGTACCGGATTGCGCCGAAGGATCGCTTGAAATAATTGACGGCAAGGCAAAACTTGTGGCCGACAAACTCTGCGACGGCCTGGGTGCCTGCCTGGGTGCCTGCCCCACCGGAGCCCTGAAGATTATCGAACGCGAGGCCGAAGATTTCGACGAGGAAGCGGTCGAAGCCTACCTGTCCGAAAAAGAAAAACAGGACCCCCTTCCTGGTGCGGCGCCGATGGATTGCGGGTGCGCATCGACGCACATCAAGACCTTCGACACACAGACTCCCTGTGCCGGTGCCAATAAGCCGGTTCAGCAGGGTCTCGGTAGAATCGGGGGCAGCGCCCCGGGGACCGGTTCACTGTTGTCCCACTGGCCTATACAGATTCGGCTGATTCCGCCCCAGGCACCCTTTCTCAAGAATGCCGACATACTGGTGGCGGCCGACTGCACGGCTGTATCGACCCCTGATTTTCAGCGCAAGTACCTGGGCGGCAAAGTGGTGATGATGGGCTGCCCCAAATTCGATGATGCCCAGTCATATATCGACCGTTTTGCTGAGATTATCGACACTGCAGATCTCAAGTCGATAACCATTCTGATCATGGAAGTGCCCTGCTGTTCGGCCATGAGCGTTATCATAAAGAAAGCGCTGGACAAGGCCTCCAATACGGTACCGGTCGAGCAGATCACCATCTCCACGAGGGGTCAGGAAATTGAACGGGTAAGCTGGTAAACTCCCGGCTGTCAGGATTTGTAAGGAAGAGTAAAACGGGGGTATCCCGGCGTCGAGCCGGGATACCCCCGTTTATTTTTTCTGGGGCCAGGCAACGATCAGACGGCCGCCGGACTCTCGGACCACCGCACCGACGGAGATCAGCAGGTGAAACAGCGGGCGCCCGAAGTAGAACAGCTCCTCCCCGAGCGAAAGCTCATGGCGCAAAACCTGCTCGGACCTGAAAGCAACCTCGTCATTGGCGCGCTCCTCCAGGGACAACTCTTCGCCTCCCCGTTCATCGAGCAGAGCAGCTAGGTCGGGACAGGGGAAGTTGTTCTCGTGCTCGAGCACTGACGGGAAAAGCGGGTCATCGGGGGCGATCAGGTCTTGTCGACTGAGCAGATCTTTCTCTATCATCTTTTCGATCGCCCCGGTATTCCAGCACTCCAGTTCCCTGCAGGCCCGGGGACGGGACTCGTATATGGTGCACCCCTTCTCACCGGCATCGAAATAAAAGCAGCTCCATGTTTTCCCGGCCCCATTGATTTTGATCAGCTCGCTGCCGACCGACTTTATGGATCGGCTCACCGGATGATGCACCAGTTCACCTTTCCTGATCGTGATCAGGTGGGCAAGTGGAATGATTCCCTTCTCGATCAGCTTCCGGTCATCCGAATGCAGGGCCGGACCGCCGTTGGCACAGCAGGTTCCGCACTGTTTACACTCCGCCTGGATTGATTCCATTTCTTTACCTGGGTTTGTTGACGGGAAAACGGGTCAGCGGCCGTTAGAAATCCATGATGAAACTGTATACACCTTCCTCGATGGCGCTCGTCACGTTCAGCCCTGAGTGGTTGAAAATTGCCTGCATTCTATTGTTGTTGCGCAATACTTCGGCAGTGAAACCGCTGATGCCGTTGGCTTTGGCTATATTCACCAGGTGTTTGAAGACAAACGTCCCCAACCCTTTGTTCTGCCACTCGTCGCGGACCACGAAGGCCACCTCGGCCCGGTTGGTGTGCTCGTCCAGGTAATAGCGGCCCACGGCAATGATTTCATCGCCATGGACTTCCGGCAGAATACCGACGATTGCCACATCCTGGCGGTGGTCGATATAGACGAAATTCTGAATCTGGCGTTGACCGAACCGCTCCTGATGGCTCATGAACCGGTAATAGATGGTCTCCTGGGAAAGATCGTAGAGCAGATCTCTCATCCGCGGTTCATCGGTCGGGTGAATCGGCCGGAAAGCGATTTCAGTGCCGTCCTTGAGCAGATGTTTGGTGGTCATGTAACTCTGGGAGGCGACCACGAATTTACCTTCCACGTCGGCAAATTCCTCGCGTATGTACTTGGCTTCGATGGCCTCCTTGAGCAGCTGGGGACGGAACTCAGGGTGGGCAATCGAGATCAGTGCCAGGGTCCGGTCCTGAACCGATTTGCCGTGCAGGTAGGCGCTGCCGTATTCAGTCACCACATAATGGACAGTGCCCCGGGAAATCACCACGCCCGAGCCGGGACTGAGCCGGGCCACGATGCGCGACTGACCGGCCATGGTTATGGACGGCATGACGATGATGGGCCGCCCCCCGCTGGACCGAGCCGCCCCCCGGTTGAAGTCGACCTGGCCGCCGATCCCCGAATAAAAACTGCCGCCTTCCGAGTCCGAGCTGACCTGACCGGTCAGATCGATCTCCAGCGCCATGTTGATGGTGATCATGTTGTTGTGCTTGCCGATCACATTCGCATCATTGACATAATCGGTCGGCCGGAAGGAAAATAGCGGGTTGTCATCGATATAGTCGTAGAGTTCCCGGCTTCCCATGCAGAAACTGCCGATGACCTTGCCCCGGTCGACCACTTTGTGCTTGCCGGTGACCACGCCCGCCTCGACCAGTTCCATGATCTCATTGGATATCAGCTCGGTGTGCACACCCAGATCCTTCTTGTCTTTCAGGTGCGAGGCAACGGCCAGGGGTATTCGGCCGAATCCGGGAACTTCCCCGAGGCCCAGCTGAATAGTCGATCCGTCCGGCACCAGGGCGGCCACCAGTCCGGCTATTTTCTGGGTAAGTTCAGGCGGCTCATCGACAATGCGCTCGAGCAGATCGGCTTCAGCAGGAACGAGGATATCGAGATCGTAGATATCGATCAGCGAGTCCCCCCTGGTCCACGGCATTTTCGGGTTCACCTGGGCAATGACCAGTGAGGCATTTTCGGCAGCGCTTTTAACGATATCGACTGAAATACCAAGGCTCATCTTGCCCCGCTTGTCAGGCGGCGTCACCTGGATCAGGGCCACATCCAGCGGCAGACGACCGGACCGCAGCAGGGCCGGGATATCGTACATCAGCATCGGGGTGTAGTCGCCTCGGCCTTCCTGGTAAATTTCCCGGACATTGCGGCCGATGAAAAAAGAATTCACCTTGAAGGTCTCCGCATAGCGGCGATCGATATATGGCGCATCCCCCTTGGTCAGCAGTTCGACGATTTCGACATCGGCCAGGTTTTTCGCCCTTCTGACCAGGGCCTCCACCAGGGCAATGGGCTCACCGCAGCCGGTTCCGAGGAAGACTCGGTTGCCGGATCTAACCGCCGCCATCGCCTTATTGGGCGACAAGACCATGTCCCGGTACTTTTCCTGCCAGTCTTTATCGTATTCTATCATCGGTGATGTCCGGTTCAGAGCTTTGCCAGTGTCAGGTGCACGTCTGCAACCACCGGTTCCGTCCCGGCTTCCCCGACGATAAAGGGATTGATTTCGATTTCGGTAATCTGAGGGAAATCGGTGGCCAGCTGACTGATGCGCTGCAGCCCCGAAGCGATGGCGTTGATATCGATACCATGCTTGTCACGGCGGTTTTCAAGCATTGAGTAGGAGCGGGTCGATTTGAGCATCTGTATGGCCTCGGATTCGGTTATCGGCGCCAGATGAAAGGCCACATCTTCTAAAACCTCGATGAATATTCCCCCGACGCCGAACATCAGCATCGGTCCGAACTGCGGGTCCCGGTTCATCCCCAGCACGACCTCCAGGCCGCGGGGAATCATCTGTTCGACGTAGATACCATCGATCTGGGCCTCCGGCGCCCGTTTGGAAATTTTCAGCATCATCAGGTCGTAGGCATCCTCTACCGACTCCGCATTGGCCAGGTTGAGCTGAATACCGCCCAGATCGCTCTTGTGAATGATGTTGGGAGAACCAATTTTCAGCGCCACCGGATAGCCGATGCGTTCGGCTATCTCGATTGCCTCCTCCTGGTTTACCGCCAGACTGCCGAGCGGAATCTTGAATCCGTAGGCGCTGAGGATATCCTTGCCTTTGATCTCCCCCACGGTCGACCGCCCGGTACGCAGCCGCCGGGTGATGATGCGCTCCACCCGTCTGCGGTTGACCCGGAAATGGGTGATCTGCCGGGGCGGGCGATTTTTCCACAGGGAATATTGATACATCGCTTTCAGGGCGGCCACCGCCCGCTCGGGGGAGTCGAAATCGGGCAGGCCGGCCCTGGAAAGCTCGTTTCTTCCGGGCAGCACGTCCTTGCCGCCCATGAACGATGCCAGTACCGGCTTGGAGCCGTCGACTGCAGCAGCCACAGCCAGTGCCGTTTCAGCAGGCCTGGTCATGGTCTGGGGGGTCATGATCAGCAGGATCGCATCAACGGACGCATCATGCTGGGCCGATTTGATCGCTTCCGCATAGCGCTCCGGGTCGGCATCGCCCAGAACATCGATGGGATTGTTGACCGCCGATTCACGGGGCAGCCGCTCTCGCAGCAAGGTGATCGTGCGGTTTTCGAGAATGGCAACCTGCAGCCCTGCTTTTTCAACCGCATCGGCTGCCATGGTACCGGGGCCGCCGGCATTGGTGATAATCAGCACGCGATCGCCCTGGGGCAGCGGCTGCAGGGCCAGCGCCGCCGAATAGTCGAACAGGGCCTCGAAGGTGTCGGCCTGGACCACCCCGGAGCGTTTGAAAGCGGCTCCATAAGCGCTGTCAACCGGGGCCAGGACGCCGGTATGGGAGGCAGCGGCCTTGAGACCGGTGGGGGTGATACCGGATTTCAGAATAATCACCGGCTTCACCGCTGCCGCCTCTTCGGCCGCTTTTACAAAAGCTTCTCCACCGCTGATGTCTTCGAGGTAGCCGATAATCACCTTGGTCTGTTCGTCCCTGGCCAGCCAGGTCAGCAGATCGACCTCGTTGATATCGGCCTTGTTGCCGATCGAAACCATCTTTGCCACACCGAGATGCCGGGTACTGCACAGGTCCAGCATTGCTGCACAGACGGCCCCGGACTGGGAGAAGATCGAGACCACCCCTTTCTCCGGGTAACGGCCTGCAAATGAGGCATTGAGATCGTGATGGGTGTTGATTATTCCGAGACAGTTGGGGCCCAGCAACCTGACCGCTCTTCTGCGGCAGATGGAGACCATCTTCTCTTCAATCTCGAAACCTTCACGCCCCAGTTCCCTGAAACCCGCGGAAATGACGACGATGCCCTGGGCCCCGGTCTCGATGCTTTCCTGGATTGCATCGAGGACCCGATCCCGGGGAACGACGATGACGGCTAAATCAACCGGTTTACCGTAAGACTGAAGATCGGGGTAGCAGGGGCGACCCAGGATGGTGTCGGTTTCGGGATTGACGACAATGATATCACCGCCGAACCCGGCGGCGATCAGATCTGCCAGGACATCATGGCCAACTTTTCCGGGTGTGCGTGAGGCTCCGACCACGGCCACCGAACGGGGCCTGAAGAACACATCAAGATTCATTGGCTTCCTTCGGGGAATTGGCTGACAGCCTGGCTCTGAATGACCCCCGGCAGCACTGGACCGGCCTAAGGTTTGAGCAGGGTGAATCCGCTGTCCTGTAGCTGTTTGTATACGTTGCCGACTTTAAATGAATCGATGCGCATATAGATACGGTCGAATCCACTCTTCTGGCCGATCTTGATCAGTCTGCTGCACTGCACCTCGTTCTCCTCCAGCAGGGCGGCAATCCGGCTCAGGCTATTGTGGCTTTTGGTTTCATCAAGAACAGCAATCAGTGACGAACCCGACTCGGCGGAGCCGAACAGTTTCTTGTAGGCCGCGGTCAGGTCCCTCATCGAGAAAATACCGATCACCACATCATCTTCAGTAACCACCGGCAGAGCACCGACCTTGTCGCGGTCGAAAACCAGCAGGGCATCGTCCAGGGTTGCTTCAATGCTCACACAGGAACAGTTGGTGGACATGATTGCCGACACCGGAGTATGCTCAACCTTCTTGAAAATCTCCTCAGCGGACTCCTCATCGAGTACGGTTGAGGGATATGCAGACCTGAGATCCCGATCGCTGACCACGCCAATCAGTTTCCTCTGTTCGTCAACGACCGGTAAATGTCTGAAATGGTTATCATCAAGCAGGCGCCGGGCAGCTGAGACAAGGGTGTCCGAGGTAATGGTCAGCGGGTCTGCAGTCATATAGTCAGCGATAAACATAAAAACACCATCGGTGAATCAAGAAAATGACCTGAATGTTGAGGTTATGAATCCTCATTTAATCACAACAGCGCAAACTTTTCATGTTTTTAATAGGGGCGCAGCGAAATGTAAACATTATAATGAGTGATGATAATTGGTGCGCACCGCTGCTCCGCTGTCAGCTGGGTCGATGGTGACTGGAAAAACCGACCGGTTATCCCGGTCCGAAGATTGAAGCCGAGGCAGGATCAGGCTGAAGAGGCCTATGAAGATTACATTTTACCACACCAGAATGTGTCCCCGCTGCGCCCAGGTCAGAAAACACCTGAAATTGCTGCTGGGGGATGCATATGGCGGCAGCTGCATCGAAATAGACAGCCTGGCGCAGCCGCTGAAAACCTGGCAGGACGGTATCCGCATGATACCTGCTCTGAAAACCGATGGGGCCATGCTCAGCGGCGTGCTCTTGTCAGAAGGGCAGGTTCGAGAATTCCTGGAAGGGCAGGGAATCCTGGATGACAGCCCAGGCCCATGAAGGGCCTGCTGAATATCCGCAGGCCCGCTCTTCTGTCACTGCAGTTGCAGGGTCTGGGGCGTATACACGGGAAGCGGTGAAGGGGCCTGTCGTGCTTGGGGCTGCACCTGTCCGTGCGATTCAATATCGAAGCCGTCGATTTCGGCTTCGGAATCGGGCATCGATTCCCGCATCTGCCGCTGTCGTTCCTGCAGATCGCCCAGCATCAGCGGATCCACTTCACTGATTTTCTTTTCCACCGTGCTGATATTGCTCTGAACCCGATCAGCGATCTCTACATCCGGATATTTTGCAAGAATGCCTGTGAGCACCTGCCAGGATTGGGCCAGCAACTCTTTCTGGGACTCAAGATCGTCGGTTTTCGTAGAGCGGACGAAAAGGTCTGCCGCCCGGCGACGCTCCTCCTTGGCGGCAGTCAGGGACAATTCATCGATTCGCTCCCGGGCCCGGGCCTCATAGTCGGTTCCCAGAAGTTCGGAAAACGACTGTACGGCAGCATCAAAATCCCCTGACTCGGCCAGGGCTGTGCCCTCGTTCCAGGTCGACTGCAGCGCCTGCATGGTTTCGATTTTTTCCGTTTCTCTCTCAACCGCCTCGGCAAGCACCAGCTTATCGAGCTTATCTTTCAGAATCGCCAGCTTGTCAGGACTCAGCTTATCCTGGGGTATGGTTTGCAGTGTCGTGATGGCCTGCTGGGCCTGCTGGTTTGCCACCAGCTGATCGGCTTCACTCAGCAACCCCTCGAACCATTGATCGGCAGCCAGCAGTGTTTCTTCCTTAATGATCTCCACATTGGTTGATACCGGTGAGTAGGGATAGTTGTTCAGAAAGGTCTCGGCGCGCCAGACCACTCCATACCCGTGAACCGGGGGAGCGTATGCAAGATATTCACGCAGAAGCTCTGAATAATCGGTCAACTCCGGGCTGCCCTTCATGCTTCTTTCAAGCATCGACAGCTGCTGCCGGGCCCAGCTATCGACCGCACCAAGCTCCTGGTAATCCCTTGAAAGTTCTTCGTACTGCCCCTCGGCACCAAAAAAGTCTCCGGCGGCGACATACAGATCGGCAAGGCGCTTTCGCAATGACAACAGGCTGTTTTCAGACAGCGCCGATCCGGACATGCCATCGACAACCTGCTGGTACACCTCGGCGGCTCTGGACGGCTGGCCCAGGTATGTCAGGGAATCTGCATATTGCAGCAGGGTGGCCGTGGCGACCCGTTCTTTTTGATAGGGGGGAATCTGTGACCAGGCCTCGACGATCTCCTGGTAGCTCCCGCTTTTAAAAAGGTTATCGATCAATTGCTCTAACTGGGAAGCAGAACCCGGGATATTTTCGCTGGTCAGAACTGAGCCTTCGGGGGCTGATCCACCCAGCAGCGACTGGCATTCTCCCTCGACAAAATCGATATCTCTGCGCTGAAGCCCGATGATATCATCGACACTGAGCCGGGAGCGGTCGCCCCCAGACGCGAAGATCTGCTCGCGCAGGCTCTGATAACCGCTCAAGAGGCCCTGAAGATCGCGGTAACAATCGACCATGACCTGCGCCTGCCGAACGTCAAGGCTGCTGATGGCCGCCTGCTGATCACGCTGCTGCCAGACTTTGAGCTTCTGGTTATAAGCAGCGATCCGTTCGTTCACAGAGCCGGCGGACAGGGCATCTGGTCGTATAAACGGGCCGCTTTGCAAGGTTTCTGCACTGTCTGTTTCAGGAGCCGTCAACGGCCGCGGGCCTGGTTTACTCATCGAGTCACCAGACTGAGCTTCGATCTGTGCTGCACTGCTGCCCGGTGAGACCGGCTCGGCTGGATCACGGTCAATGGTTTTATAAGGCGGCGGCAGCGGCTGCTGGGCACAACTGGTGAGACTGAGCACCAGCGCGGAAGCTGCGAGGATTTGAAGTATTTTCATGGCAATTAATCTGGTAAGAGAACCGGTTGGCTGAAGTTACACGAAAGCTGCATATGGAACAGATAGTAATAAGCCGCCCTCAAAAAAGCAAATGGGCTCCGCCATTTGGCAAGCTGGCCTGGATAATGCCGTCCATGCCAGGAGGGGACGCTGCCGGTATCAGTTGTCTATCGCCTGCGACTCCCCGGCAACGCCCGTCGGCACATTCAGCGCCTCCCGTTTGGCCGGCATCTGGTTGAGCCAGAAAGGGGCGTAGCTCCGGGCAGGACTGAACCGGCGCCCGGCGTCGGCGGTGCCGAAGGTGATGATGGACGGCTGATAGCGATCAATGGAATCTACTTCTTTCAGGGGCACCGTCAATCTGCCGCCATAGTCCTTTAAAACTGAAAAATTCTGCTGGCCCATGTCCTTACGTTCAATGGCCAGTCCGGAAAAGCTCAAATCGACCGGATTCAGCGCTTTGCTGTACTCCCTGCCGCTGATCAGCGCCTTGGCGATCTCTGTCCAGGCCGGCAGTGCGCCGGCTGAACCGGTAATACGGGTCGACCCCTTGCGCATTGGCTGATTGTCGTCGTAACCGACATACACCCCGATCCCATAACCGTTATTCAGCACCATTGCCGTACCGTCTTGGTTGGGTACCGGGAGATACCCGAAGAACGAGGCGTTGGTGTAATTGTTTGCCGTTCCGGTCTTGCCCAGCAGCGGGATTGACAGGGACAGTTCATCGATCACCGAGTCATCATCGCCGCCCGGGGCGCCCAGCTTGACATTGGCGTCAGCATAGCGGCCGGTGCCGAATTTAACCGTGTTTTCAAGGATATGTCCAAGAACCAGTGAAGTCTTGGCAGAAACGGCCCGCCTGGTTTCGGGCTCGGGCCGATAGAGAACGGTCCCCTCCTCTGAGACGATTCGATCGATGATAGCCAGGGTGTTGTCGATCTCCTCATTGGCGCCGGGGAAAAGGGTCAGTTTACCCGTCACCAGCGCCTCATACATCCGCGTCGTCTCGAGCAGCGTGGTGACATTGGATCCGAGAGGAAAGGAAAGAATCGGCTCCAGTTCACTTTCGATACCCATGAATCTGCCAAAGGCCGCCAGATATTTGAGACCGACCATAATTCGATAGTCTTCCACCTCCTCCAGGACTTCCATCGAATAGGGCAGATGCTGCCGGAGGTTTTGATAGGCCTGCTCCACCTGGCGCTGGAGAAAGGCAAAACCTTTGACAGAAAGACCGTTCCCCAGCCGTATCGAATCGATGGCTTGCTGTTTATCGAAGATGTCGACCATCTGCAGGAACTGGCCGGGACTGACCATCCTGACATGCTCCGCCACCCTGTCCGGGAAGTCGAAAAGATAGTTCGACGTCAGCGGATCGAAATAGAGATATGGTCTTCTAGCGGTGCTGCCTGCAGAACCCGACGACAACAACGCTGACTGCGCCGAGTAATTTCCCAGTTCGTTTTGCAGCAATTGGTAATGGCGGGACAGATCGAGATAGCTGTAGTCCAGAATCGCTTTTCTGAGCTTCAGTTCCTCTATCTCGTATGACTTCAGGCCCTTGGCGGACAGTTCCCTGTCGATTTCGGCGCGATACTGATCGAAGTTCAAGCCGTAGTGCAGCCGCTCCATTTCTCTGAACTCACTGGAAAGCCCCTCAAAAACCAGATCCGGCTCAATGGCTGCAACACTTTTGCGAAATCCCGCCTGCCGCAGGATATCGTCGGTGATAACGATTCCGTAGCGGTCCCGTATGCGGGAACGAAACAGCCGGTATGGTTCCGGCTCATTTTCCACCAGGCGGGGGGCCATATCCAGAAATTCGGCAACGTCTCTGAGTTGCGAACTGCTGAGCTTGTCGGTTAAATGGGCGGCCAGCCAGACCGAAGCCAGATTCTCGGATCGAACCCCGGCCCAGCTCATGGAAACCTGTTCGCTGTCTATCTCGTGGTCCGGCCGGGGGAAATAGGCCTGGTTCTGAAAAACGAAGAGATCACGCCGGTTGGGCAGAAGATCAGCGGCGTTCCAGCCAAGCTGCAGGGCAGCCGCATAGACAAAAGGCTTGAAGGATGACCCCATGGTCCGTTTTCCATAGACGGCCCGGTTGAAAAAACGGTTCTCGACCCCCCCGGCAACGGAGATGATCCTGCCGTCTTGCAGCACAATTGCACCGCCTTGAACTTCGGGAAAGCGCTCAAGATCAAATGCCGGCGTCATGGACTCATCGATTTCCCGAACGCTGACCCAGACTTTGTCTCCTATTTCAAGTTGTGTGAGCAGGTTGTCAAAATCCGCCTTGACCGTTTCGGCCCAGCGATTCTTCTGCCACTTGACCCGGGCGTCGACGATCGTTTCAAGACCTTTTCTGTCGATCAGGCCAATCCCATTTTCCAGGCCGGTGTCGATCTCGATTGCTGTTTGTTCAGCGTTTACTTCGACCCCGGTAATCGTTCCGAAAACAAAACTGCCCTCCTCGATGAGCAGGTCACCCTGGTAATCGGTGGCCATCAGCTCCTTCTGGACATCCTCACGCTCATAGCCGCGCAGCCGGACATCGAGTTCGGAGAGCTGCTTTCTCAGATTGTACAGCGTCTCGTGCTGAATCTGCTGATCGACGGTGGTGATAATTTTGACCCCTGAGGTGGCAATATTGTCGATGCCCCTGGCCTCCAGCGCATCAAGCAGCCGGTCTGAACCGACTGCTTCGGTTACCAGTTCCATGACATAGTCGAGTGAATAGCCGACCTGACCTTTTTCGAACGGGACATCCACGTTTCTGGCCTGCCGATAGTCGAAATCGTCGATCATACCCAGGCTTCTCATTGCACTGAGTACGTAGGCGACCCGCTGACGACCCCGGTCCTTGGCAACCGCCACGTTCTCCTGAGTTTTCTGAATAAATGGATTGTAGTAGTTAGGCCTCTTGACCGAGCCGGCTATATAGGCCGATTCGATAAGCGTCAGCTCTGCCGGCTCCTTGTCGAAATAGTAACGGGCAGCGACCCCGAGCCCGTGGCCGTTGCCGGATACATAAAACTGGTTGCAGTAGAATTCGAGTATCTGCTCCTTGGAGTATCGATATTCCAGCCGCAGGGCATAAATCAGTTCTATGAATTTAGACTTGTAGGTGCGATCCTTTCTCTTGAACAGGTTTTTGGCCGTCTGCTGGGTCAGTGTCGAGCCCCCCTGGACGACCCGGCCGGCTTCAATATTTTTTACTGCCGCTCTGACGATGCCATAAATATCAAAACCGAAATGGCTGAAAAACCGGTTGTCCTCGGCCGCTACCAGCGCATTGATAAACGACTCCGGTATATCCTCGTAGTCGACATATTTTCGGCGGGCATCTGAGAAGAAGGAGCCCAGCGGGGTGAGACCATCGTTGTAATAGACCGGGCTCTCCCGACCGAGGATATGGCGGATATGCTCCTCTGAGATCTCATCGCCCGGTTCGACAACGATAAACCAGTACAAAACTCCTCCGATGCCGGCAAAGGCGAGCAGGATGAGGATAAGTGTGGCAATGAAAAGCTTTTTGAACATCGATGATTCTTGATTTCTGGAGGCTGCTGAAACGACCGGTTAAACAACCCATCTCCAGATAAATAGTTTCAATTTGCTTGCGTAATGAGACTCGTCCGGTATATATAAAACAATTTTACCCGCCTGAACGCAGGAAGAATGTACATTGTTAACGGCGAGATCTCAACCGGGATCGACCGGGCGATGAAAATTGCCTTGATAACTTATTGAAAATAAATACATCACGGTATCTTGTCGAATTTTTTTTCACGCACACTCACAGCCAGCCCAACCGCCTTTCTGGCGCTGGCTCTTCTCTTTTTTCTTTCGGGCTGCGCCGGTCAAAACACCCTGTCGACGTCCACCAACACGGCGACCGATCAAGTCTGCCTGCCAGGTCAGCTCGACCCCGACCTCGATCCGGTTATAGCCGAACCGGAAATTCCACTCGCCCATGAACTCGAGGCCCTGGCCCGTACCGGCGCCTGGGAAAGACCGGAACCTCACAAAATCGAACAACCGACCCTGCCCGACAACGATATCCCGGAAGTCGAACCGCTCTATGATTTTCCCGTGGTCACCAATCGCCAGGTGGAAATGTACATAGATCTCTTTACCGGCAAGCAGCGCTCCTACTTTGAACGGTGGCTGACTCGTTCAGGCCGCTACCGTGATTTGATCCATCAGGAACTGGAGTCGGCGGACCTGCCCAAGGATCTCATTTTTCTGGCCATGATCGAAAGTGGTTTTGACCAGCGTGCCTATTCCAGGTCGCAAGCTGTCGGACTCTGGCAGTTCATGTCCCCCACCGGCAGAGAGTACGGCCTGTCCATAGGCCGCTATGTCGATGAACGGCGGGACGCCGAAAAATCCACCAGAGCTGCCGTTGCCTACCTCAAGAGCCTCTACCAGGAATTTGAGGACTGGTACCTGGCGGTGGCCGCCTACAACGGCGGTCCCGGCACGATGCGCAAGGCGATACGCAAGAGCAATTCCAAGGATTTCTGGCAGATAGCCCAGAAACGTTACCTCCACCTGGAAACGAAGCGCTACGTTCCCAAGTTGATTGCCGCCATCATCATTGCCAAAGAGCCGGAAAAATATGGTTTTGAAGACATTTCCTACGAGAAGCCGTTACGCTATGACACCCTGGAGGTCGGCCCGGGCCTGAGTATGGAGGCGGTGGCAATCCTGACAGACAGCTCCGTCAAGGAGATTAAGCTGCTTAATCAGGAGTTGAGAACTTCTAAAACACCACTGGACCGGCAACGCTATCAACTGAAGATTCCCAAAGGCACCCAGGCCCTGGCCCAGGCAAACCTGCCCCGGCTGCACAGCGTCGTAACGACCGAATACAAAACCCACATCGTCGCCAAAGATGAAACGCTGGCCAAAATCTGCGGACGCTACAACATCAACACGACGACTCTGCTCAAGGTAAACAACCTCTCCAGCAATAAACTGAAAACCGGTACCAGGCTGCGCATCCCCCATCAGGTAATCGCCTATAGGATTTTACCCGAAGGCATGGATGCCCGTCTGGCGGCAAAAGATGATCTGATCCTGCATACGGTGAAGAAGGGTGAGACAGTCTCGAAGATTTCACGCCGCTACCAGGTGCCTGCTGAACTTATCGTCGCCTGGAACGGCCTTCCGAGTATTCACAAGATCTCGGAAGGCCAGCAGTTGGCTCTCTATCTGGGCAGTTCAAACTCATCGCCAGATACGCTTGATACTGCTGCTTCTCCATCAGCATCATCGGCTGATCAATCATCGCTGATCGTTCTCTCCGATTCCAGCAAATATTCGGTCAAAGCCGCCCAAACTGATGATCTCTACACCTGGTATCGCGTCAGAACGGGAGATTCACTGTGGACGATCTCCAGAAAGTTCAACACCTCCCCTGACCGTATCAAGCGCTGGAACAATTTGAAATCAAACCTCATTCATCCCGGAAGCAGGCTCAAGCTCAAAGGTGTATGAGCTGTTGTTCTCTCTTTTCCCTTCTTACAATTGCGCCGTCAAGCATCACCTTAGTGCAGCGCAGAGCGTTAGTTTTTTGAATGCACAACTCATCTTCTGATCAGACAAGGGCTGACGACGGTCATCTCTCTGAAGCCGCCGCTTACCCTGCCGAGGTGCACATCGTCGAGCACGGCGGGCGTACCATTTTCCTGGTGGGAACGGCCCACGTCTCGCAACAGTCCGTCGAACTGGTTCGCCGGGTCATCGAGCAGGAGCATCCCGATCATGTCTGCATAGAACTCGATGAGAAACGTTTCCAGGCCCTGTCCGACGAGCAGCGCTGGCAGAAACTTGATTTGAAGTCGATAATCAGAAACCGGCAGTTGTCCACCCTGATGGTGTCAATGATGATGGCCTCCTATCAGAAGAAGCTGGGTGACAATCTCGGGGTTTCACCGGGAGCCGAGCTTCTTGCCGCCGCTGCAACTGCCAAATCCCTCGGGATACCCATCTGCCTCTGCGACCGCGATATTCGGATAACCCTGCGAAGAGCGTGGAAATCGACCTCGCTGTTTCGCAAATTTTATCTGATGAGCGCTCTGATCGCCGGCATGTTCGATTCGGAAGACATCGACGAAAAGAAGCTCGAAGAGCTGAAGAACCAGGATGTCCTCACCGAGCTGATGGCCGAGATGGGGGACTCACTGCCTGAAATGAAACGGGTCCTGATCGATGAGCGCGATACCTATATGGCCGAGCAGATCAAAAACACGCCGGGCAGCCGTATTGTGGTCGTGGTCGGCGCCGGTCATGCCGAAGGCATCAAGAAGAATCTGGCCCACAACCGGCCGACCTCTTTAGGCGAGCTCATGACCATCCCGCCGGTTTCCACACTGTGGAAGACGCTGGGCTGGCTGATACCGGCTCTGATCATCGGCTCGATCGGCCTGGTCGCGTATCTGAAAGGCTCGGAGGCGGCCGGTGACAATATCATCTACTGGATACTGGCCAACGGCATACCGGCCTCGATCGGCTCTGCCCTGGCCCTGGGCCACCCCCTGACCACCATCGGTGCTTTTGCCGCGGCGCCGATAACCAGCCTGACGCCGGTTATCGGCGCCGGCTATGTCACCGCATTTATCCAGGTCATGACCCGGCCGCCAGTGGTCCGTGAATTCGAAACGGTCGGCGTGGACATGGCCTCATTCACCGGCTGGTGGCGCAACAAACTGCTCAGAGTTTTCCTGGTCTTCATGCTCACCGGGATCGGATCGGCGATCGGCACCTACGTCGGTGGCTATGAGATAATCAGAACCCTGATGGGTTAACCTTTACGCTGCGGATACTTTCCTGTATGAACCTCGAAAAAACCCCGGAAAAACTGACCAACGCTCAGAAGAAATTTTTGAGAAGACTCGGCCATGACCTCAACCCGATGGTCTACATCGGCAAAGAAGGACTGAGCGAGACAGTGGTCTCAGCCGTTGACGATTCGCTGCGCCATCATGAGCTGATCAAGGTTAAAATCATCAATACCGACAAAATATCCAAGCACGAGGCTGCCGAGCAGGTCCCCTCACGCACCGGAAGCCTGCTCGTCCAGCTGATCGGCAAGACCCTGCTCATTTTCCGGCCCAATACAGAAAAGAAAAAGGAAGAGCGGATACGGCTCCCCGGGAATTGACTGAGCGTCGTTGTCAGCTTTTGTCTTCGATCGGATAGCGGTTTTCGAACCAGTCGCGCCACCCTCCCTTCAGCGTAAAGACCTTGTCAAATCCAAGTGAGTTAAGCTTCTGTGCCACCCGGGCACTGGTAAACTCATTGGGTCAGGCGCAGTAGAGTACGTAGGTCTTATCCTTGGCATAGCCTTCGGCCCAGGAGTCCACCTTCGTAGGCTCCACCCTGACGGCTCCCTTGATTTTGAACTCGCTATCGGACCAGTCGCTGCCGGTTCTGACGTCCAGAACGACAAGATCAGGGGAACTCAGCATGCTTTTCAGGCCGTCTCTGTCCATCGTTTTGACTTCAGCTGCGGACAGCTGCAGCGGGATCAGCAGGAACAGGGCAAACAGGGCAACAGCAGCAGGTAGGTATTTCATCAGTCTCTCCAGATTTACAGTTGATTTGAAATCGCTACACCAGTCGAATCAGCCTCAATAGTGCACCGAGCAGCCGTGTATGGCACAAGCGTCATGTCCGGTCCCCTATTGAGGCCTAGATCAACTATAATAACGCCCTGACCTGTCGGCCAGCTGCCCGCCGTTCTTTATTGAGTAGCAACGGGTTAATCTGCGAACTCTCGCCTCGTCAGGCTGCCTTTTCAAACTCCGCTTCACGCCCCTGGCCGCGCGGGTCAAATGATGATTTTCGGGACAATTCTTCAAACAGTTCTCTTTCAGCTTCGCTGAGAGACTCCGGCACGGCTATTTTGATGCCCACCAGCAGGTCGCCGCTGCCCTCCTTCATGGAAAGCCCTTTTCCCTTGAGTCGAAACTGCCGGCCGCTCTGACTGCCCGGAGGAATTTTCAGCCGCACCGATCCTTCCAAAGTGCTGATCTCAACCCGAGCACCGAGGGCAGCTTCCCATGGAGTGACGGCAATCTCCGAGCGCAGGTCATAGCCGTCGACCGTAAACCTGCTGTCGGGTTTGAGTACTATTTTCAGCAACAGATCACCAGCCGGGCCATTATGTCGGCCGGGCCCACCCTGACCCTTCAGCCGTATGACCGAACCGTGGCTGACCCCCGAAGGGATTTTGACCTGTATCGTCTTGTTTTGTCGCTGTCGATTTCCGTAGCTATCCAATGATTCGACCGCGAAGGTGATGGTTTTTTTCCCCCTGTTCACCAGTTCATCGAGGCTCAGGGTGAGATCGGCCTGAACCGACACCCCCCCGGGGTTTAATTCAGCTCCGAAAATGTCTCTTAAAATATCCTCATAACCTGCCGAATCGGCTGTACCGGAGCCATGATAATAAAAGGGGCGTCCCCCTGGCCAATCATGGTTTGAACCAGAATCTGCCTTGGTGTATCGATACCGGTCCTCGAATGGGTGTTGCCCCCCTTCTTTTTCATAATGCTCGGCCTGCTGCCAGTCGTCACCCCAGCGATCATACAGTTTTCTTTTCTCTGGATCCGACAATACCGAATGCGCTTCATTGAGCTCCTTGAAGCGGTCCTCAGCTTCAGCTTCTTTATTGACATCCGGGTGCCAGCGGCGCGCACCTTTCCGGTATGCCCGCTGGATATCCTCCGCCGAGTCGTTTCTCGATACCCCGAGTATGTCGTAATAGTCCTTTTTCACTGCTCTGTATAAATCCTGAAATATATGCTATTTGAAGCCGTCCAGACCGCTGCCGATTGAATGCTGCGCATGGCCGAATACACCTCGGAGCTATACCGCAGCGGTAGACGGACGCGTATGTTCCCACTGTTGTCAACACTAAGCATTAATATTACTTTTTCAATATTTTATATTTAGTAATACGGTTAAAAACTCTTAAGTTCCGGGTTTCAACTGGTTTGGATCTTGTTATTTTCCTCTGATCCATTATTCTAGCCGAGTCATTTTGTGTTTACCTGTATGACGTTTCAGTTATTTAAGTGATAAAATCCATAGGGACCAAACCCGTTAACCGGGCGGACCTCCCAACTGCTGCCTGCTGCCGCCATGTTCACCATCAAACCGCTTCCCGCCATCACCGTGGGCCCCGGCTGTGTCAACCGGCTCGGTGCAATCACTGAATCGATCGGCACCACCTTTCTGGTGATAACTGGAGAAAACACCATGAGTCGGCTCCGCTGCGGAACGGCTGTCGAAAATGCGCTGAGCAACAGCCGGGCAACGCTGCACTATGCCCGGATCGGCTATGAACCGACTCCCGAGGCTATCGATTCGATCACCGCAGCCCATACTGAATGCGGTATCGACGGAGTCATTGCCATCGGCGGCGGCAGTGTCGTCGACGCTGGCAAAGCAGTATCGGCAATGCTGCCGTCAGGGGAACAGATTGAACAATACCTCGAAGGGGTCGGAAATCGTCAACCGGATGGCAGCAAACTTCCCTTTGTAGCAGTGCCGACCACCGCTGGAACCGGCAGCGAGGCATCGGCGAATGCGGTCATCACCAGACCGGGTCCGGAAGGCTACAAGAGATCGCTGCGCCATGACCGCTATGTACCCGATTTCGCGTTGATAGATGCCGAACTGATGTGCTCATGCCCGCCCGAGCTGACCGCTTCGTGTTCCATGGATGCTTTCACCCAGCTGGTTGAAGGTTTTCTGTCAACCCGGGCGTCAGCCTTCACCGATGGTGTTGCCTGGAGCGGCATCGAGGCAGTGCAGCGCTCGCTGCTGCAAGCCTACCATCACGGTCATGATCTCCAGGCCCGCGCCGATATGGCCTATGCCGCTCTCTGCTCGGGTATTGTGCTGGCCAACGCCGGCCTGGGAATTATCCATGGACTGGCGCCTGAGCTCGGAAGCATGTTTGGCATTCCGCACGGCACCGTGTGCGGAACCCTGATGGCGGCGGGCAACGAACTCACCCTGAACGGTTTGCGCGAACGCGTCAATGACCAGCACGGCCCTGCGCTACCACTGAACAAATACCGCAGGCTGGGAAGGCTCTTCTGCCCGGGCGGGGCAGAAGCCGGAGACGACGGCCAGTGTTTTGTCGACCAGCTCTACCAGCTGACCGAGAAGCTCAAACTGCCGGGCCTTTCAGCCTATGGTGCCGATGCTCGACAGCTGGAGGCGATAGCCGGTAAGGCGTCGAATAAAAACAACCCGGTTTCCCTGTCCCAAAAAGATATCACGGCGCTTCTTCTGAAACGGCTGTGAACAGGAACGGGACTGCTTACCGGGTCTGCTCCTCAAGACGGTTGCGCCGCGCTTCTTCAATCTCTTTCACCGCTTCAGCCTTGTCCTTCGGAGTCTGGATGTAGTCGACTGCGGCGTCGGCAACTTTTTTGGTTGCCCGATCGATGGAACCGCTCTTCTCCTCACCATCCTGATCTGCCGGGCAGCCAGTCAGCAGAGCGACAGTGGAGATGGCGACTAAGATTGCAGATAGTGATTTCAATTGCTGCCTCATTGTTGCAGCCATAGATTGTCAACCGGTGTGAAATTAACGTGGCCATTGACCCATTGAACTATTACAGTAAGCTCTGCTGCCACAACTCCAGCATATCACATAAAGATTTACAAGGACAGTGGAACGGTGAGCGACCGGAACACCAATACCCAAACCAGGGGAGACTCTGATCCAGACGATGCACCGGCCTCATTGAGCACGATTGTTCGAAAACTGTTGGCCGACCAGTTCAAAAGACATCGTTTGCGGCTGGCTGCCGGCTTTCTTGCTCTTATCTGCGTTGATTTTCTGCAGCTCTCGATCCCGCTTCTGGTCAAACGGGCCATCGACTCCCTGACCTCCCTTTCAGCCACCATGGGCCAGCTTATCGTTCTGGCCGGCTCGATCGTCGCCATTGCCGCCTCGGTGGTGCTGCTCCGCTTCATCTGGCGACTGCTGATCATCGGCTTTTCCCGTTATCTCGAGCAGGCTCTGCGCAACCGGATTTTCTCCCACGTACTGGCCATGGACCAGCACTTTTTCTCCCAGCGTTCCGCCGGTGATATCATGGCCCACGGTTCGAATGATCTGGCCGCCGTTCAGATGGCCTGCGGCATGGGGATGGTGGCTGCCGTCGACGCTCTGGTAATGTCGCTGGCTGCCATTGGTTTCATGATCCATATCGACCCGACGCTGACCTTCTTCGCCCTGCTTCCCCTGCCTTTCCTGGCATTGATAACCAGAATACTCTCGGCGCGGCTTCACCACCGCTTCAACTACGTCCAGGAGCAGTTTGCCTACCTGACCGAGTTCGCCCGCTCGGCACTGGTCTCGGTAAGGCTGATAAAAGCCTATACCAACGAGAACAGCCAGGTTGAACATTTCGATCAACTGGGCAGAAAATATGTCCACGCCAACATCAGGGTGGCCCTGGTCCACGGCCTCCTTTTTCCGGCCTCGACCCTGATCGGCAATATCGGCCTGCTGATCGTCCTTGTCTACGGCGGCCGCCTGGTAATCGAGCAGACCATTACCATCGGAGACTTCGCCGCTTTCACCACCTATCTGCAGATGCTCATCTGGCCGATGATGGCCGTCGGCTGGGTTGCCAACCTCACCCAGCGCGGCATCACCGCACTGAGAAGAATACACGGGCTGACCGAATCCAGGCCTATTCTCATCGACCGCGAACAGCCAGCACCGCCCTCCGGAGTCCACACAGGATTCACGGCCGTTAACCTCAGTTTCTCCTATCCGGGCTCGAACATACATCAGCTCGACAATATCGATTTTGAGATAGAGTCAGGCATCATCGGTATTGCCGGCAAAACCGGCAGCGGGAAAACCACCCTGTGTAAACTGCTGGTCCGCCTCTACCCGGTGGATAACGGTCAGCTCTTTTTCGGCGGTATCGATGTCAACCGGCTGGCGATCGACCAGATCAGGTCTCGGATCGGCTACGTCGGCCAGGAACCGATTCTGTTTTCAGATTCGATCCGGGCAAATATCGGCTTCAGCCGGGATGACCAGGCTGCCGGCAGCATTGAAAAGGCTGCAGAAGATGCCGGTATCCACGCTGAAATCGGTGAATTCCTCAACGGCTACGAGACCCTCGTCGGCGAGCGGGGAGTCACCCTCTCCGGGGGACAGCGCCAGCGCCTCGCCCTGGCTCGGGCGCTGGTGTCGGACCGCCCGGTGCTGGTGATCGATGATGGGCTTTCGGCGGTGGACACGGCCACTGAAAACCACATTATCTCCTCTCTGCGCGAACGGTTTGTCTCAAAAACCGTATTCATTGTCTCAAACCGCATCAAACTGCTGTCCATGACCGACCGGACCCTGATCCTCGACGAGGGCAGACTGGTCGATGACGGTCCCCATGAGGAACTCCTGCAGCGAAACCCTTTCTACCAGGCCATGCACCACAAGCAGATGCAGGAGCAGACAGAGGCCCCCGATGCGTAATTTCGGCTATATGGAAAAAGGGCGCAGCGCCTCCCTCTACGACCTTGGGCTGTGGCTGCGGATACTCAGGAGCAGCAGGGGTTTCGAGGTCGCCATTTTCGTCGCCGTCATCCTCTCACTCGGGGTCACCGCTGCGGCACTGAGTCTTCCCTACCTGATGAAGACGGCCATCGACTCTTACATCACCGCCGCCCATGTGGGCCTCGAGCAGCGCTACAGCGGCCTCACCAGAATCGGCGTGCTCATCTGCCTGCTGATCGGCAGCGGCTTCGTTCTGACTTTTTTTCAGGCCGTGCTGCTCGAATGGGTTGGCCAGTCCGTCATGCACCGTATCCGCCAACGGCTGTTCCGGCACATCCTCGATCTCGATCTCAGTTTTCTGAGCAGTCAGCCCACCGGCCGGCTTACCACCCGCCTGACCAACGATGTTCAGAACATGTATGAAATGTTCACCTCGGTGATGGTCACCCTTTTCAATGATATCCTCCGGCTGGTCGGTATCCTGGTGGTCCTCTATCTGCTCAATGTCAAACTGGCGCTGGCAATGACTGTCTTCGTGCCGCTGGCGCTGGGGTTGACCCTTGTTTTTTCCCGCCTCGCCCGTGAACAATTCCGGGAAATTCGCAGCCAGCTTTCGAAAATCAACAGTTTTATCCAGGAGTCGGTTTCTGGCATCTCGATTATCCAGCTGTTCGGCCGCCAGGATCACTGGTATCAGAAATTCAACCGGTTGAGCCGCGAGTATCTCGCCCGGACTCTTAAACAGATACGTCTGTTCGCCGCCTTCATGCCCCTGACCGAGATGATGAGCTGGGTTGCCGTGGCGGTGATCATCATCTACGGCGGTTCGCAGGTAATCGGCGAAACCTTGACCATCGGTGAGCTGATCGCCTTTATCGCCTACATGCGGCTTTTTTTCCAGCCCCTGCGCGAGCTGGCCCAGAAGTACTCGATCGTCCAGTCCGCCCTGGCCTCGGCTGAACGTATTTACGATACGCTCGACACCGAGAACCTGGTAACTGAGGTGTCGAAGCCGGTCCATATCGAAGCCCCCGAGGGTTCAATAGATTTCGATACGATCAGCTTCGAGTACCAGGCCGGCCAGCCGGTTATCCGGCAGCTCAGCCTGAGCATCGCTGCCGGTGAAACCGTGGCCGTGGTTGGACCTACCGGCTCAGGCAAATCGACTCTGATCAGTCTGCTGCTGCGTTTTTATGATCCCCAGCAGGGCGTAATAAGCATTGACGGCGTCGACATTTCCGAACTCAGCCTGGAGCAGCTCCGGACCATCGTCGGCGTCATTCTCCAAGATGTTTTCATTCTCGATGATACGCTGCTGCAGAACATCGTCATGGACAGCGGCTGTTCCCGAACCTTTGTCGAACAGGTCATCGGACAGTCGGGAATGGCACCTTTCATCGCCAAGCTGGAGAACGGACTCGACACCAGGATCGGTGACGGAGGCAGGGAACTTTCCAGCGGCGAGAAGCAGCTGCTCGCTTTTGCCCGGGCACTGTGCCGCAATCCGGCGGTTCTGATCCTGGATGAAGCGACTGCTTTCATCGACTCGGAAACCGAGTCGATTCTGGAGGAGGCAATCGAGAATCTCACCGGTCGAACCTCGATCATCATCGCCCACCGTTTATCGACCATAAAGCGGGCAGACCGCATCGTGGTGATGGAGGACGGAAATATCGTCGAACAGGGCAGCCATGATCAGCTGCTGCAAAACGACAGCCACTATGCTGCCCTGGTCAGGCTCGACACCTTCAAGGCGACGTGATAAATAGGGAAGACATGCGGTTTGCCTCCCTCCACTGCAGCGCCGGCAACAGCCGAGGCAGGGCTTTTGGGTGAAGTGTCCATTGAACAGATAGCGACATGATAAAAAACATTCTCTGGTGGGGCCGTTTCGACCCGGACTACTCGCGCAATCGCATCATCAGAAACTTACTGCAGCGCAACCGGATCGAGGTTGCTGATTTCAGGCCCCGGTCCTCATTCTTCGGTACACTTGAATCATCGCTTTTCCCCCCCGGCCCGGCCGACGCCTTATGGGTACCGTGCTTTCGCCATCGGGACTTCAGCTCAGCACGGCGTTTCGCCGATCAGCGGGGCATCCGACTGATTTTCGATCCGCTGATATCAAGCTGGGACAAAGTTGTCTTCGAAAGAGAGAAGTATCCGGCCACCCATCGCATGGCCCGTCGCTTGCTGGCATGGGAGCGGTCCCTGTTCAGCCGATCGGATTTCGTTGTCGCCGACACCGAACTCCACGCCCGGTTCTTCATCGACCAGCTGTCCGCCCCCCCGAGTCGAACCTTTGTGATTCCAGTCGGCGCCGAAGCATCATTTTTCCCGGCGCAGACCTCAGTTCACAACCACGGACCGCCTGAACTGCTCTTTTTCGGCAGCTTCATCAGCCTCCAGGGACCGCATCACATCATCGAGGCCGCCCGCCTGCTGCCCGAAACCCGCTGGACACTGCTTGGAGACGGGCCCCTGAAGAACCGCTGCCGACAACTGGCTGAGGGTCTCGACCAGGTGCGTTTCGAAGACTGGCTGCCCTATGACCGCCTGGCTGCCCGGATCGGCAGTGCCGATATCGTCCTCGGCATTTTCGGGGAGTCTGAAAAAGCGGGCCGGGTCATTCCCAACAAGGTCTACCAGGCGCTGGCCTGCGGCCGGCCGGTGGTCACCAGGTCTTCGGCAGCCTATCCTCGGTTATTGGAGGATCACAGGGCCAGCGGGATGGTCTTTGTGGAGCCGGCCAACCCTGCAGCTCTGGTTGAAGGAATCAAAAAACTGCTGAACAGCGGTGAGGATCTCGCATTTTTTAATGATCGGGCCGCCCACACCTACAGCCACTGGTTCTCCGAATCGAGGCTGGACAGCGCCCTGGTCAAACTCCTGTCGGCGCTTGACCGCTAACCATCAGATATCTTCTTCAGTGCGATCCTTTACCGCCAACATCTATTACCTGTATCTGATCAAGCTGGCAAAATGGCTGATGCTCATCATGCCTGTGGTGGTACTGTTCTACACAGAAAACGGACTCGATTCATACCAGATCTATCTGCTCCAGGCAGCCTACTCACTGAGCGTAGCCCTTTTCGAGATCCCATCCGGCTATGTTGCCGATGTCATCGGTCGCCGGACAACATTGATCTGGGGTACGATACTGGGAACGATGGGCTTCGCCCTTCTATCGGTTTCCTACAGTTTCACCACCTTTCTGATTGCTGAAATAATTCTGGGAATCGGCGGCAGCTTCGTTTCCGGTGCCGATTCCGCGCTCCTCTATGACAGCCTGGAATCGGACAACCGTCAGCACTATTACCTGCGCTATGAGGGCCGGATCACCGCCATAGGCAACCTCGGCGAGACCCTGGCAGCGATTGGCGGCGGCCTGCTGGCCGTCTGGCTCGGGTACCGGTCGGTCTATGCTGCCCAGGCAGTAATCGCGTCAATCGGCATACCGGCGGCTCTGCTGCTGGTCGAACCAGTCAGACAAAAACACCTCTGCCGGCCTTCATTTGGGGAAATTTTCAGGATCAGCAGGAAGGCGCTGTTCATCGATCGTAAACTTGGCGGGGCGATACTGGCTGGATCCGTAGCCGGGACTGCAACACTGGGTATGGCCTGGACGGCACAAGTATATTTTGTCGACCAGGGGTTCACCGAAAAGGAGATTACTCCTCTGTGGGTACTACTCAACCTGGTGGTTGCCGCTGTTTCCGTTTATGCTGCCGCGCTGGTAGCCAGGCTCGGGATGCAGCGGGCGATCGTCATCTCAGCAATGCTGCCCGCCGGTTTCATTCTGCTTGGCACCCTGCCGCTTTATGGCGCCCTGACCATACTTTTCATCTTCTATCTGATCAGGGGATACACGACTCCGATGTTCAGAGACCTGATCAACCAGAACTGCGATTCATCCGTGCGAGCCACGGTTCTGTCCATCAGAAGCCTGCTGGTGCGCCTTCTGTTTTCGTTTGGCGGGCCGGCAATCGGCTACCTGGCCGGCATCGCCTCCCTGGGTGCAGCGCTGGTGGGCTTTGGCCTGGTTCTTGGCCTCTTATCCCTGCTGTCCACCGCATTTCTCCTCAAGCATCACCGCTTTCCCGCCAGCGGCGGCAGACAAGAAGAGGGCAGCCAGGATCAGTAACGCGGCCGCATTCGGGGGCGGGAGCTGCGTTACCAGGTTCTTTCAGGGAGCCACTCCTTTCTGATCTATCCTGCTCAGATGGAGAATAGATCAGCTTTCCAGTGCTGGCCGAAAACACTATTTGATAGTCAGGGTAAGATGAGTAATAATACAGATAATTATTAGAAAATCACTATCTGATGTATTTTGTTTTTGACAATATTCACCTGCTCCCTTATACCTATTTAATCTTTTAATTAATTAAATGGTTCAGTTCACCACACCAAGGAAAGCTTATGTCATCCAGGTCACCATTTTACCACGGTAGTTCACGACTCACGGGGGCAATCCTGTTGCTCGTATTGTTTGGTGTCAGCGCCGGTGCGGTAGAACCTGACCGGCCCGCAGTCTGGACCCTGAAAGAGGCGGTCATATTCGGTCTGCAGAACAGTCCCGACAGTAGAATTGCCTTACAACGAATTGAATCGGCCCGGGCCTCCCAGGCCGAAGCTGATGCGCTCTTCAGGCACCCCCGGGTCGGCCTCAGCGCCGCTTACGGCCAGACCAACAACCCGATGTACTCGTTCGGTAACATTCTCAACCAGGGTGTCTTTTCAAACGATATCGACTTCAACGACCCCGGCCGCACCGACAACCTCACACTGATGGCCGAACTGACCTACCGGCTCTATAACGGCGGCAGGGATCAGGCCGGTCTGGCTGCCGCCGCATCGGGCTACCGGGCCAGCCAGGAGGCCTTGAATGAAGTCCACCAGCAGCTCGGCTTCGAGATTGTCAGGGCCTTCCAGCGCATCGTTCAGGCCAGCGATCAGCTGGGTGCGCGGCAGGCCGAACTGGCGGCCATCGACTCTTCACTCCAGGTGGCCAATGCGCGATACGAAGCCGGAGACCTCCTGAAAACCGAGGTATTGAATTTCGAGGTTCAAAAAGCGCGGACCAGTGAGAATCTGATTATCGCCCAGCACCAGAAATCATTGGCGGAGAAGTCTTTCCTCAACCTGCTGGGGCTCGAGTCCGGTAACGTCACACTCAGTCAGAGCGAAACGGATGGTATCGACGGTCCGGAACAGCTCAGCCCTCGGCAGCGCCCAGAGTTTGCAAGACTCTCGGCCATGCTCGAAGCCGCCGAAGCTGACCTGGAGCGGGCCCGGGGAAACAGTCGACCGACCTTCGACGGTTTCGCCAGCTACCAGTATGACTACGGATGGGTCAACGACGGCTCCGGTGATTCATGGCTGGCGGGGGTCAGACTCAACTACAGCCTCTGGGACGGCCGTCGGGGTGATGCCGAGATGGCCCGCAAAGAAGCAGAATACCGTGAGGTCGAAGAACAACTGCATAAACTCGAACTGGCCATCAATTTAGATATGGAGGAAGCGAGGCTGAATTATCAGCAGGCTGTCGAACGCCGAAGCGTCACCGACAAAATGGTCGAGGTTGCCCGGGAAAGCGCTCAACTCAGTCGGGAACGGTTCCGGGAAGGCGTTATCCTCTCCTCCGATCTGCTCGACACCGAAGTCCGGCTCACCGAGGCCCTGGTCCGTCGGTCAGCAGCGCGCGCCAACCATCGTACCGCCGCCGCCAACCTGAGACGGGCTCTCGGCTATCAGCAGTTTGTTGATACCACCGATGAATTACTGGAGAAACCGCAATGATGTCCTCACCGATCAGATTCTGGGCCCTGTCCCTTGCTGGTTCAGCACTTATCCTGGCCGTACTCTCCGGCTGCAAATCCGAGCCCCCGCCTCAGCAGGCGCTGCCTGAAATGCCGCCGGTTGCGGTATCGGTGGCCAGCGCCGAGGCAGTTAATCCGCCGCGACAGACCCAGATCATGGCCACCGTCGAGGCTGCCCAAAGCGCTTCGATTGCAGCCCGGATAAGCGGCAACATTACCGCATTACCGGTCTTTCCAGGTTCCCGGGTGAGCAAGGGTGACACCCTGGTGGTTATCAGCGCCGATGAGATCGAGGCCCAGTTGAACCAGGCCCGTGCCCAGCGGGACCAGGCCCGGCGCAACCTGAAGCGTGAACAAAGCCTGCTCAGCAAGAATGCCGCCACGCCGGAATCGGTCAAAACGCTCGAGGAGCAAGCCACCATAGCCGAAGCGGCCCTTACAGAGGCCCAGACCATGCTCGACTACACAACCATCAAAGCTCCGTTTAATGGTATTGTCACCGCCAAGCCGGCCAACGTCGGCGACCTGGCCATCCCTGGACGTACCCTGCTTTCCCTGGAAAGCGAGTCGAGTCTTCAGGTCATCGCCGATATACCCGAAGCTCTGGTTCTCAAGCTGTCCATAGGCGACCAGTTGCCCATCGAGATAGAAGCCGCCGGGGTGGAACTAGTCGGGACGATCATCGAAATTGCCCCGACAGCAGACCCCACCTCGAGATCGGCGCCGATTAAACTGCGTATTCCACCCTCCGAAGATGTCCGCTCAGGCCAGTTCGCCCGCGTGATTCTGCCGGGGTCTGCCGGAACGGCTATTATGATACCATCTTCGGCGGTGTCTCCGTTCGGCCAGCTGGAGCGCGTTTTTGTCGTAAAAGACGGCATGGTGCGGCTGCAGCTCGTCAAAACCGGCCTGCTGTCAGATGACCGGGTCGAGGTCCTTTCCGGCATCTCAGAAGGTGACCGCGTGGTTGTCTCGGACAGCCGTGAGCTCAGTGACGGACGAAAAATAATCGTACAATAACGGCGATCAGATAACAGATCATGGATACCAGGAATATCGAACACAGCGGTTTTGCGGGCAGGCTTACAGGGATATTTATCGACTCCAAGCTGACGCCCCTGGCCATCATCGGTTCTCTGCTGCTGGGCATTCTTGCTATTGTCATGCTTCCCCGGGAAGAAGAGCCGCAGATCAAAGTACCGATGATCGATGTGATGGTTTCCATGGAAGGAGCCTCACCGACTGAAATTCAGGAGCAGGTCACCATCCCGATGGAAAAACTGCTCTACGAGCTTCCCGGCGTCGAATACATCTACTCAACCTCGATGGCCGGCAAAAGCATGCTGGTCGTGCGCTTCTATGTCGGGGCCGATCTCGAGACCTCCATCGTCAGGCTGAACCAGAAACTGGCCACCAATTTCGACCGGATTCCACACAATGTCTCAAGGCCCCTGATAAAACCGCACACCATCGATGACGTTCCCATTCTGGCCCTCACCCTTCACTCAAAAGAATATGACCAGTATATGCTGCGACGGGTCGGCGCCCAGCTCGATGATGCAATCAAAAACATCAGCGAGGTGGCCGAGACCAAACTGATCGGCGGAGCCAGGCGGGAGCTGAGGATACAGGTTGACCCGGTGCTGCTTGCCTCGCGCAATCTGTCGATCAATGACCTGATTCCCATACTGCAGCAGGCCAACCGGCAGAGTTACCCCGGTTCCCTGGTCAACGCCAACCGGGAGATATCGATCCAGACCGGGACATTTCTGGCCAGTGCCGAGGAGGTCGGCAGAATCGTCGTCGGCGTTTACGGCGGCAAACCGGTTTACCTCGATGAGGTGGCCAGCATCTGGGACGGGGCCGAAGAGCCTTCCAACTATGTCCTCTACAGCGAACCGGGCCGCCCCGAACTCGAAGCGGCGGTGACGCTTTCAATCGCCAAGCGGCCGGGTGCCAACGCAGTTTCGGTCGTTGAAGACGTCCTGGCAAAGGTTGAAAGTCTTAAAGGCTCGGTCATACCTGAGGCCATCGACATCAGCGTGACGCGCAACTACGGAGAGACAGCCTCGGAGAAGTCCAACGAACTGCTTCTGCATATGGGAATCGCCGTTTTCGGCGTGGCCATCCTGATTCTTCTGTTTCTCGGATGGCGCGAGTCGATGGTGGTCATGCTGGCCATTCCGTCGACGCTTGCCCTCACCCTGCTGGTCTTTTATCTTTACGGTTACACGCTGAACAGAATCACCCTGTTCGCCCTTATTTTCTCGATCGGTATCCTGGTCGATGATGCCATCGTCGTGGTGGAAAACATCGTCCGCCATATGCATCTGCCCGGCAACAGCAAACGATCGCTGCAGACCGTCGCCGTCGAAGCGGTGAGTGAAGTGGGCAACCCGACCATACTCGCCACCTGGGCAGTTATCGCCGCGATATTGCCGATGGCGTTCGTCGGGGGACTGATGGGGCCGTACATGCGTCCCATCCCAATCGGCGCTTCGGCGGCCATGCTCTTTTCCCTGATCATCGCCTTCACCGTCACCCCGTGGGCAGCGGTGCATTTTCTGAAGTTCCGGGGCGGCTCGGACCATGATCATGACAAACCGCCCGACGATTTTTTTACCAGGCTCTACCATCGGATCATGGACCCGCTGCTGGCCCATGCCGTCTGGCGGCTCGTCTTCTTTACCGTCATTACCCTGCTGCTGCTCGGCTCGATGGCCATGGTCGGCCTCGGCCATGTCAAAGTCAAGATGCTGCCGTTTGACAACAAAAGTGAATTCCAGGTCATCCTCGACATGCCGGAAGGCTCGACCCTGGAACAGACCTCGCGGGTGGCCCTGGAAATGGCGGCAGTGATCAAACAGGATCCGGCGGTCGTCAACTATCAGGTCTATGTCGGCACCGCCTCGCCCTATAACTTCAACGGCCTGGTGCGGCACTATTTCATGCGCAGCGGTCCGACGGTGGCTGATATTCAGGTCAATCTGCTGCCCAAACATGACCGCTCCCTGAAAAGCCATGACATAGCCAAGCGGGTCAGGCCTGCCCTGGCATCCATTGCCGAAAAATATGGCGCCGCCCTGGTTGTCGCCGAAGTCCCCCCCGGACCGCCGGTTCTGCAGACGCTGGTGGCGGAGGTCTACGGACCCACCGAAACCGATCGACTTGCCCTGGCTGAGCAGATAAAGGAGATCATGCTTTCCAGCGAAGGCGTGGTGGACATCGACTGGTACCGGGAAACCCCGCGGACCCGGACCCTGATAACGGTGGACAAGGAAAAAGCGGCCCTCAGCGGCATAACGGAATCGCAGATCAACCAGACCATCAGAATCGCTGTCGACGGGCTGTCGATCGACCTTTTTCACCAGCCCCGCGACAAGGAACCGATCAATATGGTCCTTGAGCTGCCGCGCTCCCAGAGTGCCCGTATCGAGGAGCTGCTCAATATCTCAATGCGCACCCCGTATGACCCTCAGGCCCCCCTGGTACCGCTGCGCGAGCTGGTGCAGATATCCCAGGTCGAAGTTGCACAGCCCCTCTACCGGAAAAACCTCAAACCCGTTATCTACGTGACCGGAGATGTGGCCGGAGTGGTGGAAAGCCCGGTATATGCGATTCTGGACATGAACCAAAAGATTGCCCGGCTCGATGGCGGCCGCTACGGCTCCACCGACACGTCGGTCAAGGTCTACAATCTGTTTCAGCCCTTCACCGACACTGAGCCGGCAATGAAGTGGGACGGTGAGTGGCATATCACCCTGGAGGTGTTCCGCGATCTCGGCCTGGCCTTCTGCGTGGTGTTGATACTCATTTACATGCTGATGGTCGGCTGGTTCAAGAATTATGTCACCCCGCTGGTGGTCATGGCAGCCATTCCCTTCTCGCTGATCGGTATCCTGCCGGCCCACTGGGCTTTCGGGGCCTTTTTCACCGCCACATCGATGATCGGTTTCATGGCCGGGGCGGGCATCGTGGTCAGGAACTCGATTATCCTGGTCGATTTCATCGAACTTCGCATCAAGCAGGGACTGCCGCTCGCCGAGGCGGTGGTGGAGGCGGGCGCGGTCAGATTCCGGCCGATGCTGCTCACCGCCCTGGCAGTGGTGGTCGGCGCCTCCGTTATCCTGGCCGACCCGATTTTTCAGGGGCTGGCCATCTCCCTGATGTTCGGGGAAATCGCCTCGCTGCTGGTCAGCAGGATGGCGGTGCCGGTGATCTATTATGTGGTCAAGAAGCGCCGCTATCCCTCGCCTGAATAATCAGGCCAGATACCCCTCTTTCTGCAGGTGAATGAGGATCTCCTGAGCAGCCTCCAGCGGTGTGATGAAACTGGTATCGATGACCAGATCCGGTTTGAGCGGCTCGATATAGGGGTCGGTTATGCCGGTGACCCCTTTGATCTTGCCGCTTCTGGCCTTGGCGTACAATCCTTTGCGGTCCCGCTGTTCGCAGATTTCCAGGGGGGTAGCCACGTGCACCTCGATGTAGCCGCCGTAACGGCTGATCGATTCGCGGTTGGCCTGACGGGACTCCTCGTACGGTGCGATCGGGGCACAGATGGCTATGCCGCCGTTCTTGGTTATCTCGCTGGCCACAAAACCGATGCGGGTGACATTGAGGTCCCGATGCTCTCTTGAGTAGGTCAGTTCAGAGGACAGGTTTTTGCGGACGATATCGCCGTCGAGCAGGGTTACCGGGCGATCTCTCATCTCCATGAACTTGACCAGCAGAACCTTGGCGATGGTCGATTTCCCCGAACCGGACAGGCCGGTCAGAAAGACGGTGAAGCCCTGTCTGGATTTCGGCGGAAAGGCGTGCTGCAGTTCCCTGATCATGTCGGGCCAGACAAACCAGTCAGGCACCGTATCTCCGCGCAGCATGCGTTTCTGCAATTCGGCGGAGGTGATTTTCTTGAGCCCGCCCGTTTCTTTGCTCAGCGGGAAATACCTTGCCTCAGCCTCGTCATAGCCCCAGTCCTGCTGGGGCACCATCTCTATACCTGTTTTCTTCTCATAGTCGCGAACCATCTGCTGGGCCGCCCCCGGTTCATAAAACAGAGCAGTGGAGTTGCTGCGGGCAAAAGGGTCGGCCTGATCCTCTGAAACCATAAAGTGGGAACAGCCGAAATTCTTGCGCATGATCGCCTGCAGCAGAGCTTCCCGGGGACCGGCTCGGCGGGCAGCAAAGGGAGAAAGACCGAGCATGATCATGTTGGGGGGAAATTTACGGGTGAACACCTGGTAACAGCAGATGTGGGTATAGAAATCCACATCCCCCGGGTGATCAAGGCCGACCACCGGCTGCAGAAAAATGGCCGCCCCGATCTGCGAGGCGGCATCGAGGACCATTTCGCGGTGGGCGCAATGCAGGTATTGCTCGGTATGGAACCCCAGCACCCGGCGCCAGCCGTTCATGGTGAACCGCCTGACACTCTCCGAGGGGGTTAGGCGAAGCTGCAGGAAATCATAATGAACCGGCAGGGTGACCCCCTCCACACTGCCTCCGATGTACCACGATCGTGTCTGGTCGAGCAGCTGGCGCACCCCCGGGTGCGCCGACCCGTCATCGGTTCCGTACACCAGGCGGCCCTCTTCTCTTTTATCCGGCTTCCATATATCGGTGACCGTCATCACCGCCAGCAGGAAGCCCTCCTGATCGTTCAGCGCAATCGACTGGCCGGGCACCAGCGCGCCGGCGAAGGTTTCGGCAACATCGAGGCAGACCGGAATCGGCCAGACGGTTCCGTCGGTTAAACTGCAGCTGTGTACGACCGAAAGATAATCTTCCTTGCCCAGAAACCCGGTCAGCGGATAAAAGCCCCTGTTCAGGATCAACTCCAGATCGAACAGCTGCCGCTCATTCAGATCCAGTGAAACCAGCTCCAGCGCCTGCCTCTTCAGGACCTCGGACCGTCTGAAATGAACCACCAGCGATTCGGAATAATCTTCAGATTTCATCGTCTGCAATACTCACGTTTAACATTTATCGTTCTCCGCCGGAGCTGCAGCCGGGGAAGGCCACCCGGCCACCTGGCAGCGGCAGACCGTGGACGCAAGAACATTTCAGGGGTAGCAACACCCTGTACAGAGAACGGGGTGCAACCATCTCCACCGGGCGGACCTCCTGAAAAAAGCGATGTCTTGCCGAATCGTTCGCGGGCTAGGAACCGCCCAGGCACGCACAGTACTGGTCATAGGTGTGCTGCAGACCGGACCGCAATGAAAATTCCGGCTGCCAGCCCAGCCCCTTTATTCTGGAGACATCCAGCAATTTTCTGGGTGTGCCGTCAGGCTGGGAGCTGTCGTAGCGGATCTCGCCATGGTAGCCGACCACGCTCTGTATCATCGCAGCTGCTTCAGCGATTGTGCAGTCTTTGCCGGTACCGATATTGATAAAGCTCGGTTTAGCGGAAGAAGATGCTGGTCCGGTCAGCTTCAGACTCTGTTCATACCCCTCCGAATCAAGCTTCATTACCGCATGGCAGGCTGCGGCCATATCGTCCACATGGAGAAATTCCCGCCGGCCGCTGCCGCTCCCCCAGAGCCGCACATACGGGGAACGGCGCAGGGTTCTGTTGTCGCTTTCAAATATGGTGCCGGCGATGTCCTCGGGGATCGGCCCGAACAGCTGCTGGTCCTTGTCGATACCGGGGCCATCACCTTCTGCTGCGAGCTTTGCCAGATGGCACTTGCGGATGATTGCCGGGATGACGTGGGAATTTTGCAGGTGATAGTTGTCCCCCGGGCCGTAAAGATTGGTCGGCATCACCGCCCGGTAACTGGTGCCGAACTGCCGGTTATAAGACTCGCACAGCTTGATGCCGGCGATTTTGGCAACCGCGTAGGGCTCGTTGGTCGGCTCGAGTATCCCGCCGAGCAGGTACTCCTCCTTCATCGGCTGCTCGCAGAATTTGGGAAAAATACAGGAGCTGCCCAGGAAAAGCAGCCGGGTGATTCCGGCCAGGTAGGCCTGATGAATGACATTGGCCTGAATCATCAGGTTCTGATAGATGAAATCGGCAGGATAGGTGTTATTGGCATGAATGCCGCCGACCCTGGCGGCCGCCAGGACAACGTAATCGATGGCGGTGGACCCGAAAAAATCGCGCACCGCGGCCTGGTCGGTCAGATCCAGTTGGGAAGATGTCCTGGTAACCAGGTTCCGGCACCCTTCTTTTTCGAGAAGACGCAGAATCGCCGAGCCAACCATACCCCGGTGCCCGGCAACATAGATCACATCATCTTTTTTCAGCATCCCCCTGTCCGACGACATGAACACGCCCGTTACTCGTGATAGTTGTAAGTGTGAAACCCCTCGTTCTGACAGAACGCGTCCTTTTTCGCCTCTTCGAGATCATGGCTGACCATCTCCACCACCAGCTGCTCGAAAGAGGTCGAAGGGGTCCAGCCCAGCTTCTCTTTGGCTTTGCGCGGGTCGCCGAGCAGCGTTTCAACCTCGGTGGGTCTGAAGTATCGGGGATCGACGCGCACCACGGTCTGCCCCACCGTAACGCCTGGGCCGGCAGCATCTGAATGCACCGCTTCAACCACTCCGGTTTCATCCACCCCCTGACCGTGCCAGGACAGCGTGATACCGCATTGCGCAGCGGCTCGATCGACAAAGGAGCGAACCGAGTGCTGTTCGCCGGTGGCTATGACAAAATCGTCAGGTTCATCCTGCTGCAGCATCAGCCACTGCATCTCGATGTAGTCGCGGGCATGTCCCCAGTCGCGCCTGGCATTGAGGTTGCCGAGATGGAGACAGTCCTGGAGGCCGAGCGCAATTCTGGCAATCGCCCGGGTGATCTTCCTGGTAACGAAGGTCTCCCCTCTCCGGGGAGACTCGTGATTGAAAAGGATGCCGTTGCAGGCGTAGATTCCGTATGCCTCCCGGTAATTGACGACGATCCAGTAAGAGTAGAGCTTGGCGACCGCATAGGGCGAACGCGGATAAAACGGTGTTTTCTCGGTTTGAGGACTCTCCTGGACCAGCCCGTATAATTCCGAGGTTGAGGCCTGGTAGAATCTGGTCCGCTCCGCCAGGCCAAGTATGCGGATGGCTTCCAGCAGTCGAAGTGTTCCAAGGGCATCGGAATTTGCCGTATATTCAGGTTCTTCGAAGGACACGGCCACATGGGACTGGGCCGCCAGGTTGTAAATTTCGTCAGGCTTTACTTTCTCGATAATGTGAATGAGGCTCGATGAATCGGTGAGATCACCGTGGTGCAGGATGAAATTACGATCGGCTTCATGGGGCCCTTGGTAGATATGATCGATCCGGTCGGTATTGAACAGCGAGGTCCGTCTCTTGATACCGTGCACCTCATACCCTTTTTCCAGCAGAAACTCGGCCAGGTAGGAACCGTCCTGTCCGGTAATACCGGTGATCAGCGCTTTTTTCTTATTCATTGTCGACACTATGGCAGAATCAGGTTATCGGGATGGCTGCTTGCGTGGCCGATAATTAACCACATATGCCGCCGCTATGGCAAATGGATTCTTGGCGGCCCGGTCGACACCATCGCCTGGGGGCCCGACTGCCCGGTCACGAAACTTCGGGCTCCGGCCTGGAAGCCCGGTTCAGGCCTGAAAGCAATGCCTTTACCGAGGCAATGATAATATCGGTGTCGATTCCCGCCCCCCAGAAACGGCGGCCATCGCTTCGCTCGATCTCGATATAGGCAATGGCTTTGGCATGAGATCCTGTGTTGATGGCATGTTCGTGGTAACTGCACAGGGTCCAGTCATTGGTTATCTGTGCCTTCAAGGCATTTGAAAAGGCGTCCAGCGGCCCGTTTCCCGAAGCCTGTATTTCCCGCTCCACCCCGTCAACCGCTATCGTGGCCTCGACTTCGGCAAAAGAGCGCCGTTCCTGCTTGTCGCTGTGCCGCTTCATGACATGAAAGGTGTGCAGATCGAAGGGTGCATGCACATCGATGTAACATTCCTCGAATTGTTCATAAATTTCAGCAGCTTTCAGCTCCCTGCCCTCCCGGTCGGTGACCTTCTGTATAACGGCCCCAAATTCGGGATGCATTTCCTTGGGCATTTTTATGCCAAACTCATGATCCATGATATAGGCGACCCCTCCCTTTCCGGACTGGGAATTGATCCGGATAATCGACTCATATGTTCGGCCCACGTCGCTGGGGTCTATCGGCAGGTAGGGCACCGCCCACTCGCGGGAAGGATTGATTTCGTAGTGCGTCATGCCCTTGTTGATGGCGTCCTGGTGGGAACCTGAAAAAGCGGTGTAGACCAGTTCCCCGGCATAGGGGTGACGGATATGCACCGGAATCCTGTTGACCCGCTCGTAGACATCCACCAGATGGTTGAGGTCATGGATGTCGAGCACCGGATCGACTCCCTGGGTAAACATGTTGAGCGCCAGGGTGATAAGATCGACATTGCCGGTGCGCTCACCGTTTCCGAACAGGGTGCCTTCCACACGGTCGGCCCCGGCCATCAGCGCCAGTTCAGTTGCGGCGACGGCGGAGCCCCGGTCGTTGTGGGTGTGCACACTGATAATCGCCGCTTCACGGTTTTTCATGTGGGTACAGAACCATTCGATCTGGTCGGCGAAGATATTGGGGGTGGTCAATTCAACCGTGGCCGGCAGGTTGATAATCACCGGACTGGCGGCCTCGGGCTGCCAGACGTCCATGACCGCCTCGCAGATTTCCAGGGCAAAATCGAGTTCCGTTCCAGTGAAGCTCTCCGGCGAATACTGATACCTGAAGGCGGTCTCAGGATAGGCGGCGGCCTCGCGGGCTACCAGTTCTGCGCCCCGAACGGCAAGATCGACAATCTCCTGGCGGCTCATCTTGAAGACCACGTCGCGCTGCAGCGTCGAGGTCGAGTTGTAGAGATGGATAATGGCCTGCTTTGCGCCCCTGATCGACTCAAAGGTCCTTTTTATCAGATGTTCCCTGGCCTGGGTAAGGACCTGGACACAGACATCGGACGGGATGAGCCCGTCTTCGATGAGCAGCCGGGTGAATTCGAACTCAACCTGCGAGGCGGAGGGAAAGCCAACCTCGATCTCCTTGAAGCCGATCTCCAGCAGCAGGTGCCACATCTCCAGTTTCTTCGACAGACTCATCGGCTGAACCAGCGCCTGATTGCCGTCGCGCAGATCGACACTGCACCAGGCCGGGGCCCGGTCTATGACCTTGTCCGGCCAGGTCCTGGTGGTCAGTCCCACCGGTGGATATGATTGATATTTGCTGACGAGCTCGGCTTTCATTACTATCTCCTGGTTTTATAATCTGGAACTGGATGTGTCCCATAAAAAAAGGCCGCGGTCTCTGCAACCGCGGCCTTTAAACAGTCATGGATGTACAAGCGTTACATGGCCATGACCAGTCCCGCGGCTGGTGCCCGATAGAGCAGAAGTAGAGCCAGAAGCTGATCACAGTTTGATATCTGCATGGTAACGTTTGTACCGGTAAAGGTTATCGACTTGATTATCCGCTACAATAATCCTGCCTCTTCCAGGTTGTCAAGCCCTATCCATTGCTTTTCCATGCCATTTTCATGAATCGCCAGAGGTAATGTCTGAGCCGGCAGCGGGCGAACTGTTCAGCATTGTTTTGGTTGTTGACATATTTTTTCCAGATCTCTATAATTTAAGGTTCGATTAAATAACGGGCCAACCCGGATTTCAGCCCGTAAAGCAGATCAACACAAAGGACCAGAACATGTCGCAAATCACCGGCGCCCAGGCAATTGTAAAATGTCTTCTTGAAGAAAAAGTTCACACCATCTTCGGTTATCCGGGAGGGGCGGTCATCGATCTGTACGACGAGCTGATGGACAGTCCTGAGCTCAACCATATTCTGGTGCGTCACGAACAGGCTGCGGTGCACGCTGCTGACGGCTATGCCCGGGTCACCGGCGAAGTGGGGGTGGCCCTGCTGACTTCAGGGCCCGGGGCAACCAACGGAGTAACCGGCATCGCCACTGCCTACATGGACTCCATTCCGGTCGTCATCCTCACCGGCCAGGTTCCCACCCCGCTGATCGGCAACGATGCCTTCCAGGAAGTGGACATTGTCGGCATAACCCGGCCCTGCACCAAACACAACTATCTGGTCAACAGCAAGGATGAACTGGTCGATGTCATGCGGGAGGCTTTTCACGTAGCCCGAACCGGCCGCCCCGGCCCGGTCCTGGTCGACCTGCCCAAGGACATTATCAAGGCCGCCATCGATTTTCAGGAGAAAAAACCGATCAGGATGCAGAGCTATCAGCCCCATTATGAGCCGCATATGGGTCAGGTGGACAAAGCCTGCCGGCTGATCATGGAAGCACGAAAACCGGTGCTCTACGTGGGTGGAGGTGTCATCCTTTCCGATGCGGCAGCAGAGCTGACCGAGTTGGCCACCAAACTCAACATCCCGGTGACCATGACCCTGATGGGACTGGGTGCTTTTCCGGGGCACCACGAACTGTCAATGGGCATGCTCGGCATGCACGGGACCTACACGGCCAATATGGCGGTTGCCGAAAGCGACCTGCTGATATCGGTGGGGGCCCGATTCGACGACCGTGTCACCGGCCAGCTCGAAAGCTTTGCCCCCAAAGCCAAAATCATCCACATCGATATCGATCCGACCTCAATCAGCAAAAATGTCAAAGTCGATGTGCCCATTGTCGCCGACTGCAGAAAAGCCCTGACGGCAATGAATACCTGGTTCAACAACCAGCAGGACATCTCGGTGGAAACCGAGAAACAGAAGCATCAGCAGTGGTACGATCAGATCACTGAGTGGCAGCGACTCCACCCGCTCGGATACCTTGAGGACGGTGATATGATCAAGCCGCAGTACGTGGTCGAGATGCTTGATAAACTGACCAACGGTGAGGCCATTATCTCCACCGAGGTCGGCCAGCACCAGATGTGGGCTGCCCAGTTCTATCGTTTCAGCGAACCCCGCCGGTTCCTGACTTCCGGCGGCCTGGGAACCATGGGATATGGTTTTCCGGCGGCAATCGGAGCCAAACTGGCCCGGCCCGACAAGGTCTGCATCGATATAGCCGGGGATGCCTCCATCCAGATGAATATCCAGGAGCTGGCCACGGCCAGGCAGTACAACACACCGGTCAAAATCGCCATCCTCAACAACCAGTTTCTGGGTATGGTCCGCCAGTGGCAGGAACTGTTCTACGAAAAGCGCTACGCCTCGACCGTCATGGACATTGCCCCGGATTTCGTGGAACTGGCCCGCGCCTATGGCGCCGTCGGTCTGCGGGCCACGAAAAAAAGTGAGGTGGAGGATGTGATAAAAGAAGCGCTGGCAGTCGACAACACGGTTATGATGGATTTTAAGATCTCCCGGGAAGAGGGAGTGTTCCCGATGGTTCCGGCGGGCAAATCGAACACCGAGATGCTGCTGGTCTGAACCGGTTTCAACATTCACACATAGTATCCCGGAAATCGAGATGAAACACACCCTCTCCGTACTGCTCCAGAACAAGCCCGGTGTGCTGTCCCGGGTAACCGGACTGTTCAGCGGCCGGAACTTCAACATCGAAAGCCTCTGCGTGGCCGAGACACTCGATCCGAAAGTTTCCTGCCTGACCCTGATCACCAGCGGCGACAACGCGATCATCGAGCAGATCACCAAACAGCTGCACAAACTGATCGATATCATCAAGGTGGTGGAAATCAACGATGGCGATTTCGTCGAGAGGGAAATGGTTTTGATCCGGGTCAACGCCGAAGAGCATACCAGAGCCGAAGTGCTTCGCATCATCGACATCTTTCGCGGCAAGGTCGTCGATGTCAGCGCCAGGAGCTACGCCATCGAGGTGACCGGCTCCAGCTCAAAAATCGAGGCGATTATCGATATCCTGCGGCCGATCGGCATCAAGGAAATCGTCCGCACCGGAAAAATCGCCATCGCCCGCAGCCGCACCAGCAGGTAAACAATGAAAAAAGAAACGATCCCCGTTGCCCGCTGAAGGATACCCGTTTATCGGCTACAGCGCTTTTCTGACCCTGATCAGTGCCATTCTGGGCTGGCCATGGGTCACCCTGGTCCTGCTTGCGGTGACCACCTTTATCCTGATGTTTTTCAGAGACCCGGAACGGACCACACCGGAAATCGACCGGGGAGTTATCTCACCGGCCGACGGCAGAATAATTTTCCTGGAACATGTCCGGGACGAACGATTTTCGGACGACGAGGTTCTGAAAATTTCAATTTTCATGAACGTCTTCAATGTTCACGTCAACCGCATCCCCTTCCCCGGAACGGTCAGCAGGGTAGAACATGTACCCGGCGCTTTTCTGGCCGCCGACCATGAGAAAGCGCACCTTGCATAACGAATACTGCGCCGTGAAAATCGTCACCGAAGACAACAGAGCAGTGACCATGGTCCAGATTGCCGGCCTGGTCGCCAGAAGAATTATCTGCCGGCTTGAAAAGGGAGACGGTGTCCGAAAGGGGCAGCGGTTCGGGCTGATCCGTTTCGGCTCCCGGGTTGATCTTTACCTGCCGAGTCAGTCAAATGCGGCGGTCAGGGTTGGAGACACCGTCAGAGCCGGGGAGAGCCTGCTGGCTTATCTCGGCTGATCATTCGCACCCTTTTGCCCAGCAAACATCGCCAGTTCAAATTTTCTCCACCCATGACTGAACCGACCACCCCTCATCGCCCGCATCTGCAGCGGGTCATCCTGCCGCTGAAGCGATGCGGATTATCGCAGGCTCAGCCAGGGGACGCAGACTCTACTCACCACAGGGGAAGGGCACAACAATTCGCCCAACTGCCGACCGGGCCCGCGAAGCCCTGTTCAATATCATCGGTTCCCGGATCGTCGGTTCCCAGGTACTTGATCTCTTTGCCGGCACCGGAGCCCTGGGTTGCGAAGCACTGAGCCGGGGAGCAGACCGGGTGGTGTTTATCGACAATTCGAAAGAAGCGGTCGATCTGGTAAAAAAAAACATCACCCTGGTTCCCGACGGCCCATCACGATCGCAGCTGCTGAAAAAAGATCTCTCCCGGGGGCTGGAGAAGATTTGGCACCTGCTTCCAGGGCAGCCGTGCTTCGATATCGTTTTCGCCGACCCACCCTACCAGATGGGCCTGTCAGAAGAAATACTGTTTGTGCTTGACAAGAGCACCATGCTTTCGCAGAATCCGCTGATAATCATCGAGGAGCAGAAGAACTTCAGTCCTCCGCAAAAACTCGAATCACTGTATCTTTCAGACAGAAGAACATACGCAAAGAGTTCGTTTCTGTTCTATACTATTTCAAAAACTTCGCATTAGAGGGAGCAGAGCCAAAATGAGTACCAAGCCCAACGGCGAGTCGATTGCGATCTATCCGGGCACCTTTGACCCGATAACCAACGGGCACCTCGACCTGATCAATCGAGGTCTATGCCTGTTTGACAAAGTAATCGTGGCCATCGCCGTCAATCCCGGCAAAACACCGCTTTTCTCTCTCGAGGAGAGAAAAAAAATGATTCTTGACTGCTACATGGACGAGGAGCGCGTGTCGGTTGACACGGTTTCGGGTTTACTGGTGGAGTACGCAGCCAGGAATAATGCCCGGGCCATCATCAGGGGGCTCAGGGCGGTATCCGACTTCGATTATGAATTTCAGCTGGCCCTGATGAATCGAAAGCTGGAGCGCTCGGTGGAGTCGGTCTTTCTCATGCCCGGTTTTCGATGGATATTCATCAGCTCCTCGATTGTCAAAGATGCGGCCCGACACGGCGGCAATGTGAGCGGGCTCATACCGGAGCATGTCGAGAAAATGCTGATCGGGAAATTTCGCTGAGCAATAATGAAATGGTGAAGCTGTCCCATAGACCATCGAGCCGGACCCGAAGAAACGTTCTGTTTTTCACCATTGTCCTGCTGTTCTGGCCGCTGACCCGTTTTCTTTCGCACCGGCTGCCGAAAAAACCCAAAATCGTTGAGGTCGCCGGAACGCTGCAGAACAACACTTTCCTGGCCAAGGACAGTTTCATCGTCTTCGCTGAAAATGAGGAGCTCTGGGCAGTGTCGAGATCATGCACCCACCTGGGCTGCCGGCTCAATTTCATCGAGGAGAAGGGTTACCTGGAATGCCCCTGCCATCAGAGCAGGTTTTCCACCAGCGGCACGGTCCTCAAAGGTCCGGCCGAAAAACAGCTGCCGCGCTACCCGGTTGAAACTGCCGGGGACGCCACCTACCTGGTAACCATCACATAGGCTTACTGAATTTCATGCAAGCGGCCGGCAGGACAACAACCATCCTCAATCTCGTCAAATGGGGTGAGTGGAGCCTGATCAGCCTTTACATCTCCCTCATATCCGGCATCATCGTCGGCATTCACTACAGCCCGGCAGAACCGTTCTATTCCTCCTCCGCTCTTGACATCCTCGTCCCCTATGGCGCATTTTTCAGATCGCTGCACTTCTATTCCAGCCAGTTTTTCTTTCTTTTTGCGGTGATCCACTATATTGCCGCGTTCGACAGCGCCCAGAGCTATTCGAGGAAACATTTCACCTATCTGATTCTCTGCTTCCCCTGCATTCTGATGCTGCTCTTTACCGGCTATGTACTGCGGGGCGACGCCACCGGTTTTTCGGCCGGTATTATCGCCGAGCATATCCTTGAAACAGTGCCGTTCTTCGGGAGTGCGCTCAACAACATCCTTTTTTCAATCACCGACCACGGCATGGATCGGGTATATCTGCATCATGTCATCTCCTTCGACCTGCTTTTTCTGTTTCTGGCCTGGGATCATCTGCGCCGCTACCATGCCAGGCCGTCCGCCCACCTTCTGTTTATCTGCTCAATGCTCCTGTTTTCCCTGGTTATCACCGCACCGATCGAGCCCGAGTCACTCGGGCTTCTCTACATCACCGGACCCTGGTTTTTCCTCGGACTGCAGGAACTGCTGCGCTATCTATCGCCGTTCGTCGCCGGTGTCCTGGTTCCTGCCTCGCTGATTGCGGCCCTTATCATGCTGCGAAAGGATTTCCGCTGGTATCGGCAGGTTCTCTTCTTCCTCATATTCTGGCTCGTCGGCTATCTGGTTCTGACCATACTGGCACTGACAGCGCACGGATGAGCCCGGGCAAGAATCGGCCGACAGGTATACCGGACAGTCCTGATTGTCATCTGCAAAAAAGAACGGGGCCGCCACCAGTGAAGGTGGGGCCCCGTTCTGTCTTAGGCGGTTTCAGTGGTCTCAGTCGCTGACCATGCGCTGCTGCCACTTCAGTATCTTAGCGGTTTCGTTGGACAGGACGATCAAAGCCTGATGCTGGTCAAGCGAGGCACTCCTGATGGTTTCCAGATTGTTGTACACAGAGTGCAGAAGATCCACCGCTTCATTGTCGAACTGACCGGATTTCTTGCCGATAGTGCCTACCACTGCACTGATCAGGTGAGTCAGGGTCTTTTCGATCGGCTTATCGGCCAGTACATCTTCGAGCCGTGCCAGATCGGACTGAATAACGCCAAGCTTGTCACGGTCGATGCCATCTTTAAGCGAGTCGACCTGTTTTTTCAACGAAACAAAACCTGCGTCGCTTGCTGGATCCAGGCCTGCCGGCTGTGCTTCTTCAGAGAGAAAATTATCCAGCCGGTCTTCGATGTCATCAGCGATCGCACCCTCGACCGGCGCACTTTCCTGCGAATCGTCATAATCGCTCAAAGCCGGGGACAGCGGTGTTTCTTCTTCGAGCTCGGAATCAGGTCCCAGCCCCCCGGCAGCGAAGAACTCATCGACCTGTTTGCTGATTTCATCGGTAACCGGCTCATCTTCAGTACCGATACCCTGCCCTTCAGGGCCGCCGACAAAAAGCGCCGGTGCAAGCTCGCCATCTGCCAGGGGCAGCGGGGCTTCTTCAGAATCATCGTCTGCCTCGGTTTCGACATCGACACCGGGAACAGTGCCGGCCGGGAAGTCATCATGCAGACCGGGTGCGACCGGCCCATCATCCTCCAGGTCGGCAAGCGCCGGAGCGAGCACCCCGTCACCCAGAATGGGCAGCGCCTCTTCGTCGGAATCATCGTCAGCCTCGGTTTCCACCTCGACCCCGCGCAGCGCCTCTTCAGCACTGAGCTCAGTAAAGGGCTGCTGCTCCTTTTCCATATCGCCGAAGAAGGACGCCACTTTCTCCAGGGCCTCTTCCGAGAAACTCTCATCACCGCCAAAGTCATCATCTACCGATGTCTGTTCAAATTCGCTGGTGTCCTTGAAAACCAGCTCCGTCTCACCCGCAGCCGCAGGCTCCGGTGCGGGCTTCGCAGCCTCAGATTGAGCCAGGCGGACGGCAGCCTTGTGCTCGGCGATCGCCTCAGGGGTGATGGTGTCGCCAATCTCATCTTTGAAGCGGTTGAATCGTTCCGCCTCGGAGATGAGCAGTTCTTTGGTCTGTTCCGCGCTCAGGGAACCATCAACCACCGTTTCAAGAGCCTGGTAGAAAGAGTTGAGCAGCTTGAACGCATCGGCATGGGAAGCGCTCTTCATCAACTTGATGTAACCGCCAATTGCATCGATTCCCTGGAGCAGCAGTGCCTGCGGTTTACTGCCGGCCCAGAGGGTCTGCAGCCGCTTCACCTCTTTGCTGACCTCGGACAGTTCCTTGTCGGTAATCTCCCAGTCAATACTGAGAATGTAGGCTTTAAGATTGTAGAGGTCAGGATTCAGTTCCTTCGAACCGGGCGTTTGCCGATCCTGATCATCCGGACCTGACGCAGCGCCGGCATCTTCGCTTGCGGGAGCTGCGGCGGCAGTGATGCCGATCTGCTGTTTGAAACGCTCGAATTTCTGGACATCGGCAAGCAGGATTTCCTCTTTCTCCCGGCTGGAGATAGTGGTGTCCAGAACGATTTTTTCAAGATCATAGAAAAAGGCCAGCAACACCTTCATGGCGTTGTGGTGGGCATCGGATTTCTTCTGATAGATATATTTGGTGATTTTCTGGAGGGCTTGGGAATAAACGACTTTTACCGGATCATCGGCCCAGGTCTGCTGGGCCTTTACAAGTTCATCGTTGAAATCTGTCAGAATCTGGTCGGTGATTTCCCATTCGATGGAGAGCATCAGGTTTTTAAGCCTGTAGATCGGGGACTCCTCTGCACCCGCGTATTCAAAAAGATCGACATACCCGGTATCGAAGGATTCGTCAGCAATGTCATCCAGCCCGACTGTTAAATCATCGTCGTATTGGTTGCCTCTGTTTGGTTCCACCGCGCCTTCTCTCTAGAATAGTTTTTTCTGGATCGATATGATCGTCGAAGCTATGATTTTCTTTAAGGTTGCCGCGACATTATAACCGGTAACCGCACTCGATTCGAAATAAGGGGCCTGCAGTCTGCTGTTGAGATCCTTCTGCAGGATTTCAGTGGGCAGAATGGGAATTCCATGCTCTTTGAGATCAACTTTGTTGTATTGCATGACCAGCGGTATTTTGAAGATACTCTCCTTATAGGACAGAAGGTTTTCATGCAGCTGGTTCAGCGACCGGATATTTTTTTCGCGCTGCTTGACCATCGCATCGGCAACGAACACGATCCCGTCAACCCCTCTCAGCACCAGCTTGCGGGTGGCATTGTATTTTACCTGGCCGGGAACGGTATAGAGCTGGATTTTGATATCGTAGCCCTTGATTTTGCCCATGTTGAACGGCAGGAAATCGAAGAACAGCGTGCGATCACCATGGGTTTTGAGGCTCACCATCTCTGATACGATCTGGTTTCTGAACGTGCGGTTTATGTATTCGAGATTGGTTGTTTTGCCGCACCGCCCGGGTCCGTAGTAGACAATTTTGACCTGGACGACCTTTTCTTTTAAGTTGATAAAACTCAACCCACCACCCCCGCTTTATCGGTCAACTTCATGTAGTTTCTTGTGGGATTCATTATCTGACCGATCAGGGTTTGTCCCAGAGCCGCTTGATCTTTTCAATGGCATCGACAGCATTCAGGCGCAGAAAGCCCAGGGAGATGTCCTGGCGGAACATCGAGATCATCAGCAGCTCATCATCGATTTTACTGAAGTGAATGCTCGATTCCTGCCCTTTGTGAAACAGCAGCGAGAATTCCTCTTCACCGACCAGTTTAGCCATGGCGTCAACCGTGGCGAAATTTCCGGCGGCCAGAGCGGCAAACGAATAGACATCGTATTTGCTCACGCCGTTGTCCCTGGCGGTAATGATATTGCCGGCCATATCGATGACAATGACGCAGTCAACCCCGAGCTTGATTAATTTGTCAGTGAGAATCATGTCGATCTGCTCAATCTGCTCCTGACTGACAATTCCGTAGTTCATACCCTTTTCCCCATGTTAGATTTTGATAGCCCTGCTATTTCAGTGTGACACGCATATTCATTAAAAGCAGAAAACGAACTCAATCTGAAATGATGACTGTCGCCCCTCGCATTAACGCTTCCGGTCAAAGCGTATAGCTATTAATCGCAAGAAATAATTGTTTTTTTTGCAAGATTCTTCAGATATCGAACAATCATATTATATTACTATACGATAGATTTTTTTTGAGTTGAAGGAGTTTTTTCTATTTTTTAATAAAAATCAAAAGCATAAAGTGTACCCTGGTATCATTATTCGACCCTGTTTTGAGCCTCTTTAGCCGGCTTTCTGAAGACTGCCATTTTTACCTCGAACCAGGGTGGTATTGCCAAAAAGCACAGATCTCTGGCCAAATAGCCATTGCACAGACATTTCGTATCTGCTAAGAAACCTGCCGGAGGATAGGCCCGATGCGTAAGAAAAAGCCGGCACCGCCGGTATTGCCCGAAGATGCTGCAGTTATTGACAGCCATTGTCATCTCGACATGGAAGCGTACCGCGCCGACCTCGACGAGGTGATCGAGCGGGCAGGACAATGGGGAGTCAGAGGAATCGTCACCATCGGCATCGATCATCACAGTTCAGCAGCGGCCGTTGAGATCGCCAGGCAGTATTCTTCGGTCAGGGCTGCGGTGGGCGTCCACCCCCACGACGCCGCTTCAGCCACCCCGCAATCGCTCAGAGCAATCGCCGATCTGGCTGAACGAAACCCGGATGAAGTGGTTGGTTTTGGGGAAATCGGCCTCGATTACGTCAAACAATACAGCGACAGGGATACCCAGATCAGGATGTTCAGAAGCCAGCTCCGGCTGGCCCGGGAATTGCGGCTTCCGGTAATCATCCATGATCGTGAGGCCCATGAAGACTGCCTGCGGATCATCCAGCAGGAGGGCCCCTTCGACCAGGGAGGAATCATGCACTGTTTTTCTGGAGATGTGGGCTTTGCCAGCAGAGTCATCGACAGCAATTTCCACATTTCCATACCCGGCATCGTCACCTTCGCCAAGGCGGAAACGATGCGGCAGGTCGCGGCGGCGGTTCCGGCCGACCGCCTGCTGGTCGAAACGGACGGCCCCTTCCTGGCCCCGGTTCCCTATCGGGGCAAGCGAAACGAACCGCTCTACACGCTCTACACCCTGGAGTGCATTGCCGGCCTCAGGCAAACCAGCTGTGCTGACCTGGCCCGCCAGACTACGGCCAACTGCCGAAGCGTATTCAACTACCCATTCAACTGTTGATCATATCGCCACATGACCGATCAGAATATAGCCCGCAATCTGTCGAATATACGGAAATCGATAGAAGCCTGCGCCCGCGGCTGCAACAGAAACCACGAAGATGTCAGACTGGTGGCAGTGTCCAAGCGATTCCCGGTGGCCGCCATCCTGGAGGCACATGGTGCAGGACAGACTGTTTTCGGTGAAAACTATATTCAGGAAGCGGTTGATAAAAAACAGATGCTCGGTGATCTGGTCGATATCCACTTCATCGGCAACCTGCAGAGCAACAAGGCCAAACTGGCCGCCCAGACCTGCACAATGGTGGAAACCGTCGACCGGCTGAAAATTGCCGGGGCCCTGCAGAAACACCTCGACCAGCTCGATCGTGAACTGGACATTCTGGTACAGGTCAATGTCGGCTTCGATTCGAACAAATCCGGCGTCCTGCCCGGCGAAACGGAATCCCTGCTGACCCGGGTCCAGGACTTTCCGCGTCTGCGGCTTTGCGGGCTGATGACCATGCCGCCGTTCACCCCCGACCCGGAAGCGGCCCGGCCCTGCTTCAGGGCCCTTCGTCAGCTCTCGGAGAAGATGAGGTCGAAAGGTCTTTTCAAGCGGGATCAAAAGATAGCGCTTTCCATGGGAATGTCCCACGATTATCATGTCGCCATCGAAGAGGGAGCGACCCTGATCAGAATCGGTACGGCAATTTTTGGAGAGCGTCCCCCGCTATCAGCCAAACACTAAAAGGAATGCCTCATGAAAATCACGATGATCGGCACCGGCTACGTCGGCCTGGTTACCGGAACCTGTTTTGCGGAATTTGGCCATCACGTCACCTGCGTCGACAAATTAAACGACAAGATCGACCGGCTTCAGCATGGTGAGATCCCCATCTATGAACCGGGACTGGACGCCCTGGTGGCAAAAAATGTCAGCGAAGGCCGGCTCAGTTTCACCATAGACCTTGACAGCGCGGTCAGTGACGCCGAAGCCGTCTTTATCGCAGTGGGAACCCCGTCCAGCAGGCGCGGCGACGGTTATGCCGATCTGAGCTACATCTATGAGGCATCCAGAGAGATCGCCCCGTTTCTGAAGGGATATACGGTAATCGTCGACAAATCAACCGTCCCGGTCGGCACGGCGCGGCAGGTGGCCAGGATTATTGCCGAGACCAGCCCGGATGCCGATTTCGATGTCGCCTCTAATCCTGAATTTTTGCGCGAAGGTGCAGCAATATCAGATTTCATGCGGCCTGACCGGGTCGTTATCGGAGTCGAGGCGGAAAAGGCCGAATCGGTTCTCAGAGAAATCTATCAGCCGCTGTTCCTTCAGGAAACGCCCATCGTCACCACCTCGATCGAAACGGCAGAATTGACCAAATATGCGGCCAACGCATTCCTGGCCACGAAAATCAGCTTCATCAACGAAATGGCCCTGCTCTGCGACGCCATCGGCGCCGACGTTGTCGCCCTGGCCAAAGGCATCGGCATGGACGGCAGAATCGGTTCGAAGTTCCTCCACCCGGGACCCGGCTACGGTGGTTCCTGCTTTCCCAAGGACACCCTGGCCCTGATGAGAATCGCCCAGGAAAACGGCGAGAGCCTGCGCGTGGTCGAAGCGGCAATTGAGGCGAACGGGGCCCAGAAGGCCAAGATGGTCAAGAAAATCCGCGACGCCCTGGGCGGTTCCGAGGCGGGCCGGACCATAGCCGTTCTTGGCCTTACCTTCAAACCGGAAACCGACGATATGCGGGACAGTCCGTCGATTACCATCATTCCGGCCCTGGTCGAGAAAGGAGCCGTGGTTCGGGCCCACGACCCCCAGGGAATGGAGGAAGCGCGCTCACTGCTGCCCGAGGCGATTACCTACGCCACGAATTCCTACGAGGCCTGCACCGGAGCAGATGCCGTGATCATTATGACGGAATGGAATCAGTATCGGGCCCTGGACCTGGACCGGCTTGGGTCGGTGATGAAGCAGAAGGTATTTATCGACTTGAGAAACGTCTACCAGCCGGAACTGGTGAGACAGAAAGGCTTTACCTATGTGGGGGTCGGAAGATCCTGACAGAAAAGAAAAAGCCCGACATGAAGGCTCATGCCGGGCTGTCAGGTTCAGATCATTCGGTGCTCAGCTCTTGCGCTTCGAAGCCCGCTTGGACGCCTTGAGCGGGTTGATTCGAACCGTGGCCACCTCTATTTCAGGTTTCTGGTGGGTGGCGAAATTACAGATACCCAGTCGCCACTTGGACTCCGGGTCTACATAGGTTGTGCAATGTCTGACACCATCTTCCTCGATGATGCGCTCGCACCCTTCACACTTTTCAATTACAGGCTTGAATGCGCCTTTTACTGCTATTGCTGCCATGGCGGCCTCCAGGTCAATGCTGTTACATGCTGTTGTTATTGATGTCGGGCGCATTAACGAAGCACCCGGTTTCATACTCGGTAAAACGAACATTTTAATTTACCAGAAAACGATAATAGCATCAAGGCAATTCTTGTTTTGGATCGTTGTCCCCGCCGCGGGCCCGGATTTCCGCCGATTCTGATATTTTCACTATATTTCAATAAATTAGAACAATTCAAACAAACTAGTATCGAAAACGATATTTCTTTTCAAAGCTTTCTTGTATTATCCAACCTCATGGAATATAATAGGATTTGTGATAAATCAGCTAAAAGGTCAAATTGCTTATCACCCCGTGTGATACGATAATTTCCTGCATTCCTGGAGAGCGATATGCCTGTTTATGTCTGGAAAGGAAAAAATCAGTACGGTGAAAAACGCAAGGGTGAAGTCGAGGCTCCTGACCAGGCATCGGCGCTTGCCCACGTCAAACGCATGCGGATCACCAATCCTGTGGTCAAGGAAAAGCCCAAGGATCTGCTCGAGAGCATACCGTTTTTTCAACCCCGGGTAACCGACAAGGACGTCGTCGTTTTCACCAGGCAGCTGGCCACCATGATCGACGCCGGCCTGCCGCTGGTGCAGTGCCTGGAAATTCTCAGCAGGCAGCAGGAGAACTCGACCTTCAAAAGGACTATTGCTGAAATCCAGCAGGATGTCGAGGCGGGAACGACATTTGCCGACTCCATGCGCAAGCACCCCAAAGTTTTCGACAGCCTCTACTCCAACATGATCGAGGCAGGCGAAACCGGCGGTATTCTCGACACGATTCTCAACCGGCTGGCGGTGTTCATGGAAAAAACCATGGCCCTGAAGAAAAAGATCAAGGGAGCCATGACCTACCCCGCTATCTGTCTGGCCATATCCATTCTGATCCTGGTTGTCATTCTCGTTTTCGTCATTCCGGTTTTCGAAGAGATGTTTTCCCAGATGGATGCCGCGCTGCCGATACCGACGCAGATCGTCGTCGGCCTCAGCAACGCCTTCAAGGAACACCTGCTGTGGATCATCCTGCCGCTCATTCTGCTCATCTATATCTTCAAGCGCGTCTATTCGACTGAAAAAGGCCGTTACCGGATCGACCAGATGTTCCTGCGCATGCCGGTCGTCGGTATCCTGATCAGAAAAGTGGCGGTGGCCAAATTCACCCGCACCCTCAGCACCATGCTGCAGAGCGGTGTGCCCATCCTCGAAGCGCTGCAGGTCGTTGCCAAAACGGCCGGCAACAAGGTTATCGAACGGGCCGTATTCAGGGTTGCGGATGCTATCGCCGAAGGTCGGCCGATGGCCGAACCATTGACCGAAAGCGGTGTATTTCCCAATATGGTTGTGCAGATGATCAATGTCGGGGAGTCGGTTGGTGCACTCGACACGATGCTCGAGAAAATTGCTGATTTCTACGACGAGGAAGTCGATCAGGCGGTTGCCAACCTGACCGCCATGATCGAACCGTTCATGATGGTTTTCCTGGGCGGCATGATCGGTACACTGGTCGTGGCCATGTACCTGCCGATTTTCGAAATGGCCGGCCACGTATAGTAGATGTGTCAACCGGAAGATTTCAAATTAATTGCTCGATACCATTGACATTTTTCATGCAATTCTTACAATTAACGTGATCTGTCAAAGAAATTGCCATCGGTAAGGAGGAGACGATGACTCTCACAAAAGCTGATTTGATTCAACAGGTATATAAAAATCATGAAGGGCTTACCAAGGCCCAAGCCACTGCTTCGGTGGAGGCTTTTCTGCGCCTTTCCAAACAATCCCTGATCGGGGGCTCAGACCTCCTGCTGAGCGGTTTCGGTAAATTCAATGTCAAGGACAAGAACTCCCGCCGGGGCAGGAATCCCCAGACCGGTGCTGAACTGACCCTCGACGCCAGACGGGTGGTAACATTCAAACCATCGGGAATTCTTCGGGAAAAAATCAACAAGTAACGGTCATGCCCGGGGTCGCTCAGCGATCCTTTCCAGGGTTATAAGCCTGCAGTAAGTTGTAGCATCAGCTTACTGCAGGCTTTTTTTATGGGGCCGCCGCGGAGAAAAGTGAAAGCCATGAGACCAGAGATATCCACCACCGACTCAGCCGCAATAGATAATGATTTTTGCTGGAGCCTGCATCAGGATCTGTCGCCTGAGCCGGACCCGGAACTGGTCGAATCGATAGGACATTTCGGCCTGCTCCGCCCGATAATTACCAGAAGGGTCGACGACCGTCAGCAACTGATCTGCGGTGCCCGGCGCCTCCTGGCATTCCGGCAGTTGGAGGATCATTCGAAAATTCCCTGTTTTATTTTCGATCGCCCCCTTGAAAGCATCGAACTGCTGCAGCTTGTCGCCGAAGATCAACGCCAGACCGCACCGTTGTCCCCGATCGAAGCCGGTCGGTTGATCACCCTGTTCGAGCGGGTTGCGGGAGGCATCGGCAACAGCTTACTGGAGAAAGTTAGTGGGATCACGAGCAGCATTGAACGAGGGCGGCTGACCGCGCTGCTCAAGCTGGAAGAGCCCATCCGGCAGGCCGTTCACCACGGTTTCATCCCGGTTAAAAACGGCCTGCTGCTGACGGGCCTGCGCAGTTTCGAACGCATCTTTTTCGCTGAACTGTTTGCCCGGCTGTCCCTCAACGGCAACAAACAGCGGCGCCTGCTGGAATTGGCCCGGATCATCTCGGTTTCAGAACAGTGCTCAATGGTGGAGGTGTTCACCGATCACTATCCCACCGTCTGCAGCGGTCCAATCGACAATATACCCCAGGCCGCAGCCAAGCTGATGAAGAGTCTTTATGAGCGGAGTCACCCCTTTCTCACTAAGGCGCACGAACAGTTCAATGAAAAGAGCAAGAGATTGAACCTGCCAGGCAACTGCAGCCTGTCCCCCTTCCCGGCTTTCGAGCGGGACACGGTGACCCTGAAGGTGGAATTCGAGGATTTCGATTCGTTTGAACGGGCCTGGCAGACCATCAGGCAGTCCGTCTGAAACAGATTCTTCAGCGGAAAACGCTAAAGCAACAACACTGCCCGGGTTCGCTCAGTCAGGCCCGGAGTTTGGGGAAGGATATTTCAGTTCGCCGCAGATCATATAATCATCGCCGAACCGGCGGCTTTTGATCTGTTCGAGCCGAACAGCCCGTTTCCGGCCCCGGTCAGCCAGCAGCCCATCGATGACCGGCGTGCCGCCGTCGCCGGCGATGATCGGACCATAAAAAAACTGCAGGTAATCGGCCAGCCCGGCCCTCAAAAAAGAGCCATGCACCGCCGCACCGCCTTCCACCAGCAGAGAACAAATCTGGCGCTCACCCAGTTCCGTCATGAGACGGTCGAGGTCAATTCTTCCCGACGGGTCGACAGCGAGTGAAATAACGGTCACTCCCAGGTCGGCGAGTTTTTGTTTCCTGTGCGATTGCGCATCCTCGCCGCAGCAGACCCAGGTCAAACCATCCTGGTTTCGGGAAACGACTGTCGATTCGGGCGAAATAGACAGACGGGTATCGAGGATTATCCTGATCGGGCTTTTTGCTCTGCGCCCGGGCAGCCGGGCGGTCAGTGCAGGATCGTCGATGGCGACCGTGTTGATGCCAACCAGAATAGCATCGCAGCGATCCCGCAGCAGATGCACCTGGTGCTGTGACTCTGGTCCGGTTATGGTATCTCTCTGGTTTTTCCCAAGGCTGATTCTGCCATCCAGGCTCAGTCCGGCCTTGAGTATCACCCATGGTCTTTTTCTGGTGATATGGCTGATAAACGGGCGATTCAGCTCCCTGCTCTGGTCTTCGAGCAAACCGTGGCTGACCTCAACCCGGGCCGCCCGCAGGTATTCAACTCCGCTGCCGTCAACCAGGGGGTTGGGATCAAGCATACCGACGACGACACGGGCGATGCCGCTGGCTGCTACAGCCTGACTGCATGGCCCGGTTTTGCCGCGATGATTGCACGGCTCCAGGGTCACATACATGGTGGCGCCCCGGGCCCGATCACCGGCTTTGTTCAGCGCCACGATCTCGGCATGCGGACCTCCCGCCTTCTTGTGGTGGCCCCTGGCCACGACAACTCCGTCCTTGACGATAACCGCACCCACGCATGGATTTGGCGAAGTACGGCCCAGGCCCCGGCGGGCCTCTTTGAGGGCCTGCCGCATATGGAATATATCAGATTCTGAGAATTGCGGTGCCATGGCAGGATTCCGATCACTGATCCTTGCGGGATTCGAACAGGACTTTCAACTCGTCCATGAATTCATTGACATCCTTGAATTGCCGATAGACCGAGGCAAACCTGACGTAGGCAACCTCATCGAGTCGGGAAAGATCTTCCATCACCCATTCCCCAATGATGGATGCAGACACCTCCTTGGAGCCGACATCCTGCAGTTTGTGCTCGATTGCATCGACGAACAGGTCGATGGAGTCCCTGCTGATCGGCCGCTTCTCGCAGGCTTTTTCGAGGCCGACGATCATTTTCTGGCGATCCCACGGTTCCCGCCGACCGTCTTTTTTTACCAGCACCGGCATCATGACCTCGAGCCGTTCATAGGTGGTGAAACGCTGGTCACAGGCCAGGCACGACCGTCTTCTCCTGGTAATCGTGCAGTCCTTGTTGAGGCGCGAATCAATAACTTTATTGTCCAGATGACCGCAATAGGGGCATTTCATAAACTCCTCCAACGGTTCAACAATTGCGTTTTCCTACCATATCACCTGCGTGCGGCTCAGACAAGATGCCTGACGCCACAATAAAAAAAACCGGTATTGCAACGAGCAATACCGGCGGACATATATGCTTGTTTCTATTAAAGTATTCAGCTGCTGAACTTATCGATACGGTGCTGATGACGACCGCCTTCAAAGGTTGAACTGAGCCAGACGTCGACAATACCCTGGGCAACACCCTTGCCGAGTACCCGGTCACCAAGGCAGAGGATATTGGCACTGTTGTGCTCACGGCTCAGCCGGGCGGTGTATTCGTCATGGCACAGAGCGGCGCGGATGCCGCCATGTCGATTGGCGGCCATCGACATGCCGATGCCGGTGCCGCATACCAGAATTCCTGCCGCTGCCTCGCCGCTGAGCACCTCGCTGCAGACCCGGTCAGCAAAGTCCGGATAATCGACCGATTCAGCCGTGCGGCAGCCGAGGTCATGAACTTCATGTCCGTCACTGGTCAGTTTGGCCGCCAGAAACTGTTTGAGTTCAAAACCTCCATGATCCGAGCCTATCGCAATCTTCATGCTGAGTTTCTCGTCTTCAACCGCTGAACCGTCTGAAAATAACGACACCGTTGGTGCCGCCGAAACCGAAAGAGTTGGAAAGCCCATAATCGATCTTCATCTCCCGGGCCGTATTCGGAACGTAATCGAGGTCGCATTCGGGGCTTGGCTCATGCAGGTTTATGGTCGGCGGGGCGATCTGATTCTTGATGCTCAATGCCAGCAAAACAGCCTCTGTACCACCGGCAGCACCAAGCATGTGACCGACCATCGATTTCGTCGAACTGATTGCCAGATCATGGGCATGATCGCCGAATACGGTTTTTACGGCCGTTGTCTCACAGCGGTCGTTCAGCGGTGTCGAGGTGCCATGGGCATTTATATAATCAATATCGCCGGGATTAAGCCCTGCATCTTCGAGGGCGGACTTCATGCTCCTGACCGCACCTTCACCGTCTTCAGGCGGAGCGGCGATGTGGTAGGCGTCGCTGCTGAGGCCGTAACCGACAACCTCGGCAATGATCTCGGCGCCGCGGGCCCGGGCATGCTCATATTCCTCCAGGATCAGAATGCCGGATCCTTCGGACATGACAAATCCATCCCGGTCCTTGTCAAACGGGCGGGAGGCCTCCGAAGGGCTGTCATTTCTCTTCGACAGCGCCTTCATCGAGGCAAAGCCGTTTACCCCAAGCGGGCAGATCACCGCTTCGGTTCCACCGGCAACCATCACATCGATCATACCGTATTTGATATGCCGGTAAGCTTCTCCGACAGCGTGGGTGCCAGCGGCACAGGCGGTGGTCAGCGTCAGGTTCGGCCCCTTCGAACCGATATCCATTGATATGTGGCCGGACGGCATATTGGGAATCGCCGTGGGAATGAAAAATGGCGAAATCCTCTTGAACCCCTTGGTCAGATAGGTTTCGTGCTGTTCGGTAATGGTCGGCAGCCCGCCCATACCGCAGCCGGTCATGACACCGACCCGATGGCAATTCCGCTCGTTGATCTGCAGGCCGCTTTCATTAATGGCCATCCGAGCCGCGACCATGGCATATTTCACGAACAGCTTCAGTTGTTTTGCCGCTTTTGGGTCAAAGTGATCCTCGTTGATGAAGTCCTTGACTTCGGCGGCAATCTGCACCGGGTCACCGGTCGGGTCATAACGGGTGATACGGTCCACCCCGCTGACGCCCCCGCAGATGTTGTCCCAAGTCTTGGCGACTCCGGTACCAAGAGGAGTCACGAGCCCCGTTCCGGTTATCACTACCCTGCGGCTAGACATTGAAGTTCCCTCGGAAATGAATCGTACTCAAGTCAAAAAAGAATCAGTTACTTGAGATTGTCGACGTATTTGACGGCATCCTGCACGGTAACGATTTTCTCGGCATCCTCGTCGGGAATTTCGATATCGAATTTTTCCTCCATCGCCATGATCAACTCGACCAGGTCGAGCGAATCGGCACCCAGATCATCGACGAAGGATGCTTCCGGAACAACTTTGTCTTTCTCGACACTCAACTGCTCGACGATGATATCTACCATTTCCTGATTTATAGCCATTTTTTTCTTCTCCTTGATAGTGGTGTTCAGACAAACTGCAGTTAGCTGCATGCGTTACCATGGGAGTGGTTCCCATGTCTGGTCAGGTGTGACCATTTTTAACAATTACCGTTAATTTGCAATAGTTAATTTAACAGGAACAGCCACTATCTGCCAAGCTGCTCCCTTATTATAAGCATTACATGTACATACCGCCGTTAACGTGGATCGTCTGACCGGTCACATAGCCGGCCTGGTCGCTGACCAGATAGCCGACCGCGGCGGCGACGTCTTCCGCCTCGCCGAGGCTGGCCAGCGGAATCTCGCTGAGCAGTGTTTCCTTGACGGACTCTTCGAGTCCATGGGTCATCTCGGTGACGATGTAGCCGGGAGCCACGCCGTTGACGGTAATCTTTCTGGAGGCAAATTCCCGGGCCAGCGATTTGGTCAAACCGATCATCCCTGCTTTTGCCGCCGCATAGTTGACCTGGCCGCCGTTGCCCGAGAACCCGACAACGGAACTGATGTTGACGATCCGGCCCCAGCGTTTCTTCATCATCGGCTTGACGGCAGCCTTGGCACAGGCGAAGGCCCCTTTGAGGTTGGTGTCGAGCACCGCGTCCCAGTCACTTTCCTTCATCCTGGCCACCAGACCGTCTCTGGTAATACCGGCATTGTTGACGAGGATATCGATGGAACCGCTTTCTGCCAGGATCTCCTTAAAGGAGGCCTCGACCTGACCGAACTCGGCCACATCGAACTGGACGATCCGTCCCTGCCCGCCCTGTTGACTGATCAGTTCCACCGTCTGTTCTGCTGCGTCCGGACGACTGACGTAATTGACCCAGACATAACAGCCCATCTGGGCCAGCCTGAGGCTGATGGCCTGGCCGATGCCCCGCCCTCCGCCGGTAACGATCGCAATTTTTCCTGCATGTGTCATTGGCCGCGCTGCTCCTCGATCTTGGCAATCAGTTTGGGAATAACTTCGTAGAGATCGCCGACGACGCCGAAATCCGCCACGTTGAAAATCGGCGCATCGGGGTCACGGTTAATGGCCACGATGGTTTCGGATGACTGCATTCCGGCCACGTGCTGAATGGCCCCGGATATGCCGCAGGCAATATAGAGTTTCGGGGCCACCGTTTTGCCGGTCTGACCGACCTGGTGGGGATAAGGGATCCAGCCGGCGTCGACCACCGCCCGCGAAGCGGAAACCCGGGCGCCCAGCGACTCGGCCAGTCTGGACAGCAGTTCGAATCCCTTTTCGCTTTCCAGGCCCCGGCCACCCGAGACCAGGATATCCGACTCCTGTATATTGACCGTGCCCTGCTGCTGGCTGACCGACTCAAGAACTTCGATCCTGCTGGTCAACTGCTCGGCAGCCGGCGAAATATCGATGATCTCCCCCGTTCTGGCGGGGTCGAAATCGAGTTCCTTCATCACCTTGGGCCGTACCGTGGCCATCTGCGGCCGGGTATCGGGGCAGACGATGGTGGCCATGATATTTCCGCCAAAAGCCGGCCTGGTCTGCAGCAGGACGCCGTCTTCTCCAATCTCGAGCCTGGTGCAGTCGGCAGTCAGTCCCGCATCGACCGTGGTGGCCACACCCGGAATGAACGAACGGCCAATGGCCGTGGCTCCGGCCAGAACGACCTCGGGCTTGTGGGCCAGGATCAGATCGGAGACAACTTTTTCGTAGACATCGTCGGTAAAAAATTCTAAAGCCGGGTCATCCACCCGGTACACCATGTCCGCCCCGTGGCCGATGAGCCGCTCGCCGCTGTCCCCGGTCTGGTGACCGAGCAGAACAGCCGACAGGGGCACCGCTCTGGCGTCGGCAAGCCGCCTTCCGATGCCGAGCAGTTCAGTGGCAACCGGCGCCAGTTCTCCACCGGTGAACTCGCAAAACACCCAGATCCCGGACCAGGAATCGAGATCATCCTGAACCGCGCGGCCGCCGCTTTCATCGATTACCAGGGCTTCAACTTCACAGGCCTCGACACAGGCGCCGCAGAGGTTGCAGGTCTCGCCGACCACCGCCAGGCCGTCGATGACCTCGATGGCGCCGAACGGGCACTGATCTTCGCAGATGCCGCAGCCAATACAGAGTTTTTCATCAATGAGTAACATGTTTTCTCCGAACTACACCAGATAAGGCCGCAGCTTTTGCACCAGCTGCTCGACCTGCTCATCGACGCTTCCCGACAACATGGCCCGCTCGCCCCGCGGTTCAGGCGGGAACACCTTGACCACCTTGGTGGGTGAACCAGGCAGACCGATGCAGCTCGGGTCGGCCCCGATATCGGCCGCGCTCAGTACCTTGATCTCTGCTTTCTTGGCCTTCATCTTGCCCTTCAGCGACGGAACCCGCGGTTGGTTGATGTCCTTGACCACGGTAATCAGCAGGGGGTAGGCAGACTTCAATACATCGTATCCGTCATCCATCATCCGCTCCATGATGATGGTTTCACTATCCGCCTCTCTGATTTTCTGGACACAGGTCGCATAGGGAATTGAAAGGCGCATGGCCAGCCCCGGCCCCACCTGGGCAGTGTCTCCGTCAATCGCCTGTTTGCCGCAGATAATCAAATCACAGCCCCCCAGAGTCTGAACGGCTTTGGCAAGGGTGTACGAGGTGGCCCAGGTATCTGCCCCGGCAAAGCTGCGATCTGAAACCAGAACAGCGCTGTCGGCGCCGCATGACATGGCCTGGCGCAGCACTGCTTCGGCCTGGGGCGGTCCCATGCTGAGTACGACGACCTCGCCGCCGACCGCCTCCTTTAAAGAGACAGCAGCCTCGAGGGCATGCTGATCGTATGGGTTCATTATCGATTCGACCCCTTCGCGGGCGAGGGTGTTGGTCTCCGGATCGAGACGCACATCCTTGGCGTCGGGAACCTGTTTTACACAGACAATAATCTTCATGAAAGCCCTGTAGGATGCTGATTAACTTGCGGTGCGCGAAAGGGGGCAGCCTAGCGGTTGTATTCCTTGTTCAATTCCTGGCCGATGACGTTTCGCTGCACCTGGTTGGTCCCCTCGTAGATCTGCAGGATCTTGGCGTCTCTCATCATTTTCTCGGCCGGATACTCGCACATGTAGCCGTATCCGCCCATGACCTGGACCGCGTCGGTGGAAACTTTCATGGCCACATCGGTGGCGTAGACCTTGCACATGGAAGATACTTTGGACATATCTTTGGGATGCGCATCGATATGTCTGGCGGAAGCATAGGTCAGGGCCCGGGCTGCTTCCACCTGGGTGGCCATATCGGCGAGCATATGCTGGACTGCCTGAAAACCGATGATCGGCCGCCCGAACTGCTCTCTCTGCTTGGCGTAGGTAACCGCCATGTCGAGGGCCCCCTGGGCCAGTCCGACGCCGAGTGCGGCAATGCCGGGCCGGCTCGAGTCGAGGGTCTTCATGACGGTGATGAAACCGGTTCCCTTCCTGCCCACCAGCCGGTCGGCCGGTATGCGGCAATCCTTGAAAATCAGTTCGGTGGTCGATGAGGCGCGAATGCCCATCTTCATCTCTTTGGGGCCGCAGGAAAACCCGGGGTCACCCTCTTCGACGACTAAAATCGAGGCGCCCCGGGCCCCCCGGCTCTTGTCGGTCATGGCCACCACCGTATAGATCTGGGCTTCTCCGCCGTTGGTTATCCACTGCTTGGTGCCATTGAGCACCCACTCATCACCATCGAGCACTGCGGTTGTCTGAATACCGGAAGCATCCGAGCCGGCATTGGCCTCGGTCAGTCCGAAAGCGGCAAACTTGGCGCCGGTGGCGACATCGGGCAAATATTTCTGTTTCATCTCATCCGAACCAGCGATCATGATCGGATAGATGCCCAGGGCACTGGCCGCGAAAGCGGTGCCAACGCCGATGCATCCTCGGCCAAACTCCTCGAGGGCCAGGGTGATGTCCAGACAGTTGCCGCCAAATCCGCCGTATTCCTCCGGAATCGGCAGGCCGAACAGATCGGCCTGGGCCATGGCGTTGAGAATTTCACGGGGAAACTGATGCTTTTCATCGAGTTCCGCCCGCTGCGGAATAATCAATTCATCGGTGATCTGCCGGGCAATGTCGACGATCATCTGTTGTTCTTCAGTAAGAAAACGTTCCATCTCACTTCTCCTTTACCAATTCAGCAGGGTCGCACCCCACGTTAAACCGCCACCGAACGAACAGAACAGTACCGTGTCGCCGGTTTTCATTCTGCCGGACCGGTTTGCCTCATCAAGGGCAATGGGTATCGAGGCAGCCGAGGTGTTGCCGTAATGCATCACATTGAGCATGACCTTTTCGGTGGGAATCTCGAGCCGCTCCAGCAATTTGTTCAATATTCTGAAGTTGGCCTGATGGGGAATCATCACATCCACATCATCGATGCTCAGACCGGTTTTTTCGAACAGGCCGGCAATGGCATCCTCCATCGCCTTGACCGCGTGCTTGAAAACCTCGCGGCCCTCCATGATGATGTGGGCGCCGGGATTGTCGTCAACCAGCAGGTCTGGATTGAGGCTGGGCGCATTGTGCATGTAAAGCAGATCCCAGAGCCCACCGTCCGAGTAGTGATTGGTGCCGATTATTTTCCGGTTGCTGTCCTGGCAGTGTCCAAGCACAGCGGCGCCGGCACCGTCTCCGAAAAGAATGCAGGTGTTGCGGTCCTCCCAATTGACCCGGGAAGAGAGGGTTTCGGCCCCGATTACCAATATTTTCGACTGCTTGTCGGTACGCACATAGCGGTCGCCGATGTCGAGGCCGTAGAGAAAACCGCAGCAGGCGGCATTGACATCATAGGCAAAGGCATTGTTCGCTCCGATCTCGTTCTGCACGTAGCAGGCACAGGACGGCATGAGCATGTGCGAACTGACCGTGCCGAGCACCAACATATCGATTTCTTCAGCTTTGACGGAAGCCATCTCCAGCGCCTTTTGCGCCGCCGACGCGGCAAGCTGGTAGGTCTTTTCACCGGCTCCGCCGATCCTTCTGTTTTCTATACCGGTCCTCGTCCTGATCCACTCGTCGTTGGTGTCGACTATCGACTCCAACTCGACATTGGACATCACCCGCCGGGGCAGACAGGAGCCGGTGCCAAGAATTATCGTTCCCATTATATACCTGCAGCACCGCTGCCGATTCCCTGAGACAGGTCGCGGGCGATGACATCGTTGAGTTTCAGCCGTTCAATTTCAAAGGCGCCGATGATCGCATTCTTTATCGCAAAAGCACTTGACTTGCCGTGACAGACGATGCCGATACCTTTGATGCCCAGCAGGGGCGCCCCCCCATACTCGGCATAGTCAACCCGTTTCTTGAAATTCCTGAACGCGGGACGGGCCAGCGCATAGCCCAGTTTGGCCAGGCTTGATTTCACTATCTCCTCGCGCAGCATGGTCATGATCGCCTCGGCCAGTCCCTCGCTGATTTTCAACACGATATTGCCGACAAAGCCGTCGCAGACAACCACGTCGACATCACCTTGAAAAACGTCGCGGCCTTCGATATTGCCGATAAAGTTGAGATCGCTTCGGTCAAGAAGACTGTAGGCCTCTTTGATCAGCGTATTGCCCTTGCCGGTCTCCTCGCCGATGGTCAGCAGTCCGACCCGGGGCCTGTCGACATTATAGAGCCCGGAAAAAGCGGAAGCCATGACGGCGAACTGATAGAGGTGTACGGGACGGCACTCGACATTGGCGCCGATATCCATGATGACCACCGGCCCTTTCAGGGTGGGAAAAGCGGAAGCCAGGCCTGGCCGGGCCACGTTTTTGAGCCGTCCCAGTTTCCTGACCCCGGCAGCAAGCGTGGCCCCAGAGTTTCCGGCACTGACAGCGGCAGCGGCCCGCCCCGATTTGACCAGATCGAAAGCGACCATGATCGAGGAATCCTTCTTCCTTCGAATCGCGTCCACCGGATTTTCATCCATCCCCACCATGGTTTCGGCATGGACGATGTCGAGGCGGTCAAGCAACTCCTGTTTTGCTGAAGTCGAGGCCAGGAGATCACGCAGCAGCGGTTCACTGCCGACCAGCGAAACTTTCAGGTCCGGGTGCTCCAGGGCCAGGAGCGCTCCGTCAATCAGTTCCTTCGGGCCAAGGTCCCCTCCCATGGCGTCCAGGGCAATCTGCACGCTGCGCCCCTATACTTCGGAATCGATGACGTATACCGATGATTTGTTGTATTTGCCGCAGCTGCCGCAGAGCTTGTGCGGTTCCTTCGGTTCACCGCAATCCTGACAGATCGACAGTGCCGGGGTGGTCAAAGCATGATGAGAGCGTCTCTTGCGGGTACGCGAACGAGAATGTCTTCTTTTTGGTAAAGCCATAATTTCCTCCGTTATACAAAACCGGTTCAACGATTGTTCAACCGGCGCAGAACCGAAAAAGGTGAATCTTCGTTGACCGTTTCACAGTCACACCGTTCATGATTGAGGTCCGCTCCGCACACCTGACACAACCCGGCACACGATTCCCGGCAGAGAATGCGTGATGGTATGCTCAGATAAACCTGCTCGCAGAGAAGCTCTCCCAGATCAATAACCGGTTCCTTCAGGTACAGTCTGTTTAAGTCTTCCTGGCACCACTCAGAATCCTGGTGCCCCGTTTCATCCCCGCCGCCAACCACACATACATAGGTAAAACGGGCAGCGAGTTCCAATTCCACCGGACTGCAGCATCGATCACAGGAAGCGGCAACGGTGAATTCCATGGTGCCGTCGACCAGCGCTTCAGAGCTGCCGGTGAGCATCGCCTTCAGCCGGCCCCGGGGACCGTCGGCAAGCGGTGCATCAGCTGCCGGAAACCAGCCGTCATCGACTATCTCCCAGGTCGCCGGCGCCTGCTCCAGATCAGTAAACAATATCTTCATGATACCCGGCCCCATGTCGCCGAGAAACGTTCCGAGACAAGCGGCTAAACAATCAACACTAATAAGTATTATCAGAAAATGCCAGAAAAAAGTGTGCGGTATCGACGGTGACCATTTTTTTGTTCAGCCTCAGCTCATCGGTTCCCCTGAATCGATGCATTCGGCGCTGCGCTTAACCGCTGATCAGCCGTCAGAGGAAAAGGTCGGCGCAGGCCGGTCACCGCCGGTTCATAAAATTCTGGACAGCCGCGCCGAGCAGTGCTGCAGCCTGATGGAGGTTTTTAAAAGGAAAAACTCCAGCAGTGACAGTGCCGCTCCGGGGTGTCCCTGTTTGAGGATGTTGAAATTCTCCCGGCTGAGCCTCATCAGGCGGCTGTCTTCCACGGCCGTCAGCGTCGAGTTGCGCTGCTCGATTCCGACCAGCGCCGCCTCGCCGGCTGGAGCCCCGGAACTCAGCAGCGCGACAGCCTGCCCCTGCTTGTCGAACGCGTTGAGCTGACGAACATGGATGAGTCCGGAAACGACAATATAGGCGCAGTCGGCAGGTTCGCCGATGCAATAGAGGTCATCGCCCCCGCCAACATCAATGAACTCCACCAGGGCCTCGACTGCGGCCCTGTCGGCAGGATCGAGAAAGTCCAGAACCTGCATGTCAGCTGCCCGTTTTTTCTTCAGCGAAAGCTTTATTCTTGTCCTCGATGATCTTGATCAGCCCCGCATATTGCTCGGTGCGCAGAATCGACCGGAACTGCTCCATATAGTTACGCACCAGACTGACCCCCTCGATATTTATATCGTAGACCATCCAGGTACTGAGTTCGTTCTGCATGATATAGTGAATGGGGATTTGCGAGCCCTCGTAAGGCACCATGGTTGTCACCTGGGCCCGTTTGCCCTTGATTCTCTCGGCCACAAACTCGACTGAACCGCCGCCGTAGGTCTCGAGCTTGCCGATATAGACATTTTCCAGAAGCTTGGTGAACTGGCTGACGAAATAATCCTTTTCCTCTTTAGACAACTCATGCCAGGTGCGCCCCATTACCCGCTGGGACATTTCTCGAAAATCGAAACCGCTGGCAATGGCCGCCATGATCCTGGCTCTTCTGGCCTGTTTCTGTTCATCGCCCTTGAGCGACTCGTCCTGCAGGATGGTGATGATCTGGTTGATCACCGGACGCAATTGATCCGTCGGCCCGTGATCATCGGCCAGGCCGTTCGCTCCCGGGACCATGAGCAGCAGGGAGAGCAGCAGTGCATGTATGAATTTCATCTGTTTACCTTGTCGTAGAAAAAGTTGAGAGATCGACTCACTGGTCGATGATTGAGCTCCGATAATCAGAGTAGGCTTGACGCGCGGCCACATAGGGGTCGAGTGAAATCCTCTTGAGTTCATCGTATACTTCGGGACTGATCGACATCAGATTGATCCTGCTGCCCCCCAGGTAGCCCAGGTCAAAGGTGATACTTTCACTGACGTACGGTACCGGGTGCATATAGATATCGCCGACGAAGCCGACCGTATCCCGGACATTTGACGGGCCCAGAAACGGCAGCACGATGTAGGCCCCGTCTCCAATGCCCCACTTGCCGAGCGTCTGACCGAAATCAGCCTCTCGCGGCGCGATATTGAAGTCACGCGCGGCAGGGTCACCCAGGCCGAACACGCCCAGCGTGGAGTTGATTGCGAACCTCGAAAGCTCCGCCCCTGCATCCTCGAATTCGCCCTGGAGCACTAAGTTGATAACTCTGATCGGGGTGGCGATGTTGGCGAAAGCGTTGCCCAGGGAACCCCTTATATCCTTGGGAAGCACCGCAGCATAGGCATTTTTGGTCGGCTTCAGGACCCAGAAGTAGGCCCTGTCGTTAAAGATGAAAATTGCCCGATTCAGCGGTTCGAGCGGGTCGCTTATTTCGACCGGCTTATTGAAAACGAAGTCGTCCTCGAAAATCGGGTCTCCCAGATAGCGGACCCGCTCATCGATGTAGGGGCCATCTTCGAGCAGATCCGGTCCCACCAGGCCATCCTCGTTCTCCGACAGAAGATCAGGGTAGAGATTCTCCATGCTCGGGTCCACCTCCGAACCAAGACCGCCGACAGCGTTGCCTGCACCGCTGACCAGTGCAGGCCAGACGAGAGAAACAAGCAGTGCCGCGATGAGGTGAACTGTGCGCATGTCCGAGTACGAATATGTGTCTGTGATATTAAATTATTTTGCGCTTCCGAAGGCAAATTTGGAGATCAGCGACTCGATGTCCACCGACGACTCGGTATCGAGGATCAATTCATTTTCCTCGAAAAACTCGGTATCGCCACCCAGTGAGATCTGGATGTATTTATCACCGATGATTCCCTGGGATTTTACCGAAACAATCGAATCCACCGGTATTTTCAGCTCTTTGTCGAGCCGCAGCGTCAATTGGGCCAGCCTGTCCTCATTGAGTTCGAGCCTGCTTACCTGGCCGACGTTAACGCCGGCCACCTGCACCGGGGCCCCATTCTTGATGCCCGAAACATTTTCGAACTCGGCCTCGATGGTATAAGTCGAAGTCTGGCTCAGAAACGGTACCTCGCCGAGATTGAGCGCCAGATAGACGATGGCTCCCAGGCCGGCGATGACGAACAGACCGACGCTGAATTCTATTAATTTATTGTGCATAACTGGTTCCGTACCGCTGTGCGGCTTTTAAAGGCTACTCCACCAGCCTGGACTGGTAAATTTCCCCCATGGTTTTTTCGACAAAATCTCTGATATGCGGTTTATCAGACCATTGTATCTCATCGGGGCTGTCAAATACATCAACCTTCCCCTGATCGAGAATGATGACCTGATCTGCCAGGTTGAAGATCCCGGGGATATCGTGACTGACTATTATCGAGGTATACCCCAGCTTCTCGCTGGTGCGCGTGAAAAGCTCGTATATCTCATGGGTCATGACCGGGTCGAGCCCGGTGGTCGGCTCATCGAACAGCATGATATCCGGCTCGAGCTGCAGCGCCCGGGCCAGACCGACGCGTTTCTGCATACCGCCGCTCAACTGGGCGGGAAATTTTTCATAATGGTTTTCCAAATCGAGCTGCTCGAGGCTGGTCATCACCTGAGCGCGGATATCTTCCTCGCTCTTATCCGTCCTCTCCCTGACCGGCAGTGCGACATTGTCGAAAACAGACATCGAATCGAACAGCGCCGAGCCCTGAAACAGGACTCCGAACCCAGTTCTGACAGCCTCGAGCCGACGCCCCCGCAGCCTGCTCACATCGGTCCCGCCGACCAGGATTGCCCCGCTGTCGGGTCTGAGCAGTCCCAGAATCAGCTTCAGGGTGACGCTCTTTCCCTGACCGCTGCCCCCGGCAATGACCGTGGTTTTGCCCTTGGGTACGCAAAAGCTGACACGATCAAGCACCTTCTGAGCCCGGCCCTCACGATCGATGAAGCTTTTACAAACCTGACTGAATTCTATCGCAATTTCGTTCATAACAGAATAGCTGTCAGTAAATAATCAAAAATCAGCACTGAAATTGACGATAATACAACGGCCTGGGTCGTCACCCTGCTAACGCTCTCAGCCCCGAATCCAGCCCCCCGTATCTGCCTGACAAAATAGCCGCGGCCGGTGGAGATCCAGACCACCAGTACAGCGAAAACCAGTGATTTGACGAATCCCAGAAAAATATCGTGATTGGTGACACTGGTTTCCATGCCGTTCAGGTAGCTGCCGGGGTTGACGCCCATCAGTATGACACCGGAAATATAACCACCGAATATACCGATCACATCGAAAAAAGCGGTCAGCAACGGCATCGAAATCAACACGGCGAGAAACTTCGGTGAGATCAGGAAGCGGAACGGGTCGACGGCCATGCACTCGAGGGCGTCAATCTGTTCGGAGATCCTCATGATGCCAAGTTCGGCGCACATCGCCGAACCGGCCCGGCCGGCAACCATAAGCGCGGTCAGGACCGGGCCCAGTTCCAGGATGAGCGTCAGCGACACGGCGGAGCCGAGCATTCCCTCGGCACCGAACTTACTCAGAGAATAGTACCCCTGAAGACCGAGCACCATCCCGGTTGAAATGGCGGTGAAGAAGATCACCAGAAAAGAGCCGGCTCCGACAAAGGTAATCTGCTTGAGAAGCTCCGCCAGGCGAAACGGGCGCCTGAACACACCGCCCACGGTCTGCATCAGAAAAAGCCCCATTCTGCCCAGGTCGGATACGATATAGATGGTCCAGTTGCCCAGTCGGGCAACCGAGTCGGCGGTACCTGAGAACAGCCCTTCCTTCATTAATAATCCCCATACTGTAACAGGCAGGCCGGCAACCGCCGGACCTGCAGATGATGCCACCGCATTTCCCCGGGTCAAGCTTAATAATAATACGATATGGATGGCGAAAGTCAATCGTTGCCCCCCCCGGGTCACAATCCGAAAAATGGCCGTCGGACTGATTGACAATCAGCCCCTCTGGGGAGCCGGGAGCGAAGCCTGCACCGGTCAAAACCTAGCGTTGGCGAGGGTCAAAGGCCTCCCGCAGGGCTTCGCCTATAAAGATAAGAAGTATCAGGCTGCCCACCAGAACCACAAAGGTCGAGAGCGACAGCCACCAGGCATCGATATTGGCTTTTCCCTGGGCCAGAAGTTCCCCCAGGCTCGGAGTGGAAGGGGGTACCCCCAACCCGAGAAAATCGAGGCTGGTCAGGGCCAGAATCGAGGCAGACATCCTGAACGGCAGAAAGGTGATGACCGGGGTCATGCCGTTGGGCAGCAGGTGGCGATACATGATGACCGGATTGCTGACCCCAAGGGCCTGGGCGGCTCGCACGTAATCGAGATTCCTGCCCCTCAGGAATTCGGCCCGCACATAGTCGGACAGCCCCATCCAGCTGAACAGGGAAAGCAGTACCAGGAGCAGCAGCGCACTGGGCTGGAAAATGGAGGCAAAAATAATCAGCAGGTAAAGCTCCGGCATCGAGCCCCAGATCTCGATGAAGCGCTGAAAAAAGAGGTCGGTGCGGCCGCCGAAGTAACCCTGAACCGCCCCGCATAAAATACCGATAATGGTGCCGACGGCGGTCAGGGCCAGGCCGAACAGGATTGACAAGCGAAAACCATAGAGCAGACGTGCGAAGACATCCCTGCCCCGATCATCTGTCCCCAGTATGTTGTCGCGGGAGGGCGGTGACGGAACCGGCACATCGATGTCATAGTTGATCGTATCGAAGTAGTGACGATTCAGCGGGAAAACGGCGCGGTTGCCCTCCTCGCCCATCAGCGCCCCGAAGAAGGGGTCACGGTAATCGGTTTCCGTTTCGAAAATGCCGCCAAAGGTCGTCTCCGGGTAATTTTTGAACATGGGGAAGTAATAGCTGCCCTGATAGATCACCAGAAAGGGCTTGTCATTACTGATCAGTTCGGCCCCGAGGCTCGTTATAAACAGGGTCAGGAAGATAACCAGGCTGTAGTACCCCCTCCGGTTTCTCCTGAAACGGAGCCATCGCCTGCGGGCCGGTGACTGGGCCTTGACCCGGCCGGTGGTGGGAATGGTGCTAGAACTCGACACGGCTGAAACTGATGCGCGGATCCACCGCCACGTAGCTGAGGTCTGAGAGCAGCCTGCCGACCAGACCGATTATCGAGAAAAAGTACAGGGTGCCCAGGACCACCGGGTAATCCCTGTTGAGTACCGATTGATATGCCAGAAGGCCCATTCCCTCCAGGCTGAAAATCGTCTCGATCAGCAGGCTGCCGGTGAAAAATGAGGCAAGAAAATAGCCGGGGAAACCGGTGATGATCGGGATGATCGCATTTCTGAAGACATGTTTGAACATTACCGTCCGCTCATCGAGCCCTTTGGCCCGGGCGGTCAATACGTACTGCTTGCCTATCTCCTCCAGAAAAGAGTTCTTGGTCAGCATCGTCATCACCGCCAGGCTGCCGACGGCACTGGAAAAGATCGGCAGGGCCATGTGCCACAGGTAATCAACCACCTTGGCGGCCAGGCTCAGCTCTGACCAGTTGTCTGAAACCAGCCCCCGCAGCGGAAACACCGACCAGAAACTGCCCCCACCGAAGAGCACGATCAGGGTGATGCCGAGCACGAATCCGGGGATCGCGTAGCCGATCAGTATTACCGTCGAGCTGAACACGTCAAAACTGCTGCCGTTGCGCACCGCCTTGGAAATCCCCAGTGGGATGCAGACCCCGTAAACGATCAAAAAGGTCCACAAGCCAAGGGACATGGAGACCGGCATACGGGAAATAACCAGATCCGCCACGTCCCTCTGGTAATAGTATGATTCGCCGAAATCAAAACGCAGATATTGAGCCATCATGACCAGAAAGCGCTTGAGTGGCGGCTGGTCGAATCCATAAAGCCGTTTGAGCGATTCGAGCCGTTCCTCGTCGAGCCCCATGTCTCCACGGTAGGCAGACCCGCTGGCCGCCTCCGCACCGGCCTGGCCCTGTCCCTCGATTTCGGACACCATCTTTTCCACCGGCCCGCCGGGGACGAACTGGGTGACGACGAAGGTGACCAGCATGATGCCGAACAGCGTCGGAATCATCAGCAGCAGGCGCTTTGCGATATAGACGTACATATGAAAAATCGGGCCTCGTTGTTCCCCGGCTGCCGGAGACAGCACCGGTGAAAGAAACTGTTGCCATAATAATCTAATTTTATTACAGCTTTGCCTGACGATACCGACGATCAGAAGGATAATCAAGTCAAAGATAGAGCGGGACAGGACCACGTTTACCCCGCACCCCCCTGAATGATATGATGATCAGCACCAGGCAGGACTTTTCATCGCTCATCGAAAGAGCGCTGAAAACCGATTGTGTCGGAATCGACACCGAATTCGTCTGGGAACGCACCTATTTCCCCCGCCTGGGACTGATCCAGATTGCCCTGTCGGACGAAGACTGTCATCTCCTGGACCCGCTGGCGCTTGAAGATTTGACCCCGCTCGGCAGGCTGCTGGGAGATTTCAGGGTCGTCAAGATCCTGCATGACGCCCCTCAGGATTTGACCATTCTCAGCCGGGTCACCAAAGTCATCCCACAAAATATTTTCGACACCAGGGTCGCGGCCGGCTTTGCCGGCCTCTCCTCGACCACCTCCCTGGTCCGGCTCATTACCGACCTTCTCGACATCGATCTGCCCAAGACCGAAACCCGCACCAACTGGCTCAAACGCCCCCTGGACCCTTCCCAGGTCGACTATGCCCTCGACGACATCCGTTATCTCAGGGCGTTGAGGGTGCTGCTGCTGACCCGCATCATCGACCCTGAAATCCGAATCTGGCTCGATCAGGAGCTGCAGGGACTGAGCATGCCGGAAATGTATGATGTCATGGACGACCGGGAGCGCTATCTGAAGATCAAGGGCAGCGGTTCCCTCGACCGGCGCGCCCTGGCAATACTTAGAGAACTGGCAGCCCTGAGGGAAGAGGAAGCACAGCGGCTGGACCGTCCCCGGGGCCATATCTTCACCGACCAGGTGCTGCTGACCCTTGCCCGGGAGAAGCTCTCATCGATCGACCAGCTGTCCGGCCTGGAGATTCTGTCCGCTCGCAAACTGAACCGTTACGGCGAAGCAATCGTCAGGGCCGCAGGCAGAGCCTTGTCACTGGCTGACGCTGAATTGCCGGACAGCAGCCGCCGGATCCGTCTCACCCCCCGGGAAAAATCATTCTACGACCGGATGATGAAATATCTGGAGGCCACCTGTTCAGCCCGGGGCGTCGACCCGCAGCTGATCGGCAACAGTGGCGAACTCAAACTGCTGATCAGAAGCCGGGGTGAACAGAGAGCCCTGAAGCCTGAGAAATTCAAGAACGGCTGGAGAAACGATCTGCTCGATGGTTTTTTCAAGCAGCACTGAGCGTCCCTCACCCAGCAATCAACGGCCATGTCATCTCTGGAGAAAATCTTTTCGCTGCTCGCCATCGGCTTTATCACCGGACTTGCTTTTCTGCTGATTTTTTATCCGCAATTGCGCAATATGACCTATCTCCTGCCCCTTTCGCTGGTCGGCGTCTGCTTCAATGGTGGACTGCTTTTCGTTGTATTCAAAGATATTTTCAGCCGCACATTTTCCAGTATGGCGGTAAAAGTGTTCTGGGCTGTTGTCATCTTCTTTTTTATGCCTGCCATCCTCATTTACCTGCCCCTCCATGGCTTCAGGAAGCGATAAACGCGCATTTTCAGCAACACTCCATACGTTCTTGACTTATTTATAAAATCGAAGTATTTTTGATATCTTTTGATTTCTATATTCAGGCCTTTTTCTGACCCGCTTTGGGGGATGACGCTTAAGGACCTGATATTTTTATGCATTATATCGGCACCGTTAACGCTGAAAAAAACGAAAGCAGATGTTCGAAAATCTGACAGACAGGCTCGAGGGAGTATTCAAGAAGCTCCGGGGGCACGGCGTCCTCAACGAGGACAACATCAAGGAGGCCATGCGCGAAGTACGCATGGCGCTGCTGGAAGCCGATGTCAATTACCGGGTGGCCGGTGAATTCGTCGACACGATCACCGAAAAGGCTGTGGGCCGAAAGGTCTCCCAGAAACTGTCTCCGGGCCAGCAGGTCATCAAGATTGTCCATGATGAGCTGGTCGAACTGCTCGGCGGCAATACAGAGCCCCTGCGGCTCGACGGCCATCAACCGGCGGCGATCATGCTTGCCGGCCTGCAGGGTTCGGGTAAAACCACCACTTCCGCCAAACTCGCAGCCCAGCTCAAAAAAAAGGGGCGCAAGGTCTACCTGGTTCCGGCCGACATCTACCGGCCGGCGGCCATCGAACAGCTGCAGGTGCTGGGCGAGCGGCTCGACATAGCCGTCCACCCGTCAACCACTGAGCAGCAGCCGGTCGATATCTGCACTCAGGCTCTGGGCGCAGCCCGCGAACACGGGTACGATACGCTGATCATCGACACTGCCGGGCGGCTCCACGTCGATGAAGCCCTGATGGGTGAACTCAAACAGATCCAGGAGGCCGTCAGTCTCTCTGAAGTTCTGTTCGTGGCCGATGCCATGACCGGCCAGGATGCCGTCAGCGTTGCCGAAAAGTTCAACCAGGACCTGGAGATCTCAGGCGTCATCCTTACCAAAATGGAAGGCGACGCCCGCGGCGGTGCTGCGCTGTCGATCAAACGGGTTACCGGCAAACCGATTAAATATGTCGGTGTGGGCGAGGCCCTCGACGCACTCGAAGTGTTTCATCCGGACCGTACCGCCTCGAGAATCCTCGGCATGGGCGATGTCCTGACCCTGATCGAGAAAGCCGAAGAGGTGGTCGACCGGAAAGAAGCCGACAAGATCGCCAAGAAGCTCAAGCGCAACGAGTTTACCCTGGAAGACTTCCTCGACCAGATTCAGCAGATCAAGAAAATGGGTTCGCTCGAACAGATCATGGGCATGGTTCCGGGCATCAATAAGCTGAAACAGATCAAGGACGCCCCCCAGCCCGACGAAAAAGAGCTGGGCAAAACCGAAGCGATCATCCGCTCGATGACGCGGAAGGAAAGAAAAAATCACCGGATCATCGATGCCAGCCGCCGACAGCGGATTGCCGCCGGCTCCGGTACGACAGTTGCAGACGTGAACCGGGTGCTGAAAAGTTACTCGGCGATGCTCAAAATGTTGAAAAAAATGCGCGGCAAGCCGGGTGTCATGTCCGGCCAGAAGCGCAGAAAAGTTCCCAAGGGAATGAGAAGATAACACACGGGCGGCCGTTTACGGTCCCCGACACAAACGGAGGTTAGCATACTCATGGCAGTTCGAATCAGATTGACCAGACTCGGCAGAAAGAAGAAACCGTTCTACCGTATTGTCGTTGCCGACAGCGAAAGAGCCCGCGACGGCAAATTTCTTGACATTGTCGGCACCTATGACCCGCTTCAGGAACCGGCAAAAATCGAGATCAACAACAGCAAACTGCAGGACTGGCTGGGCCGGGGTGCTTTGCCCTCCACCACGGTCAAGAGTTTGATCAAGCAGGTAGCGGTAAGCGCTGAGTAGGCCATGAAAGCTCTGGTAGCTCACCTGGCGGAAGCACTGGTCGACAATCCCGAACAGGTAAAGGTCTCGGAAAACGAGAGCGGAGACATGATCGGGATCGAGTTGACGGTGGCCCAGGACGATCTGGGCAAAGTGATCGGCAAGCAGGGCCGGACCGCCCGGGCCATGCGCACGATCCTTTCGGCTTCGGCGGCCCGGGAAAACAAGAAAGCGCGGCTCGACATCCTGGAATAGTCACCGTTTGTCATGGCCCAGAAGTACCCCTACCCGGCCGACAGGTTCAGCCTCGTCGGCCGGGTAACCAGGTCCCACGGCATCAAGGGTGAACTCAAGGTTTTACCGTTGCAGGGACCGGATGACGATTTCAAACGATACAGCCGGGTTGCCCTCGTAGCAGCCGACGGCCGGATGACCGAAGTGCTCGACATCGTGCGATCGAGGGTTCACGGAAGACAGGTCATCCTGAAACTTGACACCATTGACACAAAAAACGAAGCGGATCTGACCGCCGAGATGGGCGTCCTCTGTCTGCGCGGGGAGATGCTGCCCAACACCGGGGAAAGCGATGATCCGGAAATGATCGGTGTCGAAGTGGCGACAGCCGATGGCACCGTCATCGGAACCGTCGGCAGCGTCAGCCACACCGGTGCTCACCCGCTGATGGTCGTGCAGGGGGACTGTGACGAATACCTGATTCCCCTGGTCGAGGAGATTGTCGTCGAGCGCACGGATCGAAAGATCATTATTGATCCGCCCGACGGGCTGCTTGAGATCAACAGAAAGGGTTAATGAATGGTTGAGGCGCATCACCGATGATTTTCTCCATCGTCACCATTTTCCCGGACCTGATAGAATCCTGCCTGCAGGAGGGCGTCGTTGCCCGGGCCCGCAAGCAGGGCCAGATCGAGGTCGAAGTGCTCAACCTCAGGGATTTCACCAGGGACCGGCACCGGACCACCGATGATCGGCCCTTTGGCGGCGGAGAGGGTATGGTCATGACCCCGGAACCGCTCAGCCAAGCGGTAACCGAGGCCGTCCGCGGTGCGCTGGAGAGCAGGCGGGTCATTCTGCTCAGCCCCCAGGGCCGACCGTTCAACCAGGACCTGGCCGGGGAGCTGGGCTCAGAACAGCAGCTGATCCTGGTCTGCGGACGATACGAAGGGGTTGACGAACGTTTCAGGAAGGAGTACGTCGACGAGGAGATATCGATCGGTGATTTTATTCTCAGCGGCGGTGAACTGCCGGCAATGGTGATTGTCGACGCGGTCACCCGGCTCATTCCCGGCGTGCTTGGCTGCTCGGATTCGGCTGCCTGTGACACCTTCAGCAGGAATCTGCTGAAGCATCCTCAATATACCCGTCCCCGGATATTCGAGGATCAGGAAGTGCCGGAAGTGCTGTTCAGCGGCGACCACCGCAGGATCGAGGATTTTCGTTTCATCGAGTCGGTCAGGCGCACCCTTGAACGGCGACCAGACCTGCTGGCCAAGGCTGCGGCAAGCTTCACTGAGCGTGAACGGAAGCTGCTCGACAACCATCAGATAGATTACCGGCTGTCAGGCGTCGATGGAGCGCTGGAACGGTGATCAGAGCTGAAGGACTGAAACTGGCTATTGCCCTGCTGCACCACCCGGTGTTGAACAAGGCTGGTGAAACCATCGGCTCGGCGGTGACCAACCTCGATCTGCACGATATCAGCAGAGCGGCCAGGACCTATGGGGTTTGTGATTATTATGTCGCCACCCCTTACGAAGATCAGCGCCAGTTGATCGATGAAATCACCGATCACTGGCGAAACGGGCACGGAGCCACGGCCAACCCGTCCCGCACCGAGGCCCTGTCTATTGTCCGCCCGATGCATGGTCTCGAGGAAATTATCGCCGAGTTGAACAGCCGATACGGGTGTAAGCCGCTGGTGGTTGCAACCAGTGCCCGGCAACAGCCTGACGAGATTGGCTACGACTCGCTGAGAAAGCTGGTTCGGGAAGGCAGGACTCCGGTTCTGCTGCTGTTTGGCACCGCCCATGGGCTGGCGCCGGAAATAATGGAGACGGTAGACGCGGTGCTGCCGCCCATCGGCAAAAATTATGATTACAACCACCTGTCGGTCAGGTCGGCGGTCGCCATCATTCTCGACCGGCTGATCGGCGATCGATGGGGTGAAGCATTACCAGGCCAAACGTAACAGAAAACGAAAAATAACAGACGCTGAGACAGCTAACGAATTCAGCGAATTACCAGGAAGGGCAGAGATTATGAGCAAACTGATAAACAAGATAGATCTGGAGCAGATGCGCTTCGACCACCCCGATTTCCGGCCGGGTGACACCGTTAAAGTGCATATCCGCATCATCGAAGGCAGCAAGGAGCGTATTCAGGTTTTTCAGGGCGTCGTCATCAAGCGCAAGCGTGGAGACATGGACGCCTCTTACACGGTCCGCAAAGTCTCCCACGGGGTTGGTGTGGAAAAGACCTTTGCCCTGCACAATCCGCGTATTGAGAAAATCGAACTGGTCTCCCGCGGCCGGGTCCGCCGTTCGCGTCTGTATTACCTTCGCGACCGCCGTGGCAAGGCAGCCCGCATCAGGGAACGCGGTATCCGCTAGACTGTTTTTCTTCTTCGTCGGCCGGTCTGCATTCATCAGCTGATCACTGCGGGCCGGCCGAGGGGAATGATGCAGCCATTTCTGCCAGGCCACCGCAACGCCGCGGACAATTTTCAGTTCGAACGGCTGCTGCGCGCCCGCGGCTTCACCAGGATTGCAGGAACCGATGAGGCCGGCCGGGGGCCCCTGGCCGGGCCCGTCGTTGCTGCCGCAGTTATCCTGCCGCCCGGGTCGGACTGCAGCCCCTTCTGCGACTCCAAAAAAACTACCGAACAACAGCGATTCCGGCTGCGTGACCTGCTGGGGAAGATGAGTGCGGCCATCGGCATCGGTATCGTCTCTGCAGAAATGATCGATTCGATCAACATTCTCCAGGCCTCGCTGCTGGCCATGAAAAATGCTGTCGAAGAGTTGGGCAGCTCCGGGCAGCCGGCTGATTTCATTTTAGTCGACGGCAACCAGAGGCTGCCGGTGTCGCTGCCCCAGGAAGCCCTGGTCAAAGGGGACGCCAGGTCAGCATCGATCGGGGCCGCCTCGATCATCGCCAAAATTACCAGGGATGAAATCATGGCCGGCCTGCACCGCCGCTACCCCGACTACAATTTTATCGCCAACAAGGGCTATCCCACCAGACAGCATCGGTTGGCCATCAAGGAGTATGGGCCATGCCCGGCCCACCGGATGAGCTTCCGGGGAGTAAAGGAATTTGTCCAGGCAGCGGATCAGTCTCGGTAAAAAGGGCGAAGATCTCGCCGCTGATTATCTGAAGACCAGAGGTTTTCAGATAATCAGCAGAAATTATCGGCAGAAAAGCGGTGAAATTGATATGATCTGCAAGGACCGTGAGTTCTTCGTCTTTGTCGAGGTCAAGACCAGGACCAGCGGTGCTTTCGGTCATCCAGCGGAGGCCGTGGACAGACGCAAGCAGCACCAGATAAGCGTTACGGCCCTCGACTATCTGAGCCGGCATAACCTGCTTGACGAACCGGCCCGGTTTGATGTTGTCGGGGTGGTCATCGGCTCCAGCGGGCCGGAGATAACCCACATCGTCGATGCCTTTGAATTCTGTTGATATGACATTCTGACCCGGCTCTGCCAACAATGCGCCACTGAAACCTGATGAACGTCTCTTACCTTTCGTCGCTGCCCATCGGCATCACCATGGGCTGCCCGGCCTCTATCGGCCCGGAACTGGTGGTGAAATTCCATGCCAGCCGACAGCCAGGCGATAGCCGACCGATCATCGTCATCGGCGACATCGAAGTCCTTGAAAATATCGCCCTGCTGCTCGATTTGACTATCGATCTGTGCCCTTGGCAGCCGGGTCAGACGGTGCAGCCGGGGCGCCTCAACGTCTGCAGCGTATCGGCGCTGGCCAGGGACAGCTATTCATTCGGCAGCCCGACACCGGATACCTCGCGGGCAATGGCCACCTATGTCGAAAAGGCAATCGAGTTCTGCCTGGCGGGCCAGCTCAGGGCCATGGTAACCTGCCCCATTTCCAAATCATCACTGAGCCAGGCAGGATATCATTTTCCCGGCCACACCGAACTGCTGGCTCAGCGAACCGGGGCAGTCGAGGTGGCAATGATGCTGACCGGCGCAACGCTTCGGGTGGTGCCGGCCACCATCCACTGCTCGCTGTCCGAAGTCGTCCACAGCCTGGACAGCACGATTATCGCCAGGCAGATCCGGCTCACCGAGCAGGCTCTGCGCGCTGACTTCGGTATCGACCCGGCTAGAATCGGCGTGGCCGGACTCAATCCCCACGCCGGTGAAGAAGGCATGTTCGGCAGCGAGGAGCAGACCATCATCGGGCCGGCTATCGAACAGGCACGCCGTCTCTGTCACCCCCGCTCGATCATCAGCGGCCCCCATCCGCCCGACACCATTTTCTATAAAGCCAGGGCGGGCATGTTCGACGCCGTGGTCGCCATGTATCACGACCAGGGGCTGATTCCGTTCAAACTGCTTCACTTCCAGGACGGTGTCAACGTCACCCTCGGGCTGCCCATTATCAGGACATCGGTCGACCACGGCACCGCCTACGATATCGCCGGCCAAGGAATCGCCAGTACAGACAGCCTCAGGGCGGCTGTCGAGCTGGCCGGCAGCATTGCCGAGAATCGCAGCAGAAGTTCGAACCTGCCCTATCTCCGCTGAGGATTCATGGTTGAAGACAGAACCGGATGCTTCATTGTTTTCGAAGGAATTGACGGCTGCGGCAAATCCACCCAGCTCAAGCACCTGGCCGACGCACTGAGGAACCAGGGGCATGAGGTTGTCGAAACGCGCGAACCAACCGAAGGCTTTTACGGGCAGAAGATCAGGGCGCTCTACCGGGACCGCAGCGCCGCAACCCCTGAACAGGAGCTGGAACTGTTCATCGAGGATCGGCGGGAACATATCCAGCAGGTCATCCAGCCGTCCCTGGATAACGGCAGAATCGTGCTCTGCGACCGATATTACTTCTCCACCGCAGCATATCAGGGAGCGGCCGGTTGCGACCCGGAGGAGATCATCGCGCTGCATCACTTCGCCCCCGTGCCGGACCTGGTGATCGTCATCGACATCGAGCCGAGGGAAAGCATCAGAAGAATCACCGAACAAAGAGGCGATCAGCCAAACGACTTCGAGCAGCTCGAGTCGCTCGAAAAAGTCGATAGTATTTTCTCTCAGATGGAATTACCGTATATGGAGCGAATCGACGGGTCGGCCCCGGAGTATGAAGTCCATCACCGCGTGCTGGGACTGGTCAACCGGCTGCTGCCCCGCCTCAACCTCATAGAGCACCGTGAATCTCCGTGAAATCGATGGGTTTTCAGCTTCTACGCAGTCTACTCCTGCCACTGCTGCTGCCGCTGCTGGCCAGCGGCTGTGCGGCCACCGGTGGTGCGCCCGTTGTGGTCCCCGTGGACGACCTGCAGAGCCGTGATCGTTCCTGTTCCTATTTTTATTTTCTCTGGGGAACCCATGCCGAATATGAAAAAAGATACGAGGAGGCCATCGATGCCTATCAGAAGGCGTTGGTCTGTGACCCGGCCGCCCAATATATCAAGCACAAAATGGTGCTGGTGCTGCTGAACAAAGGAGATACCGGAGCAGCCATCACCCTTCTCGAAGAAAACCTCGCCAGCGAGCCGCAAGACACGGCCAGCAGAAAACTGCTGGCTGGAATGCTGGCCAGGCAGAACAGAAACGCGGCGGCCATTGAACAGTATCGATCCATTCTCTCCTACGACCCGGAAAATGAAGCAGCCCTGCTCCGCCTCGGAGTTCTGCTGGAAAAATCAGGAGATGTGGAGACGGCCAAGGCAACCCTGGAGAAACTCATCCAAGTCAATCCCGATTCCTATTTCGGTTATCTCGCCCTGGCCCGGATGAGTGATTCTCCAGAACTGAGCACTGAATATTACGGACAGGCCATCAGTAAAAACTGGTCCTCCGAGCTGGCATACGAAATAGCCCAGTTCCTGATGGATCGCCAGAACTACGACGAGGCCATCACCCTGCTCAGAGAGGTGGTCGACAAAGAAGACTCTTCCGAACAGGCGCGCCTCATGATCGTCCAATCGCTGCTCGGACTCGGCCGCGAAGAGGAAGCTATCGCCGAACTCAGCCTTATTCCGCCGTACCGGAACTCGCCGGTGCAGCTATCGCTGGTACTGGCTAAACTCTATGTGCGCCTCGACGATTACCCCCAGGCGGCAGCCCACCTTGAAGAAATTCTGAAGCAGCACAACGACAGCGGTGCCCGTTATCTGCTGGGGGTCATTTATTCGGATATGGAGCGGTACCAGGAATCACTGGAGGTCCTTGAACCCATTGAACCGCTCGATGAAGAGTTCGAAGATGCCGTTTTCATGCGGGGCAGACTCCTGCACCAGCTGGAACGACCCGATCAGGCACTGGAGATGCTGAACACCTACCTGGCAGACAGCCTGACGCAGAAGCCGACGTTTTTTATCATGGCAGCCTCGCTCTACCAGGACCGTGGCCAGCCGCAGAAAGCGATCGATTTTCTGGAAATGGGAACCGCAGCCTATCCGGACGACGAGCGGCTGCTGTTCGAGTACGGTCTGCAGCTCGAACGAACGGGACAGCTGGACACGGCCATCTCCGTCATGCAGCAGCTTATCGAGGTCAATCCCGATCATGCCGAGGCCCTGAACTTCGTCGGCTACTCATGGGCGGACACCGACCGCAATCTCGAGCAGGCGCTCTCCTATATCTCCCGAGCCATGGAACTCAAACCCGGCAACGGCTACATTCAGGACAGTCTGGCCTGGGTCTATTTTAAACTCGGCGACCTGGAACGGGCCAGAAACGAACTTATCGAGGCCTTGAAGCTGCTGCCCGAGGATCCTTACATCCTCGAGCACATGGGCGACGTTTATCGGGCCCTCGGTGAAAACAGTAAAGCCCTGGACGCCTACCGTGAGGCCCTGGGCTTTTTCGATGACCGGGAAAAAATAGAGCAGGTTGAAAAGAAAATCGATGCGCTGCTCCCTCAATAGGCGCTCTGCGGGAATCGTTATTTCCCTGCTCCTGGCGGTTTTTTTTCTGAGCAGCTGCGCCCGTCCCCCCTCCCCCTGGACCGGCAGCCTCGATGAAGACCAGAGACGCCTGGCAGAACAGAGCTTTATCGATGCGGCCCGCAGCTGGTCCGACTGCGGGCCAGCCTGGGACAGTGAACTGAGCGTCACCTGGAACGGACCGGTGCGCACCGTTTCGTTCACCGCCTACTCCCAGGTACTGGCTCCGTCCTACCTCAAACTCGTCGCCACCGACCCGCTGGGGCTGCCGCTACTGGCCCTGGCCACCAACGGCACCAGTTACCAGCATCTCGATGTCACTCAAAAATCCTATGTTTACGGCAGTCTTCGTTCCTGGGCGGTGAGCAACGACCTGCCCCTTCAGCTGGTCCAAAACTGGCCCGACTGGTTGCGGGGGCGGCCAACAATTGCCCCATCACGGATTGTTGAGGTGCGCCTCGACGGACAGCGGAGAGGCGTATGGCTGTCAATTTCCAGGGAAGGAAACGAAGCCGTCATCGAGGAGTACATCCTCTTCGACCAGGCTGAAGCGAAAATAGTGGAACGAATGATCGTCGATGGTCTCGGCGAAGTGCGGGGGGTTATCAGCTATCGTCAATGGCAGGGGATGAACGGCTGTCTGCGTCCGGTGGAAATTGCGATTTCCGGCCTCCCTTATGGAGCCCGCGCCGAACTGCTCTTTTCAGATATCCGCGAGACCGATCTTGCCCCCGAGGATTTCAAGCTCACGGCTCCGCAGTCTTTTCAGAAAACATTTATGCCCTGATCAGTGAAAGGCGGCCCGGGCCTCAGTGTGTGAAGGGAGCAAGGGGCAGGAGTTGAGCGATCGGCTGATCTACGAGCCTTCCTTCTGCAGTTCTTTGACGATCACGACAAACAGGTTGTCCTCTTTGAAAAAAAGCTGCTGCAGGTCATAATGGCGGTTCGGCACCAGTATCAGTTCGACCCTCACTTTCCTGGGATCGGCCTGGGTTGAAACGGAAATTCGATTGACGAACTGCCCTCCGGCCTCGATCAGCTCCGGGATATCCGCACCGATCCGGGTGTCCATGAAATCGCAGACCACTCGCGGTTCACCTTTTTCTATACCGAATACCAGGGGCGGCGAAAAGTGGTTCAGCCTGAAGAGCACCGTTTCGCTCATATTGATCGATTTTTCAAAGGAAATATCGAGCAGAACCGAATCCACCGGTTCTGTTTTTTTGACCTGTTCAGCGGCTTGCGGTGCCGTCGGCTCTGCAGGTTGAGCTGCCGCCTGCTGCGTTTCGACAATCTGTTCAGCGGCTTGCGGTGCCGTCGGCTCTAAGGGTTGAGCTGCCGGCAGGGGCTCAAGCTGTTTGGGCTTGACGATTTTTTTGGCAGATTCTGCGGTGATCATGGCCATCGGCTCACCCGGCTCACCCGGGTCGCCACTCTGCGGCACGGCTTGTTCAGGCACCAGCGGCGCCGGCGGAGTGGTTTCTTCCGGTGCTTTTTCGGCCCCGGTGCCGTAGACCACTTTGAGCTGCTCGAAAGCAATGTGCCGGGGGCCGGCGGCTTCCTCGGCTTCGGATGCGTCCGACACGGGAAAATCGCTGCTGAAGGTGACGATCAATTGATTGCTGGAGACATTGAAGGAATAATCGTACTGGTAGGGACTGTCTTTCTGAATATCGACAACGACCCTGGTCTTGAGCGGCTGAGCATGCATACCGACCCGAACACCAGCGATGATCTCACCGCCGACTCCGCTGATTTTTTCTACGCCTGCGGGGTAGCTGATGCCGTAAAAATCAAAAACCAGCCGGGGCCGCTCACCCTCAATCCTGAAAGTCTTCGGCGTATGGGAACCATTGAGCTTGAAGACGACCTGTTCCGGTTCACCGCTTTCGGCAAAAACGGAAATAGACTCGATAACCGGGGTGACCGGCTGACTCTGAGCCGCTGCCTGAAAACCCCCCAGAGAGGAGAGGATGATGACAGAAATGACAAGCAGGCGCTTCAATATTGCAGTATCCATTATTTCAGATTGTCTGTCAGACCTTTGCGACCTGTGCAGATGAAACCGTTCAGAGAGCATTATCCGATCAGATCCAGACAGCCTGTCTGCAGCGCCTGGACCGCGTCAATCGACCGAACACCCAGGATTGAGGATATAATCTGTAAATATCAGACTATTTCAATACCTTATCAGCTCTTGAAAAGTCAACCTATTTTCAGTACGGATGACTGCCTGTTTCTGCGGTACTTTGAGCAAATATGCAGTACCTTCTGCTCTGTTAACCGATTACAACATATCACTGGATTGTTATGAACCGACACGCTTTTTTACCTTTTGTCAGCAGACCGGGTCGTTATCTCGGCTGCGAATTCAATCTGCCCCCCATCGATGAAGACGCCGATCTCAGGTGGGCACTTGTTTTTCCCGACCTCTATGAAATCGGCATGTCCCACCAGGGTCTTCAGATTCTCTACCATATCCTCAACGACATGGACAGCGTATCGGCAGAACGCTGCTATTGCCCCGCCCCGGATGCGGAAGCGCTGATGCGCCGGCGTACGATCCCGCTGACCACCCTGGAAACCGGCCGGCCGCTCGCGGCTGCCGACCTGCTCGGCATCACCCTGCCCCATGAACTCTGCTATACCAATATCCTGACGATTCTCGATCTGGCCGGAATCGAGTTCCTGGCCGCCGACCGGGATGCATCGGCCCCGATCGTTATCGGCGGCGGGACCTGCGGCTTCAACCCTGAACCGGTGGCCGAGCTGTTCGACGCCATTCTGATTGGCGACGGGGAGGAGGCCGTAACCCAGATCAGCAGCCTCATCCTCGCCCGCAAGAACGGCGGATCCGACCGCTCTGAGATCATCGACAGTTTGGCTTCGGTAGAGGGTATCTACCTACCCGGGAAATACCATTCTCGCTCCAGCGCTGATGGAAAAGCGATTTCGATCGACGTGCAGGCACCGGCGCCGGCCACGGTCAAACGGCGGGTTCTGGCCAATCTCGACAGACTCGACCATCTGCACCGGCCGCTGGTTCCAAATGCCAGGATCGTCCACGACCGGCTGGCCGTGGAAGTGGCCCGGGGCTGCACCCGAGGCTGCCGCTTCTGCCAGGCCGGCATCACCTATCGGCCGGTTCGGGAGCGCTCCGCCGCACAGGTTATGGAACTGGCCGGCAGGGGCATCGAAAATTCCGGTTTCGACGAAATTTCACTGCTTTCTTTGTCAACCGGCGATTACAGCTGTCTGCCCGAAGTCCTGCCCGAGCTGATGAAGCGTTTTGCTGACGAAAAAGTATCGGTGGCCATGCCGTCGATGCGGGTCGGCACACTGACCAGGGATTTGATGGACCAGATTAGAAAAGTCCGCAAAACCGGATTTACCCTGGCACCCGAGGCGGGCAGCGAGCGGCTGCGACAGACCATCAATAAAGGGATCAGCGAGCAGGATCTGCTTAAGACAGCCGAACAGGCCTATTCGCTGGGCTGGAACCTGATCAAGCTCTATTTCATGATCGGGCTGCCGACCGAAACCGACGAGGACCTCGACGCCATCGTCGACCTGGTCGAAAAAACGGCTCTTGCAGGGGCCATCAACGGCCGCGGCAGAAGAAAGATATCGGTCAGTGTCGGAACCTTCGTGCCCAAACCCCACACACCGTTCCAGTGGGAAGAACAGCTCAGTATCGAGCAAAGCCGCAGAAGAATGAACTACCTAAAATCGATGCTGCATAAAAAATCAGTGACGCTGAAATACCACGACCCCCGGCAGAGCTTTCTGGAGGGGGTCTTCTCCCGGGGCGACCGGCGCTTGGCGAGGCTGGTCATCAGGGCCTGGGAAAAAGGGGCCCGGCTGGACAGCTGGTCCGAACATTTCAACCTCGATCGCTGGCTGGAGTCTGCCGCTGAGATCGGTCTGCAGCTGGACACCTACCTTCGCCGGCGTGAGGTTGGTGAAACGCTGCCCTGGAGCCATATCGACCCGCTGGTCGAAACCAGTTTCCTGGCTCAAGAACGAGAAAAGGGCCTCCACCAGGAATACACCCCGGACTGCCGATATCACCGCTGTCAGAAATGCGGCCTCTGTGATTTCGAGACAATCATGCCCATCGTCCACAACCGTGCCCGGACCATGCCCGACAACCTGCCGACTGAGAGCGACCGGGGAGATGCGCCGGTGAGCGGCCACCACCGCTATCTTGTCACCTATTCACGGCACGGCGACATCTGCTACCTCGGTCACCTGGAATTTCTTCAGATCATCCAGCGCGGCCTGCGGCGGGCCGGCCTCAAACCTCATTTTTCACAAGGCTTCAATCCTTCACCAAAAATTTCCTTCGGACCGGCACTGCCGGTAGGAACCGCGAGTCACAACGAGTTTTTCCTGGTCGATCTGATCGATCCTGTTGCTGATCCAGCCGTTGCCGGGGAACTCCTCGACCGGGCCCTGCCCGCCGGCTTGAATATCAAAGAAATCAAACCGTCGACCGGCAGAACGGCCCAGAACATGGTCACCACCTATGAAATTGAATTTCCGTTCGAACTTGACAAGTCCGCCCTCGAGCGAATCGAGCAGTTTATCCGCCGTGCTTCATTCACCATCGAACGAATGAGAAAAGGCAAGAGAAAAAATCTTGATATTCGCCCCCTCGTAAATGGTATCGAACCAGGCTCGCAAACCTCAGTCAGGCTCGAATTGATAAGCAGAAGCGGAACCGCGGGGACCAAGCCGGCCGAGGTCCTGGGAGCTCTTCTTGATCTTGACGAGGAAACCCTGCTGCAGCTGCGGGTTGTCAAGACCGGCTGGACTGAGATTGAGGCCTGATCGGCCTTGCCGCATCAACGCTTTTCATGGTAATAAGGATGACCGCTGTATCAAGATTTTCAAACCAAGCCGAATTTCAAGAGGAGAAGCCATGAACAAGAAAGTCGTCCTGCGCGATGATCAGATGCCCCTCCAGTGGTACAACGTCGTTCCCGATCTTCCAGGCGGACTCAAACCGCCGCTGGATCCGGAAACCAAAGAGCCGATGGGCCCGGAGAAACTGTCCGCCATCTTTCCGATGGGGCTGCTCGAGCAGGAGATGTCAACCGATCGCTTCATCGACATACCTGAAGAGGTGCTCGACATACTGAAAATCTGGAGACCTTCTCCGCTGGTCAGGGCATACAGCCTGGAAAAGGCCCTGAACACCAAAGCCAAAATCTACTTCAAGAACGAAGGGGTGTCGCCGGTCGGTTCCCACAAGCCAAATACCGCCGTGGCCCAGGCCTACTACAACCATCGGGAAGGAGTCAAGAGAATCGCCACAGAAACCGGAGCCGGTCAATGGGGCAGTGCCCTCTCACTGGCAACGAACAAATTCGGCATCGAATGCAAGGTTTACATGGTCAGGATCTCCTTCGATCAGAAACCGTACCGTAAATCGCTCATGCAGGCCTATGGCGCCAGCGTGGTGGCCAGCCCGAGCCAGGATACCAACACCGGCCGGGCCATACTGGAGAAGATGCCCGACACCCCCGGTTCCCTGGGCATTGCCATCTCAGAAGCCATCGAGGACGCAGCCACCCGGGAGGACACCAACTACAGCCTCGGGTCGGTGCTCAATCATGTCATCCTGCATCAGTCCATCATCGGCCTTGAGGCCAAGAAACAGATGGAGATCGCCGGCGACTACCCAGACGTGATTGTCGGCTGCTGCGGCGGCGGCTCCAATTTCGCCGGCCTCGCCGTACCCTACGTTCCCGATTACCTTGAAGGAAAGAAGATCCGTTTCGTCGGCACCGAGCCAGCTTCCTGCCCGACACTGACCGGCGGCCTGCTGACCTGGGACTTCGGTGACACCGCCCAGACCACACCGCTGCTCTATATGCACACCCTGGGACACGATTTCATCCCTCCGGGCATCCACGCCGGCGGCCTGCGCTACCACGGCATGGCCCCGATCGTTTCGGCCATGGTGCGGGACAAGATCGTCGAGCCGATCAGGCTGCAGCAGCTCGAGTGTTTCGAAGCCGGTGTCCTCTTTGCCCGGACCGAAGGCATTGTCCCCGCACCGGAGACCTGCCATGCAATCCGCGGAGCCATTATCGAGGCCACCCGTGAACCTGATGAGCCCAAAACGATCCTGTTCAATTTCTCAGGTCACGGTCTGATCGACATGGCATCCTATGACCGTTATTTCGCCGGTGATCTGAAGGATTATGATTACCCCGAAGCGCAAATTGCCGAGTCGATGGCTAAACTTCCCAAGGTATGAGGGTAGATTGCCAGCCGGGAATTGTGCTTCATAAAGACGATTTTTCACGGTAGCCATACATCGATCAGCACCCCGACGCCGATGCGCTGCTACAGGTCCACAGCAACAGTTATGACTCTTCTGCTGTGGGCCTGCAGCCTTTTTTACTGCCCTCAATCCTCAGCAGGGCCCGCCCGGCCTGCCGATACTGAAATTGCAGCCCTGATTGAAAACGGCGGCTACATGCTGACCAGAAACGGAGAGACGATTTCTTCACTCAACTCGGATCTGCTCCTCATCCCGGCCTCAACCATCAAGATCGCCACGGCCCTTCTGGCGCTGGAGATTCTTGGCCCGTCCCACCGCATCAAAACCGAGTTTTATCTGCGCAGCGGCGGAATCCTCTGCATCAAGGGCTACGGTGACCCGTACCTGACTTCTGAGCGGGTCGGAGAAATCGCCCGGATACTCAAAGAAAAAGGGGTGAGCCGGCTTCAAGAGATCATCATCGATGATTCTCATTTCAACCTGGAGAGCGCTGCAGACGGCGCGGAAAACTCCAGGAACCCTTACGATGCGGACAACGGCGCCCTGGCAGTCAATTTCAACTCAGTGGCGCTGATCAGGCATGACCACGGCGGGGTCTCCTCACCCGAGCCCCAGACTCCGCTGCTGGCCATTACCAGAGACATCGGCTCGCTGGTCGGCAACGGCCTGCAGCGGGTCAATGTTTCCGCGTTCAAAAATCAGAACGATACGATCGTACCGCTTCGCTACGCAGCAGAGCTCTTTGCGGAGCTGCTCCGGCACCAGGGTATCGAGGTCACTGACGCTTATCGCCGGGGCAGGATCAGCAGCGATGATCTGCTGCTCTACACTTACGAGAGCAGAATGAGCGTGAGTGAAATGGTCCGGGGATGCCTGAACCATTCCAACAATTTCATCGCCAACCAGCTCTTTCTCTACAGCGGTGCCGTGCGCTTCGGACCGCCAGCCACCTGGGACAAGGGGCGCCGGGCCCTTACTGCGATCATGACGGAGGTGGCGGCAATCACGGAGGATCAATTCCACATCATCGAGGGTTCCGGGCTGTCGAGAAAGAACCGTATAACCCCGGCGGCCATGATCAGACTGCTCGAGGCCTTCAGGCCCCACGCCGATCTGCTCAAAAGAAAAGATGGTATCTTGCTCAAATCGGGAACCATGGACGGCGTCTATGGATATGGCGGCTATTTCAGCCGCGGCGGAGGACTCGATCCATTCGTCATCATGCTCAACCAGCCGGTCAACAGCCGGGACCCGGCACTCAGGCTGCTGTCGAGACGGCATCGCCATCACCGTGAAGATTCTTAACATCATCAGCCAGCGCCCCGACTCGACCGGCAGCGGCTTCTACCTGCAGGAGCTGATGGCGCAGGCCCAGGCCGACGGTCACTGGAACTGCCTTGTCTGTGGGCTCGACCAGAGAAAGCCCATCCAACTGCCGGGAATTGACGCGGACCATGTTCACCCGGTATGGTTCGGAACCACGGACAATCCCGGCCCCATCGTCGGCATGAGCGATGTCATGCCCTATCCGAGCCGCACATTCAGAGAGCTCGAACCAGCGGAGATCGATCACTACCTGGAAACCTTCAGCCAGACCATCAGCACCGCACTGAAGGCGTACGGTCCTGACCTGATCCACACCCATCATCTCTGGCTGGTCGGCTCAATCCTCAAGGAACTGGCACCTCAAACACCGGTTTCACTCAGCTGCCACGGATCAGATCTCAGACAGTTCAGCCAGTGCCCCCCGCTTCGGGACCAAGTCAGTCGAGGATGCCGTAAAGCGGACCACATCTTCTGCCTCAGCCAAGCCCAGAAAGATGAGATCTCACTGCGTTATGGAATCGACCACAGCCGTATCACCGTTGTCGGTGCCGGTTATAACCAGACGATTTTCAATACCCGCCGCCGCGCCCCGGGAGGCCGGCAGCCCTGCACCATCACCTATGCCGGCAAACTGAGCAGGGCCAAAGGAGTGGTCTGGCTGATCCGGGCCCTGCAGATGCTCCCCCATTTTCCGTTCCATCTGCACCTGGCCGGCAGTGGGCAGGGACCTGAATACCGTCAGTGTGTCGAGGAAGCGAAAAAACTTGGCAGCCGGGTGAGCTTTCACGGGCCGCTGGAGCAGACCGAACTGGCCCAGCTCATGCGGCTCAGCGATCTTTTCGTACTTCCTTCCCTATTCGAGGGACTGCCGCTGGTCGTGCTGGAGGCCCTGGCCTGCGGCTGCCGGGTGGTCGCCACCGATCTCCCCGGCTGCCGTGAAATAGCGGCGCGGCTGTCAAACAGCGATCTCAGCCTGATTCCAACACCACTGGTCACCGATACGGCGACCAGCCGAATCGAAAACGAAGACCTGTTTATCGACAATCTGATTGGTGGCCTCACTCCTTTTCTGGATGGCAGCAGGCCGTCCGCTCCCGCCGCTTCTTCGAGTTCAGAGCTTGACTACTTCAGCTGGAACTCAGTGTACCGCCGGGTCCGGGAGATCTGGGCTGAAATGTTGTCAAGCTCCCGGCATCTTTGATATAAACTTGCAAATTGCAGGACATTCAGATAGGGTGTGAATACGGGTTCGGAGATGGCCACAACCAGTTATTTGTGAAGATAAGGAGAGTGAAGATGCAGAATGGATCGGCTAAATTTTTGCTGCCCCTGGCTCCGGTTTTGTTAGTTCTGATTGCCGCCGCACTGTTCATCAGTTCGTGCAGCACCCCGATGGGCAATCCTGAAGATGGAAAGCGCTGGTACTCGATGAATAACTGTTATGCCTGCCACGGTGTCAATGGTGATGACGGCAAGGCGCCGGTGATCAACAATCTGGATATGAGTTTCTGGAGATTCGAGCGAATCATCCGTGACGCCGGCTCCCCGATCATGCCTAAATATCCGGAAGAGAAGATCTCGGACCGGGATGTGGCCGATCTGTATGCCTTTCTGAAGGCCCGCTAGGCTCTAGGTCCGGCACCAAAAAAACCTGCCGATCCCCTTTAATTCCAGAAGATTGTGATTAAGGTAGAGGCCAGAAGAGATACGACGCAGCACCGCTTCAGCAGCGCTGCCGCGGCAGTGTCCGGCTGATCAATCTCAAGAAGAGACTACCATCATGATCGAATCCCTCTACAACTTCCTCGGCATGCTGGGATTTCATCATCCCCTGCATCCGATCATCGTCCACATACCGATGGGCATGGTGGTCGGCGCTGTGGCCTTTTCCCTGGCCGACCTGAAATGGCCGGAAAAAAAATTCGCCCAAACCGCCTATCACTGTATCATTCTCGCCCTGGTTGCCGTCGTTCCCACCTATATAGCCGGGCTTCTTGACTGGCAGCAGTGGTTCGCGGGTGATTTCAACAGATGGATTATTATCAAGCTGATTCTCGGCGTGGTGCTGACCGTGATGCTGGCGATGACCGTCGTCCAGAAACAGAAAGGGGCGCCCCAGAAGAAGATGTTCGTGCTCTACCTGATCAATCTTGCCATCTGCGGCGGCCTGGGTTTTTCCGGCGGGGAGCTGCTCTACGGCGGCTGAGCGCTGCTCAGTCGTACACCTCGGCATCCATGAACAGCGGGGCTGCCGCGTCTTTATCCGAGAGCTCGGGCAGGATATTTTCGGGCCAGTCTATACCGAGCTGCGGATCATTCCAGATTATCGTGCGCTCATGTTCAGGGGCGTAGTAGTCGGTCGCCTTGTAGAGAAAGTCGGCCGCCTCTGAGAGCACCAGAAAGCCGTGGGCAAATCCCGGCGGAATCCACAACTGCAGCCGGTTCTCAGCACTGAGCCGCGCGCCGGTCCATTGGCCGAATGTCGGTGATGAGCGCCTGACATCGACGGCCACGTCAAAAACCTCCCCGGAAACGACCCGAACCAGTTTCCCCTGGGGCTGTCTGATCTGGTAATGCAGGCCCCTGAGAACGCCGCGCCCGGAACGGCTGTGATTGTCCTGGACGAAGTCGCAATCCTGGCCGGTGGCATCGACCCAGGTCCGCCGATTGAAGCTTTCCATGAAAAAGCCTCGGTCATCGCCGAAAACGCGCGGTTTGAGGATCAGCACATCGGGGATATCAGTGGTGATAATTTCCATCGTGATTTAGCGGTACATTTCCTGGTAATATTTCCGGTACGAGCCGTCGATGACCGTATCGAGCCATTGCTGATTGTTCAGGTACCAGTCGATGGTCATCTCGATCCCGGTTTCAAAGGACAATGACGGCTGCCAGCCGATCTCCTCCTTGAGCCGGCTGGAATCGATCGCATAGCGGCGATCATGGCCCAACCGATCGGTGGTGAAGGTGATCAGCGACGTCCTGCTGGCGCCGCCGGGCAGCCGGCCGATTCTGGAGTCGAGCATGTCGCAGATCAGGGTAACGACCTCGATATTGGTCTTTTCGTTGTTGCCCCCGATATTGTAGGTTCTGCCGGGCCGGCCCCTGTCCAGCACCTCGATGATCGCCTGGCAGTGATCGGTGACATACAGCCAGTCCCGGATATTCTTGCCGTCGCCGTAGACCGGCAGCTGCCTGCCGTTTCTGGCATTGTTGAAAACAAGCGGAATCAGTTTCTCCGGAAACTGATAGGGGCCATAGTTGTTGGAGCAATTGGTTATCAGGGTCGGCAGGCCGTAGGTGTGAAAATAGGCGGACACCAGGTGATCGGAGGAGGCTTTCGAGGCCGAATATGGCGAGCGCGGGTCATAGGCGGTTTCCTCGGAAAAGTAGCCGCTCTCACCCAGTGAGCCGAACACTTCATCGGTGCTGACATGCAGGAAGATCGGCTGGTCAATCGTCGAGGATTGGCCCAGCCAGGCCTTCCGGGCTGCTTCCAGCAGGGTGAAGGTGCCGAAGATATTGGTTCTGATAAACTCGTGCGGACCGACGATGGAGCGATCGACATGCGATTCGGCGGCAAAGTGCACCACGGTGTCGATGGGCTGCTCGACAAACAGCCGCTCGACCGACGCAGCATCGCATATGTCGCCCTTGATGAAGCGGTAGTTGTCGCTTTCCTGGATCGCTTCGAGGTTCCTCAGATTGCCCGCATAGGTCAACAGGTCGAGATTTACGATACGCCAGCCGGGACATGACCGGGCAGCCAGGTGGATAAAATTGCTGCCGATGAAACCGCATCCCCCGGTCACCAGCAGTGTTCTTGTTTTTTTCATTTCAGCCGTACGGTGCCGTTGAAAAACGAGACTTTTCGCTCTGATTCAGAAACCGACAATAAACGATACCCCAACCATCTGATATGTCGGGGATAACCTTTTCCAAAAAAACGAAAAGCCGGGGTCAGAGACCTGTTTTTCAGGGTTGCCGTGTGATTTTAAGTTGTATTATTTGCAAAAGAACCTATGCTTCACAGTTTTTTCAAGGCCACCATACCCAGTAGTTGGAAATTAGCAAAGGACATTTTCAGATCATGAGCTCCCGTCTTAAAACAGAAGTCAAACGGCGGAGAACCTTCGGCATCATCAGCCACCCGGACGCCGGTAAGACGACGCTGACCGAAAAACTGCTGCTCTACGGCGGAGCCATCAATCTTGCCGGCGCCGTCAAGTCACGCAAGGCTGAACGGCACGCCACCAGCGACTGGATGGCGGTCGAACGGGAACGAGGCATTTCGGTGACTACCTCGGTAATGAAGTTCACCTACCGCGATTATGAGATCAACCTGCTCGACACCCCCGGCCACCAGGATTTTTCCGAGGACACCTACCGTGTCCTGACCGCGGTCGATTCGGCCGTGATGGTCATCGACAGCGCCAAGGGGGTTGAAACCCAGACCGAAAAACTGATGGAGGTCTGCCGGATGCGCAATACGCCGCTGATCACCTTCATTAACAAGCTTGACCGTGAGGGCCGAACCCCGCTGGAGCTGCTCGATGAGATCGAAGAGAAGCTGCAGATCGAGTGCGCACCGCTGTCCTGGCCCATCGGCATGGGCAAGCGCTTCAAGGGTGTCTACGACATCTACCGTAAACAGATCAGGCTCTTCACAGCGGGATCTGAAACCAGGGGCCAGCAGGCCATTACCATCTCTGATCTTAACGACCCGCAGCTCGATGAATTAATCGGCAATCAGGCAGATGACCTCAGAGAGGAAATCGAACTCCTCGAGGGCGCCGCCAACCCCTTCGAGTACAGCCATTACCTCAGGGGCAACCAGACACCGGTCTTTTTCGGCAGTGCAATAAACAACTTCGGGGTCCAGGAAATGCTCGACACCTTCGTTGAGATGGCGCCGGGGCCCTCTGCCCGGAAAAGCGTCAGCAGGGTGGTCGAACCGACCGAGGACCAGTTTTCAGGTTTCGTTTTCAAGATTCAGGCCAACATGAATCCGGCCCACCGCGACCGCATCGCCTTTCTGCGTATCTGTTCAGGCGTCTTCAACAAGGGAATGAAGGTGCGCCACCACCGGATCGGCAAGGATATCAACCTGGCCAATGCCATTATCTTCATGGCCCAGGACCGTGAGAATGTCGAACAGGCCTGGCCGGGGGATATAATCGGGCTGCCCAACCACGGTACCATCAAAATCGGGGACACCTTCACCACCAAAGAGACGCTGAAATTTACCGGTATTCCAAATTTCGCCCCCGAGCACTTTCGCCGGGTTCTGCTGAAAAACCCGCTGAAAATGAAACAGCTCCAGAAAGGGCTGGTGCAGCTCGCCGAGGAGGGAGCCATCCAGGTGTTCAATCCGCTGATCGGCACCGACTACGTCATGGGCGCCGTCGGCGTACTGCAGTTCGAGGTGACCGTGGCGCGCCTGAAAAACGAATACGGGGTCGACGCCATTTACGAAACGGTCAATTCCCGGGCCGCCCGCTGGGTAAGCTGTTCCGACAAGAAAAAGATGGCCGAATTCGAACGCGCCAACCTGGCCAGCCTGGCCCGGGATTCGGAAGGGTTTCTGACCTACCTGGCCGAAAGCGAGTGGATGCTCAACTATTTCATGGAAAAATGGCCCGGCATCGAATTTCACAAGACCAGGGAAAATGTATAGAACCCTTTTCCCCGGGCCTCTTCACCTTACCAAGCGAGACAATTCGGCACACCCGGCGTGGGCTCAGATACTTCTGCAATCGGCACGCCGCCAGCGGCAAGGCCCCGGGGGGGCCCAAAGACCTGGAGGCGAAAGAGTTTAGCGCCGGTTTGATGGTGTTGCACGACGACAGTCAATGACGAATCTTCGTGCTGTAAAAGAGGGGGTAGAAAAGAGGCGGTATGAGCTCAGCTCTCACCATCGATGAAGACCAGTGCCTGGCCCTCGGTCAGGGCCTGGGCTGTTTTTTTCCGGGCACCGGTGATAATCCGCTGCACGGTTCCCCGGGAGACCCCCATTCTGGAACCGGCCTCCTCCTGGGTGAGTCCCTCGAAATCACAAAGTCGCAGTGCTTCGAGTTCATCGCGGTGCAGGTCGAGCTTGTGCAGCTCACTGAGGGGTGTTCCCGTCGGCTTGAACGCTCTGCCGCAAAAGTTGCCTTCGCAATGTCTCAGTTTCTTGGGGCGTGGGGACATGTGTAATGGTGTTTCTGCGCTTGGTTGATTGGTTGGTTCTGTCGACCTGCACCCCGTTATATACAGACATATGCTCAGAAAAGCAACTGAATCGATCGGCTCGGCCCATTTCCAACAAGCCGTAGACAGGGCAGCCATTTTCAAGTACACTGGTAAGGATTATCAAGCAATAACAATCCCTTTGAACTGCCGTTGTTTTTCGGTCTTCAGACCGACCGGTGACAGGGTTGACTCATACGTTAAGGTCTATGACACTAAATATACCGATACGCACTGCACTGCTATGCGCTGCACTCCTATGCGCTTTCGTGCTGCTCCTGGCGCTCCCCGGGCCCGGGGCAACTGCCAGCGGACCCAAGATCAGCGGGCCCCACTTCACCGATATCATTGTTACAACCTCTGATACCCACCTGCTCTTTTTCGGTGAGCTGCGCAACAGTCTTACCACTGAAATGATCGAAGGTCTGCACAGCGGCATCCCGGTGCAGTTCTCCTTTTTTGTGGAGCTCAAGAGGGTAGAAGACAACTGGCTCGATGACCAGCTGGCCAGCATCGAATTCTCCCACTCTCTCAGCTATGACACCTTAAAGCAGCTCTACACGGTCAGAACCGAGGAAATCAGCAAGCAGGTCCATACGGTGAAAACCCTTGATGAAGCCACCACACTGCTCAATGAGATAAACGGCCTCAAGATCGTCAAACTCGAGGAGCTCGAGCCCGACCAGACCTATCGGCTCAGAGTGAAAGCCGATCTCTACAAGAAAACGCTTCCCCTGAGGCTGCATTCCGTCATTCCCTTTGTCTCCTGGTGGGACTTGAAAACCGACTGGCATACCATCGAGTTCATCTATTAGCCTAATCGATTTCCGCGCTGGTGATTCGATATATTTTATTATATAATTACAGATATTTAACAGAAACCGATTGCTGCGCACGGTTAGCTGCCCCAAAAGGAGGAATAATTGCGGAAATGCTTATCCACCAGACCGCTGAATCGATTCGACCTGCCGACCGGCGACGCTTTCGGGGCAGGCTGTGTCAATGGGTAACGTCGTCAGGTTAGGGAGACACCGGGGGCTATGAAAGGTCAAAACGGTATGCAGACCGGCGATCACTCATCAGATAATCTGATCCGCCTCGATCCGCAGCCCAACCCCGAGCAGCGCCGGCAGAAACGAAAGATGGTTATCAGGATCATCTTCATCTGCTTCTGCCTGATTCCGTTCTTCATCTGGCTGCAGGGAAACCTTTTCGAAAAAGACATCCAGCTTCCGGTCAACTCCAATATCGCCATTTTCGCGTTGATCAACCTCAACGTCATCCTGATTCTGGTTGTTCTGTTTCTTATCCTTCGCTATCTGGCCGAGCTGATATTCGAACGCAAACGCAATATCGTCGGCAGCAGACTGCGAACCAAACTGGTGGTCTCATTTCTTTCCCTTTCGCTGCTGCCCACCATTCTCCTCTTTTTCGTGGCCCTGCAGTTCATTTCCTCCAGCGTCGACTACTGGTTCAATTCCAGTATCGAACAATCCCTGCAGGAGTCACTTGACCTGGCCCGTTCGGTGATCGTCGATACCGGCAACCAGACAGCCGGCAGCGCTGACAGAATTGCACAGCGCACGGCTTCGATGGAGCATGTGGACCTCACCGCTGAGCAGCTCGAAACCATGCTTGAGGAGATGCTTGAGCTGACGCCGCCATCGGTTCCGGCAATGCTTACCCTGATCATCGAAACCCCCTCCATCGACATCACCGTTGCCACCAGAGAACTGAAATCGATTGTTCCGCCCAGCCTTCCCGTCCAGACCCTGCAACTGGTGCGCAGTGGCGGCGCCGCTGAATCGATCATCCAGAAAACGGAAATGGGCGAGCTGATCAGACATGCCCGGAGCATATCACTGGGACCATCTTCAGCCACTGAGGCGCTGCTGATAACCTCGCTGCTGATCGACCAGTCAAAGCTCGACCGGATGACCCTCATTTCCAGTGGAATCGATGATTACCGCCAGCTCATCCATCTCAAGGAACCATTCAAGTTCTGGCTGCTGCTGATCCTGCTGATCGTCACGCTGCTGATCGTCTTTGCCGCCATCTGGTTTGGTCTGCGCATTGCCCGAACCATTACCGAGCCGGTTGACAGACTGGCGGCGGCCACCCAGCGGATCTCACAGGGCGACCTCGATATCAGCATGGAAAAAACCTCGGACGATGAGATCGGCCAGCTGGTCACCTCGTTCAACGCCATGGCGGCCAACATAAACACCAGCAACCAGCAGCTGGCGGAAACCCACAAGGCGCTCGAGCACAGTTCCCAGGAATCTGAACAGCGGCGCCGCTACACCGAGATCATCCTGCAGAACGTCTCAGCCGGGGTGATCTCGCTCGATGATCACGGCAGGATTACCACGATCAACAATTTCGCCGCCAAACTGCTGCGCATCCATCGCTCCAGATATATCAACCTGACCTACCGGGAGGCTCTGCCGCGTGAATACACGCACATCCTCGACCGCTTTATCGAAGAACTGTACACCACCGGCAAGATGTCCATCGAGCAGCACCTGAAAGTTACCCTCAACCGGGCCAGGCTCTCCCTGCTGGTCAATTTCACCCGGCTCGAAGATGACGAGGGGACCCCGATCGGTTTCGTCCTGGTTTTTGACGACCTGACCAAGATCGAACGGATGCAGCGCATGGCCGCCTGGCGTGAGGTGGCCCGGCGCATCGCCCATGAGATCAAGAACCCGCTGACCCCGATCCAGCTCTCAGCACAGCGGCTGCGCAAACGCTATCCGGAAATTCTTCGGGAGGAAAACTCCGTCCTCGACCGCTGCACCGACACCATCATCAGCCAGGTCGATGCCCTCAAACAGCTGGTCAGCGAATTCTCCCAGTTCGCCCGCATGCCAAAGATCAGCAAAACACCGGGCAACCTGACCCGACTGACCGAGGAAACCCTGGTCCTCTACCAGGAGGCCCACAAGGATATCGATTTCGCCCTGCACGTCGAGCAGGAAGTCCCGGTGTTCGAATTTGACGGTGAACAGATCAAGCGCTGCATCATCAACCTGCTCGACAATGCCGTTGCGGTTCTGCCCGACGGCGGTAATATAGACGTGGAACTGACGCTCAACCAGTTTGCCCATTCGGTGCTGCTCAAGGTTTACGACGAGGGTCCCGGGATCAGCAAGGAAAACAAGCTCAGGCTGTTCGAACCCTATTTTTCAACCAAGAAAAGCGGTACCGGGCTCGGACTCGCCATCATCTCGACCATTGTCAACGACCACGGCGGCTATATCCGCGTCCAGGACAATAAACCGACGGGATCGATTTTCACCATCGAACTGCCGCTGACCAGCAGCGAAGGATTCATCCAGCCGGGCCCCGCCGACCCTGATGACATTCATGGTTGATGAAGGTGAATAGAACACTCCCCATGAACAAGCACATCCTCATCATCGATGACGAATCCACCATCAGGGATTCGCTTTCCTCCATTCTCGAAGACGAGGGTTTGCCGACCCTTACCGCCGCCACCGCCGAAAAAGGGCTGGAACTGCTGAAAACAAAGAGTGTCGGCCTGGTGCTGCTCGATATCTGGCTGGGGGATGGCATGGACGGCCTGAGCGCTCTGACCAGCATCAAGGAACAGCTGGATATTCCGGTGATCATGATCTCAGGTCATGGGACGACAGAAACGGCGGTACAGGCCGTGCAAATCGGCGCCCATGACTTCATTGAAAAACCACTGTCTTACGACAAGGTTGTTCTGTCCGTAGCCAACGGTCTGCGCTGTGCCCGGCTCGAGCACGAAAACCGGTTGCTGCGCCAGCGCTCGGTCAGAAAGATCAGTATTGTCGGCAGCTCAGAAATAAGCGCTTCCCTGCGGCAGCAGATCGAAATGGCCGCGCAGACCGATGGCTGGGTGCTGATCAGAGGTGAGCGCGGCACCGGGAAAAGGCAGGTTGCACAGACCATTCACCACCTCTCAGCCGGCGCCGCTCAGCCGCTGATCGAGGTCAACTGCAGCGGGATCCCGGAGGAGCGGCTCGAGTCCGAACTCTTCGGTCAGGTCAAAGATTCATTCACCGGAAATCTGACTGATGCCCGGGGAAAATTCGACCAGGCCGACGGGGGAATAATTTTTATAAATGAAATCGGTGACATGAGCCTGAATACTCAGCTCAAGTTGCTGCGTGTTCTCCAGGAACACAAATTCGAGCGGGTCGGCGGCAGTCAGGCGTTCAGTGTAAACGCCAGGGTGCTGGCTGCCACCAGCAAGGACCTGGAACAGGAGATCGTAAACGGCAGGTTCAGACCCGACCTCTTCTATTGCCTCAATGTCGTTTCGATCCATGTTCCCCGGCTCTGTGAGCGGATCGATGATCTGCCGGAAATCGTCTCAGACCTGATGCTGACCTTTAAAGAAAAAGGGCTGCCGCCCAAAAAACTGACCGAGGATGGTTTCGACGAGATGAAAAAACACTCCTGGCCCGGCAACGTGCGGGAGCTGCGAAATTTTGTCGAGCGGCTGGCCATTTCCTGTCCCGAGCAGACGGTAAACGCTGTCCAGGTCCGGTTCTTTCTCGGCCTCCCGGACCAAGCTGGTGCACGGCCCTTACATGATGCCAAGGGCTCTATTTGAATCCAACGATTTCAAAGAAGCCCGGCGACGCTTCGAACACGACTACCTGCAATACAAGCTCGATGAGAATGGAGGCAATATTTCCACAACCGCGAAAGCCGTCGGACTCGAAATCGAGCAGCTGCAGGGGAAGCTGAAAAGTCTGGATATCAACGTTTGAGTATCCGTACCGTTCCGCATTGACCGCCGGCCCCCCTTGACAATTTTTTTTTAGCCCGGAGTCTTGCCCAGTGTGCGGTAATTTTGTCACATCACTAGCGGCTGCAGGCCTGCGGAAAAATGCAAAAATGTATGTCCGCGCCGTGATTTTTGGCCCCAACCCCCATTGTGCACGATACCCTGCACACTGAAACCAACAGGAGATACACCATGGTCTTTCCCGAATATCGCCCCCGCAGGATGCGCCGCACCGAAACGCTGCGCACGATGATCCGTGAAACGACGCTGGCCGCCGGTCAGCTGGTCTACCCGCTTTTCATCGTCCCCGGCAAGCAGGTGAAAAGAGCTGTACCGTCCATGCCCGGGGTGCACCAGCTCAGCGTCGATCAGCTGGCCGCAGAAGCAAAGGAGCTGCAGGCCCTGGGCATCAATTCCGTCATTCTGTTCGGCATACCCGAGCATAAGGACGGCGCCGGTTCAGGAGCCCACGCCAAGGACGGCATCGTCCAGCGGGCAGTCAGGGAGCTGAAGAACAGGGCCCCCGGACTGCTGGTCATAACCGATGTCTGTCTCTGCGAATATACCGACCATGGGCATTGCGGTTTTCTGGTAAACGACGAGGTCGACAACGACACCACCCTCGAAATCCTGGCCAAGACGGCCCTTTCCCATGTCCGTGCCGGGGCCGACATCGTCGCCCCCTCGGACATGATGGACGGCCGGGTCGCCGAGATACGGGCAGCGCTTGATGAAAACAACTTCGAGATGGTCCCGATCATGTCCTACGCGGTGAAGTATGCCTCAGCATTGTACGGCCCCTTTCGTGATGCCGCTGAGTCAACCCCCCAGTTCGGTGACAGAAGAGGATACCAGATGGACCCGGCCAACAGCCGGGAAGCGCTCAGGGAGGCGACCCTCGATGTCGATGAAGGCGCCGATATATTGATGGTCAAGCCGGCTTTGGCTTATCTCGACATCATTGCCAAACTGCGTGACGAATTCGACCTGCCCCTGGCCGCCTATCAGGTCAGCGGCGAATATGCAATGATCAAGGCCGCCGAGGCCAATGGCTGGCTCGACGGGGATCGGGTGATGCAGGAGAGTCTGCTGTCGATCAGGCGTGCCGGAGCAGATATCATCATCACCTATTTCGCCAAGGACATGGCCAGAATACTAATGAGGTAAGTTGCCATAAAATTCATTTATCATTTTGATTTTGTGAAGTTTTAAAGAACCAGAAAAGACTAACGGCAAGGGCTCCCGCCGCATCGGCTGCCAGGTCGAGAAACTCGGGGTTGCGCCCGGCAATGAAGCTCTGGTGATACTCGTCGCTGATACCGAAGACGACCGGAACCAGGATCGCCAGCGCCAGTGCAAGCCCGGGTCTGCGTCTTCTGAGCGCAGGCGAAAAGGAGAAGATTACCGTCCAGCTCAGAACGCCATAGGCAAGCGCATGGGCCACCTTGTCCGCCCCGGGGAACAATGGCAGCGCCAGGCTGTCCCCCGGCTGATGGGAAAAGAAAAAAATAATCCCCATGCAGACCAGCATGGGGATCAGGCGCACACATACTTTCATCAGGAACCGATACCAGCAGGATCATCTGGAAGCGTCATAGGGGCGCTGAGAACTCACAAGCAACCCTGCTCCCCCGCGAAACACGCCGCAAGGCGCACCGAGCCCACCCCCCCTGCAGCCACAAAACACGCCGCAAGGCGCGGTGAGACGCCATGCAGTGCGAGGAGACTTGAGAGCGGCTATACACAGCAAGTATGCCGCTCTCAAAAGCGACGAAGCAATGCGTGGCGTATCGCCGCGCCTCAGCTGATATGAATCTCTTTGAGCATCTCCGGTGGAATTTTCTTCCTGATCCGTTTGATTGACGCAGCCACCTCTTTGACCGGGCAGTCCTCGAGAATCTGCTCGGCTTTGTCGGTATAGGCGGTCAGCACCATCTTTTTGTCCTTCACCGCAAAGGTGTGACTCCATTCGATTTCGATGGTTTGAGGGTTCTCGTCTATGGGGACCGGCAACGACTCCCCGTTTGCGGCAAGCTGGACACAGTCGGACTGGGTGACCTCGAACAGCCAGCAATTGCCCCCGGTGGTGGACAGCAGGACGAAGACCCCGAGCTCACCGATGGTCTGCTTGTTCTGGCAGGCCTGGTCTACACTTTTTGCCACCGCGTTCATCAGGGAGATCCTGAGTTGCTCCTCGGGCGTTGACGGCCGCTTCTCCACAACGGGGTTACGGGCACAGCAATGCTTGTATTTCTTGCCGCTGCCGCAGGGGCAACGGTCGTTTCTGCCTATTTTCGCCATTTCTGATTCCTATGCTCGCGGGTTCCGTCGATCAGGAGCACTTTGAGTAGCCGCAGGATTTGCAGGTTTCACACCCTTCCTCGAAGACCAGGATGCCGGAGCACTCGGGACAGGTGTCGGCAAATCCATGCTGGGTGCCCGCCATGAACGATTTAAACAGCTTGGAGAGCTGAGCCGGAAGGTCGAGCATGTGGCCGCTGGAGCGGTCAAGCTGCTTGATTATCTCGTTCATCGGCACATTGAAGCGCAGGGCCAGGGATACCAGGCGGCAGGTGGTTGTCCACATGGTGGACTTGTCCTTGAGATCGACCCGGTTATCGAACGGAAACTTGGCGAACACCTCCATCGGCTGCTCGTTTTCATCGAAGCAGACAATGATGTAGACCGATTTACCTTCCTGGTCCTTGACCCGGTAGCGCTTGGCATTGAGGACATCGGGCAGGTTGCGTTTGCCGTTTTCAGAGACGACGGCCGTCATCTCCTTGCCGCCTGACTTCTCGGAGCGCTCCTTGGTATTGAGCACCTGGGTATCCCGCGAACCGTCGCGGTAGACGGTCAGCCCCTTACAGCCAAGGGCGTACCCGAGCATGTAGGAGTGCCTGACGTCCTCGCGGTTGGCGGTGGCGGGCAGGTTGATGGTTTTGGATATCGAACTGTCCACGCCGCTCTGCTGCAGGATGCCCTGCATCTTGATGTGGTCATCGGGGCTGATATCCTGGGCGGTCCTGAAAACCTCCTGCCATTTCTGGGGAATTTCCCGGTGGCCGATCACGGTGCCGCTTTCAGCCACCTTGTCCATCAGTTCTTTAGAGTAGAAACCCTGCTCCCTGGCTACTTTCTCGAAATATTTATTGACCAGGACCAGCCGGTCGCCATCCATCACATGCTTTATCATGACGATTGAAAAATAGGGCTCACAGCCCGAAGCGCAGTCGGCGATCATCGATACGGTTCCGGTGGGCTGAATCGAGGTCAGCGCAGCGTTGCGCCGGGGCTCATAGGTTGCCGTCTTCTTGTCATAGGCGGGAAACGGCCCCTTTTTCCCGGCAATCCTGATCGATTCATCCTCGGAGATATCGCGGATAAAACTCATCACCTCAGAAGACAGCCGGCGCCCCTCTTCACTGGCATAGGGAATACCGAGCTGGATCAGCATGTCATGCAAGCCCATGATGCCGAGGCCGATTTTTCTGGTTTTCAGGGTCATCTCCTCGATTTCCGGAATCGGAAAGCGGTTGCAGTCAATGACATTGTCCAGAAATATGGTCGCAGCCCGCACGGTCTGCTCGAGCCGGTTAAAATCGACCGCGTCGCTGTTGACGAAGCAGGCCAGGTTGATCGATCCGAGGTTGCAGCTCTCATAGGGCAGAAGCCACTGTTCCCCGCAGGGATTGGTGGCCTCGAAAGAACCCAGGTGAGGCGTCGGGTTGCCCCTGTTGGCGCTGTCGATGAAGAGCACGCCCGGTTCCCCGTTGAGCCAGGCCAGATCGACGATCTGATCGAAGACCTCGCCCGCCTTGAGCACCCTGACAGCGTCACCGGTGGACGGCTCGATCAGTTCATAGCTGCCGTCCGTTTCAAGCGCCTGCATGAAAACATCGGTCAAAGCCACGCTGAAATTGAAGTTGTTGAATTTATCCTGCTCCTGCTTGGCGGTGATGAAGTCGAGGATATCGGGGTGGTCGATGCGCAGAACACCCATATTGGCGCCGCGCCGTTTGCCGCCCTGCTTGATGGTTTCGGTGGCGGCATCGAACACCGCTGCAAAGGAAAGGGGCCCGGAGGCGACCCCCTGGGTCGACTGGACCGATGAATTCTTGGAGCGCAGGCGGGAAAAGGCGTAGCCGGTGCCGCCGCCGGTTTTATGAACCAGCGCCCCGTTTCTGACCGCCGAGAAGATGCCGTCCATCGAGTCCTCGACCGGCAGCACGAAACAGGCCGACAGCTGGCCCAGGTCGGTACCGGCATTCATCAGGCACGGCGAGTTGGGCAGAAACTCCATCGAATACATCATATCGAAAAAACGGCGGCGCAGGGTATCGTAATTCTTCGGCTTGCGCTTGCCGGCGGCCACCGCATTGCTGACCCGCTCACAGAGCAGCTCCCAGTTCTCCACCGGGTTACCGTCCTCATCCTTCAGATAGTAGCGGCGTTTCAATACGGTTTCAGCCGTGTCGGTCAATATCTGCCGGGCACCGTTTTCAGGCGCCGTTCCCCCTTCCCCGTCAGCATAAGGCTCAAGCATTTCACCACCCAAACTCATAAAAATTTGAAAATAGAATAGACACTCCTCCCCCTGGAAGAGCTGGTATCGCGATGTTTAGGTAGCATATACACCACATTTGCCGCACCCACAAGAACAAAACTACAACATATAGTATAAGATAAGGAATAAGAACAGAAAATCGAGACGATAAAATGTTTTTGAAGAAATATCTTATTTTTGCCTTAAGTTCTTGGCATGGCTAAGGTTTTCTTGGGCGATCTCAACGAGATGGGCCGGCACCAGAAGCGTCCCCCCAGCGGCGTCCGGTGCAGTCTTACTGCCGCTTTCAATCAATTTTTCATATATCCCTATGGCCTGGTCATAGTCGCCCTCTAATTCGAAGGCCGTGCCCAGGTTGATAAGGGCATACGGATTGCCAGGATCAATTTTCAAAACCTCGGTGAAAAATTCACGGGCACGGCGCCCCTCCCCCTGTCTCAACAGGCCAAAACCCCGATCGGCCAGTTTAGCGGCCTGCAAGGGATCGGGCCCGGGGAACAACTCTTTCTTGACTTGTTCCATGGCCGCACCGAGCTGTCCCTCTTTCTCCTGGCTAACCCTGGCTATCTCTGCCGGGTTTTCGACGATTCGGGGTGTCACGAAAATGAACATATTGGTGCGCACCTCCCGTATCGAACGGGTCTTGAACAACCAGCCGAGCAGGGGGATATCGCCAAGCCCCGGCACCTTCGACTCCTCTTCTACTCCGTCCTGACCGATAATGCCGCCGATTACGATGGTATCGCTGTTTTCCACCACCACGGTGGTCTGGGCCGTGCGCCTGAAGGTGGTCGGGGTCAGGCTCTCCTCGTTGCCCTTGAGTTTGACCACCTCGGTTTCAATCTCCAGCCGCAGCGTGTTGGCCTGGCCGATGTGCGGAGTGATTCTCAGCTTGGTGGCTACATCCTTGTACTCGAACTGGGTATAATCCTGCTGCCCTGCAGTGGTGTTCTGTGAGGTGATGAAAGGTACGTTTTCGCCGACCGAAATCTCCGCCCTTTTATTGTCAGTTGTCAATATCTGCGGGGTGGCGATAATGTTGATGTCCTCATCGCTTCTGTAGGCCCTCAGGATAGCGGCAATATTGGGAAAGGTGATGCCGCCGATCTCGATTCCCTGCTTGAGAACGCCAAGCGACAACCCGGCCGGCAGAAACGGGCTCTCGGGATTGGTAAAATCCTGAATGGCCCCGTACGGAGGTTCAGCGCTGAACCCCCCGAAGGCAATGCCGTCGCCGCCGGATATCTCATCACCGCCAAACCACTGAACACCGACCTCGAAATTCTTGTCGATATTCACTTCCATGATCAAGGCTTCGAGATACACCATGCGGCGAGGGATATCGAGCTTCTCGATAACCGATTTCAGAATCTTGAATTCGGCCTTCGAGGCGGTGACGATCAGCGCATTAGTCTCTTCATCCGCCATAATGTTGACTTCTTCTGAAATTGCCGCTGTCTCCCCGGCGCCCGACGTGGCCTCATCCTTTCTCGGCAGCCCCGAGAGCACTTTGGCCATCTCCAGCGCCGTGGCATTCTGCAGGTACACCACGTGAATATTGCCGGCCTCCTGGTCGGTCGCAACATCGAGCCTCGACACCAGTCCCCTGACCTTGTCTATGTCGTTCTTTTCTGCAAGCACGACCAGGGCATTGATGCGCTCATACGGAATTATTCTGAAACCCGGCAGTGGTGCCGCGGCCGCGGCACCACTGCTTCTCTGGAAAATCGTCTGCAGGATGGTCCCCACCTTGCCGGCATTGCCGTGTTCAAGAGCAATAACGGCGACCTGTTCACGTCTATCGGGCACATCGAGGGTTTCGATGATAGCCGCCAAACGCTTTATGTTGGACTTGGTATCAGTAATGATCAGCATGCCCGACTGGGTATGGGCGACGATAACTGAGGTTTTCGAGATCAGCGGCTTCAGAATCTGGGTTATCTCCTGCGGCGAGCTGTGCCGCAGCGCTATGAGCTGGGTGACGACCCGGTCCCCAGGCTCAGACTGCTCATCACCGCTGACAATATCCACATTCTGCGACCTGGCTGCCGCCAGCGGCACGATTTTGGTGATCGATCCGCTCGGCACTGTCGTATAGCCGTGAATTTCAAGAACCGACTCAAACACCTGATAGGCGTCCGACTCTGAGATTTTAGTCGGTGAGAGTATGGTAACCTGGCCCTGGACCGAAGGATCGACAACAAAATTTTTTCCGGTCAGCTCACTGATATACTTGATGAATATATTCAGGTCGACATTGTCGAAATCGATGCTGACAAAACGCTGGGCTGCCGAGGGGACGCTCTGGGCATGGATCGGTTCAGCGACCGGAGTCAGAGCCAGGGCCCAGATCAGAAAAGTGGCCAAGGCCAGTAAGTATCGTCTTAGTCCGTCAAACATAAAGGTATGAATAATTCAAAATGAATAATACCGGTGTGTGCTGATAAAAATTCAGCACTTCAGTCACATATCCTTGGATATACGTCCTTTTAATACCGCCCTCCCGGTTTCCTCCTCGAGCCGGTTTATATCGACCCGCGGTGGTGTCCCACCATCATCCCGGTCAGATTCATCATAGCTCAGCGGACCATCTGCAACCTCCGCCACCACGGCCTGCCGGTGATCTGCAGCAGCAGCGCTGCGCAATCTCCGGGCCTCGGCAATATCGAGCATCTCATTTCCGCCCTGACGGCTAATCAGCACTTTTCCAGCACCAATCTGGACGATGCTGGCTCCGTTAATAACATCACCTTCTCTGACCAGGTGCTGTTTTTTCCCCTCGACATCAAAAATCACCGCCTTGGCTGCACCGTCCGTCTCAACAACGGTGCCCACCAGGATCATGTCTGTGGCAGCCCGCTGTACCGAATCCATCAGCGCTGCAGTCAGGCTGCCCGGCGACTCGACCCGATTGGCCAGGAACACATTTCTGCTGATGATCACCGCTCTGTCGATCTCATCCGCATCTCCAGCGCTGCCGCCGGACGCGGCATCACCGGCAAGCGCTGACACGGCGGGACCCTGCTGGTTGCCAATCCCGGCATCGATCTTCTGATAAAGCAGCTTTACCCCAAAATAGCATCCCAGGCCGATAATCAGCAGCAGCAGAATATGGCGGGAGGCAGATCCGCCGATATTTCCCAGTTTCGGAAAGAATACACTGTTCATGAGTCCGGGTCGATCTCCAGGGTTACGATATCGAGCTTGATGTCGAGCAGGCCGTCCTCTGCTGCATCGCTCTGGACAACAAGCCGATCGACAAAAACAACCATATCAAAAGACTCTATTGCAGCAAGAAAATCAACCAGCTGACTCAGTACAACGCGCTCGATGGAAAGCTCGAGGACCGCCTGCCTGATACCGCCCTGGGACTCACCCCAGCCCGGTTTTATCGACACCACCCGCTCCTTCATACGAAGCCGGTCTATGTGCTGCTCGACAAAAGTGAAAAGATTGAAATCCGGTCGACGCTGCTGCAGTCTCTCAATAATATCGTTTTTATTGATGCTGATCTGCTGATAGTGCTGCTGGAGCAGTTTCATTTCCACAATACCATCCGCCCCCGCCTGCAGCGATCGCTCGAGTTTGTGCTTGCTGCTCAGGAATGGATCGACAATACCCTCGTAGACCAAAAAAAAGGCGACAAATACCAGACCGGCCAGAACAGCCAGCCGCTCCCTTCTGCTCATTCTGCCGAGATAGGTAACGGCGGACTGCCACGGACGCGGTTTCTTGGGATCAACCATGATTGTCTTCTCAGAGGAGCAGGGTCAAGGCGAATTTAACCCCTTGTCCGCTACCCGCATTGCCTGCCGAATCTATGGATACGCCATTGTAGAGCAGGGATGCGTCGAGACTCTTGCGTACCCTGTCCACATCGTTGTACGTATCGGTCGTACCGCTGATTCGAACCTTCTTTCTGTCGAAAGATAAGCGGTCGAAACTGACCCGTACCGTCGACGGCAGACGTTTCGATATGTCCGAGAGTATCGACACCGCCGTAATCTCGGGATGTTCGACGATACCGGCCACCACCGACTCGTCTATTTCACTGATCCGGGCTTTCAGGGCCGCCAGCGGGTCAGCCACCGGTTTGGTGCCGCCCAGCGTTTCAACATAGATCTGTTCAGTTTCAGCGACCAGCCGGTCGCGCTGCCGGGCCATTTTTCGATAATCGTACGTCTGGAAAGCGATAGCGATCAGCAGGGCCGCAAGGAACAGGGCCATGGCCGCGGTCAACTGCCTGCCGCCTCTGCCCCCCCCGTCATGCTCCTTTCTGCCCCTGACCAGATTGATCAGGCGCCGGTCGCCCGGCCTCAGCGCTGCCGTGGCAGACAGCATGCGCTGAAGATAGACCGGCAGCATCTGCGTAGCCGGGTCACCGGATACCGAGATATCCCCTGAATCGACCACGGTAACCGTTCTAAATGGATTGGCTGCTGCCGGAAGATCGAGGTCAACCCCATCGGCCTCGGGGCCACCGATGAAAAGATCCATATTCCCCGCCAATCCGCTGGAACCGGCTGCGCTGAGAAGGGTTCTCCACAACTCCTCAACCAGGAGAACACTGGAGCCGCCTGCCCTCCCGGGCAATTGACGAATAGACTGAACGCCGCTGCTGCTGCAGATAAAGCAGGTCGACTCGCTTGTGCCGGCAACCAGGTAAACGAAATTGTCATCGCGGTCGGGCTCGTCGCTCAACAGGAGCAAGCGCCCCATCGAAGACAAGGTTACCAGCACCGGCTGCAGACTGTGTTGGTCCAGGAAATCGAACCAGGGAAGGAGGTCTTTCTCCCTGGCCACAGCAGTCAACAGGCGGGTGTGGCTGTCAGAACCGCCAACAGCAATAGCGTCGAAGAGAAAAGGGTCCTCCCCGAAACTGACCAGGCTCCGCAGCTCGTAGTCGAGGACTTCGTCCAATTTCCGCTGCTCGACGAAGGGCAGGCCTAGGTTCCTGAAATAGAAGCAGGAGACGGGCAGTGCCAGGTAACAGTCGCACCCGCCTACCCCGCATCGCCTCACCACCTCCCCGGCAGCCTCGAGGAGGTCCTGCCCGGACCCCGACTCGAGGTGACAGGAGGCCACCGGCACCAACGATCTTTTCCCGACCTCGCACATCATGCCGGCCACCAGACGATCGCTCACCTCCAGTATGAACCGCTGCTTCGAACGCATCTGCTATTGAATAACCCGGTAATAGACCGTCATCTGCTCATCAAGGCGGCCAACATCCGCCATCGCCTGCCGCCGGTGAGCTCTAAACTGTGCCACCGCACGAATATGAAAATACGAACTTCTGGTGGAAATAAGGGACGAATCGATGACCACCTCCGGCGGCCAGCCCGTCAGGGCGCGATACCATCCCGGCTCGGCCAGCAGTGGTGCCGAACGCTCGTCGGATCGAAAAACCTCCACATTCTCCATATCCCCATCGGATATTCCCGGCGCCAGCGCCTTGAAGACCGCCGCAGGAGCCGTGTTGATGTTTATCCGGTCGCTGCCGTGGATGGTAATATACTCCGAGAGTCCCTTCTTTTCATCATTTCCGTAGAGGATTTCAGCCGTTATCCCCCGAACCTGCAGCAACTCATCGACCGTCTCCAGCGGACCGTTTCCGGCAGGGTGGGGATTGTCGAGCGCCAGGTAGTAATAGTTTTCCGCACCGAAAGGCATCGGGCTGTCGTCGCTGTCCAGCCAGTCGACCAGGGAGTCGGCAATGATCAGCGCCTGCTGTTCATCTGCAACAGCCAGTTCCGGGCTGTTCAAGAGCCTCAGGAAGGCTTGGCGAAATGGCACTGATGGGTTGGATACCGCCGCCTCACTTGTCTGTGTTACCAGCCGGTTGATCGGGAAGCGGCCAGACAGGTCGAGTATCTCGACCTCTACAGTTCCCTGATCGAACAGAGAAGCAAGATCTGTCTCATCGAGCCTGGCCCAGGCCTCCAGCAAACTGTCGTGGCCATTAGCCGAGCGATCGTCGTGCAGAAGCCAGAGACCGATCTCTACTCCCGATACCGCCATGGCTTCAAGCCTTGTCCCATCCTGAAAGGAAGCGGCCTGGATCATGAATGAGCGGGCCCGGTCATTGAAGCCGATGACCACCACACTGAGAACCGTGATTACTGCAACCACCAGCAGCAGAGCCATGCCGCTTTCGCCGGGCAAATGTTTACTACTCATTTCAGCTGCCCTCCCCCGCACCATTGACGGCTACGCTGCCTGGCGGAACATGAAAAGATGCAATAAACGATTCTGACTCCGATCTTTCACTGTCAGCCTGGCCGATCAGCAATTCTACCCTGATCAGAGAGGGAAAGCGGGTGTCGTCGTAACCGCTGTCAGTGGTTCCGGAGCGGACCTGCCACTGGTCGAAGAAGTTTCCGTAAGCGTCTTTGAAACTCAGGGTCAGCCCCCGAACATCTGCACAGACAAGCACCGCCACCGAGTCAGAAACGGGGACCGGCGAATTCGATATTTTAAATGGAAGTTCAACCCGATAAAGATCAAACGTCGACCCATTTCCGGTTTTTTTCAAAAAATAGCCGACCCGGGTCAGGGCAGGCGCCGCAGCGGCCTCGTCAAAAACCAGCTGACTGCTGGTGGTGAATTGCAGAAAGGGGGCGCCGCTTTCCAGGATCAGCGGGTCCTCGGCCCTGAAATATCCTGACCGGCCTTTGTACATCCCGAAAAAATCATGCTTCAGCTGCCCCATTATCAGCAGCTTCCGCCCCAGGCTTGCGCTGCTCCGATCCGCCTGTTCAGTCACCCTGAGCATCGAATGATAAACGCCGTACACCAGCAGCATCGAGACCCCCAGAATGGCAATGGCGATCAGAAGCTCAACCAGGGTAAACCCCATTGCCCTCCTGACTGCAGGTCGACGGGCCACTACTTGCCCCCGGTAAAGCGATAGCGAACCATGGTGAACGTTTCGCTGCGACGCGTATCGGTAATGTTCAGCTCGATACGCTGCAGAGAGTCGGCAGCGCTTGCAGGGATGAGTTCTGCAGCGCCTTCAGCCTGGTCGGTCTGAAACCGCCAGATGTAGCCCGGGTAGCGCTCGCCGAAATCTCCGGATGCCGAACGGGACTGATCACTGCTTTGCAGGATCTCGGCCATCTGCATGGCTCCCAGAAGCGACGAGGTGGCGGTAAAATCACTGATATCGGCGACGAACAGGCTGCGACTCTGGCTGGAATAGAGGACCGTGAGACCGATGGCCAGAATGGCCATTGCCACCATGACTTCCAGCAGCGTAAACCCCGACGCCATCCCAGCCTTTCTCTTCATGATACTGGTGATCAGTTGGCGGTCGCTGACAGCACCGCGACCGATGAAGGCAGCGACAACGGTTTGTCGAACAGGCGGACATCACTGCGAAATGGAGCCGCTTCCACAGCAATGGCCCGGCCCGCCTCCTTGATGTTGATCACTACCGGTTCTATCATCCCCCGCCGGTTGATGTGAATCGATGCCTGACCCTTTTCAATACGTCCCGATGAAAGGGTCCAGACCGAGTCGATTGAAACCGGATCGACAATCCCCAGAACAGCGGATTGCGTCACTTTTTTTTCGGACTGGCCGGTACCGGATAATGGCGAAATTATCGTCAGGCTGCCGTCGGACATATCAACCGTCATGATCGTTGCGTTTCCAGATTCCAGTGCCCGCTCTCTGGCCTGATCCACGGCAGCAGCAACTAAACGGGCAGATTTCCTCAGCGGATCATTGAAAAACAGAGGCTGAAGGTTGGGAATTGCTATGGTCAGCACAATCGAGATCAGAACAGCGACAACAAGCAGTTCGAGCAGCGTAAACCCCGGTTGGGAAATCGCTGTCCGAAAGAGGTGGCGTTCACTCCATTTCCCAGTTGTTGATATCACCATCGTTTCCCTCACCTCCCCGCTCGCCGTCAGCTCCAAGAGAACTTAAATCGAAATCCCCATGAAGACCGGGGCTCAGATAGACAAAACTGTTTCCCCAGGGATCAAGGGGCAGACGACTGGCCTCGAGATACCCTCCCTCCCTCCACCTGGAGGGGATTTTCCCGCTGGTGGGCGGCTTGATCAAGGCGGACAGCCCCTGCTCAGTCGTCGGGTAAAAACCGTTATCCAGCCGGTAGAGTTTCAGAGCGGTCTCCAGGCCGGCGACCTGCACCTCGGCCTTGGTCCGTCGCGCCTCTTCCGGGCGACCGATAATTCTGGGGCCGATGTAGCCGGCCAGAATACCGATAATCACCAGAACCACCAGCAGTTCGATCAGAGTAAAACCTTCCCGCCCCGTCATTCTGCCGGGTGCTCTATTAGCAGTGCCTGTTTTCAAGGAATCGCTCATCGAATTTTTCTTTTCCATCGCGGATTGGACTGCACCGACACGATCACCGAACCACCTGATTCATTTCGAAGATCGGCAGCAACACAGAGAGTACTATAAAGCCGACCAGAATGCCCATGATTACGATCAGAACCGGCTCGATCAACGAGGTCAGCCCCCGGGTGGTCGATTCCAGCTCACGTTCGCTGCTGGCCGATATTTTTTCGAGCATTTCCTCGAGCTTTCCACTGGATTCGCCGACGGACAAAAGCTGCACGAAAGCGGACGGAAACCACTCAGAACGGGCAAACGGCGGCACCATACTCTGCCCGACCCGTATGTCAGCAATCGCTTCGTCAATCACACCGCTGATACAGATGTTGGAGACCACCCGCTTGCTGATTTCCAGCGAGTCGACGATATCCACACCGCTGCTCAGCAGGCTGGCCAGGGTCGAAGAGAAGCGAAAGAGGATGCTTTTATTGATGACCCTACCAAGCACCGGCGTTTTCAGCATTATGCGGTCCAGCCTTTTCCTGCCGGCCGGGCCGCTGACGGAGATTTTCACCGCCACTGCCAAGCCGCCAATGCTGAGCAGCAGCAGCCACCAGTAATGTCTGAAAAAAGTTCCCAGCCCGATGAGAACCTGGGTCGGCAGCGGCAATGCCTTGTCCATCCGGGCATACACCTGCATGATGTCGGGAATAACGAAGGTGATCAGCACGAAGAGCACCCCGGCTCCAACCAGGGTCATGAAGGCGGGGTATATCAGCGCTGCACGCAGCCGTCCTCGAACCGTTTCGAAGCGGTCTCCGAAATCGGCCAGCCGCGATAAAACCAGGTCAAGTGAACCAAACGCTTCGCCGGCCCGCACCATATTGACATACATCGTCGAAAACAGCTCCGGCCGTTCCTCCAGGGCGGCGCTCAGCGACTCCCCTTGGCTGACCCCTTCTTTCAACTGGGAAACGACCTGCTTCATCGATTGTTTTTCGGCCTGCTCGGCGATGCTGCTCAGAGCCGCATCAAGCGGCAGTCCTGCTCCGATAAGAGTAGCAAGCTGCCTGGTAAAAACGTTTATTTCAGAAATGCTGATTCGCGAGAAACTGAGATTTCGAGGTACCCTGAACGGTCCGCTTCGGCCCCCGACCTGAGAGCGGGAGATCGAAACCGGATATTTACCGCCGTGCCTGAGCCGATCCCTTACCGCGGCCTCGCTCTCAGCATCCATCACCCCTTTGCTGCGCGAACCATCCGGAGCTAATGCTTCATATTCAAATACCGGCACGCTGTCCTCTGTTCCTGGTCATCGAATCGCTCGTTTCAGGTAAGACTGATTTCAAAATAGCAGATTTACCGGACTGAATATAGCAGGTTTCATGTTTACCCGTCCTCAATTTTATCATAGGCTGTCAGGAGTTCCGATCCAAGTGCAGGGAGGCTGGACAGGAAGTGGCTGGCACTGAAAAGATGAGAATTCTATCGATGTTGCAGAAACGGGAACCGGACAGTCAGACCGGGTCAGGACCATGCTGTTGCCGACCGCTCACCGCAACCTTCCGGCCGGGAGTCTGGTGCTGCCAGCGCCAGATTTTTTGCGGCCGCCGCTTATGGCTGCCTTATGCCTAACGCCACTTGATGTGGCGGACACCGTCTTTTTCGGTGATTTCAGGAGTCTTTTCCCGGGGATGACCAGGGGCCGTCTGGGCCGTCTGCGGGTCTGCTTCGGGCTCGGTCTGCGGGTCTGCTTCGGGCTTGGGCTGCGGCTCGTCTGTGCTCTCGGCCCTGGCTTCGGCGTCGGTTTCAGGAGCAGATTCGGCCTCCGCCGGTGGTGCATCTGTTGGGGCGGGTTCTGCCTTGCCTGGTTCTGTTTTAGTCTCAGGAACTGCAGCAGCCGGCCGGGCCTTCACCGCTGCCGGTTTTTCTTCTTTGGCTTGAAACAACCCTTTCAACCAGAGCCAGAAGCGTTCGAACCAGCCCTTGTGCCTCCGGGCTTCCTCGATTTCGAGGCGGCGCTGATGGACGGCCAGAATTTCGTCATGGGTGAACTCCTTGCGGAAGAGATTTTCCGCCGCCTCGGCTTCGAGCATTTTCAGCTCATCGCCTTCGAGCTGAACGACCGTGACCTCGATCTCCTTCCAGCCCAGTTTCCTGCAGGCGCTCAAACGTCTGAAACCGGCTACCAGGGTGTCATTCTCATCGATCAGCACCGGGTTGATCAGGCCGACCTGGTTGATCGACTCCTCCAGCTTGGAAAGATCGCCGATATCCTTTCGAATACGGGTAGATTCATCGACTTTTATCCGTTCGATAGCAATTTTCATAGATTCTCCGGAAATCCGTTTATGGGACTTTCTTATCGCTTTGATCTATCGGAAATAATACGAACGTAGACTCCAGGAATTATGCATTAACTTAGTACATCGTAGTACGAGCGGCAAGCCATTTTCCGCTGCGCTCCCAGCGAGCGCTCAACTGACCGGTGTGCGCGGCTATTTTTTCATCAGCTGGGCAACCGCCTGGTCGAGCCCGTCAAGACTCAGTGGAAACATCGGGAATATATCGCCGATCATCGCGATGGTCCTGGTGTAGGGCCAATGGGATTGGGCCACCGGGTTGAGCCAGACACTGGAGGGAAAGAGTGAGCTGAGAAATTTCAGCCGCTCGATGCTGGGGCTGCCGCTGCGTTCAAATGCATAGATCGAGCCGTCAGCCACCATCAGCTCATAAGGTGCCATCGAGGCGTCGCCGACGATAATAAGACGCGTCTGCGGGTCGAGGCGGACCAGCGAATCGATCGACACCGGCTTGCGGTACCTGCCCGGATCCTCCCAGAGGGTATCATAGATGGTATTGTGGAAATAGTAGGTTTTGATATCCTTGAACTGGGCCTGAGCGTATGAAAAGAGCGTCTGCACGAGCTGGACATGGGGATCCATCGACCAGCCGCCGTTGTCGATGGCCAGCACCACTTTGAGGCGGTCGACAATGGCCCGTTCGAAGATGATTTCAATCTCGCCGCCATTTTTCATGGTCTGATAGACCGACTCCTCGATGTTGAGTCGATCCCGCGGCCCGCGGGGCACCATGTTTCTGAGACGCTTCAGGGCTTCGCCGATGGTTGCGCTGGTCAGATTCCGCTCACTGCTGTAGTCGCGATAGCGGCGCTGAGCGGCAACCTGAACGGCCGTCCGGTTGCTCGACTCTCCGCCAACCCGCATACCGCCGGGATGATGCCCCGAGTGCCCCACCGGGGATGTGCCGCCGGTGCCGATCCATCTCGAACCGCCGTCGTGGCGGCTTTTCTGCTCACGCAGCCGCTGCCGGAAGTAGTCGAGCAGTTGTTCAATCGATCTGCCGGCGAGATCCTTCTCGTCCACCCCGAGGGCCGCCGCGGCCATCTTCGGGTTCTTCAGCCATTCGTCCAGCATCGCATTGGCCCAGAAGTCCAGCTCCTGATCCAGATCTAAGACGGGCTCGGCACCGTGGAACACATGACTGAATACCTGGTCATAGCGGTCGAAAAACTTCTCGCTCTTGACAAGAATGGCGCGTGCCGCCACGTAGAGGTCATCGATTGAGTTTACCAGCCCGCGCTCAGCGGCCCGGTGCAGCGTCAAAAACGCGGTGGGGCTGACCGGGACCCCCGCCTCTTTCAGCTGATAGAAAAGAGATACGAACATCGGTCCAATCAGTTTCTGAAAAAACCGCGTTTCTGCACGAAACCGGCAGATTTCTGGTAATCCCCGCTCTTCTTGAAGAGAACGCCGAGATAGGGGATTTCCTCTTTGAGCCGTTCGCCGCCCTGAAAGTCGGGATCGGCCTGCAGGGCCCTGATCCAGTTTATCAGCTCCCGGGTTGCCGGCTTCTTCTCGATGGCCTCGATCGAGCGCATCTCATAAAACAGCGCAATGGCATTTTGAGCCAGTCTGGCGGAGATGTCCGGAAAGTGGGCATCGATGATCTGGCGCATCATCGCTGGCTCGGGAAAAGCGATATGGTGGAAATTGCAGCGGCCCAGAAACGGGTCGGAGAGATCCTTTTTGGCATTGGAGGTGATGATTATCACCGGCCGCACCAGGGCCCGAACCACCTCGTCCGTCTCGATGATGTCGAACTGCATCTGGTCGAGCACGTCGAGCATATCGTCCTGGAAATCACTTTCGGCCTTGTCGATCTCGTCGATCAGCAGAACGCAGCGCTGCTCGCTGGTAAAGGCCTGGCCGATCTTGCCCATTCTGATGTATTCCCCGATATTGGCAACATTCCTGATCGAATCCCCGAACCGGCTGTCATTGAGCCTGGTCAGCGTGTCATACTGGTAGAGGGCCTCGACCAGCTTCATACTCGATTTGACGTTTAATACGATCAGTTCCATCCCCAGGCTCTGACTGACCGCATGGGCCAGCATGGTCTTGCCGGTTCCCGGCTCGCCCTTAAGCAGCAGCGGCATCTCCAGGCTCATTGAAATGTTGACGATCCGGGCCAGTTCATCATCGATTACATAGCTTGCCGCTCCGCTAAACTCCTGTTTGAGCATCTCCCCTCCTTGGGTTGTTCGTCAGTTTTGCTCTATCGACCGCCGCAGCAGACGGGAGCCGATCACATACCAGATCAGGGCAATCAACTGGCAGCCGATCAGCAGTCCGAAACCATAGTAGAATCCCTTCTCGTTATAGCTTCCGTCAGCTGCCGCCGGCCAGTGTTCGATGATGACCCCGATGATCCACTGCCAGGAAAAAGCCGATACGAATACCAGCATGTTGACCCCGGTGGTCACCCGGCCGGAAAGGTTCGCCTCGAAAAGCTGCGACAAACCGGCATAGGCGATGATCCCCGCGGTACCGATGAAGCCGAATGCCAGCCAGACCCAGAAATAGCTTGAAGCCGGAAGGACCAGCACCAGCACCTGGACCACCAGGAACAGCGCCATGCAGCAGGCCGAGGTCAGCCCCGGCGATATGCCGGACCTGCTGAGCCGGGCCGCTCCGGCCCCCAAGACGATAAAACCGACCATCATGGCCACCGCCACCCAGAAGAGCACGGCGGCCGCTTCATCGCGCCCGAGGCCGATCACATCGCGGAGCCAGGGGCCGGCCCAGAGTCCCTGTATGGCAAGAAAGGCGGTCTGCGACATGGTGACCAGCGGGGCGATATGCCAGAATTTGAGGCTGGTAAAGACCTCCCTGATCCCCCGCAGCTGGCCGCCAAGCGAATCGGACGATGCAGCCGAATCCTTCTCCGGCACCACTACAAGAACCAGCAGGGCGATAACGATGGAAAGACCGGCGAGCAGCATGAATACGGTGCGCCAGTCCGAGGCCGACACGAGCCATTGAACCGGCGAGGTGGCAACCAGAGCCCCGAGGCCGCCGCTGGCCATCTGCCAGCCGTTGATCGCCGGCCACTTGCTGCGCTCGAACCAGACCGTGTACGCTTTGAAGGCGGCCATCAGGCAGGCCGAAACGCCAAAGCCGATCAGGGCCCGGCCGACAACCAGGCCGGCCAGGGTGTCGGCCCGGCTGAAGATGAAGGCGCCGAGGCCGGCAAAAAGTAGCAGCACCGCTTCGGTTTTTCTCGGACCGTAACGATCCAGCAGAATGCCCAGGGGCAGTTGAAAGGAGGCAAAGGTGATGAAATAGACCGAGGTCAGCAGGCCGAGATCGGAGGGGCCGACACCGATGTCGGCCGCCAGGTACGGGGCCAGCACGGCATTGACCACCCGGAACAGATAGGAGAGAAAATAGCCGGCCGCAAAGGGCAGGAAAACCCGCATCAAGGTAACGTTGCCCATCAGTAATCCCCCGGGAACACGGCTTCTAAAAGCATCGGCAGGGTCTTTTCGACAGCACCCTCGAAATAGTAATCGGTGATAATACTGGCGCCGCTGAAGCGGTCGCGCCCCAGCACCTGCTCACGGTTGAATTCAAAAATCGTTCCCCCCCGGTGTTTGACGGCCAGCGGAAGACCGGCGGCCGGGTAGACCTGGGCCGAGGTGCCGATGACCATGAGCAGATCGCAGCCGCCCAGCAATTCCTCGATCTGATCCATTTTCCTGACCGGCTCGCCGAACAGCACCACATTGGGCTTCAGCGGCGCCGAACAACCCGGGCAGCGGGGAATGTCGGCCATCCGGTAGTGCTCCTCGCCCACCGGCTCGAGGTGCTCGCAGCGCAGACACTGCAGGTGCTGATGGTCCCCGTGGATCTCCAGTACCCGGGTACTGCCCGCCTGCTGATGCAGATTGTCCACATTCTGGGTGACGATGCCGGCCAGCAGCCCCCGTTTTTCCAGTGCGGCCAGCCCCCGGTGGGCCGGATTGTGCAGCTTGCCAAGCAGGGTGTTGCCCAGCGCCCGATAGAGTTTCCAGGCCTTTTCCGGATCGCGGTGAAAGACATCGAGGGTGGCGTACTCATCCGGTGCATAAACCGTCCACAGCCCGCCCGGACTCCTGAAATCCGGGATACCGCTGGCCACCGAGATGCCTGCCCCGCTCAGTGCCACTGCTTTGCGCGAACGCTTCAGCAGGTCGGCGGCATCGGCGAGCCTGCTGTCGTGTGCATTTTTAATGACTTTCATTTCACCGACCACCGCCCGATTGCACCGATCCCCGGAAAAACGCCATGCTCCGGTCAATGGCCCCGACCACACCCACCCGCAGCGCTTCGAACAGGTCGCGGTTGAGCTCGAAACTCTGTTCATCCATAAATATTTTTTTTACCTCCAGCGGGATACAGAGAATTTGAGGATGATGGAGGTGGATGTACTCGGCCTGATAGCCCTTGCCGTCAAACACCTCGTTGAGCGCTACCCGGACATCGATACCGGGCAGCTCGATACGCTCCAGTTCTCCACCTAAATGCTCTATCATCTGACCAAACGCGGGGCCATCGACAAACCAGCTGCCGATGTTGAAGAGCGGCGGATCCTCCCCTCGACGGGTGTAGTTGTAAGAATGAATGTCATAGAGCACGGCGCTGCCGAACAGGTCGACCAGAACCGCGCACAATTCATCCAGAACCCGGTAATAGGCAGCGTGACGGGCCAGCAATGGCTGCCGCTGTTCATCCGGCAGCGGTTCCAGCCAGACGTTGCGCCCCCAGGCCCGTTCGTAAATACATAGCTCCGGCCGCCGATTCAGATCATAACAGTAGCGCGAATCGTTTGCGCTTATCGATATGTCCTGATCCTCAGCGATAGCACCGGTAAACGGATCCTCCTCGAAGCGGCGCTGGTTTTCGGTCACCGCCATTTTGGCCGCCAGCCCATCGCTGACCCGGTGGCCGTTATGAATCGCGGTGGCAATCAGCGGAACAAAGCGGCGGATACGAACCTGAAACGCACCGCTGTCAATTTCGGCCGTAAACGGCTGGCGCGCTCTGATTTTGTCAATGAGCTGTTGAATGGATAATTGTTCCATGGACGGGGTCACCCGGGCTTTATCGATTGTCGTCCCTTGTTGTAGCTTATTTTACCTCACCCCTCAACCACCGAGCTCTCCAGTCGTTTTTTTTTCGCCTGTCTTTCAGATTGTTTATACCCGAATAGGCGTTAAATGAGCTCCTTTTTGCCGGGGTCGCTTGTATACGGCTCATTTTTTTTGATACGATTGAATGAGTGACCCTCAGGGTAATGACAACCATGTTAGCCAGCGGCAACAGATGCTAAAGCTGTACCCCTCATCAGCTCAGGAAGAAATCGATTTCCTTCAGCTTGCCTCGACCCTTTCGGCCGCGCTCGACCGGGCCAGGCGGCCGCTGGAACTATGCCGGTTACTGCGCCGGCATCTCTTCGACCAGCTCGACGATATTCATGGGGAGTTCTATCGAGCCGCCCCCGGCGGCCAGGTGCTTCTCCCCCCATCCCACGAAACGGACAGCCCTGCTGGACAGCCTTCGGTGCATCTGCCCCTTTTCCTGGAGTACACCGAACCAAGAGTAGCGCATCTGGCAACTTCGGGCACACCGACCATTTTCAACCATCCGAACGTTTCCAGCGAACTGATGGAGGATTCCGGCAACCAGGCCCACCTGCTGACACCCGTCTTCGATAATAACGGTTTTTGCGGAGTTCTCTACTGTGGTCATGAGCGGCCGGGATTCTTCGGGCCGCAGCACATCGAGGGCTTCAACCTGCTCGGCACAATCATCAGCACCCATCTGAAGAGAATCGGAGTCAGCGCCGGGCTCCAGGAAAACATCTCCACTCTGCAGCGAACCGAGATGGTCCAGGCAGCCCTCTATGAGATCAGCGAGGCGGTCCACGCCACCGAAAGCATGGCTCAGCTTTACGAGACGCTGCACAAAATTGTCGGGCGGCTCATTTCGGCACGCAATTTCTATATCGCCCTGACCGAAAAACGAGAAGATACCACGGTCATAACGTTTCCCTATTACGTCGATGCCCACGATGCCGAATTCCAAGGCCTGCAGATAACTCTGCGGCCGGGCGAGAAGCGCAGCATAACCGGCTTTCTGATCGAGAGCCGGTCGCCGCTACTGACTGCGGGTACCGAAGATTTCGATGAGATATGCGAAACCAACGATATCACTTTTTTCGGTTCCAAACCCTCTTCCTGGCTCGGCGTCCCCTTCTATCACGATCAGATCTCCGGGGCGGTGGTTGTCCAGAGCTACGACGACTTCGTCTACACCGACCGTGACAAGGACCTGCTGCGTTACGTGGCCAATTACGTCGGCGATGTGCTGGCCCGTAAACGCAGAATCGAGGAGCTCAAGCAGGCCAGGGACCGCGCCGAGGTGGAAAAGCAGAACAAAAGCGCATTCCTGGCTAATATGAGCCACGAAATCAGGACTCCGATGAACGGCATCATCGGCATCACCAACCTGCTGCTCGGCTCCGACCTCGAAGACCAGCAGCGCTCCTATCTGGAGATGATCAGGACTTCGTCGAACCGGCTCCTGGTGCTGGTCAACGACATTCTCGATTTTTCCAGGATCGAAGCGGGCAAAATGCGGACCCGGCGCTCGACCTTCAGGCTGCGCGACACCCTGGCCGAACCGATGAGTCTGCTGCGGGTGCAGACCGCCCAGAAGAAGATCGGCCTCAAATCTGAAATCGACAACAATGTTCCCGAACTGCTGATCGGCGACCCGCATTATCTCTGCCAGATCGTCCTGAACCTGATGGGTAATGCGCTCAAGTTCACCGAAGATGGGGAAATAAGCCTCCAGGTCCGTAAAGACCACCAGGCGAAAAACATCGGCAGTGACCGTACAGCGCTGTTGTTTGCCGTGTCCGACACCGGTATCGGTATTCCCAGCGACAAGCAGAAAAAGATATTTCATGCCTACGAGCAGCTCGACACCATCGGCAACGACTCGTATAAGGGTTCCGGCCTGGGGCTGGTGATCACCACCCAGCTGGTCGAGTCGATGGGAGGCCGGATCTGGCTGGAGAGCGAATCCGGCCAGGGAAGCTGTTTCTATGTATCGCTGCCCTTTGAACTTCCCACCCCGGTCAGCCAGACAGCCCGCGGGTTGAGCGGCGCGGCCGGCCATGAAGCACCGTCAGCCAGAAAAAACATCCGCATCCTGCTGGCCGAGGACGACCGCATCAGTCAGACCATTGCCGTTGCCATGCTCGAGCAGAACGGCTGGCAGGTTACCGCCGTCAACAGCGGGACCGAGGTTCTCGAGGAACTTGCACACGAAGACTACGATCTTATCCTGATGGATATCCAGATGCCGAACCTGGACGGCTTCGAGACCACCAGGCGCATCAGGGACAGCGCCGTCGAAAAGACCGCACAAACGCCGATCATCGCCATGACCGCCCACGCCCTGCGCGAGGACAGGGAACGATGCCTGGCCGCCGGCATGAACGGTTACCTGTCCAAACCGGTCGAAACCAGGGTCTTCATGGAGGTGATCGACAAAATCCTCAACGATTCACGGCCGATATAGTTTTTCCGGATCAGGGACGCCGCACTTCATTTTCACCGGGGAATGGAGTATGGTGTCCCTTTGGTTTTGCGGCCCTTTAAATTTTCTTTCGTCAACGATTCAGATGAACTACATTTTCGACAAAATCACCTATATTTTCGACCCGCTCCACCATCGCTGGGAACACGAAAAACTGCACCGCAAGATTTCACTTTTCCTGGTGGTCCTCTTTCTGGTCGGCCTGATCTGCATCGAGCTCAAGCGGCAGGGCCTGATCGGCGGAGCCGTTCGCAGACCTGATCCCCTACAGCCACTTTTCGGCCATCGAGATGGCCTTCACCGTGGTTTTGATCCTCGAAGTCATCAGCCTGATTTTCACCCTCCCCTGCTCATTTTCCCGCTCGGTGGGCAAGCAGTTCGAGCTGCTGGCGCTGATCCTGATGAGAAATGCCTTCAAGGAGCTTTCCTACTTCCCCGAGCCGATCAGCTTCACCGGCAACGAGGAGGCGGTGCTGCGCATTGTCACCGACGGCTTCGGCTCACTGGTGATTTTCTCGCTGCTGGGCGTCTACTACCTGATAAAGGACAGAAAAGGCGATGGCGGCGAAGAACCGATGCGCTCCGCCGATCTGTACGGATTCGTGGCCGCCAAGAAAGGCATCGCCCTGCTGCTGCTGCTGGCTTTTGCCTATATGGGGCTGCGCAGCGGCTGGCTGACACTGGTCGGCGTAGAACACACCGACTTCCTGCACGATTTCTACACCCTGCTGATCCTCACCGACGTGCTCGTCGTACTCATCTCGCAATGCTACCAGCCCGGCTTTTACGCGGTGTTCAGGAACTCCGGCTTCGCCCTGTCGACCATGATCATCCGCATCGCCCTGGCCGCACCGCCGTTCTACAATGTCCTGCTGGGCATCGCCGCAGCGATCTTCGCCATCCTGCTGACGGTGGTCAGCCAGCGGCTGTTCAGCCAGCGCCATTTTCATTCCCACTGAATGCAGAGGAGTACGCCCCATGTATATCTGCGTTGACTTCGACGGCACCATCGTCGATCACTGCTTTCCCGAAATCGGAACACAGGCGCCCGGGGCACTCTACTGGCTCAGGCGGCTGCAGGATCAAGGGGCCAGGCTGATTCTCTTCACCATGCGCTCGGACAGCGGTGTCGGCGGCAGCATGCTCAGCGATGCGGTGGAATTTCTGCAGAGAAACAAGATAGAGCTCTACGGTGTGAATATGAATCCGGACCAGGCCGGCTGGACCGAGAGCCCCAAGGCCTACGCTGATGTCTACGTGGACGACGCCGCTTTCGGCTGCCCGCTGATCAGACCCGACGGGTTCCGCCGCCCGTGCGTGGACTGGGAAAAGGTGGGCCCGGCGCTGCTGGAAAGAATCCAGCAGAACCGCGATTGAGAGTACCAGGCTAGAAGTTGAAAACCTTCGCCTCGGCCGCCATGTCGATAAGATGCGGTCCGCCGTCGAGCAGCATGTTGGGGAAGAATCGTGCCTCATCCATGCCCCTGTTCCTGGCGCAGGGGGTGCAGATACCGATGGCGACCTCCTGCTCCACCAGATAGGGCAGATAATCCCCGGGGCAGTCACCGGTGTCGGTCTTCTGGCTCAGATCACGCTCCCTGTCCGCCCAGCTCACCCCGCCGTCGATGAAAAAAAGATCCACCTGGTGGCCTTTGGAATGGGCAATTTTGGCAAACTGAAAGCAGCGTGTCGCCGATTCGTTGTTGTCCTTGCTCAGTACAAACAGGAAATTAGCCATAACGATCCTCTTCTCATGGATGGTGAATAACAATTAAGGTCGGTATCACCGGCCTCCTCCCGGACTCAGCACCCCTCAGTCGCTCACCGGGTATAACGTACCACAGAAATCGTGCTGCACACATGCACCGCAGAAACCAGTCTCAGGAAGTCGATGCAGCCTCCACTGCAGCCGGCTCATAGATCTTCACCCGGTTTCTACCTTCCTGCTTGGCGCCATAAAGGGCCTCGTCGGCGCGCTGCACAAGGCTCTGGCTGTCGGTAACTTCAGGGTTGAAACCGGCAATACCGACACTGATCGTCACCTTAATCTCCTGCTCTTCGCTCGAAATACCGGTCAGATCCTGCTGGTGCGATTCGACCAGCGTCCGCAGCCGCTCCGCCAGGTAAACGGCTGAGGCATCATCGGTGTTCAGGGCGATGATCATCAGCTCGTCTCCGCCATAGCGGGCAGCCACGTCTGAGTCACGAATGGTCTCGAGAAACAGCGTGCCGATATTCCTCAGCAGCGAGTCGCCAACCGTATGACCATGGGTGTCGTTGATCTGTTTGAAATAGTCGATATCGATCAGCAGCACCGACAGCGGCAGGCCATAGCGCCTGGCCCGCCCGATTTCCTCGCCCAGACGACGGTCCAGGTAGCGGCGGTTGTACATGCCGGTCAAGGCATCGGTAATGCTCTCCCGCTCGAGCATGGTCACCCGGCGAACATCGAAGGCGGTCTGCTGGGACAGGCTGGTCGTCAGCCAGACGAATACCGAGACGAAGAGGAACACGCTCGGTACGATAAAGTCGAGCCAGGTGGAGAAGCGACCCCAGTTGGCTGCAATATAGGTAATGTAACCGACGATCAGGACGACGATCAGCAGCGTCAACTCGATCCAGCAGCGGCGCACCTGCCCGCCAGGGAGCTGGGCAATCAGCCGGCGCACCGGCAGCAGGGAAACGATCAAAACGCCGGCCCCCACAATCACCATAGTGTTTGCCAATAGATTGAACATGGTTATTTCCCCGGTATCGTGGCAGCAGACCGTCTGTTTTCCGGCCGGCTGATGGATGGTCACCTGTAAACGGGCTCGAACAGTCACCTCCGCATCATATCAGAACCCGTTAGACAAATTTGTTAAAAGTGACAGACAATGGCAACAATTGTAAACAGAAAAATCGGTCCCCGGTCAGAAATTCACCTCGCCAGCAAAAAAATCAATTGTTAGCAATAGCTTCCAGGCTTGGCAGCCAAATCGCCAGGGAGCGAAACCACATTTTCAAACCGGGCTGAACACAACGTATCCCGGCAAACCGAATTGACCAGCCGCCAGCACTGCCACCGCCGCCCCCTAATAGAATACCTATTGATTGCAAACCGTACTTGCGTGAATTATATTGATTAATCTTACCTAATAACCATAGCTTAATTAAATGAAAAAGCCCCCCCCACCGCTGATATTCGAGCAGCTCGAAGAGCGCATCTTTCTCGATGCAAATCCGTTACTTATCCTCGATCCGGGAGTCGACCCCGGGGCTGATGCGGGCCTCGAGCAGCTCACCGCCCCGCTGGAGTCTGCGGCAGAAACGGCGGCTGCTCCGGTTGAAAACGAACAGGGCGAAGCACCGACAGCTGTTGATTCAGAGAACACGGGTAATCAGGCTGTTCCTGCTGAACCTGGCGAAGCCGAGTCGGAGCAGAACGAAACAGATCAGACGGCTCCGGAAATAGCAGTAGCGAATATTTCCACCAACATTGCTTCTGAATCAGATGAACGAGCTGACATACTCGAAAATGACCAGGCCCCTGATTCCGCAGATGACTTTCTGGACGGAGGGATGCAGGTTGACAAGGTGGTCGATGAGCTCGAAGGACCCATTGCACCCGACCCTACCCACCTCTTTCTGGATCCCGAGCGACCCGGACAGTAAGATCGTTGTACTCGAACCGGTAGACCCGCTGATCAATGAAGATTTCATCTTCACCTATTCCTTTACCAACAACGCCGACGATGGCGGGTCAGGAAAGCTTTCCTTCGGACCGTTTGTGGATATTTATTTTCCAACCTCGGGACTCCAGGGAGACTATCCTGATCCGCAGCCTTCGCCACCGCCAACCAGTGATGTTTACGACGGCATAAAATTCGTCTCGGCAAACTTTGAAGGCATCTCTCTTACCGCGGTGGAACAGACCTTCGATGCCACGGGAGTACTCGACCATCCTTTTGCCAAAGACAGTAACGGTGACCCCTGGCAAGTGACCGGTCAGGAGGGCGACACCTTCGTCACCCTGGTCCTGCCATTTGGCTCCTTTACGCCTGACCAGCCTGCGGCAGATATCAGTATTACGGCCCACATGTCCAACCTGGCTGAAGTCGACCAGCCGCTGGATATCTCTATCCGCTCAGGCTTCGCGTTCGGACTCACGCCGCCAAACGACCCTATATCCGACCCGAGCATCATCAATCAACAGACAGTCACCACCCCCTATCTCCCCGAGGTTGTTCGTTTCCAGAAGGACTACGTCGGACCTGAAGGTGAAACGGCCACGGGGCCCAATTATCCCCGCTCCTATGCCATTACCATTGATGTGGCAAATGAGATGACGGTGGAAAATCTCACCATTGTTGACACGTTGCCCGCTAACATCGAATTCATCCCGGGCAGCGTCTCCGGCTCACTAGTGCAGAGTTCGCAATGGGACGGCACGACATTGATTATTAAACCTGGGCGATGTAACAGGAGGGCTTGGGCCTGAGGATGTGGTGACCTTTGACTTCTTATGTCGGCGATATCCTGGGCCCGGGCTGCAACAGCTCCGAACTCGTTGTCAACGATATGCAGCTTGTCACCGACTGGACGCCGTTTGACGATCGTGACCCCTTTGTTGCGCTCACCATTGATTCAGAGGTCGACGGCAGCGGCAACATCAGCCCCACCCCCGATATCGACGAGGTCTTCGAGGCCCAGCCAATCACCATCCAGAAGAGTTCTGCCAAGGAAGGCTCCGGCAGTTTTGCGCCGGGCGATGTTGTTGTCTACACCCTCGATTTCCAGGTTTCAGACTATCACGCCTTAGGCAATATCGAGATAACCGATATTCTCCCGGACGGCCTCACCTTTCTGGTCGATGCCACCCACCAGCCCGGCTTTGTCATCCAGGATCAATACGGCAACTACAGCGGTGACTTTTCCGTCGGCATCGGCGATGAGATCGAGCTCTTCCCGCGGCCGGATCTTGGCGATGCTACCCAGGTTGATATCGATGTCAGCGCTGCCCTGATGCGTAGTGGAGATGCCGACGGCATCCTCGAGGGTGGCCGGACACCTGCAGGAACCGGGGGGCCCGCGCTTGGTGTCATCACCTATTATGCAGTGATTGACGACCGGCTTACTTCGCCGGATGTCCCCGTCTTTCAGGGTGACAGCTTTAGCAATTCCGTGAATATCTCGGCCGGTAGATTCGTCTATGGCGGCCCTGATGGCGATCAATTGTCGACGGCTTTTCCGATATGTACCATTGAGGATGCGGATGGTTCCAGCAGTAGTGTGGTAATTCCGGTCGGCAGCATCGACAAAGACATTTACGCGCTCAACGGAACACCAGTATCAGGCCTGGTTACCGTTAAACCCGGAGATGACGTCACCTATCGGCTTACCTACACCTTGCCCACGGCTGATCAGGCCGATCTGGTTTTTATCGATTATCTTCCCTTGCCCATCTATAACGTCGCCGACCCGGACAATGATCCATCCACCACCGGGGGCTGGGTTACACAATTCACCGCTGGCGATATCAACGCTGCTGTTCCTGCTGTCGGGGTGACTAAATTTGGACCAGCCGAAACTTTTTTCGACTACTCCAACGGCTTGGCCCCTACTCTGAGCATCGACAGTAAGGAGAACACCCTGCTTTACGACTGGGAGGCCCACTCCAATCCCGCCCATCAGGGACAGACGGTCGATATTCTCTTTACGGTAAGGGTTACCAACGAACCCTTCGCTGACGGTCTGTTTCTGACCAACCTCGTTCAGGGAACCGAAGAGGGCAACTCGGGCAGAACATCCACCATCGATATCGTCCAGGTGGTGCTGGCCAACCCCGAACTCGAGATGGTCAAGGGGGTCATAGAGGTCAGCGACAATGGCAAAACCGAGGCAGTCTTTACCGACATTCCCGGCCCGGTTGGATTCACGGAGCCAGGAAGCGCCGGTTTCAGGGGGGAAGGAGACATCACTGAAAGTGGTATCGAGGCAACGCCCATCGATGCAGATCTCGACTTGATCGATTCCGGAGACCTGGTCTCCTTTGGTATCACCGTCCGAAACGTTGGTCATTTCTTTGCCTACGACATCATTATCGAAGACGATCTGCCCGCAGGTTTTGCCATTCCTGACGCAACCGAATCCGCATTGGAGCTTAACCTCAGCGTCACCGACGGGACCGGCAACGCCCTTGACTATAGAGACGGCAACGGCAATGTCTACGGATCGGCTAATTTTGATTTTTTTGCCAACGGCATCAAGCTCACTGTCCCACTGGGGTCAAACATCGATACCGATACTGCCCAGACCGATAATATCCTCTTTATCAGTTACGACCTCATCGCCACGGCTGGGGTTCAGCCCCAGCAAAAGATGACCAACACCGGCGAACTGAGCAACTACGCCTCGATTACTGACGGCCCCAATTTCGTCCCGGACCCCATCGAAGATCCGGCAAGCGTTTCAGTAAAAGAACCTTCGATCGCAAAATCATTTATTGCTACAGAAATTGATGGAGTAGGAAGCGGCAACGGGGTTAACGAGATCGATGAAGCGGTGATCGGTGAACGGGTTTACTACGAAGCCAGTATCACGCTTCAGGAAGGTACGACCAATCAAGTCGTTTTCACCGACCTTTTAGACCGCGGCCTCGAGCTTGCAAGCATCGATGAGATTGTGGTTCTCGATGATAATGGGGAGGCACGGCCCGGGGTAGTACGCAGCTCGATCTGGGGCAATGATTTCAGTCTCTTCTTCCAGCTCACTGATGCCACAGATCCCAATATCAGTTATTCAGAAGTAACCGGCGGCCCAAGCTCATTCACCTTGAATCTTGGTGACCTGGTGAACAGCGATACAAATAACCTCATCGATGAGGTCGTGGTCGTCCGCTACACTGCCATGGCGGTCAATACCTCAAACAATACAGCAGGCAACCAGATACAAAACGGTGCCAGCTTCAGCCACCAGGCACTTCCAGAAACCGGTGCGGTAACGATTGAGCAGGGACCGGCTTCAGCCGATGCGGTGACGATCATAGAGCCGCAAATCAAGGTCGTCAAAACCTCTGTTGTTGATGGCGTTGCATCTGGCCCGCCATCTCAGGAAGACGACAGGAACAACCCTGATTTTGTCAACGGGCAGCAAAATAGCCTGGTCGAATATACCATCGTCGTCTCTCATCGCGGAAATTCCGGCGCAACCGCCTTCGATGTCGAGCTCCTGGATGAAATTCCCCTGCAGGTCCTGCCGGGCTCCCTGGTTCTGGCCAGTGCCATCCACAGCAGCCTGGGCGAGTTGAAAGATGTGAACATCTTTCTTGACGGCTCGACTCTGTCGACCAACAGCGGCACAGCTGACACACCATTTGATCTCGCCAAAGGCGAAACCTTGACGATTACCATTAACGGCCAGCTTTCGCCGGTGCTTTTAGGCGGCTCCGAAATTCGTAACGAGGCTGAGATCGAATGGACTTCCTACCAAAACCCTGTAACCGACGCCCCCACCCCTGAGCCGTCCGGTTTCGTTGCTGACAAATGATGTCGAGCGCACCGGCAATCCTGGTCCCCCTGGTGAGCGCAACAACTACAATGACTTTGATCCAACCCTTATCCTGATCCAGCCGGATTCGATAAAGTACCTGGTCAACTCGGAATTAACGGCAGAACCTGACGCTTCTGCAGCCAACGATTACACGCTTGCCGCCCCGGATGATACCGACGGGATCAATAACGGCAGGGAGGTGGTGATCGGTGAATTTCTTACCTACCGGATTGAAATAACCGTTCCAGAAGCAGTGTTTTTTAATGTGTCATTCAACGACAACCTGGACCCCGGATTGGCTTTAGTAAGTGTGGACAATATTGCGGTCACCGGAGACTGGAATCTTCAGCGGCATCAACGTTACGCTGGAATCTCTGGTTACTCATGACTGGACGAATGATCCGTTTGACGCCCCAGGCGACATCCCTCTCAATTCTGTTATAAACTACTACTTACGATGCATCCGGGCAGGATACTCTCTCCATCGACTTTGGAAACATCTCCAACCTTGTGCCCTCTCCCGATGTCCAGGAGGTCGTTATCATCGAATATACGGTGATGGCAACTGATCTTGCTGCGAACTCAGGCGACGGACCAGGAACCCCGGGTACCCAGCTGCAAAATGGGGCTTTTCTGACCTATCGAAATACCAATGCTGGCCCCCTTGACGACAGGGGCGACATTGTCTGCCGATACCGTCGAGATCCTTGAACCCAAACTTGACGTGGAAAAAGCCGTCGAACTTTTCACCCCTGGCAGCCCTGATGTCCCTGGTGCTCCGGGCGACGCGGGTGACAAGGTGCGTCTATACCATCAGCGTCAGGCATACCAGCGAGACAGAGGCCGATGCCTACGATCTCGAGCTCACCGATATCTTTGAGAGCACCTTCGATGCCGCCAGTCTTGCCGTAGATTCTGCAACCATCACTTTTGCAGACAACTCGACCCTGGACGTGACAGCAGCGTTCTCCATATCGAGCGGCAGCCTTCAGACTGCACCAGGGGGAACGGTGGACCTTCCCCTTGGCGCAGAGCTCGAGGTCCTTGTTTCAGGACTCCTTGCCGAAGCACTCTATCCTGCTGACCAGATCGGAAACCGGGTGGATCTGAGCTGGACCTCCATGGATGGTGACCGTGCAGCTCTCTCGAACTTTCGTCACCGGCGATGAAGACCGGGAGCGCACCGAAACTGACTTTGCCGAAGCACCGGTCATCACTGTCCCCGGTCCGGTCATCCAGAAAGAGCTTGTTGATACTGATGTCACCGATTCCGCCAACGGCCTGAACGAAGCCACCATCGGTGAGATTCTCACTTATGAAATCACGGTGACCTTGCCCGAGGGAATGGTCGATAACGTCGTGATCGTCGATACCCTCAGTGCCGGCCTTGATTTCCAGGATCTGTCAGGGACCACAGTGACAGCAGCCTTGCGCAGTGCAAGCGGCAGCTCGGTAATCTTCGACCCAGCTCTTGGCGGTACAATCACAGGTACCGCCTCGACCATAGGCAGCCTGCGTCAAGTTGAATTCGATCTTGGCGATCTTACTGTCGCCGGAGACAACACCGGCAATTTTGACGCGCCGGTCCTTGATACCCTCCAAGGTGATGATCAGTTCATCATTGAATATCGGGCAGTGGTGCTCGATATCCCAGCCAATGATTCTATTAACTCCGCTGCTGAAACCTTTGAAAACACCGCAGTTCTGAATTATACCAACAGGACCGCCGATATCGAGACTGGCCCGGTGAGTGGCGACGAGGTGACCCTGGTCGAACCGGATGTACTCGTTACCAAAACAGTCAACGGTCTCTTTGACGGCGTTGCGCTCTCAAATGTAGATGCCGGCGACCCTGTCAGCTATGAAATCAAGGTGGAACATTCCCTAAAAGTGGCTCTGGTGCATACGATCTCTTTTTAGACGATCTCTTGCCGACAGAATTTTCAGCTGCTTCAATAGCCTCTGTCACAACCGCAGGAGGCCTGGTCCTCACCACCTCTGATTTTCAAATTACTAGCGGCAAGGTTCAGTTTTCCTTTGGCAGCAACCCTTCGGCCAGCACCATAGACCTTGAAGTTGGAGAAACTTTTACCGTTACGGTCTCAGGTGTCCTTTCTCAGAACGTCCAGCCCAATCAAGATATCGAAAATACGGCAGATATTGACTGGACCAGCCTCCCAGTCCCGACCATGTAACAATGACCGCGAGCCCCTTAACGAGCGAGAATACCAAGATGACGATGATGCAAGGATAACGTATCGCTGCCCCCGAGATCAGAAAAATTGGCGGCGGGATCCATACCATCGGCGAGAATACGATCTTTGAAATTGAAGTGATTCTACCCGAGGGTCAGATAGAGAATCTTGTAGTCACCGACGACCTTCCGGACGGCCTGCAGATTGTCGGAACCCCCACCATCAGCTATGCATCATTTGCTGGCATCATTGTCTCTGGGGCACCGACCATACAACCATTACCGGGGATGGCAACGTTATTACCATCGATTACAGCCTGGTATCTCAACCCTCCATTACCGTGACTGCTGACAACGACCCGAACAACAACAGCATTTTCATCGAGATAACCGCCCAGGTTCTCAATGTTCAGGAAAACGTTTCTGGCGATATCCTGGTTAATATAGCCTCCCTGACCTACCTCGACGGCAACGACGCCAGCCAGAGCCTTGGGCCCGCTGTGGCTTTTACCCTGCTGGTCGAGCCGCAGATCACCACCACCAAGTCAGTTGTCGACGAAAGTGGCGACCAGACAGTTGCCCGGCTTGGCGAACAGCTTACCTACAGCGCCACCTTCACCAATACCGGCAATGCAGGGGCATTTGAGACGACGGTCGAGGATCAGCTAGCAGACGGCACCACTTTCATCAACACTGCAGGAAATGAACCCAAGGCTTTCTATTACGATACATCCGCTGGCACGGTGACTGAGATAACAGCTTCAACAGTTTTCAGCTATGACAGCGGCACCAATATCCTGACCGCCGGGCCTTCAGGTGCAAGTAGTTCATGGAATATTGCCAGAGCGGATTATATCGAGATCATCTATTCAGCTGAAGTTCAGGGTTCCTGGTACGTTCCCGGACCCCATATCAATGTCATCGATGCCAACTGGACCGGGCTCCAGGGTAATGGGAACCCAGAGGAACGCATTTACGACGACACCGACACCAACAATCCCGGGATGAGCCAGGACGGTATCCAGGACACCGCAATCGCCGTCTATTTCGTACCCCAGCAATCGGGTGAGATCGGTGACCGGGTCTGGTTTGACCGCAATGCAGACGGAGTGCAGAACCCTATTGAAACCGGTATCGCCAATGTCACCGTTACTCTTGACGGGGGATTCGGTTTTCTGGCCACCACCACCACCGACGGCAACGGCAACTATCTTTTCTCCAACCTCCAGGCCGCAGATTATACTGTCTCAGTCGACCCTGCGACACTGCCGCCGGGAATGGTACCAACATACGATTTTGACGATCAGAGTCCTCCTATAAATTCACCCAACACCGCTGATCTGACTCTTGGCGCAAATGAGTCGAATCTTGAAGTAGACTTCGGCTACAACGGAGGTGCCGAAGGGAGAATTGGTGACCGGATCTGGTTCGACGCCAACAGCGATGGGGTGCAGGACGATCCCGCCCAGGAGCCGGGTATCGCCTATGCCTTGATTCGCATCGATGGTACCGTCGGCGGCAACCCTTACGTCAATTTCGATTTTACCGACCAGAACGGCAACTACCTGTTTACCAATCTGCCCTTCCTAACCTATACCGTTACCGTTGTTGCCACGCCCTATGGGCTTACCACCCAGACCTACGATCCTGACGGGGTGCTTGACAATAAGAGCACAACCGACTCTTGACGTAACCACAAACCGCAGGATCTGGATATGGATTTTGGTTATATCGGCGGCGGCAGGGTCGGCAACCAGATCTGGGACGATCTTAACGCCGATGGCGCCATCGATGTCGGAGAGCCTGGTATCGCTGGTGTTACGCTGACACTTGAAGGCGATATCGACCGTGACGGCACCACTGATTTCACCCTGCAGACAGCAAGTCTTGCGGATGGAAGATATTATTTCAACGGCCTTCCCACCGGTCTTCTGGGCACCAATTATACTATTACGGTCGACGACACGACCCTTCCGGCGGATTACATTCAGTCAGGCGATCCCGATTCTATCCTCGACAACACTTCCAACTTGACACTTTCGACCCTGAAACCCGAAAACCTCGATCAGGATTTCGGCTATACCAAGGTCGGCTCGATCGGCGATCTGGTCTGGTATGACCTCAATGGAAACGGCATTGCAGATGGTGGTGAACCAGGCTTTCCAGGCGTCGAAGTCACCCTCGTCGGGGATGTCGACCTCGACGGCATTGACGACACCTTCACCACGACAACCGATGCTGACGGGCTCTACCTTTTTGACAAGCAGCTGCCCGGACTCAACGGCCTGCCCCTGGGAAATTATACGGTCACAATAAACCCTGCGACCCTGCCGGCGGGAGTCAAGCCGACCTACGATTTTGATGGCATCGCAACCCCTGACACGGCCGCTGTTGTGCTTGGCTATGGGGAAGACCAACTCGACGTTGATTTTGGCTATATTGGCCTCGGAAGCATTGGCGATACCGTTTGGTATGATGCCAACAATAACGCCATCCAAGAGACGGGAGAACCGGGGTTACGCAATGTTACCGTTACCCTTGCCACCGATTTTGACGGCGATGGTCTCGTTGACTTCCAGGCCACGACTGCAACGGATGACTCAGGGAAGCTACCTGTTCAGCAATCTGCCCGCAGCAATCTATACCATTACGGTCGACCCAAATACGCTGCCAACCAATGGTTTTACCCCGAGTTTTGACCTGGACGGCATAGCAACGCCTCATACCGCGCAAGTTTCCTTGACAAATGGAAGCAACAGGCTGGATGTGGATTTTGGCTATACAGGCACCGGAAGTATTGGAGATAGAGTCTGGAACGATCAAAACCAAAACGGCATTCAAGATGACGGCGAGCCAGGTATCACCGGGGTAAGTGTTACCTTGCAGGCAGATATCGACTCTGACGGCACGGTCGATTACACCACTTCCGAGATCACTGATGGCAATGGCAATTACCTATTTAATTATCTGCCCGCCGGGAATTATATCCTAACCCTTGATATAGCTACCATCCCACCCCAGTTTCAGCAGACCTTCGACCCGGACGGGATTCTGGACTCGATGACCGTGCTGGCGCTTGCAGCCGGTGAAAACAATCTGGACCAGGATTTTGGCTATGCGATACCATTGGACCCGACCGGACCTCCACTGCCGCCGCAGCCTCCTGGCCCGCCGGTGCCCCCTGGCCCGCCTGACCCGCAGCTGCCGGAACCGGGCGACCCGGCCTGGCCTATCAGTTCGCCGACAGCGCGGTGGACCGGATGGTTTTTCCGCTGGATGAGGCAGATGAGAATCTTCAGCCGCCGGTACCGATCACACCGATCTACAGCGGCAGGGCCGAACCCGGCACGACCCTGTCCCTTGCCGTTTACAACGCTCAAGGAAACCCGGTCGGCTTCCAGACGGTGGTGAGCGACCAGTCCGGCAACTGGCTGATTAACTTCAGCGGCACGCTGCTCAAAGACACCGTGCACCATGCAAGTATTCATCAGACCGCATCTTCTCTGGATGCCAGCACGCCAGGAAACCACAACCTGAGGACCTATTTCAACCCGACCATGATTGGCTTGAAATTCACCACCGTTCCACTCAATGTCCAATCGGTATTCGCTTCCACAGCCGAAAATGTGCTGCGCTCAATCAATCAGGCCAACAACTCGCTGCTCGACCTTGACTGGAACAAGTTCAGCGGCTACGAATTTTTCAGTCCATCCATCAATCCCTCTAAACACAATCGGTAACAGATGAAGAGACCAACACTGCTGGCAAGTTTTTTATTGATTTCTCTGGTCGCGCTGCCGTTTACTGCTTTCGCTGAGACAACCACAGAAGCCGAGGAAGCGCCCAGCCAATTCGAAACCGATTACCTCGAATTCAGAAAGCGTCTTCTTGAGCGCTATCAGCCGGTAGTCGAGAAGATCGAGCTGGCCGAAAGCAGCTATGTCCGGGCTTTTGATCCGGGCAGAACCAGAACCGACGGCGAAGCAGAGATCTCTTCGATGGATATTGTTGAGTACGGCCTGTGGTGGCAGGAATTCGCCATCAAGCAGGTGAATACCAGCCAGACCGGCCTGGAAGAGGATATACTCTCCTTGTTTTCCCGGGCCATGAAGCATTCATCCCAGATCAAGGTGTTCGCCGATCTGCCGCTGATCAGGGAGACCTCGATCCAGGAAGCAGGGGGGCCGTTTGATTTCAGAGTGTTCGCCGACGGCCGACTGGCCGACATCGACGAACCGGTCGGCGACGACCTTAAAACCGGCGGGCCGCTGCGCTACGAGGAGGACTCCAGCAGTATCGAGTACGGCCTGATGAAGAAATTCGTCACCGGCACCGAGGTCGAGCTCAAGCAGCGCGTCGGCGACATGAACACCAACTCGATCTATTTCAACCCCGAGGATCAGGCCCGGGCGGGAACCTTTTTCACCATACGGCAGCCGCTGCTCAAGGGGTTCGGCATCAGCTACCAGGAGTCGCCGATCGAACTTGCCAGGCTTGACTTTGCGGTTTCCCAGGACGAACTGCAGCGCATGGTCGAGAGCCATCTGATGGAGCTGGCCCGGGCCTATTGGGGTCTCTATCTGGAGCGCTCCGTTTTTCTGCAGAAACGGCGATTGGCCCAGAATACCGAGGTTATACTGAAGCAGATGGAAGGCCGCGCCGACGTTGATGTGACCCCGGGGCTGCTGGCCCGGGCCCGGTCGCTGGTCAAATCCCACGAGCTCGCAGCCTTTCAGGCGGAATATGCAATGCGCAATGCCCAGTCCCGCATCATGGCCCTGGTCAACGATCCGGCCTTCCTGGTCGGCACCGGGGTCGAGCTGGTCACCAGCCAGCAGCCGATTGTCAGCGCTCCTGACAAGCCGTTTACCGACGTACTGTCCACCGCCCTGCTCAACCGCCCCGAGATTGCCCAGGGCGTGCGGCAGCTGCAGGCCGCGGCGATCCGCGAAGCCCGGTCAAAAAACGAACTGCTCCCTGATCTGGACTTTGTCTTCGACACCTATGTCAAGGGAATTGAAGGCGACTTCGACTATTCCCAGGCCTTCAGCGACCAGTTCAACGAAGGCAACCCCAGCTATATGGTCGGTTTGCGTTTTGAATATCCGCTGGGCAACAACAGCGCCCGAGCCCGCAACCTGAGAAAACAGCTGGAGGGCAGGCAAATGCTCCACCAGCTCGACGTCAGCGTTGAGCATGTACTGCTCGAGGTGCAGGTTTCCTACCGGGAAATGCAGAAATACCATGAATCGATGCTGCAGAACTTTCAGATCCTGAGATCTGACGAACAGGAGATCAGCGAGCTTCTGGAAAGCATCGACTACAAACTGGCCCAGGGTGAGCCCTATAGCGATATGCTCTACCGGCTGATGGACGCCAGCGAGCGGTTGGCCGACTCAGAGGAGGAGGTTGCCAGAAGCGAGCTGACCTACAATCTGTCCCTGTACAATCTCTACCGGGCCATGGGAATCCTGGTAAGCGAAAACGACATTGTCATGAACCGTGAGCAGGGTGACGATGAGCTGCCGGTTATCACCGTCGGTATCGACGAACAACGTGATTCGGCCTCCCCGTAAGTCCGATGGGGACGATCGCAGCTATCCGGAGATTAACGCTTATCTGCGTTTTCTGCCTGCTGGCCCCGGCGGCTTCTCTTGGGGATGAGACCTTTGAAACCTTTCTCAAACCCAACAGGGTTGGCGAAATCATGGCTGGCGAGCGCGAACGGCTGGTTGAGCTCAACGTAGCCGACGGCGATACGATTAAAAGAGATCAGGTCCTGGCCGTATTCGACAGCCGCGTTCTCCAGGCCCGACTGGAACTCCTGAAAACGGCCGCCTCCTTCCATGGCGGCCTCGATTCCGCCCGGGCCCTGGTCGAACTGAGACGCTCAAAACTGGATGCCCTCGAGTCCCTGGCCTTAAGCGGCAACGCCCGTCCTCAGGAAATTGACACAGCCCGTACGAACCTGGCAATAGCTGAGGCCCAGCTTCAGGAAGCCGTTGAAAACAAGCTGTTCAACAAAGCCGAGCAGCAGGTCATCCAGGCTCAGCTTGAAGAGAAGAAACTGGTCAGCCCCATTGACGGAACCGTGGCCCGGGTGCACAAATTCGAAGGCGACATGGTCGGCGGCCCCGGATCTGAGCCGATTGTGACGCTGGTGCAGCTTGACCCGCTGACCGCGGAGTTTCATCTCCCCCCTGAGCAGGCTGCGAGGTTGCGCGAAAACAGTGCCTTGCCCCTGGAGTCAGGCGGCAAACAGATCGAGGCCGAGGTGGTTTTCATATCACCGGTCATCGAGGCCCAGAGCGGTACGGTCCTGGTCCGCATGCAGATCCCCAATGCCGACGGAGCCTACCAGAGCGGCCGCCGCATCAGTCTTAACCTACCTGTCCCCTAATGGAGAACCAGTGATCATGGCAGAAGAAAACCAGCCAAAAACACAGCAGATCAAAGTCAGATACACAGAAACCTCGTCGCTTTATGCATCGCAGTTCATTATCAACAGCTCCGATGAAGACATCACCGTCAACTTCTCCTCAGGCCCCCTGGCCGATCCGGGCAGCGGCGAAACCATCCTGCCGATACACACCCGCATTTCGCTGACCCGTGCAGGTGCCCGCCGGCTCGCCGGCGTGTTGAACCGGGTTCTGTCCGAACAGGAGAGCCAGAAGAAGGACGCCGCCGCCACCCAGGTGCAGATGCCCAAGATACAACAATAAGGCGTGGAATCACCCGAATCCGGACGACAATCTGCCGCTGTAAAAATCGAGCCGCCCGATCCGACCCGTCTGGCAGAGCAGGTCTGCGATGCAATACGGTCTCGATCCGACACCAGTCAGCAGATAGAACTATTGCTGCACACGGCAATCGGCCTGGTCAATGCAGCCGGTGCCGTTCTGTTCAGACAGCACGATAACAGCCTCGAACCGGCAGCTCAGCTTCTCTCCAGACAGGCACAGGGCTGGTCCGACAACCTGCTGGCCGAGTGCGCTCAAGCGGCAGACAAGGCAATTATCGAACGGCGGGGAGCGTTCACACCTCTGCGCAACAATCCGGATGCTTCAATCATCTGCTGCCCGGTTCCTAGCAGCACAGGAAACGCCGCATACTGCCTGAGCGTCTTTGCCGTGCTCGGCGACAATGCACCGGAGCCCTACCTTATCGTGCTCCAGCTGCTGGCGGCTACCATGGTGCTGGCAGAGAAGAAACAGGGACCATCCCCGCTGGTGGCCATGCTTGCTGGCGACGGAGCGTTCCAGTCCGACGGTCTGTACCTGGGGGCAGCGGTCAGGCAATGGGCCCGGGCCGACATCATCGCTCTGGGATTCTGCGAGAACGGCGGCAAGATCCAGGTGGCGACGGTCTCCGATGTGGCATCACCGGAGAAAAAAACTCATCGCAGCCGTCTTCTGGAAAATGTTCTACGGGAGAGCGCTGAGCAGGAGACAGCACTGATCTGGCCCCCTGCTTCCGAACCGGACGATTCGACCGGTTCTCTGCTGCTCAAGGAGCTGGTCCAGGAGATGTCCATGCAGCAGGGCTGTGCTGTGTCGCTTCACGCGCCGGGCAGCAGCGATGTCGTCTGTCTGGTGCTGCTCTGGCGCAGCATCGCAGAAAGAGAGCCGCTGGTTGCCGAACTGCAGGATCAGCGGGCCCTGCTGAACCCGCTTTTCTTTCACGTCCTGAAACGCTCGATGGCCAACCGCATCCCGCGCGGAAGCCAATCCTCCAGGCTGAAAAAGGTAATGGTCGGCGGCGCTGCGTTTTTCTTTCTGGGGTGGTTCTTCTTTTTTCCGACAGATTTTAATCTGCACCCTGGATCCCAGGTCAAGCCGGTGCAGGTTCGCTATGTGGTTGCCGCATTCGATGGCATTATCGACGATGTCTTTGTTGAACCGGGGGACCAGGTTGCCTCCGGCAGCGAGCTGGTAACCCTGGACGGAAGAGAGATCAGCCTTGAACTGTCATCGCTGGCCGCCGACAGCAGCAAGGCTTTGAAGATGCGCGACAGCCATCATGTCAGAGGCGATGTTGCCGCTGCCCAGATGGCCCAGCTCGAATACCAGCGGCTCCAGGAACGGATCAAACTGCTCAGCATCAGACAGACGCAGCTGCGGATCTCCAGCCCGACCGACGGCATCGTCCTGAGCGGCGACATCAAGCGGAGCCGCAAAGGACCGGTGAACAAGGGCCAGGTGCTCTTTGAAATCGCCCCCATCGACACCGTTCTGATCGAGATGGGCATACCCGACGAGGATATCAGCCACGTCGATATCGGCCAGCCGGTAAGCGTCATTTTCGATGCCTTCCCCCGCCGGACCTGGCACGGTAAAGTCGACCGGGTGTCACCCGCTTCGCGCCTGATCGACGGCGACAACCTGTTCACCGCATCCCTTGAACTTGACAATGCAGACCGATCGCTGCAACCGGGGATGCGCGGCCGGGCAAAAATATTTATCGACAGACGCAGCCCGGCCTGGATCTATTTTCATAAACCATGGTATTCGCTGCAGCGCCTGCTGCGTAAGTTATTCTGACGACCCTGTCGGGGACATTGACCTGGTATGGATGCCCACGCTGCTAAACGGCCCGAACTCAGAGACGATCTGCACATCACCCCACTGAGCGGCGGGGAGCAGGGCCTTTACGTGGTCGAGGACCCGCTGCGCAATATGTTCTTCAAGATCGGGCAGCGCGAATATCGTTTCCTCTGCCGCCTTGAAAAAGGAATCGACCTTGAATCGTATCGAAACGGCGATGAGGATGAGCACGACGACCTCAGCCAGGAGGAGGCACTGACCCTGCTCACCTGGCTGGCCGGCAAGCAGCTGCTGAAAAACCAGAGCCCCGCGACCTTGCAGCAGATCGACCGGGCCGAACAGCGCGCCCGCCGAAAAGCAACCGCCATGTCGCGCCTCAACCCGATTATCTTCCGGGTTCCGCTGTTCAACCCTGACCCCTGGCTGACCCGCCTGATGCCCTGGATCGGCTGGCTGGCCGGACCGCTTTTTTTTATGCTCTGGCTCTCACTGGGCATTATCTCCCTGTCCATTCTGTTTACCAGCTGGAACCAGTTTGTCAGCCAGTCGGAAACATTTTTTTCCCCGCAAAATTTGATTGTCATCACCCTGGTCTGGGTCGCTCTCAAGGTGCTGCATGAACTTGGCCATTCGGTAACCTGCAAGCGTCATGGCGGGCGGGTTTACGAAATCGGTATCCTGTTCATCCTCTTTATTCCGCTCACCTACGTCAATGCCACCTCATCGTGGAGCTTCAGCAGCCGCTGGCAGCGAATCCATGTCGGCACCGCCGGCATGTACATGGAGCTGTTCGCAGCCTGGTGCGCCCTGATCTACTGGTTTTTCAACATGGACAGCCCGGCCGGCCTGATTGCCCATCATACCGTGCTGATTGCCGGTGTCAGCTCGCTGCTGTTCAACGCCAACCCGCTGATGCGCTTTGACGGCTACTATATTCTTTCCGACCTGGTCAAGGTGCCCAACCTGTATTTCCGCGGGCTTGGCGCCGTGCGGCGGGGTGTAGACAAAATACTGCTGGGTGTCTCGACAGCACGGGATGGCGGCCGGGACAACCTGCTGATCAGCCTCTACGGGCTCTGTGTCTATCTCTGGCGCATCCTGGTGGTCGTCACCCTGAGCGTGCTGGCCTGCTCGTTACTGGGCGGCTGGGGCCTGCTGCTGGCGGTCCTTGCCCTGGGCAGCTGGGCCTATCAGGGTGCAGCATCGCTGATCTCAAGAATTGGTGCTTACCGCAAACAGAACCGCGCCGTCCCTCTCCAGTTCACGCTGCGCTTGACGGTCCTGACAGCTCTGCTTTCGTTCATCCTTTTCGGATTTGGTTACCGGGCCAACCTCAGCGCTCCCGCCGTTGTTCTCTTCGATCAGCAGGAATGGGTCAGGACCGGAACATCAGGGTTCATCGAGGAGATCTTTGCAGAAGACGGAGCCCCTGTTGAGAAGGGTCAGCTCATCGCGGTTCTGGGAAATGACGACCTGGCCGCAGAAGCCCGGGATTACGATCTGCAGCTGGCCATCGCCCTGTTGAGAAAACGACAGGCCGATGCGGGCGGCAATTATAGCGCATCCCAGATTTTGAGCGAACAGATCGAGGTGCTGGGCAGCAGGCGGGCGAATCTCCAGTCTGATCTGGAGGCTCTGAAGGTTGTGGCCCCGCTGTCCGGAATGATCAACGGCGATATCAGCAACCGCATCGGCATGTTCGCCTCCAAAGGCGAGAAGCTGCTGCAGATTATCGGCCCCGGCAGCAAACAGCTGGTTGCTTCGGTCAGTCAGGACAACATCGGGGCCCTGCAGAACGACCCCCAAAAAGAGGTTATGATTGACATGTCGTTCTCCGGTTTGGGCACCTTCGTCTCGACGGTCACCGATATCAGCCCCACCGCCACGACCAGACTGGCCCACTTCTCCCTCGGCGCCCCGTTTGGCGGATCGCTCGATGTCAAGAGAGCGGCCAGCGGCTCAGGAGAAACGGACTATGAGCTTTTCCTGCCGCACATTTCCGTCGATGTGGCCCTTCCTGCGGATCTGCAGCAGCGCGCCCGCAGCGGCCAGCATGGACTGATCCGCTACCGGGGCCTGGAACTGCCCCCCGCCGTCCACCTCTGGCAATGGATGACAAAATGGTTCAGAAACAAGCAGGACCCAGCCGGAGTTTCGGCTGGCTGATCTGCGGCGCAGGTCCATTAAACCCGACGCCGCCACCCAAAACTATCGAGGAACCCGACCCTGATGTCTAAACGAGCTCTGATCATTACTGCGCTGGCGGCGATACCGGTTCTGCTCGGTGCACTGCTGCTGTCGGGCATCACCTTCCGGCTCGATTTCCTCCATTCACGGTTTGAATCGCTGGCCGCTGATCTGCTCGACCGGAAGGTGAGCATTCGCGGCCCGGTCCGTCTCACGGCCTCGCTCAACCCGAGTCTGCACCTTGGCGGCCTGACCATCTCCAACCCCCACGACTGGCCTGCTGCAGAAGATGCTTTTCTGGCGGTCGAAGAGGCTCGGGCACAGCTCAGCCTGGTGAAGCTGGTGCAGGGTGATTTTCACCTGTTAAACCTCGAATTTACCGGTGTCGATCTGAATCTGATAACCAGGGCCGACCAGAGCACCAATTACCGGTTCGACACCCCGAAGGCGGCTGATGGAGCAGCTCCGAACGGACACGAATTGAGTTCCCTGGACCGCCTCAGCCTTGAAGATCTGCGGCTGAGCTACATCGATGCATTCAGCGGACGGCGATACACGCTGGTGATCGACCAGGCGCACGGAACCGGCATGGTCGGCCAGCCGCTGCACTTCTCCATGACCGGCTCCGTTTCCGGCACACCCTGCTCACTCGACCTCACCGGCGGCACCCTGCAGGAGCTGCTGGCAGGCTCACCAGGCTGGACGATTAAAGAAGGCCGGCTGAAACTGGCCGATACCGCACTTGAGCTGAGCGGATCGGTAAATCCCGGCGGTCACGAAAGGGCGGGCTACCTGAACCTGGCGCTCAACGGCCGCGGCCTCGATGCCATCGGCACCGTCTTCGATCTCTCGCTGCCCGATATCGGCGAATTCTATATCGGTGCCGGAGTGACGGCTCAACCCGGCATGCTTCAGTTTACCGGGCTGAAGGTACAGGCCCTGGACAATTCGCTGGAAGGTGAGTTCATCCTTTCACTGACCGGCGAAAGGCCTGCCCTGGCAGGTAATCTTAGCGTTGACCTTCAAGACCCGGGAAGTCTGGCCGCTCTGGCAGACTCATCACCATCAGGAGCTTCCCAGCCACCACCTCCGGATCCGCCTGCACTGCCCTGGGAGATGTTATCCGTGGTTGATACCGACCTGCGTTTGCGGGTCGCCGACCTGGCCCTCGGTGCGGTGCAGATAGAGGATATGTCGGGTGTGATTTCAATTGTCGACGGCGACCTGGTCATGCCGCTTTCCCTGGTGGTCATGGACGTGCCCTTGAGTGCCCAGCTGGATATTGCTGCCAGCCAGGCGCAACCACCACTGAACCTTGCGGTTTCGAGCCCCGGGGCCGACCTCACCACCCTGCTCGACGGGTTTTCAGAAAATCGCCCGCTGAACGGGCGGCTCGGCCCGGTGTCGATTACAGCCAGCACTTCAGGAAATACCCCGGCTGAGCTGTTCGACCAGCTCGACAGCTCCGTTCTGCTGGGGCCGACTGCGCTGCGCAGCGGCCAGGAACTCCTTTTTTCGGCTGAGTCGGCGGCGCTGACCAGTATGCATGATGAATCGCTGGCGATTACCGCCGCCGGGCAACTGCTGGGCAGCCCGCTCAGGATTGATTACCGTTTCACCGCCGGCGAACAGCCGGGGCCATCTCTTTCCATGCAGATCCAGGCCTGTGAAACCGATCTGCTGGTGGATGGCGCAACCGAGGAAGCAGGAAACGGCAGCAGCACCTTCAGCATTGAGCTCGAAGGCCGGAGTTTGTGCGGCCTGATGGCCCCCGTCGATCAGTTTCTGGGTGAAACCGCCGATTTTTCCCTGCAGACAAGCGGCAGCCTCGACCCCGGCACGCTGCAGCTTGATATCGACATGCTCAGATTGGGTCAGATCCAGCTCAATGGCCATGCAGAACTGACCTCGGACGAGGGCGATACCCCGCGTTTTTCCGGCGAGATCTTCGCCGAAAAAATCGACCTGGTCGAAATCCTGGATCGATCCAGCACCGATCGTCTGCCCAAACCGGACGCTTCTGCAGCGCAAAACACCGCAACTCCCGCCCAGAGTCCAGCGGCCGACCCGGCTCTTGATGAAAAGCTCGCACTGCTCAACAAGTTCCTGACCATGGAGCTGCTGCCGCTCAAGGGCTTTTTGAAGACCGATGTGGAACTCACCATAGTTGTCGACGAGCTGCACTCTGATTGGCTCGACATTGCAGATATCAATTTCACTGTCGCCACCGAAAAGGGTGTCCTCAAACATTCCCCCTTCCAGGCCCGGATCGGCGGCAGCACGTTCACCGGCAGCACCACCGTCGATGTCTCCGCCTCGCCCCCGCAGGCCCACTTCGAACTGACGACAGAAGACTTCATCCTGGCCGAGCTGCTCAGGGATTTTGAACTGGAAACGGTGCCCGACGTCTCTGCCGGCTCGGTTGAGTTCGATGTCAGTTTGGAAGGCAGGACGGTCAAGGATATGCTGCTGCAGGCCGGCCATATCTACCGGCTCAGAGACGGCCGGATCGTCCTGCCCAGAAAAACCCTGATTCCGCTGGTGGTGGCTTTTGATGCCATCGATCTCGTCGTCGAACCCGGACAGCCGTCGATATTCGCGCTTGACGGGGATATCAACTCCCGAAAGCTCGCAGTCGACATCAGCACCGACGGCTTTATCAACCGGGGAGCGGATAAACCTATCACTGTCGAGCTGCAGGCAGCCCTCGGCGATACCCGGCTGGAAGTTGACGGATTGATCAAACGGCGCATCGAAAAAGACGGTCCGCTGGAAACATTTCACCTCAGCACCACACTCTCCGGCGACAGTATGGCTGAACTCAATGAGCTGTTCGGGATGAATATGCCGCCGCTCGGCCCCTACCTGACCGAGGGCACGATTGGCTTTGGAGGCGAGGACAAGCTGGTGCGCTTCTATGACATGGGCCTTTTGGTTGGTGATTCATCCCTTGTGGGCGAACTCTCCTTGCAGTTTTCTAACGATGAGCAAGGAGAATACGGATTTCACACCGACTTCGATGCCCGTCTCGAAGCCGAGACGATCCAGCTCAATGACTTTAAACTGGATGGCTGGTCGGCGATCAGCGGTACAGCGCCGGTTGCTGTCGATGACCAGACCGCCCCCGAATCCGGCGACCGTGCAAAAAATCAGTTCAACCTGGTGAGCGCCGACCTGGCGAAGCAGATAGACGGCACCGTCGACATCGAGGTACGAGAAGTTCTCTCGGGGTCAGATCAACTCGGCAGGGGTGCACTCAGCGGTCGAATGCAAGACGGTCTTTATGTACTCGAAAAGCTCGAACTTGACATTCCGGGCGGCCGGGTTGAGATCACGGGCAGCATTGAGCCGACTCCGGACAACATCCGCGCCGCTCTCTTCATGAATGTGAAGCAATTCGACTACGGTATCATGGCACGTCGAGTGCAGCCGGACAGCTCCCTGAAGGGAAACGTAAACCTGCTGCTCGATCTTGAAGCCGCCGCCCCAGACCCGCTGCAGCTGCGGGAACATCTGAATGGACGGTTTAAATTCGGCATCGTGCCGGAAGAGTACCATGCCGGCGTGCTTGACCTTTGGGCCGCAAATATCATCACGGCTGCGCTGCCGGCACTCCTGAAAGGGAGCAGTTCGGTGATCAACTGCCTGGCCGGGGACTTCACGGTCGAAAGCGGTTTGATGCAGCCGGAACTTTTCCTGATGGACACTTCGAAAATACGGGTGCAGGGCAAGGGGTCGGTTGACTTGAGAACCAACACGATAGATTTTCATATGAAGCCGACCCCGAAGTCGGCCAGCTTTTTCAGCCTGGCCACCCCGATCAGCGTGACCGGAACGATATTTTCCCCCGATATCGGGGTAACCGCGGGCGGTATCGTGCAGACCGTTTTCCGCCAGGCGGCAAGCCTCGTCACTGTCCCTTTTCAGTGGCTCTTTTCAAAGAAGATGGAGGAGGACGGCGCTGAAGTGTGCGGCGAGGCGATGCGCTGGGCAGAGTTAGACGATTTCAAATAGAGAGCTTCAACCCCAATGAGCAGATTCATCATCAGGCATCTGCACGCTGTTATTATCGTTGTCGTGACAGCACTGGTGGCCCTGCCGGTAAGGTCCGGCGTACCAGAGCTTTACGAGGAAATCAGACTGCACGATGCGAAAATAGAGGCCCGCCTCGCCGACTGGTCAGAACGGACCCGCCTGCACGCGGAATCGATGGCCACCTCTTCGAACCCCAAGATCAGGCGCTGGCGCGAACAGCTGACCGAAATCGATTTCAGCGATGAGCTGTCAGGCCTGAGAAAGCTCAACCGCTTCATCAACGACGATGTCACCTATGTCGACGACTATCACCATTTCCACAAAACCGACTACTGGGCGGACCCCGAGACGGCGATCACCGAGGGGGGAGACTGCGAAGACATCGCCCTGGTAAAGGCGGCAACCCTGAAGCGCATCGGCTGGCCAGCCGAGCGCATGCACCTGCTGGTCGGCTTCCTTGTCGAGCGCGGGAAAAAAGAGTCCCACGCGGTGCTTTTGGTGGAAACCTCGGACGGCGACCAGCTGATCCTGCGCTCGATAACCGACGAGGTTGTGCACCCGTCAGAATTCGATTTTATCCCTGTCTACGCAGTGGACCAGTACGGTACGCTGGTTGTCAAATCCACCAACCCGCATCATCTGCTTCACACACAGAATACCGCTGCCCAGTAAGCATTTATCAGCAATTCCCTGAAAAAATGCTTTTTGCATCAGACAATAGTTGCGAGTCTGATGCCGGTCAGGATGGTGCCAGCATCACGGTTGATTTTTTTTCAACCGCGCCTTCAGCAGCAAGCGGTTGATATAGGTGAACGGTGATCTGGTGGCCGCACTTTTCCCTTTCAGAGCCCGTGCCGGATCGCACAGCAGGTCAAGCAGGTGGATGGTGGAGAATTTCTTCGAGAGAAAGCGGACACACCCCGTGCAGTAGGTAAGCACCTGCCTGCCGCTGGTCTCTGCCCTTCTTTTGAGGCTCCACTGATCGGTGATGTCCGGGGCCACGAAACAGGCCGAGCCGCCCTCGCCGCAGCAATAGGTGGTTTCCCCGTTGTGGCTCATCTCTTTGTTCGTGCACCCCATCGTTTCGGTGAGTTTGCGGACGCTGCGGTGAACAGCGCTATCAAAGCGGGTTGCACAGGGGTCATGGACGGTTAATTCCAGCGGCCCGAGGGGCTCCAGGAGATGGCGGTGTAATTCAGCAGGTCTTTCAGCCAGCACCTGATAGACCGTCACCACTTCGAATTCTGCTGCATATCGGCTGAATATCTGGTGACAACTCGGGCAGGCGGTGATAATCGAGCTGATCCCCCGTTCTCTGAACCTGCCCGTCAGCTTGGCAAATGACTGCTGGAAATAATCGAGGCGGCCAAGATCATGGGACGGCTTGGTACAGCAATTCAGCACGATACCGAGATCATCGATCCTGCTCTTCAGCATTCCATAGATTCTCTCCACCTGGCGGGAGCGGTTGCCAGCCAGCGAGCAGCCTGGAAAAAACACTGTGCGGCATCGATCGGGCAGCGACTCCAGTTGAAATAAACCTGACAGGCCGCGCCGCTCATACGCCAGGATACGTCGATGCTGTTTCAGCGGTCCCCTTCCCTCTTCAACCAGTTGACAGCGCATCCGCCAGAACATCTCAGTCGGTTTCAGATCTTCAGGACAGGACACGTCACACAATCCGCACAAGCTGCAGGAGTAGATGACCTCGGGCTCGAGGGTGCCGTTTTGGAAGGCTGCCGCCTGGGCAGCCGGGGTACCGTAGCTCTGGAGATAGGTGCACTCCTGCACACAGCTTCCGCACTCGGTGCAACCTTCTCCGATTTCTGTTAATGATCTATTGAGTGAATCCACGAAAATCATCCGTGTTAGTGTTGTATAAATCCATTTCTTATAATACGGAGCCCAGCTATTTTCACCTTGAATAGCTGAAATATTTGTAAAAACAAAAATTATGTGTAAAATTATAAGGATAATTCAAAAAGATTTGGGCTCATGCAGGAGAAGCCATTATTTCATGCAGTCACCTTGAGGGAGGTTGTTATGTATTTAAAATCGTTTTTGCTATCAATGATCTGCACGTTGATAATCAGTGCTGGTTCGGCTTCTGCCGCACAGAAGTATATGGAGACGTTCAACTGGGGCACCAACAAGGTCTACGATAAGAAAGAATTAATTGAAACCCAGTGGGGCGGGTCCCCGGTCTACATGGTCAGGACTGCGGATAACTTCATCATTCTCTACGATCGATCGGAATCGATGGGCAGCAGATTTCTCGACACGGCCATGACTGAACTGCAGGCCCAGCGAAAAATACTCAGGGAAAAAAATGCCACCATGCCGGACATGAACTGGCTCGCCGGCATCTTCTCCTTTACGCCGGGACATGGGCTGGACAACCTGACCACCTTTTTCCCCATGCAGCCCTATGACAAGAAAAAATTCCATCGGGTCATCGACCAGATGCCCAGGGAGCCTTTGGGTCCGACCCTGCTGCAGCAGGGCCTGTTCGAACTGAACAACATACTGCCGTCACTGAAAGGCAGAACCGTGGTCTTCCTGTTTACCGATGCCCAGTATACACCGGCCGCCAACTATCTATCCCCTTCGATGATTGCCGCCCAGTTGGCCGCCCAGTTTGATGTCTGTTTTGCCGTCCTGGACGCCGGAGCCGAAAACAACGGCCTGAGGCAGCTCCAGAAAATCGGCAACGTCAATGACTGCTCGTACATGATTGGTTTTGCCGATATCATCGGCAACCCGGAATGGATGACCGGTGCACTGTTCGATATGTCCGATCAGAAACCCGACCAGGGCAAGGAAGTGAAAATGGGTTATGAGTGGGAGAACATCCTGTTCGATTTCGACAAATTCAACGTCAAGGCCCAGTATTTCCCGATCCTGAACAAAGTCGCCGACTATATGCGCGCCAACCCGGAAGCGCGCATTATTCTTGCCGGGCATACCGACAATGTGGGCCCCCGGGACTACAACATCCAACTCTCCCACAAGCGGGCCTCTGCTGTCCGGGATTACCTGGTCACCGCGGAAGGAATCGACCCCGGCCGCATCACCCTCAACGGCTTCGGGGCCGATGATCCGGTCAGCGCCAACACCAGCGCCTCGGGCAGGGCAAAGAACCGCAGGGTCCAGGGTATTTTAATGGATAAGTAGAGCGGCTCAGCACGATAGAGAAAGGGGCGGAAGACAGTGGTGTTTCCGCCCCTTTTTTTCGGTACAGCTTGCCGCTGGTATTCATGAACAAGGCAGATTATTGCCAAGCTGATCCCTGACTATGGAAACACGCCACCTGCAGATCTTCACCGCCGTCTATCGGACACGCAGCTTTACCCGGGCAGCCGAAGAGCTGTACACCAGCCAGCCGACCATCAGCGAGCACATGAAAAATCTCGAAGAGCGGCTGGGCTGCCGGCTTTTCGACCGGCTGGGCCGTTCGATTTCACCGACCCCCGCGGCCGATCTGCTCTACCCCAAAGCGGTCGACATCCTCGATCAGATGCGCAAACTCGAAAACAGCCTGGCATCGGCTGCCCAGACGGTCGCCGGCGAGCTGATTATCGGCGCCTCGACGATCCCCGGCGAATACCTGCTGCCCCAGCTGGCGGCCGAATTCAAAAATCACTACCCGGAGATCTCTTTTGAAATCCTGATCAAGGATTCTGCCAGGGTGATCGACGATATAGCCGCCAACAGGATTTACCTGGGCGTCGTCGGTTTTGAAATAGCCTCGGCCAAACTCGACTTCAGTCCCTTCGGTGGCGACGAGCTGGTTCTGGCGGCACCTGCCGATTATGACCTTCCCGAAGCCATCGATGGCGACGATCTGCTGAACCACGAATTCCTGGCCAGGGAAAAAGGTTCCGGCACCGGCAAGAGCATCGAAAAGTTTCTGGGCCGCATCAACATTGACCCGGCTGACCTGCAGGTCCGGGCGACCCTGGGCTCGAGCACCGCCATCAAGGAAGCGGTTAAAACCGGACTCGGTATGGCCATTATCTCCAGAACCGCCATTCGGGATGAACTGGCCGCCAATACTCTTAAAATCATCGACATCAGGGGATTGTCGATGCGGCGCTCATTTCATGTGGTCACGCCGAAACGGCGCTCCCTGCCCCATCACTATCAGGTATTCAGGAATTTTCTGCAGGATGAGAACAGGGATTCCATCAACTCTGGGCCACCCGGTAAACCTCCTCGACGGTCGTGAGGCCCCTGGCCACCTTGACGGCGCCGTCCTGCAGCAGGGTTTTCATTCCATGATAGCAGGCATGATTTTTCAATTGAGAGGCGTCTGCGGTCTGCAGGATCAGCTGTTTCATCTGATCATCTAAAACCATGAATTCATGAATGCCGGTCCTGCCGCGGTAACCGGTGCCAAGGCAGTCCTCACAGCCGCTGCCGCGATAGACGGTGCCGCCCTGCAGTTCCGCTGCCGAAAGGCCGATCCTGGCCAGCTCTTCAGAACTCGGCTGGTATGCTTCTCTGCAGGTATCGCAGATACGGCGAACCAGACGCTGGGCCAGGATCGCCTTGATCGAGGAACCGATCAGAAACGGCTCCAGTCCCATGTCGCGTAGCCGTGTAATGGTGCTGGGCGCGTCGTTGGTGTGCAGGGTCGAGAAAACCAGATGCCCGGTGAGGGCTGATTGAATGGCAATTTCAGCGGTTTCACGATCGCGGATCTCGCCAATTAAAATGACATCGGGATCCTGCCGAACGATGGAGCGCAGCCCCGAGGCAAAGGTCAGGTTGATCTTGGGGTTGATCTGCATCTGGCCGATGCCGGGGATCCGGTATTCGATCGGGTCTTCCACGGTAATGATATTGACGTCGGTGGTATTGATCTCTGACAATGCCGCGTAGAGCGTTGTGGTCTTGCCCGAGCCGGTCGGCCCGGTCACCAGCACGATACCGTTGGGCGATCTGATGATGGTGCTGAAGCGCTCGAGGCTTTGAGATGCCATGCCGAGATCGGCCAGGGAAAGCCTGATGGTCGATTTATCGAGCAGCCGCAGCACGACCCGCTCGCCGAAAGCGGTCGGCAGGGTCGAAACCCTGATGTCGATATCCTTATTGCCGACTTTGATTTCCAGGCGGCCGTCCTGCGGCAAGCGCTTCTCGGCAATGTTCATTTTGGCCATCAGCTTGACCCGCGAAATAAGCGCCTGCTGGACATGTTTGGGCGGCGAGAACATATCGTAGAGCAGGCCGTCGAGACGCTGCCGGATCACCAGACTGGACTGCTGGGGTTCAATATGGATATCTGAGATCCCGGCGCGGACGGCCTGGGAAAGCATCAGGTTGACCAGCCTGATAACCGGCGAATCGCTGGTGTCATCAAGCAGGTCCTCGACCTCTTCGATTTTCGAGAACAACAGGTTCGCGTCCTCCTCATCGATGTCCCGGATCACCTGCTCGGCACTGCCCTGGGTGAGGTCATAGGCCGAGTTGACGGTCCTGATGATTTCGCTCTCCGGGCTGAGGACCAGGCGACAGCCCTGCAGGCCGAGGATCCTGGCGGCTTCGTCGACGACCTGGAGCTCAAAAGGGTCGTTCATGGCAATGCACGGCTGCCCTTTCAAGCGGAACGGCACCAGCAGGTTTTTTTTGAGAAAGGTGATCGGTAACCGGGCGGTAAAGGCCGTATCGGTGCATTGGGGAAGCGTGGCGACAAAATCGAGTCGGAAGATTTCCGCCAGGATTTTCAGCAAATCGGTTTCAGACAGCAGCTTCTGCCTGACCAGGATACGGCTGAGCCCAATACCCTTCTGTTCGGCTGCGGCACGCGCCAGTTGAAGATCATTTTCGGTCAGGCCGCTCTTTTCGATCAGCAGTTTGTCAATCATGATGGTGATGGGCGTTGAGTAAGAGAGTCATAAAGCACCGGCGCAGCGCACCCCTGTCGCTAGTTCTAATTCGAAAATCTGAATTGCGGCTCTGCAGGGGTCCCGTCGATGATAAAGGGGATCGATCTGCTGCCGGAGCGCGCATAAAACAACCCGACCTGGTCGGCAAGCTCGGGATGCTTTTCAAGAAGATCAGGCCCCGGCACCAGGTTACCGGTGATATTCAGGGTACTCTGCCGCCAGAAGCCACGCCCTTGAATCTGCCCGCGGAAATCGCCGGCCAGCAGCGGGCCGACCGCCCTGCCGAGGGACAATTCCAGGCTGCTCCCCTCCAGGCTGAGATCGCTTTTCAGCGAGTCGAACCGCACCTCGGTCTCGCCCAGGACCGGCCGTCTCAGCGGTGCATGAAAGTCTTCAATGTGCACCTCTCCGTCAAACCTGAAGTTGAATGGTTTGCGGTGGTCGATTACCGCCCTTCCGGCAGCAGACAGCTTTCCTCCCACCGGCCGATCCACCATTTTTTCCACCATCGCGAGTTCGGCCAGGTGCATCCCGGAAAGTTCCAGGTTGTCCAACTCGATGCGGCCGGGATCACCGAGGCCGACATCGACATTCAGGCTGCCGCCGAGAATTACGCCGGCAATAGTTGCCTGTTTGAGGGGATATTCGGGGGGAAATGAGACCAGCAGTGTGTCGATGGGCAACTCCAGCAGGTATCGCTGGTGCGTTATGAGAATTTCATAAAGACGGATTTTCAGAGGATGAACATACCTGATCCCGCCGATGCTGCATTCTACCCCGGGCAGTTTTCTCTCGATCAGCCGGGCGGACCAGCCGAGGAACTTCTGCTGGGGAAAAAGGAGGACGAGGAAGATGGCGGCAACCACCAGAATGAACAGGGAATAAAAGATGACAGTGAACAGCCGTCTCAACATGGAAATAGCTTCTGGAGAGCGTGGTCAATGTTTAACGATCGGATACCACCAGTGATCCTCTCATGCTACGCAGTATGATCTGTAAAAACAACCGAAAATAAAGAAAAATAGCAAACCAGAGTGAATTATCATATAATGCCAGCGGAACGCTATCGGGGCCCCTTTGCACCAGCCGCAGCGGTGCAGACTAATCCGCTCAATCAGCCGCATCTTGTGCATATGTATAAAGACTACTTCGGATTTTTGGAAAACCCGTTTTCCATCGCCCCGGATCCGCGCTACCTCTACATGAGCGAGATGCACCAGGATGGCCTGGCCCACCTCGAACATGGACTCTCAGCCGATGGCTGCATAACCCTCCTGACCGGCGAAGTCGGGACCGGTAAAACCACGCTCTGCCGTTTTTTCCTCGATCGGATCGACCCGACCGCCAAGGTCGCCCTGATCATCAACCCAGGGCTCAGCGCCTTTGAACTGCTGGCCACCCTCTGTGACGAGTTCCAGATACGTGGAACTGACCATTTCTACTCGACCAAGCACTATCTTGACGCCTTGAACGAATTTCTGCTTCAGGCCCACGCCAAGAACAACCCGGCCCTGCTGGTCATCGACGAAGCCCAGAATCTGGACAAGGAAGCACTGGAAATGGTTCGCCTGCTGACCAACCTGGAAACCGATCAGCAGAAACTGCTCAGAATCATCCTGCTCGGCCAGTCGGAGATGTCGACACTGTTGACCAGCCCGGACCTTTCCCAGGTCAACCAGCGGATTACCGGCCGTTTTCACCTGAGCGGCCTCGATTCATCCGAGACCGGCAACTATATCAGGCATCGACTCTCGGTGGCCGGGGGCGGACAGACACAGCCGTTCCGCGACGGGGCTGTCAGGAAGATCCATCAGCTGACCGGCGGCATTCCCCGCCTGATCAACAGCCTCTGCGACCGCTCCCTGATCGGTGCCTACGCTGAAGAGCAGAAGCTGATCACCACATCGATCGTCAAGCGGGCGGCTAAGGAGATTCTTGGTTTTGACCGCGCCTCGAAAACCATCGAGATCCCGCTCAGCAGCCTGGTCGCCGGGGCCCTGGCGCTGGTTGTTGTCGTCCTGGTCTGGGCGGGCACCACCAGCGACATCTTCCATCTGAAGCTCTCCACGCTGCTGCCGCCTCCGCAGAGTGCTGCCGTGCAGGATACGGATCACTCCGGCGTTGACGATAGTAGCCCAGGCCAGGACGCCCCTACCATAACCGATGGCGGTGAAACAACCCCGGAACCGGTCCCACCGCCGGAGACGACTGATGAAAACGCGGCCGGTGCTGCAGCCGAATTATCGCCAGCCGACGAGCCCGGGGAAGCGCAAATCGAGGTTTTTGCCGAAGAAACAGGTGGTCAGAGCAATATTGTCATCTCCCCGGTTGAAATATCAGCCGGGGGACAACCACGGCCCGAAACGAAAATTTTCATCAAAGGAATCGAAATCTCGGAGTAAGCCCCCCAAACGATGCAATTGTACCCTCGCCCATGTCCTATATACTCGAGGCCTTAAGAAAATCTGACGAAGAGCGTCAGAAAAACGGCGGCCGATCTCGCCGTCCGGCCATCAGCTTTGCCGGCCGCAATTCTCCGCCCCGCAGACGAAAGCTGGCTTTCGGTCTTATTCTGATGAGTTTTATTCTGGTGGTCTCCATCATCCTGGGATTCGGCTGGTGGTGGTCCCGACAGGACTCGGTCCGGGCGCCACAGTCAGACGGACCCGTTCCTGCTGCGGCTCCGGCCCCAGAGATCATTGCTTCTCCGGGGCCGGACGAGACACCGGCCACCGCACCCCCGCCCGCGCCGCCTGAGACCTTCACCACCCCGGCCGTTAGCGGGCCGGAACAATCGCCATCACCGGTATTCAGCCTCTCAGAGCTGAGCGCCGAGTTTCGCCAGGGACTGCCTGAGCTTCGATTCAGCGGTCACGTCTATTCCCCGGAGCCCGAGCTGAGAATGATCATGATCAACGACTCGGTTTACCGCGAAGGGGACCCTTTAGAAGACAGCCTGTCACTGGCAGAGATTACCGAGCGGGGCGTGATTCTTAGCCGTGGAAACACGCTTTTCAGAATAGACCTGCTCTGAAGAACAACCCCTGTTGATGCTCATCCTCTGGATATGACCTGCCATGACGCTGTTGTATTTCATTAGATTTCAGGTATGATACACCAGTTTTCGCGAACAACTGCAAATCACACCGATGAGGACGCCATGAGCCGTATTCGCCCGTTTTTCCTGTCTGCCCTTGTTCTTCTGTCCATTCCCGCATTGCTGACCGAAGCTTCAGCCGATGAAGGTCTCGGCCTCAGCGTCAAAGCCGGCACCATGGGAGTCGGCGCTGAAATCAGTGCTTCACTGCTGCCCAACACCAGAATCAGAGGCGGTATCAATTACCTGGTCTACGAGTTCGACTCGACCATCGATGAAATCGATTATACCTTCGATACGCAGTTCAACTCCGTATCCGCCATACTCGACATTCATCCCTTCGGGGGATCCTTCTTCCTGAGCGGCGGGGCCTACTTCAACAACAACAGCGTCGGGGTGGACGGCTCGCTGCCGCCGGAAAACTTTCCGGCAAGCTACCAATCCCTGAGCTTTCTGGCCGATTATCTGTCTGTCAGCGGCGATGTCGAGTTTCTGCCGGTGGCACCCTATTTCGGCCTGGGCTGGCGCTCCAACAATAACGACACCGGCTGGGGATTCGGGGTGGAGTTGGGGGTTCTCTACCAGGGGGCTCCGGATGTCACCAACCTGCGCTTGAACGCCCCGGTCGACATCAATGATATTGAAGAAGTTCAGCTGTTTCTGAAGCAGCAGGAGCAGGAAATCGAGGATGAGCTGAGCTGGTTCGAATGGTATCCGGTTGCCGCGCTGATGCTGACCTACCATTTCTAGCGCCCGGTCAAGCCTCGTCTCCAGACATTGTTTTTCGGCCAGTCTCGGTGCTGTAGCCCGTCCACTGGTGATCCGGCCCGGTCCCTGCTCAGAACGGCCAGAACAGCGGGATAAGAAAGGTTCCGGCGGCGACAACGAAGATGTTCAGAGGGATACCGAGGCGGAAATAGTCGAGAAACCGGTAGCCGCCGGGGGCGAATACCATCAGGTTGGTCTGATAGCCAAGCGGTGAGGCAAAGCAGGCGCTGGCCCCGAAACAGACGCCGATGATGAACGGTTTGGGATCGACCCCGATACCCAGCGCCGTCGAAATAGCAATGGGCAGCAGCAGCACGGCTGTGGCATTGTTGCTCAGAATCTGGGTGGAGATACTGGTCAGCGCGATGATTCCGCCCAGGACCATGAGCGGCGACAGGTCGTTAAACAGGCCGAGAAAGGCCTGGGCATAGAGTGAGGACGCGCCGCTTTTCTCCATGGCCAGGCCCAGAGCGATCGTCCCGGCGATCAGCAGCAGGACGTCACCCTGCAGGGCCCGGTAGGCATCGCGCATCTGCAGGCAGCCGGTGACAATCATCAGAAAAGCGGCAATCAGCGCGCAGGTCATGATATCGGCCAGCCCCAGGGCGGCGGTTCCGATCATGCAGATAAAGTTGATCACCGCCCAGGCGGCTTTGCGCTTGTGCACCAGCTCCTCGTAGACATCCTCGATAATCAGGTAATCCCGCTCGGAACGCAGGGCCTCGAGCTTGGAATCCGAGCACCAGATCAGCAGGATATCACCGGTCCTGAGCCTGACCTCGTAGATCTGCCGTTCCGAGATATGCTGATCCTGACGCTTGACCGCGATAATATTGATCTCCTTGTCGCCGGCCAGCCGGGTATCTTGCAGACGCTGGCCGTGCAGGTTCGAGCCCGGAGCAATGAGCAGTTCGACAACGATCGGCGCATCCTTCTGGGCGCCAAGTGAAAGCCCGTTTTCCCTGAACGGCAGTTCAACCCCCTCCTCGTGCAGAATGGCCACCAGGTCGTTGAGTGAGCCCTTGACCAGCAGGATATCACCGGCCTCGATCATCTTCAGATCCCGCAGCGGCTGATAGACTCGATCCCGGCTGATCAGTTCAATTACTTCCAGGGCCGAGAATTTCTCTTCAAAAACGGATTGCGGTTGAAGGCCGATCAGTTTCGAAGTTTCATGAATCTTCAATTCGGCCAGATACTTTCGATGATCCCCATCCTTCAGCTGGCAGATCGGGTTGGCCAGGCCGGGCAGCAGCCGCGGCGCCGCGATCAGTAGAAAGATGATGCCGACGATGCAGATAGGCACCCCGACAACCGCCAGCTCGAACATCGAGATCGGACCGTATCCGGCCTGGGCGCTCAGATCGCTGATAATGATGTTGGTGGAGGTCCCGATCAGGGTGCAGGTGCCTGCCAGAATAGAGGCGTAGGACAGCGGTATCAGAAATTTCGAGGGACTCAGACCCAGGTCGCAGCACATGGCCATGACCACCGGAATAAAGAGAATGACTACCGGGGTGTTGTTGATGAAGGCTGAAGCGACACCCACCGAAACCAGGATCAGCGCCAGGGCGGCGGTAACGTTCTTTCTGGCGATCCTGATAACCTGGCGACCAAGAAATTCGACCCCGCCGGTGCGCATCAGCCCCTTGCTGACCACGAACATGGCACCGACCGTGATCACGGCCGGGTTGGCCAGACCGGATATCGCTTCACGCGGGGTCAGTATACCGCTGATTATCAGTATGACCATGATCCCCACCGCCGTCAGATCCACCGATATTTTCTCGGTGATCAGCAGGTAGATGGTAACCAGCAGTATGGCTGAAATAGTCCAGATATCCATACGGGCAGAGATCGGGGAAGATGAGCGATTGGCTGCGGAACTGTCCAGAGATAGACTATAAGTATGAAATCATGGCTGATAAGGCGACGTGCTCAAATAGAACGCAGCAGTGCAGCTCAGCTACCGGCGGCGGCGCCGGTCTCAGCCGGAGAGGTTGCGCTGATCAATACCAAGCAGCCGGCACAGCAGGCCGTAGGTGAATCCCCAGATGAAATAGTCGTCCATCGGGTAAACCGGCCGGATCATGGCGGAACGAACCTCGACAACCTGGTGCCGGGTAAGATTTCTGAATTGTTCCGTCGAAAGCCAGGTGTAACGGGCGATCTCCTTTTCTTCAATGGTAACCACCGGCTGCTCGGCTATTCTGAAGACATAGGGCTGGACCAGAATCGGCGCTTTGACGTTGCGGCCTGCCAATGCAGGCTCACAGGTCTGATGAAGCAATGCCGGCTCGAGGAGGATGCCGGTCTCTTCTTTGACCTCACGAATGCAGGTCTGGAAGATCGTCTCATCCACATCCTCGCGCCTGCCGCCGGGAAAGGCGTAATGGCCGGACCAGGGGTCGTCCCGGTGCTCGATTCGCTTGACGAGGAGTACGGACTCCACCGGTCGGCGGCAAACGATAATGCCAACGGCGGCCCGGGGCTCACCACCGGCGCCCCGGTAATCAAATTCGAAGGATTCGCTTTTCACGATAAAAGTCTATTCAATCGGGCAGACCTTTGCAAGCTGCTTGTCATCACCTTGTCAGCCAGGGCTTTTCAACAAGATCCGGCACCCTGCAGATCGGTTCCAGCCATAATTCAGTTTTCATTTTCGGGCCAATAATGGTAGATACTCCCAAGAATCATTATCATTAATCAACGTAAGCATAGGTTCGGCAAAACAACAGTGCGAACCGAGGATTCAGTGTGAAAAAAGCCTACCGAGAGTTTCAGAAACAGATCGAACGGGCCATACCGGCCCGCAGAGTTATCACCGACCCCCTCAAGACGGTAGCCATCGGAGCCGATGCGAGTTTCTACCGGCTGGTTCCGGAAATCATCATCGATGTCGAAAACGAAGATGAAGTGCGGATCATCCTCAGCGAGGCCCGAAAACGAAAATTACCGGTCACCTTCAGGGCCGCCGGCACGAGCCTGTCGGGACAGTCCATAACCGATTCCATCCTGGTTCGTCTGGGCCGGGGATGGAATCAGTACCGGATCTACGACGAAGCAGGCCTGATCCAGCTGCAGCCCGGTATCATAGGAAGTCTGGCCAACCGTGAGCTGGCCCCGTTCGACCGTAAGATCGGACCCGATCCGGCCTCCATCGACACTGCCAAGATCGGCGGCATTTTGGCCAACAATGCCAGCGGCATGTGCTGCGGCGTGGAAGAGAACAGTTACCGGACCATATCCTCGGTTCGGCTGGTGCTGGTCGACGGCACCGTGATCGATACCGGGGACGACCGAAGCATCGATAATTTCAAGAAAAGTCACGGCTGGCTGCTCGACCGCCTGAGCGCCCTCCGGCAGCAGGTGCTGGCCAACGACGAGCTGGCCGAGCGGATCAGGTATAAATTCAAGATCAAGAACACCACCGGCTACAGTCTCAATGCCCTGGTCGATTATGAGGATCCCGTCGACATCATGACCCACCTGATGGTCGGCTCGGAGGGAACCCTGGCCTTCATCTCCGACACCATTTTCAAAACGGTAATCGAACACCGCTATAAAGCCTCGGCCCTGATCCTTTTCAAAAACGTTGAAGACGCCTGCAGGGCCATTCCCCTGCTGCGCAGCCAGCCGGTGGCTGCCGCCGAGTTGATGGACCGGGCCAGCCTGGCCTCGGTCGAAGGCAAGGAGGGCATGCCCGATTACCTGCAGGGCCTGGACGAAACGGTGACCGCCCTGTTGGTCGAAACCAGAACCAACAACGAGGCTCAACTCGATGAACAGGTTGCAGCCGTTACCCGTTCACTGAACGGCTTCGACACGGTAATGCCCATCGAATTCACCTCGGTTCCAGCCGAATACCAAGCCCTGTGGAAGGTAAGAAAAGGCCTCTTCACCGCCGTCGGCGCCGTCCGCGAAACCGGCACCACGGTCATCATCGAAGACGTGGCTTTTGCCACCGAGCACCTCGCCGATGCGGCGCTTGCGCTGCAGCGGTTGTTTGCCAAGTACCACTACAACGAGGCAATCATTTTCGGTCATGCCTTCGAAGGCAACCTCCATTTCGTCTTTACCCAGGACTTTTCCATCGAGTCAGAAGTGGCCCGCTATCGTGACTTCATGGCCGAGGTCGTCGATATGGTGGTCGACACCTACGACGGCTCGCTCAAGGCAGAACACGGCACCGGCCGCAACATGGCGCCTTTTGTCGAAAAAGAGTGGGGCACGGCGGCCTACGAACTGATGAAGGAGATCAAGAATATCTTCGACCCCGACTACCTGCTCAACCCGGGGGTCATTCTCAACGATGATGCCGAAACCCACATCAAGAACCTCAAGCCGCTTCCCGCCACCCATGAGATTGCCGATACCTGCATCGAGTGTGGTTTCTGCGAACCGGCCTGCCCTTCGAGGGACCTGAGCTTCACCCCCCGCCAGCGGATTGCGGGCCGGCGGGAGATCAGCCGTCGACTCGACGGGGAGGGGCCGACCCGGGAAGTGAAACGCTTCGCCCGGCGCTATCAATATCCGGGCATGGATACCTGCGCCGCCGACGGTCTCTGCGCCACCCGCTGCCCGGTGGGTATCGATACCGGGAAAATGGTCAAAGCCCTGCGCGACGAGGCCAATGGAAAACTGGCCGAGAGCATCGCCTCGGCGGTGGGTTCCCAGTTCGACAAGGTGGCCCGTACCATTGCGCCGGTACTCAACGGGGTCGACAGCGTCCATCGTCACACCTCGACCGGCTTCATGGAAACAGCCTCCGCTGCCGCCAGAACGGCAACCCTCAACAGCCTGCCCCTGTGGAACAGGGAAATGCCCACCGGGTCGAAGCGGATCAAGGCCCGGCCCATCAACCTGTCCAACCCGCTGAAAGTGGTCTACTTCCCGAGCTGCGCTGCCCGCGCCATGGGAGGTCCGGCGCGGTCCGAGAGCGAACGCAGGGACCTTCCGGAGATCACCGCAGCGCTGCTCAAGAAGAGCGGTTATGAGATAATCTATCCGGAAACGCTCGACAACCTCTGCTGCGGACAGGCTTTTGAAAGCAAAGGTTTCATGGCCGAGGCGGAGAAAAAATCGAGCGAACTTTCAGATCGTTTCCTGGCTGCCTCGAAAAATGGCGAAATTCCGATTCTGTGCGATACCAGTCCCTGCGTCCAGCGAATCAAAGCCACGGTCGACAAGCGTTTGACCGTCTACGAGCCGATCGAGTTCGTTCTCCAGTTTCTGATGGAGCGGCTCAGCTTCACCCGCAAGGACACATCCGTGGCCGTGCATCCAACCTGCAGTACCCGAAAAATGGGGCTTGAGGGAAAACTGCTCGAGCTGGCCAGGCGCTGCGCCACCCAGGTGATCTGGCCCGAGGATATTTACTGCTGCGGATTTGCCGGTGACCGGGGTTTCAACTACCCGGAGTTGAACGAATCGGCGCTGCATGGGCTGCAGGAACACGTCTGCTCCTGCGAGGCGGGGTACTCGACCAGCAAGACCTGCGAAGTCGGCCTGTCTTTGCACGCAGGCATTCCCTACCGTTCGATCCTCTATCTGGTGGATGAGGTAACCGAGCCGGTCGAGTAACGAGAAAACCGGAGAAACCAGCAGCAATGACGTTTATCTAGCGCAATGCTACGCAGCGGTTTCGGCCCTGGCTTTTGGCCTGCCTCAGGGCCGTATCGACCCGCTGGACGAAGGTTTCGAGGTCTTCGTTTCTCTGGTAGAAACCGACACCGAAACTGCAGGTTACCGCCTGGTTGGCCGTGAACCTGTAAGCTTCGATGACTGCGCGTATTTTATCGGCCAGCTTCATGCCCTGCTCGAGGTTGATGCCGGGGGCGAGGATGGCAAATTCCTCCCCGGCCCAGCGCGCGAAGACATCGCTTTTACGGATATTGTCCTGCACCAGCCCGACGACTTCCTGCAGTATCGTGTCCCCGGCACTGCTGCCCACCTTGTCGTTGATCGCCCTGAAATGATCGATATCGAAAAGGATCATCGACAGCGGGGTGTGATAGCGCTCCGAACGCTCTCGTTCCTTGCTCAGCTCGTCACTGAAATGGGCCCGGTTGTAAGCGCTGGTGAGCCGGTCCCTCCGGTTTTGCTGCTCCACCGTTTTGGACAGGTTTTCGATCTCCAGCAGGTGCAGCTGCTCGGCGTCCCGGTATTTCTTGAGTAGCGCGTGAATGGAGAAAGAGAACGAATAGGCCAGGAAAAAGGCGAGCACCACGCTGACGAGAAAAATGATGCCGAGAACTGCCAGGTCGATCACCAGCGACTTTTTCAGCTGGCCCCGTCGGTCCTGCATAAACTGATCAATCGAATCCAGATAGGCGCTCTTGGCCAGGATCCAGTTCCAGGACGGGTCATAGGTGAAGTAGGCCAGCTTTCTTCCCAGCTCTTTTTTCCCGGGTTCAGCTGGATTCTGTCTGCTGTAATAGTAGATGACGAACGACTCGCCCCGATCCCGGATATCTTTCATGAAGACCTTTCTGAAGTCGTGCCCCCGTGCATCCGGAAAATCGGTGGACAAGCTCTGGCCTTCGAGGTCGGGGCGGCTGGGATTGAACAGCATGGTGGCGAAATTGTCCCCGCCGGACATATCGTGCAGCTGGTAGATGAAAAAGGTGGCGTCAGCCAGGTCCTCCGCCCATCCCAGCCGATCGAGTATCCGCTGTTGGAACGGGTCGCCGCCCTCCTCATCAGCGGTGGCGTCGACCGGATCTGCAGCGCTGTCCTCGGCGTCGACCGGGTCACTGGTAAATGCTGTGCTGTCCTGCTCCTGAATTTCCCGGTTCAGCGATTCAATTCGCAGCCGCAGACCGGCAACATCGGACTGCAGGTCACGTTTTTGCCATTCGATCATCTGCGTTTCCAGCCGCCCGAGTTCGCCCTCGGAAATTTCATGTTTGGTGACGATGAAATAGGCGCCGGCCGCGAAGATGATCAGACTGATCACCACGACGATCAGGAAGAAGCTGGCTCTGGCGATATTGTGTTCGTTGACGATGGCCATGGCTGCTGGATTCAGGTCGCCTCAGCGGGGGGCGGGTTGCTGACCGCTTCGACCGAAGTCGCCGATCGTTTTGCCGCCGACCCGGATTGTTCTCTGTCGACATCGGTAATTGTCATGAAACTACAAATATTTTCATCGATTATCAAGAAAAGCACCGATTTCATCGACAAACCGTGCCCCGTAGCGCTCGCATTTGCTCACCCCGACGCCATGGATTTTTCCCATTTCCTCGATTGAACGGGGCTGATGTATGGCCATCTCCACCAGCGTCCGGTCATGAAAAATCACAAAGGGCGGAACACCGGCCTGCCGGGCACATTCCATCCGCACCGCACGCAGCCGGTCGAAGAGAGGTTCGTCATAATCCTGGCTGAGCGGGCCGGCCGGGGTGCGTTTTTTCTCCTTGGCCGTCTCCCTGACCCGGGGCCGGGCCATCTCCAGAGACTGCTCGCCCCGCAGCAGCGGCCAGGAACGCTCGGTCAGCTTGAGGATGGAATAGTTGCCGAGATCCTGCTCGAGGTAGCGATGGTGCACCAGGTGCCTGATTATACTGCCCCAGTAGTGCTGATTATTCGATTGGCCGATGCCGTAGGTTGACAATGTATGGTGGCTGAGCTGCATGATCCGCTCCTTCTGGGAGCCGCGCAGCACATCGATGACATGGCCGGCGCCGAAGCGTTGCCCCACCCGGTAAACGCAGGACAGCAGTTTGCGGGCGTCCTCGGTTATATCGATCATTTCCGGCGGGTCCAGGCAGATGTCACAATTACCGCAATCCAGTTCGGGCTGCTCACCGAAGTAGCCGAGCAGTACCCGCCGGCGGCAGCCGAGCGCCTCGGCGAAACCAACCATGGCATTGAGTTTGTGCAGTTCGACCCGCTTGTGATCCTCGTTGGTCGATTTTTCGATCAGTCCCCTGGCCAGTTGCACATCGCCAAAACCGAACAGCAGCAGGGCCTCGGACGGCAGCCCATCCCGCCCGGCACGGCCGGTTTCCTGGTAGTAGCTCTCGATATTTTTAGGGATGTCATGATGAACCACGAAACGAATGTTGGATTTATCGATGCCCATGCCGAAGGCGACCGTGGCGACGATGATCCGCACCCGGTCATGAAGAAACTCATCCTGGGCGTGGCGCCGCTGCGCATCGCTCAAACCGGCGTGATAGGTCAGCGCATCAAACCCTTTGGCACACAGCTGCTCGGTAACTTTTTCGGCCCGTTTGCGGCTCAGGCAGTAAACGATGCCGGCCTGCCCCTGCCAGCCCGCCAGAAAGGAAACAAGCTGTTCAAAGGGCTTGATCTTGTCCTGGACCAGGTACCTGATATTGGGTCGATCGAAGCCGGTGATAAAACACTCGGCACTGTTCAGGTGCAGCCGCTCGACAATGTCTTTTCGGGTATATGCTTCCGCGGTAGCGGTCAGAGCGACGATGGGAACATCCTTGAAACGCTGGCGGAGGCTGCCCAGTTTCCGATACTCCGGCCTGAAATCATGACCCCATTGCGATATGCAGTGAGCCTCATCGATGGCGAACAGGGCAATCTCGCAGTCGGACAGACGGGCCAGAAACTCTTCACCCATGAGCCGTTCAGGAGCGATGTAGAGCAGCTCAAGCCTCCCCTGGTAAAGATCGGACAAAACCTTTCTGGCCTCGGTCGCCGACAGCGAGGAGTTGTAGTAGGCTGCCTCGATGCCGTAGACGCGGAGCGCGTCGACCTGGTCCTTCATCAGAGAAATAAGCGGCGATATGACGATGGCCGTACCCTGGCGGTGCAGGGCCGGGATCTGGTAGCACAGTGATTTTCCGCCGCCGGTGGGCATCAGCACGAAGCAGTCCCGGCCGTCGACAATGCGCCTGATCACCTCGAGCTGACTGGGCCGGAACTGGTCATAGCCAAAAACCGTCTTCAAGGTCTGCTGCAGCTTCTGATCCATAAACCTGGCGTGGGCGCGTGAATATTTGATCGACTCTAACAGAGTCTATAATAGTTGCATGATTCCGACAGCATGGTATGAACAGACTATCTGATTCATAATAGATCTCGACGCAAACAACGATCAAAATACCATGGGATTGTTACTTTTTTATATAGCGCTGGCCCTCGGCGTCTCCTTCATGTGCTCCATCATGGAGGCCGTGCTGCTGTCGATTTCGACCTCCTTCGTGGCCAGAATGGAACATGAGCGTCCTCACCTCGGGGCCCGTCTGCACTATCTGAAGGCCAATATCGACCAGCCCCTGGCCGCCATTCTCAGCCTCAACACCATCGCCCACACGGTCGGTGCGGCCGGCGCCGGGGCCCAGGCCGCGGCTATCTTCGGTGATGCCTACATCGGCCTGATCTCAGCCGTCCTGACCCTGCTCATTCTGGTGCTCTCGGAAATCATTCCAAAAACCCTGGGAGCGGCCTACTGGCGCCAGTTGACCCCGTTCGTGGCTGCTTCTCTGAAGGTAACCACGACGCTCATGTGGCCGCTGGTGAAAATGGCGGAAATCCTGACCAGCCTGATGACCAGGAACAAGCCCAGGAAAAGTGTCCACCGGGAGGAGTTCATCGCCCTGGCCGAATTGGGTTCCCGGGAGGGAATCTTCCACAAATACGAATCCCGGGTCCTGCAGAACCTCTTCTTCCTCCGCGACATCAGGACCAGGGATATCATGACGCCGCGGACCGTCGTCTATGCGCTTCCAGACAATATCAGCGCCGAACAGGTGATGGCCGACGGCGGGCTTCTGCGCTTTTCCCGGATCCCCGTCTACGGCAGGGACCTGGACGACATCAAGGGATTTACCCTGAAGAGCGATATCCTCCAGGCCTGCCGGGAGAATCCCGACACGCTGCTCAGACAACTGTGCCGGCCGATCGTCGTGGTGCCGGGCAAACTGACCCTGCACGAACTGTTCGAGAAGATGATGAGCGAATCGACCCATATCGCCCTGGTGATCGATGAATATGGCGGCACCGAAGGGGTGGTCACCATGGAGGATTTCATCGAGACCCTGCTCGGCCTGGAGATCGTCGATGAATACGACACGGTGGAGGACATGCAGGTCATGGCCCGTAAGCAGTGGCAGCGAAGAGCCCGGCGGGTGGGCCTGATGGTGGAGGATCTGGAGGCGAATGACTCCGAAAACAGCGGGCAGACGGCTGAACAATCCAGCCCGGAGCAGAGCCAGCTCTAAATCAGCCCAACGCCCCGCCAATGCAGACCGGCCTACCCTTCTGCCAACCCCTCATGTCATCCCAGGCTAGTTCTGAACGTTCTGAAGCGCGGCGATTCTCTCCTCCAGCGGCGGATGGCTTCTGAACAGGGACGCCAGCCCTCCCTTTCGTGCCCGGATGCCGAACGCAGCCATCTGATCCGGCAGCTTGGACGGTTCGTGATGGGCCTGCAGCCGCCTGAGCGCATCGATCATCTTCTGCCGTCCGGCCAGGCCGGCGGCGCCGCTGTCGGCTCGAAACTCCCGTTTACGCGAAAACCACATGACGATGATGGAGGCAAACAGACCGAGGACAATCTCCAGGACGATGGTAACGGCCATGTAGCCCATGAACCCGAGGCCGCCGCCCTCCTCGTTGGACCTGAGGAAGTTGTTGATTATGGAGGCGACCATCCGCGACAGGAAGATGACAAAGGTGTTCAGCACCCCCTGGATCAGCGCCAGGGTAACCATATCGCCATTGGCGACATGGCTGACTTCGTGGGCCAGAACGGCCTCCACCTCCCCCCTGTCCATATTGGCCAGCAGGCCGCTGCTCACCGCCACCAGCGCATCGTCGCGCTTCATGCCGGTGGCGAACGCATTCATCTCCGGTGCATCGAAAATCGCCACTTCCGGCATACCGATGCCGGCCATTTCCGCCTGCCGCTTCACCGTTTCAAGCAGCCACTGTTCCGTCTGGTTCTGCGGCTGTTCGATAACCCGGGCTCTGGTGGCCCGTTTGGCGATCCATTTTGACAGGGCCAGCGAGATAAAGGAACCGCCCATGCCGAACAGGGCTGCAAATACCAGCAGGCCGGAGGTCTGGGTGGTGTCGACGCCAAGCACCGACATGACGATTCCAAGCAGCACCAGGATCGACAGGTTGGTGGCAAGGTACAAAAGGATACGCATCATCTACCTCCTGATTATTTTAACTTTATATTACCAGTACAGCGCTTTGTCAGTGCGCCTAAAATAATCATGAACGATCCCATTTCCAACCTGATTACGCGATTGTAATAGGAGAAAAAAAAAGCTGCCTGGGGCCCTGTTCCAGGCAGCTTCTGATGATCGGATTCGGCGCCGCCTTGACCGCGCCCCGGAACCGCTATTTTTCCGCGTACATATCAGCCATAAAATCAACCATTTCAGGCACATAACGGTCACCCCACCCGCTTGACCTGGCAATATTGAGCGCACTTTTGGTCGCCGGTGAAATAAAGCTGGGCACCTTGAAATCATCGGCCATGCTGGCGTAGTAGCCCAGATCCTTCAGGCCGTTGCTGATTACAAAGGCCAGCGCACCGGGATCCTTGTCCACCGCATTGGCCTTAATCCAGTCCATCATGCCTGAACGCAGCGGTCCCGAAGACATGACCTCGTAGAGGGTGGAGCGCTTCAGTCCAGCCAGGTCGGCCATCGCAAAAGCCTCTGACATGGCACAGGCCGTGGTCATGGCAAAGAAATTGTTGATCAGTTTCAGGGTGTGGCCGGCGCCCACCGGGCCGACATGGAAAACATTTTCCCCGAGGTCGTCGAGAACCGGCTTGGCACGCTGAAAATCGGCATCATCCCCGGCTCCCATGATGTTGAGCAGACCGTCGACCGCCTGGGCCGGGGTGCGGCCCAGCGGGGCGTCCATCATTGACCCGCCCCGGGCCTTGCACTCCTGGTAGAGGGCCCTGGTGGAACCGGGAATGGAGGTGCCGAAATCGATGACCAGCGCCCCTTCCTTCAGCCCGGCCAGAACACCATCGTCACCGCGCATCACCGCCTCGACCGCTGCAGTGGTATCGACGCAGAGCATGACGATGTCGCAGCCCTGGGCCACACCGGCGGGGTTGTCCGCCTCGACCGCGCCCCGGGCAACCGCAGCTTCGATCGGTTTTCGATTCTTGTGGGCCATGACCGTCAATTCATAGCCGACATCCTGCAGCCGTCCAACCATGGCCGAGCCCATCAAACCCAGACCGATAAATCCAATTTTTGGCTTTTGTTCACTCATGTTTACCTCACACCGATATGGTTATTGGTTAATCTGATCGTTCTCCAACAGTTCACCTGCCTCCCTGATCAGTTTCTCAATCTCATCCCAGCGGCCCTGGATCATCAGCTTCTCAGGGCACAGCCAGGTTCCCCCGCAGCAGATGACATTGTCCGGCGCCAGGTAATCCAGCAGGTTATCCTGACTGATTCCACCGGTGGGCATCAGCTGAACATCCTGGTAAATCGTTCTGAACAGCTCAATCATCCTGATACCGCCACTGAGGGAGGCAGGGAAAAATTTGAGATTGAACAACTGCTCCTCCATGGCGGCCTGGACTTCACTCGGCGTCGCCACGCCGGGGAAAAACTCGATGTTCCGATTCCTGCAGTGGGCGGCAAGGTTTCTGGTAAAGCCCGGGCTGACGATCGCTTCAGCACCGCAGTCGATGACCCGGTCAGCCTGCTGGTCAGTGAGAACCGTTCCGGCAATGACGGTTAATTCCGGGAAGCTCTGACTGATCCGCGCCATGGCCTCGGCCGCACAAACCGTGCGACAGGTGATCTCCATGACGCTGAACCGGCATGAGAGCAGCAGCTCGGCCAGCCGCAGCCCGGCCTCGACGCTGGGCAGGCTGACCACCGGCACCAGGCGCATGTTTTTCAGTCGATCGGCAACACTCATGAACGGCAACCTCAGCTCGATAAGGACGGGAACAAAGACGACACTATCTGACATGACCATTGAGCACGGTTAATCTAATGCCACTGACTCTTTGTTGTCAACCGCCTTCGGTTCAATCCAAGCAATCTTGACACCCATCTGCCGGATTGCTATACACATGCTAGCAGTTTTTTTTCCGCCACAGCCCATCACCCGTTCCCACAGGAAACAGAAATATGAAAGCTATAGAAATCAGCGGCACCCATGAAGTCAGTCTGATCGACAAGCCGGCGCCGATCATCACCGCCCCCGAAGAGGTTATCGTCAGGATCAAGGCGGTGAGCATCTGCGGCACCGATATTCACACCTTCGAAGGCACCCACCCCTTTGTCAAACCACCGGTGATCGTCGGCCATGAATGCAGCGGTGAAATCGTCGAATGCGGCTCCGGGGTCAGCTCCTTTAAAGCCGGCGATTGGGTGGCCATCGACCCGGTCCTTGGCTGCGGCACCTGCCGGGCCTGCAAGTCCGGCCGGGCCAATGGTTGTGCCGCGGTCAGCTGCCGCGGCGTCCATGTCGAGGGCGCCATGCAGGAATATTTCAAGGTCCGAAAGAACGACGTCTACAAGTTGCCCGAACAGGTTGAAGACCTCGCCCTTGGCGCCGTCGTCGAGCCCATGGCCATCGGCGCCCAGGCCTGCTGGCGCGGTTCCGTGTCCGGGGATCAGATCATGGTCGTTTTCGGGGCCGGGCCGATCGGTATCGCGGTGATGCTCAACGCCCACTGCCTCGGGGCCCGATGCATACTGGTCGACATGAAGGAGGACCGGCTTCAGCGAGCCGCCGAACTTGGCGCACTGGCCGTCATCAATGGCGGTGATGCGGACCTCAAGGATAAAATCCTGGCCCTGACCGATGGCGAAGGCCCCCACCTCACCTGCGACGCCGTCGGACATCCGGCCATATTCGAACAGTGCATCGACCTGGTGGCCCCGACCGGAACCGTCATTCTGCTGGGCATGGACGGCAGCCCCAACAACGTAACCGAATTGCAGATCTTCAGAAAAGAAATGACGGTGGTCGGCAGCCGCATGAACTCGACCATGTTCCCGGTCATTCTCGACCGCGTGGCCCAGGGTCAGATGCAGCTCGAAAACATGGTCTCGCATCGTTTTTCCACGGATCGGGCAGATGAAGCGTTCAGGATGGCGCTGGAACAGCCGGCGGGCTTTCTCAAGGCCATGATCACCTTCTCTTAATCAATCAGGACAGCAGACCGGCAGGTATCCATGAAACCAATGAAGCTCGCCCTGATCGGCGAATGCATGATCGAACTCCAGGAGATTTCGCCCGGCGTCACCAAGCAGACATTTGGCGGCGACACGCTCAATACCGCCATCTACTGCGCCCGTCTGGCCCGGGAACTGCCGCTGCAAGTCGATTATGTCACGGCCCTCGGCAGCGACACCTTCAGCGAGCGCATGGTGCGCTTCTGGGAGAACGAAGGCGTCGGCAGTTCGCTGGTTCTGAGGCAGCCGGGGGAATCGCCGGGGCTCTATTACATCGAACTGGAGGAGTCGGGAGAGCGGATTTTCCACTACTGGCGTTCCACCGCCGCCGCCAAAAAATGTTTCGAATACCCCGACAGCGACCGGGTGCTTGCCGCCCTTTCCCACTATGACGGAATCTACCTGAGCGGCATCAGTCTGGCCATTTTCAAACCTGCCAGTCGTCAACGCCTCCTCGATGAACTGGAGAAAAGAGCGGCTGCGGGTGTCTCCATCTACTTCGACTGCAACTACCGGCCCCACCTCTGGTCGACCAGCGACGAAGCAGTCAGCCACTATGAACGGCTGTTTCGGATCAGCGATATCGTCTTTCTGACCACCGAGGAAGCGGACATCCTGCTCGATGGCGCCGCCGGGGAACAGGCGCACCGCATCATTGGGGATTATGGCGCCAAAGAATCGGTTTTAAAAGATGGGGACAAGCCCTGCACCATCTCGACGGAGGGCCAGATTATCGAGGTACCGGCAGAAAGAGTCGATCAGGTAGTCGATACAACGGCCGCCGGCGACTCATTCAGCGGCGTCTACCTGGTGGCCAGAAAATTCGGCTGTACTCCGCTTGACGCTGCCCGAATGGCCCACCGGACAGCCGCCTACGTGGTGCGTCACAAAGGGGCCGTGGCGCCTGTGGAGCAGATGCCTATCACCGGTTCAGCCATCAGCGGCTGTTCATCCTGACCGGCGCCGTGGTATAATTCATTACTGTCAGCAACGAGCAGGTTAGCTTACCAAAAGGAGATTGACATGCAGGACGTACTGGTAAATGAAAAAGAGCTGAAATCACTGGTTATTGCCAAACTTACCGGAGCCGGTCTCAACGCGGTCGATGCCAATACGGTCGCCGATGTTCTGGTTCATGCCGACCTTCGCGGCGTCCGCTCCCACGGCGTCATCCGCACGGAACACTACGTCACCAGGCTCACCGCCGGCAGTCTCAACAAAAACCCGACGTTTGGTTTCACCAGGCTGCGGCCCGGTGCCGGGCTGCTCGATGCCGACGACGGCATGGGGCATCCCGCCTGCCTGGAGGCCATGGATAAGGCCTGTGAGCTGGCCAAAGAATCCGGGATCGCCATGGTCGGTGTGGTCAACGGCAGCCACTGCGGAGCCCTGTCTTATTTCATGATGCACGCCGTCAATCGGCAGATGATCGGCCTCGGGGTTACCCACACCGATAAATGTGTGGCGCCCTTTGGCGGTTCCCAGGCCTTCTTCGGCACCAATCCCATCGCTTTCGGCTTCCCGACCAGGAAACATGACCCGGTCATCCTCGATATGGCCACCTCCAACACCGCCTTCGGCAAGATCCTCCACGCCAAGGAGCAGAACTCCCCGATTCCCGACGACTGGGGCATCGACAAGGACGGCAAGCCGACCACCGACCCGCATCAGGTGGTCGCCATGACCCCGTTCGGCGCCCACAAAGGCTATGGCATCGCGCTGGTAATCGATGTACTGACGGGCGTCCTGATGGGGGCCGAATATGGGCCGCACATCACCGCCATGTACGGGGACTACGACAAGCCGAGGAAACTGGCCAGCACGATGATCGCCATCGACCCCGACACCTTTGCCGGGTTCAATCAGTTCATCGACAAGATGGATGCGATGGTCGACGACCTCCACGCCCAGCCGGCGGCACCGGGATTCGAGTCGGTGATGGTTCCCGGCGAGATCGAATGGCAGAATGAAAGAAAGAATCGGGAGCAGGGTGTACCGGTGCTGCCGAACATCTACGACTATCTGAAAGGCTAGGCAGCAGACGGTTCAGGAAGAACGGGCGCCGCCGAAAAAATCGATGGTGCCGTCTTTAAAGAGTTTGGCAACGCCTTCTTTAACCTGATCAAGGTGGTATTTCATGGCCCGGGCGGCAGCGTCCGGGTCATGCTCCTCTATGGACGCCAATATGGCGTCATGTTCCTCCAGCGTATTTTCCAGACGGTGATAGACGAAAATCCTCAGGTGGCGTATGCGCTGAATCTTTTCGTTGAGCTGGGCAATGAGGTTTTCAAGGATCCTGTTACCGCAGAATATCATGAACTACGGGGGATGACCCAGCTTCTGGTAAAGCAAATGACCCACCACTTCCAGGCAGCGGAAAATAATAGATGGCAGCACCTTACGGCAGCTTTCCAGATTGACACGAGAGGCTTGTCAGGCTATTTTTCGACATCTCATTCGTTAATCTGTCCATTACCTTTTTTAACCCGGCCGCAATCCGATCAACCTGACTAATGGCAGTCCATTGTGAGGCAGTCCATTGTGACACCCAGGCATCGGAGGGCATAACCCACAAACCTGGAGGAGATCTACAATGAAAAAACGTTTCATGCTGTTGCTCACCTGTGCCGTTGCCCTGACAATGGTCAATGCCGGTCTCGTCATGGCGGCGACCAAGGTCAAATTCGCCCATGTTTACGAAACCAGCGAGCCCTATCATATCAGGGCGGTCGAGGCCGCCGAAGTTCTCAAGCAGAGGACCGACGGCCGCTATGAAATGGAAGTATTCCCTGCCTCTTCCCTGGGTAAGGAGGCCGACATCAATCAGGGCCTGACCCTGGGAACCGTGGACATCATCATCTCCGGCAACCTGTTCGCCGGAAGATCCTTCGGTCCGCTGGCCATCGCCGGCTCCCCGTATATGTTCCGCGATCTTGACCACTGGCGCAAATACACCGAGAGCGAGCTGTTCGACGAGCTGTCGGCAGGCTACACCAAGGCCACCGGCAACCATATCGTCGCCCACACCTACTACGGCCAGCGCCACGCCACCTCCAACAAGCCCCTGAACACCTGTGCTGACATGGAAAACCTGAAGATTCGCGTGCCCAACGCACCGCTCTACATGATGTTCCCGAAGGCCTGTGGCGCCAATCCGACCCCGATCGCCTTCGCCGAGGTGTATCTGGCACTGCAGCAGGGCGTTGTCGATGCCCAGGAGAACCCGCTGCCGACCATCAAGGCCAAGAAGTTTTATGAAGTGCAGAAATATATCAACCTGACCGGCCATATTTCCGACAGCCTGCTGACCATCATCGGCGGACCCTTCTGGAACAAGCTTTCCGAAGCTGATCGTGAAATTTTCAGAGAAGTGATGAAAGATGCCGCCCAGAAAGCGAGCGACGACATCGTCGAGTCCGAAAAATCTCTCGCCGCCTGGTTCGAGGAGCAGGGTGTCACCGTAAACCGGGTCGACATCACTTCGTTCCGCGAAGCGACCATGAAGCTGCACATGGGTCCGGATGCCACCTGGAGCCAGGAGATCTATGACCGGCTGCAGGCCATCCAGTAACACCGATTCGTAGATTCACGCTAAACCACCAGGGGCGAAAATGACTGACACCAAACAGAACCCGGAAGCAGACGATCGGGATACATCGAGCGGCTTCATCGAAGACGTCCAGGTCAATTTCAGGGACTACCGTATCGAAGATTTTGTCTCCTTTGTCATCTTCTGGGTTCTCGGTGCAGTCGTTTTCGCCCAGTTTTTCAGCCGCTACGTGCTCAACGACTCGATCGCCTGGACGGAGGAAATCGCCCGCTACCTGCTCATTGCGGTAGCCTTCGCCGCAGCCCCCATCGCGGTCAGGAAAAACACCCACATCCATGTGGAATTCTTCTACCGCTTCATCAACCGCCGCCTCGGCCGCTTCCTGTCGGTTCTGGTCGATCTGATCAGGATCGTTTTTTTCGCCTACGGCTTCCTGGACCTCGTGGAAGATCCTGAAGCTCATGAAATTGCAGTACATGGTGGCGCTCAACGTCTCCATGGCCTGGATCTACAGCCTGGTCTTCGCCGGTTTTTTGCTGATGACTCTTCGGGCCCTGCAGGTTGCCGTCAAACACTGGAAGCAGGGATACAGTTCGCTGGACCATAGACCTGAAGACACCAGTCTGAGTTGAGCCGGGCATCCTGGATATTTACTGACTAACAATTAAAACTTTGCCGAGTCTGTTATCATGCTGATTGCAATAATGCTGGTGGTTCTCTTTTCGCTCCTGATTATCGGCGTACCGGTCGGTATCGCTTTGGCCGGCAGTTCCATGATCTGGGTTCTGATGTCCGGCTCGGTTCCCGACTTCGTGGTTATTCACCGCATGGTTAATGGCGTCGACAGTTTTCCGCTGCTGGCCATTCCCTTTTTTATTCTGGCCGGCAACCTGATGAATTCCGCCGGCATCACCAATCGGATTTTCGCCTTCGCCACGGCCTGCATCGGCTGGCTCCGGGGCGGCCTCGGCCACGTGAACATCATCGCTTCGGTCCTCTTCGCCGGCATGTCCGGCGCTGCGGTGGCCGACGCCGGCGGCCTGGGGACCATCGAGATCAAAGCCATGCGCGACGCCGGTTATGACGACGATTTTGCCGTCGCCGTCACCGCCGCTTCCTCGACCATCGGCCCGATCATCCCGCCGAGTCTGCCCATGGTCGTTTACGGCGTCATGGCTTCTGCTTCGGTCGGCCAGCTGTTCACGGCCGGCTTCATCCCCGGGATGCTGATGGCTGTTGCCCTGATGCTGCTGGTCGCCTGGTACGCCAAGAAGAGAAACTACCCGCGCGACAAGCGTTTTTCCATAAAACTGCTGGGCCTCACGTTCAAACGCGCCTTTCTCTCCCTGCTGACCCCGGTCATCATCGTCGGCGGCATCTTGACCGGTGCCTTTACGCCGACCGAGGCCGCCATTTCGGCAAGCGTCTATGCGCTGATCCTCGGGGTCGTCGTCTATCGCACCCTGACCTGGAAACGGCTGTTCCATGTCAGCATGGATACCATCGAAACCTCGGCGATCATTTTATTCATCGTCGCCGCCGCCTCTATCTTCGCCTGGATTCTGACCAGTAACCGGGTTACCGAACATTTCGCCGCCATCCTGATGGGGTTGACCGACAACCCGATTCTGATCCTGCTGATGCTCAATCTGGTGCTGTTCATCGTCGGCTGCTTCATGGAAACAGTCGCCGCCATCACCATTCTGGTGCCGGTACTGCTGCCGATCGCCGAAAGCGTCGGTATCGACCCGGTGCACTTCGGGGTGATCATGGTCCTGAACCTGATGATCGGCCTGCTGACCCCGCCGGTGGGCATGGTGCTCTACGTATTGTCCCGGGTGGCCGGGATCAGCTTCGAGCGCTGCTCCGCCGCAACCCTGCCGTTTCTCTTTCCGCTGCTGGTTGTTCTGGCGCTGATCACCTTTGTTCCGGCCTTTTCGATGTGGCTGCCCACTCTTATCTATCGCTGACCCCCGGAGGGACTGCCCAGTGCCGTCCCTCTTTCCCATCGGGCGCTGACTGTTGCCGAAACGTCATCCCCATCGGCCTGCTGAGGTCTGCATCGACAAAACCTGCTGCGAAATCTGCTGAAGCAGGTAGAGTAGTGGCAGGTCAATTATTCAACAACATCATGGAGTAAAAGATGAGCTATCTCGAAAATATGTTCGGCCTCCAGGGCAAAACGGCGGTGGTCTCCGGCGGTGCCGGCGTTATCGGCACAATCATGTCTGAAGCGCTGCTCAAAGCAGGCGCCAGGGTGATGGTCTGGAGCCGCTCCCGGGAATCGATCGACGCAGCGCTGGAAAAGCTCAGAGAGGTTCCGGACAGCGAAGCACGGCTGGCCGGAATGCAGGTCGATGCCGGCAGCGAGAGCGAAGTCGGAGAAGCCCTGCAGAAAACCGTATCGACCTTTGCTGCGCCCGATATCCTGATCAACGGGGTCGGCGGCAATATCGGCAAGTACCCGCTGATCGAGCAGGACATGGAACTGTTCGAGAAGGTGCTGCATATGAACCTGGTGGCCGGCCTGATGGTTCCGACCAAGGTCTTCGGCAGGTACTGGATTGAAAACCAAGCCAAGGGCTCGATCATCAATCTTACCTCGATGGCCTCCTATAACCCGCTTTCCGGCGTCTGGGCCTACGACGCGGCCAAATCGGCAACCCTCAACCTGACCATGGCCTCGGCCAACGAATTCGCCAGCCATGGCATCAGGGTGAATGCCATTGCCCCGGGCTTTTTCCTGGGCAAGCAGAACCGGGCCCTGCTGGTCGACCAGGAAACCGGGGAGTACACCGAGCGGGGTAAAGCGGTTATTGCCCACACCCCCTATGGCCGCTTCGGCAACGTGGAGGAGCTGGCCGGCGCCACCGTTTTCCTGGCCAGCGACGCGGCTGCGGGGTTTATCACCGGGGTCTCAATTCCGGTGGACGGCGGTTACCTGATTCACAATATCTGAGGGGATCGCCGGCTTACAGGGAAACCCCGCGCTTCCAGGGAATGAAATCCTCCTGGCCAAGCCGCACGGCCTTGGCCAGGTATCGGCCGCTGGCAGTCTCTGCGCACATCCGCTCGAGCCGGGCAGCGAGGTCATCGAGGGACTGTTCACCCGAGATAATCGGGCCGGTGTCCAGATCGATCATGTATTCGAGCCGCCGCGCCATGTCCGAATTGGAAGAAACCTTCAGAACCGGCACAATCGGATTGCCGGTCGGCGTGCCGAGCCCGGTGGAGAAGATGATCAGGTTGGCGCCGGCAGCGGCCAGGGCGGTTGTCGATTCCACATCACCTCCCGGGGTGCAGAGCAGGTTCAACCCGCGCCGGACCGCCTGGTGCGGATAATCGAGTACATCGACCACCGCAGAGGTACCGCCTTTCTTGGCGGCGCCGGCCGATTTCATCGCGTCGGTGATCAGTCCGTCCCTGATATTACCGGGTGAAGGGTTCTGGTCGAAATCAAAGCCGACCGCCTGGACTTTTTTCTGGTAGCTGCGCATCAGTTCGAGAAAGCGGTCGCCGGTTGCAGCGTCAATGCATCTCGACACCAGCTCATTCTCAACCCCGCACAATTCCGGGAACTCTGCCAGAATGGCGCTGCCGCCTTTGCCGACGATATGGTCCATGGCCCGCCCGATCACCGGGTTCGCCGAGATGCCCGAGAAACCGTCCGAGCCGCCGCATTCCACCCCGATTACCAGTTCCGACAGCGGCACCGGCTGCCGGCTGATGTCGTTTGCCTGCTGCAGAGATGTCAGGGTCTGGCGGATTATGGCCTCGAGCATGTCCACCGGTTCGCTCCAGGACTGGCGGTCGTAATAGAAAACCGGTTTTGTGTTACCCGGGTCTTTTCTGGAGATTACCTGCTGCAGCGCCTTGACCTCGGCCTTCTGACAGCCCAGGCTGACCACGGTGGCACCGGCCGTGTTGGGGTGGGTGATGTAGCCGGCCAGAAGTTCGATCAACGAATCGGCGTCGTCGGGTGTGGTTCCGCAGCCCATATGGTGCGTCAGGAAGCGCAGCCCGTCCACATTGGGAAAAAGCGGCTCGGGCCGGTTGTCGAACGAAGCCAGTGAGATGACCGGACCGCTGGCCGTCCCTGTGTTTTTAACCTGTTCGACCAGTTTTTCGGTAAACTGCTGGTATCGGGGTGTCGTCGTGTAGCCGAGGGCCGGCGGAAGAACTTTTTTCAATTCGTTGAGTTCCTGGTTGGAGCAGAAAACCAGCGGCACGAAAATCCAGTAGTTGGCTGTTCCCACCTTACCGTCCGGACGTTTGTAGCCCATGAACTCGGTCGGGGACGATTCATACGGCGTCGGCGGCTGCCAGTTAAACGGCTGGTGGGATTCCTGGAGTTCCGTGGTCGCATGATCGAAATTTTCGGTACTGATCAATGTTCCGGCCGCTATCTTCCGGTTGGCCCTGCCGACGATAATGCCGTACATGACACCGAGGTCGCCGGCATCAAGATCGATGAGTGCGAATTTATGCTTGGCCGGTATGTCCTGTTTGATTTCGATCGAATCCTGGCCGATCTGGACGACGGTCCCCCTGCTCAGAGAGGTCAGGGCGACGATGAGGTTATCCCGCGGGTCAATCTGTAAAAATGTTTGTTTCTGCATAAGTTTTCTCTGGGTTGTTGAAGTAAGGGGAATCGAACGTTCAAATCAAGTGTTTACCAGGAAATTGTTATGAATTCCAAACAATAACCTCGAAACTGCTACTAAAAATCGGTTAATAGTGCTATCACCAGAATCTGGTTGGCCCCACTGTTTCAATTTCCGCAGCCGGGCCACATCGCTTTGGACGGCTAACTCGACGGAATAAACACTCATGAACCTTACATCAAAGTTCACCGGACTCAGCCGGGGCTAGAGCCATGCTCATCTACCTGACCCTGATCCTGACCATGCTCTTCTGGGGCGGCACCTTTATCGCCGGACGGCTCCTGGCCGAGACGATGCCGGCGGCGGATGCGGCTTTTCTGCGCTTCACCCTGGCTGCTTCGACTCTGGCCATCCTGGCCCGACTGATCGACGGCAAGCTGAATCTGCCGCCCCGAAACCAGATTTTCCGGCTGTTCCTGCTCGGCTTGAGCGGCGTGTTTGCCTATAACCTGTTCTTTTTCACCGGGCTGAAATATATCGAAGCCGGCCGCGCCTCCCTGATCATCGCCCTCAACCCGATGGCCATCACCCTGGGCGCCGTAATGTTCTTCGGAGAACGGCTCTCCCGGGTACAGTATGGCGGACTGGCGGTTTCCCTGCTCGGCGCCCTGCTGGTTATCAGCAATGGCGATCCGTCCCTGCTGCTGTCCGGCGGCTTCGGGCCCGGCGAGGCCTCGATAGTTGGCTGCGTCATTTCCTGGGCGGCCTATTCACTGATCGGCAGAAAAGTGCTCAGCTCCATGTCTCCGCTTTCCGCCGTGTTCTACTCAGCACTGTTCGGAGCACTGCTGCTGCTGCCGGCAACGCTGATCGACGGCACGCCTGTCCAGGTCGGCAGCTATGGTTTCAAGGACTGGGTCAGCCTGCTTTTTCTCGGCATCTGTGGAACAGCAATCGGCTTTTCCCTCTACTACCAGGCGATCAGGGCCATCGGCTCGGCCCGATCCGGGGTTTTTATCAATCTTGTCCCCCTCTTTTCGATTATGCTGGCCTGGCTGATTCTAGGAGAAGTTTTACGCCTGTCAGTGCTGGCCGGCGGGGCAGTCCTGCTGCTGGGTGTCTACCTGACCAACAGCCGCAGATATCGATTGCCGCCTGAATAGGCAGCATAAAACCTGCCCGGTTCGCCGACAAAACACTTGAGATTTTTTCATAAAAAGAAGTAGGTTTGAGAAAACCCCAACCAATGAAAAATACCCCAAACATGAAAAGACACCTGCTGAAAGCACTGATCCTTTCCACCGCCCTCCTGAGCGTCAGCGGCTGCACCATGCTGGGCCCCAATTTCGAGACCCCTCAGAGCAAGACACCGGCGGCCTGGAGTGACGAAGACAACGACCTCTTCATGAAGCCGACCATGGCCGAGACCATCGGCTGGTGGTCAACCTTTGATGATCCGACGCTTGACAGCCTGATCGATCTTTTTTCCCGGCAGAATCTGACCCTGCAGAGCGCAGCCGTGCGCATCCTCGAGGCCCGGGCCCGGCTCGCCCTGGTGCAGGGGACCCTCTACCCGCAAAACCAGGAGATGACGGGCGATCTCTATACCATCGGCGAACGGTTGACACCGAATACAACCGATCGCTATTACAATGCTGCCTCGATCGGATTCGATGTGGCCTGGGAAATGGATTTCTGGGGTAAATACCGACGTGGTATCGAATCGGCCGATGCCGAGTTTCTGTCAACCATCGCCGATTACGAAGACATTCTGGTCAGCCTGACCGCAGAGGTGGCCAGAACCTACGTAACCTACAGAACCCTGCAGGAGCGTATCGCTCTGGCCAGAAAAAATACCGAGCTTCAGGAAGATTCCCTCAACCTGGTCAATCTGCAGCTCGAAGCCGGCGTGGTTACCGAACTCGACGTCCTCCAGGCCAGGACACTGCTGGCAACGACCAGGGCGGCCATACCCAATCTCGAAGCCTCGCTGACCAATGCCAGGAACAGCCTGGCGGTCCTGGTGGGACTGCTTCCTGAGGAAATCGACCCGCTGCTGGAGCCGGCTCGGCCGATTCCCGAGGTGACAACCAGAATCAGCCTGACCCTGCCGGCGGAGCTTCTGAGGCGGCGCCCCGATGTACGCCGCTCGGAGATGCAGGCGGCGGCGCAGAGCGCCCGCATCGGCATTGCCCGGACCGAACTCTACCCGAGCTTTTCCCTGTTCGGCACCATTGGCTGGGGAGCCACAGACATCGACGACAGCAGCCTGGGAGACCTGTTCGAATCGAGCAGTTTTTCCTACACCTTCGGCCCCAATTTTTCCTGGAAACTGTTCAACTACGGCAGGCTCAAAAATGAAGTGCGCATCCAGGACGCCCGTTATCAGCAGACCATACTCAATTACCAGAACACGGTGCTCAACGCCGCCCGGGAAGTCGAGGATGCGATGAGAAATCTGGTCCAGTCCCACAAGGAAGCGGCTTATGTCCAAGAGAGTGTGGAAACCTCGAAGCGCTCGACGGAGCTCTCGACACTGCAGTACAGCGAGGGGCTGACCGATTACCAGCGTGTTCTCGATTCAATCAGGTCACTGACGCTTCGGCAGGACGACTATGCCCGCACCAAGGGTAAAATCGCCACCAACGCCATCGCACTCTACAAGGCCTTCGGCGGCGGCTGGCAGGTCGATTACCAGCATGACCGGCTGCTGCCCGAATCGATCCTGATGGAAATGGAGGAGCGCACCGACTGGGGAGCCTTTCTGGAAGCCGGAGGCGATGGCAGTGAGTAAGGCAGAAGCTTCAACCCAGAGAGGCTTCAGGAACCTTCTGCTGCTCCTGCTGCTCTACCTGTTTGTGAGTCCGATGCTGGCCCCCTATCCGTCCCTGGAGATCATCACCCACACTCTTCTGTCAATGACCCTGTTCATCTCCGTGTATGCCATACAGAAGCGGCAGAACTACCGCTCCTATGCGATGATCCTGCTCGTTCCGGTGCTGGGCATTTACTGGCTCGGCCTCTACAGCTTCATCCCCTTCGACCTGCTCTCGGTCTACATTCTGCTGGCCCTCTTTTTCCTGCTGCTTATCATAGCCTTCGCCGGGCAGCTGCTCAGAGCGCAGGACATCTCATTGCAGATAATATTTGGCACACTCTGCCTCTACCTGATCATCGGCCTTTTCTGGGGATCACTCTACTGCTTGCTCTATGAACTGGACCCCGGCAGTTTTTCAGGTGTTCTGCTCAACGATCCGCAGGCAAGCCTGTTGACCACGTTCAACTATTTCAGCATCGTTACGCTCACCACGCTGGGCTATGGCGACATCACCCCGCAAACCCATGCCGCCGCTTCACTGTGCCAGATAGAGGCGATAACCGGCCAGTTTTACATAACCGTGCTGGTTGCCTGGCTGGTCGGGACCCACGTCGCCAAAAAGATGGAAAAGAAACAGGACCGGAACTGAAATTGTGACATGGCGCCATCCCCGTATGGCGGGTGCTGACAAATAAGGAGGAGACAGCTTGAAATTCGTAAACCTCGGGAAAACCGGCGTCAAAGTTTCCCAGCTCTGTTTTGGAACCATGTCGTTTGGTGCGGAAGCCGATGAGCAGATGTCGGCCAGGATGTTTCACCGCTGCCGGGAAGCCGGCATCAATTTTTTTGACTGCGCTGATGTCTACAGTCAAGGAAGTGCTGAACAGATACTCGGCAAACTGATTGACGGCTGCCGGGATGAAATCGTGCTGACCTCAAAGGTCTGCGGGCCGATGGCAGACGATGTCAATGGTCGTGGTCTGTCACGGCGCCACATCGTTGCGGCCGCAGAAGCCAGCCTGCGGCGCCTGAAAACCGACCGCATCGATATCTACTTCGCCCATAAATTCGACCCGGATACCGAGCTTGAACAGGTTCTCCATGCTTTCGAGGATCTGGTTCGTTCGGGGAAAATTCTCTATCCGGCGGCCAGCAACTGGGCCGCCTACCAGACCGCCACCGCCCTGGGTGTATCAAGAAGGGAAAAAATAGCTGAATTTCAGTGCATCCAGCCGATGTATAATCTGGCCAAGCGCCAGGCCGAAGTGGAATTGCTGCCGCTGGCCCTGGCGGAGAATCTCGCCGTCGTTCCTTACAGCCCCCTGGGCGGAGGATTGCTGAGCGGAAAATACGGCAAGGGCAGAAGGCCTGCAACCGGAAGACTGCAGGAAAAGGAGATGTACTCCAAACGTTACAGTCTGGAGCGCTATTTCGAAATCGCCGACCGGTTCTGTGAGCATGCCGAGAAACACTCCATCGCGCCGGCCACGCTCGGAGTCGCCTGGGTCCTGTCCAATCCGGCGGTCACCGCCCCGATAATCGGGGCCCGCAACCTCGAACAGCTCGAGGACTCCCTGGCGGCCGCCGACATCGACATGACGCCCGAGTGGCGGGCCGAGATCACCGCTCTTTCTGCCGATCCGCCGCCGGCCACCGACCGCCTCGAGGAAGTTTTATAGCCGCAGCCAGCAGGTCTCAGCGCCGCTTCAGGCCGTCGGCGGTCAATAGGCCGCGGTTTCTTCTGAAGCAGCGGCCCCACCGCCACCGCACAGTGATGGCACCGAGCTATAACCAACACCGAGGCGGGTGACGCCCATATCGAGATAGGCCCGGGCCTGTGCTTGATCGCGAATCCCCCCCGAGGCCTTGACCCCGATTCTGCCGCGGGCCGCATCGAGCATGATCCGCACCGCTTCGACGCTGGCCCCGCCGCCGGCAAAGCCGGTGGAGGTTTTGACATAATCGGCCCGGGCGGCGATGGCGCACTCGGTTGCCCGGCCAATTTCTTCAGCCCTCAGTTCAGAGGTTTCCAGGATCACCTTGAGCAGAGCGCCGCCGGTGCGGGTGATCTCCGAGACAGCCCCGATATCCTGCTCGACCAGATCCCACCTGCCGGAGCGGATATAGCCGTAATTGGCCACCATGTCGATCTCCTCCGCCCCTTTTTCAAGATAGGTCTGCGCTTCGAATGCTTTAACCCGGCTCAGCCCGCAGCCGTGGGGGAAGTTGAGAACGACGCACACAGCGGTGTCACGGTTCCTGCACAGATCAGCGGCGATGTCGATATCACAGGGCCTGATGCAGACCGTGCGGCAACGATAATCGATCACCGTCTGTATCGCCGTGATCGTTGTCTGCTGATCCATTTCCGGGTAAAGGACGGCGCCATCCAGATACCGGCTCATCGTCTCAGCCATCGTCAGTTCTCCATTGATCAACTCAGGTGTCCATCCTCTGCATTCTGATCCGGTGCTGCATCTGCGCCGCGGCTCCCGTCCCCCTGAATGAGCCGGATACGGGCGAGGCGTTGGCGACCACGGCGGAGGCCGCATAGGCGATATGACGGTCAGCCACCGCCAGCCCATGGGTCGGATCGTACCCCCTCCAGCCGAAACCGGGCAGATAGACCTCAGCCCAGCCGTGCAGATCAGCCTCCTGACTGTCCGGGTCCCCTTCCTGGCAGCCGCTCACGAAGCGGGCCGGAATACCGGCGGCCCGGCACACCGCCATGAACACCAGGGCCGTGTCCCGGCACGCCCCCCGGGAGGTCTCAAGCGTTTGGGAAACCGACTGCAGGCCGCTGTCCATTCGAACGACCTTGTCCACCTTTTCAAAGAGACAGGTATTGAGGTAGTTCAGAAAATCGAGGACCGTCGCACCGCAGCGCTGCTCGACAAAACGAAGGAGCTTGTCGACAGCCTGCGCATCGCCGCCGTTGTTTAGAGGGGTACAGTCGAGACAGGGTGCCAGAACCCGGCTTTCATCTTCGCTGAATTTCAGCGGCAGCGTGTCTCCAGAGATGACAAAAGAGTCGAATGGATTGGCCTTGAGGGTCTGCACCACGAAGCGTGCCTCGATCTGAAATCGATCGGTCAGGTCATTGAACCAGGCCAGATGAAACGGATTGATCTCGGCATCGATACCGTCCGACATGCCGGCAGGCTGCGGTGTGACCTTCAGGTCAAAGGACAGCAGCCGCTGACCGGGGTCGCTTCGAGGGCAGATCCTGATCAGGTGCGGTTCCAGGAACACCTGCCGGGAGTAGCTATAAACGGTCGAATGCGAGACGCTGTATTTCATCCGTCCATTCCAACGGGCTTAGCGGTCATGCCAGGCAATTACACACGCTCCAGTTTTGAGGCGACGTTTTCGATCCACTCGGACGGCAGCTCCTGCACCGATGTTCGCAGCCGATCCTGCCACCAGGTGGAAATCTCCTGAAAATCTTCATATTCATAACGATGCTCCACCAGTTCACCGGTTGCCCCGTAGCAGAACACCACATCGATCGGGAAATCGACGCCGGAGGCGCTGATTCTGGTCGAGTCGAACGCCAGACAGCCGACCTTCAGGGCAAAGAGCAGCGGGTCAGTGTATACCAGGGTGCGGTCGAGAACCGGCTTGCCGTAGCCCCGGGCCCCGATAATCGCATACGGGGTGTTCTGTCCGACCTCGACCCAGTTGCCTTCCGGGTAGACCAGATAGAGTTTGTGCGTCTGGTCACCGACCAGCCGGCCGCCCACCAGAGCGTGGATATCGAAGCCGAGCCCGCTGTCAACCAGGGCCTGCTTGTCCTCGGCAGCAACTTTTCTGATCGAATCTGAAAGCCCGTTGACCACCTTGTAGAGCCGGTTGCACTCGTCCAGAAGCCCGTCTTCCCTATCCTCTTCGAAATAGGTCAGGGTTTTGTCCCGAACCGAGCGCAGCCCGGACGTCATGACGAAAAATTGACCGGTGGCAATTGAAAATGACTTGATCTTTCGCGCGATCGTCACTTCGCTGCCCGAGGTGATGCTGGTATCAGCTATACCGACCAGCCCCTCAACGACTGACATGCCCAAACAAAAGGTCATCGTGCTTACTCCTTACTGTTCCCCGTCATTGGAACCGACCGGATCCATGACATCAAAAAAACTGCTGAACACGGCATTGTCGATGGCATTCATCTTCATCTGCAGGTGGTCGGTAAACTCGTGCAGTCCCTGCGTGAGAATATCCTCTATGGACTGAAACGACAACTCCGCACAGAGCTGACCAAGCAGTTTTTCGGCATCGTTGGAAAAATAACCGATGCGGGTGCCGGTTATTTCATGCAGCAGTTTCTGGGCCGCGGTCAGGCTGAAGAGCACCGAGCGGGGAAAGGAGTGGCTCATCAGCATGAACCGGGCGACCCCCGAGGGGGTTATTCTGCCGACCTTGTGACGATAGGCCTGGAAACTGGAAGTGGCTTTCAGCAAAGCAGACCACTGAACCACATCGACAACCGTACCGACGTGCTGGATATCGGGCAGCAGGACGAAATATTTAACGTCGAGGATGCGCGTGGTCTTGTCGGCCCGCTCAAGCATGCGGCCGAAATTGAAAAAGAGCCAGGCCTCGTCGTGATCCATGGCGTCCTCGCTCAGCCCGCTCAATGCCTGACTGCGTTTTTTCACCTCGTCGCAGAAGGTGTAGGGATTGTCAAAAATCGCAACCGGATTGCTGGCCTCCTTGTCGATGGTGTGAAAATAGACATTGATGAATTCCCACATCTCCAGCGGGATCAGATCCCTGACCGCCCGGGCATTTTCCCTGACATTGTGCAGACATGACCAGATGGAGTTGGGGTAATTCGGGTCGATGGCCAAAAACCTGATCACGTTATTCTTGGTATCGTCTGCATAGAGATCTTCGTAGAGATTTTTGTCACCGGTGACCGAAACCAGCGCAGACCAGTGACTCTGCTGCATCATCGCCAGATCCAGCGTCAGATGCCAGTTGACATCGAGGAAGCGGGCGATATTTTCGGTCCGCTCCAGGTATCTGCCCATCCAGAATAATGAATCAGCTACTCGGCTCAGCATAGTGTATCTTCTCCTTCACCTCAGTTTAGCACCCAGGTATCCTTGCTGCCGCCACCCTGGGATGAATTGACCACCAGGGAGTCTTTGACCAGCGCCACCCGGGTCAAGCCGCCGGGTATGATTTTAATCTCCTCCCCATAGAGGATATAGGGCCTGAAGTCGATATGACGCCCCTCGAAATGATCCTCGACGATCACCGGGGCCCGCGACAGATTGAGTGTCGGCTGAGCTATGTAATTCCTCGGGTTCTGCCTGATCCGGGCGGCGAAATCCTGCCGCTGCTCCCTGGTCGAAGCCGGGCCGACCAGCATTCCGTAGCCGCCGCTTTCATTGGCCGCTTTGACCACCAGATCCTCGAGATTGTCCAGCACGTGAGCAAGATCCTTCTTTTCGGAACAGAGGTAGGTGGGCACGTTGGGCAGAATCGGGTCTTCATCCAGATAGTATTTGATAATGCGCGGCACATAGGCATAGATCACCTTGTCGTCTGCCACCCCGGTTCCCGGAGCGTTTGCCAGGGCCACCCTGCCGGCCTTGTAAACCTCCATCAGACCGGGAACGCCGAGCAGCGAATCGGGCCTGAAAGCCTGCGGGTCGAGAAAATCCTCTCCCACCCGCCGGTAAATCACATCGACCCGCTTCAGCCCCCTGGTGGTGCGCATCATGACATAGCCGTCCTGAACCACCATATCACGCCCCTCGAGCAGTTCCAGGCCGGTCTGCGAGGCCAGGTAGGAATGTTCGTAGTAGGCTGAGTTGAACATACCGGGCGTCAACAGCGCCGCCGTCGCATCTTCTGCGCTGCGGGGGCTCACCTCGTGCAGCATGTCGAGCAGCATGGCCGGATAATCGTCCACCGGCCTGATATTGGTCTGCTCGAACACCAGCGGCAGGGTGCGTTTCAGGATCTTGCGGTTAGCCAGCACATAGGAAACACCGGACGGAGAACGCAGGTTGTCTTCGAGAACGTAGAAATCACCTTTTTCATCGCGGACCAGATCGGTGCCGGTGATATGGCACCAGACGCCCAGCGGCGGATCGATGCCGATGCATTGACGGAAATAGCCGTCCGCCGATTCGATCAGTTCAGCCGGCACGACGCCGTCCCTGACGATTTTCTGATCGTGGTAGACATCGTCGATAAAGAGGTTGAGGGCGTAGATCCGCTGCTTCAGGCCGCGCTCCAGAAACGCCCATTCCCGCCGCTCGATAATCCGGGGAATGATATCGAACGGAAAAATCTTCTCGGTCCCTTCAGAGTGACCATAAACGGTAAACGTTATGCCCATGTCGTAAAAAAGCTGCTCGGCCGCAGCCTGACGGGCGTTGATCTCTCCTTCCGGTAATGATTCGATACGCTCCATCAGCGGCAGGTAGCCGGGCCGGGGGATGCCTTCGGCGCTGAACATCTCGTCGTAGAATCCGCCGGTATCATAGGTTCCGAATTTCATGGTTGCTCCGTTGCACTGATTCTAGGACCGTCTAGCCCAGGCTGGGGATGAACACTTCCCTGCCGCCGTCCGCCGCCGAACAGTAGGCCGCATAGACGGTCAGGATGGTGTCCGCCGCCAGGGTCGAATTGCACTGGGGGGCACCGCCCGCCGCGGCGCACTGGTAAAAATCCTGTATCTCGCTCTGATAACCGGTGTACCAGTCCTCGTCGGGGGAGATATTGGACCAGCCCTCCCTGGTCTCTATTTTTTCAACGACATAGACGTCGTTGAACTGCTCCCCTCTTGGGTTGAAGCTCTTCATCGAGTCGTTGGGGTTTATATTGACCACCGTGCGATGGTTGTTGGCGGTGATCTCAATCCAGTTGTGGACGCCGCCAAGCACCAGCTCGGAGGCGAACAGGTCGGCGAACATGCCGTCTTCGAAGACGATGTGCAGGGCGCCGAAATCCTCGATATCGGTGTACCCGGTCTTGATGAACCCCTGGTCCCTGAACTGCTTTGAGCGGGTCACGCTGTGGACCCGGGCGGAGACGGTGGCCGGCCTGATCGGCTTTCCCTGGGAAACCATTCCTTCAACCTGCTTCAGGTAGAGGGCGGCCCCGAGCGGGTGCACCGCCTTGCCCATGATCGACCCACCCCCTGAGTGCGACCAGATGCCGTAAAACGGTGAATGGGAGCCGGAATGGGCCTCCTCGCCATGCATCCAGAGAATCTGGGCCCCGGTCTTCTCGATGATCTCCTTCTCTTTCTGAATCCCAGGGGCATAGACCCAGTTCTCAGCATAACATATTTTCCCATCGCTCTTCTGTTCAGCGGCCAGCAGCTTTTTCACACTGGCAACCGCCTGGTCGAGGCCCACCTGACGGTCGAAGGAGTCTCCGGAAAACCCCGGTTGGCCGTCCCCGAAATAACCGGTAAACGGTTTTTCAATGATGACATACTTGTTGCGACTTAGAACTTCGATACCAATCGCCTCATGGGTCGACGGCGGCGTGCACAGATGGACGACATCGCTCTGCTCGATCAGCTCGGCCAGCTCATCATAGGGCCTGATCCCGTGCTGCCGGCCAAATTCCTGGCAGTTGCCCAGGGTGGGCGAATAGACACCGACGATCTCCACATTGAGGCCATAGACCTTGCGCAGCGCTTCGAGATGAAAACGGGCGGCAAAGCCGGAACCGACAAGGCCGGCACGAATTGTTTTTGCAGGATTACCCATGGTTCCCCCCCACGGAAATAGTTTTCTTGAAACGTTTTTTGATCGCTTCGATCAGACCTTTGAACCACCTGGTTTTACTGACCAGGGTGAGAACGATAAAAAATATCAGGACCAGGCAGATCGGCCGCGAGATAAACGGCAGAATTTCGCCTTCGGCGATAACCAGCGCCCTTCTGAAATTGGTGTCGAGGATGGTTCCCAGGATCAGGCCCAGGATCATCGGGGCCACCGGGTACTCCATTTCGATCATCAGAAAACCCAGAACACCGAAAAATAACATCACATAAACATCGAAGACCCTGCTCTGGATGGCAAAGGAACCGACCACGCACAGGGTGAAAATGATCGGCATCAGCTTGGTGCGCGGTACCTGCAGGATCTTGACCACATATTTGACCATGGACAGCCCCAGGATGAACATCGCACAGGTTGCCAGAAATACCATGGCCACGACCTTGTAGACAAAGTCAGGGGACTCGATCATGATCAGCGGGCCGGGCCGGACTCCGTGGATGAACATGGCAGCGAGCAGCACGGCGGCCGGGGCTGAACCGGGAATACCCAGCGACAGCACCGGTATGACCGCACCTGCCACCGCCGCATTGTTGCCGGTTTCAGAGGCGATCAGTCCCTCGATGCTGCCCTTTCCGAAACTTTCGGGTTCTTTACTGGCGCGCTTGGCGAAATCGTAGCTCACCCAGGCGGCGATGTCTTCGCCGACGCCCGGGATGGCGCCGATCAGCGTGCCGATCAGACCGGACCGGACAATAGTTCTGCGAAACCCCAGAATCTCTTTGAGCCGGGGAAAAATCCGCTCGATGCTGCTTTTCACCACATTGACCTGCTGGTGCTTCATCATTGACAGTATCTCGGCAAATCCGAAGGCGCCGACCATGGCCGGAATCAGGTTTATCCCCCCGGACAGGTTGGTGTTGCCGAAAGAGAAGCGGACGAACCCGTGGATGCTCTCCATACCGATGAGGGCCACAAAAATACCCAGAAAACCGGATATCCAGCCTTTGACCGGATCTTTGGGCGCGGTCAGGTTGCCGGAGATGACGATGCCGAAAATGGCCAGCCAGAAGAATTCGAATGATTGAAAATTGAGCGCAAAATTGCCCAGCAGCGGGGTGAAGAAGGCCAGCAGCAGCATGCCGATAATGGAACCCAGGAAGCTACCCGTGGTGCTGATGCCGATGGCCCGGCCGGCCTCGCCCCTCATGGCCAGCGGGTGCCCGTCCATGGCCGTGGCGGCATTGGCCGGGGTACCGGGGATATTGAGCAGAATGGCGCTTCGGCCGCCGCCGTAGATGGCGCCGATGTACATGCAGACCAGGATCAGGATGGCATTTTCCGGCTCCATCGAAAAAGTCAGCGTGGTCATCAGCGCCACGCCCATGGTTGCCGTCAGTCCCGGCAGCATGCCGACGATTATGCCAAGCTGAGTGGCCCAGAAGACATCGAACAAAGTGCGCGGCGTCAAAAAACCGAGCAGACCATCGATGAAAAAGTTCAGCCCTTCGAGCATCCGGACCTCACGGCAGATCGACCAGAAAAAGTTTTCTGAACACCAGGGTGATCAAAACAGCAGCGATCAGCGCCTGGACCAGAGCGAGGCCGATCATTTTTTTCTGCGCGCTCAGGCTCAATTGCGGTCGGTACTCGAAAATTACGATGAATGAAAAAATATACAGCAGCGTAGCGATCGTGTAATCGACCCGGCCCAGCAGGCCGGTTGCGTAAATAAGTGAAATGGCAAGGGTGAGCAGCACCCGCTGGGCTGCGCCCGTTGCTGCGTTTGGATGCTCACCGGCGCCGCCGGTAAGAAAAAGATAGCCGCCGCGCCTGATGGAGCGGAAAAAGAGGATCAGCGACAAACAGAGCAGAATCAGGCCGATCATACCCGGAACGACTCCCGGTGCCGAGAACGGATCGATATTACGGTGCTCGAGCCGCGGCATCGTGTAGGACGAGACGACAACCGTAAGACTGAAGACGATCAGGACAATCGAAGTGACAAAGTCCTTTCTGGCCATGGCGCTGAAAATTTAAAAATGTGCTGTTGCAATGAAAACGGACGCCCACCATCGTTGGCCGGGCGTCCGCTTCAGGTATGAAAAAGATGCGGGCCGATCTCGATTACGGTCGAGGAATGCCGACCGTGGATGGATCGACTGCTGCATCGCCGCTGTCGAACTTGAGCCAGGCGTCGAGCTGAACCATGGGGAAGGCTTTCTTCATTGCCATATCACCAGCGGCCGGATCAAAAATCATGGCGTTCTGGGCAGCGAAGGTTTTGAGTTCCTCACTGCCGGCCAGGGAATCGTTCCAGAGTGTGGTCAGGGTGGCAACCACTTCGTCAGGCACGCCCTTGGGCACGAAGATACCGAAGTAGATCGGGGCGGTTACGAAATCGGGAATCCATTGCTTTATCGATGGAATCTCCTGGTCGTAGCCTTCGATTTTCAGCGGAGCATCGGCCAGCACCGCCAGCGCCCTGAGTTTGCCGGCCTTGAGCATGTCCACCTCCTCCTTGGCCAGTTGAGGAACTACATCGGTTTCGCCGGCAACGGTGGCGATTACCGCCGGGTTACCGCCCTCATAGGCGACATGCTTGTAATCGATGTCCGTGTAGGACTTGATCATCTCGATAGCGGTGTGCCCGGCGGAGTTGACCCCGGCAGTGGCCACTTTGATCTTGCCCGGATTGGCCTTGAACGCTTCGAGCAGTTCCCCGAAATCCTGGTACGGGGATGAGGCGTTGACGGCAACCACATTGGGAATGGCAAAATTGAGAAAAAGATGCCAGTCATCCAGCGTCGTGTCGAGCAGGCCCTGCACCTTGTACACGCCAAGGTCCTTGACCGCCCCGGCCGTCCAGTAGAGACCGGTTTTGGGCTTGTCCATGACCCCCTTGGTACCCACCGACCCGGAGGCTCCGGGCTGATTGACAACGACGATTTTCTGGCCCAGCAGTTCTTCAAGCGCCATGGCCGTCTGTCTCGACACGCCGTCGGTCGCTCCGCCTGCTCCCCACGGAACAACCAGGTTGATCGGTTTTTCGGGCGTCCAGCTCATTTCTGCAGAGACGCTCTGCACACCGATAAAACCGGCTGCAAGAGCTGTCGCCGCAACCAGTCCGAGTAGTGACTTGATTCGTTTGTTCATAACCTGTTCCTCCATGAATTTAATGATTTGAATGCCGGCTGAACGATATTCCAGCCTTCTGTGCCAGCCCAACCAGTTCATTGCCGTAATCGATAAATGTCTGCCAGCGGTCTGCCAATGAAGCGGTGACCGAAGGATCATGAAAAACCACTGAAACATGCGGCTCGATGGAGATCGGTATGACACGATCATCCCCCGCCAATCTCTCGAGGATTTCATTGACCATGCCGCCGCCATGGCCCGGAAAGACATAGCGCACCGCGTCCCCCTCGAGAACCGCGTCCTTTATGTGCACATAGTCGACATAGTCGCGTACCTGATCAAAAAAATAGTAAGGATTCTGCCAATCGTACGGTTCAGCCGTGCTGAGGTCTTTCATCGAAACCGGGTTGCCGGTATCGTAGACCAGGCGCAGGGCGGGTGAGTCGACCTCCTCGAGCAGCCTCAGGGAGTGCAGATGGCTCTGGCCACCCCAGCTCAGGCAGTTCTCGTGCAGACAGACAACCCCGTTGTCCTCGGCAATTTCGACGATTTTTCTGATATTGGCGATGACCGTCGACTCCATCTCATGCCCCAGTGGAATCGGCCCATTGATCCGGTAACTCATGATCCTCAGATACCGCACGCCGGCCTTGTGCATGTGGCGGACGCAATGCTTCATATCCTTGAGATCCAGCGCCAGGTCGGTAAAGGCGTCCCGCCCCCAGTTGGCCACCGTGGAGCCGAAGCAGGCGATGTCGATGCCATGTTCGGCAAGACGCTCGTAAACCCGGTCAAATTCGTCATCGCTCAAGGCGCTGACATTTTTGCCGTCCACCGTGCGCAGGTCGATGTGGTTCCAGCCAAGTTCCGCAAGGGCCCGGATCTGGAGATCCAGATCATCGGAAACTTCATCGGTGAACCCCGAAATTATCGTCGATCCTTTCATGGCCAATCAGTAAATGGGCCGGCCAGCGCCGGTATGACGCACCCCGTGTCGATTCCGAGGCACTTATAAGTTTTCCAGGCCAAGCCGGGCAATCGTCCGGGGGGTCGGGTGCCCGCTGGACTCATCCCAGCCGGACTGGCGGTAATACTCGACCAGGGCGGCGTCGAATTCGCCCCTGTCGACGGCCACACCATCGGAGACACCCCCTTTGAGCGGCTGATCAAAAAATTTATCGGGGAGCGCATCGTCACTGGAATCGAACCCTTCGCGCTGGTTGAACATCCGCATCATGACCAGACGCCGTTCACCGACCTCGAGGATTTCGTCGATACTCATGTCCCAGCCGGTCACTGCTTTGACCAGTTTAACCATATCCTGCGGTCCGTAAAGGGTCCAGGAAGCACCCCAGCAGAGCTGGCAGAGGTTGGCGCTGTCCATGAAACTGAACAGATACTGGGTGCGGCGCACCCACTCCACCTTGGCCGGCTGCAGATTGTAGGCATGCTGCGGGTCGGTCAGGCCCAGGTAGCTGAGCCGCTCCTTAAAAGCCGGGTAATTCTCCCTGGTATAGGACAGATCGTGGTCGCAGCCCATGTGGTCGGATCCGAACGGGTTCATGGCATAGAGCAGGGCCAGCCCCCTTTTTACCTGGGGCATGTGGGCCGGGGCTTCCTGTTTCTTGCTGGTGATCAGAAACTCCTCCCCTGCCCCCAGTTTTTCGGCGGCCCGCGCCGAACCTTCTGCCAGCAGGTCGCCGAACCCTTCCCGGGCTCCGATCATCTCCACCAGTCTGACGACCATGGCACCGTCGCCGAAGCGGATTTCCAGGCCGCCGGTCTGATCGGTGTCCAGACGGCCGGCCTCGAACGCCTCCATGGCCCAGGAAATCGTCGCCCCGCAGGAAATCGTGTCGATGCCGTATTTATTGCACAACTCGTTGGCCTTGGAGACCGCGGCCAGGTTATCGACCCCGCAGTAGCTGCCCAGGGTGCTCAATGTCTCATACTCGGGTCCGCCGAAAACCGGGTCGACCTGATAGGGCCCGTCGGTGATTTTGGTCACCCTCTTGCATCGCACGATACAGCTGAAACAGGTGTCGCGCCCCTGGCTGTTCTGTTTGCCCTCAGCGGCGCCCATCAATGCCTGATCGTAGAGGGTCGGTCCGTCGATCGCCTCAAAATTCTCCATGCTGCCGCTCTGCCAGTTGTTGGTCGGCAGGCCGCCGATGCCGTTGTTGATGCCCACGGTGATGGCCGTTCCGTATTTACCGAAACCGCTGTTTGCCGGATTCTTGAAAAGCTCAGCACCGGTGCGTATCACCTCCTTGAGCAGACCACGGTCGGCGATGTCAGGCTCCTCGAACCCACGCACCACGATGGCCTTGAAGTTCTTGCTGCCCATCACCGCCCCCATGCCGGTCCGGCCGTTGGCTCGGCAGCAGCGGCTCAGAACACAGGCGTACCGGACACCGGTTTCACCGGCCGGGCCGATCTGCAGGATTTCCAGGTTTTCCTGATCATCGAGTTCTGCCTTGAGGGCGGCTTCCACCACTTCGGTGGTTTTGCCCCACAGAGCGCTGGCGTCGCGCAGTTCGGCTTTGCCCTCGTCGATAAAGAGATAGACCGGAGTGGCGGCCCGCCCCCTGACGATCACCGCATCGAATCCGGCGAACTTGAGCCTGGCCGGGAAAAAGCCGCCGCTCTGGGAGTCTCCGATGGCGCCGGTCAGCGGGGACTTGGCGGTAATGGTCAGGCGGCTCTGACCGGATACCCGCGCCCCGGTCAGGGTGCCGACGCTGAAGGCCAGGATGTTGTCCGGGGACAGCGGGTCGACATGACCATCCATCTCCGTCAGCAGGTAATAGAGGTTAAGCGCACTGCCGCCCATGTAGGTCCGGTAGAAAGCTTCCGGCGGCGTCTCGATGTGCAGTTCCCCGGTGGTGAGATCGACTCTCAAAATCCTTCCTGAATAGCCGTACGACATCGCTAACCTCCATTTTCATTGACCGGAGCACCGTCCCTGACTCAAAAATCCTCTTTTAAGAGCGCTTCGGCAGAGATCCGTGGTTCCTGGCATAAACTAGCTTTTTCAGAGCCAATTGGCAAATGTTTTGAAATGGTTATGGGAACGATAGCAGATGGACAGCCGACCCGGCGATCGGCTGATTATTTTTCATCCCGCTTGACCTGAATAGTGAATATATGTAATTCTGAATCGTTACCGTAAATTTCAGCAGACCGTCCGCAGCACGGTTGGATTTGTATCTTATGAGCTTTAAAAAGACTGTTTACAAAATAACCGAATCGATCAACTGCCCCCTCTACGTCGAGGGGGACACCCTGTCGCTGAGCATGAGGTCATGCAACTGCGGAACCGGCAAGGAGGTCTGCCTGGTTCTGGCCAGGGATTTCATGAATCTTCTGATCAAGATGCAGAGCGACCCGGAGTGGCGTCAGCTCAACAATGCTGAATCTTTCAACTGCAGCGGCTGCATCGGCCTGATCAAGTTCAGCCAGCGGGACGGCAACGGCAGTGATGGCGAGGAGACCGAAACAGCGGTCCCGAGACTGCTCAAAGTGATGGCTGAGCTCAACGGCCGGCCGGTGGACTGTCCGTTTCTCGAAGCGCTGAGGGCCGACGGTATAGAGACGATCCTCGATGAGTTCGAACCGCTGGCGGTTCCTGCCCAGACCGTTCTGCTGACCCAGAATCGGCCGAGCCTGAAACTCTACCTGGTTCTTTCCGGGCGATTTGCCCTGGAGCGCAATAAAGAGGTGGTCACCATCCTCAATGCCGGGGAAATCATCGGTGAAATGAGCTGCCTGGGGGCTGTGCGCACCCTGTGGAATGTGCGGGCCCTCGAGGACGGCCTGGTCGTCGACGTCACCGCCCAGGAATTCGGCCACCTGCTGAGCAGTTCGGCCACCGTTCTGATCTACATCGCCAAGCTTGTGGCACTGCGCCTGGAACTGCTCAACGCGGTCAAGTTGATCGACACCAAAGCTTCAATGAGCGGCAGCCTCGAGGACATCACCCCGGCTGAACTGTTCCAGGTGTTTCATCTGCACCAGAAGACCGGTGTCTTGAAGATGAACCTCTCCCGGGGGGATGGGACCGTCGCCTTTCGGGAGGGAGGGATCGTCAACGCCAGCTATCAAAGCAGCAGCGGCAAGGAAGCGATCTTCACCATGCTGGGCGAAAACGACGGCTCCTACCGGTTCATTCCGGGCCTGTCCGCAGCCGACCAGAAGGCGGCCGAGATCGGGGAGTTCATGATGCTCCTGATGGAAGGCGTCCAGCACGAAGATGAACGGGCGGACAGTGCTCTCGGGTAACTGGTAACTCATTATGTCAGAGAGCAAAACCCCAGAACGGTGGTTCAGGATGAGCTTCAGGCTCGTTGTTGTATTTCTCTTGTCGACCGCGCTGCCGTCCGCCGGCTTTTCCAGTGACTGGCGCGTACATCTGGGCATCTGCAACCAGGACCCCGCCTGCGCCAGAGAGCAGGCCGCCGCCCGCAGTCTGTGGGACAGCCAGAAGTGGACCCCGGAGCTCAAGGAATCCTGCCGCAAGCAATACATCCAGCCCTACGCCAAGGATTACCGCAGTGCGGTCCAGTGCGTCACCGACCTGGAGAAGCAGCGTCAGGACATGGAGATGAGCGAAGCCTACATCGACAGAAAGCGGCGGGAGCACAAGACCTACCGGAGCTGGGGCGGGATAATCATCAACTGACCCGCCGGCCGGGCCGTCAGCCTCCTGCCCGGAACCGGTTGGCAGCCGGTTTTTCCGCTCCCCTGATCAGCAGGACCGCAGCGCTGGCGCCGATCACTACCGTTGCCGCCGTAACGAAGTAGGCATAATCGATGCCCCAGCTGTCCATGCTGAACCCGGCAAGCAGCGCCCCGACCAGTATGCCGCAACTCATCGACAGGCTGAAAACACCCATCATGGTGCCATGCCCATAGCGCTTTCTGCCCTCTATCGAGGCGTACGCACCCAGCACCGGCCAGATGATCGCCTCTCCGAAACCGAGCAGGCAGTAAAGCAGCAGAAACATCATGAAACTCTCCATGAAGGGGATCAGCACGATCGAAACACTCAGGCAGATGCAGCCGGCGATCAGCAGGCTCAGCTTGTCATAGCGATCGGCAACTTTACCGCCCGGTACCTGCAGCAAGGCGTTAACCAGGGTTCTGCAGGCGATCACCAGGCCGATCTGCAGGCCGCCGGCTCCGATCCGGTCGACCATCAACAGCGGCAGAAAGGCCATCGACGGCACCATGATGATCATCGTCACGCAGCGGGCCAGCAGGATCCCTGTCGTCAACCGGCTTCGCATCATCATCCCAAGGCTTTTCAGCAGCCCCGTATTCGATACGCTGGAGGCGGCCGTCTGAACCGGCATATTTTTCAGAACCAGGAAAAAGGCACCGAAGCTGAGCAGCGCCATGACGTGGAAAACCCACTGGAAGCCGAGCAGGTCGAATACCAGCCCGCCGATCACCGGTCCGCAGCCGATACCGCAGAAGATGGCGATATTGAGGTAGCTCTGGTACCGCCCTTCATGACCGGCGGGGGCAAGAATGCTCATGTAGGCCATGCCGATGGGAACGATCATCGCCGAGCCGACCCCCTGAAACCCCCGCACCAGCAGCAGGTGAAAGACGGATTCTGCCTGGGGGATGAGCAGGCCGACCAGACCGTAGACGAACAGCCCGACAACCAGGAATCCCTTGCGGCCCCAGCGGTCTGAGAGGTTGCCGATGATCGGCTGGAGGACGCCCCGGCTGACCGAGAAGGCGGCGATGATCATACCCAGTGCCATGCCGTTGGCCCCCAGCCTGGTGGCGAATGCCGGCATGACCGGAATGATGATGCCGACCCCGAGCAGGGCTATGAACACAGAGAGCAGCAGGGTAATCAGGATTTTCCTGTTCATTCAGGTCTGGTTGCTGAAACCGTTGTCAGAATATTGAATTACCATGGCGGTTCCCACCGGATTCCGCCGCCGCCCTGAGGGGCTGAGAAAATCATTGAAAAGCGGCCCATCTGATCTTACTAGTTAATGGAATCTTTCTAAATCTCTTTCTCATCGTGGAGGAAATAGTAATGACCAGCCTTGAATCGACACCGGAGTTCGTATCAAATGTCTACCAAACCATGAACCGCAACCTGGCGGTTGTCAGGCGCAGACTGGGCCGTCCGCTGACCCTGGCCGACAAGATTCTGCTTTCCCACCTCGATGATCCGGAAAACCAGGAAATGATTCCCGGCAAGAGCTACCTCCATGTCCGTCCCGACCGGGTCATACTCCAGGATGTGCTGGGCCAGTCGGCCATGCTCCAGTTCATGATGACCGGCAGGAAGAAAGTTGCGGTGCCGACGACCATTCACTGCGATCACCTGATCGAGGCCCGGGTGGCCGGAGATCTCGATCTTTCAGCTTCAATCGCCGAGAACAATGAAGTCTATGATTTTCTCAAATCGGCAGCCGCCAAGTTTGGCGCCGGTTTCTGGGAACCGGGTGCCGGCATCATCCACCAGGTCAATCTCGAGAACTACGCCTTTCCCGGTGCGGTGATTCTTGGCACCGACTCCCACACCCCCAATGGCGGCGGCATCGGCGCCTGCGCGGTCGGGGTCGGCGGGGCCGACGCCATCGACGCCATGGCCGGTCTGAACTGGGAGGTTCTCTACCCCAAACACATCGGCGTGGTCCTCACCGGAGAATTGAGCGGCTGGACTGCCCCGAAGGACATCGTCCTCTATCTGGCCGGGGAGTTGACCGTTTCCGGTGGAACCAACTCGATCATCGAATATTTCGGACCCGGGGCCAAGACCCTGAGCTGTACCGGCAAGGCCACCATCACCAACATGGGCGCCGAACTGGGGGCCACCACCTCGATCTTCGAATTCGACGACCGGATCGCCACCTATCTGAAGGCCACCGGCCGGGCTGAACTGGCCGAACTGGCCAACCGCAACCGTGAATTGCTGAGTCTCGACCAGGAAGTAATCGACAACCCCGGGCACTACTACGACCGCGTTGTAGAGATCGACCTCTCGGCCTTGGAGCCATATATCGTCGGCCCCCACTCTCCCGACCGCGCTCGACCGCTGTCGGACCTGGCCGCCGAAATAGCACAGAGCAACGGCGAGCTGCTTGACGAAATATCGACCTGCCTGATCGGCAGCTGCACCAATTCGTCATACGAGGACATGAGCAGGGCGGCAGACGTTGCCGAGCAGGCCAAGGCCCATGGGGTCAAGGCCGCCGTCCCCCTGATGGTTACCCCTGGTTCCGAGCAGATCAGGGCGACGATCGCCCGCGACGGGCAGATGGACTCGCTCAGTGAAATCGGCGGCACCGTGCTGGCCAACGCCTGCGGACCCTGCATCGGCCAGTGGAAACGGGACGATTCCGTTTCCTCCAAACCCAATACCATCGTCACTTCCTACAACCGCAATTTTCCCCGGCGCAACGATGGTCAGCCCACGACCATGAATTTCATCGCCAGCCCGGAAATCACCGTCGCCCTGTCACTCGCGGGTCAACTCTCCTTCAACCCGTTGACCGATACCCTGACCGGTGGTGACGGGCAACCGTTCAGGCTGGAACCGCCCAGAGAAGCCCCCGAGGTTCCGGAAAAGGGGTTCGACAAAGGTGAATCCAAATTTCACGCCCCGCCCGAAGACGGCAGCGCTATCGAACTGAAGGTGGATCCCGACAGCCAGCGGCTGCAGCTCCTCGAACCCTGGCCCGAATGGGACGGCAAAGACATTGTCGAGGCTCCGATCCTGCTCAAGGCCAAAGGCAAATGCACCACCGACGCCATCTCACCGGCCGGTCCCTGGCTGCGGCTGCGGGGGCATCTCGACAAGTTCAGCGACAATATGTTCATGGGGGCCATCAATGCCTATGACGATGAGGCCGGCAAAGGGCTCAACCTGCTCACCGGAGAAAGAGGCATACCGTTTTCCACCATTGCCCGCGACTACAAAGCCAAGGGGGTCAAATGGGTGGTCATCGGCGACTGGAACTACGGCGAGGGAAGCAGCCGTGAACACGCCGCATTGTCACCGCGCCTGCTGGGGGCGGCGGCCATCATCGCCCGCAGCTTTGCCCGCATCCACGAGTCGAACCTGAAAAAACAGGGGCTGCTGGCCTTAACTTTTGACAACCCCGACGATTACGACAGTATAAGAGAAGATGACCGGGTCGATATCCCCGACCTCGGCGGGCTGGCCCCGGGTAAACAGGTCACCTGCGTCGTCACCCACAGCGACGGCAGCAGAGACGAATTCAAACTCAACCACACCTACAACGAAGCCCAGGTCGAGTGGTTCAAGGCCGGGTCGGCGCTCAACCTGCTGGCCTGAACGGTGGGCCTGACCGGAGACAGCGGCGGGATGCGGTGGATCGATGGCTAAAATCCGTATTCTGCCGGAAAACCTGGCCAACCAGATCGCCGCCGGAGAGGTGGTGGAGCGGCCCGCCTCGGTGGTCAAGGAGCTGATCGAGAACAGTCTCGACGCCGGTGCCGACCGGATCGAGGTCGAAGTCGAGGGCAGCGGCACCCGGCTGATCCGCATCGCCGACAACGGCGAAGGCATGGATGAGGATGATGTGCTGATGAGCTTCGAGCGCCACGGCACCTCCAAGCTGACCAGGGACGACTCGGTCTTCTCGGTCAGCAGCCTGGGTTTCAGGGGCGAGGCCATCCCCTCGATCGCCTCGGTCTCGAAAATGAGCATCGTCTCGAGGCGCCAGGAGGACCAGCTCGGCACCGCCGCTTTGTCGATTTTTGGTTCGATCAAGAAGGTGCATGAAACGGGCACGGCTGTCGGCACCATCATTGAAATCAGAAGTCTGTTCGGCAATACCCCGGCCCGCAAAAAATTTCTGCGCACCGTCCGCACCGAACTGTCCCACATCGACGACACCATCAAAAGCTACGCCCTGGCCCGCCCCGATGTGGCCTTCTCACTGAAGGTCAACGGGCGGCAGACCCTCCAGCTCGAGCACGATATCGACCTGGATCGGCGGCTTGCGCTGCTGCTCAACTACAGCGGCAATTTCATTACCGTCAGCAGCGGGCCCCAGGGGCCCGAAGGCATCAGTGTCACCGGGCTTCTGGTGCCCCCGGAGTCGACAAGGCCGGTGGCCGCCAGGCTCCGCCTCTTCGTCAACAAGCGGGTGATCAAGGACCGAATGCTCGGCCATGCGGTCAATGAGGGGCTTCGCTCATTCATGCTCAAAGGCCATGGCCCGGCCGGTATCATCAAGGTGGACCTGCCCCCTGATCAGGTCGATGTCAACGTCCACCCGGCCAAGCATGAAGTCCGTTTCAAAGACAGCCGCACCATCCACCAGGCGGTCAGCAGCGCAGTCAGGGATGCCATGCTGGCGACGCAGCAGCCGCTGCGCAGCCACATCTTCTCAGCAACCGACCATGAGCGGGGCGCCCGGCAACCGGTTGAGCCGCCGGCTGCGGCTCAGCCCCAGCCGCCCAGACCAGACCAGGTGGCGCAGACGAGCGCCACCCAGGCCAGCATCTATCAGATTTCCCGGCCCGCCGGGGCCGCCTTTTCGGTTGCGGAACCAGCGCGTTCTGTGGTTTCAGGTTCCGCCCCCCCCGGCTTGGTGCCCTCTGATACGGGACCAGCCGAGGAGCCGGTTCGGGTGGAAAACCTTGTGGTTGTCGGCACCTTCAAAGACCTGTATATTTTCTGCAGAAACGGCGACAACCTGGTTGTCATCGACCAGCATGCCGCCCACGAGCGGCTGCTTTTCGAGCAGCTGCGCAGTCAGTACATGAACGGCAGAGTCGCTTCCCAGAGCCTGCTCTTTCCCGTTTCGCTCGAACTCACCGTCTATCAGTCACAGCTGGTCGAATCGAACCTGGAGCAGCTCGAGCAGATGGGCTTTGTACTGCGCGACTTCGGCGGCACCACCTGGGTGTTGAGCAGCGTTCCTGCGCTGGCCGGCAGCACGTCACCCCAGGATCTGCTGATCGATGTGCTGGAGCGTTTCGGCAATCAAAGCGGAGAGTTGAGTCATGACCGGCTGGAGAACCTTTTATCCACCATGGCCTGCAAGGCTGCGGTAAAATCCGGTGACCAGCTGAACAGCACAGAGATCAGGGCCCTGCTCGAACGCATGGTAAAAGCCGATCTTTTCAGCCACTGCCCGCACGGCAGGCCAGTTGTCAAGGTCCTCTCCACACTGGAAATAAAAAAGTGGTTCCACCGGACATGAACGTCAGAAAGACTGTATTTTCACCGATAAAGCGAACCATCCTGGCACTTCTCATCGTTGCTGCCCTGGCCGGCTGCACCCAAAAGCCGGTCGGCAGGACGATGGAGGTCACCGCCTACTGCGGCTGTGCCTCCTGCTGCAGTTGGGAACGGGGCAGCTGGAGCTGGCTGAAGCTCGATTTCTGGAACCGCTATGTCAGCGCCGGTCCCCAGAAAGGGCTGCCGTACAGCGGGCAGACGGCCAGCGGCACCGACCCCCACGAGCCGGTACCCGGCCTGTTCTCCATGGACAGCCTCTACAACCCCTGGATGATCCCGGTGCGGACCGTGTTATTCCCCTGGTACCTGGTGCCCCAGTATGGAACCATCGCCGCCGACACCACATATTACCCGTTCGGAACCAGAATGTACGTTCCCGGCTATGGCTGGGGAACGGTGGAGGATCGCGGCGGTGCAATCAAGGGGCCGGACCGGATCGACATTTTTTACGACTCCCACAGCCAGGCCCTGCAGTGGGGCCGAAAGAAAGTCCATGTCACCATCGAACGCCCCTGAGTGCCGACTCCCGTCTAACTGAGCAGCCATGAACACCACTCCTGTAGTCATAATCGGCGGGGGCCTGGCCGGCTGTGAAGCTGCCTGGCAGGTTGCCAGGCGGGGCTGCCCGGTGCGGCTCTACGAGATGAAACCGGGCCGAAAAAGCCCGGCCCACCAGTCCGAACAATTGGGCGAACTGGTCTGCTCCAACTCCTTTCGTTCGGATGATCCCCATTCAGCGGTCGGTCTTCTCAAAAACGAGATGCGGAAACTCGACTCACTGCTGATGAAAATTGCCGACCAGACCGCCGTTCCGGCCGGCAAAGCACTGGCCGTCGACCGGGAGCTGTTTTCCCGCGAGATCACCGCAGCAATCGAAACGGAGCCGCTTATCACACTGCTCAGAGAGGAGATCACTGCCCTGCCGGAACAGGCCGCCGCACCGATCATCGTGGCCACCGGACCCCTGACCTCGGAACCGCTGGCCGAGAGTCTGGCCGGCTTCACCGGTACGTCTAGACTCTATTTCTATGATGCCATCGCCCCGATTCTGCACGCCGATTCGCTGGACATGTCGGTGATTTACCAGAAATCGCGCTACGACGACGGGCCTGGTGATTACCTCAACTGCCCGCTGACCCAGGCAGAATACCAGCAGCTCATCGATGATCTCAACGGGGCTGAATATGCGCCGCTGCATGATTTCGAACAAGCCAAATATTTCGAAGGCTGTCTGCCGATCGAGATCATGAGCGGCCGGGGTGTCGAGACGCTGCGATACGGGCCGATGAAACCGGTCGGTCTGGAAGATCCCCGCACCGGCAGAGCGCCCCACGCGGTTGTCCAGCTCCGCAAGGAAAACAGGGGGGGGACGCTGTACAACATGGTCGGCTTCCAGACCAAGCTGACCCGCGCCGAGCAGAAAAGAATATTTGCCAGGATACCGGGGCTGGAAAATGGCGAATTTGCCCGATTCGGCTCGATCCACCGCAACACCTTCATCTGCGCCCCGCAAATCCTGAGCGCCACCCTGCAGACCAGAAAGCGTCCCGACCTGTTCATCGCCGGGCAGCTCTCGGGGGTGGAAGGGTATGTGGAGTCAACCGCCATGGGACTTCTGGCGGGCATCAATGCGGCCCGGATGCACCGCGACCAGCTGCCGCTGGCGCCGCCTGCCGAGACGGCGCTGGGTGCCCTGATCAGCCACCTGATCGAATCGGAGCCGAACTATTTCCAGCCTTCCAACATCAATTTCGGTCTTTTCCCGCCCTGGGAAAAAAAAGTTCCCAAACGTCTCCGCGGGCAGATCAGGGCAGAGCGGTCCGAGACCGCCCTGGCCGAATGGATCGAGCAAAACCGGCTGCACTCATGACCGGTGCAGCGCACCCGTTCAGCCTTCGATGAAGCCCCAGAAGGGATAGTCGAGTCGATAGGTGGCCACCAGCCCGGGGCTGTGCTCCCGGCTGGCCACCAGCCAGAGATTGGATTTTCGCTCTGAATGGGGGTCAGGTCCGTCGCTATCGGTTTCAGGCAGCAGCACCAGTGCATTGTCGGCACTGTATTCGATATCCCCTGAACCCTTGAATACGCCCATATGCGGGACCTCGCGATACGAGCCTTTGTCACCTCTGGTGAGTTCGGAGATGATCAGAAACGAGACCTGGTGTTCATCCCTGATCGACTCGAACTGCCTGAGCCAGGCATCGATCCCGGTGCGCCGCTCGCTGAAATCCTTGAAAGGCAGCTTATGCAGGCTGTCGATGATGACCGCGCAATAGTTCTGCCGGGTCTCATGCTTGATGAAATCGATATGGCGCCGCATGATTTCCGGGCTCAGTTGCCGGTCGTTGACCACCCTGAAATTGGTGAGCATTCTTCGCAGGTCCTGCTGGCCCCGGTCGAACCGTTCCTGTTCTTCTTCTGAAAACTCCGTGCCGACCAGTTTTTTCCCCTCGATACGGCTGAATCGGGTCAGGGTACGCTGAAAAATCTTCTGCCGCCCGTTTTCGAAATCGTAGTAGATCACCGGCACGCCCCGGCGGGCCATTTCAGTGCCGATCTGGATCATGAAGGTGGATTTACCCACCTTGGGCGGGCCGCCAAAGACATTGATGCCGTGGACGCCGTCCATGGCCCTGTCAAGCGCTGAAAATCCGGATTGCAGGTTGGCATATTCATCTCCGGCCTGGCTCTGCAGGACTTCGAAAAAGCGGTCATGCTCCCGCTGGGGACTGACAAAGGGGGAAAAGGCCTTGGAATTGCGGGCCATGCTGGTCAGTGCAGCCCCGAAACCGCTGCCCTTGTCCTGGGCCAGCTGCCAGAGGTTGTAATTTCTCGGCAGGCCCGCCGGCCAGTTGAGCAGCCGCACCTTGTAGCCGATCCGGGAGGCCAGCGAACGGGCCCGCAGATCGGATTCCCCGTTGTTGGCGACGATGATGAACAGGGTTCTGATGTAGTCGAAGCGGCTCGCTTCCAGCGAGTCGAACAGCTGGGCGTCGGGCATGGCGATCCCCGGCAGCCCCATCTGCTCGACAGTGAGCAGATTTTCCTCACCTTCGCAGAGCACCAGGGTGCCGTTTTCGCAGCGCTGGATTGCCTGGACATTGAAGACCTGAAACTGCTCGCTGATCATCGAATTATCGCCGTGCCAGAAGAAATCTTCCGGCCGGTCAGGATTCACACAGCGGGCGGTGTAGCAGTTGCCGTCCTCCTGAAAATAGGGATAGACCACATAGCGGCCGTTGTAGCCGATGGACAGCTGATCGAGGACCGGCTTTTTTACGGAACTCCGGCTGAAATCATCGAGTACCGCATCGGTCAGGTTGTCCTGGAATTTTCGTATTTCCTGGTTGATGGTGTGGGTCGGGTAATCGGTCTGGCGCAGCGCATATTCCCGGTCCGGGTCGAATCCCGGGGTGGATTCCGCTTCGAGCTTGGCAAGGCTTGCGAACCAGAGCGGAAATCCTCCGGCAACACAGCGGTTGAGGCAGCGAAAATAGCCGTGGAAAAAGCCTTCGGGGTTGACGCTGACCACCAGTTTTGACGTTCCATCGAGCCCTTTAGCGGCACAGAAAGGGCAGTCGCCGACCAGCCTGGTCTTGTCCAGGCTGGTGTTTTTCAGATTCTTTTTATAGAACTCGAGAACCGCCTGTGTGTAATCACTCATCGAAAGCTCCGCTCACGGGTTGCAGGTATTGGTGCCACTATGATGTAATTGCACCTTCCTGTCATCCATTTTAGCCGCTCCGCCGACTTTTGTTCAAGGCCCCGCAGCCGCCTCAAAGGGCCGGCACCACCACCTTGTGTTCGGCAAGCAGGGCAACCACCTCGGCCAGGGGCAGGCCGACGACACTGGTGTAGGAACCGCTGAGCGATTCGACCAGCACCCCGCCCCGCCCCTGGATACCGTAGCCGCCCGCTTTGTCCATCGGCTCGCCGGTGCAGGCATAGGCACGGGCCCAGGCCGGATCGAACGATTTGAAGCGAACCTCGGTAAGAACCGACCGGACGATTTTTTCCCGCTGCTCGCGGCAGCAGACACAATAGGCGGTGCGCACCTGGTGCATCCGCCCGGACAGCAGGCTCAGCATCTCCACTGCCTGGTCCTCGCTTTCAGGCTTCATCAGCAGCCGGCCGTCGGCAATGACGACGGTGTCTGCTGCCACGATCCAGGCCGCCGGATGGAGGTCGGCAACCACTTCCCCCTTGGCCTCGGCCATTCGCAGCACGTAGGCGTGGGCCGCCTCTTCTTCCCGCAGCGATTCGTCGACGTCCGGGCCGACAACGGCAAAATCGATCCCCAGGCCGGCGAGCAGCTGCTTTCTTCTCGGAGAACTGGAAGCCAGAATCAGTTCTTTTTCAGTCTTGAACATGGCACTCAGAGATAATCTCAACCGCTTTTGTCAGAACCGGCCGTCAGCAAAACAGGGCCCGCCGGTCGGGGATCTGAAAAACAACCTTGCCCGTGCGGTCATGGTTCTTATTTTGTTGTTGATTTAAACAACTTGTCGATACCACCTCAGCATACGGATAAAATCACTGCATTGAAACATTTTTTCTCACCCGGATCGCCTTCGCAAAGGTCTTCGCTAGCAGCACGCCTGTTCAAGGGGAGCTGTATCCTGGTCTGGCTGGTGCTGATCGGGCTGCTGCTGAAACGGGACTTTTTCGTAGAGACGATCGACACCCGGGAAGCCATGGCTCTGGAACGCGACCAGCGGGTCGAGTATCAGTCCATCTATTTCAAGGACCAGAAAATCGGCTATGTTGAGCATCATTTCATCCCCCAGGATGATCAGACCATGCTGATCAGGCAGCATGCCCGGATGCAGCTGCTGATATCGGACACCACCCATCCGATAGAACTCGATCTCGAAGCGCGCCTGGGCAGCCTCAACGATCTGGCCAGCTTCGACTTCTCCTTCGCCTCACCGTTCTACAAGATGAAGGCCCAGGGCGTGGTCGACAACGACACCGTCACCTTCGAACTGGACACCGGCGACAATATCGTACGGGACAGCGTGGTGCTCAACGGCCCGCCGCGGCTGTCGACCTCGAGGCGCTCCTATCTGCTGGGTCAGGATATCAGCGAAGGAGAAAAAGTGAAAATCCCCTGGTTCGACCCGTTTTCACTGACCGGCAAGGAGTCGATCATCGAATACCGGGGCAGGGAGAAGATTCTGATCCAGGACCGGGTCTACAACCTTCACCGCTTCACCGAGAACTTCGGCGGCGCCCGCCTCAACTCCTGGCTCAACGACGACGGCGATGTGGTCAAGGAAGAGTCGCCGGCCGGGTTTGTCTTTATCAAGGAGCCCGAATTCAAGGCCAAGTCGATGCCCGATCCCGGTGAAGGCCAGGTCGATCTGCTGGCCTCGGTAGCCGTCACGGTCAAGGGAGAGATGTTCGACGTCTCGACCATGCCCGCAGCCCGCTACCGGCTGACCCTGCCCGAGGGCGTCGATTTCGATCTCGATTCGGGACGTCAGCAGTTCAAGGACCGGATCCTGACCGTCACCAGAGAGGATATCACCACCCCGCCGCCGGAGCCCGGTTCCTGCACCGCCGATATCGAAAGCCTCCTCGCCTCGCCCTACATTCAGTCAAGCTCCCCTGAAATCATCGAACAGAGCCTGGCCATCATCGGTGACGAGACCGATGAGCTGAAAAAGGCGCAGGCCCTGGCCGAGTGGGTATACAACTATCTTGAAAAACGACCGGTAATCGGCATTCCCGACGCGCTCACCACCCTCAAGGCTGGTATCGGAGACTGCAACGAACATGCCTCCCTGTTTGCCGCCCTGAGCCGGGCAGCCGGTATCCCGACCAAGATCGCCGTGGGCGTCGTCTATCACAAAGAGGCGTTTTATTATCACGCCTGGAACGAAGTCTGCACAGACGGACGGTGGCTCAGCCTGGACACCACGACCAACCAGTTTCCCGCCGACCTGAGCCATCTGAAATTCATAGAGGGCGAGATGCAGGAGCAGGTGAAGATCGGCGCCCTGCTGAACAACCTCGAGATCGAACCGCTGCACGACTGAGCGGGGGACAGATAATTTTATACAGGGACCAGGACAGCGCATGAACGAACCGGTACTCGTTTTAGATAAACTGACTAAGCAATACGACAAGATGACCGCCGTCGACCAGCTGGACCTTCGGGTCGAGAAAGGTGAGATTCTAGGTTTCCTCGGTCCCAACGGAGCCGGTAAGACCACCACCATTAAGATGATTGCCGGGCTGCTGCAGCCGAGTTCGGGGAGCCTGTCCGTCTGCGGCCGGGCCATGACAGCCGAACCGGTCCGCTGCCGCGAGTTGACCGGTTACATCCCCGACCGCCCGTTTTTATACGAAAAACTGACCGGCGCTGAATACCTGAGTTTCATCTCCAGCCTTTACCCGGCAGGGGACAACCGCTCACGTCGGGATCAGTCGGAGCGCTACCTGGAGCTTTTCGATCTTCACGACTGGCGCAACAACCTGATCGAAAGCTATTCCCACGGCATGCGGCAGAAGCTGATCATGACCTCGATTTTCATGCTCGATCAGCCCCTGGTGGTGGTGGACGAACCGATGATCGGGCTCGACCCCAAAAGCGCCCGGATCGTCAAGGAGGTATTCAAATCAAAGGCCGAAACCGGAACCACCGTCTTCTTATCGACCCACTCGATGGAAATCGCCGAAGAACTCTGCCACCGGGTCTGTATCATCAGCAGCGGACGCATCATCGCCGAGGGCAGTATCGATGATCTGAAGGCCCGGGCCCAGCAGGGAGCCGCCAATCTCGAGGATCTTTTCCTGCAGTTGACCGGCGCCTTCGAGCTGCAGGACGTGGTGGCTGCCCTGCGCAGGAATTGAAACCATGGACGGACGCCTCTTTTTGCCCTTTTTCCGCTCGGCGGCAAACCGCTTTTTCCGAACCCGCTCAGGGCTCAAGATTTTCGGTTTTGGACTCGTCGGGACAATTATCTGTGCGGCTCTTTTTTATTTAACCTTCCGCAGCGTCAGCTATTTTCAGGCCCAGAGTGAGCTGGGGCTGATCCTGAGCATGAAAATTTTTCAGATGGCCTGGATAACCATCTTCGCCATGCTGATTTTCTCGTCGATGATCGCCGGCGTCACCACCCTCTATCTATCGGACGACAATGAAATCATCGTTGCCGCCCCGGTCGGCCTGCCGGAACTGTTCCGCATGCGGCTGCTGACCACCTTCATCAACACAGCCTGGATGATGCTGGTCTTCTCGCTGCCCATCTTCGGGGCCTTCGGCGTCGTCTTCAACGGCGGCCCGCTCTACTGGCCCCTGCTGCTCGGGGTGGTGCCGGCGACCGCCTTTACCGCCAGCGCCTCGGCCATGCTTTTCGTAATCATGCTGGTCTATCTGTTTCCGGCCCGGCGCACCAAGGACATCATCGTCTACCTGTCCATCTGTTTCGGCATTTTTCTGTACCTGATATTTCGCCTGATGCGGCCCGAGGATCTGGTCAACCCGGAGAAGTACAGCCAGTTCATCGAGTACATGTCGGCCATATCCAACCCTGCCGGTTTCTGGCTGCCGGCCAGCTGGACATCCACCCTGCTGTCCACCTACCTGCTCGACCGCCAGGTCGATTATCTGCTGCTCGGCCTGATCCTGCTGACGCCGCTGGTGCTGCTGATTGGTCGGTGAGCTTCTGATGGCGCGCTTCTTCATTCCCGGCTATTCCAAATCCCAGGAGTCATTCGGCGGCAACCACCGATTCAGGGAGGTGGCGGGAAAACGGTCACGGCTGATCTGGATTTTTCGCAAGGAGACGATCGCTTTTCTGCGGGATTCCAAGGAGTGGTCTCAGTTCTTCATGATCGGCGCCCTGGTTGTCGTCTACCTCTACAATTTCAAGGTACTGCCGCTGGAGCGAACCTTCGGCAGCAGTTACGTGGCCAACCTGATATCCTTCGGCAATATCGGCTTGAGCGGTTTTCTGGCAGCGGCCCTGGCGGCGCGGTTCGTCTACCCGTCCATCGGCGGCGAGGGAGGGGCATTTTACCTGATCAGGTCATCGCCGCTCAGCACCGCGCGTTTCCTGCTCTACAAATACCTGTTCTACCTGATCCCCTTCACCGTGCTGATCCTGATCCTGGTCAGCGTTTCAAACCATTTTCTGCAGATCGACGGTCCCATGTGGTGGATCTCGCTGTTTGCCGCGCTGCTGATCTGCTGGACGGTGGTGGCGCTGGCGCTCGGGTTCGGGGCAATTTTCGCCGACTATCACGCTGAGAACAAGAATACGGCCATGGGAATCGGCTCGGTGGTCTATTTTTTCTGCGCGGTGAGCTACATGCTGGTCGTGCTGTCCAGCGGCATCTCGCCCACCTATCGGCTGGTGCGCTCCTGGTTCAGGTACGGCGGCTCCATACCGCTGTCCGATGCGCTGATGATGCTGCTCTGGGTGGCGGCGACCCTGGTTCTGTCGATGATCGTCATCTTCGTCATCAGCAGAAAGGCGACCGGGGCACTGAAACCGCGCTAGCAGCGGGATCAGCCCATGATCGCATAGCCGCCGTCAACGGTGACGACCTGGCCCTGAATCATGTTGGAGAGGTTGCTGCATAAAAACAGGGTCACGTCGGCCACGTCATCGGTGGTGATCAGCCGTCCCAGCGGGGTTCGCTTCAGGGCGTTTTCGAGAATGATCTCGCGGTTGGGAAATTTCTTCAGGGCGTCGGTGTCCACCGCCCCGGCACTGACCGTGTTGACCCGGATGCCGCGGGGTCCGAGCTCGACGGCCAGGTGACGGACCAGTGATTCCAGGGCAGCCTTGGAGGCACCGACGGTGGTGTAGTTTTCGATGGCCCTCACCGAGCCGAGGCTGGAAACGGCAATCACCCGCCCCCCCTCCTTCATCAGCGGCAAGCCGTGCTGAACGAGACTGAGCAGCGCCCGGGCGTTGATGTCCATGGCCCAGTTCCAGTGCCGCGAGGTCAGCTCCAGAACCGGCTTCAAAACCCCCGAAGCGGCATTGCTGACCAGCACGTCGAGGCGGCCGAAGGTTTCTGAAATCTCCTCGAACATCGCATCGACATCGCTTTCCTTGGCGACATTGGCCTTGATCAGCAGACAGCGCTGGCCGAACTTCTCCACCTCCGCGGCAGTCGCCAGGGCATCCTGCTTGTGCCGCACATAGTTTACCACTATGTCCATGCCGTGCTCGGCCAGCCGGATGGCGATGGCCTTGCCGATACCCCTCGAACCACCGGTAACCAGTGCTACTTTTCCAGTCAGGTTAAACATATCATCCTCATCTTTGAGCGCTCAGATTCAGCCGGAAGCGGCGGCGGCAGCCCGGCGCAGTGAACTGATCAGAAAACGAACGGGGTTGAACGGCACCGGATTCAAAATCGACGGGGCCTGAAAACCAGAACCATGAAACGCTTCCGGCTGTTCACCCCGAAAGCTGATCGACGGTATCCGGGCACCGGCAAGGGACCGGGCCGCTGCGGCCCGCCAGATCGGACATTTCTGCGGATCCAGCTCAAGGGCGTCCAGCAGGGCGGTGTCAAGGGCAACCGGGTCGCGGGCGGCGCCCAGAAGGCCCAATTCGAGCAGTTCTCCCTTTATCGGCCCCCGCCGGTGCATGGCTTCGATACCGTCTATCAAGACGATCTGGTGGGCAACAAGGCAGGCAAGATCGAGCATCAGATCACCGAATTTCCGGTGCGACAGGCCGTTTTTCATGTGGCACATCGCCTTTCGCATGCCGCAGACGATGCCGAAGATGTTCTTGACTGACAGGGTGACATACATCTGACTGTGCGCTTTGACCCGCGGCAGGTTGACCAGCAGGTCACAGCCCAGCGGCTCCGCCGATACCCCGACCCTGACGCCGTGACTCAGGGTTTTCTCCAGCGGCTGGCTGAACTCTATGACCTCCAGGTCAAGTCCTGCCAGGCCCGCAGCAATTCCTTTCTGACGCATCACCTGGGCGGCGCTGCCGAACGAAGGCGAGTCGCCGATCTGAACCCGGGCGCCGCTGTCGATAAACCATTCGGCCACCGCCCGGAGGAATCGGCTGTCGCTGCAGGCCAGCCTGGAGGCCCTGCTGCTGATCAGATTGGGCTTGAGCAGGACGGTGGAGCCGTGGAAGTTTCTGCCCGGTTCGAGTTCGCCGACGGCCGCCTCGCAGAAAGCCTTGATCCGCTGGTGATCATAACTGCTCTGGCGCCTCAGCAGGACGGGTATAAGCTCAGCCATGCCGTGCAAACTAACGGTTGAAAGTGATGATCCGGGTCCTGATCACGTCATCGTTGTCTTCGATCTGCTTGACGATATCTTCTGAGACATCGGACCCCATGTCGATGATGTTGTAGCCGATGGTCCCGTTGGATTCGTTTTTATAGGAATCGATATTGATCTGGTGGTCGCCCAGTACATTGGTGATAAAAGCAATCATACCGGGAACATCACGGTTGATGACAATGAGCCGGGTGCGCACCGAATCGGATGGAATCATCTCGACATTGGGGAAATTCACACTGTTGGTGATGTTTCCATAGCAGAGGTAATTGGCGATCTCGCGCACCGCCATCATGGCGCAGTTCTCCTCGGACTCGGAGGTGGAAGCCCCCAGGTGGGGGGTCAACAGCACCTTTTCATGACCGATCAGCAGTTTAGAGGGAAAATCGGCGATATAGCCCCGCAGACGTCCACTATCCAGGGCGGACAGCACAGCCTCTTCATTAACGATCGGCCCCCGGGCGTAGTTGACCAGCAGGGCTCCCTTCTTCATCCGGGCGAGGAATTCACTGCTGACCAGGTTTCTGGTCCGGTCGATCAGCGGTACATGCAGACTGACGATATCGGCTTTGCCGATGGCCTCGTCCAGGGTGTGCACCACCTCGACCTCGGGCAGCAGCATATGGATGTTGGCCAGCACCGGCTTCGGGTCGAACCCTTTCACCTTCATGTAGCGGTGGATGCCGCCGTTGGCGAGTCTGACGCCGATCTGACCGAGACCGACGACCGCCAGGGTCTTGCCGGCGATCTCCATGCCCCTGAAGGCCGATTTACGCCGCTCCACCTCGCCGTCGACCTCATCGACGTCAATATCCCGCAGCGATTCGCAGAATCTGATGCCGCTGTAGATATTGCGCTGCCAGACGCCGATCATCGGGAAAACCAGATCGACCACGGCATTGGCATTGGCCCCCGGCGTGTTGAATACGCAGATACCGCGCTGGGTGGCTTTGTCAACGCTGATGTTATTGACCCCGGCGCCGGCCCGGGACACCGCCAGAAGTGACGGGAAGTTGTCGGTATTCACCCGGGCGCTGCGCACCAGGATGCCCTGGGGGTCGGCCTCGTCATCGGAGATGCTGAACTGCTTGCCGAGCAGGTCGAGCCCCTCCCTGGCAATGACATTTTTTTTCAACAGACGATAAGTTGTCACGAAATGCTCCTGTATGAAATAAGAATTACTCGAGAAAGATTGGTGTTTGGACCTACTATATACGTGCTGGGCCCAAGGTCAATCGGTGAATTGCAGGATGTGGGCTTTATTGAGCCGGAGGACGCTGTTTTCCCGCTGATCCAGGAAACAGACAAGCGCCGGACCCTCCGTTGAACTGAAACCGGTCTGTTTCAGCAGGATGGCGGAGAACTGGTGAAACACCGAGGACTTGATGAAGGTCTTGCGCTGGCCGGGCGTAAAAAGCCCGTCAATTTCCTGGGGCAGCCGCTGGTAGAGTTCCCTGCGCCGCTCGTCGATCGACGGCTGCTGATAGCAGAGCGTCTCGGGTAGAAACCGATGGCCGCAGCGCAACCAGTCGAAGCAGATCAACTCCTGTACCAGGGGAAAATCGTCCCGCCCGTCCATCTCTTCGATCAGCAGCCGGACCAGTGTCTTCTGGGTGGCTGCCTGCCAGAAATATCCCTGGTCGAAAAAGCGCTGCGCCAGTGACTCAAAGAAGGCGGCCATATCCTCGCCCGAACCGGTCAGGTAGCGCCACAGGGATGGAAAGTAGCGATTGTTGCAGCACTGTTCGATACATTCGCCCAGCCAGTAAAGAGCCCGCATGGCTGCACCGTCGATCCAGCGATTGGCCAGCACCGGGTAAGGCGGACGGCTGCCGGCCCGGTAGTTCCATGAATCGGCCTGGTTGCTTATCTCGGTCGCTGGCAGGAGTTTGAGCAGCCCCATCTGGATGTAGTGGGGCTGCATATCAAAAAGATCGTTGACCGAGCGCTTGAAAGACGGTGCCGTCTCGAACGGCAGCCCCAGAATCAGATCGGCGTGGAGATGAATGTTTTCCATGCTTCGCAGCCGCCGTGATCACCGCCCCGGCGGCTGCCGGGTCGATCGGCCTTCTGATGGCTGCAAGGGTTTCCGGGTTGGTTGACTGGATACCGATCTCGAACTGGAAAAGACCGGCCGGCACCGTCACCAGAAAATCGAACATCTCATCGCTGAAACGATCCGGGGCAATCTCGAAATGAAACAGCGTCGAGGGGTCGCGCTGCTGCAGAAATCGCCAGATAGCCAGAGCCCGCTGCGGACGGTCATTGAAGGTCCGGTCAACGAAGCGCACCGTCTCCGGAGCCTGCTCGAGGATAACATCGAGCTCGGAGAAAACCTGGTCGAGTTCCTTGTGAAACAGGCCCCGCTCTGAAGAAGACAGACAGTAGGTACAGGAGAAGGGGCAGCCCCTGGATGACTCATAATAGACCGCCCGGTTCTTCAGGTGGCGGTCGAAATCTTCCGGGCGATAGGGAAAACCAAGTGTTCTGTGCGGGGTGCCCAGAAATGAGGCCCGATACCGCTTCTTGAGTCTGGCCCTTTTCAGATCCTGGTAGAAATCCTCCCCGGCGGCCTCGATATCGCCGCTGAACACACTGACCCTTTGTTCCTGCTCGAATCGCCGCCCGACCACTTCGGCCTGGGGTCCGCCGACAACGATGCCTACCCTGCTGTCCACACAGAGCAGGTCCTCGATCAGCCGCTCCACCAGATCGCTGTTCCAGATCAGCGCTGAAAAGAACAGATAGTCGGGGGCATCGTCTGCAATTCGCTGAAAAAGGGTGTAATAGGGATCGTTGATCGTATACTGGCAGATTTCCGCAAGTGTCCCCGGCAGCCGCGCCTCCAGTTCGTTGCGAAGGTAGAACAGGGCCAGGCAGGAGTGGGAATAGCGGGCATTGATGCCGATCAGTCCGACCTTCAGCGCCGCCTGTTCAGTCGAGGGATTATGGTCCATGGAAAATCGCTAAAATCCGTAGCATATGCCATCAGGCTGATTATATGTATTTAACCAATTTATTACATAACAGCTGCCGCCGCCGGGCTGCCGACGGGCATGGACGGGCAAATTGCAGCGCTACAACGGAGTCCATCTTGCAACTGTTTACCACGATCTCTAAATCTCTGGCAATCATACTTCTCACCGCACTGGTTATGCCATCGTTTTCCGCAGGCGCCCCCCCATCGCCGGCCAGGTTCGATCTGGCCATTTCCTTTGACATCGACAACAAGCTGCTCAGAGCGACCGGCAAAATCGAAATCGAGCCGGGCCAGGGGCTGGAACTGGTGCTGCCTGAGCTTGAAATTACCGACGCCCTGCTCAGCAGCCCGATGAGGGAGAATGCGCCGATCCAGATGCACCGCCGCGACCTTCTTCTGATTCCAGCGGCCGAGGTGGCGCAGACACTGCTGATCTCCTGGAAGAAGACGGTGGACGACAGTTTTTCCAACCTGATCTCCGACCGGGCGATCGTCCTCACCTCGGCCTGGCACCCGATTCCCCGGGAACCTGCCCTTTTCTCCCTCAGTGCCATGGTCCCGGACGGGTTCACCGCCCTGACCCAGGCCGATCATCTGGCTGAAACCGATGGGGAAAACACCGCCCGGTTTTCATTTTCTCAGCCCCTCCAGTCGATTGCCTTTGTTGCCGCGCCCTATGAAAAACAGCGCCGGGAGGTGCGCCCCGGTCTCGATGTCTACACGATGTTCTTCAAAGAGGACCGTGACCTCGCCGACGGATATCTCGATGCCGCCGTCGAATATATCAGGCGTTATGAAGAGATGATCGGCACCTTTCCCTACAACCACTATGTAATTGCCGAAAATATCATGCCCACCGGCTTCGGCCTTCCGACCTTTACGCTGCTGGGCAGGCAGGTCATCAGACTGCCGTTTATCAAAGAGACCTCGCTGGGCCACGAAATCCTTCATTCCTGGTTCGGAAACAGCGTCGATATCGCCCCGGGATCGGGCAACTGGAGCGAGGGACTGACCACCTACCTGGCCGATATGGCTTACCGTGACGATAGGGGTGAAGGCGCCCAGGCGCGCAAGGAAGCGATCCGGCGCTACCAGGACTACATCACCGCCGACGCCCCCAATCTCGATGGGTTCCTGTGGGCCGGCCACGACCGGATCACCGGTCAGGCCAACCGAGTGGTGGGCTACCAGAAATCGGCCATGCTCTTCCACGAGCTTGCCCGGCGGGTCGGAGATCAGGTGTTCCAGCGCGGGGTGCAGCGCTTGTATCAAGATTTTCGCTCCGGGGCAGCCTCCTGGCAGGACATTAAAATGATTTTCGAAGAGGAATCGGGGCACAATCTTGATCTGTTTTTCTCCCAGCGTCTGCAGAGAAACGATCTTCCGCAGCTGTCCGTCAGCGGAATCGCTGTCACCCAGGGCAGCGAGGATGCAAAAGTTTCCCTGACCGTCAGCCAGGATCAGTCTTCACCCTACGACATGCTGCTGCCGGTGATTGTTGAGACAGTCAACGGCGCCACCCGCTTTGAGCGGCTGATAACCGATCAGCAGACGGAGCTGGAATTTCGCCTCGATGGAACGCCCCTGGCAGTGGTCATCGATCCCGACTACGACCTCATGCGCAGCCTGACACCGGAAGAAGCCGCTCCGACCTGGTCTTCACTGCTCGGTGCTGAAGACTGTGTCGTGGTCATCGACGATGCGGCGGACCGGCAGCGCTTCGAATCATTCATCGAGCTGACCGGGCGCTATGGATGCAGCCTCCGGGATTCATCTGAAATAACCCAGACTGACCTCGAAAGCCGCTCTATCATTTTTATCGGAACAACGAGTCCGCAGCTGAGAAAGCTCTACAGCGACCCCGGCCACCCCGATTCGGGGTTCACCCTGGAGATCAGAAAAAACCCCTTCAACGACCAGCAGGCCATGGCCATTGTCAGCTCCAACTCCCGGGAAGACACCGACAACGTCGCGCACCGGCTGTCGCATTACGGCAAGTATTCCTATCTGCATTTCAGCGCCGGCAAACTGGTGGAAAAACGGGTACCGGAGACATCGATGGGCATCAGGGTCGAACTGGAGGAAAAGCCGTCAGGCCTCGCCCTGGCCGAACTGGACCCGTTCGACTCACTGATCCGCCAGCTGGCCGAAAAACAGGTTGTCTATGTGGGTGAAACCCACACCTCCAGAGCAGATCATCTGCTGCAGATGATGGTGATCGAGGGGCTTCATGCAGCCGGCAAAAACCTGGCCATCGGCCTGGAAATGTTTCCCCGCTCGAGCCAGCCGGCACTGGACCGCTATATAAACGACCCGGAGTTCAGCGAATCGGACTTCATCAGGGAATCTAAATATTATCAGGTCTGGGGCTATGACTACCGGCTCTTCAGGCCCATCTTCACCTTCGCCAGAAAACACAAAATCCCCCTGGTCGGCCTCAATATCGAGCGCGAAATCGTCAGCTCCGTGTTCAAAAACGGATCCCTTGAAAGTCTCACCAACGAGCAGCGTGATATGCTGCCGGCCGAAATGCGGCTTGATTATGACGGCTATGTGGAGCGCCTCGCCCTGACCCACCGGATGCACACCCACGGCAACCTGGCCGAAGGCGGTTTGCCCGGCTTTATCAGGGCCCAGGCCCTCTGGGACGAAACCATGGCCGAAACGATCACCAGGTACCTCGAAGAACACCCGGACAGCACCATGGTCGTTTTAGCCGGGAACCAGCACACCCGCAAAGATTCCGGCATTGCCCCACGGGTCAGGGCCCGGATCGATGCGGACCAGGCCTCGGTTCTGAACCTGGCCACCAACCGGGCCTCAGCAGCGGAGCTGTCGACCAGGGCCGACTACCTGTTCTTGCTCGAATCAGCCGAATTCGGTGAACAGGGCAAAATCGGCGTGGTCCTGCAGGAGAAAGAGGGCGCCGACGGGGCCATCATGGAAATCCTCGAGGTCAACCCGCAGTCGGGTGCTGATGAAGCCGGCATTCGTAAAGATGACATATTGATCTTTATCGATGAATTAGCTATCCATACGATGGATGATGTCCGCCTGGCGCTGCTCGATAAGGCGGCGGGTGAAACAGTCCGGGTTTCGGTCATTCGAGGAGGGGAAACAACCGGGGAGCAGATCGAGATGGAGGTCGAACTGTTCAACCCGTCTCTGCCGGCCGGACACCCATAATCATTTTCGATCAGTAAAATTCGGGAGACAGAGCAGATGGAGAGAGCTGGTATACCGATGTACAGCGAAGGGCCGCCGAAAAATCAGATCAGCCCGGAGACCCTGGTCAGCAAAGTAATCTCGACAACGGCCTTCCAGAACTTCTTCAACACCATCGCCAACGGCGGCTTCCTGCTGCTGGCCGCTTCCATCGGGGCGCTCTTCTGGTCCAATATCAGCCCCGAGAGCTACGATCACTTCTGGCACACGGAGTTCACCCTGAGCATCGGCGGGGCCGCCCTGTCCCACTCGCTTGCCCACTGGGTCAACGACGGCCTGATGACCCTGTTTTTTTTCACGGTGGGCCTGGAAATCAAGCGGGAAATGCTGGTCGGCGCCCTGTCCGATCCCCGCCGTGCGGCCCTGCCGGTCGCCGCCGCAGTCGGCGGCATGGTCGTTCCCGCCCTGATCTACTGGTGGTTCAATACCGGCACCAGTTCGATAAACGGCTGGGGCATCCCGATGGCCACCGATATCGCCTTTTCACTGGCGATCCTGTCGACCCTGGGCCGCCGGGTTCCGTTCGGCATCAGGATATTTCTGACCGCCTTCGCCATTGCCGACGATCTGGGCGCCATTCTGGTTATCGCCCTGTTCTATACCCCGCAGATTCATCTGACCTATCTGATCGGCGGCCTCGGCGTCTGTGCGCTGCTGCTGCTGCTCAACCGGTTCTGGGTCAGAAACCCCGTGGCCTACATGGTTCTCGGAGCCCTGCTCTGGTATATGGTCGCCCATTCCGGCCTGCACGCCACCATAACCGGCGTCATCGTCTCGATGTTCATTCCGGCCAAGAGCCGCTACAATACCGACCTGTTCATGAAACTCGTCCGGGACAGAATGGAGCAGATAAAATGCGACGGCGATGAGTGCGGCTACACCATCATGGTAAACCGCACCCATTTGGACGCCGTTCACTCGATCAACGTCGCCTGCTCACGGGTGGAGACACCGCTGCAGCGCATGGAACACGCCATGGAGCCGTGGGTCGCCTATCTGATCCTGCCGCTCTTCGCCCTGGCCAACGCCGGCGTCGTGCTCGGCGCCCTGGACCTCGGCGCGGCCATCGCCCACCCGGTCACCCTGGGCATCATGTTCGGCCTGGCCCTGGGCAAACCCGTCGGCATCATGATCTTCACCTGGCTGACGACCAGAATCCTGCGGGTCAACCTGACCACCGGCGCCACCTGGTCGATGATCCTCGGTGTCGGTTTTCTCGGCGGCATCGGTTTTACGATGTCTTTGTTTATCTCTGCGCTGTCGTTTGAAGAGCCGGTTTTCCGGGAGTATGCCAAGATCGGCATCATCGGCGGTTCCTTTCTGAGCGGGGTCTGCGGCTATGCGGTTCTGCGCTGGGCCACCAGGCACAGGGACGGTTGAGACAAACCGTCATGGGCCCGTTGGCTACAATGCCAGTTCGATGCCCACCGGGCAATGGTCGGAGCCCTCTATCTGGTTGAGGATGAACGCATCCTTGAGCACCCCGTCATCGATCAGGTCACGGCTCACGAAGAAATAGTCGATGCGCCAGCCGGCATTGTTCTTGCGGGCGTTGAAACGGTAGCTCCACCAGGAGTATTTGACCGTCTCTGGATACAAGTGCCTGAAAGTGTCGACATAGCCGCGGCTGATGATGTCGTCGAGCACATCGCGCTCGATACGCAGGAATCCTGAACGATCCTTGTTGGACTGGGGATTTTTCAGATCGATCTCGTTGTGGGCGGTGTTGAAATCGCCGGTGATGATCAGGCTTCTTCCCTGCCCTTTCAATCCATCGGCATAAGCGAAGAAATCACGGTAGAAATCGAGCTTGTACTGCAGCCGCTCGTCATCTTTCTGGCCGTTGGGGAAATAGATATTGAAAAGCACGAAGCGGCCGTAATCGAGCTCGATCACCCGCCCCTCGCAATCGTAGCGCTGCATGCCGAAGCCGCAGCGGCTGCTGGCCGGCTCCTGTTTGGCAAAAACCGCCACACCGCTGTAACCTTTTCTGGTTGTGGCATAATCCCAGAAGCTCCGATAGGAGCCGGGATTGACCATCTCCTCGCTGCGCTGGTCCTCCTGCAGCTTTGTCTCCTGCAGACAGAGGATATCGGGCCGCATCCGGTCGACCGATTCGACAAAGCCTTTTTTGTAGACCGCCCGCAGTCCATTGACGTTCCAGGATAGTATTCTCATGTTCTCTCTGGGGTATCAGGTTTATGGTCGTGGTTCAGGCAGCCCAGGATCAGCCGGGCCTGGCTGCCGGCTGCGCCCGACTGCTGCCGGGCGGCTTCCAGCGCGCCGTGCCGCGATTTCTGCAGCATCCGGCGATCATCGAGCAGGGTATGGATCCCGGCCTCGAGGTCGCCCGCATCCGTAACGGGAAAACCGCCGCCGCAGCCTTCGAGCAGAGCAGCCGACTCCTTGAAATCCTCCACATCGGGCCCGAAAAAGACGACCGTGCCCCAGGCTGCCGGTTCCAGCAGATTGTGTCCGCCGGAACCGCTCAGGCTGCCGCCGACAAAGGCGAAGGTGGCAATACCGTAGAGGGCCAGCAGGTCGCCAAACGTGTCGACAACCACCAGCCGGGTGCTTCGTTGTCGGCTGCGCTTCACCGTGCTGAGATACTCGAAGGCCAAATCTGACTCGGCCAGCAGCGCAGCCACGCCATCAAGCCGGGTTAGGTGACGGGGGGCCAGGATCACCACCCTGCCGGTTTCGATCAACCTTCTGATCAGCGGCAGCAGCAATTTCTCCTCTGGTTCATGGGTCGAACCGGCAACGAAGACATCGGTGTTGGGCTCAATGGAGAGAATTGAGCGCCAGGTATCGACCAGTGTGTGATGATCCTCGGGCAGCCTGACATCATATTTGGCGTTGCCGGTGACCACCACCCGGTCAGGTTGGGCCCCGACCTCGATGAATCGTTGACGGTCTTCCGCCGTGATCGCCCCGATCGATCTGAAGCTGCGCAGCGCCGAGGTGAACAGAAACCTGAAGCGGCGGTAACGGGGGATCGATTTGTCCGACAATCTGCCGTTGATCAGCAACGCAGCAACTCCGGTTCTTTTCAGCCTGCCGATCAGCAGCGGCCACAGCTCGGTCTCGAGGCAAACGTAGATATCTGCAGAAATAAAGGACAGCGCCCGGTTGACCGCAAAGGGAACGTCGAGCGGAGCCAGGTAACAGCCGACACCGCTGCCCAGGCTGCCCAGTGATCCCGGCCAAAATCCCGGCCGTGGATGGTCATCGTGGTAACCACGAAATCGAGATCAGACCGGCCGGACTGCAGCTGCTCGATCAGCACCTTTGCGGCCCGCACCTCACCGATCGAAGCGGCATGAATCCAGATGCGTTTACGGCCGGGCGGGGCCGCAGCAGCCGGGTCGATCCCGTACAATCCCAGCCGCTCGTAGAGTCCCCGGCGATGTCTGCCGGTGATCAGAACAAAAACCAGCAGAAAAGGAAAGCTGAGCCAGAACAGAAGGCCGATGCTGAATTGATAAAGGGCAAACATGCACGTAGAAGCGATCGGAGTAAACCGGGACAACCCGGATTATGCGGGAATCAATGGGATTCCCCGATTAGTGGCGGTGTCGATTCACCAGGCCGTATCCGCTCTCTCAGGCGGAAGCGATGACTCAATTAAACCCCAGATGATGGCCACGTCAACAGCTATCAGGTTGTGGACCGTATATGGCCCGGCAAACACCCCCGCACGTCTGCCGTTTGCTTGACAACAGCCGGCGGATCGGTTAGTCAGAACAGTTCGTCTGAGAACATAAGATTGCAAGGAGGAAGTATGAACAGATCAGCACGATTCTTATTGGTACTGATTGCTTTATTTACCTATATCCATGGAGACCCCGATATGTCCGAGGCAAAAATGAAAGACGGCCTTTACGCAAAATTCTTCACCAGCAGAGGGGAAATCCTCTGTCAGCTGGAGTTTGAAAAAACCCCGCTGACCGTGGCCAACTTCGTCGGCCTGGCCGAAGGAACCAAGGAACTCGGCGGAGGCGCCGCTTCCGGCACCCGCTTCTATGACGGCCTTACCTTTCACCGGGTCATTCCTGATTTCATGGTCCAGGGCGGCTGCCCGCTCGGCACCGGCACCGGCGGCCCCGGCTACACCTTCCCCGACGAAATCGACCCCTCCCTGAAGCACGACGCCCCCGGTACTCTGTCGATGGCCAACGCCGGCCCGGGGACCAACGGGTCACAGTTTTTCATCACCCATGTCCCGACCCCCTGGCTGGACGGCAAACACACTGTGTTCGGCAACGTCATCTCGGGGCAGTCAGTGGTCGATGCGATCAAACAGGGTGACAAGATCGACAGCATCGAAATAATCAGGGTCGGAGCAGCGGCCGAAGCATTCGTGGCCGATCAGGCAGCCTTCGATGCGCTGCTGGATGGTCTCGAGGAGCGGCAGCAGCAGCGTGAACTCGCTGCCATGGAGTCCCAGAATATTCAGATCGAAGCCCTTTACCCGGGAGCGGTAACCACGCCAAGCGGCCTGAAGTACGTGGTGGTCGAAGAAGGCACCGGTGACGCCACGCCTGCCAAAGGAACGACCGTAACCGCTCACTACACCGGCAAACTGCTCGACGGCCAGAAATTCGACAGCTCCTATGACCGTAAGGATCCGATCCAGTTTCCGGTGGGCAGCGGACGGGTCATCAAAGGCTGGGACGAGGCCTTCATGAGCATGAAAAAAGGCGAAAAACGCATCCTGATCATTCCGCCGGAGCTGGGCTACGGCGCCTCAGGGCGCGGCCCGATCCCGCCCAACGCCGTTATGGTGTTCGACGTCGAACTGGTCGATTTCTAGCAGAACCGTATATCATACCAACGACAAAGGCCCGGCATCTGCCGGGCCTTTGTCGTTTATGGTGTCGCGCTGCAAACCGTTACAAGCCGATATCCCCGGCGATCTCCTGCATGGCCGTCAGCCCCAGTTCGCAGAACTCCGGAACCGTGATGTCGAGTTTTTCGCACTCGGCGATGATTGCGCGGTTGGCCCCCCGGGCGAAAGCCTTCTCCTTGAACCGTTTCTTAACCGACTTCGGTTTTACCGCTGACAGCTTTCTGGCCGGATTGACCAGTGCCGAGGCGACGATCAGACCGGTGAGCGTTTCCCCGGCGGCCAGCGCGTGATGCAGCGGCTTGCTGCGCTGCGTGCCGGGATGGGCCTGGGGGTTATGGAGCCGGATGGCCTCGATAATTTCAGCATCCACCCCGCGTTCCTCCAGGATCCTGGCGGTCTCCCGGGTGTGGACATCGAGGTCGTTGTGGCTTTCGGCATCGAGATCATGGAGCAGTCCGGCAAGCCGCCATTGTTCCCGGTCTTCGCCACATTTTTCGGCCAGCGCCCCGAGAACCGCCTCGGAAGCCAGGCAGTGGTTGATCATATTGACATTGCTGAGGTGCTGATGCACCAGTTCCAGCGCCTCGTCCCTGCTGATACCGTAATCAGTGGTCATGGGTGGCTCCCCGTCAGTAGCTGAGCCCCACCCGGTCTCGAACCAGATCCAGGGTGGGAGCGGCTTTTTGCCTGGCTTTTTCGGCGCCTTTTCTCATGATGTTGCGCACCTCCTGCGGATCGGCCAGAAAACGGGCTTTTCTGGCTCGGGCCTCGCTGAAGTAATCGCTGATCAGGTCGAGCAGCTCAAGTTTTATATACCCGTACGCAGCGCCGCCATTGACATAGAGATCGTGCACCTCCTGCAAGCGCGGGGTGGCGGCGAACAGTTTGAAAATCCTGAAGAGATTGCAGGAATCCGGGTCCTTGGGTTCCTCGACCCCCCTGGCGTCGGTCTGAATGGCCATGATCTGCTTTTTCAGCCCCTTGCCCTCCATGAAGATCGGTATCGTGTTGCCGTAGGATTTGGACATCTTCTGGCCATCGAGCCCGGGCACGGTGGCCGTCGTTTCACTGATGGCCGGTTCGGGGATGACGAAGGTTTCACCGAATTCGTTATTGAACTTCTGGGCGATATCGCGGGCCACTTCCAGATGCTGTTTCTGGTCCTTGCCGACCGGCACGCGTTCGGCCTGGTAGAGCAGGATATCGGCCGCCATCAGAATCGGATAGGAAAACAGACCATGGCTCGGACTGATCCCTTTGGCAACCTTGTCCTTGTATGAATGACAGCGCTCCAGCAGCCCCATCGGGGCCAGGGTGGACAGCACCCAGGTGAGCTCACACACCTCGGGTACATCGGACTGAACCCAGAAGGTGCACTTCTCGGGATCCAGACCCAGAGCCAGGAAGTCGGCGGCGGCCTCGACCGTTCCGCTGGCCAGGAGATCGCGGTCGTGGACGCTGGTCAAGGCATGAAGATCGACGATAAAGACGTACAGATCGGAGTTCTCCATGTGTGAGATCATCGTTTTCATCATACCGAAATAATTACCGATATGGAGCTTTCCAGAGGGCTGGATGCCGGATAGGATTCTCATGGTGTCATCGCTGGCAGAAGTTGCGTGGTATGGGCTCAGTGCTGAAACGGTGAACACCATACTGCATTATAAAAAAAAATGGGAGAGGGAAAACCCCTCTCCCATTGCGTTACAATCGGGAAGCTATGGTTCGGACGGTGTTACTTCACTTCCTCGAAATCGGCATCGACAACGTCGTCGTCGCCCTTGTCGTTCTTGGGAGCCTGCTGGCCGCCGTCAGCGCCGTTATCCCCGCCGCCCATATCGGGGTTGTCCTTGGAGGCCTGCGCATACATCAGTTCGGCCAGCTTGTGGGAAGCCGCGGTCAGCGCCTCCACAGCCGTCTTGATGGCATCGACATCTTCTCCCTCGAGGGCTTTCTTGACGTTTTCAATTTCGTTTTCGACGTTGGCTCTGGTCTCGGCATCGACCTTGTCACCGAGATCCTTGAGACTCTTCTGGGTTGAATGTACCAGGGCATCGGCCTGATTCCTGGTCTCGACCAGTTCCCGCCGCTTCTTGTCCTCCTCGGCATGCAGTTCAGCATCTTTCTGCATCCTCTCGATCTCTTCCTCGGTGAGGCCCGAAGATGCGGTAATCCGAATCGACTGCTCCTTGCCGGTGCCGAGATCCTTGGCCGACACGTGCAGAATACCGTTGGCATCGAGGTCAAAGGTCACCTCGATCTGCGGGACACCGCGCGGGGCCGTGGGAATGTCGGTCAGTTCGAAGCGGCCGATGGTCTTGTTGTCCTGGGCCATCTCGCGCTCACCCTGGAGCACATGGATCGAAACCGCCGGCTGATTGTCCGCGGCCGTCGAGAATACCTGGCTCTTCTTGGTCGGAACCGTGGTGTTCTTCTCTATCAGTTTGGTGGTCACCCCGCCCAGGGTTTCGATACCCAGCGACAGCGGTGTGACATCGAGCAGCAGTACATCTTTGACGTCGCCCTGCAGCACACCGCCCTGGATCGCCGCACCAATGGCCACGACCTCATCGGGGTTGACCCCCTTGTTGGGAGGCTTGCCGAAGATCTCCTCGACTTTCTGCTGGACCTTGGGCATACGCGTCATGCCGCCCACCAGAATGACCTCGTCGATGTCTGAGGGCTTCAAACCGGCATCCTTGAGTGCCGTTTTACACGGCCCAATGGTTCTGTCCACCAGGTCCTCGACCAGTGATTCGAATTTCGACCGGCTGAGTTTGGTGTTCAGATGCTTCGGCCCGGAGGCGTCAGCGGTTATGAAGGGCAGATTGATATCGGTTTCAACGGTGGAGGAGAGTGCCATCTTGGCTTTTTCCGCCTCCTCCTTGAGGCGCTGGAGCGCCATCTTGTCATTGCGCAGATCAACTCCCTGATCCCGCTTGAATTCATCGGCCAGCCAGGTGACGATCCGCATGTCGAAGTCCTCGCCGCCCAGGAAGGTGTCGCCGTTGGTCGACTTGACCTCGAAAACCCCGTCGCCGATTTCCAGAATGGATACGTCGAAGGTACCGCCGCCCAGGTCGAACACCGCAATCTTTTCCTCGTTCTTCTTGTCCAGCCCGTAAGCCAGCGAGGCCGCCGTCGGCTCGTTGATGATGCGCTGAACGTTGAGCCCGGCGATCTTGCCCGCATCCTTGGTGGCCTGGCGCTGGGAGTCGTTGAAGTAAGCGGGTACGGTGATGACCGCATCGGTAACCTCTTCGCCCAGGTAGTCTTCGGCCGTTTTCTTCATGTTGCCCAGGACCATGGCTGAAATCTCGGCCGGCCGGTATACCTTGTCCTCGACTTTGATCGAGACGCTGCCGTTGGTTCCCTCGACGATATCGAAGGGGCTGATGCTGATCGATTTCTGCACTTCAGCATCCGTGAACTTTCGACCGATCAACCGCTTCACCGCATAGAGCGTTCTGGTAGGATTGGTCACTGCCTGGCGCTTGGCAACCTGTCCGACAAGCCGCTCACTATTATCGGCAAAAGCCACCACGGACGGTGTCGTTCTATTTCCTTCCTGGTTGGCGATTACTTTCGGCTCACCACCCTCCATAACCGCCACACACGAGTTGGTGGTTCCCAAATCAATTCCGATAATTTTTCCCATTTCTAATTCTCCTTGTACCGTAAACCGGATCGTTGACTACGCTCCGTATTCCTCCCAGAATATTGGTATTGCCGACTGTTCGCGACACATTTAAAAATTCTCATCTCTCAATAATTGTCAAGCGTTGGGACCAATATAGCAGCGGCTGTTTCAGGCCCCTCCCGCCCCTGAAGAAACGATCACACGGGCCGCCCGCAGCAGCCGGTCCTTGTAGTGATATCCCCTCTCGAACTCGTTGACCACATGGTTGGCCGGGACCTGGTCGCTGGCCTCCATGCTCAATGCTTCCTGCATGGTCGGGTCAAACGGCTGGCCGATACTGTCGATCGGTTTTACCTCAAACTTTTCGAGGGTGGATCGCAGGCTTTTCAGGGTCAACTCGACACCCTCGAGCAACGCTCTGAGATTCTGTTCGGCATCGACGCCGTCGACGACGCCCTGTTCCACCGCCCGTTCCAGGTTGTCAACCACCGGCAGCAGCTCCCTGAAAATGGCCTCGCCGGAATATTTGAGCATCCCCGCCCGCTCCCGCTCCATCCTTTTCTTGTAATTTTCGAACTCTGCCATGGACCGCAAGAACTGGTCCTGCCATTCCAGAGCCTCGGCTCGAGCCTGCTCCAGAAGTTGTTCAGGACTTTTATCAGATTCATCAGACTCGGCCGGCTCGACGCTAATCTCTTCCGGCGTACCGAGATCCTGATCATCAACGATCGTTTCGCTCTTTTTCTCTTCACTCACCACAGTCACCAAAAATCTAAGCCTGAGTGTGCAATTATCCTGCAGCCATAATAAAAGCCATCGCAGAACGGTTACATTCTACCGACGGCCGGTCAAATCATGGTCGAACAATAAGTAGCGGGATTTTCCTTGTCAACCCGGCCCGACAAAAAACGAAAATGTCATTAACCTTCGATTTCAATAAGATTTTTTTCTGCACCAGAAGCGCTCCTTCCGGCCCCCCGAGACGATGATTCCGGGCCTGGTATCGGGGATCTTCAGTGCTGCTTTTTCAGCCTGTCCTCTGCCTGTCCTCAGCCTACCAATGGTACCTGCACCAGTACCTGCAATCCAACCTGCCGTCGGCCCGAGCATCTCGAACCAACGGTCCGGGTCTGGTTATCACCCGCTGATTACTGCCGGGAGCCAGTTTATTTGGCTAATGCCAAACAAATTCATTGCCCATTTGCGCGTCTCCGGTTAGAGAGATAAAAGCACTTTTCTTCGGTGCATCTGTGTGTTGGACATGAATCAGCTTAACAATCAGGAAAAAGCCAGGGAGCAAAAACATGACTAAAACCGAACTTGTTGAAAAGATTGCAAAAGATTCTGACATCTCCAAAGCTGCCGCAGCCAAGGCAGTGAATTCCTTTCTGGGGAACATCACCAAGGAGCTGAAGAAGAAGGAAGGAAAGGTTACCCTGGTAGGCTTCGGCACCTTCTCCAAGGTACGAAGGAAAGCGCGCAAGGGGAGAAACCCGCAGACCGGCGAAGCGATCAAGATCAAAGCTTCCAACAGCGTCAGGTTCAAGCCGGGGAAAACCCTCAAGGATTCCATATAGACTGCTGTATGCGGACTGATCGTTCCAGCGACTGACAGCTCGAACAGATTTATCCGCCTGAACGGTACCCGATGTTAAAGACGGTCGCTGTTGTCTTGCTGATTGGACATATGGTGCTCGGCCTCTATATCTGGCTCGAGGATCATGATGACAACCGGCTTCGCGTCATACGGCTGGGTACGGTCATTGTCGTTGCGGTCACCCTGTTGTCTGTCATCTATTTCATTGACAACTGAGTAAACCGCTCCAAACGGCAACAGTCTGCTCACCCACGCGGCATCATGCAGCCGGCCTGCTGCATGATGCCGGAGTCCTCAGCTATCTCCCATCGATCCACCAATTACCTTGACATTGATACGGTTGTAGATATATTATCGATAATCGACAAAATAAGAGGGTCCATCGTGAAAACAACCGTTGTCCGCCAAAGCCTCAAGGATCAGGTCAAATCGATCCTGATCGATCGAATGATCGAAGGAGAGCTGGCTCCCGGAGACCGTATCAAGGAACTCCAGGTGGCCAGGGAACTTGGTACCTCGCAGGCCCCGGTGCGCGAGGCCATCCGCTGCCTCGAGACTCTGGGTTACGTCGAGCACCGGCCCCATGTGGGAGCCATGGTCAGAACATTCAACAAAGAAGAGATCGAGGAAGCCTACCAGGTCCGCGAGGCGCTTGAGCTCTATTCGACGGCCCTGATACAGGAGCCGCTCGACGAACTGGTCAGAGAACTGGACAGCCATCTCCTGCAGATGCAGTCCGCCAGCCGGGCCAACAATATCAGAATGTTCACCCAGGCCGACAATGGGTTCCACCGGGCAATCGTCAGCCATTGCAGAAACCGGACCATGCAGGACATGTGGGAGTCCCTGAAGATGCAGGTGCAGGTGATCGCAACGCTGGTAAAAGCCTCGATGCCGCTCGACAAGGTGTACCTGCTGCACCCGCCAATCGTCGATGCCTTCAGGAGCGGCAGCCAGAAACGTGCTTCCCTGCTGCTCAAGGGGCATTATAAAATCCTCAGCAGCTACTGGGAAAACCTGAAATAAGTCCTGTTTAACAGGTTGCAGGAGTAATATAACGCTCAACTAATTTATCGATAATCGATAAGGAGAACGTCATGAAACAGCAGTTATCAATCGAACACATTCGTCAGTTGGAAAATGAGTGCAGAAGAGAGCGATCAGAAGCGATTTTCAACACCATTGCCGGCCTGCCCAGGAGCATCTGGACGGTGTTAGCAGCGCTTGAACTGTCAGGGGCATCAAGATCAGCTGTTCGAAAGCGGACTGCGAAACGGCCGCTGGGCGTCTCTGCCGGGTAGCGGCCATACCTGGAGGTCTCAGGAGACCGCACAACGGGTGGCGGCCGCCCTCAATGAAGCGGCCGCCGGTGAAAAGAAACAGGGTTCACCCGCAGGGGAAGAACCCTGATTCGATCAGGGGATCTCTTCGGGATTGCAGAGTTCTGTCTGAGCCTCGGCGACTCTTCCGCAGGTCGTGCACGAATATTTCATCGACGCAAGTTTCCCCTTACAGACGTGGGTGGCTGCAACATTGTGCTCACCGCAATGATCACAGTGCAGAGTACTTTGTTCCGGATTACATAAATGGCCTGGATTTTCGGCAGTGGCGCCGCAGTTTTTACAGGTATGTGCCATGGGAACCTCCCTGGGGCATGAACTGGCTGGTGCTGATAGTCACACCAGGTCGTGCTGCACCGCCGGCGACGGGTGCTGAAGCATCCATCACGGCGGGCGTCCTTCTGCACAAGAAGGTAAAGGTGACCGGAGCCGCTGTCAATGCATACCGCACGGAGCAGAAGGCCCTGACCTTTTCTTTCCACCTTGGGGGAAATTGGAAGCGAAGCAGCGAAGTGGATCGGAGGCTGTTCAAAAAAACAGCCAGTGACGGTGAACCCAGCAGCCGAACGGCAACTCAGACGTCGTCTTTGGGATCCGTTTCAAAGGTCACGGAGAGATCATTGCCGGCCTCATCGACCAGCCAGTCTTTTAAAATATCACCCTCATCGATGTGCTTGATGAACTCCTCGGTCAGTTGAAAGCCCTGAACGACGCGATAAATGGCCTTCAGGTCATCCTTGTCGATCGAGGTGATTTTCACCCCGACACTTGACTCCGTCTGATAGACCGGAAAGCCTGCAAAGCGGATCTTTTCCCCGTCACGGGTTATGATTTCGATATGGTACTCGTTATCGTCGAGAACATGCGACGTCGCAGCGATGCATATTCCACCGGCGCTGATATTGATGACCGTGGCCGAGACTCTGACCCTGTCGCCGAGTCTCAGGATCGCCTCTCCGGTGACCGGGACTCGTATGTGAAGTCGTTGGTACTGCATTGTAGCACCATAACGTTTTTTACCGTAAAACGGTATATTAAAATTATACCTTACTCTGTGGGTAACAGCAAACGCGAAGGCTCCGGGCAAGCTGGCGATTACCAAACCACATCCTGACCCGCTGCCCGTCCGCCGCAACAGCGATTACCTATCAGCGCTGTTGCGGCTCAGGAAAAGCATCATTTCCCTGATGCAATAACCATAAGCATTAAAACGCCGGATAAGCAAACCTATCTCTTTATTTTTGTGTTATTTTGTACCACATTTGTATTGACTTTATCCGTCTTATCAGATAATGCCAAACTCTTGCTGCCGCAGGTAAAAATGTGGCTGAAGTTTTACCTTCATGCTGTTTACAGATCTTCAAGGTACGTGCAATGACAAAGGATTTTTTCAGCGCAGACAACTGGACCGTAAAAAGTGCAACGGAACACTATGGAATTACCCAATGGGGTGCGGGTTATTTCTCCATCGACAACTCCGGTGATGTGGTCGTTACCCCTGCAGGAGAAGACCACGGACCCAGTCTCAGTCTGCGAAAAGTGGTTGCGGAAGTTGAGGCACGGGGACTCTCCATGCCGGTGCTGCTCAGAATTGAAAACATCCTCGGCTCCCAGATCAAACTCCTGCACGATACGTTTCGTAAAGTCATCCGGGAGAACAACTATCGTGGCGTTTACAAGGGCGTATTCCCGATCAAAGTGAACCAGCAGGAACAGGTTATTGAAGCCATCAGCCAGTTCGGCAGGAAGTACGATCACGGCTTTGAGGCGGGCAGCAAATCAGAACTGATCGCCGCCATTTCCATGCTGCACAACCGCAGCTCCTGTCTCATCTGCAACGGCTACAAGGATGAAGAGTTTATAGACCTCGGGCTTCATGCTGTCAGAATGGGCTTTAAAGTCTTTTTCGTGATCGAGGTCCCCGGAGAGGTCGATCTCATCATCGAGCGATCCAAGTTTCACAACATGAAACCGGCAATCGGTTTACGCATAAAACTCTCCACCCAGGCGGAAGGACAATGGTCGGAATCCGGTGGTGACGCCTCCGTGTTCGGTCTGTCGATGAGTCATACGATCGATGCCATAGACCGGCTCAAGGCTGAGGGTATGCTCGACTGCCTGCAGCTGCTGCACTACCATATCGGCTCACAGATTCCCAATATCAGCGACATCCGTGCCGGTGTCATGGAGGCCTGCCGACTCTATGAAGAGCTGGTGCTCGAAGGTGCGCCCATGGGATATCTTGATCTCGGTGGCGGGCTGGCGGTTGATTACGACGGCTCAAACACCAACTCCCACTCCAGCCGCAACTATTCAATGGAAGAGTACTGCTCTGATATTGTCGATTCGATCATCGCCGTGCTCGATAAAAACGATATTCCCCATCCGACTATCATTACCGAATCCGGCCGGGCCATCGTCGCCTACTATTCCGTGCTGCTGTTCAATATCCTGGACATCAGCTCCTTTGAACCTCCGCCAATCCCCGTCAACCTGCAGGCCATCGATAACGATCTGCTTGAGAACCTGATGCTCACCTACCATATGGTTTCGGCGAAAAACATACAGGAATGCTGCAATGACGCCCTGTTTTACCGAACCCAGGCACGGCAGCTGTTCAAGCATGGCCAGATATCCATCCGTGAGCGCGCCCTTGCCGAAAATCTTGTACAGCACACCTTGATCAAGATTTCCACGGTAGCACAGGAGCTCGATCACATCCCCAAGGACGTGCAGAGGATCAGCAAGCTTATCTGCGACATCTATTACGGCAACTTCAGCCTGTTTCAGTCGCTTCCCGATGTCTGGGCCATCGATCAGATCCTGCCGGTCATGCCCATTCACCGGCTGGACGAAGCTCCGACCCGACAGGCGATCATCTCCGACATCACCTGCGATTGCGACGGAAAGATCGACCGGTTTCCCGATATCTCCCAGGAAAACACCAGGCTGATGCTTCACCCGTTAAAGGACGGTGAGGAGTACTACCTTGGCGTCTTCCTGGTCGGCGCCTACCAGGAAACCCTTGGGGACCTGCATAATCTTTTCGGTGATACCAATGTCGTTTCAATCCATGTAAACGATGACGGCAGCTACAAGTTTATTCGCGAACTCGAGGGAGACTCGGTTGCCGATGTGCTCTCCTATGTGGAGTATGACCTTCGCGCCATGAGGAACAGACTGAAGGATCTGGCTGAGGATGCCATCCAGAACGGCTTCATCACCGCCAGGGATCGCAAATCGATCCTCGCCAGCTTTGAAGAAGGTTTGCGAGGCTACACCTATTTTGAAAAAGAATAACCGGTTATAATTATACTGTTATACTGACCCACTAGCTGAGAGGAGAGACCATGTCGAGAGTACTCATTATCGGGGCCGGCGGGGTTGGCAACGTGGTAGCCAAGAAATGTGCATTGCGCCAGGATGTCTTCACCGACATCTGCCTGGCAAGCCGCACCGTGGCCAAATGCGATGCCATTGGTGCTGAAATCAAATCACTCTGCGGTGTCGAGGTAAAAACGGCAGCGGTTGACGCAGACAACGTGGTTGAACTCGTTGCCCTGATTACCCGAGTGTCACCACGACTGGTGATCAACGTCGCCCTGCCCTACCAGGATCTGACCATCATGGAGGCCTGTCTCGAGTGCGGGGTCAACTACCTCGACACGGCAAACTATGAACCGGAAGATAGTGCTCATTTCGAGTACAGCTGGCAGTGGGCATACCAGGATCGATTCAGGGAGAAAGGGCTGATGGCGGTTCTGGGCTGCGGTTTCGACCCCGGTGTCACCAACATCTTCTGCGCCTGGGCCCAGAAACATCTGTATGACTCGATTGAAACCATCGACATCCTCGACTGCAATGGCGGCGACCACGGTCACCCCTTCGCCACCAATTTCAACCCGGAAATCAATATCCGGGAAGTGACCCAGGTAGTCCGTCACTGGCGGGATGGAGAATGGATAACAAGCCCTGCAATTCTGAACGATGACTGCGTCCACTTCACCTTCGACTACCCGGAGGTCGGGCCGCGCGAAAGTTACCTGCTCTACCATGAAGAGATGGAGTCGCTGGTTAAACACATCAAGGGCCTCAAACGTATCCGCTTCTGGATGACCTTTGGAGAACCTTACATTACCCACCTGAAAGTACTCGATAATGTGGGAATGACCCGCATCGATGAGGTGGAGTTCGAAGGTCAGAAGATCGTGCCCATCCGTTTTTTGAAGGCCCTGCTTCCCGACCCGGGCTCGCTGGGCAGCGGCTACACCGGTAAAACCGTTATCGGCTGCATCTTCAGCGGAGAAAAAGATGGCCGGCAGCTGAACAAATACATCTACAATGTCTGCGACCATGCCCAGTGCTTCGAGGAAGTGCAGGCCCAGGCCGTCTCCTACACCACCGGCGTTCCTACCATGATCGGTGCGATGATGATGTTAAAGGGTATCTGGAAAGGCAGCGGCGTATTCAATGTGGAACAGCTCGACCCGGACCGGTTCATGGAGGAGCTGAATGGCAACGGCCTGCCCTGGCAGGTTGCCGACTTTGACGGCACACTCCCCAAATAGGTTCGTATCGTGGCAGACACCACCACATCAGCGCTCGACCGCCAGACCCTGGCTGATTTTCCCATTGAGATAATCGACCAGGTACAGACGCCCTGCTACCTCATCAGTGAAGATGTGCTGCAGCGCAACTGCGAGATACTCGACCAGGTCCAGCAGCGGACCGGCGCCAGAATCCTGCTGGCCCTGAAGGCCTTCGCGCTGCCCGCCACCTTTCCGCTGATTCGCACCTACCTGCGAGGGGTCTGCGCCAGCGGCCCTGTAGAGGCCCGGCTCGGGTGTGAGGAATTCGGCAGGGAAGTGCATACCTACGCCCCGGCCTATACGCCGGCCCAGATGGAGCGCGTTATCCGCTATTCTGATCATGTCATTTTCAACACCATCAGCCAGTGGCACAACCATCGTGAGGCTGTCCAGCGGGCCGACCGTGACATCAAAGTCGGTCTGCGTGTCAACCCCGGCCACGCAGAGATAGACATCGACTTGTACAATCCCTGCCTTCCCGGTTCCCGTTTCGGCCTTGGACCTGAGGGTCTGGAAGGCGTTGACCTGACGGGGATCTCCGGTCTGCATTTTCACGCCCTCTGCGAACAGAATGCGGATGTCCTGGTACGGGTGCTCGAACATTTCGAGAATCGTTTTGGTGCCTCCATAGACCAGATGCTGTGGATCAACTTCGGCGGCGGTCACCACATCACCCGAGCCGACTACGACGTTGAGCTGCTCTGTGAAACCATCACGGCCTTTCGTCAGCGGCACAACGACATCCCGGTCTATCTCGAGCCCGGAGAAGCGGTGGTGCTCAATGGCGGCGTCTTTGTGACCAGTGTTGTCGATACCATGCACAATGGCATGGATATCGCTGTTCTTAACTGTTCGGCCGAAACCCATCTGCCCGATGTGATGGCCATGCCCTACCGCCCCCATCTGGTTGGCAGCGGCGAACCCGGCGTTTTTGCACATAACTACCGCCTCGGCGGGATCTCCTGCCTGGCCGGAGATATTGTCGGGGATTACTCTTTCCCCGCCCCCCTGGAGCATGGCCAGCGCCTTGTCTTCACCGACATGGCTCTCTATACGTTTGTTAAAAACAACACTTTCAACGGAGTTGAGCTTCCCTCTATCTACACCTGCCGCCTGGCGGACAGCAGCCCTCGACTGGTTAAACAGTTTGGCTATGAGGACTACAGGAACCGAATCGCATGACCCGCAAGCAGCTCAATTTCCATGGTGAAGATGTTGTTCCAGCCACTCCGGAAGATGCACTGTTTCACGTAATCCCGGTGCCCCTGGAAATGTCCGTTTCCTACGGCGCCGGCACAGCTGCCGGGCCGGCCGCTATCCTCGAGGCATCGAGTCAGCTCGAACTCTTCACCGGCCGCAGCATCCCGGCCGAGCACGGCATTTACACGGCCCCGCCGGTGAACTGCGGCGGTTCCTGCGAAACAGCCTTGAAACATATCGAAGAGCGGGTATCAGCGACATTGTCGATCAACAAGATTCCGGTCATCCTCGGCGGCGAACACACCGTTACCTGCGGGGTGATCGAGGCGCTCAGAAAACACCATCGGAATTTCGGCGTCATCCAGTTCGATGCCCACGCGGATCTGCGCGACAGCTATCAGGGTTCACGCTACAGCCATGGTTGCGTCATGCGCCGCATTCATGAGCAGAACATCCCGATCTACCAGCTTGGCACCCGCAGTTATTCTTTAGAAGAACACCATTACCGCGAGCAGCATAAAGTGCCCTATCGGGACAGTGAAGAGATCTGGAAAAATGGAGCCGATCTGCTGCTCCCGGAAGACTTTCCGGACAAGGTATTCATCACCTTCGACATCGATGGGCTTGACGGAGCCGTCATGCCTGCGACCGGCACCCCTGTTCCCGGGGGGCTCGGCTGGTATCAGGCAATGTGGCTCATTGAATCGATCATGGAGAGCCGGATCTGCGTCGGCTTTGATGTGGTCGAACTGGCCCCGGTTGTCAACCTGCACGGCCCCAACTTTGCTGCAGCGCAACTGGTCTACAACATGATGGGTTACCTGACCGGCAGCAGGCTCAACCAGGATTACTGGCAGCTCAGCTGATGGCACCCTGGTCACCGGGAGCCGTTCCGATCACATCGCCGTTGCTGATTACCTCCGATAAAGATCTGGCTTCGTCCCGTCCTTGACCCCGGGCCGTTCGATAGCGGCGGCTGCTTGTTCGCCTCCTTGATGCTCCCCACTTTCCATGACCGGCCGAAGAAGAAGGCCTTCTCCGGGTTGACGATCATGCAGCGCGTGTCATTGTCTTAGAGGACAAGCGACCAGAAAAAAAGCATCGGTACGTCCGGGAGCAAGGCCAGCCCATAGGTCTTTTCGCCGTCCAGCCACCGGCCGGCGTCGCCCTTGTAGGCGGCGAGGTTCTGGGCACCTGCTTGGGGTCATTGATAGAACTCCTTGGTTGTCAGGGACCCCTTTCTGCGATGACTGACGCCCCGGATCAGGAGCTCGGGGTCACAGAAGACCTGAGGGAGGGTGAACACAATTACCACCTGGTGACTTTACCTGCCCGTATCTCCAAAAATGGAAATATTATGTTTACAAACAAATACTTAGGAAGAGAAATGTTTTCATGGTGATATCATACAGTGCAGAATTTTTCTCGCCCCTTCAGGAGTCGGACGGTCCGTTAAACAAGGCCATATGATATTCTTTCTCTGTACAATTCTTCATTTTTCGATCATAATGAGAAGCAATTGCCACTGAGTAGTATATGCTCACGTGCTGTTTATAATCATCGGCTCCCTGCCGAACAAGTGCCAGGAACAGCAAACAAAGAAAACAATCAATCAAAACGGGAGGAAACACGGGAATACCCGGTCTGCTTCAGGCCTGGATGGATAAGTGTGGTCGGTGTCCCGGGAAGGGACGAACGACTGGCAATATTTAAAAATCAAAATGCATGTTGAGGAGGACTCATGAAAAAAATGCAATTGCTGCTTGCCGGATCATTGGTGGTTGTTGGAGCCCTTTTGACCCTGAGCACTCAGGGTTTGACTGAGGCTGGAAAAGGCGGAGTCGTAGAGAAAGGTGTGGAGAGCAGGAGCGACAAGTGGGCCGAGAAGTATCCGCTCCAGTACAAGTCCTGGCTCCGGACCTCGGAAAACGACACCATCACGGATCTGATCGAGGAAAAGCCTCAGCTTGCCGTACTCTGGGCCGGCTACGGCTTTGCCAAGGACTACAACGCGCCGCGCGGTCATTTCTACGCTCTGCAGTCAAACATCAACACCCTGCGCACCGGGGCGCCGACCGGTCCAGATACCGGACCGATGCCGACCGCCTGCTGGACCTGCAAATCCCCGGATGTACCGCGGGTGATCGACCGTGACGGCGAAATGGAGTATTTCACCGGCAAATGGGCCAAGTACGGTGACGAAATGGCCAATTCCGTCGGTTGTGCCGACTGCCACAGCAGCACCACCGGTGAACTGCAGATCAGCCGTGCCTATCTGACCAGGGGCCTTGAGGCGATCGGGGTCGATGTCACCGATATCAACAGCAGCGACATGGGCATCTATGCCTGTGCCCAGTGCCATTCCGAGTACTACTTCAAGAAGACCGAATGGACCGATAAGGCGGGCGCCCAGAAGACCGCCATGGTTGTCACCCTGCCCTGGGACAATGGTCTGACCGCGGAAGACATGGAGGAATACTACGACGATCTCGGCTTCAGCGACTGGACCCACGGCATCAGTAAAGCTCCGATGGTTAAAGCCCAGCACCCCGGGTTCGAGATATACTCCACCGGCATTCATGCCAAGAGCGGCGTTACCTGCGCCGACTGCCATATGCCGGACCTTAAAGAAGGTGACACCACCTTCAGCGACCATCATCTCGCCAGCCCGCTGTCCAGTGACAGCATCGTCTGCCTTGACTGCCACGACCAGGAGGCCGAAATGCTCAAGCAAACGGTCGAGGAGAAACTGGTCCGCAAGGAGCATTTGATGGAGATCGCCATGGACAACCTGGCCAAGGCCCATCTCGAGGCCGGCAAAGCCTGGGAACTTGGCGCCACCGAAGAGGAGATGAAGCCGATCCTCACCGATATTCGTCATGGCCAGTGGAAATGGGACTACTCCATCGCCAGCCATGGTTCTTTCTTCCACGCCCCGGAAGAGACCCTGCGACTGCTCGCTGTCGCCAATGAAACCGCCCAGCAGGCCCGTCTGAAGCTCGTTCAGGTGCTGGCCAAGCACGGTGCCGTCGATTTCATGGCCCCGGATTTCTCGACCAAAGAGAAAGCCCAGACGCTGGCTGGTGTAGACCTGGCCAAGCTCGTCGCCGAAAAAGAGCAGTTCCGAGCCACTCTGGCCAAAGAGTGGGAGAAGCAGGCCATTGCCAGCGGCGTTCTCAGCCCTGATACCCGCAAGGGCATGTCCAACAGAACCTCCTTCAGCAATTAATTCCGGCTGACAACCTTCGTATCAAGAAAAAACCCCCGTACCGGTCAATCCGGAACGGGGGTTTTTTCTTATGGGTTTCACTCCGCTCGCCGCACCAGGCCTTTCCGACAACCAAAGCCTTAAAAAAACGTACATACGTGATAATATCGTATGATGAATGCTACGGTGAGGATAGTCAGGGAGACCTATTTCTGACCCCCTCCCTGCCGTGGGACTTTCTGAAAGCCGACCGCTTGTTAACGGTCGCACGTTTGTCTGACAAAAGTGTAGAGGAAATATTCCATAACGAACCTCGCGGATCAACGTGAGCTCCATTGACAACAGGAACAGGCCATGAGAAACGAACTGACCGCAGCCTTGAACATCACCGGTGAAACCCGCTTCTATGTCGTTGTTGGCGACCCGATAAAACAGGTCCGCTCCACGGAACTTTACAACAAGATGGCCTCGGACCGGGGCCTCGATGTGGTCTTCATACCGCTGCACTTTTCAGCAGACGCTGCCGGGGCGGCAATCGACGGCCTCCGGGTGTTTAAGAACCTGGGCGGCATCATCCCGACCATCCCCCACAAACCGGGTTTTCTTCACACGGTGGACGAATTGTCTGCCCGGGCCGAGATGGTCGGCGCGGTCAATTCGATTCGCTGTGAGAAGGACGGCCGCTGGGTGGGTGACATTTTCGACGGGGTCGGCTATGTCAATGGTCTGCTGGCCAACAACAGATCCCCCCGGGGTAAGTCGATCCTGCTGATCGGGGCCGGCGGGGCCGGCAGTTCGATGGCCTTCGCCCTTGCTGAAGCGGGTGCCTCGCGCCTGCTGATTCATGATATCACCCCCGGCAAGGCTGAAAAAGTCGCCTCCGGAGTGGCCAGCCATTTCCCCGATGTGACGGTCTCGGCAGGTGCTCCGGACCCCGCCGGATTCGACATCGTCGCCAATGCCACACCGGTCGGCATGCATGCTGACGACCCCTTTCCGATCGACCCCGGCCTGCTCGCCCCCGGCCAGCTGGTCACCGAGATGATCATGAAGCCCGACATCACCCGTTTCTTGACGGCGGCCCGGGACCGGGGCTGCGAGACCCAGCCGGGTTACGAAGCGCTGAAGGGACAGGCCGCGGCAAATATGAATTTTTTCGGGCTGCGGTAACCCGGATCAGAACCCCTCACTGGCCCGTGACTCCGCCGCAATACCGGCAACCATCTTGCTTTGTCCCATTAGATAATTATTTTGCTCTAAACCCGGCAGCACCATCACACCGATTCAGCCGGACAACACGGAGAGAAACATGATTGAAATAAAATCTTTGAATAAGGACGGCATACCTCGAGCCCTGGTCATGGCCAAACAGTACCGACTTCTCAACGAACCGGACGAAGCCGAATCGATCTGCCTCGACATACTGGAAGCCGAGCCTGATCACCAGGAAGCGCTGGCCACCCTGCTTCTGGCCCTGACCGACAAATTTTACGAGCGCGGCCTGACTCCGGCATTTGAGCAGGCCAGAGATATCGTTGACAGGCTGGGCGACTCGTTCTGTAAATCCTACTATCGGGGAATCATCTACGAACGCCGGGCCAAGTATCACCTCAGACAGGGCGGCCCGGACTCAGGAACCGTCTGCCACGACTGGCTGGTCAAGGCCCTGGGCTGCTTCGAAGAGGCCATGACAAGCTGCGACCCGGACAATCAGGACACCGTCCTGCGCTGGAACTCCTGCGCCCGGCTGATCAATAACCACCCTGATATCAAAGAAGGCAGCCCGGACACCAGAGAGCCGCTGCTCGACTCGTTCGACACGCCCCACTGACCGGAGCGGGGCCTGGTCAGCCGAGCGACCGCCCTACTCCTTTTTGTCGATCATGCGCTTGGTCTGATTGATGCGCTTGGTAATCAGGATCGAGCGCGGGCATGCTTTGGTGCATTCAAAGTGGTTCTGGCAGAGTTTCACCCCGTTTTCAGAAGCCAGAACCCCTTTTCGCTGTTCGCCCCCCTTGTCCCTCGAGTCAGCCAGGAACCGAAAGGCCTGGGCGATGGCTGCCGGTCCGATGAAACCGGGATGCTCCCCGGGTATCGGGCAGGCTGAATAGCAGGAAGCGCAGAGTATACAGTTGGTCGTGTCATCGAACTGCAGCCGTTCCTCCTGACTCTGGATTCGCTCTTTCTCGGCAACCGGTTCTTCGTTTATCAGAAACGGTTTGACCATACGGTACTTGTTGAAAAAATCCGCCTGATCGACAATCAGGTCACGCTGCACCGGCAGGTGCCGCAGCGGCTCGACGACGATGGTATCGCCGTCTTTTTCGGCCACTTCCCTGACCAGTGTTTTGCAGGCCAGTCCGTCACGGCCGTTGATGCGCATGGCATCGGAGCCGCAGACGCCGTGGGCGCAGCTTTTCCTGAACCCCAGACTGCCGTCCTGGTGCCGCTTGACCTGCATCAAAGCATCCAGGAGCCGCTCATTGGGATCCGCCTCGACCTGATATTCCTGATAATAGGGCGCCGAGTCCGTCTGCGGATTGAAGCGCTTGATTTTCAGCGTGATGTTCATCGTCTCTTTCCTCGATCTAGTAACTGCGGGGCTTCGGCGGCCAGATGGTAGTGTCGACTTCCTTGTAGTCGAGCCTGACTTCATCACCCTCCAGATAGGCCAGCGTGTGTTTGAGCCAGGCCTGGTCATCACGCTCCGGGTAATCTTCTCTGCTGTGCGCCCCCCGGCTCTCCTGCCGCTCCAGGGCCGACGCTGCCGTAACCAGGGAGAGGTCAAGCATGTTGCCCAGCTCGATGAGTTCGAGCAGATCGGTATTGAACTGTCTGCTGGTATCCTGGACCCTGACCGCCTGATAGCGCTGGCGCAGGGCTTTGATTTCCTCCACGGCAGCAGCCATATCTGCCTGGTTGCGATAGATGCCGACCTTTTCCATCATGGTGGTCTGCATCTGATCGGTGATGGTTCCGCCGTGCGGACCGTCGGCCCCGTCCATCAGGCGGCCGATCCAGGCCTGGGCGTCGGCGGCTGCCGATTGCTCCGGCTCGACCAGCGGTGCATCTTTGACATAGTCGGCGATATGCAGGCCGGCGCGCCTTCCGAAGACAACAAGATCGAGCAGGCTGTTGGTTCCCAGACGGTTGGCTCCGTGCACCGAAACACAGGCGCATTCACCGGCGGCATAGAGGCCGTTGGCGACGGTGCCCTGTCTATCGATCAGCACTCTGCCGTGGATATCGGTGGGGATGCCGCCCATGGCGTAGTGGGCCGTTGGCAGAACCGGAATCGGCTTGTCGGCCGGATCGATGCCGAGATAGGTTTTGCAGAAGTCGGTAATGTCGGGCAGTTTGGTGTTGAGCACGTCGGCCCCGAGATGGGTCGCATCGAGATAGACATAGTCATCGATGGCACCATCTCCCCTGGCTCCCTGGCCGGCCCGGACCTCGGTCTGGATCGAACGGGAGACGATATCGCGCGGGGCCAGATCCAGCAGGGTCGGAGAGTATTTTTCCATGAACCGCTCTCCGGAACGGTTACGCAGAATGCCCCCTTCACCCCTGACGGCTTCGGAAATGAGGATGCCCAGCCCCATGATGCCGGTCGGGTGAAACTGGAAAAACTCCATGTCCTCCAGCGGGATACCCCGCCGGGCGCAGACCGCGGGGCCGTCGCCCGTATTGGCATAGGCGTTCGAGGTGATTTTGAAAATGCGGCCGAAACCGCCCGTGGCAAACAGCACCGCCTTTGCGGCGAAAATGTGCAGCTCGCCGGTGGACAATTCCACGACCACCAGGCCGCTGCAGACATCTCCGTCCAGAATCAGGTCAACGACCTGAAATTCATCATAAAAGGTCACCTCGTTCTTGATGCACTGCTGATACAGGGTCTGCAGAATCATGTGGCCGGTGCGATCGGCCGCATAGCAGGCCCGCCGAACCGGGCCTTCGCCGAAATTCCGGGTATGGCCGCCGAAGCGGCGCTGATCGATCCTGCCCTCGGCCGTGCGATTGAACGGCAGCCCCCGGTTCTCCAGATCGTAGACCGCCTGTATCGCTTCTTCTGCAAGAATCTGTGCGGCCTGCTGATCAACCAGGTAATCGCCGCCCTTGACGGTATCGAAGGCGTGCCATTCGGGCCGATCCTCCTCCACGTTCCCCAGGGCGGCGCTGATGCCTCCCTGGGCAGCGCCCGTGTGGCTGCGCACCGGGTAAAGCTTGGAGAGCACCGCCGTTTTCGATTTCTTACTGGCCTCCAGCGCGGCGTAGAGACCGGCGCCGCCAGAGCCAACGATGATCGTGTCAAATGTATGGATCATGCCTGTCTCCTCCGATTGATGGGTCCATTGCCCTCAGCATACCACAGCTTGGCTGCATCCGTCACATCCCGCTCTGTATGGAGCACCGGGGACAAACCGAATTGCCTCGGCCGGATCAACGGAGATGCTCATTGAAAAAAGAGACGGTTCGATCCCAGGCAATCTGCGCCTGCTCTTTGTCGTAGCGCGGCGTCGAATCGTTATGGAAACCATGCCGGGTACCTTCATAGATGTAGATGACGAAATTCTTGCCGTTTGACTCCAGGGCGGCGCGATAATCTTCCATGGTGGCGTTGACCCGGGGATCGTCTTCCGCGTACTGCACCATCAGCGGTGCCTGGATTCGAGCGACATCTGCCACGGCCGGTGCCACGCCGTAGAACGGCACACCGGCATCGAGATCATCCCCCATCACCACCGCCAGTTTATTGACCACTCCGCCTCCATAGCAGAAACCGGTTGCGCCCAGCTTGCCGGTGGACAGTTCGTGCTGTTTGACGAAGATGGCGCTGTTGAGCATATCGGTGAACAGCTTGTCTCCGTCCAGCGACTTCTGCATGACCTTGCCGTCATCGTCGTTACCCGGGTAGCCGCCGATCGGGGCCAGGCCGTCCGGGGCCAGGGCGAGGAACCCCTCGACTGCGAAGCGTCGGGCGACATCCTCGATGTACGGGTTCAGCCCCCTGTTCTCGTGGACAACCAGGACAGCGGGGAATGGGCCTTCACCGGCCGGCTGCACCAGATATCCCCGCATCGTGCCCGACGAGCCCCCGGGAGAATCGTATTCCACATAGCGCGGCTTGATGCGTTCATCGGTGAAGGATATGGTCTGAGCCCGGGCGTAGCGCGGCAGCAGCGCCTCGGCCATGGCCATGGCTGATCCGCTCACCACCGCCAGGGCAGCGGCGCGGTTGATGAACTCGCGGCGACTCATCTGCGTATGGCAATACTCGTCGTAGAGGTCGTAAACCTTGGGATCGATATAGTCTTCAGTCATGATGCACCTCCAGGGAAATCAGGGGTTAGTCGCAGATTAACCGACAGCTGCCGCCACGACAGGTAGCGTAACCGTCAGCCGGGGCAGCACGATGTTAAAAAAATCACCCGTGCTCAGGGAAAAAACGGTAGTTTTGTGTCGAGTGATCCGTCGGTCAGATCGCCGTCTTTGAGCTCCCGCTGGATGGCCAGGAAGTGGGACACCACCCCTTCGGCGCCGCGGATCGGAACGATTTTCCACTCCATGATGAACTCAGAGCCGTCCTTACGGTAGTTGAATGTCTTGCCGTGAAAAATTTCGCCCTTGTCTATTTTCTCCTTAAGATCATCCAGCACCGCCTGTTCTGACTTTTTGCCCTGCAGCAGTGCCGGCGACTTGCCGATCAGCTCATCAAAAGAATAGCCGGTCATTTGGCAAAATGCCGGGTTTACGTAGACAATGGGATAACCGGGCTCAGCTTCGGTGATCATCACGCCCTGAAAGGACGACTCCAGGGCAAAATGCAGCATACTCTGCATGATCGATTGAAAATTCTGGTCATAATCAAAGATACTTTCCAGATTCAGGGTGTTGGACATCAGACAATCTCCATGGTGGTCGGCTGAATCATCCATTTCGGCTCAGCACCGAAATGAGGCTCAATGGTTCAGTTTATGAAATAACAAAATAAATTATACATGATTTGTTTTTCAAAAAGGAAAAATTCACAGGGCAGGGCAAACATCATAAAGACTGAAGCTGGCGGAGGAGCAGGGATTCGAACCCTGGGTGGAAGTCACCTCCCACAACGGTTTTCGAGACCGCCCCGTTCAGCCGCTCCGGCACTCCTCCGGGGAGTCTATTCTTATCTGATAGAATTTTTTTTGACAAGTGGTCGGCACTGATTTTTTATTGGTGCAGTGACTGGGGCAGTGATGCAACGAACTGCTGTATTTCGTCCCGCACCTTTCGATAGGGCTTGAGCCGCTCCGCCGGGGCCATTTTCTCAGCGAGTCTGGGCGGGTCTTCGAAACCGCGGTGCAGCCTGTTTCCGGGGATGTACGGGCAGGTTTCATCGGCGTGGCCGCACAGGGTGATGATCCAGTCGAAGCGCGAGAGCGGAAGTTCGTCGACGGTTTTCGATACTTGTCCTGAGATATCGACACCGGCTTCGGCCATTACCTGCACGGCTGAAGGATTCAAACCGTGTTTTTCTATGCCGGCGGAGTAGGCCTCGATTTCATCTGTTTTGAGCAGCCTGGCCCAGCCCTCGGCCATCTGGCTGCGGCAGGAATTGCCGGTGCACAAAAAGAGAATGGTCGTTTTTTTCTTCATCGCAATGGTCATAGCGCCCGCCTCAGATATCAAGGCCCCCCGACACCTCGCTCAGTGCTCGAACCAGGAGGCGGTCCGTCTGCAGAAGCCGACCAGCATCAGCATGACCGGCACCTCGATCAGGACTCCGACGACGGTCGCAAGAGCCGCACCCGACGACAGGCCGAAGAGCATCACGGCGGTGGCGATGGCCACTTCGAAATGGTTCGAGGCCCCGATCATCGAGGCAGGAGCGGCATCTTCATAGCGCAGACCCATAAGGCGTGCCGCCCCATAGCCCAGAGCAAAGATGAGCAGTGTCTGGAGGAACAGGGGGATGGCAATCCAGACAATAGTCAGGGGGTTGGCCGTTATCACTTCGCCCTTGAAGCTGAAGAGCAGCACCAGGGTTACCAGCAGGGCGGTGATGGTCACCGGGGTCAGGACCCCGAGAAATTTCTCCCTGAACCAGACCTCCCCGCGGCTGGCGATAATCCATCTCCTGGAAAAATAGCCGGCGAACAGGGGAAGAGCTACATAGATGGAAACTGACAGAAGCAGGGCCTGCCAGGGAATCGGCAGCTTGCCGACGCCGAGCAGGAAACCGCCGAGCAGCCCATAGAGCAGCAGCATGGTCAGCGAATTGATGGCGACCATCACCAGGGTCAGACCGTCACTGCCCCGGGCAAGATAGCCCCAGACCAGGACCATGGCGGTGCAGGGGGCGATGCCGAGCAGGATGCAGCCGGCGAAATAGCTGCGCCACAGGGGTACCTGCAGCATTTTCACCCCTTCATGCATGATCACCGTGCCCGCCCCATGCGCTGCACCGACCGGCAGGTCGAGGCCGAACGGCATTTTAACCAGGTCGACCGCATCAACGCCGATAAAAGATCTGAACAGGAAGCCAAGGAAAAAAAGAGCGATACCATACATGGTGAACGGTTTGACGCACCAGTTGAGGAAAAGCGTCAGAAAGACCGGCCTGACATTTCTGCCCGCCGTTACCACCGAGCCGAAATCAATTTTCACCATGATCGGGTACATCATGAAAAACAGACAAACCGCGATCGGTATGGACACAACCGGCGCCCCGTTCACCGTGATGGACATCCGGTCAAGCGACTGGGCCAGCTCAGGTGCCGCTCTACCCAGAAAGATACCGCCGACGATACAGAGCCCGACCCAGAGCGTCAGATAGCGCTCGAAAAGGCTCTTCATCCTTCTGTCGTCTACTGCCCCGCCCTGATTACTCATCCCCCGGCCTCCCTGTCTTGATGTCAGCTCTGGTATCGGACCCCGTCAATCGTTCAGTCATGCACATAGAGTTCATCGACCTCCTCCCAGGTCTCGATATCTCCTGAACGCAGCAGCAGCAGCTTCTCAAAATAATAGATCAGCACGGAAATGAACTGCAACCGCAGGTCCCGGCACTCCGCGGGGTTGTCCGGAGCCAGGGCGCAGGCCTCCTGGTCGGGCATCGCCAGGATACGATCGATTTCCTCGAGCAGCGAATCCCTGGTGAGCCGCAGAAACCGGTCAACCGGGATCATCACCGGCGGCGCATAATTGAGTTTCTCGAGGCGAAGCGCCGTCTGCTCGATGAGGTTTTCATCCGCCCCATCCTCAAACCCGCCGACCTTCTGCCGGAACTGATCGATCTGCTCTGCAAACGAATTGTCAGTGGCCATGGTTGTTCTCCCACATGTTCATAATGGATTGGTCGGAAGCGAGCCTGAAAAGCGGCCGGCTTCCCTGTCGGTTTCGTCCATATCGATACCCGCGGCTATCGGGCCCGCTGGTGATCGATCGGAGCTGTCCACGCTCAGAAAAAGAATTCCGGCTCTTTACGCTCACTGCAGTTCTCATGGAGCATCTTCATTCTCTCACCAATCGGCGTCGACCCCAGGCTGATCGCCGATTCGGGGCAGTTCTTCAGGCAGGCCGCAGCCGGTTGCTTCAACCGCCGTTCGCCTGCCGGACCTCCTGCTTGATTTCCCGGTCGTGAATGCCGATCAGATAGAGCAGCCCGTCAAGCCCGACGCTCGATATCGCATTGGCCGCTTTCTCCCGGACGATCGGCTTGGCGTTGAAGGCGACGCCCAGGCCGGCGATGGAGATCATCGGCAGATCGTTGGCACCGTCACCAACGGCAATGGTCTGCTCCAGGGCGATATTTTCCTTAATGGCGAGACTGCGCAGCAGTTCCGCCTTCTTCTCGCCATCGACGATTTCACCGACCACCTCCCCGGTGACCACCCCGTTTTTAATATCGAGCTCATTGGCATAGAGGTAGTCGAAACCGAGACGTTCCTTCAGGTATTCGCCGACGAACCTGAACCCGCCGGACAGGATGCCGAGCTTGTAGCCCAGCCCCTTCAGGGTTTTTGCCACCAGGTCGGCACCCTCGGTCAGCGGCAGTTCCCGGGTCAGTTTTATCAGGTGCTCCTCCGGCAACCCTTTCAGCAGCGCCACCCTCCGCCGGAAACTCTCCTTGAAATCGAGTTCGCCGCGCATGGCTGCTTCGGTAATCGCATCCACCTGATCCCCGACCCCGGCCAGTTTGGCCAGCTCGACGATGACCTCGGCCTGGATCAGGGTCGAGTCCATGTCGAAGACCACCATCTTGCGGTTTCTCCGGTAGATGTTGTCCACGTGGAAGGAGATGTCGATACCGGTCTGCTGGGATATTTCCATGAACCGGCGACGCATGTCGAGGATGTCCAGCGGCCTGCCGCTGACGGAGAGCTGCACGCAGGCCCGGGGATTGACCTGGGGCGTCTTCAGGGAGATCCTGCCGGTCAGACGGGCGATGCTGTCGATGTTGAGCCCATTCTCGGCAATGATCGAGGCGACGGCGGATATCTGCTGGGCGGAAAGCGTCCTGCCCAGCAGAGTGATGATCCGCCGTTCCTTGCCCTGGGCGTGCACCCACTTCTCATAGCTGTCGGGTTCGATGGTCTTGATGTTGACTTCCAGACCCATATTGTGGCCCTCGAACAGCATGTCCTTGTAGATCCGGGAGAAATTGCCCGAATCAGGGATCTCGGCCAGAATGACCAGGGAGATATGTTCGTGGATGACCGCCTGGCCGATATCCAGAATATTGACGTCGTATCCGGCCAGGATAGAGGTGAACTTCGCATCGAGCCCTTTGCGGTCCCGGCCGGTAATGCTTATCAGCACAATCTCACTCATTGCCTTCCCATCCCATGTTATCCTGTTGCCTTCCCCGGCCTGCCGGCCGGCTGCCTTTTGCGGGCCATTCTAATGTATCCGCCACCGCTGCGCTCAGCTTTTTTCAACGGCTCAAACGTTAGATGATTTTCCCGAAAAACGTTTAAAGCAGATGATATTTGCGCGGCAGAGAGATAAAGGTACACGCTTGATCAAATGCCACGATGGAGGCGGGTCATCCTGCCGCTGACAAGTCAGCAGAAGTCGCGCTACGTCTCCGGGTTGGCGGCGGTCCAGGCCTTGTCGAGTTCTTCCATGTCCTGGTTCAAATCGAGGCTCATCAGTTCCTCGAGGTCCTCGTTGTGCTTCTGGTACATGGAAATATAGCTGGCCTCGTCCTCGCGGTGCATCTCGTACAGTTCGGGAATCATCTCTTCGTCATGCTTGCGGAAAATCCGCGTCAATCGGTGTGCCTCATAGGCATCGAAACCAAGGATCTTCAACGCCTCCTGGCCGAGTTCGAGGGCGCTGCCGAAGGTTTCCCGGCGGATGTGGCTAACGCCGAGATCCATCAGTTTATAGGCGGCGGACCGATCAGCCGCATTCACCGCCACCTTGAGATGCGGGTAATGTTTTGCCGCCAGCCTGACCAGCGCCCGCGACTTGTCGATGTCCCCGATGGTGATGATCAGCAGTTCGGCTTCGTCGGCGCCGGCGGCCTCCAGCAAATCGAGCCGGGTGATGTCACCGTAGTAGACCTCGAAGCCGAATTTTCTGAGGACATCCACATTGGCCGCATCGTGGTCGAGGATGACCGGTTTGATGCCGGAGGAAATGAGAAATCGACCGAGATCGGTTCCGAGGCGGCCAAAGCCGGCAAGAATGACCTTGTGGCCCCTCCGGTCGATCGGGTCGGATTCCGTGCCGGTATCTCCCTCTTCGTGGCGGCCGGCGACAATTTTTTCATGGGCGATAAAGAGCAGCGGCGCAAGAAACATGGAAATTGCCACCGCCGAAATCAGGGGATCGATGGTCTCGGCCGTCAACACGCCGTTGCTCTTCGAGAACTGGAAGAGCACGAAAGCAAACTCACCTCCCTGGGCAAGGGCGATGGCAAAGAGTGAGCGCTCCTGTCTGGCCATCCTGAAGAGCAGGCCGGTTCCGGCCAGAACGACCCATTTAAACAGGATGAGACCGGCGGTGAGACCGGCGATCAGGAGGATCTGCTCGCCTATCAGGAAAAAGTCCAGGCTGGCGCCGATGGAAATGAAGAAAATTCCCAGCAGCAGCCCCTTGAACGGCTCGATGTCGCTTTCCAGTTCATGGCGGTATTCGCTGTCGGCAAGCACGACCCCGGCCAGGAACGTACCCAGGGCCGGAGACAGACCGACCAGCGTCATCAGCAATGATATGCCGACCACCAGGGCGAGCGCGGCAGCAACGAAAATCTCTCTTACACGGGTGGCTGCGATGGCCCTGAATATCGGTCTGCTGGCGAATTTTCCCAGCAGGAAGATAGAAAGGATCGCCAGGAACGTGACACCGACCTGCAGATATCCGGGCAGGATGGTGATATCGAACATGGCCGACCCATGATGGCCGTCGTCAGACATGGCTACGGTGGCCAGCAGCGGCAGCAGCGCCAGAATCGGAATCACCGCCAGATCCTGGAACAGCAGTACCGAGAAAATCGATCTGCCGGGGGCGGTATTCATCAGTCCCTTTTCCCTCAATGTCTGCAGGACGATCGCGGTCGAAGACAGCGACAGGCTGAGCCCGACGGCCATCGCCTGCTGCCAGGGCAGAAAAATCAGGGCCGCCCCGCCGATGAGGAAGCTCGACAGAATCACCTGCGTTCCACCCATTCCCAATATCGGGATGCGCATCTGCCAGAGCAGAGAAGGCTTGAGTTCAAGCCCCACCAGAAAGAGCATCATCACCACGCCGAACTCGGTGAAGTGCATGACCTCCTCGATGTCGCCGATCAGCGAGAGCCCGAACGGGCCGATGACGATACCGGCGATCAGGTAGCCGAGCACCGAGCCGAGGCCGAATTTCTTGGCAATGGGCACGGCAATGGCGGCGGCCGCGAGGAAAGTGAAGAGCTGGAGGAGGAACTGCTCCATGTTATGGCCTCCTGATCATTGCATTGAGATCGCTGTTGAGATACTGCCCTTTGCACACCTTTTTGATATCGAGCGTGTTGTCGCGAAGAGCGATTACGGCCCGGCGATAGTCCTCCGCATAGCCGCTGATCTGCTTGGCCGGCAGCCCCCGGTGAATACCCAGAACGGTAAAGGGCGGCAGCCAGGTCATGCCGCACAGTTTGGCGGTTGCACGATAGGGGGAAGTGAGCTCGCCGATGGTGAATTCGTTGTACCCCTTTTTCTGGTAGGTGGAGTCGTCACCGCCGGCGGTTATCGCCTGCAGGAACAGCTTCCCTTCCAGGGCCTTTCCCTCTAACCCGTAAGCCCAGCCGTGCTCGAGAACAAGGTCGAGCCACTCCTTCATGATCGCCGGCGTCGAATACCAGTAGAGCGGATGTTGAAAGATTATCACCTCATGCGCTTCACAGAGACGCTGCTCCCTTTTCACATCGATCAGAAAATCCGGGTAGGCACCATAGAGGTCATTGATGGTTACCGCTTCCAAACCCTCAAGCGCACCGCGCAGGGCACGGTTGATAATTGAACGTGACTGGGCCGGATGGGCGAAATTTATCAGAATTTTTTTCATCGCTGCACTATTTGTAGATTGCACCAGGATATGGTCATCCCCCTCCTACTAACTCACCGCACCATGCTTGATGAGCTGGCGCGCGATAATGGTCCGCTGGATCTGGTTTGTGCCTTCATAAATCTGGGTGATTTTGGCATCGCGGAACAGCCGTTCGACCTCGTAGCCGCGGATGTACCCGCTGCCGCCGAATATTTGCGCGGCTTCTGCAGTTTGACGAACAGCCATATCGCTGGCGAAGCATTTTGCCATCGAACTGGCCTTGGTGGCACTCACCTTGTTGTCGATCATTAATGCCGCCTTGTGAACCAGCGCCCGGGCCGCCTCAATTTCCATCGCCATCTGGGCCAGCATCCACTGCAGGCCCTGGTTGTCGATGATCGGGGCATTGAACTGTTTGCGGCTCTGGGCATACTCCAGGGCCGCCTCCAGGCCTGCCTGGGCGATCCCGACAGCCAGCGCGGCGATGCCGACCCGACCTTTTTCCAGCAGACCCATCATCATGTAGAAGCCTCTGTTCCGCTCACCCAGCAACGCCTCCGGGGAAAGTTTCACATTGTCGAAATAGAGAGCGCCCACCTGCGAGGCCCGCTGTCCCATCTTGTGCTCCTTCGAACCTCTTGTCACGCCGTCCGCATTGAGATCCACCAGGAAGATGCTCATGCCCCGGTGGCCTTGCTGGGGATCGGTTCTGGCGAGAACGGCCGCCACATCCGCCAGCGGCGCATTGTGAATCCAAAGTTTGGAGCCGTTGAGCAGCCAGCCGTTCCCGGTTTCCGCGGCACTGGTTTTTATACCGGCCACATCGGAGCCTGCCTCTGCCTCGGTTATGCAGTAGGCGACTTTCTTTTGAAATCGTATGATGCCCGGCAGATATGCCTCTTTCTGCGGCTCGGTCCCATACAGCAGCAACAGGGTGGTGATCAGCTCCACCAGGCCGCACTGGTCGGCGACCGAGGAATAGCCCTTCGACAATTCTTCCATGATGACGGCGTAGGCATAGCAGTCAAGACCGGCGCCGCCGTACTTTTCCGGCGCGGTTATGCCAAACAGGCCCAGTTCGGCCATCTGTGCATAGATCTCCCCGGGAAAACGCTCATTCTCGTCCAGCTCCCCTGCCGCCGGCTTGATGACTTCTCTGGTAAAGTCCCTGACCATATCGCTGATCTGGGCATAGGTGTCCTGACTGTGCAGGGGAATGTAAATCATGATCTCCTCCTCGGAATCACCCTGGTATCCATACTGAACTTGAATTGCAAAAGCAGGCTCGTTTATCTTACAAGGTAACAACCATGTCCGATCGGCTCAACGATCAGCTCAGGCGTCGAGCCGGATGCGCTAGAAAAAGATTGGCTTGATATGCCGATCATACAAGTTGCTGCAGACGTGGGCCGAAATCACTTCCCGATTGCCCCTGACCGCATCGAGGTAGGTATCGCCGAATTCAGCTGCAATTTTGTAAGCGACATGAAACAGCTGTCTGATATTGCTGTTGTATGAGGTGCAGTTCTTGTCGTGCTCAAGTGCCTGAACAAGCTCCACTGCCGACCATGTGCTCATATCCCGCGGCGCCGGCAGGGCGGCCCGGTCAATGTCAATGACCGAGTGATAGGGCCCGCAGAGTTCGTCAAAGCGGTGGTAGGCCTGCTGATATATTTCGACGACCAGATCGAGCCCATCTCCTCCGGATTCGGCCAGGCCGATCAGCTCTTCAAGCCAGGTGGTTCCCGCCGTCTTCACATGCACGCCGGCGTCGTATTGCATCAGCGCAGCCCGAATCCCCGGGTAGATTGAAAACTTGTCGCTGCCGCTGTGCACGCTGAGCTTCATGTTTTCAGGCAGATCGAAGTGTCTGATCGCCGCTCTCACCACGCAGACGTCATCGCTGAACTCGCGGTTGAACCGGGAAATGTCCCCCTGGTAATCCACCCCCTTGTTGAACCGCCCGGTGAACTTCGGAGCGATAGTCTGTGCAGGAATACCGCTGCCGGCAATGGCGCCGAGGATAAAAAACAGCTCTTCCGAGGTCTGCGCCTCATCGGTTTCATCAAGTGACACTTCGGTGATGAAGGTGCCGACACCTTTTTTATCGGCAATGTAGCGATAGATCCGGGCAGCGTTTCTGATGGCGAACAGATATTTTTCACCGACATATCTCAGAAAATCGTTATCGACCCGGATCGCGTTCTGCATACCGTCGATGTGCAAATCACCGGTGCAGGAACGCAGGGACTCAACGAAGCCCGATATTTCAGCCTCATCCGCTTTTTCACCAATAAAATCGGCAATATCTATCGTGAAAAAATCGCTGTCGACGATAAACTGATCCACATTGGCAAGCCCAATATGATCGGCATCGACGTAATAGCCGCCTTTCCAGTTGGCTGACTGCACGGCCTGATCCGCCTCTTGCCGCACATCTTGTTGCGATGTACCAACGATCTGATGCTCACGATGCGACTTGTTCCAGACAATGGCGATGTCGACCCCTTCCTCGGCGGCCTTACGAATCGCGGCAAGCTGAGCATCTCCCTGCATGCCGAAACGGTCTCCCGTGCCAAACGAATATTTTTCCAGTTTCATGGTCGGTTCCTCAACAGAGCAGGTATTTACAGTTATGCGGCCACTATATACCGATGGCGCCAATACCGGGACAGAATAATATCTATTGTCATAGCTGTCTCATAGTTTGCTCAATATTGGAAGATGGGGATAAACAATTGATCGATAGTGCTCAGGCAGTTTGAAGAGTCCAGCGAAATACCGCCACTTTCTGACTATATTTTGACATCTGACAAGTGGTTGGTTGCATAATATCTTTACGTTTTTTTATTACCTAATTGATCGCAATTTCTTTTAACGCATAACCGTTGAGACCAGGAAATCTCTAATAGGGTAGATATTCAGACTGACATCCTGAGTTATTGTACTGGCTATTACTCCCAAGGCTAAGAAGGCAGAGTGTTTCAGCCTTGCAACACCATTGAAAGTAACTGGAAACTTAGATAATATAGGCCTTGGCGTCAAATCCGGGGCCACTTCCCATCGCCCTGGTAATCGTTATCTCCGTGGCATCTCTGATCGGCGGGTTTCTTTTTTTACTATAGTACAAGATCAACGACAAACTCTTTTCGATTAAGAACAGGGGCAGTAAGCTGATAAAAGGCTTCATCACGAGACTGTTGTTTGCCACATCCGGACCCATCCGTTATTATGAATGTAAAACACTGGCCGGTCGGACCAGTCGGTTTTCTTTCTCTGGCGGCGAGCATAGCAAACCGGTTTCCAGTAGATCCGAATCCGATCTTTCAAATACAGCAGCACCCTGGCCGATGCAGAAACGCGGTCGGGCTTCACTTTTGCTGCTTATAGCAGCCAGGCAAAAATCGTTTGCCTGGCTTTCCGGCTGATCGCGGCATTCGTCAGCAAGGCTGGTTAATTTCGTGGCATCAGGTACATGACGATTAATCGCTGTCAGCCTCACCACCAAGAAGGAGGACACCATGGCAAAGAAGGATGAGAAGAAAAAGAAGAAAGACTGCAAAAAGAAAGAGTGCAAAGCCAAGGACGTAAAAAAGGACAAGAAGAAAGACAAGAAGAAAGACAAGAAAAAGAAATAGATCAAGGTAGGCGGGGCCAGGTCGGCATAGACCCCTTTTCAGCGGTTTTGAGATGAGCGATCAGGCCCCTTGCCGCAGCTCGAGGCAAACAACCTGGCAGGATCATACACTGTTCAAGATCGTAAAATCCGATATACGGATCTGCCGGTATTTCTGTTCATGATTCTCTTTTCTCTGCCTGAAACCGGGGGAACCGAGGCACTTCCCCAGATTACCATTCCAGTCTCATGAACATGACCATGGTTTCTTCAACACATGAAAAAAAAGGTGCGCAATACCGGCCATGTGCTGGCAACCCTCATTTTTTCAAATGAAGCGTCAGATCGAATCGAAACGAAAAGATCTGCATCTGCCGACATCTCCGTCCGCGCCTCGAAGTCATCGCGGTATGCGTGATGCCGCCAACAGCCTGAGTCAGGTTCTCTGCGAGCACCGGTCACCAGGCATGCGGCCTGGCACAAAGATTTGATTGTTAGCCTCCCAGCGCAGCCACCGGCAAGCTATTGTTCAGTCTCATCGAAGGCCAGGTAGTAATAGCGGTTCAGATCGATTATCCCGGCGTTCCTGCCGTGGTAGGCGTCGAATTCCTTCTGGAACCAGTCATACACCTCCCAGAAATTGTCTGCTGCCCTGTTGACCCCATATTTGTTGAGGCGCGCAATGTACGCTTCGCTATTGTCATAATTATCCAGGATATCAAAGAAATCTGGAAGATCAGCGGCGTCGACGATAAAGAAATAATTGGGATAGGTGCCCACAAACCCATTAAGAAAATCGGCCCTGTCCCTGCTTGGATCCAAAGCCGAGGACTCCCTGAAGAGATACCTGACATTGTCATGCCAGCGATCGACGATGACTGAAATAACCTCATCCTCCCGGTCCGGTATATTGGTGACCCGCACCCAGCCGATATTGGAATTGTGATTGGCCACATGGCTGAAGAAGCTGACACCGGGGGCTGAAACCGCGACGAATCCCTGCATGATATCATCGACGCTCCGGTATGTCCCGGGAACCGGCGGATACGGAACCCCGGCAGGCAGGTAGTTCTGATCGAATTCGATGCCGGTGGCGATGATCTGGTTATTGACCACATCTTCGATCAATTCTCTTTCCGGCGCACCCGTCGTAAATTTCATTTTCGCGGGCATCTCAGCAGGCATGTAGTGAAGCTTGCTCGGCTTGATCCCTTTGTACCAGGAGTAAAACATCTCATGACGCTGGTCCTCCGGTATGAAGTCAAGGAAATAACTCTCCCCTTCGATGCGCAGCGCATCCATGTAAAACCTGGTTGACAATTGATGACCGACCGTACCGTAAACATCGAAGCCGGCCACCAGCGCATAGTAGATGCGCTCCAGCAGCGGGTAGTCAATCACCCACATCGTTTTGGGCAAGCCGCCCAGGGCGCCCCGGTGCACCGAGGCGCTGTCGAAATGACGATAGACGGTGAGGACGGGGTCGTCATTCGGTCGATCTCCCTTCCATATGACGCTCGTATCTAAACCATCGGGGTAATGGATTCCGTAAAACTGCTGACGGTTCTTGTAATAATCGACCGCCCAGGCATAGTGCGGATTCTTCAAGAGTGACTTTTCCAGCGAATAGTCGCTGCCCTGCTCTCCAGGCAGGCGCAGGTTCTCCTGGTTGAATTTGATAAAACCCGGGTATTTGACTGCCAGATCATACTCCGGGTCCATAAACATGATCCAGAAATGATCGTCGATCACGTTCAGGGCAACCTGGCCCTTGCAGACCGGCCCGCGGATAAAAGTCATGATCGTATAATGGACGTTATCGAGCAGCCACTGATAGCGTGAACGGGCCGGTATCTGCTCGAAAGCCTGAAAGGGATTGGCACTGAGCTTTGTATCATAGCCGACCCGGTGCGGCGGCTGGGCCCAGTCGGGAGCGATAAACAGCTCGTGCACCCGCTGGTAGTGGTCCTCGCCCATGGGAAAGACCATGTGGGTCTTGAAAACAATGGTAGAATAGATCTTCCTGAGACGATAGTAAACCTGATCGGTTTGGGGATCGTCATAGGGCCTGACCGTTGGGACGATGTCGATGTCTTTACCCGGCGGCGTCTTTGAGCGTACCAGCTCATAGAAGGCATCGGAGCCGGTCTCTAAAGTGAGATGGGCGAGAAACAGGTGTTCATAAAGGTAACGGGCGGTCATCTGGTGTTTGGCATCGGGCAGATTCAGAAAGTGCTCCCACTTCTCCACCATCAGCTGATCTGCATCAGGCACTGCCTTGAGGGCCTGCTGCTCCTCAGCGGACGGGCCCCGCGCCCCCTGGCTGAGCCACCCGGCCATGATGTTGAACTCCTCGTTGGTCAGGGGAGGAAAGCCAAACGGCATGCCGTTGTTCGGGTGTTTCTTGAGGTATTTTTTCAGTTCATCCCCATCTTCAGCGCAGGTAAGATCGCCGGCCTCGGGGTAATATTCGCCAGCAACGTCGGGCGACAGCCGCTTATGGTCGAGCAGCATGAACATGATCGAATCAGCATAATCCTGATTCTCCTCCGGTCTGACACTGGTGAATCCTTTCTGGCGCCATTCTTCGGTGGAGTGGGCGTCGACCAGTAAACGGCTGGGGTCCATGGTCCTCAAGCGACCGGAATTATATACCATTTCCTTGCTGGCCCCGCGATCAAGCCCATCCCAGGAGCTCAGCTTCAACTGGCAGGGAGAGTTGTAGCAGGAATGGCAGACCACGCAGCGCTTGACCAGAATCGGTTCGACGTCGGTCAGATAATTCACCTCCCTGGCCGGCGGTACGAACTGGTATGCCGGGTTCTGGGGGGGCGGCGCTGCACAACCGGACATGATCAGCACTAATAAGGTAACAACAGCCAACAGCATTCGCATCTTCTCTCCTCTTGCCTAAATCATTTATAAATCAGGCCGCACCGGCCTGGCAATACTTCCTGTCTTCAAGGCAGTCTCAGGGCAGCCCCGCATAGTTGATCACCGCTGCCGATCAATACGCCTCGACAGCACGCGCGATGTAATCTCTCATCTTCTCTGAAAAACCCTCCCTGCCCTCCTGCTGCATTTTGAGATCGACCCGGCTTGCCTGACGCAGTTCTGCAAACGGCAGGCTCGTTGACACATTTTTCCTGTCGTACATGAGCTCGTCTACATGGCCGGTGGCGAGAAGCCGCCAGTCAAGCGGTGCTGGTTTGCCGGGGTTTATCGCATCGGCATGGATCTTAATCGTTGTTGTGCAATTATGCGTTAGTGCATCGTAGAATCTGGGGGTGTCAACGAGTTCATTCATCGTCTTGAGGTAATCTTTCAGGAGGGCCAGCGCCCGCTCCTCGGGCACATCAAAGCGATACAGATAGACCCGTTCTTTTCTGTAGTTCGTCCTCAACCTGATGATATCGCGCTCGTCCGCGGCCACATAAGCGATCTCATACTGTTTGAAGAATCCCTTGACTGCTGAATATTGCTGGTTTTTATCCTTTCTGGTTTCGATGGAAACGGCCAGATGGCCGTCAGCGCCGAAATCCCAGCTGAGGATCGTGTGGGCGATATTGTCTGAAGCCCAGTAGGAAAGAAATAGATCGAGCCCCTGCAGATTGCCGAGATTATATGTCCTGGTCTCCCATCTCTGGTCAAAATCGTCCACGCTTCGGTAATTGAAATTCCTGACGTTGTGCATGGTGAGCACGTCCCCGTCTATCTCGCCGTGAGAGATCTGTGCGACATCGGCAGCCCAGTCTTTATCCAGGGCCGGTGTCAGGGTCTGCCACCAGATCAGCAGGACGGTAAAAACGGCCAGACAGGACAGGCCTGCTTTGAGAAAAGACCTTGAAAAGATGAAGGCCGAAGGCAACCAGATGCCGAAAACACTGGCAAGGAGCACTCTCAGCCAGTAAGGGTCCGGACCGGACAAATACAGGGCCGTCACCCCCCACACCCAGGCAACAATCAGAGCCAGGAAAAACAGGGTTTTAAACAATATTTTAAAACCGCTGATCAGCGTTCTCATGGGCCGGCTCAACCATCCTGAATTGATATTTCTTCTGTCTGTTCCTGGTCATGGTCAGTATCCGGTTCCGCAGGTTCCTCGTCTGGCTGAGGGCTGAATTTTTCGCCGAGATGAAACGGCAGTTTCAGAGTGCGGAACAGAACTTCGACAGGATATACGACGATTTCCTGGACCAGGGAGTTGCCCACCTGCGGGTCGTCGAAGCCGCCTGAGATATTCAGGCTCATCGACGCATCCTCATCGTCACCCGAGAGTACATAGCCGATCAGCGGTATTTTCCCGACGTTCTTGCTCGCCTGGGTTTTGATAGAGATGTCCATGTCTATCAATCTTCTGGAAAAATCCACTTCCCCGGTGCCGATCACCTGAAGCTCCGGTCCCTTGACTTTCAGCGATTCGAAGGTCCCCACCTTCCCTTTAAATCTCATTCCGGCCACCGCCGAGTCGATCGGCAAGCCTTCGGTATTATATTCGGGCAGGGAGAAGGTCATGAGCGCCGGGACGGTATTCAGAAAAGCCATCACATTGTTGACCATCGCCAGTCCGCTGATGTTCGTGTCCTGCACCTCAAAAACGATGGAGAAATCGTCAAAACCACCCGTGGCTGCCATCGACATCCGGCCGCCCTGGAATCTCGAATTCTTGACCAGCGCTCCCATGAATTCATCATTGAGATCGCTGCCTTCAAGCTGGAATATTCCGTTTTCAAGCTGCAGCTGAGCCTGCCCCGGCCCATGCACAAGTTTGGCGGAAATCTTGCCATCCAGCAGTTTCAGGTCGATGGTGTCGGCCAAAAGCCTGCTCTGGGGGCTCAGGTAGACCTGGCTGTCTTCCGCATGCAGTTCAACGAGCAGGGGCTGTTTGTCGTGCGGCTCGGTAACGGCCGGTCCGCTCGCCGGCTGAAAATCTCGCAAGAGTTCCAGAACAGCATTGACATTATAGCCGATCTGACGCGATGACAGGGCCAGATGGGAATCACGATACACAATGTCGAGGTCTCCGTTTACCGTGGCGAACAGACCCTCGTCGGCCAGCCGTCCGGCTATCAGAGCCCGGTCAATCGGCTCTCCAGCCTCAACCAGTAATGGGTATGGCATCCTGATATCTGCAGAAAAACGATACGGGCGCGCACCATATTCTGAATATACAGAGAGACGGCCTTGATTGATTTTAAATTTCTGCAACAGTTTGGAGCGACTGTAAACCGCTGAAAGATCGCCGAACACCGCTGACCAGTTCTTCTGCTCGTCGGTTGTCACCTTCAGGTCGAAATGGGGAAAATAGGCAACGAATTTTCCGCCGATGCCACTGACCTCCACATCCGCGTTTTTACCGATTTCAAGTTTATTCTCAAGATTTTGATTGGTTACGTCGATCTCTTCGAGGGAAAACAAACCCTTTTTCTGTTCCGTGTTGTAGTAGCCGGACAGATAGCTGTCAAACAGCGATCCATAGCTTATTCTGCTGCTCTCAACCGTGAACTCACGATCGTGGTAGGCGAACGCCGAGGGATAGAGCGTTACCGGCATCTGGCTCATCGACCACAGCGATGTTTCCCCGGTCCTGATGACAAGGCCGTTATCGTATTCAATGTCAATCGGGACATGGGAACTGGTTAATTCAAGGTCCCTGACATGATATTCAAGAAGATCACAGACAAGATCAACCTCTTTTTTCCGAAGAGAAATAGAACCGGAAAGTTCTGCCAGGATTCCAGATTCAATCGCCAATTTGACCGGGGCCATGTCCATCGCCAGATCGTCCAGAAAAACCGGGCCATGGATTTTCTGCAGATTGATCCGGGTCGAGTCCAGCAGCCAGGATGATGGCTGGGCTTCGAGGAAATGACCGTCGGCACCAAATCGATAGCGCATCTTGGCCGGAGCCGCTGGATCGAGCCCCAGCCGGGGCGCTTCTTGCTTAAGGATCAGCTTTTCAAAAGCCACATCCAGCTCACCCGCTCCATCTCTGGCCTGGATGTTGCCGGCAACCTGAGCCGTAAAAATGTCCGCATAGCTGATCTTCAGACGCTCGATCGCTACGTCTGAATTCACCAGCTCGATACGACCATCTTCTGTCTGAAACTTCTTTGCGTCCCATTCGATGGCACCTTCGTCAATTTCAAAGAGCCCCCTGGCCTCGACCTCTATCTTGTTGAGGTTGATCGCCAGTTGCAGATCTGCCGCAGTCTTGCCTTCGACCTGCCTGAACGGCAGATGAATCTGGTAATAGTCGAGCAGAGTCAGGATGTCGTCGTTGGCCGCCGCACGGGTCTTGATATAGGCGGTCAGGAGGATGTTCTGCGGATCATTGAAATTGATATCCAGCCAGCTCTCACCGCCGTCCTGCCCGTAAAAGGTGGCATCATGCGGTTTGATGATCAGAACGCCCCGTTGAAAATAGACCCTGGTATAACGGGCTTTGATCGGTTCGAGACCCGGCGCAAAGGTATATTCGGTATCATCGACCCGCACCTCCGCTTCGAGGGTGGACAGGATTTCTTCGGGGTTGTCCCAGGGCAGCCTGCCTTGAAAAGATACCAGGTGATAACGACTGCCCGACAGATAATCGGTAATCCAGCGCTGGATATCGTCGCTCAGGCCGAAGAGATCGACCAGCGGCTTGATCTCGGTTATCTCACCACTTTCTCTGCCCTGAAAACTCAGCTCTCTGCTGTCAGCAACGATATCGACAGACACCGGGAAACTTCCGGCGATCAGTGCCGTTAACGTACCGGTGATCCGGTCAGTCTGGCCATCGAGCTGCAGGCTGCCCGTGAAATCGGAGTTGAAACGACTGTTCCTGGCTTCGATGATGTCGACGCCAAGCGTCTCTTTGTTGAAAGTTAACAGTGAATGAAAGACAAGATCGTCGGAGGTCAGGGTGAGGACATGCGATACTGCACTTTGCTGGCGCAGATCAACACTAAAATGGTTTCGGCCCAGGCTGAGCTTATCAATACTGAATCGGGAAAACAGCCTGGCCAGGTAATAGGCACCCTGGATTCCTTTTCTGACAAAGTCGGTATTCAAAGCCTTCCCGGAGGACGGTTCCACCTGGCGGGCCGAAATTTCAGAAATCTGCAGCTCCAGCCGGTCCTTCCAGACAACAGATCCGTCAGTGATAACGATCGGGCCAAGGCTCAGATGATCGATGGCAACGCCTCGTTTCAGGAAATAAGCCGCTGCACCGGCGCTGAGCAGTGCAAGCATGCAGACAGCAATCAGAACACGAGAAAACAACCGCTTTCCCTCTGTGCCAGATGGTCGGCTCACTACTCTTTTCCAGCCTCTGTCTGCAGGCTTTTACGGAAACTCTCCCGGTTCTTATCAACGATCGCTCTGAACCTGCTCTCATAGTCCGGAGGGAAACGATATGATAACGAGCCGTCTTCATGCTCGAATTCATGCAATCCCCGTTGAAGAGGAGAAGCATTAAAGAGAAGCAGTGCCAGAACATCGTTACTTACCCAGGGGTGATTATACCAGGAGTCATGGGCGCCGCCGGCGTCAAGATCCTCTGAACCACTGATATCGAGCAGGTCCATCTGTGCTGTCCTGGATGCATCGATGAGGATCTGCAGTTGTTCAGGGCTGACCTCGCTGGGATCGGGCCTGCCCAGCCTTGACATGCCGTTCTGGAATGCCGAAAGCTTAAGGACGCTGTCGTTCTGGTTTATATTTATGGTGGTGCGTTCAACGATATCCTTGTATTTCAGGTAGCGTTCCGCAAAGGATTGAAACTCCGCGTCGGGAGCTGCAAAGTAGACCTCTCCAATGCGAAATTTTTTCTTTATCTCTTCTCTGGTCAGATCGGGGTATCTGTCCGCCAGAGCGGTGAGACCAGGGGCAACAATCTGGGCCCCGGCACTATATGCCAGGATATTGATTTGCCGCGCATTGGTATTGGCGGCGAGCAGTTCGATGAGCCGGACAAAGGCGGGGATCGTCTGTCTGGCATGAAGGACATCGACTTTGTATTTGAGCAGGCTTTCCGCGGAGGGCCAGGAAAAGGTGAGGACAAGGGTGTTATGACCGGTAAAGTGAAAAAATTGGGCCCCCTGGGCCGTGGCCCGGTAGAAGCCTGAGTTGGCCCCATGCACATAGACGAGGATGTCGTTATCAATGGTTCGTTTTTCAAGTATTCCATTTATCTGCTGGAAAAAGCCATCGGCCTGGGAAGGGCTGTTGTCCAGACTGTCCTCGATGTCATAGGTGACGACCTCCCTGACATACTCCCGGCTCAAAAGTATTTTTTTGCTGCGCTCCCTCTGGAGTGACTGGTCATAAATCTCCTCCCAGGTCAGGTTCTCATCGCCGACCCGGTGCAGCGCAAAGCCGAGTTTGAGTTGATCGGAAGGAAAGATACTGTAACCGTCAGATTTGTTGGAGATTTCAAAAGGCCTGCGATTGGTGGCGTAGAGCGTATAGAGCAGATTTCCATCTATGGTGTCCTTCGATAGATGGAAAAAATCCCCCCCGGGCTGGATGCCGATCGGCGGCGGCATCAGGTAGACCTTCGGCTGGCACCCGGCACAGATGCTCATTACGATGAACAGGCCGAACAATCTGACTATTTTCGGGGTTACCATAACTCCTCACTGATCGATCTCATGGCGTCATTGCTTTCTCGGTGCCGGGTTCAGTTATCGACAACACTGAAAGCGCCATATCTCAAAAAATTAATCGTTTCATCCTGAACCAGCTCCGAATACATGATATAGGTATGTGATTCAGGAACAACCAGAAAATCGCTCATTCCCTCGAGCTTGGTCCGGGTAACCCCCACCTTTCCGTCGCTTTCTTCCGGAATGAAGGTGATAAACCACGAATCAAAAAATTCCGGGTCATTGCCGGTGATGATGCCGACCGGATAATCGACCGGCCCGAGTGCGTTTGGTATCGAGTCAGGGGCCGTTGACAGCTGCTGTCCAGCAGGACCGTTGAGCCATCTGAAATACCAGCGATCCTTCAGGGCATCGACCACGGCGCTGCCCTTGTTCGGCGGACTGAGCATGACAACCCTGCCGAGGTTTTCGGGCCGGCTGTCCCTGATCGCTTTCCGGACGATGATACCGCCCATGGAATGGGTCACGAAATGTATCTTGTCGGCAGCGTGGAGCCGGCATTGCTCGAGGGCTTCCGGTACATGCTCGGCGACAATCTGCTCGATGGTCTTGCTGCGTGACGGATAGTTGAGATTGACCGTGATGAAGCCGGCTTCACGCAGCCTCAATTCCATTTCTTCCATGGAGCGATGGGTCCGCGCCAGGCCGTGAAGCAGGATGACGCACTCTCTCAATTCTGTTTCCTGAAGCGGCAGCGAGGTATGGATTGAGGATGAACTGCAGCTTAAAAACAACAGCGGAAGGCAGATCAGGGAAAGACCGATGCTCCTGAGCGGGGATCTCTTCAATACACGAACCTTCATTACTAAAGTCTCCTGCAACAACATAGATTCAACAAAATACCTGAAACAACAGCCTGAGCAGGTAAAAGGTTGCTCAGTGAACTCGATAGTGCCGGCACCGATATCCAGGCAGTATGGAACAGACCTCCCTATGGACAGTCGCGCTTTTCCGCGCTCACCGCAGGCGCCATTTCTGGCGTCGGCGGACTCGTGATCACTGAGTCTGAACGCCGAGTCAGCATTGCGTAGATCGACTTTTGAGTCAAGCTAAAGATAGTACGATCCATCAATAATCAGAATCTCTCTGCAGCTTGTTTAAAAACGGATCAGGAACCCTGCAGTCACGGTGCTGCCTGCCCAGGCCAACTGCACCCCAACATGCTCGTAGCGAAGATCGCTATATACCTGCAGGAGTGGAAACAGCCCCGTATCAGCCACCTCCATACTGTCGTAACCATAAAGCAGCCCCAAACGATAGCCGATCTCCATTGAGAATATGCCCAGCTCAGTTCGATACATATCACGCTGGATCCCGGCCCCCCAGGTGCGGTCATCGAGCGAATTCACGAACGTACCGGCGTAATAACCGCAATAGGTTATGGCCACCAGGTCGTGGGTCGTTTCGTAGTCATCTTCGTTGTCGATGAAATGATACGACCACATGCCAAGGTATATGGAGTCATCAGCGGACTGACCGATCACAAAATCAGCGAACCTGCTCCACCTCGATGGCTCGTTCCCCTGATTTCCCTGGGGGCCTTCCGCCTCCTGGTCAGCAGCCCAGAGAGGTTGGGGAGCCAGGTAAATCAACAGGGTCAAGAAACACCGCCCCAATAAATAGCGAAAACGAAACCTGCTTCTCATTACTGTTCAGAATAGCTGATTCTGGCCCGTACCTGACGACGCCATTGCACCCCTTTCCCCTGCTGGTTATCCAGCAGAATACCAGGCGGGCAAGACGTCACGCCGCCGCCGATCAAGGCCACACCGATCGCGACAATCAGTGTCCCCCTTACTCTGCTTCTTCCCTTACGCCCCTGCTTCACCTTCAAGCACAGCGCGCAGCGCATCTTCCTTGTCAACCGCAAGAGAAGTTTTCAGAACCTTTCCTCTATAGTTTTTCAACGCGGCCAGCACTTTGTCCGGCGTGGATTTTTTCACCAGGACAAAAAGTGCTGAGCTTCCAGGCATGAACGTTTCCGACAGATCTTTCATGAACTGGTCATTGATGCCGATATCAGAAAATTTCCCTGACAGCGCACCGGCACCGGCCCCAACGGCTGCACCAACCAGTGGGTTGAGAAAAATCATACCGATCAGCAGCCCCCAGAAAGAGCCTCCCACTGCTCCGGCAGCGGTGAGATTCATCGCCTGATGCAACTTGACCTTGCCGGCATCATCTTTGGTCACCACGACGACATCTTCCATCTCTATCAGGTATTCCTTCTGCAGTTTGGCAAGATCCGCCCGCATATTAAAAGCGGTGTTCTCATCTTCAAATCCGATAACGACCAATTCACTCATGATAATCCTCTCCTTTTTTATGATTTTCCAGCCATTGCACCTGGCCAAATGGACCGATCCCGGATGTTTTTAGACTGTCGCGCTAATGTAACGGGAAGTATATGGCAGATACCCGATGATCAAATCCCCCCAAGATGGGGGAAATTCCACCCTCATTTTGGGTGTAAAAGATAAATATAGAACATTTTTGTTGATCTGCTCACTGGTTTTGTTACCTGGTCTGCGGTTCTGGTATCAAGTATATGAAAATTCATCAGGCAGATAAAGAAGCGATCGGGAGTTGTTTTGCATAAAGGCCGGGCCGCAGTGATCCTGGATTGGCATCAGGATGTATGCAGTGACTCCTCAAGTCCCTATATTTGCGACTCAATGGGAAGCATCCCCATAAAACCTACACCGAAACGTTTCCAGAACCCCGTGTACGGTTCATGATCGAAGGTGACGGGGGTGCCATCGATGCTGCCGTGCCAGCGCAATCTTCCTGCCCCGTCCGACCCTTCTAACAGTTCGAGGCGAAAAGCAGCTTTGCCGATCTGACGGTCAAAATCTTCCGCCAGAAATCGGGCGATCGGTTCTGCCGCAAACAGCACGCCAATCTCTGTATTCTGAATCACCGAGCGGGCATCGAGGTTGAGGGAACCAACGAAGACAGTCTTTCTGTCGAGGACGAAGCATTTGGCATGCAGGCTCGCTTTGGGTCCGCCGTTTGTCTCTTCATCTTTTTTCGACCCGCCATCTTCCAGATCGAAATTCTGGTTCAGTTCGTAGAGCTGAACGCCCATTCGCAGCAGATCATTGCGGTAGCGGGCATAGCCCGCATGTACGATGGCCACATCGGTTGAGGACAGTGCGTTGGTCAGAATTTTCACCTGCACACCCTGGTCACGCAGTTCTTTGAATAAGGCCAGCCCCGATCTACCCGGAACAAAATAAGGAGAGAAAATAATCAGTTCCTGACTGACGTTTTTGAGATATGGTGCGAGTTTCTCAGACAGCCGGTACGTGGTCTCGCCGGTGGAAACGGTAAGTTTTTCCGGGTCATCGGCCACAACCACGCCGTCGGCCCAGTCGTATGTAACCCGGTCGTTTCTCAAGTCTTCGGCGAGATTGGAACGGCGCAGGTGATCTATGTATTTCGAATCCTGCTGCCGGGCAATAAACAGATCAAATTCCGCTTTTTTCTCAGCCGCTTCCCGGGAAGTCGGTATGTTGTCCATCAGCGTTGTTACCGGATAGCTCAATTCACTATTCCAGTACTGGTCAAAAGAAGCGGAGACCTCCCCGGCGATCGGGCCGAAAACCAGCACGTCCGCATCTAAGAAGGAGAAGTCGGTGCCGGCCTCAAAATATTCATCACCGATATTGCGTCCGCCCAGTATCGTTGCCTGATTGTCCACGGTAAATGACTTGTTGTGGGCCCGCCGGGTCTGCTTGTTAAATCCGGTGACATACTGGCTTGTCCTGCCGACATTTCGGCTGAAGGGGTTGAAAAACCGCACCTCGATATTGGCATGAGCGTCCAGGACGGCAGCCCCGAAGTCCCGGCCCTCCAGGTCAATATCATCGACCAGCAGTCGAACGCGCACACCGCGCTCAGCGGCTTGGTACAGCCGATCGATAAACAGTGACCCCACCACGTCGTTGTGCACCATATAATACTGGGCATCAATGCTTCGCTCGGCCCGATCAGCCAGAACCATGCGAGCCACGAAAGCGTCCAGCCCATCTGCCAGGAGATGGTAACCCGACATTTCAGCTCTGCCGCGACCTTCTTCAGCAACTCTGCGGCCAATCGAGGTTGTCTCTGTATCGCTGAAGGCCGTCGATACCGGTCGTTCAACGTTTTGCGGAAGCGTGGCGCAGCCACTGAAGGCAAGAAATATGATCAGCGGCAGGAAGTATTGTAAACCAGTTATTTTTGTCATGGTACGGCGACTCCACTCTTTGGAATTCGCTAGGTGAGTGTTCATGCCGAGCTAATTTTCAGGAAAATGTTTTTCACCACTTTCTCTATCTGTAATACTGATGGGCTTTCGTTCAGCAAATCGTTAACCTTCAGGAAGTTATACACCACATAGAGGAGGGAACCTTGAAAAATCAGATTTTGAGCTAATAGGCAATTTTATAAGGTAGCCGCTCATTACAGGAGCGCAACAGCTCTTTTTCGCGTCCTTCTACTCTTTCTAAAGCTCTATATTGCGGTCCAGCACCTTTTTATTTTGTGTATTTGTTCAATAAAGTGTGACATTTACCGCCAGGCGAAGTAAAGCATGTCATTTGATATTTATACCAAACAACGGGCCTGCATACTTAAATGGTTCAATCAGACAGTCGAAACAAGTCTTTTTTTGATACCGAGAAAGTACTTCTCTTGTCGGTTTGTCACTTCATTCATGACATATATACGAGCTTTCTTGCACCGCTTTTGCCCTTTCTCATAGAGAAGTTCTCCCTTTCTCTTACCCAGGCCGGTTTTCTTACAACTGCTATGCAGATTCCTGCCTTGATGAATCCACACATCGGCAAACTTGCTGACCGGGTAAGTGTTCGATATTTCATCATAATGGCCCCTGCTTTTACGGCAGTACCCATGTCTCTTCTGGGAATTGCGCCAAATTATGGAATTCTGTTGATTCTCATGTTTTTCACCGGTGTAAGTACATCTCTGTTTCATGTTCCTGCCCCGGTGATGGTCTACAGGGTTTCGGGTGGAAAGACTGGAAGGGGGATGAGTTTCTTCATGACCGGAGGTGAGCTGGCTAGAACACTGGGGCCTATCACGATAATCGGCGCCATATCGATTTTTGGTTTTGAGGGGTATTACCCGGTGATGCTCTTTGGCATGTTAGCTTCGATCGTGATGTATGTAAAATTTAAGGATATGCCGGTCTCTGTCGTGCAAAAGCAGAGCCCTTCCATTCGCATAATGTTCAGAGAAATGAGGGGCATACTCCTGCCACTTTCTGCGATCCTCGTTGGTCGCGGTTTCATGCATGCCTGCCTGACTGCTTTTCTTCCCCTCTATGTCATGCAGCAAAGCGGCAATGTCTGGCTTGCCGGGATTGCACTCTCCCTGTTTGAGGCTGCGGGTGTCGTAGGTATACTGACGATAGGAAGCCTGAGCGATCGATTTGGTAGAAAACGGCTGTTAGGGTTCTGCCTGGTGGTTTCTCCCATTGCCTTTCTGCTATTTACCTGCACTTCGGGCTGGCTCCAACTGATTATACTGCTGATCACCGGTTTCTCTCTTCTCTCCACAACGCCGGTGATGCTGGCGATGATTCAGGAGTTTTCAGTGGACGGTTCTTCTGCAGCTAATGGTGTCTTTATGATGATAAGTTTTCTCTCCAGATCTGCGGTCGTCGTCCTCGTTGGGTTTGTGGCCGATTTAATGGGTCTGGAACAAACCTTCATACTCTGCGGACTGGTGGGTATGACTGCTCTTCCATTCGTGTTGGCGATTGAGTCGGTTAAAAAGACAGAAAACTGACCTTTAGGCCATGGTTAGACATGGGTAAGGCTACCAGTACTAATTGATTTTTTAGGAAGAATTGAAAAACCTTATGAGATGTACTAATGGAAACGTGACCTATCAACCTGATTCCTACCCTTGAGTATTGCGTACAACTTCTGTTGTTCAAATATCTGAGGGGGATGGGGGCAGCGTCTTCATCAGCAGTCGTCGCGAAAAACATGCTTGCGATCTGCTGCGATGACCGGTAGTTGACAATGATCGGGAGGCAAACGTTATCATCATAAGTAACCTCTTGTATTTATGAGAAACCGGTATATACAATTGTTGGAAACTGGTGAGTGATTGAATGCTGGTCTTTAAGGCGTGTCACCCTTAAACGCGCGTTACCTGGAGGCGGAGCTGCAATGATCGATGAAATCAGCCACAAGCTCAAAACGAGGCATCTTCGGACAACCGACTACAAAGCGATACAGGATATATCTGAAAGGGTATACAACGGTGTCGCAGCCTCCTGGACCGAGGCAGAAATCGGCCACCTGATAACAAGATTTCCCGAAGGTCAGATTTGCATAGAGGATAATGGTATTCCCGTGGCCATTGCCCTTTCCCTGATCATCGACTTCAGTCTGTTCGGGGAACAGCACTCCTATGAGCAGATCGTTGGCGGCGGTACGTTCAGGTCCCATGATTCGGAAGGGGACTATCTTTATGGGATTGACGTTTCAGTAGATCCTGAATACCAGGGCATGCGGCTCGGGCGCCGCCTCTATGATGCCCGCAAGGAATTGGCTGAAAACCTTAATCTCAAAGGGATTCTGCTGGGCGGGCGCATATCTGACTACCATAACTTTTCCAAGGAAATGTCTGCTCAGCAGTACATTCAAAAAGTAAAAAACAGGGAGTTGTTCGACCCGGTTCTCACCTTTCAAATATCCAATGACTTTCATGTTCGCAATCTCCTCTATGACTACTGGCCGGAGGATCATGAATCACGCGGAAATGCAGTCCTTCTGGAATGGATAAATATTTATTACCAGAAGAAAACCAGGCTGATCGGCCGGACGAAATCGATTGCCAAACTCGGCGTCGTCCAGTGGCAGATGCGACGATTCGACTCCTTTGGCGACTTTATGCAGCAGGTTGAGTTCTTCGTCACCACGGTCAGCAATTACAAGGCTGATATCATCTTGTTTCCCGAGCTGTTCAATGCCCCGCTTATTCGCACCTACGAAGGAAGCAATCCGGCCGACGCTATGCGGATGCTCGCCGGGTTCACCGAGGAATTGCGCCAAGCCATGACGGAAATGGCTCTGAGTTATAACATCAACATCGTTGCAGGCAGTGTTCCCCAATTGTGCGAGGACGGAAAATTATACAACGTCAGCTTTCTCTGCAGGCGCGACGGCACCTGGGACAGTCAGGCCAAGCTGCACATTACCCCGGATGAGGATGTTTCCTGGAAATTTACCGGCGGCAACGACCTCAAAGTGTTCGATACCGACATAGGCAAAATCGGAATCCTGATCTGCTATGATGTGGAATTCCCTGAGCTGGCCAGGCTGCAGGCCCTCAGGGGTATGAAAATGCTGTTAGTGCCGTTCTGGACCGACACCAAGACGGGTTATCTGCGGGTCAGGCGATGCGCCCAGGCCAGGGCCATCGAAAATGAGTGTTTCGTCGCCATTTCCGGCAGCGTCGGCAATATACCAAAAGTAGAAACAATGGGGATCCAGTATTCTCAGTCAGCGATTTTTACTCCATCTGACTTCTCGTATCCTCACGATGCCATCGCCTCGGAGGCGACACCCGGCATCGAGACAACGCTCATTACCGACCTGGACTTTGACCTGATCAAAGAATTGCGCTCCCAGGGGAGCGTAAGAAATTTTGACAGCCGCCGCACCGACCTCTATGAGCTGCGCTGGCTCAAATAACCAAAACAGCCCACGAGATTAACAGGAAGCTGGCAAAGAAGAGCAGGACTGGGCCCATACCATCTTTATTGGGCAGCTAAATCATCAATAGCAGCCCTCAGGCTGTCGGCATGAGGATTCGTTACACTCTTACCGATGATGATGTCGGTCGGGCTTACTGGTCGTCCATAATAAGCCTCATTCAAGGTGTCTCGAGTCTCGACGATGGACCCGTCGAACGACATCCCGGCAAAGGCCCCTTTGGAACGGGAATAGGAGAGGATATCAGCGGTCTGCGCCGCCGCCCCTCCCCCGACCGGGCCGGCGGCAAGGGTGATATCGGCGCCGAGCTTGAAAGAGTTGGTCAACAGCTTTTCCATTCCTCGTTCGGTCATGACCATCAGGATCACCTCTGATGCCTCTGCCCCGACCTGTGCACCGATAGAGACCGAAGCCATGGAGTAGAAAGCGGGATAGCCCCATTTCCCCGAGGCCGCATCCTGGGCAACAAGCACCCCAGAGCCGCCGGAACCGCCGATGAACAAGGCGCCTTTGAGATTCTGGGGAATAATAAGCAGCGCCTTCGCTTGGGTGGCTTTTTCCCTGAACCATTCAAGGTCGGGGTCGGCAGCAAAACTATGGACGACCGACGTCGCCTTGTCGACCAGCACCTCTGTTTCAGCCGGCTCCGCTCCATACCCGGTGACGCCATGCAGCAGGATCGCGCCGACCACCGCGAGAACAGCTCCTATTCGTTTCATGATCATTCTCCTTGTTTGCTGGTTTGTCCCATCGTGTCCTGTACCCTATCTCACACGGCACCGGCTCCACCTTTCAATATAAGGATATCCAGAAGGGTATCAATGACACCGGTTGAGTAGCGTTTTCGTGCGACTTTGACAGTTTCGGCAACAGATATCCGCTGGCTAACCAGGATATCCGCTTCCCTGGGCCTGGCAGTGATGTCTTCAGAACGGTAAGCTTTCTTCGGCATGGCTTCCTCCTGGTAATATATGCTTTTTCACATAACATCATTGTTGACCGACCAAATGGGGGGAAGCTTAGACAAAGCTATGGGCCTCAGGATTTCCCCTTTGGTTTTAAACGTAGCCTCATTTTACAATTAATCCAAGTCCTTACGACACCACTTTCAATCAATTAATAGCAAAATGGATAGAGCAACTACCAAAAAGATCATGACATCATATAGTTTTTTCTCAATATGACTTTATTTTGAACAGTAATAGATGGATGGAATTATTGTTCTACCTATGTTCAACTAGCGGTCAGACTCAAAGCCTGATTCATTTTTTGCGGTTATGAAAATATACACTTAATCGTTCAGAGAGATTCTCAATGACTGGAAAAGAAAAGTTGTTATCCGCCCTTAAAACAAAGGGAGTAAATTACATTTTTGGCTACACCGGCGGGACCATCATGCCGGTTTTTGATGAAATGGACAAAATGAAGAATTTCCAGTTCATCATGTCGCGTCATGAGCAGGGCGCGACGTTTATGGCCCAGGGTCTATCGAGGGCATCTCTTTCGACGGATAACCCGCAACTCGGCGTCTGTATGGCCACCTCCGGACCTGGCGCAATGAACCTGACCACCGGCGTAGCCGACGCCCACATGGACTCGGTGCCGATGTTGATAGTGACGGGACAGGTCGCCACGGGGGTAATTGCAACCGATGCCTTTCAGGAGAGCGACGTCGTTGGGGTGATGATGCCCATTTGCAAACAGACCTACATGCCGCTTCATGCTGACGAGATCGAGTCGACTATCCATGAAGCATATTATGTGGCTACCACCGGCCGTGGGGGGCCGGTTCTGGTCGATATCCCGAAAGATGTGCAGAATGATTCGGTATCTCCCACGTACCGCTTTGATGTCAAGGGATACAGACCCGTGTTACCCGGCTATCTCTATCATCCGTCACCGGACAGAGAGCCACTGGACCGGGCGATAAAGTTGATCAACAAGAGCATGAGGCCGCTGATTTTCTGTGGTCACGGTGTGATAAACAGCAATGGTGGTACACTGCTCCGCCAGTTTGCGGAAAAGGTGAATATTCCGATAGCCTTTACGATGCACGGCCTTTCCGCCCTGCCCTACGATCACCCGTTGAGTCTTGGAATGATGGGAATGCACGGCACGGTGGAAGCCAACAAAGCCGTAAAGGAGGCGGACCTGCTGATATCCTTCGGCATGAGATTCGACGACCGGGTTACCGGCAAATTGAGTGAGTATGCCGCCAATGCCGATGTCATCCACGTGGAAATCGATCCATCTGAAATCGACAAAAACGTCGTCACTTCAGTGGCTATAAATGCTGACGTATTCAGTACGCTTCGTGTCCTGGTGGATGACCCGCTGCTTACCCACAAGCCCAGGCGCCGCTGGTTCAAGATGATTGCGGAACACCGATTGGTGATGAAAAAAGAGCTTCAGGCCGAGATCGATGAGGGAATCGGAGATACCGGTAAACTGCTCATGAAAACGATCGTCGATCGTCTGTCAAAGCTGACCAAGGGTAAAGATCTGATCGTCCCTGATGTCGGTCAGCACCAGATGATGGCCGCACGGTTTTATAATTATCAGACCGAAAACAGCTGGTTCTCGTCTGGTGGAGCGGGCACGATGGGCTGTTCTCTGCCGATGGCAATAGGGGTCAAGCTTGCCCGGCCCGATGAAAGGGTCTGGTCAATAAGCGGCGACGGCGGTTTTCAGATGAACATGCAGGAACTCGGAACCGTCATGGAGCATCAGATTGACGTCAAGATACTGCTTTTCAACAATGGCTACCTCGGCATGGTAAGACAGTGGCAGACACTTTTTTTCGATGGACGCTACAGCGGAACACCCATGCTGAACCCGGATTACGGGTTCATCGCCAAAGCATATGACATTCCCTATTTCAAGGTTGAGGAAGTCAAAGATATCACGCCGGCGCTGAAGAAAGCAATTGCCAGGAAAGGGCCGATACTCATTGAGTTTGTCTGCGATCCGTCAGAGGTCATCTTACCCATGATTCCTTCAGGCGGCGGTTTTGACGATATGATCGTAACTCGCCCCACCAAAGAAAAATCAGCATCAAAGAAGAAAAGGAAGGGGAGCAAATCATGAAGAGAAGAGCCATTTTAGCGTTTATGCTCGACCGTCCGGGTGTTCTCAACAAGGTGTCGATGCTGATCAGAAAGAAAATGTATAATGTTGACACCTTAACGGTCTGCAGCTCACGGGTTCCAGGCATAAGCAGGATGACGATTACGCTCCAGGAAGACGATATTGCCAAGGTAACCCAGGTGATAAAACAGTTGGAGAAATTTACCGAGATCATCTCGGCCAAAGAGCTTGATACCAAAAAAAGCTACTGGCGGGAGGCGGCAATCGTCAAACTCGAAGTTGACCGGGACCACCTCACCGCCTTCAACGGACGTTACAATTTTGAAATACTTGAGAAAAAAGGCAAAGATGTTCAGATAGTCCAGATAGCCGGTTCAACAACGCAGATCGACACCTTTCTCGATGAGGTCGGCAGGGAAAATATCATAGAAATCGCCCGCACTGGCGTGGCTGCCATGGAGAAATAGTGATCGCTAGATGACGAATGGCTGCCCATAAGAGTGTCACCTGAAAAATGTTGTTTAGAGTGGTGTTTCCCGGCAGCTCAGTTGATTGGATTGATCGGTTCTCAAGTTAACTCCTGAAAGATCTATTCAAAAATTCCCGGAGCCAATTACCCCCTCCATGTAACCTCGCCTCTGTTACGTATTCCTGTCTCTATTATCGCCGACGGATTCCCTCCCAGAGAGGTTTCCAATGGTAACGCCCAACTATCTGAAAATTCACAAAAAGAAGGCTATTTATATCAAGTACAGGTCGAAAAAGAAGATCGATACCTAATCTTTGGTGGTTATCTCGTCTTTGCAGTTGCTCCATTTCCGATCAATTTTGAGTGTTTAGCCGATTCTGCCCTCACAGGAAACATTCTCCATACCGAGGCTGCGCCTCTGCCAACAGAGTCCCGCCCCCCAGGAGTCGTCCGGTCTACTTGAAAAAAGACTGGTTCCCCCAAGGCCGCCAGCTGTGTACCTTTTCAATGGGTTGGGATCGCCATCTGAATAACCAAAGCGGAAAAATACACCCCACCCACTGTCCTGGTCACCCTCTCTGTATTGATATGCGCTGTAGTAAAAGGCCCAAGTATCTTCATCTATTTGCGAGGCTGAGTTATCGGTCAATATTTAATCCAGAGTTAGATGAGGATCGGCGGCCATGTTCGGCAGAGCAGGGAGGAGATGGAGGTCCTTTTTACTCTGCTTGCTGGGTCGGTACGAACGAACTTCTGTGATGCTTACCAGTAACCTGCCGTTCTCTCAGTGGGAAAAATCTTCAAGGACCCGATGATAACGGCGGCAGCTATAGATCGCCTGGTACACCACAGCGTCATCATTGAATTGAATCTGGAGAGCTATCGGCGAACAAAAGCGAAAGAAAAAATAACTGATTGTAAAAAGTCGTAATATTATGGGATGAGGAGGGAGTTTTAATTGTCGCTGGACGGGAATAATAATTGTTGTTGATCAGTGCGCAGCTCTGTTCTTATAAAAATTGGTATTGTTGTTCCATTCATTCAGCGTTTTTTGCTGAATGAATGGAACAACACTTTCTTGGTATATTGATTGCCTACTTATGCGGGACTGCCTTGAGTGTCTTAAAGGCATCACCAACAGTAAACGACCCAGGTTTCTGAGATGGTGGAAACTCCTCAAATGATTTCAGAAATGGACCTATTGCATCACCCATCGGGTAAATGACCCAGGCATGGTCGATAACCCAGTCCCAATAAGTATTAGACGTGATTGTGGCGAATTCATATGGGTCCGTGCGCAGATTGTATATGTAAGGCATGCGCAGCCCCCGGAACTTACGCTGCCATATTTCCAAGGTACCCGCCTGATCCTGAACCATGAAGTGTACCTTCCAGTTTTGGTAGCGGAGCCCCATCAGGTCGCCTTCATCTGAGAAGTAATAGAATTCCTTGCGCGGCCCGGTCTCTTCCTGGCCTGTCAAATATGGCAGGAAGTTGTAACCATCCAGATGATTTTTGTATGTTTTACCGTTGGCCTCATAACCTGTGAGCAGTTTCTCCTTTACGTCCGCGTTGCCGACGGCGGCGAGCAGGGTCGGAGCCCAGTCTAGATGTGATATGATCTCGTTCGAGACCGAACCGGGCTTAATCTTACCAGGCCATCTTATCATCTGCGGGACGCGATATGCTCCCTCCCAACCGGTATTCTTTTCGCTGCGAAACTTGGTTGTACCGGCATCAGGCCAGGAGTTGCGGTGCGGACCGTTGTCGGTGGAATAGATAAGGATCGTGTTGTCGGCAATTCCGAGTTCATCGATCAGGTCGAGGATCTGTCCGACATTCTTGTCATGATCGATCATCGTATCATGATAGAAGCTCTGCGCGGGTCCGGCCTGACCGACGCTCTCAGGCTTGGTATGGGTTCTAAAGTGCATGTGGGTATAGTTGATCCAGGTGAAGAATGGCTTCTGGGCTGCCACCTGGCGCTTAATGAAATCTTCCGCCTTCGCAGCAATCTCGTCATCGACTGTTTCCATGCGTTTCTTGTTCAGCGGCCCAGTATCCTCGCATTTCTGCTTACCCATTTTCCCGAATCGCGGATCCTCGGTCGGATCATCAATTTCTGTTGCCACGCAGTTCATGACGCCGCGCGGTCCATATTTGTTGAGGAAACTGGGGTCCTTCGGATAGTCAGGTTGCTCTGGCTCTTCCTCGGCGTTCAGGTGGTAGAGGTTGCCAAAAAACTCATCGAAGCCGTGAAGCGTGGGCAGGTACTCATTGCGGTCACCAAGATGGTTCTTACCGAATTGGCCTGTAGCGTAACCCTCTTGCTTGAGAAGTGTGGCGATAGTAACATCCGACGCCTGAAGGCCCTCTGCTGCGCCTGGCATTCCAACCTTGCTGAGGCCCGTGCGGATAGTTGCCTGACCGGTTATAAAGGACGAGCGTCCCGCCGTGCAACTCTGATCGGCATACACGTCGGTGAACATCATGCCTTCTCTGGCGATACGGTCGATATTCGGCGTTTTGTAACCCATCAGTCCAAAGTTGTAGGCGCTGATGTTGGATTCACCTATGTCATCACCCCAAATAACAACGATGTTCGGTTTTTGGGCAGCAAAGACTGCTCCGGCGGAAAAGCAAAATCCGAGAAACATTAAGGCAAGTATAGAAATTCCTTTTTTCATCAGGGCTCTCCTCATGGTTAGGCTTCCCCTCGTTTCTACTGGCTTTGGGGAAGCATTTATTTCATGATACTTCATCAAAAATCGGGATAACTTACAGCGTAGCTCATACAATCATAACGATAAGAACCTGGTGACATATGTCCATAAACCATCAATAAAAAACTAAAGGGAGGGTTGGGTTCCCGGGGCTTCCGTTATGAGGAGATTTTTTTGTTTTCCAGCGGGGATAATATTTGCTTGGGCCACGTTAAGAGGGATACCTGCTAATTGCAACAACTTGTAATTCTCTATATTCTTATTGATATGACGCCTAAAATTTTGCCAGAACCTTAAGAAAGATCGTATCACCTTCGAGACGATTCCGGTTTTCAAACTCATGCAGCCACTTCAACTCGGCAATGAGATCTTTTCCGCCAACCTTGTGCGTGTATGAGATTACCGGGCCAAGACCGTGTGCCCGGGCGCGAAACGCACCCAAGGTCGCCCCATCGCCGCTGTCGTCGGAGATCTGCTGATACCAGAAACCGGTCGCACCAACGCCGGCAAGTCCGTTAACAAGCGGGAAATGCTGGGCCAGGGTACCGTCCAGATGTGCCTGAATTCCCGATGTATAGTCAGTGTCGCTATTTTCAGTGTTGAAATCGACCCCGAAAAAAAGAGAGCCCTCAATACCGTTTTTCTGCCCGAAATACATGAGCGCTGCGGTCGGTTCGATGGTCCAGAAATTTTTCCCGGTGTTGGCCAGCCGGCCCACTTCATAATCTCCGGTGGGTGCATATATGGCCAGCCGATAGTTCAGGTTCAGATCCGGGTTCACCTTCTGGTTTAACATCAGCGGCATGACGATGATATCTCCCAAACCACTCTCCCTGTCACTTCGGCGAATGGTTTGCGGTTTGCCAAACGATGCATTTTCAAGGCTGGCCTCGACCTCCATCGACAGCCAGGGAATCGTCGCCGACATAGCGTAGCTCCAGTTCTCACCCATCTTCCAGTCCGGTGCCCAGAGCAGGGTCAGACCGAAGGCATCCGAGACGGCATCAACATCCGCCACCGTCAAACCCGCAATAGGCAGGCTGCGATCAATACCGGTTGAGCCGCTGTAGTGAAGATAGTTCAACCGGGCAATAAAGCCTGGTTCCGCAGGAACGCCGTCCATAAAAGAGGCCATCGATCCCGGCATATAGTGTCCGGAACCGCCTTCTTCCGCATGTGTTGCCGATGCTAGAATCAGCAGGAGCAAGATCAGAACATGCAGGGAATAGCTTGAACAAACCACCTTCGTGCTCCTTGTTTCAGCGTTTGTCAAATGGGAAAAAGAAATATATCTCTAAGCTTTATTCCCCATTTCGGGGCGACGAACAGTAAGCAGAAAAAAGTCACACCTGCCTGTATTATCCATTTTATATTAATTCAACTCCACATTCATGGAATGTATCTTTCCTTCAAAGACAAAAGGCCGCCGGTCGTCGTAATTCAACGAGACTGGTGAGCCCAGATCGACGCCGACATCAAGAGTCTCACTGGCGGTAAAAAGCAGGGGAACTGAACGTTTCAGCGTGGCTTTGCCGACCTCGGCGCCATTCACCACCAGGCTCACCGTGCCGCCGGCACCGGGCTTGTTGCCTTCGATGACCGTGGTCACCGCTATGGTGTGTTTGCCGGCCGGGAGCGGCTGTTCACTTCTGGCGGTGTACTGTTCTATGATCATCAGGTTGTACTCATAGATCAGATGCCCCTTATCCATGTAGAGCGTAAGTCCGCCGCCGAGACCACCCATCGCATAGAGCACACCGCTGGCATTTTCCTCCACTTCAAGATCGATCTTGACACTATTGGAGGTCCTGCCAAGGCCGGGAGCGGTAAATTCCGGCATCCGGTTAGTGTTCTGGGTGAATTTCCAGCTCGTGTAGCCGGTGGTCGCCAGATCTTCGGGATGGAGCCGCAGCCAGATGCCGGCACCGATCGGAAAATCCTTGTTGTCTTCGGCCTCTTGCAAAAAGAGTTTTTTCAGTTCTGCAAGCTTGTCGGGATGCTCGGCGGCCAGGTCGTGGGCCTGGGAAAAGTCCGAGCGAAGATCATAGAGCTGCCAGACATCTCTGTTGGAATCCCAGTCCGCCAGACCCTTCTGGGCCGACACCCAGGGGTACAATGGCCCAAAGGTGGAGGCGAACCAGCCATCGTGATAGATGCCGCGGCTGCCGTTGTTGTCAAAGAATTGAGTCTGTTTGAGGCTTTTGGCATTAGCGTCGTCGAAGGTATCGGCAAAACTGGTCCCGTCTATCGGGTCCTGCTCATAGCCGTTCACCACCTGGGGCGCCTCGATCCCCAGAATGTCGTACAGGGTGGGGGCAATATCGTTTACATGCAGAAACTGCTCGCGAGCGGTGGTGTCGGGCGTGATCTTCTTTGGCCAGGAGATCACCATCGGGTTGCGGATTCCGCCAAAATGGGCGGCGACCAGTTTGGTGCTCTTAAACGGCGTGCTGCCGGCCCAGGCCCAGCCGGCGTGGTACATGTTGTCTGTTTTTGATGTCCCCAGTACTTCGAGACCGCCGATTCTGTTCAGGGCCTCGATCTGCTGTTCGATGGTGTTGGCGATCTGGTTCTGGGCCAGAAGTTCACTGATACTGCCGTTCTGGCCCTCGGCGCTGGAGCCGTTATCGCCGAAAATATAGATAACCAGCGTGTTTTCTTTCAGGCCCCGTTCCTCCAGGCCGTTGAGCAGCTCACCCACCTGGTGATCGGTGTGCTCGACAAAACCGGCGAAAACCTCCATCAGACGGGTCTGGAAGGCCCGCTGATCTTCAGGGATGCTGTCCCAGGAAGCGAGCGTCTCATCACGCGGCGTCAGAGCCGTGTTCTTCGGTATAACACCCAATTCCAGCTGACGTTTGTAGGTTTTCTCACGGTAGGCATCCCAGCCGTCGTCAAACTGGCCCTTGTATTTGTCGGCCCACTCTTTGAAAATATGATGCGGGCCATGCACAGCGCCCGGAGCCCAATACATCAGAAAGGGCTTGTCCGGTGAAAAGGACTGATGCCGGTCCAGCCATGCCAGGGCCTTCCGGGTCATATCTTCGGTGAGATGATAGGTCGGATCGTGGGGCGGCTCCACATAGTTGTAATTCTCCACCAGGCGCGGTTCGTACTGGGACGTCTCCCCTGCCAGAAAGCCGTAAAAATACTCGAACCCGTAGCCGTTGGGCCACTTGTCTTTCGGGCCCATGGCCGTGGTCTGGGTCGCCGGCGTGTTGTGCCATTTGCCAAAGGCCGAGGTCTTGTAGCCGTACTGTTTCAAGACTTCAGCCAGGGTTGCCGAGGTTTTGGGAATAATACCCGTGTAGCCGTCGAAATTGACGGCCCGTTCGGCGATGGTACCGGAACCGACCCGGGTATGGTTGCGACCCGTCAGCAGTGATGCCCGGGTCGGGGAACAGATCGAGGTGGTATGAAACTGGTTGTAGACAATTCCTTCATCAGCCAGTTTGGAAAGCGTCGGGGTCTTCACCCCGCCGCCGAACGTATCGGCGATGCCATAGCCGACATCGTCGAGCAGTACGATCAGGATATTGGGGGCATCATCGGGCAGATGTTTTACTGTTGCTGGTTTGGCCAATGTGCTTTCAGCCAGGGTCTGCTTGGCGATGCTCTTGTTGGGCGGAGAAGGGAAAGGCAAAACTGACCCACCCGCAGGATTTTGGGCGCTTGCGGTCCAGGGCAGCAGAGCCAGACAGCCGGCAATGAACAGGACGTGTGCTTTCATTAGCTGGATTCCTCACTATCGTATTTTACCGCATTCCAACCCATTATCAGGCAGCTTTGCGGTCCATATTGCAAACCTATTTCTGAACAGAGAATTGCTGTTCAGGACTGGGCCTACTGTTTCAGCCCGACATCCTTGGGCGGATACTTCTTGAAGGTGGCGGCATGGGCTTTGAACTCCTGACCGAGCGACGCCAGCCAGGGATTGAGCCGGTGACCGACCGGGTACTGCTCCTTGGGATCGATATAGAGATTGAACAGCCACGGCGCCAGGCCGACATCGGTCATGGTGGCCATGTCGATATCGAGCCACTGGGCGTGGGTTTCCATGACCTTCATGAAAATCTTGTATTCATGCATGCGCATCGCAACCGGCGTGTACTGGGCCCAGATAAAAACCTTCTCCCGCCTTGAATTACCGTTTTCAACCAGCAGGAAGGAACTCTGGTCGATACCGTCGATATAGCGGTCCGCGGGAATTTTGTCGGTCGGCTCCGGCCAGCGCCAGAGTGGTATTGAAAAGATCCATCAGATCGAAGAGTTCACCACTTTCCTGTCCGGCTTCAATCATCTTCGGCCAGTAGGCGATGCCCGGTACCCGAACGCCCCCCTCCCAGGGAGTATTCTTGGCGCCGCGAAACGGCGTGTACCCGCTGTCCGGCCAGGAATCGTTCTGCGGCCCGTTATCCGAGGTGATAAAGACAAAGGTGTTGTCGGCAACGCCGGCCTCTTCGACGGCACCAACGATTCTTCCGATCAGCGCATCGACTTCGACCACATTATCCTTGTACTGATACTTTGAAGCAGACGCACCCCTAAATTCTTCTGGAGGGATGATTGTCGGCATGCACCCGCATGAAGTTGTGTGAAATAAAGAACGGCTTGTCCCCTCCAGCCAGTTTCCTGATTCTGTCCATGGTGAAAGCGGCCAGGACATGATCGGCCTCGGCGAACTGCTCGATGGAGGTGGTTTTCTCGACGATTTTCTCTTCTTCGCCCTTACGGCCGTAATACATGTCGATCTTGCCGCTTGCCTCCTTGAACTTGGCAGCCCGCTCCGGGTTGAGAACCAGGTCTGGATACCGGCGGGCATCGATTTGCTGGGTCAGTTCCTTCTGGGAGGCGTAGTAGCCCTGGAATTCGTCAAAGCCGACTTCATGCGGCCGCATCCCTTCCAACTCCCCGGTATGCCATTTTCCAGTGAGTACCGTGTGGTAGCCCGAATCGGACAGGATGGCGGCGATGCTCGACTTCACCCTCCCATGGGTTCTTGGCCACCACATCGCCGGCCAGAATCGGACGGGTCAGTCCGGTGCGCGCAGGCAAGCGGCCCGTCATCATCGCAGAACGGGTAGGAGTACAGGTCGGTTGTGAATAGACGCCCGTGAGCTTAAGTCCTTCGTGGGCCAGCCGGTCCATGTTGGGTGTCGCGGCTCCGATTGCTGCGCCTCCCCCATAGACACCCGGGTCTCCGTATCCCATGTCGTCCACCACCAGCCAGACGATATTGGGTCGTTTACCCGTCTTTGCCTTCAGGGCTGCAAGTTTCTTTGCAGCCTCTGCTTCCTGGGCCGGTCTGGGAATTGCCGGCTCCATGTGTTCCGTTGTTCGTACGGCGTCACTTAATGCGGAAGTCTTTGCAAAAGCAACGACTGGTGCAGCTGAAAGAAAGAGACCGATTGCAAGGTAAAAAGGTATCTGTTTGAAGCGCATTTTATTGCTCCCTGGTTTGACTGATTGGTTCTGAAAAAAACAATATCAATCAATTGTTTAACAGCAGTGGATTCCTAACAGTTATGGGAATGATAATCAAAATTAACCACCGCGGTTTTGAAAGTCCAATGACATTTTATTATGTTTTTGATAACTTGAGATCATGACTATTGATATCCGACATATACGGCAGGTTGAAACCCTCGCACGGCATAAGAACTTTGCCAGGGCTGCAAAAGAGTTGAACATGACCCAACCCGGTCTCAGTCGGGCAATCCAATCCCTTGAAGATAACCTTGGAATGAGGTTGTTTGACAGGCATATACGGGAAATAACACCAACCATATTCGGCGAACATATCATCAAGTTCGGTAAAACCCTTTTGAAGGATGCCCAGCGGATGCAAACAGATCTGCAGATCCTGAAAGAGGGAGATAAGGGGGAACTGCGGATAGGCTCCGGGCCCATACCAGCGGAGATATTTATGGGCAAGGTCCTTGGGATGATTATGTCCAGTCACCCCAAGTTGCATATTTATGTGATCGTCGAACGTCCTTCGGCATTGATCGAGATGCTCAAAAAACGTGAAATAGATGTAATGATTGGCGACACCAGGCCGGTAGACGACATGGAAGGTCTCGAAGTTACCGACCTGCCCCAGCACCCTATCTGCTATGTGTGCCGGCCGGATCATCCCATGGCCGGCCGGAAGACCGTCCGGCTTGAACATATTCTCGCTTACCCTGTCGCCACCCCCTGGATCCCCGATATTATCTACGAGGTACTTTCACAGGAAACCGGGCTGCCCATATCGGAAATTAAATCGTTTGAGAACGGTATCATCGAGTGCAGCTACTTCAAGCTGTTGATAGATGTCGTTCTCACCAGCGATGCAATAGGTTGCGGCCTGTTTCCCATCTTCCATGACCACATTGACAGAAAAGAACTGGTGAGCCTGCCGTTTCAATGCAGCAGCGTCACCTCGAACTATAAAATCATTACACTGTCCAACTACCTGCTCTCACCGGCCGTTATCATTACCAAAGAACATCTTCTTAAACACTTTGGTCAGAAGCAGGCGGATACAGGCGCTTTTAGCTAATCACTCGTATCAGGCTACCTTGAAAAATTGTCTTTTTGCCCAAACACCGCGTTGCGTTTAAACATTTCATTCCGGGAAGAGCAGCTATATGCCTGCGGTAAAATTTTCGGAACGCACCTTGATTTTGAACCAAAACCCTAATGTAGTATGGCACCCTAAATTACTGTGATTATTACTGATTCGAAATGTCAGTTAAAAAATCATCTAGGTAGGCAAAACAAGCATCGCGTACTTCAGCTATTTCTCTTGCTTCAGCGTATGTAATCTGAGCGGAATCAGATTTTTTGAATCTTTCAGGCATTACCTGTATCGCATATGAGTTTGGCCACTGATCCCAGAACCACTGAGCTGAGCAAATTTGTATGTTGTCTCGATCAATGACGGACGCAATGTTCATCAATCCTTGTTGAAATCGCCGTCCTGAAGAACTGTTCTCGATACACAAAGCCATATAAGCCAACCGGTATTTTACCGATTTGTTAGTTTCCGACGGTTCCAGTGTTTTAATCTCTTTACACTCCCGCCAGAGGTTAAGAAGAAAATGAAATTGAAGGATGATCTATTGAGAGAAGCAGTGTTCAAGGGATTCAATGAGGAAATTGCTCGTTATGATGCTCTGCTTGAAAATGCAGATCGTGCTCAGAGACATCTGGATTCAGAGTTAACACCATTGATTGATGAGGACGCAGAGGCAAGTTTAGCTGCGTTTCAATCGGTGTAGGGTGGGCTGTCCTTAGATCAAGTCTGAGTAAAGCCATAACTCAGGTTTCTCCTATGCGGCCTACGCTACACTTTTCCGGCTGTAGGGAGTCGCAGCTTGTTGTTGGGTTACTCCAAGGTATCGTGCTACCTTTCTCCTGCCTGACAACTTATTAAAATAATAATATGAAAGGTTTAGAACAGCTGCGTAAGCAAGCCCTGGAGATGCTGCAAGACAGAAAATCGTTACAGTTGCCAGATTTATTTATCCTTGCTCCCGGCGAAGAAATGCCAGTGAATTATAATTCTCACCGTCCTCATTTAATAATTAGGTCGCCAAAACCGGGCCATTGCATTGGGTGTAAGAATTTTGACATCATCGACGATGACCTTAAGTGCAAGCTGACCAGAGACAAGGTGCTGCTTGACCACTGGTGTGATAAACATGACCCGAAGCTAATCTGTGATAATTGCACTCGCTGGTTTGATAACGTTGACTACATTGTAGAGGTGAAGGAAGGTACGGTGGACGGAGGTCTGTGCTCCAGGCATGATCGTGTCACGGTTTGCCTAGATACATGCCACGACTTTAAACAACGCCGCTGACTGCCCTTCCCCTATGCTGTCCTGTAATGACTTATCCTGCCAAGAAGCGGGGGTGGGCCAAAGTTGGAGTCCTTTGGCATTAAAGATAAACAGGAAAAATGTACTGATCTCGGAATTAAAGAAATTCGAGATGTTTGAATTGGCAATCTTAACGCTCCGGCTCGCGGAGGTTGGTCATCACGCGCCAGTTGGTCATCACGCGCCGGGTCATCTCCATGGTGATCAGCGGATAGCCATAGATGTAGGCATCCTCTGCGATCTGTTGCGCTTCCTGCACGGGAACGTTGTTGGCAGAGACTGGGCGCAGGTCGTTGCAAACGGCAAGGCTAAAAGCAGCGCAAGCGTGCAAGTGACTGTATTGAGGATCGTGGTTTTCATAACGTTTGATCTCCTCGATGTGTAAGTTGAACCCAATGCGTATTATTAGAGAAAAATCACATCCAAAACGATTGATTAAATTAGATGTACTTTGATTTTTATGGTTCTTCGTCATTTCAAGTGGATTTAATAATGTTGCCGACGGGTGACGCGATTAAGTAAATCATGGTCATAAAGGTCTGCGGATTACGATATCCTCTCGCTCTGGCACGAGCCGCTTGGAATAGGCTGTTGAGTCCTTCAAGCCGGGCCGTGTTGTGCTGTGATTCCCAACGGGCCTCGATGGCCTTTCGGTGCCGAATCACTGTCTCGATGGCCTCGATTACCGGCTGCAACACCGGGGAGCGCTGCAGATCCATGAACGACGTACTCAGCAGAAAATTGCTTAAGCGCCATTTGGCAGCCCGGGATGTTGGGGCTTTTCGTACCCAACGCAACATCTCCTTTACCCGCCAGGCAATGGCGGTGAAGAAATCCATCTGCTCCAGCTCCGCAAGAGCGGCTCTCTGGTCATCGGATAACGGGCCATCAGCGTTTCTCAGCGTTGCCCAGCGTGTGTTCTTCGGCAAAACCTTCTGCTTGGATTCCAGCAATCGGACCTTGTTAACAGCATTGGTAAAGGCTTGAACAACATGGAACCAGTCGACCGTAACCGTTGCCTTGTCGAAAGTCTCTCTGATGCCGGCAAGAAAAGCTTTGGACATGTCGCAGACCACCTCCAGGATACGGTCGGCATGGCCACCTTGACGGTGAAGGAATTGTTTGAACAGAGAGATCACCTCTTTACCCTTGCCGACAGCAGCGAAAATGACCGGCGTTTTCTCCCGGTCCAGATCAATGAACACCGTCACATAGTTGTGCCGCCTCTTCGAGGCGGTTTCATCAAAGCCGACAGCCTTGAGTTCAGAGAGATCGAGTCTGGCCAGATTGACGGAGACATAATGGGAGACGATACGCCACAGTTTCTTGTCCTGAATCCCGATGATCCGGGCAGCCGCCAGCACCGGCATCTCCCGTACCAGGGTCAGGGCCACCTGTTCGAAGAGCAGCGTGAACTTGCTGCCTTTTCTGGCCCAAGGAACCTGTATTCTCTTGACCCCATGGTCTTTGCAACTGACCCGGGGCACCGAGGCGGTGATATAACAGTGGTGCTGGAAGAAGTTGAGATGGCGCCAGGTCATCTCTTTGAAATCGTGTGGTTTACAGAGTTCGCCGCATTCGGGACAAGGGAAGGAAGCTCCCCGTTCCGAGCTGAGGGTGATTCGCAGTTCATGCGGGGTGTGTTCAGTGCTCAAAGTCTGTCCGCTGATCTTCCAGGGTGCTTCGATGCCAAGTCCTAAGGAGATGATGTCGTTACCGTTCATGAGTTCCTCGTGGTCTGAAGTGGATTTGGTCCTTTATAACCAAATCCACACCAAACGACGAGGAGCCATTTTTATTCCTCCGTATGCGAAACTTTATCCACTGTTGACACCGCTAGCGGCCCGTCTTTAGCGAAGGAAACAGTTGTTTGCGGGAAAGGAATCTCAATATTTTCCTGATCAAAGCGCCGCTTGATATTGAGCAGCAGATCACACTGTAGGAGAAAGCCCTCTCCTGGAGTGGCTGCCCATGCCCATGCGCGAAGATTAACAGAAGAATCGCCTAGACTGATAATACGCACCACTGCCTCTGGGTCACCGTTGGCTTTCTGCTCTGGTGTGCGGTGATCGATGTGTAGCGGGTGATTAATGATTTCTTCCGACATAATTTTCATGGCAATACCCACATCAGAAGAATAGCCAATACCAATATCAATAAACTTACAAATACGATCATCCGTATGGTTAGCATTTACAAGTACCTGGCTGCTAACCTGCGAGTTAGGTATGATTACGCGATTGTTTTCAAAATCCCGCAGAATAGTTTCACGGAGAGTGATGTCCTCAACAACGCCGCTGAATGTATCATCAAAGGTAATCCTGTCGCCAATTTTGAACGGTCTAAAAAAAACAATGAGAAGGCCACTAACCAGATTACTTAAAACCTGTTGGGATGCCAACCCACCGACTACCGTTAGAATGCCAGCGCCCGCAAGCAATGAATGCCCAATGATTTTAAACTCTGGTATTTGGATTAAGGCAGCGCTTGTGCCAATGATATAGATGATAGAAGAAATGAGCCGGCGTATAAAACTTATGCTCGTCCGATCAACTCGTCCTTTACCTATATGAATAGAAAACAGTCTGATGAATACGCGATTGACAATCAAGACAGCAAGGAATGTTGCAGCGAGTATGCAAGCAATAATAACAAGCACTCTGAAATCTGCCGGCACTCGCTCAAATATGGTATTCACTTGTGAGATCCTTGTTTCACCGCACAACGTTTAATAGACGGCAGACCTTTTCGGAGAACTATCTTTTTAATATCAGCGCAAACTCATAATCACTAGATAATTTCATAATATTTCTGGTATTATTAAGAGCGTACAGTTAGTTCGTCGCATTTTGTGTCAATGATATTCCATTCTCAAAATCAGCAATCCAGAACTTGAAGCAAATCCGCATTGAACCATTCTTTTCTGATAGCTCAGCGCCTGCGAACGAGAAACCAGGCGAGTAGCCCAAAACATGTTAGTGGATAGGTCCAGTTCCCAGAGACCAATGCCTGCTGATTCGGCGGCAAATTGGAGTCGTTTTTTCCTTTCGATTAGTTGTTCTTCTTTTGGGCAGGAAGTTACGGGCCGTAATGTCCATGGAAGAAGTACATCGGATTTCATTATCTTCGTTATGTTGATGGCAATGTTAACGATTCCGATAACCTGCCGTGAGAAAAATTATCGCGTCAACACTGCGATTCATGGCGACACAGCCGCCATGAATCGCCCGGGGGTGGATTACTGAATCCTAATTTCCAGTGGGCAGCGGGATGTTAACACCATCTTTTTTGAGCTGCTCGCGGATGTGCTGGAAGCGGAAATAGGAGCTGAGCGTGATCGGGCCCGCGTAAGCCGCACTCTGCAAGGGCCGGGGCGGGTACTTCACGTAGGTTTCCATCTTCTTCTTGATCGCCTCGCTGATCGTCACCAGTGTCCAGGTTCGCTCTGTGTAGTTGTTCATGAAAATATCGTAGCGCTCCTGCGGATCCTGCCATAGGTCGAAGACCTGGGGCACTGTAGCGACATACGACTCCGGACCCTTCCAGCCAAGATTAGTATCCACGGCAAGGCCGCCAGTTGCCTGCCCGTTGTCGCCGCGCAGGTTGAATGCAGCCTTATAGTTTCCGACACGTGCGGCGCCTGGCGTCAGCTCATTCTCGGTGAAGTAGAACCACTCGTTCCGCTCACTCTTGCCGGTGCCGAACAGGACTGGCGACATGTCGTAGCTATCGAAGATGATAGGCTGCCCCTCGCGGTCCTTTGTCGGCAACTCCACACCGGCAACGGAGGCGAACGTGGCCATCAGGTCCAGGCCGCCAAGGATGTCATGGTTCTTCGTGCCGGCCTTGATCTTACCAGGCATCCAGGCGATTGCCGGAACCCGGTTGCCACCCTCACGCACGGTGCCCTTGGTGCCGCGGAACGGTGTGTAGCCGGCGTCCGGGTAGACATCCTGCCAGGCACCATTGTCGGTGGTGTAGAAGACCATCGTGTTCTTGTCGAGCCCCAGTTCGCGGACCTTGTCCATGATTCGCCCTATTCTGGAATCCAGCTCCACAACCGAATCCGCATACTTACTCTTCGAAAGAGATTTGTGTTCGTAGTCAGGGTGCGGCATGTTCGGCTGGTGAACCTTCATGAAGTTGATGCTCATGAAGAACGGGGTCTTCGATTTCGATGCTTTGTCGAGATAGTCGATGGATGCTTTTTCCACGTAGCCGTCGAAGAACGGGATCCCGACTACGCCATTCGGATAATCAGCCGTGCTTGCATCAGGTGTATCGACATACTGGCCGTTGATCGCGAATTCCTCAACCGGCTTCTCGCCTGCATTACCTGACAAAGCACCCTTGGTCACCTTCTTGAACATGGCGCGCAGCTCCGGACTCATGTCGGGGAACCACGTCGGATCCGCATAGGTGTAGGCGTTGAGATGGTAGAGGCCGGCGTATTTCATTTCGTCGTAGCCCTGCGCGTTAGGCAGCGCATAGTCGTCCTCGCCGAGGTGCCACTTGCCGGTGAAGAAGGTGTTGTAGCCTGCGGTCTTCAGCACCGAGGCCAGCGTCCACTCGGCGGCGGGCAGTCCGCCGCCCTGCCCCTGAAATGCCACGGTGGTCATGCCGCTGCGGTTTGGGATACGCCCGGTCTGCATCGCAGCCCGGCCAGGTGTGCAGCTCGGCTGAGCGTAGAATGTAAACAGTGTCGTCCCCTCGCTCGCCATGCGGTCGATATTCGGCGTAGGCATGCCGCGCCCTTCACCACCACCATAGGGGCCGAGATCGCCGTAGCCGGTGTCATCAGACACAATGAGTATGATATTGGGCTTGCTGTCAGCGGCCTCTATTGGCGGGACCGCCCAGGCCAGCGCTGTGCAACAGGCAACAGCCCACAGCAAAAAAAATCTTTTTGACGATACTCTCATTTTTTTCCTCCTCTTCGTGAAGTTCTTCTTATTGATGATGTTCTCATTTTCTGTCTCCTTTTCGTGAAGTTCTTTAATTTATGCCTCAAATTCCGTCGACTGGCCAATCGCGGTAATGACAATTTCCGGCGGTTTAAACATGAGCCCTCCGGCTCCCATTAAAACTGTAAAGAGATCTGAGTCCAGGTGGGCATCCGTGTCTTTTTGGGTCGACCACTCTTCCAGAATCAGAAGTTCATTATCATCCTCCACATTTGTGAAAACGACGGCCTTCAGGCAGCCGTTTTCATTTCGAACCTGTTCAACGATCGAGCTGAGCGTCTGCAGAAGCTCTCTACGTTTCACAGGCAACACTTTCATTTTGATTAGAATGATAACCAATTGGATTCTCGGCTTTTTGTTGATTTTTGAAAAAGTAGAAACCAGACAATTAGAGTCATGAACTGTTGTCTATAGTTAAGCAATATTTACACCTGATCTGACTGTTTGATTGATTATGGGTTTTAGTGACCGAATTTGTTGAAGATAAATCGCAGGAATGAGCTTTGGGATACTTTGGGGGGGGGCGACCAGGTCACCGCTAAATATCAGGGATCTGTTAAATATCGCGGAATGACACACCTGAAATGATCGGATTACAGGCGAGGTAAGAGTCGAATAGTAATTTTACAGTAACCGTTTACCAGAACTCCATCTTCGTCCAATCAGATCCCCTCACAAAACTAATTATAGATCAGCAGCCTGCTTATACCAGTCTGGAGCAAGGGATTGCCAGTTATACATCCGGGTTAGTCGTCTATAAAGGTGTTCCGGTGAACGTTCAGTGGAAGTTGTTGGACTTTATCAGGCCTGAAGAGAACTTGTTTTAACGGGAGAGCTATCAGACTATCAGGCGTTTAGCCTCTGCAGGATAATCTAAGGTTTTTGGATATCAAGCTTGCGAATACGGGAGCGAAGCGTAGAAGGATTCATGGCAAGAATCTGCGCTGCGCCTTTGGCTCCTTCGATACGCCATTTGGTAAGTTGAAGCACTTGCTGAATATGATCTTTCTCAATCTCCTGCAGACTCTTAAAGGTTGGACTCATTTTGTTACCAGCTGGTACGGATAAGTCCTCAGCCAAGCGCAGTTTGGGCCCGGAAGTATTGATTACCGCCCGCTCGATCACGTTTTCCAGTTCCCGAATATTACCGGGCCATGAGTAAACCTGTAGCTTTTGCATGACACTCCGCGGTATTTCTTCAATAGATTTGCCCAACCGTTTGGCAGCATTGTCAACAAAAAATTGGACCAGCAGAGGGATATCTTCGACGCGTTGCCGCAGCGGAGGGACCGTGATTGGAAAGACATTCAGACGAAAGAAGAGATCTTCTCTGAAACGCCCCTGGAGAACTTCCTCTTCCAGGTTCCGATTAGTGGCCGCAATGACCCTTACATCGACTTTGATGGTGCGGGAACTGCCAACCCTTTCAAATTCATGATCCTGGAGTACTCCCAAAAGCTTTGCTTGTATTTCAAAGCGGTAATTCCCCTATTTCATCTAAGAAAATGGTGGTGCCGTGAGCGATCTCAAAGCGTTCCAGTTGTCGCTCATGAGCCCCTGTAAAAGCGCCCCGTTCGTGGCCGAACAACGCGCTTTCAATCAAATCAGGCGGCAAAGAGCACAATTGACTTTTACCAGGGCGCGGTCACTGCGCGGGCTTTTGTTGTGGATCGCTCTGGCAATCAATTCCTTACCAGTCCCGCTTTCACCAAGTACCAGAACGTTGCTCTCAGTAGAGGCGATCTGTTCCACTTTATACAGCACATACTTGAGAGCAGCACTGTTACCGATAATGTTATCGAAATTGTGTTCAAGTTTGATTTCTGACTGCAGATAAGCAGTCTCCGCCTCAAGTTGGTTTTTTAATTGTGTGATCTTTGTATAGGCGTTAAGGATTTGAATTTCCCCATGTTTACGAATAGTAATGTCACGGTTGCCTGCGCGAAAACCCTGCAATGTGCCCTGGTGATCAATAACTGGTTGGCAACTGTGCTCAATCCAGCAGATTTGGCCATCCCGCCGTTTGATCCGAAATTGAATTTGGCAAGATTTCAGTTCATGAAGGGAATCATGAGAATGACTGTCCCATACCCCCTGATCTTCCTGGACGATAATATCTCTAAAAAGGGCAGGGTTATCTATGAATTCTCCAGGCGAGTATCCGCTGATGCGCTCACAGGAGGGAGAGATATATTCAAGAGACCCGTCAGTATTGAACCAGTACTCCCAGTCATGGGTGAAATCAGCGACCACCTTATATTTAGCTTCGGCCAAGTTCAATGTTTCTTCATGATGTTTGCGTACCATTGCATTGCTCAGAATTTCAGCGATCAAACGACATTGTCGTAAAAGCTCCTTCGGCCATTCTTGACGGTGGCTCAACATAGTGAGAGACAGTACGCCCATAATTTTATTTTCTGTCGACAAGGGTATCAGGGCCAATGAGAGAATGCCCAGGCCGCTCAGGAAATAACGGTCGTCTTCGGCTTCTGCAGGCAGATCGCCAAGGTCGGAAAGGGTAACTATCTCCCCCTGCATCAATTTTTGCTTGATCCACGGGAGTTGGTCAAATCCATATTCAGAAGACGATGTAACTGTCTCGATATAATTGATTGAATTAACATGATAAAACCGTTGATTTTCTTCGGATATTTCAAAGACACTCACCCGGTCTACATTGAGGGCATTACCGATTGATTCCAGCACGTGTTGTATTTCTGTATCTATACGATCAGACGGCAGGTTGACGAAGCGGGCTGAGAGGGTGGACAACATCTTTTCAAAATCCAAACGTTCAGCGAGCTGCGACTCGGCCCTGCGAACCTGTATTCGCGACAGCATCAGATAAAAAACCAATCCGCTTTGGGCTAAAAGAAACAAAAAAGGTGGCAACGATATACCAGCGGTAGCTCTCCCAGAAGGTGCAGGTCTAACTGAACGATGCTGTCGGGTGGTAATCGATCCTCTCGGATTCCGAAGCGTTTAAACTGCCGCCAATCGAACTTATTAATTGTTGTGCCCTCGCTTGACATGGGAATATCTGAGGGCTTTTCGCCTCTTAATATGCGTAAAGCCATCTCGCCGGCCCTTACCCCTTTCATTTCCACACTGGACATCCTCCCGCCGACGATACCGTCGCCGAAATAGGAATCCAGACAGCCATACACCGGCGCATTGGCTTCTTTCGCCAAGATGGAAGCAGCCTGCCGGGGAACGAAGGCCTTGCCGTTACCATCCTGGGTGAGCAGGTAAAAGAGGATCACCGTCTGCTCAGGCAGATTTTTGACTTTTTCCTCAATTTCAGCAAACGGCAAACGAGTCAGATAAATGAAGTCGAATTGCTTGGTATACGGCTCAAATGCCTGGCGGAAACCTTTTTCAAAAAACAGATCGGTATGGGATGCACCATTGACAACCGCAACGTGGCGTGTCTCCGGATGGATCTTAAGTGCCGTATTCAACAGCCCGGCGTAGTCGATATCCGCAAGGACACCAGTAATCTCAGGGGGTAAATTTAGACGCTCTATGTTTGTCCGCGGGATGCCGGAAAAGACAACGGGGATGTTCTGAAAAAAATCATCGTGGTGGGCAATAACAAACTCAAGTGAGGCCACGCCGTAGGTGATTATCAGATCGATCTTTTTCTTGGAAAACTTGTGGTGGTATAAATCACTCAATAACTGGTCATGCTTCTGATCGGGATTGCGGTAGGAATCCATATATTCGATGAAATACTCAATATCAAATTCCGTGCCTGCTTCTAACCCCTGCTTGATGCCTTGTTCTACCATTGGGTATGCCGGCAGATCACTATGTGAATGGAAAATAACAAGAACGCGTTTCTTTTCTTTCAGGTCATTTGCGTAAGTGTTTGGAAGGAAGGCAGAAAAGAACAAAGATACCAGCAGAAACAAATGCAGCATGGAGAAAAGGCTCAAGCCTGCTAGAGACTGCTGCTGCGCTCGACTGTTTTTCATAACACAGCGGACAAAACATGTAACTCTTTGTCTTGGCATTGCACACGTATTGGTTGTTCAGACCCTGACCACTGCCGAGGTCTTTGCAAAGGTTCTATTCAAACCGGTTAGTTAATCGTCATAGCTGTTTCGATTTGCATTTGTTTACAGATAGAAAGACAGGAGAACAGCTATGAAACTTACAGCTAAAGTATCATGAATAATAGAAAAATTTCGCCATATATTTATTCTC